>NZ_CAMFLB010000001.1:0-2939730 GCF_945957435.1 Serratia sp. PL7 | reverse complement strand
ATCTATATTTTGCGATTTTCAGGCCGGAATTGTCCTTCCTTACCGCCTTACTCCCCATATTGTTGCCTTTAGATCAAAAGTCTTATGCCGAACCAGGCGTTTTTGATCAATAAAAAAGTTGCCATAATCTTCCTCATACCACATCTACCCATTAATGAGAGAAAACATTATGAGCATCCCTGCATTTGGTTTAGGTACTTTCCGCCTTCAGGATCAGGTTGTTATCGATTCTGTCAGCACTGCACTTGAGCTGGGCTATCGCACTATTGATACTGCACAGATCTATGAAAACGAAGCGGCTGTTGGCCAGGCTATCGCTGCCAGCGGCGTGAAACGTGAAGACCTGTTCATCACCACCAAGATTTGGATCGCGAACCTGGCGAAAGGCGCGCTGATCCCAAGCCTGCAAGAAAGCCTGAAAAAACTGCAAACGTCCTACGTTGATCTGACGCTGATCCACTGGCCGTCACCCAACGACGAAGTGCCGGTTGCCGAATTTATGGCTGAGCTGCTGGAAGCGAAAAAGCTGGGGCTGACCCGCCAAATCGGCGTATCTAACTTCACCATCGACTTGATGCAGCAAGCGATTGACGCGATTGGCGCCGATGAAATCGCCACCAACCAAATCGAGCTGTCACCGTTCTTGCAGAACCGCAAAGTGGTAGAATTTGCGCAGCAGCACGGCATCGCCATCACCTCTTACATGACGTTGGCCTACGGCAAAGCGCTGCAGGACGAAACGATCAAAAGCATTGCTGCTCGTCACAATGCGACCCCAGCACAGGTTGTCCTGGCTTGGGCATTGAAGCTGGGTTATGCGGTTATTCCTTCTTCGACCAAGCGTGAAAACCTGGCGAGCAACCTGTTGGCGCAGCAACTGACGCTGACCGACGAAGATATGGCGCAGATTGCCGCACTGGAGTGCAACGGCCGTCTGGTTAGCCCAGAAGGTCTGGCGCCAAACTGGGATTAATCATTCCTCGCAGTAGTCAGCATAAGGCGTCCATCGGGGCGCCTTTTTTATCGTTTCAGGTATTCACTCACAAAATCAATAAAGCTGCGCAGACGGTTGCTGACGGCGCTGTCGCTGTAATAAACCGCGTTGATCGGCATGGCGACCGGCAGTGTCGCTTCCACCAGAATCGGGACCAAATCTCCACGTTTGATATCTTCGTCGCTCATAAAGTCCGACAGGCAGGCGATACCGTTGCCATGCAGACAGAGATGGCGCTGGGTTTCTCCGCTATTGGTCGTCAAGCCTGGGGTGATTTCCAACTGGCTGCCATCTGAGCAAGCCAGTGGCCAGCGGTTCAAGCTGGGAAGGTCGTTGAAGCCGATGCAGCAGTGATGTTCAAGATCTTCTACCGTTAGCGGCGTGCCGTGTTGAGCCAGATAGGCGGGAGAGGCGAGCACATGCCGGTAGCTGGTCATCAGTTTGCGCGCTTTCAGTGTGGAATCGGTCAGTTCGCCTACGCGGATTGCGATATCCACTTTTCGCTCGATCAAGTTGATAAAGTTTTCCGAAGACACCAACGATAACGACATTTCAGGATAACGTTCGCGGAACTCCGCCACTAAAGGCGTCAGCATGTGCAGCACCACCGGCGTTGCCGCGTCGACGCGCAGCAGACCTTGCGGACGCTGGCGGCTTTCCATCAGCGCATTTTCCGCCGCGGCCATGTCGTTCAGTACCTTCTGCACCTGGCGAAAGTAATTCTCTCCTTCCTGAGTCAGGCTGATTTGGCGCGTGGTGCGGTTAAGCAACGTCACGCCCAGTTTGCTTTCCAGTTTTTTTACCGTTCGGCTGACTACGGAGTTCGCTTGTTCCAGGCGTTCGGCCGCCCGGCTGAAACTGCCGCTTTCCACTACGGTGACAAAGGTGATCAGCTCGTCTGAGTTTGCTTTCATTTTTGCTCCGATAGCAAATTTAATTTGAAATTTTGAGCATTTTTATCATTTAAGCATAGGCAGATAATAGCCGTCATCAACTTGAATGCTATTTCGGAGTAAAAAATGCCACTCGCATTACTTGCCTTAACCATCAGCGCTTTTGCTATCGGCACGACCGAGTTCGTGATTGTTGGGTTGATCCCGACTATCGCGGAGCAGATTGGGGTGACCGTACCGTCCGCTGGATTGCTGGTGACTATCTATGCCCTCGGCGTGGCCATTGGCGCGCCGGTGCTGACGGCCCTGACCAGCCGTATACCGCGCAAGCTGCTGCTGGTTGGCCTGATGGTGCTGTTCACTCTCGGTAACCTGCTGGCCTGGCAATCACCCAGCTATGAATCGCTGGTGATTGCCCGGTTGTTGACCGGCCTGGCGCACGGCGTGTTCTTCTCTATCGGCTCCACTATCGCGACGAGCCTGGTGGCGAAAGAGAAGGCGGCTTCCGCCATCGCCATCATGTTTGGCGGCCTGACGGTGGCGCTGGTGACCGGCGTACCGTTAGGGACGTTCATCGGCCAGCAGTTTGGCTGGCGTGAAACCTTCCTGGCCGTTTCTCTGATTGGCGCGGTCGCTACGGTGGCCAGCATTATTCTGGTGCCGAACAATATCAAGAACCAGGGCAGCGCCGGCGTGCGGGAACAGATGAAAGTACTGACCCATCCTCGTCTGCTGCTGATTTACGCAATTACCGCATTGGGATACGGCGGGGTCTTCACGACCTTTACCTTCCTTGCGCCAATGATGCAGGAACTGGCGGGCTTCTCTGCTCCGACCGTGAGCTGGATACTGTTGGCTTATGGTGTCGCGGTGGCGGTGGGTAACATCTGGGGGGGCAAGCTGGCCGATCGCCATGGGGCGGTGCGTGCGTTGAGCTTTATCTTTGCCGCGCTGGCTGTTTTGTTACTGGTGTTTCAGTTTACCGCCAGCCACAGTATTGCCGCTTTGCTGACGGTGATTGCGATGGGCGTGTTCGCTTTCGGTAACGTGCCGGGGCTGCAGGTCTATGTGGTGCAGAAAGCCGCGCAATACACGCCAAATGCGGTGGATGTGGCGTCCGGTCTCAATATCGCGGCGTTCAACATCGGTATTGCGCTCGGTTCGGTGATTGGCGGTCAGACCGTCGCCTCACTGGGGCTGGCGCAGACCCCCTGGATTGGCGCGCTGATCGTGGTAGTTGCACTGTTGCTGGTTAGCCTCAGCGGCCGCCTGGATAAAAAGTCTCAGCTGCAAACGGCTTGATGCACAAAATCATTGTTGTCTGGCCCGCATTTTGCGGGCCTTTTCGCATTTTTCACCTATTACTCCCTGTCTTTACACAGCTATACCGTCAGAAGATTGAAATCGCTGCAGGTGGCCCCTATAACTGAAAAGGTGATGCCCGCAAAAGCCATGCCCTCTATGCGGGGTAGGCGTATAATCAATTCATCGTTGGCGAGTGTTCATCGCCAGTTTTCATGTTAATGGGTAATAGGCGAATCGCGTGCCGAAACGAACTTATGCAATGAGGTATGTTGCAGGTCAGCCAGTTGAGCGAATCTTTCCTGGCGCCGTTAACCAGCCGTTGCCGCCAGGGGCGGCGCTGCCGACGACCGGCGCCTTGCGCGTTATGGTGTGGAATATTTTCAAACAGCAGCGAGCCGACTGGCTTTCGGTGCTGAAAAACCATGGCAAAGACGCGCAGCTGGTGTTGTTGCAAGAGGCGCAAACCACGCCGGAACTGGTGAGCTACGCTACTGCCAACTACCTGGCGGCCGATCAGGTACCGGCCTTTGTGCTGCCGCAGCATCCTTCCGGCGTGATGACGCTGGCGGCCGCTCATCCTGTTTACTGCTGCCCGCTGCGCGAGCGAGAGCCCCTGCTGCGGCTTTCTAAGTCGGCCCTGATCACCGTTTATCCGCTGTACAACGGTGAACTGTTGATGGTGGTGAACATCCATGCGGTGAACTTTAGCCTGGGCGTCGACGTCTACAGCAAGCAGTTGGGGCCGATAGGCGAACAGATCGCCAGTCACCGGGGGCCGGTGATTATGGCGGGGGATTTCAACGCCTGGAGCCGCAAGCGCATCAATGCGCTGTATGACTTCGCCGGCGAAATGGCGCTGCGCGAAGTGAGCTTCACCGACGATCACCGCCGCAAGGCTTTTGGCCGTCCGCTGGACTTCGTGTTTTACCGCAATCTTGGGGTCATAGAGGCGTCGGTGCTGGTGACCAGCGCGTCGGATCACAATCCGTTGTTGGTGGAGTTTCATCCGGAGAAAGACTCGCCGGTATGGTGAACCGCAGGTAATAAAAAAGCACCCCGAGGGGTGCTTTTTTTGTGCCGAACATTTAAGTATCCGGCGTCATCTTGTTGCCGACAAACAGGGTCAGCTTCAGACCTGGCTGTAGGTTGCCTTTGGCGAGCGTTGAATTCCAACGCATCACGTCGTTAATATCGACGCCGTGACGACGTGCGATACTGGCGAGCGAATCACCTTTACGAACCTGGTAGGTGATACTGCTGTTACTGCCAGTATTGCTGGCCACTTGCAGGGTTTGCCCAACTTTTATGGCGCTCTTGGCGCGTAAGTTGTTCCAACTCTGCAAATCGCTGGTCTTAACGTTCAGCCGCTTGGCAATGCCCGATAAGGTGTCGCCGGAGCGCACTTTATACGAACTGCCACCGGACAAACCGCTGTTCTTCGCCAACTGCGTCGTTGGTTGAGTCACGGCGATCTGGCCATCGGCCAGCGAGTCTTTCAGCTGATCGGCATGCCCTTTGGGAACCATGATGTAATGGGGCCCGTTGGGTGCCGTAACGCCTTTTTTGTAGCCTGGGTTATACGCTTTCATCTTGGTGACTGAAAGCCCTGCCATCTCAGCCGCCTGAGTTAGCTGGATCTGCTGCCCGACATCGATACGAGCCAGCGCACGGGTTTCATCCGTTTTCGGGAGTTTCACGCCGTATTTCTTGCTGTTCTTGATGATGTCGCTCAGTGCCAGCATTTTCGGGACATAGATTGACGTTTCACGCGGAAGCGACAATGCCCAGAAATTGGTTGGCTTACCCTGGCGTTTGTTTGCCTTCACCGCTTGCATCACGCGGCCTTCACCACTGTTATAGGCGGCTACGGTCAGTAACCAGTCGCCGTTAAACATGCGGTTCAAGCGCTGCATCATGTTAAGCGCAGCGGTTGTCGAGGCGACGACATCGCGTCGACCGTCATACCACTGATTGTTTTTCAAACCATAATTGCGACCCGTTTGCGGCACGATTTGCCATAGCCCTGCGGCGTTGGCACTTGACGTGGCGTGTGGGTCAAAAGCGCTCTCCACTATGGGTAGCAGTACCAGTTCCATCGGCATATTACGTTTCTTAATCTGCCCGACTATCCAGTACATGTACGGCTCTGCCCGTAATGTTACATCGTGGAGATAGCTCTTACTTTTTAAGTACTTTCTTTTCTGATCACGGATCCGGGAATTTTCCGGAACCTCCATCTTCAGCTCGTCGCTAATGAAGTTCCACAGGTCCTGTTGCGCGGCGGGACTGTTGTTATCCAACCACCGCGCCGAGCTCGCTCGGCCATTTGCTGTGTACTCTCCTGCTTCACCATCTTGACCAGCCGAAGACAAACTCTGTGCATGCTGTTCTGGCGCCGGTGCGTCCTGCCTGGACGACTGGCAACCCACTAGCAAGACTGAGGCGAGAAATATCGCTTTAGCCTTCATGTGTGTGTCAATGTAGTTGCTTAAAAGACGAGCAATAATACTTTGCTTCGCCAAATAACACAACTAAAAGCTTAGAAGTTATCTTTCCGCAGGCGTAATTCGGAAAAAACTGAATGAAGGCTTTCCGGTGGTGAATTAAAGCCTAATTTCTTTTGTAAATCAGCGTCATGGCAACGTAAAAACAGGTTAATTTTGCGCTCTAATTGCAACGTGGTCGGCACACTGGCTTGGCCTTTTGCCCTTAACGCTTCAACATGTTGTTGATATGTTTCAATCTCTCGATCTTCCGGCAAAATAGCCCGCGCAAACTTAAGATTAGAAAGAGTATATTCATGCGCGCAGCAAATTAAGGTGTTATCGGGAAGTTGCGCGAGTTGTTGAAATGAGTCGTACATTTGTTTGGCGGTGCCTTCAAACAGCCTGCCGCAGCCGGCGGAGAAAATGGTGTCGCCGCAGAACAGATAAGGGGCACTATAGAATGCCACATGGCCCAACGTATGGCCGGGAACGGCGATAGTCCTGTATTGGCGGCCATCGATGTCAAAGGTGTCGCCGTCGCGGACGATGTGGTTGGCGCCTTTGTCCGCGGTTTCTTGCGGCCCATAGACGGCCAGCCCGGGATACTTCGCTACGATTTGCGCCACGCCGCCGACGTGATCGTGATGATGGTGGGTCAGCAGGATCGCCGCCGGCGCCAGCTGCAGGCGCTGCAACGCTTCGAGTACCGGCTGCGCTTCACCCGGATCGACGATAATGCAGCGCCCCTGTCGGTCATCCAATAACCAAATGTAATTGTCCTGGAAGGCGGGAATGCTGATAAGATTCATGGTGTACCTCTCGTTGGCAACGGCTTGAAAGAAGATAATAAATCATGAAACCAGCCCATACTCTACAAAAGCTCACCGGCCCGCAGTCCTGGGCTGAGCTGCCGTGGGGGGAGTACTATCGTGAAGCGCTCGAGCGGCAGTTGCAACCCTGGTGGCCCAAGCTGTTCGGTTTCCATCTGCTGAAGATGGGCATGCTCAGCGCCGAGCTGGCCACGGACAAATGTGCGATTTCCCATCAGGTCAACGTAGGGCTGGAGGGGGACGGGCTGCAGGTGATCGCCGATGCCTATCAACTGCCGTTCGCCGCCAAGTCGGTGGATGCCTGCCTGTTGGCGCATACGCTGTCCTATGCGGACGATCCGCACCGCATGCTGCGTGAGGTGGACAGGATATTGATCGACGACGGCTGGTTGGTTATCAGCAGCTTCAATCCGTTCAGCCTGCTGGGATTGGGCAAGCTGGTGCCCGGGTTGCGTCATCGCCAGCCCTATGTCAGCCGCATGTTTACCCAGATGCGGCTGTTGGATTGGCTCAGCCTGCTGAATTATGAGGTGCTGCATCAGTCGCGTTTTCACGTGCTGCCGTGGCACCGCAAGGGCGGCAAGTTTTTATGTACCCATTTGCCAGCGCTGGGCTGCATGAGCGTGATTGTGGCGCGCAAACGCACCTTGCCGCTAACGCCTACGCCGATGAAACTGGGGGCGAGAAAGCCGTCTCTTAGCCGAGCGGTGGGCGCGACCAAGAGCTATCGCAAGCTGCCTTAGGCTTCCGGTTGGTAACCGACGTCTTCTTGCGTCGGCTTACCGGCCGCTTCGCGCGCCAGCACGTCACAACGTTCGTTCTCCGGATGGCCGGCGTGGCCTTTGACCCATTCCCATTTCACCTCGTGGCGCTGAATGGCCAGATCCAACCGCTGCCACAGATCGACATTCTTGACCGGCTTTTTGTCGGCGGTTTTCCAGCCGCGCTTCTTCCAGTTATGGATCCAACTGGTGATGCCCTGGCGCACATACTGGCTGTCGGTGCTGAGCGTCACGGCGCAGGGCACGGTCAGCGCTTCCAGCGCCACGATCGCCGCCATCATTTCCATGCGGTTATTGGTGGTCAGACGAAAACCCTCGCTGAAGGTTTTTTCCGTTTGCTTATAGCGTAATATCGCGCCGTAGCCACCGGGGCCGGGGTTGCCAAGGCAGGAGCCGTCGGTGAAAATTTCTACCTGTTTGAGCATCTCTGGTAGACTCTTCCTATCAGTTTTATAAAAGCCAAGTCTGACATAAACGAGCGCTGTGAGCACTGCAATATGATCTCTACAACCACCAGACAGATTGTCCTCGATACCGAAACCACCGGTATGAACAAGCTTGGGGTGCACTACGAAGGGCACCGCATCATTGAAATCGGTGCGGTGGAGGTGATTAACCGCCGCCTGACCGGGCGCAACTTCCACGTTTACATCAAGCCGGATCGGCTGGTGGATCCGGAAGCGTACGGCGTACACGGCATCAGCGACGACTTCCTGGCCGACAAGCCGACCTTCGATCAGGTTGCCGACGAATTCCTCGACTTTATCCGCGGCGGCGAGCTGGTGATCCATAACGCGGCGTTCGACATCGGCTTTATGGATCACGAATTCCGCATGTTGCAGCAGGGCATCCCGAAGACCGAGACCTTCTGCACCATCACCGACAGCCTGCTGATGGCGCGCCGCCTGTTCCCGGGCAAGCGCAACAACCTCGATGCCTTGTGCAGCCGTTATGAGATAGACAACAGCAAGCGTACGCTGCACGGCGCATTGCTCGATGCCGAGATCCTGGCGGAAGTCTATCTGGCGATGACCGGCGGTCAGACCTCGATAGCGTTCCAAATGGAAGGCGATACCCAGCAAAACGACGCCACGCAAGAAATTCAGCGCATCGTCCGCCCGGCGACGGCGATGAAAGTGGTCTACGCCAGCGACGAAGAAGTGAAGGCGCACGAGGCGCGTCTGGATCTGGTGGCGAAAAAGGGCGGCAGCTGCCTGTGGCGCGGTGCGCCGGCCGAGTAACGGCATTTTTGCACGAAAAAAACGCACCGGATGAACCTTCGTTGAAAAACTGTGCAAACGGTTCATTTGGTGAGAAAAAGGCATTGACGGAACCGAGAGGCGTCCGTAATATGCGCCTCGTTCCCCCGCAAGAGGGAATGGCGCGGAGCGGTAGTTCAGTTGGTTAGAATACCTGCCTGTCACGCAGGGGGTCGCGGGTTCGAGCCCCGTCCGTTCCGCCACTATTCAGAAGCCCTGAGTTAGCGATAACTCAGGGCTTCGTCGTTTCTGCTCTCGGCAAAACGGTACGGCCCAATGAACGGGGCCGGCAGACCGGCCCCTTATTCCTCAGAACAACACCGAGTAGTTCAAACCGAAGGTGCGTCCGCGGCCCTTATAGCTGTACAGCTCAGGCGAGCCGTAGGTCGGGCTGTACAGGATCGGCGCGCGTTGGCCCCAAACGGTGGTGTATTCCTTGTCCAGCAGGTTTTCCACGCTGAAGCTGATTTTCCCTACCGGCAGGGTATAGCTGCCGAGAAAATCGAGGGTGTTGTAGCCATCGATTTTGCGGCCTTGGGTGGAGTTGGCCTTGGTGTAATCGCCGTCGTCCGACACGTCGAAGGTTTGCTGCGACTGTAAGCGCAGATTCCAGTCGCCCGGCGCCCAGCCGACATAAGCGGTGACTTTCGATGGGCTGGCGGTATCGACCACCAGCTTCTTCCATTCGCCGTTGACCTTGGTTTCGGAACGGATAACGTTGAAGTTGGTGCCGGCGCTCCAGTCGCTGTCTTCAAAGAAGTAGTCCACCGCGCCTTCCACCCCATAGATGCGCCGCTTATCCGCATTGACGTTAATGGTCATGTCGGTTTTGTTGATAGCGATGCTCTTGTCGGACAGCGAGTAGTAGGCGGCGATTTGCGTGCGCAGGTTATCGCCGGTATAGCGCCAGCCCAGCTCGTAGGCATTGACCTTGATGCCTTCCAGCTTGGAATCGCCGACGTTGACGCTCTTCAACAACTGGTAATGGCCGCCGTTCAACGCGTAGGTGCCGTTACCGTAATATTTGCCCGGATCCGGGATCTCGAAGCCCTGAGAGAAGTTGAACCAGGTTTGCTGGCGCTCGGTCAGATGTGCCAACAGGCCGGCGTTGAACAGCGCGTTGTTGTAGTCGGTTTTCCCGCCCGGTATAGCGTCGGCGGATGTCGCGGCGCCGGTGGCGATCGCCTGCTGCTGGTTATAACCGACGAAGTCGTCGATCTTGTTTTCGGTGTACTGGTAACGCACGCCGCCGCTCAGGGTGAAAATGGGATTAATGTCGTAACTGGCCTGCAGGAACGACGCCAGGTTGCTGGTGGTATAGCTCGGGTAGCGGCCGGTGCTGTAAGCGTTCTCCAGCATCATGCCGCCGGACTGCTGAGCCTTCGCCAGGTTAAAGAACTGCTGATTGGCGTTGAAGCTTTCATGCTCGGCGTCAATGCCGTAAGTCAGCGTCAGTGCGTCGACAGGTTTGCTGTTTAACGTCAGCTTGCCGCCGTAGAAATCGGTTTTTTGCTGTGAAGCACCAATGCTGTTGACGTAATAGTTCGGCGCTTTGCCCGCCAGCGTCGGGAACGGGTAGAAGGTCAACGTTTCGTCGCGGTAGTAGACCTGCGCCACCAAATCCTGGCCGAGGAAATCAGTGTTGGAATACTGCAGGTTGATCAGGTGGCGTTCGGTACCGGGGATGCGGTCGGAATTTAAGTTACCGCTGTTATATGCCTTGGCGTTGCCCGTCACCGCCGCAAAGTTCTCTCCCAGGAACAGGCCGTGATCGCCGTCGGATTGGCTTTTGTAGTATTGGGTGGTCAGCTGCAGCTGTTGATGATCGTCGATGTTGAGGGTGCCGGTGCCCATGACGTCGAGGCGATCGGAATACTGCAGGCCGGTTTGGGTATTGTCGATCAGTACCTCATTGCCTTTGCCGTCATACCAGCCGCCATAGCGCTGGTAAGAAACGGACAGGCGCCCAGAGGCGTTGTCGTTGCCGCCGCTGACCGCCGCCGCCACGTTCTCGTCGTGATCGTGATGGCCGCCAAAGCCGGTTTTACCGCCGACCTGCAACTCGACCTGCTGTTCCTGTTGCCCTTTTTTGGTGACGATATTGATCAGGCCGCCGGTGCTGCCGCCGCCGTACAGCGAGGTCGCGCCGGAAATCACCTCGATATGATCGATATTGAATGGATCGATCGAATCCAACTGGCGGCTGTCGCTGCGCGATGAATTCAGGCGTACGCCGTCAATCATCACCATCATCGAGCGGCCGCGCATATTCATGCCATAGTTGGTACGGCCCTGACCGCTGACGTCCATGCCGGGGATCAACTGCGCCAACATGTCCTTGATCTCTTTACCGCCCTGAACCTGCTGTTCGATCTCCTGGCTTTCAATGATCCAAGTGGTCTGTGCCATTTCCGCCGTGCTGCGGTGCGAACGGCTGGCGGAGACCACCATCTGCTCTTCGGTGCCGGCTTTCTGATCTTCAGCCCAAGCCGCCGGCGCAAGCATTGCCAGCAGACAAGGGTTCAATACCCAAAGGTGTTTGCGTTTCATCGTTATTTCCTGGTGATATTGTTATTGTGTTTTTTTGAGAATGCTTCTTTTATCAATAACGTTTCTTGTTATCAATAAAATCGTGATATGATTTTTTGCGATACATTAACGTAATTAATTAGTTTTATTAACATTTTGCCCGCTGTGCGATCGAGCACCCCACGCCGTCAACACGGCAGCCGATCGGCCATACGCACAAGCGACAGCCGTTGCCGGAGAATCGAGAACATGTCCGCCAGCTACAGAATTTTTGATATCACCTTGAAAAGCAAAACGCTGATTTCATCTTCGCTGGTGCGCTGCGTGTTTGAAGGTGCGGATATTCATCGGATGAAGCTCGAAGCGCCGGACCAGCGCATCAAACTGTTGTTCCCGGCGGCGGACGGCAAGATCCCGCAGTTGGTCAACAGCCCGGACTGGTACGGCGATTACATGGCGATCCCCAAAGAACAGCGTCCGGTGATGCGCACCTATACGTTGCGTGCGCTGCGCCGCGAGCAGAATCAGATGGACGTCGAGTTCGTGTTGCATGGCGTGAACGGCCCGGCTTCCGCCTGGGCGACCCATGCCGAACCCGGAGACACGATTCAAACGGTCGCCCCCAACGGTGACTTCGACGGCGACAGCGGCGGTTACGAATGGGCGCCGCCGGCGCAGTTGCAACAGGCGTTGCTGATCGCCGATGAGACGGCGGTGCCGGCGGCGATGGCGATTCTGGAACAGCTGGCGCAGCAGGCCAATCCGCCGCGGGTGCAGGCGTTTTTTGAGGTGCCGGTGGCGGGGGATTGCCTGGATTTGGCGCATTTCCCGTTCGCCGAGGTCTACTGGCTGCCGCGTGACGTCGGCCGCCAGCTGGCACACGGTACGCTGCTGGTGGAAGCGGTGCGCCAGCGGGTGGATATCCCCGCATCGGCGTGCGCACAGGCGCAGTCACTGGCGGAAAGCAGCCTGAGCGATGAGGTGCTGTGGGAGCGGGCGGCCGGCAGCAACGCTTTTTATGCCTGGGTGGCGGCCGAATCTTCTGCGGTGAAAACGCTGCGGCGTTACCTGATTGGCGAACGCGATCTGGATCGCTCCACCGTCAACTTCATGGCCTATTGGTGCTGAACGAGCCGTCCTTTTCCGGCATCGGCGCGGAGTCTTTATCTCTCTGCCGAAGATCGACGCGCTAATCGCCGGCTGGGATCGCGTTTAATCAGTCGAGACGCAGAAAGCTGTCGGCATCGCGCCAGGCCGGGAAGGCGCTGCGGTAGCTCTGCAGGGTTTCCAGCGACAGCTCGGCGTCCAGGCGCGTGGCCGCGCCGGGTTCCGCATCCGCCAGGATCTCGCCCTGAGGGCTGATGATTAAGCTGTCTCCGCTGTAGCTCAGTCCGTTAGGATCTTCGCCCACCCGGTTGCAGCCCGCCACATACACCTGATTCTCAATCGCCCGCGCCGCCAGCAGCGTTTGCCAATGGCGGCTGCGCGGCGCCGGCCAGTTGGCGACGTACAGCGCCAGATCGTAATCCTGCTGATAGCGCGCCCAGACCGGGAAACGCAGGTCGTAGCAGATCTGCGGCAGGATGCGCCAGCCGCGCCACTCGAAGATTTCACGCCGGTTGCCGGCCTGGTAATGCAGGTGTTCGCCGGCCATGCGGAACAGGTGGCGTTTATCATAGGCATGCACCTGGCCGCCCGGCTCTACCAGCAGGAAGCGGTTGACCGCGCCTTCGGGCGTTTTCAGCGCCACGCTGCCGCCGATTAACGCGTGGCTTTTCACCGCCCAACCGCGCAGCCAGTCGATCACCTGCTGTTCGGGCAGGGCGCTCTCGCCGGCATCCATGGCAAAACCGGTGGTGAACATTTCCGGCAAAACGATGAGATCGCGCCCGGCGATCGGCGCCAGCAACGCGTCGAAGGCGGCCAGGTTAGCGAGGCCGTCGCGCCAGACCAGAGGTTGCTGCAACAGGGTAATTTTTAAAGTCGACATAACCGCTCCGCAGCTGCATCCAGCGTGGCGTCCTGTTTAGCGAAGCACAGCCGGATCAATTTATGGGGGAAAGGATCGGCACAGAAGACCGACAGCGGAATGGCCGCCACGCCCACGTGCTCGGTTAACCAATGGCAGAATGCCACATCGTCCAGATCGGAGATGGCGCTGTAGTCCGCCAGCAAAAAGTATGTACCCGCGCAGGGTAAAATTTCCAGTCGGCTGCGCGCCAGCGCCTGCACAAAGCGATCGCGCTTGGCGCGATAGAACGCCGGCAACTGCCGCCAGTGCTCCGGCTCGGCACGCAGGCTATCCGCTAGCGCCAGCTGCGCCGGGGTGTTGACCGAAAAGGTCAGGTATTGATGCACCTTGCGCACCTCGGCGCTCAGCGCGGCGGGCGCCACGCAGTAACCCACTTTCCAGCCGGTCATGTGGAAGGTTTTACCGAAGGAGGACACCGCGATCGCCCGTTGGCGCAGCTGCGGGTGGGCCAACACGCTGGCGTGGCCGCCTTTGGCGAAGCAGATGTGTTCGTAGACTTCGTCGCTGAGCACGTAGATTTCGCGTTCTGCAATGGCGTGCCACAGCTGCTGCATATCTTCCGCCTGCCAGGCGGTGGCGGACGGGTTGTGCGGCGTGTTGACGATCACCAGGCGGGTGCGCGGCGACAGCGCGGCGGCGAACCGTTGCCAATCCACGGCAAACGCGGGCGGCTGCAGGGCGAGGCGTTTGAGTACGCCGCCGGCCAGCGTCACCGCCGGCGCATAGCTATCGTAGCTGGGATCGAAGCAGACCACCTCATCGCCGGGGCGCACCAGCGCGCTGATGGCGGCGAACAGCGCTTCGGTGGCGCCGGCGGTGACGGTCACTTCAGCAGCGGCGTCCGGCTGCCAGCCATACAGCTCGGCGGTTTTGTCGGCGATGGCTTCGCGCAGCGGCGCCACCCCGGTCATCGGCGCATATTGGTTGGCGCCCTGGGCAACGTGCCAGGCCAAGCGTTCTTTCAGGTAGTCCGGCCCGTCGAAATCAGGGAAGCCCTGAGACAGGTTGATCGCCTGATGCTGCTGCGCCAGCGCGCTCATTTGGGTAAAGATGGTGGTGCCCAGGGCAGGCAGTTTACTTTCGGGAATCAATGCGGAAGTGCTCATAGCAGGTGAATACTCCAGGCGCTTATATTGCCGTCAATATAACACGATGCTAGTATTTGGCAATCAAGACGCTTAGATGGCTAAATGCGAAAAAGTGCTTAGCCCGCCACGCGGCAGGCAAAGTTTCATCTGCCGGCCGCCTTACCGAACGGGAAATGATAATAATGACGGATAATCCGCAATTTACCGCATTGCTGGCGGCCTGCCACTGGATTGGCGACAAAGGCTGGTGCCCGGCGACCGGCGGCAACATGTCGCTGCGCCTCGACGAACGTCAGTGCCTGGTCACCGAGTCCGGCAAAGACAAGGGCAGCCTGAGCGCCGCCGATTTTCTGCGGGTGGATATCGCCGACAATCATGTGCCGAGCGGCCGCACGCCGTCGGCGGAGACCGGGCTGCATACGCTGCTCTACCGCCTGTCTGCGCACATCGGCGCGGTGCTGCATACCCATTCCGTCAACGCTACCGTACTGTCGCGGGTGGAACGCGGCGATGCGCTGGTGCTGCAGGGATACGAAATGCAGAAGTCGCTGGCCGGCCAGCGCAGCCACCTGGACAGTGTGGCGATCCCCATTTTTGATAACGATCAGGATATCCCCCGGTTGGCGGCGCGTGTGGCGGCCTATGCCGAGGCCACGCCGCTGCAATACGGCTTTCTGGTGCGCGGCCACGGTCTGTATTGCTGGGGAAGCCAGGTGGCGGAAGCCCGCCGCCATCTCGAAGGGCTGGAATTCCTATTCCAGTGTGAACTGCAACGCCGCTTACTGGAGGCGAAATGATCCGCGCCATCGTGACCGATATTGAAGGCACCACCAGCGATATTCGCTTTGTGCATCAGGTACTGTTTCCTTATGCCCGCGAACGGCTGGCGGATTTTGTGCGCCGCCATGCCGCTGAGAGCGAAGTCGCCGCGCCGCTGGCGGCGCTGCGCGCTGAAATTGACCAGCCGCAGGCAGATCTCGATGCGCTGATCGCCGCCCTGTACCGCTTTATGGATGAAGATCGCAAATCCACCGCGCTCAAGGCGTTGCAGGGCATCATCTGGCGCAGCGGTTACCGCGAAGGGGATTTTCGCGGGCATCTGTACCCGGAAGTCGCCGGGCAGTTGGCCGCCTGGCAGCGGCAGGGAGTGAAGCTTTACGTCTATTCCTCCGGTTCGGTGGAAGCGCAGAAGCTGCTGTTCGGCCACAGCGACGCGGGCGATCTGCAGCCGCTGTTCAGCGGCTATTTCGATACGCACGTCGGCGCCAAGCGCGAAACCGCGTCGTACCGCAACATCGCGCAGGCTATCGGCATCGCGCCCGACGAGCTGCTGTTCCTGTCCGATATTCACCAGGAGCTGGACGCCGCGCAGGCCGCCGGCTGGCATACCTGCCAGCTGATCCGCGATGAGGCGGACGAGCAAAGCCGGCATCCGCAGGTTAACCGTTTTGATCGTATCGATTTAGGGGAGTTCGTCTCATGAGTGGATTGACCATTTTCAGCGATAAAGCGCCGCAGCAGCCGCTGTGGCAGAGCCGCGACGCGCAGGAGATCCAGCGCCAGCTGGCGCAAATCGGCGTGCGCTTTGAGCGCTGGCAGGCGGATCGCGAGCTGGGCGACAACCCGCAGCCGGAGGCAGTGATCGCCGCCTACCAGCATGAGATCGACCGGCTGGTGGCGGAAAAGGGCTACCAGAGTTGGGACGTGATCAGCATGCGGCCGGACCACGAGCAGCGTCAGGCGCTGCGCGAAAAATTCC
Organism: Serratia sp. PL7; assembly: GCF_945957435.1. Taxonomy (NCBI): domain Bacteria; kingdom Pseudomonadati; phylum Pseudomonadota; class Gammaproteobacteria; order Enterobacterales; family Yersiniaceae; genus Serratia; species Serratia sp. PL7. Next base: position 2,923,773 of record NZ_CAMFLB010000001.1, on the reverse strand, counting down.
TGTCCGAACACACGCACGGCGAGGATGAAGTGCGCTTTTTCGTTGAAGGGGCGGGGCTGTTTTGCCTGCATCTGGACGGCAAGATCTTCCAGATCCTGTGCGAAAAGAACGATCTGATCTCGGTGCCGGCCAACACCCGTCACTGGTTCGATATGGGCTCGGCGCCGCACTTTACCGCGATCCGGGTATTTGACAACCCGGAAGGCTGGGTGGCGCATTTCACCGGCGACACGATCGCCGATGCCTATCCGCGTTTGGACTGATCGTCAACCGGCGGGCGTTACCCCAGCGCCCGCTGGAAAATCCCCGCTTCAACCTGTTGCGGCGTGATCACGCCGCTGTCGAACACCCACCCGCTGATAAGCTTCGCCGGCGTGACATCGAACGCCGGATTGTACACCGGTGCCTCGTTCGGCGCCCACTGGCAGGCGCCGAAGCTGCCTGAAACGCCGGTGACTTCGGCCGCCGCGCGTTGCTCGATCGGGATGGCGGCGCCGTCCGGACAGTGCGGATCGTGGGTGGTGTGCGGGGCGGCCACGTAGAACGGGATGCCGTGATAGTGCGCCAGCACCGCCAGGCTGTAGGTGCCAATCTTGTTGGCGACGTCGCCGTTGGCGGCGATGCGATCCGCGCCGACCCACACCGCATCGACCTGGCCCTGCGCCATCAGGCTGGCGGCCATCGAATCGCAGATCAGACGATAGGGAATGCCCAGCTCGCCCAGTTCCCAGGCGGTCAGACGACCGCCCTGCAGCAGCGGCCGGGTTTCATCGACCCACACCTGTTGCACTTTGCCCTGCTGGTGGGCGCGCAGCAGCACCCCGATGGCGGTGCCGACGCCGGCGGTGGCCAACCCGCCGGTATTGCAGTGGGTCAGCAGGCGGCTGCCGGGCTTGACCAGCCCAGCGCCGTGATCGGCGATGCGATCGCACAGCCGGCGATCTTCCTCCACCAGCCGCAGCGCTTCGTTCACCATCGCCGGCGCCCAGTCAGGCTCCGCCAGCGCCAGCTTCATGCGATCCAGATTGTTCATCAGGTTAACCGCCGTCGGGCGCGCGGCGCGCAGCGTGTGCAGCGCCTGTTCCAGCTCGGCGCGCGGCAGACCGCGTTCCGCCAGCAGCGCCAACAGCAGGCTGGCGGACAGCCCGATCAGCGGTGCGCCGCGCACCCGCAGGCTGTGAATGTGCCCGACCAACTCTTCCACGCTGTCGCAGGCCCGCCACCGCTTTTCCTGCGGCAGAGCTTGCTGATCGAGGATCCAAAGGCGGTTATCTCGCAGGGTCAAACTGGTGGTGTTAAGCGCTTGCATCGGCGGTTAATTCCTTGTTGCGTGGTTATTGCATCTGAAACGCTATTCTGCCAACATGACTTCCAGATGTATAGACGTCCAAATGCTTTTACGTCTAAATAATCAGAGTCGCTGGGTCAGTGAGAGAGAACAGAGGGGTTGGGGAATGTCGCTTTATCGTACGTTTACGGCCGCCGATGCCGTTGAATATGCCCGCCAATATGGGCAGGTGGCCGAACCGCAGGCGCTGGTGAGCGCCGACGAGATCGGTGACGGCAACCTGAACCTGGTGTTCAAGATCCGCGATCGCGAAGGCGTGAGTCGGGTGATCGTCAAACAGGCGCTGCCCTACGTGCGCTGCGTGGGCGAATCCTGGCCGCTGACGTTGGATCGGGCGCGCATCGAAGCGGAAACGCTGCTGGTCCACGGCAGTTTCTGCCCAAGGCATACGGTAAAAGTCTTGCATCACGATCCCGAATTGGCGGTGATGGTGCAGGAAGATCTCTCCGATCATCGCATCTGGCGCAGTGAACTGGTGCAGGGGAACTATCACCCGCTGGCGGCCGGGCAACTGGCGGAATACCTGGCGCAGACGCTGTTTCACACCTCCGATTTTTATCAGTCGGCGCAGCAGAAGAAGGCGGAAGTCAGCCGTTTCACCAACCCCGAGCTGTGCCAGATCACCGAAGATCTGTTCTTTACCGACCCCTATACCGACCATGAGCGCAATCAGTTCGAGGCGGCGCTGTTGCCGCAGGTGCAGGCGCTGCGTGAGGATGCGCCGCTGAAGCTGGCGGTCGCCGGCCTGAAACATCGTTTCCTCAGCAAAGCGGAGGCGCTGCTGCACGGCGATATTCACAGTGGTTCAATTTTCGTGGCGGAAGGGCGGTTGAAAGCGATCGACGCTGAATTCGGTTTCTACGGCCCGATCGGTTTCGATGTCGGCACTGCGTTAGGCAACCTGCTGCTCAACTATTGTGGCCAGCCGGGGCTGTTCGGGCCGCGCGACGCCGCCGCCGGACGCGAGCAGCGCCTGCAGGATGTGCGCGAGCTGTGGCTGATTTTCGCCGATCGCTTCCTGGCGCTGTGCCATCAGCAAAGCCGCGATGCGGCGCTGGCGACGCCGGGTTACGCCGAGCAGTTCCTGCAGCAGGTCTGGGCTGACGCAGTAGGGTACTGTGGCACCGAACTGATCCGGCGCACCATCGGCCTGGCGCACGTCGCCGATCTGGACAGCATCGCCGACGCCGACATGCGCCTCGACTGTCAGCGTCACGCCCTGGGATTGGGGCGCACGCTGATCGTCAATGCGCCGCAGATCGAGCATATCGATGCGCTGTTGGCGCGCACTCGCCAGCAGGGCTGAAAAGGCGGGTGCTCGTGGATCCTGCCTGACATCATCAGCCAACGGGCGGGGCGAACCCCGCCGTTGGGTTGCCTTACCGTTCGGATTCGTAAGCCAAAGTGGCCGCAACCTCCGAGTCTCCCAACCTGATGCGCAGTTCGCACAGCGAACCGCGGGTTAGCCAGATGAACGCGATCAGCGTCATACAGACGATCACCAGTTTAAGTACGACCCGTTTTTGCTGCATTTTTGACCTCCCTATCCTTGCCTTGCGGCGGGTAAGAGGCTAGCCTGATGTTGCTTGGCATCAGAGTGGCCTCGGGTTGATAATATCGACTCGGGGCCTTTCTCTTTCTCTCCTTTGCCAAGGCTCCGGACAGAAAGATCCAGAGCACCCGCCGCGCTGTCTACTCGAACTTCCTTCCCGTGAAATCCGCCGTTGCGCCAACCTGCGGCGCGGTGCGCAGTTTGTGGTGCAAGAAAAGAAAAAGGGGCGATGATGATCGCCCCTTGGATGCGTGGAGTGGGAATTGGCGTTAAGCCGCTTCGGTCTGCTGTTGGCGCTTAGACTGCGCCGCCGGCTTTTCCGGCTTGGCGGCCGCCAGCGCATCCGGTGCAAAGTCGTCCACGTTGATGGAGCGCAGACGACTCTCTTCGGCTTTCACCAGGATCTTCGCTTCGTCGGCGCTGATCTTGCCTTCTTCCAGCGCGCGTTCCGCCAAACGATCCAGACGGGTGAACGGCAGGTTTTTGCCGGCTGCCTTGCACAGACGTTCGTGAATCGGCTCGGCGGCCATCACGTCGGCCAGCGCCGCTTCCAGCAGGCCGATTGGGTTATGTTCGCTCGGCGTCAGGTACTGACCGCGCCCCAGGCGGCTGCGGGTGGCGGAAGGCACCTGCAGGATCTTGGCCAACTGGTGATCCAGGCGATCGGACGGTGCGGTATGCACGCGGCCGAACGGGAAGACCACGAAGCGCATCGCGCCAGCGATAAAGCGGTTCGGGAAGTTGCGCAGCAGGTCATCCAGCGCCTGTTCGGCTTTATGCAGGCTGTCTTGCACGCCCCAATGCACCAGCGGCAGATCTTCTTTCTGACGGCCTTCGTCGTCAAAGCGTTTCAGCACGGCGGAAGCCAAATACATCTGGCTGAGGATATCCCCCAGGCGAGCGGAGATACGCTCACGGCGCTTCAGGCTGCCGCCCAGCACGCCCATGGAAACGTCCGACAGCAGCGCCAGGTTGGCGCTCAGGCGGTTCAACTGCTGATAGTAACGACGGGTCGCATCCTTGGTCGGCGTGGCGCTGGTGCGGCCGTTGGTCAGGCCCAGCCAGAAGCTGCGTACCTTGTTGCTGCCGACGTGGCCCAGGTGGCCGAACAGCGATTTATCGAAGGCGTTCAGATCGTTGTTCTGCGCCGCTGCCATTTCATCCAGCACATAAGGATGGCAGCGGATTGCGCCCTGGCCGAAGATCATCATGGTGCGGGTCAGGATGTTCGCGCCTTCCACCGTGATGGCGATCGGTGCGCCCTGATAGGCTCGAGCCAGGAAGTTGGATTCGCCCAGCATGATGCCTTTACCGCCGGCGATGTCCATGGCGTCAACGATCGACTGCTGGCCGCGGTGTGTACAGTGGTATTTGACGATGGCCGACAGCACGGCCGGTTTCTCGCCCTGCACCAGCGCGTAGGTGATCAGCGAAGCGGCGGCGTCCATCACATAGGTGTTGCCGGCGATGCGTGCCAACGGCTCTTCGATCCCCTCCATCTTGCCGATGGAGATCTTGAACTGACGGCGAATGTGCGCGTAGGCGCCGGTCGCCAGGGCGATGGATTTCAGGCTGCCGGTAGAGTTGGACGGCAGGGTGATGCCGCGGCCGACCGACAGGCATTCAACCAGCATGCGCCAGCCCTGGCCGGCCATTTTCGGCCCGCCGATGATGTAATCGATCGGCACGAACACGTCGGTGCCGCGGGTTGGGCCGTTCTGGAACGGCACGTTCAGCGGGAAGTGACGGTTGCCGATTTCCACGCCCGGCGTGCTGGTTGGGATCAGCGCACAGGTGATGCCCGGGGATTCGTTGTCGCTCAGCAGGCGATTCGGGTCATGCAGTTTGAACGCTAGGCCCAGTACGGTAGCGACCGGCGCCAGCGTGATGTAGCGCTTGTTCCAGGTCAGGCGCATGCCCAGTACCTGCTTGCCTTGCCATTCGCCCATGCACACGGTGCCCACGTCCGGGATCGCGCCGGCATCGGAACCCGCTTCCGGGCTGGTCAGCGCGAAGCAAGGAATTTCGTCGCCGCGCGCCAGGCCCGGCAGATAGTGGTTTTTCTGTTCTTCGGTACCGTAGTGCTGCAGCAGTTCGCCCGGGCCGAGGGAGTTTGGCACGCCGACGGTGATCGCCAGGATGCCGGAAACGCCGGCCAGTTTTTGCAGCACCATCGCCTGAGCGTAAGGTGAGAATTCCAGACCGCCGTACTCTTTCTTGATGATCATCGCGAAGAAACGGTGTTCTTTCAGGTACGCCCAGAGTTCAGGCGGCAGATCGGCCAGTTCGTGGGTGATCTGGAAGTCGTTGGCCATGCGGCAGGCTTCTTCCACCGGGCCGTCGATAAACGCCTGCTCTTCTTCCGTTAGGCGCGGTTTCGGGTAGCTGTGCAGCTTGTTCCAGTCCGGCGCGCCGCGGAACAGATCGCCTTCCCACCAGGTGGTACCGGCGTCGATCGCTTCCTTCTCGGTGGTGGACATCGGCGGCATCACCTTGCGGAAGGCTCGCAGCGTCGGCGCGGAGAGCAGGGAACGGCGTACAGAGGAAAGGTTCAGCGGCAGCAGCACGATCGCCAGCGGCAGCAACAGCCAGAAGCTCCACAGGCCGATAGCACCCATGGCGGCAGTGTACGCCACCAGGATCAGGCTGCTGAGGGTAAGGTTCACTCGGTGGTAGAACACCACGCCGAGGAGAGCCAGGAAAACGACGATACTAAGAACCATCATAAGAAGCTCCGAAGTAGTAAGAGGTCTGACCTGTTGTGTGTATGTAATAGGTTTTAGTACAAGGCAGAATTTTTATCAATGCGTTTACAGTTTAATTACAACTCAGGTCACAAACTGACAGCACCAATCATCAAAAACCTCTCCGCTTCCTTAACTGGCGCGCTGTTTGGCTGAGAATGCTTCTCGCTGTTTCCGCGATCCGGTACACTGCGAAGCGGAAGATTTGACGATAACAAGAGGTTCCTCATGTACCACGACCTTATTCGCAGTGAACTGAACGAAGCAGCTGATACCCTGGCGAAATTTATCAATGACGACGCCAACATCGACGCCATCCAACGTGCGGCGGTGCTGCTGGCGGATTCCTTCAAAGCCGGCGGTAAAGTGATTTCCTGCGGCAACGGCGGTTCCCATTGCGACGCGATGCACTTCGCCGAAGAGCTGACCGGCCGCTACCGTGAAAACCGCCCGGGCTACCCGGCGATTGCCATCTCGGACGTGAGCCATCTGTCCTGCGTCAGCAACGATTTCGGCTATGAGTATGTGTTCTCCCGCTATGTGGAAGCGGTGGGCCGCGAAGGCGACGTGCTGCTGGGCATTTCCACCTCCGGCAACTCCGGCAACATCATCAAGGCCATCGACGCGGCGCGTGCCAAGGGGATGAAAGTGATCACCCTGACCGGCAAGGACGGCGGCAAAATGGCGGGTTCCGCCGATGTGGAAATTCGCGTGCCGCACTTCGGCTACGCCGACCGCATTCAGGAAATCCACATCAAAGCGATTCACATCTTGATTCAGCTGATCGAAAAAGAGATGGTTAAGGCTTGATAGCCTTCGGGGAGCTGCGGCTCCCCATGGATAAGACGGCGGACGCCGCATGGTGCGTCCGCACAGCCTGTGTCAGTGTGGTTAAGGAGTGCTGGCGATGTGTGAACTGCTCGGGATGAGCGCAAACGTACCGACCGATATCTGCTTCAGCTTTACCGGCCTGGTACAGCGCGGCGGCCGCACCGGGCCGCATAAGGATGGCTGGGGCATTACCTTCTATGAAGGGAACGGCTGCCGCACATTCAAGGATCCGCAGCCGAGCTTCAACTCGCCGATCGCCCGCCTGGTACAGGACTACCCGATCAAGTCCTGTGCGGTGGTGTCCCATATTCGCCAGGCCAATCGCGGCGAAGTGGCGTTGGAAAACACCCACCCGTTCACCCGCGAACTGTGGGGCCGCAACTGGACCTACGCGCACAATGGCCAATTGAAAGGCTATCGTCAGTTGGATACCGGCACGTTCCGCCCGGTCGGCCAGACCGACAGCGAATACGCGTTCTGCTGGCTGCTGCATCAGCTGGCGCTGAAATACCCGCGCACCCCGAGCCAGTGGCCGGCGGTTTTCCGCTATATCGGCCTGTTGGCGAGCCAGCTGCGCAAGAAAGGGGTCTTCAATATGCTGTTGTCGGACGGGCGCTTCGTGATGGCCTATTGCTCCACCAACCTGTATTGGATCACGCGCCGCGCGCCGTTCGGCAAGGCGACGCTGCTCGATCAGGATGTGGAAATCGATTTTCAGCAGCAGACCACACCGAACGATGTGGTCACGGTGATCGCCACCCAACCGCTGACCGCCAACGAAACCTGGCACAAGATTGAGCCAGGCGAGTTCGCGTTATTTCACTTCGGTGAGCGGCTTGTTCTGAGCGAAGGGATTGGTGTTGGGCGTCGGGCTGGCTGACGCGTACTGCGTCATCTGGCCGCTGCTCATCAACGGTTGACCCAGCACATACTGGCCGTTGTCTACGGTCATCATCGGCGGCTGGTGGTTCTTCGCGAAGTAATCGTAACCCGGCTTCAGCTGGCGCCAGAAGGCGATATAGCTGGATGACGCATGGCGCTTAAGGTTTTGCTCGGTCATGCGGAACGGGTAGATGCTGATGTCGACGCGGCTTTGGCCATAGGCGAAGGCGGCTTCGACGTAGCGATAGATCTCATCCATATAGGTGTTGGTCATCGCATAACAGCCAATCGATTTACATTCGCCGTGGATCATCAGATAAGCGCCGGAATAGCCCTGCGATTTATCGTAATCATTAGGGAAACCGATATTGATCGCCCGGTAATACTTGCTGTCGGGTTTCAGATGGCGCGCGTCAACGCTATAAAAGCCTTCCGGACTTTTAAGTCGCCTTCACGACGTTTAGGACCCAGCCCACCGGAGAAATTACAGATCGGGAACGTGTTGACCAGGCGGAATTCATTGCCCATTCGGGCATACAATTCCAGCTTGCGTTCCTCTTTGAAGATCTGAATATAGACCGGCGAACCCAATAATTGCTGTTTAACTACCGGCGCTTCGGGTACCTGCTCGCTGGCGCTGCAGGCCGTGATCATCGGCATAGAAACAAGCATCGCAAACAACAGCGCGATTTTGCTCATTATTATTCCTGCTTATATTTATCCGCCGGCGCAATTGAGGTTGGCCAGCATGCCACTGATTATTGTTTTTACTGCTGCAAAACACCGCCAGATTACCAGCGCGTTTATTTTTAGCAATACGTGATATGTATAAAAAAACGACAAAGCTCGATAAAAGTGAAATGACCGGCAGATTTTAACGATAAGTAGTGAAAAACAGGCGAAATTTAATTGCGTTTGCTTGACCCAAGTCACGACGTAACGCAGAACAATGTTGCGAACAATGTTAATATTCTCTCTTCAATTTAACGCGCTGTGGCGATTGAAGCGGCAAGAGTTATTGCATATAACCCGGCCGTTTTGATGGTTATTTGGCTACATGCCGTTAACACATCGACTGTCGCGCAAACAACGGAAAGGGGGACTCAAGGGAATGCGCGTTACCCCAGTTTTTCACTGCGAGAAAGTTCATGTTGGGCGTGCCGTTGTGCGCACTGCCCGGCAATCCTGGCATCGTCAGCACCCGCCTCTGGGGCCGGGCAGACGTGTAAACCCAACTACATCGTATAAATCCTATGATTAAGATCAGAAAAGGGTTAGATCTGCCGATAGCCGGAGCCCCGGTTCAGGCGATCCAAGATGGCCCGAACATTCAGCATGTCGCCCTGCTTGGGGAAGAGTATGTCGGAATGCGCCCCTCCATGCTGGTGCAGGAAGGCGATACCGTTAAGAAAGGCCAGGCGTTGTTCGAAGATAAGAAAAACCCCGGGGTTTTCTTCACGGCTCCCGCCAGCGGCCGCATCGTCGCGATTAACCGCGGCGAGCGGCGCGTATTGCAATCGGTGGTGATTGCGCTGGAAAACGGCGGCGACGATCAGCTCGAGTTTGCGCACTACCCGCAGGGGGAATTGGCCCAGTTGCCACGCGAACAGGTCGAGAGCGAACTGATCGCCAGTGGCCTGTGGACCGCACTGCGCACCCGCCCGTTCAGTAAAACGCCAAGCCCCGGCAGCGAACCGCGCGCCATTTTCGTCACCGCGATGGATACCCAACCGTTGGCCGCCGATCCGCAGGTGATCATCGCCGAGCAGCAGGCGGCGTTCAACGCCGGGCTGGTGGTCTTGGCACGCCTGACGGCGGGCAAGGTGCACGTATGTCACGCCGCCGGCGCCTCCGTTGGCCAGCAGAGCGGCCCGCAGATCGCCTACAGCGAATTTGCCGGCCCGCATCCCGCCGGGCTGGTGGGCACCCACATTCACTTCCTTGAACCGGTTAGCCTGAAGAAAATCGTTTGGCACATCGGCTACCAGGACGTCATCGCCATCGGCACGCTGTTCACCACCGGTAAGCTCGATACCCGCCGGGTCGTGGCGCTGGCCGGGCCGCAGGTGGCGCAGCCGGCGCTGCTGCGCACCCGCCTGGGGGCCAGCCTCGAGGAGCTGACCGCCGGCCGCCTGAAAGACGGCGAGAACCGGGTGATCTCCGGTTCGGTGCTGAACGGCATGCACGCCGCCGGGCCGAACGCCTGGCTCGGCCGTTTCCACTCGCAGGTGTCGGTGCTGGAAGAAGGGCGCGACAAAGAGCTGTTCGGCTGGATCGTGCCGTCGCCGAACAAGTTCTCTATTACCCGCACCACGCTGGGCCACTTCCTGAAAAACAAACTGTTCGCCTTCTCGACCACCACTAACGGCGGCGAACGCGCCATGGTGCCGATCGGCAACTACGAGCGGGTGATGCCGCTGGATATTTTGCCGACGCTGCTGCTGCGCGATTTGCTGGCGGGCGACAGCGACAGTGCGCAGGCGCTGGGCTGCCTGGAGCTGGACGAGGAAGATCTGGCGTTGTGCACCTTCGTTTGCCCCGGCAAGTATGAGTACGCGCCGGTGCTGCGCGAGGTGCTGACCAAGATTGAGCAGGAAGGATAACCGATGGGCCTGAAGAATTATTTTGAGAAGATAGAGCATCACTTCACGCCGGGCGGCAAACTGGAAAAGTGGTACCCGCTATATGAAGCGACCACCACGGTGTTTTATACCCCCGGCACGGTGACGCGCGGCGCTTCGCACGTGCGCGACGCCATCGATTTGAAACGCATGATGATCCTGGTGTGGCTGGCGGTGTTCCCGGCGATGTTCTGGGGCATGTACAACGTTGGCCAGCAGGCGATCCCGGCGCTGCACCATCTGTACAGCGGCGACGCGCTGCAACAGGTGCTGGCGGGCGACTGGCATTATCGTCTGGCGCAGTGGCTAGGCGCCTCGCTGGCGGCCGACGCCGGCTGGGTCAGCAAGATGGTGCTGGGCGCCTGTTACTTCCTGCCGATATACGCCGTGGTGTTTGTCGTCGGCGGCTTCTGGGAGGTGCTGTTCGCCATTATCCGTAAGCATGAGGTTAACGAAGGCTTCTTCGTCACTTCAATCCTGTTTGCGCTGATCGTGCCGCCGACCCTGCCGCTGTGGCAGGCCGCGCTTGGCATCACCTTCGGCGTGGTGGTGGCCAAAGAGATCTTCGGCGGCACCGGGCGCAACTTCCTCAACCCGGCGCTGGCCGGCCGCGCCTTCCTGTTCTTCGCCTATCCGGCGCAGATCTCCGGCGATTTGGTGTGGACCTCCGCGGACGGTTTCTCCGGCGCGACGCCGCTGGCGCAGTGGAGTGCAGGCGGGGCGCACAGCCTGAGCAACGTGGCCACCGGCCAGTCCATCAGCTGGCTGGACGCCTTCCTCGGCAACATTCCCGGCTCCATCGGTGAAGTCTCCACGCTGATGATCCTGATCGGCGGGGCGATTATCCTGTTCGGCCGCGTGGCCTCCTGGCGCATCGTCGCCGGCGTGATGCTCGGCATGGTGGCTTCTGCACTGTTGTTCAACGCCATCGGTTCGGACACCAACCCGATGTTCGCCATGCCGTGGTACTGGCATCTGGTGCTGGGCGGCTTCGCCTTCGGCATGATCTTTATGGCGACCGACCCGGTTTCCGCCTCCTTCACCAATAAGGGGAAATGGTGGTACGGCATTCTGATCGGCGTGATGTGCGTGCTGATCCGGGTGGTCAACCCCGCCTATCCGGAAGGCATGATGCTGGCGATCCTGTTCGCCAACCTGTTCGCACCGCTGTTCGATTACCTGGTGGTGCAGGCCAACATCAAGCGGAGAAAAGCCCGTGGCGAATGAAGCGAAAAACGACGGCATCGGTAAAACGCTGCTGGTAGTGCTGCTGCTGTGTCTGGTGTGTTCAGTGGTGGTGGCGGGCTCCGCCGTCGGCCTGAAGTCCAAACAGCAGGAGCAAAAGCTGCTCGATAAGCAGCGCAATATTCTCGACGTAGCCGGCCTGTTGCAGCCGAAAATGGAGAGCGAGCAGGTCAAGCGTCTGTACAGCGAGCGCATCGAACCGCGCCTGGTGGATCTGAACAGCGGCGAGTTTGTCGCTGGCAAGGCGGCGGCGTTCGATCTGGGCGCCGCGCTGCGCGACGACGCCAAAAGCGTGGCGTTGCCCGCGGGCGACGATCCGGCCGGTATCAAACGCCGTAGCAACCAGGCGGAAATCTACCTGGTGCGCGACGAAAGCGGCCAGGTGAACAAGCTTGTGCTGCCGGTATACGGCACCGGCCTGTGGTCGATGATGTACGCCTTCGTGGCGCTGGATAACGACGGCAATACGGTCAAGGGCATCACCTACTACGACCAGGGGGAAACCCCAGGGCTGGGCGGTGAGGTCGAGAATCCGTCCTGGCGCCAGCAGTGGGTCGGTAAACAGCTGTTCGACGACAACGGCCAGCCGGCGATCCGCGTGGTGAAAGGCGGCGCACGTCAGGGGGATGTGCACGGAGTGGACGGCCTATCCGGCGCCACGCTGACCTCCAACGGTGTGCAGCATACGTTTGATTTCTGGTTGGGCGAGCACGGCTTCGGCCCGTTCCTGAAAAAAGTTCGTGAAGGAGCGCTGAAAAATGGCTGATTCCAAAGAGATAAAGCGGGTCCTGCTGGGGCCGCTGTTCGACAATAACCCGATCGCCCTGCAGGTGTTGGGCGTCTGTTCTGCGTTGGCGGTGACCACCAAGCTGGAGACGGCGGTGGTGATGACCATTGCGGTGACGCTGGTGACCGCGTTCTCCAGCTTCTTCATCTCGCTGATCCGTCACCATATTCCCAACAGCGTGCGCATCATCGTGCAGATGGCGATCATCGCCTCGCTGGTGATCGTGGTCGATCAGCTGCTGCGCGCTTATGCGTTCGAGATCTCCAAGCAGCTGTCGGTGTTCGTCGGCCTTATCATCACCAACTGCATCGTGATGGGGCGCGCCGAGGCTTATGCCATGAAGTCGCCGCCGATCGAGAGCTTTATGGACGGCATCGGCAACGGGCTGGGTTACGGGGTGATCCTGGTGCTGGTCGGTTTCCTGCGCGAGCTGATTGGCTCCGGCAAGCTGTTCGGCGTCCCGGTGCTGGAAACGGTGCAGAACGGCGGCTGGTACCAGCCGAACGGCCTGTTCCTGCTGGCGCCGAGCGCGTTCTTCATCATCGGCCTGCTGATCTGGGTGCTGCGCACCCTGAAGCCGGCGCAGATCGAAAAGGAGTAAAGGCCGATGGAACACTATATCAGCCTGTTTGTGCGCGCGGTGTTCGTCGAGAACATGGCGCTGGCGTTCTTCCTCGGGATGTGTACCTTCCTGGCGGTGTCGAAGAAGGTCTCGACCGCCTTTGGCCTGGGCATCGCGGTGACCATCGTGCTCGGCATTTCGGTGCCGGTGAACAACCTGGTCTACAACCTGATCCTGCGCGACGGCGCGCTGGTGGAAGGCGTCGATCTGAGCTTCCTCAACTTCATCACCTTCATCGGCGTGATCGCGGCGCTGGTACAGATTTTGGAGATGATCCTCGATCGCTTCTTCCCGTCGCTGTATAACGCGCTCGGCATCTTCCTGCCGCTCATCACCGTGAACTGCGCCATCTTCGGCGGCGTGTCCTTCATGGTGCAGCGCGACTATAACTTCGCCGAGTCGGTGGTGTACGGCTTTGGTTCCGGCACCGGCTGGATGCTGGCGATCGTCGCCATGGCGGGGATCCGCGAAAAACTCAAGTATGCCAACGTGCCGGCAGGGCTGCGCGGCCTGGGCATTACCTTTATCACCACCGGACTGATGGCGCTGGGCTTCATGTCCTTCTCCGGTGTTCAGTTGTAAAGGCGGGAAGAATTTATGGAAATTATTTTAGGCGTAGCAATGTTCACCACCATCGTGATGGTGCTGGTGTTGCTGATCCTGTTCGCCAAATCGAAGCTGGTGAACACCGGTGACATCGCGGTGGAAATCAACGGCGATCTGGATAAGAGCTTCCATGCGCCGGCGGGCGACAAGCTGCTCAACGTGCTCTCCAGCCAGGGGATCTTCGTCTCCTCGGCCTGCGGCGGCGGCGGTTCCTGCGGCCAGTGCCGGGTGGTGATCAAAGAGGGCGGCGGCGATATCCTGCCGACCGAGCTCTCGCACATCAACAAGCGCGAAGCGAAAGAAGGGTGCCGCCTGGCGTGCCAGGTGAACGTGAAGCAGAACCTGAAGATCGAGCTGCCGGAAGAGATCTTCGGCGTGAAGAAATGGGAGTGCGAGGTTATCTCCAACGATAACAAAGCCACCTTTATCAAAGAGCTGAAGCTGAAGATCCCCGATGGTGAGGACGTGCCGTTCCGCGCGGGCGGCTTTATCCAGATCGAAGCACCGGCGCACGACATCAGCTACGCCGACTTCGACGTGCCGCAGGAGTATCGCGGCGACTGGGACAAGTTCAACCTGTTCCGCTACCGCTCGACGGTGAACGACACCACGGTGCGCGCCTACTCGATGGCCAACTACCCGGAAGAGAAGGGCATCATCATGCTCAACGTGCGTATCGCCACGCCGCCGCCGAATAATCCGGACGTGCCGCCGGGCATCATGTCTTCCTATATCTGGTCGCTGAAAGCCGGTGACAAGGTGACCATCTCCGGGCCGTTCGGCGAGTTCTTCGCCAAGGACACCGACGCCGAAATGATCTTCATCGGCGGCGGCGCGGGCATGGCACCGATGCGTTCGCACATCTTCGATCAGCTCAAGCGCCTGAACTCGAAGCGCAAGATCACCTTCTGGTACGGCGCGCGTTCGCTGCGCGAGATGTTCTATGAAGACGACTTCAACCAGCTGCAGGCGGAGAACGAAAACTTCACCTGGCACGTGGCGCTGTCGGATCCGCAGCCGGAAGATAACTGGACCGGCTACACCGGCTTTATCCATAATGTTCTGCTGGAGAACTACCTGAGGAACCACCCGGCACCGGAGGACTGCGAGTTTTACATGTGCGGGCCGCCGATGATGAACGCCGCGGTGATCAAGATGCTCAAAGATCTGGGCGTCGAAGACGAAAACATCATGCTGGATGACTTTGGTGGCTAAATTGCGCGCATTGGCGATGAAGAACTGGCTGACGGGTGTGGCGCTGAGCGCCACCCTGCTGCTGACCGGCTGCGGGCCGGAACAGGTGGACCTGATGGGTAAAACCATGGGCACCTCGTATTCGATCCGTTACGTGACCGGCGAAGATACGCCGTCGGCGCGCGAGATGCAGGCAGAGATCGACAAACGGCTGGAGCAGGTGAACGATCAGATGTCCACCTACCGGCCGGATTCCGAGCTGAGCCGCTTCAATGCCAACCGCGACATTGACCGGCCGTTCCCGGTTTCGCCGGCCACCGCTGAGGTGGTGCGCGAAGCGCTGCGCATCAACCGCGTCACTGACGGCGCGCTGGACGTGACCGTCGGGCCGCTGGTCAACCTGTGGGGCTTCGGCCCGGAAGGGCGGCCGGACAAAGTGCCGAGCGAGGCGGAACTGGCGCACCGCCGCGCCTGGACCGGCGCCGACAAACTGTCGGTGCAGGGCAGCGCGCTGGTGAAAAGCATCCCTGAGCTGTACGTCGATCTGTCGTCGATCGCCAAAGGGTATGGCGTGGACGTGGTGGCGGAATATCTGCAGTCCCGGCATGTGAAGAACTACATGGTGGATATCGGCGGTGAGGTGCGCACGCGCGGGCATAACGGCGAGCAAAAGCCGTGGCGCATCGCCATCGAGCGCCCGACCGCCGGTACGCAACAGCAGGCGCAGCTGGTGATCCAGCCGGGGGAGATGTCGATCGCTACCTCGGGTGACTATCGCAACTACTTCGAGCAGGACGGGGTGCGCTATTCGCACACCATCGATCCGGTCACCGGCCGACCCATTCACCACCGTTTGGTGTCGATCACCGTGCTGAGCCCGACCTGCATGACCGCCGACGGGCTGTCCACCGGCCTGAACGTGATGGGGCCGGAGCGCGGCCTGGCGCTGGCCAACCTGCTCGGTATCCCGGTGTTCATGATCGTGAAAACCGCCGACGGGTTTGAGGAGCGTTACTCAGACGCGTTCAAGCCCTATCTGAAAAAGCGTTCGTGAGGTTGCTATGTTGACGGTATTCGCCGCTACTTTCGTGTTGTTTCTGCTGATCGTCGGCGGCATGTCGCTGGGCTATGTGTTCAAACGCAAAAGCCTGCAGGGCAGCTGCGGCGGCATCACCGCGCTGGGCATGGAGAAAGTCTGCGACTGCCCGGAGCCGTGCGATGCGCGCAAAAAGCGCGAAGCCAAAGCGGCGCAGCGGCGCGAGCAGTTGGAAAAGCACCGTATTCTGTAGCGAAAACCCGGCCTTGGCCGGGTTTTTTATTTCGCCTTGCGGAAGCTTTTCGCCTCGGCCGGCGAGTTGACCATCACGCCGTCAGCGCCCAGCGCCAGCGCCTGCTGATATTCCTGCGGCGAGTTGACGCCGAACAGGATAATGTGCGCCGGGCCCTGCGAGCGGAAACAGTCCATCGACTCTTTATCCCAGGTCAGAAACGCCTTCGAACGCCCTTCGCCGAGGGTATATTTCTCCACCACTTCCACCTCGCGCTTCAGCTCCAGCCCGTACCAGCGCGGCTGCCGGTTGTCCGGTTTGACGTCGCACTGGTGCGCCATGGTGACGTTGGCCAGCAGCGTGCGGGTTTCGTCGCGGCTTTCAAAGCGCGGGATGGCCGGCGGCAGCGCCTGCAGGTATTTGGCGTCGGTAGAGTAGACGCGGATGCGGTTCAGGCTGTCGGTGCTTTGCAACGTCGCCAGCAGCGTTTGGCCAAACTGCGCCGGATCGGCGTCCGGGGATTTGATGTCCAGATAAAAAGTGACGTGCGGAAACGCTTTAAGCACGTCGTCGAGCCGTGGAATGCCGATACCCTGGCCGCGGAACGGGTGTGCGTCACCCTTGGCGAAGGCCCAACCGGCGTCGGTCTCGGCCAGCTGCGCGGCGGTATAGGCAGAAACAGGACCCTGCCGGTTGGTCAGCGCTTTCAGATCCGAGGGGCGATACAGCACGATGATGCCGTCTTTGGATTCTTGCAGGGTGATCCAGATGGCGTCGGCGCCGTTTTTCAGCGCGGTTTCGATGGCGATGCGAGTGTTTTCCGGCGCATCGGCGGTGCCGCCGCGATGGGCGACGATCGCCGGCGCATGACCGGCCGCGGCGCTGGCCGCCAGCGCGCTCAGCGACAGCGCGGAAGCCAGCAGCAAATGAGAAAATCTGATCATGTAGGGTACCTTGTCGTTATCGTTGTGGTGAGCCGCACGGGATGGCGGAAATCATACTATTGAAAAATTAAGCTTTTTTAACAACGCGGAAATATCTGTCAGAAACGCCGCTTTCCTCGAGCTCTGCGGCCTTGAGCTTTTGGTGCCTGGCTGTATACTTATACAGTATTGTTGGAGGGTGCGATGCGTAAAATCATTCATGTCGATATGGACTGCTTCTTCGCGGCAGTGGAGATGCGCGACGATCCCAGCCTGCGCGATATCCCGCTGGCGATTGGCGGTAGCGCCGATCGCCGCGGGGTGATCAGCACCGCCAACTACCCGGCGCGGCGCTACGGCGTGCACAGTGCCATGTCCACGGCGATGGCGCTCAAACTGTGCCCGCATCTCACCCTGCTGCCGGGGCGCATGGCGGCCTACAAAGAAGCTTCGCTGCACATCCGCGAAATCTTCGCCCGCTATACCCCGTTGATCGAGCCGCTTTCGCTCGACGAGGCCTACCTCGACGTGACCGACAGCCCGCAATGCAACGGTTCGGCGACGCTGATCGCCCAGGAAATCCGTCAGGCGATCGCCGACGAGCTGAACCTCACCGCGTCGGCCGGCATCGCGCCAATCAAGTTTCTCGCTAAAATCGCCTCCGAGATGAACAAGCCGAACGGGCAATACGTGATCACGCCGGCGCAGGTGCCGGCGTTTTTGCAGCAGCTGCCGCTCAGCAAGATCCCCGGCGTCGGCAAGGTGACCGCCAAGCGGCTGGAGGAAGTGGGGCTTATCACCTGCGCCGACGTGCAGCAATACGATTTGGCGCAGCTGCTCAAGCGCTTCGGCAAGTTCGGCCGGGTGCTGTGGGAGCGCTGTCAGGGCATCGATCGGCGCGAAATCTCTCCTGAGCGGCTGCGCAAATCGGTGGGGGTGGAGCGCACGCTGGCGGAGGATATTCACGACTGGGAAGACTGCGAAACGCTGATTATCGACAAACTCTATCCCGAGCTGGAGATGCGGCTGCGCAAGGTGAAGCCGGATCTGCACATCGCCCGGCAGGGCGTGAAGCTGAAGTTTCAGGATTTTCAGCAAACCACCCAGGAGCACGTGTTCCCGGTGCTGAACCGGCAGGATTTGCTGGAGGTGGCGCGGCAGGCGTGGCGCGAGCGGCGCGAAGGGCGCGGCGTGCGGCTGGTGGGGTTGCATGTGACGCTGCTCGATCCGCAGCTGGAGCGGCAGCTGGCGCTGTCGTGGGAATAAAAAAGCCGGCGGTCGCCGGCTTTTTGCGTTAAGCGTGCAGATTACGCGCGCTCAGGGATTGCTTTCAGCAACGAGGTCAGCAGCTTCCAGTACAGGCCGACGCTTTCGATATGCACCTGCTCATCCGGCGAATGCGGGCCGGTGATGGTTGGCCCGATCGATACCATGTCCATGTTTGGATATGGCTTTTTGAACAGACCGCATTCCAGACCGGCGTGGATCACCATGATGTTCGGCGTCTTGTCGAACAGATCCTGATACAGCTCGCGCACCAGGTGCATCACCGGCGAGTCGGCGTCCGGCTGCCAGCCCGGGTAGCCGCCCTTCGGCGCCACTTTAGCGCCGGCCAGCTGGCCCAACGCGGTCAGCATCTCGACCACGTAGTCTTTGCCACTGTCGATCAGGGAGCGGATCAGGCAGATGATTTCCGCTTCGTTTTCGCTGGTGGTGACCACGCCGACGTTCAGCGAGGTTTCCACCACGCCTTTCACCGCGTCGCTCATGCGGATCACGCCGTTCGGCGTGCCGTTCAGCAGCGCCAGGAAGCGCTGCTGGCTGTCGGCGCTCAGCGCCAGCGAAGCGCTGGTGGTCGGCTCCAACAGCACGGTGATGTTCTTCTCTTTGGCGGAGAGTTCGTTCTGCAGCACGGCCAGGAACTCCTGGCTCAGCGCTTTCAGTACGTCGGCCTTGTCCGCCGGCACCGCTACCACCGCGGAGGCTTCACGCGGGATGGCGTTGCGCAGGGTGCCGCCGTTCAGGTCCAGCACGCGCAGGTTCAGCGCCGCCGCATGGGCGAACAGGAAGCGCGCCAGCAGTTTGTTGGCGTTGCCCAGCCCGACGTGGATCTCGGCGCCGGAATGGCCGCCTTTCAGGCCCTTGAGGGTCAGCTTCAGGGTTTGGTAACCGGCCGGCACCGCTTCGCGCTGCAGCGGCAGGGTGGTGATGAAGTCGATACCGCCGGCGCAACCCATGTAGATTTCGCCTTCTTCTTCGGAATCGGTATTGATCAGGATATCCGCCTGCAGCCAGTTCGGCTGCAGCCCGAAGGCGCCGTCCATCCCCGCTTCTTCGGTCATGGTCAGCAGCACTTCCAGCGGGCCGTGCTCAACGCTGTCGTCGGCCAGCACCGCCAGGGCGGAGGCCATGCCGATGCCGTTGTCGGCGCCCAGCGTGGTGCCGCGCGCTTTCACCCACTCGCCGGCGATATAAGGCTGGATCGGATCCTTGGCGAAGTCGTGTACGGTGTCGTTATTCTTTTGCGGCACCATGTCCAGGTGTGCCTGCAGCGCCACCGGCTTGCGGTTTTCCATGCCTTTGGTGGCTGGTTTGCGCAGCAGGATATTGCCGACCTGATCACGCTCGGCGTGCAGGTTCTTTTCTTTGGCCCAGGTGAGGATGTGCTGCGCCAGCGCTTCTTCATGATAAGAAGGGTGCGGGATAGAACAGATCTTGGCGAAAATATCCCACAGCGGCTGTGGCGAAAGCTGAGACAATTCAGACACTATAAGTCTCCTGTGACGGCAGGCTCCGACAGGACGGGCATGCCGCGCGGTTAAGGTGAGCGGGTATCTGTGCGTCGTGGCACGATCGTCAGAGAATATCACTTTATTTCCGGCGGTGCGCCCCCCGTATTGTGCGGTTTAAGCGCTTGATCACATGGCTTCGCTGCGGGAACGCTCGCTTTTTCAGCATCAATCACCGAAAAGCCGCCCGGCGGAAATCGCGAGGTTTTCCTCGGTACAGCTGGAATTCAACGCGGCCAGTCTCTATAATCTCGCGCAACCTTTTTTCCCCTGAACTACAAATAAGCCGCTTCACCGCCGGCTGGGACACGATTCTATGAGCGAAAAATACGTTGTTACCTGGGATATGCTGCAAATGCACGCACGCAAGCTGGCGCACCGCCTGCTGCCTGCCGACAAATGGACAGGCATCATTGCCGTAAGCCGCGGCGGTCTGGTACCGGCGGGCCTGCTGGCGCGCGAACTGGGCATCCGCTATGTGGATACCGTCTGCATTTCCAGCTATGACCATGACAACCAACGCGAAATGAAAGTGCTCAAGCGCGCCGAAGGCGACGGTGAAGGCTTCATCGTGGTGGACGATCTGGTGGATACCGGCGGCACCGCGAAAGCGATCCGCGACATGTACCCGAAAGCGCATTTCGTCACCATCTTCGCTAAGCCGGCGGGTCGTCCGCTGGTGGACGACTACGAAGTCGACATCCCGCAGGATACCTGGATCGAACAGCCGTGGGACATGGGCGTCAGCTTCGTTCCCCCGATCGGCGGTCGCTAAGTCCAGCCAGTTCCAGCCCAACGCCCGGTTATGCCGGGCGTTTGCGTTATCTTGGTTTATCCCGCCAGAGTTAGGTACACTACCTCCAGTTAAGTAGGCCTTTTGCGGCCTATCGCCAGATTTACGGAGGCTGTTGTTACCATGGCACAGGCCAACCTTTCTGAAATTCTTTTCAAGCCCAAATTCAAACACCCTGAAACCTCGACGCTGGTGCTGCGCGCGCGCAACAAAGTGAGCGCCGCCATGCATTCCGCATTGGAAGGCGACACCACCGGCAGCTGGTATCGCATGCTGAATCCGTTGCTGTGGGCCTGGCGCGGCGTCAGCCCGATCGAAATCCACGAAGTGCTGGCGCGCATCGCCGCCTCGGACGCCGAGCGCAGCAATCCGCAGCGGCTGGATACCGTGGTGGGCTACCGCAACGGCAACTGGATCTACGAGTGGATCCATCAGGGCATGCAGTGGCAGCAGCGGGCGACGGAACAGCAGGATCCGCTGCTCGGCGGCGAGTACTGGCTGAAGGCCGCGAGCCTGTACAGCATCGCCGGTTACCCGCACCTGAAGGGCGACGAGCTGGCCGAACAGGCGGAGATGCTCGCCAACCGCGCTTACGAAGAGGCGGCGCTGTTGCTGCCGTATCAGCTGAAAGAGCTGGAGTTCCGCATCGAAGGCGGCGGCAGCGTCACCGGTTTCCTGCACATGCCGGAGAAGGGCGAGGCGCCGTTCCCGACGGTGCTGATGTGCGGCAGCCTCGATACGCTGCAGACCGACTATCATCGCCTGTTCCGCGACTACCTGGCGCCGCACGGCATCGCCATGCTGACGCTCGATATGCCGTCGATCGGTTCTTCGTGCAAATGGAAGCTGACGCAGGACTCCAGCTACCTGCACCAACAGGTGCTGATCCAGCTGGCCTCGGTGCCGTGGGTGGATCATCAGCGGGTGAGCGCCTTCGGCTTCCGCTTCGGCGCCAACGTGGCGGTGCGGCTGGCCTATCTGGAGCCGCAGCGGCTGCGCGGCGTAGCCTGCCTGGGGCCGGTGGTGCATCGCCTGCTGTGCGACAGCAGCACCCAGTTGAACGTGCCGGACATGTATATGGACGTGCTGGCCAGCCGCATGGGCATGGCTAACGCCTCGGACAACGTGCTGAAGGTGGAGCTGAACAGCTACTCGCTGAAAATGCAGGGGCTGCTGGGGCGCCGTTGCCCGACGCCGATGATCTCCGGCTACTGGGAGCGCGATACGCTCAGTCCGAAAGAGGAGTCGCAGCTGATCGTCACCTCCTCGGTGAGCGGCAAGCTGGTCGCCATCCCGCGCACCCCGGTGTACGACAGCTTCCACCGGGCGTTGCTGCAGATGTCCGGTTGGCTGAGGGACAAAATGCGTTAATTAGTTGCTAAATTTTAACAGTTTGTTAAAAAGAGTGGTCTACATTGAGGAGGTTAGAGAATGACGTTACCGAGTGGTCACCCTAAAAGCCGACTAATGAAACGTTTTGCCAGCTTGGGGCCGTACCTGCGTGAAGGGCAATGTGAAAACGACCGTTTTTTCTTTGATTGTTTGGCCGTCTGCGTCAATGTAAAGCCCGCTCCGGAGAAGCGTGAGTTCTGGGGCTGGTGGATGGAGCTGCAGGCGGAAGAGGCGCGCTTCACCTATTCGTACCAATTCGGCCTGTTCGACAAGGAAGGCGACTGGACGGCGCAAAACATTAAGGATGATGAAGTAAACGCCAAGCTGGAAGACACCCTGCGCGACTTCCATCGCCGCCTGGGCGAGCTGCTGGCGACCATGGAACTGGGGCTGGAACCCGCCGACGATTTCAAAGAAAAACTGATCAAACTCTCCGCCTGACCCCGTTTGACCACGTATTGTGCTGATTTCGCGTTGTGCCTGTTGGCATAACGCGTCTCTCCTGTTACAAAGACCTTTGCACTCTTCTTCTCATCATTACACACGGCAGAAATACTATGAACGGCAGCCAGACATTGGTTGTGAAATTGGGCACCAGCGTGTTGACCGGCGGATCGCTGCGTCTGAACCGCGCCCACATTGTCGAATTGGTGCGCCAATGTGCGCAGCAACACGCCGCGGGCCACCGCATTGTCATCGTCACTTCCGGCGCCATCGCCGCCGGGCGCGAACACCTGGGCTACCCCGAGCTGCCCGCCACCATCGCCTCCAAGCAGCTGCTGGCAGCGGTAGGGCAGAGCCGGCTGATCCAGCTGTGGGAACAGCTGTTCTCCATTTACGGCATTCACGTCGGGCAGATGCTGCTGACGCGTGCCGATCTGGAGGACCGCGAGCGCTTCCTCAACGCGCGCGACACCATGACGGCGCTGCTGGATAACCGCATCGTGCCGGTAATCAATGAGAACGACGCCGTCGCCACCGCCGAAATCAAGGTGGGCGACAACGATAACCTGTCGGCGCTGGCGGCCATTCTGGCCGGGGCTGACAAACTGCTGCTGCTGACCGATCAGCAGGGCCTCTACACCGCCGATCCGCGCAACAACCCACAGGCCGAACTGATCCGTGAAGTGCACGGCATCGACGACGCGCTGCGCGCCATCGCCGGCGACAGCGTCTCCGGTCTGGGCACCGGCGGCATGGGCACCAAGCTGCAGGCGGCCGACGTGGCCTGCCGCGCCGGCATCGACGTGGTGATCGCCGCGGGCAGCAAGCCGGGCGTGGTGGCGGACGTGATCGAAGGCAAACCGGTGGGCACCCGTTTCCACGCGTTGGAAACCCCGCTGGAAAACCGCAAGCGCTGGATCTTCGGCGCGCCACCGGCCGGTGAGATCACCGTCGACGATGGCGCGGTGGAAGCGATGATGGCGCGCGGCAGCTCGCTGTTGCCGAAGGGCATCCGCGAAGTGAAGGGCGACTTCTCGCGCGGCGAAGTGATCCGCATCCGCAACCTGGCGGGGCGCGATCTGGCGCACGGCGTCAGCCGCTACAACAGCGACGCGATGCGCATGATCGCCGGGCACCACTCGCAGGAAATCAGCGAGATCCTCGGTTATGAATACGGTCCGGTGGCAGTGCACCGCGACGATATGATTGTCAGTTAAGGAGTGAGCATGCTGGAGCAGATGGGGAAGGCCGCCAAGCAGGCCTCCTGGCAGCTGGCGGTGCTGAGCACGGCGAAGAAAAATCAGGTGCTGTCGGTGATGGCCGACAGGCTGGAAGCCAACAGTGAAGCGATCCTGCTGGCGAATGAACAAGACATGGCGCAGGCGCGCGCCACCGGCATGAGCGAAGCGCTGCTCGACCGCCTGCTGTTGACCCCGGCGCGGCTGGCGGCGATCGCCAACGACGTGCGCCAGGTATGCCGCCTGAACGATCCGGTCGGCCACGTGCTGGACGGCAACCTGCTGGACAGCGGGCTGAAGCTGGAGCGCCGCCGGGTGCCGCTCGGCGTGATCGGCGTGATTTACGAGGCGCGGCCGAACGTCACCATCGACGTCGCCAGCCTGTGCCTGAAAACCGGCAACGCGGTGATCCTGCGCGGCGGGAAAGAGACGCACAACACCAACCAGGCGACGGTGAAAGTGATCCAGCAGGCGCTAGAACAGTGCGGCCTGCCGGCGGCGGCGGTGCAGGCGATCGACAGCCCGGATCGCGCGCTGGTGAACGAACTGCTGCGCCTGGATCGCTATGTCGACATGCTGATCCCGCGCGGCGGCGCCGGCCTGCACAAGCTGTGCCGCGAGCAATCGACCATCCCGGTGATCACCGGCGGCATCGGCGTGTGCCACACCTACGTGGACGCCGACGTCGATTTCGACAAGGCGCTGACGGTGATTGAAAACGCCAAGATCCAGCGCCCGAGCGCCTGTAACTCGCTGGAGACGCTGCTGGTGAACCGCAGCATCGCCGCCGAGTTCCTGCCGGCGCTGAGCGCCAAAATGGCGGCGGCGGGCGTGACGCTGCACGCGGCGGAAAACGCGCTGCCGCTGCTGCAGGGCGGCCCGGCGACGGTGGTGCCGGTGAATGCGGAGGATTACGACGACGAATGGCTGTCTCTGGATCTGAACGTATTGCTGGTGGACGATATCGATCAGGCTATCGACCACATCCGCACCCACGGCACCAACCACTCCGACGCGATCCTCACCCGCTCGCTGAGCAGCGCCGAGCACTTCGTGCGCGCGGTGGACTCCTCGGCGGTGTACGTCAACGCCAGCACCCGCTTCACCGACGGCGGCCAGTTCGGCCTGGGCGCGGAAGTGGCGGTGAGCACCCAGAAACTGCACGCCCGCGGCCCGATGGGCCTGGATGCGCTGACCACCTACAAGTGGATCGGCTACGGCGACGATCTGGTGCGCAGCTAAGGCCGCATTGCGGTCATTCATAAAGAGGTCAGGGCGCAGCATGCTGTGCCCTGATTTTTTTGGAAGGGGCAACGTGGGGCAGTCTGGCTGCTTGCAAAACAACCAAACGCCCCGGCGGCTATTGACTCATTTCGTGCACGGGTCTACCTTGTTCAACGCACTTCCGGCTTGCCCCGCAGGCCCGGCTCGATGCCGATATAGCTCAGTTGGTAGAGCAGCGCATTCGTAATGCGAAGGTCGTAGGTTCGACTCCTATTATCGGCACCATCTCTCCTTCAGATTCCCTTTGCTTACCTTTTCGTCGGTTAAACAACCGTTTAATTAATCACTGTTATAATTACCCCTGTTGAGCCTTGATGGGTGAATGTTTTCTCCTCAAGCACTGCGATGCGGCGCTCTGCGGAGCGGCATCCGTTTTTTGGACATGCCGGTGGTTCGGTGAGAAGTAAGGAGAAGTGCACTATGAGCAGAAAAGACAAGCTCGCGGCGGCCCTGCTGGCCATCTTCCTGGGTGGGCTGGGCATTCACAAGTTTTACTTAGGGATGAAGTGGTGGGGGCTGTTCTACCTGCTGTTCTGCTGGACGGGGATCCCGGCAATTGTCGGCTTTATCGAAGGCATTATTTATCTGTTCCAATCGGAAGAGAAGTTCAACCAGAAATACAATCCGGGTCTGATTTAAGGCTTTGCTGACGGCGCCTCCTGTTAAGGGAAGCGCCGTTTTTCATTCCGTTACTGTTTCTTCATCATCATCTTGCCGCGCATCTCTTTACTCATCATTTTATTCGAGCTGGAAATGACGCAGTTATATTGCTTGCCTTGGTTGATGATCATAAAGGTGCTGACCGGATCTTTAAAATCCTTGTCGATGGTGAAATAAATATAGGCCTGCGGCAGCGCGGCCGGTTTAAAGGCGCCGAAGGCATACACATCCGCCAGGCCCAGCGCGGAGAGATCGACCGTCAGCTCCATCGGTTTCATAGAGTTCGGCGATCGGAACATCGACTTGGCCGACATCATCATGGTGCTGCTGTTGATGGTGTAATCGGTTTTGACCTTCATGCCCATATATTTCGATTCCGGCATGGAAAGTTCTTTTTTGCAGGCGGCGTCGTGCTGCGGCGCCGGGCTGCCGTTTTCCATCACGGCATGCACATGTTCCAGCATCACCGCCGCGCTGCCGGTGGTAGGCTGCGCATCGGCCGCGTAAGCCGCGCCGCTGAAGACGGCCACAGAGGTAAGGATAATGCCCGTAACGATTTTCATTGTCGCTCTCCGGAATGCTAATAATGATATTAATTGCGGTGTGTAGCCTATTGGCCCGATAAAATGCAAAGTGATCCGTTCCGCGGAGATAAAATATCCTCGGAATTTTTATACTTAATAGCGTTTCACCCACGCGGTATGCGAGGTTTGTTTAATTATATTGGGAGCCTTTCTCTTTTGTTTTTCAGTCTATTTACCTGCATATAAAGAGTATGTATAAACATAGCCAATGTTTAGAATATGCACAAATTACTGCAGTTTTTTTTCCCTTTTATCTTTTGGTTTTTAATAGGGTTGCGAATATTGCATTGAGATACAGGGAGTTGTCTTTTCTACGTTCAAATCACTCTTTGAAGCGTTATTTATGTGATCTTTGTAGTCACAGAAATAACGCTGAAATTATTATCTTTCTATTTAACGGCTAATTATTCATGGCATAGGCTTCAACCCTTTGCGTTTCCTGCGCTAGAATCAGGCGGTTTTCTCGTGGAAAAGGATATCGCCATGGCCGCCTGGGCCTTTTTGATCGTCGGTTGGGGGTTGATTTGGCAGGATCACCCGATTTTCGGCGTGCTGTGCATCGCGCTGTTTGCCGTGCTGCAATGGGTGAAGTACGCCGCTAAAGGCGTGCAAGACCCCGAAGAGGCCGCAGAGTGGCGCAAAACCGACTGGCATTCGCAGCCGATTGAAATGGCGCACGCCGGCGACAGCGATCGGCGGATTGGCGGCGTGGGGGAGCTGGGCATGGGCGGCCCCAATTTTTGGACGCTGCTGCTGCGTGACGGGGCGATTGTGCATGGCGCCTGTGCGGCACCGCAGGACGTGGACGATGGCAAGCTGCGCCTGATCCCGACCCGCAGTCGTGAGGGTGAGGGGCTGACGGTGTACGAGCCTGCCGCCCGGATGATGTACGCGCTGCCGGCATTGACCGATCGCGAGCAGGACGCGCTGGCCGTCGGTACCGCCGAGGCGCTGGCGCGGCTGCGGGCGAGGTGTCGGCAGGCGGAGGCTACGCCGTTGCACCTTGTGCGCGGTCTGTGGGTGCCGCCGTGGACAGAGGATCCGGCCGATCGTCTGGAGATCGCCTTGCCCAACGGCCGCGTGCTGGCGGCGCGCTTGATGTTGCCGGCGAATCTGCGCCTGGCGGACGATCCTGCCGCGCTGCTGCACGCGCCGCCTTATGAGCTGTTGCTGGATAACAGGCCGACCGATCGCTTCGTGCGCGATCTCGAACGCGTGGCGGGATCCCCAGCGGGCTGCGGCTTGAGCGTCGGCGGTTGCCAGTTCCGCGGCGAGCATATCGTCGATGGTCTGTACCATCTGTATTTCGCCGGTGAGTGGTTCAGCCTGCTCTCTTACGCGCATAAACCGGCGGGCGGGCGTGGTTCGGACACCACCTTTTTCGTCGAGCGGGTCGAGCCGCAAGACAGCGGGGTGTTTGTGATTGAATGGGATGCCTACAGCGTGGGGCCCGACGGGCGTGAGCCGCGCGTGCCGGCCCCGCCGGTATTGGTTATCGCGGTGAGCTGGCAGGAAACGCCGCTGCAGCTGCCCACGGCCAATAACCGCGTGACCGTGCGTTTGCCCAACGCCACGGCGTAAGGCTTAGGGCAGCACCCTGACTTCGCCGTTGTGCAAGGTCAGCACCGCGATCGGGCTGCTGGAGAAGCACTCCCTAAAGATCCAGTCGCTGGGCCGAAACGCCGCCGCTGGCAGCCCGGCCTGCCACTCCTCCCACTGCGGGGCCGGCCGATCCGGCGGCAACAAGAAGGTGACCAGCCAACCGGCTTCGCAGTGCACCCTTTGGCCGCTCGGGCGGGTAAAGGTGTGCGCGCTCGCCAGCTCCATCACCGGCGGTAAAACCTCAAAGGCGATGATCGGCACGCCGGCCACGCTCTGCGGCTGAGGAAAACGCACGGCGGTCACGCCGTTCATCGTGATGGGGCTGTCTTCGGTGCCGGGCAGGCGTGGTTCCTGGCGGTTTACCCAGCTGCCTTTCGGCAGCGTCGTTTCACCGAACGGCTTTGCCTCGTCGAGCGTCAAGTAGCTGCGTTGATTCCAACGATCTTCCGCCCGCTGGCTCTTGATGTCCTGGATGGCCATGCCGATCAGCATCAGCGCGAACGCCACCGGGTAGATCGCCAGCGCCGAGGCCAACAGATAGCCGCCCCAGGAAAGCGGCGGGCGCGGGCGGCCGCAGCGGGCGGCGGCGTAGCGCCAGCCCCACCAGGCGAGCAGGATGCCGGCGAGCAGCAGGGCCAATAACAGCGCCAGCAGGCCGGCGGCGCCGGCGCCATAACCTAACAGCATGGCAAGTTCCTTATGTTCACGGCGTGGTGGAGCGATAGCGAACGAAGTAGGGCAGCGCCGGGATCTCCCCGTCATCGTCATAGTGGCTTTCTGGTTCGATCACGGTTTGGCGCGCGTCGTCGCGCCCGTTGTACCGGTACTCCAACGGCTGTCGGTAGTGCACGTCGGATGAGCGCAGATCGAAAATCAGCGAAAGACGCGCATCGCCGTTATCCGTTTGGGCGACCAGCTTATCGTTGCCCGCCCAGAGCTGATACAGCGATTTATCGCCGGTCTCCAGCAGCACCTTCAACTGCCCGTCGGATTGATAACGCAGAAGCTGATACAGCCCTCTGTCCAGCGTTTGTGCGATCAGGTAGATGCCGCCGTCCGGGGCTTGCGCGCTTTCCTCCACGCGCACCAGCAGCCAATGCATTTCAATCACCTCGCCGGTTTTACCGTTAACGGCGATGTGTAACGCGCCAGATCCGAGCACCGGGTTCATCCAGAAATGCACGCGGTCGCCATCAATGGCGGTGAATATCTCGGGTACGGATTTGCGCTTACCGGAGGCGTAAGCCGTCGGTGACTCCTCCTCGCCGCGCTCAAAGCCCAGCAGTTGCCGCGCGTCCAGCAGCGCCGGCAGATCCAGCGTCTGCCGCCAATGGGCGCCGAAGTCCGGGCTGTAGAATACGCCTTCGGTGCTGATGAGATACAGCGCGCGTTTTCCCGGTTGCGCCACCAGTTTGCCGCCGACAAAGGAAGGCCGGTTGTCGTCGCCCTCCGGCCAGGGGATCAGCGCCCCGATGGTACCCCGTTGCACATCAACCAGCCTGCGGCCCTCAGAGAGAAAAAGCACGCACTCCTGCTCGCCGCAAACCGCATCGTGGATCAAGTCGTCGAGTTCCCCCAGCATTTGTAACCCTTTTGGGCCGGCAAACAGCACCTGGCTGAGGTAGTTGGCCGCCCAACCGTAAAAGCTATTGTACGCGCGGTCTTCACTTCTTTTGCTGGTGAGCAGCAGGGCGCCGTCCGGCGCCGGGTAGCTGTGGATGAGATCGTAACGGGCTATCGTCGGCAACGCCTGGTCGCCCCGAGTCCATTGCCACTGCGCATAGCGTTGCTCAGGGGCGAGCAAATAGACGCCCAGCGCGCTGGCTAAAAACAGCGTCAGGATAATAAGGGGTCTTTTATAAAGCGCTAACGTCATCATTTCAGCTCCGTCACCTGAGCCTGCCGCCACAACCTGCGACGCAGATTTCGCAGGTATTTAAACGTTTTAAACGTGCGGTGCTGGTCAAAAGAGTACAGGCGACAGATCTGGGCGAAACCCTCGATCAGCAGCGCCAGGCCGCTGACCATCAGCATCAGCAGCAGAATAATCGGCGGCAATTCACTGCCGAGGCGCTTCAGGGTCCAGGCATCCAGGTAAAAGCCCGCCGGGGTATCGGCGTTATCCACCACCGTCATGCCGAGCACAAAACACGCCACGATTGCCCCAAAAATGAAGACAACGCGCGCGCACAGGTTAAGGCCGGCTTCGGTGAAGTAGCGGCTGCCGCCGATGAGATAGGTTTGGCGATCGCGATGATTGATGATCCCACGCACCGTCGGCAACTCGGGGACGGTGTCGTTTTCGCAATACAGCACCTGCAGCGGATCGCCTTTGGCGATGAAAAGCGGATGTTGCCGACGAAATACCGGGTGCAGTTTGGTATTGGGGACGTTGAGCGCGCGGGTCGTCAACGCGAAGTGCGTCTCCTTCTGACGCCACGCATAGGTGTCCAAATACTGCACCTGCCGCGGGATCTCATAGTGGCAGAGTTCGTAGCTCAGGGCGTTGACCGTCTCTATGCTGGAGGCCTCGACGCCCTCGGGGAGGGGGAGCTCGGTTTGTGGCATTGCGGGCACTGGCGCGGCGTCTGCGCGGACGGCCCGGTATCTGATGCCGGGGATTTTCAGGCTGAGCGAGCCGGGCGGCGTGACGTCTTGCCCCTGCAGCACGCGATCCAGCGCTCTGAGCAGGCGCCTGCGGCCGCGGTGCGCAATCAACAGGAGCTCCGAACCGACGAACAGCACCATGCCGATGCCGATAAGGCCGGCGATGATGGCGATAAAGAACAGGACGATGGTCAGCCAGGAATCTTCCCGGTCCATGATGAAAAAGGCCGCCGGGAAACCGCCGGCCAGCGCCGCGCCCAGCAGCAGCAGGGCGAAGTATTTCAGCTTATATTTCAGCGTTCTGTCAGGCTCCAGCCGGCCTTTCGTGCCGTGCAGCAGCCAGTGCAGCCAGTAGCTGCCGTCCCGCAGGCGGTGGGCGCCGATCTTCACCCGATCGCCGGCAGCGAGCCTGGCCAGCAGATTTTCGCTGTCGCTGAAGTCATCGCGATAAAAAAAGAACGTCTGGCCGGAGGCGATGATCCTCACCAGATTGTCGGGCGCCGTCTGTTGGCAAGCGCATTGCTCGACGGTCACATGAAAAAATTGGGTTTGCATATCATTCCCTGTCAGCAGGCGTGGTCCGAAAATTCATCCCTGGCGCCGGATGGTCAGCGCTTTTTCATCAGTGGCAGCATACGCACCAGCGCATTGTCCTTGACGATATAGTGGTGGAATAGTGCGGCGGCGGTATGCAGGCCGATCAGCCAGTAGCCGAATGACGCCAGCGTTTTGTGCCAGCCGATAATCGCCCGCGCCTGCGGCCGATCGGCCACGTCGGCGAACGGCATCGGCAGGCCGAATAGATACCACTCTTTGCCCCCCAGATAGCGCGAATAGACCCCCAGCACCGGCAGCGTCAGCAGCAGCAGGTAGATCAGGGTGTGCGTCAGGTGCGCCAGGCCGGTTTGCCACTTCGGTGGTTTGGGCGCGATGGCGGGCGAGGGGTGGCGCCAGCGCAGGAACAGGCGGGCGATCATCAGCGCAAATACCGTTACGCCGCAGCTGAAGTGGGTGACAACCAGCACGTACCAAGGGGCGCTGCCCGGTTCGGCCAAGCCCCGCAGCTCGATGGTGACACAGGTGATGACCAGCAGGATCGCCACCAGCCAGTGCAGGCGAATTTGCCACGGCATGTAGGTGTTCTGCACCGGGTTACCTTTTGATGTTAAAGGGTCTGTGCGTCGATGGTAACGAAATGTTACATCGGAGGAAAGCGCGTGCGCGCAATTTAGGCAAAACGCCAGGTTCAGCTCGCTTATTAAGCTATTGGTTTAGTGGGATATGCGTCTGGTGATAGGTGAGCGCCGTAAGTTATGAAGCTAATAATGATAGGTTCAGAGGCTGGCAGCTTATTAAGCGATGAAGCGGGTTGCGCCGCAGTCCGCGCTGCGGCGCCTAAGATCAGTTCAATTTGGCCTTGGCGAAATCGCTGCCGTTCACGTCCACCACATAGCCGCTCAGGTTGCTGCGGGTGGCGTAGAACACTTTGCCGGTGGCCAGCGGCAGCCACGGCGCCTGTTTGGCGAAGATCACCTGCGCCTGTTGATACAGCTTGGCGCGCGCCTGCGGCTGGTTCTCCTGGATCGCCTGCTGGATCAGCCGGTCATAATCCTTATCGCACCAGCGTGCCACGTTGGCGCCGCTCTGCACGCCGGCGCAGCCGAGCAGGGTGGCGAAGTTGTCCGGATCGCCATTGTCCGACACCCAGCCGTACAGCGCGCTCTGTTGCTCGCCTTTGCGCAGCCCGGCCAGATACTGCCCCCACTCCCAGGTGACGATCTTGGCCTTCACGCCCACCTTCGCCCAGTCGCTCTGGATCATCTCGGCGATGCGCTTGGAGTTCGGGTTGTAAGGGCGCTGTACCGGCATCGACCAGATGTCGGTTTCAAAGCCCTGTTCCAGCCCGGCCTGCTTCAGCAGCTCGCGCGCCTTCTGCGGATCGTAGGCGTACTCCGGCAGTTTGTCGTTGTAGCCCAGCATGCCCGGCGGCAGCAGTGAATTGGCCGGCGTGCCGCTGTCTTTGAACACCGCGGCGACGATCGCTTTCTTGTCCACCGCGTAGCTCAACGCCTGACGCACCAGCAGGTTGTCGAACGGTTTTTTCTGGGTGTTGAACGCCAGATAGCCGACGTTCAGCCCGGTAATGTCGTGCAGCTGCAGGTTGCCGTCGGCCTTGATGGCGGCGAACTGTTCCGGCAGCGGCGCGGGGATGATCTGGCATTCGTTGGTTTTCAGCTTGGCCAGCCGGGTTTGCGGATCCGGCGTGATGGAGAAGATGAGGTGCTTGCTGGCCACTTCGCCCTGCCAGTAGTGCGGGTTGGCGATGTAGCGGATCAGCGAATCCTGCTTGTACTGCTGCAGCGCAAACGGCCCGGTGCCGATCGGCCAGTTGTCGACGTATTCCGGCGTGCCCTTTTTCAGCATGGCGTCGGCGTATTCGGCGGACAGGATCGAGGCGAAATCCATCGCCCAGTCAGCGACGAAGGCGGCGTTGGGCTGGCTCAGCGTGAAGCGCACGTGATGCTCGTCCACCGCTTCCACCTTGGTGATCAGCTTATCCAGGCCCATGTCGGTGAAGTATTCATAGTTGCCGCCGGAGACCTTGTGATAAGGGTTAGCGGGATCCTTCTGCCGCATCACGGTGAACACCACGTCTTCGGCGTTGAAGTCGCGTGTCGGGGTGAAGTATTTGTTGCTGTTGAATTTCACGCCCTGGCGCAGGGTAAAGGTATAGGTTTTGCCGTCCGGGCTGACGCTCCACTCGGTGGCCAGCGACGGGGCCGGGGTTTTATCGCTTTCGCGCAGCGTCACCAAGCGGTTGTACAGCACCTGCGAGGTGGCGATAAAGGTCGGCCCGGAGCTGGAGAGCTGCGGGTTGAACGATTCCGGCGAGGCGACGGTGCAGTACACCAGCGCATCGGAAGCGGCCAGCGCGCCGCCCGCCGACAGCAGGCCGCAGCCGGCCAGCACCAATCCGGCGATAGGGTGTTTTAAAAACGTCAAGGCAAGATCCTCAGGTGGAGTGGGCCGTTACCGGCGAATTGATCTAACTATAGATAACGGATGGCGAGACGGGGAACAAGCGTCTCACCTGCGCATTCTGTGCGCCCCGCGTTGCCTGCCGCCGCAGCGCAGATCTACACTGCGGGACAATCAGTCACTCGCAAGGATTTCCCGATGAGCCACTTTCGTCCTGTCGCCCTCGAACACGCCAGCCGCCTGCTGAACCACGGCCCGACGGTATTGATCACCAGCCGCAGCCACGACGGCGCCAAACGCAACGTGATGGCCGCCGCCTGGTCGATGCCGGTGGAGTTCAGCCCGCCGCGCATCGCCATTGTGGTGGACAAAGGGGCGCACAGCCGGCAAATGATCGAGGAGAGCGGCGCATTCGGCATTTGCGTGCCGGCGGCCATGTTCATCGACGCCACCTACGCGGTTGGCAGCGTGTCCGGGCTGGATGAAGACAAGTTTGCCCGCTTTCACATCGCCGCAGCGCCGAGCGCCACGCTGCAGGTGCCGCTGATCGAACAGGGTTGCGTGGCGTGGCTGGAGTGCCGCTTATTGCCGGAAAGCGGCGCACAGGAAAAATACGACACCTGCTTCGGCGAGGTGTTGAGCGCGGCAGCGGACGAGCGGGTGTTCCAGCAAGGGTGCTGGAACTTCACCGCCGCCAATGCGGATCTGCACACCATTCATCATCTGGGGGCCGGCAACTTCGTGCGCAGCGGCGAGACGCTGCGGGCCAAACCGCTTTAATCGGCCTCGCGCCCGCGGTCTGCATCATAGCGCTCGCGGGCGGCGTCCAGCTCGGGGAAATGGTATTCCGCCCATCGGTCCAGCGCCGCCAGCGTCTCGACCAGCGAGCAGGCGACGGCGCTGAGCCGGTATTCAACATGCGCCTGATTCTTTTCACTTAAATCTAGCCGTTCGAGCAGCCCGTTGCGTTCCAGCTGGCGCAGCGTTTGCGTCAGCACCTTCTGCGAAATGCCGTCGATGCGGCGCAGCAGCTCGCCGTTGCGCATCGGGCGCTGCGCCAGCGCAGGCAGGATCAGCATCACCCACTTGCCGGAAATCAGCGCCAGCGCATCGCGTGCGGAACACTTGCTCGAATAGACGTCGCCGGGATAAGCCATTGGGGGTTACCTTCAGGTGCGTAATTGCCAAGGGGACGATAAAGCCACAGCATAACAGCACCACCTTACAACGGGAGACACAGGATGAACGTGCTGATTGTGCTGGCTCACCCCGAGCCGCATTCTTTCAATGCCCATTTGGCCGAACAGGCGCGGCAGGCCTGGCTGGCGCAGGGGCATCAGGTGAAAACGGTCGATCTGTATCAGGAGGGGTTTGATCCGCGCGAGGGCGCCGGCCATTACCCCAGCAGAAAGCAGGTGGACCGGTTCGATGCGATGCAGGAGCAGCGCCATCACTGGACGATCCAGGCGCTGCCGGCGGAGATCCGGCGGCATATCGAGCTGTTGCGCTGGGCGGATACGCTGGTGCTGCAGTTCCCTTTCTGGTGGTTCGGCGCGCCGGCCATCATCAAGGGCTGGATGGATCGGGTGTTCGTTTACGGCGGGATCTACGACAGCCGCCACCGCCATGAGAACGGCGTGATGCGCGGTAAGCGGGCGCTGCTGACCGTGACCGCCGGCGCTTCCGCACAGGCCTGCGCGCCGAACGGGCGCGACGGCGATATGCGGCTGATGCTGTGGCCAATCATGCATGCGCTGCACTATATCGGCTTTAGCGTGCTGGAGCCGTTCCTGGTCTATGGCGTGCGCGGCGGGTTGGCGGGCGAAGCTCTGCAGGCGCAAAATGCCGCTTTGGCACAGGTGACACAGACGTACCGGGACGGTTTGAACGCGTTTTCCACCTGGCCGGCGGTGCCGTTCAATCGCAATGAAGATTTTGACGCCGATCTGGCGTTGAAGCCCGGCGCGCCGGTCTACAGTCCGTTCGTGCGGCACCGCGATCCGGATTAGAACCCGGCCTTCAGCAGTTCCTCGCGCAAATCGTCGATAATCGCCGGTTCGATGTCGGGGAACTGTTGCTGAATATCGGCGATGGCTTCGGCCACGCTGGGGCCGGCGAAAGTGCCGGAGAAAGGCAGCAGCGGCAGATTGGCGTCGCTGTCCGGCAGTTCGCCGCGGATGGTGCCGGTGATCATGCCCGCTTTTTTTTCCGCCGTGAGGTCGTACTCCCCCACGTTTTTGTCGATCGGTTTCATTGGCCGCCTCGCTGTCGGTGAGTGTTTACCCTGTTCTGTTAAAGCATAGTGTTTCAGGCAATGAATACCAATCAGTGTATATAATATTAATATAAAACAATGTGATGCGTTTTTTGTCGTTTGACGTTTGCCGGGTGGCGGCGCTATGCTCGTGGCGCTAAAGGAACCTTCCTCACTGACAGGGACAGACGACATGAAAAGACTGAAAAGCGCGGCGCTGTTGTTGCCGCTGTTGGCGCTCAGCGCCTGCACCCATCACCTCAGCAGTGCCGAGCAGCATGCCAAACACTACGTTTATCAAACTCGCGACGATTTTGATCCGCAATTCCGCACCGATGTGAACGGCAGTATTAAGAACGCCGTGCCGATGTTCGAACAGTTCTACCAGCTGGGGAAAAAGGATCGCGCGGCAGGCGTGGCGCGCAGCGAGGCGCAGAAAAAGGCCGATTACCTGGCCAGCACGGAGTTCCAGCAGAACATGGAACACAAAACCATTTTCATTAATCGCGCCTACAGCAGCGCCGACAATCCTAAGCGCCGCCAGGTGCTCTCACAGGAAGCGGTAGGTGCGTACTGGGACGGTTACGAAGGTCGCTGAACATAATCCCTCACAAATAGAAGGTAATAAAAACTGGTCTTCTGGCGGTTATTTGATTATAAAAACCGCCGCTAAGGACGATGTTCATAGATGAAACCAGGAGTGTTTATGTTGGCAAAAGTTAAGCGTTCGTTCGCCGCCGCCGTCGTATTGATGTTGGCGCTGCCTGCGGTTCAGGCCGCGGATTACCGTGCGGGCGAGCAATACACCCGGCTGGATAAGCCGGTGGCCGCCGCGCCGGCGGTGGTGGAGTTCTTCTCCTTCTACTGCGGCCCTTGCTATCAGTTCGCCGATACCTATCGCGTAGGCAGTACCGTGGCGCAGGCGCTGCCCGCCGGTGAGAAAGTCACCAAATATCACGTCAGCCTGATGGGCAAACTGGGCAATGAGCTGACCGAAGCCTGGGCGGTGGCGACGGTGCTGGGCGTGGAAGACAAGATTGAAGGGGCGATGTTCGACGCGGTGCAGAAACAGCGCGCCGTCAACGGCGCCGACGAT
The DNA here is from genome assembly GCF_945957435.1 of Serratia sp. PL7. NCBI lineage: Bacteria > Pseudomonadati > Pseudomonadota > Gammaproteobacteria > Enterobacterales > Yersiniaceae > Serratia > Serratia sp. PL7. The sequence goes on along the minus strand of NZ_CAMFLB010000001.1, from coordinate 2,887,428 downwards.
ATTCAGCGGGTGTTTACGGCGGCCGGCATCGATGCCGCTACCTATGAAAACGCGCGCCACAGCCTGCTGGTCAAAGGATTGATCGCCAAGCAGAACGAAGCGGTGAAAGCATTCGAGGTGCGCGGCACCCCGTCGTTCTACGTGGCCGGCAAATACAAGATAGACAATGCCGGCATGGCCAGCACCAGCGTTGAAGGCTACGCCAAAGAGTACGCGGCGGTGGTGCGTTACCTGTTGGACAAACAGCCGTAAACCGGGCCGTCAGGGCCCGGTGCTAGCCGCCGGGTCTATTTCGCCGCGGGTAAATCCAGCGCCTGGCGCAGCTCGTCGCGTGCTTGCCGGTACTGCTGCTGGAAATCCTGCTGCTGTGAAAGCTGCTGGCTGATCACGCTGCCGGCGATGCGGCCCATCTCGATATCGGAAGGGTAGTGGATCCCCGCCACCACCCGGTTGTCGCCGTATTGCCAGGCGCGCGTCATGATGGCGGCACGCTTCTCCGGCACCATATTGGCCAGGGTGATGCCCATCAGCGTGCCCAGCGTGGTGTGGCCGGAAGGCCAGGAGCCGGAGCTGGAGCGCTTGACGATCGGCTCGATGCGGCTGTCCAGCATATGCGGGCGCGGGCGCTTCCAGAAATCTTTCGCCGGATCGACCACCGCCGCTTCGGTTGCGACGATGCGATCGAAGAAGGCGCTCACGGCCGGCAACGCTTCGGCGTTGAACTTCGGCCCCATCACGTTGCTGTATACCCAGACGTTCTCTTCCGCATCCGCCTTAGCCTGGCTGGCCATTTCCGGCGTGCGTTTCTGCTGCATGTCGAGCACTTCCCGCAGTTCGCGCTGGGTCTGCGCCGAGTCGTTGGCCGGCGGCGGCGGCAGGATGTGGGTCAGATCCACCTGCTGCGCGGTGGTGAACGGTTGGGCTTCCTCTGCCGCCTGCGCATGGAACGCGGCCAGGGCGCTGGTGGTAAACAAACACAGCGCTAAAATGGATTTCTGCAACGATTTCATCGGGTCATGTCCAGGGAGTCAACGTGAAGGGGGAACAGCCTGTATTTTTGGCGAGGCCTGTGACGATGAGATGACGGTTTCGTGGCGGATTGATGACGGGCGCCCGATGATCTGTGATCGCGGCGCCAAATCCCCCGCTCGCCATTGATTGTGTGTTAACGGATTGTTATGGTGTTTTTCTGTTCAACGGCGCAGCACCGCTGCTGTTTGAAGGGAGAGATCATGACGGCATTGGCAACGCTCCGGGACGTCGGCTTCGAAGAGTGGCTGGGGAAAATCAACACCGCCTGCGGCCGATTCTGCGCGAAAACGTTGGGGCCCGGCTTCAGCGGGGCGATGCAGGAGTTTCGCGCCCATGCCCTGCGCCTGAGCGTGGTCGACGTGTCCCAGGCTCGGCTGTACCGCACGCCGCGTGAAATTGCCCGCAGCGACGGTGCGCACTTTTTCACCGTCATCCAGCTGCGCGGCAGCGCGTTGATGGAGCAGGGCGATCGCCAAACGGTGCTCTCTCCCGGCGACATGACGCTGATCGATGCCTCACAGCCCAGCAGTTTCACTTTCCAGCGCGATTCGCGCCAAATCTCCCTGTTATTGCCGCGCGGCTGCTTGCCGCTGCCGCCGCCTTGCGCTCAGCGTCTGGGAGCCGAGCTCAGCGCGGTGCGCCTCAGCCGCCAGCTGGTGCTGAGCAGCATGCAGGATCCTCAGCTTGCCGCGGCGGAAAGCGAGGCGGTGCTGAATGCGCTGGCGGCGCTGCTGCGCCCGGCCCTGGCGCTCGAGCAGGCGCGGCCGGAGGGGCAGCAACCGGTCTTTGACAAGGCGCTGGCATTGATCGACAGGCATATTCAGTCGGCGCAGCTGCGCCCTGAGTGGGTGGCGGCCGAGTTGGGGGTGTCGTTACGCAGTCTGTATCGGGTGTTCGCCCGTCAGGGGCTGGTGGTGGCGCAGTACATCAGGAACCGCAGGCTGGATCTGTGCGCGCAGGCGCTGCGCAGCGCCGCCGGGCAGGAAAAACTGGCCGGCGTCGGCCTCGACTGGGGTTTCACCGATCACAGCCATTTCTCGACCGCTTTCAAGCAGCGTTTCGGCATGTCGCCGAGCGAATACCGTCGTCAGTATCAGTAAATCAGGGCGCGGGCCTGGCCCGCGCCGCTTCACTCAATAGCGGATGCAGACCGATTTCGATTCGGTGTAGGCATCCAGCCAATCCGGGCCGAAGTCACGGCCGCTGCCCGACTGTTTGAACCCGCCGAACGGCATGTTCGGGTCGATCAGCGTATGGGTGTTGACCCACACGGTGCCGGCCTGAATGCGCGGCGTCAGCGCCATCGCCTGCTGCAGGCTGGTGGTCCACAGGCTGGCGGTCAGCCCGAAGTCGGTGTCGTTGGCCTTGCTCAGCGCCTCTTCGGCGCTCGCCACCCGAATCAGGTTGACCACCGGGCCGAACACTTCCTCGCGCGTCAGGTTCAGCCGATCGTCCGGGTTGATCACCAGCGTTGGCGGAACGTAGAAACCGTTGCTGTCCGGCCCGGCCGCGCCGCCGATAAGCTCGGCGTTTTTCGCCCGGGCGTCGTCCAGGTAGGCCGCCACTTTGTTGCGGTGCGCGAGCGACACCAGCGGGTTGATTTGCGCGCCGGTATCCATCCCCGGCCCGACCGACAGCGATTTCACCGCCTGTTCGAATCCGGCCACCAACCGATCATAAATCGGCGCTTCAATATAAATTCGCGAGCTGGCGGCGCACACCTGCCCCTGGTTAAGGAAGCTGCCGAGCATCAGGCCTTCGATCACCTGCTGCGGATCGGCATCTTTCAGCACGATGGCCGGGTTTTTGCCGCCCAGCTCCAGCGTTACGCGGGTCAGGCGATCCGCCGCCGCGCGCGCGATGCTCTTGCCCACCGGCGTGGAGCCGGTAAAGCTGACTTTGGCGATCAGCGGATGTTCGGTCAGCGCCTTGCCGCACACGGCGCCGCGGCCGGTGACCACGTTGAACACGCCCGGCGGCACGCCGGCTTCGCTCGCCAGTTCGGCGATGCGCAGCAGGGTGAGCGGGGTGGTTTCCGACGGCTTGATGACGATGGAGCAGCCCGCCGCCAGCGCCGGCATCACTTTCCACATACCGATCATCAGCGGGAAGTTCCAGGGCACGATGCCGGCGACCACGCCGATCGGCTCTTTACGGGTATAAACCTGATATTTGGCGCCCGGTGGCATCGGAATGGACACGTCCAGCGTCTGGCCGGTGATTTTGGTCGCCAGCCCGGCGGTGTAACGCATCCAGTTCAGGGTGCTGCCGACTTCGAAAGCGCGGGCGATGTTGATGGATTTGCCCTGCTCCAGGGTTTCGAGCTGCGCCAGCTCTTCGGCGTGCTGTTCCACCAGATCGGCGAAGCGCAGCAGGATGCGTTCGCGCTCTACCGGCAGACGCTGCGCCCAGACGCCTTCGCTGAAGGCTTTGTGGGCGGACTGCACCGCCAGCGCGACATCGTGTTCATTGGCGTCGGCGGTGGTGGCGATCTGCTGCCCATTGGCGGGGTTATACACCGCCAGGCGGCCTTCCGCGGCGGACGCGCGCCACTGGCCGTCGATATACAGCCCATGCTGACGATCGAGAAAACGCGATACGCTATCCAGCACGGCTACGGTATTGTCAGACATACATCCTCCGATCAGGCTCATCAGGTTATCGTTAACCCTGCAAGTCTAGATCAGCGGGAAAGCGGCGGCTTTGGTCTGCCTGACATTCGGTTTGTCCTGCGTGTCATTTTGCCGTGACGGAAGGGTAAACCGCGGCCGGCGGGCGCCGGCCGGGAGGGATCACGAGCTCAGGGTCGCTAGACGGGTGGCGAAACCGAGGAACAGCAGGCCGATCAGGCCGTTGCCGAGCTTCGCCAGGCCTTTCTTGTGATTGAAGAAATGCGCCAGCATCGCGCCGGAGAAGATCAGCGTGCTCATGTAGATAAAGCTGACGGCTTCGAGGATCAGCGCCAAAATGGTGAACGACAACCCGGTGTGCGCGTAGTTGAAATCGATGAACTGCACGAAGAACGACACGTAAAACAGGATCGCTTTTGGGTTGGTCAGGCTCAGCGTTAGCGATTTGCGCAGAATGCTGTGGCCGCCCTCAATCTGCTGCTGTTGCGCCTGCGCCTTCTGCACGAAGGTGGCGTAGAGGATTTTTGCGCCGAGGAACAGCAGGTAAATCGCGCCGAGAAAACGCACCAGGGTAAACAGGAACGGCGTGGTGCGGATCAGCGACGCCACGCCGATATAGGCGCAGAAGATCAGGATCGCATCACCGATGAACACGCCCAGCGCGGCGGTATAGCCGGCGCGCACGCCGCGCGATATGCCGGTTTTCAGCACGTACAGCGTATTCGGCCCCGGCAGAATGATGATGAAGACCACCCCGGCCAAATAGGTCCATAAATTCAGGACGCCAAAACTCTCTAACACAATAACCTCTCCATGCGCGCAACTAACAGGCAAAAACACTGGCCACGCCCGTGGCCGGCCGCGATCCTAACGCTGTGCAACCGGGTTGGCAACGTAATAAACTTCATGTTGTTGGTTAAAAATTGTCGAAACATTGTTGAAAACGTCGGCGCCGAATTAAAAAGCAAGAGTCGGCGTGTTTCGCCAACGCCCCATCACTATGCTGGTTAACATCGAAACCGCAGTGAGGAACGGATGATGAAAAACGTAATCGACAGCGCCGATCCGCGCTGGCTGGCGATCGTCAGCCGCGACAAGCATGCCGACGGCCGCTTTATCTACGCGGTGAAAACCACCGGCGTGTATTGCTCGCCTTCTTGCCCGTCACGCCAGCCGAATCGGCAAAACGTGGAGCTGTTCGACGATGCCGAACAGGCGGAAGCGGCGGGTTATCGGCCCTGCAAACGCTGCCGCCAGGGGCTGACCCCGTTGACGGAGCAGCATGCGCGGCAGATAGCCGAGGCCTGCCGCTATATCGAGCGGGCGGAGAAAGCGCCGTCGCTGCAGACGCTGGCGCGCCACGTCGGGCTGAGCCAGTATCATTTTCACCGGCTGTTCAAAGCGATCACCGGCCTGACGCCGAAAGGCTATGCCGACGCGCAGCGCAGCCGACGCTTGCGCGCCGGTCTTATGGAGCAGGAGACGGTGACCGACGCGATTTTCGACGCCGGCTATGGCGCCAACGGCCGCTTCTACCAACAAGCCAGCGCCGCGCTGGGCATGACGCCGAAGGCCTACCGGGCCGGCGGCAAAGGCATGCGCATCCATTTCGCCGTCGGGCGCTGTTCGCTGGGCGAGATCCTGGCGGCGCAGAGCGAGGTGGGCATCTGCGCCATTCTGCTGGGGGACGATGCGCAGCAACTGGTGCAGGATCTGCAGGACAAATTTCCCCATGCCGAGCTGATCGGCGGCGACGCGCAGTATGAAGCGCTGATGGCGCAGGTGGTGGGCCTGATTGAAGCGCCGGAGAACGGCTTGGCGCTGCCGCTGGATATTCGCGGCACCGCGTTTCAACAGCGGGTCTGGCAGGCGCTGCAGGCGATACCGGTCGGCGAAACCGTCAGCTATGCCGATATCGCCCGGCGCATCGGGGCGCCCAAAGCGGTGCGCGCGGTGGCCGGCGCCTGCGCCGCCAACGTGCTGGCGGTGGCGATCCCCTGTCACCGGGTGGTGCGCAACGACGGCGCCTTGTCCGGCTATCGCTGGGGCATTGAGCGCAAGAAAGCCTTACTGGAAAAAGAGGCGCAGCGATGAGCGGCGCGCTGGCGGCGCGGCTGGCCGAGTTGGACTGGGCGGCAATTGAACGTGAACTCGATGCGCAGGGCTGCGCGCGGCTGCCTGGCCTGCTCAGCCATGACCTGTGCCGCGAGCTGGCGGCGCTCTACCCGCAGGATGCGCACTTCCGCAGCCGCATCGTGATGGCGAAGCACGGTTTTGGCCGCGGCGAGTACCGCTATTTCGATTATCCGCTGCCGCCGCCGGTGGCCGAAGCGCGCAGCCTGATGTATGCGCGGCTGGCGCCGGTGGCCAACCGCTGGAACGCCTTATTGGGCCTGACGGCGCGCTATCCCGCCGAACATGAGGTTTACCTGGCCGAATGCCACCGGGCCGGCCAACGGCGACCGACGCCGCTGCTGTTGCGTTACGAAACGGGGGATTACAACTGCCTGCATCAGGATCTGTACGGCGAGCGGGTATTTCCGCTGCAGGTGGCGTTTTTGCTCTCCGCCCCCGAACGGGATTTCACCGGCGGCGAATTCGTGCTGACCGAACAGCGGCCGCGGATGCAGAGCCGGCCGGAGGTGGTGCCGCTGCAGCAGGGTGACGCCGTGGTGTTCGCCGTGCATCACCGGCCGGTGGCGGGAGTGAAAGGCTACTATCGGGTCAATTTGCGCCACGGCGTCAGCCGGATACGCGCCGGCCAACGCCACACGCTGGGGGTGATCTTTCACGACGCGCTATAGTTTGCGCGCCAGCAGGGTGGCGAAGCGCAGCGAGATGCGGTTGCCGGCGGCGTCGGTTTTGTGCAGTTGGCCGACGTCCTCGTTGTATTTGAGGATCTCCCAGTCGCGATAATAATGCTTCAGCTCACCCGGGCTGAAGGTGAACGGGAACGGCAGCGGGCAGGGATAATCCTCGGTATCCATCGCCGCCACGATCAGGTTATGGCCGCCGCGCACGGTGCTGTCCTGCATGTTTTGCACGATATGCGGGATTTGCTGCCGCTCGAGGAACATCATCACCACGGTGGACAGGATAAAGTCGTAGTCGCCGCTGAAGCGGTGAGTATTGAGATCCTGCACCCCGGCGCTCAGGCGGGTCAGCTGCTCGGCGTCGATGATCTGATTGAGGCGGGCTATCGACGGCGCGTGCTTGTCCCAGGCGGTGACGTCGAAACCTTTCAGATTGAGATAGAGCGAATTGCGGCCGCCGCCGCAGCCCAGATCCAGCGCCTTGCCCGGCGCGATGCGCGCCGCCGCCTCGATCACTTCAGAGTGGGTGCGCGTCAGTTCGTATTTCTTGTGGTAGTAATCTTCCGGCGTGCAGTAAAACGCCAGCCGGCAGGTCATGTCGTCCGAGAAGGAAACGATGCGATGCCACTGCTGCGGCGCGATAAACGGCGGCTGGCTTTCGGGGCTGAACTGCCAGGTCTCGGTGGTGGCGCCGTCTTCGGTCATCATGGCGAACGTCAGGTTGCCGCTCAGCACGGTGAGTTTCGCCCAGGTGCCGCTCTGGGTGTTGTGGCGCTGACGAAAGGCCTCCGGCAGCGTGTCGCTGTTCCATTCCGGCAGGGTTTTATAGCAAAGCAGCTGCTGCTCCATAGGGGGCTCCTCTGGCTGGGCAAGCAAAGTGATTTATATAATGTATATAAAATACATCTTTATGCGTCATTTGAAAATCCCGAGCTTCGATAACCTATTGCTACAAACGGCGGCGCATACGGGTGGTGACCGCATCGAAACCTAACTTGGAATACAGGCGCGCGGCCGTCGGATTATCGTTGAACACCGTCAGTTCGGCATATTCCGCCCCCTGTGCTCTCGCCGCGTCCAGCACCGCGTTTAGTACCCGCTCGCCATAGCCTTTGCCACGCCAGGCGTGCGTCACTTCAAAATCATAGATAAACAGCTGCTTACCGAAGGTTCGTTGCTCAATGGCGTACCAGACGGTGGCGATGCTGTCCTCGACATTCGGCAGTCTCGCGCATACCAACCGTTGGTCGGGCATCGCCAGCCCTCGTTTGAAATTGGCTTCGGCCTCGATCAACGCGTGCTCCTGGCTGAGCTGAAACGAACGCGCCAAATCGTCTGCGTAAGCCTTTACCCCGTATTTACGGTAGTGATCCAGTTCCTGCGCCGTCATTTCTTTGAGTTCGATCATTTTGTTCTCCCTGCGTTGTTGGGTATTTACCGGCCCACCTGTGCGGCGGAACGGGTATATTTATACTGGATTGTGCGCGGCGGCTGGGCTAATTTCAGTGCTGTTCATGTCATCACGTTCAGGGAAAAGATGCCGATACCTCGTTTATTCCACCCGATGCCCTTCCGTTTGCTGAGCCTGGTTGCGCTGCTGGCGCTGGCGGGCTGTACCAGCAAAACCACCACCACGGCGCCGGCGGCGCGTCCCGCCGACGTTAAAGCCCGACTGATGACGCTGATCCCGGCCAACGCCGGCGATCGTCAGGGCTGGGCCACCGATATTACCGCCGCTTTCGCCGCGCAGGACATCGAGCCGAGCGATGAGAACCTGTGTTCGGTGCTGGCGGTGACCGAACAGGAGTCGACGTTCCAGGCTAACCCGCAGGTGCCGGGGCTGCCGAAGATCGCCTGGAAGGAGATCGACCGCCGCGCCGATCAGATGCACATCCCGAATTTTTTGGTGCACACCGCATTGAAGATTTCATCGTCGAACGGCCAGAGCTACAGCGAGCGGCTGGATAAGGTGCGCACCGAGAAGGATCTGAGCGATATCTTCGATGACATGATCGACCGCGTGCCGATGGGGCAGAAGCTGTTCGGCCATTTAAATCCGGTACATACCGGCGGCCCGATGCAGGTGAGCATCGCCTTCGCCGAGGCGCACGCCAAAGGATACCCTTATTCGATCGACGGCTCGATTCGCCGCGAAGTTTTCAGCCGGCGCGGCGGTATGTACTTCGGCATTATGCATTTGCTGGGGTACTCGGCCGATTACAGCCGGCCGATTTACCGCTTCGCCGACTTCAACGCCGGCTGGTACGCCAGCCGCAACGCGGCGTTCCAAAACGCGGTCAGCCGGGCGAGCGCCATTCCGCTGGCGTTGGACGGCGATCTTATCGACTTCGGCAGCGACAAGCCCGGTTCGACCGAGCTGGCGGTGCGCACGCTCGGCAAGCGCCTGAACATGAGCGACAGCGCCATTCGCCGGGCGCTGGAGAAAGGCGACACGGCCGGCTTTGCCGACACCGACCTGTATAAGAAGGTCTATGCGCTGGCGGGCGGCAAGCTGCCGCGTGAGATGCTGCCGGGTATCCAGCTGGAAAGCCCGAAAATCACCCGCAAGCTGACCACCGCCTGGTTTGCCAAGCGGGTGGACGAACGCCGCCAGCGCTGCATGGCGCGCGCCGGCGGGTAGCGGCATAAAAAACGCCGCCGGTGGCCTGATCCACCGGCGGCGCGATCGCGCCTCAGGCGCTGCGGCGCGGGTTGGTCAGGCCGAAGTTAAAGCTGTTGCAGCGGTTGCAGAACTCTTTCATCACCGGCGGCGTGTCCATCATCGGCACTTTCACCTCGATAAACGCCAGCCGATCCTGCCGCGAGGCGTGTTCCAGGGCCATTTCCAGCTGCTGCGTGGTTTCTACCGCCACGCTGAACGGCTGCGCCTGGGTATTCAATACCGCCGGCAGTTTGGCGTAGTCCCACGGGCTGATGTCGTTGTAAGACGAGTTTTCGCCGAGGATATAGCGTTCAATGGTGTAGCCGTCGTTGTTGATCAGGAAGATGATCGGCTTTTGCTCGCAGCGCAGCAGGGTAGACACTTCCTGCGCGGTGAGCTGGAAGGAGCCGTCGCCGATGAACAGCAGGTGGCGGCGCTCAGGCGCCGCCATCAGGGTGCCGAGCAGCGCCGGCAGGGTATAACCGATCGAGCCCCAAATCGGTTGGTTGACCACCTTGACGCCCCCTGGCATGCGCATGCCGCCGATGGCCGCGCCTGAGGTGCCGTTTTCCACCACTACCACGTCATCCGCCTGGATGAAGCGTTGGATGCGTCGCCACAGATAGGCCTGGTCGATAGGCGCGTCGCTCGGCGTCGCCAGCTTCTCACGGGGATCGGCCAGCGGTGATAAACGCTGCGCCGGCGCGTCTTCGCTCAGATCCAGCAGTGCCTGCAGCAGATCCGCCGTCGCTACCGCTGGGTAGGAGGTGTTGTCCAGTTTCATCGAAAACGGCTGAATATCCACCTGAGCGGCGGCGGGAATTTGCTGCGAGAAATAGCCGGTGGTGGAGTCTACCAGACGTACGCCGAAGCTCAGCACGCAGTCCGAGTGGGCAATGTGTTCATACAGTTCGGGGCGCGACAGATTGCCGCTGTAGCCGCCCATCCAACCGGCGGTGTTTTCCGGGATAATGCATTTGGCGGTGGGCATATTGGTCAGCGGAATGGCGAAGCGGTGAGCGACCGCGATGACCAACTGCTGCAACTGGTAGCGATCCACCATTTGATCGACCAACATGATTGGGCGCTGTGCGCGTTTGATTTTGGTTAACAGCGCCATCGCCGCTAATTGCACATTGTATTTATCGCTGGCCGGTAATTGCGGTGCCGTCGCCGCCGCGGCGATTTCAATTTCCACATCGCAAATATCCGACGGCAGCTGTAAATACACCGGTTTCTTCTCTATCCAGGCACGGGAAATAACGCGTGGTATTTCTTGTGCGGCATTTTCCGGCGTGATCAGAGCCTGAGCGACGGTGAATTGTTTAAAGCAGTTCATGACGTTGTCGAAATTCCCATCGCCCAGGGTATGGTGCAAGAGCTGATGATTCTTCATCGCATGCAGCGGCGGCGTGCCGGCGATGCAGATAACCGGCGAAGATTCGGCATAGGCCCCGGCGATGCCGGACAGCGCGGCCAGATCGCCGACGCCGTAGGTGACGATCAGCGCGCCGGCGCCTTTCATGCGGGCGTAACCGTCTGCGGCGTAGGAGGCGTTCAATTCATTGCAGTTGCCGACAAACGCCAGCCGCTCGTCGTTTTCCAGCAGCTCCAGCAGGCTGAGGTTATAGTCGCCGGGCACGCCATAAATACGATCGACGTTCAGGGCGTGAAGCTGTTGCAGAATGAATGACCCGATAGTTATTTTCATTGATTGCTCCGGATTATTTATCTTTATTTTGTCAGGCAAAAATCAGCAAAAATAAATTGCTGGCGATGTTGTGTCGTTAGCATTAACAGTTATTTAAAGTCTCAGCTTGTTCAAGATAAGGGGGGCGACCGGTGAATAGGCGGTTTGTATTCGGCGCTTTACGCGATTGAGTAATACATAAAAAGTAGGGGTATTGGATATTGGAAAGAGACGGTATTTTTCATTGTCGGTATATCGCTAGAGAAGCGGCGGCGCATTGGCATTTATCGTGATGTAGGGTGAGTCATCCGGTACTTTTGACGCCGCGTTAAATCCCATCGGGTGGCGTAACGCTTTTTGCCTGGGAAAGAAAAGCAGAACCTGGCGTAAAGGGGGATTTTGGTGATCCGCCGCACGCTTATTTCATGAAGCTACCTTGTAACCAATCAAAAACAAAAAATTAACAACGATCGTTTTTTGTCCGCCTTTTTTCGTCAGCTTTGCTTTACGGGCACTGTAGTGCGCGCCACGTCGGGCCGGCGCTAAAATGTGCCGTCACGGGCATTAATATAACGTGGTGGCCATCACATTCCGTAGGAAGTGATACGTAAACTTTTCTCTACGTGCGCGCAGATGGCGTATACCTACCAGAGGGGATGATGTCCCAGCGGTACTGGCCTGTGGGGGGAACTGCGATGAAAAGCTATCGACATATTCTGGTACTGATTCATGATGAGCGTGACAGGCTGCCGTTGCTGCGTCAAACGGTGGCGATGGTGCGCGGGCTGCCGATCGCCCTCACCGTCGGCCACCTTAACGCCGACTACGCCGAGCTGGAGTACGGCAGCGATGCGCTGGTCAAAGATCGCCAGGCGCAGGAGGTGATCGCCGCCAAGGCGATGCTGAGCCGGCTGGTGAGCGCCGTCGAGGCGCCGGTTGCGGTCAAGGAAATCGTCACCATCCGGCGCTTTAAGGACGTGAGCGATTTCATTCATCAGGCCGGCATCGATCTGGTGGTGGTCGGGCACCAAAACCGCTTGTTCGGCCTCTATTCCTCATATTCTCTGGAATTTGTGAACCGCCTCGATGTCGATGTATTGGTCAAGCACCTGGCCCGCGAGTAGCGAACGACAAAGCGGACTTTTCCCACGGTTTTGCCCTCCTAAAGGCGATAGCATAGGGGAAACCGGTGCAACCTGTTAAAAATTATTGGGAATATTCCGGTGCTAAACTTAACCAAAGCACAACGGGCGTTGGATAAATTAGATACAGCTTGATCTTGCCTGGGCTATCGGTAAGAATCTGCGGCCGTATTTTTACAGGAGCTTTACGATGTTTCTCAAACGGACTCTTTTGGCATGTTCTCTGGCGTTGATATTTCCTGCACTGCCTTCTTACGCTGAGGTTGGTACAGAAAGTGGCAATACCGCACAGGCTGAAAAACCGGGTCTATGGCAGCGTTTTACCGATAACGTGGCGGAGACCTGGAACAACTCGCCTAACCACGATCTCTATATCCCGGCCATCACCTGGCACAACCGTTGGACTTACGATGATGAACATATCGATAAGTACAACGAGCGCCCGTGGGGCGCCGGTTACGGCATCTCCCGCTACGACAGCGACGGTGACTGGCACGGCATCTACATCATGGCGTTCAAGGACTCCTTCAACAAATGGGAGCCGATCGGTGGTTACGCCTACGAGAAGATCTGGCGCCCGCTGGATGACAAGGATTTCCGCCTGGGGCTGGGCTTCACCGCCAGCGTCACCGCGCGCGACAACTGGAAATACATCCCTATTCCGGCGCCGCTGCCGCTGGCCTCTATCGGCTATCAGCGGCTGACGTTCCAGGCGACCTACATTCCCGGTACCTATAACAACGGCAACGTGTTCTTCGCCTGGCTGCGCTGGCAGTTCTAAATTTCCTGAATTCCGAAAAATGGCGCGGTGGCGAGATAAAAGGAACTTGTCGCCGCCGGCGGCGTCGGAAGGGTATCCCGGCGCGCTGCGCCGATCGCATGCCGTTATTACAGGAGTTTCACCACTATGATCACCAAACATCGTTTACTGCTGGCCTTGGCGCTGTCCGCTACCCTGGCCAGCGGTGCCTCCCAGGCCGCCGGGCTGATGGATTCCCTCAGCAGCGCGGCGGGTGAACTGAGCAAGTCGGGCGGCGATAGCAGCAGCGGCATGTCACTCTCCTCGTTGACCGGTCTGCTGAACGGCGGCGACAAGGCGCTGAGCTCCAGCAGCATGACCAATGCCGCCGGTATCCTGCAGTACTGCGTGAAAAACAACGTGCTGTCGGCTAACGGCGCCGAAGGGGTGAAAGATCAGCTGCTCAGCAAGCTGGGCATCACCAGCACCGAAAACGCCAAGAGCCAGGATTATCAGCAGGGCCTGGGCGGCTTGCTGCAGACCGGCGAAGGCAAGAGTCTGGATCTGAACAGCCTGGGCACCTCGCAGATCACCGAGAAGGTGAAGCAAAAAGCCTGCGATCTGGTGCTGAAACAGGGCAAATCCTTTATTTCATGATGAGCGAACGGCGGAGCGCTCCGCCGTTCGTTTTTGCATAAGCTGAAAAAATGAAAAAAACGTTGATGCTTTCCCTGCTGGCAGGGATGACGATGTTGCAGGGGTGTTCCGTGAAATCCAACGAGGCGCCACCACCGCCGCAGGTGAAACCGATCGGCATGGCGAACCCGGCCGACGTGTATTGCACCAAAATCGGCGGCAAGCTGAACGCCAAAGAGAATGCGGCAGGCCAGTATTCCACCTGTACCTTGCCGAGTGGGCAGGAAATTGAAAGCTGGGAGCTGTTCCGGCGCGATCACCCGGTGAAAAAGTAATCCTCGCGGCGCCGGCTCTTTCTGCCCGGCGCCCGATCAGAATTGGCGGTCGCCTATAGATTGCAGCTGCAGACTGCCGTTCTTCTGTAGCGTCAGCGGCATGCGCCAATCGCGCTGTTTATCCAGGTTGAATGACCTGGAGCGGAACATGCAGCCGGTCTTGATGTTCTTGATTTTCATCACGTGTTCCGCGTCCGCATTGATTTTTACCTCGAAGCTGCCAGCGGGCGGAATAAAGACTTCCGCCAGCTGCTGCGGCGCCGCCGGCGTTTCCAGCTTGACCAGCACCGCGAAATCGTTGCCCTGATTATCCAGCGTCAGCCGATGCAGACCGGTCGCGGGCAGCCTGGTCGGCTGATGCAGATAACCGGCTGAGGCGGGCCACGGCTGGCCGGCATTGTCGTGCAACGGCCCACCGCACTGTTCACGCGCTTCGCGCAGCGGCATTTCGCGCTTTATTGCGCGGTTGTAATCGGCGGGGGCGGCGAGGCTGAACTCGTCGTCATACTGGTGGGCGCGCAGATAGCGCTTGGCGCCGAGTACCGCGATGGCAACCAGCATGAAGAACAAAAATATCCTCAGGCGATTTTTGAAAATCAGCCCGAACAGCTTCCCGGGGAGTTGAAACAGCCACCTTGCGATCGTCAATAACATCGTTTTCCCTTTACGCCCAAGCCGTTACGTCTGCGGTAACTTCGCTTGCCACAGTATAGCCAAAGCGTTGCCATCGGGCGGCATGCGCCATGAAATTCCCGTTTTTTTACCCCAAACCTTCCTCTAGCAGCAACAGTAGCAGGAAGCCGGCAAAGAACATCGCGGTGGCGAACGGTGTCTCTTTCCCGCCCTCATGCGCTTCGACCAGCAACTCCTCGGTCACCAGGTAGAGCAGGGCGATCAGGCCAAAGGCCAAAAAGGCGGTCAGCCAAAATGTGCCCAGCATGGCCACCGGCGCCCCCAGCAGGCCACCGATGGGCAGCAGCAGCGCCAGGCCGACTATCGCCGCCATGGCACGCAGCCGCCTGCCGAGAAAGTCTTTCAAATCGCCGACGATCGATAATCCGAGGAACAGCACTTCCAGCGTTAACGCCAGCGTCAACAGCAGGCCGGCTTTGGCGCCGGCCGCGAAGGCAATGCCCAGCACCAGCCCATCGATAAAGATATCGACGCCGACCGCGGCGATAAAACCGACCGGCCCCTGCGCTTTTTCACCCAGCCGCCGAACCAGCAGCATTAACAGCACCCCCGCAGCGCCGCCCAGCAACACCGCCACAGGCGACTGCTGCTTGAGATCGGGCAGGATTTCGGTGGCGGCGGCGGCGAAAACGATGCCGGCGGTAAAGTGATGGATGACGCGCATTGCGGCGTCACCGGGGCGGCGATAGAGCGCCACCGCTGCGCCGACGACGGTGGCTGCGGCGGGAAACAGCGTATAAAGCACGGCGGAGGTCATCGCGTCATAATCCCTTATTGGTGATGTCACTTTCAGTCTAGACGAGCACTGCCGCTCGAGTGTTACCAAAAAAGTGATTGTTCGATTATATACGTTTGTGTACATTTATGATCACTTTAGCGCCACCGGATCCCCGCGATGTCCAAACTGTTACCCAATGAGCGCCATCAGGCCATTCTCGACACGCTTCGCCAACAGGGGCGGGTGCTGGCCCTGGAGATGGCGCAGCGGCTGAATACCACCGAAGCGACCATCCGCCGCGATCTGCGCCAGTTGGCGGCGCAGAACCTGTGCAAACGCATCTATGGCGGTGCGCTGGCGCCGACCCCGGCCGAAGGCCCCATGACGGCGCGCATTGCCCTCAGCGGCGATGAGAAGCTGGCGTTGGCGCAGACCGCGCTGGGGGTGATCGGCGAAGAACAGCTGATCTTCCTCGATGCCGGCAGCTCCCACCTGTATCTGGCAGAGCTGTTGCCACGCGATCGGCGTTTGACGGTGGTAACTAATGCGTTGAGCATCGCCGGCAAAATGCTGGAACGGCCGGGGATCCGCACCATCCTGATCGGCGGCGAACTGGATGCGCAGGTCGGCGGCTGCGTGGACGCCAAGGCGGCGGAAGAGATAGACGGGTTCCATTTCGATCTGGTGTTCACCGGCATTTGCGCCTACGACCCGGCCGGTGGCTTTTCCGCATTGAGCTATCAGGACGCCACGTTCAAAAAGCGCTTGCTGACGCGCGCCGGCAGCGTGGCGGTGCTGTGCACCCGCGACAAACTCAATACCTATGCCCCTTACCCCTTCCTGCCCGCCGGGCGGGTAGATCATCTGGTGACGGCGCGCGGCGCGCACCCGCAGCTTGAGTTGCAGGTGGCGCAAGGCGGCGGCCAGATCTGGCACAGCGATTTATCGATCGGAGAATGATGATGAAAATAGCCCATGTTGCTCTGTGGACCCATGACATCGACGCGCAGCTGGCGTTCTGGCAGCGTTATTTCAACGGTGAAGCGGGGGAGGAGTATGTCAGCCGCAACCGGCCGGGGTTCGTTTCCCGCTTCGTCAGCCTGGCGGCCGGGCCGTCGCTGGAGATCATGTGCGTGCCGACGTTGCTGCCGGCGCAGGCGCAGGAGGAGCGGGTCGGTTGGGCGCACATCGCGCTGTCGCTGGGGGATGAGCGGCAGGTCGATCGGTTGGCGCAGCGCGCACAGCAGGAGGGCATTTTGCTGTCCGCGCCGCGCTGGACCGGCGACGGCTTCTACGAGGCCGTCATTCGCGATCCGGATGGCAACGCGATCGAAATCACCGCCTGATCACTCTTCTTCAATGCTGGCGAATTGCTCCCCCAGATAGTCGAGCAGCAGCCGCACTGCCGGCAGCAGGCCGCGGCGCGACGGGTAGACTGCGTGCACCACGCCGCCCTGTGGCTGCCAGCCCGGCAACAGTTGCACCAGCTCGCCGCGCAGCATGTCGTCGCGCATCATCATCGCCGGTAGCTGAACGATGCCGGCGCCGGCGATGGCGGCGGTACGCAGCATCAGCATGTCGTCGGTGACCAGCCGCGGCGTGTGTTCCCACTCCACCCGTTCACCCTGCGGGCCGGTCAGCCGCCATTGGTGCTGAGCACGCGCCGGGCCGAGATCGAGCGTCGGGTATTTACGCAGGTCTTCCGGCGTTTGCGCCGGCCCGAGGGTGCGCACCAGCGCCGGGCTGGCGGCGACGCACCAGGTGCGCTGCGCGAGGATCTTCAGCACCAGATCGCTGTCCTCCAGCGGCGGCGGCCGTACGCGGATCGCCAGATCCAACCCTTCCCCCACCACGTCCACCCGGCGGTTGGTGGCCTCCAGATGCACCGTCACCTTGGGGTAATCGGCCATAAAAGCTGCCACCATGCTGCCGACGCGGGTGTGCAAGATCGCCACCGGGCAGGACATGCGCACCGTGCCGCAGGGCTCGGCGCGGGTCTGCTCGATCGCTTGCTGCGCCGCTTCCGCTTCCACCAGCATCGCCTTGCAGTGCGCGTAATAGGTTTGGCCGAGCTCGGTCACCGAGAAGCGCCGCGTCGAGCGCTGGATCAGGCGCACGCCCAACCGCTCTTCCAGCAGCGCCACGCGGCGGCTGAGCTTGGATTTGGGAATGCCCAGCGCCCGGCCGGCGGGGGCGAATCCCTGGTGATCGACCACGCTGGCGAAGAAAAACAGGTCGTTCAGATCGGTCAGCATCGCATCCCTTATCGTTCTATCAGTAGAACGCTGAGTGTACATCTTGCCTACTACTGCAGCAAACCCCGGCGGATTAAACTTCTGACATCAACTTAAGGCCGTGAGGTCTGAAACGGGAGTTCAAGATGAAAAAAATCCTCGGTATTCACAACAGCCCGGAAGCACATTGGGTCGGTAACGGTTTCCTGGTGAATTCGCTGTTCTCTTATAACGATTTGGGGGCGGAAATGAGCCCGTTCTTGCTGCTGGATCACGCAGCGCCCACCAAATTCCGCTCCGCCTCCGGCACTCGTGGCGTGGGTCAGCACCCGCATCGCGGGTTTGAAACGGTGACCATCGTCTATCAGGGCGAAGTGGAACACCGCGACTCGACCGGCAGCGGTGGGGTGATTGGCCCCGGCGACGTCCAGTGGATGACCGCCGCCTCCGGCATTCTGCACGAAGAGTTCCATTCTCGGGACTTCTCGCGCAAGGGCGGCACCATGGAAATGGTGCAGCTGTGGGTTAACCTGCCGGCCAAGGACAAAATGGCCGAGCCGGGTTACCAGACGCTGCTGAACGCCGATATTCCGGTGGTTCCGCTGGCGGACGGCGCCGGGCAGGTGCGGGTGATTGCCGGTGACTTTGGCGGCCACGCCGGCCCGGCACGCACTTTCAGCCCGCTCAACGTGTGGGACATGAAGCTGAATGCCGGCCATACCAC
This sequence comes from Serratia sp. PL7, assembly GCF_945957435.1. Lineage (NCBI taxonomy): Bacteria > Pseudomonadati > Pseudomonadota > Gammaproteobacteria > Enterobacterales > Yersiniaceae > Serratia > Serratia sp. PL7. The sequence goes on along the minus strand of NZ_CAMFLB010000001.1, from coordinate 2,869,380 downwards.
CACGCTGACGGTGAAAGAAGGCCATACGCTGGCGCTGGTGATGTTGCACGGTGCGATCCTGGTCAACGGCGAAGACGTGGTGCGCGAAACCCAAATGGTGCGTTTCGACCGGGCGGGGGATTCGATCACCATCGAAGCCAACAACGACGTCGCACTGCTGGTGCTGAGCGGCGAACCGATCGATGAGCCTATCGTCGGCTACGGCCCGTTCGTCATGAACAGCGACGCGGAAATCCAGCAGGCGTTCCGCGATTTCAACAGCGGTAAGTTCGGCAGCATGAACGCCGAAGCGAGCGCCGGTTGAACTTTGGCGCCTGGGGCGGGCCGTGTTCCCCGGCTCAGGCGCTACACTTAAACCTCAACGCCCCGCCGCCAGGCGGGGCGTTTCATCCGCAACTTCAACCCCACAGGAGTAAAACCATGACTGCAAACTACAAGCGCCTCGACAAAGACCAGGCCGCCGTATTGCTGGTGGATCATCAGGCAGGGCTGCTTTCGCTGGTGCGTGATATCGATCCCGATCGGTTTAAAAACAACGTTCTGGCGCTGGGTGATTTAGCGAAATACTTCAACCTGCCGACCATTCTTACCACCAGTTTCGAAAACGGTCCCAACGGCCCGCTGGTGCCGGAACTGAAAGCCCAATTCCCCGATGCTCCCTTCATTCCTCGCCCTGGCCAGATCAACGCCTGGGACAACGACGACTTCGTCAAGGCGGTAAAAGCCACCGGCCGCAAGCAACTGATCATCGCCGGCGTAGTAACCGAAGTGTGCGTGGCATTCCCGGCGCTGTCGGCGCTCAATGAAGGTTTCGAGGTCTTTGTGGTGACCGACGCCTCCGGCACCTTCAATGAGTTGACGCGTCAGTCGGCCTGGAGCCGCATGGAGGCCGCCGGCGCGCAGTTGATGACCTGGTTCGGCGTCGCCTGCGAGCTGCACCGCGACTGGCGCAATGACATCGAAGGGCTGGGCGCGCTGTTCTCCAACCATATCCCGGACTACCGCAATCTGATGACCAGCTACAACACGCTGACGAACGGCAAGTAACGCGACGGCCCTTTACCCAACCTTTCGCCTTTCATCACGTTAGACGCGGGATGTAAGCAAAGCGCAGCGGGGCGAAAAGGTAGCGAAAAGCGGCTTTCTCATGGGCCGGGGGCGGGGTAGCGTAATCCCGAACCCGGCAAATGAGGCTAATTCAATGAAACAAGCAATCAAGATCCTGGCGCTGCCCTGCATGGGCATGGCGCTGTTGTTCAGCGCGAGCGCGATGTCTGCCCCCGAGGCGCCTGCGGCTAAAGCGTTGCCGCCTGTGGCGGATGAACCGATGCGCATGCCGCCTTTCCCGGGCGGGCACCCGCCCAAGCCGGGGTTCTGCCACGGCGGCGAGCTGTTCTGCGCCACCTCGGCCAGCGACAATCCGGTGGAAACCATCCACAAACTGACGGCGGTGATCCCGGCGGGCAGCGCCAAACATTACGAAGTTCGCGTCGCGGTGGTGGCGGTGCCTGACGCACCGCCCGCGCCTTAACACGCCCTGTCATCCCGCTCTGGCCTGGGCGCGCTAGGCGCGTTAGGCTAAGGCGAGCGTTTTTCGGGAGGCGGGATGACCCCTTTATCACATCTGCCTTATCTCCAGCCCGGCGATCGCGCGCTGTTGTTCGACGGCGAATGTAATCTGTGTCACGGGCTGGTGAGGTATCTTATTCGCGCCGATCGGCAGCGGCGCATTCTGTTGGCGACGGTGCAATCCGCCGAAGGGCAGGCGATCCTGCAGGCGCTGGGATTGCCTACCGATCGTTTCGATTCCGTGGTCTATGTTGAGCAGGGGCGCTGTTGGCTACGTTCGGCGGCGTTGTTTCAGGCGCTGCGTCAAGTGGGGTGGCCGTACCGCGTACTGGCGCTGGCGCGTTACCTGCCGCCGCGACTGGCGGACAAGGTCTATGATGCGGTCGCCGGCAATCGCTACCGGCTGTTTGGCCGCAACGACGGCACCGGCCTGCCGGGCACCGATCAGCCCGGGCGTTATCTGCCCCGGCGGCAGGAACCGCCGGCCTGAGCTTTACGCTTCTTTACCATCCAACCGCTTGAAATATCAACACTCCAGCTCCATATAATGGAACGTTCAGCCAACAAGGAGCGCGTATGGGAATCAGTGAAGAAGAGCACATCCGCCGTTTGACCCAGGAGAAGAACGACATGGGCAATACGGCGAAATGGGTGGCGATCGTTTCCGCCGTGTACTTTGCCTTGATGGTGTTTTACGGCCACCCGACCGGCGTGTTGGCGATGTCGGGCGCGGTGTTCATCGTGTCTACCACCACCTGGTTGAAAAAGCGTCAGAAGGTCAAATCTTACCGCATGGCGTTGGCCAAAATCAGCGACGATCAACCCTGATAGTCGCCGCGCTTTAGCGTATACACCAGGCTCGGCGCTGCGCCGGGCACGTCATCCAGCGTATCCACCCGCCGTAAACCGACCTTTTCCAATACTCGCCACGAGGCCTGATTCTCCGCACGTACAATGGCGGAAATCTCCTCCAGCGCCAATCCGACAAAACCGTATTGCAGCGAAGCCCGCGCCATCTCGGTGGCCAATCCCATGCCCCAGACGCGAGTATCGAAGCGATAGCCAAGGTTCACGGTGCGCTGCGCCCCGAGCGCTTTCCGGGACAATCCGCCAAAGCCGATAATCCAATCCGGCCGTTCGCGCAGAGCGATCGCCCAGGAACCGTAACCGTGTTGTTGCCACCCGGCAATCCTCTCGTGCAGCACCGATGCGGCCTGCGCTTCGCTGGTGAGTGGGCCGGCGGGATTGAAACGCTGCGTTTGCGGATCGCCAAAGATGGCGTAGAAACGTGCGAGGTCCGCCATTACCGGTGGGCGCATCTGCAGGCGTTCGCTGAAGAAAGGGGTGGCAGGATTAAAGCTTGTCATCGTTTCTCTCCGCTGGATAAATGAACAGTGTTCACTGTAGACCAGATTGGCGAAACGGGAAATCCCCCTCTGCGGGTGAGAGGGGGAGAGGGCATTACAGGAAGGAGTCGTCGTCGTCGCTGTAATCGTCGTCGGCGTAGTCCGTGTCGTCCTGATAGTTGGCGTTCTGGAAGCCGTTGTCCTGGTTCAGGAAGCTGCCACCGTCGCCGTTGTTGAAGGTATCAAGGTTGTTGGAGGCGTCGAAATTGCGCATCGTGCTGTCGTCCAGCGGCGCCGGGGTTTCTTCGATAATATTCACGATTTCCTGCGGCTGCGAATGGCGGAACATGCCGGTCAGCATGTCGGCCAATACCACGCCGCCGGCGACGCCCGCCGCCGTTTGCAAGGCGCCGCCCAGGAAGCCGCCGGCACGTGAAGGCGCCGCCTGCTGCGGTTGGGCATAGGCCGGTTGCTGAGGCTGTTGCTGCGCGTTGTTCCAGGCCGCCGTATTTTGCTGCTGCGCCTGATACTGTTCGCGCGGGCTTGGCGTGCGGCTGCCGCCGCCAAACAGACCGGCCAGGAAACCGCCGCTGCTTTGCTGGCCGTGGGCAGTTTGCTGCAGCTGCGCGACCTGGGCTTCCAGATCTTTGACCCGCTGGTCCATCTGCTTGAGCGCCGCTTCCTGAATGATCATCGCCTGCGCCATGTAATAAGGGGCGGAAGGCTGCTCGCGAATATGCTGGTTGATTTGCTGCTCTGCCTGGAGATCCCGTGGGCCCGTCTTGGTCTCGGCTTCTTTCAGGCGGCCAAACAGACCATCGATAAGGCGTTGTTCTTCGGATTGCATAGGCGTACCTCGGGAGATAAATAACGTTGCTGGATGATGACTATCATCGGTAACAATCACCCTAGCGCGTTTACATGAACCAATAAATAAATGGCGGGTAAACCTGCCTATGAATTTGTTACCAATTGCGGCAGCGGGATCAGCATCACCAGCTTCAGACCGGCGTGCTCCGCCGGATGGAAGGTGAGTTGGCGATAGCGCAGTGCGCCTTGCTGAGGATGTTCGAACGCTCTTTCGCCGCCTTCGCGCGCCATCACGTCATGTTGCTTCCACCAGTGATTAAAGTCCGCGCTGTTGTGCGTCATGTTGTGCACGAAGGCGCGCATCTCTTCGGTATTTTGATGATGGCTGGTCTCGGCGCGAAACTCGGCCACCACGCGGCGAGCGCGCTCCTCCCAATCGCTGACCAGCGTTTTCGCCAACGGGTGGAAGAACATGAAGTGCAGCAGGTTGGGGCTGTTGGCCACATCCAGCCAGCCGCGGAACAGCGCCGCCGCCTGCGGGTTCCAGGCGACGACGTTCCAGGTCACGTCCAGTAGATAGCAGGGCACCGTCATCTGATGCACGCTTTGCAGCACCGCGTCGTTGGCGGTTTCGCGGTGCGCTTCCTGCTCGGGATCGGCGATGCGCGCCAGGGTAAACAGGTAGTGGCGTTCGGCCGGGCCGAGCCGCAGCGCTTTGGCGATGCGTGCCAGCGTATAGGGGGAAATAGACACCTCGCGGCCCTGTTCGATCCAGGTATACCAGGTGGCGCTGATGCCGCTGATTTGCGCCAGTTCTTCGCGGCGCAGGCCGCTGGTGCGGCGGCGCGAAGAGCTAGGCAGGCCGATCATTTCCGGCGTGATGCGTTCGCGGTGCGCGCGCAGAAATGCGCCGAGGGCTTTTGGCCCGGATAAGGCTTCTGATGACATAGCGTGGTACCTATTTATACCAGGATAACTGCTCATATTGTACCCGTATAGTAGCCTGATTATAGTAGCCGAAAAGCCTTCAGGCACAGGCGCAAGCCGGATAATAACAGGAGCAAACATGAGCAACAGCAACAGCCATAAAAACGCGGTAGACCGGCAGTTCGGCGAGCAGGCCAACGCCTACTTAACCAGCGCGGTACATGCGCAGGGCAAGGATTTGCAACGCCTCGCGCAGTTACTGGCGCCGCATGCCGACGCGCGTCTGCTCGATTTGGGCTGCGGCGCCGGGCATGCCAGCTTCACCGCGGCGACCAGGGTGGCGCAGGTGGTGGCCTACGATCTGTCGGCACAAATGCTGGCGGTGGTGAAGCAGGCGGCGGCGGAAAAAGGCCTGGGTAACATTCAGCTGCAGCAAGGCGTGGCGGAGTCTTTGCCGTTTGAGGACGCCAGCTTCGATCTGGTCATCAGCCGCTATTCGGCGCACCACTGGCACGATGTCGGCCAGGCGCTGCGTGAGGTCAGGCGGGTGCTCAAACCGGGCGGCAGAGCGATCTTTATGGACGTGGTCTCGCCGGGGCATCCGCTGCTGGATATCTACCTGCAAACCGTGGAAGTGCTGCGTGATACCTCGCATGTGCGCAACTATGCGCCAGGCGAGTGGCTGGCGTTATTGACCGAAGCCGGGCTGGTGGTGCGTGAGGTGACGTCGGATCGATTGATGCTGGAGTTCGACAGCTGGGTGGCGCGCATGCGCACCCCGGCGCATTTCGTCACCGCGATCCGCGCGCTGCAGCAAAGCGTGTCGCAAGAGGTGGCGGAGCATTTCGCGATTCAGCTGGATGGCTCCTTTACCAGCGATATCATGATGTTTGAAGTGACGAAGGGCTGAAAGCAACGGGGCAGCCGATGAAGGCTGCCCCGTGAAACGCGATCGACTGCGATACGCTTATTTTTTGTCTTCCAGCAGGCAGCGGTAGATCAGGCCGCCGATAATGCCGCCGACCAGCGGCACCAGCCAGAACACCCACAGCTGCTGCAGCGCCCAGGTGCCCTGGAAGATCGCTACGCCGGTGCTGCGCGCCGGGTTAACGGAGGTGTTGGTCACCGGGATGCTGATCAGGTGGATCAGCGTCAGCGTCAGGCCGATCGCCAGCGGGGCAAAGCCTGCCGGCGCGCGCTTGTCGGTTACGCCATGAATAACGATCAGGAAGAAGGCCGTCAGCACCAGCTCAATCACGATGGCTGATTGCAGAGAATAACCGCCCGGTGAGTGTTCGCCGTAACCGTTGGAGGCGAAACCGCCCGCGGTGGCGTCGAAACCGGCTTTGCCGCTGGCGATCAGATACAGCACCGCCGCTGCGGCGATACCGCCGATCACCTGTGCGATCACGTAAGGGATCACGTCTTTCGCCGCGAAACGGCCGCCGGCGAATAAGCCGACGGTGATCGCCGGGTTAAAGTGCCCGCCGGAAATATGGCCGACGGCATAGGCCATCGTCACCACGGTCAGACCGAAAGCGAGCGCGACGCCGAGGAAACCAATACCCAGTTGTGGGAATGCCGCTGCTAATACTGCGCTACCACAACCACCAAACACCAACCAAAATGTGCCAAAAAATTCAGCAAAAAGTCGCTTTGACATAGATTCCATCCTGCGGAATTGACTAACGGGCGTTAGCACTAAAAACTATAGAACAGCTTTTTCAGTTCATGCAGATATTCTATAGAATTTTCTTAATGCACCTTGAATAACGGCGGTATTAAATCCCTGGTATTTTATTTTGTCTATGAGAAAAACACCGTTTTTCGCTGTGTTGACGCGCGTTTGCCGATTTTTTTATCTTTGTTATCAGAATTTACCCTAAGCAAAATGACGGGTTATTTCCGGGCGGTTTTTTCCAGCGGTTTTCTCCATTCAATACGCTCAGGTTAATTGCTAATTTCTATTTGCCAGCCAACCTTATTGCCTGATGTGCATTTGACGAATTGCCTATTGTCATCTAAGTGTCATGCTAAATTAATATCGTCTTCTGCCTGACAACGCTTCATTTAACCTCGGGTAACAAATATGAAAATAAAATCGCTCTCCCTGCTGTTGGCTTCACTGTTTCCTGTATTGGCCCACGCTGCCGACATTGAGGTGGCGCGTTATGTGGTCGGCTTCCCCGGTGGGGAACGCGTCGCCTATCAGGGGGCGTTCGCCAAGCATTTCCCACAGGGGTTGCCGGTGGGGATCGGCTCCGGGTTGATGTTCAACAAGAAGCAGGGCGACGATTTGGTGCTGACGACGCTGACCGATCGCGGCCCGAATGCCGATGCCCCGGCGGTAGGCAAGCAAGAGGCCAAGATTTTCGCCAATCCGCAATTCACGCCTCTGTTGATGGACATTCGTATCGGCGGCGGCAAGGCCGTGGCCGAGAATGCGCGGCCCTTGCATGACGAAAAAGGGCCGATTAGCGGGCTGCCGCTGCCGAGTGAGCTGATTGGTTCCACGAACGAAGTGGCGTTGAACGACGCGCTGCAACCGCTGTCCGGCGATCGCCGCGGGTTGGATACCGAAGGCATCATCGGTGACGGTAACGGCGGTTATTGGCTGTGCGATGAGTACGGCCCGTTTCTGATCCATGTCGACGGCAAAGGTAAAATCCTCGCCAAATATGGCCCAACGCCGCAGGCCGGCGAGCAGGCGGTGGCGAGCGGGTTACCGAACATCCTGAAGTGGCGCCAGCCTAACCGCGGTTTTGAGGGGCTGACCCGGATGCCGGATGGGCGCATTCTGGCGGCGGTGCAGAGCACGCTGGATGTCGACGGTAAAAGCAAAAACAAGGCGCAGTTTACCCGGCTGGTGAGCTTCGATCCGCGCAGTGGCAAAACCGCGATGTACGGCTATCCCATCGATATCGACAGCTATAAAAAAGCCAAAGACGCCAAAATTGGCGATGTCGTGGCGTTGGACAACCAGCGCATCCTGTTGATTGAACAGGGAACCGGTAAAGAAAAGACGATGATCAACAAGATCTATCTGGTGGATCTCGCGCAGGCCAGCGATCTGAGCGCGTTTGACGGCCAGGGTAAAGCGCTGGAGTTCGATGATGCGAAAGATCTGGCTAAACGCGGCGTGAAGCTGGCGCAGAAACGGGAAGTGGCGGATCTGCGTCAGTTGGGTTGGCGCCAGGAGAAAGCGGAAGGGTTGGCGCTGATCGACGATCGCACGCTGGCGGTGATCAATGACAACGATTTCGGCTTGCAGGCCAAGCTGGTGGATGCGTCGCCAAAGAGCAAGAAAATCGGTGACTATCAGCTGGAGAAAGGAGGGCGGTTGAGCCTCGACGGCGACAAAACCGACGCCCGCATCGAATTGCGCCCTCTGGAGCAGCCGGAATCGCTGAGTGAGCTTTGGGTGCTCACCTTGCCGCAACCCTTGAAGTGACCGAGATAGGGGGGCGATAGCGCCCCCGTCAGACCGTTGACAAAGGAGGAAAAAACGTGGTTTTTCCTCCTTTGTGGCCATCAGCCGAAAATCAATAAATTGATTTTCCTTGTTTTTTATCCGCTGCTCTTTGCAAACCCGGCAATGGCATGAGGTTTGTCATCAATCTCACAGCGGGGGTGATAGCGCCCCCGCTTGTGTCAGGCTTCCGCATGCTGCTGCGGCGCTCTGCCGCGCGAGATGCTCTCCCACACCGCCACCATCACCATGATCAGCGTCGTCAGGCCATTGACCATCAGCAGATCGGTTAAATAGGCGATAGGGGCCAATACCGCCAGCGCCAGCAGCCCAACCAGGTGCGACAGCGGAAAACGGTGATACACCAGCCGTTTGTACAGCGCGTTGGCGAACAGGTAAATCGCCGGGCCGAGCAGCAACACCGCCGCCGTGGCGTGTTGGATACGGCCGTCGGGATGGGCGATCACCAGCTCGTTGGCCACGGCGCAGACGATGATCGCCCCCACCAGCGCGACGTGCACATAATGGAAATAAGCGCCCAGTTGGCCGGGGTTTTCCGCCTGGCTGATGGCGTGGCTGCCGGCTTTGCTGCTGGTGTCGAAGTAAACCCACCACATCGCCAGGCTGCCGAGAAAGGCCACCAGCGAGGCGATGAGCACCGGCAGACTCCAGCTTTCCATCTCGCTCAGGGTAGCGCCGGTGATCAGAATGGTTTCTCCCAGCGCCACGATCACGAACAGCTGGCAACGTTCTGCCAGATGGTGGCCTTCGATGGTCCATTCGCTGCTGCTGTCCGAGCGCCCCAGGACCGGTAAACGGAAGCCGAACATCGGCGAGACGTATTCGCACAAGACGGCGCTCGCCCACAGCGCCAGGCGGGCATTACCTTCTGCCAGCCCACCGACGATCCAGAAGACGGCGGAGATGCACAGCCAACCGAGAATGCGGCGAAAGTTTTGTTTTAACGGATGATCAGGCGCCAGCAGGCGTAGCACCGTGACGGAGCGGCCAACCTGAATGGCGACGTAGAACAGCGCGAAGATCAGACCGCGTTCGCCAAACGCCTGTGGCAGCGCGGCGGCGGCGAACAGCCCTAGCAGCATGATCGCGAACAGCAGCAGGCGGATCTGACGGGTATCGGGATTGAACCAGTTGGTGACCCAGGCGGTGTATTGCCAGGCCAGCCAGACGGCGAACCACAGCAGCAGGGTTTCCAGCGCGCCGGTCAGCGTCAGGTGATGCAACAGATAGTGGGAAAGTTGGGTCACGGCGAAAACGTAGATCAGATCGAACAGCAGTTCGGAGAATGAGACCGACGCGCCCTGACCGTCACGCACGCGCAGCAGGTTTTGCGACATAAGCGTTCTTCCTTAAAAGGGTAAGCCACAAAATCAGCGTAGCTCAGCGCGCCTCGGCGGGTAAAAAATCTTAAATAGCGGCGGCGTGCGTTCTTTCTTTCGCCCTGTCTTTAATTGTTCATCAAATAGGGGTAAGGTGAACTCAATAAAGTCATTCCTGCCTGAAAATACACACTCGCACTCATATCCTCCTTATTCTCCTCACAATGATTGATGTTCTTTACGTTGCATGACGTCCGTTTTCATTGGCTAGCGGATAATTAACATCACTGACAACGAGCTAATAAACAAGAACACCTGGAGTCAATCATGAAACTTATCCCAAGCATCGCAGCCGTATTGATCGCCGCCGCTTCCTTCTCCACTTTCGCCGCGCCGCTGTCGTCGGTGAAACAGGTCAACAGCGAGCAGGCCGCCAATCTGCAAAGCATCGGCGTCGTGTCGGTTTCCGGCATTAGCGGCTCACCGCATGACGCCATCACCGCCCTGAAAGAAAAAGCCGCGGCGGACGGCGCCAGCCATTACCGCATTATCGGCCTGGACACCCCCGGGGACTCCAGTAACTGGCGCGGCAATGCGGAAATTTATCGCTAAGCGTTGGTTGATTGTTACTCTCTGGCCACGGCAACGTGGCCAATAAAATAAACGGTCGTAATAATTATCTGAACAGTCGGCGCATAAACGGCTTATTTTCAGGTCATTATTACGACCGTTTTTCTTTGTGCCGTCGTGGCTGAGGTCGCATTTTATTACAACTGTGTCTGCCGCTTTCGGAATCATGTTAATGATTACTTAAGAAATTCGGCTCACATTGGGGGCTTAACCCAAGGAGGCCTCAATGTTAAATGCGACCCGGCTGCAACTGATGAATCACTTCGCTTACCTGCAGCAATTTATGGCTTCACCGCGCACCGTCGGTACGCTGGCGCCTTCTTCCCCGTGGCTGTGCCAGGCGATGCTGAACCAGATTGAATGGACCCGTGCGCTGTCGATCGCGGAGCTGGGCGCGGCGGACGGCGTACTGACCAAACGCATCCTGGGGCGGATGCGCGCCGATGCGGCGCTGGAGGCTTTCGAAATTCAACCGCATTTCGTGCATCGGCTGCGGGGGATAGACGATCGGCGGCTGCAGGTGATGCCCCATTCGGCGACCCAAATGGCCACGGATTACGACGTGGTGTTTTCCTGCCTGCCGCTGCTGTCGATCCCGGTCAGGATCAGCGTGCGCATTCTTCAGCAGGCCCGGCAGCGGCTGCTGGCGCGCAACGGTACGCTGGTGTTGTTTCAATACAGCCACCTGTCGGAAAAATTGCTGTCCCGCTATTTTCACTGGAAGCGCCTGCGGGTGGTGCGCAACTTCCCGCCGGCGCTGGTGTATGTTTGTACGCCGCGTTAGCTACAGCGTTTTCGCCATTACTACCACTTCTTCGTCATGCTGCCGCCGGCGTTCCACGGGATGCCAACCCCAGCCGGCGTACAGCGCTTCCGATTTGTCGGTGATGAGATGCAAAACCGAGTGATGGCGTTGCCGCGCCGCCTCGACGATGGCCATCTCAAGGCGGTGGGCGATGCCCTTGCGGCGGTGATCGGGATGCACGAAGACGCCGGCCAGCCATGGGGTGAGATCCTGGCGCTGATGATCGTCGCTGGGCCACAGGCTGGCCATGCCCACCGGACGATCGCCGTCGATCATCATCAGCGTCAGGTGATCGTCGCTTGGCCGGCTGCAGTGGGCGAAGCGCAACTGGGTGCGCTCCAGCGAACCGCCGCGCTGTGAGCCCCATTGGCCGAAGGCCCAGGCGGCGCACACATCGGCAAACTGCGGGCACTCCGACAGCGGAATAATGCGTTGAGTCATGGAGGTCTCCCGGTTTTTTGCTGTTTCCCCGTTCTATTTAACCGATTTCCCCGCCATTTTTTTAACTTTTTAAAGCCGTTATTTTAGCGGTTTCGCCATGTTTGCCGCGCGCCCGGCGCCGTTTCCCGGATTTCTTTTGGCAATCGCGGCGTGGGATTGCAAGTGTTAATGAGAGTGATTATCATGCGCACACTATTTCCCCCGTTTCGGCTCAATCATGCGCAATTCCCTCATTTTACTGCTGCTTTCCCTGTGGTTCGGCCTGTTCTCCGCCCAGGCGAAGACGGTGACCGATATCACCGGCCGTCAGGTTGTGGTGCCGGACAATCCGCAGCGCATCGTGGTGGGGGAGAGCCGCATGCTGTATACGCTGGCGCTGCTGGAGCCGGGCAACCCGGCGCAGCGCATCGTCGGCTGGCCGGCGGATCTGGCGCGTTTCGATGCGCAAAGCTGGCAACGCTATACGCAGAAGTTCCCGCAGATCGCCGCGATCCCCATTATCAGCGGCAATAATTTCCGCCAGGTCAACATCGAAAGCCTGCTGCAGCTGAAGCCGGATCTGGTGATCCTGGCGCGCTACGCGCGTGAAGACGGTGACAACGATCTGCTGGTTTCCGCGCTGAACAAGGCCGGTGTGGCGGTGATCTACGTCGATCTGCGTATCGATCTGCTGAACAACACCGTGCCGAGTGTGCGGCTGCTGGGCGAAGTGCTCAATCGCCAGCAGCGCGCCGAGCAGTTCATCGCGTTTTATCAGCAGCATATGGCGGTGATTCAGCAACGCCTGGCGGGCTATCAGGGGGCGAAGCCCAAAGTGATGCTGCACCTGCATCTGGGGCGGCGCGATACCTGTTGCACCACCGCCGCACACGGCAACCTTGGCGATCTGCTGACCTTCGCCGGCGGCGACAACATCGCCAACGCCAGCGTCAAAGGGGTGTATGGCGAACTGAACCCGGAAACCATTCTGAGCGCCAATCCCGACGTATACCTCGCCACCGGCATGGCCGGCCCGCAAGGCAAACGGCTGTCCGATCTGAGCCTCGGGCCGCAGGTCAGCCCACAGGAGGCCGCCGACAGCTTCCGCCGGCTGATCGCCAAACAGCCGATGCTGACCAACCTGCAGGCGGTGAAAAACCACCGTGCCTGGAGCGTCTGGCACAACTTTTACCTCAGCCCGTACCACGTCGTGCTGGTCGAGGTATTCGCCAAAGCGTTTTACCCGGATCTGTTCGCCGACATCAACCCGCAGCAGACCTTCCAACAGCTGTATCAGCAGTTTTTGCCGTTACCTTTTTCAGGGACCTATTGGAGTCAGTTAGATAATGAATAACAACAAGCGCGGCTGGTGGTGCGCATTGCCTTTGGCGGCCTGCGCAACATTGCCGACGTGGGCGGCGGAAAAAGTCGCGTCGAAAGAAGAAAGCCTGACGGTGATTGGCCGCAAAGACGCCGACGGTGTGCAGAGCTATCAGCCGTTGACCAGCGTCACCGGCACCCGCAGCGAAACCAACCTGTTGAATGTGCCGCAGGCGATCGACGTGGTGCCGCAGCAGGTGATTACCGATCAGGCGGTCAGCAGCCTGGACGAAGCGCTGTACAACGTCAGCGGCATTACCCAGGCCAACACGCTGGGCGGCACTCAGGACGCGGTCATGAAACGCGGCTTTGGCGACAACCGCGACGGCTCTATTCTGCGCGATGGCGTGCGCTCGGTGCAGGCTCGCAACTTTACGCCAACCACCGAGCGGGTGGAGGTGCTCAAGGGGCCGGCCTCGATGCTGTATGGCATGGGCGAGCCGGGCGGGATGATCAATATGATCACCAAAAAGCCCCAGCTGCAGCAACATACCCACGTGGAAGGCTGGGGCAGCAGCTTCAACGGCGGCGGCGGCCAGCTCGACGTGACCGGGCCGCTCGGCACGTCGGGATTCGCCTATCGCATGATCGTCGATCACGATGAAACCGACTACTGGCGCAACTTCGGCCGCAACCGCCAGACGGTGATCGCGCCCTCGCTGATGTGGTATGGCGAGAACACCACCGTGCGCTTGGCCTACGAGCATATGGAATATCTGGTGCCGTTCGATCGCGGCACCATTATCGATTCGCGCACCGGCAAACCGGTGAATACGCCGCGCGATCGCCGTTTCGACGAAGCCTATAATGCTACCCGCGGCGATCAGGACAGCATTACCCTGCAGATCGATCAAACGCTCAACGAGCGCTGGAAAAGCTCGCTGACCTACGCCTACAGCCGCAACAGCTACAGTGACAACCAGGCGCGCGCCACGGCGCTGAACCCGGTGACCGGCGTGTTGAGCCGCCAGGCCGACTCGACCGCCAACGCCGTCAACCACGCCAACGCGGTGCAGCTGACGCTCAATGGCGACGTGGACTGGGGCAGCATCAACCACCAGATGCTGTTCGGCTTCGATTTTGAAGATAACCGTACCTACCGCGGCGACATGATCCGCGGTAAAAAGAACAGCGATTTCAATATCTATCATCCGGTATACGGCCTGATGCCGCCGTCGACCGCGGTCAGCGCCAAAGACAGCGACCAGCGGGAAAACCTCACCAGCTACGGTTGGTTTATGCAGGATTCTATCCAATTGACTGATAAATGGCTGGTGATGGGTGGGCTGCGTTACGATGCTTTCGACGTCTATGCCGGCAAGGGGCGGCCGTTCCAGACCAACACCGACAGCTCGGACGGCAAGCTGGTGCCGCGCGCCGGGGTGGTCTACAAGCTGACGCCTTACGTGTCGCTGTACAGCAGCTATACCGAGTCGTTCAAGCCGAACTCTTCCATCGCCACCCAAATTGATTCGCTGCCGCCGGAGCAGGGCAAGTCGTGGGAAGTCGGCGGCAAGCTGGCGTTGCCGAACGGCGTTACCGGCACACTGGCGCTGTTCGACATCACCAAACGCAACGTGATGGTCAATGAGCTGGTGGAGGGCGAAACCGTGACGCGCACCGCCGGGCGCGTGCGTTCGCAGGGCGTGGAGCTGGACGTGGCCGGTAATCTCACCGACTCGCTGAGCCTGATCGGTTCCTATGCGTATACCGACGCCCGCGTGGTGGACGATCCGGACAACAAGGGCAAAGAGATGACCAACGTGGCGCGCCATACCGCCTCGCTGTTCCTGACCCAGAACCTCGGCAGCCTGGGCCTGTACAGCGGAGATGAGGTGCGTATCGGCGCCGGCGCGCGCTACGTGGGCCGGCGCCCGGGCGACGCCGCCAACAGCTTCTACCTGGATAACTACACCGTTGCCGATGCGTTCGCCGCTTACACCATGCCGATCAACGGCTATCGGGTGAAATGGCAGCTGAACGTGAAGAACCTGTTCGATAAAACCTACTATCCGTCCAGCGGTGGCAATCTGCGCGTGGCGGTGGGAGAGCCGCGTGAGGTGGTGCTGCGCGGCAGTATCGATTTCTGAGCCACGGGCGGTGGAATTTGTTTAAATAACCGCCCCAACGTTAAGGAGAACTCATGAGCCTGCAGATCCGTTTGGCGCAGCAGCGAGATATCGCGCATCTGATGGCGGTTGAACGTTCGGCGGCGCAGCTGTTTCGCCAGCAGCCGGAATGGCGCTTTATCGCCGAAGGCGAGGTGATGGCCCCGAAACAGCACGCCGCGTTTATCGCCGAGCGCCGTGAATGGCTGGCGGAAAGCGACAACGGTGAGTGCGCCGGTTTTATCGCCGTGTTGGCTCAGGGGGAAGACTGGCATGTCGCCGAATTATCGGTCGCCGCTGCCTGGCAACGGCAGGGCGTCGGCCGCCGCCTGATCGGCGCGGTGGTGGAAGAAGCCAAACGGCAGGGCGCCACTCGCCTGACGCTCACCACCTTCATTGATGTGCCGTGGAATGCGCCCTACTACCGGCGGCTGGGATTCCGGCCGCTCGACGACGCGCGGCTCACGGTCGCCCTGCGGCGGCACCTGGATGAGGATCTGGCGCACGGCTTTGCCGTCGGCAGTCGCTGTGCCATGGAATTTACACTATCGTAAATATTGAAATACAGAGCGGGCAGGGTATGATGCAGCCACCACGCCATCGCACCCGCTCGGTATTTTGGTATGCAATGCACTCAAGTCACCGCATAAGGGACAACCCGTAATGACACAAACCCTGTTCATGATAGGCGCTCGCGGAGCCGGCAAGACCACGGTAGGCAGCGCATTGGCGCTGGCGTTGGGCTATCAGTTTGTCGATACCGATCTGTTTATGCAGCAAGCGGTACAGATGAGCGTGGCGGAAATGGTCGAGCGCGAGGGCTGGCTGGGGTTCCGTCGCCGCGAAACCATCGCGTTGCAAACCGTGACCAAACCGTCAACTGTAGTTGCCACCGGTGGCGGCGCGATCCTGGCGGAAGAGAACCGTCAGTTTATGCGCCAGCATGGCACCGTTATCTATCTGCGCGCGCCGGCCAGCGTGTTGGCGCAGCGGTTGGAAGAGTACCCGGAAGATGCGCAGCGCCCGACGCTCACCGGCAGGCCGATCGCCGAAGAGATGCTCGAGGTGCTGGCGGCGCGTGAAGCGCTGTATCAGGACGCCGCGCATTACGTGATGGACGGCGCCGCCGATCCGCAGCGGGTGGTGGAGCAAATCCTCGCGGTGCTGCCGCGTGAGACGGTGAAATAACCCTTTCTTCTCTTCGGGCGCTGGGCGCCCGTTTTCCTATTCCGTTTGCCGAGCGGCCGCAAAGTACGCCCCGGGCGTGACGCCGAAGCGGCGGCGAAAGGCGGCGATGTAGGCGCTGACGTTGTCGTAGCCACAGGCGTCGGCCACT
Organism: Serratia sp. PL7; assembly: GCF_945957435.1. Lineage (NCBI taxonomy): Bacteria > Pseudomonadati > Pseudomonadota > Gammaproteobacteria > Enterobacterales > Yersiniaceae > Serratia > Serratia sp. PL7. The sequence continues at coordinate 2,853,240 of NZ_CAMFLB010000001.1, read as the reverse complement.
TCGGCGACCGCTGCGCCGCGTGATAATCCCTCCAGTGAACGCAATACCCGCGCCTGCTGGCGCCACAGCGCGAAGCTGATGCCGGTTTCCTGCACAAAGCGGCGGCTCAGGGTGCGCGGGCTGAGCCCGGCCCAGTCGGCCCAGTCGCGCTGGCTGCGCAGGCTGGCGGGATCGTTCAGCAGCGCCCGGGCGATGTTCAGCAACCGGGCGTCCTGCGGCAGCGGCAATTGCAACGGCGCGCGGCTTGCCGCGTGCATTTCATCCAGCAGCACCTGCAGCAGCCGCCGTTGCGGCGCACTCAGTGGGCCGGCGGGGAACTGCGCGATACGCTCCACCAGGGCCTGCAACAGCGCAGAGGCCGTGAACAGCTGCGGCTGCGGCGGCATCTCCGGCACGCTTTCCCCCGGCAGATACAGACTCCAGCCCGCTACGTCGCCGCAGGCCAGCGCCTGATGGGCGCATCCCGGCGGCAGCCAGCCCAGCGTACCGCCGGTGATCGCCCATTGCCGGCCCGGGAGTTCCATTGCCAGCATGCCACGCGTCAAGAGATAGATCTGGCCGCCTTCGTGCCGGTGCCAGGGCGTCAGGTGCTTTTTTTCATGCTGAAGGCGTTGGCTGCGGATCTGCGTCATGTTGGCCGTTTAACGTTATTGAAAGTCTTGATGTGGTTATTATGCCATCGCCTGGCCGGGATAGGATCGCCGTTCACCCTATTTCGGAGAAACGTGATGACTCAAGTTACCCCACTGAACCTGGTGCTCGATACGCTGCAGCAGGTCGTCGCCAGCCCGGAGCATCGGCCGACGCAGCTCGCTGCCCGTTTCAGCGCAGACTACCGCCAGCAGGTGGATGGCAAGGTGCTGAACTTCGAGCAGTTTGAGCAACATATGGCGCTGCTGAAACGGCAAACCCGCCGCATGACGCTGAGCGTGATCGCGGCGGCGGAGCAGGGCGAGGCAGTGCTGACCCACCATCTGGTCGAGGTGGAAAAGCGCGACGGTACCCGCAGCCGCGTGCGGGTGCTGGCGCACTTCACCGTGCGTGAAGGCCGCATTTGCGCCTGCGACGAACTGACCGAGCTGTTGGCGGGCGCCCCCGGCGATCGCGATCTTGGCTCGCGCGTGCCGGAATGAGGGCGGCTGCTATACTTGCTACTGTGTGAAACACACGGGAGAACGGCATGCGCGAAAATGATCAACCTGCTTATCCACGGAGCGCCCGCGTCGTTGAGGTGTTTCGGGGCGACCCGAACCTGCATCTGCGCCGTTTTGAAGTGCGCACCGACGACATTGAGCCGAATACACTGCTCAGTGAACATGAAACCGAGCAGGAAGCGCTCGACGCCAAGCACCGCTATGAAGACGAGGCGCTAGAGCTCTGACCTGCTGCACAGCGGAAACCGGCGCCAGGCCGGTTTCCTGTTTATCCCCCCGCGTTAGCATATATTTCCCAGAACAATATTGATAATGATAATCATTTATGTGATTTTTATCGCCCCTATTGGGTGTTTCACTTCTGGGAAAAGAGATGTCCAATTCCGAGTTGCAGGCGCTGTTTCTGCGCCATATGCGGCCGCTGCAAGCCTATTTGAACGCCAAACTGCGCGACCCTCAGCTGGCCGCGGATTTGGCGCAGGAAAGTTTTACCCGCCTTACCGAGCAATATCCGCAGGGTAACATTCTCGATATCGAAGCCTACCTGTACAAAACCGCCAAAAACCTGATGCTCGACCATGTGCGCCAGCAGCAGCGGCGGCAGACCGAAGCGGTTGAAGACGACATTCTGGCGCAGTATCCCTCCGGTGAACCGGCGCTTGAACAACGGGCGATCGATAGCCAATTGCTGCAGCTGTTGCAGCAGGCGCTAGCGGACATGCCGCCGCGCACGCAGCAAATTTTCCGCCTTAACCGGCTCGATGGCCTGACCCAGGCGCAGGTGGCGGCGCAGCTGGGCGTGTCGCTCAGTACGGTGGAAAAACACCTGGCCAGCGCGCTCGAGCGGCTGATGGCGCGGATGGAAGAACAATAATGGCAATTTTTTTACGGGTTTATCCGCGCTCAGACGTCTTAACCTATAACCAGAAAAAACAGAGGTCTATGCCATTATGAAACCGCTAACCGCACAGGCGCGACAGCAGGCGGCCGCCTGGGCCGTGAGTCTGGCCGAAGGGGCGCTGCCGGCCGATCGGCGGCGAGCGTTGGACGCCTGGCTGGCCGCCGATCCGCAGCATCCGGCGGCGCTGCGTCAGGCTCGCCTGCTGTGGACGACGCTTGGGCAACTGCCGCCTGAGCAGCGGCAGGCGTTACAACCGCAGGTGGCGGCGCTGAAAACGCCCTCTCGCCATCGATGGCCCCGCTGGGCGGTGGCAGCGGCGGTGGCGCTCGCCGTTTCGTTCGGCGTTTATCGCGGGCCGGATCTGTGGATCGGCCTGCAGGCCGATTATCAAACCGTTCGCGGTGAGGTGCGCGAAGTTGCTTTGCCGGACGGCAGCCGGGTGGCGCTGGACAGCGGCAGCGCGATCGCGCTGGCGTATTCCGCAGATGAGCGCAAGGTGCGGCTGCTGAGCGGCGCCGCCTATTTTATCGTCGCGCCGTTGGGCGGGGCGGAAAGCCGTCCGTTCAGGGTGGAAGCGAAAAACGGCGTCACCCAGGCGCTGGGCACCGTGTTCAGCGTGGCGCGCACTGAACAGGGCGTCGACGTCAGCGTGCATCAGCACAGCGTGCGGGTGACGCTTGAGCGCGGCGAGCGCTCGCTGGTGGTCGCGCAACGCCAGGCGGCGCATTACCGCAACGGGCAGCTGCAGCTGACGCGGCAAACGGCCGGTGATGACGCTTGGCGACGCGGCTGGCTGGTGATCGACCGCCAACCGCTGACGCAGGCGCTCGCGCAGCTCAACCGCTATCGCGGGACCCGCATCGTGGCGGTCAATCCCGCGCTAAGAACGCGCACCGTGAGCGGTGTGTTCGCGCTCAATAAACTCGACGACGGCGTCGGCGCCATTCGTCAGGAACTCTCCGCCCGCCAGCTGAATCTCCCCGGCATCACGCTGCTTTACTGAGCGGCCAAGGCGGGCCGGGATGCCCGCTTCGCCGTTATTTTCACTTTCTGTAAAAAATCTTTACGGGTTTTTGCCTCCCGGAACGTCCTTATGTTTAAACGAGATTGATTTCCATTATCACTTAGTTTGGCATTCTTTCGGGTGGAACACACACGCATGCTTATTCACAAGGGAACCACGCCGGCCGGCCGATTGGCCACGGCGGTACGCGCCGCGCTGGCGGCGATGATGTTGACTCAGCCGGCTGTGGCGCTCGCCGTCCAGGCTGAGGCGAACGGCGCGCAGGCCGCACAGCAAAAGAATTTCAACATTGCGGCGCAGCCGCTGCAGAGCGCCATGTTGCGCTTCGCCGAGCAGGCCGGCATGCAGGTGTTTTTTGACGAGGTGAAACTCGACGGCATGCAGGCGGCGGCGCTGAACGGCAGCATGAGCGTTGAACAGGGCCTGCGGCGCTTGATCGGCGGCAATCCGGTGGCTTTCCGCCTGCAGCCGCAGGGGCAAATCGTATTGAGCCGGCTGCCGACGGCGAACGGCGACGGTGGCGCGCTGGCGTTGGACAGCCTGACGGTGCTGGGTGCCAGCGGCATCAACGCCAACGATTGGGTTTACGACGAACCGCGCTCGGTCAGCGTCATCAGCCGCGAACAGATGGACAACCGCCCGGCGCGACACGCGGCCGATATTCTGGAGCAGACTACGGGAGCCTATTCCAGCGTCAGCCAGCAAGATCCTGCGCTGTCGGTCAACATCCGCGGCATACAAGACTATGGCCGGGTGAACATGAATATCGACGGCATGCGGCAGAATTTTCAAAAGAGCGGCCATGGCCAGCGTAATGGCACCATGTACATCGATTCCGAACTGCTGTCCGGCGTGACTATCGACAAGGGCACCACCGGCGGCATGGGCAGCGCCGGCACGCTCGGCGGCATTGCCACCTTCAATACCGTCAGCGCGAGCGATTTCCTGGCGCCGGGCAAAGAGCTGGGCGGCAAGCTGCACGCCAGCACCGGCGATAACGGCACCCACTTCATCGGCAGCGGCGTACTGGCATTGGGCAACGAAACCGGCGATATCCTGCTGGCCGCCAGCGAACGCCACCTCGGCGATTATTGGCCCGGCAACAAGGGCGATATCGGTAACATTCGCATCAATAACGACACCGGCAATTACGATCGCTACGCCGAGAGCATCAAGAACAACAAAATCCCCGACACAAATTACCGTATGCACTCGCGGCTGGCCAAGGTGGGCTGGAATCTGCCCGCCAACCAACGCCTGCAGCTGAGCTATTTGCAGACCCAGACCGCGTCGCCGATCGCCGGCACGTTGACCAACCTGGGCACCCGCCCGCCCTATGAACTGGGCTGGAAGCGCACCGGTTACAGCGACGTGATGGCGCGCAACGCAGCGTTTGATTACAGCCTGGCGCCGGAAGACGTCGACTGGCTCGATTTTCAGGCCAAGCTGTATTACGTCGATACTCAGGATGACAGCGACACCTACAGCACCAGCTCGCTGCTGGACAACGGCTACGCGACGCGTACCCGCCTGCGTACCTACGGCGCGCAGGCGCAAAATACCTCGCGCTTCAGCCTGGCGCCGGGGCATGACTTCCGCGCCAACTACGGGCTGGAGTTCTATTACGACAAGGCAACCAGCGACTCTTCCCGCCAAGGCATGGAAGGGGTGACGCCGGCCGGCAACCGTTCGGTCGCCAGCCTGTTCGCCAACCTGACCTACGACTACGACGGCTGGCTGACGTTGGAGGGCGGGCTGCGTTACGACCGCTATCGCCTGCGCGGCCAGACCGGCCTGAGCTATCCGGATTTGGCCAAGGATGGGCAACGCTACACGATTGACAATCCTTGCAAAGCGTTGCGTCTGACCGGCTGTTCAACCACCACCCGCGAAGATTGGGACGTGGATCGCGATCAGGGCAAGCTGTCGCCAACGCTGGCGGTGGCGGTACGCCCCGGCGTGGAGTGGCTTGAGCTGTATACCACCTACGGCAAATCCTGGCGGCCGCCGGCGATCACCGAAACGCTGACCAACGGCAGCGCGCACAGTTCATCCACGCAATACCCCAACCCGTTCCTGCAGCCCGAGCGCTCGCGCGCCTGGGAAGTCGGGTTCAACGTGCAGCAGCCGGATCTGTGGTTTGAGGGCGATCGGTTGGTGGCGAAGGTGGCCTACTTCGATACCAAAGTGGATAACTACATCAACCTGGCGATAGACCGCAATAAACCGGGGCTGGTGCAGCCGAGCATCGGCAATGCTGCTTACGTCAACAACCTGTCGAAAACCCGCTTCCGCGGGCTGGAGTACCAGCTCAACTATGACGCCGGGGTGTTCTACGCCGACCTGACCTATACCCACATGATCGGCAAAAACGAGTTCTGCTCGAACAAGGCCTGGTTGGGAGGGCGTCTGCGCTACGGCGACGGATCGCGCCGCGGCAACTTCTATGTTGAGCCGGATGCCGCTTCCAATGACTTCGTCACGTGTGACGGGGGGACGCAGTTCGGCTCCGCCGCCTACCTGCCAGGCGATCGCGGTTCGGTGACGCTGGGCGGCCGCGCCTTCGATCGCAAGCTGGACGCCGGGGTGACCGTGCGCTTTGCGCCGGGCTATCAGGACAGTTCGGTGCCGTCCAATTACCCGTACCTGGCCGACTGGCCGAAGTACACCCTGTTCGATCTGTACGCCAGCTACAAGCTGACCGACAGCCTGACGCTGCGCGGCTCGGTGGAGAACCTGACTAACCGCGCCTATGTCGTTAGCTACGGCGAGACGCTGGCCAATACCCTCGGGCGCGGCCGCACCGTGCAGGGCGGGGTGGAATACCGTTTTTAAGCAGTAAAAGGGCGTTGCTCATCCTTGAGCACAAGGGCAGCCTCGCAAGGGGCGCCGTTCATCAATGGAGATAGAGAAATGGCATTTTCAGTTAACTATGACAGCAGCTTTGGCGGTTACAGCATTCATGACTATCTGGGCCAATGGGCTTCGACATTTGGTGATATCAACCATACCAACGGTAACGTCACCGACTCCAACAGCGGTGGCTTCTACGGCGGCCGGTTGTCTGGTAGCCAATATGCCGTGACCAGTACGGACAACCATGTCACGTCGGTCGTGGCGGGTGGCAACCTGACCTACACGCTGTTCAATGAACCGGCGCATACCCTGTACGGCCAGCTGGATTCCCTGTCGTTCGGCGACGGTTTGAGCGGTGGTGATACATCGCCGTACAGCATTCAGGTGCCTGACGTCAGCTTCGGCGGCCTGAACCTCAGCAGCCTGCAGGCGCAGGGCCACGATGGCGTGGTGCACCAGGTGGTGTACGGTCTGATGTCCGGCGATACCGGCGCGCTGGAAACCGCGCTGAACGGCATCCTCGACGACTACGGCCTGAGCGTCAATTCCACCTTCGATCAGGTGGCGGCGGCGACGGCGGTGGGCGTGCAGCACGCCGACAGCCCGGAACTGCTGGCGGCCTGATTGCGGCTGTTTGCCCGCCGGCGCCGTGCGCCCCGGCGGGCATTTTCTCGTTTTTAGCCGATGGAAAACGCCATGAAAAACGCCGTCAGGCGCGGAGAAGTGATGAGCGTGCTGGCCGCATACCGGCGCGGATTTTGGGGCATCGCGCTGTTTACCGCGGTGATCAACCTGTTGATGCTGGCACCGGCGCTGTACATGCTGCAGGTCTACGATCGCGTGTTGCCGTCGGGTAACCGCATGACGCTGGCGATGCTGACCCTGATGGTGGTCGGCCTTTACCTGTTTATGGGGCTGCTGGAGTGGGTGCGCAGCCAGGTGGTGATCCGCCTCGGCGCCCAGATGGATATGCGCCTGAATCAGCGGGTCTACGACGCCGCCTTCGAAACCAATCTGAAAACCGGCAACCCGCTGGCGGGGCAGGCGCTGAACGATCTGACCAACCTGCGCCAATTTGCCACCGGCAATGCGCTGTTCGCCTTTTTCGATGCCCCCTGGTTCCCGGTTTATCTGCTGGTGGTGTTTCTGCTCCACCCCTGGCTTGGCGCGTTGGCCAGCGCCGGAGTGATAGTGCTGGTGCTGCTGGCCTGGCTCAACCAGCGGGTGTCGCAGGCGCCGCTCGCGGAGGCCGGCCGGGTCGCGCTGAGCGCCACGCAGCAGGCCAACGGCAACCTGCGTAATGCCGAAGCTATCGCCGCCATGGGGATGCTGACCGACTTGCGCCTGCGCTGGCTGCGGCAGCATCAGCAGTTCCTGCTATTGCAGAACCGCGCCAGCGAGAAAATCGCCGCCGTCACCGCCTGGTCGAAAACCGTGCGGCTGGCGCTGCAGTCGCTGATGTTGGGCTGCGGCGCGCTGCTGGCGGTCAACGGCGACATTACGCCGGGCATGATGATCGCCGGATCGATCCTGATCGGCAGAGTGCTGGGGCCGATCGATCAGCTGATCGGCGCCTGGAAGCAGTGGTTGTCGGCGCGCCAGTCTCTGCAGCGGCTGGAAGTGATGCTGGCCGCCAACCCGCCGCAGGCGGCGAGCCTGCCGCTGCCGGCGCCCAACGGGACATTGACCGTGAATCAGCTGGCCGCCAGCGCGCCCGGCGGGAGCGCACCGGTATTGCACGGCGTCAGTTTTCGTCTGGAGGCCGGCGAGGTGCTGGGCGTCATTGGCGCATCCGGCTCCGGCAAAACGTTGCTGATGCGCCAACTGGTCGGCGCGCTGACGCCGCTCAGCGGCGACGTGCGGCTGGACGGCGCGGATATCCGGCAGTGGGATAAACAGCAGCTGGGGCCGCATATCGGCTATTTGCCGCAGGATATCCAGCTGTTCGCCGGTACCCTGACGGAAAACATCGCCCGCTTTGGCCAGGTTGACGCCGAGAAGGTGGTGGCCGCCGCCGCGCTGGCCGGCGTGCACCAATTGATCCTGCATTTGCCCAAAGGGTATGAAACCGAGCTGGGCGAGGGCGGCAGCGGCCTGTCCGGCGGCCAGCGTCAGCGGGTGGCGCTGGCGCGCGCGCTGTATGGCTCTCCGGCGTTGGTGGTGTTGGACGAACCGAATGCCAACCTCGATCGTGAAGGGGAAGAGGCGCTGCAGCGGGCGATCGAAGCGTTGAAGGCGCGCGGTACCACCATCGTGTTGGTGACCCACAAACCGGCGATCCTGGCGACCACCGACAAATTGCTGGTGCTGGCCGCCGGCCAGGTGCAGCACTTCGGCCCCAGCGACGCCATCCTGAAGAAACTGCCTGGTTTTGCGCCTGCAGCCGTACCGGCCAACGTCGGCCGCAGCAGCGGCGGCTTCAACGTCAACTACGCCAACTTTGCCAAAACGGCCAGCGGTGAACGAAAAGTATGAGCAATCAGAGTGTGATCCCCGGCGATATCGACGCCCTTTCCCGACAGTTCGACGAAGGGCGCCATCTGCGGCTCGGCGGCTGGCTGGTGCTGTTGGGGTTTGGCGGCTTCCTGCTGTGGGGGCTGTTGGCGCCGCTGGACAAAGGCGTGCCGGTTTCCGGCAGCGTGGTGGTGGCCGGCAACCGTAAGGCGGTGCAGCACCCGAGCGGCGGCGTAGTGTCGCAAATTCAAGTGCATGAAGGCGACCGGGTTCGCGCCGGGCAGGTGCTGTTGCTGATGGATACCGTCGACAGCCGCACCCAGCGCGATGCGCTGCGCAGCCAGCAGTTGAGCAACGCCGCGCAGCGGGCGCGGCTGCAGGCCGAACGCGACGGCCTGCAGGCGATCGCTTTCCCGGCATTGCTGCAGGCGCGGCGGGAGGAGCCAGAGGTGATGTCGTTGATGCTGCTGCAGCAGCAGCTGTTCACCAGCCGCCGAGCGGCGCTGCAGAGTGAGCTGGCGGCGATCGCGGAGAGCATTGCCGGATCGCAGGCGATGCTGGAAGGGATCCGTCAGTCTTACGCCAGCAAGCAACGGCAAAAGGCCATGTTGCAGGAGCAACTGAGCGGTATGCGCAAGCTGGCTGCGCAGGGGTATGTGGCGCGCAATCGGCTGCTGGATCTGGAAGGGCAGTATGCGCAGATTGATGGCCAGGCGTCCGAGGACACCGGCAATATCGGCCGCCTGGGCCGCCAAATACTGGAGCTGAAGCTGCGGGCGATCCAGCGGCGGGAAGAGTATCAGAAAGAGGTCAGTAGCCAGCTGGCCGAGGTGCGGATGAAGCTGGACGAACTGGATAACCGCCTGGCCAAGGCGGAGGCCGATCTGGGTCATACGCAGGTGAAAGCGCCGGTGGCGGGCACCGTGGTGGGGCTGAGCGTGTTCACCGAAGGTGGCGTGATCGGCGCCGGTCAGCAACTGATGGAGATCGTGCCCAGCGATCGGGGGCTGCAGGTGGAGGCGCGTATCCCGGTCGAACTGATCGACAAGGTGCAGGTAGGGCTGCCGGTCGAACTGTTGTTCTCGGCGTTCAACCAAAGCACCACGCCGCGCGTCGAGGGCGAGGTGACGCTGGTCGGGGCCGATCGCCTGACCGACGAGAAAAGCGGCGCGCCCTATTACAGCGTGCGCGTCAAGGTCAGCGAAGCGGGGCTGCAACGCCTGAACGGGTTGGAGATCCGCCCGGGGATGCCGGTCGAAGGCTTCATCCGCACCGGCGAGCGTTCGATGATGAACTACCTGTTCAAACCGCTGACCGATCGCCTTCATCTGGCGCTGACGGAAGAGTGAGCATGTCGGTTTCGCCGCTGCCTTTCGCCGCACCCGGTGCCGTCATGCCCTGGCGCCGTTGCCTGGTGCTGGTGCTGGCACTGCACCTGCTGGTTGTGGCGCTGTTCTGGCCCTGGCGGGACCAGGCCGCGCCGGCGTGGGTGCCGCCGCCGGCGGTCATGGTGGTGATGGCCGCCGCACCGCAGGCCCCGGCTGAGGTAAAACAACCGCCGGGGCAAAGGACGCCGCCGCCTCAGGTTGAACCGCCGTCGCCGCCGGAACCCTTGCCGACGGTGAAGGTGCCTGAAGCCGTGCGGCCGAACATCGCCGTACCGCCGAAGCAGAAAAAACCGCCCAAGCCGGTGAAGACTCCCCCCCTGCCGCGCACACCGCCGCAGGAGAAAACGATCGCGCCGCCGAAGGTTCAGGAGCAAAGCGTCGGTGCGCCACCGCCGGGCCGGGCGGATAAAACGGCCGCGCCGCAAACTCGCCTGACGCCCTATGCTCAGGCGGGAGTGGACAACTGGCGCAGCCGCATCAGCGGCCGCCTGAATCGTTTTAAACGTTACCCCAAAGACGCATTGCGGCTAAAGCGCCAGGGCGTCGGGCAGGTGCGTTTCACGTTGGACAGGCAGGGCCATGTGCTGGCGGTGACGCTGGTCAGCAGCGCCGGGTTGCCGTCGCTGGATCGCGAAATCCAGGCGCTGGTCAAACGCGCTTCGCCGCTGCCCACGCCGCCGGCGGACGCCTACGTCAACGGCACGGTGGAATTGACGTTGCCGATCGATTTCAGTTTGCGCGGCGCGGGTTTCTGAGCCGCGGCAATATCTCCTCCTGAGAAAATCATTTTTCAGCAGCTTGTCCTGCTGTTCATTATTTTCAGAGCGTATCGTTATTTTATTCGACGCGGATAAGTCGGCGTTCTACGTAATATTTTCATTTGAAAAGCACGAATGCCTTTTATTTTGCGGCTGACAAAAAATAAACAGCTTGACGCTGCGGAGTTCGGGTTTTAGTTTTTAATTATAAAACAGGAACTGAGTTCCATATAGTGGAACAAGGCGGATCATGACAACGCTGGAAAATGCCGCTGCGGTATTAAAACTCTTTTCTCAACAACGTGTGATGCATGGCCAACCGGGTATTGCATTCAGCGACGTGGTTGAGCAATTGGCGCTGCCGAAAAGCACGGTATCGCGCCTGCTGCAGACCATGGAAAATCAGGGCATGCTGGAGCGCGATCCCGATAGCCGGCGTTATCACATCGGCGCGCTGTTGCTGGCGGCATCCAGCCACTATCTGTCGATGCCGCTGGTGGACAACCTGGCGGCCAGTATGGCGCAGCTGTGCCGCCAGACAGCGTGTACCGGCTACCTTTCGATATTGGAAGGGCAGGAGATCATGGTGATGCGCATGTTTCCCGGCCGCCACTTTTTGCAGGTGGTCACCCCGGCGGGTTACCGTTCGCCGGCGGCGGAAACCTCGGTCGGCCGGGCGATACTGGCGCGTGAAAGCGACGAGCAGGTTCGGGCGCGTTACGCCGGCGGTTACCGGGCGACTTCGCCCAATGCGCCGCAAACGTTGGATGCGCTGTTGCAGACGTTGCAGCAGGTGAGGCGTCAGGGATGGTCGCTGGCGCGCAATGAAACCTTGAACAGCATCAGTTCGCTGGCGACCGCGCTGGTGAACAAGCACGGCAGCGAGACGGTGGGGTTGTGCCTGTCCTTCCCCTCGCAGGGCGAGGAGCAGCCGTTTGTACCGGAAGTCTTGGCCGAATTAACCGCAGTCAGCCGCCAACTGGCGGAAAAATATGGCGATGATTATTGGCAGCAGATCAAATAACGCGCCTGAGCTATCGTGTTGCATCATAATTAACGAGCGCCGACACCAGGGAACTCATTAATTATATTTCACCGTATTTTATTGGTAAGAAATAGACAGGCTGAATAAGAAAATAATCACGTTGTGACACCGGTAGTTCCAAATAATGGAACTGCCGCGGCGAGCTATCGTTTGGCGTTATTTCCGCCACGCAGCAGGAAATATTCAGGGAAACCAAGCATGAAATCAAATAATCCGCTAAAAGAGGCCGGCACGCTGTTGGTCATGGCGTTACTTTCGGTGGTGGGGGCGATCATCGGCGTTCAGCTGATCACCACGCTGGGCGTGACGCCCAACACCTCGATCATCGGTGCGCTGATTGCCATGCTGTTGGCACGCATTCCGCTGAAAATGTTCCAACGCTACCGCTCGGTGCACACTCAGAACCTGGCGCAGACGGTGATCTCCTCTGCCACCTTCGGCGCGGCCAATTGTCTGCTGATGCCGATTGCGGTGCCTTACGTGATGGGGCAACCGCAGCTTATTTTACCGATGTTCTGCGGCGTGGCGGCGGCGATGTTGCTTGACGCCTATCTGCTTTATCGCCTGTTCGATACCAAAGTGTTCCCTGCCGCCAATGCCTGGCCGCCCGGCGTCGCCGCCGCGGAAGCGATTAAAGCCGGCGATCGCGGCGGCAAGCAGGCCTGGCTTTTGGTGGTGGGCGTAGGGGTAGGTATCGCCGGATCAATGCTCAAGATCCCCATGGCGGCCTTCGGCACCGCCTTTATCGGCAATATCTGGGCGCTGAGCATGTTTGGCGTCGGGTTATTGTTGCGGGCTTACGCCGATCCGGTGGCCGATTTCGATATTAATGCCCATTTTATTCCGCATGGCGTGATGGTCGGCGCCGGCCTGGTGGCGCTGATCCAGGTTGCGCAGGTGATCCGCAGCCGCCGCGCCGATAGCGCCGGTTATACCCAACCGGACAGTGCGGTAAGCAAAGCGCTCGGCCTGGGCGCGGTCGGCTACATCGCCATCGCCGCGTTTTTGGCTCTGATCGGCGGGCTGTTCAGCGAGATGTCGCTGCCGATGTTGGCGCTGTTCGTGATATACGCGGCGTTCGCCGCTTTCGTTCATGAGCTGATCGTCGGTATCGCCGCCATGCACTCCGGCTGGTTTCCTGCGTTCGCGGTGGCGTTGATCACCCTGATCGTCGGTATCCTGATCGGTTTCCCACCGCTGGCGCTGTGCATCCTGACCGGTTTTACCGCCGCCACCGGGCCGGCCTTCGCCGACATGGGCTTTGATTTGAAAGCCGGCTTCATCCTGCGTGGCTACGGCGAGGATCTGCGGCAGGAGCTGCTGGGGCGCCGCATTCAGCTGTTTGCGGCGCTGATTGCCTTCCTCATCGCCATTCCGGTGGTTTACCTCTCTTATCACAGCTATTTCCTGCAGGACCTGATCCCGCCGGTCGCGCGCGTTTACGCGAAGACCATCGAGGCCGGTGCGCAGCCGGGTATCGCCTGGAGCCTTTTGATCTGGGCGATCCCCGGCGCCGTGGTACAGCTGATCGGCGGCCCTAAGCGCCAGCTCGGCGTGTTGCTGGCAACCGGTCTGCTGATCAATAACGCCTTGGCCGGGTGGGCGGTGCTGGTGGGTATCGCGCTGCGCGTGGCGATCCTGCGCCGTTGGGGCGATCGAGGCCGCACGCCGATGGAGATCATGGCGGCCGGGTTTATCGCCGGCGACGCGCTCTACAACTTCTTCAGCTCGATTTTTTCCAGCAAGGGCAAATAGCCCCTGCCGATGACATTGGTGAGGTAAAACGACCATGAGTTTGCAACAAACGCTGCAGGTTTTTGAATTGATTGATAGCGCATTCGTCAGCGGCCAGGACGTCGTCGATCTGTTTGCGCCTTACCCGGCGATCCGGGCCAGCACCTTGCGCGCCGACGGGCCGAAGGGCGGTACCGATTTCGTGCGCATCGAGATCCCCGGTAGCGCAGGCCAATTCGCTGGCGGTGCGGCGCCGACGCTGGGCATTATCGGCCGCCTGGGCGGCATCGGCGCGCGGCCGACGCGTATCGGGCTGGTATCTGACGGCGACGGCGCGATCGCCGCCATTGCCGCCGCGCTGAAGCTGGCAGAGATGCAGCGTAAGGGCGACACGCTGCCGGGCGATGTGATCGTCACCACTCATATTTGCCCGAACGCGCCGACCCGGCCGCACGATCCGGTCGATTTTATGGATTCGCCGATCGATGACGTGACGATGAACGATAATGAAGTGGTGCCGGAGGCTGACGCCATCCTGTCGATCGATACCACCAAGGGCAATCGCATCATCAACCACAAAGGCTATGCGCTGTCGCCGACGGTGAAAGAGGGCTACATCCTGCGGGTGGCGGAAGATCTGCTGCGCATCATGGAGATGACCAGCGGCCGCCCGGCGGTGACCTTCCCGATCACCACGCAGGATATCACCCCTTATGGCAACGGCGTGCATCACCTCAACAGCATCCTGCAGCCCTCGACCGCTACTGCGGCGCCGGTGGTCGGCGTGGCGATTTGCAGCGAATCGGTGGTGCCGGGCTGCGGCACCGGCGCCAGCCACGAAACGGACATCGCGCTGGTGGTCAAATTCGCGGTGGAGGTCGCCAAAGAATTTGGCCGCGGCACTTGCCGGTTCTACGATGCTGCCGAATTCGGCCAGCTGCTGGCGCTGTACGGCAGTCTGAGCCACCTGCAAAAAAGGAGATAGACCCATGACGGCTTCATTCGCCACGCTGACCCTCGGTCAGGCGCCGCGCAGCGATATCATGCCGCTGCTGTCTGCTTATCTGCCGGCGGAGCGGGTGAGGCACGTCGGTTTGCTGGACGGCCTGGATGCCGGGCAGATCGCCGAGCGTTATGCGCCGCAACAGGGCGATAAGCTGCTGGTGTCGCGCCTGTTGGACGGCACGCAGGTGACGCTCTGTGCCGCTCGCGTTGAAAGCGGGTTGCAGCAGAAGATCCGCGAGTTGGAGGCGGCGGGGTGCCAGGTGATCCTGCTGCTGTGCACCGGCGAATTCGGCGAATTGCAGGCGGAACAGGCGCTGTTGCTGGAGCCGGATCGCATTATTCCGCCGTTGATCTCCGCGATCGTCGGCGCACACCGCGTCGGCATCGTGGTGCCGATGGCGGAACAGGTTGAGCAGCAGGCGCGTAAATGGCGGCAGCTGGCGACGCCGCCGAGCTATGCCGTCGCCAGCCCCTATCTGGCAGATGATGCCGCGCTGGAGCAGGCGGCTTGCGCACTGCTGCGGCAGGGGGCGGAGGTGGTGGTGCTAGACTGCATCGGTTATCACCAGCGTCACCGCGCCTTTTTGCAGGCGCGTCTGTCGGTGCCAGTGTTGTTGTCGAACGTACTGGTCGCCAAGCTGGCTGCAGAGTTAGTCGACTGATTCAAATAGCGAAAAGTTACCGCTCGACGCGGTCTCAGGCGCTTTGCGCCCGTGGATCTCCCCGGGGTTCAGCAGCCCTGACTGCCGGTGAGAAGCCCGGCAGCGTTTTACTCTGCGCCGCGATCGCATTTCGCGCGAAAAACCAGTGACAGATCAACCGCAATCCCCCAATATGGATTTTCCATCAAGATGATTACGCGGGTGCCAGTCTATGCTGAAAGTGAATGAGTATTTTGCCGGAAAAGTGAAGTCTATCGGTTTTGACAGTAGCAGCATCGGTCTTACCAGCGTGGGCGTGATGGAAGAGGGCGAATACACCTTCTCCACCGCGCAACCGGAAGAAATGACGGTGATCACCGGGGCGCTGAAAGTGCTGCTGCCAGGGGCGCCGGACTGGCAGGTGTTTACGCCGGGTGAGAAGTTCTTCGTGCCGGGGCACAGCGAGTTCAACCTGCAGGTGGCCGACGCGACCGCCTATCTGTGCCGCTATCTGAGCAAATAAACGTTGCTCGTTAGGGGAACGCAGGGCTCAGCGGATGCTGGGCCCTGGTCGTTTCTGCGGCGGGATTAACGCTGGGCTTCGCCGCCGAGCGCTTCGATGGTGTTTTTGATCAACGCCGCCAGCTCGCTGGTCATCAGGATAAAGTCGGCGTCAAAGCGCTGGGCGAAGTCGTCGCGATCGATGTCGTCGTTCTGCTCGCGCAGCGTGTCGGCGAACTTCAGGCGCTTGAGCGAGCCGTCGTCCGACAGCATCAGCTGAATGCGCTCCTGCCAATCCACCGCCAGCTTGGTCACCAGCTTGCCGGCTTCGATATGCACCGCGATTTCGTCACTGATCAGATTCTGTTTCTTGCAGCGGATCACGCCGCCTTCTTCCAGAATCGCTTTCAATTCCGCTTCATCCTGAATGGCGAAGCCGGCCGGCATCTCGCCGGAACGCACCCATTCGGTCAGCGTCAGTTCGATCGGGCTTTCCATCGTCAGCGGCACCACCGGCAGCGAGCCGAGGCTCTTGCGCAGCAGCGCCAGCGTATCTTCGGCGCGTTTGGCACTGGCGGCATCGACCATGATCAGATCGTTGACGGTGTCGATCCACATGAAGGTCTGGTTGAAGCGGCTGAACGCGCGCGGCAGCAGGCTGTGCAGCACTTCGTCCTTCAGCGCGTCTTTCTCGGTTTTCTTCAGTTTGCGGTGTTGTTCCGCCTCCAGGCGCTCAATCTTGGCCTGCAGCTCTTGCTTGATGACCGGCGACGGCAGGATTTTCTCTTCCTTGCGCGCGCAGATGACGATCTGGCCGTTGACCGCGTGCGTCAGCGCATCGCTGTGCGAGCCCATCGGGGAGACCCAGCCAGTCTTCGCCATGTCCTGGCTGCCGCACGGCGTGAAGGCGAACGCGCTGAGTTGTTTTTCCATTTCATCCGCGTTTAACGCCACTTCGCGGCTCAAACGGTAAACCATCAAATTCTTAAACCACAGCATAATGTTATCCCTGGCTGGGCGTGCGCTCGGCACGCTGATTCGTCAAAAGCAGGGCGGCATGATAACGAATTGACGCTGAAAAATCGCCCCATTCTCTCCGAATTGCGTCGCTTTACGCACCGAGAAAGGGCGGGGTGGAGGGTGGGAAACAGGTGATTCATCTGCGCGCTTACATTAGGCTGTGGCAACGCTACGTGGCATCGAGGAGAAAAATACGTGCGCATTGGCATCGACTTGGGTGGGACGAAAATTGAAGTGATTGCGTTGGCGGACGACGGGCGGGAGCTGTTTCGCCATCGCATCGCCACGCCGCGCCATGACTATGGGCAAACCCTGGCGGCGATCGCCGGGCTGGTGAAGCTGGCGGAAGATCATACCGGCGAATTGGGATCGGTCGGGATCGGCATTCCCGGCACGCTGTCGCCGTTTACCGGGCGGGTGAAGAACGCCAACTCGGTATGGCTCAACGGCCAACCGCTGGACAAGGATCTGTCGGCGCTGCTGGCGCGCGAGGTGCGTATCGCCAACGACGCCAACTGCCTGGCGGTGTCGGAAGCCACCGACGGCGCCGGTGCCGGCGCGCAAACCGTGTTTGCGGTCATTATCGGCACCGGCTGCGGCGCCGGCGTGGCGCTGAACGGCCTGGCGCATTCCGGCGGCAATGGCATCGCCGGCGAGTGGGGCCACAACCCGCTGCCGTGGCAGGATGACGATGAGCTGCGTTACGCTCGCGACGTGCCGTGTTACTGCGGCAAGCCGGGCTGCATCGAAACCTTTATTTCCGGCACCGGTTTCGCCACCGACTATGCGCGCCTGAGCGGCAACGCGCTGCAAGGGCACGAGATCATGGCGCTGAGCGAGCGGGGCGATGCGCTGGCGGAGCTGGCGATCGTTCGCTACGAAATGCGGCTGGCGAAATCGCTGGCGCACGTGATCAACATGCTGGATCCGGACGTGGTGGTGCTCGGTGGCGGCATGAGCAACGTGGATCGCCTGTACCGCACGGTGCCGCAGCGGGTGAAAAGTTGGGTATTTGGCGGCGAGTGTGAAACGCCGATCCGCAAGGCGGTTCACGGCGACTCCAGCGGCGTACGCGGTGCGGCCTGGCTGTGGCCGCAACAGCAGCGCTAAACGTTGCAGCAAAGCGCGAGGCTGCTCGCGCTTTAAACCCTTCCCTGTACAAAAACTGGACGGCGTTTTATGATTTAGCTAACTTAGCTAAGGAGGACGCGTATGCCGATTCAGGCCAATATGCACGAAGCCAAATCCAATCTGAGCCAGTTGGCGGACAGAGCCGCGGAGGGAGAAACCGTGATTATTGCAAAAGCAGGGAAGCCGTACGTACAGCTGGTCGCCATCAAGGGGGAAGCGCGCCGCCCTGGCGCCGCCAAGGGCAAGTTCACCGTGCCGGCGGATTTCAACGCCGAGGATGCGGCCATTGCGGCGTTGTTTGAGGGCGATGCATGAAGCGCCTGTTGCTGGATACCCACGCGTTGCTGTGGTGGCTTATCGATGACGCCTGCCTGGGCGCGAACGCCAAAAGGCAGATCGCCGATCCGGGCAATGCGGTGTACGTCAGCGCGGCCAGCATTTGGGAGATCTCGATCAAGCAGGCGCTGGGCAAACTGGCGCTGCCGGAAGATATCTTTGCGATCATCGAGGCCGAAGATTTTCTGTCGCTGCCGATGGACGCCTTTCACTGCCAACAGGCCGGGCAGTTGCCGCCCTATCATCAGGATCCTTTCGATCGCATGCTGATCGCACAGGCGCAGGCCGAAGGGCTGACGCTGGTCTCCGCCGACGCGGTGTTTCCGCAGTACGGCGTGCGGGTAGCCGACGCTCGCCGTTAAGCCGGCTTTTCCTCGCTTTCGCTGCGCACCCGTTCGATATGAATGGTCAGAAACATCATCTCTTCCGTGGTGAGCTGATGCTGATAGTGCTTTTCGATGTGGCGGTTGATCTTACCGGCGCAGGCGAATGACTCGCGGTACTTCTCTTTCACCACCTGATAGAGCGAGTCGTCGTCGCTGTCGACGTAGTTTTTCCCCAGCAGGCGCTGGGCGAAGAATTTCAAATGGGTGACGAAACGGTGGTAGCTCAGGGATTCCTCGTTGTAATCAAAGCGGAAATGGTATTTGACCAGGTTGAGGATCTCTTGCATCACGCGGGTAATATGCAGCGTGTTGTGCATCTCGTCGTTAAGCTGGGCGTTGACCAGGTGTAGGGCGATAAATCCGGCTTCGTCCTCCGGCAACGCGGTGTCCAGCCGTTGGGCGATCAGGGCCAGCGCCTCCAGCCCGACGGCGAACTCGGCCGGATAGAGCTTTTTAATCTCCCACAGCAACGCATTTTTGATATCCAGCCCTTGCGCATGGCGCTGCAGGGCGAAGTGGATGTGATCGGTCAGCGTGATGTAGACGATGTTATGCAACTTGCCCGGCAGGCGTTCGCGGGCGAGAGTAATGATCTTGTCGGCGGTGGTGACGCAGGCTAATGGGATCTCGGCGAGCAGCTCTTTATAGCGCTCGGCGGTTTCTCCGCCGTTATGGGTGAATACCTTTTCGATCAGGCTTTCGTCCAGCGTATCGCCGGGCTTCTTTTTAAAGCCGATTCCTTTTCCCATCACCACCGTCTCTTCCTGACGGTCGTCCAGCGTAATCACCACGTTATTATTGAGTATTTTAGCGATTTTCATGGTTTTTCCCGGTGTTTCAGCATCCTGAAAACGAAAAAACCTGACGCCCGGGAGCGATCCCGGGTGTCAGGTTTTGCCTGTATTTTATGTTTCTTCCCTGCGGCCCTGAGCGGCGGAGGGGATACAGTAACAATCCTATTATGTTGGCATAATAACCCGTGCCCGCCGCGGCTCAACGCTTTTCACTGCGGAGTGCCGCCGCGGTCACACTTCTGCGCCGCGCGCCGCGGGATCATTCCAGCCTGAAATGCGCCTCCAGCCGGCTGACGCCGAGCCCGTTGACCTTTTCCACCTTGATCTGCACCGGAATACGTTCTTTCATCGCCTCGACGTGGCTGATCACGCCGATGGTTTTGCCGGAGGCATTCAGGCTGTCCAGCGCGTCCAGCGCGGTATCGAGGGTTTCGGCGTCTAGCGTGCCGAAGCCTTCGTCGAGGAACAGCGAGTCGATGCTGGTTTTGTGGCTGACCAGATCGGACAACGCCAGCGCCAGCGCCAGGCTGACCAGGAAGCTCTCACCGCCGGACAGGGTGCGGGTATCGCGCAGCGCGTCCGCCTGCCAGGTGTCCACCACCTGCAGCTCCAGCGCATCGCTGGTTTTGCGCTGAAGCAGGTAGCGCCCATGCAGCCGGCCGAGTTGCTGGTTAGCCAGATAGACCAGATGATCGAGCGTTAACCCCTGAGCGAAGCGGCGGAACTTGTCGCCTTCTTTCGAGCCGATCAGCTGGTTGAGGTAGCTCCAGTCGTCGTAGTCTTGCTGACTGCGGGCGATCTGCTCGAACAGCGCCTGCTGATTAAGGCGACGGGCGGCGTCGCTTTCCAATTGGTTGCGCAGTTCACCCTGGCGCAGCTGCAACGTTTTCAACTGCTGTGCCAACTCGGCCAGCGATTGGGTGAGCGCGTCGAGATCCGTGTTGGCTTCATCCACCCCCTCAGGGCGGCTCAGCCGATGCTGCTCCAGCGTTTGCGTCGCCTGCGTCAGCAGGGCCGCGGCCTCTACCTGCCGCTGTTGCAGTTGCTCTCTACGCTGCTGCAATTCGCGGCGCAGTGTGTCGTCCAGCAGCGCGGCGGTGAAGGCGGTTTCATCAGCGAATTCGCTGTCGGCCAGCGCCTGCTGCCACTGCTGCTGCGCCTGCTGCAGCCGCTCCTGCATCTGGGTGTGCTGTTGTTGTAACCCGGCCTGCTGGCCGGTCAGGCGCTCGCGCAGTTCCTGCGCCTTTTGCCACTGCTCGGCGGCCTGTAAGCTGGCCTGTTCACAGGCGGTTTGTTTGGCGCGCAGCTGTTCCCGCACCTCGGCGACCCGCTGTTCGCCGAACAGCGCCAGCCGCTGCGCGCGCCGCTCTGCGAGAGTTTTCTCGCCTTCCTGCCAGCGTTGTTGCAGGTCTTGCTGCTGTTGCAGGCTGTCGGCATAGGTTTTCTGCAGCAGCGTAAAGCGCTCTTCGAGCAGCGCCAGCTGTTGCTGCGCCTGCTGCTGCTGCGTTTGCAGAGCGGCGAGCGCGTCTTTTGCCTGTTGTACTGCCTGCGCCGCCTGTTCATGCTGCTGCAGCGCGTGCTGCCCGCGCCGCTCTTCATCGTCGCAACCGCTCAGCCAGGCGCTGAGTCGCTCGCTCTCCGCCAGCGTAAAGTCGAACGCCAGCGGTGCGCTGAGCTGCTGCCACTGCTGCTGTTGGGCAGCCAACTGCTGTTCATCCTGCGCGATGGTTTGCTGCTGGCGTTGTTGCTGTTCCTGCAGGCCTTCGCAGCGGGTACGCAACTCGGTGCCCTGGGTTTGCAGTTTCTCGGCGAGAGTACGCATCTCAACCAAACGCTGTTCCGTGGCCGAAGGCTGTACAGCCTGATACTGCTCTACTGCTGGATGGCTGGTGGAACCGCACAGTGGGCAGGGGGCACCGCTTTGCAGCAGGGCGCGCTCCGCTTCCAGACTGACGATGCGTTTTTCCAGTTCGTGGATCTGCTCCACTTCCTGCAGCTGCGCCTTGTGCTGTTTGAATTGCTGACGCGCGCTCTCCAACTGCTGTTGCAGCCCGGCGAGCTGCGTTTGCCGCTCGGCGTGCTCCGCCTGTTGCCTAGCCAGACGCTCGCGGGTCTGACGGTTAAGGGACGCCAGAGTAAACAGCTGCTGGCGTGTTGGGCGCAGATCCGCCAGGGCGCTCAGGCGTTGGCGCAGCGGGGCCAACGGCGTTTGCGCCTCCAGCGCCTGTTGCTGCTGTTGTTGAACGGCCAGCGCTTCGTTCAGCGCGTTCAACTGCTGCTGATGTAGTGCGCCCTGTGCCGTCAGCTGGCTGCGCTGAGCGGTGAGCTGCTCCAGCGTAGTTTGCTGCTGGGCGCATTGCTGCGTGGTGGCATCGGCGGCCTGTCGTCGCTCGGCCTGTGTCGACTGCAGTTGGGCTATTTGGTGGTCGAGCGGAGCGACTTGCTCATCGATCAGCTGTTGCTGCTGCTGCATATACTCGGCATGGGTTTGCTGCGCCAGGCGGGCTTTTTCCACCGCCTGCTGCAGCGGCGCCAGCTGCGCCGAGTGCTGTTCCTGCTGTTGCGTCAACTGGGCTGCCTGCTGTTGTATCGTCTGCAGTTCGGCGCGGCAGCGATCGCGTTCGCCGCGCAGCGGCCGCAATTTCTCGGCCGGTTCGCTGAGCGCCAGCTGCTGCAGCTGTGGGGCAGCCTCCGCCTGCTCGCGCTGGGCGGTTTCCAGCCGCCGTTGACCCTCGCCTTGCTGTTGCCGGAGGCGTTGCCATTGCTGCAGCCAGCTCAGCGCCTGTTGCTGTCGCTGGGTTTGCTCGCCGAGGGCGATTTCCTGCGCGCTCAGCGCCGTCAGCTGTTCGGTCAGAGACTGGCGCTGCTCGTCGTTCAGCAGTTCGATGCCGCTGGCGCGTTGATGCAACGCATCCAGGTCGGTTTTGGCCTGCTTGTGCGACTCGAACACCTGTTCGGACAACCGCCCGTAGATTTCGGTGCCGGTCAGCTCTTCCAGCAGTTCGGCGCGATCGTTGGCATCGGCATTGAGGAAGGCGGCGAACTGCCCCTGAGACAGCATCATCGATTTGGTGAAGCGGCCAAAGTCCAGCCCGGTGATGGTTGCGGTAAGCTCCAGCTTGTCGCGCACCTTGTCCGCCAGGATCTTGCCGTCCTCGCGGCGCGCCAATTCGACCTTCGGCGCCTGCAGATTGCCGTCCGGCGCATTCTTGGCGCGGCGCTGGCTCCAGAAGGCGCGATAGCCGACGCCCTTGACCTCGAATTCGACCTCCGCCAGCGATTCGGCGGTGTGGCGGGTCATCAGCTCATTCTGGCTCGGCGTGACGTTGAGGCGCGGCGTCTGGTGGTACAGCGCCAGGCAAATGGCGTCCAGCAGGGTGGTTTTGCCCGCGCCGGTCGGGCCGGTAATGGCGAACAGGCCGTTGCTGGCGAACGGCTCGGCGGTGAAGTCAATTTTCCATTCGCCCTGCAGCGAGTTGAGGTTTTTTAACCGCAGGCTGAGGATCTTCATGGGTTGGTCTCCTCAGGATTGTGCTGCACCGCATCGACCACCTGGCGGAACAGTTGGTGCATCCGCCGTTGGCGTGCTTCGGGCATGTCGGCCTCCTGCGCCAGGCGCCGTTCGAACACCTCGTTGACGCTCAGTTCGTTCAGCGTTTCCTTATCCTGCTGCGCGATTGCCTGGCGGCGCTGCTCTTTGCTGCGCCGCAACAGCACCACTTCCACCGGCAGCTCATCCGCCATCAGTTGGATGCGGCGCTGAATATCGCTGAGGTAGTCCTGCGTCGCCACTTCGATATCCAGCCACACCGGCAGCTCGCCGGCATAGTCGGCAAATTGCCGCAGCTGCCGTTCGATCTCGGCCAGATCCCCTTTGATCAGCTGCATGGGCTGGAACTGCGGGATCGTTAACGCGTCTACCCGCTGCAAAGCGCCGTCGGCGAAATCGACCAGGAAGACGCTTTTGGCTTTGCCCAGCTCATCGAAGCTGAGCGGGATCGGCGAGCCGCTATAGCGAATATGTTCCGACTTGGCGACGTTCTGCGCGCGGTGAATGTGGCCGAGCGCGATGTAATCGGCGGGCGGGAAGGCCTGTGCCGGGAAGGCGTCCAGAGTGCCGATATAGATGTCGCGCACCGAGTCGGAGGTGGTGACGCCGACGGTGGTCAGGTGGCCGGTGGCGACGATCGGCAGCGGCAAGCCCAGCTGGTCGCGGCGCTCGCAGGCCGCCTGATACAGCGTCTGATAATGTTCGGCGATGGCTTCCTGCAGCGCCTGCTGTTTCTGCGCGCCGGATTCGCCGGCGCGGCTGGTAAGCAGATCGCGCGGCCGTAGGAACGGGATGGCGCACAGCAC
The DNA here is from genome assembly GCF_945957435.1 of Serratia sp. PL7. Classification (NCBI taxonomy): domain Bacteria; kingdom Pseudomonadati; phylum Pseudomonadota; class Gammaproteobacteria; order Enterobacterales; family Yersiniaceae; genus Serratia; species Serratia sp. PL7. The sequence continues at coordinate 2,829,756 of NZ_CAMFLB010000001.1, read as the reverse complement.
CGCGCCCGGCTGGCCGTCGCGCTGGTTAAGCACCACGATCTGCTGTTCGGCCGCGCCTTGCGCGCTCGCGATCACCGTGGTGTTCAGGCAGGAGAGCAGTTCCCGCGATTCGTTCAGCGTCGCCACCGAATCGTGGTTGCCGCCCAACACGACCAACTGGCAGCCGGTGCGCTGCAGTTCCACCACGAAGCGGTTGTACAGCTCGCGGGCATAGCTGGGCGGTGAGCCGGTATCGAACAGATCCCCGGCGACGATCAGCGCATCCACCTGTTGCTGTTCGATCTGTTCGATCAGCCAGTTCAGAAAAGCCTGGTGCTCGGCGGCGCGGCTTTTGGTGAAAAAGTACTGGCCAAGGTGCCAGTCAGAGGTGTGGATCAGGCGCATGACACTCCCGGATGCAAAGATAATGGCGATGATTATAAAGGCCGCGGCGGCGGCTGTCCCGGCGCAATGATGATGACAACCGGATGATTTTTCTTTACTGCGGGAAATAATCGCTATGCTTACTGCCTATAACAGCCGGTTTTTTTCATAAAAGTGTCACAAAACTGACGCATAATGGCGCCCGAAAAGTCGCTAACACATTGGCAGGATTGACGATGGCAAGACGCATACTGGTGGTGGAAGACGAAGCGCCGATCCGTGAGATGGTGTGCTTTGTGTTGGAACAAAATGGTTACCAACCGTTGGAAGCCGAGGATTATGACAGCGCCGTGACGCGTCTGTCTGAGCCGTTCCCTGATTTGGTGTTGCTTGACTGGATGTTGCCCGGCGGTTCCGGCATTCAGTTTATCAAACATATGAAGCGCGAAGCGCTGACCCGCGATATTCCGGTCATGATGCTGACCGCGCGCGGGGAAGAGGAAGACCGCGTGCGCGGCCTGGAAGTGGGGGCGGATGATTACATTACCAAGCCGTTCTCGCCCAAGGAGCTGGTGGCGCGCATCAAGGCGGTCATGCGCCGCATTTCACCGATGGCGGTGGAAGAAGTGATTGAAATGCAAGGCCTGAGCCTGGACCCGTCCTCCCACCGCGTGATGGCGAACGATCAGGCGTTGGACATGGGGCCGACCGAGTTCAAGCTGCTGCACTTCTTTATGACCCACCCGGAGCGGGTTTATAGCCGTGAGCAGTTGCTTAATCACGTCTGGGGCACTAACGTTTATGTGGAAGACCGTACCGTTGACGTGCATATCCGTCGGCTCCGCAAAGCGTTAGAAACCAGTGGGCATGATAAAATGGTTCAAACCGTTCGGGGCACCGGCTACCGGTTCTCAACGCGCTACTGATCGCGCTGCGCTGGAGAATATGCCGTGTTAGAACGTCTGTCGTGGAAGAGGCTGGCTCTGGAGCTGGCTCTTTTTTGTTTGCCCGCCTTGCTGCTGGGGCTGATTTTCGGTTATCTGCCCTGGTTTCTGCTGGCCTCCGCGCTGGCTGCGCTGGTGTGGAATTTCTACAACCAGCTCAAACTCTCCCATTGGCTGTGGATTGACCGCAGCATGACGCCGCCGCCCGGCCGCTGGAGCTGGGAACCGCTGTTCTATGGCCTGTATCAGATGCAGCAGCGCAATCGCCGCCGACGGCGCGAGCTGGCGCTGCTGATCAAGCGCTTTCGCAGCGGGGCCGAATCGTTGCCTGACGCGGTGGTGATGACCACCGTCGAGGGCAATATCTTCTGGTGCAACGGGCTGGCGCAGCATCTGCTCGGCTTTCGCTGGCCAGAAGACAATGGCCAGCACATCCTCAACCTGCTGCGCTATCCGGAATTCAGCCACTACTTGCAACAGCAGGAGTTTTCACGCCCGCTGACGCTGCAGCTGAACAACGAACACTACGTCGAATTTCGCGTGATGCCGTATTCCGAAGGGCAACTGCTGATGGTGGCGCGCGACGTCACCCAGATGCGCCAGCTGGAGGGCGCGCGGCGCAACTTCTTCGCCAACGTCAGCCATGAGCTGCGCACGCCGCTGACGGTGCTGCAGGGCTACCTGGAGATGATGGGCGACGAAGAGCAGGACGGTTCGCTGCGCAGCAAGGCGCTCGGCACCATGCAAGAGCAGACCCGCCGGATGGACGGGCTGGTCAAGCAACTGCTGACACTGTCGCGCATCGAGGCGGCGCCCAATGTCGACATGAACGAGCGCGTGGATATCCCGCTGATGCTGCGGGTGTTGCAGCGCGAGGCGCAGTCGCTGAGCGGCGGCAATCACGAGATCACCTTCCGGGTTAACGAGCAGCTCAACGTGTTCGGTAATGAAGATCAGTTGCGCAGCGCGGTGTCTAACCTGGTGTACAACGCGGTCAACCACACGCCGAAGGGTACCCACATCGAAGTGAGCTGGCAGCAGACGGCGCACGGCGCGCAGTTCCAGGTCAGCGACAACGGGCCGGGCATCGCCGCCGAGCACCTGCCGCGCCTGACCGAGCGTTTTTACCGCGTCGACAAGGCCCGTTCGCGCCAGACCGGCGGCAGCGGGCTGGGGCTGGCGATTGTCAAACACGCGCTCAGCCATCACGATGCGCGGCTGGAGATCCTCAGCGAACCAGGGATCGGCACCCGCTTTATCTTTACCTTACCCAATCGGTTGATTGTTCCCGCCGCTTTATCAGAGAATGCGGTGAAAAATTAACGCGAGACACCGGTATGACCCGAATAACCCGAGGGCTGTTGCTTTGCCTGGCGCTGCTGGCCGGGCGCGGCGCGCTGGCGCAGCCCGACGGCATGCTGGCGGGCAACCTGTCCAGCGTCGGTTCCGACACCCTGGCGAATCTGATGGCGCTATGGGCGCAGGATTTCAGCCAGCATTATCCCAACGTTAACCTGCAGATCCAGGCCGCCGGATCGTCGACCGCGCCGACCGCGTTGGCGGCGGGCGCCGCGCAGCTGGGCCCGATGAGCCGGCCGATGAAGGCCGCCGAGGTTTCGGCGTTCGAACACCGTTACGGCTATGCGCCGCTGGCGGTGCCGGTAGCAGTGGATGCGCTGGTGGTGTTAGTGCATCAGGACAACCCGCTGCGCGGCCTCAATCTGCAGCAGCTCGATCGCATTTTCTCCGCCACCCGGCGCTGCGGCGAAAGCAAACCGCTGACGCGCTGGGGCGAGCTGGGGCTGAGTGGTGACTGGGCGACGCGTTCGCTGCAGCGTTTCGGCCGCAACTCGGCGTCCGGCACCTACGGCTATTTCAAACTGCGTGCGCTGTGCGGCGGCGATTTTATGCCGCGCGTCAATGAGCTGCCCGGTTCAGCCTCGGTGGTGCAGGCGGTGGCCGGTTCGCTCAACGGCATCGGCTACGCCAGCATCGGTTTTCGCGCCAGCGGCGTGCGGCTGCTGCCGTTGGCGGAGTCGGGAGAGGACTATGTTGCCCCTACCGCCGCCAACGTGCGCAACGATCGCTACCCGCTGTCGCGCTATCTGTATATCTACATCAACAAAGCCCCTAATCAACCGCTGGAGCCGCTGACCGCCGCGTTCCTCGACCGCGTGCTGTCGACTGCCGGGCAGAGCCTGGTCAATCACGACGGCTATCTGCCGCTGCCGCCGGGCGCCCTGCAGAAGACCCGTCAGGCGCTTGGGTTGCCACCGCTCGCGCCGGCCATGATGAAATAACCGACAAAATGCGACGTAATTTTCGCCTTTTTTCACGGCCAAACGAAGCTCGTGCCACGCGAAAATCGGGCTTATATTGGCGTTTTCGCGCGGTAAAGTGATATATGCTTCACGTTTCGTGAATCTGCTGTTCAAAAATGATACAAATCATGTAGTGTATATTTATTGATAGCCAATATGATCGACTGGTGGCTAAAGTTTATATGGTCGATAGCTCTGCTTTTCGCCGTGCGTCTTGCCTTGAAGCGCTATAAACGTTTACCTTAGCCCTCGTTGTCGGATTAAACCTCCATTTTTATAACTCCTAAAATTTTGCCCATCTTCATGAGCGGCCACTTTCGAATAGGGACATAAACGCCGGATCGACTGCGTTTAGGGTGCTTATTTGGCGCTGCAACGTTAGGGCATGCCGGCAACCGGGTGGGGCGTTACGCCACCACGCTATCGGACCATTTTTTTCATTTGAACAGGCAACACGACATCGTATGAGTCATCGTTTAACGTCAAAAGATATCCTGGCACTGGGTTTCATGACCTTTGCCTTATTCGTTGGGGCCGGGAACATCATCTTCCCGCCGATGGTCGGCTTGCAGTCCGGTGAACACGTCTGGACCGCAGCGCTGGGCTTCCTGATCACCGCCGTGGGTCTGCCGGTCATCACCGTCATTGCGTTGGCGCGCGTCGGCGGCGGCATCGACGCCCTCAGTTCGCCGATCGGCCGCGGCGCCGGCCTGCTGCTGGCGACCGTCTGCTACCTGGCCGTCGGCCCGCTGTTCGCCACGCCGCGCACCGCCACCGTATCCTTTGAAGTGGGCATTGCCCCGCTGACCGGCGACGGCACCATGCCGCTGTTCATCTATAGCCTGGTGTACTTCGCGCTAGTGATCGGCATCTCCCTGTATCCGGGCCGTCTGCTCGATACCGTCGGCCACGTGCTGGCGCCGCTGAAGATCGTGGCGCTGGCCGTACTGGGCATCGCCGCGCTGCTGTGGCCTGCCGGCGCGCCGATCCCGGCGACGGCGGCTTACCAGAGCGTGCCTTTCTCCTCTGGCTTCGTTAACGGCTATCTGACCATGGATACGCTGGGGGCGCTGGTATTCGGTATCGTTATCGTCAACGCGGCGCGTTCACGCGGCGTGAAAGACGCCGGTCTGTTGACTCGTTACACCATTCTGGCCGGTTTGATCGCCGGCGTGGGCCTGACGCTGGTTTACCTGAGCCTGTTCAAGCTGGGCTCCGGCAGCGGCGCGCTGGTGCCTGACGCCACCAACGGCGCGGTGATCCTGCACGCTTACGTTCAGAACACCTTCGGCGGTTTGGGCAGCTTCTTCCTGGCGGCGCTGATCTTCATCGCCTGCATGGTGACCGCGGTAGGCCTGACCTGCGCCTGCGCCGAGTTCTTCGCGCAATATCTGCCGTTCTCGTACAAGACGCTGGTGTTTATCCTGGGCCTGTTCTCGATGGTGGTGTCCAACCTCGGCCTGAGCCACCTGATCCAGATCTCCATTCCGGTGCTGACCGCGATTTACCCGCCGTGCATCGTGCTGGTGGTGCTGAGCTTCACCCTGCGTTGGTGGCACAGCGCGCCGCGCATCATCGCGCCGGTGATGCTTGTCAGCCTGTTGTTTGGTATCCTTGACGCGGTGAAAGCGTCCAGCTTCCAGCAGCTGCTGCCGGCCTGGACCACTCACCTGCCGCTGGCGGAGCAGGGGTTGGCATGGTTGCCGCCTTCGCTGCTGATGCTGGCGCTGGTCGCGATTTATGATCGGGTGTGCACGCGTTCCCAAGTGACCGCGCACTGATAATCCCCCGGCTTAATCTAGGGCCACGGACATGTCCGTGGCTTTTTTACGTTTAAAACTATGGGTCATTTTCATGCAACAACAGTCACCCACCACTGTCCCCGACAATAAGCTGAAACGCGGCCTCAGCACGCGTCATATCCGCTTTATGGCGTTGGGGTCAGCCATCGGCACCGGGTTGTTCTACGGCTCGGCGGACGCCATCAAAATGGCCGGCCCGAGCGTGCTGCTGGCTTACCTGATCGGCGGCATCGTGGCCTTCATCATCATGCGCGCATTGGGGGAGATGTCGGTCAACAACCCGCAGGCCAGCTCATTTTCCCGCTACGCGCAGGACTACCTCGGCCCGATGGCGGGTTACATCACCGGCTGGACCTACTGCTTTGAAATCCTGATTGTCGCCATCGCCGACGTGACCGCCTTCGGCATCTATATGGGGGTCTGGTTCCCGGAAGTGCCGCACTGGATCTGGGTGCTGAGCGTGGTGCTGATCATTGGCGCCATCAACCTGATGAGCGTCAAGGTGTTCGGCGAGCTGGAATTCTGGTTCTCGTTCTTCAAGGTCGCCACCATCATCATCATGATCGCGGCCGGTATCGGCATCATCATCTGGGGTATCGGCAACGGCGGGCAACCGACCGGTATTCATAACCTGTGGTCGAACGGCGGCTTCTTCAGCAACGGCTTTATCGGCATGATCCTGTCGCTGCAGCTGGTGATGTTCGCTTACGGCGGCATTGAAATCATCGGCATCACCGCCGGCGAAGCCAAAGATCCGAAAAAATCGATACCCAAAGCCATCAACTCGGTGCCGTGGCGCATTCTGGTGTTCTACGTCGGCACGCTGTTCGTCATTATGTCTATCTACCCGTGGAACCAGGTGGGTACCAACGGCAGCCCGTTCGTGCTGACTTTCCAGCATATGGGCATCACCGTGGCGGCAGGCATCCTCAACTTCGTGGTGATTACCGCGTCGCTGTCGGCGATTAACAGCGACGTGTTCGGCGTCGGCCGCATGCTGCACGGCATGGCCGAACAGGGCCACGCGCCGAAGATGTTCAGCAAGGTGTCGAAGCGCGGCATTCCTTGGGTGACGGTAGTGGTGATGATGTTGGCGCTGCTGCTGGCGGTATACCTCAACTACATCATGCCGGAGAGCGTGTTCCTGGTGATCGCCTCCCTGGCGACCTTCGCCACCGTGTGGGTGTGGATCATGATCCTGTTCTCGCAAATTGCCTTCCGCCGCAGCCTGAGCAAAGAGCAGGTGAAACAGCTGGCGTTCCCACTGCGCGGTGGGGTATTCACCTCGGTGGTGGCGATCGTGTTCCTGGTGTTCATCATCGGTCTGATCGGTTACTTCCCGACCACGCGTGTCTCGTTGTACGCCGGCCTGGTTTGGGTGGTGTTGCTGTTGGCGGGGTACTGGTTCAAGGTCAACCATCAGAAAAAACGCGCGCCGTTGGCGACGCAGCAAGACTAAATGGAAAAACACCGGCTGAGGCCGGTGTTTTTTTAGCGTTGGTCTTCCACTTCATCCTCTCCGGCGGCGCGCGCTTCGATGCGTACGCCGCCGTCGTTCAGCCGTTCCTCTTCTTCCTCGCCGGCGCAGCGCGCCAGCACTTCGCGAATGTCCTGCAGGTTGCTGCTGAGTGCACTCAGCGAAGGTTGCAGATTGCGGGGCATGCGGCTTTCATCCAGCGACGCGCTGTGCAGGCAGCCGATAAACAGCAGGGTGGCCAGCAGGGTAAACAGCCGGTGACGTAACCGTTTCAGCAAGGGCTTTCCCTCTCGGTAGTGAAGGTGATGGCGCATTAACGCCGTTTTCGCCGGGGAAAAGAAGGGGATGGAGATATCTGCTGGTAATTGAAAGAGAATAATTACCAGCAGACACAGTTACGTCAGCCGACGTCAGGAAGCGTTCGCGCTTTGTTGCAGCATGCCGCGCAGGTCATTGCCGGTTGGCGTTTGATGCACGCGCAGGCCGAACTCGTCGATCACCGCCAGGATATGGTCGAAAATATCCGCCTGAATGCTTTCGTACTCCGCCCAGACCGTGGTGTTGGTAAAGGCGTAGATTTCCAGCGGCAGGCCCTCCGGCGTTGGCGCCAGCTGGCGCACCATCAGCGTCATATTCTGGTGAATGCGCGGGTGAGCGCGCAGGTAGGCTTCCAGATAGGCGCGCAGCGTGCCGAGGTTGGTCAGGCGGCGGCCGTTGAGCGGCGAGGCCAGATCGACGGCGATCTCCTGGTTGTGCTGGCTCAGCTCCTGGGTCTTGACGTTCAGGTAGCTGTGCAGCAGCGGGTTGCGCTGCAGGCTGCGCTGTTCCTCTTCTGACAGGAAGTGCACGCTGCCGGTGTCGATATTCAGGCTGCGCTTGATGCGGCGCCCGCCGGATTCCGACATTGACCGCCAGTTTTTGAACGAGTCGGAGATCAGTGCGTAGGTGGGAATGGTAGTGACGGTGTTGTCCCAGTTACGCACTTTGACCGTGGTCAGGCCGATGTCGGTGACCGCGCCGTCGGCGCCGTATTTCGGCATTTCCAGCCAGTCGCCGATCTTCAGCATATCGTTGGCGGAGAGCTGAATGCCGGCCACCAGCCCGAGGATCGGATCCTTGAACACCAACATCAAGACCGCGGTCATGGCACCCAGGCCGCTGAGCAGCAGCAGCGGCGATTTGCCCATCAGCAACGAAACGATCATGATGCCGATCAGGATCGCCGCCACCAGTTTCAGGCCCTGGAAAATGCCGCGCAGCGGCAGCTGATTGGCGATCGGACTTTGGCGCAGCAGCGCCAGCAGCGTATCCAGCAGCGAGAACAGCGACAGCAGGGTGAAGGCGAGGATCCACACCTGCGCGGCGGTGACGATCACCGCCTGGGTTTGGCTGCCGCTCTGCAACCACAGCGTCGCCTGGATGCTGATGATCACCCCTTGCAGCAGCAGCGCCACGCGCTGGAACAGTTTGTATTGGGTGATGGCCTGTTGCCAGACGCGCTGCGATTGCTGGCCGCGGCGCTGAAGGGCGGCCAACACCACCCGGTGCAGCACCAGGTGGATCACCACCGAGATCAGGACAATCAACCCCAATACCATCAACAGCGACATCACTCCGCCGAATTCCAAACCAAACTGTTCCAGCCAGCGCGTTATCTGTTGTTGCATTACCGCTCCTTAAAAAATGCGCAAAAAATATCCTGTAAGCTCAAAACGCGTTAGCCTAAGGGGTAACGTGAAGGATTTGTGCCTGTTTACCTTTTTTTACATCGAGTTAGCGTTATTTTTCGGTCTCCGCCCCCCGGCTCATCCCTGGGTTTTGCGGCCAGAGAGGAGGGGGAGTTGCACTTAACGTGGCATTGTTCGCTTCTTGAAGAACGCCGTCGATTTCGTTTGGTACAGCAGGAGAAACAGTATGCTTAACGCCTGGCATCAACCGGTCCCGCCTTTTGTGGTGAAGCAAGGGCAACGTTTGGATATCACGCTGTGGTTACAGGGGGATGAACTGCCGGAACGGGTGTTTTTGCGCGCCGAACCGGACAACGAAGAGTGGCTGCTGGTGATGAAAGCGCAGCGCTACGAGGGGATGCGGCGCTACCAGGCCAGCCTGACGCTGAATGAGGGCGAGCCGACGCGGCGTTACTGCTTCAAGCTGCTGTGGGCCGATCGCCAGCAGTGGTTCGGCCCGCAGGGCTGGTCGCCAACGCCGCCGGGCCAGCTGGCGCAGTTCGCCGTCGACGAGCCCGACCATGGCCCCGAGTGGGTGGCGGATCAGCTGTTCTACCAGATTTTCCCCGATCGCTTCGCCAGCAGCGGCGGCGAGCACGGCATCCAAAGCGGCAGCTACCGCCATCACGCGGCCGGTGCCGAGGTGATTCGGCGCGACTGGCAGCATCCGCTGGAGGATCGTCACGCCGCCTCGACCTTTTACGGCGGCGATCTGGACGGCATCTGCGCCAAACTGCCGTATTTGCAGCAGCTGGGCGTGACGGCGCTGTATCTGAACCCGATTTTTACCGCGCCGAGCGTACATAAGTACGATACCGAGGACTATTACCAGGTCGATCCGCACTTCGGCGGCAACGCGGCGCTGCAGCGTTTGCGAGTGAGCACTCACAAGGTGGGCATGAAACTGGTGCTGGACGGGGTCTTCAACCACACCGGTGACTCGCATCCATGGTTCGACCGCCATCGTCAGGGCGAAAACGGCGCCTGTCACCATCCCGATTCGCCGTATCGCGGCTGGTTCAACTTTTACCCGGACGGCCGCGCGCTCGACTGGAAGGGCAACGCCAGCCTGCCGAAGCTCAACTTCGCCGAGCCGCAGGTGGCGGAAGCGATCTATCGCGGGGAAGGCAGCGTGGTGCGCCACTGGCTGCGCCCGCCGTACAGCATCGACGGTTGGCGGCTGGACGTGGTGCACATGCTGGGGGAGAACGGCGGTGCCACCGGCAACCTGCACCACCTGGCTGGCATCTATCAGGCGGTGAAGCAGGAGAATCCGCAGGCCTACGTATTGGGCGAACACTTCGGCGACGCGCGCCGCTGGCTGCACGCCGGCGTGGAGGATGCGGCGATGAACTACATGGGCTTTGCGCTGCCAGTGCGGGCGTTCTTGGCGGGGCTGGACGTGGCCTATCACCCGGTGCGGCTGGACGCCGCCGGGTGCGCGCAGTGGATGGACGGCTACCGCGCGGGGCTGCCGCACGGCCGCCAGCTGATCCAGTTCAATCAGATGGACAGCCACGATACCGCGCGTTTCCTCACGCTGTTGCAGGGGAACGCGGCGCGCATGCAGATGGCGGCGGTGTGGTTGCTGAGCTGGATCGGCGTGCCTTGTCTCTATTACGGCGATGAGATTGGCCTGGACGGCGGCAACGATCCGTTCTGCCGCAAGCCGTTCCCGTGGGACGTCGGTGACTGGGAGCGGCCGCTGCTGGCGCTGTTCCAGCGTATGGCGGCGCTGCGTAAACAGAGCGTGGCATTGCGCCGCGGCGGCTGTCAGGTGCTGTACGCCAGCGGAGAAACGCTGGTGTTCGTGCGTCTGTATCAGCAGGAGCAGGTGTTGGTGGCGCTGCAGCGCGACGGCAGCGGCCAGGCGCAGCTGCCGCACAACCCGCTGTTGGCCCGCGGCCCGTGGCGGCGTGTGGAAGGGCGGGGAGAGTTGAGCGAAAAGGCCGGCGGGCTGCGCCTGCAGCTGGCGGAAGAGTCGGCCACCGTGTGGCGGTATGAAGGCTAAGGGAACTGCGGGGGCCGTAAGGCCCCCGCGATCAAGGTGAGTAGGCGTTTACATCAGTAACCGACCGCGGAGCCTGCCGGGCGACGCACGTCGTTGGCGCCGTACAGGTAACCTTCGCGCACTTTGCCGGAAACCGCCGAATCGTTGCCGGAGTTGGCCGGGCTGACGCCCGCCGCGCCCGGCAAACCGACCAGAATCAGTTCGGCGGCGCCCCACGGCGTTTGCTCGACCATCTTATAGCCCATGCCGCTCAGCAGCTTCAGCGTATCGGCGGAAACGCCGCGCTGTTCGTAGTACACCTCATCCGGCAACCATTGGTGATGGATGCGCGGTGCGTCCACCGCTTCCTGCGGCGCCATACCGTGGTCGATCACGTTCAACGCGGTCTGCAGGGTAATGGTGATGATGCGTGAGCCGCCCGGCGAGCCCAGCACCATAAAGATCTTGTTGTCCTTGGTCACCAGCGTCGGGCTCATCGACGATAGTGGGCGCTTACCGGGGGCAATGCTGTTGGCGGTGCCTTGCACCAGCCCGTACAGGTTTTTCTCGCCCACTTTCACCGTGAAGTCGTCCATCTCGTCGTTGAGGAAGAAGCCGGTGCCCGGTGCGATCACCACGGCGCCGAAGCGGCCGTTGACGGTATAGGTGGTGGAGACCGCGTTGCCGTCGTGGTCGACGATCGAATAATGGGTGGTTTCCGGCTTCTCATGCGGTTCCATGCCGGGCTGTACGTTTTCCGACGGCGTGGCCTTGTCCGCGACGATTTTCTTGCGGATCTGCTCGGCGTAGCTCTTGCTCACCAGCCGGTCGATCGGGTTCTTGATGAATTCCGGGTCGCCGAGGTAGGTGTTGCGATCCATGTAGGCATGGCGCATCGCTTCGGTCATGGTGTGAATGGCCGCCGCCGAGTTGAAGCCCATGCTTTTCAGGTCATAGCCTTCCACCACGTTGAGGATTTCGCACAGCGTGACGCCACCGGAGCTGGGAGGCGGCGCCGACACGAACTTGTAGCCGCGATAGCTGCAGGTGATCGGCGGCGTTTCGGTGACCTTGTAGTCGGCGAAGTCGGCGGCGGTCAAAATGCCGCCGCCCTGTTTGGCCGCCGCCTCCACCGCCTGTGGGATCTTGCCTTTGTAGAAGGCGTCGGTTCCCCCTTTGGCGATGGCTTCCAGCGTATTGGCCAGATCGGTTTGCACCAGTTTGTCCCCCGGCTGCAGCGGGCTGCCGTCCGGGCGCAGGAAGATTTTGGCCGACTCGGGATCCTGTTTGAAGCGCGCGACGGTGGTGTCGAGGATATCGGTATCGGCGCGGGTCAGCACAAAGCCTTCGCGCGCCAGCCTGATCGCCGGCGCCAGCACCTGTTCTCGGCTCAGTTTGCCGTACTTCTCACGCGCGGTTTCCATCCCCAGCACGGTGCCCGGCACGCCCGCCGCCAGATAGCCGTACAGGCTGGCGTCTTTCTTCACCTTGCCGTCGGCATCCAGATACATGTTGGCGCTGGCCGCCGCCGGCGCAGTTTCGCGGAAGTTGATGAAGGTATCGGTACCGTCCGCCAGGTGGACGGTCATAAAGCCGCCGCCGCCGATGTTGCCGCAGCAGGGGTTCACCACCGCTTGCGCATAGCCGACCGCCACGGCGGCGTCGATGGCGTTGCCGCCCATCTTCAGGATATCCACCCCGACCTGCGAAGCCAGATGCTGCGAGGTGACCACCATGCCGTTTTTGGCTTCCACCGCTGGGTTGGATGCCGCATACAGGCTGCCGCTGACCAGCAGCGCCGCCATGGTCAGGGGTTTGCTCCATTTCTGTAAAAACATAGTTATTCCTACCCTGTCAGTTTTTTATTGTGTTGTGTTTGCTTGCCGCTGTTCGCTTGCAAAGCGCGAGCCAGCGTTATTGATAGTAGCCGCAGATGGGCATTCACGCGGCGAACTGGGCGGGAAATGTGAGCGGAAACAGGGAAATAAAGCACTGAAGGCGGGCGGTCTGCCCCAAAAAGGGGCATAAAAAAACCGGCCGCGTGGGCCGGTTGATTCACTATCAGGCTGAAATTACAGCTTGGCAGCGTTTTCAGACAGGTATTTTGCCACGCCGTCTGGGGAAGCGCCCATACCTGCTTTGCCTTTTTCCCACTGAGCCGGGCACACTTCACCGTGCTCTTCGTGGAATTGCAGCGCGTCAACGGTACGGATCATTTCGTCGATGTTACGGCCGATTGGCAGGTCGTTAACAACCTGAGCACGCACGATGCCGTCTTTGTCGATCAGGAAGGAGCCGCGCAGCGCAACGCCAGCTTCCGGGTGTTCGATGCCGTAAGCTTTCTGGATTTCACGCTTAACGTCAGCAACCATTGCGTATTTCACTTCACCGATGCCGCCTTTGTCGACAGGGGTTTTACGCCATGCGTTGTGGACGAATTCTGAGTCGAAGGAAACGCCAACCACTTCAACGCCACGCTTCTGGAACTCTTCATAGCGGTGATCGAAAGCGATCAGCTCGGAAGGGCATACGAAGGTGAAGTCCATTGGCCAGAAGAACAGCACGGCTGGTTTGCCGTTCAGGTGCTTCTTCAGGTTGAAGTTTTCAACGATTTCGCCGCTACCCAGTACGGCAGCTGCAGTGAAGTCAGGGGCTTGACGAGTTACCAGGACCATAATTACTCCTGTAATAGGTGTTAAAGGGTGGATGTAAAAACAAGGGCCAGTATAGGGGCCACGACTTGGCGAATAAAGGGCAAAAGACCAATCGATGAGATAGCTTTTACCTATTAAATTCATTAATTAAATTTGACAGGCTTTAAAAATAACCTTTTCCCACAAAAGGGCAAGCGGCAAAGCGTAAATTCTTGCAAGGCGCTGCAATTTCAAACGCTTGAGCTTGACCTCAGAGCGTTTTTTCCTTCGCCTGCTGCATCATTTGCGGATAAAACTGCCAGAATTGTGTTTCAAGCTGATGATAGTGTCGCTCGACGTCGGCGAACGAGCCTGCCAGGGCATCGAGGCGCGGACGGCGGCTGGCCATGCCCTGCAATACCCGGGCGATGAACGGCAATTCGGCGTAGCGTTCCAGCCAGCGTTCCGGCCACAGATAGCCGTTCAGGTTCTGAAAGCGTGGCGGCGTGAGCGGCAGGTAAGGTTCGATCTGGCTGCGGGCTTCCTGGGTAAACTGGTGCAGGTCGCGTGAGGGCTCCAACTGCTGCCAGTGGCGCGCCAAAAAATGGTCCCACACCACGTCGAGGGTGATCGGCGCCACGCGGCGGTAGGGGGCGCTGAAATAGTCGCGGCAGGCTTTGACCTGAGGCAGGCTGTCGGTCAGCACGTCGACGCGACGGTGCATCATGATGCCGGCCACCACGTCGGGCTGGTAGTCGGCGGCGGGGTTGCCACGCACGAAATCGGCCAGCAGGTTGCCCAGCAGCGAGCTGTCCGCCAACATGGCCAAATGAAGATGAGCGAGAAAATTCATCCCTCAACTATACCCGAAGTCAGGCAAATCCTCCTTATTTCTTGCCGCTGACCGCCCCCGGCTTTAGACTAGGCCGCCTGTTTTTTACCAACCAGCCCTAAATTGAAGAAGTGAATACCCATGCGCGTCGCTGATTTTTCGTTTGAACTTCCCGAATCCCTGATTGCCCACTATCCCCAGGCCGAGCGCAGCGCATGCCGCCTGCTGCAGCTGGACGGGCCGAGCGGGGCGCTGACGCACGGCGTATTCACCGATCTGCTGGATAAGCTGGAAGCCGGCGACCTGCTGGTGTTCAACAATACCCGCGTGATCCCGGCGCGCATGTTCGGCCGCAAGGTCAGCGGCGGCAAGATAGAAGTGCTGGTGGAGCGCGTGCTGGACGACCATCGCGTGCTGGCGCACGTGCGTGCGTCGAAAGCGCCTAAGCCGGGCGCCGAGCTGCTGCTGGGGGATGACGAGAGCATCGCCGCCACCATGGTGGCGCGCCACGAGACGCTGTTCGAACTGCGCTTCAACGACGAACGCGACGTATTCACCCTTCTTAACGCAGCCGGCCACATGCCGCTGCCGCCTTATATCGCCCGCCCGGATGAAGACGCCGACCGCGAGCTGTATCAGACGGTCTACAGCGAGAAACCGGGGGCGGTCGCCGCGCCGACCGCCGGCCTGCACTTCGACGAACCCTTGCTGGCGGCGCTGCGCGCCAAAGGCGTGGAAATGGCGTTCGTGACGCTGCACGTCGGCGCCGGCACCTTCCAGCCGGTGCGCGTGGAAACCATCGAAGATCACGTGATGCACGCCGAATACGCCGAAGTGCCGCAGAACGTGGTCGATGCCGTGCTGGCCTGCAAGGCGCGCGGCAAACGCGTCGTGGCGGTAGGCACCACCTCGGTGCGCTCGCTGGAAAGCGCCGCGGCGGCCAGCAAAGAGGCGCTGATTGCGCCGTTCTTCGGCGATACCAGCATCTTTATCTATCCGGGCTATCACTACCAGGTGATCGACGCGCTGGTGACCAATTTCCACCTGCCGGAATCGACCCTGATCATGCTGGTATCGGCCTTCGCCGGCTATAAAAATACCATGAACGCCTATCAGCAGGCGGTGGCCGAGCAGTATCGCTTTTTCAGCTACGGCGATGCGATGTTCATCAGCCGTAACCCGCAGGCGGAAAACGAGTCCGTCGGCGGCTAATTTCCCGGGCTGTGCCCACGGCGCGGCCCCGTTTCAACGACATCAGACTGTTTCTCTGATGCTGGAGGCTTTGTGAAGTACGAATTAGACACTACCGATGGCCGCGCGCGTCGCGGCCGCCTGATCTTCGACCGCGGCGTGGTGGAAACCCCGGCCTTTATGCCGGTCGGTACCTACGGCACGGTCAAGGGCATGACGCCGGAAGAAGTGAAAGAGACCGGCGCGCAGATCCTGCTGGGCAACACCTTCCACCTGTGGCTGCGCCCTGGCCAGGAGATCATGAAGCTGCACGGCGATCTGCATGATTTCATGCAGTGGCCGGGCCCGATCCTCACCGACTCCGGCGGTTTTCAGGTGTTCAGCCTGGGGGCGATGCGCAAGATCAAAGAGGAAGGCGTGTACTTCCGCAACCCGATCAACGGCGACAAGGTGTTCCTGAGCCCGGAAAAATCGATGGAAATCCAGTATGACCTGGGTTCCGACATCGTGATGATCTTCGACGAATGCACGCCGTACCCGGCCGACTGGGACTACGCCAAGCGTTCGATGGAAATGTCGCTGCGTTGGGCGCAGCGCAGCCGCCAGCGTTTCGACGAGCTGGAAAATAAAAATGCGCTGTTCGGCATCATTCAGGGCGGCGTTTACGAAGATTTACGTGATGTTTCAGTAAAAGGGCTGGTGGATATCGGCTTTGATGGGTACGCTGTGGGCGGCTTGGCTGTAGGCGAGCCGAAAGAGGATATGCATCGCATTCTTGAACACGTTTGCCCGCAAATTCCGGAAGATAAGCCACGCTATTTGATGGGCGTCGGCAAGCCGGAAGATTTGGTGGAAGGCGTGCGCCGCGGCATCGACATGTTCGACTGCGTCATGCCGACCCGCAACGCCCGCAACGGCCATTTGTTCGTGACTGACGGTGTGGTAAAAATCCGTAATGCCAAGCACAAGGATGATACTTCTCCGCTGGATAAGGACTGTGATTGCTACACGTGTCGCCATTACAGCCGCGCCTACTTGCACCATCTCGACCGTTGCAACGAAATATTGGGTGCTCGACTGAACACAATTCATAACCTGCGTCACTACCAGCGCCTGATGGCGGGTTTACGCCAGGCTATCGAAGAGGGTAAATTAGAGCAGTTTGTTGCGGATTTCTATGGTCGGATCGGCAAGCCGATTCCGCCTTTAAACGCTTGATCTAATAATTGATAACTTAATGAGGGAATTTCAATGAGCTTTTTCATTTCTGACGCCGTCGCATCCGCAGGGGCTCCGGCTCAGGGAAGCCCGTACTCTCTGATCATTATGCTGGTGGTGTTCGGCCTGATCTTCTACTTCATGATCCTGCGCCCACAGCAGAAACGCGCGAAAGATCACAAGAAGCTGATGGACTCCATCGGTAAAGGCGACGAAGTGCTGACCACCGGCGGCCTGATCGGTCGTGTGACCAAAGTGGCCGACACCGGCATCATCGCCATCGCGCTGAACGACACCACGGAAGTGATGATCAAGCGTGACTTCGTGGCGGCCGTTCTGCCGAAAGGTACCATGAAGGCCCTGTAATCTTTTTTCCCGAAGGGAATTGCCGTGCTAAACCGTTATCCTTTGTGGAAGTATCTGATGTTGATCGTCGTGATCCTCGTCGGTCTGCTTTATGCGCTTCCCAACATCTACGGTGAGGATCCGGCCGTACAAATCACTGGCGCGCGCGGTGTCGCCGCCAGTGAAACTACGCTGGACCAGGTCCGTACCGTATTAGAAAAAGACAACATCGCGAGCAAGTCGATTGCGCTGGAAAATGGCGCTATCCTGGCTCGCTTTAAAGATCCTGACGTTCAGCTGCGCGCCCGCGAAGCGCTGGTGACCGAGCTGGGTGACAAATTCGTCGTGGCGCTGAACCTGGCGCCGGCCACGCCGACCTGGCTGGCCATGCTGGGCGCAGAACCGATGAAACTCGGCCTGGACCTGCGCGGCGGCGTGCACTTCCTGATGGAAGTGGACATGGACACCGCGTTGAGCAAGCTGCAGGAACAGACCATGGATACCCTGCGCAGCGAGCTGCGCGAGAAGGGCATTCCTTACGCGTCTATCCGCAAGCTGGACAACAACGGCGTGGAAGTTCGCTTCCGTGACGATGCGGCTCGCGACCAGGCCATCAGCTACATCGGCCCGCGTCAGCGCGATCTGGTGCTGTCCGCCAACGGCGCCAACACCATGAAAGCGAACCTGACGGACGCCCGTCTGAGCGAAGCGCGCGAATACGCCGTCCAGCAGAACATCACTATCCTGCGTAACCGCGTCAACCAGCTCGGCGTCGCCGAACCGCTGGTGCAGCGCCAGGGCGCCGACCGCATCGTGGTCGAGCTGCCGGGCATTCAGGACACCGCGCGTGCCAAAGAAATTCTGGGCGCCACCGCGACCCTGGAGTTCCGTCTGGTGAACACCAATGCGGACGCCACTGCGGCGGCCAACGGCCGCGTGCCGGGCGATTCCGAGGTGAAATATACCCGCGATGGCCAGCCGATCGTGCTGTACAAGCGCGTGATCCTGACCGGTGACCACATCACCGACTCCACCTCGAGCACCGACGAATACAACCAGCCGCAGGTTAACATCTCGCTGGATAGCGCCGGCGGCACGTCGATGTCCAACTTCACCAAGGACAACATCGGCAAGCCGATGGCGACCCTGTTCGTGGAGTATAAGGACAGCGGCAAGAAAGACGCCAATGGCCGCGCTGTGCTGGTGAAACAGGAAGAAGTGATCAACGTGGCGAACATTCAGTCGCGTCTGGGCAACAGCTTCCGCATCACCGGTATCGGCAACCCGAACGAAGCGCGTCAGCTTTCGCTGCTGTTGCGTGCGGGTGCGCTGATCGCGCCGATTCAGATCGTTGAAGAGCGCACCATCGGTCCAACCCTGGGTCAGCAGAACATTACCCAAGGTCTGGAAGCCTGTCTGTGGGGCCTGGTGGCGTCCATCGTCTTCATGGTGGTCTGGTACCGTAAGTTCGGCGTGATCGCCACCACGGCGCTGGTCGCCAACCTGGTGCTGATCGTCGGCGTGATGTCCCTGTTGCCGGGGGCGACGCTGACCATGCCGGGCATTGCCGGGATCGTGTTGACGCTGGCGGTGGCGGTCGACGCCAACGTACTGATTAACGAACGTATCAAGGAAGAGCTGAAGAATGGCAGGTCCGTTCAGCAGGCAATCCATGAGGGCTATAAAGGCGCGTTCTCCAGTATCGTCGACGCCAACATCACCACGCTGATCACCGCGGTCATCCTGTACGCAGTGGGCACCGGTTCGATCAAAGGCTTTGCGATCACCACCGCGATCGGTGTGGCGACGTCCATGTTCACCGCGATTGTCGGTACCCGTGCCATCGTCAACCTGCTTTACGGCGGCAAACGCATTAACAAGCTGTCTATCTGAGGAGTGCGTTGTGGCACAGGATTATACTGTTGAGCAACTCAACTACGGCCGTAAAGTCTACGACTTTATGCGCTGGGACTATTTGGCCTTCGGCATCTCGTTGCTGCTGTTGGTCGCGTCGATCGTCACCATGTCGGTGCGCGGGTTTAACTGGGGTCTGGATTTCACCGGCGGTACGGTGATTGAAATCAACCTGGAGAAGCCGGCTAACCTTGACCTGATGCGCGATACGCTGGAGAAGGCCGGGTTCCAGGATCCGATCATCCAGAACTTCGGCAGCAGCCGCGACGTGATGGTGCGCATGCCACCGGCGACCGGAACCGCAGGCCAGGAACTGGGCAACAAGGTGATCGGCGTGATCAACGACTCGGTGGATAAAAACGCCACCGTGAAGCGCATCGAGTTCGTCGGCCCGAGCGTGGGCAGCGAGCTGGCGCAAACCGGCGGCATGGCGCTGCTGGTGGCGTTGATCTGTATCCTGATCTACGTCGGTTTCCGCTTCGAATGGCGCCTGGCGCTGGGGGCGGTTATCGCGCTGGCGCACGACGTGATCATCACGCTGGGCGTGCTGTCGCTGTTCCACATCGAGATTGACCTGACCATCGTCGCTTCCCTGATGTCGGTTATCGGTTACTCGCTGAACGACAGCATCGTGGTCTCCGACCGTATTCGTGAGAACTTCCGCAAGATCCGCCGCGGTACGCCTTACGAGATCATGAACGTGTCGTTGACCCAGACGCTGAGCCGTACGCTGATGACTTCCGGTACTACCCTGATGGTGGTGCTGATGCTGTACATCTTCGGTGGCGCGATGCTGCAAGGCTTCTCGCTGGCGATGCTGATCGGCGTGTCGATCGGTACCGTTTCCTCCATCTACGTCGCGTCCGCGCTGGCGTTGAAGCTGGGGATGAAACGCGAGCACATGCTGCAGCAAAAAGTGGAAAAAGAGGGCGCGGATCAGCCTTCAATTCTGCCTTAACCGCCGCAGTATTCAGCGAAATGAGAAGGAGCGCCAATGGCGCTCCTTTTTTTTGCTTTGGGTTTCAGCGTTGCTGCACCACCGCCGGTTGGGCGGTGGCCACCAGACTGTGCAGACGGATATAGCCGAGCTGTTCCGGCGTCAGGCCGCTGAAGCGTAGCTCGAAGTCCTGACCGGGTTTCGGCAGCAGCGAGTCGGCGCTGGCGATCGGTTGCGACAGTGCTTCGGCGGTCAGCGGCCGGCCGGTGGCCTCATCCAGTTGACCCCATTCCACCACCGCGTTGAACGGCGGCAGCGTAGCCTGTGAGAGGATGCGCACATGCAGCTGCGCCTGCGTGCCGTTGGCTTCGCTCTTGATGTGGCTCAGCGAAACGCTCAGTTCGCCGATGCCGCTCTGCAAACGGGCAGCGCTTCGAGCCGCCGGCAGCAGGTAGACGCCATTGTCGGAGTGCTGATTGAGCAAATTCTGCCGCTCTAGTGCGGTGGTTTGGTCGGTCAGTACGCTCACTTTCTGGTTCAGCGCGGCGACCTGATGGCGCAGCTGAGGCACGGCGGTGTTGTGCGCGCAGCCCGCCAGCAAAATGGCGGCGGCGAGCAGGGCGATTTTAGGGTAACAGGTTGTCATGACGGCGATTTCCTATGCTGAGTCTCCTGCTATCAAGCTTAGTCCGCATAGTGGTGAAAGTCATATCGCTGCCACCTTCCCGCCGCCTGTCGCAACAAATGGCCGCCGCCCTTTGTTGTGGCTGCACTTCGGGTTAAACTGCATTTATCTATAAAAAACGTTTATCAGGACGTGTTATGCATTGCCCTTTCTGCGCCGCCGTTGATACCAAAGTCATCGATTCCCGCCTGGTGGGGGACGGTTCGCAAGTGCGCCGCCGCCGCCAGTGTCTGGTATGCAATGAACGCTTCACCACCTTCGAGGTGGCCGAGCTGGTGATGCCGCGAGTGATTAAAAGCGATGAGGTGCGCGAGCCGTTCAACGAAGACAAACTGCGTCGCGGCATGCTGAAAGCGCTGGAAAAGCGCCCGGTCAGCTCGGACGATGTGGAAAACGCCCTTAATCATATCAAATCCCAACTGCGCGCCACCGGCGAACGCGAAGTGCCGACCAAGTTAGTCGGCAATCTGGTGATGGACGCGCTGAAAAAGCTGGATAAGGTGGCCTACATTCGCTTCGCGTCGGTGTACCGCAGCTTCGAAGACGTGCGCGAGTTCGGTGAAGAGATTGCCCGCCTGCAAGACTAAAGGATCTTTCATGCATCACGACGAATTTTACATGGCGCGCGCCTTCGAACTGGCGCGGCTGGGGCGTTTCACCACCGCGCCCAATCCGAACGTCGGCTGCGTTATCGTGCGCGACGGCGAAATTGTCGGTGAAGGCTATCATCTGCGCGCCGGCGAGCCGCATGCGGAAGTGCACGCGCTGCGCATGGCGGGCGACAAGGCGCGCGGCGCCACTGCCTATGTCACGCTCGAACCGTGCAGCCACCACGGCCGCACGCCACCCTGCGCCGATGCGCTGGTGGCCGCCGGCGTGACGCGGGTGGTCGCGGCGATGCAAGATCCCAATCCTCAGGTGGCGGGGCGCGGCTTGTACAAGCTGCAGCAAGCCGGCGTCGAAGTCCGTCATGGCCTGATGCTGGCCGAGGCCGAAGCGGTCAACCTGGGCTTCCTCAAACGCATGCGCACCGGTTTCCCCTATGTGCAGCTGAAGCTGGGCGCGTCGCTGGACGGCCGCACGGCGATGGCCTCCGGCGAAAGCCAGTGGATCACCTCACCCGAAGCGCGTCAGGACGTGCAGCGCCTGCGCGCGCAGAGCGCCGCCATTCTCAGCACCAGCGCCACCGTGCTGGCGGACGATCCGTCGCTGACGGTGCGTTGGGATGAGCTGGACGCCGAGACGCAGCGCCTCTATCCGCGCGAAAATCTGCGCCAGCCGCTGCGCATCCTGCTCGACAGCCAAAATCGCATTACCCCGCAGCACCGCGTGGTGCAGCAGCCGGGCGCTACCTGGCTGGCGCGCCTGCAGGCGGATGAACAGGCCTGGCCGCAAGAGGTCGAACAGTTTATCTGCCCGGCGCACGGCGGCGGCATCGATCTGGTGGTGATGATGATGCTGTTGGCCAAGCGCCAGGTGAATTCAATCTGGGTAGAGGCGGGCGCAACGCTGGCCGGCGCGCTGCTGCAGGCTGGCCTGGTGGATGAGCTCATTTTGTACATCGCGCCGAAACTGTTGGGCGATAATGGCCGTGGCCTGTGTCATCTGCCGGGCCTGGAACGGCTGGCCGACGCGCCGGAATTCGTCTTTAGTGACGTGCGTCAGGTTGGCCCCGATCTGCGTTTGCGCCTGCGGGCGAAACACTGAATCTCGCGCCCGCGCGCCGGTTTTACAAAAGCGCCGCGCAGGCGATGAAAGAATATGATAGAATCCGCCCCCCTGCGGGGTATTGAACCCATTTTTAAGGAAAGCCCATGAAAGTTATCGAAGGTGTTGTTGCTACTCCAAATGCCCGTGTGGCGATCGCAATTGCACGTTTTAACAATTTCATCAACGACAGCCTGCTGGAAGGTGCCATCGACGCGCTGAAACGCATTGGTCAGGTTGCTGACGACAACATCACCGTTGTCTGGGTCCCGGGCGCTTACGAGCTGCCGCTGACGGCGAGCGTATTGGCCAAAACCGGCAAATACGACGCGGTTATCGCGCTGGGCACCGTTATCCGTGGGGGCACCGCGCACTTCGAATATGTAGCGGGCGAAGCCAGCTCCGGCATCGGCAACGTTGCGATGAATGCCGAAATCCCGGTTGCCTTTGGCGTGCTGACCACCGAAAGCATCGAACAGGCGATCGAACGCGCCGGCACCAAAGCGGGCAACAAGGGCGCTGAAGCCGCGCTGACCGCACTTGAAATGATTAATGTTATCAAAGCTATTAAAGCCTGAATTTAGTTAAGGGGAATTCCGTGAAACCTGCTGCTCGTCGCCGCGCTCGTGAGTGCGCTGTTCAAGCGCTTTACTCTTGGCAGTTGTCTAAAAACGACCTTGCCGATGTTGAACACCAGTTCCTGACGGAGCAGGATGTCAAAGATGTTGACGTCGCCTATTTTCGCGAGTTGCTGTCCGGCGCGGCAGTGAATGCAGGTATGCTGGACGAACTGATGGCGCCTTACCTGTCGCGTCAGCTCGAAGAGCTGGGCCAGGTGGAGCGCGCGGTGCTGCGCGTCGCGCTGTTTGAACTGAAAATGCGCGAGGATGTCCCTTATAAGGTGGCGATTAACGAAGCGATCGAGCTGGCGAAAACCTTCGGCGCGGAAGACAGCCACAAGTTTGTGAACGGGGTGCTGGATAAAGTGGCGCCAACCCTTCGCAAGAAAAAGTAAAACATTAAGGCCGGCATTCCCGGCCTTAATTTCTTCTAGTGGAATATCGATATGGCATGCGGCGAATTTGACCTCATTGCCCGCTATTTTGACCGGTTTAAGCGCGTGCGCCGGGATGTACAGTTGGGCATTGGAGATGACTGCGCACTGCTGGCAGTGCCGGAAAAACAGCTGGTGGCCGTCAGTACCGATACGCTGGTGGCGGGCATTCACTTCCTGCCGGACATCGATCCGGCCGATCTCGGTTACAAGGCGCTGGCGGTCAATCTGAGCGATCTGGCGGCGATGGGCGCCGATCCTGCGTGGCTCTCGCTGGCCCTGACCCTGCCGGAGGTGAACGAGCCGTGGCTGAAGGCCTTCAGCGACAGCCTGTTCGATCAGCTCAACTATTACGGCATGCAGCTGATTGGCGGCGATACCACGCGCGGCCCGCTGAGCATGACGTTGACCATTCAGGGGCTGATCCCGGCCGGCCGGGCGCTGACCCGCAGCGGCGCGCGCATCGGCGACTGGATCTATGTGACCGGCACGCTGGGCGACAGCGCCGCCGGTCTGGCGATCCTGCAGGATCGCCTGGCGGTGACGGATGCGGCGGCGCGCGATTATCTGGTCGCTCGTCATCTGCGGCCGCAGCCGCGGGTGTTGCAGGGGCAGGCGCTGCGCGATCTGGCCAGCTCGGCGATCGACATCTCCGATGGCCTGATTTCCGATCTGAAGCATATCCTGAAGGCCAGCGACTGTGGCGCACGCATCGTACTGGACGAGCTGCCGATGTCGCAGGCGCTGAGCAGCCACGCCGATGCCGAGCAGGCGCTGCGTTGGGCGCTGGCGGGCGGCGAAGATTACGAGCTGTGCTTCACCGTGCCGGAGATCAACCGCGGCGCGCTGGAAGTGGCGCTGAGCCACCTTGGAGCCGACTACACCTGTATCGGCCAAATTGGCCCGCTGTCTGAAGGTATTCGCTATTATCGCGACGATGAGGCGGTAGAGCTGGACTGGGCCGGCTTCGATCATTTCAACGCGGAGCCGGGCACCGATGGATGAAGCCAAGCGCCGGCTGCGGATGAGCAATCCGTGGCACCTGTTGGCCACCGGTTTTGGCAGCGGTTTGTCGCCGGTGATGCCGGGCACCATGGGATCGCTGGCGGCGATCCCGTTCTGGCTGCTGCTGATCCAACTGCCGTGGCAGCTCTACTCGCTGGCGGTGATGTTCAGCATTTGCATCGGCGTCTATATTTGCCATCGCACGGCAAAAGACATGAAGGTGCACGATCACGGCAGCATCGTCTGGGACGAATTCGTCGGCATGTGGATCACGCTGATGGCGTTGCCGGTCAACGATTGGCGCTGGGTCGCCGCCGGTTTCGTCATCTTCCGTATTCTGGATATGTGGAAACCGTGGCCGATCCGCTGGTTCGACCGCAACGTGCATGGCGGCATGGGTATTATGGTCGACGATATCATCGCCGGCGTGCTGTCCGCCGGCATCATCTACCTGATTGGGCACCACTGGCCGATCGGGCTGTTCTGACAGACGGGTGCGCTTCTTCGCGCCCGCTTCTCTTTATTCAAACCCTGTCACCCGGTGCGGCACGTAAGCCGTCTCCAGTTCCGCCACCTCTTGCGGCGACAAACTCAAATCGACCGCGGCGATGGCGTCGTCCAGCTGTTCGCTGCGCGAAGCGCCGACGATCGGCGCGCTGACCGCCGGCTTGTTCAGCAGCCAGGCCAGTGCGATCTGCGCGCGTGACACGCCGCGTTCCTCGGCGAGGCTGGCGACGCGCTCGGCGATAATGGCGTCAATGCCTTCGGTTTCCTCGTACAGGCTTTTGCCGAACTGGTCGGAAACCAGCCGCGCGGTGGTTTCGCCCCAGGGGCGGGTCAGGCGGCCGCGCGCCAGCGGGCTCCACGGCAGCACGGCGATGCCTTCGGCGGCGCACAGCGGGTGCATCTCGCGCTCTTCTTCGCGCTGGATCAGGTTGTATTGATCCTGCATGCTGACGAAGCGCGTCCAGCCGTGCAGATCGGCGGTATACAGCGCTTTGGCGAACTGCCAGGCGTACATCGAGGAGGCGCCGATGTATCGCGCCTTACCGGCTTTCACCACGTCGTGCAGCGCTTCCAGCGTCTCTTCCAGCGGCGTTTCGTAATCCCAGCGATGGATTTGCAGCAAATCGACATAGTCGGTGCCCAGACGCCGCAGGCTGTCGTCGATGGATTGCATGATCTTGGCGCGCGACAAACCGCGCTCCAGGTTGCTCAGCGGGAAATACACCTTGGTGGCGATCACCACCTCCTCGCGGCGCGCATAGTCGCGCAGCGCCCGGCCGAGGATCTCCTCGCTGCTGCCGTCGGAATAGCTGTTGGCGGTGTCGAAAAAGTTGATGCCGGCTTCCAGCGCCTGTTTCAGCAGCGGACGGCTACTCTCTTCAGGCAGCGTCCAGGCGTGATTGCCGCGGTTCGGTTCGCCGTAGGTCATGCAACCCAGGCAGATGCGCGAGACGTTCAGATCGGTGTTGCCCAGTTTCAGGTACTTCATGCTTGCCTCCCATTCACAGCTCAGACAGTAACTGTAGCGCGGATCCCGAAGGGCGGAAACGAAAACGCCCCCGCAGGCGGAGGCGTTTGTCAGATGCAGGCGGTGATTACTGCGCCAGCCAGGTTTCGATTTGGCGCTGAATGCCGGCGGCGTCCAGCCCCAGATCGGCGCGCAGCTCTTCCTGGCTGCCCTGCGAGACGAAGCTGTCCGGCAGGCCGAGGTTCAGCACCGGCACCGGGCGGCGTTTGGCCATCAGCAGTTCGTTAACGCCGCTACCGGCGCCGCCCATGATCGCGTTCTCTTCCAGCGTGACCAGCGTTTCATGGCTGGCGGCCAGTTCGAGCACCAACTGCTCGTCCAGCGGTTTGACGAAGCGCATGTCGACCAGCGTGGCGTTGAGCGCTTCCGCCGCTTGCGTGGCCTCCGGCAGCAGGGTGCCGAAGTTGAGAATGGCGATCTTTTCCCCCTGACGGCGCACCACGCCTTTGCCGATCGGCAACAGGCTGAGCGGCTCCAGCGTAACGCCGGTGCCGGTGCCGCGCGGATAGCGCACGGCGCTCGGGCCGTCGTTATAGTGATAGCCGGTATACAGCATCTGCCGGCATTCGTTCTCGTCGCTTGGCGTCATGATCACCATGGTCGGGATGCAGCGCATGAACGACAGATCGAACGCCCCCTGATGGGTCTGGCCGTCGGCGCCGACGATGCCGCCGCGATCGATGGCGAACATCACCGGCAGGTTTTGGATCGCCACATCATGGATCAGCTGATCGTAGGCGCGTTGCAGGAAGGTGGAATAGATCGCCACCACCGGCTTGTAGCCGCCGATCGCCAGCCCGGCGGCGAAAGTGACCGCGTGCTGCTCGGCGATCGCCACGTCGAAATATTGCTGCGGGTAGTCGCGAGAGAACTGCACCATGCCGGAGCCTTCGCGCATCGCCGGCGTGATCGCCATCAGCGAGCTGTCTTTGGCGGCGGTTTCACACAGCCAGTCGCCGAAGATTTTCGAATAGGTCGGCAGACCTCCGGCGCTTTTCGGCAGCGTGCCGCTGGCGGGATCGAACTTCGGCACCGCGTGGAAGCTGATCGGATCCTTCTCCGCCGGCGCGTAACCACGGCCTTTCTTGGTCATGATGTGCAACAGCTGTGGGCCTTTCAGATCGCGCATGTTTTTCAACGTGGCGACCAGGCCCTGTACGTCGTGCCCGTCTACCGGGCCGATGTAGTTGAAGCCCAGCTCTTCGAACAGCGTACCCGGCACCACCATGCCTTTCAGGTGCTCTTCGGTGCGTTTCACCAGCTCCTTGATCGGCGGCACGCCGGCCAGCACTTTCTTGCCGCCTTCGCGCAGGGTGGAGTAAAGCTTGCCGGACAGCAGCTGCGCCAGGTGATTGTTCAGCGCGCCGACGTTTTCCGAGATCGACATCTCGTTGTCGTTCAGCACCACCAGCATGTCCGGATTGATGTCGCCGGCGTGGTTCATCGCTTCGAACGCCATGCCGGCGGTGATGGCGCCGTCGCCGATCACACACACCGTGCGGCGGCCTTTGCCTTCACGCTCTGCCGCCACCGCCATGCCGAGGCCGGCGCTGATCGAGGTCGATGAGTGGCCGACCGACAGCACGTCGTATTCGCTTTCGGCGCGCCACGGGAACGGATGCAGGCCGTTCTTTTGCCGAATGGTGGCGATGCGGTCGCGACGACCGGTCAGAATTTTGTGCGGGTAGGCCTGGTGGCCGACGTCCCACACCAGATGATCGAACGGCGTGTTGTAGACGAAATGCAACGCCACCGTCAGTTCGACGGTACCCAGCCCGGAGGCAAAGTGGCCGCTGGAACGACTGACGCTGTTCAGCAGGTATTGCCGCAGCTCATCGCACAGCTTCGGCAAGCTCTCTTTGGGCAGCGAGCGGAGTTCCTCGGGGTTTTCCGCTAGCGCCAGGGTTGGGTATTTGGCTATATCAAGACTCATTCGATACTCATATCAGAGGAGTTAACGTCACACGTTAATTGTCGCGTTCAATAATGAAGCTGGCTAACGCTCGCAATGGCGCTGTGTTATAAGATTGCGCTGCCAAAGTGTCCAATGCAGCTAATGCTTCCTGATAGAGATCCCACGCTTTTGCTTTCGCGCTGTCAAGCCCGAGTAACGCCGGGTAGGTACTCTTTCCGTGTTGTTGGTCCGCTCCCTGGCGCTTGCCGATTTTCTCAGTCTCGCCGACAACGTCCAAAATGTCATCCTGAACCTGGAACGCCAGGCCGACCGCGGCGGCGTAACGATCCAGCTGCGGCAGCGCCGCTCGCCCGGCTTCGCCGGCGCTCAGCGCGCCCAAGCGCACCGCCGCGCGGATCAGCGCGCCGGTTTTGTGGCGGTGGATCTGCTCTAGCGCCTGCAGATCGACGCGATTGCCTTCGGCTTCCAGATCCAGCGATTGGCCGCCGCACATGCCGGCTACGCCGCTGGCGGTCGCCAGTTCGGAGACCATCGCTAGCCGATCGCGCAACGCCACGTCAGGCATTTCGGCATCGGCCAGGATCGAAAACGCCAGCGTTTGCAGCGCATCGCCGGCCAGGATCGCGTTGGCTTCGCCGAATTTAATGTGGCAGGTCGGCTGGCCGCGGCGCAGATCGTCGTCGTCCATCGCCGGCAGATCGTCGTGGATCAGCGAGTAGGCATGAATGCATTCTACCGCTGCCGCCGGCGCATCCAGGTTGCTCAGCGACACGCCGAACATCTGGCCGGTGGTGTAGACCAGGAATGGCCGCAGGCGCTTGCCGCCCAGCAAGGCGCCGTGACGCATCGCCGCCACCATGTTGCCGTCGTTGAACGGCAGCGGGGCGATGAAGTCCAACAGCGCGCGATCGGCACGCTGGCGGAAAATCTGCATTTGATCGGCAAAAGCGGCCGATGGGGCGATCTCAGACATGTCGGTTACTCGGTATCCGGTGTAAAAGGCGTCAGCGCCGCATCGTCGGCGCTGTCGTTAAGGAGTATCTGCACACGCTGTTCCGCCTGTTGCAGTTTCTGCTGGCCTTGACGCGCCAGCTGTACGCCACGTTCGAACTCGTTCAGCGCGTCTTCCAGCGGCAATTCGCCTGACTCCAGACGCGTCACGATGCTTTCCAGCTCGCCGAGGGCGCTTTCAAAGCTGGCAGTTTGCTCTGTACTGGCTGATTGTGCTGGTTTTTTCGGCATAATTTTCTTTTTACGTCATCATGTGAACCGTGGCGCCAGAGCCTATCCTAGCGGATCTTGATTAGCAAATCATGGCGCTCATGTGTGGTTTTGTGCGCAGAGCACGGCGATATGGTGATATACTCCGCGCCGTAATTCTTATCTGACAACAAAGACCGCCATGAAGTTTATCATTAAATTGTTCCCGGAAATCACCATCAAGAGCCAATCTGTGCGCTTGCGCTTTATCAAGATTCTCTCGACCAATATTCGCAACGTCCTGAAGCAGTATGATGAAACGCTGGCGGTCGTCCGTCACTGGGATCATATCGAAGTTCGCGCCAAAGATGAAAACCAGCGGCCGATCATCGCCGACGCCCTGACGCGCATTCCCGGCATCCACCATATTTTGGAAGTGGAAGACCGCGCTTATACCGACATCCACCACATCTTCGAGCAGACGCTGGAAGCCTACCGCGCCCAGTTGGAAGGCAAAACCTTCTGCGTGCGCGTCAAGCGCCGCGGCAAGCAGGCGTTCAATTCGCAGGACGTGGAGCGCTACGTCGGCGGCGGCCTGAACCAGCATATCGAGAGCGCGCGCGTTAACCTGACCCGCCCGCAGGTCACGGTAAATCTGGAGATTGAAGACGACAAGCTGATGCTGGTCAAACGCCGCCTCGAAGGCATCGGTGGTTACCCGGTCGGCACCCAGGAAGACGTACTGTCGTTGATTTCCGGCGGTTTCGACTCGGGCGTCTCCAGCTATATGTTGATGCGTCGCGGTTGCCGCGTGCACTTCTGCTTCTTCAACCTGGGCGGCGCTGCGCACGAGATCGGCGTGAAGCAGGTGGCACATTATCTCTGGAATCGCTTCGCCAGTTCGCACAAGGTGCGCTTCGTCGCTATCGACTTCGAGCCGGTGGTGGGCGAGATCCTGGAGAAGGTCGACGACGGCCAGATGGGCGTGGTCCTCAAGCGCATGATGGTGCGCGCCGCTTCGCAAGTAGCCGAACGCTACGGCGTGCAGGCGCTGGTGACCGGTGAGGCGCTGGGGCAGGTCTCCAGCCAGACGCTGACCAACCTGCGCTTGATCGACAATGCGTCCGATACCTTGATCCTGCGTCCGCTGATCTCGCACGATAAAGAGCACATCATCAAGCTGGCGCGCGAAATCGGCACTGAAGACTTCGCCAAAACCATGCCGGAATATTGCGGTGTGATTTCGAAGAGCCCGACGGTAAAAGCCGTCAAGGCCAAGATCGAAGAGGAAGAGAGCCACTTCGATTTCAGCATTCTTGACCGCGTGGTGAGCGAGGCGAAGAACGTTGATATCCGCTCTATCGCCGAACAGACGCAGGAACAGGTGACCGAGGTGGAAACCGTCGCGGCCTTCGGCGCCGACGAGGTGATCCTGGATATCCGCTCCAACGACGAGCAGGAAGAGAAACCGCTGCAGCTGGAACAGGTTGAAGTGAAAGCGCTGCCGTTCTACAAGCTGAGCACCCAGTTTGGTAATCTGGACCAGAGCAAAACCTACCTGCTGTACTGCGAGCGCGGCGTGATGAGCCGCCTGCAGGCGCTGTACCTGTTGGAGCAGGGCTTCAACAACGTGAAGGTTTATCGCCCGTAACGCACGGAGCGGCATCAACGAGAAGGGCTGAACCGATGTTCAGCCCTTTTTTTATCGGCAAGCCGCTCAGTCGCGGAAGTCGTACATCCCCGGGATCAGCACCAGCTGCGCGGCGATCTCCGCCGCCTTGGCTTTACCAAGCAGCAGGTCTATCAGCTTCAGCGCGAACTCCATCGCGGTGCCCGGCCCCTGGCTGGTGAGCAGGTTGACGCGGGCATCGTACACCACGCGGCGCTCCATCCATTTATCCGCCGGTATCTGGTCTTTCAGGCCCGGGAAGCCGGTCATGTTGCCGATCGGGAACAGATCGTGGTGTTGCAGCACCAGCGCCGGCGCCGCGCAGATGGCGGCGACGATGTTGCCCTGCAGATGCATTTGCCGCACCTTCTCCACCAGCAGCGGGCTGTCGCGGAAGCATTCCGCGCCTTTCAGGCCGCCGGGCAGCACGATGGCGTCGAACGGCTCATCGACGATCGCCACCAGCGGCGCGTCGGCCAGCAGCTTGACGCCGCGCGAACAGACGATAGTCAGCTCGCCGTCGCCGGCAACGCTGGCGGTAGTGACTTTTACGCCCGCCCGCACCAGCAGGTCGATGGTGGTGACGGCTTCGGTTTCTTCGCTACCAGGTGCCAGGCAGACCAGCGCCGATACGCTCATATTCATTTTCCTTTCGT
Source organism: Serratia sp. PL7 (assembly GCF_945957435.1). Lineage (NCBI taxonomy): Bacteria > Pseudomonadati > Pseudomonadota > Gammaproteobacteria > Enterobacterales > Yersiniaceae > Serratia > Serratia sp. PL7. Next base: position 2,798,637 of record NZ_CAMFLB010000001.1, on the reverse strand, counting down.
TTAATCAATTCAAACAGCCGCGCATTCTCCGGCAGCGTGAGGCCGTGGCTGCGCGCGCGGCGCAGCAGGTAACCGGTGATGTAGTCGATCTCGGTGTGCCGCTGGCTGCGGATGTCCTGCAGCATCGACGAAATGTTGTCGGCGGTGCTGTGGATCACGTCCATCACGTATTGCATCAGGCCTTCACAGGAGGTGTGGTAGCCCTCCATCGCCATCACGCTAGCGACTTCACGGCACAGCGTTTCGATCTGTTCCGGGTAACGCTGCAGGTCGCCGTTGCGGCAGCCGTACAGCGCCGTCAGCGGGTTGATCACGCAGTTGACCGCCAGCTTGCGCCAGTTGGCCGAGGCGATATTGTTGTGCCAGGCGACGTCAGGCAGCGCCTGATGCAGCACTTCCGCCAGGTGGCTGAGGTGTTGGGCGGCCGGCGAGGTTGGGCCGATGTGAGTGATGCCGGTGGCGACGTGGATAATGGTGCTGCCTTCGTGGCGCGCAGCGTGGGTGGTGGTGCCCTGCAGGATGGGCTGGCCGTTCGGCGGCAGCTCTTCCTGGGTGCCCATACCGTTGTGCAGCAGCAAAATAGCACAGTGGGGGTTCAGCTTCGGCAGCAGCGCGCTGACCGCGCTGGACACCTGCCAGGCTTTTAGCGTCACCAGCAGCAGCTCGCTTTGCGCAAGATGCTCCGGATCGTTGGTGGGCAAATTGCGATTGAACGAGACGCCTTCCGGCTCTATCACGTTCACTGCGCAAAAAGGCTGTGGCACTCTTAGCCATCCCTGTACATCGTGGCCCTGCTGATACAGCCGGGAGAGCCACAGTTGTCCGAGCGCGCCGCAACCAAGAATGGTTATTTTCATTCAGTCTCCTTGGAAACACGGGAATACCGCTCAATTACCGTGAATTAACTATAGGCTTTATGGCAGCCCGAAGCGCTATCCCTGCGTGCGTTCAGCAGATTTTGTCTGAGGCGGCAAAGCGGTTATCATGCTCGGCATCAAAATCGCCTAAGCTATTAGGCACTCATTCAGGAGGAAGAAGTATGCCATCTTTCGACATCGTTTCCGAAATTGATATGCAGGAAGTGCGTAACGCCGTTGAGAACGCTACCCGCGATCTCGGTACCCGCTGGGATTTTCGCAACGTGCCGGCCAGCTTTGAGCTAAACGAGAAAGACCAAAGCATCAAGGTTGCCACCGAGTCTGATTTCCAGGTGCAACAGCTGCTCGACATTCTGCGCGAAAAGCTGAGCAAGCGCAGCATCGACGGCGCTGCGCTGGAGATCCCGGAAGAGTTTACCCACAGCGGCAAAACCTACAGCGTGGAAGCCAAGCTGAAGCAGGGGATTGAAACCTCTGTGGCGAAGAAAATCGTCAAGCTGATCAAAGACAGCAAGCTGAAGGTGCAGGCGCAGATCCAGGGTGAAGAAGTACGGGTGACCGGCAAGTCACGCGACGATTTGCAGAGCGTGATGGCGCTGGTGCGCGGCGGCGATCTGGGGCAGCCGTTCCAGTTCAAGAACTTCCGCGATTAATCTCTACGGGGCCGGCATTGCCGGCCCTGATTCTTTACAGCGAATTGATCAGCGCTTCCAGCTGACCGCGATTGGTCTGCTTAGTATCCACCTTGACGTAGGCGCTGCGCTCTTCCGGCACGACGATCGCCTCGGCCACGCCGGGCTGTGCCTTCAGGCGGCTTTCCAGCGCCGAATCCTTCACCGCCAGTTCCGACAGCGTAATGCGCAGGCTGCTGACATACGGCGGCTCTTTCATGGTGCTGCTGACCAGGAACCAGACTGCGGCCAGCACGGCGCCGGCGATAAACACCAAGCCCGCCCCCTGCAAACCGTACAGCCAGCCTCCGAGGCTGCCGCCGATCGCCACGCCGATAAACTGGCTGGTGGAGTAGACCCCCATCGCGGTGCCCTTGTAGCCGGCCGGTGATTCTTTGCTGATCAGTGAAGGCAGAATGGCTTCCATCACGTTGAAGGCCATGAAGAACAGCTGCACGCCGGCGATGATGCCCCATAGATGAGCGCCGGAGAGCCACAGCAGCACTTCGGCGCAAAACAGCACCGCCACGCAGCCCATAAACACCTGCTTCATGCGGCGATATTTTTCGGCATAGATGATGAACGGCACCACGGCGGCGAACGACACCAGCATGGTCACCAGGTAGACGATCCAGTGGTCGCTGGCCGCCAGCCCGGCTTTCTCCATCGCTAGCGGCAGCGCCACGAAGCTCGACATCAGCAGGATATGCAGGCACATGATGCCGAAGTTGAGCTTCAGCAGGCGCGAGTTGCTCAGCACTTTGCGGAAGCTGCCGCGCACGATGCTGGACTCGCGGTTCAGCAGATGGGTATCGGCGGAAGGTACTACTGCCAGAGTGATGACGATGCCGGCCAGCGCCAGCACGGCGATCATCCAGAACAACGCATGCAGGCCCAAGGCATGGGTGATGATGGGGCCCAGAACCATGGCGATGGCGAAGGTGATACCGAAGCTGACGCCGATGAACGCCATCGCTTTGGTGCGGTTCTGCTCGCGGGTCAGATCGGAGAGCAGCGCCATTACCGCGGCGGCGATGGCGCCGGAGCCTTGCAACGCGCGGCCGAGGATCACGCCCCAGATAGAGTCAGTGACGGCGGCGATCACGCTGCCGAGGGCAAAGATCAGTAGGCCGCCGACGATCAGCGGCTTGCGGCCTATGCGATCGGACACCAGGCCGAACGGGATCTGAAATACCGCCTGTGCCAGGCCGTAAATGCCGATGGCGATGCCGATCAGCGCTTCGCTGGCGCCGTTGAGCGCCATGCCGTAGGTGGTCAGCACCGGCAGTACCATAAACATGCCGAGCATGCGCAGGGAGAATACGGTGCCCAATCCCCAGGTGGCGCGGCGCTCCTGCGGGGTCATTGAATTATCGTTCACATCAAACCTCGGTAAAAACCATGCCATCAGACGTTGCGACAGCGCCTGATGGCATGATTTCTGTAAAGCTGCGTCATTTTAGTGTGCAGGGCAGGGGGGGTAAATCGAATGTTGTTTAACAGATATTACAGTTTGGCCGCTTTTCGGCGTGACAAATAAAATGGGCCGCAAAAGCGGCCCATTCACAGATGATTTGGCTTACCAAACGTAGGTCACCAGCGCTTCAGGCGCCGCCGTGGCGCTGAAGTCGATCGACATCATCACGCTCAGCGAGGTGATGGCGACGATGGAGAACACGAACAGTTTACGCGCCCAGACGCTGTCGTTTTCGGTCTTGTAACCGCGCAGCGCCATGCCCAGCCACCATACGCTCACCGCCGCAGCAACGATCAGGTACTTGTAGCCGGCATAACCAACCAGGGTCAGCATCAGCGTGGCGATCATAAATGCCAGGATGTAGACCGTGATGTGGTTCTTGGCGACGGAAATGCCTTTCACCACCGGCAGCACCGGAATGTTGGCCGCCTGGTAATCTTTAAAGCGGAAGATAGCGATCGCATAAGAATGCGGCATCTGCCACAGGCTAAAGATAGCCAGCAGGATCAACGCGCCGGCGTCGAACTCGTTGGTCACCGCGCAGTAGCCGATAACCGGCGGCGCGGCGCCCGACAGGCTGCCGATCAGCGTGCCGTAGACCGAGTGGCGTTTCATGTACAGGCTGTAAACGCCGACATAAACCACGAAGCCCATCACCGCCAGCCACATGGCCAGCGGGTTGGCTGCGATATACAGCAACGCAAAGCCCACAATACCCAAAGCGGTCGCATAAACCAGGGTGACACTCGGCGCGATCAGGCCTTTTACCAGCACCCGATTCTTCGTTCTCTCCATTTTCTTGTCGATGTCGCGGTCGATGTAGTTGTTAAACACACAGCCCGACGCGACCACCAACGAGACACCCACCAGGGTGGCGAGAAACAGGGGATAGTCGATGCTCCCTTTGGAAGCGAGCAGGAATCCCCCGACGACAGAAATTAAATTGCCGAAAATAATTCCTGGTTTAGTGACTTGCAGGTATTGCTTAATCATCACGTGCAGCTCAGCTCTTAATCGACCATCATATTGATGTTGAGGTTGTACATAATCCAGAGTGAACCTACAACAACGATACCGATGATCATAGCGGTGAACAGCAATGCCACCAGGTTCCAGCGCTCTTCCGATGAGGTGTTCATGTGCAGGAAGTAAACCAGGTGAACAATCACCTGGATAACCGCCATACCGACAACAACCGCCAGGATGGTGGAATGAGAGGCGGAGCCGTTCATTACCATCGCAAATGGAATTACCGTCAGGATGATCGACAGGATAAAGCCGATCAGGTATGACTTCACGCTGCCGTGGCTTGCGCCGCCGTGAGAGGTTTCATGGGATGAATGGCTCATTACATAACCCCCAGCAGGTAGACAACGGTAAATACGCAGATCCAGACCACGTCCAGGAAGTGCCAGAACAGGCTCAGGCACATCAGGCGGGTTTTGTTGGTCGCGGTCAGGCCGAACTTGCTCACCTGAATCATCAGCACGATGATCCAAATCAGGCCAGAAGTCACGTGCAGACCGTGGGTGCCGACCAGCGCGAAGAAGCTGGACAGGAACGCGCTGCGATCCGGACCGAAGCCTTCGGCGATCAGGTGATGGAATTCATAGATTTCCATCGCCACGAAGCCCAGACCAAACAGGAAGGTCAGGAACAACCAGGTGTTTACACCGCCAACTTTACCTTTGTTCATGGCGATCATCGCCATGCCGTAGGTGATGGAGCTGAACAACAGCAGGAAAGTTTCGACCAGGACAAACTTCAGGTCGAAGATGTCTTTGCCTGAGGGACCGCCAGCGGTCCCGTTCACCAGGACTGCATAAGTCGCGAACAAGCTCGCAAACAAAATACAGTCGCTCATCAGGTAGATCCAGAATCCGAAGACTTTGGTCTCTCCTGCGTCGTGGTGCCCATGCTCTGCATGGGCTGCGTTATGATTGGTCAGAGTTTCAGTTGACATGGTTCACGCCTGCTTTACGGATTTGTTCGTAGTGTTGGTTCTCAATGCGCTCGATTTCATCAACCTGCACATAGTAGTCAACATCGTGATCGAAGCTCTTGCCGATCCAGACAACGATCATACCGATGAAGCCGGCCAGAGCCATCCACCAGATTTCCCAAATCATTGCGAAACCGAATACCAGGCTGAAGAAGGCGATGATAACGCCGGCGCCGGTGTTCTTAGGCATATGAATCGGTTCGTATTTAGCCGGTTTCTTATACGCTTCGCCTTTTTCTTTCATGTCCCAGAACTCATCACGGTCATGGATCTGTGGCACTACGGCAAAGTTATAGAACGGCGGTGGAGACGAGGTTGACCACTCCAGAGTACGAGCACCCCATGGGTCACCGGTCAGATCGCGGTTCTGTTCGCGGTCACGGATACTGACGAAGATCTGGGTCAGCTGGCACAGGATGCCGCAGGCGATCAGCGCCGCACCGCCGGCTGCAACCAGCAGCAGAGGGTGGAACTCAGGGTTGATGTTCTGGCTGATACGACGGGTCATGCCCATAAAGCCCAATGCGTACAGCGGCATGAAGGCGGTGAAGAAGCCGATGATCCAAAACCAGAACGCGCGGATGCCCCATTTTTCGTTCAGCGTGAAGCCGAAGGATTTCGGGAACCAGTAGGTCAGGCCCGCGAAGCAACCGAACACCACGCCGCCGATGATGACGTTGTGGAAGTGAGCGATCAGGAACAGGCTGTTGTGCAGCACGAAGTTCGCGCCCGGTACCGCCAGCAGAACGCCGGTCATACCACCCACGGAGAAGGTGATGATGAAGCCAACGGTCCACAGCATCGCGGAGTTGAGCTTGATACGGCCCTGATACATGGTGAACAGCCAGTTGAAGATTTTCACCCCGGTCGGGATGGAAATGATCATGGTGGCGATACCGAAGAAGGCGTTAACGTTCGCGCCGGACCCCATGGTGAAGAAGTGGTGCAGCCAGACGATGAACGACAGAACGGTAATCGCGATGGTTGCCCATACCAGTGAGGTATAGCCGAACAGGCGTTTTCTGGAGAAGGTTGCGGTGACTTCGGAGAACACGCCGAACACCGGCAGAACCAGGATATACACCTCTGGGTGACCCCAGGCCCAAATCAGGTTGATGTACATCATCATGTTGCCGCCCATATCATTGGTGAAGAAATGGGTGCCCAGATAGCGATCCAGGGTCAGCAGCGCGATGGTGACGGTCAGAATTGGGAAAGAAACGATGATCAGGACGTTAGTACACAGTGCCGCCCAGGTGAACACCGGCATCTTCATCAGAGGCATGCCAGGGGCGCGCATCTTCAGAATGGTGGCGAAGAAGTTCACGCCGGTCAGCAGGGTACCCAGACCGGAAATCTGCAGACTCCAGATCCAGTAATCGACCCCGACGCCAGGACTGTACTCTTTACCCGACAGCGGCGGATACGCCAGCCAACCGGTCTGAGCGAACTCACCGACCCCCAGGGAGATGTTGATCAGCACAACGCCCACCACGAAGAACCAGAAGCTCAGGGAGTTCAGGAACGGGAAGGCAACGTCGCGCGCACCGATTTGCAGCGGTACCACGACGTTCATCAGGCCGACTACGAAAGGCATCGCCATGAAGAAGATCATGATAACGCCGTGCGCGGTGAAGATCTGGTCGTAGTGGTGCGGCGGCAGGAACCCGGCTTCGCCGGCGGACGCCAACGCCTGCTGGCTACGCATCATGATGGCGTCGGCGAAGCCGCGCAGCAGCATGACCATCGCCACGACGATGTACATGATACCAATTTTTTTATGGTCGACCGAAGTCAGCCATTCGCTCCACAGCCACTTCCATTTGCCGAAATAGGTCAGCAGCGCCAGCACTGCCAGGCCCCCGACAATAATTGCGGCTACGGTGACCATGATGATCGGTTCGTGGTACGGAACCGCATCAAGTGTTAATTTTCCCAACATCAGTTATTCCTCGGCTCCGGCGTGAGCAGCATGTTCACCCATGTCCATACCTTGGCTCATGTCCATGCCTTCGTGCGCGCCAGCGCCCTTGTGCATATCCATGTCGCCCATGAATTTGGCAATTGTTTCTTTGAACAAATTCGGTTTGACAGCGGCAAAGTACTCAACCGGGTTGTTTTCACTCGGCTCTGCCAGTTTGTTAAAGTCGTCGGTGGTGTTCAGGTTTTTAGACGATGCCTTCACCTTGGCCACCCACTGATCGAAGTCGCCTTCGGTCGGGGTAACGATCGCGGTGAATTTCATACCGGAGAAGCCTGCGCCGCTGTAGCTGCTGGAGATGCCCTTGTAGGCACCGGCTTCGTTGCCGATCAGGTGCAGTTTGGTCTGCATGCCGGCCATCGCATAAATCTGTCCACCCAACTGCGGGATAAAGAACGAGTTCATTACCGAGTTAGAGGTGATCTTGAATTCGACTGGAACATCTTTCGGGAAAGCCAGCTCATTAACGGTCGCAATGCCTTGTTCCGGGTAGATGAACAGCCATTTCCAGTCGAGCGACACCACTTCGATCGTCATCGGCTTCTTGTCGGTGACAATCGGCTTGAACGGGTCGAGTTCGTGGGTAGTCTTCCAGGTAATGGTGCCAAGGATGGCGATGATAATGATAGGAATGGTCCAGACGACCGCTTCGATCTTGTTGGAGTGGGCCCAGTTCGGACTGTACTTGGCGTCTTTGTTGGAAGCGCGATACTTCCAGGCAAAGGCGAACGCCATGAAGATAACTGGCACCACCACGATCAACATCAACGCGATTGCAGTGATAATCAGTGTCCGTTGCTCAACACCAATTGCTCCTTTGGGATTCATCAAAACCATATCGCAACCACTGAGCAATACAGTGGCTGCGATTAATGACAGCATCCCAATACTTTTATTGTATTTCTTAAGTCTCATCTAACGACCTCAATAACAAAGGCTCAATTGTCGTTTCATGTGTGCGGGCATTTTACGGGAAGGTTGCAGTACTGTAAACATGCTTAAGGGAGTGTCAGCGGCTTGTTGACACTTTCTGTTAAGGGGGTCACAGATGTAACCCTACGTGACAATTTACTAATGACAACAACGCGTTGGCACGCTGAATCGTGACGAGCAGCCCGTATGTTAAGGAAAACTAAAGGTATGATGAATTTGGCGAAGAAATGCGCGGCGGGGAAATACGCAGAAAAGGTTTATTTAATGTAAAATAATTGTGTCTTAAAGGTGAATTTAATTTTATTTCCGAGCGCCGCAGTCGGATAAAAAAATAATTTCCGCGCCGATTATCTTTTTTTAGCGAAATAAATATATCCTCGGATCGCTTTTTTTTTCGGCCGGCGAAATCGCCGGCCGGTCAGGTTATGCCAAACGGGTGCGGCGCAACGCCAGGTAATCCAGCGTGCTGCCCATTGCGACGCCGAGCAGGCTCAGCGCGGCGCCGACCTGCAGCAGCCGATCGGCCAACAGCGGTGCCTGTGCCCAGTCCAGCGCATTGGCGATCAGCAACAGCAACCACAGACCCAGCAACGAACAGCCTAGCGTCAGCAAGCGCAGAGCCCAACGGTAAGATTCTGAAAACTCGGTGCGCGGCATAAAGTCGCCATGCTGCTGGGTGTGTTCCAGCGTCTGGCGGCAGATGCCGAGCAACAGCAAGCCCGGCAGGGCGGCGGCGATCGAGAACAGATAGAACAGCGGCCAACCATGGGCTTCGACGAACCAGCCGGCGATCGGGCCGACATAGACGCGCCCTACGGCGGACAACGCCGACAGCAGCGCGAACTGAGTGGCGGAGAACGAGCGGTTGCACAGCGTCATCAGCAGTGCCACGAAGGCCGCGGTGCCCATGCCGCCACACAGGTTTTCGAGGAAGATGGCGCTGCCCATGGTGAGCAGACTCTTGTCGGTCACCGCCAGGATCCAATACCCGAGGTTGGAGACTGCCTGCAGGACGCCGAACAGCATGAGCGCACGGAACAGGCTGAGACGCTGCATCAGCACACCGCCGAACAGGGCGCCGACGATGGTAGCGAACAGGCCGAGGGTTTTGTTCACCAGCCCGACTTCACCGGCGTCGAACCCCACGCCGCGGATCAGGAACGTGGTGCTCAGGCTGCCGGCGAAGGCGTCGCCCATTTTGTACATCACGATCAGCAGCAGGATCAGCCAGGCGTTGTTGCGGCCGAAGAAATCGCGCAGCGGCGCGACGACCGCCTGTTCCATAGAGCGCGGCGCCGGGATGCTTTCGTCCGGCTCCGGCGCCAGCAGCGTGGCCGCCACGCCGATCAGCATCAACCCGGCCATCAGCCAGTAGGTGGCTTGCCAGCCGAAATAGCGATCCGCCAGCCACAGCGCCAGGCCGCCGGAAACCAGCATCGCCAGCCGGTACCCCAGCACCGAGATCGCCGCGCCCGTCCCGCGCTCTTCGGCTTTCAGCAGGTCGGTTTTATAGGCGTCGAACACGATATCTTGCGAAGCGGAGCAAAACGCCACCAGCACCGCCAACGCCGCCAACCACCACAGGTGCTGCGCGGGTTGCATGAAGCCCATCGCCACGATCGCGACCACCAACAGTAACTGGCTGATCAGCAGCCAACCGCGGCGCCGTCCAAGGAACGGCGGGGTATAGCGGTCCATGAACGGCGACCAGAGGAATTTGAAGACATAGGCCTGGCCCACCAGCGAGAAGATGCCGATGGTTTTCAGATCGATATTTTCGACGGTCATCCAGGCTTGCAGCGTGCCGGAGGTCAATGCCAGCGGCAGACCCGACGCGAAGCCCAGCAGCAGCAGAATGGCGGAGTTACGCTGGGTGAAGATGTTCAGATAGTGTTTCGACATGAGTTCCCTGTCTGCGCCGCCCGATCCGCCGGGCGGCGCAAGGTGCGGTGATTAGCGCGCGTTTTGCTTGATGAAATCGTTGACGCTGGTGTCCTGTGCCATGTCGGCGATCACGTCGCCCAGCACGGAGTTGACGGCGTCGGTGATCTTCTCGTTGGTCGCCGTGAAGGCGCCCTGCACGTTATAGGTCGAGCGGTAATTCTTCACCTGCTTGTTGCCGTTCTTCGCCTGGGCGATGATCGAGATGTCGGCTTTGGTGGTGATGTTGTAGCGCAGGTTGCCTTCGGAGACGTCCGCGTACAGGTTATTGACGACGATCTGCAGCGCCACCGGGCCGTCGGCGCCGATCATGTAGCCGCGTGCGCCCATCTGTTTCTCCAGCACTTCCTGCAGCAGGAAACGCAGATCGCGCGATGGCGTCAGCGTGACCAGCTGGCCGTCGCGGTTTACCTTGGCCAGCGCCTGGTCGGTACGCTGATCCGCACCGTTGATGCTGACGGTGATGCCCTGCAGGGTAGGATCCTGCTGCGGCAGAACGATTTTCGGCGTGACGTTCAGGGTGTTGCTGCTGGTTGCGCAGCCGGCCAGCAGCAGGGCGGCCAGGAAAGGAAGACAAAGTTTCTTTAACATGTTTTCTGTCTCATTCTCGATGGATTTAGCAATAATCAGAGTGGGATAGCCGACAACAAATTGCCGACATCATAGCATCGCCGCCGTGCGGTGGAAGCGCGGAAGGCGCCAGAGTGACAAATTTTTACCTGCCGTTGATAAAAACACGCTTTTTTGTCCCGCTCAATCGGATAATCCCCCAAGCGACGGGGATAGCGCTCATCATTTGACCGCAGAAAAGAGAAATTTGTCCCTGCGATGGTCTAAACGGGGGAAAACCGGCTAATATTGAACTAGATGGGCACGGTCCTCTGCCGGTGTTGTAAGGAGATCCTATGATTCGCGAGCAAATAGAAGCAAAGTTAAGGGCGGCGTTTGAGCCCGCGTATCTGGAAGTCGTTGATGAAAGCTATCGTCATAACGTTCCGGCGGGTTCAGAAAGCCATTTCAAAGTGGTATTGGTCAGCGATCGCTTCGTCGGCGAACGTTTTTTGACGCGTCACCGCTCCATCTACGGGGTATTGTCGGAAGAGTTGGCCGATGGCGTACACGCGCTGGCGCTGCACACCTATACGCTCAAGGAGTGGGAAGGGTTGCAGGATACCGTGCCGGCCTCGCCGCCGTGCCGCGGCGCTGGGACGCTGGCCTGAGGGGGAAATTTTCAGGTATCAGTGGAACTTTGCCCTTGAATTAGGGTATTACTACTGACGAATTTTGAAACGGCCTGCGGGCCGTTTCTGTTTTTGACGACGACACGGCCGACGCGCAATGTGGCCAACGTTCGGTCTGTTTTGGCGGCCTTTTGGCGATCGAATCGGCAAAAGTGTGAGTTTTAGCGCGCCTGCGCCGCCTAGCTTTCCTCGACTCGCCACGCATGCGCCGCTATAATGTCGCGTCTTATTTTTCCGGAATGGTTTCGGGACGCTTCTGTCATCAGGGAACTCGGTTCTTATCTGTAGCCGTCCTGGTTCTTGGAACGGAGTTGACCGAGCACTGTGATTTTTTTGAGGTAACAAGATGCAAGTTTCAGTAGAAACCACTCAAGGCCTTGGGCGCCGTCTCTCTATTACTGTACCGGCTGATACTATCAAGCAGGCGGTGAAGAAAGAGCTGATCAACGCAGCGAAAAGCGTGCGTATCGACGGCTTCCGCAAAGGCAAAGTGCCGATGAACATCGTGGAACAGCGTTACGGCGCTTCTGTTCGTCAGGACGTGCTGGGCGAAGCGATGCAGCGCAGCTTCGTTGATGCGATCATCAAAGAAAAGATTAATCCGGCCGGCGCACCAAACTACGTGCCGGGCGAGTACAAAGAAGGTGAAGACTTCACTTTCGCCGTTGAATTCGAAGTGTATCCAGAAGTTGAGCTGAAAGGCCTGGAAAACATCGAAGTTGAAAAACCTGTGGTCGAAGTGAACGACGAAGACGTCGACGCGATGCTGGACACCCTGCGCAAGCAGCAGGCGACCTGGAAAGAAACCGATCGCGCAGCGGAAGCTGAAGATCGCGTGACCGTTGACTTCACCGGTTCTATCGACGGTGAAGAGTTCGAAGGCGGTAAAGCGTCTGACTTCGTGCTGGCAATGGGCCAGGGCCGCATGATCCCAGGCTTCGAAGAAGGTCTGGTCGGTCACAAAGCGGGCGAAGAGTTCTCCATCGACGTGAACTTCCCGGAAGATTACCACGCGGAAAACCTGAAGGGCAAAGCGGCCAAATTCGCTATCGTGCTGAAGAAAGTTGAAGAGCGCGAACTGCCGGAACTGACCGAAGAGTTCATCAAACGTTTCGGCGTGGCGGACGGTTCCGTTGCCGGTCTGCGCACCGAAGTTCGCAAGAACATGGAGCGCGAGCTGAAAGGCGCCGTGCGTAACCGCATCAAGTCTCAGGCGATCGATGGCCTGGTGAGCGCGAACGAAATCGACGTGCCTGCTGCCCTGATCGACGGCGAAATCGACGTACTGCGTCGTCAGGCTGCACAGCGTTTCGGCGGCAACGAGAAGCAAGCGCTGGAACTGCCACGCGAGCTGTTCGAAGAGCAAGCGAAACGCCGCGTAGTGGTTGGCCTGCTGCTGGGCGAAGTGATCAGCACCAACGATCTGAAAGCTGACGAAGACCGCGTGAAGACGCTGATCGAAGAAATGGCTTCTGCCTACGAAGATCCAAGCGAAGTCATCGAGTTCTACAGCAAAAACAAAGAGCTGATGAACAACATGCGCAACGTGGCTCTGGAAGAGCAAGCGGTTGAAGCCCTGCTGGCAAAAGCGAAAGTGACAGAAAAAGCCACTACCTTCAGCGAGCTGATGAACCAGACTCAACAGGCGTAATGCCGGCGTGCCGGGCGCAATGAACGGCGCCCCCGGTTTCGCCTGGCGAACCGGCGCCCGATGAAAAAGCCCGCAACCTCAGGTTGCGGGCTTTTCTTTTTGCCACGTTGCTGATTAATCTCAGGTTAAACGGGGCAATATGCACTATATTTACCCTGTTGCCTGGGGAACTGGCTGGCATGATAACGGTCAGATTAACGGCATCGTTTTCGGCGCGCGGAGAAAATCGGCCTCTGGGCTTGAAATCGCGCCGGGCTCCCCCAATCTGTAAAGAATAATTCTGGGGCTGTTTGCCAAAGTGCGCGGGATGAAATAACCGTCGGGTACGTGTGGCGCGGGTCGAATGCTTGAGCATAGTCATCATGGCCGTTCTCAAGTAGAATCGGCGTATTAGGGTGACACCCTGGCCGCCAAGGCAATTTCTATTAGGAGACGGTAATGTCATACAGTGGCGAACGAGATCAATTTGCACCGAACATGGCGCTGGTGCCGATGGTGGTAGAGCAGACTTCACGCGGGGAGCGTTCTTACGACATCTATTCCCGCCTGCTGAAAGAGCGCATCATTTTCCTGACCGGCCAGGTGGAAGATCACATGGCCAACCTGATCGTGGCGCAAATGCTGTTCCTCGAAGCGGAAAGCCCGGAAAAAGACATTTACCTCTACATCAACTCGCCGGGTGGGGTAATTACCGCGGGCATGTCGATTTACGACACCATGAAGTTCATCAAGCCGGACGTCAGCACCATCTGTATGGGCCAGGCGTGCTCGATGGGCTCCTTCCTGCTGACCGCCGGCGCCAAAGGCAAGCGTTTCTGCCTGCCGAACTCGCGCGTGATGATTCACCAGCCGCTGGGCGGCTACCAGGGCCAGGCGACGGACATCGAAATCCACGCGCGTGAAATCCTCAAGGTGAAAGCGCGCATGAACGAACTGATGGCCGAGCATACTGGCCAGCCGCTGGAGCAGATCGAACGCGACACCGAGCGCGATCGCTTTATGACCGCGGAAGAAGCCGTGGAATACGGCCTGGTTGACGGCATTCTGACACACCGCAGCTAGAACCACGCGGCGCCGATGGACTATAGTAATCAGAGTGGGCAGGGGCTCGCTCTGTTGTAGCCCCTCGGCGTTCCCGATATGAGTTTGGGCGCACTGCCGCCGTGATTTTCCTGCGGGACAAGACTAAAGAAGAGGTTTGACTGATGACAGATAAGCGCAAAGACGGTTCAGGAAAGCTGCTGTACTGCTCTTTTTGCGGCAAAAGCCAGCATGAAGTGCGTAAGCTGATTGCCGGGCCGTCAGTGTATATCTGCGATGAATGTGTCGATCTGTGTAACGACATTATTCGCGAAGAGATTAAAGAAGTTGCCCCGCATCGTGAGCGCAGTGCGCTGCCGACGCCGCACGAAATTCGCCACCACCTGGATGACTACGTCATCGGCCAGGAGCAGGCGAAGAAAGTGCTGGCGGTTGCGGTGTACAACCACTACAAACGCCTGCGCAACGGCGATACCAGCAACGGTATCGAGTTGGGCAAGAGCAACATCTTGCTGATCGGCCCGACCGGCAGCGGTAAAACCCTGCTGGCGGAAACGCTGGCGCGTTTCCTGGACGTGCCGTTCACCATGGCCGACGCCACCACGCTGACCGAAGCCGGTTACGTGGGCGAGGACGTGGAAAATATTATCCAGAAGCTGTTGCAAAAATGTGACTATGACGTGCAAAAAGCGCAGCGCGGCATCGTTTATATCGATGAAATCGATAAGATTTCCCGCAAGTCCGACAACCCGTCGATCACGCGTGACGTCTCGGGTGAAGGCGTGCAGCAGGCGCTGCTGAAGCTGATTGAAGGCACCATCGCCGCGGTTCCGCCGCAGGGCGGGCGCAAGCATCCGCAGCAGGAGTTCCTGCAGGTCGATACCTCCAAGATCCTGTTTATCTGCGGCGGCGCATTTGCCGGCCTGGATAAGGTGATCGGTCAGCGCGTCAACACCGGCTCCGGCATCGGCTTCGGCGCGACCGTCAAGGGCGAGTCCGAGAAGGCGACCGAAGGCGAACTGCTGCTGCAGGCCGAACCGGAAGACCTGATCAAATTCGGGCTGATCCCTGAGTTCATCGGCCGTTTGCCAGTCGTGGCGACCCTGAGCGAACTGAGCGAAGACGCGCTGATTCAGATCCTGAAAGAGCCGAAGAACGCCCTGACCAAGCAGTACCAGGCGCTGTTCAACCTGGAAGGCGTGGAGCTGGAGTTCCGTGACGAAGCGCTGAACGCCATTGCCAAGAAAGCCATGGCGCGCAAAACCGGCGCCCGCGGCCTGCGTTCCATCGTGGAAGGCGCGCTGCTCGACACCATGTACGATCTGCCGTCGATGGATAGCGTAGACAAAGTGGTGATCGACGAGTCGGTGATCGCCGGCCAATCCAAGCCGCTGCTGATTTACGGCAAGCCGGAAGCCCAGGCATCTGGCGAATAATTAGCCAGTCAAACCAGAGCGTTATCAGCAAAATGGGGGATTTCATCCCCCATTTCTTTTTCCTGCATTCTTGCCGTTGAATGTAAGAGATTCATCCCCATATACTCATTAACCAGATTTTATGAAACGTTAGATGCTTGCGTCTCATGAGATTCCCCCTCAACCTGGCGGAAATTAAACTAAGAGAGAGCTCTATGAACCCTGAGCGTTCCGAACGCATTGAAATCCCCGTCCTGCCATTGCGCGACGTGGTGGTTTATCCGCACATGGTGATCCCGTTATTTGTTGGCCGGGAAAAATCGATTCGGTGCCTCGAAGCCGCAATGGATCACGATAAGAAGATCATGCTGGTGGCACAGAAAGAGGCCTCAACGGATGAACCTGGCATTAACGACTTGTTCTCGGTTGGCACCGTAGCGTCGATCCTGCAGATGCTGAAGCTGCCGGACGGCACGGTAAAAGTGCTGGTCGAGGGGCTGCAGCGCGCGCGCATCACTACGCTGTCCGACAGCGGTGAGCATTTCGCCGCGCAGGCGGAATACCTGGAGTCGCCATCGATCGACGAGCGCGAGCAGGAAGTGCTGGTGCGCACCGCGATCAATCAGTTTGAAGGCTATATCAAGCTGAACAAAAAAATCCCGCCGGAGGTGCTGACCTCACTGAACAGCATCGACGACGCCGCGCGCCTGGCGGACACCATCGCTGCCCACATGCCGCTGAAACTCAGCGACAAGCAGTCGGTGCTCGAGATGTCCGACATCACCGAGCGTCTGGAATACCTGATGGCGATGATGGAATCGGAGATCGACCTGCTGCAGGTTGAGAAACGTATCCGCAACCGCGTCAAGAAGCAGATGGAGAAGAGCCAGCGCGAGTACTATCTGAATGAGCAGATGAAGGCGATTCAGAAAGAACTGGGCGAAATGGACGACGCGCCGGACGAGCACGAAGCGCTGAAGCGCAAGATCGATGCGGCGAAAATGCCGAAAGAGGCGCGCGAGAAAACCGAAGCGGAACTGCAAAAGCTGAAGATGATGTCGCCGATGTCGGCGGAAGCGACCGTGGTGCGCGGCTACATCGACTGGATGCTGCAGGTGCCGTGGAATGCGCGCAGCAAGGTGAAAAAAGACCTGAACAAGGCGCAGGAAGTGCTCGATACCGATCACTACGGCCTTGAGCGCGTCAAGGATCGCATCCTCGAGTACCTCGCGGTTCAGAGCCGCGTCAGCAAAATCAAGGGGCCGATCCTGTGTCTGGTGGGGCCACCGGGCGTGGGTAAAACCTCACTGGGGCAGTCGATCGCCAAAGCGACCGGTCGCCAGTACGTGCGCATGGCGCTGGGCGGCGTGCGTGACGAAGCGGAAATCCGCGGTCACCGTCGTACCTACATCGGTTCGATGCCAGGTAAACTGATCCAGAAGATGGCTAAGGTTGGGGTGAAGAACCCGCTGTTCCTGCTGGATGAGATCGACAAGATGTCTTCCGACATGCGCGGCGATCCGGCTTCCGCTCTGCTGGAGGTGCTGGATCCGGAACAGAACGTGGCGTTCAACGACCACTACCTGGAAGTCGATTACGATCTGTCCGACGTGATGTTCGTTGCCACCTCTAACTCGATGAACATTCCTGCGCCGCTGCTGGACCGTATGGAAGTGATCCGCCTGTCGGGTTACACCGAGGACGAGAAGCTCAACATCGCCAAGCAGCACCTGCTGCCGAAGCAGCTTGAGCGCAACGCGCTGAAAAAAGGCGAGCTGACGGTCGACGACAGCGCCATCATCGGCATCATTCGCTTCTACACCCGCGAAGCCGGGGTGCGTAGCCTGGAGCGTGAAATCTCCAAGCTGTGCCGTAAAGCGGTGAAAACGTTGCTGATGGACAAGAAGCTCAAGCATATCGAGATCAACGGCGACAACCTGAAGGATTACCTGGGCGTGCAGCGCGTCGATTACGGCCGTGCGGATACCGAAAACCGCGTGGGCGAAGTCACCGGGCTGGCGTGGACGGAAGTGGGCGGCGATCTGCTGACCATCGAAACCGCCTGCGTGCCGGGCAAAGGCAAGCTGACCTACACCGGTTCCCTGGGTGAGGTGATGCAGGAATCGATTCAGGCGGCGCTGACCGTGGTGCGTGCGCGCGCGGAGAAATTGGGCATCAACGCCGATTTCTACGAGAAACGCGACATCCACGTGCACGTGCCGGAAGGGGCGACGCCGAAAGACGGCCCGAGCGCCGGTATCGCGATGTGCACCGCGCTGGTCTCCTGCCTGACCGGTAACCCGGTACGCGCCGATGTGGCGATGACCGGCGAGATCACGCTGCGCGGCCAGGTGTTGCCGATCGGCGGCCTGAAAGAGAAGCTGTTGGCGGCGCATCGCGGCGGCATCAAAACCGTGCTGATCCCTTACGAGAACAAGCGCGATCTGGAAGAGATCCCGGACAATGTTATCGCCGATCTGGAGATTCATCCGGTGCAGCGAATCGATGAAGTTTTGAACATTGCGTTGCAAAACCCGGCCTTCGGCGCACTGCCGGTAGCGGCAAAATAGTGACGAATCGCAAAAACCATTGATAAAACTTATACTGGCAAGCCATTTCGGACTTGCCAGTATTTTTTTGTACCGCTAAGTTAGATCTCTGTCGGCCCGCGTTTTGCCACCCAGTCGGTGGCTTGCCAAGGTTCGATGGGATTGATATAACAGCTGCGCTGTCGCAACCGTAGGGATTTTTCGGTGCGACGATAGAATTCTAGAGGGGATGATAGAGTGAATAAGTCACAACTGATCGACAAGATTGCCGCAGGTGCTGATATTTCCAAAGCGGCAGCGGGACGTGCTTTAGACGCAGTAATCGCTTCCGTTACCGACTCTCTGAAAGCAGGGGATGACGTGGCTCTGGTAGGTTTCGGTTCCTTCACCGTGCGTGAACGTTCGGCTCGTACCGGCCGCAACCCGCAGACCGGTAAAGAGATCAAAATCGCGGCAGCCAAAGTACCGGCCTTCCGTGCAGGGAAAGCGCTGAAAGACGCTGTAAACTGATTTAGCGTCTAACCGTTTAGCGTAACAGGGTTTTGTAATAAACAATCACCTGACGCAGCGGTGCTGGTAAGGTAAGATACAAGGCGCATCGGACTGATGCGCTTTTTTTATTTTTGTCGCAGGGAACGCGCCTGCACAAGGGTTGTTAATCCACATCACAGCGGAGTGTTGTCACACTATGATGGACAATTTACGCGCGGCTGCCAATCACGTCGTGCTCAAAATCATCCTGGCCCTGATCATCCTGTCATTCGTTCTGACCGGGGTGGGTAACTACCTGATCGGCGGCTCCGGCGATTATGCTGCGAAAGTAAATGGTCAGACGATCGAACGCGCTCAGCTGGAACAGGCTTTCCAAAGCGAGCGTAGCCGCATGCAGCAGCAACTGGGTGACCAGTTCTCCGCGCTGGCCGGCAACGAAGGCTACATGCAGCAGATGCGCCGTCAGGTGTTGTCCCAGTTGATCGACAACATGCTGCTCGACCAGTACGCCAAGAAACTGGGCCTGACGGTCAGCGACGATCAGATCAAGGACGCCATCCGCAAGGCGCCTTACTTCCAGACCAACGGCCAGTTTGATAACGCCAAATACCTCGACCTGATCGGCCGCATGGGCTACACCGCCGACAATTTCGCGCAGTCGATGCGTCAGCAATTGGTCAATCAGCAGGTGATCCAGGCCTTCGGCGATTCCGGCTTTGTGCTGCCGTCCGAATCGCAAGCCATGGCGGCGTTGGTGCTGCAGGAGCGCGACGTGCGCCTGGCGACCATCGATTTGAAAGCGCTGCAGGCGAAACAGAGCGCCGGCGACGACGAACTGAAGGCGTATTACGATCAGAATAAAAACAGCTTCATCGCTCCGGAGCAGGTGAAGGTGAGCTATATCCCGCTGGATGCCGCGTCCATGCAGGACAAGGTGAAAGTGAGCGAAGAGGACATCAGCGCTTACTATGACCAGCACAAGAGCAGCTATGGCCAGCCGGAGCGTAAAAACTACAGCGTGATCCAGCTGAAATCCGAGGCGGAAGCCAACGCGGCGCTGGACGAGCTGAAGAAGGGTGCCGATTTCGCCACCCTGGCGAAAGAGAAATCCACCGACATCATCTCACGCCGTACCGGCGGTGAGCTGGGTTGGCTGGAGCCGGAAACCACCGCCGACGAGCTGAAACAGGCTAACCTGACCGAGAAAGGGCAGCTGTCCGGCGTGGTGAAATCCTCTGTCGGCTTCCTGATCGTGCGTTTGAACGACATCGAACCTGAGAAACTGAAACCGCTGAGCGAAGTGCATGATGCTATCGCCAAGCAGGTGCAGCAGGAGAAAGCGGTAGACGCGTATTACGCGCTGCAGCAGAAGGTGAGCGAAGCGGCGACCAGCGACAACGAATCACTGGCCTCGGCTGAAGAAGCGGCCGGCGTGAAAGCGGCGCAAAGCGACTGGTTCACCCGCGACAACATTCCCGCCGCGCTGAACTTCAAGCCGGTCGTGCAGGCGATCTTCGACGGCTCGCTGATCGGCGAGAACGGCGCGCCGGGCAGCAACTCTGACGTTATCACCGTAGACGGCGACCGCGCCTTCGTGGTGCGCGTGAGTGGCCACAAGCCGGAAGGCATCGAGCCGTTCGACCAGGTCAAAGACCGCGTGGCAGATCTGGTGAAGCGCAACAAGGCGCTGCAGGCAGCGAAGCTGCAGGGTGAGAAGCTGCTGGTTGAGCTGAAGCAGGGCAAGGGCGACGAGGCGATGAAAGCCGCCGGCCTGAGCTTTGGCGCCGTGCAGAAGATGGCGCGCGCGCCGGAAGACAGCCAGCTGGTGGAGAGCGTGTTCGCGCTGCCGCACCCGCAGGACGGCAAACCGGTGTACGGCATGTCGCAGGATCGCCAGGACAACGTGGTGCTGATCGCACTCGATGCGGTGAAGCCAGGCACGCTGCCGGAAGACGAAATGAAAACCTTCGTCGGCAAGATGGAAGAGGGCGCGACCGGCGTTTCCTTCGATTCGCTGCTGGCGAGCCTGCGTAAAGAAGCCAAAATCAAAATGGGCGCCGCTGAGCAACAGCCGCAGTAATCGCCGCATTTTTCTGCAACGCAGTGCAACAAACAAAGGCCGCTTTCGCGGCCTTTTCCACATCTGATATCCGCCGATTGCTGAATATCCGCCACCGCGGCAAGGTAGCCGTGCTGTCACACACAAGGAGGATACAGCATGCAACATACAGAGAAAAAAGCGTTATCAGGTTACCGTCATCACGTCAAAGCGGCGCTGACCGCGCTGTTGTTATGCCTCGCGGGGCCAGCCGCCGCGACGGATAAAGCCGATGCGCCGGCGCCGATGCTCTCAACACCGGCGGGCAATGGCGGGCAACAGGTGATGACCAAGGCGGCCGAAGAGACGGCGGTCAGCATCAATCAGGCCACCGCCGAACAGCTCGCAGCGGCTCTGAGCGGTGTCGGTCTGAAGAAGGCGGAAGGCATCGTGCGCTACCGCGAACAGAACGGGCCGTTCACCCAGGTTGAGCAGTTGCAGGAGGTGCCGGGCATCGGGCCGGCGCTGTTCGAGAAGAACCGCACCCGACTGAAAATGTGATCCCGGTCGCGGCTGCGTGGCAAAATGCCGCTGAGGCCGTGACTCCTCTGCTACATTTTACAGGTCTTACCAGTTTGGCGCGTTGACCAAACGGGCGAGGGAGCCTCTGCGGCTCCCTCTTTCTGTAATCACCAGGCAGGAGCGATCGTTCCCTATGCAAACCTTTATCAAAGTTCGCGGTTATCACCTTGATGTTTACCAGCACGTTAACAACGCCCGCTATCTGGAGTTTCTGGAAGAGGCGCGCTGGGAGTGGCTGGAAAACGAGGCCGGGTTCCGCTGGATGACGGAAAACAACATCGCTTTCATCGTGGTGAACATCAATATCAATTACCGCAGCCCGGCAGTATTGGGGGATAAGCTGCGTATCGACAGCCAGATGGTGCAGCTCAACGGCAAGAGCGGGGTGCTGAGCCAAAAGGTGACGCAGGATCCGGCGGGGACGTCGGTGGCCGACGCGCTGCTGACTTTCGTGTGCGTCGATCTGAAAACGCAGCGGGCGCTGCCTATTGAAGGCGAATTGCGCGAGCACCTGGAGGCGCTCACGCTGAAGGAAAACCCGCAGTAAACTCACGGGCGGCAGAGGTTGCCGCCGTCACTGCCTCAGGCCAGAGCGGCCTTCTGTTTCAACGCCGCCATCACTTCCGCCTGGTTGGCCCGGTACTGCATCAGGCCATTGGCGCGCAGGTTGCAGGCAGCGCATTCACCACAGCCGTCACCCTTGATGCCGTTGTAACAGGTCAGCGTATCCTGCCGCACGCGATCCAACTGGTGGTAATAATCCGCCAGCGCCCAGGTCTCGGCCTTGTTCAGCCACATCAGCGGCGTTTCGAAGCGGATATCGCGGGCGATGCCCAGCGTCACCGCTTTGTTCAGCGCTTTAACGAACTCGTCGCGGCAATCCGGGTAGCCGGAGAAGTCGGTTTCACACACGCCCGTGATCACCGCTTCCGCTTCCACCTGGTAGGCGTAGATCGCCGCCAGCGTCAGGAACAGGATATTGCGGCCCGGCACGAAGGTGCTCGGCAGCGCGTTTTTCTGGTTGGGATCGTAGGCGGGAACCGGAATATTGTCGCGCGTCAGGCTGCTGACGGCCAGCTCATTGAGCAGCGTTACGTCCAGCACCTTGTGCGCTTTGGCGCCGAGGGCCACCGACAGCTCTTGAGCCACTTCAATCTCGGCGCGATGGCGCTGGCCATAATCGAACGTGACGCAGTGAACTTCGTCATACTGTTGCAATGCCTGGATCAAGCAGGTCGTGGAGTCTTGTCCACCGCTGAAAACGACAACCGCGCGCTTCATAAAATCACCTTTTTGGACTTTGGCCATTCCCGATACACATTCGGGCGGCAGGATAAATATTGCGTTGCGGCGACAATAGTAGCAGAAAGGGCCGCCAGGCGCAGGGCGGTTCGGCTCAGATCGGTGCGTCGTCCACCGGCGGCGGCAGCCACGCCTGGCAAAAATCGAACCAGCCGTGCGCGGTCAGCGTCACGCCATGCATGCGCGGCGGCGCGCTGATCTGATACTGGTAGTGGAACAGCGGCGTGATGATGGCGGCGGCCATCAGCCGTTGGTAATAGGCCTGCAGCCGCTCGAAGCGCGGTTGCTGCGCCTGCAGCTGCTGGATCTGCTGCAGCGTCTCCTGTTGCTGCTGCCAGCGGCTTTCCGTCAGGATGCCGCGCCACAGCGTATCCTGCCGCAGCCAGCTCTCCAGCGTCGCCTCAGGCGCTTCGCCGATCAGGTTGTCCGCCAACAGCAGGTCGGCCTGGGCGATCTGTTCCTCGCTTTGCCAGCGCTTGCCGGCGTAGTAGCGCACCTCCAGCTCGCAGCCGTGCTGCGCCAACAGCTGTTGCAGCGCGACCGTCACCGTTTCCAGCTCGACCGGCGGCCGATACAGCAGCGTCAGCCGGGCAGGCAGGGGGACATCTTCTTCAATCTGTTGGCTGGGAATGCGCCAGCCGGGCAGCATTTCATGGCTGGGGGTGATCACGCTGTTGGGGATCGGCAGATGGTTCAGCAGGCCTGACTGCTGGATCAGCATCAGCAGCTTTTGCCCCTGGGCTTCGCTCAGCACGCCGTGGCGCAGGTTCAGCGCCAAATAACACCAGCCCAGGCTCATGCTGCGCTGTACCGGCCGGGCCTGCGCCAAATCGTCTTGCTGACCGATGGTGATGCGCACCGGATGCTGGCAGCTGGCGTCGGCGCCGGCGGTGGGCAGATCGGGGGTGATCCAGTATTCGATGGTGTCCAGATACGGATGCTGCAGATGGTAACCGGCGTGCTGTTCTAGCCGCACCAGCTGCGGTTCATTCAACGTCAGTTTGAACGGGCCGGCGCCGATGGCCGGCAGCTCCGGATGGGTCATCAGACAAGGCAGCTCCGCCAGCCGGTGGGCCAGCCAATAGTCCGGCAACTGCAGATCAAACTGAATGCACAGCGGATGCGGCAGGCTGATGTTCGCGACGTTGGCCAAGCTGGGTTGGCTACGCGGGTGGCGCTGCAGTTTTTCCAGCGTTTGCAGCAGCTGGTGGCCGGTCAGCGGTTCACCGTTGTGCCAGCGCAGCTGGCTGCGCAGAAAGAAGCGCCAGCGCAGGCCGCGATCGTCAATCTGCCAGTGGTGCGCCAGATCGGGCTGCGGTTCCGGGTTACCGGTCACCAGGCGCGTCAGCCCGGCGTGCAGGGTCGACACCAGATGTTGTTCGGCGCGGCCGGTCAGCGTGAGCGGATCGAGCGCTTCCAGCGTGCGGTAATAGGGAATGCGCAGCGTCGGGCTGCCGGCCTGCCATTGCCCGCCGAGGTGCGGGCTGAGCAGATCCTGCAGGTGTTGCGGATCGAGTTGCGCCATCTCCAGCGCCCCCTGATGGTTGCCCTGTTGCAGTAGCTGTTGCAGTAGCTGCGCGCGCAGTTCATCCGGGGTTTTCAGGCAGTGCAGGCGAGCGCGTTTGCCGCGGCCGGGCTGCGAATGCCAGCTCAACCAGCCTTGATCCTGCAGCTGTTGCACCAGCGTGCGGGCGTGTCGCTCGCTGCAATAGAACATCGCCGCCAGTTCGCCGATGGTCACGGCGACCGGCGCGCTGCCGAGCTGATGGTACAGGCGTTGATATTGGCTGAGACGGTGAACCAGGCGCATGAGTAGAAATCCGGAACAGTTTTCTCAAATTGTTCACTATTACTTCCGCAAATGCCATCCCATACTGCAGTGATTGTAATCGCGTTCACATTCAGAGGTCTCTATGTATCGCCTGGCAGCTTTCGATATGGACGGCACGCTGTTGATGCCGGATCACCGGGTTGGCCCGGAAACGCTGGCGGTGCTGAACCAGCTGGTGGAACGGGAGATGGTGGTGACGTTCGCCACCGGACGGCACTACCTCGATGCGCAACCGATCATGGCGCAGCTGGGGCTGCAGGGCTACCTGATCACCGGCAATGGCACGCGGGTGTATGACAACCGCGGCCAGCAGCTGCATGCCACCGATCTGCCGGCGGCGGTCGCCGAAGAGGTGCTGCATCATCATTGGCGCACCTGCGCCAGCATGCATGTGTTCCGCGACGAAGGTTGGCTGACCGAATTCCCCGTGCCGGAAGAGATGCTGCGGGCGCATCACCTGAGCGGCTTTCGTTTTCAGTTGGCCGACGTGCGCCGCCTGCCGGCGTTCGGCAACAGCAAGGTGTGTTTTGTCGCGCCGCATGAGGAATTGCTGGCCTTGCAGGTGCAGCTGCGGGCACAGCTGGGTGGTGAGGCCGATCTGTGCTTTTCCGCCTACGACTGCCTGGAGGTGTTGCCGCTCGGTTGCAACAAGGGTACGGCGCTGGACCGGCTGAGCCGCCATCTGGGGCTGACGATGGCCGACTGCATGGCGTTCGGCGACGCAATGAACGACAAAGAGATGCTGGGGGCGGTGGGGCACGGCGTGGTGATGGGCAACGCCCTGCCGCAGCTGAAATCCCTGCTGCCGCAGCTACCGGTTATCGGCTATTGCCAGCAACAGGCGGTGGCCCACTATTTACAACATTGGCTGCGTTCACCTTGCCTCACCTATTCCCCCGAAGAATGAGGTTCTCCTTACAGCCGGCCGGGTATGACTACCCGGCTTTTTTTTTACCTAACGCCTGGCGTTACAAATCCGCCAACTGCGCCAGATACGGCTGCAGATCGCCGATGTTGTTGCTGACCCATTCCGGGTTGTAATAGGTATCCAGGTAACGCTCGCCGCTGTCGCACAGCAGGGTGACGATCGATCCTTGCTCGCCGTTTTCCCGCATCTGCTTCGCCAACTGCAGCGCACCCCAAACGTTGGTGCCGGTAGAGGCGCCAACCTTGCGGCCCAGCACGCCTTCCAGCCAGTGAATAGTAGCGACGCTGGCAGCATCCGGCACGCGCAGCATGTTGTCGACCACCGATGGGATGAACGACGGCTCGGCGCGTGGGCGGCCGATGCCTTCGATACGGCTGCCGCAGCTGCCGATCAGGGTGCGATCGCCGTGGTGGAAGCAGTCATAGAACACCGAGTTTTCCGGATCGACCACCGTCAACCGGGTGTCGTGCCCCTGATAGCGGATGTAGCGCCCCAGCGTGGCGGAGGTGCCGCCGGTGCCGGCGCTCATTACGATGTGTTTCGGCACCGGGAAGGGTTCGCGCGCCATCTGGCGGAAGATGCTGTCGGCGATGTTGTTGTTGCCGCGCCAGTCGGTGGCGCGCTCGGCGTAGGTGAACTGATCCATATAGTGGCCGTTCAGCTCTTTCGCCAGCTGTTCGGAGGCGGCGTAGATCTGGGCGGCGTGATCGACGAAGTGACAGCGGCCGCCGTAAAAGGCGATCTGTTCCACCTTGCGGCGCGCGGTGCAGGACGGCATCACCGCGATGAACGGCAGGCCGATCAGGCGAGCGAAGTAGGCTTCGGACACCGCGGTGCTGCCGGAAGAGGCCTCGATGATGGTGGTGTTCTCGGTGATCCAGCCGTTGCACAGGCCGTAAAGGAACAGCGAGCGCGCCAGGCGGTGTTTCAGGCTGCCGGTCGGGTGGGTGCTCTCATCTTTCAGGTACAGGCAGATGCCGGGAAACGCCGGCAGGTTCAGGCGAATTAGGTGCGTATCGGCGGAGCGTTGAAAATCCGCTTCTATTTCACCGATAGCATATTTTACCCAAGAGTTTGTCATGATTTGGCCTCAGAATAGGGGGCTGATTTATGGCGTAGCATAGCCTGTCGGCGGGAAAAAAGGATTGCCATTTTTCCTGTTTAATCGCCTAATGAGAGAAAATTTTTCTCCTGGTGGCCGCTATGTTAGATAAAACAGACCGTAAGCTGCTGTGCATGCTGCAGCAAGATTGCACCCAGTCGCTGCAGGCGCTGGCGGATGCGGTCAATTTGACCTCGACGCCGTGCTGGAAACGCCTGAAGCGTCTGGAAGACGAGGGCTATATCCGCGGTCGGGTGGCCTTGCTGGATAATGAAAAGCTCGGCCTGGGGCTGACGGCGTTCGTGCTGATCAAAACCCAGCAGCACAGCAGCGAGTGGTATCAGGCTTTTGTGCAGCTGACCAGCCAGATGCCCGAGGTGCTGGCGTTTTACCGCATGGCGGGAGAGTACGACTACCTGATGCAGGTCGAAGTGGCGGACATGAAAAGCTACGACGGCTTTTATAAGCGTCTGGTGAACGGCGTACCGGGCCTCATCGACGTCACCTCGAGCTTTGCCATGGAAAAAATCAAATACACCACCGCGCTGCCGGTGCCGGAGTGAAAAGTTCACCGGACGGGCGGCTCAACGGTGGTATCCTGCTCTGCTGAAGCAGAAAAAGAGACAAATCCCATAAAACCCTGGAATCAAACTGCGTGAGATTATTTGCTCAAATCGGCTGGTACTTCCGCCGGGAGTGGCGCCGCTACCTCGGGGCGGTGGTGCTGCTGATCGTCATCGCCATCCTGCAACTGCTGCCGCCTAAGCTGGTCGGCATCATCGTGGACGGCGTCACCGAAAAACAGATGTCCACCGGCGTGCTGATGGCCTGGCTCGGGTTGATGATCGGTACCGCGATCGTCGTTTACCTGCTGCGCTATGTGTGGCGGGTGTTGCTGTTCGGCGCGTCCTACCAGCTCGCGGTCGAGCTGCGCGAAAACTTTTACCGTCAGCTCAGCCGGCAAAACCCCGCGTTTTACCTGCGTCACCGCACTGGCGATCTGATGGCGCGCGCCACCAACGACGTGGATCGCGTGGTATTCGCCGCCGGTGAAGGCGTGCTGACGCTGGTGGATTCGCTGGTGATGGGGTTGGTGGTGTTGGTGGTGATGAGCACCCAAATCAGCTGGCAACTGACAGTGCTGGCGTTGATCCCGATGCCGTTGATGGCGATCGCCATCAAATATTACGGCGATCAGCTGCACCAGCGCTTTAAATCGGCACAGGCGGCGTTTTCCAGCCTGAACGATCAGGCGCAGGAAAGCATGACCAGCATCCGCATGATCAAGGCCTTCGGGCTGGAAGATCACCAATCCAACCGCTTCGCCGAGGTGGCGGCGCAGACCGGGGCCAAGAACATGCACGTGGCGCGGGTGGATGCGCGCTTCGATCCGACCATTTATATCGCCATCGGTGCGTCTAACCTGCTGGCCATTGGCGGCGGCAGCTGGATGGTGGTGAACGGTTCGCTGACGCTCGGGCAACTGACCAGCTTTGTGATGTATCTCGGCCTGATGATCTGGCCGATGCTGGCACTGGCCTGGATGTTCAACATCGTCGAACGCGGCAGCGCGGCCTACAGCCGCATCCGCAGCCTGCTTGATGAGGCGCCGGCGGTGCAGGATGGCCCACAGGCGCTGCCGGCCGGGCGCGGCGTGCTGGACGTAGATATCCGCGCGTTCCACTACCCGGAAAACCCACATCCGGCGCTGCACGATGTGGCGGTGACGCTGAAACCAGGGCAAATGCTGGGGCTGTGCGGGCCGACCGGGGCCGGTAAATCGACGCTGTTGTCGCTGATCCAGCGTCAGTTCGACGTCGACCAAGGGCAGATCCGCTATCACGGCCTGCCGTTGCCGCAGGTCAAACTTGACGACTGGCGTTCGCGACTGTCGGTGGTGAGCCAAACGCCGTTCCTGTTCTCCGATACCGTGGCGAACAACATCGCGCTGGGCCATCCGGGCGCGACGCAGGCGCAGATCGAACAGGCAGCGCGGCTGGCCAGCGTCCATGAGGACATTTTGCGGTTGCCGCAGGGCTATGACACCGAGGTGGGCGAACGCGGCGTGATGTTGTCGGGCGGGCAGAAACAGCGCATCTCCATTGCGCGTGCGCTGCTGCTGGATGCAGAGATCTTGATCCTCGACGACGCGCTGTCGGCGGTGGACGGCCGTACCGAACACCAAATCCTGCACAACCTGCGCAGCTGGGGGCAAGATCGCACGGTGATCATCAGCGCGCACCGGCTGTCGGCATTGACCGAAGCCAGCGAAATCCTGGTGATGCAGCACGGTGGCGTTGCACAGCGCGGCGATCCGGCGGCGCTGGCGGCGCAGCCGGGCTGGTATCGCGATATGTACCGTTATCAGCAGCTGGAAGCGGCGCTGGACGAAGCGCCGGAAAACGGCGAGGAGGCGTTGGCCAATGAATAAAGTGCAAAAGCTGTGGCCGACGCTGAAGCGGCTGCTGGCCTACGGCTCGCCGTACCGCAAACCGCTGGGGCTGGCGGTGCTGATGCTGTGGATAGCGGCGGCGGCGGAAGTCGCCGGGCCGATCCTGGTCAGCTATTTTATCGATAATTACGTCGCCAAAGGGCAACTGCCGCTGGTGATTGTCGGCGGGCTGGCGGCGGCCTACATTCTGCTGGAGCTGCTGGCGGCGGCGCTGCACTACTTCCAGGCGCTGTTGTTCAACCAGGCGGCGGTGGGCGTGGTGCAGCGGCTGCGTACCGACGTGATGGACGCCGCGCTGCGCCAACCGCTCAGCGCCTTTGACACACAACCGGTCGGGCAATTGATCTCGCGCGTTACCAACGACACCGAAGTGATCAAGGATCTGTACGTGATGGTGGTCTCCACGGTGCTGAAAAGCGCCGCGCTGATCGGCGCCATGCTGGTGGCGATGTTCAGCCTCGACTGGCGCATGGCGCTGGTGGCTATCTGCATCTTCCCGGCGGTGTTCGTGGTGATGGGCATCTATCAATACTACAGCACGCCGATTGTGCGCCGGGTGCGCAGTTATCTGGCGGACATCAACGACGGTTTCAACGAAGTGATCAACGGCATGGGCGTGATTCAGCAGTTCCGCCAGCAGGTGCGCTTCGGCGAGCGCATGAGCGCCGCCAGCCAGTCGCATTATCTTGCGCGTATGCAGACCCTGCGGCTCGACGGTTTTCTGCTGCGGCCGCTGCTCAGCCTGTTTTCAGCGCTGGTGCTGTGCGGCCTGTTGATGCTGTTCGGCTTCAGCGGCGAGGGCGTGATTGGCGTCGGCGTCCTCTACGCCTTCATCAACTACCTGGGGCGCCTGAATGAACCGCTGATCGAGCTGACGTCACAGCAGTCGATCCTGCAGCAGGCGGTGGTGGCCGGCGAACGCATTTTCGAGCTGATGGATCGCAGCCAGCAGAGTTACGGTGCCGACGATCGTCCTCTGGCCGGTGGCCGCATCGACATCACCGATCTGAGCTTCGCTTACCGTGCGGACAAAAAGGTGCTGCAGCATATTTCGCTGGCGGTGCCCTCACGCGGCTTCGTGGCGCTGGTCGGACATACCGGCAGCGGCAAGAGCACCTTGGCCAACTTGCTGATGGGCTATTACCCGGTCAGCGAGGGGGAAGTGCGTCTCGATGGACGCCCGATATCCAGCCTGTCGCACCGCACGCTGCGTCAGGGTGTAGCGATGGTGCAGCAGGATCCGGTGGTGATCGCCGATTCGGTACTGGCCAACGTCACGTTGGGGCGTAACATCGAGGAAGACGCCGTTTGGCGGGCGCTGGAAACGGTGCAGTTGGCGAGTCTGGTGCGCGGCTTCCCGCAGGGTATCCACACCCGCCTGGGGGAGCAGGGCAATAACCTGTCGGTCGGGCAGAAACAGCTGCTGGCGATGGCGCGGGTCTTGGTGCAGGCGCCGCAGATTTTGATTCTCGACGAGGCGACTGCCAATATCGACTCGGGCACCGAACAGGCGATCCAGCGGGCGCTGCGTGCGATCCGCGAGCACACCACGCTGGTGGTGATCGCCCACCGGCTGTCGACCATCGTCGATGCCGACTCCATCCTGGTGCTGCATCGCGGCCAGGCAGTGGAGCAGGGCAACCATCAACAGCTGCTGGCGCAGCAGGGGCGCTACTACCAGATGTATCAGCTGCAGCTGGCGGGCGAGCAGTTGGCGGAAGCGGTGCGCGAGGAGAGTCAACCCGCCTGATCCCAGGGGCCGCATTCGCGGCCCTTATTTTTCCCAACGCACCACAAGCAGGCAACTCGCCCAAGCTACGCCCCCTTTCTGCACTTTTTCGACGCGATGCGCACCAAATTAGTGCGCATTATTTAACCCATTCAAGGTATCGGCGCTGCGCTGCGTCGCGGCGGCGCCCGCGTGTGCGCTAATCCGCTGAATCGTCATGCAAAATTAAATTTGGCACAGCCCTTGCTACATATGACGCGTACCAGGGGTGAGTTTGGGCTTAATTCGTGGAGGGGCAATATGAAGCTGGTGACCGTGGTAATCAAACCGTTCAAGCTGGAGGATGTGCGCGAGGCTCTGTCCTCCGTGGGCATTCAGGGGTTGACCGTAACCGAAGTGAAGGGCTTTGGCCGCCAGAAGGGGCATGCCGAGCTGTATCGCGGCGCCGAATATAACGTCAACTTCCTGCCCAAGGTCAAAATCGATATCGCTATCGCCGACGATCAGTTGGATGAAGTGGTTGATGTGATTAGCAAAGCCGCCTATACCGGCAAAATCGGCGACGGCAAAATTTTCGTTGCCGAATTGCAACGCGTGATCCGCATTCGCACCGGCGAAACCGACGAATCGGCACTGTAACCACGAACTCAGTTAAGCAATGGGGATGGATTGATAATGAAAAGACTGTTATCCATGTTGGGCCTGAGTTCGGTAACCCTGGTTCCTTCTTTGGCCCTGGCCGCCCCGGCGGTCGCCGATAAGGCCGACAACGCCTTTATGATGATCTGCACCGCGTTGGTGCTGTTCATGACGCTGCCGGGCATCGCGCTGTTTTACGGCGGCCTGCTGCGCGGCAAAAACGTGCTGTCGATGCTGACGCAGGTCACCGTCACCTTCGCGCTGGTCTGCGTGCTGTGGGTGCTGTATGGCTACAGCCTGGCGTTCAGCGAAGGCAATGCGGTGTTCGGCGGATTCGAGACGGCGATGCTGAAAGGCATCGGCATCGACAGCGTCACTGGCAGCATCAGCCAGATGATCCACGTCGCTTTCCAAGCCTCCTTCGCCTGCATTACCGTGGCGCTGGTGGTGGGGGGCTTCGCCGAACGCATTCGCTTCTCGGCGGTGCTGATCTTCGCGATCCTGTGGTTCACCCTGTCTTACCTGCCGATCGCGCACATGGTGTGGGGCGGTGGCTATCTGGCCACCGACGGCGCGCTGGACTTCGCCGGCGGCACCGTGGTACACATCAACGCCGCCAGCGCGGGGCTGATCGGCGCCTATCTGCTCGGCAAACGCGCCGGCTTCGGTAAAGAGGCGTTCAAACCGCACAACCTGCCGATGGTGTTTACCGGGGCGTCCATCCTGTATATCGGCTGGTTCGGCTTCAACGCCGGTTCCGCCAGCGCGGCCAACGGCATCGCGGCCCTGGCATTCCTCAACACGGTGGTGGCTACCGCGGGCGCCATTCTCTCCTGGACCTTCGCCGAGTGGGTGCTGCGCGGCAAGCCTTCGCTGCTGGGCGCCTGCTCCGGCATGATCGCCGGGCTGGTTGCGGTGACGCCGGCGGCGGGCACCGTCGGCGTGGGCGGCGCGTTGATCATCGGCCTGGTGGGCGGTGTCGCCGGCCTGTGGGGCGTCGTGACGTTGAAGAAATGGCTGAAAGTGGACGACACCTGCGACGTGTTCGGCGTGCACGGCGTGTGCGGCATCGTCGGCTGTCTGCTGACCGGCGTGTTCACCGCTTCTTCCCTCGGCGGCACCGGCTATGCCGAAGGGGTGACGATGGGGCATCAGGTGTGGATCCAGCTGCTGAGCGTCGTGATTACGCTGGTGTGGTCAAGCATCGCCGCCTTTATCGCCTTCAAGATTGCGGGCGCGATGGTGGGGCTGAGAGTGCCGGAAGAGCAGGAGCGCGAAGGGCTGGATGTCAACAGCCACGGCGAGAGCGCCTACAACCAATAAGACTCGAAGCAGGGCAGTGCGCGAAAGACTAAAATAATGATGAAGCAAAAAGGGGCGATGGAAACATCGCCCCTTACTTTATATTGCGGATTAGGCGTCGCGCTGGCGAATCACCCCTTCCTGCACGGTGGTGGCGACCAGTACGCCGTCGCGAGTGTAGATCTGGCCGCGCACAAAGCCCCGTGCGCCGGAGGCGGAGGAGCTCTCCACCGCGTACAGCAACCAGTCATCCATACGGAACGGACGGTGGAACCACATTGAGTGGTCAATGGTGGCCACCTGCATGCCCGGCTCGAGGAAGCCGACGCCGTGTGGCTGCAGCGCCGTCGGCAGGAAGTTAAAGTCCGACGCGTAGCCCAGCAGATATTGGTGGATGCGCTGATCGTCCGGCATGCTGCCGTTGGCACGGAACCACACGTAGCGATGCGGCTCTTCCACGCTGCCCTTCAACGGATTGTGGAATTTCACCGGGCGCATTTCGATCGGCTTCTGGCCGATAAATTTTTCGCGCACTTTTTCCGGCAGCATATGCGCCAGCTTCTGGGCGATCTCTGACTCGGACAGCAGCCCTTCTGGAGGCGGCACGTCCGGCATCAGGTTCTGGTGCTCGAAACCGGTTTCCGGGCTTTGGAAAGAGGCGGTCATATAGAAAATAGGTTTGCCGTGCTGAATAGCGCTGACGCGACGGGCGCTGAAGCTGTTGCCGTCGCGCAGGGTTTCTACGTCGTAAACGATGGGTTTGCTGCTGTCGCCCGGGCGCAGGAAGTAGCTGTGGAACGAGTGCACGCTGCGCTCGTCCGGCACCGTCTGCTTGGCGGCGTAGAGCGCTTGGCCGACAACCTGTCCACCGAACACCTGGCGCAGCCCCAGATCTTCGCTTTGGCCGCGGAACAGTCCTTCTTCGATTTTCTCCAGATCCAGCAGATCAAGGAGGTTTTGCAATGCCTGGCTCATAAAATTGTTACCTTTCTAATAATCATTTTGCGCAGTGTGCGGAATATCACGGCGTGGCGTCAACATTTTGCATTACAGGGCCGATGAGAATGCTCTTAATCGTGGGCGCCTTGGGCTGTTTAAGTGATTAATAGGCGGGGTAAAGTGGATTTATCAGTGTTTTGTGCTAGGTTTAATAAGTGCGGTGGTGAAAGCCACCAACATGTTGATAATAAAAAAGGAGACCGATCCATGAAACTCTGGCAAATCGTAGGCGGTGCCGCGGCACTGACGATCACGCTGGCAGGATGCGCGCAAAAGAGTGCTGATGTGCCTACACAGGCGGCCGGTAATCCGGCGGCTGCGCAAACGCAGATTCAAGGCCCGGCGGTGACAGGTTCGGTTAATATACGTCAGCGTATTGCGCTGCCGCCGGACGCCGTACTGACGGTCACCCTCTCTGACGCCTCGCTGGCGGATGCACCGTCCAAAGTGATTGCACAGCGCGCGATACGTACTGAAGGGCAACAGGCGCCATTCAACTTTACGCTACCGTACAATCCGTCAGACATCCAACCGAATGCGCGTATCATTCTGAGCGCGGCGGTGACGGTCAACGGGCGACTGATGTTTATTACCGACACTATCCAGGAAGTGGTTAACCGCAACGGTACCCGCGCCGATCTGCTGCTGGTTCCGGTTCAGGGTGTGCCGATTCAGGCTGCGCCAACCGCCATGCAGTAAATTTCCTGCGGTACAGCAAGATGAAATCAACAGCCTTTGCGCTTCGGCCAAAGGCTGTTTTGTTTTACCAGCGCCAGCCGTAGCGCTCGAAATCGACCGTGCTGTGCGGGCCGAAAATAATCCCTTCCGCCAGCAGTGCCTGCCGTTGCCGTTGAAAATCCTCCCCCTGCTGCGAGATCTGTCCGTGCCGGTTGATCACCCGGTGCCAGGGCAGCGCGCTGCCTTCCGGCAAACGCCGCAGCACGCCGCCAACCTGGCGCGCGGCGCGCGGTGAACCGGCCAGCCGGGCGACTTCGCCGTAGGTGGTGACTTTGCCGTAAGGAATGGCGGCCACGATGTGGAATACCCGCTGGCTGAAAGAGGCATCTTCTGGTTGCATATTGCTGTTCCTGCGCGAGTCAAAACCCAGGCGAAGAGTGTGCCACAGTGCAGGTGGGTAAGAAAACAGCGGTTAGCCCCGGTTGGCTTGCTATTTGGCGGGGCATCGCCGATAATGCCCACCGCTTCAGAGTACAGAAGCCGTCAATGGGGGCCCTGTTGGTTCTCCCGCAACACTAACTTGTGAACTCGGTCAGGTCCGGAAGGAAGCAGCCGCAGCAGGTGACGTGTGTGCCGGGATGTAGCTGGCAGGGTCCCCACCCATTTGGCCTTCGCCAATCCGCACTTTTGCCGTTTCTCTTCTACTCATCGATTATCCCTTTCTGTCATCAGGCAGAGCGACAAGGCATTTCTTTTCTTCCCGCCCTCAATTCTTTTGGATCTTTTGGATAATGAATTAGCGGTTCTGGATGCAAGCATAATGAGGGGGCGATGACGTAACCTGTCTCGATTTAAAAAGAAAATTGCTTCCAGGCAATATTATTATTGAAAGGGGGAGTGCAAATGAAGTTTTACTGTCAATAGGAAAAGTACGTATTCAGCTTGAACATTGAAGCCGATAAAAGCATCGGCTCAACGCGTTGGGGGTCTGATTATCTGACATATTTCCAAACGGAGGTGGGGATTTTGTCATACAGTTTGTTCATGGTGAGCTCTGCCAGACGGTGATCGGCCGCTGAGTAAAACAGCTCCAGTTCATCATCGGAAAGCTCGTACTTATTTTTCTCAATAACACGTTCGAGAGTATCAATCGTGGTGCATTTACGTAAACGCATCAGATAGTCGGTTTTAGTCATGGTGGCCTTTAGTTTAATAACCGTAAAAATAGCTCGGGAATAATTATCCCTTAAGTTTTCATTGTCGTACAGATGTCCTCTCCTGAGAACATTCTGAATAATCTCGCCTTGGTTTTTTGCCAGCGGCGCAGGTCGGAATCATTGATACCGTAACTGCTGAACAGCGTATAGGTATCATCGAGATATTCTTCGACTAACTCCGACAGGTCAGATTCGTCCATGTATTTAATTTTATAGCTCATCACAAACGAAGCGATATGTTCGATCAACTCATTAAGCTGCAGGTTGACGGAGGACGTCGGATCGTTGACCCACCCATGATGACTGTCTCCCAGGGTAGCGATACCTTCATCATACAAATTTTCGCACAAGAATTTGAGCTGAGCAATGTCGTGTCGCTTAGGCGAATACTCATCCATATCATCCCCTCCGTAAGTCTTAATTGCGGTGTGATAACACTATGTGAGTAAGCTGATTTACATCATGGACGGAGGCAGCTTAACGGTCTTTAAATAAACTTCCCGTAAAGTGAATATAAATCATTTTTTCGCGTTTGGCCTGTAGTTATTACGTAAACTTACAATTCATCCGCTGTAGATGGACGTGAGTTATCAATGATGTCGAAGATTAAACCCCGTTCTGTCACACGGAACCGGACGCTATCGCTGAGAGTGTCTTCGCTGTTGATATCCAGGCAGGCATTAAAAATGCCCCACTTATAACGATAACTCATTGAATAATCGCTACCACCCTGTTGCACTATATCAAGTATTTCTAATGAATCTTCGGCATAGCGTGCGCTTTCAGAATAAAAACTGAGTCCGCTGGTCAGCGCCGGCACTAACTCCGCTATATTGTCATTAATCACTTTCTTTAATTTGTTAACAGAAAGTGCGTTGACATCCAGGTTACAGGCAAGGGTAACAAGCATTAATCTCGGCCAACAGCAATGTTATCTGCTTATCTTACTCCTTTTCCTCCCTCGTCGGTAAATTTTTCGATTTACCGCTGTTCTTTACCTTACGCCAACATTTCAACCGAATGGGAATATCCCTGGATTTGATAAGGAGGCTTGGGGGGAAAGTGCCGCTGCGCGAGAGATTGTTACGTTCCGTTGCATTATTGTCGCGCCATAGCTTGAGATGCGACAGTGTATGTGATGTTATATTATAACTATAAACCCATCATTTTTGGCTACGACATTGACTCCCACTTCGCAACATGACGCCACGCCGTCACTGAATTCGTTGTTCACCACCTCTGCTGCCGCGCGTTGCGCAGGTGCCGTTATGCTGCTGGCCCTGCTGTGGCTCGGCATCTTCTGGGCGGTGTCGCTGCCATGATTACCTTGCGTCAGCTGGCGATAGGCTATGGCGCCACGCCGCTTTTCCCGCCGCTGAGCGGGCAGTTTACCGCCGGATCGCTCACCGCGGTGGTGGGCGTCAACGGGGCAGGTAAGTCGACGCTGCTGAAAACCTTCGCCGGATTGTTGCCGCCGCTGGGCGGCAGCCTGAGTTTTATCGGCGGAAAGCCGCCGCGCAGAGCTTATCTACCGCAACAGGCGGAGCTGGATCGGCAATTCCCGATTGCGGTAAGCGATCTGGTGGCGATGGGCTGTTGGCCGCAAAGTGGCATGTTCGGCGGCATGAGCAAGCGTGCGGCGAGCCAGGTCAACGAGGCGTTGGCGAGCGTTGGCATGAGCGCGCTGGCGCACACTCCGGTGGGTGAACTGTCCGGCGGCCAGCTGCAGAGGGTGTTGTTTGCGCGCCTGCTGGTCCAACAGGCGCCGCTGATTTTGCTGGATGAACCTTTCACCGGTATCGACAGCGCCACCACGCAAATTTTGCTGCAGGTGATTGCGCAACTGCACCGGCAGGGGAAAACGGTGATCGCCGTGCTGCACGATATGTCGATGGTCGCCGAGCATTTTTCACAGGTACTGTTGCTGACGCCGCAGGCTTGCCACTGGGGCGCGGCCAAGCGGGTGCTGGAACAGGTGCCGAGGTATCACGCCGCCGAACGGCAGCCGGATCTGCGGGCGGTGGCGCCATGATGTTGTTGCATGGGCTTATCGATCCTTTCCTCTCTTTCGGTTTTATGCGCCGCGCGCTCATGGCCTGTCTGGCGTTGTCGCTCAGCGCCGCCCCGCTGGGCGTGTTTCTGCTGCTGCGCCGCATGAGCCTGGTCGGGGACGCATTGTCCCACGCGGTGTTGCCGGGCGCGGCGATCGGTTATCTGATCTCCGGCATGTCGCTGGTGGCGATGGGGGTGGGCGGTTTTATCGCCGGGTTGGCGGTGGCGATGCTGTCCGGCCTGGTGAGCCGCCGCACGCCGTTAAAAGAAGATGCCAGCTTCGCCGGGTTCTATCTGGGGTCACTGGCGCTGGGGGTCACGCTGGTCTCGCTGCGCGGTTCCAGCGTGGATCTGCTGCACGTGCTGTTCGGTTCGATTTTGGCGGTGGATGCGCAGGCCATGCTGATGGTCGGTGCGATCGCCTCGGTTTCGCTGCTGGCATTGGCGGCGCTGTACCGCGCGTTAGTGATCGAATCCTTCGACGTGACTTTTCTGCGCGTCAACGCCCCGCGCCGGTTGGCACTGATCCACGGCCTATTTCTGGCGCTGGTTGTGGTCAATCTGGTGGCAGGATTCCAGATCCTCGGCACCCTGATGTCGGTGGGGCTGATGATGCTGCCCGCCGCCAGCGCGCGCTTCTGGGCGCGCAATCTGCCGCAGACGCTGGCGACGGCGATGGGCATCGGCGCGCTGTCCAGCGTGATTGGGCTGGTGTGGTCCTATTACGCGTCGTTGCCTGCCGGCCCGGCGATCGTGCTCAGCGCCAGCGTCATCTTTTTCGTCTCGATCCTGTTTGGAACGCGCGGAGGCATTTGCGCCTTCGCGCGCCGTTGAGAAGTGCCATTTGCAAGGAGAAAGTATGAAACGTTTACCTATATCGCTGGCGGTTGCTGCTCTGCTGGCCAGCCCATGGGCGATGGCGAAGACCGTCGACGCCGTCGCCAGCTTTTCCATTCTGGGTGATATCGTCAAAGAGGTGGGCGGCGATCACGTCAAGGTCAGCACGCTGGTGGGGCCGGATGGCGATCCGCACAGCTTCGAGCCTTCGCCGCAGGACGGCAAGAAGCTGGCTCAGGCTGATGTGGTGTTCGTCAGCGGTCTGGGGCTGGAAGGGTGGATCGATCGCTTGGTCAGCGCTTCGGGTTATAAAGGGCAGGTGATCACCGCTTCACAGGGGATCAGTACCCGCCAGATGGAAGAGGACGGCAAACCGATTACCGATCCTCACGCCTGGAACAGCATGAAAAACGGCGTACAGTACGCCACTAACGTGATGAACGCCCTGATTGCCGCCGATCCCGAGGATGCCAACTATTTTCGCCAGCGCGGAGCCGAATACATTCAGCAGTTGCAAAAACTGGACCAGTGGGCCAAAACCCAGTTCGCCGCAGTGCCGCCACAGAAACGTAAGGTGCTGACCAGCCATGATGCGTTTGGCTACTTTGGGCAAGAGTACGGCGTCACCTTCCTTGCCCCGGTCGGGTTTTCCACCGAGGCCGAAGCCAGCGCCAGCGACGTGGCCAATCTGATCAAGCAAATCAAACAGGAAAAGGTCAACGCTTACTTTATCGAAAATCAGACCGATCCGCGGTTGGTGAAACAGATCGCCGCCGCCACCGGCGCCAAGGCGGGCGGCGAGCTGTACCCTGAAGCGCTCTCCCGCGCGGGCGGCCCGGCGGCCACCTATGAGCAGGCGTTCAAGCACAATGTCGACGCGCTGCTGAGCAGCATGAAGTAATCTCCGCCCCCGCCTGCCGGCGGGGGACGGCTTGCAGGTACTTTCTCGCCGTAAAAAAAAAGCCCCGTTGAGCAGCAACGGGGCT
Organism: Serratia sp. PL7; assembly: GCF_945957435.1. Classification (NCBI taxonomy): domain Bacteria; kingdom Pseudomonadati; phylum Pseudomonadota; class Gammaproteobacteria; order Enterobacterales; family Yersiniaceae; genus Serratia; species Serratia sp. PL7. The sequence goes on along the minus strand of NZ_CAMFLB010000001.1, from coordinate 2,759,691 downwards.
TTGCGACAGATGACACTTTGGAGTTAACGCTTTTTCTTACGTCCCTGTACCGCTTTGAATCGCGGATTGCTTTTACAGATCACATAGATGCGGCCACGACGACGCACGACTTTGCAATCCGGGTGGCGGTTTTTCGCCGAACGCAATGAACTCAATACCTGCATGGGATTTCCTTGTTACTTATTGCCGATAAAGCGGCCAAAGCGCTGCTGGAAGCGCGCCGTGCTGCCTTCTTTGGAATAGTCTTTCTGCTTGCCGGTGTAATACGGATGCGAAGCAGAAGAGACGTCAAGGGTGACATACGGCCAGCTTTCGCCGTCCAGTTCGATGGTGCGATCGGTTTTGATGGTCGATCCCACTTTGAAGTAGGCATTGGCGCTGACGTCGTGGAACACCACGGTGCGGTAATCGGGGTGGATGCCGGGTTTCATAATGGCCCTCTCGTGTAATGTTATACTATAACAATAATTATGCGCCGACCTGGCATCGCGATCAAGCGCAAATTGCACACAAAAGTGAATTAATGAGAACGGTTTGCATTAAGCAACTGAAGCAAAAGAAAAAGGCCGCATGCGCGGCCTTTTCGGTTATCGGGTGGAGCTCACATCACTGAGCGATCAGTGGTGCTCTACCGGATGGCTGTGTTCCAGGTCCTCGTTCTTCTTGCTGAAGCGGCGGCGAACCACCACGAAGAACACCGGCACGAAGAAGATCGCCAAGACGGTGGCAGTGATCATCCCGCCCATTACGCCGGTACCTACCGCGTTCTGTGCGCCGGAGCCTGCGCCGCTGCTGATAACCAGCGGCAGAACCCCGAGGATGAAGGCCAGGGACGTCATGAGGATTGGACGCAAACGCATACGCACCGCTTCCAACGTCGCTTCGATCAGACCTTTGCCTTCTTTCTCCATCAGATCCTTGGCGAACTCAACGATCAGGATGGCGTTCTTCGCCGATAGACCGATGGTGGTCAGCAGCCCCACCTGGAAGTACACGTCGTTGTTCATGCCGCGCATCGTCGCGGCCAGCAACGCACCGATAACCCCCAGCGGCAATACCAGCATGACCGAGAACGGCACGGACCAGCTTTCATACAGCGCTGCCAGACACAGGAACACCACCAGAATCGAGATGGCGTACAGCGCCGGCGCCTGGTTGCCCGACAGACGTTCCTGATAGGACATACCGGTCCAGTCGTAACCGATGCCACTTGGCAGTTTGGATGCCAGCTGTTCCATCAGGTTCATCGCTTCACCGGTACTCTTGCCCGGTGCGGCCTGGCCCAGAATTTCCATCGACGGCAGGCCGTTATAGCGTTCCAGACGCGGTGAGCCGTATTCCCACTTCGCCGAAGAGAAGGCGGAGAATGGCACCATCTGGCCGCTGGTACCGCGCACGTACCACTTGTTGATGTCTTCCGGCAGCATACGGAACGGCGCGTCGGCCTGTACATACACCTTCTTCACACGACCGCGGTCGATGAAGTCGTTGACGTACGAACCACCCAGGGCGGTGCTCAGCGTGCTGTTGATGGTAGTGATGCTGACGCCCAGCGCCTTGGCTTTCTCCTGATCGACGATCAGTTTGAACTGCGGCGTATCTTCCAGGCCGTTCGGGCGCACACCCACCAGCACGTCCGGATGCTGAGCAACCATGCCCAACAGCTGGTTACGCGCTTCGGTCAGTTTTTCGTGCCCCAGGCCACCCTGGTCAATCAACTCGAAGTCGAAGCCGGTTGCGGTACCGAGTTCGATGATCGCCGGCAGGTTGAACGGGAACACCAGGCCTTCTTTAATCTGCGAGAAGGCACCCATGGCACGGCCCGCGATCGCCTCGACCTTGTTCCCGGCCCCTGGACGCTCACCCCAGTCTTTCAGGCTGACGAATGCCAGGCCGTTGTTCTGGCCGTTACCGTTGAAGCCGAAGCCCGCGACGGTAAACACCGAAACCACGTTGTCCTTTTCCTTGTTCAGGAAGTAGTCGGAGACTTCTTCCAGCACTTTGTTGGTACGGGACTCGGTGGCACCGGCAGGCAACTGCACCATGGTCAACAGAATGCCCTGATCTTCGTCCGGCAGGAACGAGGAAGGCAGGCGCAGGAACAGCAGGCCCATGCCAACCACGATCAACAGGTAGATGATCAGATAGCGGCCGGTGCTGCGCAGGATGTTGCCCACGCTGTCGGTATAGTGATGCGTGCTCTTCTCGAACATGCGGTTAAACCAGCCGAAGAAGCCTGTTTTAACCCCGTGATCGCCTTTCGGGATCGGTTTGAGTAGGGTGGCGCACAGCGCCGGCGTCAGGATCAAGGCCACCAGCACCGACAGCGCCATCGCGGACACGATGGTGATCGAGAACTGGCGATAGATGGCGCCGGTTGAACCGCCGAAGAACGCCATCGGCACGAATACCGCCGACAGCACCATGGCGATACCCACCAGCGCGCCCTGGATCTGGCCCATCGATTTACGGGTAGCTTCTTTCGGCGGCAGCCCCTCTTCGGACATGACGCGCTCGACGTTTTCCACCACCACGATGGCGTCATCCACCAGCAGGCCGATCGCCAACACCATGCCGAACATCGTCAGGGTGTTTATCGAGAAGCCGAACGCGGCGAGGATCGCAAAGGTCCCCAGCAGTACTACCGGCACCGCGATGGTTGGGATCAGCGTCGCGCGGAAGTTCTGCAGGAACAGATACATCACCAGGAAGACCAGGATGATGGCTTCGATCAGCGTTTTCACCACTTCGTTGATGGAGATTTTAACGAACGGGGTGGTGTCGTACGGATAAACCACTTTCATCCCTTGCGGGAAGAAGGGCGCCATCTTGGCCAGCTCGTCTTTCACACCTTTGGCAGTGTTCAAGGCGTTGGCGCCGGTCGCCAGTTTGATACCCAGGCCGGCGGCAGGCTTGCCGTTGTAGCGAGCGGTAACGGCATAGCTTTCCGCGCCGCGCTCGATATGAGCGACGTCGCGCAGGCGTACCTGAGAACCGTCGGTATTCACTTTCAGCAGGATCTTGCCGAACTCTTCCGGCGAAGTCAGACGGGTCTGCGCGATGATCGAGGCGTTCAACTGCTGCCCCGGCACCGGCGGCAGGCCGCCCAGCTGGCCTGCGGCGATCTGGTTGTTCTGCTCGGTGATGGCGGAGGTCACGTCCGTGGTCGTCAGCTGGAAGTTGTTCAGCTTGTTCGGATCCAGCCAAATACGCATCGCGTACTGGGCACCGAACAGCTGCACTTCACCCACGCCGGACGAACGGCTGATCGGGTCCTTGATGTTGGACGCCACGTAGTCCGCAATATCGTCCTGAGTCATGTTCGGATCGTCGGAAACGAAGCCGGCCACCATCAGGAAGCTGCTGCTGGATTTTTCTACTTTCAGGCCCTGTTGCTGAACTTCTTGCGGCAGCAACGGGGTGGCCAACGACAGTTTGTTCTGAACCTGAACCTGCGCGATGTCAGGATCGGTGCCGGAATCAAACGTCAGGGTAATGGTGACGCTACCAGAGGAATCACTGGTGGAGGACATGTACATCAGGTTATCGATACCGTTCATGTTCTGTTCGATAATCTGCGTGACGGTATCCTGCACCGTTTTGGCATCTGCGCCCGGGTAGTTGGCGGAAATACTCACCGCCGGCGGTGCAATAGTGGGATACTGCGCGATTGGCAGTTTCATTATTGCAAGCACCCCCGCCAACATGACGATGATGGCGATTACCCAGGCGAAAATCGGGCGATCTATAAAGAACTTAGCCATGTATTACAGGCTCCTTTTTATGACTTCTGCGCTTCAGACTGCGGCTGTTTTTGCGCCTGAGTGTCAACTTCCTGCACTTTTACCTGCGCGCCCGGATGCACTTTCATCAGGCCGGAGACGATCACGCGATCGCCGGATTTCAGGCCATCGGTAACCAGCCATTTGTCGCCGATTGCCTGGTCGGCCTTCAGCGTGCGCAGCTCAACTTTGTCGTCTGCCCCTACCACCAACGCCGTCGCGTCGCCGCGCGGGTTGCGGGTAACGCCTTGCTGAGGCACCAGCAGCGCATCGCTGCGCACGCCTTCGTCCAGACGGGCGCGTACGAACATGCCCGGCAACAGCGTATCGTTCGGGTTAGGGAACAGGGCGCGAATGGTGATGGAGCCAGTGGTTTCATCGACGGTGACGTCAGAGAACTCCAGCGTGCCTTCCTGCGCGTATTCGGTGCCGTTTTCCAGCATCAGTTTCACTTTTGCCTTGCCGTTTTCCTGCTTCAGCGCGCCGCTGGCCAGCTCTTGCTTCAGGCGCAGGAAATCAGTGCTTGACTGGGTGACGTCGACATACATCGGATCCAGCTGCTGCACGGTAGACAGTGCGGTTGCCTGGCCGTTGCTGACCAGAGCGCCTTCGGTCACGGCGGACTTGCCGATGCGGCCGGAGATCGGAGAGGTCACCTTGGTGTACGCCAGGTTGATGCGCGCGGTTTCCACGGCGGCCTTGGCGGCCACGACGGCGGCGTCCGCCTGCTGCAGCGTGGAGACGGCGTTGTCGTAGTCCTGTTTACTGATGTAGCTCGTGCCCAGCAATGGCTTGTAGCGGTTTACCGTCACGCGTGCGATGGAAGCGCTGGCCTGTGCTTTGGCCAAATCGCCTTTCGCGCTGTCGTAGCTGGCTTGATAGGTTGCGGGATCGATTTGGTACAGAGACGTCCCGGCCTTGATATCGCTGCCTTCAACGAAGTTGCGCTTCAGGATGATGCCGCTGACCTGAGGGCGAACTTCGGCGATACGATACGCAGCGGTGCGGCCAGGAAGATCGGTAGTAATGTTGAGAGGCTCAGCCTTCAAGGTGACTACGCCCACTTCAGGCGCCTGTTGTTGGGCGCCTTGCTGTTGGGTTTCTTTATCGTTACATCCTGTTAGCACTAAGCTGCCTGAAAGCATCAGAACGGCCGCCAGAGGCGTTAACCCTCTGTTTTTGTTCATAGAAAAACCTCAAGTGTCCGATTTCAAAATGATCAATGGATCACAAGCTTTAAAACCCATTGCTGCGTTAATTATATGTGCGTGCTATGGTACATACATTCGCGAATGTATGTAAATCACACTCCCCCTAAATAACAATGCCATGGCACGAAAAACCAAACAGCAGGCGCAAGAAACCCGACAGCAAATCCTTGATGCTGCGGTGAGAGAGTTCTCTGAACGTGGCGTTGCTGCAACGTCACTGACAGATATTGCCACCGCTGCCGGGGTTACGCGTGGAGCCATCTACTGGCACTTCAAGAATAAGGTAGACCTGTTTAATGAAGTTTGGGAATCTACCGAGCCGAAAATTGACCAGCTCGAAACAGAGTATCAGGCAAAGTTTCCCGATAATCCACTGCGGGTTATCCGAGAAATTCTGATTTACATTCTGACGTCTACGGTTGAAGACGGCCGTAGGCGGGCGTTGATGGAAATTATATTCCACAAATGCGAGTTTGTCGGTGAAATGATGCCGCTGCTGGATTCGCGCAAGGTGCTGTACCTCGCCGGCTATGAACGCATCGAAGCGGTGCTGTATAACTGCATTCACCACGGGCAATTGCCCGCCGATTTACATACCCGCCGTGCGGCGATCATCCTGCGCGGTTATATCACCGGCCTGATGGAAAACTGGCTGTTTATGCCGGAAAGTTTCGATCTGCGGGCCGAAGCCGAAGCGCTGGTGGACGCGTTTTTGGAGATGCTGCAGTTTTGCCCCACCTTGCGCCTCAAACCCGACGCGGTGACGCCTGACGCCGACCGCCTTCCTTTATAAGGAGAGATTTCATGTCATCAGTTGTTCTTATTGCCAATGGCGCCGCCTATGGCCATGAATCCTTGTTCAATGCGCTGCGGTTGGCCATCGCCATGAAAGAGCAGCAGAGCAGCCTCGACCTGCGGCTGTTTCTGATGTCCGACGCGGTGGTGGCCGGGCTGGCCGGACAGCAGCCGCACGAAGGGTACCATCTGCAGCAGATGCTGGAGATCCTCACCGCGCAGCAGGTGCCGGTCAAGCTGTGCAAGACCTGCGCCGACGCGCGCGGCGTCAGCCGCTTGCCGCTGGCGGACGGCGTGGCGATCGGCACCTTGGTCGAGCTGGCGCAGTGGACGCTGGCGGCGGAGAAAGTGCTGACTTTCTGATTTCGCGACAACGAGACATCACCGGCAACGTTTTTGTTGTTCGTTGCCCGCCGGCGGTCGTGATAATCTTCAGGCTTCTTTACCGATCCGAAGCCAAATCATGCATCGCTGGTTGACTCTGCCTTCTCTGACGCCGCTCACGTTTGTCGGCGCATGCCGGCGGCGCATCGCCGCCGTGACACTCCTTTTCCTGATTTTTGCGTGTTGCTTGCCGGCACAGGCGGCGCTGAACGGCGATCTGCCGCAGCGCAGCGAAGTGCAAAGCCAGCTGGAAACGCTGAACAAACAAAAAGCCCTGACGCCGGTCGAAAAGCTCTCCCAGCAGGATTTGACCCGCACGCTGGAACTGCTGGATGCCATCGAGCGCAACCGGCAAGACGTCGCACAGCTTAAACAGCAGGTGCAGCAGGCGCCGGCGAAGCTCAATCAGGTCACCGCCGAACTGGATGCGCTGAAGCAGCCGACGGACAACGCGGCCGCGCGCGCCGCGCTGTTGCCGCTGTCGCTGCGCCAGCTGGAAAGCCGGCTGTATCAAACGCTCGACGAGCTGCAAAGCGCGCAGGAGAGCCTCTCGACCTACAACAGCCAACTGGTGTCGCTGCAAACCCAGCCTGAACGGGTGCAGAGCACCATGTACGCCGCTTCGCAGCGCCTGCAGGAGATCCGCAGCCAGCTCAGCGGCCAGACGCCGGGGCAAGATTCGCTGCGCAATAGCCAGCAGGTCATGCTGGCCACCGAACAGGCGCTGCTCAACGCGCAGTTGGAGCTGCAGCGCAAGAGCCTGGAAGCCAACACCACGCTACAAGATCTGCTGCAAAAACAGCGTGATTACACCACGGCGCATATCGATGCGCTGGATCGGTCGGTGCAGCTGCTGCAGGAGCTCGTCAACAGCAAGCGCCTGACGCTGTCTGAAAAAACCGCCAAAGAGGCGCAGAACCCGGAAGACGCCACCGATATCCAGCACGATCAGCTGGTCAGCAAGCAGCTGGACGTCAACCGACAGTTGAGCCAACAGCTGATTGCCGCCACTGAAGAGAGCAACACCCTGTTCCAGCAGAATATTCGGGTCAAAAACTGGCTCGATCGCGGTCTGCAGGCGGAACGTAACCTGAAAGAGCAGATCCAGGTGCTGAAGGGCAGCCTGGTGCTGTCACGCATTCTGTATCAGCAGCAGCAGAGCCTGCCGCAGGGCACGCTGCTGGCTGATATAGACACGCGCATCGCCGATCTGCGGCTGGAGCAGTTCGATATCAATCAGCAACGCGACGATCTGTTCAAGGGTGAGGATTACATCAACCAGCTGGTGGCCGAAAGCAAGGAAAAGGCCGGCCCGGAAGTGATCGACGCACTGAACGAGATCGTCGACATGCGCCGCGAACTGCTGGATCAGTTGAACAAGCAGCTCAGCAACCAGCTGTCGCTGTCGATCAACCTGCAGATCAACCAACAGCAGCTCACCAGCGTCTACGGCTCGCTGCAGGATACGCTGACCCAGCAGATTTTCTGGGTCAACAGCAACAAGCCGGTCGATCTGGCGTGGCTGAAGGCAATGCCGGAGGCGGTGCGCGATCAGCTCGCCGGGCTCGATATCAAATTCGACGGTGGCAAGCTATTGCAGGGCGGCTTGAATGCGCTGGTGTTCCTGATCCCGCTGCTGTTGGCGATCGGGGTATTGCGCTGGCGCTACCGGTTGATCGACAGTCATTTGCAAAAGCTGGCCAACGACGTGGGGCAACTGAAGCGCGACGGCCAGCTGCACACGCCGAAGGCCATCGCGCTGACCTTGCTGAAGGTGTTGCCTGGCGCCGCGCTGCTGCTCGGCGTCGGTTTCTGGATGTATCGCGCGGATTTGGGTATCAGCGACTTTATTTGGGCGTTGTCGCAGCAGCTGGCGTTGTCGTGGCTGGTGTTCGGCTTCAGCTATCGCATGCTGAAACCGGGCGGCATCGCCGAGCGGCATTTCAACTTCGGCGCTAACCTGTGCGCGCATTACCGCCGCCAGACGCTGCGGCTGGGGCTGGCGCTGCAGCCGCTGATCTTCTGGTCGGTATTGGGCGAGAAAGCGCCGCTGCGTCTGGTGGAAGACGTCATCGGCCAGATCGTGGTGATGTTGACGCTGGCGCTGCTTGCGGTGCTGGTGTTCCCGCTGTGCCGCGATAGCTGGCGTGAAAAGGGCTCGCATGCCGTGCGGCTGGTGGTGGTGACCGCGCTTGCCGCCACACCGCTGATCCTGCTGGGGCTGATGTTCGCCGGTTACTTCTATACCACGCTGCGGCTGGCCAGCCGCTGGATAGACAGCCTGTATCTGTTCTTCCTGTGGAATATCGTGTATCTGACTGCCCTGCGCGGCCTGAGCGTGGCGGCGCGGCGTTTGGCCTACCGGCGCGCGCTGGCGCGGCGGCAAAACGTGGTGAAAGAGGGGGCCGAAGGCGGCGAAGCGGTGGTGGAAGAGCCGCCGCTAGCGCTCGATCAGATCAACCAGCAGTCGCTGCGCCTGACCACCCTGGTGCTGTTCGCCATCTTCGCCAGCGCCTTCTACGCCATTTGGTCGGATCTGGTGACGGTCATCGCTTACCTGGACAGCATCACGCTGTGGCATTACACCAGCACCGTGGCGGGCAGCAGCGTGTCGCAGGCGGTGACGCTGGGTAACATGATGGTGGCGATCGCCGCGGTGATCGTCGCTTATGTGCTCACCCGCAACTTGCCCGGCCTGCTGGAGGTGGTGGTGCTGTCGCGGCTGCAGCTGCGGCAGGGGGCGTCTTATGCCATCACCACCGTGCTCACTTACCTGATCACCGCCGTGGGTGCCGTGGTTGCGCTGGGATCGCTGGGCGTATCCTGGGACAAACTGCAATGGCTGGCCGCCGGTCTGACGGTCGGGCTTGGCTTTGGCCTGCAGGAGATCTTCGCCAACTTCGTCTCCGGCCTGATCATTCTGTTCGAACGCCCGATCCGCATCGGCGATACCATCACCATCGGCACCTTCTCCGGTTCGGTCAGCAAGATCCGCATTCGCGCCACCACCATTACCGACTTCGACCGTAAAGAGGTGATCATTCCGAACAAGGCGTTCGTCACCGAGCGGCTGATCAACTGGTCACTGTCCGACACCATCACCCGCGTGCTGATCAAGGTGGGCGTGGCCTACGGTTCCGATCTCGACAAGGTGAAAAAGGTGCTGCTGCAGGCGGCGCACGACAACCCGCGGGTGATGACCGATCCCGAACCGCAGGTGTTCTTCCTCAACTTCGGGGCCAGCACGCTGGATCACGAACTGCGGCTCTATGTACGGGAACTGCGCGATCGCAGCTACACGGTGGACGAACTGAACCGCTCAATCGACCGCTTGTGCCGGGAAAACGACATCGACATTGCCTTCAATCAGCTGGAGGTGTATCTGCATAACCAGCAGGGCAATGAAGTGCAGGAAGTGAAAAGAACGCTCTCGCCGGATGAAGGCGGCCAGACGGCGGGCTGATGTGCGTTGAAAGATGGAAGGGACAGCGGGCTGTCCCTGATTACTGTCCGGCAGGCAAATAGGGAGAGGTGACGCCGGCGCGCTGCAGCTTTTCCTGATAATCCCGTTTGACGATATCCAGTGCTGCCAACGCGGTAGCCGGATCGATCTCGTTGCATTCCAGCAGGTAAATCAAGTCTACCGCCAGCTGCAGTTCGGGTGAGGCATTTTCCAGAGACATAGCACCTGCGCTTATTAATTAATGGGATGAAAAACTCGTGTCTCGGCAGAGTATAGTGAACCCGGCGCGCAACCGGGAATAATCATTAAAATATTGTGATAAATCTTCAAAAACCGTTTTCTTTGCGCTCGATATTGCGCTCGATGCGCGCCAGCGCCTGACGGCAGCGCATCAGTCTCCCCTCCAGCGCCGCCAGCTCGTGCTGCAGCTTTTGCTGCGCCGCCAGCGTGGTCTGGCGCCCCAGCAGGCTTTCCCGATCCTGAATCATGGCGATCAGCCGGCGTTCGTAATCCTGGTGCTCGGCCAGCTTGTGGTACAGATCGGCCTCGGGGGCTTCCTTCGGCTGATTCTTGCGCCGTAGCGCCTGGGTTGCCAGCTCGCGCTGCAGGGCAGAGATTTGGGCAACCAGTTTTTCGGCCAGAAAGGCCACCTGGCTGGCGCGGCTGTCGTTAGCGGCGTTTTGCAGCTGGGCGAAGTTTTTCTCCACCTCGGCCAGGTAGTCGCGCAGCCGCGTGCCGCGGTTGGCGAACAGGGCGGCGTCGAAGCGCGCCTGCGGGATCGGGGCGTCGCCGCGCGGAGTGACTTCGGCCGCCAGCGCCGCGATCTGCTGCGCCAACACCTGTAATAGACGCTGAGTGCTCACATAAGCTCCCTCTTGATTTCAACAGGCGTAAGCTTGCCCGCGATGCCGCCCTGAAACAAGCGCCGCATGCATATTCCGCCGGCGCGGCGCCGATGCTACAGTAAGCCGCAACCGATTGAGGAGCGAAGAGCCGCATGACGCGTGGGTTATTGATCATTTTGGGCTGGCTGGCGGTGGTGCTGGCGACGTTGGGCGTGGTGCTGCCGCTGTTGCCGACCACGCCGTTCCTGCTGTTGGCTGCCTGGTGCTTCGCCCGCTCTTCGCCGCGCTTTCATCACTGGCTGCTGTACCGTTCCTGGTTTGGCCCTTATCTGCGCCACTGGCAGCAGCATCGCGCGCTGCCGCCGGGAGCGAAGTGGAAGGCGGTGCTAGTGATCGTGCTGACCTTCGCCTGTTCGCTGTGGCTGGTGAAAATCTGGTGGGTGCGCGGTCTGTTGCTGCTGATGTTGGCTATTTTGCTGACCTTTATGCTGCGCCTGCCGGTTATTGACCTGCCGCAACAAAAACAGCGCTGATTGTGCGCCGCTGGTTGCATTTGTCCGCCAGTTTGCATAGATTTGGGCGTTTTCGTGCGCGGATCGCCTGCCATTCCTTCTCCGGTGTGTTTCACCCAGAGGCGGCGGGTGAGCGGCGCGCCGGTTTTCAGGCAGCTTTATCAGGCAACAATTATGACCGCTACTGCGCAGCAGCTTCAGTTTATTAAAGACAGTATCAAAACCATCCCGGATTATCCGAAGCCGGGCATCCTGTTCCGCGACGTGACCAGCCTGCTGGAAAACCCGTTGGCCTACGCCGCCAGCATCGAGCTGCTGGTTGAGCGCTATCGCGAAGCGGGCGTGACCAAGGTGGTGGGTACCGAAGCGCGTGGTTTCCTGTTCGGCGCGCCCGTCGCGCTGGCGCTGGGCGTCGGTTTCGTGCCGGTGCGCAAACCGGGCAAACTGCCGCGTGCCACGCTCAGCGAAAGCTATGAGCTGGAGTACGGCACCGACAAGCTGGAGATCCACACCGACGCCATCACCGCGGGTGACAAAGTGCTGGTGGTGGACGATCTGCTGGCGACCGGCGGCACCATCGAAGCAACCACCAAACTGATCCGCCGTCTGGGCGGTGAAGTGAAAGACGCCGCGTTCATCATCAACCTGCCGGATCTGGGCGGGGAAGCGCGTCTGAACAAGCTGGGTATCGACTGCTACTGCCTGGTGGACTTCGCCGGCCATTGATGCGGCATCGCCCCTTGGGCACAACGGCCTCGCGGATCGCCGCGGGGCTGTGTTAGCATGACCCTCCAGATTACTCGACTTCTCCGGTATTAATGAGCTATCAGGTTCTCGCCCGTAAGTGGCGCCCTCAAACGTTCGCAGACGTGGTCGGCCAGGAACATGTCCTGACCGCGCTGGCCAACGGCCTCTCGCTGGGGCGGATCCATCACGCCTATCTGTTCTCGGGCACCCGCGGCGTGGGGAAAACCACCATCGCGCGCCTGCTGGCTAAAGGCCTGAACTGTGAAACCGGCATCACCGCCACGCCGTGCGGCCAATGCGACAACTGCCGTGAGATCGAACAGGGGCGTTTCGTCGATCTGATCGAGATCGACGCCGCTTCCCGAACCAAGGTGGAAGATACCCGCGATCTGCTGGACAACGTTCAGTACGCGCCGGCGCGCGGCCGCTTCAAGGTCTACCTGATCGATGAAGTGCACATGCTCTCGCGCCACAGCTTCAACGCGTTGCTGAAGACGCTGGAAGAGCCGCCATCGCACGTGAAATTCCTGTTGGCCACCACCGATCCGCAAAAATTGCCGGTGACCATTCTTTCCCGCTGCCTGCAGTTTCACCTCAAAGCGCTGGACGTCGATCAGATCCGTCAGCAGCTGGAAACGGTGCTGACGGCGGAGCAGATCACCAGCGACGCCCGCGCGCTGCAACTGCTGGCGCGCGCCGCCGACGGCAGCATGCGCGATGCGCTGAGCCTGACCGATCAGGCGATCGCCATGGGGCAGGGGCAGGTGACCGCCGCCACCGTCAGCCAGATGCTCGGCACGCTCGATGACGAGCAGCCGCTGGCGATCCTCGAAGCGCTGGTCAGCGCCGACGGCGAAAAGGTGATGGCGCAGGTCGCGCAGGCCGCTTCGCGCGGCGTGGACTGGGAAAACCTGCTGGTGGAGACGCTGGCGTTGCTGCACCGCATTGCGATGGTGCAACTGCTGCCTTCGATGCTCGACAACCACTACGCCGCCGTAGAACAACGGCTGCGTGAGCTGGCGCGCACTCTGCCGCCGGCCGATGTGCAACTCTATTACCAAACGCTGTTGGTGGGCCGCAAAGAGCTGGCCTATGCGCCGGATCGTCGCATGGGGGTTGAGATGACCCTGCTGCGTGCGCTGGCGTTTCACCCGAAAGCGGTGATCCCGGAGCCGGTGGCGTTGGTGCAGACCGCGCCGGCGCCGATGGCGCAACCGCAGCAGGCCACATCGCCACAGCCGCCGCAGTTTCAGGACGTGCCGCCCCCGCTAGGGCAGCCGGCCGCGCCGCAGCGACAATCATCGACCCCTTTACCGGATGCCACCGCCCAGCTGTTGAAAGCGCGGTCCCAGCTGCAACGGCAGCAGGGAGCATCCACACCAAAAAAGAATGAGCCGGCGGCGCCAGGAATAGCGCGGCCGGCAAACTCGGCGCTGGGGCGTTTGGCTTCCGTGACCGAGCGTAGCCAGCAGCGCCTGGCGGAGAAGAAGGTGCCGGAAAAACCGGCGAAGCCGGAAGCCTATCGCTGGCGCGCGCAGACCGAGCCGGAAGCGGCGCCGGAACCGTTGGCGACGCCGAAAGCGCTGCGCACGGCGTTGGAGCACGAGAAAACGCCGGAGCTGGCCGCCAAGCTGGTGGTGGAATCGCTGGAGCGCGACGCCTGGGCGGCGGAAATCGATAAGCTCAAGATCCCGAAACTGGTGCAGCAGCTGGCGTTGAACGCCTTCAAGCAGCAGCCGGAAGCGGGCAAGATTAACCTCCATCTGCGGTCTTCGCAGCGCCATCTGAATTCGCCTTCGGCGCAGAAGACGCTGGCCGAAGCGCTCGGCGAGCTGTACGGCAGCCCGGTTGAGCTGACCGTGGTGGAGGACGATAATCCGGCGGAGCGCACCCCGCTGGAGTGGCGACAAGCCATCTATGAAGAAAAGCTGGCGCAGGCGCGCCAGTCCATCGTTGCGGATACCCATATCCAGACGCTGTGCCGGTTCTTCGACGCGGATCTGGATGAAGAGAGTATCCGCCCCCTTTAAACGCCGCGCGAGGTGCGCGGCCCTAGCGACGAGAGACGACTATGTTTGGTAAAGGCGGTCTGGGCAACCTGATGAAGCAAGCCCAGCAAATGCAAGAAAAAATGCAGCAGATGCAGGAAGAAGTCGCCAAATTGGAAGTGACCGGCGAGTCTGGCGCAGGCCTGGTGAAAGTCACCATCAACGGCGCACACAACTGCCGCCGCGTGGAGATCGATCCTAGCCTGATGGAAGATGACAAAGACATGCTGGAAGATCTGATCGCCGCCGCGTTTAACGACGCCGCGCGCCGCATCGAAGAGACTCAGAAAGAGAAAATGGCCTCCGTTTCCAGCGGCATGCAGTTGCCGCCTGGCTTCAAGATGCCGTTCTGATGCAAACCAGCCCGCTCCTTGAATCCCTGATGGAGGCGCTGCGCTGCCTGCCGGGCGTCGGCCCGAAATCGGCGCAGCGCATGGCGTTTCAGTTGCTGCAGCGCGATCGCAGCGGCGGCATGCGCCTGGCGCAGGCGTTGACGCGCGCGATGTCGGAAATCGGCCACTGCGCCGACTGCCGCACCTTCACCGAGCAGGACATCTGCACCATCTGCGCCAATCCGCGCCGTCAGCAAAACGGCCAGATTTGTGTGGTGGAAAGCCCGGCGGATATTCACGCCATCGAGCAGACCGGCCAGTTCGCCGGGCGCTACTTTGTGCTGATGGGCCATCTGTCGCCGCTAGATGGCATCGGGCCGGGGGATATCGGTCTCGATCGCCTGGAGCAACGGCTGGAAAAGGAAAGCATCACCGAAGTGATCCTCGCCACCAACCCGACGGTGGAAGGGGAAGCGACTGCCAACTACATCGCCGAGATGTGCGGCCAGTATGGCGTGCTCGCCAGCCGCATCGCCCACGGCGTACCGGTGGGTGGCGAGCTGGAGATGGTCGACGGCACCACGCTGTCGCATTCGCTGGCCGGGCGTCACGCCATCAAGTTCTGATGTTTTCCCGGACGGGGCCACTCGGCCCCGTCGTTTTTTTGCCAAAAATTTCCCGCCGTCCGCTTGAAAAACAAGACCCTGACCCTCATCTGATCCTCATTGTTCGATTTTGGTAGCCATTGTCTTTTGAGGTAATCAATGAGTATGAAAGGTCAAGAAACCCGCGGGTTCCAGTCTGAAGTAAAACAGCTGCTTCATTTGATGATCCATTCGCTGTACTCCAACAAAGAAATTTTCCTGCGCGAGCTGATTTCCAACGCCTCTGACGCCGCCGACAAGCTGCGCTTCCGCGCCCTGTCCGCGCCAGAGCTGTATGCCGGCGACGGCGAGCTGCGCGTGCGCTTGTCCTTCGATAAAGAGCAGCGCACCCTGACCATCGCCGACAACGGTATCGGCATGCGCCGCGAAGAAGTGATCGAAAACCTCGGCACCATCGCCAAATCGGGCACCAAAGCGTTCCTGGAATCCATCGGTTCAGATCAGGCGAAAGACAGCCAGCTGATCGGCCAGTTCGGCGTCGGTTTCTACTCGGCGTTCATCGTGGCGGACAAAGTGACCGTGCGCACCCGCGCTGCCGGCGCCGCCGATGACGAAGGCGTGTTCTGGGAGTCCGCCGGTGAAGGCGACTACACCATCGCCGACATCACCAAAGAGACCCGCGGCACCGAAATCACCCTGCATCTGCGCGAAGGCGAAGATGAGTACCTCGACGCCTGGCGCTTGCGCTCGGTGATCGGCAAATATTCCGATCACATCGCCCTGCCGGTAGAGATCGAAAGCAAGAACGAAGAAGACGGCACCGTCACCTGGGAGAAGATCAACAAGGCGCAGGCCCTGTGGACCCGCAGCAAGGCTGACGTCGCCGACGAAGAGTACAAAGAGTTCTACAAGCACATCGCCCATGACTTCACCGATCCGCTGAGCTGGAGCCATAACCGGGTGGAAGGCAAGCAGGAGTACACCAGCCTGCTGTATATCCCGGCGCAGGCGCCGTGGGACATGTGGAACCGCGATCACAAACACGGCCTGAAGCTGTACGTGCAGCGCGTGTTCATCATGGACGACGCCGAGCAGTTCATGCCGAACTACCTGCGCTTCGTGCGCGGCCTGATCGATTCCAACGATCTGCCGCTGAACGTGTCGCGCGAGATCCTGCAAGACAGCCGTGTGACGCAGAACCTGCGCGGTGCGCTGACCAAGCGTGTGCTGCAGATGCTGGATAAGCTGGCCAAAGACGACGCCGAAGGCTACCAGAAATTCTGGCAGCAGTTCGGTCTGGTGCTGAAAGAAGGCCCGGCGGAAGACAACGGCAACCAGGAAGCGATCGCCAAACTGCTGCGCTTCGCGACCACCCACGGCGACAGCTCGGCGCAGACCGTGTCGCTGGAAGAGTACGTCGGCCGCATGGCGGAAGGGCAGGAAAAGATTTACTACATCACCGCCGACAGCTACGCCGCCGCCAAGAGCAGCCCGCATCTGGAGCTGTTCCGCAAGAAAGGCATCGAAGTGTTGCTGTTGTCCGATCGCATCGACGAGTGGATGATGAGCTACCTGACCGAGTTCGACGGCAAGCCGTTCCAGTCGGTCAGCAAAGCGGATGAAACGCTGGATAAACTGGCGGATGAAACCGAAGAGCAGAAGGCGGCCGAGAAGCAGCTGGAACCGTTCATCGAACGCGTGAAAACCCTGCTGGGCGAGCGCGTGAAGGATGTACGCCTGACGCACCGCCTGACCGATACGCCGGCGATCGTGGTGACCGACGCCGACGAAATGAGCACCCAGATGGCCAAGCTGTTCGCCGCCGCCGGTCAGCAGGCGCCGGAAGTGAAGTACATTTTCGAGCTTAATCCCGAGCATGCGCTGGTCAAACGAGCATCCGACGTGGGCGATAACGAACATTTCGCCGAATGGATCGACCTGTTATTGGATCAGGCGCTGCTGGCAGAACGCGGCACGCTGGAGGATCCGAACTTGTTCATCCGTCGCATGAATAAGTTGCTGTCCGCTTAAAAGCTGAAGATATGCGCCCTTAACGACACCGTTAGGGGCGTATTTCCGGTTTTTCCCCGCTTTTTCTTGCCTTTTGTTCGTCCGTTTTTTTGCACATTCCGCAATCGATTTCCTTCGCGCGCCTTGAGCCTGCCCCCCCTGAAATGGTATCGTTGAGCGTTTTCGCAATTTTATAAAAACTACATAGCAAGGGGATTTACGCAATGCGTATCATTCTGCTGGGCGCTCCGGGCGCTGGTAAAGGTACTCAGGCTCAATTCATCATGGAGAAATACGGCATTCCGCAAATCTCCACCGGTGACATGTTGCGCGCAGCCGTGAAGGCCGGCAGTGAACTGGGCAAGCAGGCGAAAGAGATCATGGACGCCGGCAAGCTGGTGACCGATGAGCTGGTGATCGCGCTGGTCAAAGAGCGCATCACGCAGGAAGATTGCCGCAAGGGCTTCCTGCTGGACGGCTTCCCACGCACCATTCCGCAGGCTGACGCGATGAAAGAAGCCGGCATCAACGTGGACTTCGTGCTGGAGTTCGACGTGCCGGACGAGCTGATCGTTGACCGCATCGTTGGCCGCCGCGTACACGCGCCGTCCGGCCGCGTCTACCACGTGAAGTTCAACCCGCCGCAGGTGGAAGGCAAAGACGACGTGACCGGCGAAGAGCTGACCACGCGCAAGGACGATCAGGAAGAGACCGTGCGCAAGCGCCTGGTGGAATACCATCAGATGACCGCGCCGCTGATCTCTTACTACAGCAAAGAAGCGGCAGCGGGCAACACCCAATACCGCAAAATCGACGGCACCCGCAAGGTGGCCGAAGTGAGCGCAGAGCTGGCGACTATCCTCGGTTGATAGCAAACTGGCAGTGCATGACGCCGGGCCTGTGGTCCGGCGTTTTTTTTTGCCGTTTTCCCGCCAAATTGTGATCGCGGCAGCTTGTTGCGGCCGTGCCCGTTAATCGCCCGCGCCAAATGGCGTATAACAAGCCTGCGTTTTCACCCTCAGCAGGGAGCCGGGCATGCTCAGACAAACCAATCTTCTGGCGGAAGCCACCGCGCGCCAGATCGTCCAGCGGGCGATGGGCATCATCAGCCATTCCGTCAACGTGATGGACAGCAACGGCGTGATCATCGCCTCCGGCAACCCGCAGCGCCTGTTCCAGCGTCATGAAGGCGCGGTGCTGGCGCTGGCGGAGAACCGGGTGGTGGAAATCGACCGCGCCACCGCCGAACACCTGAAGGGCGTGCGGCCCGGCATCAACCTGCCGTTCAGCTTTCGCAATCAGCGGGTGGGGGTGATCGGCATCTCCGGCGAGCCGGCCGAGGTGCGCGCCTACGCTGAACTGGTGAAGATGGCGGCGGAGATGATGGTGGAGCAGGCGGCGCTGCTGGATCAGCACCAGTGGGAAAAACGTTACCGGGAAGAGCTGGCGAATCAGCTGCTGCAACCGCAGCCGAACACCGCGTCGCTGGAGGCGATGGCGGCGTATCTGGGATTGGATCTGCGCCAGGCGCGCATCGTCTGGATCGTCGAGCTGCAAGAGGCGCAGCCGCACCTGCTGCGTGAGCTGTTGGCGGAGCTGGAGGCCACCCAGCGCGACGCGTTGATCGCCATTACCGGCTTCAATGAAATGACCCTGTTGCGCCCGGCCTGCATGGCTCAGGGCGAATGGAGTTTGAAGCTGGAGCGCCAGCAGGCGCAGCGTTTGCAAAACCAGCTAAAACACCGCTTTCGGGTGCGGCTGATCGTCGGCGGTTTTTATGACGATCCGCAAAGCGCCTACCGTTCCAGCCTGACGGCGCGTGCCACCCAGGCAATGGCGCAGCGCCTGAAACTGCGTCACGCCACGCTGTTCTACCACGACTATCCGCTGCCGTCGCTGCTGTGCGATCTCGGGGAGGACTGGCGAGCGCAAGAGCTGGGGCGCCCCTGGCGGACGCTGGGCGAACAGGATGAAAAAGGCGTGCTGCGCGCCACGCTGCGCCACTATTTTTCGCAGAATTGTGATCAGACGCAGGCCGCCGCGCAGCTGCATATTCACGTCAATACCCTGCGCTACCGCCTGCAGCGCATCGAAGCCATAACTGGCATGAAAATCAATCAATTAACCGACGCTCTGCGGTTGTATATCGGCATGCTGATGCACGACTGAGTTGTGCCAACCCACAAATTTCGCGCCGTTCCTTCGGCAATTTTTTGTTGTTTCCCCTCAGGTCAACGCCGGGCGCGCGGGATATGTTGGCCTGCACATCAACCACGGAGAAAACAACAATGACAACCGTATCCACTCTGGGAGCGCTGGTGGCGTTAGCCGTCGCCATCGTTCTGATCCTACGCAAGGTGCCGCCGGCTTACGGCATGATTGCCGGCGCGCTGGCGGGCGGGCTGTGCGGCGGCGCCGATCTGGTGCAGACCGTAACGCTGATGATCGGCGGGGCGCAGGGCATCACCAACGCCGTGATGCGCATTCTGGCGGCGGGGGTATTGGCCGGGGTGCTGATCGAATCCGGCGCGGCGCACACCATCGCCGAAACCATCGTGCGCAAAGTGGGCGAAACCCGCGCGCTGCTGGCGCTGGCGGTGGCTACACTGATCCTGACGGCGGTGGGGGTGTTTATCGATGTGGCGGTGATCACCGTCGCGCCGATCGCGCTGTCGATCGCCCAGAGGGCCGGCATTTCACGCGCGGCGATCCTGCTGGCGATGATCGGCGGCGGCAAGGCCGGCAACGTGATGTCTCCCAACCCGAACACCATCGCGGCGGCGGACAACTTCCACGTGCCGCTCACTTCGGTGATGATGGCCGGCATCGTGCCGGGGCTGTGCGGCCTGGTGGTGGCCTATCTGCTGGCGCGCCGCCTGAGCGATAAAGGCGGCAGGGTGATGGCTGAAGAGCTGACTCAGCATGCCGAAGGGGCGCGGCCGGGCTTCGCTGCGGCGATCAGCGCGCCGCTGGTGGCGATCCTGCTGCTGTCGCTGCGGCCGATCGCCGGTATCGCCGTCGATCCGCTGATCGCGCTGCCTGCTGGCGGATTGGCGGGCGCGCTGCTGATGGGGCGCATCCGCCAGTGCAATCAGTTTATGGTTTCCGGCCTGTCGCGCATGGCGCCGGTGGCGATTATGCTGCTCGGCACCGGCACGCTGGCGGGCATTATCGCCAACTCGGCGCTGAAGGATGTCTTGATTAACGGTTTGACGCACACCGGGCTACCGGCCTGGCTGCTGGCGCCGCTGTCCGGCGCGCTGATGTCGATGGCGACCGCCTCGACCACCGCCGGCACCGCCGTGGCTTCCGGGGTGTTCAGCTCCACGCTGCTCGAGCTGGGGGTGAGCGGATTGGCCGGTGCGGCGATGATCCATGCGGGCGCCACGGTGCTGGATCACCTGCCGCACGGCAGCTTCTTCCACGCCACCGGCGGCAGCGTCAATATGGCGGTGCACGAGCGGCTGAAGCTGCTGCCGTATGAAACGCTGGTGGGGTTCACCATTGCGGCAATCTCGGCGCTGATGTTTGGCGTATTTAACCTGGCGGGATAAGGAACAGTGATGAAAACGCTGAAAAAAGTGGTTATTGCCCCGGATTCTTTCAAAGAGAGCCTGAGCGCGCTCGGCGTCGCTGACGCCATCGAGCGGGGATTCCGCCAAATTTACCCGCAGGCGCACTACGTGAAGCTGCCGATGGCGGACGGCGGCGAAGGCACAGTGGAGTCGATGGTGGCGGCCACCGGCGGCGAAATCGTCCAGGTGACGGTCACCGGGCCGCTGGGGGAGCCGGTGTTGGGATTTTATGGCCTGCTGGGCGACGGCGAAACCGCGGTGATTGAAATGGCCGCCGCTTCCGGGCTGCATTTGGCGCCGCCCAACCGGCGCGATCCGCGCATCACCACCAGTTACGGCACCGGTGAGCTGATGCTGGCGGCGCTGGAGCGCGGCGTGAAGGCGATTATTCTCGGCATCGGCGGTAGCGCCACCAACGACGGCGGCGCTGGGATGATGCAGGCGCTGGGCGTTAAATTGCTGGATAAGGATCGCCGGCCGCTGCCGGTGGGCGGTGCGGCACTGGCGCAGCTGGCGCATCTCGATCTCGCCGAGCTGGACGCGCGTTGGCAACGGGTGAGCGTAACCGCCGCCTGCGACGTGGATAACCCGCTGTGCGGCGAAAAGGGCGCGTCGGCGGTGTTCGGGCCGCAGAAGGGGGCGACGCCGGAGATGGTGGCCCAGCTCGATGCGGCGCTGCATCACTATGGCGAACTGCTGGAGCGGGAAACCGGCCGCGCCGTGCTGACCCAGCCAGGGGCGGGCGCGGCGGGCGGCATGGGGGCGGCGCTGCTTGGCATGCTCGAAGCGCGCTTGCGGCCGGGCATCGAGATTGTCACCGAAACCCTGCGCCTGGATGAAGCGGTGCGCGATGCCGACTTGGTGATCACCGGCGAAGGGCGGCTGGACAGCCAGTCGATCCACGGCAAAACGCCGATCGGCGTGGCGCGAGTGGCCAAGCGTCACGGCGTGCCGGTGATCGCCATCGCCGGCAGCCTGACGCCGGATTATTCGGTGGTGCATCAACACGGCATCGATGCGGCGTTTTCGGTGCTCGATCGCATCGTGACGCTGGAAGACGCGCTGGCGGACGCCGATCGCAATCTGCAGGTGACGGCGCGCAACGTGGCGGCGGTATGGCAACTGGCGCAAGGGGGAAGCCCACAGGGATAGCCTGTTGCTGTTATCGGTTCCGACGCAGGACTTTTCCGTTACAATAGCCGGCATTAATGGCTGCTGACATCCCGACCCAGAACGGAATGCCGGCCGGAAAGGAAATGAGGGGAACTGAGATGAAGCAAGAGAAACACGGCGTATTGCTGGTGAACCTGGGCACACCAGATGCGCCGACCTCGTCGGCGGTCAAACGCTATCTGAAGGAATTCCTCAGTGACGATCGCGTGGTCGACACGGCGCCGCTGATCTGGTGGCCGATCCTCAACGGCGCGATCCTGCCGATCCGCTCGCCGCGCGTGGCGAAGCTCTATCAGTCGGTGTGGATGGAAGAAGGCTCGCCGCTGCTGGTATACAGCCGCCGCCAACAGCGGGCGCTGGCGGCGCGCATGCCGAATACGCCGGTGGAGCTGGGAATGAGCTACGGCTCGCCAAGTTTGGCGGAAGCCATCGACAAGCTGCTGGTGCAAGGTGTGACCAACCTGGTGGTGCTGCCGCTCTACCCGCAATACTCCTGTTCCACCAGCGCGGCGGTATGGGATGGCGTAGCGCGAGTGCTGAAAGGCTATCGCCGCTTGCCGTCGGTGGCCTTCATCCGCGATTACGCCGAACACCCGGCCTATATCGCCGCGCTGCAGCAAAGCGTGGAGCGCTCGTTCGCCGAGCACGGCCAGCCGGATCGGCTGGTGCTGTCGTTCCACGGCATCCCCAAACGCTATGCGCGCCTGGGCGACGACTACCCGCAGCGCTGCGAGGATACGCTGCGTGCGCTGAGCGCCACGCTGCCGCTGGCGCCGGAGCGCGTGATGATGACGTACCAATCGCGCTTTGGCCGCGAGCCGTGGCTGACGCCATACACCGATGAGACCCTGAAGGGGCTGCCGGCGCAGGGCGTGAAGCACATTCAGCTGATTTGCCCCGGTTTCTCGGCGGACTGCCTGGAAACGCTGGAAGAGATCAAAGAACAGAACCGCGAGATCTTCCTCAAGGCCGGCGGCGAGAAGTTTGAATATATCTCGGCGTTGAACGACGAGCCGGCGCATATCGATATGATGCAGCAGCTGGTGGCGCAGCGCCTGTAATCATCCATAATCTGTCTATTAGATGCATCGTGATCGGGCGGGGATGTGTTAACATTCTCCGCTTGTTAAACCGTCACCACCGCCAATCACATGAAATTTCCTGGTAAACGCAAGTCCAAACACTATTTCCCGGTGAGCGCCCGCGATCCGCTTCTGCAGCAGGCTCAGCCCGAAAGTGAAATCAGCACCTCGTATATCGTCGGCATCGATCAGACGCTGGTGGATATCGAGGCGAAAGTGGACGACGCTTTTGTCCAGCGCTACGGCCTGAGCCTGGGCCACTCTCTGGTGATCGAAGACGACGTCGCCGAGGCGCTGTATCAGGAACTGAACGAAAACAACCTGGTTACCCATCAGTTCGCCGGCGGCACCATCGGTAACACCATGCACAACTATTCGGTGCTGGCGGACGATCGCTCGGTGCTGCTCGGCGTGATGTGCAGCAACGTGAAAATCGGCAGCTACGCCTACCGTTACCTGTGCAATACCTCCAGCCGTACCGATCTCAACTATCTGCAGGGCGTAGACGGCGCCATCGGCCGCTGCTTCACGCTGATCGGGGAAAGCGGCGAGCGCACCTTCGCCATCAACCCTGGCCAAATGAACCAGCTGCGCCCGGAAAGCATTCCTGAAGAGGTGATCGCCGGCGCGTCGGCGCTGGTGCTGAGCTCTTATCTGGTGCGCTGTAAGGAGGGGGAGCCGATGAAGGCCGCCACCCTGCAGGCGATCGAATATGCCAAAAAACACGACGTGCCGGTGGTGTTGACGCTGGGCACCAAGTACGTGATCGCCGACAACCCGCAGTGGTGGCGCGACTTCCTGAAGGAAAACGTGACCATTCTGGCGATGAATGAAGACGAAGCGCTGGAGCTGACCGGGCTGAGCGATCCGCTGACCGCCTCGGACATGGCGCTGGAGTGGGTGGATCTGGTGCTGTGCACCGCCGGGCCGAACGGCCTGTATATGGCGGGTTACACCGAAGAAGCCAACAAGCGCCAGACCCAGCACCCGCTGCTGCCGGGGCATATCGCCGAGTTCAACCGCTACGAATTCAGCCGCGCCATGCGCCGCGAGCATTGTGAAAATCCGCTGCGCGTTTATTCGCACATCGCGCCTTATATGGGCGGCCCCGAGAGGATCATGAACACCAACGGCGCCGGCGACGGCGCACTGTCGGCGTTGCTGCACGATATCGCCGCCAACGGCTATCACCGCCATAACGTGCCGAATTCCAGCAAGCACGTGCGCAGTTACCTGACATACTCCTCATTGGCGCAGGTGTGCAAATACGCCAACCGCGTCAGCTACCAGGTGTTGAACCAGCATTCGCCGCGCCTCACTCGCGGCCTGCCGGAGCGCGAAGACAGCCTGGAAGAGTCTTACTGGGAGCGTTAACCCGCTGAAAAAGAAAAGGTCCGGCATGCCGGACCTTTTTTTGTGCGCGCGGGGCGCTTCAGATCGGGCAGCCGCCCATTTTTTCTTCTTCGCTCAGGGTGTCCAGCTGCAGGATGTTCAGCATGCTGTTGGCGATCTCCCGTTCGCCCATCACTACCTGATTGGCGCCGCGATCGGTGATGTAGGCCACCTCGTCGTCGTAGTGGGCGCGGGCGATGATCTCGATGTTCGGGCGCTTGGCGCGCGCCGAGGCGACGATCTCGCCGGCCTCATAGCCGTTGGGGATAGTCAGCAGCAGCCAGCGTGCGCAGTCGAGCCGCGCCAGATCCATCACTTCCGGATTGGCGGCGTTGCCCAACACCGTCTTGATGCCTTGCTCGCGCAGCGCTTCCACCCGCGGGCGGGAGTTTTCGATCACCACCAGCGGAATGCCCGCCTCGGCCAGTTTGCCGCCCAGCAGGCTGCCGACGCGGCCGTAGCCGACCACCAGCGCATGGTTGCACATCTCTACCGGGATCTGCTTCTCTTCTTCCACCGCCTCTTCGAGGATTTGCTCTTCGATGGTTTCGGTCTTGGCCAGATAGCGCTCCAGCAGGGTGAACAACAGCGGGTTGAGCATGATCGACAGGATAGCGCCTGCCAGCACCAGATTGCGACCGTGTTCCGACATCATGCCGAGCGTGATGCCAAGGCCCGCCAGAATAAAGGCGAACTCGCCGATCTGTGCCAGGCTGGCGGAGATGGTCAGCGCGGTGCGCTTGGAGTGGCCGAACATTTTCACCAGCAGGAACGCAGCGGCGGATTTGCCGAACACGATGATCGCCAGCGTCGCCAGCACCGCCAGCGGTTCGTTAATCACGATCATCGGATCGAACAGCATGCCGACCGAGACGAAGAACAGCACCGCGAACGCGTCGCGCAGCGGCAGGGTATCGTGCGCCGCGCGGTGGCTCAGTTCGGACTCGTTCAGCACCATGCCGGCGAAGAAGGCGCCCAGGGCGAAGGAGACGTCGAACAGTTTCACCGCGCCGTAGGCGATGCCGAGCGCCAGCGCCAATACCGCCAGGGTGAACAGTTCGCGCGAACCGGTGCTGGCGGTTTTCGACAGGATCCACGGTACCAGACGGCGGCCGACCACGATCATCAGCGCGATGAAGGCGATGACCTTACCAATGGTCAGCGCCAGCTCCATCAGCAGTTGGCCGCTGCTGGCGTTGTTGTTGCCCAGCATGTTGCCGAAGGCCGGCAGTAACACCAGCGTCAGCACCATCGCCAAATCTTCGACGATCAGCCAGCCGATGGCGATTTGCCCGCGCTGGCTGTCGATCAGTTGCCGTTCCTCCAGCGCGCGCAGCAGCACCACGGTGCTGGCGGTGGAGAGACAGAGGCCGAACACCAGCCCGGAGATCAGATCCCAGCCAAGCAGCTTGGACAGCCCCATGCCGAGCAGGGTAGCGACGGCTATCTGCGCCACGGCGCCGGGTATGGCGATAGATTTTACTGCGAGGAGGTCTTTCAAAGAGAAGTGCAGGCCAACACCGAACATCAACAGGATAACGCCGATTTCCGCCAGTTCCGGCGCCAGTGAGGTATCAGCAACGAAACCGGGGGTGAACGGGCCGGCGAGTACCCCTGCGGCCAGATACCCCACCAGAGGGGAGATGCGCAGGCGGTTCGCCAGCATGCCGAGGAGGAAGGCGAGTACTAACCCTCCGACGATGGTGGTAATGAGCGGTGTTGAATTATGCATCCATACTCCTTCTGGCTATGCATCGCGGTACGGGAGAAACGCAACAAAGTTACGAAAAGATACATTTAGTTTATTGCATTTGTTCGCGGCTTGCTTGGCTAATTTGGCCTTTTTTGTAAAAAAGCAGAGGATTTCACTTAAGGCGGGGCAATAAGGGAGTTTTGTGTCAGATAAGCCAAATAACATTGATTTATCCGTAGGATAACCCGGATGAATAAATAATTTCATCCGGGCGGTTCGCGGGGTTATTGCGGTTTATGCTCCATATTGGGCAGTAGCGCGGTAATAATGCCGATCAGCGGTAGGAAAGCACAGATTTGGTAGACCAGTTCGATACTGGTTAAATCGGCGACATAACCAAGAACTGCCGCGCCTAACCCGCCCATACCGAAAGCAAAACCGAAGAATAAGCCGGAAACCATGCCGACTTTACCGGGGATAAGCTCCTGAGCGTAGACCAGAATGGCGGAGAACGCCGAGGCGAGAATAACTCCAATGATCACCGTTAAAATGCCGGTCCAATAGAGTGATGCATAGGGTAAAACAAGGGTAAATGGCGCAGCGCCGAGAATAGAGCCCCAAATAACGTATTTACGGCCTATCTTATCGCCAAGAGGCCCGCCGATAATGGTGCCAGCCGCTACTGCGAACAGGAAGGCGAACAGATGAATTTGCGCATTCTGCACTGAAACGCCGAACTTATGTATCAGATAAAAGGTGTAATAGCTGCTAATGCTGGCCAAGTAGAAGTATTTGGAGAAAATTAGCACCAGAAGAATGCCCAGCGAGTAGGCAATGGTACGTTTTGGCAGCGGTTTCAGCATCGACGGGCTTTTCGGCTGCCCTTTAGTTGCCCGGTGCTGATGTTGATACCACTTGCTGACCTGCAGCAATACCACGATCGCCAGCAGTGCCGCCAGCGTGAACCAGGCGACGTTGCCTTTGCCGTAAGGCGCGATGATCAGCGCGGCCAGCAGCGGGCCGAGCGAGCTGCCGAAGTTGCCGCCGACCTGGAACAGCGACTGCGCCAGGCCGTGTCGTCCGCCGGAGGCCATGCGCGCCACGCGCGAGGATTCCGGGTGGAAGACCGATGAGCCGGTGCCCACCAGCGCCGCCGCCAGCAGCACCAGCGGGAAGGTGCTCGCCACCGACAGCAGCAGCAGGCCGGACAGGGTAAAGCCCATGCCGATCGGCAACGAGTAAGGCTGCGGGTGTTTATCGGTGTAATACCCGATCAGCGGCTGCAGCAGCGAGGCGGTTAGCTGATAGGTCAGGGTGATCATGCCGATCTGCACGAAACTGAGGTGGAAATCGGCTTGCAAGATCGGGTAGATCGCCAGGATCAGCGACTGGATCATATCGTTGAGCAGGTGAGACACGCTGATGGCGCCAAGGATGGAGAAGGCGGTTCCCTTCACCGCACTGCCCTTGGCGGGCGGCATCGCGCTTTGGCTACTGTCGGTCATATTATTATTAGCCTGAGAAGTTGTTGAGCACAGAGATGACATCTTAGGCAGGGCGCCCAATTTTTACCATATCTGAAATAATCAGACTCACATCGCAAAAATTTGAAATCAGCTGTCATTAATTCGCGCTACAATTCCGCCCTCATCATAAAAGCTATTGAATACACGGAGATCCGCCATGCGTTTTTCGCTGAAAACCACCGCATGCGCGCTGGCCGTTTCCCTGACGTTGCTGTCGGGGGCCGCCAGTGCCTGGGAAAAGGATAAGACCTACGCCATCACCATTCTGCATACCAACGATCATCACGGTCACTTCTGGCAGAACGATCACGGCGAATACGGTCTGGGCGCGCAGAAAACGCTGGTGGACGGCATTCGTCAGGAAGTGGCGGCGCAGGGCGGCAGCCTGCTGTTGCTGTCCGGCGGCGATATCAACACCGGCGTGCCGGAATCGGATTTGCAGGACGCCGAGCCGGACTTCCGCGGCATGAACCTGGTGGGCTATGACGCGATGGCGATCGGCAACCACGAATTCGACAACCCGCTGAGCGTACTGCGCCAGCAGGAGAAATGGGCAACTTTCCCGCTGCTGTCCGCCAATATCTATCAGAAAAGCACCGGCCAACGCCTGTTCAAGCCTTACGCCTTGTTCGACAAGCAGGGCATCAAGATTGCCGTTATCGGCCTGACGACCGACGACACTGCTAAGATTGGCAACCCGGAGTACTTCACCGACATGGAGTTCCGCGTGCCGGCGCAGGAAGCGAAGCAGGTGGTGGAGCAACTGCGCAAGGACGAGAAGCCGGACGTGATTATCGCCGCCACCCACATGGGGCACTACGATAACGGCGAACACGGCTCGAACGCGCCGGGCGACGTGGAGATGGCGCGCAGCCTGCCGGCCGGATATCTCGACATGATCGTCGGCGGCCACTCACAGGATCCGGTGTGTATGGCCGGCGACAACCGCAAACAGGTGGATTATGTGCCGGGCACGCCGTGCTCGCCGGATCGCCAGAACGGCACCTGGATCGTGCAAGCGCATGAGTGGGGGAAATACGTGGGTCGCGCCGACTTCGAATTCCGCAACGGCGAGCTGAAGCTGGTGCATTATCAGCTGATCCCGGTAAACCTGAAGAAGAAGGTGGAGAAGGCGGACGGCACCAGCGAGCGGGTGTACTACACCCAGCAGATTGCGGAAGATCCGACCATGATGAAGCTGCTGACGCCGTTCCAGGATAAGGGCAAGGCGCAGCTGGGCGTGAAGATCGGCAGCGTCAACGGCAAGCTTGAAGGCGATCGCAGCAAGGTGCGCTTCGTGCAGACCAACCTGGCTCGGGTGATGCTGGCGGCGCAGAGGGAGCGCGCCGACGCCGACTTCGCCGTGATGAGCGGCGGCGGGGTGCGCGATTCGATTGAAAGCGGCGATATCACCTACAAGAACGTGCTCAAGGTGCAGCCGTTTGGCAACACGTTGGTGCATGTCGATATGAAAGGCCGTGAGGTTGAACAGTATCTGGCGGTGGTGGCCAACATGAAGCCGGACTCCGGCGCCTACGCCCAGTTCGCCAACGTCAGCCTAGTGGCGGACGGCAAGGGCGTCAGCGAGGTGAAGATCAACGGCCAGCCGCTGCAGGCGGATAAAACCTACCGCATGGCGACACTGAACTTCAATGCGCTGGGCGGCGACGGCTATCCGAAGCTGGACGGGCTGCCGAGCTACGTCAACACCGGCTTTATCGATGCCGAAGTGCTGAAGCAGTACATCGAGAAACACTCGCCGCTGGATGCGGCGGCCTACGAGCCAAAGGGCGAGATCGTCTATCGATAGAGGTGTAGCGGAACGGCGTTCTCGCTTGTCGCGGGGGCGCCGTTCCCGCCTTCGCGAGCCTCCTCTCCATCAACGCCTTCTGTCGGCGTTGCCGTTTTAGACGGCGTCTTACTTTCGTCTCTCCATATACGCCCTCGCTGGGCAACCCATCATATTCTTGAAAAAAGTGGCGAAGGCGCTGTCGCTGGAAAACGCCAGCTGGCCGGCGACCTCGGATTGGCTCAGCCCTGCGGCCAACATCTCTATCGCTTTGATCAGGCGCCATTGCTGACGCCACTGTTGATAACTGAGACCGGTTTCACGGCGGAAAATCCGGCTGATGGTTTTCTCGGAAGCGCCGCTATAGCGCGATAGCTCGTGCAGCGGCGGAAGCATGTCCAGATTGGCCAGATGGCGCAGGCGCCGGTCGCTGGGCAGCTGCAGCAACGTCAGTTCGCGCGGTGCGGCGGCGATCTCGTCGAGGCAGACCGCCAGAATATTGGCGTGAGGCCCGTGCTGCCAGTCGGTGTCGAAGGCGGCGAACGCGATGCGTTCCAACACCTCGCGCAGCAGCGGCGAGGCTGTCAGTACGGCAAGCTGCGCAGGCAGACAGGCATAGCGATTGGCGTCGAGATAAAGCGAACGGTAACCGACGACGCCGTTGACCTGAACGCGGTGAGCCACCTGCGGCGGGATCCAGGCGACTCTGCCCGGCGGCAGCATACAGATGCTTTGGTTGAGCGTGATGCGCATGCTGCCTTGCTGACAGAACAGCAACTGCCCCCTGTCATGCCAATGCGTGCCCGAGTCGTGCTGCGCCAGTTCGGCGGCGATCCCGAGTACCCCGTTGTCGAGCGTATCCGGATTAAAACTGTCCTGCGCCTGAAGCCACGCCATAGTATGTCCGATTTTGTAAATTTATTGTCTTTTATATTGTAATCGGTACCGGGGAGCTGATGCTACCTTGTGCAGCCTATTCTTGGCTACAGGATCTGTTATGCAACGTAAACTGACGCTGACGTTGGCGACGTCGATGATGATGTTTCCCCAGGTGGTGGAGACCATCTACAGCCCGGCATTGACGCACATTGCGCACGGTTTCCGGGTCAGTGCGGAGATGGCGGCGCAAACGCTCTCTTGTTACTTTTTCGCTTTTGCGCTCGGCGTGGTGGTATGGGGGCGGATGTGCGACGTCATCGGGCGGCGTCCTACCATTTTGGCCGGGCTGACGCTCTATCTGCTGGCTTCTATCATCGCGCTGTTCAGCGGCAGCTTCAGCGTGCTGCTGGCGGCGCGTGTTCTGGCCGCCTTTGGCGCGGCGGTCGGCTCGGTCGGGACGCAAACGGCGATTCGCGATCGCTTCGACGGTTATGAGTTGGCGCGGGTGTTCTCGGTGATGGGGATCGCCATGGCGATCAGTCCGGCGGTTGGCGTGTTGAGCGGCGCAGTGCTGACTTACTATTGGGGCTATCAGGGGGTGTTCGGCGGTTTGGCGCTGTTGGCGGCGCTGTTGTTGGGCTATGCCGGTTGGCAACTGCCGGAGACGCGTCCGCAACAGGTGGTGAAGAGTTCATTTTTCGGCACGCTGGGGCGGATGATCAAGGACGGGGATATTTGGCTCTGTGCGCTGTTGGTGGCGTTGTTCAATATTTGCATGTTCAGCTATTACCAACTGGCGCCATTCCACTTCTTAGCGTTGGGATTGCCGACGCAGTGGTTCGGTTATACCGGTTTGGTATTGGCGGTCGGAGTGGGTATCGGCGCGGCGATCAACAAGTTTTTGATCGGCAAACGCTGGCTGTTCCCCGCACTGTTGATGCTGGCCTGCGCGCTGTCGCTGACCGGCGGCCTACTGGTATTGCTGCTGGAAGGGACCTTGTGGTTTGTTCTGCCGATGATGCTGGTGGTGATGGCGTACGGCATCGCCATTCCCAATATTCTGGCGCGCGCGCTGCGCCATTATAAAGACTGCATGGGCACCGCCGGCGCCATCCTTGGCCTGATGTATTACCTGATGCTCGGCGGTGGCCTGGTGCTGGCGGGGCTGTCGCTGCACCTGGGTGCCGTGCTGTCGCTCTGCAGCCTCTGCGTGCTGCTGTTGGCGTGGCGGGTGGCGCACAACGAGCGTCGTTTGGCGTTGCCTGCGCGTAGCTGAATGATAAACGGGGCGGACATTCTCGCCACCGCTGCCTTCCAATGATAGCCTGAGCGACAATTTGGTTTTGATAACGCAAACAGGAAGATGACATGTTGAAAACCGCAGGCTGGCTGCTGCCCGCCATCCTGGCGCTGGCGGGGTGTTCGTCATCCGGCCAAGGTCATGAGCAAACGCTTAGCCAGGCGCTGGCGGCCCTCGGCCAGGACAAGGCGCTGGTTGGGGCATCGAGCGGCGTGATGGTGCGCGATGCCGAGAGCGGCACCGTGCTTTATCAGGCGCACGCGGAGCAGCGTTTGGCGCCGGCTTCCAACATGAAGATGTTCACTTCTCTGGCGGCGTTCGGCGTGCTGGGGGCGGATTACCGGTTTGAAACCCGGCTGCTGACCACCGGTGAACAGCGCGGCAACACCTTGCAGGGGGATCTCTATCTGCAGGGCAGCGGCGATCCGACGTTGCATCCTGACGATCTCGACACCTTCGCCGCCACGCTGGCGCAGCGCGGCGTTCGCCAGATTCATGGGCGGCTGATCCTGGACGCCAGCGCGTTCGATCAAACGCCATTCGGCGCCGGCTGGAGCTGGGACGATGAACCCTTTGCCTTCGCTGCACCGATCTCGGCGCTAAACTACGCCTTTACCCCCGGCGGCGATATCAACGTGGTGCGGGTGGATGTGCAACCGGGCGCCCGCGCCGGTGCGCCGGGGCGGGTGAGCTTCTATCCCGCCAATGACGCGGTGACGCTGGTCAACCGTACCAGCACCGGCGGCGACACCGCACTGACGTTCGAGCGCCAGCCGGGCAGTAATCGGGTTGTGGTCAGCGGCACCATCGCCGCGCAGGCGGAGGCCCATTCGCGATTGATCACTGTCGATCAACCCACCCGCGTGGTTGGCGCCTTACTGCAAAATGCCCTGCGCGCGCACGGCATTACCCTGCACGGTAATGCTGAAGAGGGCGTGACGCCGGCCGGCGCACAGCTGCTGGCGCAAAAAAACTCGCCGCCGCTCTCCCGCCTGGTCGTCACCTTCCTGAAAGTGTCCAATAACGGTTACGGTGAGGTACTGACCAAAGCGATGGGCCGCAAAACGCAGGGTAAGGGGGATTGGGCCGCCGGCCTGCAGGCGATCGGCCAGTTTGTGCAAAGCCAGGGCATCGCGGCCGGCGCGTACCGTCAGGTGGACGGTTCAGGGCTGTCGCGCATGAACCAGATCACGCCGCAACAGCTGACGACGCTGCTGTTGGCGGCCAGAAAACAGCCGTGGTTCGCCGACTGGTATCGCGCTTTGCCCGTCGCGGGCCAGCCGGGGTTGCTGGTGGGCGGCACGCTGCAGCACCGTATGGTAAAAAGCGCGGCGGCGGGGCGCGCCCACGCCAAGAGCGGCTCCATGACCGGGGTCTCATCGCTCAGCGGCTATGTCGATTCGGCGACCGGACGGCCGCTGGCGTTCGCCATTATCAGCAACAACTATCTGGTGCCCGGCGCGGAGGTGAAGGCGCTGGAGGACCGCCTGGTGGAGACGCTGGCAGCCTGTGACGCCACGGTGGTGTGCCGCTGAGTACGCGGCGTCAGTCGCGTTTGGCGATGTCGGCGAAGCTGCCGGCCAGCAGGCGGCACAGATCGGCGGCGGCCAGCTCGATGTCCAGCCCGCGTTTGCCGCCGGAAACGTAGATGGTGGCGAACGCTTGCGCCGGGCTGTCGATCACCGTCGGCAGCCGTTTTTTCTGCCCCAGCGGGCTGATGCCGCCCACCAGATACCCGGTGACGCGCTGCGCCAGCTGCGGATCGGCCATCTCGGCCTTTTTGGCGCCGAGGGCGCGGGCAACCTTTTTCAGATCCAGCTGGGTGGCGACCGGCGTGACCGCCACCGCCAGGTGTTTGGCGTCGCCGTTCAGCGCCACCAGCAAGGTTTTGTAAACCCGATCGGCATCCAGCCCCAGCTTTCTCACCGCCTCGTCGCCGAAATTAGTTTCGTCGCTGTCGTGGTGATAAGGATGGAGGGTGAAGGCGACCTTTTGTTTTTCAAGCAGAACGACTGCGGGCGTCATGATGTGTTGTCCAAAATGTCCCCAGCGGGGAAGGGGTGATAACCAGCCTTAAAAATACAAAAATCCAACCTGCACGGCAACCTGAGCGGCTGTTGCATAAAGCGGGTTGCCAAGATATTCACCGGGTTGCTACCCTGTTTACTGTAACCGTTAACACGGTTGCTATGCGTATAACTAGAATACAAGAAATTCCTCTTTGACTGGCCAATAGCGATATTGGCCACTTTTTTACCCCTGTGGCTGCAGCATCGCCGGCAGGTTATCCTCGCCATACAGGTGCAATGCGCCAACCGCCACCACATAGTCCCCGGCCGGCAGCGCCTCCAGCTGACGCCGCCAGTCGCGATTGCGCTGATGCATCAGCACGTCGTACAGCCCAGCGCTGAAGGTGGCCGGCAGCGTGTCCAGCGTGCCGCGCGGTTTGGCGTCCAGCCACCAGCTCACCATGGTTTGCAGCAGCCGCGCGTTGGTATGCCAGTGTTCCAGCGTATCGCGCAGCAGTGCGATGCCGCCTTCCGGCAGCTGTTCCAGCATTGCCAACTGCTGCTGCGCCCCTTCAAGTTCGATCACCGGTTTGTCCTGCGCCCGGGCGGCCTGCAGCAGCTGATAATCTACGCCGTACTCTGCGCGCAGCCCCAGACGCTGAGCCTGCCGCGCCTGCATCATCAGCGCCACCTGCCAGCCGGGCAGGGTGGCGAAGGCGTGCGGATCGGCGCCCAGTTCGTGGCACAGCGCCAGCAGCTGTTGATACTCTTCGGCGGACAGGCGCTGTTCCAGCTCCGGCTGCTGTTCGGCGTGGTCGAAAGGGGAGGCGGCGCCGGTGATATCGGCTTCGACGATCAGCGCGTCGGCCTGTTGCAGCCGGGCGGCCAGCCGGGGCGGCAGCGGCGACATATCGACGGTGCCCATATGGATGCTGCCCACCAGATGCAGCCGACGTTCGCCCGGCAGGGTGATGTCCAGCGCCGGATAAGCGTAACTTTTGGGCGAGATCAGGCCGAGAAAGGCGGCGAGGCGGCGTAACAGTTGACCCATACGGCGTGGCTCCTGAATAACGGGTGCGCGTTTTCGCGTGCAAGGCGAGGTAAAATCGTCATTCATGCTAAACGCTATCCGCCGCGCAGGGAAGCCCGGAAAACAGCGGGGCGCCTTGACGGCGCCCCGGAGCTCACTTCCTGGGTTTAAAACGCAGCAGCCGGTTGGCGTTGCTGACTACGGTAATCGATGACAGCGCCATCGCCGCGCCCGCCACCACCGGGCTGAGCAGCGTGCCGGTCAGCGGGTAGAGCACGCCGGCGGCGATTGGAATGCCCAGCGTATTGTAGATAAAGGCGCCGAACAGGTTCTGCTTCATGTTGCGCAGCGTGGCCTTCGACAGTTCCACCGCATCCGCCACCCCGTGCAGGCTATGACGCATCAGGGTGATGGCGGCGGTCTCGATGGCGATGTCGCTGCCGCCGCCCATCGCGATGCCCACGTCGGCCTGCGCCAGCGCCGGGGCGTCGTTGATGCCGTCGCCGACCATCGCCACGCGTTGGCCCTGCGCCTGCAGCTGTTTGATCGCCGCCGCTTTGCCGTCCGGCAGCACGCCGGCAATCACCCGATCGATACCGGCCTCTTTGGCGATGGCGTTGGCGGTCACCGGGTTGTCGCCGGTCAGCATCACCAGCTGATATCCCTGCTGGTGCAGGCGCTGCAGCGCCGCGATGCTGTCCTCGCGCAGCGGATCGCGAATGGCGAACAGCGCGGCCGGTTTACCGTCAACGGCCAGCAGCACCGGCGTCACGCCGCGTTCGGCCTGGGCGCGCATCGGCGCATCCAGTTCGGCGGTCGCGACCTGATGCTGTTCCAGCAGCGCGGCGTTACCCAGCAGCAACTGCGCGCCGTCGATCTCCCCGCTGACCCCGGCGCCGCGCAGGGTGCGGAACTGCGCCACCTGCGGCAGCGTTTGCCCGGCGGCGCGTTCCATGATGGCGCGCGCCAGCGGGTGGTTGGAGCCTTGTTCCAGCGCGGCGGCCCAGCCGATCGCCTGCTGCTCGCTGACCTGATTGAAGGTCAGGATCTCCACCACCTGCGGTTTCCCTTCGGTCAGGGTGCCGGTTTTGTCGAACACCAGGGTGTCCAACTGGCTGGCCTGTTGCAGGGCGTCGGCGTCGCGAACCAGCACGCCGAACTCCGCCGCGCGGCCGACGCCGGAGATGATCGACATCGGCGTTGCCAGGCCCAATGCGCACGGGCAGGCAATGATCAGCACCGTAGTGGCGATCACCAGCGTATAGACCAGCTGCGGCTGCGGGCCGAAGAAGTACCACATCGCTGCGCTGAACAGGGCGATCGCCACCACCGCCGGCACGAACACCGCCGAGACGCGGTCAGCCAACTGGCCAATCGCCGGTTTACTGCTCTGCGCCTGACGCACCAGTTTGATGATGCGCGCCAGCGTGGTTTGGCTACCGATGGCGGCGGCGCGGAACAGCACGCTGCCGTCGTCGACCACCGTCCCGGCATGCACCGTATCGCCGGGGCCTTTCTGCTGTGGCACCGCTTCGCCGGTCAGCATCGCTTCATCGAGCCAGACTTCGCCCTGCACGATTTCACCGTCGACCGGCACGCGATCGCCGGTGGTCAGCCGCAGCGTCATGCCGAGCTGCACCTCCGCCAGCGGGATATCGCGTTCGCCGTCGTCGGTCACCAGCCGCGCGGTGGGCGGTGTCAGATCCAGTAACCGCTCCAGCGCCTGTGAAGAACGCTGACGAGCGCGCTGCTCCAGCGCATGGCCGAGGTTGATCAAACCGATGATCATCGCGCTGGCCTCGTAATAGAGGTGGCGCGCTTCCGTCGGGAAGAAATCGGGCCAAATGTTGACGGCGATCGAGTAAAGCCAGGCGGCGCCGGTGCCGAGTGCCACCAGGGTATCCATGGTGGCGCTGCCGTTCATCAGCGCGCGCCAGGCGTTGCGGTAGAAGTGCCCGCCGGCAAACACCATCACCGCCAGGGTGATGACGCCGACCAGCAGCCAGGGGCGCTGGGTTTCCGGCGTCAGCGTCATGCTGCCGCCGAACAGCCCCCAGGCCATCAGCGGGATACCCAACGCCAGCCCCAGCGCTGCCTGCCAGCTAAAGCGCTTCATGTTGGCGCGTGCGGTCTGCTGTTGGCGTTCGCGACGTTCGGTCTCGTCCTGAATCATCTCGGCACCGTAGCCGGCTTTTTCCACCGCCGCTACCAGTGCCTGCGCATCGGCGGCGCCGGTGACCAGCGCACTGCGCTCCGCCAGGTTGACGCGCGCGTGTTCAACGCCGGGGACGCTTTGCAGCGCATGCTGCACTTTATTGACACAGCTGGCGCAGGTCATGCCGCTGAGCAGCAGCTGTACGCTGTCGTCCGCGTTGTCGGTTGCCGGAAGGGGAGGCTGCGCCGCTGGCTGAACGTCCGGCAACGAAGGTGTTGCGTCAGTCAACGGCTCAGTTTTTGGGACGACGGCACCCGCCACGCTGGCGTGATAACCGGCATGTTCCACCGCGGCGATCAGCGCCTGCGGATCGGCATCGCCGTACACTTTCGCGCTGTCGATCTCGACCTCGGCGGCGAACACCTCCGGCACCGCTTCCAGCGCCTTGCGGGTGCTGCCGACGCAGTGCATGCAGCTCAGACCGCTCAGCTGCAGTTCGGTGTCGGCGCGCGGCGCGACTTCTGCCTGATAACCGGCGGCGATCACGCTGTCGATCAGCGCGCTGTCCGGCGCTTCGCCGGTCACTTTGGCGTAATGGACGTTAACCTCCGCCTGTTCGACATCGCTGCGGCTTTCCAGGGCTTTTTTCACCCGCTGTGCGCAGTTCATGCAGGACAGCCCCTGCAATGCCAGCATAGTGGTGTGTGACATGATTGAACTCCTTGCTTAAAGGGCGGTGTTTAAAGGTTGACCGCCGGACCTGTTTTCACTAAGAATGGAGCTTAAACCTTCCAGCAAGGGTAAGGTCAAGGAGGGGAAATGAATATTAGCGACGTCGCGAAAAAAACCGGGTTAACCAGCAAGACGATTCGTTTTTACGAAGAGAAAGCGCTGATTACCGCCCCGATCCGCAGCGACAACGGTTACCGCCACTATTCCGCCAAGCATGTCGAAGAGCTGACGCTGCTGCGTCAGGCGCGGCAGGTGGGCTTCAACCTGGACGAGTGCCGCGAACTGGTGGCGTTGTTCAACGATCCGGCCCGCCACAGCGCCGACGTGAAGGCGCGCACGCTGCAGAAGGTGGCGGAGATCGAAAAGCACATCAGCGAGCTGGGGAACATGCGCCAGCGCCTGCTGACGCTGGCGGAACAATGCCCGGGCGATGAGGGGGCGGAGTGCCCCATCATCAATAACCTGGCGGGGTGTTGTCGTTCTAATTAACGGCTGATGGCGCGGATCACCAGCGTGACCCCTTCCACCGCCACCACTTCCACCTCGGTGCCGGCGGGCAGATCTTCCGCCGCCTGCGCGCGCCAGCTGCTGTCGCCGATATTAATGCGCCCCATACCGTTGTGCATCGGCTCCGTCAGCGTGGCGCGGGTGCCGATCAGCTGGCGGTTGCGCTGGTTGAGCACCGGCGACCCGCCGGATGCGGCTGCCGGGCGCCGACGCAGCCAGTACCACCACAGGTAAGCGACGACGACGGTCAGGACGGCGAAGATCATGCCTTGCCATGCCCAGGAAAGCGGCGGCAGTAGCCAGATCAGGGCGCCGACCAACAGCGCCGCCACACCGCTCCACAGCAGGTAGCCGCCGGCGCCGAGCATTTCCGCCGCCAGCAACACGCCCCCGAGAGAGAGCCAGAACCACAGCGGATTCGCCGCGATCAGTTCGAGCATGATTATTTGCCTTTGCTTTCTTTCAGCAATTCGGTAATGCCGCCGATCGAGCCGAGCAGGCTGCTGGCGTCCAGCGGCATCATCACCACTTTGCTGTTGTTGGAGGAACCAATCTTTTGCAGCGCGTCGGTGTATTTCTGCGCCACGAAGTAGTTCACCGCCTGAATGTTGCCGCTGGCGATGGCGTCGGATACCAGCTGGGTGGCGCGCGCCTCGGCCTCGGCGGCGCGTTCACGCGCTTCCGCCTGCAGGAACGCCGACTGGCGTTCGCCCTCGGCCTTCAGGATCTGCGA
Organism: Serratia sp. PL7; assembly: GCF_945957435.1. NCBI lineage: Bacteria > Pseudomonadati > Pseudomonadota > Gammaproteobacteria > Enterobacterales > Yersiniaceae > Serratia > Serratia sp. PL7. The sequence goes on along the minus strand of NZ_CAMFLB010000001.1, from coordinate 2,721,382 downwards.
TTGTTTCTCCCCCTCGGCGCGCAGAATGGCCGCCTGACGCACCCCCTCTGCCTCCAGGATGTCGGCACGCTTGGTGCGCTCGGCCTTCATCTGGGCGTTCATCGAGGCGATCAGTTCCGCCGGCGGCCGCACGTCGCGGATCTCGATACGGGTGATTTTCACCCCCCAAGGATTGGTCGCTTCATCGACGATGTGCAGCAGGCGGCTGTTGATGCTGTCGCGCTGCGACAGCATTTCGTCGAGCTCCATTGAGCCGAGCACGGTGCGGAAGTTGGTCATGGTCAGGTTGACGATCGCCTGTTCGAGGTTGCTAACCTCGTAGGCGGCGCGCGCCGGATCGACCACCTGGATGAAGCACACCGCGTCGATGGCGACGTTGGCGTTATCGCGGGAAATCACCTCTTGGGAAGGGATATCCAGCACCTGCTCCATCATGTTGATTTTGCGGCCGATGCGGTCCATGAACGGCACCACCAGGTTCAGCCCCGGCATCAGCGTTTTGGTGTAGCGGCCGAAGCGTTCTACCGTCCATTGGAACCCCTGCGGCACAATTTTGACGCCGGCGAACACCACAATCAGCGCGACGACGATCACGATGGGAATAAAAGTAAGCATGCAAACCTCCTGTCAGACATATGTAAACAGATATTACGTCAGCGCCGGAAAAATGCCTACTGATACCGCGACTTAATCCAGGGCGCTGACGCAACCCGCGAGCGGTGGATCCCGCGTCTGGAACAGAGTGTTGTCACGACAAGTGTGGCACAGCTGAAAAATAAGTATGCCTAAATGGCATGATTTCAATAATTTTTATTCATTTCATGCTGTTGCTCGCCTTGGCTAGAGTAAAAACACCCCCTGTATTTACCGTCAAAAAGTTGTCATTTTTATTTGCGACTATGCTTTTTGAAATGACATTTCGGCCAAGGATTGTTATGGATTCGCTCAGTGTTGATGAACTCGCCCAGAAGAAGGATCGTTGGTATCGCATTGTGGAGGAGATGTTGGCGGAAGCCGGCGTCGCCATCAACGGCCCGCGCGCCTGGGATATCCGCGTGCATAACCCGGCGCTGTTCAAACGCATTTTGCAGGAAGGCTCGCTCGGCTTCGGCGAAGGTTATATGGACGGCTGGTGGGAGTGCGAACGGCTGGATATGCTGTTCACCCGCATTTTGCAGGCCGGCGTCGATGAGCGGCTGCCGAAAAGCCTGAGCGACATCGCGCGCATCGCCTATGCCCGGCTGTTCAACCGCCAATCGCGCAAGCGTGCCTGGCAGGTGGGCAAAGAACACTACGACATCGGCAACGACCTGTTCCGGGCGATGCTCGACCCTTACATGCAATACTCCTGCGGCTACTGGAAAGAGGCGCAGACGCTGGAGCAGGCGCAGCAGGACAAGCTCAGGATGATCTGCGAGAAACTGCAGCTGAAACCGGGCATGACGCTGCTGGATATCGGCTGCGGCTGGGGCGGGCTGGCGCAGTTTGCAGCGCAAAACTACGGCGTCTCGGTGCACGGCGTGACCATTTCGGCCGAGCAGCAGAAGCTGGCGCAGGAACGCTGCGCCGGGCTGGACGTCGAGATCTTGCTGCAGGATTACCGCGATCTGGATCGTCAGTTTGATCGCATCGTGTCGGTCGGCATGTTCGAGCACGTCGGGCCGAAAAACTACGAGACCTACTTCAGCGTCGCGGCGCGCAACCTGAAGCCCGACGGTCTGTTCCTGTTGCACACTATCGGTTCCAATCAAACCGATCTCAACGTCGACGCCTGGATAGACAAATACATCTTCCCCAACGGCTGCCTGCCTTCGGTGCGGCATATCGCCGAGGCCAGCGAAGGGCGTTTCGTGATGGAGGATTGGCACAACTTTGGCGCCGATTACGATCGCACGCTGATGGCCTGGCTGGAGAATTTCAAACGGGCGTGGCCGGATCTGATGGGCGGTTATTCCGAGCGCTTCGAACGCATGTTCACCTATTACCTGAACGCCTGCGCCGGCGCGTTCCGTTCGCGCAACATTCAGCTGTGGCAGGTGTTGTTCAGCCCGGCGGGCGTGGAGGGCGGGGTGCGGGTCTATCGCTAATCCCCGTCATATTTCAAGCTGGCTGCACGTTCGAGCCCTGGTCACTTAGTTATCTAAGCTCCCAGGGCTTTTCACATTTGCCGCCTGGATGCAGCTTCAAGTATGACGGATATCAGTACAGCAGGGAGTACAGCTGGCGGCGATATTTAGCGGCCAGCGCGTCGCCGGTGCCGAGCGCGGCCAGAATGTCCATCAGGGTTTTGCGCGCGCTGCCGTTGGCGGCGGCCAGATCTTTCTTCAGATGCCCCATCAGCAGTTCCAGCGCTTCTTCGTTACGCCCGACCTGATGCAGCTGCAGCGCCAGCTGCACCGCCAGTTCGACGTTGTCCGGCTGCTGGTGCACCTGTTGTTGCAGCTGCTGGATTTGCGGCGTGTCCGCCGCCTGCTTCAACAGTTCAATCTGCGCCACCAGGCCCTGATAGCGGGTATCGCGATCCTGCAGCGGGATGGTCGCCAGCACAGCTTCGGCATCTTCGCTGCGGCTGAGGGCGATCTGGGTTTCGGCCAACGTCAGACCGATGTCGCTGCGCTGCTGGCTGCTCTGCCAGGCGTCTTTCAGCAGCGGCAGCGCTTCGGCGGCGTTGCCGGCGGCCAGCAATTCTTGCGCCTGCGCCAGTTTCAGATCTTCTTCCTTCGGCAGGAAACGCTGCAGCAAGTCGCGGATCGCTTCTTCCGGCTGCGGGCCCTGGAAGCCATCGACCGGCTGACCGTCTTTAAACAGGTAGACCGTCGGAATCGAACGCAACCCGAATTGGGAGGCGATCATCTGTTCGGCGTCGCAGTCCACCTTGGCCAGAATGAACTGACCGGCGTATTCCGCCGCCAGCTTGTCCAGCACCGGCGTGAGCTGCAGGCAGTGTTGGCTGCGCTCGGACCAGAAGTAGAACAGCACCGGAATGGACATCGACTGTTCCAGCGTCTGGTGCAGGTTAGTTTCGTTAATATCAACAACAGCTTGAGCTAGCATCTTTTTTCTCTCTGATCGTGCGGAGCCATGGGGTGTAGATGGGGGCGCGCCGCCATTCTTCAACCCCGGCGGGCGAATTAAGCGTTGCTGCGCAGCAGCCAATCCAGACAGCGGCCCGGCAAAATGCGGCGCAGCACGCTCATGGCGTGCGCCAGCAGGGTCACCGGGTAGCGCAATTTGGCGCGCGGGCTTTCCAGCGCGTGGCGCAATTTGGGCAGAATGGCCTCCGGCGGCAGCGTCAGGCGCTTGGCGATGCCGGGATTGTGCACCGGCTTGTCGCTCTGCGCCTGGTTGACGTTCTGGCTAAAGTGGGTGGAGATCGGCCCCGGTTCGATCAGGCTGACCTGAATGCCGCTGCCGTGCAGCTCCATGCGCAGCGCGTCCGACCAGGCTTCCAGCGCGAACTTGCTGGCGGCGTAGGCGCCGCGCCCGGCGCTGGAAACCAGGCCCATCACCGAACTGGTCTGAATAATGCGCCCTTCGCCGTGCGGCAACATCGCGGGTAACAACAGTTGGGTCAGTTGGTGGGTGCCGAACAGGTTGGTGGCGAACTGCCGCTCCAGCTGGCTGCGCGAAATGCGGCTGAGCGGGCCGTAAACGCCGAAACCGCCGTTATTGAACAGGCCGTACAGGCGGCCGTCGGTCAGCGCGATCACCTCGGCGGCGGCGCGCTCGACGCTGGCGCTGTCGTCCAGATCCAGCTCGATGCCTTCCAGCCCGAGCTGGCGCATGTTTTCCACGTCCTGCGGTTTGCGGCAGGCAGCCAGCACCCGGTAGCCGCGGTTGCGCAGATCCTGCGCCGCAATCAAGCCTATCCCGCTGGAACAGCCGGTTATCAATACCGCTTTTTGCATAACTTTACCTAGTGTACGACCCTAATTTAGTGAGACTCATGCTTTACTAGAGGCTCCAGGCGCTCCGCCATCCAGGTGGCGATAAACGGCTGGGCGTCCCCATTGGGGTGCAATCCGTCATCCTGCATCCATTCCGGCTTCACCACCACCTGTTCCATATAGAACGGCAGCAGCGGAATGTTGAACTGCTTGGCCAGCGCCGGGTAGACGGCGCCGAACGCTTCAGTATAGCGGCGGCCGTAGTTCGGCGGGATGCGGATCTGCATCAGCAGCGGCTGCGCGCCGGCCTGCTGCACCAACGTGATGATTTGGCCGAGATCGCGCTGTACGTCCTGCGCCGGGAAGCCGCGCAGGCCGTCGTTGGCGCCCAGCTCGATCAGCACCCAGCGCGGCTGATGCTGTTTCAGCAGCGCAGGCAGACGCGCCAGCCCCTGCGCGGCGGTGTCGCCGCTGATGCTGGCGTTGACCAGCTGCGGCGCGCCCGGTTTTTTCTGCCACTGTTCGGCCAACAGCGTCGGCCACGCCCGCTCGATCGGCAGGCGGTAGCCGGCGCTTAAACTGTCGCCCAAAATCAACAAGGTATCGGCGGCGGCAGCGCGTAAACTGAATAATCCCAACAGCAAAAGGAAGGGAAGATGCCAGCGGAAAACGTTCTTGAAGTTCATCATCTTAGTAAACACGTTGGTCAGGGTGAGCATCAGCTCACCATCCTTACCGGAGTCGAGCTGCTTGTCAAACCCGCGCAGACGATCGCTCTGATCGGCGAATCCGGATCGGGGAAATCGACCTTGCTGGGCATTTTGGCCGGGCTGGATGACGGCAGCGAAGGCGAGGTGCGCTTGCTCGGCGAGTCGCTGACCGCGCTGGACGAAGAGGGGCGCGCCGCGCTGCGCGCCAGGAATGTCGGCTTCGTGTTTCAGTCGTTCATGCTGGTGCCGACGCTGAACGCGCTGGAGAACGTGCAGCTGCCGGCGCTGTTGCGCGGCGAGAGCGACAGACAGAGCCGCGAGCAGGCGGTGCAACTGCTCGATCAGTTGGGGCTGGGGAAACGGCTCGATCACCTGCCGGCGCAGCTGTCCGGCGGCGAGCAGCAGCGCGTGGCGCTGGCGCGCGCCTTCAGCGGCCGACCGCGGGTGCTGTTCGCCGATGAACCGACCGGCAACCTCGATCGTCAGACCGGCGATCGCATCGCCGACCTGCTGTTTTCCCTCAACCGCGATTTTGACACTACCCTGATCCTGGTGACCCATGACGAAACCCTGGCGGCGCGCTGCCAGCGGCGGCTGCGGCTGCGTGAAGGCAAGCTGTGGGAGGAAGCATGATCTGGCGCTGGTTCTGGCGCGAATGGCGCTCGCCGTCGCTGCTGATCGTTTGGTTGGCGTTGACGCTCTCCGTGGCCTGCGTGCTGGCGCTGGGCAGCATCAGCGATCGCATGGACAAAGGGCTCAGCCAGCAGAGCCGTGACTTTATCGCCGGCGATCGGGTGTTGCGCAGCGCGCATCCGGTGCCGGAAGGCTGGCTGCTGGACGCGCAGCAACAGGGGCTGAAGGTGAGTCGTCAGCTGTCGTTCACCACCATGACCTATGCCGGCGATCGGCCGCAGCTGGCGGACGTGAAAGCCACCGATCTGGCCTATCCGCTGTACGGCAAGCTGGAAACTCGCCCGGCCAACATCCAGCCCGAACCGGGCAGCGTGCTGGTGGCGCCGCGTTTGCTGGCGCTGCTGAACGTGAAAGTGGGGGATTCGCTCGAGGTGGGCGACACCACGCTGCGCATCGCCGGTGAAATCATTCAGGAGCCGGACGCCGGTTTCAATCCGTTCCAGACCGCGCCGCGCATCATGATCAACCTGGCGGACGTCGATAAGACCGGCGCAGTGCAGCCGGGTAGCCGGCTGACCTACCGCTACATGTTCGCCGGCGTCGAGCCGGATATTCAGCGTTACGAAGCGCGGTTGACGCCGCAGTTGACGCCGGATCAGCGCTGGTTCGGGCTACAGGAGTCCGGCAGCGCGCTCGGCAAGTCGCTGCAGCGCTCCCAACAGTTCCTGCTGCTGTCGGCTCTGCTGACGCTGCTGTTGTCGATCGCCGCTGTGGCGGTGGCGATGAGCCACTATTGCCGCAGCCGCTACGATCTGATTGCGGTGCTGAAAACTCTTGGTGCCGGGCGCGGCGCGCTGCGTAAATTGATCGTCGGCCAGTGGCTGGCGGTGATGGCGCTGGCGGCGGTGTGCGGCGGGGCGATCGGGCTGGCGTTCGAAGCGCTGCTGATTCGCCTGCTGAAACCGGTGTTGCCGGCTGCATTGCCCGCCGCCGGCGCCTGGCCGTGGCTGTGGGCGCTCGGCGCGCTGGTGCTGATTTCGCTGCTGGTCGGGTTGCGGCCGTATCGCCAGCTGCTGGCTACCCAGCCGCTGCGGGTGCTGCGCCGCGATGTGGTGGCCAACGTCTGGCCGCTGCGCTACTTTCTGCCGGTGACGGTGGCGATCGTGGTGGCGCTGTTGGTGACGCTGATGGGGGCCAGCACGCTGCTGTGGGCGATCCTGGCGGGTATGGCGGTACTGGCGCTGCTGCTGGGCGGCATCGGCTGGGGCAGCCTGCTGCTGCTGCGCCGCATCACGCTCAAGAGCCTGGCGCTGCGGCTGGCGGTCAACCGCCTGCTGCATCAGCCGTGGGTAACCATCAGCCAGCTGGCGGCGTTCTCGCTGTCGTTCATGCTGCTGGCGCTGCTGTTGGTGCTGCGCGGCGATCTGCTCGAACGCTGGCAGCAACAGCTGCCGCCGGACAGCCCGAACTATTTCCTGCTCAACATGACCGAGGCGCAGGTGCCGCAGGTGAAAACCTTCCTGCAGCAGCACCAGATCAAACCGGAAACCTATTACCCGATCGTCCGGGTGCGCCTGACCGAGATAAACCAGCAGGTGGCGACCGAACGGGTGCATGAAGACGATCCGGGCGGCGAGGCGGTGAACCGTGAGCTGAACCTGACCTGGCTGGCCGAACTGCCGGATCACAATCCGTTGGTGGCGGGCAATTGGCCGCCGAAAAGCGGCGAAGTCTCGATGGATGAAGGTATCGCCGGGCGGCTGAAGATCACGCTGGGCGACACGCTGACCTTCAGCGGCGATACCCAGGCGTTCAGCGCCAAAGTCACCAGCCTGCGCCAGGTGGATTGGGAAAGCCTGAAGCCGAACTTTTACTTTATCTTCCCGCCGGGCGCGCTGGACGGCCAGCCGCAGACCTGGCTCACCAGCTTCCGCTACGACGGCGACGGCCAGATGCTGACCCAGCTCAACCGCCAGTTCCCAACGCTCAGCCTGCTGGACATCGGCGCGATCCTGAAACAGGTCGGCGGCGTGCTGCAACAGGTCAGCCGCGCGCTGGAGGTGATGGTGGTTCTGGTGGTGCTGTGCGGCGGCCTACTGCTGCTGGCACAGGTGCAGGTCGGCATGCGTCAGCGCCGCCAGGAGCTGGTGGTGTACCGCACGCTGGGGGCCGGCAAACGGCTGCTGCGCCGCACGCTGTGGTGCGAGTTCGCCCTGCTGGGGCTGGTGGCGGGCATCGCGGCGGCGGTAGGCGCCGAGGCGGCGCTGTGGCTGCTGCAGAGCCGGGTGTTTGACTTCCCGTGGACGCCGACGCCGGTGCTGTGGTGGGCGCTGCCGCTGGCCAGCGCGCTGCTGCTGTCGCTGTGCGGCGGCTGGCTGGGCGTGCGCCTGCTGCGCGGCCGGGCGCTGTTCCGCAGTTATGAGGGTTGATCTTGCTGTCGCAGGTCCGTTGCCGCCAAGCGTGGCCGGGCCTGCCGTTTTTCTTGGGCGCGTTACTGGTGCTATTCCTCTTCATGCCTACCTTGAGTGAAATCGATTACATTTATGTTGTGTCAATACGGCTACCTTTGATAATCGGTGCAACGGATATCAGGTTGGTTTCGCCTATTTTATGCATTAATTTATAGGGTTATGCATAAATTAAGCGACTTTATCCACCTTGAAAAACAGCATATCCATTTTTAATGGAATGTAACCGTTTTCACTAATGTGATCGCACTCACTTATCTTCGACGCATTGCCTCCTATCATGTCGCACACTGATGACCGTTTTCTCCTGGAGGCTGTATGAGCGATACCGTCAAAGTGACACCGGCGGAGAAAAGCCCGACTCATGTCGGCATGACTTTTTTCGTCTGTTTTTTAGCCGCCTTGGCCGGCCTGCTGTTCGGTCTTGATATCGGCGTGATCGCCGGCGCCCTGCCGTTTATTACCGAGACTTTTCAGATCACCAGCTCTCAGCAGGAGTGGGTGGTCAGCTCAATGATGTTTGGCGCCGCCGTCGGCGCTATCGGCAGCGGCTGGATGAACTTCCGGCTGGGGCGCAAATACAGTTTGATGATCGGCGCTATCCTCTTCGTAGCGGGATCGCTGTGTTCTGCGTTCGCCCCCAACGTGGAGGTGTTGATCGTTTCACGTATTCTGCTGGGATTGGCGGTGGGGATCGCTTCTTATACCGCGCCGATTTATCTTTCTGAAATCGCGCCGGAGAAAATCCGCGGCAGCATGATCTCGATGTATCAATTGATGATCACCATCGGCATTCTGGCCGCTTACCTGTCTGATACGGCATTCAGCTATACCGGTGCTTGGCGCTGGATGTTGGGCGTCATCACCATCCCGGCCGGGCTGTTGTTGGTCGGCGTGTTCTTTTTACCTGACAGCCCGCGGTGGTTGGCCTCGCGCAATCGTCATGAGCAGGCGCGTCAGGTGTTGGAGAAGCTGCGCGACAGCAGTGCCCAGGCGCAGTATGAACTGAATGAAATTCGTGAAAGCCTCAAACTGAAGCAAAGCGGTTGGGCGTTGTTCAAAGGCAATAAAAATTTCCGCCGCGCGGTTTTCCTTGGCATTCTTCTTCAGGTGATGCAGCAGTTCACCGGGATGAACGTCACCATGTATTACGCGCCGAAAATTTTCGGTCTGGCGGGCTTCGCCAGTACGGAACAGCAGATGTGGGGCACGGTGATCGTCGGTCTGGTCAACGTGCTGGCCACCTTTATCGCTATTGGGCTGGTAGACCGCTGGGGCCGCAAGCCCACTTTGATCCTTGGGTTTATCGTGATGGCCGTCGGCATGGGGGCGCTGGGAACCATGATGAACATCGGCATGAACTCGGCGGCGGAGCAATATTTCGCCATCGTCATGCTGCTGATGTTTATCGTCGGCTTTGCCATGAGCGCCGGCCCGCTGATTTGGGTGCTGTGCTCAGAGATCCAGCCATTGAAAGGCCGCGATTTCGGCATCACCTGTTCCACCGCCACTAACTGGATCGCCAATATGATCGTGGGGGCGACATTCCTGACCATGCTGAATTCGTTGGGTAGCGCTCACACCTTTTGGGTCTATGCGGGGCTTAACGTGCTGTTTGTTTTCATCACGCTGGCGCTGATCCCGGAAACGAAAAATATTTCTCTGGAACATATTGAACGCAATCTGATGGCCGGCAAACCGTTGCGTAACATCGGCTCGCGTTGATCTTTGCGGCAAAAAAAAGGTTCAGCCTGGGCTGAACCTTCTTCTTTTCGGCGGTATAAACCGTTAAGCCAGCTTCTGCTGTGCCCAGGCCAGCCCGCTTTGGTATTCACCCGGCAGCAGCGGTGCCAGCGCCTGCAGCGCCTGGCGCAGATCGGCGGCGCTCGGGTCGTTCAGATTGAGGTGGCCGACCTTGCGGCCCGGGCGCACCTCTTTCTCATACCAGTGCAGATGCACCAGCGGCAGCGACAGCCACTGTTCGTTGACGGCGGTGCCGATCAGGTTGACCATCACCGACGGCGTGCTCACCACCGGCTGCGGCAGCGGCAGGCCGAGAATCGCGCGCAGGTGCAATTCGAACTGGCTGATGGACGCGCCGTTTTGCGTCCAGTGGCCGCTGTTGTGCACGCGCGGCGCCAGTTCGTTGATCAGCAGCCGATCGCCGACGATAAAGCACTCCATCGCCATCACGCCGACGTAGTTCAGCTCGTTCAGGATCGCCGCCAGCATCTGCTCGGCCTGTTGCTGCAGTGCCGGGTTGGGCTGCGGCAGCGCCACGCTGGTGCGCAGGATGCCGTCTTCATGCAGGTTGTGGGTCAGCGGGTAGAATACCGAACGGCCGTCGTGGCCGCGCGCGCCCACCAGCGACACTTCGCCGGAGAAATTGATGCCTTGCTCGACGATGCACTCGCCATAGGCGTCGGCCGGCAGTTCGGCTTCCTGGCCCGGGCGCAAGCGCCATTGGCCGCGGCCGTCATAGCCGCCGACCCGGCGTTTGACGATCGCCAGCTCGCCCAGCGCAGCGAACACCTGCGGCCATTCGGCGGCGCTCGCCAGCAGCTGCCACGGCGCGGTCGCCAGGCCGAGCTGGTCGAGCAGCTGTTTTTGCGTCAGGCGATCCGCCAGACGCGGGAAGATGTCACGGTTGACGAAGGCGCTGTGGGTCGCCAGCTCGCGCGTCAGCGCGGTTTCTGGCCAGCGTTCGATCTCGGCGGTAATGACGCTGTTCTGATACGGCACCGCTTCAGGTTCGGCATCGATGCCGACAGGGTAGACGGCGATGCCCAGCGGTTCGCCGGCCTGGCGCAGCATGCGCCCCAGTTGACCGTTGCCCAGTACGCAAACCGGCTTCATGCGTCCTCCCGCGGATCGGGGTGGTTCAAGACGTCTTCGGTCTGCGCCTGACGCCAGTCCGCCAAACGCTGCGCCAGCGCGGCGTCGTGCAGCGCCAGGATCTGCATCGCCAGCAGCCCGGCGTTGGCGGCGCCGGCTTTGCCGATCGCCAGCGTGCCCACCGGAATGCCGCGCGGCATCTGTACGATGGAGTACAGGCTGTCTACGCCGCTCAGCGCGGCGCTTTGCACCGGCACACCCAGCACCGGCACCAGGGTTTTCGCCGCCAGCATGCCCGGCAGGTGCGCCGCACCGCCGGCGCCGGCGATGATCACGTCAAAGCCGTTGGCGGCAGCCTGCTCGGCGAAGCTGAACAGCTTGTCCGGCGTGCGGTGAGCGGAAACGACTTCGACATGGAAGGGGACATCGAGCTGGGTCAGGACTTCGGCGGCGAACTGCATGGTGGCCCAGTCACTTTTCGATCCCATTACAATTGCGATTTTAGCCCCGGTAGTGGCGGCTGAAGCGGCGTTGGCTCCCATGGGTGTAAGGCTCCTGTGATTTTTCTGGCGTCGGCTGAGGGCCGAATGAGGGCGTAGAGCATACCATGAGCGCACGGCGAGGAAAACGGTTGCGTCGCCGGTTTTCACCGTCGAAAGCGCGAATTTTTACTCGCGCGCCAGTGCGGAATTCAGAATGGGAATGAGATCAGCTCGACGGCGTCGGCGCTGACTTTGATCATCGATCCTTCGACGTGCCAGGCACCCAGCACCGCGCGATGGGCTTCGCCGTTGCTCAATGCCAGCCGATGCACCGCCGGGCGATGGGTATGGCCGTGGATCATCCAGTGCACGTCGTGGCGCAGCATGGTTTGCTCGACCGCCTGCGGGTTGACGTCCATGATGGCGTCCGACTTGTACTGGTTGGATTGCTGGCTGCGGGCGCGCATCTTGGCGGCGATCTTCAGTCGCCAGCGCAGCGGCATCGCGAGGAACAGTTTTTGAATCAGCGGGTTGTGCACTTTACGGCGGAATTGCTGATAGGCTTGATCGTCAGTGCACAGGGTGTCGCCGTGCAGGATCAGGATCCTGCGGCCGTACAGCTCCAGCACTTTTTCTTCCGGCAGCAGCTGCATGCCGCTGGCGCGGGCGAAGCGTTTGCCGAGCAGAAAATCGCGGTTGCCGTGGATGAAATAGCAGGGCACACCGGCCTGTTGCAGCGCTTTCAGCGCCGCGGCGATCTCCGCGTGCAGCGGCTCGGGATCGTCGTCGCCGATCCAGGCTTCAAACAGGTCGCCGAGGATGTACAGCGCGTCGGCGTGCATCGCTTCGCGCCGTAAAAAACGCAGAAAACCGGCAGTGATTGCCGGTTCCTGTGCGCACAAGTGCAGATCTGCGATGAACAGCGTACTCATGCAGCCGCGATTACTCGCTGACGGTCACGCTATTGATCACGACGTCTTCTACCGGTACGTCCTGGTGCATGCCGCTGCGGCCGGTTTTCACGCCTTTGATCTTGTTGACCACGTCCATGCCTTCAACCACTTCTGCAAACACGCAGTAGCCCCAACCTTGCGCGTTTTCGCCGCGGAAGTTCAGGAAGTCGTTGTCAGCCACGTTGATGAAGAACTGTGCGGTGGCGGAGTGCGGATCGTTGGTACGTGCCATTGCCAGGGTGCCGATGGTGTTTTTCAGACCGTTGTTGGCTTCGTTCTTGATAGTCGCGTTGGTCGCTTTCTGGTTCATGCCCGGCTCGAAACCGCCGCCCTGGATCATGAAGCCGTTGATCACACGGTGGAAGATGGTGTTGTCGTAGAAACCGGCGCGGCAGTAGTTCAGGAAGTTTTCAACGGTAACCGGCGCTTTGTCAGCAAAGGTCTTGATAACGATATCGCCGTGATTGGTGTGGAAAGTAACCATAGTTTTAATCCTAACAAGGTGAAGTGAGACGTCACGTAAAGCGAGTGAACATTCAGACCGCCCTTATAACATATCCGCCCTAGCGAGTCAGCAGCGGCTCAACCGCGCACTGTCTGTGGTAATTGTGTTTATGTTATATTATAACAATTGCGCTGACCGCCGAATTTTGCGCGTTTTCTTCGCGTGAAGCCAGCAAAGCATGGCCTTAACCTTGCAATAGATCAGGCTTCAGGTTTCAATACGCTACCGGGCGGAAACCTGAAGCCCGGTTATCTTTTTTGTTATCACGCACACCACGGAATCTCCCGATGCTAAAGATTTTTAATACCCTGAGTCGTCAAAAAGAGGAATTCAAACCCATTCATGCCGGGAAAGTGGGCATGTACGTGTGCGGGGTAACCATTTATGACCTGTGTCACATCGGCCACGGTCGTACCTTTGTCGCTTTCGACGTGGTGGCGCGTTACCTGCGCTATCTCGGCTATTCGCTGAACTACGTGCGCAACGTCACCGACGTGGACGACAAAATCATCCGCCGCGCGGCGGAAAATCATGAGACCTGCGACCAGCTGACCGAACGCATGCTGGCGGAAATGCACGCCGACTTCGACGCGCTGCTGATCGATCGTCCGGATCAAGAGCCGCGCGCGACCCAGCATATCGCCGAGATCATCGAGATCACGCAGCGCCTGATCGATCGCGATCACGCCTATGTGGCCAGCAACGGCGACGTGATGTTCTCCATCGACAGCGATCCGCAATACGGGCTGTTGTCGCGCCAGGATCTGGATCAGCTGCAGGCCGGCGCGCGCGTGGAAATCGACGACGTGAAGCGCAACCCGATGGACTTCGTGCTGTGGAAAATGTCCAAGCCGGGCGAGCCGAGCTGGCAGTCGCCGTGGGGGCCGGGCCGTCCGGGCTGGCATATCGAATGCTCCGCCATGAACTGCAAACAGCTGGGCACCCACTTCGACATCCACGGCGGCGGTTCCGATCTGATGTTCCCGCACCACGAGAACGAGATCGCGCAGTCGAGCTGCGCCCACGACGGCCCGTACGTCAATTACTGGATGCACTCCGGCATGGTGATGATCGACAAAGAGAAGATGTCCAAATCGCTGGATAACTTCTTCACCATCCGCGACGTGCTCGGCCATTACGATGCGGAAACGGTGCGTTACTTCCTGATGTCCGGCCACTATCGCAGCCAGCTGAACTACAGCGAAGAGAACCTCAAGCAGGCGCGCACCGCGCTGGAGCGCCTCTATACCGCGCTGCGCGGCACCGATGCCGACGCCGCACCGGCCGGCGGCGAAGCGTTCGAAGCCCGTTTCCGCGAAGCGATGGACGACGACTTCAATACCCCGGAAGCCTACTCGGCGCTGTTCGATCTGGCGCGCGAGGTTAACCGCCTCAAGGGTGAAGACATGGCGGCGGCCAACGGCATGGCGGCGGAACTGCGCAAGCTGGCGAAAGTGCTCGGCCTGCTGCAGCAGGAGCCGGAGCAGTTCCTGCAAGGGGGCGCTCAGGTTGATGACGACGAAGTAGCGGAGATTGAAGCGCTGATCAAACAGCGTAACGAAGCGCGTGCCGCCAAAGACTGGGCGCTGGCGGATGCCGCTCGCGATCGGTTGAACGAGATGAACATCGTGCTGGAAGACGGCCCGCAGGGCACCACCTGGCGCCGTAAATAATCCGGCCGCAGGGAAAAACAAAAAAGGCGCTGAATTCAGCGCCTTTTTCTATGGCTGCGGGTTAGGGTTTAACCATGACCTTGCCGCCGTTGAACTCCACGACCTGATCGGCGACGATCTTGCAGCGCTTGCGGGTTTCGACCTTGCCGTCGACTTTCACCTGCCCTTCAGCGATCACTTCTTTGGCGGCGCCGCCGCTTTCACACCAGCCCTGGAACTTCAGCAGATCGCACAGTTCGACGTGGGGATGATTGTCCAGATTGAAAATTTCCATACTGCCTTACTTATTTAGGTTGAACGTCGTGATATTCCTCGCAGGCCTGCAAGGTATTTTGGATCAGTGTAGCAACGGTCATCGGGCCAACGCCACCCGGCACCGGGGTGATGTAGGCGGCGCGCTCGCTGGCGGCGTCGAAATCGACGTCGCCCACCACTTTACCGCTTTCCAAGCGGTTGATGCCGACGTCCACCACGATGGCGCCCAGTTTGATCCAGTCGCCCGGAATGAAGCCCGGTTTGCCGACCGCCACCACCAGCAGATCGGCGTTTTCGACGTGATGACGCAGATTCTTGGTGAAGCGGTGGGTGACGGTGGTGGTGCAGCCGGCCAGCAGCAGCTCCATGCTCATCGGGCGGCCGACGATGTTGGACGCGCCGACCACCACGGCATTCAGGCCGTAGGTATCGATGTTATAACGCTCCAGCAGGGTAACGATGCCGCGCGGCGTGCACGGGCGCAGCTTAGGCGCGCGCTGGCACAGGCGGCCGACGTTGTACGGGTGGAAGCCGTCGACGTCTTTGTCCGGGTGGATGCGTTCCAGCACCTTGACGTTATCGATGCCGGCCGGCAGCGGCAGCTGCACCAGAATGCCGTCGATTTCTGCGTCGGCGTTCAGCTGGTCGATCAACGCCAGCAGCTCGGCTTCACTGGTGGCAGCGGGCAGGTCGTAGGAGCGGGAAAGGAAGCCGACTTCATCGCAGGCGCGGCGCTTGCTGGCGACGTAAATTTGCGAAGCCGGATTCTCGCCGACCAACACAACCGCCAGCCCTGGGGCGCGCTTGCCGGCCGCCAGACGTTGTTTCACTTGCTCAGCCACTTCGTTTCTAACCTGCTGCGCAATCGTTTTACCATCAATAATCTTTGCTGACATCAGTGTGGAAATCCATCAATTAAGAAAAGCGGGGATGCCGCTATTCTGGCAGAAGCTGAGCGCGCTGTCAGGCGCAGAATCACCCTCGCCGCCGTTGCCGACGGCGATTTACGCTTTTTTTATATCGGCCTCAGGATCCTCTACGCCATTTTTACCTGCATTTGCATACGCTGGGGCCATACACAGGGCGAAAGAGGGCAGGATCATGAGAGCGATAACCCGGCTTTATCCGTTGCATCATCAACCTGATCAGCAACCGGCGGAGCCTAAACACGTAGGGGAGACGGTGTTCGATTCTTCACGGCATCCGGCGGGCAGTGCGCAACTCACCGCGCTGCATCAGCTCGGCCAGCACCAGGCAGCGCCGTCGTGGCGGGCGCGCCTGAGCGCGCTGTGGCGGAAGCTGTGCGCATGAACGGCAGCGCATGGGGAGGTTGCGCGCTATTGCTGGCTTGGGCGCCGTGGAGCCAGGCATCCTTAAACAGCGCACGCCCTGACTCCGCATTGGGGGAAAGGGGGGAAGCGACCTGCAATATGCAGGTGGTTGAGCATGCCGATTGGGGGGATATTGCCGCAGTGGTACAGTCTACGCGCCTTTGTCTGCGGCGGGGCGGTGGGCGGCAAGAGGCTGAGCGCACACCAGGCGATACCGCGGTCGGCCTGGCGCACCGTAACATAGCGCGGGCGCTGGCGGAAAAAACGCCATAAAGCGCCGTCGCCGCCGTAACGTCATGAAAAGGCATTGACTCGCTAACCTCTGACCGTATAATCGCAACCCGCAACCACAGGTTGCCGCATCTCAATGCGCCCTTAGCTCAGTTGGATAGAGCAACGGCCTTCTAAGCCGTAGGTCATAGGTTCGAATCCTATAGGGCGTGCCATTACTTCCTTGATTTTCTTCCCCCCGACTTGTTCCCTCAAAAATTCGACTGCGTAATCCATACTCTCGTTGGCTCGCCATTGAGCGCCATGCTATGTTCGTTCGCTAACTTTTAGTCAGTGGCAGAGAGCAACATGCAAAGCTTATTCGTTTACGGCACCCTGGGGCCGGGCAGACCCAACGCGCACATTATGGAAGCCATCGGCGGCAGCTGGGAAGAAGGCAGCGTCGGCGGATCGCTGCTTAACGAAGGCTGGGGCGCCGAGATGGGCTACCCAGGCATCGTGTTGGATAACAGCGGCAATCGCGTGAACGGTTTTCTGTTCCGTTCAGCTAATCTCGTCAACCACTGGCCGACTATCGATGCGTTCGAAGGTGAGGGGTATGAACGGGTGGCGGTCAGCGTCTCCACCGCCGGCGGCGAAACCGTCGATTCGTTTATCTACATGTTGAAGAAATGAGATGAAGCCGCCTCGCCGAGTGAGTGCGAGGCGCTTGACCCGCCGGCAATTGAACTTTCGTTTATTTTGCCGCGCTACAATAGGCGAAAATTTCCCCATGGAGCCTATCGTGCGCAAATCCAGATTCCTGCTCGTGACCTTGCTGTGCCTGTGCGCCGCCGCCGTGCTGTACGTCATGGCTTACCGGGCGTTGGGGCATTACCTCAGCGACGGGGAGAAAGCCTACCCGGATATCAGCGTTGAAATCCGCTGAGGGCCGTGCGGCGCCGCGGTGATTGCACCGACTTTTTCGCACTGATTTACCCGCCATTTACCCGCCGTCGGCAATGATGACGCTGCGTCTCCACACGGTGTGGTTCTCTTGGGCGGAATGCCGTTATGTCACTGCAGCAGGTATCGAATGTTTCTTTGAGCAACAACGGCTTAAAGGGCATCGGTTACAAACATTACGCGTTGGCGATCGTGGCGTTTTCGGCGATCGTGCGATTTATTTCCTTATCAGATCGGTATTTTTGGTGCGATGAAGCCTCCAGCGTACTGACCAGCCGCTATGACGTGGGCGCTTTGCTGTACCACGCTTCTTTCGATGTTCACCCGCCGCTTTATTACCTGTTGCTGCATGGCTGGATGGCGCTGTTTGGCGACGGCATCATGGCGGCCCGCTCGCTGAGCCTGGTGTTCGGCGTGATGACGGTGGCGCTGGCGATGCGTTTTACCCGTTGGTTGACCAATGAGCGGGCGGCGCTGATAGCGGGGTGGCTGATGGCAATCATGCCGATGGCGGTGCGTTACAGCCAGGAGGCGCGCATGTACGCGCTGATGGGGATGCTGGCGATCGCCGCCGCCATGGTGCTGGCGAAATGGCTGAAAACACCGGATAACCGCCGCTATCTGGCGCTGTATGCGCTGTTGATGACGCTGAGCTTTTATACCCACTACTTCACGATTTTTACGCTGATCGCTCACTGGCTGGTGCTGCTGGCGCTGTCGTGCCGCCGCGAAGGCGTACGTTACATCAAGCAGCCGGCGTGGTGGCTGGCCAATGTGGCGATCGGGGTGGCCTACATTCCCTGGCTGCTGGTGCTGTTCAATCTGCTGGCGCATATCGCCGAGCTGCGGGTCGGCGGCGACGTCGGTTGGATCCCTCAGGTTTCCTGGGGCGATCTGCCGGCGATGTATTGGCGTTTTCTCACTGGGCATGATGGCAGCAATTATCCGACGGTCATTCTCTGGCTGCTGCCGGCGATGTTTATCGCCTTATGTTCATTGCTACTGTGGCGGCGGGAGACGCCGAGAACATTCTCGCTGCTGCTGCTCGGCGGCATTCTGATCCCGGTGACGTTGGTATTCGCCATTTCCTGGCGCTCGCCGCTGTTTGTCGATCGCTATCTCTACTCGGCTGCGCTCGGCATTCCGCTGGTGTTGGGCGTGCTGATCGCCGGCACGAAAAGCCGGGTGCGCGGGATTTCTTTGCTGCTGTTCTTCAGTTTGCTGTTCGGCTGCGGCGTGCGTAACGATTACCCGGTCGAGAAAGATGAGTTCAAAGTGATGGTGCACTACATCAACAGTCTCTATCAGCCTAACGATGCGGTGGTGGTCAGCAACATGTTCAACTACCTGAGCTATGTGTATTACAACAAGCAGGGCTATCGCGCCCTGTTGTATACCCCGGCCAGGCCCAACGGCATTTCGGGCAAGCCCAATGCCTATGGTTTCGGCACCTTTTTCCACGATCGGGCGGCGCAGACTTACGTCGATAATCTCAGCACGTTAGCGAAAGGCCATCGCCGGGTCTGGCTGGTCAGCGGCGGCGATTTCAATCAGGACTTCGGCCGTTCGCCGCCCGAGTGGGTCAATACCGGCACCTTCAAGAGCGGCGGCTTTGAGTCGCGCCTGTTCGTGGTGCGTTGAGCAAAATGTCATATTTCCCATTCGGCGTTACATCTGGCCGAGCAAACTTACGCGGGGATGACAGTTCTATACATTGGGATTGGTACTGTAGCTCTACCCGATGATGTTGTGTGTTATCCATTCCCTGTAGTGTATTACCCCATCCCTGTTAAGTTTATCCCGCCTTGTGCGGGATTTTTTTTATCTGCGCATACCCGGCGGTGCGTAGCGCGATTTTTTTGAATAACACCGTCAGTTTTATTCGGTATTCAGCCGCTGCGCGCTTGATTAGATTGAACGCGAGAGGGGCGCCGTCGGCGCCTTTGTGCAATGAGTGGAGAATTTCTATGGCGAAGACAGTAGTGGTGTTTCATTCCGGCTACGGCCATACCGAGCGTTTGGCGAAAGTCGTGGCGGAAGGTGCGGGGGCGGAACTGATCGCCATCGATCAGAACGGTGACATCAGCGACGAAGCCTGGCAGACGTTGGATGAGGCGGACGCCATCATCTTTGGCTCGCCGACCTATATGGGCGGCCCGTCCTGGCAGTTCAAGAAATTCGCCGACGCGAGCTCCAAAGCCTGGTTCGGCCGCAAGTGGCAGGACAAAGTGTTCGGCGGCTTTACCAACAGCGCCAGCCTGAACGGCGACAAGCAGGTCACGTTGATCGCGCTGCAGACGCTGGCTTCGCAACATGGCGGCCTGTGGGTCAGTCTGGGGCTGCTGCCGGCCAACACCAAATCGGCGCAGCGTACCGACGTCAATAACCTGGGCGGTTCGGTGGGGCTGCTGGTGCAGACCCCGGCGGATGCCGGCGTGGATGAGATGCTGTCGGGCGATCTGGCGACCGCCAAGCTCTATGGCCAGCGCGTAGCGGGCTTTGCCGCCAAACTGGCGTAAGGCCTTACCGTGTAGATGGGGTGGCGGTGCGGTTGAACGGATGCCGCGTTCATTTTCTCTGCACAATTGGCGTGTAGGCTGCGAAATGTTATTAGCCTGCTTGGGCTAACACTGCATTTCGTACAAATATTCCCGGTTCCTAGGCCGGGTTTTTTGTTGCTAAGGTCTGCTTAAGCTTTCACCGCTATACTGCGTGGCAACACGGGCATGCAAGGCATGGCCGTGTTGTAACTGTCGATTTGCTGTTGTTCAAGCAAGCCCGCTTCATGCGGGCTTTTTTTGGGTTGTTATTGCACGGGCGGCCCAGTTGCAGGAAAATAATCGCGCAGTTATTCAAACATCATTCAACGACCAATAACCACAAGCTTATTAATGTAATTGACGCCGTCGGCGACCTATTACGCTATGCGCTATGCTGACAGCAGAGTAGCCATTATTTGCTGACGCTACGCGGGTGTGCCCGCCGCAGCCGAACGGGGCTAAGAAAAGTCTGTTAATTAAATGTTAACGTTTTTTATTATTGATTTGTCTGGCTTTTTTGGTTGAAATCCGGGTTGACTATCCCTCACTGGCCGGGCGAGAGAGTATGCACATTATTATTCTGGTTATTAGCAAAATATGGGCAAGGCGATGAACGCCAGAATAAACGCCAGGCATGGCCTGCCGCTAACGGTTCAGCTGATCAATCTTTTCATGCTGGCTTTTTTGCTTTCCCTGGTGGGTATTCTTAGCCGGCCGATTGGCTCGCTTTCCTTATTTTGGCCGGTGAATGCGATTCTGCTCGGTCTGCTGCTGCGCAAACCCATTTACGGCACGCCGCTCGGCTGGCTTACCACCTATCTGGGCATGGTCGCCGCCGATCTCAGCACCGGCGAAGGTTGGTCTCTGGCGCTGTGGCTGAACGCCTGCAACATGTCGCTGATCGCCGTCGGTTACGGCATCATGCTGATGCTGCCACAATCTCAACGGCGCATGGGCAAGCCCCAGGCGATACTCTATATGTTCAGCGCCAGTTTGGCCGGCGCGGCGGTGGCGTCGACGCTGTCGGTGCTGCGTAATGATAGCCTCTATAACAACACGGTGGTGATCGCCTGGCTGGCTTGGTTCAGTGAGCAATTCTCGACGACCTTGCTGCTGTTGCCGGTGCTGATGGCGGCGCCGCGGCTGAAGCAACTGCTGCGCATGCAGGTGCGTTGGCGCCTGAAAGGCTGCCTGCCGCTACTGGCGTTGCTGCTGTCGCTGGCGTTCAGCGTCTATATCGGCGGGCCGGGCGCCATCGCCTTCCCGATCCCGGCGCTGCTGTGGTGCGCGGTACGCTACCCGCTGTTCCCCGTGACGTTGCTGACGCTGTTGACCGGCATGACCGAGATCAGCAGCATTTCTGCCAACCTGGTGCTTTATGAAACGCCGAACAACCACAACGCCTTCCTCGATACCCTGATGTCCGCCCGATTGGGCATCGCCATGCTGGTGATGGGGCCGCTGATCCTCGCCAGCTCCATCGCCGCCAACCGCAAGCTGATGCGACGTCTGGAGCACAGTGCCAACCACGATTTTCTGACCGGGGTGCTGGCGCGCAGCGCGATGACCCGCAAAGCGGGCGAGTTGCTGGAGCATAAACACCGTTCCAAAGAGGCGGTGTCGCTGCTGCTGATCGACATTGATCATTTCAAGCAGATCAACGATACGCACGGTCACAGCGCCGGCGATCAGGTTTTGGCGTCGTTCGCGCACATCGTGCGGCGCGAGCTGCGTCACGATCAGCTGTTCGGCCGCTTGGGCGGGGAAGAGTTTGCTATCATGCTGCCGCGCGCGCTGGCGGCGCAGGGCGTGGCGCTGGGGGAACATTTGCGCCGGCTGGTGGAGCAGACGGAGCTGCAGGCGGAAGGCAAGCAGACGTTGAAAATCACCATCAGCGTCGGCGTCGCCAGCCTGGCGATGAATGAGGTGAAATCGTTGGAACAGCTGATGAATATGGCGGATATCGCGCTGTATCGCGCCAAATCGCAGGGGCGTAATCGGGTGGAGTCGTTCAACGTGATCAACGGCAACAGCGTCGAGCATATCCTGTTCCGTTAACCGTTTTCAGCCTTGCCTGGGCTCGAAGCGGGTTTCGCAATTAGGGCAAATCAGTATCACATCTTGCAGCATTGCTGCGCATTTTTGCCGGGTAACATAGCCGCATTTAGGGCAGACGATTTGGGTGGAGCGGTTGATAAAACCTTTGACGCTGCTGGAATCGGACATATCAATAGCCTGTGTCAGGTGAAAACTCACGCTAACACAGGCAACGACAAATTTCGTTGGTTATTTTCCGTACGCAGATACTTACAGGCTTTTCAGCGCCTTGATGGTTTCATCCATATCGATCTCGTGCTCGGAGAAGGTATGGGTGGTGTTCTGGAAGGTGGTAATGGTCAGCATGCGCAGCGTTTGCATGGTCTGCGCCTGATCTTCGGACTGTGGGCGAATGCGGTTCATCAGCAGGCCGACCGACAGCACGGTGTTCTCTTTATCCACGTCGGCTTTGACCGGCACTTCCTTGGTGAAGGTATTAAAAGACTTGATGCTGGTGATCTTGATTCTTTCATTGGCGATGATGATGTATTTGCTGGGCGCCAACACTTTTACCGCATAAGCCGACGGGCCTTTGGTGTTGTTGGTTGGCTCGAAGGTGACCGCCGCGTTTTTCTTAATCAGCTCCGGGTTCTGCACTTTAATCACGTGAAAATAACGATTTTCTCCGTTCTCGTCGGTAATAAAGCCGAAGCCTTTGTCTTCAAAAAAAGTCGTTATCTTGCCATTCATCGCTATTCTCACAAAAGGGTTCAATACAGCGCTTATGATAGCGCGGAATGCCTTGCAGCGACAGATTGCGCGGGCGGCATTTAGTCATGCGATAACGGCATTTAGCGGCTTCCTGGCCACATGCTATGTTCATGCTGACTTCATTCAATGCGAAAAAGGAATATCGATGGGCATCAAACGTCTCAATCACGCCGTGCTGTATGTCAGCGATGTGCGGCAGAGCGCCGACTTTTATCATCAGGTCTTGGGCTTCAAGCTGAAGCCGTCCGACAGCCCCGATCGCGCGGTATTTACCCAGGCCGCCGATTCGGAAAACGATCACGATTTGGCGCTGTTCAGCAAGAATCTGGGCCAGCAGCGCGCCGGGGTGTTTCGCGCCAACAACGAGCCGCCGGCGGAGCATGAGCCACCGGCCGGGCTGTACCATCTGGCCTGGGAAGTGGACAGTCTGGAAGAGCTGGAGCGCATTCGTCACCAGTTGGCCGAACGCGGTATTCTCGGGCTGGAAGAGGATCATGGCGTGCACAAAAGCATTTATGGTCACGATCCGGACGGGCTGCTGTTCGAGGTGACCTGGTTTATTCCCCCGGCGCTGTTGACCGACGAGGACAAAAACCAGCAGGGGATCCGCCCGCTGGATTTTGCCGCCGAAAAACGGCGTTTCGCCGGCCGGTAAGCGGCTCGGGTACGGGGCGCCGCAGCGCCCCGACGATCACAGCACTTTGTTGAGGAAATTAACGGTGCGCGGGTGCTGCGGCTGAGCCAACACTTGCCTGGCGTCGCCCTGTTCGACGATCTGCCCGTCGACCATAAACACCACCCGATCCGCCGCTTCGCGCGCAAAGCCGATTTCATGCGTGACCACCACCAGCGTGACGCCCAGATCCGCCAACCCCTTAATCACGTCCAGCACTTCGCCGACCAGCTCGGGATCGAGCGCGGAGGTCGGCTCATCGAACAGGATCACCTTCGGGTTCAGCGCCAGCGCGCGCGCGATGGCGATGCGTTGCTGTTGGCCGCCGGAGAGGTGGCGCGGGTAGGCGTCCGCCTTGTGGCGCAGCCCGACGGTATCCAGCAGCTCATAGGCTACCGCCTTCGCCCGCTCGCGGGAGTGAATTTTGTGCACCACCGGCGCTTCGATGATGTTTTCCAGCACCGTCAGGTGCGGGAACAGATTGAAATTCTGGAACACATAGCCGACGTTGATGCGCTGCCGGAGGATGGCCTTTTCCTTCAGCTCGTACAGCCGGTTGCCCTTGCGGCGGTAGCCGACGTAGTCGCCGTCGATGCGGATAAAGCCCTCGTCGACGCGCTCCAGGTGGTTGATCGCCCGCAGCAGCGTCGATTTGCCGGAGCCGGAAGGGCCGAGGATCACGGTAACGGTGCCCGGCTGCAGCGTCAGGCTGACGTCGTCCAGCGCCTTGTGTTTGCCGAAGAACTTGCTGACGTTGCTGATTTCGATCAGGCCGCGTGCCGGCACCGGGGTGAGATTGCGTACCGGCTGCTCGGGCAAGGCGTAATAATCAATGGCTTCAGACATGTGGGTCTCCTAACGTTTTAGCCAGCCGGCCAGTTTCTGCCAGGGCGTCGGCGGCAGTTCGCGCACCGCGCCCCGGGCGAAATAGCGCTCGATATAGTATTGGATCACCGACAGCGCGGTGGTGATGAACAGGTACCAGACGGTGGCGACCATCAGCAGCGGTATCACCTGCTGGGTGCGGTTATAGATAACCTGAATGGTGTAAAACAGCTCCGGCAGCGCCAGCACGTAAACGATTGAGGTGCCTTTCGCCAGGCTGATGATCTCGTTGAAGCCGGTCGGAATAATGGAGCGCAGTGCCTGCGGCAGAATGATACGGAAGGTGCGACGATAGCCCGGCAGGCCCAGCGCCGCCGCCGCCTCGTGCTGGCCGTAATCCACGCCCAGGATGCCGCCGCGGATGATCTCGGCGGTGTAGGCGGACTGCACCAGCGTCAGGCCCAGCACCGCCACGGCGAACTGGCCGAGAATGTCGATGGTGGGAAAGCTGGCGAACACCACGGAGGTGAAGGGAATGCCCAGCGAGATGGCGTCATACAGATAGGAGAAGTTGTACAGAATGATCAGCACCAGGATCAGCGGCAGAGAGCGAAACAGCCAGATATAGCCCCAGGCCAGCGACGCCAGCAGGTAGGAGCGCGACAGGCGCGCCAGCGCCAACAGGGTGCCGAACAGGATGCTGAACAGCGTACCGAGCAGCGTCAGCAGCAGGGTTTGCCCCAGCCCCGCCAGTACCGCCGGCGCGAAGAACCACTCGGCGAACACGCCCCATTCCCAGCGCTCGTTACCCGCCACCGATTGTACGATGGCGGCCAGAATAAACAGCGAAAACAGCGCGCCGATCAGCCGCAGCGGATAGCGGGCGGGCACCACTTTCAAGACTTCTTGTTTGGACATGTCATGTCTCCTGATACAGATAAAGGGGCCTTAGGCGATTTTCCTTTCCGACGCGCAACAACACGCATCCTCTGCAATCAGGCTTTTGCGGAACGGCAGGCGGCCATCGTAGGGCGGGCGGCTGTAAACCTCGCTGTCGACGGTGGGATCGAACTGCGGCTGATACCCGTTGTTCAGATACAGGCCCACCGCTTCGGGCTGGCGAAAGCCGGTGGTCAGATAGAGCTGGCGATATCCTTGCGCCAACGCCAGCGTTTCCAACTGCTGCAACACCCGCTGTGCCAGGCCCTGGCGGCGCAGATCGCCTCGCGTCCAGATGCGCTTCAGCTCGGCGGTCTGTGCGTCATAGCGTTTGAAGGCGCCCATGGCGATCGGCGCACCGGCGCGCAGCAGCACGATGAAGGCCCCTTGCGGCGGCGCGTACAGATCCAGCGCTTCCGGTTCCTGGTCACCAAAATAGTCGCCGTAACGCTGGCGATATTCGCCGAACAGCCCCTCGATCACCGGGGCGATCAGCGGGTCGGTCGGCAGCGTCTGAATGAAAGTGTCTTGCGTCATCGCGCGCTCCTAATCGCCCAGGCCGGGCGGGTTGATTTCCGACTGCGCAAGGCGTTCGACGCTCTCGCCCCAGCGGTTGAGCACCCGATCGTACTGCCCGCCGCGGATCGTGCCGTTCAGCGCTTCATTCACCGCCTGCACCAGGCCGTTGCCTTTACGGGTGGTGACGGCGATGTGTGCCGCCTTGGGCCAACCGCCTTCCACCGTGCCCGCCAGCCGGGTGCGGCCGTTCAGCGCCGCTTTATAGGCGCCCAGCACGTTCGGCCCGAAGTAGGCGTCGGCGCGGCCGGACTGGATCGCCAGCGTGGCGGCCGCATCGTCGGTCACGTAGATCGGCTGGAAGGGTTTGAGCCCCTGCTGCCGGTTCTGTTTGTCCCACGCCAGCAAAATTGCTTCCTGATTGGTGCCGGAGCCAACGATGATCTTTAATCCGGCGATATCGGCAGGCTGTTTGATCGTCGCGATCTTGCCGCCGGTTTTGACGTAAAAGCCGAGCGAATCGATGCGGTAGGTGGCAAAGTCGAAGCGGGTTTTGCGCTCTTTGGTGACGGTGACGTTGGTGATGGCTGCGTCATATTTGCCGGAAACCACCCCCAGCGGCCAGTCTTCCCACGAGGTTTGCACCACGTTTAATTCAAGCCCCAGGCTGTCGGCCACCAGCTGCGCGATATCCACTTCGCTGCCGATCAGCCGCCGGTTATCGGCGGCGAACAGCGCCAGCGGCGGCGTGTTGAGCGCGGCGATTGCAACGGTGAATTGGCCCGGCTTCACGAAGTGGAAATCGGCCGGCAGTTTGGCGATCGCCTGCGGGTTTTTCGGCGCGTGGATCGGGATTTCATTGGCCTGTAAATCGATGCCGGTGCCCGCCTGCGCGGCGCCGGTCAGGCTCAGCAAGGCCGCCACGAGGGCGGCGGTAACGGTTTTCTGCATAGCGGATATCCCTGAAAACGATCTTATTATTGGGTGAATCTGTTCAACGGGCGCTTCAGGCCCAGGTGCTCGCGCAGCGTATCGCCGTGGTACGCCTGACGGAACAGGCCACGCTGTTGCAGGATGGGTACCACCCGATCGACGAAGTGGCCGAAGGCGTTGGGCGTACCGCCGCTGATGATGAAACCGTCGGCGGCTTCACCGTCGAACCAGCGTTGCAGGCCGTCCGCCACCGCTTCCGGCGTGCCGCTGAACACCGGGCGCGGCGAGGCGGCTTCCAGCGCCACCTGGCGCAGCGTGAGGTTACGTTCGCGGGCGTTGCGCTTGATGGCGTCGGTAGTGCTGCGGAAGCTGTTTTGCCCCAGATCGCCGATGTCCGGGAAGGGCGCGTCCAGCGGATGGCGGGAAAAGTCGTAATGTTCGAAGTAGCGGCCAAGATAGTTGAGGGCGTTCTCAATGCTGACCAGGCGGGCGGTCTCCTGGTACTGGCGCTCGACGTCCGCGTCGTCGTCGCCGACGATCACGCTGACGCCCTGGAAGATGCGCAGGTCGTCCGGCTCGCGCCCCTGTTCCACCAGCTGCCGCTTCACGTCCTGATAAAAATCCTGCGCCTGCTCCAGCGTGTCGTGATGGGTGAAGATCGCATCGGCGTGTTGAGCCGCCAGCCGTTTGCCGTCTTCGGAGGCGCCGGCCTGGAACAGGATCGGGCGCCCCTGCGGCGTGCGGCCAATGTTCAGCGGCCCCTGCACCGAGAAGAACTCTCCCTGGTGATTGAGGGTGTGTAGCTTGCCGGTGCGGAAGAATTCGCCGCTAGCCTTGTTGCGCACAAAGGCATCGTCTTCCCAGGAATCCCACAGCCCTTTGGCGACGTCGAGAAATTCGCCGGCGATGCGGTAACGCAGGCTGTGTTCCGGGTGTTCGGCGCGCGAGAAGTTTTTGGCCGAGCCTTCAAGCGGCGACGTCACCACGTTCCAGCCGGCGCGGCCGTTGCTCAGGTGGTCGAGGCTGGCGAACTGGCGGGCGACTGTGAACGGATCGCTGTAAGAGGTGGAAAGGGTGCCTACCAGGCCGATTTTATCGGTGGCGGCGGCGAGCGCGGCCAGCAGGGTGAGCGGTTCGAAACGATTAAGAAAATGCGGAATGGATTTTTCGTTGATATATAACCCATCGGCGACAAACACGAAATCGAATTTCCCCTGTTCGGCTTTTTTCGCCGAGGCGATATTAAATTCGAGGTTGATGCTGGCGTCGGCGGTGGCATCCGGGTGGCGCCAGGCGGACATATTTCCCGATGCGCCGTGCAGAATGGCGCCCAGCCGTAATTGCCGTTGATTATTCGCGTTGTCGCTCATCGTGATTATCCTGTCATGCGCCGCAAAGGCGCGCGGTGTCTGATGTGTCCACTATTGATGAGCGGCAACGGGATGTAAAACAACAAAACAGCATATTCAAATGTTGAAAACTGCAAATATCACGGCGAGCGAAAATAATAATCCCCGGCGCGGTATCTGCGGCGTCGGGGAAATACTATTTCACGTTATTCAGGCGTTGCTGAGGGCTTTTTCTGGCGCGGTAGTGAGCTGTTGCAGCGTGCGTTCCGCCAGCAGCGTAAAATATTGTGCCGCGGGGAACAGGGCGCGTTCATCGGGATTGAAACGCGGATGATGCAGGCCGAACTCGCTGGCGGAGCCGATACTGACGAAGACGCCCGGCACGTGATGCAGATACAGCGCGAAATCTTCACCCCCCATTTGCAGCTCCGCCTCTTCGACCCGGTAGCCGGCCTCGGCGGCGACGGTTTTGCTGAACGCCGCCCAATGGGCGTCGTTGATCACCGCCGGCGGCCCCGGCTGCCAGTGGAGTTCGGCCTGCGCGCCGAGAGCGGCGGCAACGCCGTCGATCACCTGGCGAATTTTATCAGGCACCTGGCGGCGCACCGCGTCGCTGTGGGTGCGCACCGTGCCTTCCAGCTCCACGGTTTGCGGCAGCACGTTCCAGGTATTGCCGCCTTCGATGCGCGTCACGCTCACCACCAGCGATTCCAGCGAGCTGAAGCTGCGGCTGGGCAGCGTCTGCAGCGCGCCGACGATCTGGCTGGCGGTGACGATGGTATCGACGCCCTGTTCCGGTTTGGCGGCGTGGGCGCCTTTGCCGGTGATGAGGATCTGGAATCGATCGACGTTGGCGTAGAACGGCCCGGCGCGGGTGGCGAAGGTGCCGGTGGGCAGCTCCGGCGCGTTATGCAGGCCAAATACCGCCGCAACGTTATCCAGCGCGCCGGCGTCGATCAGGTGCCGGGCGCCGTTGAAGGTCTCTTCCGCCGGCTGGAAGAAGATGCGCACCGTGCCGGGCAGCTCGGCCTCACGCGCTTTGAGCAGGTGCGCGGCGCCGAGCATCACCGAGGTGTGAAAGTCGTGGCCGCAGGCGTGCATTACGCCGCTGTTTTGCGAGCTGAAGGGCACGTCGGCGATTTCGTCGATCGGCAGGGCATCAATGTCGCCGCGCAGCGCGATAATCGGCCCCTTGCCGCTGCCGATCTCCGCCACGACGCCGGTTTTCAGCGCCAGCGGCAGCAGACGGATGCCTGCCTCTTCCAGCCAGCGGGTCAGCCGGGCGGTGGTGGCGAATTCGTGATTGGAAAGTTCCGGGTTTTGGTGCAGCTCACGCCGATAGGCGATGATTTTGTCTGCCAATTGGCTGGTCATAGGCTTGGCTCACAGTGGGAAATAAACCCTAACCCTAGTGCAGGGACCGCCGAAGCAAAAAGACCATCTGGTTATATTTCATAGCGATTGCGTCTGCATGGGGGCGTCAACACAGGGGGAAGCGGGCGAGTTTGGGCGTTCGCTCGTTGTTCGCCGGCGCAGGGAGAGGTTTGGCCTGGAACGGTAACGTATCGCAACCGGTGCAATCCATTTACACCGGACAACACGGATTTTTTCACTCTTTATCGGATTTCTGTGATCGCGGTGGTGGACAAAATCCTGCCTGCTTGCTGTACTGTAATCGACACAGGTTTTGTGTCTTTCATTCACGTTAAAGGTAAGTTTGATGTCTAAGATTAAAGGTAGCGTTAAGTGGTTTAATGAATCCAAAGGCTTCGGTTTCATTACTCCGGAAGATGGTAGCAAGGACGTTTTCGTCCACTTCTCTGCCATCGTTAGCAACGGTTTCAAAACGCTTGCTGAAGGCCAGCGTGTAGAATTTGAAATCACGAACGGTGCCAAGGGCCCATCTGCCGCTAACGTTACTGCTATCTAAGCTGCGTAGCTGAATTTCTTAAAACCCGCTCATTGAGCGGGTTTTTTATTGGGCGCGTTATGCGTCGTTGCGGCGGGCCAACAGGCCGAACAGCAGGATGGCGATGGCGTAACAGCCGACGATGGTCAGCGCCATCGACAGGCCCGAGGTGCCGCCCAGCCCGGTGAGCGGCACGGCGCAGGCGCCGAGGGCGAACATGCACACGCCGATCAAGGCCGAGGCGCTGCCCGCTTTGTCTCCCTGGCTTTGCATCGCCAGCGAAGAGGCGGTCGGGCCGACGATGCCGATCACCGCTACCGAGAAGAACAGCGGCACCAGCAACACGACCAGCGGCGCATGCAGCGCGGCGGCCAACAGCAGCAACAGCGACGCGACGGCCGCCAGCGTTAACCCTCCCCTCAATACCCGGCGTTCCCCCCAACGCGAACTGAGACGGCTGGCCAGCTGTGCCGCAATGATCAAGCCGACGCCGTTAATGGCGAAGCATAGGCTGAACATCTGCGGGCTGAGGCCGTAGATCTGCTGCAAGACGAAAGGCGAGGCGCCGATATAGGCGAACATGCCGGCCATCACGAAGCCCTGTGTCAGGCACAGGCCCATGAAATAGCGCTGGGTCAGCAACCCGCCGAGCGACATCAGCATCGCCAGGATACCGCCCTGGCTGCGGCGCTCGACCGGCAGGGATTCGCGCAGCTTCAGCGCCGACAGGCTGAACAGCAGCACGGCGATGGCCGCCAGCACGCCGAAGATACCGCGCCAATTCATTACCTGCAGCATCACGCCGCCCAGCACCGGTGCGACGATCGGCGCCAGGCCGTTAACCAGCATCAGCAAGGCGAAGAAACGGGTCAGCTCATGGCCGGCGTACAGATCGCGAGCAATGGCGCGGGAAATCACCGCGCCGCCGGCACCGGCGATGCCTTGCAGCAGGCGGGCGATCAGCAGTTGGTCGATGGTGGGCGCCAGCGCACACCACAGCGAAGCGCCCAGCAGCAGGATCAGCGACAGCAGCAGCGGGCGCATACGGCCCAATTTGTCGCTGTAAGGGCCGAAAATCAGCTGGCCGACGCCCAGACCGAGCAGCCCGGTGGTCAGGCTGAGCTGCGCGGCGGCGGTGGAGGTATTCAGCTCACCCGCCATTTCCGGCAGGGCGGGCAGGTAGAGATCGGTGCACAGCGGCCCCAGCGCGGCCAGCAGGCCAAGCACGACGGCGTACACCAGACGCTGTCTGGCTAAGTGTTTGGTCATGGGAGATTAGAGTTTCCTGAACAGGTGAGAAATGGCCTGCTGATACAGATCGCGCAGCAGGGACGCATCGGCTTTTTGCGTGGTAAGGATACGGTAACCGGTGCCTTCGCTCATGACGGCGATAAATTCCACCCGCGCGGCGATCTCTTCCGCGCTGAAATGGGGATACAGCCGCTGCAGATTGTGGCACACGTGGCGAAACAGCCGCGCTTCCGCATCGCTGAGCAGTTTGGCCACCACCGGGTTGCGCGTGGCCTCGGCGGTCACTTCCAGCATCAGCATGTGATCGGTTTCGCTCTCGCCCGGCTGCTGAAACAGCGTGCGCGCCGCCAACGTACCGGCGATCAGGTTGATGTGATCGCCAAGGTTTTCCAGCCGCTGCATCTTGTTAGTGATGATGCGGTTGACGATCTCTTCGATAATCGCGTCTTTATTGGCGAAATAACGATAGATTTGACCGACGCTGAGCTGCGAGCCTTGGGCGATCTCCGCCATGCTGGCGGCGTGGAAGCCGTGGCGGCGGAAACTGATTTTCGCCGCTTCGACGATCTGATCGCGGCGCGCCTGCACCTTGGCCTGTTTACTGTCGTTGGGGGAGAGCATCTGCCCGATCCTTTGCTACGCGTGAGCCGGGTTCACATTTTTGGGTGTGAACGTTCATTCTCAATTGTAGTGTAAACGGCCGGAAAGACGCAAGATGAACGCGTGCTGCGGGTAAGGGCGCTTAAGCGAACAGGTAGGATTTGATAAAGGCGGCGACGATCAGGACGCACAGCGCAATGGCAATCGCTTCGGCGGCGGTTTTCGGCAGGCTAAACATAGCGGTTTCTCATCCAGTCAGGAGTACTGGATGAGATTATGCGCATGCAAGATTAAGGAAACATTAAGGGCTTAGCGCCCGTTGAGCCACATTACCAGCATAAAGGCCAGCAGCGTCATCGCCAGCGAGCCGGCCAGGTTGAGCAGCATGTTGGCCAGCGCCCAGCCGAAGCGGCCATCTTGCATCAGGTATACCACCTCCAGCGAAAAGGTGGAGAAGGTAGTCAGGCCGCCGCAGAACCCGGTGGTAATCAGTAATTTCCAGGTGGGATCCAGATGCGTCATGCGGGTGAAAATCGCCATCGCCAGGCCGATGATAAAACCACCGATCAGATTGACCATCAGCGTACCGAGCGGAATGTGGGCATTCAGCGGATTCATTTTCATGCTTACCGCCCAGCGCAAAACGCTGCCGACGCCGCCGCCGATAAATACGGCCAGTAAAGAACTCAACATGGGGCAACTACCTTTCAATCAGAGAAATTCACGGGACTCGGAAAGGGACAGGCGTAACGCTACGCGCCTCTCTCCGAGAGGTTACGTAGACATCATCAGCCTGTGAAGGCGGTTAGGGAGGAATGTCATCTCCAGCGTGCCGCACGGCCTTTTTTGCCGTACCCGGTGGATGTTACACCTAACGCCATCTATTTTGTAGTATCGACACTCTGCGAGGTCACCCTATGCAAATCAGAACGGCGCGCCTGAGCGATCGCCATGCTATCGCCGAATTAATGACGGCGTTGGATTATCCCGGCACCGAGGCGTTTCTGACGCAGCGCATGCAGCAACTGTTGGCGCATCCGGATGAGGCGCTGCTGGTGGCGACGGACGGGGAGCAGGTGTTGGGCGTGTTGTCGCTGCATTTCCTGCCGCAGCTGGCGTTGGCCGGCGACATTGGCCGCATCAGCTATTTTTGCGTCGATGACCGAGCGCGCGGCGCGGGCGTAGGCCGGCGGCTGCTGGCGGAGGGCGAGGCGCTGGCGCACCGTCGCGGCTGCGATCGGTTAGAGGTCCATTGCCACAGTCGCCGCGAGCGAGCGCATACGTTTTACCGGCGCGAAGGCTTTGTCGAAGCGCCGAAGTATTTTGCCAAGTTATTAAGTCAGTAAGTTACTCCCCTGGCGGCACTGCCGTTTCCAGCCGGTTGCGGCCATTATGCTTCGCCCGATAGAGCGCACCGTCGGCCGCTTTCAGCCAGTCAAGATAGCCGCCCAGCGCGGGGTGGTAGTTAGCGATGCCTGCGCTGATCTGCAGCCGCAGCTGCGGCGCCTCCTTGAAACTGACCGCGTCCAGCCGCTGCTGGATGCGGTGCAGGACGATTTCCGCCTGTTCGGCGTTAGTGTTCGGCAGCACCGCGCCAAACTCGTCGCCGCCGTAGCGCCCGACGATATCCACGTTGCGCAAGCCGATCAGCAGCTCTTCCGCCAATACCGCCAGGGCTTCATCCCCCAGCGCATGGCCGAAGGTGTCGTTGATGGTTTTGAAGCGGTCGATGTCCATCAGGATCAGCGTGGCGTTGTCCTGGTAGCGGCGGCAGCTATCGAACTGGCGATGCAGAAGATGTTCCCAGTGGCGACGGTTATATAAGCCGGTCAGCCCATCGCGGGTGCTGATGCGTTGCAGCTCCTGTTTTTTTTCCGCCAGCCGTTTGGCGGTGCGGTAGGTCACCAGCCCCAGCAACGTCGGATAAAGGTAGATCATCGGCAGGCACAGATAGACTTGCAGCGGCGTGCTGTATGGATGAAACGGGAAGCCGAGCAGCGCGCCGGTGAGCATCGCCGTGGCCAATTGAATCGCCAATCCTTTGACAAACAGCGCTTTGCCGGCCGAAGCGATGTTGTTCATGCTCATCATCGACAGGATGACGATCGCCGGCAGGGCATTGAATGCCATCATCGCTGCCCAGAAGCCGCCGAAGGCGGAGTCGATCAAGAGGTTGCGGATCTCGGCTTTGAACGGATCTTTGGCGCGGTAGGCCAGGCGATAGGCCAGATGCGGCCAGAGAAAGCCGTGAAAGGCCAGCAATAGCCAGACCGCCGCGGGCGGAGCCAAGGGATAGAGCGCGGCGCAAACGCAGATAAACCCGAGCCCCAGACCGGCGACGCGGGGCAGATAGGTGCGTTTGGCGAAGCTGAGGCCGGATTTTCGGGCATCGAAAATGGATGGGGCAATATACATCCGGCATCTCCCTGATGAGTATCACGGCAGCGTATCATGCGGGTGATAAACTAAGAATAGTCTGGGATTCACGCCGCGAGGTTGCGTGACATTCCTGCAACGGATCTCACTCTGTTACATGTTGCGGTTGTGTGAGCCGAAGGAAAGTCGCTAAATATTCGCAGGCAAGGTCAGTTTTTCTCGCTGTTCACACAGCGCTCTATGATAAGAAGGTGAGTATGGAAGGTATCAGCATTACCAAACTTCTGGTGATTGCGGTGTTGGTGATTTTACTGTTCGGCACCAGCAAACTGCGCACGCTCGGCGCCGATCTTGGCGCGGCGCTGAAAGGCTTTAAAAAAGCGGTGGGCGACGACAGCACGCCGCCGGCCGCCGGCAACAGCACCGCCGAGAGCCAGTCCGCTCAGCAGAGCGTCGAAAAGAAAGACGTTTAATTCCGTCTGACTGCTCGCAATAAAAAACGGATGCCTTGCGGACATCCGTTTTTTGGCGTTTCCGCCGTCTTTAGCGTAACAAACTATTACGCGTTATTTCACTTCCATCCCTTTGGCCTGCAGATCGGCGTGGTAAGACGAACGCACGAACGGGCCGCAGGCGGCGTGGGTGAAGCCCATCGCCATCGCTTCTTCTTTCATCTCGTCAAACTCGGCCGGGCTGACGTAGCGCTGCACCGGCAGGTGGTGACGGCTCGGCTGCAGGTACTGGCCCAGCGTCAGCATGGTCACGCCGTGGCGACGCAGATCGCGCATCACTTCAACGATTTCCGCGTTGGTTTCGCCCAGGCCGACCATCAGGCCGGATTTGGTCGGGATATCCGGGTGAGCTTCTTTAAAGCGCTCCAGCAGCTTCAGCGACCACTCATAGTTGGCGCCCGGGCGCACCTGGCGGTAGACGCGCGGCACGTTTTCCAGGTTGTGGTTAAACACGTCCGGCGGCGTGGCGGTGAGGATCTCCAGAGCGCGATCCATACGGCCGCGGAAGTCCGGCACCAGCGTTTCAATTTTGATGTTCGGACTCTTGGCGCGGATGGCCGAGATGCAGTCGGCAAAGTGCTGAGCACCGCCGTCGCGCAGGTCGTCGCGGTCAACCGAGGTGATCACCACGTAACGCAGCGCCATGTCGGCGATGGTTTGCGCCAGCTTTTCCGGCTCGTTAGCGTCTGGCGCGATCGGGCGGCCGTGGGCCACGTCGCAGAACGGGCAGCGGCGGGTGCAGATAGCGCCGAGGATCATAAAGGTGGCGGTACCGTGGTTGAAACACTCGGACAGGTTAGGGCACGAGGCTTCCTCACAGACGGAGTGCAGGCCGTTTTTACGCATCGCGGCTTTGATGCCCTGAATGCGCGTTGAGTCGGCAGGCAGTTTGATCTTCATCCACTCGGGTTTACGCAACAGCTCCTGCCGTTCGGTGACCACCGTTTTGACCGGGATCAGCGCCATTTTGTCAGCATCGCGGTATTTGACGCCGCGTTCCATCTGAATTGGTTTACTCATAATCGTGCAGGTTCCAGTTACGAAGCTCGACCGTCTGGTAGCCGAGTAAATGAACAAATTCCTGTACCAGGATTGGGTGTATGTCTTCAATGCCAACGCCGGGCGCCAGCGCGCTGACCTGCGTCATCTGCATGCCGGCGTAACCGCAAGGGTTGATGCGTTGGAAGGGGCTGAGATCCATCGCCACATTCAGGGCCAGGCCGTGGAATGAGCTGCCTTTGCGGATCCGCAAACCCAACGAACAGATTTTCTGCTCCCCCACGTACACGCCAGGCGCATCCGGACGGGCGCGCGATGCGAGGCGAAAGTGGGCGAGGGTGTTGATAACCGTATCTTCTATCGCCGTGACCAATTGACGTACGCCGACCTTGTTGCGTTTCAGATCGACCATCACGTACATCACCTGCTGACCCGGGCCGTGGTAGGTCACCTGGCCGCCGCGATCGCTCTGGACCACCGGGATATCACCGGGCATCAGCACATGCTCGGCTTTGCCGGCCTGGCCTTGGGTGAACACCGGGTGATGCTGTACCAGCCACAGTTCGTCCGGCGTAGTCTCGGTACGACTGTCGGTGAAGTTATGCATGGCTTGGGATACAGGCGCGTAGGGCTGCAACCCCAGCTGACGCAAAATGATCTTGTCTGGTTGCAAAAGAGTCATCGTCAGGTTACAGAAGTGGTAAAGCCATTATACCGGGCGCTCCGGCTTGCGGCCAGCCTTTCGCTGACCAAAAATGCGCAACCCGGGAAGACGCTGCGCCATCCCGGGTTGATAAGCAGGGGTTTATGCTGGAATTACAGCACCATGCGAACAATTTCAATGTTGCCTAACTCTTCGTACAGGGTTTCGACCTGCTCGATGTGAGTGGCATTGATGGTGATGGAGACGGAGTGGTAGTTGCCTTTGCTGCTTGGCTTGACCTGCGGGTTGTAATCGCCCGGCGCATGGCGCTGCACCACTTCAACTACCTGGTCAACCAGCTCAGGCTGCGCCAGGCCCATCACCTTGTAGGTAAACGAGCAAGGGAATTCGAGCAGTTCGTTCAGTTTAGTTTTTTGCATGTGCGTGCGCTCCAGAGTGCTAGCTAATCTATAAATTATAACTCCCGCCGGGGCGGGAGTTAATGTTATTCAGTATATGGGGGCAATTTCGCCCGTTTCAACCGTTAACCGAACCAGTGGTGGAACATCAGTTTGATGTAGTCCACGATGCGGCTGAAGAAACCGCCTTCTTTCACTTCGTTCATCACCACCAGCGGGCGCTGATCGATGGTTTTGCCGTCCAGCTGGAAGTTGATGCTGCCCACCACCTGGTTTTTCGCCAGCGGCGCGTGAATTTCCGGCGTGTTCAGCACGTAGCTGGCCTTCAGATCTTTCATGCGGCCGCGCGGAATGGTCAGGTAGACGTCTTTGTCCACGCCGAGCTCAACGCGGTCGGCATCGCCGAACCAGACAGGCTCGGAGGCGAACTCTTTACCGACTTTCAGCGGCGCCACGGTTTCGAAGAAGCGGAAGCCCCAGGTCAGCAGTTTCTTGCTTTCGGCTTCACGGCCTTTGTAGGTGCGGCCGCCCATCACGGCGGAGATCAGGCGCATTTGGCCTTCGGTCGCCGAAGCCACCAGGTTGTAACCCGCCGCGTCGGTATGGCCGGTTTTGATGCCGTCGACGTTCAGGCTGTTATCCCACAGCAGACCGTTGCGGTTCATCTGGCGGATATTGTTGAAGGTGAACTCTTTTTCTTTGTAGATCGCGTACTCTTCCGGCACGTCGCGGATCAGCGCCTGGCCGATCAGCGCCATGTCGCGCGCCGAACTGTACTGGCCCTGGGCATCCAGGCCGTGTACCGTCTGGAAGTGAGTGTTCTGCAGGCCCAGCTTGCTGACGTAGGTGTTCATCAGGTTAACGAACGCGTCCTGGCTGCCGGCGACGTAGTCGGCCATCGCCACGCAGGCGTCGTTACCGGACTGCAGGTTGATGCCGCGGGTCAGTTTGGAGACCGGCACGCGATCGCCCGGCTTCAGGAACATCAGCGAGGAGCCTTTGAACACCGGGTTGCCGGTCGCCCAGGCGTCCTGGCCGACGGTCACCAGATCGTCCTGGCCGATTTTACCCGCTTTCAGCGCCTGGCCGATGACGTAGCTGGTCATCATTTTGGTCAGGCTGGCCGGATCGCGACGCGCATCGGCGTTCATCTCGGCCAGCACCTTGCCGGAGTTGTAATCAATCAGGATGTACGCTTCCGCATCGATCTGCGGGACACCTGGGATCATGGTTTTGATGTTAACGTCATCGGCGTGCGCAACGGAGGCTGCGCTCATTGCGATAACGGTGCCGAGGGCGATGCTTTTGATTAAGCGAAAAGAAGTTACTTGTTTCATGATCGGGACTACAACATCCGTGAAAGTAAAGTTAAAAAACGAGCCACACTATAGCAGATGCGATCCCGGCAGGCATTACCCATTCATCTGACTAATTGCGGTTAGTGCCCTTTTAGCTGCAAGAAAATGTTTCAGCTAAATAACCGCTTATCGGCCGTGAATGCCCACCGGGCTTAATGCTCAGGGTGCAGCAGTAACGAAAGACTGTTGTTGCGCTTCGCTCGCCAGGCGTTGCTGCAGCTGGGCCGCCTGCTGACGGCTGCTGAACGGGCCGAGCTGGACGCGATAAACGTTGCCGTTGGCCGCCACTTTGCCCGGGACGCCAAACTGTTGGCTCAGGCTTTGCTGCCAGCTCTGGGCACGCTCGGCGCTGCTCAGCGCACCGACCTGCACCACGTAACCGCCGGAGGACGAAGCGGCAGCCATGCCGGCAGCTGCGGCGCCGGCCGCGACCGGTGCAGCCACGGCGGCGGCTTCAGGCTCCGAACCTTCCAGCACGCCGGCCGGCAATGCGCTTGGCGCGCCGAGGAAACCGCTGCGGCCGCTACCGGTGTTGCCGCCAGTTGCTGGGGCGTTGTCGTCGTCGGTGCGCAGGGTGCTGTTATCGATCGGGCGTACCGCCGCGCCGCTGGCGACCGGCACGTCCTGTTGGATGGGGGTGCCCATGCCGCTGGCGCCGAGATCCGGGCGCGACGGCAGGGCATAGCTCTGCTTCGCCACGATGGTACCGATGGTGCCTGGGCCGCTCAGCGTGCCGTCCGGCGCCACGTTGATGAAATCGACTTTGACCTTGGTGTTGTTCGACAGGTTGAGGCGATCGGCGGCGGCTTTCGACAGATCGATAATACGGCCCTTGGTGTAAGGCCCGCGATCGTTGACGCGCACCACCAGCTGACGGCCGTTGGCCAGGTTAGTGACGCGCACATAGCTTGGGATCGGTAAGGTCGGGTGCGCCGCAGTCAGACCGTTGGGGTCGAACTGCTCGCCCAGCGCCGTGGTGTTGCCGTTGGCTTCTTCGCCATACCAGGCCGCCAGGCCGGTCTGCGAGAAGTTCTGCGGATCTTTTACGATGCGGTAAGTATCGCCATTAACCTTATAATCCTGCATGTTATTAGGGTTATAGGGTTCATATTGAGGCTCGACGCCACCGATCTCCACCACCGGGCCGTTGTACGGCTGCTGTGGTGCCTGCTGTTCCGTGGTCGGGGCGGTACAGGCGGAGAGCAACACCGCCGCGACGCCGATCCAAAGCCATTCCTTACGCATTACTCACCTCTTATAAACTTTTAGACAGCATTTTCCGATGCGTGTGGATCGACATGATGATGCCGAAACCGGCCATCAATACTATCAGCGCCGAACCCCCGTAACTGACCAGAGGCAAAGGTACGCCAACTACCGGCAAAATGCCACTGACCATACCGATGTTAACAAAGACATAAACGAACAAAATCAGCATCAAGCCGCCGACCATGACGCGGCCGAAGGTGGTTTGCGCCTTGGCGGCGATCATCAGCCCGCGAATGATCACCAGCAGGTAGAGCGCCAGCAGCACCAATACCCCGATCAGCCCCAGCTCTTCGGCCAACACGGCGAAGATAAAGTCGGTATGGCGCTCCGGCAGAAACTCCAGCTGCGACTGGGTGCCGTGCAGCCAGCCCTTGCCGGACAGGCCGCCGGAGCCGATGGCTATCTTGGATTGAATGATGTGATAGCCGGCGCCGAGTGGGTCGCTCTCCGGATCGAGCAGCATCATGACGCGGTCGCGCTGATAGCCGTGCATCAGGAAGAACCACAGCACCGGGATAAAGGCCGCCAGTGCGACGGCGGCGACGGCGATCAATTTCCAGCTCATGCCCGACAGGAACAGCACGAACAGGCCGGAGGCGGCGATCAGGATCGAGGTGCCCAGATCTGGCTGCGCGGCCACCAGCAGCGTTGGCAGGAAGATCAGCACCAGCGCGATGGCGGTGTTTTTCAGCGAAGGCGGGCAGACATCGCGGTTCATAAAGCGCGCCACCATCAGCGGCACGGCGATCTTGGCGATTTCCGACGGCTGGAAGCGCACCACGCCGAGATCCAGCCAGCGCTGCGCGCCTTTACTTATCTGGCCGAAGGCGTCCACGAGGATCAGCAAAATCACGCAGAAAATATACAGATAGGGCGCCCAGCTTTCGTACACGCGTGGCGGGATTTGCGCCATGACGGCCATCACGATCAGCCCCATGACGATCTGCCCGATCTTGCGCTCCATCATGCCGATGTCCTGGCCGCTGGCGCTCCACATCACGAAGGCGCTGTAGACCAACAGGGCCAGGATCAGCAGCAGGAACGTCGGGTCGATGTGGATTTTGGTCCAGATCGAGCCTTTTTGTTGGCTTTCAGTCATGTTCTACCTTAGTCACCTTCTACGCCAGGCGGCAGCGGGGCCTCGCTTGGCAATTGCGTATTGTTGTCGCCCAGCAGAATGTGGTCGAGGATCTGGCGGGTGATGGTTCCCACCGCCGGACCGGAGCCGCCGTTTTCCAGAATGATGGCGACCGACACCGTCGGATTGTTGAACGGTGCGAAGGCGGTCATCAGTTTGTGATCGCGCAGGTGCTCCGCCAGTTTGTGGGCGTTGTAGGTTTCATAGCCGAATACCTGTGCGGTACCCGATTTCGCCGCGGCTTTATAAGGTGCGTCCGCAAAGTATTTGCGCGCCGTCCCGTTCGGACGGTTGGCCACACCATACATGCCGTCTTTGGCGATTTCCCAGAAGCCGGAGTGAATATCGCCGATCTGCGTGCTCTCTTCCTGTTTGAACGGCACCAGCGCGCCGTTGACGCGGGTACTCTGCAGCAGGTGCGGCGTTTTGACGGTGCCGTCGTTGATCAGGGTGTTCAGTGCTTTGGCCATCTGGATCGGCGTGGCGGTCCAGTAACCCTGGCCGATACCCACCGGAATGGTGTCGCCCTGATACCACGGCTTTTTATAGCGTTTCAGCTTCCACTCGCGCGTCGGCATTAGGCCGGATCGTTCTTCGGACAGATCGATGCCGGTGTACTGGCCGTAACCGAATTTGGTCAGCCAGGTCGACAGCCGATCGATCCCCATGTCATAGGCGACCTGATAGAAATAGGTATCTGCGGACTCTTCCAGCGCCTTGGTGACGTTCAGGCGGCCGTGGCCCCATTTTTTCCAGTCGCGGAAGCGTTTTTCCGAGCCGGGCAGTTGCCACCAACCGGGATCGAACACCACGGTGTTTTTGGTGATCACTCCGGCGCTCAGCGCCGACACCGCGATGTAAGGCTTCACCGTTGATGCAGGCGGATAGACCCCCTGCGTGGCGCGGTTGATCAGCGGGCGATTCGGATCGTTCAACAGCCCCTGGTAGTCCTTGCTGGAAATGCCGTCGACGAACAGGTTTGGATCGTAACTCGGGTTGGACACCATCGCCAGGATGGCGCCGGTGCGTGGATCGCTCACCACCACCGCGGCGCGGCTGCCGACCAGCAGCTGCTCGATATAGCGCTGCAAATCAAGATCGAGCGTCAGGTAAACGTCCTGACCGGCGGAAGGCGGCTGTTCGTGCAATTGGCGGATCACCCGGCCACGGTTGTTGACCTCGACCTCTTCATAGCCGGTTTTGCCGTGCAGCGTGTCTTCGTAATAGCGTTCGATGCCCAGCTTGCCGATATCGTGGGTGGCGGCGTAGTTGGCCAGCTTGCCGTCTTTATCCAGGCGTTCGACGTCGCGGTCGTTGATCTTCGACACATAGCCGGTGACGTGGGTGAGGGCGGAACCGTAGGGGTAGTAGCGGCGCTGGTA
This sequence comes from Serratia sp. PL7, assembly GCF_945957435.1. NCBI lineage: Bacteria > Pseudomonadati > Pseudomonadota > Gammaproteobacteria > Enterobacterales > Yersiniaceae > Serratia > Serratia sp. PL7. The sequence continues at coordinate 2,680,035 of NZ_CAMFLB010000001.1, read as the reverse complement.
GCCTTTTACTTCCACGCCGGGGAAGCGGAACTGATTGACCGCAAAGCGGGCGACCTGCACCTCGGTTAGCGCGGTTTTCACCGGAATGGAGACGAAACGACGCGAACGCTTGCGCTCTTTTTCGAAATTGGTGATGTCGTCGTCGGTCAGATCGACCACCGTGCGCAGCGCCTGCAGCGTGGCTTTGAGATCGTCAACCTTCTCCGGCATCAGCTCCAGCTGATAAATGGTGCGGTTGAGTGCCAGCGGGGTGCCGTTGCGATCGTAGATAATGCCGCGGCTGGGCGCGATGGGCACCAGCTTGATGCGGTTTTCGTTGGAGCGGGTGCGGTAATCCTCGACGCGGACCACTTGCAGATTATACAGGTTGGCGATCAGGATGCCGGACAGCACCAGGATGACCAGGAACGCCACCAGGGCGCGGCGTACAAACAGGGCGGATTCAGCCGTATAGTCGCGAAAAGGGTTACGTTCTATTTTCATCCCGCTGCTTTATTTCACTCTGTCACGGTCACCACCGGCTATTCCCGGTGGTAAGGATGATTTGTTGTAATACTCCAGGCGCGGTAGAGGCTTTCGGCCACCAGGACGCGCACCAAAGGATGCGGCAGCGTCAACGGAGAAAGCGACCAGCTCTGCTCGGCAGCGGCTTTGCAGGCGGGCGCCAGCCCTTCCGGGCCGCCGATCAGCAGGCTGACGTTGCGGCCATCCTGCTTCCAGCGCTCAAGCTGCTGCGCCAGCTGCGGCGTTTCCCACGGCGTGCCTGGGATATCCAGCGTAACGATGCGGTTGCCTTTGCCCACCGCCGCCAGCATCTGTTCGCCTTCCTTGTCCAGAATGCGCTTGATGTCGGCGTTTTTGCCGCGTTTGCCCGCCGGGATCTCGGTCAGCTCAAACGGCATATCTTTGGGAAAGCGGTGCAGGTAATCCATAAAGCCGGTTTGCACCCAGTCTGGCATTTTGGTGCCGACCGCCACCAATTGCAGTTTCACCGCTTAGCTCCAGAGTTTTTCCAGCTCGTACAGGCGACGGCTCTCTTCCTGCATCACGTGCACGATCACTTCGCCCAGATCGACTACGATCCAGTCGGAGGCTTCCTGGCCTTTCATGCCAAACAGCTCCATGCCTACGGCACGGGATTCCTGTACCACGTGGTTGGCGATCGACATCACGTGGCGAGTCGATGTGCCGGTGCAGATGATCATGCAATCGGTGATGCTGGATTTGCCCTGTACGTCCAGAGCGATAATGTCTTGGCCTTTCAGGTCATCGATTTTATCGATGACGAAATCTTGGAGCGCTTTACCTTGCAAAGGTTCCCCCTCGGGTGTGTTCTGTTCAGTCGACTGCAGCGGGCAATATGCGCACGCTGCGGCGTAACCGGATAATGATTTCGGCAGGCTGCCGCTGAAAGCCAGCTAACTGGTGACTGCCCGGCCAGCTAAGGTTTCCGGGGTTTTCAGCGGATACCTGAAAAATAGCGGCGCAGTATATCACGCACCTTTCGCTAGCGATATAAACCCTGCAACTCGATATAGCGCTGCACCGGGCGTGGCAGCAGGTCGTCGCAGTTGAGGCCCTGATGGCGGCGCTGGCGGATCTCGGTGGCGGAAATTTCCAATTCCGGCGTATCGGCCAAATAGATGTGGCCGTGCGGGCGACGGCTGAGCTGCGCCGGATCGACGGTGCGATGGCGTTCCAGCCACTGCTGCAGTTCCGGCGTGTCCATGCGATCGTTATAGCCCGGGCGCGCCAACACCAGCAGGTGGCAGACGTCCAACAGCGCCTGCCAGCGGTGCCATTTATGCAATGTCAGCAGCGAGTCCTGGCCAATAATAAACGCCAGCGGCTGGGCGGCGCCACGCTCTTTACGAATCGTTTCCAACGTCTCGATGGTGTAGGAGGGGGTAGTGCGGTGCAGTTCGCGATCGTCGACCGCAAACAGCGGGTTGCCGGCGATCGCCAGCTCGACCATCTTCAAGCGTTGCTGCGCATTGGCCTCCGGCTGCGGGCGGTGCGGCGGCACGTGGTTAGGCAGCAGCGTGACGCGATTCAGGCCCACTTCGGCGGCCAACGCCTCCACCGGCCGCAGGTGGCCATAGTGGATCGGATCGAAGGTGCCGCCGAACAGCGCGTGCAAAACGGTGGGGTGTTCCGGATTAGTGGGCATCGCTAAAACTCGTGGCCAGGGGTTTGCCGCACAGCAGCATCGACAGGGTTTCCAGTTCCGGCCAGACCGACTGGCCATAGTCCTGCTTAAGAGTCAGCTCGATTTGCGTCAGCAGCTGTACCGCTTGCTGCAGCTGGGCGCCGGACAGGCGTTGCAGCGCCTGGGTCACCAGCGGGCGGCGGTTCTGCCAAACCTTGTGCTGATCGAACAGCGTGCGCAGCGGCGCGGACGCCATGCGGCGCTGCAGCGTCAGCAACAGCAGCAGTTCGCGCTGTAAGGTGCGCAGCAGGATCACCGGCTCCACGTCCTCTTGCTGCAGCTGCTGCAAGATATGCCAGGCGCGCTTGCTTTTGCCGGCCAGCAGGGCATCCAGCCAGTGGAACGGCGTGAAGTGGGCGGCGTCGTTCACCGCCTGTTCGACGCGCGGCAGCGTGAGTTTGCCGTCCGGGTGCAGCAGCGACAGCCGCTCCAGCGCCTGCGACAGCGCCAGCAGGTTGCCTTCGTAGCAGTAGCACAACAGCTGATTGGCCGCGTCGTCCAATTCCAGCTTCATCGCCTTGGCGCGCGTGGCGACCCAGCGCGGCAGCTGTGCCTGTTCCGGCGTCTGGCAACTGACGAGGGCGCCGTGTGGGCTGAGCGCCTTGAACCAGGCGCTGTTTTCCTGCGCTTTGGTGAGGCGCGGGCCGCGCAGGATCAGCAGAATATCCTCGTGCAGCAGCGTGGCAAGCTTGGTCAGCTGTTCGCCGATCGGCGCCGTCGGGCCGTTTTCCGGGAAGATCAGCAGCAGCGTCTGGCGGCTGGCGAACAGGCTCATCGCCTGGCAGATGCCGAAGATGGCGTCCCAGTCGGTATGGGCGTCGAGGGAAATGCTGTAGTGCTCGCTGAACTGCTGCTGTTGCGCAGCCTGCCGGAGCAGATCCTGGCTTTCCTGCAGCAGTAGCGGTTCATTGCCGCTCAATAAATAACAAGCGCGCAGCCCCTCTCGGAGCTGCGCGGCAAGTTGTTCCGGATAAATGCGGATCATTGTGCGGTTTGGCTTGCCGCTCGTTCGCCGACGGCAGCGGCTTTCTGCCGGTTTTCTTCTTCCGCCGCGTGCACGGTCAGCAGTTTGCGCACCAGCTGTTGCGCCGCCTGCTCACGCATTTCCTGGCGAATGATCTCCTGCTCGGAGTCTTTGGCCAGCGCGGTCAGCGGGTTGTCGAAGAACGAACGGAACACTTTTACCGACAGCGGGTACAGGTCGTGGCCCGGGAGCAGCACCTGGGCCTGCACGGTCAGCACCAGCTGGTACTCGGCGGTTTTACCGTCCTGGAAGATCGAGGCGGTATCCTGGCTTTCCGTCGCGCCGACGATGCGCAGAGAAGGCACGTCTTTACGCTTCGGATCGCTGACGATGGTCACGGCGTTCAAACGCAGCTGCTCACGCACCGCGCGCGTCAATGGTCCGTAAGGATCCGAACTGTCCAGGATCAGCGTTTTCATTTCATTAGGCACCTGCGTGGTGCCACGCAGGTGAAAACCGCAGCCGGCGGTGACCAGCACCGCCAACCCCAGCAACAGCGTCAGAATACGTTGTCGCACAACTCCTCCTTGTGTTAACCCACAACCAGGTTAAGCAGTTTGCCCGGAACGTAGATCACTTTGCGAATCGTGACGCCGTCCAGATATTTAGCCACCAGATGCTCTTCGGCAGCGCGCGCGCGCACTTGCTCTTCGGTCGCATCGGCAGATACGGTGATTTTAGCGCGAACCTTGCCGTTCACCTGCACCACCACCAGCTTGGAGTCCTCGACCATCGCCTGTTCGTCGGCAACCGGCCATGGCGCGGTGTCCACGTCGCCTTCGCCGCCCAGCGCCTGCCACAGGGTGAAGCACACGTGCGGGGTGAACGGATACAGCATGCGAACCACGGCCAGCAGCGCTTCCTGCAGCAGCGCGCGATCCTGCTCGCTCTCCTGCGGCGCGCGGGCCAGCTTGTTCATCAGCTCCATCACGGCGGCGATCGCGGTGTTGAAGGTCTGACGGCGGCCGATATCGTCGGTCACCTTGGCGATGGTTTTGTGCAGATCGCGGCGCAGCGCTTTCTGATCTTCGTTCAGCGACGCCACATCCAGCGGCTGTACCGCGCCTTTTGCCACGTGATCGTAGGCCAGTTTCCACACGCGTTTCAGGAAGCGGTTAGCCCCTTCTACGCCGGATTCCTGCCACTCCAGCGTCATTTCTGCCGGTGAAGCGAACATCATGAACAGACGCACGGTGTCCGCGCCGTATTTTTCCACCATTTCCTGCGGGTCGATGCCGTTGTTCTTCGACTTCGACATTTTGCTCATGCCAGCATAGACCAGTTCACGGCCTTGCGGATCGGTGGCCTTGATGATGCGGCCCTTGTCGTCGCGCTCGACCGTGGCGTCAACCGGAGATACCCAGACGCGCTCGCCGCTGTTGCCGGTGTAGTAGAAGGCGTCGGCCAGCACCATGCCCTGACACAGCAGGCGCTTGGCCGGCTCGTCGGAATCCACCAGGCCCGCATCGCGCATCAGCTTGTGGAAGAAGCGGAAGTACATCAGGTGCATGATGGCGTGTTCGATACCGCCGATATATTGATCGACCGGCAGCCAGTAGTTGGCGGCGGCCGGATCCAGCATGCCCTGGTCGTACTGCGGGCAGGTATAGCGCGCGTAGTACCAGGAAGACTCCATAAAGGTGTCGAAGGTGTCGGTTTCACGCAGCGCCGGCTGGCCGTCAACGGTGGTCTTCGCCCACTCAGGGTCGGCCTTGATCGGGCTGGTGATGCCGTCCATGACCACGTCTTCCGGCAAGATCACCGGCAGCTGATCTTCCGGCGTCGGCATCACGGTGCCGTCTTCCAGCGTCACCATCGGGATTGGCGCGCCCCAGTAACGCTGACGGGAGACGCCCCAGTCGCGCAGACGGTAGTTGACCTTGCGCTGGCCCACGCCCTTGGCGACCAGTTTGTCGGCGATGGCGTTAAAGCCGGCTTCGTTGTCCAGACCGTCAAACTCGCCGGAGTTGAACAGCGCGCCTTTGTCGGTCATCGCTTCGGCGCTCACGTCAGGTTGGCTGCCGTCGAGGTTCAGGATCACCGGTTTGATCGGCAAATCGTATTTGGTGGCGAATTCCCAGTCGCGCTGGTCGTGCGCCGGTACCGCCATCACGGCGCCGGTGCCGTATTCCATCAGCACGAAGTTGGCGACCCACACCGGCAGCTTCTCGCCGCTCAGCGGGTGGACAACGAACAGGCCGGTTGGCATGCCTTTCTTCTCCATCGTCGCCATTTCGGCTTCGGCCACTTTGGTGTTGCGGCATTCGTCGATGAAGTCGGTCAGCGCCGGATTGTTGCGCGCGCCCTGTTGCGCCAGCGGGTGGCCCGCGGCGACCGCCACGTAGGTGGCGCCCATGAAGGTGTCGGGACGGGTGGTGTAAACCGTCAGCTTCTCTTCGCTGTCCGCCACGTCGAAGGTGATTTCCACGCCTTCGGAGCGGCCAATCCAGTTGCGCTGCATGGTTTTCACCTGCTCCGGCCAGCTTTCCAGCGTGTCCAGATCGTTCAGCAGCTGATCGGCGTAAGCGGTGATTTTGATGAACCACTGCGGGATCTCTTTACGCTCGACCTTGGTGTCGCAGCGCCAGCAGCAGCCGTCGATAACCTGTTCGTTGGCCAGCACGGTCAGATCGTGCGGACACCAGTTCACCGCCGAGGTCTTCTTGTAGACCAGGCCTTTTTCATACAGCTTGGTGAAGAACCACTGTTCCCAGCGGTAGTATTCCGGCTGGCAGGTAGCGATTTCGCGATCCCAGTCGTAGCCGAAGCCCAGCAGTTTCAGCTGGTTCTTCATGTATTCGATGTTGTCGTAGGTCCACGGGGCCGGTGCGGTGTTGTTTTTCACCGCCGCACCTTCCGCCGGCAGGCCGAACGCATCCCAGCCGATCGGCTGCAGTACGTTTTTACCCAGCATGCGCTGATAGCGCGAGATCACGTCGCCGATAGTGTAGTTACGAACGTGGCCCATGTGCAGTCGGCCGGACGGGTAAGGCAGCATGGATAGGCAGTAGTACTTTTCCTTGCTGTCGTCTTCGGTAACTTTGAAAGTCTGCTTCTCTTGCCAGTGAAGCTGTACGTTCGATTCTATGTCTTCTGGACGGTATTGCTCTTGCATGGCGGCCGGTGGTCCTGTAGGTGTAAACCGTTGCCCCGGTCAGAGGCAACGCAATGAACATTTAGTATTCGTAGATCCGCATAGCATAGCTGATAAGACCTCTCGGCAACAACTCCAAGCGCCTGACTCGGCGCATTTAAAAAAAACGCCGCCATGACGCGGCTCACAACCTGCGGATCCCGCGTCTTGCCAAGTGACATCAGTCATTTACGGCTAAAATAAGAACAAGTAGCTTAGGGGTATCCCTACAGCCAAGCCCGGCGCAGCGTTTATCGAGGAGAGTCTATGAACAAGGTTGCTCAGTATTACCGCGAATTGGTGGCATCACTGACCGAACGCCTGAAAAACGGTGAACGCGATATCGACGAACTGGTGGCCAGCGCGGAGCGGCGGTTGAACGAGGCCGAAGATCTGACCCGCGACGAGGTGCGGCAGGTGACGCAGGCGGTGCGGCGCGATCTGGAAGAGTTCGCCCGCAGCTATCAGGAAAGCCGGGACGAGTTTACCGACAGCGTGTTTATGCGGGTGATCAAAGAGAGCCTGTGGCAGGAACTGGCGGATATCACCGACAAAACCCAGCTGGAGTGGCGTGAAGTGTTCAAGGATGTCAGCCATCACGGCGTTTATCACAGCGGTGAAGTGGTGGGGTTGGGCAATCTGGTGTGCGAGCAGTGTCACTACCATCTGGCGTTTTACACGCCGGAGGTGCTGCCGCTTTGCCCGAAATGCGGTCACGACCAGTTCCAGCGTCGGCCGTTTGAGCCTTGATGACGTTCCCCGCCAGGGCGGGGAACACTAAGGCCGGCGTTTAACGGAACAGTTTCTTCAGCAGGTTGCTCAGGAAACCGCCGCTGACGGCTGCTGGGGCGGCTTGCGCCTGCGCCGGTGCGCTGGCCGGTACGGCGACGCCGGCCGGGATTTTCTGCGCGACCGCGACGCGGCTGTCCTGGGCGGCTTTCTCCGCCGCTTCCGGGCCGTAGGCGAAGCCTTCCGCCAGTACGAATTCAACGTCGGTGATGCCGATAAAGCCCAGGAACAGCTTCACGTACGGCGTGATCAGATCCGTCGGCGTGTCGGCGTGGATGCCGCCGCGGCTGGAGATGACGATCGCTTTCTTGCCCGTCACCAGCCCTTCGGCACCGGCGGAGGTGTAGCGGAACGTCTGACCGGCGCGGGCGATCAGATCGAAGTAGATTTTCAGCTGCGTCGGGATGTTGAAGTTGTACATCGGGGCGCTGATGATCAGCGTGTCGTGCGACTTCAGCTCGGCAATCAGCTCATCGGAAAGCGCCAGGGTGCTCTGCTGATGCGGCGTCAGCGGGTTGTCGCCGGCGGTAAAGCCAGCCATCACTTCGCCATCCAGCTCCGGCAGCGTTGGGTTAGCCAAGTCGCGCACGGTGAACGTGTCTTCTGGGTGAGCTTCATGCCATTGTTCAACAAAAAAATCGACTAATTTTCCAGACTGGGAATATTCACCCAGAATACTTGATTTCAGGACCAGTACGCGGCTCATTGGCTTATCTCCAGGCGAAGTTTAATCGGTGACGATGTCAGTCGGTGTAAACGCATGGTAGAGGCAAGCCATCAACAGTGATAGCGCAAAAATTCGCTGAGTTAAATCAAAAAAGTTGAATGAGGGGCGCGAGCGCGCCCCGATGGGATCAATAACGCGCCAGGCGCTCGGCCAGCAGATCGATAAAACCCTCGCGGTTGATGCTGGTCAGCACTTCCACGTTGGCCGCGTTGCCGGTTTGCTGGAAATAGTCCACCACCGTCATGCCGACGGTGTATTCCCCTTTGGTCTCCACACCGACCCAGCGTTCTACGCCGGTGAACAGCTGCGGCGCCAGCAGCCAGGCGATGGTGCAGGGATCGTGCATCGCAGCGCCGGGCAGGCCGCGCGGATGGCTGAGGTACAGCGGCAGGTAAAAATCGAGCATCTCCGCGACCGCCTGCGCGACCGGATTGTCTATCTGGCGAATGCGCTCGATATCCTGCGGCAACACCAGCGCTTGATGGGTGACGTTCAGCCCGGCCATGGTCAGCGGCACCCCGGATTTCAGCACCATTTCGGCGGCTTCGGGATCGACGAAGATGTTGAACTCCGCGACAGGCGTAGTATTGCCGGCGTTCATACCGCCGCCCATGAATACGATGCGTTCGATATGGCTTTTCAGCTCGGCATGCTGGGCCAGCAGCAGGGCGATATTGGTCATCGGGCCGGTCACCACCAGGGTTATCGGCTGCGGGCTGGCGCGCAGCAAGTCGGCGATCAGCTCGACGGCGCCGCGGGGATCGGGTTTGATTGTCGGCGTCGGCAGGTGGGTGTTGCCCATGCCGGTTTTGCCGTGGACATAGTCGGCGATCACCAGTTCGCGCATCAGCGGGCCGCTGGCGCCGGCGGCGACCGGTATGTCCTCGCGCTGCATCAGGGTCAACAGGCCCAGCGCGTTATGCAGGGTTTTCTCCGGCGTCTGGTTGCCGGCGGAGGTGGTGATGGCTTTGATGTCCAGTTCTGACGAACGCAGCGCCATAGCCAGCGCGATGGCGTCGTCGAGGCCGGGATCGCAATCGATGATAATAGGGCGGGGCATGTTCTTTCTCCTCTGTTTGTTATCCAGCGAGCATCGGATCAAAACCGGGGAGAAACAAGCGCTTTTAGTGCCGGGGGAAAAGATGCGCCCCTGGCGGGGCGCATAGGCAGAGCGTTTAGTGCAGGATCTTGGCCAGAAAATCCTTGGCGCGATCGGACTCGGGGTTGTTGAAGAAATCGTCTTTGTTGCGGTCTTCGACGATTTTGCCTTCGTCCATAAAGATCACTCGATTCGCCACCTTGCGGGCGAAGCCCATTTCGTGGGTTACCACCATCATGGTCATGCCTTCGTTCGCCAGTTCGACCATCACGTCCAGCACTTCGTTGATCATTTCCGGATCGAGCGCAGAGGTCGGCTCATCGAACAGCATGGCGATAGGATCCATGCACAGCGCACGGGCGATGGCGACGCGCTGCTGCTGGCCGCCGGACAGCTGACCGGGGAACTTGTTGGCATGGGCGGAGAGGCCGACGCGCTCCAGCAGCTTCAGACCCTTCTCGCGTGAGGCGGATTTGTCGCGCTTGAGCACTTTCACCTGCGCCAGCGTCAGGTTGTCGATGATAGACAGGTGCGGGAACAGCTCAAAGTGTTGGAACACCATGCCTACCTTGGCACGCAGCTGCGCCAGGTTGGTTTTCTTGTCGTTGACCGGCGTGCCGTTCACCAGGATATTGCCCTGCTGGATCGGCTCGAGGCCGTTGACGGTTTTGATCAGGGTGGACTTGCCGGAACCTGAAGGACCGCAGACGACGACCACTTCGCCTTTTTTCACTTCGGTGGTGCAATCGGTCAACACCTGAAAGTGACCGTACCACTTAGAAACATTTTTCAGGGATATCATCAAACAGTCCTTTTCTTCAAATAGCTTACCAGCGCCGAGGCGGCGAGGCTGATAACAAAATAGACAAAGCCGGCGAACAGGATCATTTCAACCTGGGTGCCGTCGCGTTCGCCGATGGTCGACGCGGTGCGGAAGAAGTCGGCCAGGCTCAGTACGTAAACCAGCGAGGTATCCTGGAACAGGACGATGCCCTGGGTCAGCAGCAGCGGCACCATGGCGCGGAACGCCTGCGGCAGGATCACCAGCCGCATGGATTGCCAATGGGTCATGCCCAGCGCCAGCGCGGCGGAGGATTGGCCGCGCGAGATGCTGATGATGCCGGCGCGGATGATTTCCGAGTAATAGGCCGCTTCAAACAGGGAAAAGGCTACCATAGCCGAGATCAGGCGAATATCGGTTTTCGGCGATAAGCCTAGAACCTGTTGTAATAAGCTTGGAACCACCAGGTAGAACCACAGCAGCACCATCACCAGCGGCACCGAGCGGAACAGGTTGACGTACAGGGTGGCGAACCAGCTGATCGGTTTGAACGGCGACAGGCGCATCACCGCCAGCACGGTACCCCACAGAATGCCGACCACGATGGCGGTCACGGTGATCTTCAGCGTGATTACCATACCCTGCAGCAGAAACGGGAAGCTTGGGACGATCGACGCCCAGTCAAATTCGTACATTATTTACTCCCCAGGTTGCCAGGCAACTGCACTTTCTTTTCGACCAGACGCATAAACAGCATGATAACGGCGTTGATGCCGATATAAGCCAGCGTGATGGCGGTAAAGGATTCATAGGCGTGTGCGGAGTAATCCAACAGCTTGCCGGCCTGCGCGGCCATGTCCACCAGCCCGATGGTAGAGGCGATGGCGGAGTTTTTGACCAGGTTGAGCATCTCCGAGGTCATCGGCGGCACGATCACCCGGTAGGCGTTCGGCAGCAACACGTAGCGGTAGGTTTGCGGCAGCGTCAGGCCCATCGCCAGCCCGGCCGCTTTCTGGCCGCGCGGCAGGGACTGGATGGCGGCGCGCACCTGTTCGCAAACGCGGGCGGCGGTAAACAATCCCAGGCAAAGCATGGAAGAGACGAAGAACTGCACGTTGGGATCCAGCTCGCTTTTAAACCAGGTGCCGATATTGGCCGGCAGCAGCTCGGGGATCACCAGATACCAGGTAAAGAATTGCACGATCAGCGGCACGTTGCGGAACAGTTCGACGTAACAGGTGCCGAGGGCGGAAAGAAAGCGGTTGGGTACGGTACGCAAGATACCGAACAGCGAACCGACGAAGAAAGCGATAATCCATGCACAGACGGAGAGGGCCACCGTGACCTGAAAGCCGGACCAGATCCAGCCGAGGTAAGTGGTGTTCCCAAACGGGGCCTGCTGCAGGAAGATACCCCAGTTCCAATCTATTGACATAACAAACTCCGGTAAACGGGCGCAGAGCGCCGAAGATTGATGACTTGATGAGCGCCGATCGCCGCGCGGCCAGTCTGGCTGGCTTATTGTGTGCGGATGTCGGTGATGCGCCTTGGGGAAAATGAGGGAGGGGAACGGCCCCCCTCATACCTGTCTGTCCCAGTCATCAACTGGGCCGGTTTGGCCTGGCGGCCGCCCCGGCTGTCATTCTATTTAGTTCAATGCCTTGTCGTTAGGTTCTTTGAACAGCTGCTTCATGTCGTCCGACAGTTCGAAGTTCATGTTGAGGTTTTTCGGTGGAATCGGCTGCTTGAACCATTTATCAAACCACTTGGCCGCTTCGCCGGAGGTTTGCGCCTGGGCGATAGTGTCATCGACCAGTTTCTTGAACGCAGGATCGTCTTTACGCAGCATGCAGCCGTAGGCTTCTTTCGACTGCGGTGTGCCGATGATTTCCCACTGATCCGGCTTCTTGGCCTTGGCGCGCTCGCCCGCCAGCAGGGCGTCGTCCATCATGAAGGCCACCGCGCGGCCGCTTTCCAGAGTGCGGAAGGAGTCGCCGTGGTCTTTGGCGCTGATGATGCGCATGTTCATCTTGCCGCTGTCGTTCAGCTTGTTCAGCAGCACTTCGGAGGTGGTGCCGGAGGTGACCACCACCGGTTTGCCGGCCAGGTCTTTAAAGTCTTTGATGTCGGAGCCTTTTTTCACCAGCAAGCGGGTGCCGACCACGAAAATGGTGTCGGAGAAGGCGGCCTGTTTCTGGCGCTCGAGGTTATTGGTGGTGGAGCCGCACTCGAAATCATAGGTGCCGTTTTGCAGCAGCGGGATGCGGTTCTGCGAGGTAATCGGCAGCATTTTCACCTGCAGATTCGGTGCATTCAGCTTTTTCTTAACGGCTTCAACGATTTGGTTGGAGTAGTCCTGAGAGTAGCCCACAACTTTTTGTTGGTTGTCGTAGTAGGAGAACGGCACTGACGATTCGCGGTGGCCGACAACGATCACGCCATTGTCTTTGATTTTCTTCAGCGTACCGGTCAGGTCTTCCGCGTGCGCCACGCTACCTGCCGCACCGAGCAGCAGTAACGATAACGCCAATTTACGCATTTGCATGGTCCAACTCCTTTACTGTTGTTGTGGCTCTGACTAAAGAGCGTCAGGTTAAATCGACTGTTTATTGCTCAAGTTATAAAGATAGTCTTATGAACTGAACGCTGTTAAAAAATAACCGATTGTGAACACCTTGAAACTAAAATGTTTCATTTTTTGAGACGCCGCGCGCACCAAATTAATGCAACAAAACGTCGGCGCACCCGTGCGGTGCGTTCAATGCACCCAAAATGTGCGCAGGTGCGACAAAACGTCAGCAAAAGTAAACCGGCGCGCGATGTCGCCATAGATAAAAGCAAGGAGTGTGCCAGCCGCGTTGATTTAACGGCGTTTTCTGACTGAGGGAAGATTTGACGGGAAAGCGGGGCGCAGCGGGTGCGCCCCGACGAAGAGGGCTATTTGCGGCGCAGGCCCAACATCAGCGCCCAGCCGCCCAGCAACAGGGTCATCACCCACAGCGGCGTGGCGCCGAAGCGCGCATAAGGCGTGAGGCCGGTGGTCGGCGTGACTTTCACTTCGAGTACCTGACGGGTGAACTGCGGGATCTCGGCGATCACCTCGCCATTCGCGTCCACCGCGGCGGTGACGCCGTTATTGGTGCTGCGCAGCAGCGGTCGGCCGAGCTCCAGCGCCCGCATGCGTGCCATCTGGAAGTGCTGCCACGGGCCGATGGAGTGGCCGAACCAGGCATCGTTGGAGATGGTCAGCAGGAAGTTGGTGTCCGGGCGGAAGTTATCGCGCACCTGCTGGCCCAACACGATTTCGTAGCAGATGGCCGCCGTCAGGTTGTAGCCGCGTACGCTGAGCTGCGGTTGTACGTAGTCGCCGCGGCTGAAGGAGGACATCGGCAGGTCGAAGAACGGCGCCAGGGGCCGCAGCAGCGTCTCGAGCGGCACGAACTCGCCGAACGGTACCAGGTGGTGCTTGTTGTAGCGATCGTTGGCCGGGTAACTGTACGGCGTCGGTTCACCGAGCACGATGGCACTGTTGTAGATTTGCTGGCCCTGCGGCGTGGCACGCACGTCGACGATGCCGGTGATCAGGCTGCTGTTCTTCGCCCGCATCAGGTCGTCCATCATCGTCAGGAAGCCGTTCTGATTGGCTTCATAATCCGGAATGGCGGATTCCGGCCAGATGACGATCGGCGCCTTGCCCATGTAGGGACGGGTTTCGTCCAGATAGGTTTGCAGCGTGCTGACCAGCACTTTCGGATCCCATTTCATCGATTGAGCGATGTTGCCTTGCACCATGGCGACGTTCACCGCTTTCTCCGGCTGCGGGGTAAACCACTGCAGCTGGCGCAGCGGCCACGGCAACAGCAGCAGCGCGGCGGCAATCACGGCTGCCGAGAGACGGCGCTGATTGACGGCGTACACCAGCAGGCCGGCGATGGCCATCAGCACAAAGGTGATGGCGTCGACGCCCAGCAGCGGCGCGATGCCCTTCAGCGGGCCGTTGATCTGGCTATAGCCGAACTGCAGCCACGGGAAGCCGGTCAGCACCCAGCCGCGCAGGAATTCGGTCACCTGCCACAGCACCGGCGCGGCGATGGCCAGCCGCCACCAGCGGGTGGCCGGCCACAGGCGCGTCAGCAGCCCGGCGAACAGCCCGGTATACAGCGACAGGTAAGCGGCGAGCAGCGCCACCAGGAAGATGTTGACGGCGAAGGGCATGCCGCCGAAATCGGCGATGCTGACATACACCCAGTTGATCCCGCTGCCGAACAACCCGAAGCCCCAGACAAAGCCGAGCAGGGCAGACTGTTTGGTGGTGCGATTGAGGGTAACGGCCAGCAGGCCGAACAGGGAGACGATGGCCGCGGGCCAGAAATCGTAGGGCGAGAACGCCAGCGTCCCGCCGGCACCTGACAACAGCGCCAGCAGGGCGCGAACCCACTGGCGTTCAAGTAATGAGGCTTTAGCCATGTTGGATTTAATCTTCCAGTTTCGGTGGTGGAGAGTCGTCCGGAATTTTTACATGAACCTGGATGATACGTCGACTGTCTGCCATGGCAACTTTAAATAGGTAACCTTCGATTTCAATGGTTTCCCCGCGCGCCGGCAGGTGGCCGAAGGCCTGCATCACCAGACCGCCGATGGTATCGACCTCGTCGTCGCTGAAATGGGTGCCGAAGGCGTCGTTGAAGTCTTCGATCGGCGCCAGCGCGCGCACGGTGTACATGTGGCGGCTGAGCTGGCGGATATCCAGATCGTCTTCGTCGTCGTATTCGTCTTCAATCTCGCCGACGATCAGCTCCAGGATATCTTCGATGGTGACCAGGCCGGACACGCCGCCGAATTCGTCAATGACAATCGCCATGTGATAGCGCTGGGAGCGAAACTCTTTCAGCATCCGGTCGACGCGCTTGCTTTCCGGCACCACCACCGCGGTACGCAGCACTTTGTCGATGCTGAACGGCTCGGAGTCTGCGCGCATGAACGGCAGCAGATCCTTGGCCATCAGGATGCCTTCGATGTGATCTTTATCTTCGCTGATCACCGGGAAGCGCGAGTGGGCGGAGTCGATAATCACGTCCAGGCACTCTTCCAGCGTCTGGTTGCGCTTGAGCGTCACCATCTGGGAGCGGGGGATCATGATGTCGCGCACGCGCTGTTCGGCGATATCCATCACGCCTTCCAGCATGTCGCGGGTATCGGGATCGATCAGGTCGTTTTGTTCGGAATCACGGATCAGCTCGACCAGATCGCCACGGTTTTTGGGCTCGCCGTGGAACAGCTGGTTAAGGATAAGAGTAAAGAACCCCTTCTTGGGACTGGGGCTGTCATTGCTTTGTGAATGGTCGTCGCTCATGGCGTTTTAGTTACTGTCACTCATGTCAGAGTTAAGGGGCGTCAGCGACAGCCCCGCATGGGGGCTGTGGGGTAAACGGCTGACGTCAGACGGGGTCTTTTTCCGCCAGGTACGGATCAGGATAACCCAGTCCGTGCATGATTTCGGTTTCCAAAGACTCCATTTCTTCGGCTTCATCGTCTTCGATGTGGTCATACCCTAGCAGATGAAGACTGCCGTGGACAACCATATGCGCCCAGTGGGCCTCCAGCGTTTTGCCTTGCTCAATCGCTTCCTGCTCAACCACCTGGCGGCAGATGATCAGATCGCCGAGCAGCGGCAGCTCGATGCCCGGCGGGGCTTCGAACGGGAAAGAGAGCACGTTGGTCGGCTTGTCTTTGCCGCGGTAGGTCAGGTTCAGCTCGTGGCTTTCCGCTTCGTCCACCAGACGCACGGTGACCTCGGCCTCTTCCTGAAATTGCGGCAGCACGCCTTCCAGCCAGCGCTGGAAGGTGGCCTCATCCGGCAGGCCGTCGCTGCTTTCACAGGCAATCTGCAGATCCAAAATCACCTGACTCATGGTGTCTCCTGCTCGGAGGCGGCGAGCGCCTCGCGCTTACGTTGCTCGGCAATCGCGTCTTTGCGTTTCTGTTCGGCGGCTTCCCAGGCCTCATAGGCGATGACCACGCGGGCCACCACCGGGTGGCGCACCACGTCTTCGCTGTGGAAGAAGTTGAAGCTCAGCTCCTCCACGTCCGACAGCACTTCCACCGCATGGCGCAGGCCGGATTTCTGGTTGCGCGGCAGGTCGATCTGGGTGACGTCGCCGGTGATGACCGCCTTCGAGTTGAAGCCGATGCGTGTCAGGAACATCTTCATCTGCTCGATGGTGGTGTTCTGGCTCTCATCCAGGATGATAAAGGCGTCGTTCAGCGTGCGGCCGCGCATATAGGCCAGCGGCGCGACTTCGATCACATTGCGTTCGATGAGCTTCTCCACGCGCTCGAAGCCCAGCATTTCGAACAGGGCGTCGTACAACGGGCGCAGATAAGGATCGACCTTCTGGCTCAGATCGCCGGGCAGGAAGCCCAGCTTTTCGCCGGCTTCGACCGCAGGGCGGGTCAGCAGTATGCGGCGAATTTCCTGGCGTTCCAGCGCATCCACCGCAGCGGCGACCGCCAGGTAGGTTTTGCCGGTGCCCGCCGGGCCGATGCCGAAGGTGATGTCGTGATCGAGAATATTGGCGATGTACTGCGCCTGGTTAGGCGTGCGCGGTTTCACCATACCGCGCTTGGTTTTGATGGTGACCGCCTTGCCGTAATCCGGCACGCTGTCCGCCACCTGTTCCAGCACCCGACTCTCTTTGATCGCCAGATGGATTTGCTCCGGATCGATATCCGGGATCACGCCGCGAATCGGCGCGGTATCCACGTACAGATGGCGCAGGATATCGGCGGCGGCAACCACGCACAGGTTTTTGCCGACCAGCTTGAAACGGTTGTCGCGGCGATTGATTTCGATGCCCAATCGGCGCTCGAGTTGCTTGATGTTGTCATCAAACGGGCCGCACAGGCTGAGCAAACGCTTGTTGTCTGCGGGCTCTAACAAAATTTCTTGTGTTGCGACGTTCAAACTATTCCTCTAGGTCACATCGGGCCTGGTTGATGTCACATAGCGCGTCCGGGACGCGCGCGTTCAGGGCGAGCCTGAATACTCTCTTTCTTGAATTATTCATGGTGCGCCGCAACGGCGCAAGTTTACCGCTGATCTATCTGTGCGCCGTCGGCGGAATTCAAGGGAAGATAAGGAAAAAACGCGGCGGGGCGCAAAGCCCGCCGCGTCATCACAGAACAAGGCCGCCGAGAATCAGTTCTTTTTCACGAACTCGGATTTCAGCTTCATCGGGCCGAAACCGTCGATTTTGCAGTCGATGTTGTGATCGCCTTCCACCAGGCGAATGTTTTTCACCTTGGTGCCGATCTTCAGCATCGAGGAGCTGCCTTTGACCTTCAGATCCTTGATCACGGTGACCGCGTCGCCGTCCGCCAGCAGGTTGCCGTTGGCGTCTTTGACGATCAGCGCGTCCTGATCTTCCGCCGGGGCGCTGTCGCTCCACTCGTGGGCGCACTCAGGGCAGATGAACAGGGCATTGTCCTGGTAGGTGTATTCGGAGTTGCACTTCGGGCAGTGTGGGAGTTGCATGTTATGTCGCCTCTTCAACAATAAAAAAATAAAAAAAGAACATCACCGGGCGCGGACGCCCGGCGGAGAAACGGTAAGGAGTAGCGCGAACGGGCGGCGATAAGGCGGCCGCCGCGGCGTCAGGGCTGGTAAATGCCGACGCCCAGCGCGTTTTCTTTGCGGGTACGGGCGATCACCGACTGCGGGGATTCATGTACGCGCAGATCCATCTGCTGTTCGGTGCGCACCACTGCGCCACGCAGGGTGTTGGTCAGCACCTCGGTAATTTCCACGTCGACAAATTGGCCGATCATGTCGGGCGTGCCTTCGAAGTTTACCACACGGTTGCACTCCGTGCGCCCGGCCAGCTCCATCACGCTTTTACGCGAGGTGCCCTCCACCAGAATGCGCTGGACGGTGCCGAGCATGCGACGGCTGAACTGCAGCGCCTGCTGGTTGATGCGATCCTGCAGAATGTACAGCCGCTGCTTTTTCTCTTCTTCGCTGACGTCGTCGACCATGTCCGCCGCCGGCGTACCGGGGCGCGACGAATAGATGAAGCTGAAGCTGACGTCGAAGTTGACGTCGGCGATCAGGTTCATGGTCTGTTCGAAGTCGGCCTGGCTTTCGCCCGGGAAACCGACGATGAAATCGGAGCTGAGCTGGATGGCCGGCCGCGCCTTGCGCAGCTTGCGGATAATCGCCTTATACTCCAGCGCGGTGTGCGCGCGTTTCATCATGGTCAGGATGCGGTCCGAACCGCTCTGCACCGGCAGATGCAGGAAGCTGACCAGCTCCGGCGTGTCTTCGTACACCGCGATAATGTCGTCGGTGAACTCGATCGGGTGGCTGGTGGTGAAGCGAATGCGATCGATGCCGTCGATGGCCGCCACCAGGCGCAGCAGTTCGGCGAACGAGCAGATATCGCCGTCATGCGTCGCGCCGCGGTAAGCGTTGACGTTTTGGCCGAGCAGGTTGACCTCGCGCACGCCCTGCGCCGCCAGCTGGGCGATTTCGAACAGCACGTCGTCGCTCGGGCGGCTCACTTCCTCGCCGCGGGTGTAAGGCACCACGCAGAAAGTGCAGTATTTGTTGCAGCCTTCCATGATCGACACGAAGGCGGTCGGGCCTTCGGCGCGCGGCTCCGGCAGGCGGTCGAATTTTTCGATCTCCGGGAAGCTGATATCGACCACCGGGCTGCGGGTGCCCTGAACGTGATTGATCATTTCCGGCAGGCGGTGCAGGGTCTGCGGGCCGAATACCACGTCGACGCAAGGCGCGCGGCTGCGGATCAGTTCGCCTTCTTGCGAGGCCACGCAACCGCCGACGCCGATGATGACCGACGGGTTCTTCTCTTTCAGCAAGCGCCAGCGCCCCAGCATGGCGAAAACTTTCTCCTGCGCTTTTTCACGGATCGAGCAGGTGTTCAGCAACAGCACGTCCGCTTCCTCGGCGTTGTCGGTCCACTCGAAGCCGTGCGTGCTGTTCAACAGGTCGGCCATTTTCGATGAATCGTACTCATTCATCTGGCAGCCCCAGGTTTTGATATGTAGTTTTTTCGTCATTGACTTGCCATTACTCAGTGCGGAGCGAAAGTTGCGTTACGCGACATGCAGGGCGCGTATTGTAATCATTTGCCGCCGTTGTGACCAGCGCGGGGGAAAATGGCACGCAACCTGAAGCCGAAGCGAAAATCCGGTACACTGCGCAAAACGCCATGTCGGGTGGGATGGCGAGCATTCACATAGAAAACATAGCCAATATGAAGACATCTCAAAATCGGTATGACGCGGTGGTGGTGGGTGGCGGCATGGTCGGCGCGGCGGCGGCCCTGGGGCTGGCGCAGGCGGGCTGGTCGGTGGCGTTGCTGGAACATCAGGCGCCGCAGGCGTTCGAGGCGCAAAGCCCGCCGGACCTGCGCATTTCCGCGATCGGCTGCACCTCGGTGGGGCTGCTGAAACAGCTCGGCACCTGGCAGGCCGTGACGGCGATGCGTACGGCGCCGTATCGCCGGCTGGAGACCTGGGAGTGGGCGTCGTCGCGCGTGGCGTTCGACGCGGTGTCCCTGGGGCTGCCCGAGCTGGGCTTTATGGTGGAAAACCGCATTCTGCAGCTGGGGCTGTGGCAACAGTTCGCGCAGTGCGCCAACCTGACGCTGCTGTGCCCCGCCAGGCTGCAATCGCTGCAGCGGGCGGACAATGCCTGGCAGCTGACGCTGGACAGCGGCGAGACGCTGCAAGCGCGGCTGGTTGTCGGTGCCGACGGGGCCAACTCGCAGGTGCGCAAGCTGGCGGCGATCGGCACCAACGGCTGGCAATATCGTCAGGCGTGCATGTTGATCACCGTCGATACCGGCGCGCCGCAGCAGGATGTGACCTGGCAGCGCTTCTTCCCGTCCGGGCCCCGCGCCTTCCTGCCGCTGTACGACAGCTGGGCGTCGCTGGTGTGGTATGACAGCCCGCAGCGCATTCGCCAACTGCAGGCGATGCCGCCGGCGCAGCTGGAGCGCGAAATCGCTACCGCTTTTCCGACGCGACTGGGCCCGGTCAAGGTGCACGCTGCCGGATCGTTCCCGCTGACGCGGCGTCATGCGCAGCGCTACGTGCTGCCGGGGCTGGCGCTGGTGGGGGATGCCGCGCATACCATCAACCCGCTGGCCGGGCAGGGCGTCAATCTGGGGTATCGCGATGTGGATGCCTTGTTGAATGTGTTGAGCGAGGCGCGGGATCAGGGAGAAGACTGGAGCGGCGAGGCGGTACTGTTGCGTTATCAGCGTCGCCGTCGCACCGACAATCTGCTGATGCAGAGCGGCATGGATCTGTTTTATACCGCCTTCAGCAATAACCTGGCGCCGCTGAACGTCGCGCGCAATCTGGCGCTGATGGCCGCGCAGCGGGCGGGCAAGCTGAAAGAGCATGCGTTGAAGTACGCGTTGGGATTGTAACCGACAGGGCTCAGCGGTGGCTGGGCCCGTTAGGATTGGCCGAACGCCAGACAGCAAAAAGCCCGCCGAAGCGGGCTTTTCTAAATATGGCTGGGGTGCCAGGATTCGAACCTGGGTATGCTGGTATCAGAAACCAGAGCCTTACCGCTTGGCGACACCCCAATTATGGTGGCTACGACGGGATTTGAACCTGTGACCCCATCATTATGAGTGATGTGCTCTAACCAGCTGAGCTACGTAGCCGATGTTACTTTTTACTTCTTTGATTTGCAAGCAGTTTGTTATGGCTGGGGTACCTGGATTCGAACCAGGGAATGCCGGTATCAAAAACCGGTGCCTTACCGCTTGGCGATACCCCACCTGCAAACAAATCTTATGTTGAAACCCCATTCCCGAAAGAATATGGCTGGGGTACCTGGATTCGAACCAGGGAATGCCGGTATCAAAAACCGGTGCCTTACCGCTTGGCGATACCCCATCAACATACTGCGCCGACGATGAAGAGAAATGGTGCGGGAGGCGAGACTTGAACTCGCACACCTTGCGGCGCCAGAACCTAAATCTGGTGCGTCTACCAATTTCGCCACTCCCGCAAATACAAAAAAGAGATGGTGGCTACGACGGGATTCGAACCTGTGACCCCATCATTATGAGTGATGTGCTCTAACCAGCTGAGCTACGTAGCCCTCTTTTTTTGCTTTGCCTTCATCGGCGTTGCGGGGCGCATTATGCGTATATGACCGATTTGCGTCAACAAGTTTTTTCCCGAAAAAGCGCCCGGAAGCGCCGTTTGTCTGGGTTGTGAACATTATGGCGATAAAATCGGCAATTCAGGTAGTTGGCGGGGGGAAAAGGCAACAAAAAGGCGGGCCAAAAGGCCCGCCCTGAGGGAAATGCCGCGCAATTATTTATAGGCGGCCTGGTGCACGCCAACGGCGCGGCCGGAAGGATCGTCCATCTTCTTGAACGATTCATCCCACTCGATGGCCTTGGCGGACGAGCAGGCGACGGACGGGCCGCCCGGTACGCATTCGGCGGCGCTCGGCAGCGGGAACAGCTCTTCGAAGATTTCGCGGTACAGGTAGCCTTCTTTCGACGTTGGCGTGTTGTACGGGAAGCGGAAACGCGCGGTTTCGAGCTGTTGATCGCTAATTTGCTGCGCAGCCACCTCTTTTAACGTGTCGATCCAGCTATAGCCGACGCCGTCGGAGAACTGCTCTTTCTGGCGCCAGGCCACGCTGGCGGGCAAATAGGACTCGAAACATTCGCGAACGATGTGTTTTTCCATTTTGCCGTTGCCGCACATTTTATCTTTCGGGTTGATGCGCATCGCCACGTCGAGGAATTTCTTGTCCAGGAACGGCACGCGGGCTTCGACGCCCCAGGCGGACATCGCCTTGTTGGCGCGCGCGCAGTCGAACATGTGCAGCGCCAGCAGTTTGCGCACGGTCTCTTCGTGGAATTCGCGGGCGTCCGGCGCCTTATGGAAGTACAGGTAGCCGCCGAACACTTCGTCCGCGCCTTCGCCGGAAAGCACCATCTTGATGCCCATCGCCTTGATTTTGCGCGACATCAGGTACATCGGCGTCGAGGCGCGAATGGTGGTGACGTCGTAGGTTTCGATGTGATAAATCACGTCGCGGATGGCGTCCAGCCCTTCCTGCACGGTGAAGTGGATCTCATGGTGCACGGTGCCCAGGTGGTTAGCCACCTCTTGCGCGGCGCGCAGATCCGGCGAGCCTTCCAGCCCGACGGCGAAGGAGTGCAGCTGCGGCCACCAGGCCTCGCTGCGTTCCTGATCTTCCACGCGGCGCGCAGCGTACTTCTTGGTGATCGCCGAGATGACCGAGGAATCCAGCCCGCCCGACAGCAGCACGCCGTAGGGTACGTCGGACATCAGGTGGCTTTTCACCGACTCTTCCAGCGCGGTGCGCAGGGCGGCGGCGTCGGTCACGTTGTCCTTGACGCTGTCGTAATCGAACCAGTCGCGGCGATAATATTCGCGGATCTCACCGTCCTGGCTCCACAGGTAGCTGCCGGCCGGGAATTCCTTGATGGTGCGGCACACCGGCACCAGCGCTTTCATTTCCGAGGCAACGTACAGGTTGCCGTGTTCGTCATGGCCCATGTACAGCGGGATGATGCCCAGGTGATCGCGGCCGATCAGGTAGGCGTCTTTTTCAGTGTCATACAGGGCAAAAGCGAACATGCCTTGCAGATCGTCGAGGAAGTCCGGTCCTTTCTCCTGATACAGCGCCAGGATTACTTCACAGTCGGAACCGGTCTGGAACGCATAGCGGTCGCTCAGCTGTTGGCGCAGCGCCTGGTGGTTGTAAATTTCGCCGTTGACCGCCAAAACGTGGGTGTGCGCAGCGTTGTACAGCGGTTGAGCGCCGTTGTTGACGTCGACGATCGACAGGCGTTCGTGGGCCAAAATGGCTTTGTCGCTGGCGTAAACGCCGGACCAATCCGGGCCGCGGTGGCGCATCAGACGTGACAGCTCCAGCGCTTTCTTACGCAGTTCAACGGGATCGGACTTCAGATCGAGCACACCGAAAATAGAACACATACAACTCTCCTAACGGGCTTTTATGACTGTGATGTTGTTTTTACTGTTATGGGCAGCATTGCCGATTTATCAGCGATAACGCGGTTTTGCTGCGCTGTGGTTATGAAAATGCGCCAAAAGCTGCGGAGGATGCAAGCGTTTTAGCCATGCGCTGAGAAATAGTTGTTTGCGTGGCTGAGGTTTTTAACGGATTTTCAGTTATTGGCGTAAAAAATTGTCGATTATGCAATTTTTAGCGTGATGGCGGGATTGCCGGCCAGTTTGACCGGCAATCGATTAGCGATTAGGCGATGAGCTGCCAGAGGGTGAACGCGGCATCCGGCGTCCAGCCGGCATTGGAGGTGTGCGCCTGAATACAGGTGTATTTCTTGCCTTTATAACTCACGACGTCGCCGGCTTTGTAGCTGTGGTTGTTCTGCCATTCGGGCGCGCCCGGATCGGGCGGCGTGCCGTCGTTGGCGGTTTTGACCGCCAGCGCACTGCTCGGCAGGGAGGTATTGCCCAGGGTGTCGGTCGCGGTAACGAAGTAGCTGTACTGGGTTGCCGGCGTCAGACCGCTGTCGGCCAGCGACAGACCGGCGGTTTGGCCGATCGGGTTGCCGTTGCGGTAGACGGTGTAGCTGGCGATCGGTGAGGCGCCGGTGGCGGCGGCCCAGCTCAGTTTCAGCGAGGTGGCGCCCAGCTCGGAGACCGTCAGCGCCGTCGGCGCATTAGGCTTTCCCGGCGGCGGGGTGACGCCGCCCTGAATCAGCGGCGCATAGCGGGTTTTGAACTCCCAATTGTAGGCGACGCCGGCTTTGCTCTTGCCGTTATCCCAGTTGATTGACCAGGTCATCAGGCCCTTGATCGACAGGTTTTTGGCGTCGAGACGCGAGAAAGCGTTATACACCGCCTGTTTGTTGACCACGTAGCCGGTGGCGGCGGCATCGTTGTTGCTCGGCAGGCCGATGACGAATTTCGCCGCCGGGATCTTCGCATAGCCGCGGGTGCCGGTAACCAGGCTTTCCGTCAGGTAGTAGAGGAAGTCCTCTTTCATGGCGTCGTTATTCTGCGTGATCCAGGCGTTGAGTTCATCCACCCAAATACCGTCGCCGCCCTGGTTATAATATTGCGGCGCGATAAAGTCGTAATAGCCTTCGAGGGCGTTAATATAATCCAGGTAGGTGCCGTTGGTGCGCAAATACGGGAATTCCGGCGCCATGCTGATAATAAAGTTTTTCCCCTGGGCGGCGTAATGGTCTTTTACTTTTTTCAGCGCCGCAGGCAAGACGGTTTTATTATTGGCGGCGCCGATCGCCGCCTGTTCCAGATCGATATCCAGGCCGTCGAAGCCATAGACTTCCACCAGGCGAATAATCTCGTCTTTCAGCTTGTCTTCGTCGCCGGTTTTCAGCTCGATATGCGCGTCTGCGCCGCCGAGGGAGATCAGCACCGCGCGGCCCTGGCTGTTCAGCACGCCTACCTGGCGGCGAAACTCGGCGTCGGACAGGTTGTAAGGTTTGAAGGTCGGGATGCCCTGGCCTTTCATAAAGGCGACGGCCACCACGTTGTACTCGGCGGGAATGTCGGTCAGGTTCATATTGGTGAACTGGCCTTGCTGATAGCCGTCACTGACGCCGGCGGCCCAGTTGTGCCAGAAACCCATCAGGATCTTTTTATTGGCGATAGACGGCATAATGGCTGCGTCATCGGCGGCGACGGCATTAATAATGTTATTTGTGCTCATGGTAGCCTCATTGATAAGGGGTAAGGGTTTTCCGCTCGCCGGCAATATCAGCTATTGGCGGGGCGTAAAGTTATAATGAGGATTTTTAATGCAGGCAGGCTGAAACCTTTTGCTGCCATGAACGAATTAAATTCAAACTGACGCTGAGGGAGAAGGAAATAATGGCGGCCGGGCGGCCGCCATGGCCGCATCAGAAGATAGTGATATCGGCGACGGAAGGGTAGACATAGCTCGGGCGGAACGGCATGGTTTCGATGTCGCTCAGCGTGGAGACACCGGACAGCACCAGAACGGTTTCCAGGCCGGCCTGGAAACCCGCCAGGATGTCGGTACGCAGGTTGTCGCCGACGATCACCGTTTCTTCCGAGTGCGCCTGCATTTTGTTCAGTGCGGCGCGAATGATCCACGGGCTGGGCTTGCCGACGTAAAACGGCTTGCGGCCGGTGATCTTCTCGATGGGGGCACACAGTGCGCCGCAGGCCGGCGAGAAGCCGTGGCCGTGGCTATCCGGATTGGTCGCGATAAAGCGCGCGCCGTTACTGACGAAGTAGGCGGCTTTGTGCATCATGTCCCAGTTGTAAGAGCGGGTTTCACCGACGATCACAAAATCCGGGTTGATGTCGGTGATGGTGAAACCGGCTTTGTACAGCTCATGGATCAGCGCACCTTCGCCGACCACATAGGCTTTTTTGCCTTCCTGCCGGCGCAGGAAGTCGGCGGTGGCCATCGCCGAGGTATAGAACGCGCTCTCCGGCACTTCCAGCCCGGCGGCGGCGAAGCGGTTCGCCAGATCCTGCGCGGTCTGTGACGGGTAGTTGGTCAGCACCACCAGCGGCATGCCTTGTTCCTGGATGCGCGCCAGGAACAGATCGGCGCCGGGCACCGGCGTATTGTCATGCAGCAGCACGCCGTCGATATCGCATATAACGTTTTTGATTTTCATTTGTCGCTGTTTCTCATGATTACGGCAGGCAAGAGGTGACGATAACACGCCTGCCAGAAGCGGCGGATCAGCTTTCCAGCAATCGCTGCAAGAGCACGCCGTTGAGCATCGCGCGTTTGGCCAGGGCGAAAGCGCCGATCGCCGAGCGATGATTGAGTTCGGAGGTCACCACCGGCAGATTTTTGCGGAAGTCCTTCAGCACCTGGGTATTGATGCAGCTCTGGATCGCCGGCAGCAGCACCTTGTCCGCTTCGGTGATCTCACCGGCGATCACCACCTTCTGCGGATTGAACAGGTTGATGGCGATGGCCACCGCCTTGCCCAGATAGCGGCCGACGTGTTCGATCACTTCGCTGGCCAGCAGATCGCCGCGGTTGGCGGCCTTGCAGATGGCGTTGATGCCGCAGTCTTCCAGCGTCAGTTTGCTCGGGTAGCCCTGGCTCAGCAACTGGCGCACGCGCTGTTCGATCGCGGCGTTGGCGGCCACGGTTTCCAGGCAGCCGAAGTTGCCGCAGTGGCAGCGTTCCCCCAGCGGATCGATCTGGATATGGCCGATCTCGCCGACGTTGCCGTTGTTGCCGAGAAAAATCTGCCCGTTGACGATGATGCCGGCGCCGGTGCCGCGGTGCAGGCGCACCAGAATCGAGTCTTCGCAGTCGCGGGTGGCGCCGAAGTAGTGCTCCGCCAGCGCCAGGCTGCGGATGTCGTGGCCGACGAAACTGGTGACGTTGAAGCGCTGCTGCAGGTTGTCCACCAGCGCCCAGTTGCTGACGCTGATGTGCGGCATATAGCGCACCACGCCCAGCGCCGGATCCACCAGGCCGGGCAGGATCACCGCGATGGCGATCAGCTCGCGCAGGCGGCGCTGGTTAGCATCGATGAATTGGGCGATGGCGGCGAACAGCGCATTCTCCAGCGTTTCCTGGGTGCGTTCCGGCAGCGGATAGTGTTCTTCGCTGAGCGATTTACCGCTCATGTCATACAGGGTGATGGTGGCGTCGTGGCGGCCGAGACGCACCGCGACGGTATGGAAATGACGGGTTTCCGACACGATGGAGATCGCGCGGCGGCCGCCGGTGGAGGCTTGCTGATCGACTTCTTTGATCAGCCCGCGCTCCAGCAACTGGCGAGTAATTTTGGTGACGCTGGCGGGAGCAAGCTGGCTGAGTTCGGCAATTTGAATGCGCGAGATCGGGCCCTGCTGGTCGATCAGGCGGTAAACTGCTGCGCCGTTAAGTTGTTTGACTAAGTCAACGTTCCCTATTTGTGCTTGTCCGCCAGTGCTCATCAATAATGTTACTCGCTGTTCATTGAATTAAACCTCGTTACCGTTAACGAGCGTTTTGGTGATCTTGAAATCACGGGTGAAGGCGGTCAGGTTAGCCACCTTGCCGGCTTCGAGGGTGCCCAGACGGTGATCGACGCCAATGGCGCGCGCCGGATACAGCGTCGCCATGCGCAGCGCTTCGTCCAGCGCGATGCCGATATGCTCGACGCTGTTTTGCACCGCTTCGATCATGGTCAGCGCGGAACCGCTCAGGGTGCCGTTCTCATCCACGCACAGCCCATCCCGATAGTATATTGTTTTACCGGCGAAAATAAATTGGTCAATATCTGCACCCGCCGGTGCGGTCGCGTCGGTGACCAAGACCAATTTATCACCTTTCAGGCGTTTGGCGTTACGGATACTCGCCCAGGCCACGTGATGGCCGTCGGCGATGATGCCGGTATAGACCTCTGGCGTATCGAATATCGCCCCCATCAGCCCCGGTTCGCGGCCGGTGATATACGGCATGGCGTTGTACAGGTGGGTGGCGAAGCTGATGCCGGCGGCGAAGCCGGTGCGCGCCTGATCGTAGGTGGCATTCGAGTGGCCGGCGGAGACCACGATGCCGGCCTCGGTCAGCTGTTTAATAACGTGCGGCTCAACCATTTCCGGTGCCAGCGTCACCTTGGTGATCACGTCGGCGTTGGCGCACAGGTAATCGATCATGTCCTGCGTTGGCTTGCGAATGAACGCCGGGTTGTGAGTGCCTTTTTTTACCGGGCTGAGGTACGGCCCCTCCAGGTGCAGGCCCAACGCCTGGTTTTGGTGCTTTTTCAGATAAGCGCGCATCACGTCGACGCTGTGCTTCATGAATTCGTCGCTGCTGGTGATCAGCGTCGGCAGATAGCTGGTGCAGCCGGATTTCTCGTTGGCGCGCTGCATGATCTCCAGCGTTTCTTCCGAGATTGCTTCCAGCGAATCGTTGAACTGGACGCCGCCGCAGCCGTTCAGCTGCACGTCAATAAGCCCGGGGGCCAGGATGGCGCCACCCAGGTCGCGCGTTTCGATGCCGGCGGGCAATTCAGCCACCGGGCAGACTCTCTCGATCAGCCCATCAGCGATAATGACTGCATGGTCATCAAGTACGTCGTGGCCGGTATAGATTCGGCCGTGGGTTAAAGCGAACATCGTAGCCCCCTGCAAAGATTAAAGACTTTTCACGCTTTCCGCTTCTAACTCGCGGAAATATTTGACGGTTTTGACTTTCAGTTCCATGGTGGCCGGTTCGTCGCACACCACCACCGCTTTGGCGTGCAGCTGCAGGCAGCTGATGGTCCACATGTGGTTGATATTGCCTTCCACAGCGGCTTCCAGCGCCTGCGCCTTGGCGTGGCCGGTCACCAGGATCATCACTTCTTCGGCATCCAGCAGCGTGCCCACGCCGACGGTCAGCGCATATTTCGGCACCAGGCTGACGTCGCCGCCGAAGAAGCGCGAGTTGGCGATGCGGGTGTCTTCGGTCAGCGTTTTGATGCGGGTGCGCGAAGCCAGGGACGAAGCCGGCTCGTTGAACGCGATATGGCCGTCGATACCCACGCCGCCCATGAACAGGTTAATTTTGCCGTAAGATTTGATCTTCTCTTCGTACTGGCGGCACTCGGCGTCGACATCCGCGGCGTTGCCGTTCAGCAGGTTGATATTTTCACGAGGGATATCAACGTGGTCAAAGAAGTTGCGGTACATGAAGGTGTGGTAGCTTTCCGGGTGTTCCTGCGGCAGGCCAACGTACTCGTCCATGTTGAAAGTCACAACATGCTTAAAGCTTACTTCACCTGCTTTGTGCATCGCAATCAGATGTTTGTAGGCTTCCAGCGGCGTGCCGCCGGTAGGCAGGCCGAGGACAAACGGGCGCTCTGCGGTTGGCTTGAATGCGTTGATGCGTTGAACGATATGACGCGCGGCCCATTTGCCGACTTGTGCGGTATCTTTCAGTGGGATAAGTCTCATCTAACACCTCTTGGGATAAGTAAACTAAAGCTATACTGTACGGGCCTGCGGGAGTCCTAAGCGTAACCCAGCTTTATGATTCTCGCGTGAATCGTCCGTCCGGTTGATTTTTTGAATGATAAAATAAGTTTTGTGTGATGGCCAGCAATCTGGGAGGGAAAGACTACTTTTTGGTGATATTTATCACAAAAAAGGAGGTTTTAATTTGCGATACAAAATAAATTTTTTACACTCGGCATGAGTGATACGTGCCAAGCATTGTTTCTAAAAAGGTAGTGAGAGCTCCAAATAAACTACTAATAGGGTCCGTCCGCGGACAACATAGGGGGAAAAGGTGAACATTCTTAGTTATTTGCAAAAGGTGGGACGGGCGCTGATGGTGCCGGTCGCCACGCTGCCCGCCGCCGCCATCTTGATGGGCGTCGGGTACTGGATTGACCCTGTTGGTTGGGGCGGCGACAACGCTTTCGCTGCCTTATTGATTAAGTCTGGCTCTGCGATTATCGATCATATGGCGGTGTTGTTCGCCGTTGGTGTCGCCTACGGCATGTCCAAAGATAAGGACGGCTCTGCCGCACTGACCGGTTTCGTCGGTTTCCTGGTGCTGACGACCCTCTGTTCACCGGCCGCCGTGTCGATGATTCAGAAGATCCCGCTCGATCAGGTGCCTGCCGCGTTCGGCAAGATTGAGAACCAGTTCGTTGGTATTCTGGTGGGTATCATCTCCGCCGAAGTGTACAACCGCTTCAGCGGTGTCGAGTTGCCTAAGGCGCTGTCGTTCTTCAGCGGCCGCCGTTTGGTGCCGATCCTCATTTCCTTCCTGATGATCCTGGTCGCTTACATCCTGATGTTCGTCTGGCCGGTCGTGTTCGGCGCTCTGGTGAGCTTCGGCGAACACATCCAAAAATTGGGCTCCGTCGGCGCGGGTATCTATGCCTTCTTCAACCGCCTGCTGATCCCGGTCGGCTTGCACCACGCGCTGAACTCGGTGTTCTGGTTCGACGTGGCCGGCATCAACGATATCCCTAACTTCCTCGGCGGCCAGCAGTCGATTGACGCGGGTAAAGCGGTTGTTGGCATCACCGGCCGTTATCAGGCGGGCTTCTTCCCGATCATGATGTTCGGTCTGCCGGGCGCGGCGCTGGCCATCTATCACTGCGCGCGTCCTGAGAATAAGGCGAAGGTGCTGGGGATCATGATGGCAGGGGCATTCGCTGCCTTCTTTACCGGCATCACCGAACCGCTGGAGTTCTCCTTCATGTTCGTGGCACCGGTGCTGTACGTGATCCACGCCGTACTGACCGGTATCTCGGTGTTCATCGCCGCTAACATGCATTGGATTTCAGGCTTCGGTTTCAGCGCCGGCCTGGTGGATATGATGCTGTGGGTGCGTAACCCGCTGGCGACCCACTGGTACATGCTGATCCCGCAGGGCCTGGTGTTCTTCGTTATCTACTATGTGGTGTTCCGCTTCACCATCAACAAGTTCAACCTGATGACCCCGGGCCGCGAGCTGGCGGTTGCCGGTGACGAAACCGACGGTTATGACGTCAACGTCAACAGCAGCGCCGGTAAAGACGAGAACGAAACCACCACGCTGGCCCGTCGCTACGTCGGCGCGATCGGCGGCTCCGACAACCTGACCGGCATCGACGCCTGCATCACCCGCCTGCGTTTGAACGTGAAGGACTCTGCGCTGGTGAACGACGCATTGGCGAAACGCCTTGGTGCGTCGGGCGTTATTCGTCTGAACAAGCAGAGCGTACAAGTGATCGTCGGCACCCGTGCCGAGCTGATTGCCAGCGCAATGCGCAACGTAATTGCGGCCGGCCCGGTAGCGGCTGCGGCGGCTCCGGCGGCGGCCCCTGCCGCGGAAGTCAAACCGCAGGCGGTGCCGAACGCACCGAAAGTCGCGTTTGAAACGCTGGTGGCGCCGGTGACGGGTGAAGTCGTGGCGCTCGATCAGGTGCCGGACGAAGCTTTCGCCAGCAAGGCGGTCGGTGACGGCCTGGCGATTCGCCCGACCGACAAGATCGTGGTGGCGCCGGCGGATGGCACCGTGGTGAAAATCTTCAATACCAACCACGCGTTCTGCCTGGAAACCGACAAGGGCGCTGAGGTCGTGGTACACATGGGGATCGACACCGTCGCGCTGGAAGGCCAGGGCTTCAAACGCCTGGTGGAAGAGGGCGCGGAAGTGAAAGCCGGTCAACCGATTCTGGAACTGGATCTGGATTACCTGAACGCTAACGCGCGCTCGATGATAAGCCCGGTGGTGGTCAGCAACGCTGACGACTACGCCGGCCTGGCGGCGCTGGCCAGCGGCTCGGTGGTCGCCGGTCAGACCAAGCTGTACGAGATCCAAAAGTAAGGCCGTTTTTACCTGAGTAGTATCCGGGGCCGGTCACGCATCATGGCGGAGTTTGCCCCGACTTGGCGGGAAGAGAGCGATCTCTTCCCGCTTTTTTTATTCCGTTTCGCCCCATGGCGGTGCGCTGCGCGCCGATGGTGCAACGCGCCGCATTTTTCGTGAAACAAACGGTTGTTTCCAGACGTGGCTTGTTGGATCATAGGCGGTTATGTGTAGCGCTTTGCATTGAGGAACAGTGAAATGAGTGAGGCTGAAGCCCGCCCAACCAATTTTATCCGTCAGATCGTCGATGAAGATCTGGCGTCGGGGAAACACACGTCGGTACATACCCGCTTCCCGCCGGAGCCTAACGGCTATCTGCATATCGGCCACGCCAAGTCCATCTGCCTGAACTTCGGCATCGCCAAGGACTATCAGGGCCAGTGCAACCTGCGTTTCGATGACACCAACCCGGTGAAAGAAGACATCGAGTTCGTGGAGTCAATCAAGCACGACGTGGAGTGGCTGGGCTTTGAGTGGAGCGGCAACGTTCGTTACTCCTCAGACTATTTCGATCAGCTGCATCAGTATGCGGTTGAGCTGATCTCCAAGGGCCTGGCCTACGTCGATGAGCTGTCGCCGGAGCAGATCCGTGAATATCGCGGCACGCTGACCGCGCCGGGCAAAGACAGCCCGTACCGCGATCGCAGCGTGGAAGAGAACCTGGCGCTGTTCGAGAAGATGCGCAACGGCGAGTTTGCCGAAGGCGCCGCCTGCCTGCGCGCCAAGATCGATATGGCTTCGCCGTTTATCGTGATGCGCGATCCGGTGCTGTACCGCATCAAGTTCGCCGAACACCACCAGACCGGCAATAAATGGTGCATCTATCCGATGTACGATTTCACCCACTGCATTTCCGATGCGCTGGAAGGGATCACCCACTCGCTGTGTACTCTGGAATTCCAGGATAACCGCCGTCTGTATGACTGGGTGCTGGATAACATCACCATTCCTTGCCACCCGCGTCAGTACGAGTTTTCGCGCCTCAACCTCGAATACGCCATCATGTCGAAGCGCAAGCTGCACCAGTTGGTGGCCGAGAAGATCGTTGAGGGCTGGGACGATCCGCGTATGCCGACCGTTTCCGGTCTGCGCCGTCGCGGTTATACCGCCGCCTCTATCCGCGAGTTTTGCCTGCGCATCGGCGTGACCAAGCAAGACAACAACGTCGAGATGGTGGCGCTGGAATCCTGCATCCGTGACGATCTGAACGAGAACGCCCCGCGCGCCATGGCGGTGCTGGATCCGGTGAAAATCGTCATCGAGAACATGGGCGATGCGGTGGAAATGGTCACCATGCCTAACCACCCGAACAAACCGGAAATGGGCAGCCGCGATGTGCCGTTTAGCCGCGAAATCTATATCGATCGCGCCGACTTCCGCGAGGAAGCCAACAAGCAGTACAAGCGTCTGGTGCTGGGCAAAGAAGTGCGTCTGCGCAATGCGTACGTGATCAAGGCCGAGCGCGTCGAGAAGGACGAAGCGGGCGAGATCACCACCATCTTCTGCAGCTACGATGCGGAAACGCTGAGCAAAGATCCTGCCGACGGCCGCAAGGTGAAGGGCGTGATCCACTGGGTGTCTGCGGCGCACGCGCTGCCGGCGGAAATTCGCCTGTACGATCGCCTGTTCAGCGTGCCTAACCCGGGCGCGGCGGAGGACTTCCTCTCCACCATCAACCCGGAATCGCTGGTGATCAAGCACGGCTTCGTTGAGCCGAGCCTGGCGGCCGCACAGCCGGAGAAAGCCTACCAGTTCGAGCGTGAAGGCTACTTCTGCGCCGACAACCGTTACTCGTCGGCCGAGCATCTGGTGTTTAACCGCACCGTCGGCCTGCGTGACACCTGGGCGAAAATCGAAGGCTAATCTTATTCGCCTCGAAAATTAATGAATCAGCGCGGCTTAGGCCGCGCTTTTTTATACCTGCGATTTAGCGAATAATCTGTTCCTCTCACATTTATCTGGGCTGCGTTTAATTAATCGCAGCGCGTGAGGCCATAAGTTTTCTGATATTGGCCTTATTAATCTTAATTTTCACTTATATATTCGTGATGCGAATTAATTTCATTTAGAGAGCGCTCTCAATTTTTATCGTCTGCCTGACGAATTTAGTCAGGCTGAAACCATTAATCGTCTCTGGTTGACCTTGTATCTCAATTTATTCTGATTTAATTGAATTTTTTATTCGACACCTTCCATGATCGCCGGCGTAACAAAATATCACTGATATGTGCTCCTTGTCATACTTTGACAAATCTTCCGCATTTTTCATTTGATAATTCGCGTCGCGAAAAATAGTCTGTCTGTAGCAATTAGTGCTGTGGGAATAACATCTCGTCGGCAATATTTTTTACCCGTTCGGGTTTTTTATTGGCAGTCGTGCAGGGCAGTGGTGAACACAGGCGGCTGCAACTTTTAAGTTAAGTCAAAGAGGAATTTCACTATGGGTACGCACGGTGCTCAGCGTAAAACGCTGGCGCTCGCAGTCGCGGGCGCGCTGTTGGGAACAGGGTTTGCCATGGCGCCTGAGGCGAAAGCCGCAGGGTTTATCGATGATTCCACGCTGACCGGCGGCATTTATTACTGGCAACGTGAGCGCGACCGTAAAGATCTCAATCCGGACAGCAAGGATTACAACCAATACACCACCAACCTGTCGCACTCCACCGCCAACCTGAGCC
Organism: Serratia sp. PL7; assembly: GCF_945957435.1. Taxonomy (NCBI): domain Bacteria; kingdom Pseudomonadati; phylum Pseudomonadota; class Gammaproteobacteria; order Enterobacterales; family Yersiniaceae; genus Serratia; species Serratia sp. PL7. The sequence goes on along the minus strand of NZ_CAMFLB010000001.1, from coordinate 2,646,213 downwards.
TGGATTTCGCGTCGGGCTACGCCTGGGACATGTTCGGTCTGGACGTCGGCGCCTTTACCGCCATCGAGCTGGCGGAATCCAGCGCCAGCGGCCACCCGAACGAGATCGCGTTCTCCTCTAAAAACCGTACCTACGACGAAGACTATTCCGGTGACAAAGGTGGCGTCAGCCTGTACAAAGCTGCCGCTAAATTCAAATACGGCCCGGTCTGGGCGCGTGCCGGTTACATTCAGCCGAGCGGCCAAACCCTGCTGGCGCCGCACTGGAGCTTTATGCCGGGCACCTATCAGGGGGCTGAAGCCGGCGCCAAGTTCGATTACGGCGATGCCGGCGCGTTGAGCTTCTCCTACATGTGGGCCGACAAATACAAGGCGCCGTGGCATATCGAGGTGGATGACTTCCGCCAGAACGATAAGAAAACCCGCGTCTCCTACCTGCACTCGCTGGGCGCCAAGTACGATTTCAAAAACGATTTGGTGCTGGAAGCTGCCTTCGGCCAGGCACAGGGGTATGTGAATCAATACTTCACCAAGGCGTCTTACAAATTCGATCTGCTGGGCAACCCGCTGACCACCAGTTACCAGTTCTACGGTGCGGAAGACCGCATCAGCGACAAGAACGATCCGAACAGCATCTACGACGGTCTGGCCTGGCTGCAGGCGCTGACCTTCGGTTACACCACCGGGCAGTTCAACTGGCGTTTGGAAGGCACCATGGTCAAGGCGGAAGGCAACCAGGGCTTCTTCCTGCAGCGCATGACCCCGACCTACGCTTCGTCCAACGGTCGTTTGGACGTGTGGTGGGATAACCGCTCCGACTTTAACGCCAACGGCGAGAAAGCGGTGTACGCCGGCGTGATGTATGACCTCAGCAACTGGAACCTGCCGGGCATGGCGGTCGGCGGCTCCTACGTTTACGCCTGGGACGCCAAGCCGAGCACCAACCCGATCTACGATCAGAGCCAGCGCCTGAAAGAGAGCGCCTGGAGCCTGGACGCGATGTATACCATCCAGGAAGGGCGCGCCAAGGGCACCCTGATCAAACTGCACTACACCCAGTATGACAACCACACCAACATCCCGAGCTGGGGCGGCGGTTACGGCAACATCTTCCAGGACGAGAAAGACGTCAAGTTCATGGTCATCGCGCCATTCACCATCTTCTGATGCGTTCCCCGGCCTCGCCGCCGGGGCAGTTAAGGGAATTCAACGATGAAAAAAATCATGCTGATGTTGGCGGCCGCTGCGGCCCTGAGCGCCTGCGCGCAACCCACCGCGCCGCCGGAAGACGCCAAGTTGAAGCAGGCTTACAGCGCCTGCATCAACACTGCCGAAGGCTCGCCGGAGCGTCTGCAGCCCTGTAAGGCGGTGCTGAACGTGCTGAAACAAGAGAAGCAGCACCAGCAGTTCGCCGCGCAGGAAACGGTGCGGGTGATGGATTATCAGAACTGCATTATGGCGGTGCACAGCGGTAACGGTCAGGCTTACGACGCCAAGTGCGGCAAGCTGTGGCAAGAAATTCGCGATAACAATAATTAAGAAGGATAAGAAGATGAACGCATTCAAACTGAGCGCGCTTGCCGCCTTGACGGCAACGATGGGATTCCTGGGCGGCATGGGGAGCGCCATGGCCGATCAACAGCTGGTGGATCAGCTTAGCCAGCTGAAGCTGAACGTGAAAATGCTGGATAACCGCGCCGGCGAAAACGGCGTGGATTGCGCGGCGCTGGGCGCTGACTGGGCCTCTTGCAACCGGGTGTTGTTCACCCTCAGCAACGACGGCCAGGCGATCGACGGCAAAGACTGGGTCATCTATTTCCACAGCCCGCGCCAGACCCTGCGGGTAGACAACGACCAGTTCAAGATCGCTCACCTCACCGGCGATCTGTACAAGCTGGAGCCGACCGCCAAATTCAGCGGCTTCCCGGCCGGTAAGGCGGTGGAAATCCCGGTGGTCGCCGAATATTGGCAGCTGTTCAGAAACGACTTCCTGCCGCGCTGGTATGCCACCTCCGGCGACGCTAAGCCGAAAATGCTGGCGAATACCGACACCGAAAACCTGGATCAGTTTGTGGCGCCGTTCACCGGCGATCAGTGGAAGCGCACCAAGGACGACAAAAACATTCTGATGACGCCGACCTCGCGTTTTGTCAGCAACGCCGATCTGCAGACGCTGCCTGCCGGCGCGCTGCGCGGCCAGATCGTGCCGACGCCGATGCAGGTGAAGGTCCACGCGCAGGACGCCGATCTGCGCAAAGGGGTATCGCCGGATCTGAGCACGCTGGTCAAGCCGGCGGCGGACGTCGTCAACCAGCGCTTCGCGCTGTTGGGCGTGCCGGTTCAGGCCAACGGCTATCCGATCAAGACCGACATCCAGCCGGGCAAATTTAAAGGCGCGATGGCGGTGCCGGGCGCCTATGAGCTAAAAATTGGCAAGAAAGAGGCGCGGGTGATCGGTTTCGATCAGGCCGGGGTGTTCTACGGGCTGCAGTCTATCCTGTCGTTAGTGCCGAGCGACGGCAGCGGCAAGATCGCTACGCTCGACGCCAGCGACGCGCCGCGCTTCCAGTATCGCGGCATTTTCCTCGACGTGGCGCGTAACTTCCATAAGAAGGATGCGGTGCTGCGCCTGTTGGATCAGATGGCGGCTTACAAGCTCAACAAATTCCACTTCCACCTGAGCGATGACGAAGGTTGGCGTATTGAGATCCCCGGTTTGCCGGAGCTGACGGAAGTCGGCGGCCAGCGCTGCCACGATCTGAGCGAAACCACCTGCCTATTGCCGCAGTACGGCCAGGGGCCGGACGTCTACAGCGGCTTCTTCAGCCGTCAGGACTATATCGACATCATCAAATATGCCCAGGCGCGCCAGATTGAGGTGATCCCGGAGATCGACATGCCGGCACACGCCCGCGCGGCGGTGGTCTCGATGGAAGCGCGCTACAAGAAACTGCATGCCGCCGGCAAAGAGCAGGAGGCCAACGAGTTCCGCCTGGTGGATCCGACCGATACCTCTAACACCACCTCCGTGCAATTCTTTAACCGCCAGAGCTACCTGAACCCGTGTCTGGATTCTTCCCAGCGCTTTGTCGACAAGGTGATTGGCGAGATTGCCCAGATGCATAAAGAAGCCGGCCAGCCGATCAAGACCTGGCACTTCGGTGGCGACGAAGCGAAAAACATTCGCCTGGGCGCCGGCTATACCGACAAGGTGAAACCGGAGCCGGGCAAAGGCATCATCGACCAGAGCAACGAAGACAAGCCGTGGGCCAAGTCGCAGGTCTGCCAGACGATGATCAAAGAGGGCAAAGTGGCCGACATGGAGCACCTGCCGAGCTACTTCGGCCAAGAGGTCAGCAAGCTGGTGAAGGCGCACGGCATCGACAGAATGCAGGCCTGGCAAGACGGTCTGAAAGACGCCGAAAGTTCGAAGGCGTTCGCCACCTCGCGCGTGGGCGTCAACTTCTGGGACACCCTGTATTGGGGCGGTTTCGATAGCGTTAACGACTGGGCCAATAAAGGGTATGAAGTGGTGGTCTCCAACCCGGACTACGTCTATATGGACTTCCCTTACGAGGTGAACCCGGACGAGCGCGGTTACTACTGGGGTACCCGCTTCAGCGACGAACGCAAGGTGTTCAGCTTCGCGCCGGACAACATGCCGCAGAACGCGGAAACCTCGGTTGACCGAGACGGCAACCACTTCAACGCCAAGAGCGACAAGCCGTGGCCGGGCGCCTACGGGCTGTCCGCTCAGCTGTGGAGCGAAACCCAGCGCACCGACCCGCAGATGGAATACATGATCTTCCCACGCGCGCTCTCGGTGGCAGAACGTGCCTGGCACCGCGCCGGTTGGGAGCAGGACTATCGCGCCGGCCGCGAATACAAAGGCGGGGAAACCCACTTTGTCGATACCAAGACGCTGGAGAAAGACTGGCTGCGCTTTGCCAATATCCTGGGCCAGCGTGAACTGGCCAAGCTGGACAAGGGCGGCGTCGCTTACCGTCTGCCGGTGCCGGGCGCACGCGTAGCGGGCGGCAAGCTGGAGGCGAATATCGCGCTGCCGGGGTTGGGCATCGAGTACTCCACCGACGGTGGCAAGCAGTGGCAGCGCTATGATGCCAAGGCCAAGCCGGCGATCTCCGGTGAAGTGCAGGTGCGTTCGGTCAGCCCGGACGGCAAACGCTACAGCCGCGCCGAGAAGGTCTAAGCCCGGTGCAACGGCCCGCTGCCCTGGCGGCGGCCGTATAACGAAGGGGGAATGCGTTCGCCCACGCGTGTCGGCGTAGGGCGGACGTTGTAGTGAGAGTAGTACGTGGAGTCGCTGTGCCGCTGCAATTGTGATATTTCATGACATGATTTTCCCCCGGCTTGCCCGGGGATTTTTTTGTCCGTTGTACGGCGGGCATAAAAAAACCGCCTCGGTGTGAGGCGGTTTTTCATAGCCGGTCAGGGCTTACTTCTTGTCGTGCAGCGTTTCGTCTTCGCGGCAGTCACCGGTTTCACAGTGGCCGTACAGGTACAGGCTGTGGTTGGTGAGCTTGATACCGTGCTGCTTGGCGATATCACGCTGGCGCACTTCGATGGATTCGTCGCTGAATTCGATCACTTTGCCGCAGTCCAGGCAAATCAGGTGATCGTGGTGATGCTGTTGGGTCAGCTCGAACACGGACTTGCCGCCTTCGAAATTGTGACGTGTCACAATGCCCGCATCGTCAAACTGGTTCAGTACGCGATAAACCGTTGCCAGCCCGATCTCTTCGCCCATATCAATCAGTTTTTTGTACAAATCTTCCGCACTGACGTGATGGCATTCCGGATTTTGCAGTACTTCCAGGATTTTGAGTCGCGGAAGCGTGACTTTTAAGCCGGCCTTCTTCAATGCGATGTTGTTGTCGGTCATGCGAATTCAGTCCTGTTACTATGCTAATCAAGTTGAGGCGTACTCGCCTGTGGCATCGGTCGGCACAAAGAGTTAATGCGTCTCATTATAGAACCGGTTGTACTAAATGGAAACCGCCGGTTGTTAACAAAGATATAATTGCACTATTGCATGTTTTGCATGCAACGCCTTGATGGATGGGATAAACCGATATCTCAGTCTACCGTGACGGGGTGGGAAGTTACAAATCTGTAGCTTCTATCGCAGCAATCCCTGTTGCCGATGACGGCCCTGTCGGCACACTATGCACTTTACAGGGCCTTTGTTCAACCTTTCGCCAGTGCCGGGGTTTAGCCGACGATATCGGCCAGGCTCAGCTCTTCGACAATCTGTTTGACCCAAGCGTCCACGCGCTCGTTGGTCAGCTCCGGCTGACGGTCTTCGTCGATCGCCAGACCGATGAAGTGATCGTCGTCCGCCAGGCCTTTGGAGGCCTCGAAGTGGTAGCCTTTGGTCGGCCAGTGGCCCACGATGGCTGCGCCGCGCGGTTCGATGATGTCGCGGATGGTGCCCATCGCGTCACAGAAGTATTCCGCGTAGTCTTCCTGGTCGCCGCAGCCGAACAGCGCCACCAGTTTGCCGTTGAAGTCGACTTCTTCCAGCGTCGGGAAGAAATCATCCCAGTCACACTGCGCTTCACCGTAGTACCAGGTCGGGATACCCAGCAGCAGGATATCGAACCCTTCCAGGTCTTCTTTGCTGCTTTTAGCGATGTCATGCACTTCAGAGACGTCGTCGCCAAACTGTTTCTGGAGAATTTTCTGGATCATTTTGGCAATGTTTTCGGTATTGCCAGTGTCGCTGCCAAAGAAAATGCCTACAGTAGCCATATCGCGTATAACCTTTAAATTCAAGTAATTGCATTACTCGATGCCAGCACTGCCGCCGCTGACGCCGATTAAAATGATGCCATGGCAAGAGCCTTTCGCCTCCGGGGCGGGCGCCGACAGGCGCAGTCTCTTACCGGTAAATGCGTATCATGCCAGAAAGTGGCGCCGGGGTTTTATCGCATTTATGCGATGCCGGAGAATGAAGAAAAGCGGGGTCGATCCGGCGTTGTCCTTAACGCCGCGCCGCGCGTGCGGCCGAAGAGATCAATGTTCCGGCTGTTCTTCCGCCAGTTGTGCCAACAGCATCTGCTCGATGAGTTCGCTGCGGCTGATGTTGCGCTGTTCCGCCAGTTTGTTCAGGGCATCCACCGCGTCCGCGTTGATTTTCAGCTCTACGCGTCGCAATCCACGCACTTTATCGCGCCGTAACTGATTGCGCTTATTGATTCTAAGCTGTTCATCGCGGGAAAGCGGGTTGGTTTTCGGGCGCCCCGGACGGCGTTCATCTGCGAACAGATCCAGCGTCGTGCGATCCGTTTGTTCTTTTGCCATAGGTAGCGGTACTGCAAGGGAGTTTGCATCAAAAAGCGCTCGCACGCTTCCGGAGGCATCGGTTAACACACTTCGGGCCAATAAACCCTAACCCAAATTCACCTCCGAACCGGCGTTCGCGAACGCGCTGGCGCGGCGGCAAAATTATAGCGCGCCATATTACCCCAGCAGATGGAGCGGCGACAATGCCTAACTGCGGGCTAAACGCGCTAAGCCGTTATCTTTAGCGCGTTTTTTCGCCAGGTGAGTGCGTTTTTCAGGCTTCGCCGAGGAAACGGTGGATGGCGCGCAGCACCGCTTCCGGTTTTTCGGCGTGCACCCAATGGCCGGTGCCGGCGACGACGTGTGCGCGGGCCTGCGGGAACTGGCGGGCGATGTCTGCACGGTAGCTGTCCTGCACGTACGGCGACAGGCCGCCGCGAATGAACAGGGTCGGGTGTGGCCAGGCCGGGACTTCCTGCCAGCCGGTAATGTCTGCGTAGCGTTCGATCAGTACCGGCAGGTTGAAGCGCCATTCACCGTTGTGGAAGGACTTCAGCAGGAACTGGATCACGCCTTCTTCCTGCAGGTAGTCGCGCATCAGTTGGGCAGCCGCCTGGCGCTGGGTAATGCCGGCGGCGCTGACGGCCTTCAGCGCGGCGAAGATCTCGTCGTGGCGGCGGGTTTGGTAATCCACGGGCGCGACGTCGATGACGATCAGCCTGGCGATGCGCTCGGGCGCGATGGCGGTCAGCGCCATCGCCGCTTTGCCGCCCATCGAATGGCCGATGACGATCGCTTTTTCCAGCTGCAGTTCGTCGAGCAGCGCCAGCAGATCCTGCGCCATGGCGGGGTAGTTCATGTCGTCGGCGCGCGGGGAGAGGCCGTGGTTGCGCAGATCGACCTTGATCACACTGTGCTGTTTATGCAGATCGCGCGCCAGCACGCCCAGATTGTCCAGATTGCCGAACAGCCCGTGGATCAGCAGCACCGGCAGCACGTCTGACTCGGCGGCCAGCAGTTGATAATGTAATTTCATGGCGAAGTTCATACTGAGAGAGATTCAGATTAGGGTATCATGATTGAATCGCACGATGAATCATGCGGAATTTTCGCGGCGCGGGCTTGGCAGTGCCGGCTATAGGTATTAGTCTGCATTTGCCGTCCGGAGGCACATTGTTGTGTTCGCCCCAGCGCTTTTAACCTTATAATCCCATGGCTTGAATGCAGGATCTGGCTTCAGGTTCTAAGTAGAAAAAACAGTATTGGATAAAGATGAAAACTATTGAAGTCGACGAAGAGCTTTACCGTTATATTGCCAGCCACACGCAACACATCGGTGAAAGCGCGTCCGATATTTTACGCCGCATGTTGAAATTCACCGCCGGGCAACCGGTGCGCGCGTTGCCTGCCGCCAGTGCGTCACAGTCCGTCGAGCTGGAAAAAGCGGTGCCGGCTCAGCGTCCGCGCGATCGCGTACGCGCCGTGCGTGAACTGCTGCTGTCGGATGAATACGCCGAGCAGAACAAAGCGGTCAACCGTTTCATGCTGGTGCTGTCCACGCTGTACACCCTCGATGCCGCCGGTTTCGCCGCCGCTACCGAGGCGTTGACCGGCCGTACCCGCACCTATTTCGCCGGCGATCAGCAGACCCTGCTGGCCAACGGCACGCACACCAAGCCGAAGCATGTACCGGGCACCCCTTACTGGGTGATCACCAATACCAATACCGGCCGCAAGCGCAGCATGATCGAACACATCATGCAGGCGATGCAGTTCCCGGCGGAACTGATCGAGAAAGTTTGCGGTACCGTCTAATTTAGCGAACAGCCCGTCATGATGGCCGTGCGCGACGTATTTGCCCGGTCACCGACAGGGATGAGGGAGATATGTCGATGGCGAATAATCCACGTGCCGGGCAGCCCGCCCGCCAAAGCGATCTGATCAACGTAGCCCAGCTGACGTCGCAGTACTATGTGCTGCAACCGGAAGCCGGCAATGCCGCACATGCGGTGAAGTTTGGTACCTCCGGCCACCGCGGCAGCGCGCAGCGCCACAGCTTCAACGAAGCGCACATCCTCGCCATCGCTCAGGCGATCGCCGAAGTTCGTCATCAGCAAGGCACTACCGGCCCGTGCTACGTGGGCAAAGACACCCATGCACTGTCCGAGCCGGCCTTCATTTCCGTGCTGGAAGTGCTGACCGCCAACGGCGTCGATGTGATCGTGCAGGAAAACAACGGCTTCACGCCAACGCCGGCGGTATCGCACGCCATTCTGTGCCACAACCGCCGCGGCGGCGCGCAGGCCGACGGCATCGTCATTACGCCGTCCCATAACCCGCCGGAAGATGGCGGTATCAAATACAATCCGCCGAACGGCGGCCCGGCTGACACCAACCTGACGTCGGTGATCGAGAAGCGCGCCAACGAACTGCTGGCGCAGCAGTTGAAAGGCGTTCAGCGTCAGTCGCTGGATAAGGCCTGGAACAGCGGCCACCTGCATGCCAAAGATCTGGTGCAGCCTTATGTCGAAGGCCTGGTTGACGTGGTCGACATGCCGGCCATTCAACGCGCCGGCCTGAAGCTGGGCGTGGATCCGCTCGGCGGCTCCGGCATCGCCTATTGGCAGCGGGTGGCGGAACACTACAAGCTGGATCTGACGCTGGTGAACGACTCCATCGATCAGACCTTCCGCTTTATGCACCTGGACCATGACGGCATCATCCGCATGGACTGCTCGTCCGAGTCGGCGATGGCCGGCCTGCTGGCGCTGCGCGACAAATTCGATCTGGCGTTCGCCAACGATCCGGATTACGACCGTCACGGCATCGTCACGCCGAAGGGCCTGATGAACCCGAACCACTATCTGGCGGTAGCCATCAACTACCTGTTCCAACATCGCCCGCAGTGGGGCGCCGATGTGGCGGTAGGTAAAACGCTGGTATCCAGCGCGATGATCGACCGCGTGGTGGCTGACCTGGGGCGCAAGCTGGTGGAAGTGCCGGTCGGCTTCAAGTGGTTCGTGGACGGCCTGTTCGACGGCAGCCTGGGCTTCGGCGGCGAAGAAAGCGCTGGGGCCTCGTTCCTGCGCTTCAACGGCCAGCCGTGGTCGACCGACAAAGACGGTATCATCATGTGCCTGCTGGCGGCTGAAATCACCGCGGTAACCGGTGAGAACCCGCAGCATCATTATGACGATCTGGCCAAGCGCTTCGGCGCGCCGAGCTACAACCGCATCCAGGCGCCGGCAACCCATGCGCAGAAAGCGGCGCTGTCCAAACTGTCGCCGGAGATGGTCAAGGCCAGTACGCTGGGCGGGGATCCGATCACCGCACGTCTGACCGCGGCGCCGGGCAACGGCGCGTCGATCGGCGGCTTGAAAGTGATGACTGACAATGGCTGGTTCGCGGCCCGTCCTTCCGGTACTGAAGAGGCTTACAAGATCTACTGCGAGAGCTTCCTCGGGGCGGAACACCGCGAGAAGATTGAGCACGAAGCGGTCGAGATCGTCAGCGAAGTGCTGGCTTCCGCCAAGTAATCGCTTTTCTTGATGGATAAAAAGCGCTGTTTTTACAGCGCTTTTTTTATGCCTGTAATTTAGATATATCTTTTTCACGGTACGTGCTTGCGCATTTAGATATATCGATCTAGATTAGCGCTATCGACGCTGTTTAGATATATCTAAACAACCTCGTATTGATGTTCACTGTTAAGCGAGGTATCACCTTATGTTTCATCGATTAGATTTACACCGGCATCACCACCACCATCATGAGTGCGAAGAGGGCCGCCGTCATCGCGGCGGGCGCCATCACTTCGGCGGCGAAGGCGAAGAACACGGCCGAGGTGGGCGTGGTGGCCGGGGCGGGCGTCATCGTCTGTTCGAACACGGCGATCTGCGCCTGGTGTTGCTGGCGTTGGTGGCGCGCAAGCCCAGCCACGGGTACGAATTGATCAAGGCGATCGAGGAAGCGTCATCCGGCCTGTACGTGCCGAGCCCGGGGGTGATTTACCCCACGCTGACGCTGCTGGAAGAACAGGATTTCCTTGAGCCGCTCACCACCGGCAACGGCCGCAAAAGCTACCGTATCACCGTGGCGGGCGAGGGCGAGCTGCAAAAGCATCAACAGGTGGTTGACGTCATTCTGGCGCGCCTGGCGGGCGCCGGCCGCGAGCATCATCGGCACGGCAACCTGGCGGAAGGCATCTACGACGCCATGAACCGTCTGCGCAGCCTGCTGCGCGGCAACGTGATGCGCGCCGATCTCACGCCGCAGCAGGTGGAGCGCATCAACGCCGCGTTGCTGACCGCCGTGGCGGCGATCGAAAGCGAAATGCATATTCAACCCACGCAGCAGGAGAAGAACTGATGCCCGGCCACCGTTTTAACATTACCGTTGAAGCCCTGAGCGATCGCCAGGGCAACCCCGTCGAGAAAGCACCGCTGAGTTTTGAGGTGACCAACCACGACGATATTCTCGAGATCGTCGAGCGCATTCGGGCGCGTGACGATCTGAACTTCGGCCCCGAGCAGAGCGCGGCCTTCGCCGTAGGATTGAAGCTGTTCTCCGAAGTGATGATCGAAAACCGCAAACACCCGGTGTTCGCTCCGCTGCGCGAGGCGTTTAAGGAATTTATGGTCGGATTGAAGAAGGGCCCGGCGGCGTAAAGGCGCGGCAAACCGCGCCCACCGGGGTTAAGGCATGAAGCGATAGCCGACGCCGGTTTCGGTCAGCAGGTGTTTGGGCCGGGCCGGATCGGCTTCGAGCTTCTGCCGCAAATGGCCCATGTAGATGCGCAGATAGTGGCTGTGCTCCACGTAGTTCGGCCCCCAGACGTGGCTCAACAGCTGGCGTTGGGTGATCACCTTGCCGGCGTTGGCCAGCAGCTCCGCCAGCAGGCGAAACTCGATCGGCGTCAGATGCAGATCTTCGTCGTTGCGCAGCACCCGGCGATTCACCAGATCGACGGTAATCGCCGAAAAGCTCACCAGCGGGCTTTCCTGTTGGTTAGCTGAGTGGCGGCGCAGTGCGACCCGCACCCGCGCCAGCAGCTCGCCGATGCCGAACGGTTTGCTGAGGTAGTCGTCGGCGCCGGCATCCAGCGCGGCGATCTTGTCCTCTTCGGCGTTGCGCGCCGACAGCACGATCACTGGAATGGCGCTCCACTGCCGCAGATCGCGGATGTAGCTCAGCCCGTCACCGTCCGGCAAGCCCAAATCCAGGATGATCAGATCCGGTTTGCGCGTGCCGGCTTCAATCAACCCGCGCTGCAGCGTTTCACTTTCAAATACCCGCAGGCCTTCGCTCTCCAGCGCGGTGCGCACGAAGCGGCGGATCTCTTTTTCATCTTCAACAATCAGAATGTTGGTTGGCGTTATGCTCACGTTTCCCCTGCGTTGATTACAGATCGAAGGCGTCGCCGTCGATCTCGGGCGGTTTTTCCAGCGGCAGCACGAAGCGGAAGCTGGCGCCGCCGTTGGCGCCGTTTTCCGCCCAGATGCGGCCGTCATGCACTTCAATAATGGCACGACAAATCGCTAACCCCAAGCCGACGCCGGGGATCGCCGACTCTTTATTGCCGCGTGAAAACTTGTCGAAAATTAGCTGCAGCTGATCGGCGGGGATGCCGGGGCCGTTATCCCAGACCTCGACTTCCAGCCACTCGGGCAGCGTGCGGGCGCGAATGCCGATGGTGGCCTCGGCGCCGGCGTATTTATTGGCGTTTTCCAACAGGTTGGTGAACACCCGTTCCAGCAGGCTACCGTCGCAGTTGACCAGGATCTGTTCCGGCGGCAGCTCGACCTCGATCGGATGCTGGCTGAGCAGCGGCTCCAGCATGTGCAGCGAAGCGCCGACGATCTCTTCCAGCGACTGCCACTCTTTGCGCAGGCTGAAACCGCCGGACTGGATGCGCGCCATATCCAGCAGGTTGTTCACCAGCCGGGTGGTGCTCAGCACCTGCTGGCGGATCTGGCTGGCCTGGGTGGCGTGATTGGAGCCTTCGGCCGCCAGGTCCAGCGTGAGGATTTCCGCCTGGCCGAACAGTACCGTCAGCGGCGTGCGCAGATCGTGCGACAGCGCCGCCAGCAGCGAGTTGCGCAGCTGTTCGCGTTCGGCGTCCAGCTTGGCTTCTTCGGCGCTGCGCGCCAGGTGCAGCCGTTCCAGCGCGCTGGCGATCAGCACTGCGAAGGTTTGCAGCAACCGCTGCTGTTCCGGCACCATCAGCTGGCGCAGGTTATTGGGCTCGATCGCCAACAGGCCGAAGGTCTGCTTGGGGGTATTGAGCGGTAGAAGTTGGTAAGGCACGCCGGGCAGGGTGTCGGTGCCGGCGCCGGCCGGCAAGCCTTTATCGAAACTCCAGCGCGCGATGGCTTCGTCTACCGACAGCAGCCCGCCTTCCTCGCCGACCATTTGCTGCAGCCGGCCGCCTTCCTGCGGCAGCAGCAGCACGGTTTTCGCCTGGAAGCTGCTGGAGAGGAAATGACGGCTGGTGTTGGCGATGTCGGCCACGGTCAGCGCGCGGCTCAGCCCGCGCGACATTTCGTACAGATGGCGCGCCCGCTGCTCGCGATAGCGCGCCACCCGGGCCTGATAACGCACCCCGGCGGTCAGGTTGCCGATGATGATGCCGACGGCGAGCATCACGCCGAAGGTCAGCAGATACTGCATATCGCTGACGGCGAACGACCATTCGGGCTGAACGAAGAACAGATCGAAACTGGCGACGTTGATCACCGCTGCCAGCACCGATGGCCAGCGGCCGAAGAACAGTGCGACGATCGCCACGCCGAGCAGGTAGACCATCACCAGGTTGGCCTGATCGAAGCCCGGCAGCAGCCACTGCGAGAGCAGGGTGATCAGTGCGCACAGCGCCACCGCCACCGCGCAGCCGCGCAGCTGCATGCGCCATTTCTCATTGAAGCTGCGGCCGTCGTGCTCCTTGCCCGGCGGCGGCTGTGCGGCGTCGCTCTCCAGCGCGACGATCACCAGATCGAGATCCGGGCCCAGCCGGCCGAGGCGATCGGCGAAGCTGCCGCGCAGCTTCCAGCGCTGCTCGCTGCGGCGGCCGATGATGATTTTGCCGAGGTTATGCTCGCGGGCGTAGCGCAGCACCGCACGCTCTTCGGACGGATCGGCCAGGGTAGCGGTTTCGGCACCCAGTTCCTGCGCCAGCCGCAGCGCGCGCAGAATGGCGCGGCGCTGGTTTTCCGGCAGCCGGTGCAGCTTGGGGGTTTCCACGTAGACCGCATGCCAGTGGCAGCCAAGCCGCGCCGCCAGCCGGGCGGCGATGCGCACCAGCTTTTCGTTGCCGCTATTGTGGCCGACGCACAGCAGAATGCTGTCGCGGGTGTGCCACACTTTCTCGCGTCCCTGAGTGTCACGAAATTCGCGCATCTGGTCATCGACCCGATCGGCGGTGCGGCGCAGCGCCAGCTCGCGCAGGGCGATCAGGTTACCTTTGCGGAAGAAGTGCTCGATGGCGCGCTCGGCTTGGCCGGGAATATACACTTTGCCTTCGTGCAGCCGTCGGCGCAGATCGTCCGGCGGCAGATCGACCAGCACCACTTCGCTGGCCTCGTCAAACACGTGGTCGGGCACCGTTTCGCGCACCCGCACGCCGGTCACGCCGCCCACCACGTCGTTCAGACTTTCCAAATGTTGCACGTTGACGGTCGTCAGCACGTCGATGCCGGCGTCCAGCAGCTCTTCCACATCCTGCCAGCGTTTGGGGTGGCGCGAACCGTGGGCGTTGCTGTGCGCCAGTTCGTCCATCAGGATCAGCGCCGGGTGGCGCGCCAACGCGGCGTCGAGGTCGAATTCATGCACCAGTCGCCCGCGATGCTGGATGCGCTTTTGCGGCAGCAGCGCCAGGCCGTCGAGCAGGGCGGCGGTCTCGCTGCGGCCGTGGGTTTCCACCACGCCGACCAACACGTCCAGCCCCTGAGCGCGCAAGCGCTGGGCCTCCTGCAGCATGGCGTAGGTCTTGCCGACGCCGGCGCAGGCGCCGAAGAATACCTTCAACCGGCCGCGCGGTTTTTCATTGGCCAGCGCCAGCAGGCTGTCGGGATCGGGACGCTGCTGTTCTTCTTCGACCATGACAATTCCTTGTGTTACCAAGCAAAAAGGGGTTCGGCATGCCGAACCCTATCACTATGCTGAATACGGCGCGTTACTTCAACGCATCCAGCGCCAGGTTCAGCTTCAACACGTTCACCACCGATTCGCCCATGAAGTTGGGCGTGGCCCGATCGGTGTTGTCTTCGATCAGTTTGGCGACCTGTTTCGGCGGCAAATGACGCGCCGCCGCGACCCGCGCCAGCTGATACCGCGCCGCGGCGATCGAGATCTGCGGATCCAACCCACTGCCGGAGGCGGTCAGCAGATCGACCGGGATCGGGCCGCTCATCGCAGGATTGGCCTGGCGCAGCTGCGCTGCGCGCTCGGCGATAGCCTTATCCAGCGCCGGGTTGGTGGCCGCCAGGTTGCTGCCGGCGGAGGCCAGCGAATTATAGGCCGAATCGCCGGTGGCCGATGGGCGGCCCCAGAAATAGTCGGCGCGCGTGAAGTTCTGGCCGATCAGTGCGGAGCCGACCGCCTTGTCGCCCTGGTACAGCAGCGAACCGTTGGCCGCCCCCGAAAACAGCAGCTGCGCCAGCCCGGTGGTCAGCAGCGGATAGGCGATGCCGGTGATCAACGTCAGCAGGATCAGCATCACCAGCGCAGGTCGTAAATACGTCATGTTCATTTCCCTCAATGGTTAACCGGCGACGTGCAGCGCGACCAGGATCAGGTCGATCAGTTTGATGCCGACGAACGGCACCAGCAGGCCGCCGACCCCGTACAGCCACAGGTTGCGGCGCAGCAAGGCCGCGGCGCTCATCGGTTTGTAACTCACCCCTTTCAACGCCAGCGGGATCAGGAACACGATCACCAGGGCGTTGAAGATCACCGCCGACATGATGGCGGAGGCAGGGGAGTGCAGGTGCATCACGTTCAGCGCGTTCAGCTGCGGATAGGTGGCCGCGAACGCCGCCGGAATAATGGCGAAGTATTTGGCCACGTCGTTGGCGATGCTGAAGGTGGTCAGCGAGCCGCGCGTCATCAGCATCTGTTTGCCGATGTGTACCACTTCGATCAGCTTGGTCGGATTGGAATCCAGATCGACCATGTTGCCCGCCTCTTTGGCGGCCTGGGTGCCGGAGTTCATCGCCACCGCCACATCGGCCTGCGCCAGCGCCGGGGCGTCGTTGGTGCCGTCGCCGGTCATCGCCACCAGACGGCCTTCCGCCTGATACTGGCGGATCAGCGCCAGCTTGGCTTCCGGCGTGGCTTCCGACAGGAAGTCGTCCACTCCGGCTTCGGCGGCGATCGCCGCCGCGGTCAGCGGGTTATCGCCGGTGATCATCACCGTTTTGATGCCCATCTTGCGCAGCTCATTGAAGCGTTCCTTGATGCCGCCCTTGACGATATCCTTCAGCGCCACCACGCCCAGCACTCGGGCGCCTTCCGCCACCACCAGCGGCGTGCCGCCGGTGCGCGCCACGCTTTCCACCAGATCGTCCACCGCCCGCGGGAAGTGCCCCTGATTGGTTTCGACGTGACGGCGAATGGCATCCACCGCGCCTTTGCGGATCATGCGCTCCTGCACGTTGACGCCGCTCATGCGGGTCTGGGCGGAGAAGGGCACGAAGGTGGCGTTCAGCGCCTGCAGATCGCGTTCGCGCAGGTTGAAGCGCTGTTTGGCCAGCACCACGATGCTGCGGCCTTCCGGCGTTTCGTCCGCCAGCGAGGCCAGCTGCGCGGCGTCCGCCAGCTCTTGCTCTTTCACGCCCGGCGCCGGCAGGAACTCTGAAGCCTGGCGGTTGCCCAGCGTGATGGTGCCGGTTTTATCCAGCAGAAGCACGTCCACGTCGCCGGCGGCTTCCACCGCGCGGCCGCTGGTGGCGATCACGTTGGCGCCGAGCATGCGGCTCATCCCGGCCACGCCGATGGCGGACAGCAGGCCACCGATGGTGGTGGGGATCAGGCAAACCAGCAAGGCGACCAGCACGGTGATGGTGACCACGCTGCCGCTGCCGGCCGCTTCCACGCTGTATTGCGAGAACGGGAACAGGGTGGCGGTGGCCAGGACGAACACGATGGTCAGCGCCACCAGCAGAATAGTCAGCGCGATCTCGTTCGGCGTTTTGCGGCGCTTGGCGCCTTCCACCATGGCGATCATGCGATCGAGGAAGGTTTCCCCCGGGTTGACGCTGCACTGTACCACCAGCCAGTCGGACAGCACGCGGGTGCCGCCGGTGACCGAGGAGAAGTCCCCGCCGGATTCGCGGATCACCGGGGCGGATTCGCCGGTGATGGCGCTTTCATCTACCGAGGCACCGCCTTCCAGCACTTCGCCGTCGCACGGGACGGTATCGCCGGCTTCCACCAGTACGATATCACCTTTGCGCAGGCTTTCGGCGGCCACTTTCTCCGTGGCGCCGTCGCGGCGCGGGCCGGCCAGCTTTTTCGCCCAGCTGGTTTTCTTGGTGCCCCTCAGGCTTTCCGCCTGGGCTTTGCTGCGGCCTTCGGCCAGCGCCTCAGCGAAGTTGGCGAACAGCACGGTGAACCATAACCACAGGGCGACGCTGCCGGTAAAGGCGGCGGCGCCGTCGGTTTGGCCGGTGAGGATCGCCAGCCAGATGGCGGTGGTCAGAATGCTGCCGATATACACCACGAACATCACCGGGTTGCGCCATTGAACGCGAGGGTCCAGTTTTTTCACCGCATCGATCAGCGCGGTGCGCACCAGGGCGGGTTCAAACAGCGCGCGTTGTTTGCGAGTCATCTCTTATTCTCTCTCTGTGACGTCGGTTAGTTTGCCAACCAAAGCTGCAAATGCTCGGCCACCGGGCCCAGCGCCAGCGCCGGCACGAAGGTCAGTGCGCCCACCAGCAATACGGTGCCGATCAGCAGGCCGATAAACAGCGGCCCATAGGTCGGCAGGGTGCCGTTGCCCGCCGGCTGGCGTTGTTTGGCGCTCAGCGAACCGGCGATCGCCAGCACCGGCAGGATCACCCCGAAGCGGCCGACAAACATGGCGAAGGCCAGCAGCAGGTTGTAGAACGGCGTATTGACGCTCAACCCGGCGAAGGCGCTGCCGTTGTTGTTGGCGGCGGAGGACAGGGCGTACAGCACTTCGCTGAAGCCGTGAGCGCCCGGGTTGAGGATGCCGGCGCGGCCCGCGTCGGTGCCGATGGCCAGCGCGCTGCCCAGCAACACCAGCGTCGGCGTGACCAGGATCGCTAGCGCGGTCATCTTCATGTCGTAAACGTCGATCTTTTTGCCCAGGTATTCCGGGGTGCGGCCGATCATCAGACCGGCGATAAATACCGTCAGCAGTACGAACAGCAGCATGCCGTACAGGCCGGAGCCTACGCCGCCGAACACCACCTCACCGATCTGCATCAGCCACATCGGTACCATGCCGCCCAGCGCGGTGAAGGAGTCGTGCATGGCGTTGACCGCCCCGCAGGACGCGGCGGTGGTCACCACCGAGAACAGGCTGGTGGCGAGAATGCCGAAGCGCGACTCTTTGCCTTCCATATTGATGTTGCTGTCGGCGCCCAGCGCGCTCAGGTGCGGGTTGCCCGCCAGCTCGGCGACCATCACCACCACCACCGCCACCACGAAGATCAGCGCCATCGCCCAGATCAGCGCGTGGCCCTGACGGTTTTCACCGGCCAACTGGCCGAAGGAGAAGCACAGCGCGCAGGGGATCAGGAAGATGGCCAGCATCTGCACGAAGTTGGTCAGCACGGTTGGGTTCTCGAACGGGTGCGCCGAGTTGGCGCCGAAGAAGCCGCCGCCGTTGGTGCCGAGCATCTTGATCGCTTCCTGCGAGGCCACTGGCCCCATCGGCAGCGTCTGCTGCGCACCTTCGAGCGTGGTGACGTGCAGGTAAGGCAGGAAGTTTTGCAGCGTGCCCTGGCTGACGAAGAACAGAGCGATCAGCAGCGCGATCGGCAGCAGCACATACAGCGTGATGCGGAATAGATCGGCCCAGGCGTTGCCGACGGTCTTGCCGGCGCGGCGGGTAAAGGCGCGGATCAGCGCAAAGGCCACGGCGATGCCGGTGGAGGCGGAGACGAAGTTCTGCACCGCCAGCCCGGCCATCTGGCTGAAATAGCTGAGAGTGCTTTCACCGCTGTAGGCCTGCCAGTTGGTGTTGGTGACGAAGCTGACGGCGGTGTTGAGCGCCAGATCCCAGGAGAGGCCCGGGAAGCCTTGCGGGTTGAGCGGCAGCGAGCCCTGCGTCATCAGCAGGGCGAACAGCAACGCCAGGCCGAGCAGGTTGAACGCCAGGATCGCCAGCGCGTACTGCCACCAGTTCATCTCGGTGGCGCGGATGCCGCAGGCGCGCCAGACGCCGGCTTCCACCCCGCGCAGCGCAGGCAGCGGCTCACCTTCGATCAGGCGCGCCATAAAGCCGCCCAGCGGCCGGGCCAGCAGCAGAAGCACCAGCAGGAAGCTGGCGATCAGTAAAAAGGCTGAAGCCGCCATCAGAAATCCTCCGCGTTAAACAGGGCGTAGACCAAATAGGCCAACAGCAGCAGAACCAACAGCGCACCACCAATAACGCTGAAACTCACGGGACACCTCCAGAGGTGTTGTTTTTGATAGAGGCAGTGTAGGGAGCGGGGTAGAAAGAAGATGAAAAAATCGCGCGGGCGGGTGTAAAAAAAGTATAAAAATGGCTGAAATTTCAGCGGAAATTCAGCATTTCAACCATCAGGGCGGTGGCGAGATTGCGCCTGATGAGTGAATAAGCAAGGGCAGAGGCGTGGAAGCAGGAACCGGATAATAACCACAATGTAACCCATGATTAGTTAAAAATTAACCTGACTGTAACAAAATTACGAATCGCTGCGGTGATTAGCGATTTTTTGTGCGATTTAGTGGTCGGATGAGTAGTAAACTTTCATCAAGTGCGCTAAAATTTTGCTCAGTTACCAAATTACCGATTGTTCATTTGATACGCCCACGCCGTTTTCCCTGACAAATCAACGGCAGGCGTTTTTAAGGAGGTTCGCATGTCTACGACCTATCACGCTTATTCACTGCATCGGATTCTCCTGCGCCGCAGCGCAGTGGTTATCGCGGGCATTTTGGCCCTGCCGGTGATGCTGTTCCGCAGCGATCGCGGGCGTTTTTACAGCTACCTGCACCGCGTCTGGTCAAAAACCAGCGATAAGCCGGTCTGGCTGCAGCAGGCGGAACTGGCGTCCTGCGATTTCTACTGAGTCGCTGCCGATTCACGAAAAAACCCTCGCCCTGTGGCGGGGGTTTTTTTATGCCTCTGGCCACCCCTATCAAGCGCAAGGTCGTATTTGGCAAGCCATTCTTCTACACTTTCCTCATCGGTCAACAACATGGGAGAGCGGTATGAGCGACAAGATCCCTATCGGCATCAGCGCCTGTTTACTGGGCGACGCGGTGCGTTTCGACGGTGGCCACAAGCGGCTGGCTTTTGCGGTGGAACAGTTGGCGCCCTATGTGCGCTTTGAGCCCGTTTGCCCGGAAATGGCGATCGGCCTGCCCACGCCGCGCCCGGCGCTGCGCCTGGTGAAACAGGCGCAGCCGTGGCCGGCGATGCGCTACAGCAACGACGCCGGCGTGGATCTGACCGAGGAGATGCGCAGTTTCTCAGCGCAGCGCGTGGCCGCGTTGCAGCACCTGTGCGGCTATATCGTCTGCGCCAAGTCGCCGAGCTGCGGCCTGGAACGGGTGCGGGTCTACAGCGAGAACGGCAAGGACTCGCGTAAAAACGGCGTTGGGCTGTTTACCGCCGAGCTGCTGCGTCAGATGCCGTGGCTGCCGGTGGAAGAAGATGGACGATTGCAGGATGCGGCGCTGCGGGAAAACTTTATCGAGCGAGTGTACGCGCTGTATGAGTTGAACATGCTGTGGCGTCAGGGGCTGACCCGCGGCGGGCTGATCGCGTTTCACAGCCGCTACAAGCTGTCGCTGCTGGCGCATTCGCAGCCGGCGTACCGCGAGCTGGGGCGCTTCGTCGCCGATATTCACCGCTGGGACTCGCTGGAGGCCTTCGCCGTGGAATACCGCAGCCGCCTGATGGCGCTGTTGGCGCACAAAGCGACGCGGCGCAACCACACCAACGTGTTAATGCACGTGCAGGGCTATTTCCGTCGTCAGCTTAGCGCGGCGCAGCGCCAGGAGCTGGCGCACCTGATCGATCGCTACCGGCAGGGCATGCAGCCGCTGCTGGCGCCGATCGCGCTGCTCAAGCATTACATGGCGGAATACCCCGATCGCTATCTGGCGGAACAACGCTATTTCGAACCTTACCCGGAGGCGCTGCGTTTGCGTTACGGCCATTGATTGACAAGGAGTTTTATGACCACGCATCTGGTCTGGTTGCGTAACGATCTGCGTATCACCGACAACAAAGCCCTGCACGCCGCCTGCAGCGATCCGAAAGCCCGGGTGCTGGCGGTGTTTATCGCCACACCGGAGCAGTGGCGGCAACATGAGATGGCGCCGCGGCAGGCGGCGCTGATCCACGCCAGCCTGCAGGCGGTGCAACAGGCGCTGGCGCAAAAGGGCATTGCGCTGCATTGCCATGCCTGTGCGGACTTTGCCGCGTCGATCGACTGGCTGGCGGACTATTGCGAGCGAGAGCAGGTAGATGCGCTGTTTTACAACCGCCAGTATGAACTGAATGAACGGCGACGCGATGTGCGGCTGGAGCAGCAGTTGAGTGGACGGGTAACGTGCCACGGTTTTGATGACAGCCTGCTGTTGCCGCCGGGCAGCGTGCTCACCGGCGGCGGCGAGATGTACAAGGTTTATACGCCGTTTCGCAACGCCTTTATTCAGCGCCTGACCGAGTCCGACGTGAGCTGCCTGCCGGCGCCGAAGATCCGTGCCGAGGGCGCGTTGCCTGCGCCTGAGGCGCCGGCGGCGTTCGATTATCCCGCGGCGGAAATTGGGGATGACTATCCCGCCGGCGAGGAGGCCGCGCTGCAGCGGCTGCGCGCCTTTTGTCGTGAGCAGGTGCAGGATTACCTTCGGCAGCGCGATCTGCCCGCCATCGCCGGCACCAGCAGCCTGTCGCCCTATCTGGCGATCGGTGCGCTGTCGCCGCGCCAGTGCTTCAACCGCCTGCGCGCCGAATGCCCGCAGCTGCTGGAAGATCGCGAGAGCGGCGCTTTCGCCTGGCTGAACGAGCTGATTTGGCGCGAGTTCTACCGTCATCTGCTGGTGGCTTATCCCGCGTTGTGCCGCTATCGGCCATTTATCGCCTGGACGGACAAGGTGCGCTGGTGCGATGACGCGGCGAAGCTGCAGGCCTGGCAGCGGGGCGAAACCGGTTATCCGATCGTCGATGCCGCCATGCGCCAACTGAATGCCACCGGCTGGATGCACAACCGGCTGCGCATGATCAGCGCCAGTTTTCTGGTGAAAGATCTGCTGATCGACTGGCGCGCCGGGGAGCGCTATTTCATGTCGCAACTGCTGGACGGGGATCTGGCGGCCAACAACGGCGGCTGGCAGTGGGCGGCCTCCACCGGCACCGACGCCGCGCCGTATTTCCGCATCTTCAACCCGACCACCCAGGGTGAACGTTTTGATCCACAAGGCACTTTTATCCGTAAATGGTTGCCGGAACTGGCGGATGTGCCCGACAATGACATCCATCATCCCCATCGCTGGGCGGAAAAGCAGCGATGCACGCTGAACTACCCGCTGCCGATCGTCGATCACAAACAAGCCCGCATGGAGACGTTGGCGGCGTTCGAGGCGGCGAAACGGGGAGAGTCTTGAGGCAACTGCAAGGAGCGACGCAATGATGAAAAAGGTGCTGGCCCTGTGCCTGAGCGGCTATTCGGCGCTGGCGATAGCCGGCTTTGACGTGGTGGCGCTGGGCGTCGACGGCGGCGTTAGCGACGGCAACCTGACCTCTTATCTGATCCGCAGCGATAATCAGCCGCAGTATGTGGCGCTGGACGCCGGCTCGCTGCTACCGGGCATCGCCAAAGGGTTGGAGAAGGGCAGTTTCCCGCAGGTGACCCCCGAGCTGGCCGCGCCTTACACGCCGCAGGGCTATGTGTTCCGGCAGTTGATCGGCAGTTACTTTATCAGCCATGGCCATCTGGACCACGTGGCGGGGCTGATCGTCGGCTCGCCCGAGGACAATAAAAAAACCGTTTACGCCCAGGCGGACACCGTGCTGACCCTGCGTAATCACTACTTCAACTGGAAGGCCTGGCCGAACTTTACCGACGCCGGCAACGGTTCGCGGCTGGGCACCTACCGGCTGCAAACGGTGCGGCCGCAGCAGCGCTTTACCCTCGGCCTGACCGGGTTGACCGGCGTGATGTACCCGCTTAGCCACGATCGCTACCCGTCGTCGATGCTGCTGATTTCCAACGGCAGCGAGTTCTTCGCCTACTTCGGCGATACCGGGCCGGATAAGGTGGAGCAATCACGCGATCTCGATACCGTCTGGCGCACGCTGGGGCCGCTTGTCGAGCAGAAAAAGCTCAAAGGCATGATTATCGAAACCTCGTACCCCAATGGGATGGAGGATAAACATCTGTACGGCCATTTGACGCCGGCCTGGCTGCTGAAGGAGTTGAAGAACCTGACGCAGTACAGCGGCGGTGAAGGTTCGCTGAACGGTCTGCCGGTGGTGATCAGCCACATCAAGCCCAGCCTGAAGCAGGGCGAAGACACGCGCGCCGCCATTGCGCAGCAGCTGGCGCAGGGCAACGATCTGGGCGTGAAATTCATCCTGATGGCGCAGGGCGACCGGCAGACATTTTGACTATGAAGAGAGAAGAGAATGCGTAACCTCGATCTGGAACAACTGATCAATACGGAACTGAACGCCGCGGCGTTTCAGGACTACGCCCCTAACGGATTGCAGGTAGAAGGCCGCCCGCACGTGCAGCGCATCGTGACCGGCGTCACCGCCTGTCAGGCGCTGCTGGATGCCGCGGTGGCGCATCAGGCCGACGCGATTATCGTGCACCACGGCTATTTCTGGAAAAATGAGGCGCCGGCGGTGCGCGGCATGAAGCGCAATCGTCTGAAAACGCTGTTGACTCACGATATTAACCTGTACGGCTACCACCTGCCGCTGGACGCGCATCCGGTGCTGGGTAACAACGCGCAGCTGGCGCAGGCGCTGGGCATTCGGGTGATTGGCGACGTCGAGCCGCTGGTGCCACACGGCGAATTTGAACAGCCGCTGACCGGCGAGGCGCTGCAGCAGCGTATCGAAAGCCGGCTGGGGCGCGCGGTGCTGCACTGCGGCGATAACGCGCCTGAGCACATTCGCCGGGTGGCCTGGTGCACCGGCGGTGGCCAGGGCTTTATCGACAGCGCGGCGCGCTTCGGCGTCGATGCGTTCATCAGCGGTGAAGTGTCTGAACAGACCATTCATAGCGCGCGCGAAATGGGCGTGCATTTCTTCGCCGCCGGTCACCATGCGACCGAGCGCGGTGGCGTGAAAGCGTTGGGGGACTGGCTGGCCCAGCACCACGGCTTTGATGTGACCTTTATCGATATCCCGAATCCCGCCTGATTTTTTTCTTCCCCGGATC
Organism: Serratia sp. PL7; assembly: GCF_945957435.1. NCBI lineage: Bacteria > Pseudomonadati > Pseudomonadota > Gammaproteobacteria > Enterobacterales > Yersiniaceae > Serratia > Serratia sp. PL7. Next base: position 2,622,296 of record NZ_CAMFLB010000001.1, on the reverse strand, counting down.
CAGCCCGGCCTGTGCGCCGGCTGAATCCTTTTATCGCGCTATTTCCTTATTTTCCTTATGGTTGCGTTCTATTGACAGCCGGGGCCGCGTCACGCATAACTGGTGTGTTTTTCATCGCGATAATAATAAGGAGAATAAGGGTGCAACAAGCACGTTATTACCTGTTGGGTGAAAGAGCGGTAGTGCTTGAACTGTCGCCGCCGGTGACCTTACCGAGCCAGCAGCGCATCTGGGCGCTGGCGGAAAAGCTGAATCACCACCCCGACGTGCGGGAAGTGGTGCCGGGGATGAACAACCTGACGCTGTTGCTGCATACGCCGCAGGCCGACGCCGAAGCGATGCTTGCGTTGCTGCAGCAGGGTTGGGAAAGCAAAGAGCGCCTGACGCCGGAGTCGCGCCAGGTGGATATTCCGGTGGTCTACGGCGGGGAGCAAGGCCCCGATCTGGATGACGTGGCGCGCCATACCGGCATGACCCCGCGGCAGGTGGTGGAATGCCACGCGGCGGCGGCCTATGTGGTCTATTTCCTCGGCTTTCAGCCGGGCTTCTCCTATTTGGGCGGCATGCCGGAAAAATTGGCGACGCCGCGCCGCGCCGAACCGCGTCTGGCGGTGGCGGCCGGCTCCGTCGGCATCGGCGGCGGCCAGACCGGCATCTATCCGCTGGTGACACCCGGCGGCTGGCAACTGATTGGCCGCACGCCGCTGGCGTTGTTCAATCCGCATGAAATGCCGCCGACGCTGCTGCGCCCGGGCGATAGCGTGCGCTTCGTGCCGCAGAAGGAGGGCGTATGCTGATTATTCTGCGTGCCGGCATCTATACCACGGTGCAGGATTTGGGCCGCGAGGGATTCCGCCGCCTGGGCATCAGCACCGGCGGGGCGTTGGATCAACCGGCGCTGAAGATCGCCAACCTGCTGGTGGGCAACGCGCCGGAGGCCGCCGGGCTGGAGATCACGCTCGGCCAGTTCAGCGCCGAGTTTACCCGCTCTGGCTGGATTGCCCTGACCGGCGCCGGCTGCGACGCGCAGCTGGACGGCAAGCCGCTGTGGACCGGCTGGCGCTACCCGGTGAAAAAGGGGCAGCGGCTGGCGCTGGGCACGCCGAAACGCGGCATGCGCAGCTACCTGGCGATCTCGGGCGGTATCGCCGTGCCGGAAATGCTGGGCTCGTGCAGCACCGACATGAAAGCCGCCTTTGGCGGCCACGAAGGCCGTAACCTGAAGGACGGCGATCGGCTGCCGCTGGGCAAATCAGCCGCTCAACCACAACATCGCTGCGGCGTGAAACAGCTGCTGTTCACCAACCGCATCCGCGCGCTGCCGGGGCCGGAGTACGCCGAATTCAGCGAAGAGGCGCAGGATACGTTTTGGCGCACCGCCTGGCAGCTCAGCCCGCAGAGCAACCGCATGGGCTACCGCCTGCACGGCGGTACGCCGCTGGAGCGCACCACCGACCGCGAGATGCTGTCGCATGGCCTGATGCCCGGCGTGGTGCAGGTGCCGCATAACGGCCAGCCGATCGTGCTGATGGCCGATGCACAAACCACCGGCGGTTACCCGCGTATTGCCTGCGTGATCGAAGCCGATCTCTACCACTTGGCGCAGATCCGTCTCGGCGAACCGATCCACTTCGTTCTCTGCTCACTGACGGAGGCGCAGCGCGCCAAAGCCGAGCAGGATCTCTTCCTTCGACAGATTGCCTGGGGGTTACATGATCGTTGATTTGAACGCCGATCTCGGCGAAGGCTGCGCCAACGATCAGGCGCTGTTGCAATTGGTGAGCTCGGCCAACATCGCCTGCGGCTTCCACGCCGGCGATGCGCAGACCATGCGTCAATCGGTGCGCTGGGCATTGCAGTACGGCGTGGCGATCGGCGCCCATCCGAGTTTTCCCGATCGGGAGAACTTCGGCCGCACCCGCATGCAGCTGCCGCCGGAAACGGTGTACGCGCAGGTGGTGTATCAGCTCGGGGCGCTGGCGGCCATCGCCCGCGCTGAGGGGGGAGTGATGGTACATGTTAAGCCGCATGGCATGCTGTATAACCAGGCGGCGGTTGAACCGGCGCTGGCGGAAGCGATCGCCCGGGCGGTGCAGGCGGTCGATCCGGCGCTGCGGCTGGTGGGGCTGGCCGGCAGCGAGCTGATCCGCGCCGGGCAACGGCTCGGTCTGACCACCCGGCAGGAGGTGTTCGCCGATCGCGGTTATCAGGCCGACGGCACGCTGGTGCCGCGCGGTTTGCCGGGGGCATTGATCGAGGATGACGAACAGGCGCTGGCGCAAACGCTGGAGATGGTGCGCCATCACCGGGTGCGCAGCGTGGATGGCGTCTGGGCCGCCGTTCAGGCGGAAACTGTCTGCCTGCACGGGGACGGCGAGCATGCGCTGGCGTATGCGCGCAAGCTGCGGGACAGTTTTGTTCAACAGGGTATTCGCGTCAGCGCGGAGCAATAAAGCCGTAAAGCAAGACACAACATCACAAGCAAAAAACTATTAGAAAATATCGAGGGAAGACTATGGAACAGGCTGTGAATCTCTGGCCACTGATCGGCATCGCCGCCATCGTGGTCGGGTTTGTATTGCGTTTCAACCCGGTGCTGGTGGTGATCGCCGCCGGTATCATCACCGGTTTGGCGGCGCTGATGCCGCTGGACGTCATTCTGGAAAAGCTCGGCGAGGGCTTTCTCAACACCCGCAACCTGCCGCTGATCCTGCTGCTGCCGCTGGCGGTGATCGGCCTGCTGGAGCGCCACGGGCTGAAGGAGCGGGCGCAGGCGTGGATCGCCAAGATCAAAAGCGCCACCGCCGGCCGTTTGCTGATCGTGTACCTGTTCGTGCGCGAGATCACCGCGGCGATGGGGCTGACCAGCCTGGGCGGGCACCCGCAAATGGTGCGGCCGCTGCTGGCGCCGATGGCGGAAGGGGCAACGGAAAACCGCTATGGCGAACTGCCGGAGCGTACGCGCCACCGCCTGCGCGCCATGTCGGCCGCGACCGACAACGTCGGGCTGTTCTTCGGCGAAGATATCTTCGTGGCCTTCGGCGCGATCATCTTCATGCACAACTTTATGCTGGAGTCCGGCGGCATCCAGACCGAGCCGCTGCATATCGCGCTGTGGGGCATTCCGACCGCCATTTTCGCTTTCCTGATCCACGCATTCCGGCTGTATCGAATGGATAAACAGCTGAGCGCCGAGCTGGCGCAGCTGAATCAGTCGGCGCTGCAGGCGAAGGGGGAGGCACGATGAATTTCCAGCAACAATATCTCTACTGGCTGGCCGGCGCGGTGCTGCTGATTGTGGCGGTGATGTCCTTCCGCGATCGCGCCAACCCGCGCCGCATCACCACCGGGCTGTTTTGGGGGTTGTACGGCCTGGTATTCCTGGTCGGCGACTGGACTTACCGCCTGCTGGGCGACGTGCTCGGCGAAGGCAGCAACGAGAAACGCATGCTGCACATCATCGTTGGCGGGGTGGTGGTGGTGATGGCCCTGATCGCCGGCTTCGGCGGTGTGCGCCTCGGCAGCTATCATCAGCGAACGCCGCAGGAGCGCGAGACCAGCGCCAAGCGTTTGGGCAACAAGCTGTTTATCCCCGCGTTGGCGATCCCGGTGGTGACGGTGATCGGCGTGCTGCTGTTCAACAACGTGCCGGCGTTGCAGAGCGCGGTATTCGGCAGCGGTAACCACGCGACGCTGATCACCCTGTTCTCGATGACCGTCGGCTGCCTGATCGGTCTGGCGATCGCCGTGAAAATGACCCATGAGAAGGCCCTGCAGCCAATACAGGAAGCGCGGCGCCTGCTGGATTCGATCGGCTGGGCGTTCATTCTGCCGCAGATCCTCGCCACGCTGGGGCTGCTGTTTACCGTCGCCGGCGTCGGCACTGCGATCTCGCATCTGACCCAGGAGTATCTGGCGGTCGATAACCGCTTTATCGCCGTGGCGGTCTACGCTATCGGTATGGCGGTGCTGACTATGGTGATGGGCAACGCCTTCGCCGCTTTCCCGATCGTTACCGCCGGCATCGGCATTCCGATCCTGGTATTGCAGCATGGCGGCAACCCGGCGGTGATGGCGGCGATCGGCATGTTCTCCGGCTATTGCGGCACCCTGATGACGCCGATGGCGGCGAACTTCAACATTGTGCCGGCGGCGCTGCTGGAGCTGCCGGACAAGAATGCGGTGATCAAGGCGCAGGTGCCGACCGGCGTGCTGCTGCTGTTGGTTAACGTGTTCCTGCTGTATTTCCTGATGTTCCTGTAGGAGTAAGGATGCAAAAAGTATTGATTACCGGCTTTGAGCCGTTTGGCGGCGAACGCCTTAACCCCTCCTGGGAAGTGGTGAAGCAGCTCAATGATATGGAGCTGGTCGGCACGCGCATCGTGGCGCGCCAGCTGCCGTGCGTGTTCGGCGCGGCGCTGGAGGCGCTCAATGCGGCGATCGACGAGGTGCAGCCGGTGATGGTGCTGGCTATCGGCCAGGCCGGCGGCCGCACCGATATCACGATTGAACGGGTGGCGATCAACGTCGACGATGCGCGCATTCCCGACAATCAGGGGCAGCAGCCGGTGGACGAGCCGATCGTCGCCGGCGGTCCGGCGGCCTATTTCAGCACCTTGCCGATCAAAGCGATGGTCAGTTCGATGCGCGAAGCTGGCATTCCGGCCGCCGTTTCGCAGACTGCCGGCACCTACGTGTGCAACCATGTGATGTATGGGCTGTTGCACCGTTTGAGCGGCCAGCGTGAGGTGAAGGGCGGCTTTATCCATATTCCGTACCTGCCGGAACAGGCGGCGGCCCACCCCGGTGCGCCGAGCATGGCGGCTTCGACGGTGCTGTTTGCGCTGGAGCTGGCCGTTTCCATTGCTTTGCAGGTGGAACACGATCTGAAAGTGGTGGGCGGCGCGACGCATTAATCAAGAGAATCCCCGGCGCATCGGGCTGCGCCGGGTCTACGCAAGGAGTGGTCTATGCCGGAAGGACCGGAGATTCGCCGGGCGGCGGACAAACTGACGGCGGCGGTGATCGATCAGCCGTTGACCGCCGTCGATTTCGCTTTTCCTCAGTTGAAACACTATCGCCAGCGTCTGATCGGCGAGCGTATCGTCGCCATCGAGCCGCGCGGCAAGGCGCTGCTGACCCATTTCTCCAATGGGCTGACGATGTACAGCCATAACCAACTGTATGGCGTGTGGAAAGTGGCGGCGGCAGGAGAGACGCCGGAGACCAAACGCGATCTGCGGGTGCGGCTGGAAACCGCCCGCAGCGCGATATTGCTCTACAGCGCTTCCGACATTACCGTCGGGCCGCGCGAGGAAATAGAACAACACCCGTTTTTGCAACGCATCGGCCCTGACGTGTTGGACATGTCGCTGACGGTAGACGAGGTGGCGGAGCGGTTGCTGACGCCGCGTTTCCGTCGCAGGCAGCTGGGCGGCATGCTGCTCGACCAGGCGTTTCTTGCCGGATTGGGCAATTATCTGCGTGCCGAAATCCTGTGGCAGGCCGAACTGGCGCCGCAGCATAAACCGCAGGATCTGACGCCAGAGGCGCTGCGCCGTCTGGCGGAGGCGTTGCTGGCAGTGCCGCGCCTTTCCTACCAGACGCGCGGGCAGGCGGATGACAACCGGCATCACGGCGCGCTGTTTCGCTTCAAGGTATTTCATCGCAGCGGTGAGCCTTGCGAACGCTGCGGCGCGATGATTGTGCGCACCGAGCTGTCATCGCGGCCGTTTTATTGGTGCCCGGGCTGCCAGAAATAACCAAAAAAAACGCCGCCCGAAGGGGCGGCGCTGTGCGGTTTCAGCCAGGAAAGCGGCTTACTTGTTTTTCAGCTGGGATTTGAAATCACGCTCGGCATAGCCGGTGTACAGCTGACGCGGACGGGCAATTTTGATGCCTTCGTCGTGCATTTCGTTCCAGTGGGCGATCCAGCCGATGGTGCGTGCGATGGCGAAGATCACGGTGAACATGGAAGAAGGAATGCCCATCGCCTTCAGGATGATGCCTGAGTAGAAGTCGACGTTCGGGTACAGTTTCTTCTCGATGAAGTACGGGTCGTTCAGCGCGATGTGTTCCAGCTCCATCGCTACCTGCAGCAGGTTGTCGTCCTTCTTGTTCAGCTCTTTCAGCACTTCGTGACAGGTTTCGCGCATCACGGTGGCGCGCGGATCGTAGTTCTTGTACACGCGGTGGCCGAAGCCCATCAGGCGGAAGGAGTCGTTCTTGTCCTTGGCGCGCTTGATGAACTCTGGAATGTGCTCGACGGTCTTGATCTCTTCCAGCATTTTCAGCGCCGCTTCGTTGGCGCCGCCGTGTGCCGGCCCCCACAGGGAGGCGATACCGGCCGCGATGCAGGCGAACGGGTTGGCGCCGGAAGAGCCGGCGGTGCGCACGGTCGAGGTAGAGGCGTTCTGCTCATGGTCGGCGTGCAGGATCAGGATGCGGTCCATGGCGCGTTCCAGCACCGGGTTCACCACGTACTCTTCGCACGGGGTGGCGAACATCATGTGCAGGAAGTTGCCGGCATAGGACAGATCGTTGCGCGGGTAAACGAACGGCTGGCCCAGGGAGTATTTGTAGCACATCGCGGCCACGGTCGGCATTTTGGACAGCAGGCGGAACGCGGTGATTTCGCGGTGACGTTCGTTGTTGACGTCCAGCGCATCGTGGTAGAACGCCGCCAGCGCACCGGTCACGCCGCACAGCACCGCCATCGGGTGCGAGTCGCGACGGAAGCCACGGAACAGATGGGTGATCTGGTCGTGGATCATGGTGTGACGGGTTACGGTCGTCTTGAAGGTTTCGAACTCTTCTGGCGTTGGGGTCTCGCCGTACAGCAGGATGTAGCACACTTCCAGGTAGGAAGATTCTTTCGCCAGCTGCTCGATAGGGAAGCCGCGGTGCAGCAGCACGCCTTTGTCGCCGTCGATGAAGGTAATCTTGGATTCGCAAGAAGCGGTGGAGGTAAAGCCGGGATCAAATGTGAAATAACCTTTGGAACCCAGAGCGCGGACATCGAGGACATCAGGGCCCAGTGTCGGTGTCAATACGCCCAGTTCGATCGGAGCTTCGCTGTCGTTAATGGTTAGCGTCGCTTTCTTATCAGTCATTTACTGTCTCCTTAGCGCCTTATTTTAAAAAACCACTAACAACTGAAATACCTTAAATCTCTGCAGGTTGCCCGCAAAAAATGGTGCGGACGCTAACTCTGTGAGCGACTGCGCAACTGTGCGCGGGTAGGGTACAGAGTGCTGACCAGGCGAACGAGACGGGTGACCAGTTGTTAACGATTCAGAGTAATTCGTTATAGTCTGTTAATCTTACCTATGAGCTGTTCGAAGAGATGTGAACCTATCCCAATAATCTGTTTTTATGTGCTTTATTTGCTTTTGACGCCGGCAAACTCGAGCGGGAAACAACGTCTATTGGGATAGGTTCGCCAAATACACTGTTGCATAACTCGAACCCGGGAGGAAGTGTATCTGCTGACCCATAGCGCATCATAGGACCGTTTGTGCCCCTATATGTAATGGAAATGTTGATCTCTTGTCAAATCAGATAATTAATTTTGCACTAATTGTGAAATCCGTGATCTGAATCACTGTTCGGGGGAAATGTTATCAAAGCGGTTGTATGAGAATTGTAATCAGAATGTGATCCTCCTATACTGCCGCCAGGTCTCCGGATTACCCTGAAGTAGGAGCACCCAGCGTTATAAATGCGCGCCGTTTGAGCACAGAGGATGTTGATGTTTGAGCGCGTGACGTGTAAGGGTTTTAGGCTCTTAACGCTGTCTGATCCCCGCCCAGGCCCGGAGGAAGGAAAATAATAAGAGCTGTGTGGGCAAATACGTGAAAAAACAACGACCTGTCAACTTGGATCTGCAAACGATCCGGTTCCCCGTAACTGCGATAGCGTCTATCTTACACCGAGTCTCTGGCGTAATTACCTTCGTTGCCGTGGGTATCCTCCTCTGGCTGCTGGGCCTGTCACTCTCTTCCCAAGAGGGGTTCCTGCAGGCGGCCGCCATCATGAATAGCTTCATCGTCAAATTCATATTCTGGGGCATCCTCACGGCGCTGGCCTATCACATTTGCGGTGGCATCCGTCACTTGTTAATGGATTTTGGCTACATCGAAGAGAGTTTGGCCGCCGGTACCCGTTCCGCCCAGGTGGCGATCGGTCTGACCGTCGTGCTGTCAGTTCTGGCTGGAGTCCTCGTATGGTAAACAACGTTTCTGCATTAGGGCGCAACGGCGTGCACGATTGGCTGCTGCTGCGTGCTTCCGCGATCATCATCACCCTGTACGTCCTGTATATCCTGGGCTTTTTCGTCACGGCTCCGGAACTCACTTATGACATTTGGCGCGGTTTCTTCGCCACTTCCATTACGAAAGTGTTCACTCTGCTGACCTTGCTGTCGATTCTGGTGCACGCCTGGATCGGGCTGTGGCAGGTGCTGACGGACTACGTCAAGCCGCTGGCGGTTCGCCTGGTGTTGCAGCTGGCTGTCGTGGTCGCGTTGCTGGTCTATTTACTGTACGGAACAATCGTAGTGTGGGGTGCTTAAATGAAACTGCCAGTCAGAGAGTTTGATGCCGTCGTAATCGGCGCCGGCGGTGCGGGCATGCGTGCCGCGCTGCAAATTTCCCAAGCGGGCTCGACCTGTGCCCTGCTGTCCAAAGTTTTCCCGACCCGTTCCCATACCGTGTCTGCACAGGGCGGCATTACCGTCGCGCTGGGCAACAGCCACGAGGACAACTGGGAATGGCATATGTACGACACGGTGAAAGGGTCCGACTATATCGGTGACCAGGACGCCATCGAATATATGTGTAAAACCGGCCCGGAAGCAATTCTGGAACTGGAACACATGGGCCTGCCGTTCTCTCGTCTGGACGACGGCCGCATTTATCAGCGCCCGTTCGGCGGTCAGTCGCTGAACTTCGGCGGCGAGCAGGCGGCGCGTACCGCAGCCGCAGCCGACCGTACCGGTCACGCGCTGTTGCACACCCTGTACCAACAGAACCTGAAAAACCACACCACCATCTTCTCCGAGTGGTATGCGCTCGATCTGGTGAAAAACCAGGATGGCGCGGTGGTCGGCACCACGGCTATCTGCATCGAAACCGGTGAAGTGGTTTACTTCAAAGCCAAGGCCACCGTGCTGGCGACCGGCGGCGCAGGCCGTATTTATCAGTCCACCACCAACGCCCACATCAACACCGGCGACGGTGTCGGCATGGCGCTGCGCGCTGGCGTGCCGGTGCAGGACATGGAAATGTGGCAGTTCCACCCGACCGGCATCGCTGGCGCGGGCGTACTGGTGACTGAAGGCTGCCGCGGCGAAGGCGGTTACCTGCTGAACAAACACGGCGAGCGCTTCATGGAGCGTTATGCGCCGAATGCCAAAGATCTGGCGGGCCGCGACGTGGTTGCCCGTTCGATCATGATCGAAATCCGCGAAGGCCGCGGTTGCGACGGTCCTTGGGGCCCGCACGCCAAGCTGAAGCTGGATCACCTGGGCAAAGAGGTACTGGAATCCCGTCTGCCGGGCATTCTGGAGCTGTCCCGCACCTTCGCGCACGTCGATCCGGTGAAAGAGCCGATCCCGGTTATCCCAACCTGTCACTATATGATGGGCGGGATTCCGACCAAGGTGACCGGCCAGGCGCTGACCGTGAACGAGAAGGGCGAAGACGTGGTGATCCCGGGGCTGTTCGCCGTGGGCGAAATCGCCTGCGTATCGGTGCACGGCGCCAACCGCCTGGGCGGCAACTCGCTGCTCGACCTGGTGGTGTTCGGCCGTTCCGCCGGCATGCACCTGCAGGAATCGCTGGAAGAGCAGGGCGTGAGCCGTGACGCCAGCGACTCCGACGTGGAAGCCTCGTTGGACCGTCTGAACCGTTGGAACAACACCCGTTCCGGTGAAGACCCGGTCGAAATTCGCAAAGCGCTGCAGTCTTGCATGCAGCACAACTTCTCGGTATTCCGCGAAGGCGATGCGATGGCCAAGGGCCTGGAAGAACTGAAAGTGATCCGTGAACGTCTGAAGAACGCACGCCTGGACGATACCTCCAGCGAGTTCAACACCCAGCGCATCGAGTGCCTGGAGTTGGATAACCTGATGGAGACCGCGTATTCCACCGCTGTGTCGGCCAACTTCCGTACCGAGAGCCGTGGCGCACACAGCCGCTTCGACTACCCGGAACGCGATGACGCCAACTGGCTGTGCCATTCGCTGTATCTGCCGCAATCGGAAAGCATGACGCGTCGTGAAGTGAACATGCAACCGAAGCTGCGCCCGGCATTCCCGCCGAAAGTGCGTTCTTACTAATTGCGGAGATCGACAGATGAAACTCGAATTTTCCATTTATCGCTACAACCCGGATGTCGATGACGCGCCGCACATGCAGGATTACACCCTGGAAGCGGAAGAAGGTCGCGACATGATGCTGCTGGATGCGTTGATCCAGTTGAAAGAAAAAGACCCGACCCTGTCGTTCCGTCGCTCATGCCGTGAAGGCGTATGCGGTTCCGATGGCCTGAACATGAACGGTAAAAACGGCCTGGCGTGCATCACCCCGATTTCGTCGCTGCGCAAAGGCAACGGCAAGATCGTGATCCGTCCGCTGCCGGGCCTGCCGGTGGTGCGCGATCTGGTGGTGGATATGGGCCAGTTCTATACCCAGTATGAAAAGATCAAGCCATACCTGCTGAACGACGGCAAGAACCCGCCGGCGCGCGAGCACCTGCAGTCGCCGGACCAACGCGCCAAGCTGGACGGTCTGTACGAGTGCATCCTGTGCGCCTGCTGCTCGACCTCTTGCCCATCGTTCTGGTGGAACCCGGACAAGTTCATTGGCCCAGCCGGTCTGTTGGCGGCGTATCGCTTCCTGATCGACAGCCGTGACACGGAAACGCAAGAACGTTTAGATGATCTGGACGACGCTTTTAGTGTTTTCCGCTGCCATAGCATTATGAATTGTGTCAGTGTATGTCCTAAAGGCTTGAACCCGACGCGTGCGATCGGGCATATCAAGTCCATGCTGCTGCAACGCGGCGCATAAACGGAATGAGATGCTGCGCCGGGCTCTTTTCCGGCGCACATCCCATAGGGGAGGGAACCTCTAAAAACTGACCCGCGGCTGCGGCGCTATGCAGCCTGGTTCTTCCGCCGGTTTTTAGAGGTTCCTTGTAAGGGACCGCAAGGTCCATAACAGAACGTATCGGGCCGTCATGGCCGCAAGTACGTCGAGTGAACCGTTTTACGGCAAACCGTATTCATCACGGTAATTATGTTAACCACGGCGAAAACTAAAGCTTCAAAGCTTAAGGGATCATGATGCAGAACGGCGCAATGAAGGCCTGGCTGGATTCCTCCTATCTGGCGGGCGCGAACCAGTCTTACATAGAACAGCTCTATGAAGACTTCTTAACCGATCCGGGTTCCGTTGAAGATAGCTGGCGTTCCATTTTTCAACAGCTACCAACCGCGGGTGTCAAACCCGATCAGCTTCACTCTCAAACGCGCGATTACTTCCGCCGCCTGGCGAAAGACTCCGCGCGCTACAATACCACCATCACCGATCCGGAAACCGACGCCAAACAGGTCAAGGTACTGCAGCTGATCAACGCCTTCCGCTTCCGCGGGCATCAGCATGCCAACCTCGATCCGCTCGGCCTGTGGCAGCGCGAGCAAGTTCCTGACCTTGATCCCGCTTACCACAACCTGACCGAAGCCGATTTCCAGGAAACCTTCAACGTGGGCTCTTTCGCCATCGGCAAAGAAACCATGAAGCTGGGCGATCTGTACGCCGCGCTGAAGCAGACCTATTGCGGGTCGATCGGTGCTGAGTACATGCATATCACCAACACCGAAGAGAAACGCTGGATCCAGCAGCGCATCGAATCGGTGGTGGGGCGCGCCAGCTTTACCGCCGACGAAAAACGCCGTTTCCTGAACGAGCTGACTGCGGCGGAAGGCCTGGAACGCTACCTGGGCGCCAAATTCCCGGGCGCCAAACGCTTCTCGCTGGAAGGCGGCGACGCGTTGGTGCCGATGCTGAAAGAGATGGTGCGCCACGCCGGTAAGAACGGCACGCGCGAAGTGGTGTTGGGCATGGCCCACCGCGGCCGTCTGAACGTGCTGATCAACGTGCTGGGCAAAAAGCCGGCCGATCTGTTCGACGAATTCGCCGGTAAGCATAAAGAACACCTCGGCACCGGTGACGTGAAATATCACCAGGGCTTCTCTTCCGACGTGGAAACCGAAGGCGGCATGGTTCACCTGGCGCTGGCGTTCAACCCGTCGCACCTGGAGATCGTCAGCCCGGTGGTCATGGGCTCGGTACGTGCCCGTCGCGATCGTCTGGACGAAGCGCGCAGCAACATGGTGCTGCCGATCACCATCCACGGCGACGCCGCCATCACCGGCCAGGGCGTGGTTCAGGAAACCCTGAACATGTCTCAGGCTCGCGGTTACGAAGTGGGCGGCACCGTGCGTATCGTCATCAACAACCAGGTTGGCTTCACCACCTCCAACCCGCTGGATGCGCGCTCTACCGAATACTGCACCGACATCGCCAAAATGGTTCAGTCGCCGATCTTCCACGTTAACGCGGACGATCCGGAGGCCGTGGCCTTCGTCACCCGCCTGGCGTTGGATTTCCGTAACACCTTTAAGCGTGACGTGATGATCGATCTGGTCTGCTACCGTCGCCATGGGCACAACGAGGCCGACGAGCCGAGCGCCACCCAGCCGGTGATGTATCAGAAGATCAAGAAACACCCTACGCCGCGCAAAATCTACGCTGACGTGCTGACCGAGCAGAAAGTGGCCAGCCTGGAAGATGCCACGGAAATGGTCAACCTGTACCGCGACGCGCTCGACCGCGGCGATTGCGTGGTTGAAGAGTGGCGTCCGATGAACCTGCACTCCTTCACCTGGTCACCGTATCTGAACCATGAGTGGGACGAGGAGTACCCGAGCAAGGTTGAGATGAAGCGCCTGCAAGAGCTGGCACGTCGCATCAGCACCGTGCCGGAAGCGATTGAAATGCAGTCGCGCGTGGCGAAAATCTACGCTGACCGCGCCGAGATGGCGGCGGGCAACAAGCCGTTCGACTGGGGCGCTGCCGAAACGCTGGCTTACGCGACCATGGCGGATGAGGGCATCCCGATCCGCATCTCCGGTGAAGACGCCGGCCGCGGCACCTTCTTCCACCGTCACGCGGTGGTGCACAACCAGAAAAACGGTTCCGTCTATGTTCCGCTGGCGAACATCCACAGCGGCCAGGGCGAATTCAAAGTCTGGGACTCCGTGCTGTCCGAAGAGGCGGTGCTGGCGTTCGAATACGGCTACGCCACGGCGGAACCGCGCACGCTGACCATCTGGGAAGCGCAGTTCGGTGACTTCGCCAACGGCGCACAGGTCGTTATCGACCAGTTCATCAGCTCCGGCGAGCAAAAATGGGGCCGTATGTGCGGCCTGGTGATGCTGCTGCCGCACGGCTATGAAGGCCAGGGCCCTGAGCACTCTTCCGCGCGTCTGGAACGCTATCTGCAGCTGTGCGCAGAGCAGAACATGCAGGTGTGCGTCCCGTCTACGCCGGCGCAGGTTTACCATATGCTGCGTCGTCAGGCGCTGCGCGGTATGCGCCGTCCGCTGGTGGTGATGTCGCCGAAGTCGCTGCTGCGTCACCCGCTGGCGATTTCTTCGCTGGACGAGCTGGCCAACGGCACCTTCCTGCCGGCGATCGGCGAGATCGACGACTTGGATCCGAAAGCGGTCAAGCGCGTCGTGCTGTGCTCCGGCAAGGTCTACTACGACCTGCTGGAACAGCGTCGCAAGAACGAGCAGAAAGACGTGGCCATCGTGCGTATCGAGCAGCTGTATCCGTTCCCGCATCAGGCCGTGCAGGCCGTGCTGGAACAATACTCGCACGTGCATGATTTCGTCTGGTGTCAGGAAGAGCCGCTGAACCAGGGCGCCTGGTACTGCAGCCAACACAACTTCCGTGAAGTGGTGCCGTTCGGGGCTTCTTTACGTTACGCAGGACGTCCGGCCTCCGCCTCTCCGGCGGTGGGCTATATGTCCGTACACCAGAAGCAGCAGCAGGCTCTGGTGAACGACGCGCTGAATATTGACTAATGTTCGCTCGCTTGCCGGCCGAGGGCCGGCAAGCAGATGATAAAAAACTTAAGGGAAAGCTAAATGAGTAGCGTAGATATTCTGGTTCCTGACCTTCCTGAATCGGTTGCCGATGCGACCGTAGCCACCTGGCACAAAAAACCGGGCGACAGCGTGCAGCGTGATGAAGTCCTGGTTGAAATCGAAACCGACAAAGTGGTGTTGGAAGTGCCGGCCAGTGAAGCGGGTATTCTCGATGCTATCGTGGAAGAAGAGGGCGCGACCGTGCTGTCTCGCCAGCTGCTCGGCCGCATCCGTCCGGGCGACAGCTCCGGCAAGCCGACCGCTGAGAAGAGCCAAGAGAAAGAAGCCACGCCTGCACAGCGCGCTACCGCGAGCCTGGAAGAAGAAAGCAATGACGCGCTCAGCCCGGCGATTCGCCGCCTGATTGCTGAACACGATCTCGATGCTGGCGCCATCAAAGGCACCGGCGTGGGTGGCCGCATCACGCGTGAAGACGTGGAAGCGCACCTGGCCAAAGGCGGCGCCGCTGCCAAACCGGCCGCCGCCGCTGAAGCCGCACCGCAGCCTGTTCTGGCCGGCCGCAGCGAAAAACGCGTGCCGATGACCCGCCTGCGCAAACGCGTTGCCGAGCGTCTGCTGGAGGCGAAGAACAGCACCGCGATGCTGACCACCTTCAACGAAATCAACATGCAGCCGATCATGGACCTGCGCAAGCAGTACGGCGAAGCCTTCGAGAAGCGCCACGGCGTGCGTCTGGGCTTCATGTCCTTCTACATCAAGGCCGTGGTTGAAGCGCTGAAGCGCTTCCCGGAAGTGAACGCGTCGATCGACGGTTCCGACGTGGTTTACCACAACTACTTCGACATCAGCATCGCGGTTTCTACCCCGCGCGGCCTGGTGACGCCGGTACTGCGCGATGTAGACGCCATGAGCATGGCTGACATCGAGAAGAAAATCAAAGAGCTGGCCGTTAAGGGCCGCGACGGCAAACTGACCGTTGAAGAGCTGACCGGCGGTAACTTCACCATTACCAACGGCGGCGTATTCGGCTCCCTGATGTCTACCCCGATCATCAACCCGCCGCAGAGCGCCATCCTGGGCATGCACGCCATCAAAGATCGCCCAATGGCGGTCAATGGTCAGGTGGTGATCCAGCCGATGATGTATCTGGCGCTGTCTTATGACCACCGCCTGATCGACGGTAAAGAATCCGTCGGTTATCTGGTGACGGTCAAAGAGATGCTGGAAGATCCGGCTCGTCTGCTGCTGGACGTCTAGTAACCCTTGCCGGGCGCGGCGTGCCGCGCCCGCACTCTGTGCTATGTGGCCGGAAAACCATGCGGTTTACCGCGTAATAATGGTCCGGCTAAAAACCTTCAGAACTGAATGGATAGAACATCATGAATTTACACGAATATCAGGCAAAACAGCTGTTTGCTCGGTATGGCATGCCGGCACCAACCGGTTACGCCTGTACCACTCCGCGTGAAGCAGAAGAAGCCGCATCCAAAATCGGCTCCGGCCCGTGGGTGGTGAAATGTCAGGTTCATGCTGGCGGCCGCGGTAAAGCGGGCGGCGTTAAAGTCGTCAACAGCAAAGAAGATATCCGTGCTTTCGCGGAAGCCTGGTTGGGCAAGCGTCTGGTGACTTACCAGACTGACGCGCTGGGCCAGCCGGTTCACCAGATCCTGGTAGAAGCGGCGACCGACATCGATAAAGAGCTGTACCTGGGCGCGGTAGTGGATCGTTCTACCCGTCGCGTGGTGTTCATGGCGTCTACCGAAGGCGGCGTGGAAATCGAGAAGGTGGCGGAAGAAACCCCAGAACTGATCCACAAAATGACCATCGATCCGCTGGCGGGTCCACAGCCTTATCAGGGTCGTGAGCTGGCCTTCAAACTGGGTCTGACCGGTAAGCAAGTCAGCCAGTTCGCCAAGATCTTCATGGGCCTGGCGACGCTGTTCCTGGAGCGCGATCTGGCGATGGTTGAGATCAACCCGCTGGTGATCACCAAGCAGGGCGATCTGGTGTGCCTGGACGGCAAACTGGGCGCCGACGGTAACGCCCTGTTCCGCCAGCCGGAACTGCGTGAAATGCGTGACCCTTCGCAGGAAGACGAGCGCGAATCCCGTGCGGCTCAGTGGGAGCTGAACTACGTTGCCCTCGACGGCAACATCGGCTGCATGGTTAACGGCGCCGGTCTGGCAATGGGCACTATGGACATCGTTAAACTGCACGGCGGCGAACCGGCCAACTTCCTGGACGTTGGCGGCGGCGCGACCAAAGAGCGCGTGACCGAAGCGTTCAAAATCATCCTGTCCGATGACAAGGTGAAAGCGGTTCTGGTTAACATCTTCGGTGGTATCGTACGTTGCGATCTGATCGCCGACGGCATCATCGGCGCAGTGGCCGAAGTGGGCGTTAACGTCCCGGTCGTGGTGCGCCTGGAAGGGAACAATGCCGAACTGGGCGCCAAGAAACTGGCGGACAGCGGCCTGAATATCATTGCTGCGACCAGCCTGACTGATGCGGCTCAGCAAGTTGTTGCAGCAGTGGAGGGTAAATAATGTCCATCTTAATCGATAAAAACACCAAAGTAATTTGCCAGGGCTTCACCGGTAGCCAGGGGACTTTCCACTCCGAACAAGCTATCGCTTACGGCACCAAAATGGTTGGCGGCGTCACCCCGGGCAAAGGTGGCACTCAGCATCTGGGTCTGCCGGTGTTCAACACCGTGCGCGAAGCGGTTGAAGCGACCGGCGCGACTGCCTCGGTCATCTACGTTCCAGCGCCGTTCTGCAAAGACTCCATCCTGGAAGCGATCGATGCCGGCATCAAACTGATCATCACCATCACCGAAGGCATCCCGACCCTGGATATGCTGACCGTGAAAGTGAAGCTGGACGAAGCCGGTGTGCGCATGATCGGGCCGAACTGCCCTGGCGTGATCACCCCGGGCGAGTGCAAAATCGGCATCATGCCTGGCCACATCCACCTGCCGGGCAAAGTGGGCATCGTTTCCCGCTCCGGTACCCTGACCTATGAAGCGGTGAAACAAACCACCGATGCCGGTCTGGGCCAGTCCACCTGCGTGGGTATCGGCGGCGACCCGATCCCGGGCTCCAACTTCATCGATATCCTGAAGATGTTCCAACAGGATCCGCAGACCGAAGCGATCGTGATGATCGGTGAGATCGGCGGCAGCGCTGAAGAAGAAGCGGCAGCTTACATCAAAGAACACGTCACTAAACCGGTTGTCGGCTACATCGCCGGCGTAACCGCGCCGAAAGGCAAGCGTATGGGCCACGCGGGCGCCATCATCGCAGGCGGCAAAGGCACGGCGGACGAGAAGTTTGCTGCGCTGGAAGCGGCGGGCGTGAAAACCGTTCGCAGCCTGGCGGACATCGGCGACGCGGTAAAAGCGGTGCTGAAGCGCTAAGATCTTAGTACGAAATAATAATATCTCGACATGTTTGGCCACCCATTGGGTGGCCTTTTTTATGGGCGAAGATCAGAAATCGTTGAGTGCTTTGATCAGCGCGATCCGATCCTGCAGGCGGCGCTGTTGTACCGGATCCACGGTAGTTTGCCGCTGTTTTTCCAGCGAGGTGAGAGCGGTGCGGTAATCGTCGGCGTTGCGGAACAGCGCGTCTTTGACGTTGATCGAGGCGACGTTGGTGTAGCGGCCATCGTCGGTGGTCGGCACTTGGATAACGCCTTCATTGAGCAACCGTTTGACGATCGCCCGCTGCGGTTCGTACCCCTCCAGGCCGACCAGCTTCCAGCGCTGCGGCGTCACGCCCTGATACTGGCCGTGTTTCACTTCCGTCAGGTAGCGCAGAGCCAGGTGGCGAATAGTGCCTTCTTCTTCACCGTATTGCGCTTTGCTGTCAAACAGCACCGGGAAGGATTGCCCCTCCAGCGCGCCGCCCTTTTGCGTCAGGTGGCCCATGCGGTAACTGTTCATGCCCAGGCGGATCGGCATGTCGTCGGTGACCGGCGTTCCGTCCGCCAGGCGCAGATCGACGATGCGCGAGCCGGC
Organism: Serratia sp. PL7; assembly: GCF_945957435.1. Classification (NCBI taxonomy): domain Bacteria; kingdom Pseudomonadati; phylum Pseudomonadota; class Gammaproteobacteria; order Enterobacterales; family Yersiniaceae; genus Serratia; species Serratia sp. PL7. The sequence goes on along the minus strand of NZ_CAMFLB010000001.1, from coordinate 2,604,096 downwards.
GGGCTGGCGCAGATCGATGGTGTAAGTGACGCCGCCGAAGAAATCGTTGGTGGAATATTTGGACGATCGCCGCGCCGGGTTAAAGCTGTAGGTGACGTCGCCAGGCTGCAGCTGATTGAAATAGTCGGCGGACCACTCCATGTAGCGTTTAAGCGCTTTGCCGTTGAGCTGATACACGGTGATCTCGCCACCGGCGTATTGGTAGTTAAAAGCGATGTCCTTAGCTTTGATGTCGCCGACGTCCAATTTGGCGCGATCGTTGTCGATCTGCAGGGCAATCACCTGCGCCAGCGGCGCATAGTGGCGGGCGGCCTGCTGGAACAGCGCGCTGATGCCGGTATCCTGCACGTGTACCTGAGGAATGCCGCGAAACTCGTCGGCGGGCACCAGATCGCTGCCGCTCAGCTTCGCCACGACCCGGTTGGCGTTGGCGCGCAAAATGTCATGGTACGGCTGGTAGAGCGCTTGCATGGCGCTGTCCGGCGCCAGCCCTTTGATCGGGTAGGTGTAGCTGTTTTTGTCGATCAGCGTGAATTTGCCGTCGCGGTGTTCAAACTGCAGGTCGATGCGCGACAGTGCGCGGCCGTATTTATCCGGCTCGGTGATGATGACGCCATTAACCACCGCTTTATCGATCTTCACATGCATGTGGCCGGCGACGATCGCCGCCAGCTCCGGGTTGGCGTTGGCGATGTCGGCCACGCCGGTGCCGGGGCGCTGGTTCTCGTTGTCGATGCCCATATGCGCCACCAGCACGATGGCGTCGACCTGGCCGTCGATTTGCCTGATGACCTGTTTCACCGCCTGCACCGGATCGGTGAAGTTCAGCCCTTTGATGCGATCGGTGCCCTTGGCGAATTCGGCGGTCATCGGCGTATCCATACCGATAATGCCAATTTTCACGCCCTGGCGTTCGACGATGGTGTAGGCCGGCAGGTAGGGCTTGCCGCTGTCCCAGACGATATTGCCCGCCAGCGCCGCGCCCTTGAACTGCTTGAGCGGCGTCGCCAGCACCGGCAGGCCGAAGTCGAACTCGTGGTTACCCATTACCCAGACATCATAATTGAGCGCGTTGAGGCCCAGCATCATCGGGCTGACGGCCTCATGCTTGAAGGTTTCGACGAAGTTGCCCTGAATGGTGTCGCCGGCGTCCACCAGGATCAGGTCGGGCTGCTCGGCCCGCACCTGTTTGACCTGAGTGGCTATCTGGCTCAGGCTGCCCGCCAGATTTTCCGTGTCGCTGGCGTAGTCCCAGGGCACGAAAGTGCCGTGCAGATCGGAAGTACCCAGCAAGGTGATATTTACCGTTTCGGCGGCCATGACGTTTCCCGAGAGTCCCAATACAGAGGCAAAGATGATTTTTTTCATAAGTTATTGTCACTCAATGTAATTTTAACATTATTGGTCATTTTGCTACAAAATCGCAACCTTTACGATCCCATCGCGAGAAATAGACTAATATTGGAGAGAGATTTGTTGTTTTGTGACTGCTATCACTGTCACGGCTTATTGGAAATAAAAGGTTAATTATGTCGCATAATAAGCGCGTAATAATACAATGGCGGCTCTTTTAAATTACATTTATTTAACACAAAAATATCATTAAAAAACAATTAAACCATTGCGCAACATGACCCTAAGAAAATTATGCGAAATGTGCTGATGAATATGGAAATAAGATGCGGATAGGCTTAAATTGTCTCAGATCAAATTAGCCCGAAGTACCTCTTTCGGCTAAGATTTGACCTGTAACCAAAAGTCTAACCCACGTCACGTAAAAACCTATTTATTGTGTGGGATTGGGCGAGTATCATCCATGTTGTGATTATGGATGGTTGATCTTGTTGCATTTGTTACCCGTTGTCGGTTTTCAGTGGCGTGCTTGTCGAGGGCCCGAGGGGCTATTGGCCGAGTGTGCGGTTGAAAGCGGAGAAGCTGGATCAAATTTGTTGTGTTTAAGGGCATTCACTGCGGGGCGTTACTGGCAGCTTTGAAAGAAGCGTGCCGATAACCGCGTGTCGGAGTCTTCCTGCGAGGAGCAAGGAGTCAAGATGTTTGATATTGTCGAACTGTCGCGCTTACAGTTTGCTTTAACGGCGATGTACCATTTCTTATTTGTCCCATTAACGCTCGGTATGGCGTTCTTGCTGGCAATTATGGAAACGGTATATGTCCTGTCTGGCAAACAAATTTATAAAGACATGACCAAATTCTGGGGAAAGTTATTTGCGATTAACTTTGCTCTGGGTGTGGCCACCGGTTTGACCATGGAGTTCCAGTTCGGGACTAACTGGTCGTATTTCTCTCACTACGTCGGCGATATCTTCGGGGCCCCTCTGGCTATCGAAGGTCTGATGGCGTTCTTCCTTGAATCGACGCTGGTCGGCCTGTTCTTCTTCGGCTGGGATCGTCTGAGCAAGGTGCAGCACATGGCGGTAACCTGGTTCGTGGCTCTCGGCTCCAACCTGTCCGCGCTGTGGATCCTGGTCGCCAACGGCTGGATGCAGAACCCGATCGCTTCGGATTTCAACTTCGAAACCATGCGCATGGAGATGGTCAGCTTCTCCGAACTGGTGCTTAACCCGGTTGCGCAGGTGAAATTCGTTCACACCGTGGCTTCCGGCTACACCTGCGGCGCGATGTTCGTGCTGGGTATCAGTTCCTACTATCTGCTGAAAGGCCGCGACATCGCCTTTGCCAAGCGCTCCTTCGCCATCGCTGCCAGCTTTGGTATGGCTGCCATTCTGTCCGTTATCGTTCTGGGTGATGAATCCGGCTACGAAATGGGCGACGTGCAGAAAACCAAACTGGCCGCTATCGAAGCGGAATGGGACACCCAGCCGGCGCCGGCCTCCTTCACCCTGTTCGGCATTCCCGATCAGGACAAGATGGAAAACTCCTTCTCTATTCAGATCCCGTATGCGCTTGGCCTGATCGCCACCCGCTCCACGGACACTCAGGTCACCGGCCTGAAAGATCTGATGGCGCAGCATGAAGTGCGTATCCGCAACGGGATGAAAGCCTACCAGCTGCTGGAAGAGCTGCGCGGCGGCAATACCGATCCTGCGGTGCGTGCCGAATTCAACAAAACCAAGCAAGACCTGGGCTACGGCATGTTGCTGAAGCGCTATACCCCGAACGTCACCGACGCGACGGAAGCGCAAATCCAGCTGGCGACCAAGGACTCCATTCCGCGCGTGGCGCCGCTGTACTTCGCCTTCCGCATCATGGTGGCCTGTGGCGTGATCATGCTGTTGATCATCGGCCTGTCGTTCTGGAACGTGATCCGCGGCCGCATCGGCCAGAAAAAATGGCTGCACCGCGCGGCGCTGTACGGTTTGCCGCTGCCTTGGATCGCGATCGAGTCGGGTTGGTTCGTGGCGGAATACGGCCGTCAACCGTGGGCGATTGGTGAGGTGCTGCCGACGGCGGTCGCCAACTCTTCGCTGACCGCGGGCGACATTCTGTTCTCAATGGGGCTGATCTGCGGCTTGTACACCCTGTTCCTGGTGGCTGAATTGTACCTGATGTTTAAGTTTGCGCGTCTGGGTCCAAGCAGCCTGAAAACCGGCCGCTATCACTTTGAACAACCGACTGCCGCCGTGCAGGAAGCGCGCTAAACAGGAGTCCACGTATGTTTGACTATGAAGTACTGCGATTTATTTGGTGGGTCCTGGTTGGCGTTCTGCTGATCGGCTTCGCCGTCACCGACGGTTTCGACATGGGCGTCGGCATTCTGGTGCGCATCATCGGCAAAACCGACACCGAGCGCCGGGTGATGATCAACTCCATCGCTCCGCACTGGGACGGTAACCAGGTGTGGCTGATCACCGCCGGCGGCGCGCTGTTCGCCGCCTGGCCGATGGTCTACGCAGCGGCCTTCTCCGGCTTCTACGTCGCCATGATCCTGGTGCTGGCCGCCTTGTTCTTCCGCCCGGTCGGTTTCGACTACCGCTCCAAGCTGGAGAGCAGCCGCTGGCGCAACATGTGGGACTGGGGCATCTTCATCGGCTCCTTCGTGCCGGCAGTGGTATTCGGTGTGGCGTTCGGTAACCTGCTGCAGGGCGTGCCGTTCCACATGGACGAGTACATGCGCCTGTTCTACACCGGCAACTTCTTCCAACTGCTGAACCCGTTCGGTCTGTTGGCGGGCGTGGTCAGCCTGACCATGCTGGTCACCCAGGGCGCGACCTACCTGCAAATGCGCACCACCGGCGAGATCCACCTGCGTTCACGCGCTGCGGCACAGATCGCGACGCTGATCATGGCGGTGTGCTTCCTGTTGGCGGGCGTATGGCTGGTGAAAGGCATCGACGGCTTCGTCGTGACGTCGGCGCTGGACACCCTGGCGGAATCCAACCCGATGCGTAAAGAAGTGGCGCACCAGGCCGGTGCCTGGCTGATCAACTTCAACAAGTATCCGCTGCTGTGGGCCTTGCCTGCGCTGGGCGTGGTGCTGCCGTTGTTCACCATCCTGTTCTCGCGTCTGGAGAAGGGCGCGCTGGCGTTCGTCACCTCGTCGTTGACCATCGCCTGCGTCATCCTCACCGCCGGGGTCACCATGTTCCCGTTCGTGATGCCGTCGAGCACCGTGCCTAACGTCAGCCTGACCATGTGGGACGCGACCTCGAGCCTGTTGACGCTGAAAGTGATGACCGTCGTGGCGGCGATCTTCGTGCCTATCGTTTTGGCGTACACCAGCTGGTCGTACTACAAAATGTTCGGTCGCCTCGACAAGAACTACATCGAAAACAACAAGCACTCGCTGTACTAAGGATAAGGAGCTAAACCATGTGGTATTTTGCCTGGATTCTCGGAACGCTTCTTGCCTGCGCCTTCGGCATCATCACGGCGCTGGCGCTTGAGCAGAGCGAAGCGACCAAAGCTCAGCAAGACGGTAAGTGATGAGCTCGTCCGTGATTGACAAGCTGTATGCTGTCACCGACAAGGGCCCGATCCGGGCCCTTTCCCTGGTGCTGGCGTTGATTTTGGCGGGGTGCGTGTTCTGGGATCCGACGCGTTTCGCCGCCAAAACCAGCTCGCTGGAGATTTGGGAAGGGCTGTTGCTGATTTGGGCGGTGTGCGCCGGGGTGATCCACGGTTTCGGATTCCGCCCGCAGCGCAGCGTCTGGCGCGCTTTTTTCGCGCCGCTTCCCGCCATTGTGATCTTGTGCGCAGGATTACTTTACGTTTCTTTATAATCTCCCCGATGTCCCCTTGTTATGGGCCCTCACGGCCCATAATTATTTTCATTCCCATCTTGTAACCCATTCCCAACCCGATCCGTCTTGCGTATAGTAGCAGCGTTAAATTGCATTGCTGGGAAGTAGAGTGAGTAATACGTTGTTTCGATGGCCGGTTCGCGTTTACTACGAGGATACCGATGCCAGTGGTGTGGTCTATCACGCCCGCTACGTCGCCTTTTTTGAAAGAGCGCGCACAGAGATGCTGCGTCAGCACAACTTTCATCAACAGCAGCTGCTCAGTGAACAAGTCGCTTTTGTCGTCCGGCGCATGACGGTGGATTATCTGGCTCCGGCTCGTCTCGACGAGCAACTGGAAGTCCAGAGTGAAATCACCTCTCTGCGCGGGGCTTCTCTCACGTTTGCTCAACGCATTGTCAATTCTGACGGGGCCCTACTGAGCCAGGCAGATGTCCTGATTGCCTGTATTGATCCACACCAAATGAAGCCAAGAGCGCTTCCTAAGTCTATTGTCGCGGAGTTTAAGCAGTGACTGACATGAACATCCTAGATTTATTCTTGAAGGCGAGCCTGCTGGTTAAGCTTATCATGTTGATTTTGATATGCTTCTCGGTAGCCTCTTGGGCGATCATCATTCAGCGCACCCGCATCCTCAATGCGGCGACGCGTGACGCCGAAGCCTTTGAAGACAAATTCTGGTCCGGTATCGAGCTTTCCCGTCTGTACCAGGAAAGTCAGGCGCGTCGCGATAGCCTGACCGGTTCCGAGCAGATCTTCCATTCCGGCTTCAAAGAGTTCGCCCGCCTGCACCGCGCCAACAACCATGCGCCGGAGTCGGTGATCGAAGGGGCGTCGCGCGCGATGCGCATTTCGATGAACCGCGAGCTGGAAACGCTGGAAACCCATATTCCGTTCCTCGGCACCGTCGGTTCGATCAGCCCGTACATCGGCCTGTTCGGCACCGTGTGGGGGATCATGCACGCCTTTATCGCGCTGGGCGCGGTGAAACAAGCCACGCTGCAGATGGTAGCGCCGGGTATCGCCGAAGCGCTGATCGCCACCGCGATCGGTCTGTTCGCCGCTATCCCGGCGGTAATGGCCTACAACCGTCTCAACCAGCGCGTCAACAAGCTTGAGCAGAATTACGACAACTTTATGGAAGAGTTCACCGCTATTCTGCATCGTCAGGCCTTCTCCAGCGACAGCAAATAAGTAGGAGGTAGCATGGCGAGAGTACGTGGACGTAGTCGGCGCGAGCTGAAGTCCGAAATTAACATTGTTCCGCTGCTCGACGTGTTGCTGGTGCTGCTGCTGATCTTTATGGCAACCGCGCCAATCATCACGCAGAGCGTGGAGGTTGACCTGCCGGACGCCACCGATTCCAAAACGGTGTCCAGCGATGACAATCCGCCGGTGATCCTTGAGGTTTCCGGCGTAGGTCAATACACCCTGGTGGTGGATCACAACCGTATGGAGCTGCTGCCGCCTGAGCAAGTCGCGGCCGAAGCCAAGTCGCGTTTGGCGGCTAACCCGAAAACGGTCTTTTTGATCGGCGGTGCGAAGGAAGTCCCTTACGATGAGATTATCAAGGCATTGAATATTCTCCATCAGGCGGGCGTGGCTTCCGTGGGGCTGATGACCCAGCCGATCTGACCGTAAGGCGAACGGCAACCCGGTTCCTGCGCTGCGGCCCAGGAACCCCGTATAAGCAACACCAGTTTTTGGGAATCTATTTTGGTAAAGGCAACTGAGCAAAACGATAAGCTGAACCGCGCCGTTATTGTTTCGGTCGTTCTGCACTTCATATTGATTGCCCTGCTGATTTGGGGATCGCTGCAGGAAAAGGTCGACATGGGCGCCGGCGGTGGCGGTGATGGCACCGTGGTGGGCGCAGTGATGGTCGATCCTGGCGCGGTGGTGGAGCAATACAACCGCCAGCAGCAGCAGAGCAACGATGCGCAGCGTGCCGAGAAGCAGCGCCAGAAAAAGGCGGAGCAACAGGCCGAAGAGCTTCAGCAGAAGCAGGCGGAGCAGCAGCAGCGCCTGAAGGAGCTGGAGAAAGAGCGTTTGGCGGCGCAGGAGAAAGCTGCGCAGGACGCCAAGGCGCAGGCTGAGCAACAGCAGAAGGCAGCGGAGCAGCAGAAACAGGCCGCCGAGCAGCAAAAAGCGGCGGAAGCCGCCGCAGCCAAGGCCAAAGAGCAACAGAAGGTCGCCGAAGCCGCCGCCGCCAAGGCGAAGGCCGAAGCGGAAAAGGTCGCCAAGGCACAGGCGGACGCGCAGAAGAAAGCCGAAGCGGAAGCCAAGAAAGAAGCGGCCGCCGCTGCCGCCGCCAAGAAACAGGCGGAAGAGGCGAAGAAAGCCGCAGCTGCCGCCGCAGAGCAAAAAGCCGCAGAGGCCGCGGAGAAGAAAGCGGCCGCTGAAGCCGAGAAAAAAGCCGCAGCGGAAGCCGAGAAGAAGGCTGCCGCTGAGGCAGAGAAGAAAGCGGCCGCCGCTGAGAAAGCTGCGGCAGCCAAGAAAGCCGCTGCGGACGCCAAGAAGAAGGCCGCCGCTGAGGCTGCGAAACAATCGGATGAAGTTAGCGATCTGTTTGGCGGCCTGGCGGACGGCAAGAACGCGCCGAAGGGCGGCGGTGCCAAATCGAAAGGTGATGGTAAACCGGCCGGGCAGGGCAATGCCAAGGCGGCAGGCGCCAGCGGGGCGGATATCAATGGTTATATTGGGCAGGTTAAAAACGCGATTGAAAGCAAGTTCTATGATGCCAGTTCGTTCGCCGGAAAAACCTGTGACCTGCGTATCAAGCTGGCGCCGGACGGCCTGCTGATAAGTGTACAACCGGCGGGAGGCGATCCGGCATTGTGCCAGGCCGCGGTATCTGCCGCCAAGTTGGCGCATATACCGAAGCCGCCGAGCGATGCCGTTTATCAGCATGTTAAGAATGCTACCCTTGAATTCAAACCTTAATAATGGTTGTTTGAGCTGAGTAAGATCACAGGGATGTACTAAGGTAACCAACAGGGATTATGTAGTTTTACGTAAGTTGGTTTGTTAAAATTCTGCTAATTTATCGCAGGCATCCCGCCTGGATAAGGGAGATGAGATGAAGCAGGCATTTCGAGTAGCGCTAGGTTTTTTAATTCTGTGGGCGTCCGTGTTGCACGCGGAAGTTCGCATTGAAATCACCCAAGGGGTCGACTCCGCTCGCCCGATTGGCGTGGTGCCGTTTAAGTGGGCGGGCCCAGGCACGCCGCCGGAAGATATCGGCAAGATTGTCGGCGCGGATCTGCGCAACAGCGGCAAATTCAACCCGATCGACGTGGCGCGCATGCCGCAGCAACCGACCTCCGCGTCTGAAGTGACGCCGGCGGCCTGGACTGCATTGGGCATCGACGCCGTGGTTGTCGGCCAGGTTCAGCCTGGCGCCGACGGCAGCTACCTGATCTCCTACCAGCTGGTGGACACCTCGGGTTCGCCGGGCACCGTATTGGCGCAGAACCAGTATAAAGTGACCAAACAGTGGTTGCGTTATTCTGCCCATACCGCCAGCGACGAAGTGTTCGAGAAGCTGACCGGCATCAAGGGCGCGTTCCGTACCCGTATCGCCTACGTCGTGCAGACCAACGGGGGGAAATTCCCGTATGAGCTGCGCGTAGCGGATTACGACGGTTACAACCAGTTCACGGTGCACCGTTCGCCTGAGCCGCTGATGTCGCCGGCCTGGTCGCCGGACGGCAGCAAACTGGCTTACGTGACCTTCGAGAGCGGCCGTTCCGCGCTGGTGGTACAGACCCTGGCTAACGGCGCTATCCGCCAGATCGCCTCGTTCCCGCGCCACAACGGTGCGCCGGCGTTCTCTCCGGACGGCAGCAGGCTGGCGTTCGCGCTGTCCAAGAGCGGCAGCCTGAACCTGTACGTGATGAACCTCGGCTCCGGCCAAATCACGCAGCTGACCGATGGTCGCAACAACAACACCGAACCGACCTGGTTCCCGGATGGCCAGTCGCTGGCGTTTACCTCCGACCAGGGCGGGCGTCCGCAGATTTATAAAATCAGCGCCAGCGGCGGTGCCGCACAGCGTCTGACGTGGGAAGGCTCTCAGAACCAGGATTCTGAAGTCAGCTCCGACGGTAAATTCCTGGTGATGGTGAGCACCAACAGTGGTGCACAACACATCGCCAAACAAGATCTTGGATCGGGCGCCGTTCAGGTTTTGACCGGCACCTTCCTGGATGAAACGCCTAGTATTGCGCCAAACGGCACCATGGTGATCTATAGCTCCACGCAAGGTATGGGCTCCGTGCTGCAGTTGGTGTCAACTGATGGGCGTTTCAAAGCGCGTCTTCCGGCAACTGATGGACAGGTCAAATTCCCTGCCTGGTCGCCGTATCTGTGATGCATGTGTAAATATGTATGGCAAACTATAAAAGGATCAAAGAAATGCAACTGAACAAAGTGCTGAAAGGGCTTCTGCTGGCACTGCCAGTTCTGGCTGTAGCAGCTTGTAGTTCTAACAAAAGCGCGAACAACGACCAATCTGGTATGGGCGCTGGCACTGGTATGGAAAACGGCAGCAGCAACCTGTCTTCCGAAGAACAAGCTCGTCTGCAGATGCAAGAACTGCAGAAGAACAACATCGTTTACTTCGGCCTGGACAAGTATGACGTTAGCTCCGAATTCGCTCAGATGCTGGACGCGCACGCTGCATTCCTGCGTAACAACCCGTCTTACAAAGTGACCGTTGAAGGCCATGCTGACGAACGCGGCACGCCGGAATACAACATCGCTCTGGGTGAGCGCCGTGCTAACGCCGTTAAAATGTACCTGCAGGGTAAAGGCGTTTCCGCTGACCAGATCTCTATCGTTTCTTACGGTAAAGAAAAACCAGCAGTACTGGGCCACGACGAAGCGGCTTATGCTAAAAACCGTCGTGCCGTTCTGGTTTACTAAGAGAATCGCATGAACAGTAACTTCAGACGTCACCTGTTGAGTCTGTCGTTACTGGTTGGCGTAGCGGCCCCCTGGGCCGCTACTGCCCAAGCGCCAATCAGTAATGTCGGCTCCGGCTCGGTCGAAGACCGCGTCACCTCGCTTGAGCGCATCAGCAATGCTCAAGGCCAGCTTTTAAACCAACTCCAGCAACAACTCTCTGATAACCAACGCGACATTGATTCTCTCCGTGGGCAAATCCAGGAAAGTCAGTATCAGTTGAATCAGGTGGTTGAACGCCAGAAGCAAATCTATCAGCAGATGGATAGCCTCAGCCAGGGCGGCGCTCAGAGCGCCTCTGCGGCCGCGGGCGCTGCCGGTGGGGCAGCCGCAGGCGCATCTTCCGATGCGGGCAGCAGCGCGCCTGCAGCCGCGTCTGCAACGCCGAGCGGCGGTGATGAGAACAGCGACTACAACGCCGCTGTTTCTCTGGCGCTGGAAAAAAAACAGTATGACCAGGCGATTTCTGCCTTTCAGTCCTTCGTAAAACAGTACCCGAAGTCTACCTATCAGCCCAACGCCAACTATTGGCTGGGTCAGTTGTTCTACAACAAGGGTAAAAAAGACGACGCGGCCTACTATTTTGCGGTGGTGGTGAAGAATTACGCTAAATCACCGAAGGCGCCGGACGCCATGTACAAGGTGGGTATCATCATGCAGGAGAAAGGGCAGGCCGATAAAGCCAAAGCCGTGTTCCAGCAGGTGATTAAACAATACCCAACCAGTGCGGCGGCCAAACAGGCGAAAAGTCGCGTAGGCGGTTAACAGTCAGAAAAATGAGCCCAGAAGTTAGTCGATTTGACCGATTTCTGGGCTCATTCGCGTGAAGAACAAGCAGTTGAACGCATCGGTAAAAAATTTAGGTTGCGCTGCCAAGATAAATTAGTAATATATGCCGCCGTTGCCAAGACATCTTGCAAGATGTTAAAGCGGCAGGGAAATTGGGTCGTTAGCTCAGTTGGTAGAGCAGTTGACTTTTAATCAATTGGTCGCAGGTTCGAATCCTGCACGACCCACCAATTTTGAAGCAAGAAATGAAGTGGAATCGGGAAGGATAACATCACGAAGTGATGGCCCGTCAGGGCGAGGCTAAAGGCCGAGTCATCCTGCACGACCCACCAATTTCTGAAGTAGCAGTAACCACAACAGTGGGTGATTAGCTCAGTTGGTAGAGCATCTCCTTTACACGGAGGGGGTCGGCGGTTCGAGCCCGTCATCACCCACCACTGTTATGGGTCGTTAGCTCAGTTGGTAGAGCAGTTGACTTTTAATCAATTGGTCGCAGGTTCGAATCCTGCACGACCCACCATTCTTCGCGAATGGCTGCGATAGAGAATCGTAAAGGATGAGAACCGTAAAGGTTCGAGTCTCGCGCAGCGAGACAACATCACTCCGGTGATGGCCCGCAAGGGCGAGGCCAAAGGCCGAGTTATCCTGCACGACCCACCATTCTTTAAGAATGGCAGCTTCAGAATCGGTTTGATGTGGCAAGTAAAGGTCCGAGTCGAGTACCCGTCGAGTTGTCCTGAACATCCCCATCCTTGTTTTCCGCGAGTCGGTTCCAATAACCTATTCGCCATCAGCAGTAAACCACATCAGTGGGTCGTTAGCTCAGTTGGTAGAGCAGTTGACTTTTAATCAATTGGTCGCAGGTTCGAATCCTGCACGACCCACCACTCTTTAATAGAGCAAGGTGTTAAATCGTCAGGATGAGAACCGTAAAGGTTCGAGTCTCGCGAAGCGAGACAACATCACTCCGGTGATGGCCCGAAGGGCGAGGCCCAAGGCCGAGTTATCCTGCACGACCCACCACTCTTTGAGAGTGAAAATAGCAGTACCACAGCAGTGGGTGATTAGCTCAGTTGGTAGAGCATCTCCTTTACACGGAGGGGGTCGGCGGTTCGAGCCCGTCATCACCCACCACACTGCGGGTCGTTAGCTCAGTTGGTAGAGCAGTTGACTTTTAATCAATTGGTCGCAGGTTCGAATCCTGCACGACCCACCAATTTAGAAAAAAGCGCCTTTTGGCGCTTTTTTCGCATCTGCGCCCACCTGACTTTACCTTTATCTTCTTGCTGACATAGCCCAGTGAGTCGTGCGGGTGAGATCCTGCGTTCAGGTTCGAGCATCGCGCAGCGATACGACAACGCGCAGCGTTGCCCGTAGGGTGAGGCCACAGGCCGAATCAATCCTGCACGACCCACCAATTCAGAAAAAAGCGCCTTTTGGCGCTTTTTTCGCATCTGCGCCACCTGACTCTACCTTTATCTTCTTGCTGACATAGCCCTCTGAGTCGTGCGGGTGAGATCCTGCGTTCAGGTTCGAGCATCGCGCAGCGTTGCCCGTAGGGTGAGGCCACAGGCCGAATCAATCCTGCACGACCCACCCATTCAGAAAAAAGCGCCTTTTGGCGCTTTTTTCGTATCCGCATCACCGCAATCTGAATCCGCTGCTTTCTCGTTTCAACATGACACCGACTATCATCCCGCTCTTTTCTGAACGGCTATACGTTCTCCTCAGGCTGTTAATCCGCTGTGAACTGCGCGGCTAATGCCTATGTTTTTAATCTATTAAACATTGAGTGCGCAAAATTGAAAATATCAGCGGACTTTTCGCGCGATTTTAGGTATTTTGTTTAGTATATAAAACGAAGGGCGTTGCGGTAGGCGATATTCACGCGGCAGGCGCCCAGCCTAGCATGAGATTGCAGCGATGAGTGAAATGTTTGATGTCAATGCGGCGGTGTATCCCTTCCCGCCTAAACCGGTACCGCTGGACGTAGCCGAAAAAGCCTTTTATCGCGAGAAGATCAAAACCCTGCTCAAGCAGCGCAATGCGGTGATGGTCGCCCACTATTATACCGATCCGGAAATCCAGGCGCTGGCGGAAGAAACCGGCGGCTGCGTGGCGGATTCGCTGGAAATGGCGCGCTTCGGCAGCGCCCATCCGGCTTCCACGCTGTTGGTGGCCGGCGTGCGTTTCATGGGGGAAACCGCCAAAATCCTCAGCCCGGAAAAGCAGGTGCTGATGCCGACGCTGTTTGCCGAATGTTCGCTGGATCTGGGCTGCCCTGAAGAGGAGTTTCATGCGTTTTGCGACAGCCATCCCGATCGCACCGTGGTGGTCTATGCGAACACCTCGGCGGCGGTCAAAGCGCGCGCCGACTGGGTGGTGACTTCCAGCATCGCCGTTGAGCTGATCGAACACCTGGACAGCCTGGGCGAGAAGATCATCTGGGCGCCGGATCGCCATCTCGGCAGCTACGTGCAAAAGCAAACCGGTGCCGACGTGCTGTGCTGGCAAGGCGCCTGCATTGTGCATGACGAATTCAAGACCCAGGCGCTGCGGCGCATGAAGGCGCTTTATCCGCAGGCGGCGATCCTGGTGCATCCCGAATCGCCTCAGGCGGTGGTCGAGCTGGCGGATGCGGTGGGGTCTACCAGCCAACTGATTCAGGCGGCGAAAACATTGCCGCATCAACAGCTGATCGTCGCCACCGATCGCGGTATCTTTTACAAGATGCAGCAGGCCTGCCCGGACAAGGAGTTGTTCGAGGCACCGACCGCCGGAGAAGGGGCGACCTGCCGCAGTTGCGCGCATTGCCCGTGGATGGCGATGAATGGCCTGAAGGCAATTGCCGAAGGGCTGGAGCAGGGGGGCGCGCAGCATGAAATCCACGTGGACGCCGCGCTGCGTGAAAAGGCGCTGGTGCCGCTGAACCGCATGCTGGATTTCGCCGCTCAGCTTAAGATGCAGGTTAAAGGCAACGCTTAACCGTTTAAAAGGATGACCTCATGAGCTTCTTCAGTACCAGCAATATTCTGGTGCACATTCCGCTTGGCGCGGGCGGTTACGATCTGTCGTGGATCGAAGCCATCGGCACGCTGTTCGGGTTGCTGTGCATCTGGTACGCCAGCAAGGAAAAAATCATCAACTACCTGTTCGGCCTGATCAACGTCACGCTGTTCGCGGTGATTTTCTTCCAGATCCAGCTGTACGCCAGCCTGCTGCTGCAGCTGTTCTTCTTCGGTGCCAACATTTACGGTTGGTATGCCTGGAGCCGCCAGACCCAGGACAATCAGGCTGAGCTGCAGATCCGCTGGCTGCCGCTGCCGAAAGCGTTGGCCTGGGCGGCGGTCTGCGTCATCGGCATCGGCCTGATGACCTTTAACATCGACCGCGTGTTCGCCTGGCTGACGCAGGTTGCGGTGGCGGTGATGCAAGGGCTGGGGCTGAACGTACAGATGCCTGAGCTGCAGCCGGACGCCTTCCCGTTCTGGGATTCGGCGATGATGGTGCTCTCCATCGTGGCGATGATCCTGATGACGCGCAAATACGTGGAAAACTGGCTGCTGTGGGTGGTTATCGATGTCATCAGCGTGGCGATCTTCGCCTACCAGGGCGTGTACGCGATGGCGCTGGAGTATGTCATTCTGACGCTGATCGCCCTGAACGGCTCCTGGCTGTGGATCAAGAGCGCAGGGCTCAACCGTTCCAACCCGCTCTCTTCCGCACCGTAATAACGCAGAGGGCGCCGTGATGGCGCCCTTTTGACTTAGTGATGATGTCCCAGATGGGAGTGCGCTTCGGCATGTGAGTGTTCACTCGGCTCCGGCGCCCGGTTGATACCGCAGTCCGGCGTCTCGCAGTGTTGGTACTCCATCTGAATGGTCACGTGGCCAATCTTGTAGTGTTCCAACAGATAAGCCTGAATGCGTTGCAACAGCCCATCATGATCATGCGGCGGGATCACCTGAGCATGCAGCGTCATCAGCTTCTGCTCGCCAATCTGCCAGACGTGTACGTGGTGGATGTTGCGCACTTCCGGGATATTCAGGCACAGGTCTTTTTGCAGCTTGGCGATGTCGATCTCCTGCGGCGTGCCTTCCAACAGTTCGTGGAAACTCTCCTTCAGCAGTCGCCAGGCGCTGCGCAGCACCAGACAGGAGACCAGCACCGACAGGATCGGGTCAATCGGCGTCCAGCCGGTGGCAAGAATAACGATGGCGGCGACGATGGCGCCCACCGAACCGAGCAGATCGCCCAGCACATGCAACGCGGCGGCGCGCACGTTGATATTTTTCTCTTCGCTGCCGCGATGCAGCAGCCAGAAGGCGAACAGGTTCGCCAGCAGACCCGCTATGGCGATGATCAGCATCGGAGTACCCATCACCGGCTGCGGTTCGAAGAAACGCCGTATCGCCTCCCACAGGATGAATACCACGATCACCAGCAGCGCCGCGGCGTTGAGGAAGGCCGCCAGGGTGGTCAGGCGCAGATAGCCGAAGGTGTGACGCGCATTGGGCTTGCGCTGAGAGAAGTGCACCGCCATCAATGCTACCAACAGCGCGGCGGCATCGGTCAGCATGTGGCCGGCGTCGGCCAACAGCGCCAACGACCCGGACAACAGGCCGCCGACCACTTCGGCCACCATAAAAACGGCGGTGACTAAAAAAGCGGTCAGTAGGCGTTTACTATTACTGTCTTTCGGCAGGTGTACGTGTGGAGTGTCCGACATTATTCATCCTTATGCATAGCCAAAGAGGGGGCGGCGGCGAGCAGAGCGTCCAGCTCCGGCACTATCCGCGCCACTGACGCCTTTAATTTAGTATAAGCGGTACCGGCAAGCTCGCCCCGACGTGCGGTTTCCACCAGCTGCTGGCACAGCTGCGCGGTTTCCGGCAGCTGCAGCATCAGCAGGCTGCCCTTGATGCGGTGCGCCGCCTGCTCCAGGCGCGGCCAGTCGTTCGCATCGACGGCGTCCGCGAGCCGCTGCCGGTCTTGCCGCAGCGTATCGCCGAGCGTCTGCGCCAGCCGCTGCAGCATGGCGCGATCGCCACCCGCCATTTCGGCCAGCGTTTGCCGCAGGTCAGTAAGGACTGACTTTTCTTCCTGAGCCTGCGGCTGTTGAGCCAATACCTGGCCGATCGCCGACAGCGAAATCGGTTTGGTCAGGAAGTGGTCGATCGCCACCAGCCCCGGCGGGATGCGGGTAAACTCCTGCACGTCTGCCGAGCAGAGCACGATGCGGCAAGGCGGGCGCCGTAGCCGCTGTTCGTCGCGCCGGATCAGTCTGGCCAACGTCAGGCCGTCCGGACGCGGCATGTTATAGTCGATAAACAGCAGATCGAAAGGCTGCCGGCGCTGGGCCTTCAGCAGCGCGTAGCCTTGTTCAAAGCGGGCCGGCTGCAGCCCGAAGTGGCGCAGCTGGCGTTCCAGCAGCAATAGATTGGTGGGATGATCGTCGATCAGCGCGGTACGCAAGGCGGAAGACGGCAGAAGAGTAAAGGCACGCTCTTCTGGGGCGGCAGCCGGCGCGGTGCCGCTCAGCTCGACCGGTATCGCGACCTCTACACGGGTGCCGACGCCCGGTTGCGATTGCAGCTCGATGCGACCGCCCATCTGTTCGACGATCTCTTTGCAGATCGACAGCCCCAAACCGGTGCCTTGCACCGAGATGCGTTGCGCGTTGCGCGTACGGTAAAACGGTTGGAACAGCTTGCCTATCTCATCGGCGGCGATGCCGCAGCCGCTGTCGTTCACCGTCAGATGCAATTCCCCCTGCCGCTCATCCTGCGCGCGCCAGCCGACCTCGACCTGAATGGCGCCGCGCGGCGTGAACTTTATCGCGTTGTTTATCAGGTTGTTAGCCACCTGAAGTAAACGCTCACCATCAATAATCACCGCCTCCGGCAGCGCCGGATCCGCCAGCACGCTCAGCGTCAACGGGCGTTCGCCGATCAGCGGCCGGTAGAGGGCGTCGATGCGCGCGACCCAGGGGCGCAGCGCCACCGGTTTCGGCGACAGCGTCAACGAACCGGTTTCCAGCCTGGCGTGATCCTGCAGGTCGTTGAGCAGGTTGAGCAGCGAAGAGGCCGAGCTGTATATCACCGGCAGGCCTTCCGGCGCAGGTTGGCGTTTGAGCTCCAGCTCCAGCAGGCCGAGGATGGCGTGCATTGGCGTGCGCAACTCGTGGCTGACGGTGGCGAGGAATTTGCTCTTCATGCGGTTTTCCGCTTCGGCGCGACGGCGCGCGTGCTCGAGCTCTTCGCGTTCGCGTTTTTCACGGCGCTGCAGCATGAAACGGCGCAGCGTCAGCGCCAGCAGCAGCACGGTGGCGGCGGCCAGCAGCGCCAGCAGCCAGGTGGTCTGCGGCGGCATGCGGTTGTCGTTCACCGCGTCGATCAGATTGCTGCGGTCGACGATCCACTCGTCGCGCAGCGATTGCAGGGTGTCCGCCGGGATCTGCATCAGGTTCTTATCGAGGATGGCCAACAGAAGAGGTTGATCGCGGCGCACGCCGAAGGCCACCGGGTAGGGGATGTTGTTGGCGGCAAAGGCCAGCTTGATGGCGCCGGAATAGCGCGACAGCGCCAAAAAGTTGGCGGAGATAACGTTATCCACCAGCGCATCCAACTGGCCGTTGGCCAGCGCATCATACATCGACTTGCTGTCGGCGAAGCTGATGGTTGGTTCCCGTTCCGGCACCAGCCCCTGCGCCAAATCGCCCTGCAGCACGCCGATGCGCTTACCGGCCAAATCGCTCCAGGTCGAGATGCCGTTGGCGTATTGGCCGACGTAAACGCCCCACAGCGAACGGTGGATCGGCATGCTGGCGCCGTAGCGCGCCTTGACGCCGCGCGCCAGCGGCAGGGCGGCGCGGAAGCTGGCCTGGCCGGACTGCACCAGCTGATCGGCTTGTTCGGCATTGCGTGCCCACAGCGGCGCGAAACGCAGCCCGGTGTTTTGCGCGATGATGTTGAGAATGTCGATGGCGTAGCCGCGCGGCTGGCCGTCGGAGCCGCGGTAGGCGAACGGGAAGTTGTTCTCGATGGCGGCGTAGTACACCACGCGGTGGCTCGCCACCCAGTTTTTCTCCATCGCCGTCAGATCGGCATTGCCGGTGTCGAGGTAGCTGGGGATCTTCTTGCTCCAGCGGCTCTGCAGGGCGTTCATCAGTTCCATCGGCGCGTCGGCGATGGCGGTGTCCAGCGTGTCCATCAGCCGCGGGTCGGCGGCGGCGAACACGAAGGAGAGGTTGCCCAGGTTTTCGTTGCTTTCAATCTGATAGAGCTGGCCGAGCTGCAGCTGGTCGATGATAAAGCTGGCGCTGGCCTCATCGGCAATAAAGTAGTCACTGCTGCCGTTGAGCAGCGAGTAGACCGCCTGCAGATTATTGTCATAGCGCTGGATCTGCGACGCGACCGCCTGCAAAGCGCCGCCGGACTGCATGTCGGTCAGCGCGCCGATCGCGACGCGGGCGTTGGCGGAATTGAGCATCACCGGGCGATCGTTGCTGCGATCGCGCAATACGCGCAGGTTGCTGACGTAATAGGGCTGAGAGATCGCCAATCCGTGCAGCGCTTCACTTTGCGGGAT
The DNA here is from genome assembly GCF_945957435.1 of Serratia sp. PL7. NCBI lineage: Bacteria > Pseudomonadati > Pseudomonadota > Gammaproteobacteria > Enterobacterales > Yersiniaceae > Serratia > Serratia sp. PL7. The sequence goes on along the minus strand of NZ_CAMFLB010000001.1, from coordinate 2,585,530 downwards.
GCCGTACAGCAGATCGATCTTGCCGTCGTGCAGCGCCTGCTCCAGCTGCGTCAGATCGGCGAAGCCGTAAATGGCAAAGCGAATGCCGGTCACCTGCTGGATATAGCCGAGATAATCGGCGTTCAGCCCATACAGATCGTCATCCACGATGATGTTGTACGGGCTGGTGTTCTCACTGATGATGCCGACGCGCAGCGTTCGGTCGCGCCAGGGGTTTTTCTCGCCGACGATCAGCATGTTCTCGGGGGTATTCAGATTGCTGACCAACTGATAGCGCACCGGCTCCGCCGCCTGCGCCAGACCGCACCACAGCAGCAGCAGCAGGGCGCGGCGCATCATGGCGCCAGCTCTTTAAACACCGCCACCAGCTCCAGCAAATTACCGGCGCCGGTTTTGCGTTGGATGTTTTTCTTGTGCGTGCTGACGGTCTTGTTGCTGATGTGCAGCCGGTCGGCGATCTGCAGGTTGGACAGCCCCTGGCTCAGCAAGCCCAGCACCTCGAGCTCCTTGGGGGTGAGCAGCCCGCCGTCCGCCGTCGGCGCTTCTTCGGCCAGCGCGGCGGCGGGGAAGCAGGTTTCACCGTCCAGCACCTGCTCGATCGCTTGCAGCAATTCCGCCAGCGAGCTGCCTTTATTGACGAAACCGTTGGCGCCGGCGGCATGCGCCATGCGCGCATAGACATCGGCTTCCTGCGCGGTATAGATCAGGATCTTTTGTTGCGGATAGCGGCGGCGGATTTTTTTCAACAGCTGCAGCCCGTCGACCTGCGGCAGGCCGATATCCAGGATCACCAGACCGAAAACGGCCTCGGCCAGCAGGGCCAGCGCCTGAACGTCGTCGTGCGCCGCCTGCAGGCGGTAGGCGCGGGATGATTTCATTAGCGCCGCTTCCAGTGCGACATGAACCACCGGGTGGTCATCAACTAATAGCAGAGAGGGCATGTTCAACTCGGGTCACTTTATATTCCGATCGCTAGCATAGCGAAAAAGGAGGCTCTGCGCTCGCCAGATGAAACAGCACAATCTGCTGTTAATTTGACGGTTCCAGCGGAGGGGGGCAAAGGTGATTTACAGCGCCATTCTCACAGGCTAGATTGTTGGGATCTACACCGTTACGCACTGCGAAATACCCCTCGATACCGAATGGAAAAGCTATGAATTACCAAAACGACGATTTACGCATTAATGATATTAAGGAACTCCTGCCGCCGGTGGCTCTGCTGGAGAAATTCCCGGCCACTGAACGCGCGGCAAAGACGGTGTCCCAAGCCCGCAGCGCAATTCACAATATCCTCCGCGGCAGCGACGATCGCCTGCTGGTGGTGATTGGCCCTTGCTCCATCCACGATACCCAAGCCGCCAAAGAGTACGCGGGGCGCCTGCTGGCGCTGCGTGAAGAACTGAGCGGCGAGCTGGAAGTGGTGATGCGCGTATACTTCGAAAAACCGCGCACCACCGTGGGCTGGAAAGGCCTGATCAACGATCCGCAAATGGACAACAGCTTCAACATCAACGACGGCCTGCGCCTGGCGCGCAAGCTGCTGGTGGAGATCAACGACAGCGGCCTGCCGGCCGCCGGCGAATTCCTCGACATGATCACGCCACAGTACCTGGCGGATCTGATGAGCTGGGGCGCCATCGGCGCGCGCACCACGGAATCGCAGGTGCACCGCGAGCTGGCCTCCGGCCTTTCTTGCCCGGTCGGCTTCAAAAACGGCACCGACGGCACCATCAAGGTGGCGATCGACGCCATCAACGCCGCCGGCGCGCCGCACTGTTTCCTGTCGGTGACCAAATGGGGCCACTCGGCGATCGTTAACACCAGCGGCAACGGCGACTGCCACATTATCCTGCGCGGCGGCAAAGAGCCGAACTACAGCGCGGCGCACGTGAAGGACGTCAAAGCCGGTCTGAGCAAGGCCGGGCTGCCGGCGCAGGTGATGATCGACTTCAGCCATGCCAACAGCAGCAAACAGTTCAAAAAGCAGATGGACGTGAGCGCTGACGTTTGCGGGCAGATCAGCGGCGGTGAAAAAGCGATCATCGGCGTGATGATCGAAAGCCACCTGGTGGAAGGCAACCAGAACCTCGAAAGCGGCGAACCGCTGGTTTACGGCAAGAGCGTGACCGACGGCTGCATCGGTTGGCAGGACACCGAAACCGTGCTGCGCGATCTGGCGGCGGCGGTGAAAGCGCGCCGCGGATAATCGCAAAAATGAAAGGGCCCGGCAGCGGGCCCTTTTCTATTTATCTTAAATTTTTATATCTCCTGTCAATTTAAGGCCTACAGTTAATAGGCTTATTAAATCATTAAGCGACCGTCTTCGCATTATTCCTATTTAATAAAAGAATAATTGTCACCGCTCTCGGCATTGTGCTTATATAAGACGCTTTTTTATTCCACAAACTCCGCATGACGAATAAGCGGGGAGTGGTATGACCTATTCCTTTCAGGACGAAAGAATTATGACAAGTAATACCTCGCAGCCGCTGGGGCTGCACCGGATTAAATTCCATGGGAAAGGTGGTGAGTACTTCGCTATTTGGTTAGTCAACGCGTTATTGACGGCTCTGACCCTGGGCATCTATTCCGCCTGGGCGACGGTGCGTCGTCGTCGCTATTTTTACGGCAACACGGAATTGGACGGCGATCGTTTCGATTATCATGCACAACCGCTGCAAATTCTGAAAGGGCGGCTGTTGGTGATCGGCGGCATCATCGTGTTTTATATCTTGCTGGCGATAACGCCTCTGCTGGGGCTGCTGGCTTTGCTGGTGTTGCTTGCCCTGTTGCCGTGGATCGTTATCCGCAGCTGGCGTTACAATGCGATTATGTCGAGCTATCGCGGCGTGCGTTTTAATTATGTCTGCCGCACCGGGCGCGCCTATTGGGCTTTACTGTTCTGCCCGTTATTGCTGATTATCGGGCTGTATGTCGGTCTGATCGTCTTGCTCGGCATTGGCAGCGGTCTTGGCAGCATCAACGCCATTGCTTTTATGCTGGTGCTGACGCTGATTTTGGCCGTGCCGGCATTTGCGGCGGTAAACGGCATTATTAGCGCACTGCAGCATGACTTGTACGTTAATAACCTGTTTTTCGGGAAGACACCGTTTATTGCCGAACTGAAGAAATCGGCCTTTATCAAATTTGCCTTGGTTGGCCTGCTCATATTCCTGCCGTTCATGTTGGTCGCGCTGGTGTGCATCGGTTCGTTCTTCCTTACCCTCTATCAGATGGTGTTGATGGGCATGTTGACCAATGAAGCCATTGATGTGCTGGTGCTGGACAATATCAGCAGCCTGCTGCTGATGATGGTGGTGCTGCTGATCGGCGCCCTGGTGGCCAGCAGTTACCAGGTTGTCGCCCAACGCAACTACCTGTTTAACCAGGCAAGGCTGAACGGCGACATCAAGCTGCATTCCTCAATGAAAACGATGCCGTACATGGGATTGTTGATCACCAATACCCTGATTACCCTGTTCTCGCTCGGTTTGGCGGCGCCGGTGGCGGAAGTGCGCCATGCCCGTTATCTGGCGGCCTGCACGGCGGTTGAAGGCGATTTGGCGCTGCTGAACATTACTGCGCATCAGGAAACTGCCAACAGCGCGGTGGCCGAAGAAGCGGTGCAGGCGCTGGATCTGGGCGGCAGCTTCTGAGGCGCCGATGATCCTTGAAGGCGCTTATCAATTGCCGGGGCGGGCCGCACGTGAGGCGGCCCGTTTACTGGTGAACGAAAGCGGCGAAGGCGTGACGCTGCAGCGGCAGGATGAACAGCGTTACATCCCGCTGGCGGACATCACCGTTTCTGCCGCGCTGGGCAATATTCCGCTGACGCTCACCTTTAGCGACGGTGCGCGCTTTGTGCCGGATGACGATGCGGCCTTTCGCCGCTGGTTCTATCAGCGCCGTTCGCCGGGGTGGGTACATCGGCTGGAACGCCATAAACGCGGCGTTGCCCTGGCGCTGCTGATGACGCTGCTGGCGGTAGTGGCTTACGTTTACGTGGTGCTGCCGTGGGCGAGCAGCGAGATCGCCATGCGCATCCCCACCTCGGTGGAACAGACGCTGGGCGAGCATACACAGACGTTTTTGGACCAGAGCGGCTTCGCGCCCTCCGCACTCCCGGTCGAGAGGCAGCAGGCGTTGCAACAGCTGTTCCGGCAGGTGATGCCGCCTGAGATGCGCCAGGAGCGCACGCCGCTGTCGCTGAAGTTGATGGCGGTGCCCGGTGCGCCGAACGCCTTTATGTTGCCAGACGGCACGCTGGTGCTCAGCGATGAGCTGGTCACTTTGTCGAAAAACGACGATGGCTTGGCGGCGGTGATGCTGCACGAAATGGGGCATCACGCTTATCGTCATCCGATGCGCATGCTGGTGCGTTCGTCACTGGTGGCGTTGACGCTGATGTGGATGACGGGTGACGTCAGCGGCATCGGCGACACGTTGCTGCAGTCCGCGTCCTTCGTGAATGAGATGCAGTTTTCTCGCGGGATGGAGCGTGAGGCCGATGCGTTTGCGATAGCGGAAATGCAGCGCCAGGGGCGTTCGCTGGCGGAAATGGCGGCGATCTATCGCGCGTTGGCGCAGGTGCCTGAACGAGAAAAGACCGATGACTGGGCGCTGCCTGCCTGGCTCAGCACCCATCCGGCGATGCAGGAACGGCTGGACGCGGTGAACGAGGCGATGGCGCAGCAGCCGCGACAGTAATAAAAAAGCCCCCGGTGAAAACCGGGGGCTTTTTCGTTAACGGGCGAAATTACTTCGCTTTACCCTGGTTCGCCACGGCGGCCGCTTTTGCAGCGATTTCGTCGGCGTTACCCAGGTAGTAACGTTTGGTTGGCTTGAAGTTCTCATCGAACTCATACACCAACGGCACGCCGGTTGGGATGTTCAGTTCGAGGATTTCGTCTTCGCTCAGGTTATCCAGGTATTTCACCAGCGCGCGCAGCGAGTTGCCGTGTGCTGCAACGATCACGCGCTCGCCGCTCTTGATGCGTGGCAGGATCTCTTCGTCCCAGTAAGGGATAACGCGATCGATGGTCAGCGCCAGGCTCTCGGTCAGCGGCAGCTCTTGTTCGGTCAGGGAGGCGTAGCGCGGATCGTGGCCAGGGTAACGTTCGTCTTCTTTGGTCAGCTCAGGTGGGGTCACCGCGAAGCCGCGACGCCATTGCTTCACCTGCTCGTCGCCGTATTTTTCAGCGGTTTCGGCTTTGTTCAGACCCTGCAGCGCACCGTAGTGACGTTCGTTCAGCTTCCAGGATTTTTCGGTTGGCAACCAGGCCTGATCCAGCTCGTCGAGGATGTTCCACAGGGTGTGGATCGCGCGCTTCAGTACGGAGGTGTAAGCGAAGTCGAAAGTGAAACCTTCTTCTTTCAACAGCTTGCCTGCGGCTTTCGCTTCGGTGCGGCCCTTGTCGGACAGATCAACATCATACCAACCGGTGAAGCGGTTTTCTTGGTTCCACTGGCTTTCGCCGTGACGCACCAGAACCAGCTTAGTTACAGCCATAGCTTAACTCCTTAATAATCTGACATTTCAATGATAACGAAAATCATTATATTGCCGCGGGCCGGGGCTCGGCAATCGATAGTGTCTAACCATAGCCAATTTCTTGCCGCAAAGTAAGGGCTGGCGAAAGGAAAAAGCTGAATCGTTCAGGCTGGCGCTGTGAGGGGGAAACGGCGCGCCGAAATCGCTCCGGGCGCGCCGTGGCGTGGGGGAAATCAGGCCGATTTTTTCAGGCAGTTGCTCATGAAGGTTTTACGCGCGTCGCCCTTCAGATCCTTGGTCTTGGCGTCGGCGTTGCAGCTTTTCATTTTCTGCTGCTGCGGCGTCAGGGTTTTGCCCGCCGCGGCGGAGCCTTCGGATTTCAGACAGGTGCTCATGAAGGTGGAGCGATCGGCGCCTTTCAGCGATTTGGTGGATGCCTGCTGGTTGCAATCGGTCATGCGTTTCTGTTGGGCGGCCTGCGCCGGAGAAGGCGTTTTCGTCGCCGTCGTCGCGTCGGCCGCCATCAGATTGGTGCTCAGCATTAAGCCCGCCAGCAATGTAAGTGCAGTAATCAGACGCATAGGTGTTCCTTCAGCTATTGATTGGCCGCCATCGGCCGAAAATGGTGACGTTGCACAAGGCGTTGTGCTTATCACGGTAGCCTGAGTGTAGTGCGCGCTTTGGAATAAGGGAAGGTGGGCGCCGGTAGGGGGATAGCGCTAAAAGGTAAGCATTTATAACAAATTGCCCCCGGCCGCACGGCGAGGGGCGTAGCGGGTCAGATAGGATAAAACTGATAATGCGTGGCGCTGCGGTAGCGACTCCCCGGTTGCAGCCAGCAGTCCGGCTGCGGCCACTCGGGATGGTGCGGGCTGTCCGGCAAAAACTCGCTCTCCAGCGCCACGCCGGCATGGTTGGCGTAGCTGCCGCCATCGCGCGCCGGCGTGCCGGCCAGAAAATTGCCGCTGTAGAGTTGCAGTGCAGGCGCGTCGGTGAACACGCTCATTTGCACCTGGCCGTCGGCGGACCACAAATGGGCTGCCGGGCTCTCCAGCGCGCCGCAGGTGCGGTGCAGCAAGAATGCGTGATCGTAGCCTTTTACCCGCTGCTGGTCGCGATCGCGCAGGAAATCCTGCAGCAGCGTTTTCGGCTGACGAAAATCCATGCCGCTGTCGTCCACCGGCGTCAGATCGGCGCAGGGAATGCCCTCGGCGTCGACGGGCAGATAGCGATCGGCGAACAGCTGCAGCCGCTGGGCGCGGGCGTCGGTGCCGGCGCCGTCCAGATTGAAATAGGCGTGGTTGGTCAGGTTGACCGGGCAGGGGCGATCGACCTGTGCCAGATAGCTGATTTCCAAACGATTATCCGGGGTCAGACGGTAGCAGACCTGCACGTCGAGATTGCCGGGGAAACCCTGATCGCCCTCCGCCGAGTGCAGCGCATAGCAGACCTGTTGCGCATCCTGCTGGACCCGGCGCCAGCGGCGGGCATGAAAACCGTCGGGGCCGCCGTGCAGCTGGTGGACGCCCTGATTGGCGGCCAGCGCATGGGGAGTCCCATCGATGGGCAGGCTGGCGTTGGCGATGCGGTTGGCGTAACGGCCGACGGTGGCGCCCAGATAGGCGCCCTGACGCGGGTAGTCTGCCGGGCTGCGGCAGCCGAGCAGCAGTTCGCGTTTTTCACCGGATTTGAGCGGCAAGACGGCGGACAGCCAGGTGGCGCCCCAGTCCATCAGCGTCACCGTCATGCCGGCGGCGTTTTGCAGCTGCGTCAGCTGATAAGGCTCCCCATCGGGCGCCGCTGCCGTGCTCATCGTCAGCATGTACCGGCCCCCTGCGAAGCCTGGCAGACATAGAACGTTTCCTGTAATCCGCCGGTTTGCCGCGGATACTCGTGCGCCACGGCGGCACGCACCGTCTCCACGAGATCCTGTGGCATCAGCGCGACGATGCAACCGCCAAAGCCGCCGCCGGTCATGCGCACGCCACCGCGCGAGCCGATCGTCGCTTTGACAATCTCGACCAACCGATCGATTGGCGCCACGGTGATTTCGAAGTCGTCACGCATCGAGGCGTGGGACTCCGCCATCAGCCGGCCCATGCGTTGCAGATCGCCGGCCGCCAGCGCATCGGCCGCCGCCAGCGTGCGGGCATTCTCGCTGATGACATGGCGCGCGCGTTTGGCCACCAACGGATCCAACTGATGTTGACGTGCTTCAAACTGTTCCGGGCTGACGTCACGCAGCGCCTTGACGCCGAAGAACCGAGCCGCTTCTTCACACTGTTTGCGGCGGGTGTTGTACTCGCTGTCCACCAGCCCGCGCTGCACATTGGAGTTGATGATCACCACCGCGACGCTGTCCGGCATCGGCACCGCACGGGTCTCCAGCGAGCGGCAGTCGATCAGCAGAGCGCTGTCGCGCCGGCCGAGCGCGGAGATCAGCTGGTCCATGATGCCGCAGTTGCAGCCGACGAACTGGTTTTCCGCCTCCTGGCCGTTCAGCGCCAGCGCCACGCCGTCCAGCGGCAGCTGATAGAGCGCCTGCAGCGCCTGGCCTACCGCCACTTCCAGCGCGGCGGAGGAGCTGAGCCCCGCGCCCTGCGGCACATTGCCGGCGATCACCAGATCCGCGCCGCCGAAATCGGGGTTGCGTCGCTGAAGATGTTTCACCACGCCGCGCACATAGTCGGACCAGCGCTGATCGGGGTGGTTGACGATCGGCTCGTCGAGCGAGAATTGATCCTGCTGATTCTGATAATCGGCGGCCAGTACGCGGATCTGGCGGTCGTCGCGCTTGGCGCAGGCGATGACGGTTTGGTAATCGATGGCGCAGGGCAACACGAAGCCGTCGTTGTAATCGGTATGCTCGCCGATCAAATTCACCCGCCCCGGCGCCTGGATGGTCAACGCCGGCGCGTAGCCGAAGTGTTCGGTAAACAGGGAATGGGTAAGCGGTTTCAGGCTCATGCTTGGGCTCCGGCTTCACGGTAATGAATATCGCTGACGGCGCGCAGACGCTCTGCGGCCTGTTCGGCGGTCAGATCGCGCTGGGTTTCCGCCAGCATCTCGTAACCGACCATAAATTTACGCACGCTGGCTGAACGCAGCAGCGGCGGATAGAAATGGGCGTGCAGCTGCCAGTGTCGGTTGTCGGCGCCGTTGAACGGCGCGCCGTGCCATCCCATCGAATAGGGGAAAGAACACTGGAACAGGTTGTCGTAGCGGCTGGTCAGCTTCTTCAGCGCCAGCGCCAGATCGCGGCTCTGCGCCGCGCTGAGATCGGTGATGCGCTGCACCGCCGTTTTCGGCAGCAGCAGCGTTTCAAACGGCCAGGCGGCCCAGTAGGGCACCACCGCCAGCCAGTGTTCGGTGTTCACCACGATGCGTTCGCCTGCGGCCAGCTCGCGCTGCGCATAATCCAGCAGCAGCGGGGAGGCATGTTCCCGGAAATAGTCGTGTTGCAGGCGATCTTCGCGCTCGGCCTCGTTTGGCAGAAAACTGTTGGCCCAGACCTGCCCGTGCGGGTGCGGGTTGGAGCAGCCCATCGCCGCGCCTTTGTTTTCGAACAATTGCACCCAGGGGTAGTGCTTGCCCAGCTCCTCGGTTTGCGCCTGCCAGGTGGTGACCACCTGCTCCAGCGCCGGCAGCGTCAGTTCGGGCAGAGTCTTGCTGTGATCGGGAGAGAAGCAGATCACCCGGCTGACGCCGCGCGCGCTCTGGCTGCGCATCAGCGGATCGTGGCTGTCGGGCGCCGGCGGCGTATCGCTCATCAGTGCGGCGAAATCGTTGGTAAAGACATAGGTGCCGCGATATTCCGGATTGCGATCGCCGGTGACGCGCGCGTTGCCCGGGCACAGGAAACAGTCGGGATCGTGCGCCGGCAGCATTTCCGTGGGGACAGTCTCCTGCTGGCCCTGCCAGGGGCGCTTGGCGCGGTGCGGTGAGACCAGCACCCACTGGCCGCTCAGCGGGTTAAAGCGGCGGTGCGGATGGTCGATAGGGTTAAATTCCGTCATACGGTTCCTTCTTGGCGTCGACAAGGGTGTAATCGCTTCCAATTACCGTTTTAATACGCCCGTTGCTGAACAGGGAGAAGTCATTGCGCAAAAAGATAGCACGCTCGCGACGGTAAAAAGGTGATCTAACGCGAAAAATGGAATCGTTTACACTTCATTGAAAAGCACTGTACGGGCGGAGAAAAGCAGGGGGCGGCATGATTGAGGTCATACGGTGAGGTGCTAGTGATAGCGTTTTCACCCGACCAGCCGGCAGAAAGGGGCTCTCTGCCGGCGTCAGCCGTTAAGAATGCTGATACAGCGGGTAGGTGAAGAACAGCAGATGGGTCAGATTAAGCCCGAAATGGAACAGAATCGGCACCCACAGACGGCCGCTCCACATCCACGCCAGGCCGTAGATCACCCCGGCGAGGGTTGCGAAGATCACCATCAGCATACCGCCCGCCAAATGTGCGGCGCCGAACACCAGGGAGGCGACGATCAGCGCCGGCCAGGCGCCTAGCCACTGGCTGAGGCGCTGTTGCAGGTAGCCGCGAAACAGCGCTTCCTCGGCCATGCAGACGAAGAACAGGTTCGCCATCACGAAAGGCAGGATCCAGGCGGGCGCATGCAGCTCGATTTTTAAGCCGCCCAGCGCCACGGCCAGCAGCAACAGCGCCGGCACGGCCAGCAGCAGCGCAATCCAGCCCACTTTGCCGGCGTTGCCGCCGGGTTCGGCGGAAAACAGCGTGGGCAAGCAGGCGAACAGCAGGAAGGGCACCATCGCCTTATCGAAGTTGTAATACATGGTGAACGGCGCGCTGAGCGGGCCGGCTCTTTCGCCGTCGATCATCAGCTGGTTGTGGATGCCCGGCACCAGATGCAAGAACAGCGCCACGCAGCCGGCGACCACCAACCCTTCGAGCACGATCGCCAGATTGCGCTGCGCGCGAAAATGGTGACGCAACCCCGCTAGCGCTACGATCGCCAGCATATAACTCAGGCTGAGCGGCGTCAGTACCCCATGATAAAGCCCCATACCCGCCGAGGCGGCCAGGATCACCCAGGCTATCAGCCGGTTAAACGGCAAGAAAAATAACGAAGCAGCCAGTACGCCCCACATAATATGTCCCTTTAAAATATGTACACGGCGCTCAGCGCCTTTGCGGCGTGCGATGATGGCGAAATTGAGCGCTAGAGCGGATAGTAGCACACCAGGATGACGCTAAAGGTCGGGGCAGTGATGCATTCGTGCATGATGCCGGCCCACACGATCGCCGGCGATGCGGGTCAGCCTTTCATCCATGCCTGCGAACGGGTGATTTCGGCCAGGTTTTGCAGGGTATCCAGACTCTGCTGGTGGATCTCCTGCGTAGGGGCTGCGCACAGATCGTGCAGTACGGTCACCTGAAAGCCGGCGTCGTGCGCCTGACGCGCGGTGCTCTCGATGGCGAGCGGTGTACTGATACCCGCCAGCAGCAAATGGTGGCACCGATGTTGCCGCAGCCAGGCTAACAAATTGTTACCGGAGAAGGCGCTAACCGCCGTTTTTTCAAACTGCAGATCGGTCTCTTCCTGATGCAGTTCGGGCACCCAGCGGCAGCCCGGGCCATTTAGCCGCAGCGCACCGATCTGCTTGAGATGGTTGAACAACGGCGAGTGGGGCGGGATATCATGATAATCGTCGGCGAATCCCACCCGCACCCAGATCACCGGAATTTTTCGCACCCGGGCATAGGCCGTGGCGGCATTGACGTTAGCGAGCAGGTGGGTTGCCACCACCTGTTCACGGCAGTGGCTGGCGCGCCCTTTGGGCCCGATCAGATCCTCGATCAGGTCGATGATAATCAACGCAGCGGACATGGCGTCTCCAGAAAATGGCCTTCTTTCTTTCTATGATAAAAGGCCAAATGTGATGTGCTGCGGTGAAGTGTTGCCGGATATGTTTACGCCGCGTTTCAGGCGGAGGCCGCCTCCAGCCGCTGGTGTTGATAGCCGTAGCCGCCCTCGCTGTCGGGCACGAAGCTGAGGCGGTGAGTGATGCACTGCGGCGCGTCTTCGGCATGGTGCGAAACGAACAGCAACTGGGTGGCGCCCTGGCCGATCAGCACGTCGATGAAGCGGCGCACCAGCTGGCGATTGAGCGGATCCAGCCCTTGCAGCGGTTCGTCGAGGATCAGCAGCGCCGGGTGTTTCACCAGCGCACGGGCGATCAGCGCCAGCCGCTGTTGGCCCCAGGAAAGGCTATGGAACGGGGCATCACCACGCGCGCCGTCGAGCCCGAGCAGCGCCAGCCATTGCTCGGTCAGCTGCCGCTGACGATCCGAGACCGCCTGATAAATGCCGATCGAATCGAAGAACCCCGACAGCACCACGTTGCGCACGCTGGTGTTGACGCGATAATCCAGATGCAGGCTGCTGCTGACGTAGCCGATATGGCGCTTGATCTCCCAGATGGTTTCCCCGCTGCCGCGACGGCGGCCGAACAGCGTCAGATCGTTGCTGTAGCCCTGTGGATGATCGCCGGTGATCAAGCTGAGCAGCGTGGATTTTCCGGCGCCGTTCGGACCGACGATTTGCCAGTGCTCGCCGGGGTTAACCTGCCAGTTGAGGTGATTGAGGATCGGCCGATCGTTATAGCTGACCACGCCGTCGCGCAGGACGATCAGCGGCCGGTCCGTCGGCAGGGCTACTTTTTGCGTCGGATCCTCGGTTTCCGGCAGCGCCAGCCCGCTGAGGTTTTCGCTGTGCGCCAGCTGCGCCACCAGCGCGTCCGCCATCACCTGGCTGCGCGGCCCGCGGCTGGTTAGGGTGCAGTCCGCCAGCACGCCCACCTGCCGGACAAAATCCGGTATTTCGTCGAACCGGTTGAGCACCAGCACCACGGTCTGGCCCTGGGAGGAAAGCTCGCTCAGCAACGCGGCGAGCTGTGCGCGCGAGTGCACGTCCAGCCCGTCGAAGGGTTCGTCGAGGATCAGCAGGTCAGGCTCGGGCATCAGCGCCCGGCACAGCAGGGTCTTGCGCGTTTCGCCGGTGGAGAGGTATTTAAAGCGGCGGGTCAGCAGGGCGGTGATGCCGAACTGCGCGGCTAGTCGCTCACAGCGCGCGGCGTCTTTCACCTCTTCCTGAATGATCTCCGCCGCGGTGCGGCCGGTATCGTCCTCGTCCGCGCTGAGCAGGTCGGTGTTGTTGCGTTGCCACTCGTCGCTGACCATTTTTTGCAGCTGTTCGAAGGAGATGCGCACCGCATGCTGAAAGTCGCTGCGGCGTTCACCGCTCAGCAGAACCAGTTCGTCGGCCAGCGCGCGCGCCAGGGCGGATTTGCCGCTGCCGTTGGCGCCGACGAAGGCCCAGCTGTCGCCGGCCTGGATCGCCAGTGCATCCAGCGTCAGGGTACGGGTATCGCTTAAGCGGAATGAACCTTGCGAAATGTGCAACGACGACATCACCTGTTCCTTTTTTTGCAATTATTTGCCTTAGAAATAGGCGCATTGCACGGTGATGTCAATCAGCAAAAACGCAACGTTACGTTGCGCTTAACACAACGTGGCGATAATCACGTGGTCGGCGTTGAACAGGGCGTGTACGGCGGTACCGACGCTCAGCTGCAGGCGCTGCAACTCCGCCGTCGTCAGGGTGGCGCACAGGGTTTCGCCCCCCGCCAGCGTCACCAGCACCTCGCTGTGTTCGGCCCCCGGCTGAATGCCGGCTACCACGCCCGCCAGCGCGTTATCCGCACCGGTATGCTCCCCCGTCTCGATGCTTAACCGCACCCAGGGCGCTTTGATCAGCGCCAGCACCTCTTTGCCGGGCACCAGTTGCAGCCGGTCGGCGCTTTGCTGGGTGATGGCCGCCGTCAGGCGAGTGGTGCCGTCGTTCAACAAAATCGCCAGGTGCTGCTGCACCTGCTGATGATCGCGTTCGATCACGGTGCCGAAGAACTGATTGCGCGCGCTGGTTTGCAGCGAGAAGCGCGAGATGGCCGCCAGCAGGCTGTCGAGCGGCAGATCGTCCTGCTGCAACACGTCGAAGGCCTTTTGCTGCACCTGGCCCAGCAGATCGTACAGCTGGATCAACCGTTGGCCGTAGTGCGTCAGCTGCGCGCCGCCGCCGCCTTTGCCGCCGGTGGCGCGGTCCACCACCGTATGTTCCGCCAGTTGGTTCATCTCATTGATGGCGTCCCAGGCGCTTTTGTAGCTGATGCCCGCCAGTTTGGCGCCCTGGCTGATGGAGCCGGTGTGCTGCACCTGTTTCAGCAGCGCGATGCGGCGCGGATCGGCGAACAGCTTTTGCTGGAGTTTGAGAGTCAGAAGAATTTCGGCCTGCATTGCGCACATCCTGTCGGCAGCAAAAATCTTATTGTCGCCGATTTGGCGGCAAAGCGCCAAACGCCGTGCGTGGGAGAGCGGGGCAATAAAGACTGGTATTGCAATATTGTAATAATATAACATAACAAGAAACGATAAAGCTTTATTCCGGCTGCGGCCGATTTTTATTTCACCACAGGGATGCTCCATATGAGTACGACACGCCGGCGCCTTCACGCGCCCAGGAAATCTTTATGCCTCGCCGCCGCCTGGGTCGGCGGTGCACTGGCGGCGCCGCTGGCTTTCGCCGCCGACTGCGATAAAGCCCGCAATGCCACGGGATGTGAAGAACATCTCACCGTGGAGGCGGCAGCCCCCGCCGGGCGTTACGATGCGTTGAACGCCGTGAGCCGCAGCGCGTCACAGCTCGGGCTGAGCGCTCGGGAGACGCCGCGCAGCGTCGATATTATCAGCGCGCGGGCGATCCAACAGCGGGGCGATCGCTCGCTGGCCGCCGCCGTCGAGCACGCCACCGGTCTGTCCGGCGTCGCTTCGCCAACGTTGTCCAACAACTTTTCCGCACGCGGTTTTCGGCCGATCGCCTGGCTGTATAACGGCGTAGAGATGCCCGGCAGCACGCTGCAACTGGGCGATCCGGCGCATTACGACAGCATCGAGGTACTGCGCGGGCCGGGGTCTGCATTGAACGGGCTGAGCGCCGCGGGCGGCAGCGTCAACCTGATCTCGCGGCGGCCAACCTTCAGCCGCCAGCCGGTTGAGCTTGATTATGGCTTCGGCAGCTACCGCAGCCAGCGTCTGCATCTGGGGGCCGGCGGCGCGCTGGTGGACGATGCGGTGGCGTACCGGTTGGACGTCAGCGGCAACGACAGCGGCAGCAACGTGCAGTATGAACGCGATCGGCAGAAGCGGGTTTCCGGCTCGCTGCTGTTTAAATTGACGGACGAAGCGTTGCTGACGCTGAGCCTGGACCGCATGCTCAACCGCACCAACAACCCTTACTACGGCACGCCGCTGCTGAATGGGCGCATTGCCGGCGAGCTGCGCGACATCAATTACAACAACCTGACCGACAGCCGTATCCAGAGCAACGCCACCGCATTTCAGGCCAGTCTGGACTGGTTTATGACGCCCGAAGTGGAGTGGCATAACCAATTCTATTACTACAGCGGCTTTCGCGAATGGCGCAACGTCGAGCGTTTCCGCGTCGCGGCGGCGGCCCGGCCCGGCGACGTCAACCGCGACTCTTTCGGCGCTCTGGCGCACGACGACGATCTGATCGGCAACCGCAGTTCGCTGGTGTTCGATCGCGCTATCGCCGGTTTCGATAATCGGTTACTGGTCGGCTTCGATCTGAGCAAGCGGCATTTTCAGTACTACTCCAACGGTTTCCCCGGCTCCGAGGACGTGCCGCTCGGCGCGCCGCCCAGAGAGCCGTTCGCTCAGGGCACTGCCAGCCAGCGTGCGCCGGTGCGCCACGTCACTCAGAATCAGTACGCCGCCTTTCTTGAAGACCGCTTCAGCCTGACCGAGCGTTTAGCGCTGCTGGGCCAGCTGCGCTACAACCATATGAACATGGATTGGCGCTTCCAGGGGCCGCAGGAAGAGAGCCGCGCGCGCACCTACGTTTTCAGCACCTGGAGCCTGGGCCCCAGCTATGCACTGACCGATAACCTCACGCTTTACGCCAACTACACCACCGGCCAGGAGCCGGGCAACGATTTGTTCTTCCTCAGCCCGACGCAGACCGATCTGCCGCTGACGCGAGCGCGCCAGTGGGAGGCCGGCGCCAAAGGGCAGTTTTGGGATAACAAGGGCGAGGCGACGCTGGCGCTGTACGAACTGCGCAAGGACAACCTGTTTGTGCCCGACGCGCAGCGGCCGGATGCGTTGAACGCGGTAGGCAGGCAGACGTCGCGCGGCATCGAGCTTGGCGTGGTGCTGCGTCCCGACGATCGTTGGGAGCTGGCCGGCAATGCCGCCTACACGCACGCCCGCTACGACGACTATCGCGGCGGTAGCCCGCTGCGCAGCTACAACGGCAATCGCCCGGCCTATATCCCGGACTGGACCGCCAACCTCAGCGTGCATTATCAGGCGACGGCGCGCCTGGGGCTGGCTTCTTCGCTGCGCTACGTCGGCAGCAGTTATAACGACGACGCCAACCAGCGCAAGATGCGCGCGTACACCACGCTCGATCTGGCGGCGGATTATCAGCTGACGCCGATCGTCGATGTCGGTTTCCGCATTCGCAACGCCACCAACCAGCTGTACGCCTATCAGCGCACCTACCCGGATCAGGCGCTGATCGCGCCGCCGCGCAGCTATGAAACCTTCGTGTCGGTCAGGTTCTGACGGCGTGAAACGCCGGCTTTGCCTGTTGTTGTGCGCCCTGGGGTTGGGCGGGGGCGTGCCGCTGCGTGCTGATAGCGTCAGCCTGCAAAATTGCGGGGTCACGCGCGATTACCCGCAGCCGCCGCAGCGGGTGCTGGTTTATGCCAATCCGGCGCTGGAAAACCTGCTGGCGCTGGGGCTGGCCGCCCGTGCAATCGGCGTGGTCGGGTATGACCGCATGCGCGATCCCGCGCCGACGGCGTCGGCCGATGCGCTGCGGGCGCCCACCAGCCCGGCGCCGCCCACGGCGGAAGCGTTGCTGCTGATGCGGCCGGATTTTGTCTATTCGGCCAGCTATTACTGGCTGCACAGCCCGGAAACGCCCGATCGGACGCGGCTGGCGGAATGGGGCATCGGCACTTACCTCTCTCCCGGCGCCTGCAGCGGCCAGCAAAGCGCGATCGCCGCTGCGCTGACGTTTGAAGACATCTTCACCGAGCTGCGGGAGCTTGCGCGCATTTTCAACGTCAGCCGCGGCGGTGAAGCGCTGATCGCGCGGCTACGTGGGCAACTCCAGGCGTTTGAGGCGCAGCGCGCGCCGCTGCCGCATTTACGTCTGCTGTGGTGGTATGCCGGCACGCAGACGCCCTACGTGGCGGGCTGCTGCGGCGCACCAGGTTCGCTGAGCCGAAGCGTCGGCAGCGAGAACCTGTTCGGCGATCTGCCCGAGCTGTGGCCGACGGTATCCTGGGAGGTTATCGCCGCCCGCGATCCGGATGCGATCGTGCTTGGCGATCTGCCGCGCGGCGGCTTCGGCGACAGCGCGGCCGACAAGATCGCCTTTCTGGAGCATCACCCGCTGACCGCTACGCTGCGCGCCGTGCGTCAGCGGCGCTACGTGATCCTCCCCGGTTACGACATGGACCCTTCCGCCCGCACCGTGGCGGCGCTGGGCCGTTTGATTCGAGGCCTGGCGGCCTTGCCGCCGCAGGCTGCGACTTTTTCCAACAAGGAACCTTGATATGACTGCCGTTTCATTATCTTCGCTGCTGGACTCCTGGGATCGCCAGCAGGCGGCCTACATCGCCGAGCGGGAAGCGCGTTTTAACGCCCAGCTGGAGGTGCTGGCGCTGGCCGCCGGCCAGGATTTTCACGTGGTGGATCTAGCCTGTGGCCCGGGATCGCTGAGCCTGCGCATTTTGCAGCGCTTTCCGCAGGCCAGGGTAACCGCCATCGATCTCGATCCGTTGCTGCTGGCGGTGGCGCGCGGCGCACTGGCGGAGTATGGCGATCGGATCCGCATTTTGCAGGCCGATCTGGCGGATCCTGCCTGTTTTTCCGCGCTGTCCGGCCCTGCGCCGCAGGCGGCGGTGTCCAGCACGGCGCTGCACTGGCTGATGCCGGAGCAGCAACTGGCGCTGTACCGCAACGTCGCCGGGCTGTTGGCCGACGGCGGCGTATTCCTCAATGCCGATCATCAGCGCTATGACCACCGTCAGCCACGGCTGAAGGCGTTGGCCGAGCGGCACGATGAGCAGACCCAGCAACGCGCCTGGTACAACGGCGTCGAGGATTGGGATCGCTGGTTCGCCGGCGCGCTGCAATTACCGGCGTTGGCCGCTTATCAGGCCGAGCGTGAGGCGCTGTTCGCCGGCCGCCCGGTGCCGCCGCCGACGCCGGTGGATTTCCAGCTCGCGGCCCTTAGGCAGGCCGGTTTCAGCGAGGCGGGGACGGTGTGGCAGCTGTTGGACGACTATGTGATCGCAGGCTGGAAATAGCATGAGCCGGCGGTTACTGCCCGGCCGTGAGGCCGGCTGGCTGCTGTTGCTGGCGGCGGCGCTGCCGATGGCCCTGCTGAGCGCCACCTTGTCGGGGCCTGCGCCGATCGCGTGGCACGACGCCTGGCGCATCGTGCTCGGCGTTAGCGGCGGCGCGGCGACCGATGCCGAGGTGTATCAGCGCATCATCTGGTCGCTGCGGATGCCGCGCGCGCTGCTGGCGGCGGTGGCCGGCGCCGGGCTGGCGTTGGCGGGCACCGTGCTGCAGTCGCTGACCCGCAACCCGCTGGCCGATCCCTGGGTGCTGGGGATCTCCTCCGGCGCGGGCGTGGGGGCGGTGACGGTGCTGGTATTGGGGCTGGGGGGCGGCCTGCTGTCGGTGTCCGGCGGGGCGTTTAGCGGCGCGCTGGGGGCATTTGCGCTGGTGATGTTGCTGGCCGGGCGTTCGCTGCAGGGGGAGTCCACGCTGTTTATTCTGGCCGGGGTGGCGGTGACGCAGCTGCTTTCTGCGTTGACTTCGCTGATCACCCTCTGGCAGGCGGACGCCAACGCCACGCGCGGCGTGATGTTCTGGCTGCTGGGATCGTTCAGCGACGCGCGCTGGCCGCAGGTCGGGCTGTGCGGGCTGGCGCTGGCGGCGACGCTGCTGCTTTGCTGGCTGCGGGCGGGTGAGCTGGACGCGCTGGCGTTCGGCGGCGTGACCGCCGCTTCGCTGGGGGTGGCGGTGGCCCCGCTGAAGCTGCTGCTGTATGTGGCGACCACCGCGCTAACGGCGGCGATCGTCGCGTTCAGCGGCGCGGTGGGGTTTATCGGGTTGACGGTGCCGCACGTCGCCCGGCGGCTGGTCGGCTCGCGGCATCGTCAGCTGTTGCCGGCCAGCGCGCTGTGCGGCGCGTTGTTCGCCGTGGCGGCGGACACCCTGGCCAGAACGCTGTTTGCCCCGCGCGAGTTGCCGGTCGGCGTGTTGACGGCGCTGTTGGGGGTGCCGGTATTCCTGCTGTTGCTGTATCGGAAGGTCAATGCATGACGGTTGAAAAAACGCAATCCGGTCTGTGCGCCGAGGCGGTAAGTTGGCGAGTGGGCGAACGCACGGTGTTGGAAAACCTCAGTTTCTGCGCCTTGCCCGGTGAAATCACCGGCGTGCTCGGCGTCAACGGCAGCGGTAAATCCACGTTGCTCAAGCTGCTGGCCGGGCTGCAGCCCGCCGCCGGCGGCCGCGTTTGGCTGGAAGGGCGCGAAATCGCCGCGTTTTCCGCGCGGGAGCGCGCCAGGCGCATCGCCTTTCTCGAGCAATCCGCCCCCGGCGCCTTCGCGCTGCCGGTGAAGGAGGCGGTATTGTTGGGGCGCCTGGCCCACATCGGCCGCTGGCGCGGTTTTGGTACCGAGGATCGCCGCCTCGCCGGGCAGGCGATGGAACAAGTGGGCATCAGCCACCTGGCCGATCGTGATTGGCAACGGCTGTCCGGCGGTGAACGGCAGCGGGTGCATCTGGCGCGCGCGTTGGCGCAGCAAACGCCGTGGCTGCTGCTGGACGAACCCGCTAATCATCTGGATATCGCTCATCAGCAGCAGTTTATGGCCTTGCTGCGGCGGCTGAAGCTCAGCGTGGTGGTGACGCTGCACGATCTGAATCTGGCGGCCTGTTATTGCGATCGGGTCGCGCTGCTGCAGCGGGGCGGGATCTGTGCGGCGGGCACGCCGCAGCAGGCGCTGACGCCGGAGCACATTCGCGCGGTATACGGGGTGGAGGCCAGGCTGGCAGCGCCCGACGGCTATGCGCCGCCGCTGATCTATTACCCTGCGGCAGGATGAGATCGGTCAAAAGGGCACGTTTGGCCGATCACAATTTCGCCTCGCTGGCTAAAATAACTCCGGTTTTAGCGATTTTTTTGGGTTAGAATAACCCGATATGCGGTGAAAGGCATTTGCCGCTCAATGGGCAGTTAAGCGAGGCTATCATGTTGGAATTATTGAAAAGTCTGTTATTCGCCGTGGTGATGGTGCCGGTGGTCATGGCGCTCATTCTCGGCCTGATCTACGGTTTTGGCGAAGTGTTCAACGTCTTCTCCAAAGTGGGCCGTTCGAAAGAAAACCGCACCCAGCACTGACCGTTCCCTATCCCGATACCCGTCGGCATCGCCCGGCGGGCATTCCTCAAGTTATCTCACGCTTTGCCGATAAACCGCATGACAAGCTTTCGCGCCACGTTATATTATTTTTTATATAACGAAGAGTGATAATGCACGTTAACTTGCGGAGAAAAACAATGAAACAGCAATGGACCCAATGGGTTGGCGGGATCGTGTTGGCATCGGGCCTGGTGGCTCAGGCCTCGGCGGCGGAAAAGATCACCGTGTTCGCCGCCGCGTCGCTGACCAACGCGCTGCAGGACATCGCCACCCAATATCAAAAAGGCAAGGACGTGCAGGTGGTTTCCTCCTTCGCGTCGTCTTCTACGCTGGCGCGCCAAATTGAGCAGGGCGCCCCGGCCGATCTGTTTATCTCCGCCGATCAGCAGTGGATGGATTATGCCATCGACAAGCAGCAGATGGTGAAAGACACCCGTTACACGCTGCTGGGTAACGAGCTGGTGCTGATCGCCGCCAAGAGCGATAAACAAGACAAGATCGCCATCGACAAGCAGACCGACTGGGCCAAGTTGCTCAGCGGCGGCCGCCTGGCGGTGGGCGATCCGGATCACGTGCCGGCCGGCATCTACGCCAAAGAGGCGCTGGAGCATCTGGGCGCCTGGAGCGCGCTGGAGCCGAAACTGGCGCGCGCCAACAACGTGCGCAGCGCGATGGCGCTGGTGGAGCGCGGTGAAGCGCCGCTCGGCATCGTCTACGGCTCCGACGCGGTCGCCAGCGACAAGGTGAAAGTGGTAGGCGTGTTCCCGGAAGACAGCCACAAACCTGTTGAATATCCGATGGCGATGGTGAAAGATCGTCAAAATCCGACGGTCAGCGCTTTCTATACCTATCTGAAGGGCCCGGAAGCCGCCGCTATTTTTGAACATTATGGATTCACCCCGCGTAAATGATCCTGAGTGAGTACGAGTGGCAGGCGGTTGAGCTGAGCCTGAAAGTCTCCGGTTTGGCGGTGGTCTGCAGCCTGCCGTTCGGCATTCTGATGGCCTGGGTGCTGGTGCGTTGCCGCTTTCCCGGCAAGGCGCTGCTGGACGGCGTCATTCACCTGCCCCTGGTGCTGCCCCCGGTGGTGGTCGGCTATTTGCTGCTGATCGCCATGGGGCGGCGCGGCGTCATCGGCGAGTGGCTGTACGACTGGTTCGGCTTCAGCTTCAGCTTTAGCTGGCGCGGCGCCGCGCTGGCATCGGCGGTGGTGGCGTTTCCGCTGATGGTGCGCGCCATCCGGCTGGCGCTGGAGGCGGTGGATACCCGGCTGGAGCAGGCGGCGCGCACGCTGGGCGCCAACCCGTGGCGGGTGTTTTTCACCATCACGCTGCCGCTGTCGCTGCCCGGCGTCATTGTCGGCGTGGTGCTGGCCTTTGCCCGTTCGCTGGGGGAGTTCGGCGCCACCATCACCTTTGTCTCCAACATTCCCGGTGAAACCCGCACCATTCCGCTGGCGATGTATACGCTGATCGAAACGCCGGGGGCGGAAGCCGCCGCCGCGCGTCTGTGCGTGATCGCCATCGTGCTGTCGCTGGCTTCCCTGATGGTGTCCGAATGGCTGGCCCGCTGGGGCCGCAAACGGATGGGGGTGTAAATGCTGGAGCTGGATTTCTCGCAGCAGCTGGGCGACCTTAATCTCAACGTCCGCGCCGATTTGCCGGCGCAGGGCATCACCGCGATTTTCGGCCTGTCCGGCGCGGGCAAAACTTCCCTGATCAACGCCATCGGCGGCCTGACCCGTTTGCAACAGGGGCGCATCGCGCTCAATGGCCGCACGCTGGTGGATACCGCCGCGGGCCTCTGCCTGCCGCCGGAAAAGCGCCGTATCGGCTATGTATTTCAGGATGCGCGCCTGTTCCCGCATTATCGGGTGCGCGGCAACCTGCAGTACGGCATGGCGGCCGGCATGCGCGCGCAGTTCAATACTATTGTCGAGCTGTTGGGCATCGGGCCGCTGCTCAATCGGCTGCCGCTGACGCTCTCCGGCGGTGAAAAACAGCGGGTGGCGATCGGCCGCGCGCTGCTGACCGCGCCGGAACTGCTGCTGATGGACGAACCGCTGGCCTCGCTCGATCTGCCGCGCAAACGCGAGCTGCTGCCGTATCTGGAGCGGCTGGCGCAGGACGTCAACATCCCTATCCTCTACGTCAGCCACAGCCTGGACGAGATCCTGCGTCTGGCCGAGCAGGTGATGGTGCTGGATCGCGGCGAGGTGCGCGCGTTCGGCGGGCTGGAAGCCGTCTGGGCCAGCAGCGCGCTGCGGCCGTGGCTGCAGCGTGAAGATCAGAGCAGCGTGCTGCGCGTCAGCGTGATTGAGCATCATCAACGCTATGCTATGACCGCGCTGGCGCTCGGCGATCAGCGGCTGTGGGTCAGCGGCATCGACGCCGAACTGGGCACTCAGCTGCGCATTCGCATCAATGCCGCCGACGTCTCGCTGGTGCTGCAACCGCCGGTCAACAGCAGCATTCGCAACGTTTTGCCGGCCAAGGTCAGCGAGTGTCTGGACGTGGGCGGGCAGGTGGAAGTGAAGCTGGCGGTCGGGGAACACGTGCTGTGGGCGCGGATCACGCCGTGGGCGCGAGACGAACTGGCGATCCGCCCCGGGCAGTGGCTGTACGCGCAGGTGAAGAGCGTGTCGATCAGCCGCGAGAGCCGCTAAGACAGGCCCTCCCGGCGGGAGGGCGAAAAGACTAGAGTACGCGGGTGCGGATCACCTCGGCGATGCCCGGCTGCAGGTTATCGGCGATCACCAGATCGGCGCGTTCCTTGATCGCGTCATCGGCGTTGCCCATCGCCACGCCCAAACCGACCGCTTCCAGCATGCTGATATCATTGTAGTTGTCGCCGAACGCCACCACCTGATCCATGTTCAGTCCCTGCGATTCCACCCATTGGCGCAGGCGCTTGCCTTTGCTGTTGCCGCCTTTGGCGATATCCACCTGATCGTGCCAGGACCATTCGCACGCCAACCCCAGCTCTTTTTCCACCGTGTCGGCAAACTCGCGCAGCGCCGGAATATCGGCGTGCGAGGTGGCGAATTTCCAGATCGCCTGAGCGTCGTCGGCCGCCTGCGCCAGGCTGCCGACCTGCAGCAGCGTTGGGCGCTGCGCCGCAGGCAGGGTTTCCGCCCAGGCCAGCGAACGGGTCACGTGGCCGCTCGGTTCCTGATACAGCATGGCGTCGTCAACGTACATCAGCCCGTGAATGTCGGTCTGTTTGAGCATCTGCAGCACCTGTTTGGCCTGATCTTTCGCCAGCGGATCGGCGGCCAGCACCTTTTTCTGCTGAAAATCATACAGGTAGGTGCCGTTGCAGCAGATGGCCGGCGTGTCTATCTGCAGCGCCTGGTAGAACGGATGGATGGCGACGTGATGGCGGCCGGTGACCACCACCACCTGGACGCCGGCGGCGCGCGCCTGCGCCAGCGCTTCCAGCGACTGCGGTAAGATGCGTTTTTGATTGTCCAGCAGGGTGCCGTCAAGATCGAGGGCGATGACGCGGTAGCTCATAGGGTTCTCGTTATCGTTAGCCATAAAATTAATCCGATGGTACACCGGATAGCCAACGGAGAAAACCGCGTGAACATCCGGTGCTAAGCAGGGTTGCCATGCGACGGATGTGCGGTAAGCTAGGAGCAATCGAACGGCCTGAAACCGGTTCCTCTTTTACCCTTTGCAAGGAGAACACATGAAGCAAATCGTTTATGTCGCCAGCCCGGAGAGCCAGCAGATCCACGTCTGGCAGTTGGACGACGCCGGCGCGCTGGCGCTGCTGCAAACCGTTGACGTGCCGGGCCAGGTGCAGCCGATGACCCTTCATCCGGACAAGACCCACCTGTACGTCGGCGTGCGTCCGGCGTTCGGCATCGTCAGTTACCGCATCGAGGCGGACGGCACGCTGCAGCAGGCGGGCATGGCGCCGTTGCCGGGCAGCCCGACCCATATCTCCACCGATCTGCAGGGGCGTTACCTGTTCTCCGCCTCCTACAGCGGCAACTGCGCCAGCATCAGCCCGATCGGCCACGACGGCGTGGTGACGGCGCCTATTCAGCAGATTGACGGCCTGAACGCGCCGCACTCGGCGAACATCGACCCGACCAACCAACTGGTGCTGGTGCCGTGTCTGAAAGAGGACCGCATCCGCCTGTTCAACCTGAGCCTGGCGGGCCAGCTGACGCCGCACGTGCAGGAGGCGGTGGATATCGCCGCCGGCGCCGGTCCGCGCCATATGGCATTCCACCACAACGACAAGTTCGCCTACTGTGTCAATGAGCTGAACGGCACGGTGGACGTGCTGGCCATTTCGGAAAACGGCGGCAAATACACCGTGACGCAAACACTGGATATCATGCCGGCCGACTTCGACGGCACCCGCTGGGCGGCGGACATTCATATCACGCCGAACGGCCGTTTCCTGTACACCAGCGATCGCACCGCCAGCATTCTGACCCTCTTCAGCGTTTCCGAAGACGGCGGCACGCTGAGCGTGGTCGGCTATTATCCGACCGAAACGCAGCCGCGCGGTTTCAATATCGATCACAGCGGCCGCTTCGTGATTTCGTCCGGCCAGAAGTCCGATCACATCGCGGTGCATGAAATTGACCAGGCCAGCGGCGAGCTGACCACGCTGGCACGTTATCCGGTGGGCAAAGGCCCGATGTGGGTCAGCGTGCTGGCGAAGTAATTCGGCGGTCAGACGAGTATGGAAAAAGCGCGGTTCGGTTGAGCCGCGCTTTTTTATGGGTGGGAGATCAGTTGAACATCACTGTCAGCGTGGCGCTGCCGAGGCTGTGGAAATGCACGTTAAAGCCCACCAGCGCGCCGCTGGAACCTTCATCCACCTCAATGCTTTCTACGTCCAGCGCATGCACGGTGAACTGATAGCGGTGGCTTTCGCCATTCGGCGGCGCTGCGCCGCCGTAACCGGCTGAGCCGAAGTCGGTACGGGTTTGCAGCGCGGCGCTCGGCAGCGGCGCTTTACCGGAGCCTGCGCCCTGCGGCAGCTCACGCACGTCGGCCGGAATATTGGCCACCACCCAGTGCCACCAGCCAGAGCCGGTCGGGGCATCGGGATCGTACAGGGTGACGACGAAGCTCTTGGTGCCGGCGGGCACGCCGTCCCAGGCCAGGTGCGGCGACAGGTTATCGCCGTGGTAGCCCATGCCGTTGAAGACCTGCGTCTGCGGCATTGTGCCGCCGTCCTGCAGATCGTTGCTGTACAAACGAAAAGCCATAATGACTCCCAGTTGTCGATAAACGCGGACCCTTAAGCTAGATCTTTTCGGTGGAACAATACAACCCCTTGCGCCAACGGCGGACGGTTGATCTCGACGGTGACATGCACCAGTTCGGGATGCGTGGCCAACAGTTGGCGCACCCGATCGGCGGTGAGGGCGCGATCGGCGCTGCTCAGGGCGAGGACGCAATGATATTTTCCTTTGCCGATGCGGCCTACATGCAGATCGGTCAGCGTGAGCGCGTGGCCGGAAGCGGCCAGGGCCTGGCGGATGTCTTGCGCCACGGGGGCGTCCATTTCGGCATCCAGCAAAATCTTTCCGCTATCGCGCATCAGGCTATAGGCCCAGGCGGCCACCATCGCCGCACCGACGATGCCCATCAGCGGATCGAGCCAGGCGGCGCCCCAAAGCTTACCGCCGAACAGCGCGATGAGCGCCAGTACCGAGGTGGCGGCGTCGGCGAGCACGTGAACATAGGCGGAACGCAGGTTGAGGTCATGATGAGTGTCGTCGTGGTCATCCCCGTGATGATGATGATGGCCGCCACAGCGCAACAGCCAGGCGCAGAGCAGGTTGACGGCCAGCCCGATCGCGCCGATGGCGATGGCTTCGTTGTAATGAATCGGGCTGGGATTCAGCAGCCGCTGCCCAGACTGAAACAGCATCAGCGCCGCCACCAGCACCAACAACACCGCGCTGGTGTAACCGGCCAGCACTTCGATCTTCCAGGTGCCGAGGCTAAAGCGGCGATCCTTGGCCAGCCGGCGTGCGGCGCCGTAAGCCAGCACTGACAGGCCCAGCGCCAGCGCGTGTGAACTCATGTGCCAGCCGTCGGCCAGCAGCGCCATCGAGTTAAACAGCCAGCCGCCGGCGATCTCGATAGCCATCATACTGGCGGTGAGTATCACCGCCCATCTGGTGTTTCTTTCGGCCAATGGGTTACCATCGTCAAAAACGTGGCTGTGTTCGCGGTGCAAAACGGGCGCGTGAGACGTCATGGTGAAGTTCCTCAGCAAAAGATAGTGTGCTGAAATATACTATACCCCAGTATAGTAAATAACAATCAGGCGGAAATGATGAGCCATACCCACAGAGATCAAAAGAAGCTGTTGGCGCGGGTGCGCCGCATTAAAGGGCAGGCCGAAGCGCTGGAACGCGCGCTGGAGAGCGGCGGCGAATGTTCGGCTGTTCTGCAGCAGATCGCGGCGGTGCGCGGCGCGGTCAACGGTTTGATGGCGCAGGTGCTGGAAGGGCATGTGCGCGAACATCTGGCTGCCGCGGACGCTACGCCACATCAGCGCGAGCAGGACATCGAGCAATTGATGACCGTTTTACGTTCTTATATGAAGTAATCATGATTTCACTGAAAAAACGCACGCCGTGGTTCGGCTGGCTGCGCCGTTGGGCCAAAGGCATCAAGCGCGATATTTACGCGCTGTGGCTGGCCGCCCGTGATAAGCGCACCCCGTGGTACGCCAAGCTGATCGCGCTGCTGGTGGCCGGCTATGCGATCTCGCCGATCGATCTGATCCCGGATTTTATTCCGGTGTTGGGCTATCTGGACGATGTGATCATCGTGCCGTTGGGCATCATGCTGGCGGTTCGCCTGATCCCCAAGCCGCTGATGGCCGAGCTGCGCGAGAAGGCGCAAAAACGCGTCGACAACCCCACCGGCCGCATGGCGGCGGCGATGATCATTTTACTCTGGCTGCTGTGTCTGGGGTTGCTGGCCCGCTATCTGGACCAGCATTGGTAAGGCATTAACGCGCGGCGGCGGCCACGGCGGCGGTCAGGCGGCTGAGCTGTTCCGCTTCGATGATGTAAGGCGGCATCAGGTAAATCAGCTTGCCGAACGGCCGGATCCATACCCCGCGCTCGACGAACCCGCGCTGCAGCTCGGCGACATTCACCGGTTCGCGCATTTCCACCACGCCAATCGCCCCCAGCACCCGCACGTCCGCCACCTTCGGCAGCGCCGCCAACGGCAGCAGTTCCTGTTTCAGCTGGGCTTCGATGGCGCTCACCTGCGCCTGCCAGCGATTTTCCGCCAGCAGCGCCATGCTGGCGTCCGCCACCGCGCAGGCCAACGGATTGCCCATAAAGGTCGGGCCGTGCATAAAACAGCCGGCCGCGCCGTTGCTGATGGTCTCCGCCACATGGCGGGTGGTCAGGGTGGCGGACAGGGTCATGTAACCGCCGGTCAGCGCCTTGCCCAGGCAGAGAATGTCCGGCACCACCTGCGCGTGCTCGCAGGCGAACAGCTTGCCGGTGCGGCCGAAGCCGGTGGCGATCTCGTCGGCGATCAGTAGCACCCGATGGCGATCGCACAGCTCGCGCACCCGCTTGAGGTAGGTTGGGTGGTAGATGCGCATGCCGCCGGCGCCTTGCACCACCGGTTCCAGGATCACCGCCGCCACTTCACCGGCGTGCTGCTCCAGCAGCGCGGCGAACGGTGCAATATCTTCTTCACGCCATTCTTCGTCGAAGCGGCACTGCGGCGCGGTCGCGAACAGGTGCGGCGCCAGATAGCCCTGATAGAGGCTGTGCATCGAGTTGTCCGGATCGCAGACCGACATCGCGCCGAAGGTATCGCCGTGATAGCCGTGGCGCAGCGTCAGGATGCGCTGCCGGCGCTCGCCGCGCGCCTGCCAGTACTGCAGCGCCATCTTCAACGACACTTCCACCGCCACCGAACCGGAGTCCGCCAGGAACACGCACTGCAGCGCCTCTGGCGTCATTTCCACCAGCCGACGGCACAACGAGATGGCGGACGGATGGGTAATACCGCCGAACATCACGTGTGACATCTTCTCCAACTGCTGGCTGGCGGCCTGATTCAGGTGCGGATGGTTGTAACCGTGGATCGCCGCCCACCAGGAGGACATGCCGTCCACCAGACGCCGGCCGTCCGCCAGCTGCAGTTCGACGCCGCTGGCCGATTCGATCGGGTAACAGGGTAACGGGCGGCTCATGGAGGTGTAGGGGTGCCAGATATGACGTTGGTCAAACGCCAGGTCGGAAGCGGTCACAGACATACTTGTAAACCAAATTGAATTAAGATTGGTTGACAGTATATCCACAATATTTAAACTGGCGACACTTTTTCGTTTTGGAGACGCCATGATGGCCGACCGCATTCACTGGACAGTAGGGCAAGCCCAGGCCCTGTTTGATAAACCGCTGCTGGAACTGCTGTTCGAAGCGCAAACCGTACACCGCCAGCACTTCGACCCGCGTCAGGTGCAGGTCAGCACGCTGCTGTCGATCAAGACCGGCGCTTGCCCGGAAGACTGTAAATACTGCCCGCAGAGCTCACGCTACAAGACCGGCCTGGAGTCGGAGCGGTTGATGCAGGTCGAGCAGGTGCTGGAATCGGCACGCAAGGCCAAAGCGAACGGCTCGACCCGTTTTTGCATGGGCGCGGCGTGGAAGAACCCACACGAGCGCGATATGCCTTATCTGCAGCAGATGGTGCAGGGCGTGAAAGCGATGGGCATGGAAACCTGCATGACGCTGGGCACGCTGGACGGCACTCAGGCCGAACGGCTGGCGGAAGCCGGGCTGGATTATTACAACCATAACCTCGACACCTCGCCGGAGTTCTACGGCAGCATCATCACTACCCGCAGCTACCAGGAACGCCTGGATACGCTCGACAAGGTGCGCGACGCCGGCATCAAAGTGTGCTCCGGCGGCATCGTCGGGCTGGGGGAAACGGTGCGCGATCGCGCCGGGCTGCTGGTGCAGCTGGCTAACCTGCCGAAACCGCCGGAGAGCGTGCCGATCAACATGTTGGTGAAGGTAAAAGGCACGCCGCTGGCGGATAACGACGACGTCGATCCGTTCGATTTCATCCGCACCATCGCGGTAGCGCGCATCATGATGCCGTCCTCTTATGTCCGCCTTTCCGCCGGCCGTGAACAGATGAACGAACAGACGCAGGCGATGTGCTTTATGGCCGGCGCCAACTCGATCTTCTACGGTTGCAAGCTGCTGACCACGCCGAACCCGGAAGAAGACAAGGATCTGCAGCTGTTCCGCAAGCTGGGGCTGAACCCGCAGCAGACCGCCACCGAACAT
Source organism: Serratia sp. PL7 (assembly GCF_945957435.1). NCBI lineage: Bacteria > Pseudomonadati > Pseudomonadota > Gammaproteobacteria > Enterobacterales > Yersiniaceae > Serratia > Serratia sp. PL7. The sequence continues at coordinate 2,556,156 of NZ_CAMFLB010000001.1, read as the reverse complement.
GGCGACAACCAGCAACAGCAGGTGCTGGCTAAGCAGCTGCTGAACGCCGATACCGCCGAGTTTTACAACGCGGCGCTGTGATGAGCTGGCAACAACGTATCGAACAGGCGCTGGCAGAACGGCGTCTCAACGCCGCCTACCGTCGGCGACAGACCACCGAGGGCGGCAACGGCCGCCAGATCCGGCTCGGCGATCGTCTCTATCTGAACTTCTCGGGCAACGACTACCTGGGGCTGAGCCAGGATACGCGGGTGATCGCCGCCTGGCAGCAGGGCGCGCAGCGTTACGGCGTCGGCAGCGGCGGGTCGGGCCACGTCACCGGCTTTAGCGTGGCGCATCAGGCGCTGGAAGAGCAACTGGCGGCGTGGCTCGGCTATCCGCGCGCGCTGCTGTTCATCTCCGGCTATGCCGCCAATCAGGCGGTGCTGGCGGCGTTGATGCAGAAGGGCGATCGCATTTTGGCCGATCGCCTCAGCCACGCCTCGCTGCTGGAGGCGGCGGCGCAGTCGCCGGCCGAGCTGCGCCGGTTCCAGCACAATCAGCCGCAGGCCTTGGCGGATCTGCTGGCCAAACCCTGCGACGGGCAGCGGCTGGCGGTGACCGAAGGGGTGTTCAGCATGGACGGCGACGGCGCACCGTTGGCGGAGCTGCATCGCTTAACCCGCGCGGCGGGCGCCTGGCTGATGGTGGACGATGCCCACGGCGTCGGCGTGCGCGGTGAGCAAGGCCGCGGCAGCTGCTGGCAGCAGGGCGTGCGCCCTGAACTGCTGGTGGCGACCTTCGGCAAGGCGTTCGGCGTCAGCGGCGCGGCAGTGCTGTGCGATGAGGCGACCGCCGAGTATCTGCTGCAGTTCGCCCGCCATCTAATCTACAGCACCGCAATGCCGCCGGCGCAAGCCTGCGCGCTGCAGGCGGCGCTGGCCTGCATTCGCGAGGGCGATGAACTGCGTGCCCGGCTGCAGGACAACATTCGGCGTTTCCGTCAGGGCGCGGCGCCGCTGGCGCTGACCCTGACGGATTCCGACACCGCCATCCAGCCGCTGCTGGTGGGGGATAATCAGCGCGCGCTCGATCTGGCGACCCGCCTGCGCGAGTGCGGACTGTGGGTGAGCGCCATTCGCCCGCCGACGGTGCCGCCGGGCGGCGCGCGGCTACGCATTACCCTGACGGCGGCGCATCAGCCGCAGGATATCGATCGCCTGCTGGAGGTGCTGAATGACGTCAGCCAATGACACGGTGAACAAACAGGCGGTCGCCTCGGCCTTCAGCCGCGCGGCCGGCAGCTACGACGCCGCCGCCGCGCTGCAGCGTGATGTTGGCGAGCGCTTACTGGGGATGGGGAGTCCCCATCCGGGCGAGCAGCTGCTGGATGCCGGCTGCGGCACCGGCTATTTCAGCCGCCTGTGGCGCGAGCGCGGCAAGCAGGTGACCGCGCTCGATTTGGCGCCGGGCATGCTGGAGGTCGCCCGCCAACGGCAGGCGGCGCACCATTATCTGCTGGGCGATATCGAACAGGTACCGCTGCCCGATGCGGCGATGGACATCTGTTTCAGCAGCCTGGTGGTGCAGTGGTGCAGCGATCTGCCCGCCGCGCTGGCGGAGCTGTATCGCGTGACCCGCCCCGGCGGCGTGATCCTGTTTTCCACGTTGGCGGCGGGATCGCTGCAGGAATTGGGGGACGCCTGGCAACAGGTGGACGGCGAGCGCCACGTGAACGCCTTCCTGCCGCTGGCGCAGATCCGCGCCGCCTGTGCTGAATACCGGCACGAGCTGGTCACGGAGTTACGCACCCTGAACTACCCGGACGTGATGACGCTGATGCGCTCGCTCAAGGGCATCGGGGCGACGCATTTGCATCAGGGGCGCGAGGGCGGCCTGATGTCGCGAGGCCGTCTCGCCGCGTTGCAGGCGGCTTACCCGTGCCGGCAGGGGCAGTTCCCCCTCAGCTATCATCTGGCTTATGGAGTGATTTATCGTGATTAAACGTTGGTTCGTGACCGGCACCGACACCGAGGTGGGGAAGACCGTTGCCAGCAGCGCCTTGTTGCAGGCCGCCAACCGGGCGGGCTACCGCAGTGCCGGCTATAAGCCGGTGGCCTCCGGCAGCGAGATGACCGCCGAGGGGCTGCGCAACGGCGACGCGCTGGCGCTGCAAGCCAACAGCGGCGTGGCGCTCCGTTACGACGAAGTGAATCCTTACGTTTTTGCCGAACCGACCTCGCCGCATATCGTCAGCGCCGATGAAGGTCGGCCGATCGACGCGGCGCGGCTGTCCGACGGCCTGCGCCGGCTGGAGCAGCGCGCCGACTGGGTGCTGGTCGAAGGCGCCGGCGGGTGGTTTACCCCGCTGTCGGCGGAGTACACCTTCGCCGACTGGGTGCAGCAGGAACAATTGCCGGTGATCCTGGTGGTGGGCATTAAACTGGGCTGCATCAACCACGCAGTGCTGACGGCGCAGGCGGTGCAACAGGCGGGGTTGACGCTGGCCGGTTGGATCGCCAACGACGTGGCGCCCCCGGGGCGGCGGCATCAGGAATACCTGGCCACGCTGCGCCGCATGCTGCCCGCGCCGCTGCTGGGTGAAATACCACACCTGCCGCAGGCCGAACGGGCGCCGCTGGGGGAGTATCTGGATATCAGCCTGCTGACGCAGTGAGAGGTTCTGGCTGATTGGTAACAACGCCGGGTTTTATGGCCCGGCGTTGGCTTTTACATAGCGGTAATGCAGGCGTTATCGAGATAAAGCACGCCATTTTTCGCCAGGGCAAACAGGTTGAACGTCAGGACGACATGGGTCGCCCAGACCGGGACTTTTCGCCGATTGGCGTTGAAACGATATTCGGCGTACTCGGTGTAAGCATCGGCTTTCATGACGGCATCCCAGGCTGCCGGCGCGGCTTTGGCAACGATAGAGATGCCGTTGTCCGCATGCTCCTGAATACAGGCGTACTGTAGCGTCGCAAACAGATTGCCGGTGCCGCCATTGACCGTTTTCAGGGTAAAACAGGCGCCCAGCTGTTCATACTGCGCGACGGGCACGCTCATTCTCACCCCGGCGTTGGTATTGGTGTTGCCCAATTTGCTCACTTTCAGGGCGTTGCCGCCGCCGATGCCCGCGCCGGCTTCGATACCGATAGTCACCGCGTCAGAGGTAAAGGGATCGTCGATCGTTCCGCCAGTCACTTCCCAGCCGAACGGTTTGGCGGAAAAGGCGAAATCGCCGTCTTTGAGTTTGTTATTCACGGCGCCGACCAGCGTCTGGATCCCGGCCCCACCCCCACCACCATCCAGTCGGCTATTGGCGATGACAAAGTCGCCGGTACCGCTGAAATAGCGACCGCTGGCAGTTCTTACGCCATAGAACTTCACGCTGTCGACGATAATTCCACTACTGCCTGCCTCGGCGTAAAACAGTGATGCTTGCGCCAGTCGGCTGCCGGCGACGATGATTTCGCCGCCGTGAATCAACAGCGATGCATTTTGATTGGCGCTGCAACGGAAAGGGATTTCCGTGAGCGGGCTATTATCGTTGTTGAATTCCATATGGCAGCCATGCAATTCAATGCTACCGGCTTGAACGTAGGCTATCGAACCGGCATAGTCGATCGAGGTGCCGAACAGGCGGAAGGCGCCGTTGGGGTTAGCGTTGCGAACGGCCAGCCCCTGGGAATTGCCGAGGGTGCCGCCGAAGAAGTTGATACCTTCGCCGAAGTTTTGGGCTCCGCTGCTCGTTGAGGGCATATGCAGACTTTCAAAACAGCGGATGATTTCACAGGCGTAATGGTGGGCGATATAGGCATTGGTTCCGTAGTACAGACCGAAGTAGAAGCCGGAAACATAGATGTTATTCACCGAGATGTTGCCCAGCGGCCCTTCAGGCGAATGGAAACGGATACCATCGGTATAGTTATATTCGGTCGGGGTTTCATTCTTGTCTTTGTTAACCTTGGCACCAATGCCTTTGACGGTGAAATCTTTCAAGATCGGCGCCGGTCGAATAGGAACGTTGTTATCCAGCGCGCCGCTGCTGGTATAGCAGCGCAGGAAGTAGTTATGGTCGCTTTCCGTGCCGTTAGGGATCTCGGTAGTGATGTTGACGCCGTTGCCGTCGATATAGACGAATCCGACATTAATATCGGTTTTAGGCGCCGTCCAAAGGGCAAAAGGTGCGGCGAATCTGACAATCGCAGGACGTTTCAACGTTTTGATGATAAAGTCCTGCGCCCCGACCAGTTCGTCGCGCGAACTGACGTAAATGCCTTCAATATTCAGACGTTCCTGCAGGCTCCAGTTTTTGTCGCGTAAATCCACGTATTGAATAAATGCTGCGTTGTTGTCTGTCATGCTTATATCCCTCGATATTATGGTGTCGGTGTGGCCCCTATCGAGTATGAAAAGACGGCGGGCCCATGCCTATTAGGCACAGACCGGCCGTGACTGATACAACAGCAACCTAATCGGTCACCCGAACACTTACTCCGTCAGTCCGGCGCCGATCAGCGCCTCATCCAGCTGCGCCAGCGCGCCGTGCGCCACGGTGCGACCGCTATCCAACAGACAAAAACGATCCGCCACCCGGCGCACGAACGGCAGCTGATGCTCTACCAGTAAAATGGTCATGCCCAACTCATAGTTGAGCCTGCGGATCACGTTGCCGATGTCGGCGGCGATTGAAGGGGGCACGCCCGTCGTCGGTTCGTCGAGGATCAGCAGCGCCGGCTCCTGCGCCAGCGCACGACCGATCGCCAACTGGCGTTGAGCGCCTTCGCACAGATCGCCGGCGCGGCGGGTACGCATCTGGCGCAAATTGGGAAACAGGCTGTAGATCAGCGGCGGAATGCGGCGAGGGGCACCGCGCCCGGCCATCTGCGCCACCTGCAGATTCTCCTCCACGCTCAGCTGCGAGAAGAGTTGCCGCCCTTGCGGGACGAGGCTGATGCCGAGTGCGGCGCGGCGCTCCATCGGTTGCAGCAGCAGATTTTGCGGCGGCTGATCCGCGGGCTGCCAGGTCATGCTGCCGCTCACCACCGGCACATGCCCCATGATGCAATTGACCAGCGTGGTCTTGCCCACGCCGTTGCGCCCAAGCAGCACGGTACACTGGCCGCGCGGCAGCTCCAGGTTGATGTCCCACAGGGTATGATTTTGCCCGTAAAATTGATTGACCGATCTCAGGCTCAGCATTTGGCATTCTCCTCATAGACACAGGCGCCCATCCACTCGTTGGTGGGGTGCAACAAAGGCCGCATTGGCGGTTGATTTCCCGAGTGTGGCAATGTCTGGAACAAAATGCCGTCCATCCGATTCACCTGAGCAATGTCTGCGGTGGACGGAAAGACAGTCAGTATGTCGTGAAAAACGACGTTTATGACGACTTGGTGTCGTTCTCGCGCTTTTACGAGGGGTAGCCAGGCGGTGGTTGCACGCCGCATTCGGCAGCGCATTATGCTGTCGCGCCTCGTTCGCATGCTGAAAGATAAAGCAACTCCCAGGCCAGTTTTGCTACTGGCCGAAAAGGGGGGATGTTATCGCTTTGTTAACCCTCTGCCAGGCCTGACGCGCTCTGCCGCGGTGGCCTGAAAATACGCCGAGAAGTTAACCCGGACGTTTTTTGCACTCTTGTGGTGCCCTTTGGTGAGGACATGGTGCAAGGCATTGCGCCGCCGTCAAGAGCGATCCGCGAGAAAGGGGCCGATGCGATTTTGGCAATGGGGATTTTTAGTATTAATCGGCATAAACAAAGCGATATTTTTATGAAAAAATAACTAAAAAAGCCATTTTAGCGGGTGTAAAGGGCGAAAAGCTTTCTTTCCGTAACTCCCGCCCCGGGCGGGACGGTGAGAGTTATCCACTATTCCTGTGGATAACCTTGTGTATTAGATTTAGAAAAACGCTGTAAAGCGAGAGCGGACGCGGGTTCTGTTCGCTTTGCCCGCATTCTCGTCTTTTTATTAAAACTGTTATATATCAATATATTAACTAAAATCAAGACGCAGGGGTATTGATCAGGTCTCTATGTATGATTTTTCGACGCGGTGCTATCAATAAGTTAATTCGCGGCAAGTTCTGGGGATAAATCTGTTATTGACAATAAAAATGTCACCCGGCTGTAACGTCACGGTGCAACGACATTGCCGCAGTGCCGGGTGCAGCGACGAATCCGCTTGAAGCTGGTTTTATATCCAGTATCATGGGCACTGGCGCAAATCGCCGACACTTTCCATAATTAGGGGCCATATCCGGCGCAGAGCCGGCTGGCCGCCTGAGCGCGCGCATCTCCACAGGGTAGCCGAGCAATGAGTAAACTTTTCAAACTGCATTCCGAGTTCAAACCGGCCGGCGATCAGCCGGAAGCCATCCGCAAGCTGGAAGAGGGGCTGGAAGACGGCCTGGCGCACCAGACGCTGCTGGGGGTTACCGGTTCGGGCAAGACGTTCACTATCGCCAACGTGATAGCCGATCTGAATCGGCCGACCATGGTACTGGCGCCGAACAAGACGCTGGCGGCGCAGCTGTACGGCGAAATGAAAGCGTTTTTCCCGGAGAATGCGGTGGAGTACTTCGTCTCCTACTACGACTACTACCAGCCGGAAGCCTACGTGCCCAGCTCCGACACCTTCATTGAAAAAGATGCTTCGGTGAACGAGCACATCGAGCAGATGCGTCTTTCCGCCACCAAGGCGCTGCTGGAGCGGCGCGACGTGGTGGTGGTGGCGTCGGTGTCGGCGATCTACGGCCTGGGCGATCCGGATCTTTACCTGAAGATGATGCTGCACCTGACTCAGGGCATGATCATCGATCAGCGATCCATTTTGCGCCGCCTGGCGGAGCTGCAGTATTCCCGCAACGATCAGGCTTTCCAGCGCGCCACCTTCCGCGTGCGCGGCGAGGTGATCGATATCTTCCCGGCGGAATCAGACGAGCTGGCGCTGCGCGTCGAACTGTTCGATGAAGAAGTGGAACGGCTGTCGCTGTTCGATCCGCTGACCGGGCAGATTGAGCAGGTGGTGCCGCGTTTTACCATCTACCCGAAATCGCACTACGTGACGCCGCGTGAGCGGATCATGCAGGCGATGGAAGAGATCAAGGTTGATCTGGCGGACCGCCGCAAGGTGCTGCTGGCCAACAGCAAGCTGCTGGAAGAGCAGCGCCTGACGCAGCGCACCCAGTTCGATCTGGAGATGATGAACGAGCTGGGTTACTGCTCGGGCATCGAAAACTACTCGCGCTATCTGTCCGGGCGCGCCGAGGGCGAGCCGCCGCCGACGTTGTTCGACTACCTGCCGGCGGACGGCCTGCTGGTGGTCGACGAATCCCACGTCACCATTCCGCAGATCGGCGCGATGTTCAAGGGTGACCGCGCGCGCAAGGAAACGCTGGTGGAGTACGGCTTCCGTTTGCCGTCGGCGCTGGACAACCGCCCGCTGCGCTTCGAGGAGTTTGAGGCGCTGGCGCCGCAGACCATCTATGTTTCCGCGACGCCGGGCAAATATGAGCTGGAGAAATCCGGCGGCGATCTGATCGATCAGGTGGTGCGGCCGACCGGGTTGCTGGATCCGATCGTGGAAGTGCGGCCGGTCGCCACCCAGGTGGACGATCTGCTCTCCGAGATCCGCAAGCGCGCGACGATCAACGAGCGCGTGCTGGTGACCACCCTGACTAAACGCATGGCGGAAGACCTGACCGAATACCTGGAAGAGCATGGCGAGCGCGTGCGCTACCTGCACTCGGACATCGATACCGTGGAACGGGTCGAAATCATCCGTGACCTGCGTCTGGGCGAGTTCGACGTGCTGGTGGGCATCAACCTGTTGCGTGAGGGGCTCGACATGCCTGAGGTGTCGCTGGTGGCGATTCTGGACGCCGACAAGGAAGGCTTCCTGCGTTCCGAGCGTTCGCTGATCCAGACCATCGGCCGCGCGGCGCGTAACCTGAACGGCAAGGCGATCCTGTATGGCGATCGCATCACCGATTCGATGGCCAAGGCGATCGGTGAAACCGAGCGGCGCCGCGCCAAGCAGCAGGCCTACAACGAAGCCAACGGCATCGTGCCGCAGGGGCTGAACAAGAAGATCGGCGACATTCTGCAGATCGGCCAACCGGTCAACCGCACCAAGAGCAAAGGCAAGGGCAAGGCGGTGGAGGGCGGCGCTCAGCTGCAGAACCTCACGCCGAAAGCGCTGGATCAGAAAATTCGCGATCTGGAAGCGCAGATGTACACCCACGCGCAAAACCTGGAGTTCGAGCAGGCGGCTGCGCTGCGCGACGAAATCCACCAGCTGCGCGAGCAGTTCATCGCGATTTCCTGACCGTTGGACGGCGCCCGCGCCGTGGGCGTCAAAATTCCTTGTCGGCCGCGCCAAAGCTGTTATGGTGTGCGGCCCGATTTGACCACGAAGAGTACCGAACATGAGCCAACACCAGTCTAAAGACCCGCTGCACGGCGTAACGCTGGAGCAACTGCTGAATAAACTGGTGGATCACTACGGTTGGTCCGAACTGGGCGCGCGCATTCGCATCAACTGCTTCCGCAGCGATCCGAGCATCAAGTCCAGCCTGAAGTTTTTGCGTCGCACGCCCTGGGCGCGCAAAGAGGTGGAAGATCTGTATATCGATATGGTCAGCCATCCCGCCCCAGCCAGCGATAATCCCTGGCTGCGCGGGCGAGACGGTTAAATTCGGTCAGCGGCGCGCGGCCAGCTCCACCAGCGCGTGATCCAGCGCCTGGCGCAGCAGCTGGCGATCGTGGCGGTAGGGGATGTCGCTCGCTTCCAGCGGTTGCTGAATCACCACCCGATCCTGCACTTCACTGGCATCCACCGCCGGGCCGACGATCAGCGCATCGATCATCCGGCGGCCGATCTTCTCTTCCATCAGCGTCAGCTTATCCTTTAACGACAGCGCCGCGGCGGCCACGCTCAGCTCGCGGCCGAGGTTGCCGATATAGATCATGCTGGCGCTGCTGCGGCGCAGCGCCTGGGTGAGATCGTCCAGCAGCAGCAGTGGCATCAGGCTGGTGAGGAAGCTGCCCGGCCCGATCAGGATCACGTCGGCCTGTGCGATGGCGTCCAGCGCTTCGCGCGTGGCGTTGACCGGGGGCGACAGCATCAGCTCCTGCGGCATGTGGGCCAGTTGATCGACATTCACTTCACCGTAAACGTGATTGCCTTCGTGATCGTGCGCCATCAAATCCACCGGCTGCTCCGACATCGGGATCAGCGCCGCGTCCACCTTCAGCAAGCTGCGCACCAGATTGATCGCTTCCAGCGGGCGCACGCTCAGGTGATCCAGCGCTTTCAGCATCAGGTTGCCCAGGTTATGGCCGGCCAGTTCGCCGTTGCCGCTGAAACGGTATTCGAACATCGCCGAGGCGACGCTCGGTTCGGTGATCAGCTGGTTGAGACAGTTGCGGGTATCGCCCCAGGCAATGCCGCCTTCCGAACGGCGGATGCGGCCGGTGGAACCGCCGTTGTCGGTGGTGGTGACGATGCCGGTCAGGCGGGAGCCTAAGGACGACAGGGCCGACATCACACGGCCCAGGCCGTGTCCGCCGCCCAACGCCACCACGCGGTCGAGATCGGCCAGGGTACGATTACGCATAAATTTCCTTACAAAGGGTCTGAACTGCCCGCATAAGGTAGCGGATCCGGCATAAAAACGCGATAAAGAGTGTCATTTGCGTGATTCTGGTCAATTCGTCCACGCAAGCGATGTTTATCATGGTTTACCCGAATAGGCGGCGTCTAAAAACGCTGTATAGAAAATTATATAGCGAATTAACGCGTTGGCTATCGTTGCCGATTAGCGCTAGAATTCTGCTGAAAACCACGGTTTCATTCCGGCTACTCAAGGTAGCGGGAAGAGAAATCAAACTCCTAGCCCCTGCGCCTACGTTGTTCATCCGGAACGATATGGCGCCTGGGCCGTGGCGAAGTTAGCCACCAGGGTGCAGAGGGGAAACGCTCGCATCTCCCGACTTTGGAAAGGTGTTATGGTACCGCAACTCATTGATGCTTATGAGCGCAAGTTCTATTACCTGCGTTTGTCGATCACCGACGTGTGCAACTTTCGTTGCACCTATTGTCTGCCCGACGGCTACAAGCCGAGCGGCAGCCCGAAAAGCTTCCTGTCGCTGGATGAAATCCGCCGCGTCAGCCGCGCGTTTGCCGAACTGGGCACCGAAAAGGTGCGCCTGACCGGCGGCGAGCCTTCGCTGCGCCGCGATTTTACCGAGATCATCGCCGCCGTGCGGGAAAACCCGGCCATCCGTACCCTGGCGGTCACCACTAACGGCTACCGTCTGGCGCGCGACGTCGCCGCCTGGCGTGACGCCGGTCTGACGGCGATCAACGTCAGCGTCGACAGCCTGGATCCCCGCCAGTTTCACGCCATCACCGGCCAGGACAAGTTCCGCCAGGTGATGGACGGCATCGACGCCGCCTTCAGCGCCGGTTTCAGCAAGGTCAAGGTCAACGCGGTGCTGATGCGCGACGTCAACCACCAGCAACTTGGCGCCTTTCTCGCCTGGATCAAGGATCGGCCGATCCAGCTGCGCTTTATCGAACTGATGGAAACCGGCGAGGGCGGCGAGCTGTTTCGCAAACACCACGTTTCCGGCGAAGTGATTCGCCGGCAGTTGGAGCAGCAGGGCTGGCAGCGCCAGGCGCGCGGCCGCAGCGACGGCCCGGCGCAGGTGTTCAGCCACCCGGACTACCAGGGTGAGGTGGGTCTTATCATGCCGTATGAAAAAGATTTCTGCGCCAGCTGCAACCGGCTGCGCGTTTCTTCCATCGGCAATCTGCACCTGTGTCTGTTCGGCGAGCAGGGGGTGCCTCTGCGCGATCTGCTGGCGGACGACGGCCAGCTCGATGCGCTGAAGGCGCGCATCCAGAGTGGGTTGCTGAGCAAGAAGCAGACCCATTTCCTGCATCAGGGCAACAGCGGGATCACCCAGAACCTGTCGTTTATCGGCGGCTGACAGCCAATAGGAGCTTATTGAACCATGAGCCATGCGAGCAGCGAGTTTATTCCGGCGCATATCGCCATCCTGACCGTGTCCGACAGCCGCGGCGCGGCGGAAGACACCTCCGGCCAATATCTGCAGGACGCGGCGCAGGAAGCCGGCCATCAGGTGGTGGATCGCGCCATCGTCAAAGATGACATTTACCAGATCCGCGCACGGGTTTCCGCGTGGATCGCCGATGACAACGTGCAGGCGGTGCTGATCACCGGCGGCACTGGTTTTACCGCGCGCGACAACACGCCGGAAGCGCTGTTGCCGCTGTTCGACAGAGAGGTGGAAGGGTTCGGCGAACTGTTCCGCATGGTGTCGTACGAAGAGATCGGCACCGCGACGATCCAGTCGCGCGCGCTGGCCGGCCTGGCGAACCGCACGGTGATTTTCGCCATGCCGGGCTCCACCCGCGCCTGCCGCACCGCCTGGGAGCGGATTATCGAAGAGCAGTTGGACGCGCGCCATCGCCCGTGCAACTTCCAGCCCCATTTGAAGAAGCCCTGAGTCATGACACAGCTAACCCACATTAACGCCGCCGGCGAAGCCCATATGGTCGACGTATCCGCCAAGGCCGAAACGGTGCGCGAGGCGCGCGCCGAAGCCTTCGTCGAGATGTTGCCCGCCACGCTGGCGATGATCGTCGACGGCAGCCATCACAAGGGCGACGTGTTCGCCACGGCGCGCATCGCCGGCATTCAGGCGGCCAAACGCACCTGGGAACTGATCCCGCTGTGCCACCCGCTGATGTTGAGCAAAGTCGAAGTGCAGCTAGAGGCGCAAACGGAGCACAGCCGGGTACGCATCGAAACCTGCTGCCGGCTGACCGGCAAAACCGGCGTCGAGATGGAAGCGCTGACCGCCGCCTCGGTGGCGGCATTGACCATCTATGACATGTGCAAAGCGGTACAGAAAGACATGGTGATCGGCCCGGTGCGCCTGCTGGCGAAAAGCGGCGGCAAATCCGGTGATTTTAAGGTGAACGCATGATCGATATTCTTTTCTTCGCGCAGGTGCGCGAACTGGTGGGCACCGGCGCGCTGTCGATGCCGGCGGATTACCCGACCGTCGAGGCGCTGCGCCAGGCGCTGTGTGCGCGCGGCGATCGCTGGGCGCTGGCGCTGGAATCCGGCAAGCTGTTGGCGGCGGTCAATCAGTCGCTGGTGGCGGCGGATCACCCGCTACGCGCCGGCGATGAAGTGGCCTTCTTCCCGCCGGTTACCGGGGGGTAAGCATGGAAAATACCCGCATTCGCGTGGGCGAAGCGCCGTTCAACGTCGGCGATGAGTACCAGTGGCTGGCGCAGTGCGACGCCGATGGCGCGGTGGTGACCTTCACCGGCAAGGTGCGCAACCATAACCTTGGGGACGACGTCAGCGCGCTGACGCTGGAACACTACCCCGGCATGACCGAGAAGGCGCTGGCGGAGATCGTGGCCGAGGCGCGCAGCCGTTGGCCGCTGCAGCGCGTGACGGTGATCCACCGCGTCGGTGCGCTGTATCCCGGCGACGAGATCGTGTTCGTCGGCGTGACCGGCGCACACCGCAGCATGGCGTTCGCCGCCAGCGAATTCATCATGGACTATCTGAAGACCCGCGCCCCATTCTGGAAGCGCGAAGCCACGGGCCAGGGTGATCGTTGGGTGGACGCTCGCGACAGCGATCGCGAGGCCGCGCAACGCTGGCACGACGCGGCTAAATAACGCGTCAACAGCGGAAACAAATCAAGACCTTTGCCGCTTTCGCGCGGCCTATTCTGTGGTACGCTTATAGCAGGCGAAGCCCCGTTCGCGGGGCTTCGGAATCTTGTTTATAACGCAAAAGGTAACCGTCATGGACCGATATCCACGCTCTAATGGTTCAATCGTCGAACGTGCCAACAGCGGCATTCAGGCCTACATGGCGCAGGTTTACGGCTGGATGACCTGCGGTCTGCTGCTGACGGCGTTCGTTTCCTGGTATGCGGCCAACACGCCCGCGATCCTCAACTTCATCTTCTCCAGCCAGATCACCTTCTTCGGTCTGATCATCGCCCAATTGGCGCTGGTGTTCGTGATTTCCGGCATGGTCAACCGCCTGAGCGGCGCGGTGGCCACCTCGCTGTTCATGCTTTACTCGGCGCTGACCGGGCTGACGCTGTCGAGCATTTTCATCGCCTACACCTACAGCTCGATCGCTAGCACCTTTGTGGTCACCGCCGGCATGTTCGGTGCCATGAGCCTGTACGGCTACACCACCAAGCGCGATCTGAGCGGCTTCGGCAGCATGCTGTTCATGGCGCTGATCGGCATCGTGCTGGCCTCGCTGGTGAACATCTGGCTGAAAAGCACCGCGCTGATGTGGGCGATTACCTACATCGGGGTGGTGGTGTTCGTCGGTCTGACCGCCTACGACACGCAAAAACTCAAGGCGATGGGTGAGCAGCTGAACGCCGATGATAAAGACAGCTTCCGCAAGTACGCCATCGTCGGCGCGCTGACGCTGTATCTCGACTTCATCAACCTGTTCCTGATGTTGCTGCGCATTTTCGGCAACCGCCGCTAAATCCCTTGTCTTTCAAGCCTTAGGGTATCTGGCGATCAAAAAGCTCTGCATGTGACATGCAGAGCTTTTTTTATGCGATCTTGCGGCGGAACAGCGCGTAGGCGGCGCTGCCGGTGGTGGCGGTGATCACCAGCAGCGGCCACAGGCTGCGCCAGATAATGCTGAAGCTGGCGTCCTTCAGGTAGATCTGCTTGGTGATGTCGGTGAAGTGGCGTATCGGGTTCACCCAGGTCAGATCCTGCAGCCACACCGGCATATTCTCCACCGGCGAGACATACCCCGAGAGCAGGATCGCCGGCATCATGAACACGAACACGCCGATAAACGCCTGCTGCTGAGTGGCGCACAGCGACGAGATCAGCAGGCCGAAACCGACCAGCGACAGCCCGTAGATCAACATGGTGGCGTAGAACAGCAGCAGCGATCCAGCGAACGGGATCTGATACAGGAAGATGCCGATCAACAGCACGATGCTGGCCTGGAAGCTGGCGACGATCAGCGCCGGCACCGCCTTGCCGATAAAGATCTGCCAGGTGGTGAGCGGCGAGACCAGCAGCTGTTCCAGCGTGCCCTGTTCGCGTTCGCGCGCCACCGACAGCGAGGTGACGATCAGCACGCCGATGGTGGTGATCATGGCGATCAGCGACGGCACCACGAACCATTTGTAGTCCAGATTCGGGTTATACCAGTTGCGCACCACCAGTTCGCTGTTGTTGGGTTTGGCGCGGTTGCCGAGCAGCTCCTTCTGATATTCCTGCACGATCTGCTGTACGTAGTTGGCGGCGATCTGCGCGCTGTTGGAGTTGCGCCCGTCGAGCAGCAGCTGCAGCGGCGCGGTGTTGCCGGTGGCGATATCGCGCGAGAACTGCGCCGGGAAGCGGATCAGCATCAGCGCCCGTTGGTTATCGATGGTGGTCTTTATCTCCTGCGGGCTGCGCAGCAGCAGCACGTGTTGAAAGGCCTTGGCCTTGGCGAAGCGCTGGGTCAACTCCACCGAGGCCTGGCCGCTGTCTTCGCTGTAGACCGCGATGGTGGCGTTGGTGACTTCCAGCGTCGCGGCGAACGGGAACAGCAGCACCTGCAGGATCACCGGCATGATTAAAATGGCACGGGTTTGCGGATCGCGCAGCAGCGCCTGCATTTCCTTGATGATGAGCGTCAACAGACGATGAAACATCGCTCTTTCTCCTCAATCCAGCCGGCGCTGGGTTTTCCAGGCCGTCAGGCCGATGAACACCACGGCGGAAGCAATCAGGAACAACAGATTGATCGCCAGCACGGTGCCGACGTTACCCGCCAGGAACAGCGTTTGCAGCGTGCTGACGAAGTAGCGCGCCGGAATGATGTAGGTCACCGCGCGCACGATGGCTGGCATGCTGTCGATCTGGAAGATGAAGCCGGACAGCATGATCGACGGCAGGAAGGCGGCGTTCAGCGCCACCATCGCCGCATTGAACTGGTTGCGGGTGAGGGTAGAGATCAGCAGGCCCATGCCGAGGGTGCTGGCGAGGAACAGGCTGCTGATCAGCAGCAGGATCGGCAGCGAACCGCGATAGGGCACGCCGAGCACCCACACCGCCACCGCCATGCACAGCGCCATGGCGATCATGCCGAGGAAGTAATACGGGATCAGCTTGGAGAGCAGCAGCTCGCTGCGCGTCACCTGGGTGGACAGCAGGGCTTCCATGGTGCCGCGCTCCCATTCGCGGGCGATCACCAGCGAGGTGAGAATGGCGCCGATCACCGTCATGATGATGGTGATGGCGCCGGGGATGATGTAGTGCCGGCTGATGGCCGCCGGGTTGAACCAGTAGCGCATCTGCACGTCAATCAGCGGCTTGTCGTTGCTCCCCCGATCGGCGGCGCGTTGCTGCTGCCAAACTTGCCATACGCCCTGGGCATAGCCCTGCACGAAGTTGGCGGTGTTCGGCTCGCTGCCGTCGGTGATCACCTGGATGGGGGCGCTGTCGTGCGGGCGCGCCATGCGCTGGTCGAAATCCACCGGGATCACCACCAGGCCGCGGATCGTGCCGGCCTGCATCTGCTGGATCAGCTGCTGGCGGTTGTCGCTGATGGTTGGTTCGATATAGGGCGAACCGGCGAAGGCGTGGGCCAGATCGCGCGCGTCTTCGCTCTGTTGCTCCATCAGAATGCCCAGATGCAGCTTGCTGGAGTCCAGGTTGATGCCGTAGCCGAAGATAAACAGCAGCATCAGCGGGATAACGAAGGCGATCAGGCCGCTGCTGGGATCGCGCAGTATTTGCCGCGTCTCCTTCAGGCACAGCGCGCGCAGTCGGCGCCAGGAGAAGCCGCCGTCGTCGATTGGGGCTCGGTTGTCGCTCACCGTGGTTCCTCCTCGTCGTAGCCCTGCACCAGTTCGATAAACGCCTGTTCCATCGAGGGGTTGGGGTTGTCGTCGCGCGCTACCTGCTGTTTGAGATCGTCCGGCGTGCCGGCGGCGATGATCTTGCCGCGATACACCAGGCCGATGCGGTCGCAGTATTCCGCCTCGTCCATAAAGTGGGTGGTCACCATCACCGTGACGCCCTTGTCGACCATGCCGTTGATGTGCAGCCAGAACTCGCGCCGCGTCAGCGGATCGACACCGGAGGTCGGTTCGTCGAGGAACAGAATATCCGGTTCGTGCATCAGCGCGCAGGCCAGCGCCAGGCGTTGCTTGAAGCCGAGCGGCAGGGCATCCGGCGTCTGATCGAGGATCGGCGCGAAGTTGAAGGCGCGGGACATCTCGTCGATTTTGTCGCGCTGCGCCTTGCCGCTTAGGCCGTAGACCCCGGAGAAGAACTTCAGGTTCTGCGCCACCGTCAGGTTGCCGTACAGCGAGAATTTTTGCGCCATGTAGCCGAGGCGTTGGCGCGCCTTGCCGGAACTGGTCTTCAGATCCATCCCCAGCACCAGCGCCTTGCCGCCGGACGGCACCAGCAGGCCGCACATCATTTTGAAGGTGGTGGACTTGCCGGCGCCGTTCGGGCCGAGCAGGCCGAAGATTTCGCCGCGCCGCACCTGAAAATCGACGTGATCGGTGGCGGCGAAATCGCCGAATTTCTTGGTCAACTGCACCGCTTCGATCACCGTTTCACCACTTTCTCCGTCAACGGTCGGCATGATCTCCGCCAGCGCCGAGCGATGGTTGGGGCCGCCGCCGAGCAGATCGATAAACGCATCCTCGAAGCGCGGATCCGCTTCGTTCAGTTCGGCGTCCGGCAGATCCAGCGCCTGCAGTAGCTGCCGGTGATCTTCGCCTTCTTTCAGGATCAGGCGCAGGTACTTGCCCTGGATCACGCCGTCGGTGACCGCCGGCAGGCAGATCGCCCGCTGCAGCAACGATCGATGGCTGCCGGGGGGCGCGGCGATCAACACCGTGCGCCCGGCCATACGGCGGGTCAGCGCCTGCGGCGCGCCGCTGAACAGCAGCTCGCCCTCGTTGAGCAGCAGCACTTCGCGGCACTGCTCGGCCTCATCGAGGTAAGAGGTGCTCCACAAGATCAACATGCCGTCGTTGGCCAGCTCGTGCACCATGCGCCACAGCTCGCGGCGCGAGATCGGATCGACGCCGACGCCCGGTTCATCCAGCAACAGCACCTGAGGTTCGCCCACCAGCGTGCAGGCCAGGCCGAGTTTCTGCTTCATGCCGCCGGACAGCTTGCCCGCCAGGCGCTCGGTGAAGCGGGTCAGATCGGTGAATTTCAGCAGCCGTTCGAAGGTCTGGCGGCGAAGATCGCCGGTGACGCCGCGCAGATCGGCGTACAGCGTCAGGTTCTCCATCACCGTCAGATCCTCATACAGCCCGAACTTCTGCGGCATATAGCCGAGGATCGCGTGCAGTTGACGATCCTGGGCGATCGGATCCAGCCCGGCGACCCGCAGCTTGCCGCTGCTGGGCTGCAGCAGCCCGGCCAGCATGCGCAGCAGGGTAGTTTTACCGGCGCCGTCCGGGCCGACCAGCCCGATGACCGCGCCGCTGCGCAGGGTGGTGGTCAGGCTGGCGACCGCCGATTTCTCAAGCGACGGGAAGCGCTTTTCCAGCCCTTCCAACTCGATGGTGTGCGCCTGTTCCATGGCCGGCCTCAGGGTTTGGCGAAGCGCAGGGTGACCGGCATGCCCTGGCGCAGCGCGTCGTCGGCGTCGGTGACGATCACCCGCAGGCGGTATACCAGATCGGTGCGCAGGTCCGGCGTTTCAACGCTTTTCGGCGTGAATTCCGCGGTCGGCGAGACGAAACCGATCTTGCCGTGGTAAGGCTTGCCGGGGCGACCGTCGGTGTAGATCTCCAGCTCGGTGCCGGGCACCGCTTGGTTCAGGCTGGTTTCGTTGACGTAGGCGCGCACCCACACCGGCCGGGTCAGCGACAGGGTGAACACCGTGCCGCCGGCGCCGAGCATGGTGCCCGGCTCCACCGCGCGGGTCAGCACCGTGCCGGCGGAAGGGGAGATCAGCGTGGTGTCTTGCAGGTTCAACTGCGCCTGCGCCAGCGCCGCTTCGCTTTGCGCCACATCGGCCTTGGCCTGTTCAATCTCTTGCGGGCGGTTGCCGCTGCGGTATTGCGACAGCTTGTCCTTCGCCGCCTGCAGGTTGGCCTGCGCCTGATTGCGGGCGGTGCGCGCATCCTCCAGCGCGTCGGCGGAGGTGGCGTTTTTCGCCCACAGCCCCTGCTGGCGTTTCAGGAAGCTGTCGGCATAGGTGAAGGCGGACTGGCGCTGCGCCATTTCTGACTGCACCTGGGCTATCTCTTCGCTGCGGTAGCCGGCCTGCAGCAGCGACAGTTTGGCGCGCGCGCTGCCGACGTTGGCTTCGGCCTGCTGCAGCGCGTTGCGGTAGGGGGCATCGTCCAGCTTGCCAAGCAGCTGGCCCGGCTGAACGGTATCGCCTTCATCCACCGTCAGCGACGCCAGGCGCCCGTCGACGCGAAAGCCGAGGTTGACCGTGCGAATATCGACGTTGCCGTACAGCGTCAGCGGCCGATCCTGCTGCTGTTGGTAATGCCAAACCCCGTATGCGACGGCCGCGATCAGCAGAATTAACAACACGATCAAGGCACTGCGTTTTTTGTTCATAACACTCCCTGCCTGAATTTACGCGCCATGACGTTGGCGCAGCCCAGTAACCAGAATCTCAATATGTTCGCTCAGTACCGCCGCGATTTGCGCCGCTTCGCCCTCGCCAATGTCTTGCCAACCTGCCTGACGGCGGATAGTTTCGCGCGCCACGCGGAACGACAGCACCTCGCCGATCAGCGCATGGGTATGCAATACGAGGCGGGGGGCGTGTTCGTCGATGCCGGTGGCGGCCGACAGCAGGCGGCACAGCCGCTCGTGCATCGGCGCGATCACCTGGCTGTGGATCAGCGGATAGGCCTCGGTCGGGGCGAGCTGTTCGCGCGACATGATTTTGCTCAGGTTCAGCGTGTGCGGTTGGGTCATCAGCTCGCTGAAGGCCAGCAGGCCACGTTGCAACAAGCGCAGCGCCGCGTCAGATGACCGTTGTGCGGCTGGTTCTTGCCGGAAGCGATCGACTTCCGCGACCAGCGGGGCGAACGCCTGCTGAATGAAATCGGCGAGCGACTGCGCCACGGCCAGGTACAGCCCCTCTTTGGAGCTGAAGTAGTAGGTGATGGCGGCGATATTCTGGCCGGCGCGCTGGGCGATGTCGCGCGTGGTGGCGCCTTCCAGGCCATATTCACCGAACAGTTCGGTCGCCGCGGCGAGCAGTTGCCGGCGCGTTTGCTCGCCGCGCGCCCGGCCGGCGGCCTGATGAGGGACGGAAGCTGACATGGGTCACGCTCGAAGTTAATCAATCATATGATTAACTTTATGCCAGATTGTCTAAAACGCAACCGCTAACCACAATGAGTTATGTGATCGGCTTCAGACAATGCTGAATTTACGGCAGATTGTGCTCTAGGTGCGTAAAAGTGCTTTTTATTGCGCGACTTCTGTTACAATCGGCGCCTGGTGCACTGCAGTTTGTGCCAATCCCTCGTGGTCATGCTTAATGCCCCGTCTGATCATCCTCCCAGGAAACTGCACCGAACACCGTTAGGTTAGGGGGGATCTGGAGTTTTTCTCTTTATGTCATTTGAAACCCTCGGCTTAAGTGCTGAAATTGTGCGCGCTGTTGAAGAACAGGGCTATCGCGAACCGACGCCAATTCAGCGTCAGGCTATCCCTGTCGTGCTGGAAGGTCGTGACCTGATGGCCAGCGCCCAGACCGGCACCGGTAAAACCGCCGGTTTTACCCTGCCGCTGTTGCAGCTGCTGAGCAAGCATGACCATCCGGTCAAAGGCCGCCGCCCGGTGCGCGCGCTGATCCTGACGCCAACCCGTGAGCTGGCGGCGCAGATCGGCGAAAACGTCGAGGCCTACAGCAAACACCTGCGCCTGCGTTCGCTGGTGGTGTTTGGCGGCGTGAGCATCAACCCGCAGATGATGAAGCTGCGCGGCGGCGTCGATATTCTGGTGGCAACGCCGGGCCGTCTGCTGGATCTGGAACATCAGAACGCGGTTGACCTGTCCAAAATCGAAATTCTGGTGCTGGACGAAGCGGACCGCATGCTGGACATGGGCTTTATCCACGACATCCGTCGCGTGCTGGCCAAGCTGCCGGCCAAGCGCCAGAACCTGCTGTTCTCCGCAACCTTCTCCGACGACATCAAGGCGCTGGCCAACAAACTGCTGCATAACCCGGCCTCGGTGGAAGTGGCGCGCCGCAATACCGCGTCCGAGCAGATCGAGCAGAGCGTGCACTTCGTCGACAAGAAGCGTAAGCGGGAACTGCTGTCGCAGATGATCGGCGAAGGCGACTGGAAACAGGTGCTGGTCTTTACCCGCACCAAGCATGGCGCCAACCACCTGGCGGAACAGCTGAACAAAGACGGCATCACCGCTGCGGCGATCCACGGCAACAAGAGCCAGGGTGCCCGTACCCGTGCGCTGGCCGATTTTAAAGACGGCCGCATCCGCGTGCTGGTGGCGACCGACATTGCGGCGCGCGGTCTGGATATCGACCAGCTGCCGCACGTGGTGAACTACGAGCTGCCTAACGTGCCGGAAGACTACGTGCACCGCATCGGCCGCACCGGCCGCGCGGAACGCACCGGTGAAGCTATCTCGCTGGTGTGCGTGGATGAACACAAGCTGCTGCGCGACATCGAGCGTCTGCTGAAGCGTGAAATTCCGCGCATTGCGCTGCCGGGCTACGAGCCGGATCCGACCATCAAGGCCGAGCCGATCATCAACGGCCGCCAGGGCGGCGGACGCGGCGCGCCGCGCGGCAACGGCGGTGGCCAGCGTTCCGGTAACGGCGGCGGTCAGCGCAGCGGTAACGCGAACGGCGGCCAGCGTGAAAACCGTGGCAACGGTAACGGTAACGCTCGCCCGCAGGGTGACGGTCAACGCCGTTCCGGCGCGCCGGCCTCGCGTCGTCCACGTAGTCGCAAACCGGCCGAATAAGCCTGATTGCTCAAAGAGTAAGCCGCCGATACGGGCGGCTTTTTTTTTGCCTGGCGGAACGGCATTTTCGTACTAGGCTGGACGGTGGCTAACCCTACATTCCAGGAGACGGAGATGAAATTGAAGTGCGCAATTCTCGATGATTACCAGCAGGTGGCGCTCAAGATGGCGGACTGGTCGGCGCTGGCCGATCGGGTGGAGGTGTCCGCCATCAGCGCGCACTTTACCGATGAGACGGAGCTGGCGGTGCATCTGCAGGAGTGCGACATTCTGGTCATCATGCGCGAACGCACGCCGATGACTGCCTCGCTGCTGGCGCGGCTACCGAAGCTGAAGCTGCTGATCACCTCCGGCATGCGCAACGCTTCTATCGATTTGGCCGCCGCCGCCGAGCGCGGCGTGGTGGTATGCGGCACCAGCAGCGGATCGGCGGCGCCGATGGAGCTGACCTGGGCGCTGCTGCTCGGGTTGGCGAAGCATATCGTGCCGGAAAGCGTCGGGCTGCAAAACAACGGTCCGTGGCAACGGGATCTCGGCGTCACCCTGCAGGGCAAGACGCTGGGGCTGCTGGGGTTGGGCAAGATCGGCGGCCAAATGGCCAAGGTGGCACAGGCGTTCGGCATGCGGGTGCTGGCCTGGAGCCAGAACCTGACGGCGGAACGGGCGGCGCAGGAGGGCGCTTTGCTGGCGCCGTCCAAGCGGGCGCTGTTTGAGCAGAGCGATTTTGTCTCCATTCACCTGGTGCTGAGCGATCGCAGCCGCGGGTTGGTGGGGCGCGACGAATTGATGGCGATGAAGCCCACTGCTTACCTGATCAACACCTCGCGCGCGGGGATCGTCGATCGGGTGGCGCTGGTGGACGTGCTGCAACAGCGGAAGATTGCCGGCGCCGGGCTGGACGTGTTCGAGACGGAGCCGCTGCCGGCCGACGATGCATTCCGTCAATTGCCCAACGTGCTGGCGACGCCGCATGTGGGTTACGTGGCGGACGACAACTATCGCGCCTACTTCACCGAGGCGGTCGAGGACATAGCGGCGTTCCTCGCGGATCAACCGATTCGCCGGCTAGGCTGACGGCATTTTTAATGCCCGCAGAGGCTTGTCTGGCGCGGGCATTCACCCGTATCATTGCGGGTCTTTTTTTAGCTGGGATTGGTCATGCGCGTATTATTGGCTCCGATGGAGGGCGTTCTCGACTCTTTGGTGCGTGAGTTGCTCACCGAAGTGAACGACTACGATCTGTGCATCACCGAATTTTTGCGCGTGGTCGATCAGCTGCTGCCGGCCAAGTCGTTCTACCGGCTGTGCCCGGAGCTGCGTCACGCCAGCCGCACGCCGTCGGGCACGCAGGTGCGGGTACAGCTGCTGGGGCAGTACCCACAGTGGCTGGCGGAGAACGCCGCGCGTGCGGTAGAGCTGGGCTCTTACGGCGTCGATCTCAACTGCGGCTGCCCGTCCAAGCTGGTGAACGGCAGCGGCGGCGGGGCGACGCTGCTCAAAGATCCGGAATTGATCTACCAGGGCGCCAAGGCGATGCGCGCGGCGGTGCCGGCCCATCTGCCGGTCACGGTGAAGGTGCGTCTGGGCTGGGATTCCTCCAGCCGCAGCTTTGAAATCGCCGATGCGGTGCAGCAGGCGGGCGCCAGCGAACTGACGGTGCACGGCCGCACCAAAGAGGACGGTTACAAGGCGGATCGCATCAACTGGGCGGCGATCGGTGAGATCCGTCAGCGGCTGAGCATCCCGGTTGTCGCCAACGGCGAGATCTGGGATTACCAGAGCGCGCAGGATTGCCTGCAGGCGACCGGCTGCGACGCCATCATGTTGGGGCGCGGCGCGCTCAACGTGCCGAACCTGAGCCGGGTGGTGAAGTATAACGAACCGCGTATGCCCTGGCCGCAGGTGGTTGAGCTGCTGCAAAAATACGTCCATCTGGAAAAGCAGGGCGACACCGGTCTGTATCACGTGGCGCGCATCAAACAGTGGCTGGGCTATTTGCGTAAAGAATATGACGAAGCTACCGAACTGTTCAGCGAAATACGCGTGCTGACGACGTCAGGGGATATTGCGCGCGTCATCTGCCGCAGCTAAAAATAAACCCGCGCGCGGCGGGTTTATTTAAATATGTATTATCAGGCGGCTTTATCAAGACGATTTAATTCTATCTCGATATCCTGAATGGTTTTTTCCAGCCCTTCCAGGCAGGCGCCCTGTTTATTCAACAGGTCGTTAATGGCTTCGGCGAACGCCTTATTTTTGCATTCCCCCTGATCGAAGGCCAGCCAGTGTGCGGAGAGCGTCTCGGTATTCGCCTGCGCATAGTGGCGCATTTCCTTCAGCTGGGAAGCGACGTTGCGTAAATTATCCAGCTGCGCCTGTGCGTTTGCATTGTTGCTCATGAATTTCTCCTTGAGTTGGCCGTTAAATAATTTCGACTGCGGGATTAAGCTTACCCTATCCAAATAAAAATATCACCCTCGGTGGCCTTATTGGTTATTTTTTAATGAATGCGAATGTATTTATTTCTCGGCTGAACAAGGAGTTGGGCGGAATTGTAAAAATAGATAAATACGGTTTTTTTTGGCAATTATTTCCGGTCATTCCATACGGAATGACCGTTATTCTAACGCTTAAGGGTGATGCTTATTATGCCGCGTCCGCCAGCATAAACATGCCGTAGGGATGAATTTCCAGATAATAGTGCTCGCCGACGTTCGGCTGCAGGCGGGTGGCGTTAACCTGCAGCAAAATCTGCTGCCCGTGCCATGCCACCGTCACCTCATACTGCGGCCCCATGTAGGCGACATGTTGGATCACGCAGCGCTGGCTTTCATCGCCATGCTCACTCAACGTGATCGCCTCCGGTCGCACGCCCACCGTGCCGGCGCCTTCGGCGGCAAAATGCGCGGGGCGCGGCAGGCGGTAGCCGCTGATATCGACATGATCGGCGCTGAAGTTGGCCGGGAACAGGTTAGCGTCCCCCATAAAGCTCGCCATAAAGCGCGACGCCGGCTGCCGATAGAGATCCTGCGGCGAGCCCATCTGCATGATATGGCCCTTGTTCATCACCAGCACGGTGTCGGAGACCGCGAAAGCCTCGCTCTGATCGTGGGTAACGTACAGCGAAGTGATATCAAACTGCTTTTGCAGCTCGCGGATCTTTTCGCGCATGCTGCGGCGCAGGTTGGCGTCGAGATTGCTCAACGGCTCGTCGAACAGCAGCACTTTCGGCTTGAGGATCAGCGCGCGCGCCAGCGCCACGCGCTGCTGTTGGCCGCCGGAGATCTGATCGACATAGCGATCGTCGAACCCCGCCAGATCCACCATCGCCAGCGCTTCCTGCACGCGCGCTTTCACTTCGGCGCGCGGAATGCCGAGCATCTTCAGCCCATAGCCGACGTTCTCCCCCAGCGACATATGCGGGAACAGGGCATAAGACTGAAACACCATGCAGATGTCACGCTGCTGGATGGAACGATGGGTAACGTCTTCACCATCAATGAATATCTGCCCGTCGCTCGGTTTCTCCAGCCCGGCGACCAGGCGCAAAATGGTGGTCTTGCCGCAGCCGGAAGGGCCGAGCAGCGTCACCATTTGCCCCCGTGGGATGGTGAGCGTGATGTTATCGATTACCGTGTTGCTGCCGAACCGTTTGGAGACGTTACGCAGTTCAACGAAATTTTTCTGGCTCATCATGGGCTCCATTACGCCTGGTTTTTGGCTTTTGAACGGGAGATGCGTGCCTCACCGATCAGCCAGTCAAAGAGGAAAATAATCGCCAGCATCACCACGATCAGAATTGAACCGTAGGCGATCGCCACGCCGTATTCGCCGTCTTCCACGCGGTTGAGGATGTAGGCGGTGGCCACGCGGGTATCGGGGGTGACCAGGAAGACGATGGCGCTGACGGTAGTGATGGCGCGCACGAAGCTGTAGATCAGCGCCGACAGGATCGCCGGGCGCAGCAGCGGCAGCAGGATGTGCGTGATGGTGCGCAGCGAGCCGGCGCGCAGGCTGAGCGAGGCTTCGTCCAGCGATTTGTCTATCTGGCCCAGCCCGGCGATCCCGGCGCGAATGCCCACCGGCACGTTGCGCATCACCATCGAGATAATCACGATGGCGGCCGTCCCGGTGAGGTACACCGGCGCGCTGTTAAAGGCGAGAATGTAAGAGACGCCCGCCACGGTGCCCGGCACCGCAAAGCACAGCATGGTGGTGAACTCGATGGTCTTTTTGCCCTTGAACTGCTGGCGCACCACGATCCAGGCGATCAGCAGGCCGAAGGCGGCGGTGATCGGCGCGGCGATCCCGGCGTACAGCAGCGTGTCGAGCAGCGAAGGCCACGCGCCGTCGCTCATGCCCTGGCCGAACAGCTTGATGAAGTTATCCAGCGTCAGCGTGTAATCCACCCCCCAGTTGACGGTGAAGCTGCCGTAGAAAATGCTGCCGTAGAGCAGGGCGTTAAAGGCTATCCACACCGCCAGCAACGCGATCACGCCCCACACCAGCGTGACCGGCAGCGGCTGTACGTCGCCGCGGTAGGATTTGCCTGACACGGTGACGTAGGAACGCTTGCCGATCCACAGGTACTGGATGCAGAACACCAGCAGCGAGAACAGCAGCAGGAAGGCGCCGAGGGTGCTGGCGGCCTGATAGTCGAGCTGCGAGCCGGTGATGTAGAAATAGATTTGCGTCGCCAGCACGTCGAAGTTGCCGCCGAGCACCAGCGGGTTGCTGAAGTCGGCCAGCGATTGCACCACCACGATCAGAAACGCGTTGGCCAGCGCCGGTTTCAGCAGCGGCACGAACACGCCGTTAAAGGTTTGCCAGCGGCTGGCGCGCAGGGTGTAGGAGGCCTCTTCCAGCGAAGGATGAATGGTCTTGATCGCGCCGTCGAGGATCATGAACGCCATCGGCGTGAATGCCAGCACCTGCGCCAGCCAGATGCCGGTAAAGCCGTACAGCCAGTTGGTGTTGGTCAGGCCGAACCAGGCCACCATCCACTCGGTGACGTAGCCGGAACGCCCCATCATCAGCGTGACGCCCAGGCCGACGACGAACGGCGGCGTGACGATGGGCAGGATGGAGAAGATGCGGCCGATAATGGCGCTGCGCTTGGCGATGCGGGTGGTGTAAATCGCCAGCACCAGGCCGAAGAAGGTGCAGCCGGCGCCCACCGCGATCGACAGGGCGATGGAGTTGAGGATCACCTGAACGATATGCGCCTGCGACAGCACGTTCATAAACGCCAGCGGCGCGAATGCCCCCGTCTGGTCGGTGAACATCGGAATGAAAATCGCGATGCTCGGCCAGACGATGAAGACGCCGATCAGCGCCACGATGGTGACCAGCGCACCGATAACGAAACGGTCGCCGCCCAGCCAGTCGAGGCGGGTCAGCGCCAGCGTCATGATGGCGCCCAGCGCGGTCAATTGCACCAGGGTGGCGTAGCCTAAACCGCGTCCCGCCACCGTGGCGCTGACGACGATAAAGGCCATGCACAGCAGCGCCCAGCCGGCATCGAACGCGTGCCGCCGCCGCCGTTCACCGCCCGCCGCGGCGTAGGGGCGAAGCAGCAATAGGCTCGGCAACAGGCACCAAAGCCAGCTGATATTGCGGTGTGACCAGCCGTAGGCCGCGAGGATTTCATCGCCGGTGGATTCCAGCAGGCCGTAATCCAGGCTCCAGCTCGGCAGCAGGGCGAACGCCAGCCAGCCAAGCAAAACCCAAAGGAATATCGCATCTCGTTTTTTCACGAGATGGAGTGCATGTGTATGTGACATAAGTTTCCCGGATGTTCAGGCCGGGTAAGGCGTGAAGCTTACCCGGCAACAGGCGCAGAATGTGGGTTTATTTACCCATCTTGACTTCGCTGACCCATTTATTGATCAGCGCCTTGCGGACCTCGGTCGAGCCGTACTTGTCCATGTCGTAGTTGATCAGTTTCAGATCGTCGAGCTTCAGCGAGTTCGGCGAGGTATCGGCGGTGGTGTTGGTCAGGATCTGATAGGATTTGCCTTTCTTCCACGCCAGCTCCTGCGCCTCTTTCGACAGCACCCAGTCCACGAACAGTTTGGCGTTATCGAGGTTGCGCGCGCCTTTGAGGATGCTGACGCCGCCGATTTCGTAGCCGGTGCCTTCACACGGCGAGATCAGCTCAAGCGGCGCGCCCTGTTCTTTTTCGAGCGAGTAGTCATGCAGGAAACCGATGCCGATCGCCGTTTCACCGCGGGCGGCGTTGCGCGCCGGGGCAATGCCGGACTTGGTGTACTGCGAAACGTTGGCGTTCAGCTGCTTGAGGTAATCGAACGCCTGATCGTCTCCCCACAGTTGGGCAAAGGTCGCCAGCGCGGTGTAGGCGGTGCCGGAACTTTGCGGATCGGCGATTTGAATCTCGCCTTTGTATTCCGGTTTGGTCAGGTCTTTCCAGCACTTGGGCACCGGCAGGTTTTTCTCTTTCAGGCGCTGGGTATTGACGCCAAAGCCGAGAATGCCGACGTAGACCGCCGAGGAGTAGTTGCCTTTCAGCTTGGCTGGATCGCGGAATTGCGTCATGACTTGTTCGAGGTTGGGCGATTTGTACGGTTGCAGCAGCCCCATTTCACCGGCCTGGGATTGCGGATCGAGCGTGCCGCCGTACCAGACGTCCGCCTGCGGGTTCTTCTTCTCGGCGTCCACTTTTGCCAGCGTGCTGCCGGAACCGTTGCGGATAAACGCGGTTTTCACGTCATATTTCTCGCCGAAGGCTTTGGTTTCCGCTTCGCACATTTCATTGGTGGCGCTGCAGTAAACCACCAGGCGGCCCTTGGCGTGCGCGGCGCCGCTCAGCGTGGCCAGTGCGATGCCGGATGCTATCAGGGTAGTGACCCACGTTTTTTTCATTGTTTTATCCTTCTCTCGGTAGAGGTGGTAACGCTCGCCATCAGCAGCGGCATCAGCAATAAACCCATAAGAACGGCGGCGATCGACAGCAAACTGAACATGCCTGACCAGCCATAGCCTTCGATAACCCGCGACAGCGGCCAGCCCGCCAGCGCCGCCCCCAGATAGGCGAACAGGCCGAGAAAGCCGGTGATGGAGCCCGCGGCGCCTTTGTGCCCGCATTCCACGGCGGCGAGGCCAATCAGCATCTGTGGGCCGAAGACAAAGAAGCCCACCGCGAAAAAACAGCCCGCCAGCAGCGCGTAGTGATGCACCGGCGCCAGCCACAGCGCGGCGACGGAAACCATCAGCCCGAGCGTGAACAGCAAAATCATCGGCGCGCGCTGCCCGCCGAACAGCACATCCGAACCCCAGCCGGCGAACAGCGCACCGAGCAGGCCGCCTATCTCGAACAGCATCACCGTCGCATTGGCGCTGAGCAGGTTGACGCCGTGGCTTTCCGTCAGCCACAGGTTGCCCCAGTCGTTCAACGCGATGCGGATCAGGTAGACCAGCACGTAAGAGACGCCGAGCAGCCAGATCATCGGGTTCTTCAGCATCGTGGTGCGCAACATCTGCCACAGCCCCATCGGCGGGCTTTGCTGTTCCTGGCGCAGCTCCAGCGGATCGTGGCGCCACTGGCCGACCGACGGCAGGCCTTCTTCCTGCGGCGTGCCTGTCAGCTGCCGCGTGAGCCAGATGCCCAGCACCATGCTGACGGCCCCCGGGATCAACATCGCCGCCTGCCAGCCCCAGCGCTGGGCGGCGAAGGCGCTGATCAACGGCACGATCGCGCCGCCGAGGTTGATCGACATATTCCAGCAGCCCCACCAGAAGCCGCGCTCATTGCGCGAATACCAGTGGGTCAGCAGCCGCGCGCAGGGCGGCCAGCCCCAGCCTTGAAAGAAGCCGTTCAGCGCCCAGACCGCCAGCAGCAGCGTCAGCGATTCGCCGAAGGCGAACGCCACGTTCAGCAAACCGGTGGCGAACAGGCCGATCCCCATAAACCCGCGCTGCCCATGGCCGTCGTGCCACAACCCGGCGGCGAATTTCGACAGGCCGTAGCTCAGATAAAACAGCGAGCCGAGCAGGCCAATGTCCCCTTTATCCAGCCCCAAATCCGTTTGCAGCGCCGGCAGCACGTAATTCACGCTTTTGCGCGTCAGGTAAAAGGCGGCGTACCCGATGACCATATACAGCAGCAGTCGCGGACGCAGCGCGCGGTAACGATGATCGATTTCAGATGCCGAGCGTGCTTGCATAGCCGCCTCCCTGGTGCTGACTATAAGAAGGTGAAAGGGAAAGGGGATGAGAGAAAGTCCGGAGTGGCTAAGACTTTTTCCTAGTTAGTCGGCGGTTTGTTGCAAATTTGTGGGCAGGTTAACAATTACCCGGGTGCCGCGCTGCGTTTCCAGCGTCAGTTCGCCGCCGAGTGCGCTGACCCGTTCGCGCATCCCCTGAATGCCGAAGCCAGGCACCTTGTCCGCACGGATGCCGATGCCGTTGTCACGCACCTCGAGGTGCAAAAGCTCACCCTGTTGATACAAGACGATGGCGACTTCGCTGGCTTCGGCGTGTTTGCACACGTTGTTGAGCAGCTCTTGCAGCAGCCGGTAGAGGGTGAAGCGCACCGTCTCGCCGGCGGGCGTGTCGATGAGTCGGTAGTCGAAATGGCAACGGATGCCCCGTTCGCTAAAGGCGAATTCATTCAGCAGGTGGTGAAGCGCGTCTTTGAACGCCAGCTCGTCCAGCGCGGGCGGGCGAAGCTGGCGCAGCAGCTGGCGCGTGGAGTGATGAATGCGCCGGGCGAGATCGGCTATCTGGTTCGCGGCGGCCTGGGTTTGCGCCGGATCGCGCGCCCGCTTGACCAGCTGCGACTGGATTTGAATCGCGGTGATGTTCTGGCCGATTTCATCGTGCAGCTCGCGCGCCAGGTTTTTTCGCGTGTCTTCTTCGGTGTGGATCAGTTTTTCGGTCAGCGCCCGCCGCGCCGCCAGCTCTTCTTCCAGGCGTCGGCGATAATGGTGCAGGTTTTGCGCCAGGTGTTGCTGGCGGCTGATGGCGATGCCCAGGCCGATGCCGAGCAGCGCCTGCGTCGCCAGAAAGATTTCCAGCTCGACCAGATTGCCGAACCCCACGCCGACCTGCCGGGCGAGGGTGATCATCATGCTGCCGAGCAGGCCGGACAACACGCCGCCCTGCCAACCGAACTTCCACGCCATCACCACGTTCGGCAAAAACACCACGATCAGCAGCAGGCGCTCGATTTCCGGCGATAGCACCATCTGCGTACCGATGCCGATAACGAAAAACAGGCTGCACCAGATGATTAAGGAGGCGCGCAGCGGCGGATTGGTGGTGTCCAGCCCCAGCAGGTGGTAACGGTGCTGTTGGCGCAGAAATTCAAAGATCAGGTAGACGAACGGGGTCAGCAAAACGCCGCCGGTAAACGACGCCAGGCCGAGCAACATCGCCGGGCTGTGCGCGAAAGGCGACAGCAGGGCGGTATTGAGCAGCGAGGCGGCGGTCACGGTAGCCAGCAGCAGCGTCAGCCGCTGCCAGTAGAGCGGAAAACGGCGCCAGCATCGCTGCGCGAGCGCGGCCGGGAGCAGGGTGATGAACGGCGCGGCCAGCAGGCCGTAGCCGCTCAGCAGGCGTTCGCCGTGTAGCCAGAACAGCAGCAGCACCGGCGGTATTATCAGAGCGGGCCAATAGCGGCGCGCCAGCAAGATCAGCAGCGCGAGATAGACGCCGTGAGACAGAAACAGCGCTGCCTGATTGCCGTTGTGGGTCAGATAGAAGCCGAGCGTCCACAGCATCAGCCAGCCACTGCCCCAGGCCAACAGGATAAACAGCGAGATAACCCAGCGCCGTGAACGGAGTGACATCAATGCCCCGCCAGCAGTTGATGATCGAGGGCGAAATGCACCAGCTCAATGGTGCTGTTGCACTGCAGCTTGCCCAGGACGTTGGCGCGATGTACGTGTACCGTTTTATGGCTGAGATCGAGCTTGAAAGCGATCTCCTTTACGCTGTCGCCTCTGACCAGCAGATCGAATATTTCACGCTCGCGCGGGGTCAGCACTTCCAGCGCCGTGGCCGGCTGCTCGCCGCCGCGCAGCGCCCGCAGCGCGTCGGCGCACAGGTAATGGCCGCCCATCTCGACGGAGCGCACCGCCTGCACCAGTTCTTCCGGCCCGCAGCGTTTGGTCAGATAGCCGCTGGCGCCGGCGTCCAGCGCGCTCTGCACGAAGGTGGGGGAGTCATAGATGCTGAGGATGATTGCGCGGAACTGCGGCTTCTGCGCCCGCAGGCGTTTCAACAGGCTCAGGCCGTTTTCATCCGGCATGGCGATGTCCATCACCGCGACGCTGACGTCGTCGCGCAGCAATGCCGGCCAGGCCGCCGCCGCGCTGCTGTATTGCCCCACCACGTCGATATCGTCCTCGAGGCTGAGCAATTGCGCAAAGCCGGAGCGCACCACCACATGGTCATCCACCAGTATCACACGGATCATTTTCGCACTCTGTTGCCGAATCATGACCCTATGATGCCTGCCGCCGCGGTGCTGGCAATCAGCCAAGCGCGGTTATGCAATCGATGTAACAGAATCGTAATAAAAGGGCGCCACCGGCGTCGTCAACGATCCAAATCGATGGCGAAATGCTGCCACAGCGCGGCGCGGCGTTCCTCTTCCGAATGCAGCGTCGTTTCGTGGCGCTGGTGATCTTCGGTCACGATCAGCTTCATGTCGCTGAGGGTCACCCGGCCGTGCTCCGTCGGCCGTGAGCACACCAGGCGTTGGGTGAAATGCGACTGCGGCGAGGTGCTGTGGAAGTGGCACATCTCGTCGAACTCAGGCAATTCGCGCGGCTGAACGGTAAAGCGATACAGGGTTTTGGCATGCGAGCGTTGGTCGCCGTTGCGGCGCTCCAGCAGGTAATACTCGCCTTCCTGCTCCAGGTGGAAGGTGCCGCTGGCCTGCGGTTGCGGCTCGGCAACGACGATTTTGAGCGGCGTCAGGAAGGAATCGCCGAAACCGACGTCCACCAGCCAGGCCTGCCCCGCCAGATCCACCCGCAGCGCCAGATGGTCGTAGGGCGGGCCGAAATGGCCGTCGCGCGCGCGGATCTCGCCGGAGATGAAGCTCACCTTGAAACCGATCTCCCGCAGCAGCAGGGCAAACAGCGTGTTCAGCTCATAACAGAAACCGCCGCGGTTACGTTCGACCACCTTGCTGAACAGCGCCTCCGGCGTCAGCTGAATACCCTGATGATAAATAATGCTCAGGTTCTCGAACGGTACGCTCAGCATGTGGCGATGGTGCAGCTGTTGCAACGTGGGGAGGTCAGGGCGGGCGCCGCCGGTAAAGCCGATATGCTGCAGGTAGCGTTGGGTATCCACAGGGTGTCTCGCATGAGAAAAAGTAGGCATAAAATAGCGGGCTTTGCGGCGTTTGTGAGCGCATTACGTGCTGCGTTGTCACTGCTGCCGCAAATTGTCACTTGCCGGCGCTAGCCTGTTCCCCTGAGTTCAACGTTGCAGGAGAACGGCTATGCAAGATTTCAAACATCGGGTGGCGCTGGTGACCGGCGCGTCCACCGGCATTGGCGAAGCGATCGCCGGCGAGCTGTTTCGGCGCGGCGCCACGGTGGTGATGACCGGCCGCCACGCAGTGCCTCTCGCCGCCGCCGCCGCGCGGCTCGATCCCGACGGCCGACGGGTGATGACGTTGCGGATGGACGTGCGCGATGCGCCGTCGGTGCGGCAGGGTATTGAAGAGATCGTGCGGCGCTGCGGCGCGCTGCATCTGCTGGTCAACAACGCCGGGATCACCGGCCCGCACGAGGTGGATATCGATCGGTACGCGGTCGACGATTGGCATGAGGTGATCGCCACCTGCCTGAGCGGCACGTTTTTCGGCATGAAGTACGGCCTGCCGGCGATCGTCGCCGGCGGCGGCGGGGCGGTGGTGAACCTCTCTTCCGCCAACGGCGTGGTGGGCATTGCCGGGATCGCACCTTATACCGCCGCCAAGCATGGCGTGCTGGGCCTGACGCGCTCGGCGGCGCTGGAATTCGCCACGCGCGGCGTGCGCGTTAATGCCGTCGGGCCGGGCTATGTGGATACGCCAGCGATGGGGAAACTGCCAGCGTCGGCGCGGGCGCAGATGGCCGCTTCGCACCCGATGGGGAGGATGGCGACGCGGGAAGAGGTGGCGAAAACGGTGGCTTTCCTGCTTTCGGACGACAGCAGTTTCACCACCGGCGCGTTTTACAGCATCGACGGCGGTTATACCGCGCGTTAATGGCAAACAGGCCCCTGACGGGGCCCGTTCGGTTACCAGGATTTACGCGGGTTGCGGGAGACGATGTCGATCTTTTGACACAACAGTTGGGTGATGTCCACCGAGGTGGGCTGAGCGGCGCTGCCGACAAAGTTTTTCAGCACGATGGCGATGCGGGCATAATTGACATAGCCCTCAGGCAACGGCAAATATTCCGACGAGTTAAGCGCAGTGATGCGATCCGAGGTCATCGTTGCCGAAGCGGCCGGCGTTACCGTGCCGGTGCGCCCCCACTGGCAAGCTTTTTCAAGTAGGGTAGTGACGCCGGCATCGCCATTCAGGACATACTTGCCTTGGTAAGTGCCGATGGTGACATCAAGGCTGCTCTGGCCTTTCAGGTTTGCCAGCGTGGCGCGCCACAGTACCAGATCGTTTTTCGCGATTGGGAAGTAGATCTCGACGCGTTTGTCCGTTGTCGTCGCCGTTTTGGTGGTGGCGGTCAGCACGCCGTTTTGCAGCGTCACCGCCAGATCGGCGGTCTCCGTTTGCGAGAGGCGTGCGCCGCCGAAGGCATAGACGTTATTCAATGCCAGCGCGCCGCTCTCTTTCCAGCTCGGCTCCGGCAGATGGTTGACGCCATCGCCCAGATAGAGCAGGCGCCACATGTTGATGTAGCCGGGCGCGACGATCTTTTTCATCTCAATATGGTTGTTGGACCAGCCTTTTTTAATGTCGGCGTTCACCAGATCGAAACCGTCGATATAACATTTTCCGCTCAGATCGCTGGACTTATCGAAGAAGAAATACTCGACGTATTGGTAGGGCACGTTGCTGCCGGCATCGGTGTTGTTGGTCATCACGCTGTACCATTGGCTGTCTTTGATTTTTACCGTACCGCCGTTGTTGCTGGTAAAGACCGGCCGGTAGTTGCGGCAATTGGCGTTGCCCCATTCGAAGTGGCAATTTTTGAAGTCCAGCGTGCCGCCCTTAAGGTCGAACAAACCATAGTCGGTATTGGCCAACTGTTCGGTTTCATTGCTAAAGCCGCTGTAGTCGAATGAACAATCGCGGAAGGCCAAGGCATGCACCCCCTGATAATAGTTTCTGCTGTCGCCGAACAGGCATTTGTAGAAGACGATTTTTTCGCCGGCGTTAGCGGTGGTTTCAGACCAGATCGGCCAGAAGCAGCCGCGCACCATGATGCTATGCCAGCTCTGAATATAGGCGTTATTGCCAAAGACGATGCCTTTATACAGGTTGGTCAGCCAGACGTTTTGCACCAGCAGTTGGCAGGCCGGCAGGCCGTGCATGTTTGAGGCATCGCTGTAGACGCACAGGCCGCGCAGGTTGGCCGCCGCGCCAGGGGCACCCACGATGCGCAGGTTATAAATCGCCGGCGCTCCCAGCGAATATTGCACGCGTACGCACTCGATGTTGGTGGCGCCGCTGAAGTCCAGAATGGTGCCCTTAAAATCGACGGCGTTTTTCCACAGCTTCAGGTTCGCGGTGGTTTTACAAGAGCGAACGCCGCCGGGGCCAACCAGAGTAATCCCCGCCGGGGTCGTTGGGATAGGCAACTGCCACCACTCTTCGCCTTTGACCTGCAAGAAGTTGCACGCGCGGGTAATGGTCAGCGAGTAATCCAGTTCATCGCCCGGCAGGTGCCACCAATCGATGCTGTAATCGCCGTCATTGATGATGCGCTTCCAGCGGCGGTTTTGCGCGTCGACGAGCAGGGTGACGCCGTTGTCCTGGCTGGTGGTATCCGCATCGTCTCGGGTAAATACGCCGTGATGGTAGCGGTTTTCGAGCATCACCGCGGTTTCGCTACCGGCATAGCTGCGCAGGTTGGCGTAATCATTTAATGAAATCATGGAATAGCCCTCGTTTTGGACAATAAGAGGCCGATGCAATATGGCGATTGCAGGGGCGGCGGCATAGGGAAATGACATTGTGGCCGAAGGGCGAATCGGTTCGCGATCCCGGTCGGCAGAGATAAATTAACAGGCTGAGGTGAGAGGCTTAAGCGTTCAGGGTTGTGCCTGACGCCAGCAAACATCGCCGCCGGGGTTCAGGTTTGGTCTGTAGATACGAGGGTTTGCAACCAGGCCAGAAACGCCGCTGCGCCGGGTTTTTCCAGCGTGCGCGGCGGGTAAACTACGTAGTAGGGTTTGCTGAGCCGCAGCGCCGGTTCGGCCAGGGTGACCAGCTGGCCTTCCGCCAGTTCACGGGCGATCAGCCGCCGCTGGCCGAGCAGCACCCCGCGCCCTTGCACGGCGGCGTCGATGGCCAGTGACGTCAGGTTATAGGTTAGCCCGCGCCGCGGCGGCGGCGGCCGATCGGCGGCGGTGAACCACTCGTGCCAGCCCGGCAAAAACTGGCTCTCCTTGCCCCAGTCGACGTGGATCAGCGGCAGCTGCGTCCAGTCGCCGCACTCGCGCAGCGCCGGGCTGCACACCGGCTGCACCCAATCCTGAAACAGCTGCACCTTTTCCAGCAGCGGGTAATCCTGAGCGCCGAAGCACAGGGCGAAATCCGCCGCCGAATGGGCGAAATCGACCGCCGCATGGGTGGCGTGCAGCCGCAAATCGCCGTCGGGGCACTGCGCCAGCCAGTCGCCCAGCGCCGGATTCAGCCATTTAGACGCCAGCGCCGGCAGGGCGAACACCGTCAGCGCCTGTTTGCCGCGCTGGCGTTCGACGTGCTGCTGCGCCACGCGCAGCGTTTCGAACGCCTCCTGCACGTAGGCCAGGTAGTCCGCGCCCTGTTCGGTCAGCGTGACGCCGCTTTTGGCGCGAATGAACAGCGTGATGCCCAGATGCTGTTCGAGCTGGCGGATTTGCTGGCTGACGGCGGCGGCGGTCAGCGCCAGCACATCCGCCGCACGGGCCAGGCTGCCGGTGCGAGCGGCGGTTTCGAACGCCAGAATGGCGCTCAGCTTGGGCAGGCGAGCACGGGACGGTGGCGGCATGGGCAGGACTATCGCTAAGAATTCGTTAGCTTATCCATAACGTATTTTTGTTATGGCGGCAATGCGCCATTCGCTACAGTGAGAAGCATCCGGCTATCGCACACGAGGGGAACGTCATGCCGCAACTTGCCGATATTATCGATCTGTCCGCCCATCCCATCGACGACGCCGCATTCCGCGCCCGTTGCAGGCAAACGCTGGCGCGCGCCGGCGCGCTGGTGCTGCCGGGATTTCTGCGCCCCGCCGCGCTGGCGACGGTAAGGCTGGAAGGTGCCGAACAGCACCACGCGGCGTTTTACGCCAGCAGCAAACACAACGTGTATCTACGGCCGCAGGACGACGCGCTGCCGGCCGACCATGCGCGCAACCGGCTGGTGGTGTCATCCAAGGGCTGCATTACCGACGAGGATATCCCATCGCAGTCGCCGCTGCGTGCGCTGTACGATGCTCCTGCGTTTCGCGAGTTTCTCTGCGCGGTGTTGGATGAGGCGCAGCTGTATCCCTACGCCGATCGGCTGTCGTCGATCAACCTGCATTACGCCCACACCGGTCAGGAACTGGGCTGGCATTTTGACAACTCCTCATTCGCCATCGCGCTGCTGATCCAGAAACCGCAGGGGGGCGGCCGTTTCGAATACGTGGAGAACCTGCGCGACGCCGACCGCGGCGAGATGAACTATGCCGGGGTCACGCAGGTGCTGGACGGTGAGCGGGCGGTCAAACAGCTGGCGATGGAGGAGGGGGATTTAGTGCTGTTTCGCGGGCGCAACGCCATGCACCGGGTGACGCCGACCGAAGGCGACACCACGCGCATGCTGGTGGTGCTGGCCTACAATGCGCAGCCGGATGTCATGCTGTCGGAAAGCGCCAGAATGACGTTTTACGGCCGGTTATAGCGGATAAAAAAACCGCCCCGGAGGGCGGTTTGTCGATTCAGTGCGGGTTCTGCTCTTCGTGAGCCTGCTGCTCCCGCTTCACTTCCTGCGCGCGCTTGCGCAGGCCGAACCAGCCCAGCGTCAGCAGCACCGCCAGCACCGGAATGGTGGCGATGGTCCAGGTGCCGTTCGGATAATCGAACGCCATCATCACCACGACGACCAGCAGGAACGCCAGCGTCAGCCAGGAGGTGAACGGCGCGCCCGGCATTCTGAACGATACCGGCTGCGCACGGCCTTCGCGCACGGCTTTGCGCAGGCGCATCTGGCAAACGATGATAAACGCCCAGGAGGCGATGATGCCCAGCGAAGCGATGTTTAGCACGATCTCGAAAACCCGCGACGGCACCAGGTAGTTGAGCACCACGCCGATCACGTAGATGCCGCAGGTAACCAGGATGCCGGCGTAAGGCACCTGCTGGCTGCTCATTTTAGCCATCAGCTTCGGCGCGGAGCCGCCCATCGCCAGTGAACGTAGGATGCGGCCGGTGGAATAGAGGCCGGAGTTGAGGCTGGACAGCGCGGCGGTCAACACCACGATGTTCATGATGGTGCCGATGTAAGGCACGCCCAGCTTGCTGAAGAAGGTCACGAACGGGCTTTGGCCGGCCTGATAGGCGTTCCACGGCAGCAGCAGCACCAGCAGCACCACGGAGCCGACGTAGAACAGACCGATACGCCAGATCACGCTGTTGATCGCTTTGGGCATCATTTTAGCCGGATCTTTACACTCGCCGGCGGCGGTGCCGATAAGCTCGATGCCGGCGAAGGCGAAGATCACCCCTTGCACCAGCACCAGCGCCGGCAGCAGGCCGTGCGGGAACATGCCGCCGTTTTCGGTGATCAGGTGCATGCCGGTGGTGTGGCCGGCGACCGGGGTGCCGGTGCCGAGGAAGACGACGCCGACAATCAGGAACAGCGCGATAGCGACGACCTTGATCAGCGCGAACCAGAACTCCATCTCGGCGAACCACTTCACGCCGATCATGTTCATGGTGGCGACGATGCCGAGCGCGCCGAGGGCAAACAGCCACTGCGGCACGTCGGCAAAGGTGCCCCAGTAGTGCATATATAGCGCCACCGCGGTGATGTCGACGATGCCGGTCATCGCCCAGTTGAGGAAATACATCCAGCCGGCGACGTAAGAGGCTTTCTCACCGAGAAACTCGCGGGCGTAAGAAACGAAGCTGCCGCTGGAAGGGCGATGCAGCACCAGTTCGCCCAGCGCGCGCAGGATGAAGAAAGAGAAAATCCCGCACACCAGGTAGACCAGCGCCAGCGCCGGCCCGGCCAACTCGAGACGGCCGCCGGTACCGAGGAACAAGCCGGTACCGATGGAGCCACCGATGGCGATCATTTGGATTTGCCGGTTGCCCATGCTTTTGTGATAACCGGATTCATGAGAGTCTAGCCAGCGTCTTCTGGCGGCGTGTTTGTCATCCGCCGACTTTTTTTGTGAGTGCATTATCCGTCCTGTTTACCTGTCTATGATGAACTCCGCTCTGAGCTGCAGAGCAAACGATTGCCATTAACAATCGTAATGAGAATGAGGTCGTGGCATCATTCCGCTGTTTATTGTGTATACAGCCGCCATTAAATAACGGCGTGGCATGCTACCGTTTCCCGATAAATGTGGCAAAAAAACCTGCGTACAAAGTGTGAACAATGGTGTGTATTTTTTAAACTGAAAACAAAAGCGCATATTATTCAGTAAGATGAGTCTCATTATCAACACGGAAATATCGAACGATAAAAGTGATTGAAATCACAGAATAATAATTACCGTGCAAATTAAAGGGATTTGGAGGTTATTTCGCGTGAGGGGGGAAGGCGGGCGGAAAATAAAGCGATGGCGCCTGCGCGGCAATGAGCGTGCGCAGGCGAATCGGACGAGGAGCAGGCTTAGGCGGATTCACCGGCCGGCAGAGCCGAAGCCGGCAGGCCGAACAGCTTGTCGAACGCCCAGTTAAACAGGAAGGTGTAGCAAGGAATGATGACGATCAGCGCCATATCCAGCAGCAGCGCCTGCCACAGCGTGATGCCCATCCACCAGGCGATCAGCGGGATCAGATACACCACCAGCGTCAGCTGAAAGCCGACGGCGTGCAAAATGCGGCGTTTGAGCGTGCGGGTGCGCGACACCTGGCGGCTTTCCCACCACTCGAATAAATAGTTGTAAATAAAGTTCCAGCTTACCGCGATGGTGGTGATCACCACCGCCAGCGGCCCGGTGCTGCTTGGCGCATGGCCCGACAGCAGCGCCAGCCCCAGCGCCGAGATCGCCATGCCGATGATTTCATAAGCGGTGACATACACCAGTTTGCGTTTGACGCCTTGCATCGTTTTCTCCCGATCTGTTTTTAGTTGCCTCTGTGGCGACGGCGGCTAAGATAACGTCAATCACATTGATAGAAAAAGTCAGGAGCTGTCAGTTTTTCTGACAGGTTGAGCGATGAATTTTTCCAGCGACAACATCGAACTGTTTTTGGCGGTGCTCGACCGCGGCTCATTTTCCGCCGCCGCCCGCGCGTTGCGGCGCGTACCGTCTGCGGTCAGCATGGGCATCGCCAACATGGAGGCGGAGCTCGGTTTCGCCTTGTTCGACCGTTCTCACCGCGAACCGACGCCGACCGCGCTGGCGCTGGCCCTGGCGCCGCACGCCCGCCTGATCGCCGGGCAGCTCAAGCAGCTGCAGGTGCACGCCATCGAGCTATCCCAGGGGCTGGAGAGCCGGCTTTCGATCGGCGTGGCGTCGGATATTAACGGCGCCGGCCTGCTGGCGGCGGTGAAAACGCTGTCGCAGCGTTATCCGCTGCTGAACATTGAAGTGCTCAGCGCGCCGCAGGACGACGTGCTGCACATGCTGCATCAGGAGCGCATCGGCGTTTGTCTGGCGTTCGGCGGGCTGAACGTCAACAGCGCGGAACAGTTTCACTTCGTCGGCGCGGAATCGCTGGTGGCGATGCTGTCGCCGCAGCATCCGGCGCTGGACGGCGCGGCGGGTGAGCTGTTTCTCGAAGATCTGGTCAACGTGCGGCAGATCATGGTGGCCAGCCGCGATCTGCCGATCGGCGATCTGCGTCCGCAGGTGGCGGAGGCGTATTGGCGCACCGACAGCCTACCGATGGCGCTGAACATGGTGGAGGCGGGGCTGGGGTGGGGCAATTTCCCGCTGTCGCTGGCCGAGCCGCTGCTGGCGCAGGGGCGGCTGGTGCGGCTGAAATTCAAAAATACCAAGAACGAGCTGCGCTTGCCGATGCATTTGATCTGGCTGAAGAACCGCCCGCTGGACAAGGCGGCGCGCGAGCTGGTCGAGCTGATGCGCGCGGCGCCGCAGGGATCTTGATGCATCGCCATTGCTTTTGTTTTCACCTCTGCGCTAGTTTGAATAAAAAATGACAACGGGAGAGTGGGCATGTTGAGCGAGACGGTGCTGTCGATAATAAGCATTACCGGCGCGATTGCGCTGGGGGCGATGAGCCCGGGGCAAAGCTTTATTCTGGTGGCGCGCACGGCGGTGGCTTCCTCACGGGGCGACGGCATGGCGGTCGCGCTGGGAATGGGCGTCGGATGCTTTGTCTTTGCACTCTTGGCCCTGCTTGGTCTGCAGTCGTTGTTGCTGGCGCTGCCGTGGCTTTACGGGACGTTGAAGCTGTTGGGTGGCGCCTATCTTATCTATCTGGCGTTCAACATGTTGCGCGGCGCCAATCGGCCGCTAAACGTGGATGGAGTGGGCGGGCAGCCGCTGGGATGGCGTAAAGCCTTCACCACCGGTCTGCTGACTCAATTGGGCAACCCGAATACGGCCATCGTCTTTGCCAGCGTGTTCGCCGCGTTGCTCAGCCACGCGATCGCGCCGTGGATGTATGTGGCGCTACCCTTGATCGCGCTGGCGGTCGATGTGGCGTGGTACGCCTTTGTCGCCTTCGTGCTCTCTTCGCCGCGCCCGCGCCGGATTTATCTGCGCTTCAAGGCATGGTTCGATCGCCTGAGCGGCGGCGTGCTGGCGCTGTTGGGCATCAAGCTGATGCTTAGCCGCTGAGCTTCATTCCGGGTGGCGTTTACGCCACCAGAAACGCACCAGCAGGATGGCGGCGATCGCCAGCGCGACAAACAGCAGGCCGGAGAGTTTTTTGTCGAAGCCGGTAACGAAGCGTTCGATCGCCTGGCCACCAAAATAACCGAGCATGACGAAGATCGTCGCCCATAAAATAGCGCCGAGGATATTGAGCGGTACGAAGCGCGACGGCGGCAGGCGGCTGGCGCCGATCAGCACCGGGCCGATGATGCGGAAACCGTACATAAAGCGCACCCCGATAACGAACAGCATCGGGTGGCGAGCGATCAGCCTTCTGGCGCGCGCGATGCGCTTTTCCTGTCCCTTGAGCCGCGAGATGACGCGGCCTTCAAACCGGCGGCCGGCGAAGTACAGCAACTGGTCTCCCATCATGCCGCCCAGCGCCACCACCGCGATCACCCACGGCCAGTGCAGCAGCCCTTCGTGGGCGGCGATGCCGCCCAGCAGCGTGATGGTCTCCCCT
Organism: Serratia sp. PL7; assembly: GCF_945957435.1. Classification (NCBI taxonomy): domain Bacteria; kingdom Pseudomonadati; phylum Pseudomonadota; class Gammaproteobacteria; order Enterobacterales; family Yersiniaceae; genus Serratia; species Serratia sp. PL7. Next base: position 2,514,481 of record NZ_CAMFLB010000001.1, on the reverse strand, counting down.
TCCGCCAGGCAGCCGATAAACAACGCCCAGTAACCGTAGTCCGTAATGTAGTGGGCCAAATCGGTCATTCCTTACTCCTTATGTGGCTGACGCATAAGGGCAAGTATACGCCCGATCGCTAGCCTTGGGCGATTTGGGCCACCAACGCTCTGCGCCACGCCAGGCTTTCCGCCATTTGTGCCTGTACCTTGGCGTAAATGTGCGGCGGGGCCAGTTCCGGCGTGCCGCTCTCGAACGGCGGGGCCGGGGCGTATTCCAGATAAAGTTGGATCGTCTGAGCGGTGTCTTCGCCGTGCAGTTCGGCGATCAGCGCCAGCGCGAAATCGATGCCGGCGGTGACGCCGCCGCCGCTGATTACGTTGCCGTCGCGTTCTACGCGAGCAGCGCTGGGTATGGCGCCGAACAGTTTCAGGCTATCGCGCATAGACCAGTGGCAGGCGGCGCGTTTACCCAGCAATAGCCCGGCGGCGGCTAGGATCAGCGAACCGGTACACACCGAGGTCAGGTAGCGAGCATCGGCGCCCAGCCGACGGATTTGCCGCATGAATGCTTCATCCTGTAATGCCTGGGTGCAGCCGCTGCCGCCCGGCACGCACAGCACGTCGCAGCGCGCGATCTCCGGCAGCGGGCGCAGCTGAGTGAAGTGCAAGCCTTCCGATTCGACATCCGCGCCGTCTACCGAAGCGACGATGATTTCCGCGCCCGGCATGCGGCGCAGAAACTGCAGCGGGCCGGTGAAGTCGAGTTGGGTGACGCCTTGATAGATGGGAAATACAATCACGAGTGGTTCAGACATGACATTCGCCTCATTTTTATCGTTGGACCTGGGCCATAATAGCCGCCCTGTTTTTGGCTGATATGACAGATAACCCTCAAAAAGCGCCATCATGAAAACGATCGGTTTTGTGGTCTTTCCCGGTTTCAACCTGCTGGACTTTGCCGGCCCGCTGGCGGCGTTCGATAACGTCAACCAGTTTACCGATCCGCCGGCCTACCGCTGCGTGGCGATTTCGCCGCAGGGTGGCATGGTCGCCAGCTCGGCCGGGGTGGAGCTCGCCACGCAGCCATGCGGCGACGAGCGTTTCGATACGCTGGTGGTGGCTGGCGGCAGCGGCAACGTGATGGCGGCGCAGTCACCGGCGCTGACGGGGTTCCTGACAACCCATAGCCGGCGTGCGCGGCGCATCGCCAGCGTGTGCACCGGCGCGTTTATTCTGGCGGCCTGCGGCTTGCTGGACGGCAAGCGCGCCACCACCCACTGGTATCACGCGGCGCGATTGCAGCAGAGTTATCCGCGTATCCGTGTCGACAGCAACCGCATTTTCATTCGCGATGGCGATATCTGGACCTCGGCCGGCATCAGTGCCGGCATCGATCTGGCGTTGGCGCTGATCGAAGACGATCTGGGCGCCACCCTGGCGGCGGCCGTGGCGCGGCAGCTGGTGGTCTACCACCGACGCCCCGGCGGGCAGTCGCAGTACTCGCTGCTGCTGGCGCTGAATCCGTCGTCGGATCGCATGCGTACAGCGCTGTCGTTCGCGCGCGAACATTTGCACTTGCCGCTGTCGGTAGCGGATCTGGCTGACGCCGCCTGCCTGAGCGAGCGTCAGTTCGGCCGGCTGTTCCGCGCCGAAACCGGGCAGACGCCGGCCAAGGTGATCGAGCAGCTGCGGGTAGAGGCGGCCAGGGTACGTGTCGAAGAGAGCGCCGAGCCGCTGGAGGCGATCGCCCGTTCGGTGGGGTTCAGCGATCCAGAACGCATGAGACGGGCGTTTATCCGCGTCTTTGGCCTGTCGCCGCAGGCGATCCGCCGGCTCGGCCGCGCGGGATAATTTTTTGCCACGCCTGGCGGCGGGGCACATCAGAGGAGCAACGGATGTATCAGGACTTTGAGAGCGAATTGAGCTGGGCGACGCGTCATATGCCGCGCACCCGGGCGGCGATGGCGGCGTTGCCGGACCTGCACGGGGTGCGGCTGGCGTGCAACATGCACCTGGATTTGAAAATGGCGCCGCTGGTGGCCGGCCTGCTGGACAAGGGCGCGGCGATCTTCTTGACCACCTGCAATCCCACCACGGTGCAGGACGATGTGGTGGCCTGGCTGGAACGGCGGGGCGCGCAGGCCTATGCCTGGCGTGACATGAGCGCCGGCGAATGGTCGGAATCTTTCGACCGCGCGCTGGCCTGGCGGCCGACCCACCTGTGCGAAATGGGGGCGGATCTGACCACCCGTCTGCACCAGTCGCCGGGTGGCCCGCAGATCGTCGCCGGGCTGGAGGCCACCGGCTCGGGCATCAGCCGGTTGAACGGCGTGGCGCCGCGCTATCCGATCTTCAACTGGGACGATCTGCCGGTGAAAGAAGGGCTGCACAATCGGCATATGGTTGGGCTGACCGCCTGGCATACCTTCTTCCAGACCACCCATTTGACGCTGCACGAGAAGCGCGTGCTGGTGATCGGTTACGGCCTGGTCGGGCAGGGGACGGCAGCGGCGGCCAGGGCCTACGGCGGCCAGGTGATGGTGGCGGAAATCGATCCGGCGCGCGCGCTGCAGGCGCGTTATGACGGCTGGCAGGTGGTGGATCTGGCGAGCGCGATCGCGCAGGCGGACGTGATCGCCACCGCGACCGGCGCGAAAAACGTGCTCTCGGCGCAGCATCTGCAACAGGCGCAGGACGGCGTGTTTATCCTCAACGTCGGCCACGTGGCGGAAGAGATCGACGTCGGCTTCCTCAAGGGCTTGCCGCACCACGAGCCGATGCCTTATGTGAACGCTTACCAACTGAATGAAAAGACGGTCTATTTGCTGGCCAATGGCTCGATGTTCAACCTGACCGCCGGCTATGGCGACAGCCTCAACGCCTTCGACGTGACGCTGGCGGTGATGGCGGCCGGCATCGGCCATATCGTCGGCGCCGGGGCGCGGCAAACGCCGGGGCTGTACCTGCTGCCTCAGTCGGCCTGGCAGCCGGCGCTGTAACTTTTTCTACGCGGGCGTTCATCCCAGAGCGCCCGCGGGCTGCGTCGTTTTTCGGCCGACAGAATTTGTCACAAATCCGCCATACAATCCCAGTGCCAAGCGCTGAACCCTCACATATAATTCGCTGAGTTCAAGCCCCCATTTCAGAGTAATGCCTGTGAAAATACGTGTTTTGGTTCTGACCCTGCTCGCTTTGCAGGCGGGCGCAGGCTTTGCGCCGCGCGCGCTGGCCAGCGACAACGCCGCCGCCGTACACGCCACCCAGCCGGAGCTGGCCTCCGGCAGCGCGATGGTTGTCGATATGCAAACCCATAAGGTGATGTACGCGCGCAACCCGGATGAAGTGGTGCCGATCGCCTCGATCACCAAGCTGATGACCGCCATGGTCACGCTGGACGCGCACCTGCCGCTCGACGAGATGCTGTCAGTGGACATCCACCAGACGCCGGAGATGAAAGGGGTGTATTCGCGGGTACGGCTGAACAGCGAAATCAGCCGCAAGGACATGCTGCTGCTCGCGCTGATGTCGTCGGAAAACCGCGCGGCCGCCAGCCTGGCGCACCACTATCCGGGGGGCTACAACGCCTTCATCAAAGCGATGAACGCCAAGGCCAGGGCGCTCGGCATGACCAATACCCATTATGTGGAACCGACCGGGCTCTCTATTCATAACGTGTCGACGGCGCGCGATCTGACCAAGCTGCTGATCGCCACCAAACAATACCCGTTGATCGGCCAGCTCAGTACCACCACCGAACGCATGGCCAGCTTCAAGGATCCCAACTACACGCTGCCGTTCCGCAACACCAACCACCTGGTGTACAACCCGAAATGGAACATTCAGCTGACCAAGACCGGCTTCACCAACCAGGCGGGGCACTGCCTGGCGATGCGCACCATGATCGGTAACCGCTCGGTGTCGCTGGTGGTGCTGGACGCCTTCGGCAAATATACCCACTTCGCCGACGCCAACCGTCTGCGCAGCTGGATCGAAACCGGCAAGGTGACGCCGATCCCGGCCGCCGCCCGCGACTATCGTCGCCAAAAAGACGCCAGCCTGGCGAAAAACGCCACCGAATGACCCGCCTGGCGGCCTGCTCATTTGCAGCAGGCCGCTATCGGCCCTCGGGCCGCCTGATGACAAATCCCCGCTCGCGATCGCCGTCGAAACCTGCTTTGAGATAAAGCTGGTGCGCGCCGGTGCGTTGCTGCCCCGACAGCAGCATCACCTTGTAACAGCCCTTGCGCCAGGCCAGCTGCAGCGCGTATTCGATCATCGCGAGCGCCACGCCGTGGCCGCGATAGGGCTCCGCCGTCACCACATGCTCAATAACACCGAACGGCTGCGCCTGGTGTGCCAGCCCCGGGATCAGCGCCAGCATGCAGGTGGCGATCGGTTGTTCCTCGTCCGCTGCCACCACCAGACGGATCGCCGGATCGTCCAGCAGACGTTGCAGGGTTCGGCGCGCATCGTCGGCGCGCAGCGGCGCGTCCTGCGGGCGCAGCTCGCGATACAAGGCTAACAGGCCGTTGAGATCGTCCGGCTGCGCCAGGCGATGAATGATGCTCATGGTTGCTCCTTTCCGCCGCTTCAACGGTAATCCGCTATCCTCCATTAATACCACAACGTTTGCCGGAGGGGATGTTATGAGTCAGGTTTCGACCTTTGTCATGTTCCAGGGAGAGGCGCAGCGGGCGATCGATCTCTACAGCCAGGTGTTCGAGCGTTTTCGGCTCATGCAGGTACAGCATTACGACCCGACGCCGGACGGCCGGCGATTGATCAAGCATGCTGCCATCGATTTCGATCGGCAGAACCTGGTGTTTATCGACAGCCCGATCAGCCATGACTTTAGCTTCACCCCGGCGGTGTCGCTGTTCATCAACCTGCCTAACGAAGAAGCGTTGGAGCGGGCGTTCCACCGGCTGGCGGAGGGCGGCAAGGTGCTGATGCCGCTCGATGACTACGGCTTCAGCGCCCGTTTCGGCTGGCTCAACGATCGTTTCGGCCTTTCCTGGCAGCTCAATGTGCCGGCGGGCGATCTGCCCTGACGCTAAGGGAGAATGTGCAAAAGAATGGTAATTACTGCTGTTATTTCATATTGTTATAACCATTTTGGCGAGGAGCTTTGCCGTAGGAAATACCGACAATATTCATGGAAAGGTGCGCTTTGATTGATTTTGACCGCTATGTTGAGCAAGCGAAGTCTTACGGTGAGTGGCCGGGCGGGCATGTGGACATGTCGTCCGGTCGTATAGATGGGTTGAGCTATCGTCTGTATCGGCACACTGCCGAGAGTGAAGACGTGATCCTGGTCTATCACGGCGGCGGGGTTAACAGCGCCGCCGGGTATGATGTCCTTGCGCGCCAGCTGGCCGCCGAGCCGACGCTCGCGGTGTGTCTGGTCGATATTCGCGGACATGGCGATTCCACGGGAGAGCGGGGGACGGTTGAGCGGCCTGAGCGTATTTGGCGCGATGTCGATATCATCCTGGCAGAAATGCGCCGCCGGTTTCCGATGGCGCGCAGGCACCTGCTTGGCCATTCCAGCGGCGCCGGGATGTTGCTCAACTACTTGACCCGTTATCCTTGCGAGCAGCAGGCGGACAGCCTGATCATGCTGGCGCCGGAGCTGGGGCCATTTTCCGGCATAGCCCGCGATCTGACGGCGGCGGCCCGTTTTGCTCAGGTGCGCCAATGGCCCTTTGTGGCCAATGCGCTCAGCGGTGGGCGCTGGTTCGGGCAATCTCGGGCGGTCAGCCTGAATTTTCCCCCAGCCGTGCTGGCCGCCGCCCCTGATTTTGTCTGCCAATACAGTGTCAATATGGCTAACGCCTTGACGCCTCGCGCCCCGGCCAAGCAACTGGCGGCGCTGCGATTACCGACCTTGCTGCTGGCGGCAGCGCAGGATGAGCTGTTCAATGCGCAAGCGATGCAGCGCTTCGTCGAACAGCATGGCAGTGCGCATGTTGCCTTTGGCTTGCTTGAGGGCAGTACGCATTTATCGTGCGTTTTTGAGGCCCACGGTCATGTCCTGCGCTATCTCTCGGGCGTATTCGCTATCGCATCCGATTGAGACGTATGCGCGTAGCTGTTTGTTTATTAATCACTTCTTCTCCACCGCTAACTGGACGGAGGAGTGGTGATTAAGATCACGAAATTAGTTAATAAATCTTTATGAATTTGATTGCATAATGTTAACATCCTGCCGCTTTCATTAGGCTTGCTAATGATATTCTTATTGTCAAGGAATGCTCAGGATGGATTACCAAAACGTCTTTCAATTGACGGATCAGGAAAGAAACGAGTTATTTTCGGCATTAGATAAAATTGCTTACGATCCCGCCGGCGGTGATGCGTATATTCACGCTATACGTTCGGCCATGATCACCCACTTACCCCACAGATTAAGCGCCGCATTAAGCCAGCAAAAGGCGTCAATCAAACCACGGCCTTATCTTATTTTAAAAAATGTGCCGGTGGATAAAGAAGTGTTCTTTTCCCCTTGTCCGAACCAATATACGCCTTCGGCCAAATCAGGGAATATCAGTGAAAACCTGTTGGTCGGCATCTCTTCGCTAATTGGTGAACCCTATTCGATGTATTTCGAAGGGAAAGAACTGATTAATAATCTGATCCCCAAACGCGAAGCCAAAAAAGAATATACCGGTCTGGGGTTCGATGTTGAATTGGATTTCCATATTGAAAATGCGGCCCTGAAACACCTGGAGCAGTTCAACGTCTCGCCGATGGGGTTGCTGTTAGCCGGCGTGCGCCGCGATCCGCACAGCCCGATGACGCGTATCTCCGATTCGCGTTTGGCTATCGCTCAACTGAGCCGCGAGGACGTCGAAACGCTGGCCAGCCCGCTGTACAGCATCAAGCTGCCATACCGTTGGCGCCAGTCCACGCAGGCCGGGCGCGAAGAAACCGCGCTGGTGCCGCTGATTTCGCAAAACCATGTTCTGCCGGATGTGAGCGCCGTTTTCTATCCCGGCATGATTGCCGCCAGCACGCCGCGAGCGGAAGCCGCGCTGGAGCGTTTCTACGGGCTGGTGAAAGAAAATGCCATCGGCATCGATATTTGCCCGGGCGATTTGGTGTATATCGATAACCGTTTTGCGCTGCATTCACGCGATAAATTCACGCCATCTTTCGATGAAAGAGATACGCCGTTGCGCTGGGTACAACGCGTCTTCATTTCGGCAAGCTTGTGGAATCACCGCAACCTCAATCAGGTTGAAGAGCGCATTTTCTCGATTTAAGGTTATTATTCATGCTGAACGTTTTTCTTTCTATATTACCGATTTTTTTGTTAATCGTGCTGGGCTATTTGTCAAAGCTCTATGTTAAAGACGTTGCCGTATTTTGGGGCTTTTCAGACAAATTCGTTTATTACCTGTTTTTTCCGGCGCTGTTGATATTGGATATCAGCGAGGCGGATTTTAGCGGCGCGGACAGCTTTTATCCCGTTGTGGCGACCATAGTTTCCACGCTGGCCATCGCGTTGATTATTTTCGTTGGCAAACTGTTTTTCAATACGTCGGCCGATCTGTTTACCTCCATTTTTCAGGGCGGAGTCAGATATAACTCTTATGTATTCATCGCGCTGTCGCAATCGCTGTTCGGCAGCGAGGGGGTGGCGCTGTCCGGTTTCTTCGTGGCCTATATGATCATTCTGACCAACATCATGAGCGTGTTGGTGATGAACCATTACGGCACCGGCAGCAAGAAAAGCCTGAGCGGCGCGCTGCTGGCGCTGACGAAAAACCCGCTGATCATCGGCGCGTTGTTCGGGGTGCTGATGAACCTGTGCAACCTGCACATCACCGGCGCGCTTAAACAGCTGTTCGTTTATCTCTCCAACGCCGCCACGCCGCTGAGCCTGATGTCGGTCGGCGCAGGGTTGATCGTCAGCATGCATATTCGCAAGCTGGTTTCCATCTCTTATGCGACCGTGCTGAAACTGGTGGCCATGCCGCTGATTACCATTGCGCTGGTGCACTATTTCGGCGCCACCGGCGTGCCGGCCAGCATCGCCATTCTCTACTCCGCCGTGCCTTGCGCCGGCAACGCCTATATCCTGGCGCGGCAAATGGGGGGCGATCATGAAGCGATGGCCTCCATCATCACCTGGACGACGCTGCTGTCGGTGATTACCGTCACCTTCATCCTGGGCAGCGTAGCGCTTTAACGCCGGCGCCGGGCGGCAATCGCCCGCCCGGCATTTTCCGAGATCCTCCCATATCCTTTCATGATGCTTTACCGCTATGCTAAACATAGAATGGCCCGTGAATATGAAAAGGATGAATTATTTTGGCAGGAAGTAGCTTACTTACCCTCATCGACGACATTGCCTCGTTGCTGGACGATGTCTCGTTAATGAGCAAGATGGCGGCGAAAAAAACCGCCGGGGTGCTGGGGGACGATCTGGCGCTCAACGCGCAGCAGGTCACCGGCGTTAAAGCCGACCGCGAGCTGCCGGTGGTGTGGAGCGTCGCCAAAGGCTCGCTGATCAACAAGGCGATCCTGGTGCCGCTGGCGCTGCTGATCAGCGCCTTCGCGCCCTGGGCGATTACGCCGTTGCTGATGGTGGGCGGCGCCTATCTGTGTTACGAAGGGTTCGAAAAGGTGTTTCACAGCCTGAGCCACGGCAAGGCGGCGCAGGAGGAAAAATCGGACGGGCCCGGCGCCAATAAGGACGCCGCGGCTTATGAGAAGCGCAAGGTGAAGGGGGCAATACGCACCGACTTCGTGCTGTCCGCCGAGATTATCGCCATTACCTTGGGCACCGTCGCCGGCGCCACCTTTAGCCAGCAGGTGATCGTCTTGTGCGGCATCGCCGTTGTGATGACGCTCGGCGTGTACGGCATCGTCGCCGGCATCGTTCGGCTGGACGATCTGGGGCTATATCTGAGCCGCAAACGCAGCGCAGTGGCGCGCTCCCTCGGCGGCGGCATCGTGCGCGCCGCGCCTTATCTGATGAAAACGCTGTCGATCGTCGGCACTGTTGCCATGTTTATGGTCGGCGGCGGCATCCTGACCCACGGCCTGCCGCCGGTGCATCACCTGTTCGAAGACTGGGCCTCGTACACCACCGTGGTGCCGACGTTTGGCCATCTTTTGCAGGGTGTGGTTCCGGCACTGCTGAACGTGGCGTTCGGGCTGGTGGCCGGCGGCGTGGTGCTGGCGGTGGTGTCGGCGCTGGGCGCGGTACGCGCGCGTTTCAAGGCATGATGAAAAGTCTCGCCCCGGAAGGGGCGGGACGTATGAGACGGATTAAAAGATCAGTTTGAGAACGCCGGTAATCGTCAACAAACCCACGATGAAGATGATGGCGACAATCCACAGAATAATTTTCATTCACTTCTCCCTTACCGGTTAGATGGCGTGCGCGATTGGCGCTAACTCAATGAAATCCCTCTTCACTATAGACGCTAACTTCCTATCGTGCGTCGCCATGCATTCAAGGATGCCGATTGTCGCCGTCACCCAGCGCGCGCTGCATAATCTGCGTGTCACGCCATTCCCCCAGTTTGAACCCCACGGCCTTTAACGTTCCGGCGCTGGTAAAGCCGAGCGACTGGTGTAGCGCCAGCGAGCCGTGGTTGGCGGCGGAATCGCCGACGATCGCCAGCATCTGGCGCCAGGGGCCTTGCTCGCAGCGGGCGATCAGCGCGCTCAGCAGCGCCTTGCCGACGCCTTTCCCCTGTTGCCCTTCGGCGATATACACCGAGTCTTCTACGGTAAAGCGATAGGCCGGCCGGGGGCGATATGGCGTGGCATAGCAGTAGCCCATAACACGGCCTTCGCTTTTCGCCACCAGCCAGGGCAACCCGGCTTCCCGCACCTTGCCTAGCCGCAGCTGCATTTCCGCCAAGGTCGGCGGCTGTTCTTCAAACGAGGCGGCACCGTACAGCACGTGGTGAGTGTAAATTTGCAGCACGGCGGCCATATCGTCCGGCGTGGCATCGAGGAGGCTGAGTACGGGAGCGGAGAGCGTCATGGTAATGCCTGTTTACCTTGGAAATCAGCAGATAAACGCCATTATGCGCGCCGCTCGCCGCCGGGATAAATCGGGTTTTCTTATGGTGAGATAAGAAAATCCTATGAGCTATTCAGCCGCGCATCAGCCGGGCCACGGCCTGGCGCAGATAGGCCAGCAACGGCGGAGTCAGCCAGGTGCCCTCGGTCAGCGAGGGTTCCCGTTCCATCGCTTCACGGATCTTCATCTGCGTCGCCGGGTTGGTGCCGGCATAGGATTGGAACAGCGCCAGCCAATCGGCCGCCAATCGCACCGCCTCCGGCGAATCGGCAGGTATGCCGTCGTTCATTGCTTGATGGAATTGAGCGATCAGAGCCGGCCACTCCTGCAGGCGGGTGAAATAGTGTTGACGCACGTAGGCGTACTCTTCCACCGACAGGTATTTTTGATAGACAGCCAGCTTGGTTTCGGCAAAGGCGCGGGTGATGTAGTCCGTCATCGTCGGTGTAATGCCGGTCTGTTCGCGCATCGACGGTTCGTCGGCGTGCATGGCGTTAAGCCGGGTGAGAAAGGCCGGGTTGCCGGCGGTGTCGCGTTCCAGCATCAGCATCCAGCGGCGTGCCATCGCCTGAGCCTGTGGCGCCTGAGGTTCGATGCCTTCCGCCATCAGTTGTCCCACGCTGCTCACCAATGCAGCCCATTCCTGATTGCGGGTGGGATCAGCTTGGTAGAATGGTAGTTGCATCAGCTCATCGGCGGTAAAGTATTTATCGTACATGGTCATTAACTCCAACGTAGTCAGCCAGTCGTTCAGTTCCGGTTCGTGCCCGGCGGAAAGTTGGGCATGCATGTGCTGCAGCCGGCCGCGCAATGCGGCGATCTGTGCCAACTGCTGCTCCAACATGGCGATCTGCTGCTCAATCACCGCCGGAAGCGCTGGCCCTGAACGCGCGAGAATTGCCCCGACTTCCGCCAGCGAAACGCCCATCCGGCGCAGCGCCTGGATGTGGTGCAAGCGGGTGATGTCAGCCCGGTTGTATAAACGATAACCAGCGTCGGAACGCGCAGAAGGGACCAGCAAACCAATGCTGTCATAGTGATGCAGTGTGCGAACGGTAATGCCGGAACGGCGCGCCAGTTCGCCGACTTTCAATAACATATGTAGCTCCTCCCTTGTGCGTGCCGGGATACTAAAGCCTGACGCCACGTAAGGGTCAAGAGCGGGAAGAAAAGATGACGTTTTAAAAATCGGTAGGCGCCAGAGAGGCAAAAGCCCAGCTGGATGGCTGGGCTTCGCAGGTCCCTGAAAGGGAGGGTATAGCATAAGGGCCTTTATCGGCTACGGCGACAATTTCACCTGATTTGTCTGTTTTGTCAACAACAGCGTACTGGTCAGAACAGCATATTTTTGGCATTGATCGACTTAATGACGGCGCGTTGTATGTCAGCAACAAGCTCGCGCGACAGACACTGGGTAAGAAAGCCTCTCTCTTTACGGGCTCTGTTCAGCCGTTGGCGGCTGACTTGCTGCACCAGATCGCCCTTTGCCCAGCGCGTTTGCGGATGAAGGAATCTCATATCTTCGATGAGTTCACGCGTGATTTCGATGTGCAATCCCCGTTCGATCTTGTTCGAATCTCTGGTGGTCGACAGCGGTACGATAATGCAGGCGTTGCCGTTAATTTTGCCGTTTAACACAACAACTAAACGGTTCTTCACCATTTCTGGTGGAATGTGGCCATCATAAAAGCCGGCTTCATGCGGTTGGCAGACTGATAGGGGATAGTTGCCATAGTTGCACTCGAGAATTTCCCCGACCTTGGGGGCAAATTTGATCGGCATCGATACACTCCTTTGTTGTGAACAATCCGTGTTATGGAGGAATGAGCATGCGGGCGTTTTGCTTTTAGAGAAAGGTGTGGCGTAAGGAAACGGGGAATGAAAGTGAAATATTGCGGATTCGTGCGCAGAATCCGCCTTGATGGTGGCCGAATTTACCAGCCTTTCACCGCGCCGCCGTTGAAGATTTTCTCGGCGGCTTTGGCGACTTCGTCCGACTCATAGGCCTTGATGAAGTTCTGTACGTTTGGCGCGTCCTTGTTGTCTTCGCGGGTGACGATGATGTTGGTGTACGGCGAGTCCTTATCCTCGATGAAGATGCCGTTTTTGGTCGGCGACAGGCCGGTCTGGTTGATGTAGGTGGTGCTGATGACGGCGACGGTGACTTTCGGATCGTCTAACACGTGCGGCAGCTGCGCACCTTCCAGCTCCATGATCTGGTAATGATGCGGGTTGGCGCTGATATCCAGCGCGGTGGGCAGCAACCCTTTGCCAGGCTTCAGGCTAATCAGCCCGGTTTTTTCCAGCAGCAGCAGGGCGCGCCCCAGGTTGGTCGGATCGAGCGGGATGGCGATCACCGCGCCGTCCGGCAGTTCTTTCAGCGATTTTATCTTTTTGGAGTAGCCGGCCATCGGGAACACGAAGGTATTGCCGACCGCCACCAGCTTATAGCCGTGATCTTTGTTTTGCTGTTCGAGGAACGGGCGGTGCTGAAACACGTTGGCGTCCAGTTCGCCTTTGTCGGTGGCGTCGTTCGGCAGCAGCGAACCGCTGAAGCCGACCAGCTCGACGTCCAGCCCGTATTTCTCTTTCGCCACCTGCCTGGCGACTTCCGCCACGTCCTGTTCCGCGCCGTTGATGACGCCGACTTTGATATGGTTTTGGTCGGTTTTTTGATCGCAGCCCTGAAGCGCCAATACGGCGGCGAAGGCCGCCGCCAGAGGGGTGATACGCCAGCGTAAGGTCATCGAAGTCTCCCTGAAAAAAACAATAAAATCAGTTGGTTTTTGTCCTTACAGCTAAGCCTGAACCGCCGGCGAAGTCAAACGCTCGTTCAGCATAAACGGCTATAGCTTATAGCCGTTATGCGGCGGTGATTATCGGCTGAGCGAACGCAGCACCACGATGCCCGGCGTAGCCATCACGTAATCCATAAAGGGTGAGTCGACGACCTGCATGTTGGCCTTGCGCGAGGAGGCGTTGCGCAGCACCGGGCCATGGTCGGTCATCACGAAGATGCCGGTGTGGGTCACGTCCAGCCCGGCGAGGTTGGTGTAAATACCGATGTAGTCGCCGGTGCGCAGCTGGGCCAGCACCTTGTCGTCGACGTTGTCGCTGGGAATGTAGGTGACGCTGCGCTGCACGTTGGGCAAGCCGGGCAGGTAGCTGCTGCCGTCCGCCTTTTGATTGAGGTTTTTCACGAGGCTGACGGCGTGCGGGCTGAGCTGGGCGGTGATGTCTTCGGCCACTTTTTTCGGCCGCTGCGCCCAGTCGGTGAAGAAGTGTTTGCGCTGCGGGAAGGCGATGTTGCCGTCGACGTAGCGAATGTCTACCAGGCGCTGAACGAACTCGGCTTCGCTGCGGGCGGTGCTGAGCGCTTCCACATAATCGATGTAGGTGAAGCAATCCAGTCCGCGGAAGTCGATCACCAGCTGCTCGGGCGTGTTCTGCGAACCGATCAGACGGTTGGCGAGATACGGCGTGCCGAGAAACTCGCGCGAAATCAAATCGACGGTGCGACCATGCGGCTGCGCGGCGGGCCAACCGGCGCGCAGCGCGAGGATCTCACGCAGCTTGCTGCGGGTGCTGGCGTCCATCTCCGGCTGCACGCCCGGCGGCGAAACGGTGACGTCGGTCGGCGGCGTCGCGGGGGAGACGGCGGTGGAGCGTTCGGCGCATCCGCTCATAGCGATAGCTAACATCAGTAAAACAGCCTTGTTCTTGTTCATACGGCCCTCCCTGGGTGTCGCTGGCTTATCAGAGTAAGTGATAACAGTTCTCATCCGATGGTAGGGGTTAAAAAGTAAACATCACCTCAATGGCAATCGATAAATCAGTAACCGATTTCGCTATTGAACGGCAAATACCAGAACAGCGCGATTTCGTGATCGGCGATCTCCGGTTCGGCGCGGTACAGCAAACGGTCGATGCCGCCGAGGATAAACCCGTAATGCTGGTAACAGCGGCAGGCCGCCAGATTGTTGTTCTGCGTTTCGAGCATCATACCTGAGGTTTCCTGCTGCCGCGCCCACCGTTTGGCGCAGTCCAGCAGTGCCCCGGCGATGCCCTGACGGCGCGCATGAGCGCTGACGGCGATCTCGTCGATCAGGGTGTAACCGTTCCAGTTTTTGCTCAGCGTGATATGGCCAACGGCGTCGTTCTGACGATACGCCAGGAAGGTCACGCTGTCTTCGTTGGCGAACGGCGCCAGCGGATACCGTTTGCGAAATGGCGCCACCGGGCGGGTTGGCCAGCTGTCCACCGGGCTGTCGAACTGCGGCAGGGCGTAACAGGCGATGGTGAAGCTGAAATCGCCGCGGGCCAGATAATCGTCGGGCAACGCCTCAATGGCCGCGATGCGGATGGCCGGGTTCATTACGGCAGCTCCCGCAGCAGACGCGCCGGGTTGCCGGCGTAGATCCCCTTGCGGGTGATATCGCGGGTCACCACCGCCCCGGCGCCGATCACCGCGTCGTTGCAGATCTCTACCGCCAGGATCGTGGCGCCGGAGCCGATGGACACCCGATCGCCGATGCGCGTGCGCCCCCAACTGGCCGGATCGGCGTTGGGCGCGCCGTCCCGGAACAGATCGTTGGCGAAGGTAACGCCGTGGCCGACAAAGCACGCTTCGCCGAGGGTGACGTATTCGCAGATAAAGCTGTGCGACTGAATTTTACTGCGCGCGCCGATGCTGACGTGGCGCTGGATCTCGACGAACGGGCCGACGAAGACATCGTCGCCGAGCCGGCAGCCGTAAAGATTGCAGGGCTCGACAACGGTAACGTTGCGCCCGGCGTCGACGTCGACGATCCCCGCCTGACGGGTGGTGATTACGGATGACATGACCTTCCTCGCAGCCTGGTTTTTATGGTGGGAGTATAAGACAAAGCGCTGCGGCGTTGCGCTTTCCGCACGTTTTTTCGCCGAAAGACTATAATTAGTACAGGGGAGAGAGCCCCGTGGCCGCAATCCTCGCACGGGTAGCAGTCCGTCGGAGGTGTGAAATTCGTTCGCCGATCGCGGCCTACGGCGAGATAGGAGGTGTCTCATGGTCAGTCATGTTTGGGGACTTCTGGCGCATCCCAGCGCCGAGTTCGAACAGATCAAAAGCGAGAATGAAAGCGTCTCGCACCTATACACCCATCACGTGTTGCTCTTGGCAGCCATCCCGGTGGTCTGCGCCTTTATCGGCACCACCCAGTTGGGCTGGCTCTCCGGCGAGGGACATGCCATCAGGCTCGACATGTTTACCGCGTTTTATACCGCCGTGGCGTTCTACCTGCTGATGCTGGCGGGCGTAGCGGCCATGGGGAAAGTCATTCACTGGATGGCGCGGCGTTATGAATCGCGCCCCAGCCTGCACCGCTGCATGGTGTTCGCCGGCTACGTGGCGACCCCGATGTTCCTCAGCGGGGTAGTGGCGCTCTATCCGGTCGTCTGGCTGTGTCTGTTTGTCGGCATTATCGGCCTGTGCTATTCGGGCTATCTGCTGAATCTGGGGATCCCGCACTTCCTGAATATCGACAGTAAGGAAGGGTTCATCTTCTCCAGCTCGACCTTCGCCATCGGCATTCTGTTGCTCGAGCTGCTGCTTGGGGTGACGGTGCTGCTGTGGGGGTACGGTTCCTGGTTGTTCTGAGTTAACGGCTGTTGTTGCCCCCGCGCCGGTGGAACGGCGCGGGGGCTTTTGCTTTTATGCGCGGCGGAAAACCAGCATCACGCCGAGCACGATGCCCGCCATGCCCAGCAGGCTCAGCGCTGCTAGCGCGTGGCCGAGCAGCAGGTAATCCAGCAGGGCGGTCACCGCCGGGATCAGGTAGAACAGGCTGGTCACCTGCACCAGATTGCCGCGCTGGATAAGGCGATACAGCAAGAACGTCGCCAGCACCGAGATCACCACCGCCATCCACAGCAGCGGCAGCACGAACGCCGGCCGCCATTCGACCCGCAGCGGCTCAAACGGCAGTGCCAGCGTACACATCAATAATCCGACGGCATACTGCAGCGGCAAGACCGCCAGCGGCGGCTGCGTCATGCCTTTTTGCAGCAGGGTGCCGGCGGTCATGCAGCCCAGCGCGATAAAGGCGAACAGCATGCCGCTCAGCGAGAAGTGGGCCACCATCAGGCTTTGGTACACCACCAGCGTCAGCCCGACCATCGCCAGCGCCAGGCCGAGTGCCCGCAGCCCGGTGCAACGCCGCTCGGTGATGAACTGGGTGAGGATCGGCTGTACGCCGAGCAGCGTCGCCAGCACGCCGGGCGTAATACCTTGTTCCAGCGCCAGCAGATAGCAGATTTGATAGCTGCCGATCATCAGCACGCCGATCAGCACGACGCGCCAGCGGGTGCCGGGGGCGGGGAGACACTGGCGCTGCCACAGGCCGATGACCAACAGCACCGCCAGCGCGATGGCGCAGCGGAAGAACAGAAAAGCGAAGGCGGAGGCGTGCTCCAACCCCCAACGGGAGAAGATCGCGCCGCTGCTCCAAAGCAGGACGAACAGCGTAGCCAGGCCGGCATTGGCCCAGAGAGAAGGTAATCGCATATCAATTTCACCTGTCGTGAAAATTACAGGCTCCGGCGCGCGCGGCGGTCTACGCCTGAACGCAACAGATCAATAAGCCGGAGGTAAAAGTCGGTGTGGCTTAGCGCACAACCACAATGCGTGGCGGGTAAGCGGCAACCGCTGAAACGACAGAGGAAACGGCGGGTGGGGCAGAGGAAGCACACAGCAAAACGACGGCCGGAGCGGTCGTAAGAGTCGGATCTGTGCTGTGCGCCAACGGAGTCATAGGGGTTCCTGCAAACCGGAAATAAAACTAATCGCTTCAAACATAACCAAGTTCAGCGGTGCGTGCAATCGGAAATCACAATGATTCAAATGATAATGAAAATCATTATCATTAATTAAAAGGTGTGCTATGTTGCTTTTGCCGCGCAGTGTTGACGCAGGGGCGCGGCTTGCTCCCAGTCTCGCGGCACGCAGCGCGTGCGGCAAAAGAGGTTGCGATTCGCTTTTGCAGAAGGCGCGGAATCGTGGTAAAAATATTGATATGTTATAATATAACAATTGACGCATAATGAATTCAATTCACGACACCCTCCGCGTTGATGGCGTTAGCCTGACCGGCCACGGCGGGGCATTGATACTCGACAACATCCATTTCGCGCTCCGTTCCAGTGAAAAGCTGGCGGTGATCGGCCCTAACGGCAGCGGCAAGTCCAGCCTGTTGCGCGCCCTGATCGGCGAAACGCGGCCGGACAGCGGCGGCATTTACTGGCGAGGGCGCGCCTTGTCCGAGTGGTCGGCGGCGGAACGTGCCAGAAGCATCGCCTTTCTGGCACAAAACGATCTGCCGGATTTGCGGCTGTCGGTTGAGGACTACGTGGCGTTGGGCCGTTTACCGCATGGCGAACGCTCTGCGACGGGAAAGCGCATTGTTGACGAGGCCATCGGGGAAACCGGGCTGGCGCCGCTCAGGCACCGCCCGTTGGGGCGGCTCTCGGGCGGTCAGCGTCAGCGTGCTGCACTGGCCCGGGCGTTGGCGCAGTCTCCCGATCTGTTGTTGCTGGATGAACCGACCAATCACCTCGATCCGCCCGGGCGCTCGGCGCTGCTGTCGTTAGTGAAAAATAAAGACATTGCCGTGATTGCAGTGCTGCACGATTTGCCCGTGGCAGAGGCGTTTGCCGATCGGATCCTGGTGCTCAACGAAAGCCGCCAGGTAGCCTGTGGTACGCCCGAGGCGGTGTTGCAGACCCCGGTGATTCTGCCGGTGTTCGGCATGAACAGTTTCAAGGTGGCGCACCCCGTCAGCGGGAAAACGCTGCGTATTTTTGACGTTCCCCATTGCGCTTGATAAACCAGAGAGAAACATGAACACACGCGTATTCCCCCTGCTCCTGCTGCTGGCCGGCGGGGCGGCGGCGGCCGAAAAATTTCCCGTCACCGTAGAAAGCTGCGGTACGCCGGTCACCTTCAACCAGGCGCCGCAACGCGCCGTCATCAACGACATCAATATGGCCGAGATGGCCTTTGCGCTCCATTTGCAGGATCGCATTGTCGGGCTGACCGGCATCACCGGCTGGTACAAACTGACGCCCGACTTCAAGGCCGCGATGGGCGCCATTCCCGAACTGGCGCCGAAATATCCTGCTCTGGAAACGCTGCTGGCAGCGCAGCCGGATTTCTTCTTCGCCGGCTGGAATTACGGCATGAAGATCGGCGGTGACGTCACACCGGAGACGCTCGCCCCGTTCGGCATCAAAACGCTGGTGCTGAGCGAGAGCTGCGTACAGGCCGGCGGGCGGCCGCAAAAGGCCGATATGAACCTGCTGTATGACGATGAGCTGAAGCTCGGCAAGATTTTCGGCAAGCAGCAAGAGGCCACCGCGCTGGTTGCGGGCTGGCAGCGCCGGTTGGCTGCGCTTCCCGCCAGGCCGGCGGGCCAGCCGCCGCTTAAAGTGTTCGTCTATGACTCGGGGGAGGAGAAGCCTTTCACCAGCGGCAGATACGCTATGCCGACGGCGATCGTCGAAGCGGCGGGCGGCCGCAACGTGATGGACGATTTGCCGGCGAGCTGGACGACGGCGTCCTGGGAAGCGGTGGCGGCGGCCGAGCCCGACTTCATTATTCTGCTGGATTACCAGACCGGGTCAGGCGCCGATGCGCTGCGGCGCTTCCTCGAGTCTCACCCGTTGATGAAATTGACCCCCGCCGTACGGCACCACCGTTATCTGAAACTGCAGTATGCGGAGCTGACGCCGGGGCCGGCCAACATCGGCGCGGTGGAAAAGCTGGCGCGGGCGCTGTACGCGCCGGAGGCTGAATGAATTTGCCGACCCGGCGGTTTATGCTGCTCGCACCGCTGGCGCTGTCAGTGTTGTGCGGGCTAATGATCTGGAGCCTGCAGTTGGGCAGCGTCGCGTTGTCATGGCGACAGGCGTTTGCGGCGTTAGGGCTCGGTTCGGCGCCGCTTTCCGGCATGCTGGACACCATCGTCGTGCAACTGCGGGTGCCCAGGGCCTTGTTAGCGGCGTTAACCGGCGCCGGGCTGGCGATGACCGGCGCGCTGCTGCAGACCACCACCCGCAATGAGCTGGCCGATCCTTTTTTGTTTGGGCTCTCCTCCGGCGCCTCCGCCGGCGCGGTGCTGGTCATCACGCGCTTTGGCGATGCGCTGGGCGCGCTGACGTTGCCGCTGTCCGCTTTCGCCGGCGGTATTTTGTCGGCGATGGCGGTGATGATCCTGTTTCGCGTCAGCCGGGTCAGGCGCGCCGAGCAGCTGATCGTCTGCGGTCTGGCGGTCTCGTTTTTGTTCAGCGCGCTCACCAGCTACCTGGTGTTTTCCGGCGATCAGCGGGCGGCCGGTTCGGTGTTGTTCTGGTCGCTGGGCGGGCTGGGGTTGGCGCGTTGGGATAATCTGTTCATTCCGCTGGCGAGTTTTGTGCTGCTGGCCGGGTTTACGGCGCTGCGTTGGCGGGCGCTGGATGCGCTGCTGGCGGGCGAGCAAACCGCCCATTCGATGGGGGTCAATGTGGCGCGCCTGCGCACCGAGATCTTTCTGTGCTGCGCATTGTCTACGGCGTTTCTCGTTTCGCTGACGGGCGTGATTGGGTTTGTCGGGCTGATGGTGCCTTATCTGGCCCGGCGCCTGGTGGGCGTGCGCCATCGCTTGTCCGTGCCGATGTGCGGCCTGCTGGGGGCGATGCTGCTGACCGGCGGCGACATGCTCAGCCGCAGCCTGATCCCCCATCAGGAGCTGCCCATCGGCATCATTACGGCGGGGCTGGGGGGCGCGTTCATCGTCTCCTTGCTGCTGCGCGCGGAGCGGTGAACGCCGCCCTGTCTCAATAGAGTTCCAGGTGCAGGCGCTGCTGCTCAATCAGCGTCTGCCACAGGTTTTCCGCCCCGCAGGCTTGCTCCAGCGCCGTCGCTACGGCATGTTCCAGATACTGACGATTGCCGCACAGGTAGACATGCGCGCCCCGCTGCAGCAGGCCGCTGACGACATCGGCGCGATCGTCGATGGCGTGTTGCACGTAATACTTGTCGGCGGCGTCGCGCGAGAATGCCGTGATGAGCCGTGTGAGTACGCCCGTCGCGTTCAGCGTGACCAACTCCTCGCCATACAGGAAGTCTTCATCGCGCCTTTTCTCACCGAAGATCAGGACGGTTTCACGCCGTTCGCCCTGGGCGGCCATTTCGCGCAGCAAGCCAATCAACGGTGCGATGCCGGTACCGGTACCGATAAGCAGCACAGGCAAGGCGGTGTCGCGCGGCAGGTAAAAGCCGGGGTTGGCGCGGCAGAAAAGGCGGAAAGGACCGGGATGCTTGAGCAGCCAGCCGGTTGCCGTGCCGCGCCGCGTGCGGCCGCCGCGTTCATAACGCACGTCGCGAACGCACAGATCGAGGCTCTCTTCCCGCGTTGCCGAAGCGATGGAGTAGGCGCGCGGTAGGCAAACGGGCAGCAGCGCCAACAGGTTCTCCAGCGTGATCGCGTTCGGCGGGCAAAAATCGTGCAGCACGTCCAGCAGATCGGCGCCGTACAGATAACTCTCCAGGGCTTTGCGCTGACGGATCTTCAGCAGGCCTTTGAGCTCTTCGCTGTCGGCCAACTGCGCCAGTTCGCGCAGCGTCGTTTTGCTGAGCTGGCGCAGCTCCCGGCGCCGCAGCGCGTCGACGGCCTCCGGCCTGCCGAGCCAGTCTGCCAGCCGGGACAATAATCCTTCGTCGTTCTCCGGCAACAGATAGACGGTATCTCCCGCCCGGTAAACGATGCCGCTGCCGGCGATATTCAGCCGCAGATGCCAGGCTTGCGGCGTGCGAGCGCTGAGCGGCCGTCGTTCGAGGAGGGCGGCGCTGAACGCATGGTCTTCACCGTAGGCGGTCACGCGCAGATGCAAGTCGCGACCCGCCTGGGCATCGCCGGCCAGCACCTTACCCAGCGTCGTCAGCCAGGTGGTGAAGAACGGTTCGAAGTTAACGTCGGCGTCGACGCGATTGACGATGGCGCGGGCGCCGTATTGCGTCAGGCGCGCATCCAGCGCCTGCGTGAAGCCGCAGAAATGCGGGTACGCGGTGTCGCCGAGACCAAAGATGGCGTAGCGCAACCGGGGGGGATCCGGCCATTGCGCCAGCGCGTCGGAAAAACGCTCGGCGTTGGCGGGCGGTTCGCCGTCGCCAAATGAGCTCGAGACGATCAACAGGATGTCACGCTCGCCCACATCGGCGGGCTGGATGGCGTTGAGTTCTTTAACCATGGGGCGGTAGGGTTGCAGGCTGCTTTGCTCGCCCAGGCGCATCGCCAGCGCCCGGGCGTTGCCCGACTCCGAACCGTAACCAATCAGGATGCGTTCGATGATGTCGGCCATAGCGGTTACTTGTCGTAGTGGTTGTCGAACTGTTCTTTGGCGAATTCCACCGATTCGAAGTCGGTCATCAGATCGTTGATCACGCGGCGGATGCTGATATAGGCCTCGATATTGCCCTGGGCGTCATACAGCGGCTGCACCGTGGTGTCGACCACGTACAGCACGCCGCCCTTGCCGACGTTCGGAATGATGCCGGTCCAGATACCGCCCGCCTTGATGGTGTCCCACATCGCTTTGTAAACGGCTTTCGGCACGGAAGGGTGGCGCACGATGCTGTGGGGCTGGCCCACCAGCTCTTCCCGGGAAAAACCGGTCAGTTGACAGAACAGGTCATTGACGTAGGTGATGGTGCCCTGCAGATCGGTGGTGGAGATCACCATCACTTTATCGAGCGCGGCCAGCAGCTGGGCGGAATCGAGGGTTTGACTCATGGTAGGTTCCTTCTCATTAACTTCGCGGTGAATGCCACGGCGGATGTCATGTATCCGTCATGACAGCTTTGTAATTAATTCTCATTTGCGATGATGGGGTGAATGGTAATCGGGAATTTTATAAGTTGCAATAAAAATGCATCTTTAAAGGCGCAGAAAGATCGCGATGAGGCAGGTAGGGCAGAGGAGGCCCGCGCCGGGTGCGGCGGCGGGCCGATCGTGAGGCGTTTAGCGGGGGTCTTCGGCCCAGCCTTTGCGTTTGCTGGTTTTGCCGATGCCAGGGTTGAAGCTGTTGGTTGGATCGGCGGTGCGGTAGAACGTTTGCAGATCCGGTTTGGCGTGGTACAGGTGGCCAACGTTATGCTCCGCCGGGTACTCGGCGCCGCGCCGGTTGAGGATCTCGAGCATCTTTTCTTTCAGCGCATGGCTGTCCACGCCTTTTTTCACCACGTAGTCCTGATGGAAGACGTGGCACATAAAGTGGCCGTAATACAGCTTATGCACCAGCTGGCTGTCGATTTCCGGCGGCAGCGTTTCAAACCAGTCGGTGTCGTTGCGGCGCAGGGCGATATCCAGCGCCAGAATATCCTCCACCTTGTCGGCGTGCACCGCGTGGTAGCGCACGGCGGCACCGGCGGCGGCGAAGCGGTGCAGGAAGGCCTTTTTGCCTTCGTCAGGCGTGCAGGCGAAGAAGGCGCCTTCGGCCTGGGCGAAATAGTCGGTCAGATAGCGCTGTGCTTCGTCTACGCCGGGGCCGGCCATCTTCAGCAGCAGGTGGTGTTCGAAACGTTCGCGGTATTCCTTCATGCGCTTCGGCAGGTGGCTCGGTGCCAGATGGCTCAGGCCCTGCATCAGCCGATCGGTCAGGTTGTGCGGCAGCAGCGGCAGCTTGTTGAGGCTGGCATCCATGCGGCCTTTCAGGGTGAAGAAGCGCGGCATCTGATCGGTGCCGAGCTTGTCGATCATCATGAAGGTGTCTTTGCCGTACACCTCGGCGATGTCGAAGATATCGCGGTGCATGTATTCACCGGCCACCGGCAGGTTTTCGAATTTGCTCAGCATGTGGCGGCGCAGTTCGGTCAGCACCGCGGTGTGGTTGGTGCCGATATAGAACACCTGCTCTTTGCCTTCTTTCTCGAAGGTGTCGAGCCGCACCGCGAACACCGCCAGCTTGCCGGCGCAGCCGGAAGCTTCGTACAGGCGGCGTTTGTCGGCGTTGAAGCGGGAAGGGGTGTCGGCATCGACGTCGCGCACCCGGCTGGCGTATTCGTTATCCGAGGCGCGCAACTCGCCGTACTCGACGTCTGTCGGGCGATAGTCGCCTTTTTCTAACCGGGTGAGGATCTCTTCCGGCGTGTCGCCAAGCCGGATGCCCAGATGGTTCACCAGGCGCAGCTGGCCGTCTTCCCCTAACTGGGCGTACAGCGCCATTTCGGTATAGGCCGGGCCGCGTTTCACCAGCGAGCCGCCGGAGTTGTTGCATACGCCGCCGATCACCGAGGCGCCGATGCAGGAGGAGCCGATCACCGAATGCGGTTCGCGGCCGTAGGGTTTGAGCAATTTCTCGAGGTGGTGCAGGGTGCTGCCGGGGAAGCCGACCACCTGCTTGCCGTTGTCCAGCACCTGAATATGATCGAGGCGCAGAGTGCTGACGATGACGATGTCGCGGTCATAGTCGTTGCCGCTGGGGGTTGACCCTTCGGTCAGGCCGGTATTGGCGGCCTGCATAATGACGATTTTGTCGGCAGCCACGCAGGCCTGCAAAATGCGCCACAGCTGCAGCAGGCTAGTGGGAAACACCACCGCCAGCGCCTGGCCTTCGCCGGAGCGGAACCCCTTGCGATACCGCTCGGTGTTGCGATCGCCGGTCAACAGTTGCGGGCCGCCGACGATGTCTTTGAGCTGATTGATAAACGTCTGATTGCCTGACTGCATGCTGCCTGTCTCCCTGTCATCTCCGTCGCTTTAACCGCGGCGCCGGAGTGCCGCACATAAGCTAAGAGGTTATCAAGTGAATAACTTATTAAGCTATCAGCTTGTTAAGCTAATGGCTTGCGTATTTAGTAGCGTTCGGCGTAGCCGGCGCGGCGCTCTTCGTCGCGCAGCGTCAGGATCTCCACGCCGTCGGCGGTGACCGCTACGGTGTGTTCCCACTGCGCCGACAGTTTTTTGTCGCGCGTCACCACCGTCCAGCCGTCCTTCTTCTGCTTGATGCGGCGGTCGCCCTGGTTGATCATCGGCTCGATGGTGAACATCATGCCCTCTTGCAGCACCAGACCGCTGCCGGGTTGACCGTAGTGCAATACCGCCGGCTCTTCGTGCATGTCGCGGCCGATGCCGTGGCCGCAATACTCCCGCACGATGCTGTAGCCGGCCTGCTCGGCATGCCGCTGGATGGCGTGGCCGATATCACCCAGGGTGGCGCCCGGTTTCACCGCGCGAATGCCCTGCCACATCGATTCATAGACGTTGTTCACCAGCCGTTTGGCCAGCGGCGTCACCTGGCCGATGCAGTACATCTTGCTGGAGTCGGCGATGTAGCCGCCGTTTTCCAGCGTGATATCTACGTTGACAATCATACCGGAACGCAGGATTTTGCTGGCCGACGGCACCCCGTGGCACACCACATCGTCGATTGAGGTGTTGAGCACATAGGGGAAATCATACTGCCCCTTGCTGGCCGGGCGCGATTTCAGTTCTTCGACGATAAACGCCTCGGCGCGGTCGTTGATCTCCATGGTGGAGATGCCTTCGACGATGACCTCATCGAGCATAGCAAAGACTTTGGCCAGCAGGGCGCCGGAATGGCGCATTTTGGCAATCTCTTCCGGCGTTTTAATCACAATCTCTTTCACCCGACAATCTCCTTCAGCGTCAGCGCGTTATCTTTCATCATTTTTTTTACCAGTTGCGGGTAAGTCAGTTCCGGATGGAACTCCGCCAACATGCCAATCTTGATCCAGTACTCGGCCTGCGCGTTGATCGAACGCGTCATGGTCAGGCTGGCGAGGCGCAGATCGTCATGCAGCGCGTCCGAAATTTTTACGATGCCCATCGGCGTCTCCATAAGTAAACAATATATGAAGTGTATACGTTTAGGATGGTCGCGATGTGGCATTCCGTGGCGTAAGAAGATTCTGGCAACAACGATTGCCGCCGCCAGGCAATGCGTTTATTGTGATGAACGACTTTTTTGCCATGATTTTTTCAGAAGGATTTAAGGCGTGACTAAACTACGTGTTGGGGTGATTTTTGGCGGTAAATCGGCGGAGCATGAGGTGTCGCTGCAGTCGGCCAAAAACATTGTGGATGCAATCGACAAAGAGAAGTTTGACGTCACGCTGCTGGGGATCGACAAACAGGGGCAGTGGCACATCAACGACGCCTCCAACTACCTGCTCAACGCCGAGAACCCGGCGCTGATCGCGCTGAACCGCTCGAACAAGAACGTGGCGCTGATCCCGGGCCAGGAAAAACAGCAGCTGATCGAAGCGGGTAGCGCCGGTGCGCTGGGCCAGCTCGACGTCATTTTCCCGATCGTACACGGCACGCTGGGGGAAGACGGCTCGCTGCAGGGGCTGCTGCGCATGGCCAATATGCCGTTCGTCGGCGCCGGCGTGCTCGGCTCGGCGGTCAGCATGGATAAAGACGTGACCAAGCGCCTGCTGCGCGACGCCGGGCTGGCGGTGGCGCCTTTCGTCACCCTGACCCGCGCCAACCGCGCCGGGTTCACGTTTGAGCAACTGAGCGAGCGCCTAGGCCTGCCGCTGTTCGTCAAGCCGGCCAACCAGGGCTCGTCGGTCGGGGTCAGCAAGGTGGAAAACCGCGCCGAGTTTGACGCGGCGGTGGCACTGGCCTTCAGCTTCGATCACAAAGTGCTGGTGGAGTCGGCGATCGTCGGCCGCGAGATCGAGTGCGCGGTGCTGGGGAACGACGATCCGCAGGCCAGCGTGTGCGGCGAGATCGTG
Source organism: Serratia sp. PL7 (assembly GCF_945957435.1). Lineage (NCBI taxonomy): Bacteria > Pseudomonadati > Pseudomonadota > Gammaproteobacteria > Enterobacterales > Yersiniaceae > Serratia > Serratia sp. PL7. The sequence goes on along the minus strand of NZ_CAMFLB010000001.1, from coordinate 2,488,683 downwards.
CTGAGCGACGCTTTCTACTCCTACGACACCAAATACATCAATGAGCAGGGTGCTCAGGTGGTGGTGCCGGCGGCGATCGCGCCGGAAGTGAGCGACCACATCCGTGAGGTGGCGCTGAAGGCGTTCCGCGCGCTGGAGTGCTTCGGGCTGGCGCGGGTGGATGTGTTCCTGACGCCGGATAACCAGGTGGTGATCAACGAGATCAACACGCTGCCGGGCTTCACCAACATCAGCATGTATCCCAAGCTGTGGGCCGCCAGCGGCGTCAGCTACCAGGCGCTGATCACGCGCCTGATCGAATTGGCGCTGGAGCGCCACCAGCAGGATCGCGCGCTGAACAGTTCGGTGTTCGATCGCTAAACGCGGCAGGGGGCGGCGGTGCCGCCCCCGTCCATCACTTCACCGTCACGTCGATATCGCCGAAATACTTCTTCGACAGCGCCGCCACTGTGCCTTGCTGTTTCACTTTGGCGATGGCGGCATCCAGTTTCTTCTTCAGCGCCTCATCCCCTTTACGCAGGCCGAAGGCAATGCCTTCACCGAGGATCTTGTCGTCGCGCACCGCCTCGCCGACGAAGGCGAAGCCCTTGCCGTCCGGCTGCGACAGGAAGCCGCTTTGCCCCGACGGTGCCATCACCAGCGTGGCGTCGAGCCGACCGGCCGCCAGGTCAAGGTAAACCTGATTCTGATCCTGATAAGACACCACGTCCACGCCCGCCGGCGCCCAATGGGTTTTGGCGTAAATCTCCTGAATCGAGCCTTGCAGCACGCCCACGTGTTTGCCTGCCAGCGCTTTGGCGTCCGGTAGCAGGCCGCTGTCGGCCTTGGCGATCAGGCGGTTCGGCACCTGATAGATGGCGTCGGTAAAGGCGATCGCCTGGCGCCGCTGTTCGGTCACGTTCATCGCCGAGTTGATGGCGTCGAACTTGCGCGCCTGCAGCGCCGGGATCAGGCTGTCGAACGAGGTTTCCACCCAGCTGCATTGCAACTGCGCGGCGGCGCACACCGCGTCGCCCAGTTCAATGTCGAACCCTTCCAGTTTGCCGCTGGCGGATTTGGATTCGAACGGCGGATACAGCGCTTCCAGACCGAAGCGCAGGCTGTTTTCCGCCGCCAGAGAAGAGCCGGCGGCCAGCAGGCATCCGGCGGCGAACAGCGTTTTTAAAGCTTTCATAGGCAGTGCCCCTTTCCCATGGTCGGACAAAAAATTACACCTGGCTCAGACGGCGCGCGCCTTCCAGCAGGGTCTCGTTATCTTTGGAAAAACTCAGCCGAATAAGGCCGGTATCGGTGCCGTCGCTGTAGAACGCCGACAGCGGGATCGTCGCCACCTTCGCTTCGCGGATCAAGCGCACGGCGAAATCATTGTCGCTTTCGTGGCTGAAGCCGCTAAAGCGGGCCAGCATGAAGAAGCTGCCGCGGCTGGGCAGCAGCTCAAAGCGCGAATCCTGCAGGGCGCTGGCCAGCAGATCGCGCTTTTGTTGGTAAAACGCCGCCAGCCCCAGGTAACTCTGCGGGTTGGCGAGCGCGGCGGCGAAGGCGTGCTGCATCGGCGTATCGGCGGAGAACACCATGAACTGGTGCACCTTGCGGATCTCGTCCATCAACGCCGCCGGCGCCAGGCAATAGCCAACGCGCCAGCCGGTGACGTGGTAGGTTTTACCGAACGACGACACGATCACGCTGCGTTCGGCCAACTGCGGATAGCGCGCCATGCTGTGGTGAATATCGCCGTCGAACACCACGTGCTCGTAGACCTCGTCGGACAGGATCACGATGTCGGTGTCGCGGGTCAGGGCGGTCAGGCGGTCGATATCCTGCGCGTCGAACACGGCGCCGGTCGGGTTGTGCGGCGTGTTGACGATGATCATGCGCGTTTTGCCGTTGATGGCGGCGGCCACTTCGTCCCAGTCGACGCGAAAATCCTGCAGCGACAGTTTGATCGCCACCGGCGTGGCGCCCTGCAGGCGCACGATCGGCGCATAGCTGTCGAACGCCGGTTCGAAATAGATCACCTCGTCGCCGGGATGCACCAGCGCGCTGATCGCCGAGTACAGCCCTTCGCTGGCGCTGGCGATCACCGTGATTTCTTCGTCGGCGTCATAGCGCGCGCCATACAATCGTTCAGCTTTTTCCGCCAGAGCAGCACGTAATGCCGCCACGCCGCTCATCGGCGCGTATTGGTTATGACCTGCACGCATGGCTTGTGCCGTTGCCTCGATCAGCTGCGGGTCTCCGGCGAAATTGGGCGCGCCCTGCGACAGGTTGAGGGCCTGATGTTCGGCGCTGAGTTGGCCAATGACGGTGAAGATGGTGGTGCCGACGTCCGGCAGCTTCGAGCGGGGTGAGCAGGCGCTCTGCATGATGGGCTCCAGGCAAACAGGGAAGTGTTGAGCGATTAAGCATCAGCCGGCGTAGGCGGACAAGGGAAAGTTTGTCATACTTGCCATGCACTACGATCATACCTAATCGAGGCACGCTATGCCGATATCCCTGCCGTCGCTCGACGTATTGAAAACCTTTGTGGTGGTGGCGCAACGCCTCAACTTTACCCATGCCGCCCGGCAGCTGCACCTGACGCAGGGGGCGGTCAGCCGGCAAATTCTCGGGCTGGAACAGCGTCTGGGCTATCCGCTGTTCAGCCGTCAGGCGCGCGGTTTGGCGCTGACGCTGCAGGGCGCGCAGCTGCTGGCGCCGGTGCAGCAAGCGCTGGGGCAATTGGATGAAGCCCTGACGCGGGCCGCCGCCCCGCCAGGGGCGCTGCGCATCAAATGCCCGACCTGCGCCATGCGTTGGGTGCTGCCGCGCATTATTCGCCTGCAAAATGAACGGCCGGACATGCATATCGAGCTGACCGCTTCGGTGTCGCACGGCCTGGATTTCAGTACCGAGCAGTTTGACGCCGCGGTGGTATTCGGCCGGCCGCCGGGTAAAAAGCTGACCGCGCATCTGCTGTTCGATGAAATCCTCACGCCGGTCTGCACGCCGACATTTCTGCCGCCGACGCCTCGGCTGACGGACTTGACGGACAAAACCCTGCTGCACCCGACGCGCGATCGGCGCGACTGGCTGCGCTGGCTGAAGGCAGCGGGCGCCGATGCGTTGCCGTCCGGCAAGGCCCAGCATTTTGATACCCTCGATCTGGCGATGAGCGCCGCGCTGCAGGGGTTTGGCATCGCCATCGGCGATCTGTGCCTGCTGGAGGAGGATATTCAGGCGCAGCGTATCGTGACGCCGTTCCCGCTCTGCGTCAGCAGCGGCGCGGCCTATTATTTGGTCTATCCTGAACGCACGGTGGCGCCGCCGACGTTAACCGCGCTGGTCGATTTTCTGGCGGCGGAGGCCGCCGACAGCCGCGCCCGGCTACAGAATTACCTGCCGATGACCTGTAATGCTTTGTAAACATTAGCGATGCGAATTCCCTTGGCGATGAAACAGAGTGTGGCAAACTGTTTCTTCACTCCGATTAAACCCCGCGGCTTTAGCGGCGGAAACACGCCTGAGATAAAACAAGATGAAATGGCTTTGTGTGGTGAGTATGTTGTCCGGTCTGGCCCTCAGTCCGGCTTTTGCGCAGGAAACGCCGATAACGCAGGGCATTCACGCCCAGCAGCGCGACGCCTTCGTGTCCAATTTGATGAAGCAGATGACGCTGGAAGAGAAGATCGGCCAGCTGCGGCTGATCAGCGTCGGGCCGGATAACCCGAAAGAAGCGATCCGCGAGGGAATTCGCAAAGGGCAGATCGGCGCCATCTTCAATACCGTCACCCGGCCGGATATCCGGGTGATGCAAGATCAGGCGATGCAGCTCAGCCGCCTGAAAATCCCGTTGTTCTTTGCCTATGACGTGGTGCACGGCCAGCGCACCGTGTTCCCGATCAGCCTGGGGCTGGCGGCCAGCTTCGATCTGGAAGCCATCGCGCTCAGCGCCAGGGTCGCGGCACAAGAGGCCAGCGACGACGGCCTGAACATGACCTTCGCGCCGATGGTCGATATCACCCGCGATCCGCGCTGGGGCCGGGTCTCCGAAGGCTTCGGCGAAGACACCTGGCTGGTCTCGAAAATCGCCAAGGTGATGGTCGACGGTTTCCAGAACGGCGATCCGGCCAAACCCGGTTCGGTGATGGCCAGCGTCAAGCACTTTGCATTGTACGGCGCCGTCGAAGGCGGCCGCGATTACAACACCGTCGACATGAGCCCGCTGCGCATGCATCAGGACTATCTGCCGCCTTACAAAGCGGCGGTGGACGCCGGCAGCGGCGGGGTGATGGTGTCGCTCAACGCGATCAACGGCGTGCCGGCCACCGCCAACCCGTGGCTGCTGAAAGATCTGCTGCGCGAGCAGTGGGGCTTTAAAGGCATCACCATCAGCGACCACGGCGCGATCAAAGAGCTGATTAAACACGGCGTGGCCGCCGATGCGCGCGACGCGGTGCGGCTGGCGATCACCTCCGGCGTCGACATGAGCATGAGCGACGAGTTTTACGACAAATACCTGCCGGGCCTGGTGAAAGACGGGCTGGTGCCTGAAAGCGATATCGACCGCGCCTGCCGCGACGTGCTGAACACCAAATACGACATGGGGCTGTTCACCAATCCTTACGTGCATCTGGGCCCGGCGGGTTCCGATCCGCAGGACACCAACGCCGAAAGCCGCCTGCACCGCGCCGAAGCGCGGGTGGTGGCGCGCAAGACGATGGTGCTGCTGAAGAACGATAAGCAGACGCTGCCGCTGAGCAAGCAGGCGACCATCGCGCTGGTCGGGCCGATGGCCGACAGCCAGCGTGACGTGATGGGCAGTTGGTCGGCCGCCGGGGTGGTCAAACAGTCGGTCACCCTGCGTGAGGGGCTGGAGCGGGCGGTGGGCGACAAGGCGCGCATTCTGTACGCCAAGGGCGCCAACGTCACGCAGGATAAAGGCATCATCGACTATTTGAACGAGTATGAGCCGGCGGTGGCGTTCGATACCCGTTCGCCGCAGCAAATGATCGACGAAGCGGTACAGGCGGCGAACAAGGCCGACGTGGTGGTGGCGGTGGTGGGGGAATCGCAGGGCATGGCGCACGAGGCCTCCAGCCGCGCCGACATCACGATCCCGCAGAGCCAACGCGATCTGATTGCCGCGCTGAAAGCCACCGGCAAGCCGCTGGTGCTGGTGCTGATGAACGGCCGGCCGCTGGCGCTGAGCTGGGAGAGCGAGCAGGCGGACGCGATGCTGGAAACCTGGTACAGCGGCACCGAGGGCGGCAACGCGGTGGCGGACGTGCTGTTCGGCGATTACAACCCGTCGGGCAAGCTGCCGATGACCTTCCCGCGCTCGGTCGGCCAGATCCCAATGTACTACAACCACCTGAACACCGGTCGGCCGTTCGGCAAGGAGAATCCGGGCAAGTACACCTCGCGCTACTTCGATTCGCCGAACGGCCCGCTGTATCCGTTCGGCTACGGCCTGAGCTACACCACCTTCAGCCTGTCGGACCTGAAATTGTCCAGCCCGACGATGGCGCGCAACGGCAAGTTAACCGCCAGCGTCACGCTGAAGAATACCGGCAAGTACGACGGCGCCACGGTGGTGCAGCTGTATCTGCAGGACGTGACCGCCTCGGTCAGCCGCCCGGTGAAAGAGCTGCGCAACTTCAAGAAAGTGACGCTGAAGGCCGGTCAGTCGCAGCAGGTTGAGCTGCCGATTAGCGAAGACGATCTGAAGTTCTACAACGCCAGCCTGAAATGGGGGGCGGAGCCGGGCAAATTCAACGTGTTCGTCGGCCTGGATTCCGACAACGTGCAGGCGCAAAGCTTTACGCTGAAGTAACCTTTTCCCCCTCTTTCACTGCGGTGGGAGAGGGGGCATCCATCCCTTTCCGCTAACGTCACCGGAGCTTGCCTCATGAAACGCTATCTGGACTGCAGCGCCAGCGATCTGGCCGATATCGGCAAAGCCGATCTGCTCTATGCCATCCGCGCCAGCGAAGGGCGCATCTTGGTCAGCGAAACCATCGCGGTCACTCAGCCGCTGCTCAATAACGTCACCAACGCCGAACTGGCGGCCAGCCAGGGCGCCGACCTGCTGCTGTTGAACCTGTTCGACGTCGATCGTCCGCATATCGCGGGCCTGCCCGCCGACGTGTCGCCGCAGGAGGCGCTGCGCACGCTGCAGCGCCTGACCGGGCGGGTGATCGGGGTGAACCTGGAGGCCGTCGATCCGGCTTTCGCCACCGAACATAACGACTTCTGGCAGATGACGGCGGGCCGCGCCGCCACCGCCGAGAATGCCCGCAAGCTGTATCAGCTCGGTGCGCGCATGCTGGTGCTGACCGGCAACCCGAACAACGGCGTCAGCAATCAGGCGATCGCCGCCGCGCTGAAAGCGATTCGTGATGAAGTGGGCGACGAGATGGTGCTGGTGACCGGCAAAATGCACGGCGCCGGCATTGTGCGCGAAAGCGGCAGCCAGCTGATCGGCGAGCAGGACATCGCGCTGTTCGTGGAGAACGGTGCGGATATCGTGCTATTGCCGGCGCCGGGCACCATTCCCGGCATGTCGCAGGAAAAAGTGGCGGCGCTGATCGCCTATGCCCAGCGGCAGGGAGCGCTGGCGATGACGGCGATCGGCACCTCGCAAGAGGGGGCCGACGTGCAGACCGTGCGGCAGATTGCGCTGATGAGCAAAATGGCCGGCGCGGACCTGCACCATATCGGCGATACCGGCTATCTGGGGCTGGCGCTGCCGGAAAACATCTTCGCCTACAGCGTGGCGATTCGCGGCGTGCGCCACACCTACAGCCGCATGGCGCGTTCGGTGAACCGCTAAGCCTGGGTTTTTTGCGCCGTCACGATGCTGTAGTAGCCGAGCGACGGCAGTAATTGAGCAGGCCCGACGCCGACGTCGAGCAGTTGGTCGGCGATATCCAGCGCCGAGCGAGGGGGGGCAGCGCGGCCAAACGCTGGCCGATCCCACGCTCAGGCTGGGTATGGCGTGGGTAAAACGCCGCATTCTGTCGGCGTCGAGCGTATGCGCTTCGAACAGCTCCTGCTCGTCGTAGATCGGCGAGGTATTTTTTCTGATGGCGTTTTCCAGGTTTTTCAGCGAGAAAATCTCGCTGTTTTCAATCATCAAATCCCAAAAATAACCGAAGTAATGCGGGTTGTTTTTTAACAAAAAGGTTTCCGCTTCCGGCTAGAGAGAGAATGTATCGCCGTCTCTGGCGATCAATTTCAATGCCAATAGCGCCATGGCCAACGTTTCCGCTGGGCGTCTTTCCAGATTGGCCTGAGTGCATATATTGGCCAGGCTGCGGGGGGCTGAGCAATAAACTCAAAGATGCCCAAGCGGTGCGCAATAAGCACCGCCGGATAAAGATATAAATTCATCGTGATATCGAGAAGGGTTTTATCGTCGCATTGCGGCGGCCGGACGGAAGGGTTCAAGCGAATCCCCTTCCACTATGGTATGGCGCGTCTTAACAGGCTATGCCACGCCGGGGCGGGTTGGCAAAGTGCGGAACGTGATTGACCGCGGGCCAACGATTTCGTTACGAATAATTCCATGATGAGACTATTTTAAATTTGAATTGAGCGCGGTCAATGTCGAACGTAAAAAACTGACGCCGAGAGGAGGCAATAACCCCACCATGCGTTTTTATTTTATTAGGCGCTAACTTAACCACAGTTATTAACGCGTTAGTGTTGTGTTAATCTAGGGCGCCGTTATATCGTACCGGCATTCACATTTTTTTGTGAATAATTAAAAATTAACTACTTCATTATTAAAACGAGATAACAATGAAAAAGAGCATTCTGACCGGCATGATTGCCGCGACTCTGGGCCTGTTTAACACCGCCAATGCCGAAGGGATGGATCCTGCCGCGTTGAAGAACGTCTATGACATCACGCGTAATACCGCCGGGCTGATGTCCTACTGCGTCGATAAAGGTTTCCTGAAAGCGGAGAGCATCGACAACGCCAAGAAAATGGTGGCCTACGTGGCGGCTATTCCGGGCGGCGTTGATACCCGCGATGGCGACAAGCGTGAAGCGATGGGCCGTGAAGGCAATGTGCTGAACGACGACGGCAAAGTGGTCGCGTTGGAGAAGGAAGCGCCACAGGGTCTGCAGGCGTGGTGCCAGCAGGCTGACGAAGGGATCCGCCAGGGCCTGACGTCTATCGGCCAATAAGCGCTTTTCACGCGCTCGTTCTGGTTTTCAGGATCTGCCGGCGTTCCGGCGGATCCGCTTCTTTCCCATCGTTATCTCCTCGTTTTTCTTCCTGCATACATGGCATAGGGTTTGATCTCGCTGATTGTTTCGCCATGCTCATCGCTATATTATTAGATATATAACGATAATCAACCGGTCACTGCCATGTTTAACTTTCTCCCGCGCCTGATGCTGGCGCTCGCGTTGTTCTCTACCGCCGCCCTGGCGGATCGCCAGGTCACCGATCAGCTCAACCGTCAGGTCACGCTGCCCGATCACATTACCCGTGCCGTGGTGCTGCAACACCAGACGCTGAACCTATTGGTGCAGCTTGATGCGATGCCGCAGGTGGTCGGCGTGCTTAGCAGTTGGAAAAAGCAGCTGGGGCCAAACTACCTGCGGCTGGCACCGACGCTGGCAACCCTGCCGATGCCGGGCGATCTGACTTCGGTGAATATTGAAAGCCTGCTCGGCCTGCATCCACAGGTGGTGTTTGTGGCCAACTATGCGCCGCCGGAAATGATTGCACAGATCGAACGGGTGGGCATTCCGGTGGTGGCTATCTCGCTGCGCCGCGAGGCGGCCGATCAGGCGGGCAAAATGAACCCTCAACTGAGCGATGAAGATCGGGCCTATACGCTGGGGCTGCAGGACGGTATTCGGCTGATTGGCGAGGTGATGGAGCGTCAGCCTCAGGCCGAAGCGCTGATTAAGGACGTCACTCAGCAGCGTGCCCTGGTCGCCGAACGGCTGGGCACGCTGCCGGACGATCGGCGGGTGCGGGTGTATATGGCCAACCCCGATCTCACCACCTACGGTGCCGGCAAATATACCGGGTTGATGATGCGGCACGCGGGTGCGCTCAACGTGGCGGCGAAAGAGATCCAGGGGTTTAAACAGGTTTCTATCGAGGATGTCCTGAAGTGGGATCCGGCGGTGATTTTCGTGCAAGAACGCTACCCGGACGTGGTGAAACAGATCCTGACGTCACCGCAGTGGCAGCCGATTGACGCGGTGAAGAATAAGCGGGTCTACCTGATGCCGGAGTACGCCAAGGCCTGGGGATATCCGATGCCGGAGGCGATGGCGTTGGGTGAGTTGTGGATGGCGAAAAAACTTTACCCGCAGCGTTTTGCCGATATCCATCTGCAGCAGCGGGTCGATACTTACTATCAACGCTATTACCGCGCCACCTGTTGCCAGAGCGGGCAATGAAGCTGGGTTGGCTGGCGCTGCTGACGCTGTGCTGCGCGCTGTTTTCGCTCGGCGTTGGCCGCTTTCAGGTGCCGATTACGCACAGCCTGATGATTTTGCTGGAGCCATTCACCGGGCAGCATTATGCCGGCATCGATGCTGTCCAACGCCAGGTGATCCTGGGGGTGCGCTTGCCGCGGGTGCTGTTGGCGATGGGCGCCGGCGCGGCGCTGGCCCTGTGTGGCGCGGCTTTGCAAGGCGTCTTTCGCAATCCGCTGGTCGATCCGCATATTATCGGCGTGTCTTCCGGCGCGGCCTTTGGCGGTACGCTGGCTATCCTGCTCAGCCTGCCGTTGGCGGCGCTGCTGCTGTCGGCTTTTGTTTTCGGCATGGCGGCACTGCTGTTGATTTTCACCCTCACCAGCGTCATTGCACGGCGCAATATTCTCTCGTTGGTACTGGCGGGGGTGATCCTCAGCGGTTTTTTCTCCGCCTGCGTTAGCCTGATGCAATATCTGGCGGATACCGAAGAGAAGCTGCCGAGCATCGTGTTTTGGCTGCTCGGCAGCTTTGCCACCGCCGATCGGCAAAAGCTGCTGATGCTGTTTTTACCTTTACTGTTGGCCGGCGGTCTGCTGCTGGCGCTGCGCTGGCGCATCAATCTGCTGTCGTTAGGCGATGAAGATGCCGGTGCGCTCGGCATCAACGTTGAGCGTACCCGCTGGCTGATACTGACGCTGTGTGCCGCCATCGTGGCCGCTCAGGTGGCGGTCAGCGGCAGCATCGGGTGGGTCGGCTTGGTGATCCCGCACGTCGCAAGACGACTGGTGGGGCCGGATCACCGGCGCCTGTTGCCGGCTTCGCTTTGCCTGGGCGCCCTGTACATGCTGTTGATCGACGATTTGGCGCGCACGTTGAGCAGCAGCGAAATCCCGCTGGGCATTTTGACTGCGCTGATTGGCGCGCCATTGTTCGCACTGCTGCTGCGCCGCGCGCAAGTGAGAGGCTGGCATGACTGACACGTTATTGGCCGCCAAGGGCGTGAGTTTTGCCTGGCCTGGCGGGCCCCCGCTGTTCCAACACCTGGATATTCAGCTGCGGCGCGGTGAAGTGCTGGCGGTATTGGGCCCGAATGGGCGCGGTAAAAGCACGCTGCTGCAGCTGCTGTTAGGCAGCCTGACGCCGCAATCCGGCGAGATTGAGCGCCGCGGCGAGATAGGCTTTGTCCCGCAGCACTTTTCGCCGCCGTTTGCCTATCGGGTGCTGGATATCGTGTTGATGGGGCGAGCACGCCATGTTGGCCTGTTCCGTTCACCGTCAGCCAAGGATCATCGGCTGGCCAGAGAAGCGTTGCAGTCGTTGGATTTACAGCACCTGGCAGAGCGTGAGTTTGGCAGCCTATCCGGCGGCCAACGCCAGTTGGTGATGATCGCCCGCGCATTGGCGATGCGCTGCGAGGTGTTGATTCTGGATGAACCGACTTCGGCGCTGGATCTGCATTACCAGGATCGGGTATTGAGCCTGATGGCGCGCCTGGCGCGGGAACAGCAGTTGGCGGTGGTGTTCTCCACGCATCAGCCCAACCATGCACATGCGGTGGCGGATCGGGCTTTGCTGCTGGGCAAGGAAGGGCGCAGCCAGCTCGGTGCCTGCCGCGAGGTGTTAACGGCACATTCCCTGTCACCCTTGTTCGGCCTGGCGATCGAACGGGTGCCGCTGACGGTGGCGGGCCGCCGCTACGCGACGCTGGTGCCGCTGTATCGCAGCCAATTGGAGCGACATGATGAGTGATATCCTGCTGTTTGCCGCCGGCAGCCTGCGGCTGGCGTTTACGCCGCTGCTGTCGGCATTTCAGCGCGACACCGGGCAAAAGGTTTCGGCGGAATTCGGCCCGGCGGGGTTGTTGCGCCAACGGATAGAGAACGGCGAGCGGCCACAGCTGTTCGCCTCGGCCAACGTGGCGCACCCGCAAAGGTTGGCGGATCTCGGGATGGCGGGGGCGGTGCAAGTTTTTGCGCGCAATCGGCTCTGCGTGACGGTTCGCAACGTGCCGGCATTAACCGAGCGTCCGCTTCCTGAGGTATTGTGCGATCCGCGCTGGCGGCTGGCCACTTCGACACCGGGAGCGGATCCTTCCGGCGATTATGCGCTGCAGCTTTTTGAACGCTGCGAGCAATACTGGCCGGGGCAGGGGGAAGCGCTACGCCGGCGGGCGTTACCGTTAGTCGGCGGGATAGATTCTGCCCCGGTGCCGGCAGGCCGACTGGCGGCGGAATATCTGATAGCCGGCGGGCAGGCAGATATTTTTCTCGGCTACGCCAGCTATGCTCCGGCGTTGGCGGCCTACCCGGCGTTGGCGGTGCGGCCGCTGGCGCCACCGTTGGATATCGAGGCGGATTATGGTTTATGCCTGTTGGATGACGGTGCGCAGCGGTTGGCCGCATTTATCTTGAGCGAACAAGGGCAGGGCATACTGAGCCGACACGGATTTATGCGGCGTACGGAATGACTCGCCGGGCCTGGCGGCCCGGAGAATCTTACCAGAACAGCGGCGTGGTGTTTTCAGCCAGAAATGCCAGCAGCGTTTCGTTGACCGCCGCCGGGTTTTCCTTGTTGCTGATATGCCCGGCGTTGGGGATCAGCACATGTTGGCAGCCGAGAAGATCCGCCATGCGCTGGCCCTCTGCCGGTGGGCGCGGCTTATCCTGTGCGCCGGTAATGACGATGCTGGCGGCGGAGATGTGTTCCAGCAGCGCCAGCTTGTCGGGGCGGCCAAAGATCATCCGGCCCAGCGGTACGATGCTCTCGCGCAGGCGATCGGCAGGCAGGTTCTGGAGCTGACACAACAGCGATTGCAATAAGGCATCGGGGACATCATCGGAATAAAACAGCGACGCGACATGTTCCAGCAGGGGCGACGTGATGGCGCCGGCCTGCTCCACGGCGGCCAACATGCCCATATAGCGCTGCCGCGCTTCTGGGGTTTCGTCGCCCAGGTAGCTGTCCAGCAGCGCCAGCACTTTCACCCGCTCCGGCGCCAGCGCCGCCAGTTCGGCGCCCCACATGCCGCCGACGGACAGGCCGACGATGCCGAACTCTTCGATATCCAAACGATCCATCAGCGCCAAATGGTCGGCGGCGATATCCGACAGGCTATTTCGCCCGGGCGGCAGCGCCGGTGAATCGCCGTGGCCCCAGAGATCCGGCACGATCAGGCGGTAGCGTTTAGCCAGCGCTTCAAACTGCGGCGCCCACATATTCAGATCGAACAGATAGCTGTGGCCCAGCAGCAACGGAAAGCCCGACCCTACGTCGAGGTAATGGAGGGATTTGCCCATCGTTGGCATCTTATCGGTTCCTTATATAAAGAGAGTCCCGGCTGCTTATATCACACTCATATTCAACCTGCGGTATTAATTTACCTTAAATTACTCAGGTGGAGGCTTATTTTTAATTATCCATTGCTAACAAGACGTCAATGAAAGGTGACATTAAGGATAATATTCTGGTCGATGCCAGAGCCTTGGTTTATGCTGGCGCTCCTTTCGGTATGGAATAGATAAACACGGCGTCGCGATGAAAAGACTTTTCAGACTATTAATTATTTTGCTTGTCATTTTGCTGATGGCGGCGGTGCTGTGGTGGTTCTTTGGGCGCGGCAATCCGAATGCGCTGTGGCAAATCGTCAGCCAACAGTGCGTGCCCAATCAGCAGCAAAACCACGATCCGGCGCCCTGCTTAAAGGTTGATTTAACCGAGGGTTATGTGCTGTTTAAGGACAGCAAAGGCCCCTATCACGATCTGGTGATGCCGACCGAAAAGGTCAGCGGCATCGAGAGCCCGATATTGCAAGCGGATCGAACGCCGCCTTATTTCGCCCAGGCCTGGAATAACCGCGAACATATATCCAACGAGCTGGGTAAACCGTTAAAAGACGCATGGGTTTCTCTGGCGGTCAATTCGAAATATGGCCGCTCTCAAAATCAGTTGCATATTCACGTTGCCTGCTTGCGCCAGGATGTCTATAACGCGCTGGGGGAACAGGCTGAGCAATTAGATCAACAGTGGCGGCCGCTGGCGGTGAAATTGGTCGGCCATCACTATCTGGCCAGAAAATTGGCGGGCACCGATTTAACCCACGAAGATCCTTTCCGCTTGTTGCAAAACTACGTGGTCGAGCAGGGCGACAGCATCGGCAATTACGGCCTGGCGCTGGCGGTCAGCCCGCAGGGCGAGATGCTGTTGTTGGCAAACCGTTTGAAGTTGACCGATCTCAACCTGGGGTCGGCCGGTGAAATTCAGGATTACCGGTGCGAGGTCGCGGGGAACTGAGTTTTTCTTATCGCTCCCCGTCGTGGGGGAGCGTATGCCGTGCGATACAAACTAACCAAGTGTATTAACTCGTTTTTACTTTATTTTCCCTCATCTGCTTGATCCTGTTCTCATGTTCGATCTATTATTTGTTTGCACAAGCAAATAAATAATCGAGAGTAACCCGACATGTCGCGACCACGTAAACTTCCTGCTGCACTGGGCATCCATCTGGATGTGACCAATCGCCTGTGGCGCACGGCGATGGACCAGTCGGTGAAAATGACCAATCTGACGCGTCCGCACTGGCTGGCGCTAAGTGCGATTGCCGACTTGGGGGAGGGCTGCACGTTGAAAGACGTTTCGCAGCATTTGAACGCCGAAGTCTCGACGATGTCGCGCGCGCTGCTGTTTCTGGAAAAAAATCGGCTTATCGCTCGCGATGCTCTGTCCGAAGATAAGCGCGCCAAAGGCGTGAGAATGACCGAGGCCGGGCAGGAGATGTTGGCGCAGTTGGATCATTCCAGCCAGCAAGCGCGGGAAAAACTGCTCAACGGTATTTCGGCCGACGATCTGGAGGCTTTTTACCGCGTATTGTTTGGCATCAAACATAACGCGATAGCGATGCTCGAACAGGACAATCTGTTGCCGGACGAGTTTGCGCTGTTGGCGGAGGAGCGAGCGGGGGCGATGAAGCCGGAAGGTGAAGCGTGAACGGCCGCTGGCGGAGAGCACAACAGCGGTGCGTTATCGCGTTGGGGATCTTCTCCTGCTCGGTCTTCGCCAGCCAGAATGACCAACAGGTCATCGCACGGGGAAAATATCTGGCTACCGCCGCAGATTGCGCGGCTTGTCACCGCGGCAGCGCCCAACAGGACGCCCCCTATGTCGGCGGTTATGCCATCGCTTCGCCGATGGGCGACATCATCGCCAGTAATATCACGCCCGCCAAAGGAACCGGCATTGGCGACTACAGTGAACCGGAGTTTCGCCGCGCCTTAACGCAGGGCATTCGGCGGGACGGTCAACCCTTGTATCCCGCCATGCCCTATACCGCTTATCAGGGGTTGAGCGATGACGATCTGCACGCGTTGTATCGCTATTTTATGGCCGGGGTCGCACCGGTCGATCGTGCGGTGCCTGAGACCCAACTGAGGTTCCCTTTTTCCTGGCGTTATGCGATCCACGGCTGGAACTGGCTGTTTCTGAAAAAAACGCCCGTCGATGCAGACGAGAAGAAGGCGCGTGGTCGCTATCTGGTGGATGTGTTGGGGCATTGCTCGGCGTGTCACAGCCCACGTAATGGGATGATGGCTGAACGCGACGATCGCTACCTGGCGGGCGGGGAGGCAGGCGGTTGGATCGCGCCGAATATCACCTCGGATCCCGTGAGCGGCATCGGCGGCTGGAGCCGGGAAGAATTGGTGCAGTATCTGCGTACCGGGCGCAATGATAAAGCTCAGGCGGCCGGCGGCATGGCGGAGGCGGTGGAGCATAGCCTGCGTTTCCTGAGTGACGACGATCTCGACGCCATCGCCGACTGGCTCAAACAGACGCCGCCGCTTGTCACCGTACAAGGAACGAAAGCGGCCTATCACTATCAGGGAGGTGGCCAAGGCGACCCTGCTGGGCAGGCGCTGTATGCCGCTGCCTGCGCCAGCTGCCATCGCCTGGGCGGCGAGGGGGCTTACGACGGCCATTTCCCTTCTTTGACGCACAACTCCACCGTAGGCAGCGAGCAGGCCAATAACCTGATCATGGTGATGCTGCATGGCGTGCAGCGCCAGGGGGAGACGCTGCAGACCTGGATGCCGGGGTTCGCCGATAGCCTGGATGACCGGCAACTGGCCGAGTTGGGCAATTACGTATTGCAGCAATTCGGCAATCCGGCGGTCAGGATAACGCCGGAGCAAGTGGCTCGGCAGCGGGCGGGCGGTGAAAAACCGTTGTTGATTACGTCATTGCCTTATGTGTTCTGGGGCGGCGTATTGCTGGTATTGATCGTCATTGGGGCGTGGGTGAAACGTCGGGTGAAGCATTGATCCAAGAGAGGATGGCATGAAGTTCAATTTGAACGGCCAGGCGGTCGAATTTAACGGCGAGCCGGATACGCCGCTGCTGTGGGTGATCCGAGAACATTTTAAGTTAACCGGCACCAAGTTTGGCTGCGGTATTGGCGCCTGTGGCGCCTGTACGGTACATGTCGACGGTAAGGCAGTGCGTTCATGTTGCTATCCGCTGCAATTGGTGCGCGATCGGCAGGTGACCACCATCGAAGGGCTGTCCCTCGATCGCCGTCATCCGGTGCAGCAGGCCTGGATTGCGGAGGATGTGCCGCAGTGCGGCTACTGCCAATCAGGCATGATCATGGCGGTCAGCGCGCTGCTGGCGGAACACCCGAGGCCGGACGATCGGCAGATAGATACGGGCCTGACCAATCTGTGCCGCTGCGCCACCTACCACCGGATCCGTGCGGCGGTGCACCGCGCTGCGGACAAGGGAGGATCTTGAGTATGGCGATCACCCGCAGAGCCTTGATAAAAGGCAGCGCGTTGGCAGTGGCCGCCATGCTGCTGCCGATATCGACGCGCAGCCTGGCGGCCGTGGTTTCACAGGACGTGGCGCCACCGGACGGTCAGCATGAATTGAACGATTGGATCTGGATCGATCGCGATGGGCGCATCGTTATCGGCGTGTCGCAATGTGAGGTCGGGCAGGGGATTTACACCGGCCTAGCCGAAGTGGTGGCGGCGGAGATGGATGCCGATTGGGCGCAGGTGACGGTGAAATTCGTCACCGGCCGTGACGCTTACCGTCAGGTTGCCGGGGGCGAGGCTTTCGCACAGTTTGTCGCCGCCTCAACCTCCATGACCAAATTTTATCAGCGTGCCCGGCTGGCCGGTGCACAGGCGAGAGATTTTTTTCTGCGGGCCGGCGCAAAACATTTCGCGCTTTCACCGGCGCAGTGCCGCACGGAGAAAGGCTGGGTGCTTGAGAAAGGCGGACAGCGCAAGGTCGCCTACGGCGATCTGGTGCGCTATGCCGCCGAGCTGCCGTTGGATCCGCAGCCTGGTTTAAAGAGTGAGGCGCAAGAGCGAGAGAGTGTCATTGGCAAGCCGCTGTTGCGGGTCGATACGCCGGAGAAAGTGGACGGCAGTGCGATTTACGGTATCGATATCGACTTGCCGGAGATGCTGATCGGCGTCCCCTGGATGGTGCCCGATCTCAGCGGAAAGTTGGTCGCCGTGCGCAATGAACGGCAGATTCGGGCCATGCCGGGCGTGGTGGATCTGGTGCTGACCCGGCAGTGGTCGATGAACAACATGGTCGGATTGGATCACGATATGTCGCTCAATACGGTGATCGTGGTGGCGGCGAGCTACTGGCAGGCCAAAAAGGCGGCGGATTTGCTGGAGGTCGACTGGCTGCCGGGCGTAGGAAAAGCGCTGACCGATAGCGCGATTGCGGCAGAGAATCTGGCGATGCTGGATGGCGATACGCTGGTGCCGGCGGTCGATCGCGGCGAGGCGTCGGCGTTGATTCGTGGCGCTGAACAAGGTTCACGCTTGCATGAGGCGCGTTACAGCGCACCTTATGTGGCGCACGCCACCCTGGAGCCTTGCAATGCCACCAGCCATTACGGCGAGGGCCGTATCGAAACCTGGGGCCCTTTCCAGGGCCAGGACATGGTACGCAACGTTCTGGCGAAAATGTTCGGGCTGAAGCCGACGGATGTGGTGGTGAATACGACCTATCTGGGGGGCAGCTTTGGGCGCAAATATCTGCCGGATGCCGTGATGCATGCTACCGCCGCCTCCCGGGTGGTGGGGAAACCGGTCAAAGTGATCTATCCGCGCGAGATCGACATGCGGCATGAATACTATCGTCCGGCCTGTATCAGCCATTATCGGGCGCTGTTGGATGAAAACGACTATCCGCAGGCGCTGTGGGCGCGCTATGCCGGGCAGTCTCTCTTCTGGCAAATGCGGCGCGAAACGGTCAACGAGGCCGGGGGATGGGATGAAAGTATGGTGGAGTGCGTTTACAGCACGCCGTATCGCATCCCACACCTGAAGGTGGAGGCCGGCATCGTCGATCAGCCGATCTCCCTGAGCTATCTGCGCGGTGTCGGCAGCGTCGCCAGCCTGTTCTTTTTGGAAAGCTTTATCAGCGAACTCAGCCATAAGGCCAACCGGGACGAATATTCGTATCGGCGGCATCTGTTGCAGGACAGCCCGGAAGCGTTGCGCGTCCTGGACGCCACCGCGGCGGCGGCCGGTTGGCAGCATGAGCCGCCGCTGGGCGTTTATCGCGGTATGGCGTGCAATATTTGGGTCGGCCGCAATAACGCTTTCACCACCTACGTCGGTTTGGTGGTTGAAATCGCCATCCAGGGGGGGCGACTACGGGTGCTGCGCGCGGTATGTGCGATTGACTGTGGCAAGGTGATAAACCCGAACCTGGTGCGTGCCAACGTAGAGGGCGGCATCGGCTTTGCGCTGACCACCTGTCTGCACAGCGAGCTGCATTTTGAACGGGGCGGCGTGGTGGAAGGGAATTTCGATCGCTATCCGCTGCTCGCGATCGCCGAAATGCCCAAGGTGGAGGTCGTGGTGCTCGATAGCGCGCGTGCACCGCAGGGATGCGGGGAAGTATCGACTGCGGTGGTCGCCCCGGCGATAGCCAGCGCGCTGCATAAGGCCACCGGTAAAACCTATCGTACTATGCCGTTCCCACGCGAGTTCTCGTCGGTGTAACGGCAGCCGCCGGTTTGGCCAGCCGGCGGTTGTCCTGAGGTCAGAGCTTTTTCAGCAGCGCCAGCAGTTGCGCTTCGCTTTTCTCCGCCAATCCGTCGATCGCCAGTTTGATGATGTCGGAACGGGTGATGCGCACGATGCCGTTGCGCGCCGCCTGCACGATCACTTCATCGATAGCCTCAATGTGGTTGTCCGTCAGGCTGACGGAGATCGCCTTATAGGTGCGCTTGCGGCCGGCCGGTTTGGCTTCTGGCGCGGGCGCCGCGACCGGCAGCGTGTGCGAGGTGGCGCTGTTGATGAATTCGTCTTCCGACATGCGGTGGGAGGGGGTGCGTTTTTTCACAAGATCACCTCTTTCACCAGGCATTCAATTTCGCTCTGCGCCTTTTCGTTGTTCGCCTCGTGCACGGTGATGGCTTCACCCCAGGCGTCACGGTAAATCTTGCGGTCGCACAGGCGGTTGCTCACCAGGGTGAACTCCGGGTATTCGCTCAGCACCTGCGCCGCTTCGTTGGCTTCATTAATGAAGATATTGGTCGGGCACATGTTCAATACGATGTAGCCTTTGACCTTCTCGTTGTATTCCTGCGCGGTGGAGAACATCTCCGACAGATAGCCAATGGTGTCGAGATCCATCTGCGAAGGGCGCAGCGGCGAGAGGAACAGATCGGCGGCCAGCAGGCCGGAGCGCAGTTCGGCGCTGTCGCGGCCGGCGGTGTCGACGATCACGTAGTCGTAATGGCGATCGAGCTCCAGCAGCGTTTCCTTGATTTTACCCGACGCGGCCACCACCGGAATGTGCGGCAGCCCCTCGACGTTCTGACGGTCGTTGTACCAGGTCATGATCGATTTCTGGTCGTCGGCATCGACGATGATCGCCGTCTTGCCTTGCTTAAGAATCAGATACCCGGCGATGTTCACCGCTTTCGTCGACTTGCCGACGCCGCCTTTTTGCGAGCCAATCAGGACAATCATGCTGCCATCTCTCAAGTTATTAAGCTGATAACTTATTAAGTTAATATGCTTATTAGGTTGATAATCAAACAGGTTAACAAGAACAACTCGCGAACAATATGCACCAACTGCGGCGGCTTGCCAAGCCAGTATGTTGTTAACTGCGCAGCTTATTTTGCGGTGAATCGGCCGGGTGGGTAAGTAGGAATTCTCTGGGAAGTGGCGGAACGGAAGAGAGTTTTTGTTAATTTAACAGCTTAATAAGTTAGTGGCTCATTAAGCTGTCGATGGCGTTACTTCTTCATCATCGCCTTCAGGTTGGCGAACGGGTTGTGGGTGGCGACGCCGATATCTTTCTGAGCGTCTTCACCGGCCACCACCGTTGAACCGTATTGATCGGCCTCGGTGTATTTCGAGTGCTCGTGGTCGTGACAATACAGGCACAGCATTTCCCAGTTGCTGCCGTCTTCGGGGTTGTTGCTGTGATCGTGATCGATATGGTGCACCGTCAGTTCGCGCAGGTTGGAATAAACGAATTCGCGTGAGCAGCGCCCGCACACCCAGGGGAACAGTTTCAGCGCTTTTTCGCGGTAGCCGGTTTCCAGCTTCGCATAGTTTTTGGGGATATAGGCCATGGTGGTTGTCCGTCGTGAATAGCTATGCGGCAAATAATACCACACTGCGTGCGGCTACAACGTGCGGCTCATCTTGCCGTTGTCAAACGTCTCCACCGCCCAGTCGATAAACGCCCGCAGCTTGCCGCTGAGGTGGCGATTGGACGGGTAGACCACGTACATTTGCTCCGGCGGCGGCTGCCAATCGTGCAGCAGACTGACCAGCTCGCCGCTGTCGAGGTGCGGCTGCGCCATAAACCGATAGATCTGGATGATGCCCAATCCGGCCAGGCTCGCCGCCAGCAGCGCGTTGCCCTCATTGATGCTGACCGGGGAGCGCTGTTGAATGGCGATCTCTTTGCCGTGTTCGGCATAGCGCTGCGGGTGGATGCGGTCGTTAAGCGGGTGGCGATAGTGCACCATCGGAAAACCCTGTTCCAGATCGCACGGGTGGCGCGGCGTACCGTGAAGCGCCAGGTAGGCTGGGGTGGCGCAGCTGACCCAGTCCAAATCGAACAGGCGCCGGGCGATCAGGCTGGAGTCGGCCAACGGACCGCTGCGGATCACGCAGTCGGTGCTGTCGCTGATCAGATCGATCACGCGGTCGCCGACGCTCAGATCGATCTGTATCTGCGGATAGCGTGCCAGAAAGTCGGGCAGTGCCGGCAGCAGTAAGCGACGTGCGGTGCCACCGCCGGTGTCGATACGCAGCACGCCCTGCGGAGAGCTTTGCGATTCGGTCAGGCAGCCTTCCATCTGCTCCAAATCCGCCAGCCATTTCACCGTATTCTGGTAATAGCATTCACCTTCGCGGGTGACCGACACGCTGCGGGTGGTGCGCTGGAACAGCTTGGTCTGCAGGTGATCCTCCAGATTCTGGATCAGCTTGGTGACCGTCGCTTTCGGCATGCCCAGCGACTCGGCGGCGCGGGTAAAGCCGCCGGTTTCCACCACGCGGTTAAATACCCGGATAGCGAGCAAATGATGGTCCATAGGTTCTCAACGCCATGCCCCGGCGACGGCCGGGGCATGTTTCTGCAGATAGATAATGATTAACACTGTTTAGCGCCAATCGCGCCGGAGCGCAAGCTGAGGCCGAATACCAGCGTGGCGGAAAGGATCAGCGCGCCGCCGAACAGCATGGCGCTGCTGACGCCCTGCCAGTCCACCACCTCGCCGCCCAGCAGGGCGCCGGAAGCCAGCGCGATCTGGATGACGCACACCAATAGCGCCTGACCGGCTTCCGGCGCCTGCGGCACGGCGGCGAACATCCAGTTGGTGGCGCAGACCGGCACGGCGCCAAAGGCCAGCCCCCATACCAGCACCATCAGCGTGGCGCCGGCGAGGCCGCTGAGCAGCGGCGAAACGATCAAAATGCCCGCCAGCATGGCGGCGATCAGTATGAAGGTGGCGCGCAGGCTGTATTCCCCCAGACGCTCGCCGAGGAAGGTGCCCAGCAGGCCGATGGCGCCATAGGCCAACAGCTGCAGTGAGATAGCCGATGGGCTGAGGACGAACACCTGCTGCAGCAGGGGCCGCAGGTAGGTGTAGGCGGCGAAGTGGCCGATGAACAACAGCACGATGGCGATCAGGCCGATGCGCGCCATCGGCAGGCGCAGCGGCAGTACCAGATCGCGCGGTGTGACCGGCCGGGACGGTGGTACCGAGGTCAGCAAACGCAGCTGCGCCAACAGCACGCCGACCGCCAATGCCGCACCGCCGAAGAAGGCGGCGCGCCAGCCGAACAGATCGCCGATCAGCGCCCCGGCCGGCACGCCGCACACCGCGCCGACCGAGATGCCGCTGAGGATCAGCGCGGTGGCGCGGCCCTGGCTGGCTTCCGGCACCAGATGGCGGCCGTAGTTGGCGGCGAACGACCAGAAACCGCCGACGCAGATGCCCAGCAGCACGCGGCCCAGCAGCATCATCGGGAAGTTGACGGCCAGCGCCGCCACCAGATTGGAGACGATCAGCAGCAGCGATAGCCCCAGCATCAGTAAACGCCGATCCAGACGGCCGGACATCAGGCTCAATACGGGGGCGGCCACCGCGGCCACGATACCGGGCATGGTGACCATCAGCCCGGCGGTGCCGGTGCTGACGCTGAGCGAAGGGGCGATGTTGGTCAGCAGGCCGATCGGCAAAAACTCGGTGGTGACCATGACAAAACAGGCGACCGTCAGCGAGAAGATCGCCGGCCACGGGGATGATGCAGGGTTATCTTTATTATTCAGCATAATGCCGCTCGTCTCAGGTGAATACGCAGGCCGCGCTCGGGGCACGGTGTGACCGAAGTCACAATCTACGGCAGGTGTAAGTCGCGGATAAATCCATCTGCGGTGGTTACACTGTTTCTGAGGGGGAACAATCGCGGCGGCGAGTGAAAACGCGGCTTGCGCCGCGCCTAAGGGAAAGGAATAAAACGGCATAAGGTTATGACCGAATGCCGCGTGGCGCTTATAGCCCCGGCGCTTTCCACAGCGAGGTGGTCAGGCCGTTGTCCACCAGCGTCAACTGATCGGCGTAGACCCGCCGCCACGTTTCTTTCTGTTCTTGATACAGCGCGTGGTGGGTCATGTCCGGCTGATGCTCGCGCTCCCAGCGCACCAATCGCTCGCCGGTTTCGGCCAGCGACTCGTATAACCCGGCGCCGACGCCGGCGGCGATCGCGCAGCCCAGCGCGGTGGCCTCTTTCACCACCGGTACCCGTACCGTCAGCCCGGTGACGTCGCTGAGGATCTGGCTCCACAGTTTGCCCTTGGCACCGCCGCCGGCGAACACCAGCGAGCGCGCCTGCACGCCGGAGAAGGCGGCGATCTGCTCCAGATTGCAGGCGGAGACGATGGCGGCATTCTCCTCCAGCGCGCGGAACAGCGTCTGTTTGTTGCAGCGCTCCGGATCGATAGACATGTTGATGAACGACGGCGCCGCGTGATACCAGGTTTTGAAATGCATGGCGTCGGAAAAGATGGGCATCACGCCGTAGGCGCCCGGCGGCACTCTGGCCGCCATCTCTTCCAGCAGGCTATAGGCATCGACGCCCAGCCGCTCCGCCAGCAGTTTCTCTTCGGCGCAGAACGCGTCGCGGAACCAGCGCATGGTCAGGCCGGTAAAGAAGCTGATGGATTCTGCCTGCGCCATGCCGGGAATGACGTGAGGGTTGATGCGGATGTTCATCTCCGGATCGATGGCCGGCTCCGGCAGGTTGACGATTTGCTGCCAGAAGGTGCCGCCGAGCACCGCCGTCTGCCCGGCGCGCACGATGCCAAGCCCCAGGCTGCCGAGCTGCACGTCGCCGCCGCCCATCACCACCGGGGTGCCGCGCAGCAGCCCGCTTTCCTGCGCCGCCTGTTCGGTGACGCACCCCAGCACGCTGCCGGTCTCTTTCACCGGCGACAGAATATCGGCGCGCAGCCCGGCCATATCGAGCAGCGCCGGCCGCCAGTCACGGCTGCTCAGATCCAGCATGCCGGTGGTGCCGGCGTTGGAAGGATCGACCGCCAGCTCGCCGCTCAGCATGTTGGCCAGCCAGTCGCTGATCATGGTCAGCGTCGCCGCCTGGCGATAGATGTCCGGGCGGTGGTGCGCCAGCCATAGCAGGCGCGGCATGGCGCTCAGCGCCAGCGTCTGGCCGGAGTATTGATACACCTCGCGTTCGAAGCCGTGGTTGTGCAGCTCTTTCAGTTCACTGACCTCATGGCTGGCGCGCGCATCGACGTTGGCACAGGCCCAGATCGGCACGCCGTTGCGATCGTACAGAACGATGCCTTCGCGCATCGAGCAGCAGGCCACCGCGCGGATCGCCTGAGCGCTCAATCCAGCGCGTTGCATTGCCTGGCGGATGCACTGGCAGGCCAGCTGCCAGTTGCGGTTGAGGTCAAACTCCATTGAGCCGGGTACGCCCGGCACCGCCAGGTGTTGCCACTCCGCCTGGCCGTGCGCGATCTGGTTACCCGCCAAATCGAAGATCACGGCGCGAATGCTGCCTGTTCCTGCATCCAGCGCCATCAAGTAGTTATCCATAGCCTATGCTCTCAGGGGGAGGAGTGTTAACTATAGATGCCGCCGTCTTCCCTCGCCGGGGGTGGGGTGGGCATCGCCGGTGCGATTTGTGAGCCAGGCGGCAAAATTGCCGTTGCGGCAGGGCAATCGACGGGAATGAACCTATGGTTGGAAAGCGCCATGCTACGGCGCGCCGTTCAAACAAGGAGCTGTCATGCACGTCACATTGGTAGAGATCAACGTTAAACAGGACAAAATCGACGAATTTATCGACGTTTTCCGCGCCAATCATCTGGGGGCGATCGAAGAGCCGGGCAACCTGCGCTTCGACGTGCTGCAGGATGAGCATATTCCGACGCGGTTTTACATCTACGAAGCCTATCGCGACGAGCAGGCGGTGGCGGCGCATAAGCAGACCCCGCATTACCTGCAGTGCGTGGAGAAGCTGGAAGCGCTGATGACCGGCCCGCGCAAGAAAACCACCTTTATCGGCCTGATGCCGGAATAAGCGCCGGCGTTTGCCGGTGTCCATGTCCCCGGTTTGGTTGTAATCTGCAAGGTAAAGCGAATTTTCAATGGGATAAGCGGGGCGAGGATGACATTGCGCGATCGGCTGTTGGCGCTGTTGGTGGTGGTGATCTGGGGTGTGAATTTCGTCGTCATCAAGTTCGGTTTACAGGGCATGCCCCCGTTTCTGCTGGCTGGGATGCGCTTTTTGCTGGTGGCGTTGCCGGCGATCTTCTTTATTCCGCGCCCGACGATCCCGTGGAAATGGCTGTTGCTGTACGGCATGACCATGAGCTTCGCGCAGTTCGCGTTTTTGTTCGTCGCCATCAAGGTGGGCATGCCGGCGGGGCTGGCCTCACTGGTGCTGCAGGCGCAGGTGTTTTTCACCCTGCTGTTGGGTGTCGTGCTGATGGGCGAAAAGCTGCGCGTCAACCATTTCGTCGGCATTGCTATCGCCAGCGGCGGCATGCTGGTGCTGGCGCAGGCCAGCCTGCATAAGCCGGGCAGCGGCGCGGTCCCCCTGGCGGGCCTGCTGCTGACCCTGGCGGCGGCGTTTTCCTGGGCGCTGGGCAACCTGACCAACAAGAAGATCCTGGCCGGTTTCCCGCAGCGCAACATTTTGTCGCTGGTGGTGTGGAGCGCGCCGATCCCGGTCGTGCCGTTCCTGGTCTGCAGCTGGCTGTTCGACGGCCCGCAGGTGGTGCTCGCCAGCCTGAGCCATGTGCAGGTCGGCACCTGGCTGGCGATTGCCTATCTGGCGTTCGCCGCCACGCTGTTCGGTTATTCTGTGTGGGGCAGCCTGCTGGGGCGCTACGAAACCTGGCGCGTCGCGCCGTTGACGCTGCTGGTACCGTTGGTCGGGCTGTTTGCCGCCTGGCTGCTGCTGGACGAAGCGCTGTCGCCGGCGCAGTTCGGCGGCGCATTGCTGGTGCTGGCCGGCATGGCGGTCAACACCTTTGGGCTGCCGCGCCGCCGGGCCGTCGCCGTGCGCTAAATTGAACAGGGCAATTCTGTTCAATACGTTGTCGGCGCGGCCCGGCACTCTGGCACCTGTGAATATTTTCTCAGGTGCCCATCATGAATATCTACCTTTCCATGGCCGCGTTCGCGCTGGCGGCCTCCATCACCCCCGGCCCGGTCAACATCGTCGCATTGAGCGCCGGGGCGCAATTCGGCTTTGGCGCGACCCAGCGTCACGTATTCGGCGCCACGCTGGGGTTTACCCTGTTGCTGTTACTGCTGGGATTGGGCATGCACCAACTGCTGATCCTGTGGCCGGCGCTGACCCGCTTGATTCAGTGGGCCGGCGTGGCCTTCCTGCTGTTTATGGCCTACCGGCTGGCGTTTGACGACGGCAGGCTGGGCAACGGCGCGGCGCAGGCGCCTTCCTGTTGGTACGGCGCGCTGATGCAATGGCTGAATCCCAAGGCATGGTTGGCGTCGGTGGCCAGCCTCGGCGCTTTTGTCGGCGACGGCGACATCCGGCTGCTGTGGCAATTCGCCGGGCTCTACTTCGTGATTTGCTATGCCTCAGTGGCCTGCTGGGCCTATGTCGGTGCGATGCTGCGCGGCCTGCTCAGGCAGGCGCGCAACGTACAGCGTTTCAACCGCGTGATGGCGGCGTTGCTGGCGGCCAGCGCCTGCTATCTGTTGGCGGAGGGTTTTTGATACTGGCCGGGCGTGGCGGCCAGCAGCTGTTTGAAGGTGCGCTGAAAGTGCGCCTGATCGGCAAAGCCGCTTTCGCTGGCGGCCGCGGCGATCGGCAGGCCGCTTTTCAATAGCCGATGGCCGTGCTGCACGCGGCGGTTGACCAGATAGGCGTGCGGCGTCATGCCGTAACGCTGGCGGAAGGCGCGGATCAGGTAAGAGGGCGAGAGCGCGGCGGCGCGGCAAATATCGTCCAGCGTCAGCGGCCGGGTGCAGTGCGCGTCGATAAACGCCGCCGCCGCTTCCAGCCGGGCATGCGGCGGTGTCTCCGGCTGGCGGCCGCTGCCCAGCCCGAGCTGCAGGGCGCTGAAATACTCCACCATGGCGATCTGTTTTTCCAGCGCGCTGCACAGCGGATCCGTCAGCAGCGCATAAAGCCGATTCAGGCCGTGGAACAGCGCCGGATCGCGGCTGTGCGGCTGGCTGAAGGGAACAAAACGCTCGCCTTCGCCCCCGAGCAGCTCCTGCTGCAGCGCGCCGATCCAGGCGAGATCGAGATAGAACATGATGTATGACCAACGGCGGTCGGCGATCGGATTACAGGCATGCGCCTGCTGCGGGTTGATGACAACCAGATCGCCGGCGCTAACCTGCATGCGCCGCTCGCCGTTGACATAGGTGCTGACGCCGCCGGTGATGGCACCGATGGAAAAGAATTCGTGGCTGTGCAGGCTGTAACACGCCTGGCGGCCATCCGCGATGGCGCGGGCTTCGACGAACGGCAACTGCGGATCGCGCCAGAACTGCGGCGTTTTTTCACTCATACGCTTTCCTTTTCACTGCGGTGGCATCACAGTGTTATAGCCTGAAAGCGACGAGAGGGGGAATGGCGGATGATGATTTTTAACGTGTTCGGCCGTCTGCTGGGCGTGAAGCGCATCGGGGATGAGTGGCGGCTGTTCCGCGTGACGCTGCCGGAGCGCAAGTATGCCCCCAGCCACGATATCGTGCTGCCGGCCGATCTGCGCGAAGAGGAGATCGCCGGCTATCTGGGGGATATTTATCACGAGGCCGCGACGCCGCAGCGGCCGGACGTGTTTCGCGTCGAATAGCGCGGCGCGTTACTCTTCCGCGTTGCGCGCCATGATGCGGCGCTGGTGTTCCTCGCTGGCGGCCTGGATCTCTTCCAGCACCGAGCCGACATCGGCGCACTTCTGGATTTCGCTGAACCGGCCGCTGAGGGCGCTGTCCGGCGTCAGATTGCCTTCCTGATACAGCGCCCAAATCTCTTTGGCGTATTGGCTGTCGCGCAGTTCCGGCGCGAATTGGCCATAATATTCCGCCAAATTGTTGATATCGCGCTCGAACATGCTTTTGGCGTGGTTGTTGGCGGCGGCGTCCACCACCTGCGGCAGATCGATGATCACCGGCCCGTCTTTATCCATCAGCACATTGAATTCCGACAGATCGCCGTGCACCAGCCCGGCGCACAGCATGCGCACCGCGTAGTTCATCATCAGGGCGTGATCGGCCCGCGCCTGTTCCGGCGTCAGGATGACATCGCTCAGGCGCGGCGCCACCAGACCTTCTTCGTCGGTAATTAGCTCCATCAGCAGCACGCCGTCCAGGCAGATATCCGGCTGCGGCACCCGCACCCCGGCCTTGGCCAGCAGATACAGCGCGTCCACTTCGGTGTTTTGCCAGGCTTCTTCCTGCTGCTGGCGGCCGAATTTGGAGCCTTTGCTCATGGCGCGCGCGTCGCGGCTGTTGCGCACCTTGCGCCCTTCCTGATAGTGAACGGCCTGCTTGAAGTTGCGCTTCTCGGCCTCTTTGTACACTTTGGCGCAGCGGATCTCATCGCCGCAGCGCACGATAAACACGTCGGCTTCTTTGCCGCTTTTCAACCGGCGGATGACGTCGTCGATTAACCCGTCATCAACCAGCGGCTGGAGTCGTTTTGGAATTTTCATGCAGCCTTGTACCCTATTTAGGCTCCGGTGTGAATGGCTTGCGCAGTTGATAGCGTAAGTTAGACCCGAAAGGCAAACATTAGTTTTGCCGCCGCGTCATCATTGCGCGGCGGCGGGTCCTCACAGGCTGGCGGCCGGCACCCAGACGCTGACGCTGCCGGCGTTGACCGGGAAATGGGCGCTGCCCTGGTCGTCGGTGGTGATTTCCTCCTGACGGTTGCCGAGGAAATCGCGCCAGGCGGTGTGCGCCAAATCGGCGCCCAGCGCGACGGTCTTGCCGCTCTCGCCGCCGTTGGTCAGCACCACCACGCAGCCGGGGGCCTCGGCGGTGCCGGCGCGGCTGAAGGCCACGCAGTGGCTGTCATCGAAGTAGTCGGTTTGCGGGCCGTTGGCGAAGCGCTGGCGGGCGGCGATCAGCTTCTCCAGCTCCGGGATCGCCGGCATGTCAATCTGGTACTCGCCGCCGTCGCGCCCCTTGTCGCGGTAGCTGGCGCCATACAGGTCGGGGTAAAACACGCAGGGCACGCCCTGTTCGCGCAGCAGGATCAGCGCGTAGGCCAGCGGTTTGAACCAGGGTTCCACCGGCGCCTCCAGCGATTGCAGCGGCTGGGTATCGTGGTTGGCGACCAGCGTCACCGCGTGGGCCGGATCGGCGGCGGTCAGGGTATCGGTGAAGATCTGCGCCATGTCGAAGCCGTCGCCCTGTTTCGACGCCTGATGAAACTTCAGGTGCAGCGCCACGTCGAACAGCATCACCTTGCCGTCCACCAACTCGATGTATTGTTGCAGCGCGCCGAGGTCGTGCGACCAGTATTCGGCAACGATAAACAGATCGCGCTGCGCGCTGTCGCGCACGTGATCCGCCCACTCTTTGAAAAACCAGGCGGGGATGTGTTTGGCGGCGTCGAGGCGGAAGCCGTCGCACGGCAGCGTGTCCAGCAGCCAGCGCGCCCAGTATTTGAGCTCCTCCGTCACGGCGGTATTGCGGAACTCCACGTCGGCGCCCATCAGATAGTCATAGTTGCCTTTCTCGTCGTCGACCTGATCGTTCCAGCCGTCGTCGCCGTAGTCGTTGGCGATTTTAAACACCCCTTTGTCGTCCGGCTGCTCAACGTAATCGACGCCGCTGAAGCATTTGTAATCCCAGATAAACTCGGAATGCACGCCCTGGCGGCCGGGAAAGGTGAAGCGGGTGTAGGCCAGCGCGTCGAAGCCCTGGTCGTTGATGTCGTTGCGGTTGTTGGCGTCCACCTTGAACACGTGTACCCGTTCTTTTTCGTCCGCGCCGAGCTTGTGGTTGAACACCACGTCGTAGATCACCCCCACGCCGTGTTCGCGCAGCGTAGTGGCGGCATGTTCCAGCGCCGCCTTGTCGCCGTATTTGGTGGCCACGCTGCCTTTCTGGTCAAATTCGCCCAGATCGAACAGATCGTAGGTGTCGTAGCCGACGGAGTAGCCGCCGGAAGCGCCCTTGCAGGCGGGGGGTAGCCACAGATCGGTGATGCCCAGTTCGGCAAGGTGCGGGGCGCGCTCGGCGGCCTCCTGCCACAGTTTGCCGCCGTCGGGGTAGTACCAGTGGAAGAATTGCAGCAGGGTGGTTTTTTTCGTCATGAGCCAGCGTCCCGGTTAGCCAGAAGGAAAGGAGCAGTTAAAGCATGGGCTACTTTTGGCAAAAGGGACAATGGCGTAGGGGGGCGCGCGAAGGCAGGCGTAAATATGTAACCGATATTGACGGGATAGCGATTAAGTTGCTGCTATCAAGTTTTCACGTTTTAGTTTTTATTAACTATTTTTCAAATAGATATTTGCTTTGTTTTTTGTTATGTCAAATTTTGATGTTTTTAATCTCATTTTTATTGGTTTTTTATTTTAATTTTAAATATTAATTTGTATTTAAGTTTTTAAAATAATCAATTAAATGGTTTTAAATTCTGGTTAATGAAATGTTTTGACATATTCAGATGCCCCGTTGGTTATTCATTCGCAATTGTTTATGCGTTATCGTTATGTTCTAAATTAGGTAACACTATCAACCAATAATCCATCCAACGCAGCGTGAAGGTGGAAGTACAAGGGAGCATAACGCCGTGAACATCAGGGATTTCAGAGCATTGGCGCGCAGTTTGGTCAGAGAATTCGGCATGTTGAACAAGCAGAGCAACGGCTCGTGCTTTTCGCCGCTGCAGATCCATCTGATGATCGAAGTCAGCGAGCAGCCGCTGGGCGTCACCGAGCTGGCGGCCCGGCTTTGCATCGACAAGGCCAGCGCCAGCCGGGCGCTGCGCAGCCTGGTCGCCGCCGGCGTGATAGAAACGGTGGATCATCCGGATGACAAGCGGCACAACCTGCATCGGCTGAGTAAACAGGGCGGCAAGGCGCTGGCCGGCATCGAGAGCGACGCCGACGGTTTTATGCAGGCGGCGCTAGCGCAGTTGGATGACGATGAGCTGGCGAGCACCACTGCGGCGATGAAAAAGATGACCGCGGCGCTGCACAGCGCGCGCAAACAGCGCGACGCCAACCTGCGGGTGCGGCCGATCGCCGCGCGCGACGATGCGGCGATGGCGGCGATCATTCGCGACGTGTTTCGCGAGTACGGCATGGACAAGATGGAAGGGGTCAGCCTGCACGATCCGGATCTCGATCGGCTGACCGGCCTGTATCACGACAACGGCGGCCGCTACTGGGTGCTGGAGCGGGACGGGCAGGTGGTGGGGGGCGTCGGCATGGCGCCGCTGGCCGGCGAAGAGCCCGGCTATTGTGAGCTGCAGAAACTGTTCTTCAAACCCGGTGTGCGTGGGTTGGGCATGGCGCGCTATATGGTGGTGCAGGCGCTGAAGGCGGCGCGGGCGGCAGGGTATCGCTATTGCTATCTGGAAACCACCGAACAGTTGAAAGAGGCGATTGGGCTGTATTACGCGCTGGGTTTCACGCTGTTGACGGAACGGCGCGGCAATACCGGCCACCACGGCTGTAATGTGTGCATGCTGAAAAATCTGCAGAACGACGATATGTGAGCGGTTTCAAGGTTAACGCCCGCGCCTTGTGTCACCCTGTTAACCGTTTGATAACAATCACAACGTTTTATCAGGGAGGAAACTATGTTGGGGGATCCCATGGCGCTGTCCGCGCTGGTCACGCTGGTGGTCATCGCGCTATGGGCCAGCGCCCGCTTGCCGGAGTATTTGGTCGCGCTGCTGTTCTTTGCGGCGGTGATGGTATTGCAGCTGGCGCCCGCTGCGGTGACCTTTTCCGGTTTCGCGTCCTCCGCATTCTGGCTGGTGCTCAGCGGTTTCGTGTTGGGCAGCGCCATCCGCAGCACCGGCTTGGCGGATCGCCTGGCCAACCGCCTCTTGCCGCATCTGGCCGGTTCCTGGCCGCGCCTGGTGGGCGGCGTGGTGGCGATAAGCTACGCGTTGGCGTTTGTCATGCCCTCGAACATGGGGCGGATTACGCTGCTGATGCCGATCGTCATGGCGTTGGCCGATCGCGCAGGTCTGGCGGAAGGCTCGCGCGGCCGCATCGGTTTGGCGCTGGCGGTGGGGTTCGGCACCTTCCAGCTCTCCGCCAGCATTTTGCCGGCCAACGTGCCCAACCTGGTGATGAGCGGCGCGGCGGAAAGCGCCTACGGCAGCCACTTCGCTTATCTCTCTTATCTGCTGTTGCATGCCCCGGTGCTCGGGGTGGCCAAAGGCGCATTGTTGACGTTGTGCATCTGCGGCCTGTTCCGGGCGCGGCCGCAACCGGTGGTGGCCGAGGCGGGGCAAACGCCGCTCAGTGCCGCCGAGTGGCGACTGATCGCGCTGTTGGGCATGACGGTGTTGCTGTGGATGACCGACAGCTGGCACGGCATCGCCCCGGCCTGGATAGGGTTGGCAGCGGCCTGCGTCTGCCTGCTGCCGCGCATCGGTTTTCTCAACGGCGAACAGTTCGCCGCCGGCGTTAACGTGCGCACCTGCATTTACGTGGCGGGGATCCTGGGGCTGACCGCATTGGTCAGCCACTCGGGGCTCGGCGATCGGTTGGGTGGCGCGCTGCTGGCGATGATGCCGGATCTGCACGGTAAGCCGTTTACCGCATTCGGTTCGCTGGTGGGGATCACCGCGCTGTTGAATTTCGTGGTGACCGCCAACGGCGTGCCGGCGCTGTTTACCCCGCTGGCGCAGGCGCTGTCCGCGGGCAGCGGCCTGCCGCTGCTGACGGTGTTGATGACCCAGGTGATCGGTTATGCCACCCCGCTGTTGCCGTATCAGGCCTCGCCGATCGTGGTGGCGATGGGGATGGGCAAAGTGCCGGCACGCGAAGGGCTAAAGCTGTGCCTGCTGTTGGCCGTGCTTAGCTTCGCACTGCTGGTGCCGTTGGATTATCTGTGGTTCCGGCTGCTGGGGTGGATCCCGTAAACAGCCCCGCACCGCCGGCAAAACAATCTTCGTCCAGCGTCAGGGTGGCGATTTTATGCACCGGCCCGCGCATGCTGACCTGAAAATCGCCGCTGAAGGCGATCTGCAGTTCGCCGCCCGGCATCCGCACGCTAACCCGATCGCCGACTCGTCCCAACTTGCGCATCACGCTGGCGGCGGCGCAGCTGCTGCTGCCGGAGGCAAGGGTAAAGCCGGCGCCGCGCTCCCAGATGCCGATGCGCAGCGTCTGGCGATCGACCACTTCCACCAGTTGTACATTGGTGCGTTTCGGGAACAGCGGATGGCGCTCAATCTGCGGTCCGAGCCGATGCACCTGCGCCAGATCCAGTTTTTCCACCGGCACCACGCAGTGCGGGTTGCCCATCGACACCAGCGAAACGCTTAACGTCTCCTCCTTCAGGGGCAGCGGATAGTTCAGCACCTCCGGCAGATCGATCAAGGCCGGCAGCGCCGCCGGGCTGAAATTGGCGCGCCCCATCTCCACGGCTATCTGATGCGCGTCTTCCGCCACCTGGCAACGCACGTCGCCGCCGGCGGTGTGCACCAGAAACGGCTGATGCGCCACGCGTCTGCTGTCGAACAGATACCGCGCGTAGATACGCAGGCCGTTGCCGCTTTTCTCCGCTTCGGAGCCGTCCGGGTTGATGATGCGCAGGGTGGGATTGACGGCGTCACCGCTGTCGATCAGCAGGCCGTCGGAACCAATGCCGTAATGCGGGTGGCACAACAGGCGGATCTGTTCCTGGCTCAGACGATCGGCGACCGAACGGTGGCAGACCAGGTAGTCGTTGCCCAGGCCGTGATATTTGTGAAACAGCAGGGGAGTCATGGCGTTGCTCGGCTCAGCAAGAAAAGGTGGCTACAGCTTACAACAGAACGTTGGCGTCAAAACAAACAAAAGGCGGCCTGAGCCGCCCTTTTGCACGATTGCCTATCTGGCCATTAATTGTAGATGATCGCGGTGCCGTGCAGTTTGTTGTCACCGGTGGTGGCGATGATCTGGAAGGATTTGGCGCCCGCCGCGTCGGCTTTGGCCGCCAGTTTGTTTTCCAGGCTGCTCAGGTCGGACGCACCGCTGACGGTGACGACGCCGGCTTTTTGCAGGTCGGCGGGTTGTGCGTTAACCAGATCGGCGGCGAAGCTGCCGAAGGAGACGGAAGCCAGTGCGATGGCTGCGATGGTCATTTTCAGGTTTTTCATGGTCTTATTTCCTATCTTTGTTCTTTACGATGTTTGTTTTGTAAGGTCGTTAAATTGATTAACGATCGATAATTTAATGTTAGATGCCGGTTTGACGGATTGCAAGTATTTTTTTAATGCTCGTTAATTAATTTTTTTTACGCCCTGGCGCTGTGAGCAATAAGGGTATGCAGTCCACAGGATTAATGCTTTGTTATTGATAGATTTCTGCAGTACCATGCAGCTGGTTGTTACCGCCGGCGCCGATGATGCGGAAGGATTTTGCGCCTGCCTGATCGGCTTTAGCGGCCAGGCTGCTTTCCAGCGAGGTCAGATCGGATGCGCCGCTGACGGTGATGACGCCCACTTTCTGTTGATCTGCCGGTTGGTTCTGGACTAAATCGGCGGCGAAGCTGCCGAAGGAAACGCTGGCCAGAGTGAGAGCTGCTAAGGTTAATTTTAAATTTTTCATGATGTTAATTCCTTTCTGATAACGGTCAATAGAGGGTTTTAATCTGCTTCGTTAAATTATCTTAACGATCGATAACTAAATGCTAATCGGTTCTCGACGAACGCGCAATATTTTTTTATAATGATCGTTAAGTTATTTGTGCTAAGCCTGCCGTGGAGCGGGATAGGAGAGGAACGATGAGCATCAATGAAGCGGTCTGCGGCAAGAAAAGCCGTGGCAGACCAAAACAATTTGATCGCGACCGGGCGCTGGAAAGCGCGCTCGATCTGTTCTGGCGGCACGGTTATGAAGCCACCTCGCTGGCCGATCTGGTGGAAGTGACCGGCGCCAAGGCGCCGACGCTGTATGCGGAATTCGGCAACAAAGAGGGGATGTTCCGCGCGGCGGTGGAACGCTATCTGCAAAAATACACCACCTGCACCAACCAGCTGTTGGAACAGGATGTGCCGGTGGCCGAGATCGTCGAGGCCTACGTGCGCTCTTCCGTCGAAGTGTTTACCGACCCCGATACGCCGTCAGGCTGTTTTATGGTGTGCGCCTCCGCGGCACTGTCGTCTGCTTCCGACGACGTCGCCCAGATGCTGCGCAAAAAACATCATGCCCAGGAAGCGGCGCTGAAAGTCTGCTTCGATCGCAAGGTGCAGCAGGGCGAATTGTTGGCGAAAACCGATACCGCGCTGCTGGCGAAATACGTCATTTGCACCATTGAAGGCATGTCGGTGCAGGCGCGAGAAGGGGCAAGCCGGAGCGAGCTGTTGCGGTTGCTGGAGGCGCTGATGCTGGTGTGGCCGCGGCTCAGCCAGATTGGCAATAAGGTGTAACAACAGGCCCGGTTTTCACCGGGCCGTATAACCTACTACTGATTGACCGGGATCACCGCGCCCTGGTATTTCTCGCGGATAAAGTCCTGAATCGGCTTGGAGTGCAGCACCTTCACCAGCGCCACGATCTCCGGCTTGTTCACGTCAGCTTTGTGCACGGTGATGATGTTGGCGTACGGGTTGTTTTCGCCGCTTTCGACCGCGATCGGATCCTTGGTCGGATTCAGCCCGGCGTCGATGGCGTAGTTGGCGTTGATCACCACCGCGTCACCTTCGTTGTTGTTGTACATCTGCGGCAGCAGCGCGCCTTCAACGTTCGCCTGGAACTTCAGGTGTTTCGGGTTTTCCACCACGTCGGTGATGCGCGCGTCCACCTTGCTCACCCCTGGCTTCAGCTTGATCACGCCTTGCTGCTCAAAAATTGACAGGATGCGGCCTTCTTCCGCCACCGCGTCGCGCATGATGATTTTGCCGTTTTCCGGCAGATCTTTCAGGCTCTTGTACTTCTTCGAGTAGATGCCGATAGGCTCAATATGGATCGCGCCGGCGCTGACGAAGTCGTAGCTCTTGTCGTCGGCGTGGTCTTTCAGCACCGAGTTCAGGTAAGGCACGTGCTGGAAGTAGTTGGCGTCGATGTCGTGGCTGGCCAAGGCGGTGTTCGGCAGAATGTAATCCTGGAAGCGCTTGATCTGCAGATCGATGCCTTCCTTCGCCAGTATCGGTTTGGCCTGTTCGAGGATCTCGGCGTGCGGCACGTTGGAGGCGCCGACCACCAGCTTGGTCGCCGCGGCGGCGCCGTAAGAGGCGAGGGTGGCGACAGAGGCGAAAGCCAACATCAGTAAGTGCTTTTTCATCATCGTTTTCCTTGGTTAATTAACGTTTATCGAGCGTTCTTGTCAGGGTGTCGCCAATGAACTGAATGACGAAAACGATCAGCAGAATCGTCAGCGTCGCCACCAGCGTCACGTCACTGTGGTTGCGTTGGAAGCCTTCCAGATAGGCCAGGTTGCCCAGGCCACCGGCGCCGATCACCCCGGCCATCGCGGTGTAGCTCACCAGCGCGATCAGGGTGACGGTGATGCCGGAAACCAGCGCCGGCGAGCTCTCCGGCAGCAATACGCGGAAAATCAGGGTGCGGTTTTTGGCGCCCATCGAGCGCGCCGCTTCGATTACCCCTTTATCGACCTCGCGCAGCGCGATCTCCACCAGCCGGGCGTAGAACGGCGCGGCGCCGACGATCAGCGCCGGCAGGGCGGCGTCCGCACCGAGAATGGTGCCGATCAGCGACTTGGTGAACGGGATCAGCAGCACGATCAGAATGATGAACGGAATGGAGCGGAAGACGTTGACCAGTACGGAGATCAGCGAGTAGACCGCCCGGTTCTGCAGCAACTGGCCCTTCGAGGTTAAAAACAGTAGCACGCCGAGCACGATGCCCAGCACCAGCGTGGCCAAACCGGCGATGCCGGTCATGTACAGCGTTTCCCAGGTGGCGTCCCACAGTTGGTCCAGGCGCAGGTGGGGGAACAGGGATTCAATCATGTTGGATAACCTCGACGGCGATATCTCTTTCGTGCAGCAGGCTGAGCATGTCGGCGACTTGTTGTTCGTTGCCTTCGGCGTGAATGTACAGTTCGCCGAACGAACCGTTGAGGGTGTGGCTGATCTTGCCGTGCAGAATGTTGACGGTCAGGGCGTAGCGCCGGATCACTTCGGAGATCACCGCCTGATGGGTTTGCACGCCCACGAAGGTCAGCTTGAAAATCGCCCCCGGCAGATGAGCGGTGAGCAGTGGATTGAAGCTCTCTTCCGTGTCCGCATACTGCGACACCTGTTTGACGAATTGCCGGGTGATCGGCTGTTGTGGCCGGGTGAACACGTCAAGCACCGGGCCTTCTTCGACGATGCGGCCGTTTTCCATTACCGCCACGCGGTGGCAGATTTTGCGCACCACGTGCATCTCGTGGGTGATCAGCACGATGGTCAATTTCAGCTGGCGATTGATGTCCAGCAGCAGGTCGAGAATGGCGTCGGTGGTTTGCGGATCGAGCGCCGAGGTGGCTTCGTCGCACAGCAGCACGCTCGGGTTATTGGCCAGCGCGCGGGCGATGCCGACGCGCTGTTTCTGGCCGCCGCTGAGCTGCGACGGATAGGCGTTTTCGCGCCCCTGCAGGCCGACCAGCGCGATCAGTTCCGCCACGCGCGGCGCAATCTGCGCCTTGGGCACGCCGGCGATCTGCATGGAAAAAGCGATATTCTGGCTGACGGTGCGCGACCACAGCAGGTTGAAGTGCTGGAACACCATGCTGATTTTCAGGCGTGCCTGGCGCAGATGGCTGCCTTTGGCGCGGGCAATATCGAAACCGCCCACGTCAATGCGGCCGCTGGTGGGCGTTTCCAGGCCGTTGAGCAGGCGGATCAGCGTGCTTTTGCCCGCGCCGCTGTAGCCGATGATGCCGTAAATTTGCCCGGCGTCCACCGCCAGACTGACGTCGTCTACCGCCACGACGCGGCCCTGTGCGCTGTCAAAAGTTTTGCAAACGTTCGAAAGAACGATCATAACGAAGCGGATCCTTATCGATACATCACAGCATTCCGTCCGGAGCGCGTTGCGCCGGACAGGGATCGTTCGGCTTTTCGGCGGGGCACGACCCGGCGGGAAGTGGCGGACGGAACCTCTGTTGCGGGTGAATACCGGGCAATCCTACCGAGGGTTGATAGTGACAGGAAGAATGTAAAATCTATTACTTATTCTGATTTGATATATTAAACGGCGGGCGCCATGGGGGGGAGAAAACCGGCCGCTGGGCGGCCGGTGGAGGGCTAGCGTTTTTCCAGCTTCATGTGCAGCAGCGGGAACGGGTTGCCCTGGCCGTCGAGCGGCGAGCGGCCGGTGATGACAAAACCGTAGTGGCGGTAGAAGCCGCTGGCCTGCGGATTTTGCTCGTTCACGTCCAGCTGCAGCTCATCGTGCAGCGTTTCCGCGTGGGTCAGCAGCGCTTTGCCCACCCCTTTGCCGCGCTGATCGGCGTCGATAAACAGCATCTCCACCTTGTTGCCGTTCAGACCGATAAAGCCGCAGGGATGCCCCGGCCGCTCTTCGGCCACCCAAACGTTGACCGCCGGCAGGTAATCGTTCAGCACCAGCGGGAACAGCTGTGCGATGTTGTCTTCGGTTAAAAAGTGGTGAGTGGCGCGCACCGAACGCAGCCAGATATCTGCCAATTGCGCGTTGTCTTCCGCCGCGCGTGCTCTGATGGTAATCATCGAACTCTCTGCTATCTAAGTTGAAGGAAAAGAAACTAGATAGAGGTTTTGTGGGGTTAGTGCCGAATTAACGTGGGTTAACGCCCTGCAAAGCGCCTCTGCAGTGGATCGAATAGGCCCGCCTAGTTGCAAGCGGTATAACAACTGTAATTCAGTAAGTTAATGCTTTCAACCGCCGCAGGGCGCAATGAGGCGCTCGCCGCGTGATACACTGGCCGCTGAATGAGCAAGAGGGCGGCAGGATGGAAGCGGTACGCGCAGCGATAGAAAAACAGGTGCTCAGCCTGACCGGGTTGGCGCTCGGCGGCGTCGATTTTGAGAATCCGCCCGGCGATCCGGGGCTGTTCGGCCCGCAGTCGGTCATCTGGCAGGTACACCGCGATTTCACCCCGATGCTGTGCGGCGGCGTCAGCGCCTTGCTGTTGCAAATGCTGCACCCGTTGGCGCTGGCCGGCGTATGGGATCACTCCAACTTCCGCGACGATATGATTGGCCGCCTGCGCCGCACCAGCCAGTTCGTGTCGGTCACCACCTTCGGCCCGACCGCCGAGGCGGAGCGGCTGATCGCCAAAGTCAAAGCCATCCATCTGCGGGTGACCGGCGTCGGCAGCGACGGCACGCCTTATGCCGCCAGCGATCCGGCGCTGCTCACCTGGGTGCACGTGGCGGAGAGCAGCCGTTTTCTGGCCAGCCACCTGCGCTACCGTAACCCGCATCTTTCCCGCGATTTGCAGGATCAATACTACCGCGAAGCGGCGCGCGTGGCCGCCGCGCTGGGGGCGACCGCCATTCCTCAGTCCTGCGCGGAGGTCGAAGAGTACCTGCAGGCGATGCGGCCGCAGCTGGTCTGCGATGAACGCACGCTAGAGGTGGCGCGCATTCTGCTGAAAGCGCCGGCACCTAGCGCATTGGCGCGCCCGCTCGGCGGGGTGGTGATGCAGGCGGGCATCGATCTGTTGCCCGATTGGGCGCAGCGGCAGTTCGGCTTTCACCCGGGCGCGTTGCGGCGGCGGTTGGTGCGAACGGGGGCCGCAGGCCTCGGCAAAGTGCTGGGCGCGTCGATGCGCAACGGTTCCTATCAGCGCGCGGTGAGGCGCATTACTCGGCCGTCATGAGCCACAGCCGCTATAATTAGTCTTTGTTTATCTTCGTTTACGGCCGCTTTTGAGACTTTTACGGGTGATCCGGCCAGTAATGCGTTTTACACTTGGGGGCAAAGCCACATTCCATTTTTTGCGCGCAGCCGATTCTGCCGCGCCCTGACCCTATTGAGGTGATATGAACGAGTCATACGTACTTGCTGAAGTCAGCAATGAGAACCAGACGCTGGTCGCGGTGGTTCAGCAAGATCACCGGGCAGCCTATTTTTACATCTATCCCGCCGAAGCCTACAGCGATCGCTATCAGGTGCGCGCCTGTTGGCTGCGCAATCTGGCCGCCGCGCCGCTGCAGGAAGATCGCGCCGCGCTGGAGCAGGGGCAGCCGCCGATGCTGGCGGCGGAATTTTGCCGCAACCTGGAAGGGGAAGCGCCGCTGAACCCGGAAGGGCTGATGGTGGTGTGGAGCGAAAGCGACGACGGCGCGGCCCTGTGGTATTACGGCCAACTGCTGGCGGTGATCCCCGGCTGGAGCCTGTATATCGACCATTCGGTGTGCTATTCGGCCAGCTGCATCAAGGAGAGCCCGTTGGCCTATCCGCTCGGTTCGGCCTCGACCAACACGCAATATGCGCAGGCGGAAAGCACCCGCCAGTTTTGGCGCAGCTGGCAGCGTGAAGAGGGCAATCCGTGGCCGAAGATGCAGCGCGATTTTCAGGCGCGCTATGAGCCGCATTTCGGCCCTTCGGTAAAATACTACGCCATCGATCAGGGCAAGTGGCCGCCGATGGCCATCACTCAGCACGAGCGCGACGGCATCTATTACTTCCTCACCATGGGCGTCAGCATTCGGCCGATGCCGTGGGTGGAGATCCTGTTCAACGATGAGGCTTCGCGCTATCGCCGCATGGAGATGGCGATCGCCATCGACAGCCAATA
Organism: Serratia sp. PL7; assembly: GCF_945957435.1. Lineage (NCBI taxonomy): Bacteria > Pseudomonadati > Pseudomonadota > Gammaproteobacteria > Enterobacterales > Yersiniaceae > Serratia > Serratia sp. PL7. The sequence goes on along the minus strand of NZ_CAMFLB010000001.1, from coordinate 2,448,335 downwards.
CATGACCGAAGACAACGCGGTGCAGATGGCCAGCGCGCTGGCCGGTTTCGCGCACGCGCCTTGGGCGCGGCTGACCTGGATCGGCGAAGGGCATACGCTGGAGTCGGACGTGGCGCCGCTGGGCTACGAGGGCTATATTTTATCGTCGTCCTTCTACCCGCATCACGCGCACCTGACTCTGCCGCAGCAGTACGGCGACCCGGTGAACCTGTTTTGGGCCAGCCCGGTGTTTACCGCCGAGCGCCAGCTGGCGCACGCCACGCCGAACGGCGGGCACGATCTGGTGAACCGGTTGCGTGAGCAGGGCGTCGATCATATTTTCCGCCCGCGCCAGCCGGTGTGCTGACGCGGCTTAATCTTCGGGAGCCGCCATGACCACCGCGCTGTTGATTATCGATGTGCAGGAAGGATTGTTTACGCCGCCGCCGGCGGATGCCACGGGCACCGTTACGCGCATTAATCAGCTGAGCGAGCGCGCCCGCCGGGCGGGCGTGCCGGTTGTCGTCATTCAGCACCATACGCCGGACGACGAGCTGCCGCACGGCAGCGCCGCCTGGCAAGTGCTCGCGGCGCTGAAGGTGGCGCCAAGCGACCATCGGGTGGATAAAACCACGCCGGACTCGTTCCTGCGCACTTCGCTTGGCGCGTTGCTGATCGCCAACGGCGTATCGCAGTTGGTGGTTTGCGGTTACTCCACGCCGTTTTGCATCGATTCCACGGTGCGCAGCGCCGCGGCGCACGGCTATCCGGTGACGCTGGCGGCGGATGCCCACACCTGCCACGACAAATCCTATGCCGACGGCCTGCTGATCCGTACCCACCATAACGAGACGCTGTCGAATATCGACAGCTTCGGCGTGCCGATCCGCGCCGTGCCCGCAGCGGACATCGTGTTCTGAGAACGGAAAACGGGGGCCAGCGCCCCCGTTCGTTATTTCAGGCCCGCCCGCCGCGCCGCCACCTTGGCCAGCGCGGCCCAGTCCAGATCCGCATCCCCCTGCGCCATCGCGTCGAGGAAGTTGTCCTTCAGCACTCCGGCGAACGGCATCGGCGTATGGCTGTCGGCGCCGGCGGCCAGCGCCAGCCCGACGTCCTTCAGCCCCAGCGCCAGCCGGAATCCGGCGGGTGAATACTTCTCGGCGGCGATCAGCGCACCATAGCCCTGGTAAGCCGGGGCGGCGAAGACGGTGCTGCTCAGCATCTGCAGGTAGTCGGCGCCGGAAACGCCGTAGTTGCGCACCAGCGCGCTGCCTTCCGCCATCGCTTCAATGGCGCTGGCCAGCGTAAAGTTGGTGGCGATTTTGACCACGTTGGCCTGCGCCGGGTCGGCGCCGAAGTGCCAGGTTTTCTGGCCGAGGGCATCGAACAGCGGCTGCGCTTGCTTCAGCCGTTCGCTATCGCCGGCTGCCAGAATATTCAGCTTGCCGGCGGCGGCCACGTCGATCCGCCCCAGCACCGGTGCGGCGAGATAGCCGATGCCGTGTTCCGCATGCAGCGTCGTCAGGCGTTTGGCGAGCTCGACCGAGATGGTCGCCATATTGATATGCAGCGCGCCCGGTTTCATCCGCTGCAGCAATCCGCTGTCCACCACCACCTGTTGCGTGGCGGCATCGTCGGCCAGCATGGTGATCAGCACGTCGGCATCGGCCAACTGCTCCGGCCGTTCGGCCTGCCGCGCGCCGGCGTTTACCAGCGGCTGCGCCGCCTGCGGCGAGCGGTTCCATACCGTCAACGCGAAGCCCGCCTGCACCAGGTTAGTTGCCATGGCGCTGCCCATCCCACCCAGTCCGGCAAATCCGATCTTCATCATGCGCTCCTTTTTCAGGTTGAAGGTTTTACCCTAGCGCGCCGGGCCAGGAACGCAAATGCTGGAGTGTAACGCCGTCTTACGCGCCGGCGGCGGGCTATTGACGCATTGCCGCTGCGGGTATACCTTGATGGCATGAATATATCGATGCACTCCACCCACAATCAGTCATGGTGGCGCCTCTTCTGAGGCGGCACGAGTATTCACATCTCTTTTTAATGCCGCCGGTTTGGCGGCATTATCTTTTGTGGCGTTGATCCGGCGGTCTACAGACCTTCAGGAGCACTGTCATGAGCTACACCATTCTTACCGGCGATCGCGCTACCGGCCCACTGCATTTAGGTCACTTTGTCGGCTCGCTGCGCCAACGCGTCGAACTGCAGCACCAGCATAACCAAACGGTGATGGTGGCGGATCTGCAGGGCCTGACCGACAACGGCAACAACCCGCAAAAAATCAGCGCCAACGTGCTCAATGTCGTGGCCGACTATCTGGCGGTCGGCATCGATCCGCACAAGACCACGATCTGCCTGCAGTCGGCTCTGCCGGCGTTGGCCGAGCTGACGATGTACTACCTCAATCTGGTCAGCGTGGCGCGGCTGGAACGCAACCCGACGGTGAAAAACGAAATCGCCGAGAAGGATTTCGCCCGCAGCCTGCCGGCCGGTTTTCTGATCTATCCGGTCAGCCAGGCGGCGGACATCACCGCCTTCGGCGCCACCCACGTGCCGGTCGGCGAGGATCAGCTGCCGATGCTGGAGCAAACCAACGAGATCGTGCGGCGCTTCAACCACATCGTTGGCCAACCGATATTAACGGAGTGTCAGCCGCTGTTGAGCAACGTCGGGCGTCTGCCGGGGCTGGACGGGCAGGGCAAGATGTCGAAATCGCGCGGCAACGCCATCCCGCTTGGCGCCGGCGCCGACGAGGTTCACAAGGCGGTGATGAGCATGTTCACCGATCCTGGCCATCTCAACGTCAGCGATCCCGGCCGGGTGGAGGGCAACATGGTGTTCACCTATCTGGACGCCTTCTGCGAAGACGCCGCACTGGTGGCGGAGCTGAAGGCGCACTATCGGCGCGGCGGGTTGGGGGACGTGAAAATCAAACGGCTGCTGGAGGATTGCCTGCAGAGCCTGCTCGAGCCGATCCGCACCCGCCGCGCCGAATTCATTGCCGATAAAGGCGAGCTAACGCGTATCCTGCAGCACGGCACCCGCCGCGCGCATCAGGTCAGCCAGCAGACGCTGCAGCAGGTCAAGATGGCGCTGGGGCTGGACTTCTTTAGCCTGGAATGATGCGCACGCCGGGGCGGCACGCGTCACGCCCCGGCCATAAAACCATCATCCCACTGTCATAAACTTATCCGTTAATAGGTGCCCATAATGATTAGCCACTGAAACCAGAGAAATCATATGGCTCAGGCACTGTTAAAATTGGCACAGCACGACTTTCCAGGGCAGCACGCCGCCGCATCTCGCAAAGTATTATCGGTAAAGGGACTCGGCAAGGCCTATAAAGCGCAGCAGCGCGTGCTGGATGACATCAATTTCGATCTGCACGCCGGCGAGTTCGTGGCGGTGATCGGCCGCTCCGGCGCAGGCAAGTCCACGCTGCTGCATACCCTCAACGGCACCATTCCTTCCAGCTGCGGCGAGATGCTGCACTTCGAAGACGATGGCGTGGCGCAGGATATCGCCCAGCTTGCCGGCCGCCAGATGCGCCAATGGCGCGCGCGCTGCGGCATGATCTTCCAGGACTTCTGCCTGGTGCCGCGGCTGGACGTGATGACCAACGTGCTGCTGGGGCGCCTGAGCCACACCTCCACCCTGAAATCCTTCTTCAAACTGTTCGATGACGCCGACCGCGCTCGCGCCATCGAGCTGTTGCAGTGGCTCAACATGCTGCCACACGCGCTGCAGCGCGCCGAGCACCTCTCCGGCGGCCAGATGCAGCGCGTCGCCATCTGCCGCGCGCTGATGCAAAACCCGCAAATCCTGCTGGCCGATGAGCCGGTCGCGTCGCTCGATCCGAAAAACACCCGCCGCATCATGGACGCGCTGCAGAAAATCAGCGAAGACGGCATCGCGGTGATGGTGAACCTGCACTCGGTCGAACTGGTGAAAGAGTATTGCTCGCGGGTGATCGGCATCGCCCACGGGAAGATCGTGTTTGACGGGCATCCTTCGCAACTGAACGAACGGATCCTGCACCAGCTGTATGGCGAAGAAGCCAATCAGATCCATTGAAGCACTTTTGACCTTTACCCTTTACCTTTACACACAAGGCACACCTAATGAAAAAAGTATTGAGTCTGACCACCCTGATGGCCGGCGTGATGATGGTATTTAATGCTGCCGCAGCGGATGCGCCGAAAGAGCTGAACCTGGGCATTCTCGGCGGCCAGAACGCCACCCAGCAGATCGGCGATAACCAGTGCGTGAAGCAGTTCCTGGACAAGGAACTGAATGTCGATACCAAGCTGCGCAACTCGTCCGACTATTCCGGTGTGATCCAGGGCCTGCTGGGCGGCAAGATTGACCTGGTGCTGAGCATGTCGCCGTCATCGTTCGCTTCGGTCTACATCAAGGATCCGAAAGCGGTGGACATCGTCGGCATCGCGGTCGACGACGTCGACCAGTCGCGCGGCTACCACTCGGTGGTGGTGGTGAAGGCCGGCAGCCCGTACCAGAAACTGGAAGATCTGAAGGGCAAGGCCATCGGCTTCGCCGATCCGGATTCCACCTCCGGCTTCCTGATCCCGAATCAGGCGTTTAAAAAGCTGTTCGGCGGCACGGTCGACAACAAATACAACAACACCTTCTCCAGCGTCACCTTCTCCGGCGGCCACGAGCAGGATATCCTTGGCGTGCTGAACGGCCAGTTCGAAGGCGCGGTGACCTGGGCGTCGATGATCGGCGACTACAACACCGGCTACACCAGCGGCGCGTTCACCCGCATGATCCGCATGGATCACCCGGACCTGATGAAACAGATCCGCATCATCTGGCAGTCGCCGCTGATCCCGAACGGCCCGATCCTGGTGAGCAACTCGCTGCCGGCCGACTTCAAAGCCAAAGTGGTCACCGCCATCAAGAAGCTGGATAAAGACGATCACCAGTGCTTTATCAAAGCGATGGGCGGCAAACAGCACATCGGCGACACTACCCTGGCGGAATACCAGACCATCATCGATATGAAGCGCGAGCTGACCAAAGGCGACCGTTAATTCCCGGCTGCCTCGGCCGTCCGAATGAAGGGGTTCAGCGTGCTGAACCCCTTGTTCCATCAAGATGGAAGACCTGCTTTGAATACCGATTTCGCACACTATTACCAACGGATCCGCAGCAAGCAAAAACGCGAAGCGCTGCTGTGGTCGCTCGGGCTGGTGGTGCTGTACCTGGGCGCCGGCAACCTCGCCGAGTTCAACCTGCACACCGTCTGGGTGTCTATTCCGCACTTCTTCGACTACCTGGCCGAAACCGTGCCGACGCTGCACTGGCACCTGATGTTCGCCGATGGGCGCACCGAAGGTTCGCTGGCCTATTGGGGTTACCGCCTGAACATCCAGCTGCCGCTGATCTGGGAGACCCTGCAGCTAGCGCTGGCGGCGACCATTTTTTCGGTGCTGGTGGCGACCGTGCTGGCGTTTCTGGCGGCCGGCAATACCTATACCCCGGCCTCGGTGCGGCTGGCAATCCGCACGCTGGTGGCGTTCTTGCGCACCATGCCGGAGCTGGCGTGGGCGGTGATGTTCGTGATGGCGTTCGGCATCGGCGCCATTCCCGGCTTCCTGGCGCTGGCGCTGCACACCATCGGCAGCCTGACCAAGCTGTTCTACGAATCGATCGAAACCGCCTCCAACAAGCCGGTGCGCGGGCTGGCGGCCTGCGGCGCCACGCCGCTGCAGCGCATGCGCTTTGGCCTGTGGCCGCAGGTGAAGCCGGTGTTTCTCTCCTACAGCTTCATGCGGCTGGAGATCAACTTTCGTCAGTCGACCATTTTGGGGCTGGTGGGCGCGGGCGGCATCGGCCAGGAGCTGATGACCAACATTAAACTCGACCGTTACGATCAGGTCAGCATGACGCTGCTGCTGATCATCGTGGTGGTTTCCGTGCTCGACTACGTGTCGGGCGAGCTGCGCAAGCGTGTGGTGGAGGGGGCAAAATGATAGCGGGCACTCCGGCATCGGCGGAAACGCTGCGCCAGTTGAAACAGCAGCATCCGGCGATCTTCGCGCAGCAGGGGCGCTACCTGCGCACCGTCGGCCTGATCGCGCTGGCGATCGTGCTGTACTATGTGTTCTTCTTCCTGGTCTTCGGCATTAGCTGGCCGCAGTTTATCAACGGCTGCCAGCAGCTGGGGCGCTATTTCCTGCGCATGTTCGTCTGGCACGACTTCGCCAACTGGCCGTTCATGTACTACTTCCAGCAGACCGGCATCACCATCGCCATTGTGTTCGCCGGCACCATCACCGCGTCGCTGATCGCGCTGCCGCTGTCGTTCTTCGCCGCGCGCAACGTGATGTCGACGCCGCTGCTGCGGCCGATCTCCGTGCTGGTGCGCCGCTTGCTGGACGTGCTGCGCGGCATCGACATGGCGATCTGGGGGCTGATCTTCGTGCGCGCCGTCGGCATGGGGCCGCTGGCCGGGGTGTTGGCTATCGTGATGCAGGACGTCGGGCTGCTGGGCAAACTGTACGCCGAAGGCCATGAGGCGGTGGACAAGTCCCCCAGCCGCGGCCTGACGGCGGTGGGCGCCAACGGGTTGCAGAAGCACCGCTACGGCATCTTCACCCAGTCGTTCCCCACCTTCCTGGCGCTCAGCCTGTACCAGATCGAGTCCAACACCCGCTCAGCGGCGGTGCTGGGCTTCGTCGGCGCCGGCGGCATCGGCCTGGTGTATGCGGAGAATATGCGGCTGTGGAACTGGGACGTGGTGATGTTCATCACCCTGATCCTGGTGGTGGTGGTGATGATCATGGACAAGGTCTCGTCGATGCTGCGCAACAAGTACATCATCGGCGAAGACATCCCGCTGTATCAGCAAAAAAGCCAAATCGATTGAGAAACCCCTTGCCGATCCCTATACTGCCGCACATTCAAGGTGTGCGGCCATACCCGTCATACTTGGAGCTGCCTCTTTGTTGGCTGCATTTGCGCGCCCCGGTCACATAGTTAACTATGCTCCGGGGGCTTACAAATTTGCCGCCGCGATGCAACTCCAATTATTTTGGGTATGGGGCATTTTTTTACAATGCGCACGTCCCCGTTAGACAAGTAAAGGCAATGCAATCCCATGATGAACAACGACGTGCTGCGCAGCGTGCGCTATATGCTGAGCATTAACAACGCCAAAATGGTCGAGATTATCAAACTGGACGATTTCGAGGTGGCGGTGTCGGCGATGGACGCTTACGTGATCAAAGAAGGCGAGCCGGGCTACGAAAAGTGCCCGGACGAAGTGATGGCGCACTTCCTCAACGGCCTGGTGTTCTTCAAGCGCGGTAAGGACGACAAGTTCCCGGCGCCGGCGGTTGAGCTGCCGATCACCAATAACCTGGTGCTGAAAAAGCTGCGCGTGGCGTTCGAGCTGAAAGACACCGACATGCACCAGATCTTCACCGCGGTGGACTTCCGCATCTCCAAGCCGGAGCTGAGCGCGCTGTTCCGCAAAGAGGGCACCAAGAACTACCGCCCGTGCGGCGATCAGATGCTGCGCTACTTCCTCAAAGGGCTGGCGCAGCGCGTTCGCGGCGAGTAACGCGCAGCGTTCACCGAACATCAGGCGCAATCGTAAGGTTGCGCCTTTTTTATTGCCGCTCTCCCGCTCGCCGTTGTTGTACTGGCCCTCAGCCACCCGTCATCGATGGAGGGCGTGCCGCCCGTCCGGTTACTTTTCTAGGGTTCGTTCAATGTCGATTGAAACGTAAAATCCAGAGGAGTAATTCAATGGCTCAAATGTCAAAAGAAGATCCACAGTTCAACACAAAAAATGCCGCCGCTCAGGTCAATGACGGCGGCGAATTCGCTGAATATACCCCTGAACAGTTCGGCGCCGTAGGCGATGGCCTGGCTGACGATAGAGATGCCGTCAGCGCCATGTTCGCTAAAGTGGCGATTGACGCCGCTAACTCGATGAAAAAACGCCAGGTCAGAATGGCGAATGTCTATCGGTTGACGTTGGGTTCGGCTTGGCAGCCTCTACAGATCCCCAGCAACTGCCATATTTATGGCGGTGGTGAAATTCACCTGGATGACGATACGCCTCAAATCAATATTTTTAATACCGTGGAACAGTCGAATTTCATCGTGGAAGATCTGAGGATCACGAGAAAGGTGACTCAGAAAGATGCAGATCCTATTTGGTGGTATGCCACTCGCGCGTGTACCGGCATGGCTTTCACCCGTTGTGAAAACTTCACCGTGAGAAATTGCGTCATCAGCATGCATACCGATGCTTTGGGCCTTTCTGACTGTACGTCAGTTACCCTTGAGAACAATTTACTTAAAGATCTGGGTGAAGAACCTATCGCCGTTCGTGGCGGACGCCATATTACAATCCAGAATAACGAACTGACGAATCATCAGGGTGACGGGATCCTGCTGAAAACGGGCGTGAACCGAGATGCTTATGACATCTTGATTGTGAACAATCATATTCATGATGGACATAAACCCGCTAAACCCGCTGGGGCCGGGCATACGCAAAGAGGGGGCGGGGTGACATTGAATAATGAAGTGACCGGCACGCCTCATTCATTCACTAACCTGACCGTTGCCAATAACCATATTGTTAATACCAGCTATGGCATCTCGCTGGGTGGAATCAGTGACATTAATATCTCTAATAACTACATCAAAACGATCGAAAGGTTCGGCATTCAGATCGACTATTCCTTAGTGAATAACCCCACCAAAATCCCTACGAATAATTCACGAATTATCGGGAATCACGTTGAAGATACCGTTGAGAATGGCATCGATTATCACGGCAATAACGATATTTCTGTCGCGGAGTCTGTTATCGCAGATAACTTTTTAAATTACTGTGGTACCTCCACGACGTCGGCCTTCAATGGCATTGCCGCAACGGAGGCGACCCTTTCAGGCAATATTATCAATAACTGTAAGGTCGCTCTGTTCGCCAATAGCTGCGTGATGACCGGTAACAAGATAACCAACTCCGGGTGGGCCAGCAGCCAGGTATGGATCAAGCTCTATGGCGACCGTACGGTGTTTTCCGGCAACCGGGTAACGGACTCTGATTTTGGCTATATCCGCTTTTTGAATGGGAAAAACGCCATTATTGAAGGGAATGTGATTAAGCTTGCTTCTCCCGCTCGGGCGCTGGAGTTAGGCGGGGCATTTGACGAAACGACTCTCATTGGCAAGAACGTCTGGGATTGCGCTTTTAAACCGATTCTCTCTACGATTGCAGGGGTAACGGGCAATCAACTCATTCAGTATTCCTTCCCGAATGAAGGCGTGCCCCACATTACCCCTCAGATGTTCGGCGCGAAGGGCGATTGGAATGATACAGCTGGCGTTGGTACGGATGATACGCAGGCGTTTAAACAGGCTATCGCTTATGCGATTAGCCAAGGCTGCAAGAAGCTCTATGTTCCTGCCGGTAACTATTACATTACAGATACCTTAAATTTAGGGGGAGAAAACTACACCGGAGATAAAGGCATTGCGATAGAGGGCGAAAATTGGATTAGTACGAAATTCTTCTTTAAGCCGACGTCTAATGATCATGCGTGTTTTGAGTCGAAAGGCGGTTCCGGGATCCATACCAACAGATATATCAGCGATGTGACGATTACGCCGGCCAAGGGCGCGTTATATACGGGCACCGGCTATCGGATCAATGGTTCCTGTTTCATGCGGCATGAAAGATTGCTGATTATGAAGTTTTTTGTGAACTTACATCTGTTGAACGGCTATGCCGGTGCGTTTACCGAGTTCGTCAGTTTTCACTCTTGCCGGTTCCACCGTGGCTTGTCGAACATCTTGATGGAAAGCAATGGCGGGGATAGCTCCTTCCACGGCGTGGGGTTCCATGAAATTCAATGTCAGATCAAGGTCTCCGGCAATCCGGGCGATAGTGGCACAAATACGGATGCCGGCGTGGGGCTGGAGTTGAGAGGAAACGCCAACAGCGTAACGTGGTACAACGGTTTCTGCTATATCCACCTGTTCGGCGGCGTCGGCGCTACGGCGATCAAACTCACCCGAACCAACACCGATAACATCCTGGGGCAGTTTACTTGCGAAGGTGAAACCATTCTTCAGAGTGATGGAAGCACCTTTGAATGTCGGGGCGGTTTCTATAACGTGGGTAATACCACTTACAATGTGGCTGCAGAACCGGTAAACGGCATCGCGGCGGCATTTGTGTTTGATAACATGCTGAGCAATACGACAAGATTCGCCAACGCGGCAATCGCCGATATGGCTCCTAGGCAACTTCCGTGGTCCTTGGCGGACAGGGCCAGCCATGGCGCTTATCCGGCCATTTTCCATGGTATCAAGGACGGCTCCGATAACCTGTTCTATGCCGCCAAAGGAGGGAGTACCAGCTACCATTACTTTGGCGGCATTTCTCCAGGCAATAACCTTCAGGGGTTTGAACCGGGCGTCAGGTTGGCTCAGGACGGGGCTTCTTTAATTAGTTTTTCACCTAAGTTTACGCTTGGCGCTAATAACAATACGACCAGCAGCGGCGTATCCATCTCCCCGGCGGATTTTTCGCCGCAGAAGGATATCGCGACCGCCTTAGGACAACCCTCATTTAAATGGAGCGGGTTGTACACCAAGCAGTTAACGGTTGCGGATAATGGCATCTATCCGGCCGGTAACGGCGCTTATCCTATTGGTGGGCCGAATAACCAATTCTCCTCCGGCCACATAAAAGTGTTGAATATTTATGATTCAGCGAACGTGAACGGAGATCCTGTAGGTGTCAGAGTTGCTGTCCCCGCTTCGGCCGTTGCGCCCGGTAAAATAGGCCAATGGTCGGCAGACTCCACGTTCTTTTATATTTGCACGGCGGCCAATACCTGGAGAAGGGTAGCGCTCACCACATGGTAGGTACTGAGCTTGCGGCTGGCGGTTGACCTATCCCCATCGACCTGCGGGGCGGCAAGTATCGCCGCCCCGGTTTTTCCGCTTCGTCATCCCGCCATTGCACTCTTTTTGTTCTCCCGCTGCGCGCCGCTGGTGCAGGCCGTTCACCTTCGTCGTCATAAGTTTTAATTATAATTTATTGAAATCATGAGATTAAAAATTGGCACGCCGGTTGCTCTGTTGAATCCCATCTTGTGTACCAGATGGAATTCAGCCGATGAGCGACCCTGTTGAAGCGTGCGGTTTTACCCTCAGTGAATGGCAGCACCATTACCAAACCCGCCCGGTGGGCGAGCGCCTTGCCTGCGTCAGTGCGACGATCGAAACGCTGGTCGCCGGGCTGAACCCAGACGATAACGCCTGGCTGTATCTCGCTACGCCGGCGCAGCGCGAGCAGCAGTATCGGCAGCTGGCACAGAGGCTCGAGGCGGTCGCCGGCGATCTCAGCCGCCTGCCGCTGTTCGGCGTGCCCTTCGCCATCAAAGACAATATCGACGTCGGCGGCTGGCCGACCAGCGCCGCCTGCCCGGCGTTCACCTATCAGGCCGCGGCGGACGCCACCGTGGTCGCCCGCCTGCGCGCCGCCGGGGCGATCGCCCTCGGTAAAACCAACCTCGACCAGTTCGCTACCGGGTTGGTAGGCACTCGCTCACCGTATGGCGCGGTGGTCAACAGCTTCGACAGCCGCTACGTCAGCGGCGGTTCCAGCTCCGGCTCCGCCTCGGTGGTGGCACGCGGCCTGGTACCGTTCGCGCTCGGCACCGACACCGCCGGTTCGGGGCGCGTGCCCGCCGGGTTCAACAACATCGTCGGGCTGAAGCCGACCAAGGGGCGGTTGTCCAACCGCGGCGTGGTGCCGGCCTGTCGGTTGAACGATACGGTGTCGGTCTTCGCGCTGACCGTGGCCGACGCCGCGCAGGTGGCGGAGTTGGCGAGCGGCTTTGACGCGGCAGACCCGTATTCCCGCCCCGATCCGCATACCGCGCCGGCGGATATCCCCGCCGCACCGCGTTTCGCCGTTCCCGCCCAGCTGGAGTTTTTCGGCGACGTTCAGGCCGAGCGGGCGTTTCACCGTGCGCTGGCGCAGCTGCAGGCGGGCGGCGCCACGCTGGAGCCCCTCGATTTCACGCCGTTTCGCACCCTGGCGGAGCAGCTGTATTACGGCCCTTGGGTGGCGGAGCGCACCGTGGCGATTGAGCAGGTGCTGGAAGCGAGCCCGCAGGCTATCGACCCGGTGGTGCGCGGCATCGTCGGCAACGGCCTGGGCTACAGCGCCTGCGACGCCTACAAGGCGGAATACCTGCGTGCCGAGCTGGCGCGGCAAATCGCCCAGCGGCTGGCGCCGTTCGACGCGCTGGTGGTGCCGACCGCGCCCACTATCCGCACCCTGGCGGAGATGGCGCAGGAGCCGGTGCTGTTCAATTCGCAGTTCGGCACTTACACCAATTTCACCAACCTGGCCGATCTGAGCGCGTTGGCGCTGCCGGGGCCGCTGCGCGAAGACGGCCTGCCGGCGGGCATCACCCTGATTGCGCCCGCCTGGCATGACCGGGCGCTGGCGGCGTTTGGCCTGCGCTGGCAACGGCAAAGCGCCTTGCCGCTCGGCGCTATCGGCCGGGCATTGCCGCCGCAGCCTGTGCCTGTGCCGTCCACAGGGCACGTGCGTCTGGCGGTAGTGGGCGCTCACCTTAGCGGCATGCCGCTCAACGTCCAGCTGACACAGCGCGACGCGGTGCAGGTGGAGCAAACCGCTACCGCCCCCTGCTATCGCCTGTATGCGCTGGCCGATACCGAGCCGCCGAAGCCGGGGCTGGCGCGCGCGGCGCAGGGGGCGGCGATCCGCGTTGAGCTGTGGGACATCCCGCTGGCCCGTTTCGGCGAGTTTGTGGCGGAAATTCCGGCGCCATTGGGCATCGGCACGCTGCTGCTGGCGGACGGCCGGCGGGTGAAGGGGTTTATCTGCGAAGCCTGGGCGCTGGAAGACGCGACGGATATCACTGAGTTTGGCGGCTGGCGCGACTATCTCGCCAGCGTTAAGGGGGCATGAACATGTTTACTACCGTACTGATCGCTAACCGCGGCGAAATCGCCTGCCGCGCCATTCGCACCCTGAAACGCCTGGGCGTAACCAGCGTGGCGGTCTATTCCGACGCCGACCGCAATGCGCCGCACGTCGCCGAGGCCGACAGGGCGGTGGCGCTTGGCGGCGACAAGGCCGCCGACAGCTACCTGCGCATCGACAAGATCCTCGCGGCGGCAGCGGCCACCGGCGCGCAGGCGATCTACCCCGGCTACGGCTTTTTGTCCGAGAGCGCCGAGTTTGCCGATGCCTGCGAAGCGGCGGGCATCGCCTTTATCGGCCCGACGGCGGCGCAGATCCGCGAGTTCGGCCTCAAGCACCGGGCGCGCGAGCTGGCGGCGTTGGCCGGGGTGCCGATGACGCCGGGCACCGGCTTGCTGGAGAGCGTTGAGCAGGCGGTCTCGGCCGCTGCGCGCATCGGCTACCCGGTGATGCTGAAAAGCACCGCCGGCGGTGGCGGCATCGGTCTGACGCGCTGTGACGACGAGGCGGCGCTGCGCGACGCGTACGACAGCGTCAAACGGCTGGGAGAGCAGTTCTTCCGCGACGCCGGCGCCTTTATCGAACGCTTCGTCGATCGGGCGCGCCACGTCGAGGTGCAGATTTTCGGCGACGGCCAGGGGCGGGTGGCGGCGCTCGGCGAGCGCGACTGTTCGCTGCAGCGGCGCAACCAAAAGGTGGTGGAGGAAACCCCGGCGCCGCATCTGCCGGCGGCGACCCGCCAGGCGCTGCACCGGGCGGCGGTGGCGCTGGGCGAGTCGGTGAATTACCGCAGCGCCGGCACCGTAGAATTTATCTATGACGCCGCGCGCGACGAGTTTTATTTCCTGGAAGTGAACACCCGCTTACAGGTCGAGCACCCGGTCACCGAAATGGTCACCGGCCTGGATCTGATCGCATGCATGCTGCAGGTGGCGGCGGGCGACGCGCTGGATTGGGCGGCGTTGCAGCGCGCGCCGCAGGGCGCGGCGATCGAAGTGCGCCTCTACGCCGAAGATCCGCTGAAAAACTTCCAGCCCAGCCCCGGCGTGCTGACCGAGGTGCATTTCCCTGACGACGTGCGCCTCGACGGGTGGGTGGCGACTGGCAGCGAAGTGTCGGCGTTTTACGACCCGATGATCGCCAAGCTGATCGTGCACGGCGCCGATCGGGCGCAGGCGCTGGAAAAATTGCGCGTGGCGTTGGCGGCGACCCGTTTGCACGGCATCGCCACCAACCTCGACTATCTGCGGCAGGTGATCGCCACGCCGCAATTTCAGCGCGGCGACGTCTGGACGCGCCTGCTGGACGATGTGCGTTTCCAGCCGCACTGCCTCGAAGTGCTGCAACCCGGTACCTACAGCAGCGTGCAGGATTATCCCGGCCGCCTCGGCTATTGGGACATCGGCGTGCCGCCGTCCGGCCCGATGGACGACTTCGCGTTTCGGCTGGCCAACCGCATCGTCGGCAACCACCCGGCGGCCGCCGGGTTGGAGTTTACCCTGCAGGGGCCGACGCTGCGCTTTCACTGCGACGCCACCCTCGCGCTGACGGGCGCGAGCTGCCCGGCCGATCTGGACGGTGAAGCGGTTGCGTATTGGCGGCCGATCGCGGTGCGGGCCGGGCAGGTATTGACGCTGGGGCGCGCCACGCAAGGCTGCCGCACCTATCTGGCGGTACGTAACGGCTTTGACGTGCCGGTGTATCTCGGCAGCCGCTCCACCTTCGCGCTGGGCCAGTTCGGCGGCCACGCCGGGCGCACCTTGCGCGTGGCGGACATGTTGGCGATCGCCCAACCGGCGCTGGCGGCCAGCACTACGCCGGCGCCGATCGCCGCGCCGCAGGCGATGGACGACAGCCTGATCCCGCACTACGGCGACCAGTGGCACATCGGCGTGCTGTACGGGCCGCACGGCGCGCCGGACTTTTTCACCGCTGAATCGATAGAGGCCTTTTTTGCCACCGACTGGCAGGTGCATTACAACTCCAACCGCCTCGGGGTGCGCCTGGCGGGGCCGAAGCCCGAGTGGGCGCGGGAGGACGGCGGCGAGGCCGGTTTGCATCCTTCCAACGTGCACGATTGCGAGTACGCCATCGGCGCCATCAACTTCACCGGCGACTTCCCGGTGATCCTAACCCGCGACGGGCCCAGCCTTGGCGGCTTCGTCTGCCCGGTGACCATCGCCAAGGCCGAGCTATGGAAAGTGGGGCAGGTGAAGCCGGGCGACCGCATCCGTTTCCATCCGATCGGCTTCCGGCAGGCGCAGTCGCTGGAGCAGGCGCAGCTCGGCAGCATCGAAGCGCTGGCGGCGGTGAAGGCCATCACCCTGCCGCCGCCGGATCTGGCCCCGGCGGAGACCGTTTCCGCCGCGGTGCTGGCGGCGCTGCCGGCGGCGGAAGGGCGCCCGGCGGTGGCGTATCGCCAGGCGGGGGACGGCTACATCCTGATGGAGTACGGCGACAACGTGCTCGATCTGGCGCTGCGGCTGCGCATTCATCTGCTGATGCAGTCGCTGCGGGAGGAGGTGATACCGGGCGTGGCGGAGCTGGCGCCGGGCGTGCGTTCACTGCAGATCCGCTACGACAGCCGGCAGATTAGCCAGGCCGACTTGCTGCAGCGCCTGCTGGCGCGTGAACGGGCGCTGGGGGACGTCAGCCACCTGAAGGTGCCGACGCGCACCGTGTGGCTGCCGATGGCGTTCGAAGATTCGGCCACGCTGGGGGCGGTGGATCGCTATCAACAGACGGTGCGCGCCTCGGCGCCCTGGCTGCCGAACAACGTCGATTTCATTCAGCGCATCAATGGCCTGAGCCGACGCGAGCAGGTGCGCGACATTCTGTTCGACGCCAGCTACCTGATCCTCGGGCTGGGCGACGTCTACCTCGGCGCGCCCTGCGCGGTGCCGCTCGATCCGCGCCATCGCCTGCTGAGCTCCAAATATAACCCGGCGCGCACCCACACCGCCGAAGGGACGGTCGGCATCGGCGGCATGTACATGTGCATCTACGGCATGGACTCGCCGGGCGGTTACCAGTTGGTCGGGCGCACGCTGCCGATCTGGAACAAATTCCTCAAAAACCCGCAGTTCACCGCCGGTGAACCCTGGCTGCTGCGCTTCTTCGATCAGGTGCGCTTCTATCCGGTCAGCGAGCAAGAGTTGGACGAGCAGCGCGAAGCGTTCCGTGAAGGGCGCATGCAGGTGCGCATCGAAGAGAGCGAATTCGACTTCGCCGCCTACACCCGTTTCCTGGCCGACAACGCCGGGGCGATCGCCGACTTCCAGCATCGCCAGCAGCAGGCGTTCAGCGCCGAAGTGGCGCGCTGGCGCAGCGATGACGACGAGGCCGAGGCGCAGCTGTTGCCGCCGGAGGAAGAAGACGCCATCGACGGCGATCTGGTCAGCGCCGATCTGAACGGCAGCGTGTGGAAGATCCTGGTGGAACCGGGGCAGGCGGTGGCGGCCGGGCAGCCGCTGATCGTGGTCGAGGCGATGAAAATGGAGCTGGCGGTCACCGCACCGCGCGCCGGGATCGTTAAACGCATCAGCTGCCGGCAGGGGCGGCCGGTCGGGCCGGGCGACGCCCTGCTGTGGCTGGAAAAGGCGGTCTGAACGGAGGAGCGATGATGCAAATCACCAACGGAGAGCACAAGGCGCGGCCGGAGGGGCTGGCGGAGCGCATTTATCTGCAGCTCAAGGCCGACATCTTCGAGTTTCGCCTGCTGCCAGGCGATCGCTTCAGCGAAAGCGACGTGGCGCAGCGCATGGCGGCCAGCCGCACGCCGGTGCGTCAGGCGCTGTTTCGGCTGGAGCGCGAAGGCTATGTCGAGGTGCTGTTTCGCAGCGGCTGGCAGGTGCGGCCGTTCGACTTCGCCTACTTCGAAGAGCTGTACGACCTGCGCATCGTGCTGGAGCAAGAGGCGGTGAAACGGCTGTGCGAACGCCCGGCCGGGGAAACGCCGGACGCGCTGGCGGCGCTGAGCCGTTTTTGGACCGAAGCGCCGCGTCTGGCGGACGGCAAGGCGGTGTCGCAGCACGATGAGCAGTTTCATCAGGCGTTGGTGGCCGCGGCGGGCAACGGCGAAATGGCGCGCATCCACCGCGAGCTGACCGAAAAGATCCGCATCATTCGCCGGCTGGATTTCACCCAGCAGGCGCGGGTGGACGCCACCTACCGCGAGCACGCCGCCATTTTGCAGGCGATCCTGCGGCGGCAAAGCGGGGAGGCGCAAACGCTGCTCGGCGAGCATATCGCCGTCAGCAAGGCAGAAGTGCGAAAAATAACGCTGCACATGTTGCACCAGGCGCGGGCTCAGCAGCCAGCGCGCTCGGCGTAACGATTTTGATTTCACACACATCAGGAGTTTGAACTATGCAACGTCGTCGTTTTATCAAAGCTTTTGCGCTGTCCGCCGCCGCTGTCGGCCTGGGCCTGGCCTGGAGCGCGCAGGCCGCCGACACCATCAAGGTCGGCATTCTGAGTTCGCTCTCCGGCACCATGGCGATTTCCGAGACGCCGCTGAAGGATGTGGCGCTGATGACCATCGACGAGATCAACGCCAAAGGTGGGGTGCTCGGCAAAAAGCTGGAGCCGGTGGTGGTGGATCCGGCCTCCAACTGGCCGCTGTTCGCCGAAAAGGCGCGCCAGCTGCTGAGCCAGGACAAGGTGGCGGCGGTGTTTGGCTGCTGGACTTCGGTGTCGCGCAAGTCGGTGCTGCCGGTGTTTGAGGAGCTGAACGGGCTGCTGTTCTATCCGGTGCAATACGAAGGCGAAGAGATGTCGCCGAACGTGTTCTACACCGGCGCGGCGCCGAACCAGCAGGCGATCCCGGCAGTGGAATACCTGCTGAGCGAGGACGGCGGCGGCGCCAAGCGCTTCTTCCTGTTGGGCACCGATTACGTCTATCCGCGCACCACCAACAAGATCCTGCGCGCCTTCCTGCACAGCAAAGGCGTGCAGGACAAGGATATCGAAGAGGTCTATACGCCGTTCGGCTACAGCGATTACCAGACCATCGTCGCCAACATCAAGAAATTCGCCGCCGGCGGCAACACCGCGGTGATCTCCACCATCAACGGCGATTCCAACGTGCCGTTCTACAAAGAACTCGCCAACCAGGGCGTCAAGGCCACGGACGTGCCGGTGATCGCCTTCTCGGTCGGCGAGGAGGAGCTGCGCGGCATCGACACCAAACCGCTGGTGGGCAACCTGGCGGCCTGGAACTACTTCGAATCGCTGGATAACCCGACCAACAAACAGTTTGTCAGCCAGTGGAAAGCCTACGCCAAGGCGCACAATCTGCCGAATTACGCCACCGCGGTGACCAACGATCCGATGGAGGCCACCTACGTCGGCCTCCACATGTGGGCGCAGGCGGTGGAAAAAGCCGGCACTACCGACGTCGATAAGGTGCGCGCGGCGATGGCCGGGCAAACCTTCGCCGCGCCGTCGGGCTTCACGCTGACCATGGACAAGACCAATCACCACCTGCACAAACCGGTGATGATCGGCGAAATCGAGGGCAACGGGCAGTTCAACGTGGTGTGGCAGACCGAAGCGCCGGTGCGCGCGCAGCCGTGGAGTCCGTATATCGCCGGCAACGACAAAAAACCGGATTACCCGGTGAAAGGCGGCAAGTAACGTCACTCAGCGCCGGCGCGGCTCGACGCGCGCCGGCCCAACAGAAGAGGCAGCTGATGCAATCTCCGTTTTTATCCTCTCTGCGCGCCGGGCTGTGGCTGCTGTGCGCCTGGCCCCTGCTGGCGCAGGCCGGGCCGGCCGATGAGTTCGCTGCGGCCAATCGCGCGCAGCAGGCCAAACTGCTGCAGGCGTGGGCGGCCGAGCCGGACGCCGCGCGCCTGCCGCTGCTGCAGGGGCTGCAGCAGGAAACCGTGGCGATCGACGAGGCGAAGCGCGCCTTTATCCGCCAGGGCGACCGCTATCTGCCGCTTGAAGGTGAGGCGGCCCCGGTTGGCGAGCCGAAGAAAGTGTGGCTGAACAACCGGCTGCGCATTCTGATTGCCAACGCGTTGTCGGCGCAGCGGTTGGTCAGCGCGGACGCGGCGGTGCGGCTGCAGGCGGCGACCGCGCTGCAGCGCGAGGCGCAGGGCGAGCAGTTGCCGCTGTTGACCCGGCGGCTGGCGCAGGAGAAAGACCCGCAGGTACGCGACGCGCTGAGCATTGCGCTGGCGAACCTGCAATTGGCCGACGCCAGCCCGCAGGTGCGCTTCAATGCGGTGCGGCTGTTGGGGGAATCGGGCGAGCCGGAAACCCGCGCGCGGCTGCAGGCCTTGACCGACGCGGCCAATGAGCCGGACGCCGCGGTGCGCGCCGAGGCACAGCGCAGCCTGCAGCACGTGCAGCACCGCCTGATGATCGGCGATCTGCTCGGCCAGGCGTTCAGCGGCCTGTCGCTCGGCTCGATCCTGCTGTTGGCGGCGCTTGGTCTGGCGATCACCTACGGCCTGCTCGGCGTCATCAATATGGCGCACGGCGAAATGCTGATGCTCGGCGCCTATTCCGCCTATCTGGTGCAGGGGCTGTTTCAGCAATTTGCGCCGCAGTGGCTGGCGCTCTACCCGCTGGCGGCGCTGCCGGTGGCGTTCGCCATCACCGCCGGGATCGGCATGCTGCTGGAGCGCACGGTGATCCGCCACCTGTACGGCCGGCCGCTGGAAACCCTGCTGGCCACCTGGGGCATCAGCCTGGTGCTGATCCAGCTGGTGCGGGTGCTGTTCGGCGCGCAGAACGTCGAGGTCGCCAACCCGGCGTGGCTGTCGGGCGGCGTGCAGCTGTTGCCGAACCTGGTGCTGCCGTGGAACCGCATCGCGGTGATCGCGTTCGTGCTGCTGGTGCTGGCGTTGACCTGGCTGCTGCTGAACAAGACCCGGCTCGGCATGAACGTGCGCGCGGTGACGCAAAACCGCGCGATGGCGGCCTGCTGCGGCGTGCCCACCGGGCGGGTGGACATGCTGGCCTTCGGGTTGGGATCCGGCATCGCCGGGCTTGGCGGGGTGGCGCTGTCGCAGTTGGGCAACGTCGGGCCGGAGCTGGGGCAAGGTTACATCATCGATTCGTTCCTGGTGGTGGTGCTCGGCGGCGTCGGCCAGCTGGCGGGGACGGTGGCGGCGGCCTTCGGCCTCGGCATCGTCAACAAGATCCTCGAGCCGCAGATCGGCGCCGTGTTGGGCAAGATCCTGATCCTGGTGCTGATCGTTCTGTTTATTCAAAAGCGTCCGCAGGGGCTGTTCGCCCTTAAGGGCAGGGTGATTGACTGATGAGCCAACCATTGACCGTAACCGGCGTGCAGAAAGCGCCCCGGCTGGCGTTGAGCATCGGCGGGCTGGCATTGCTGGCGCTGCTGGTGATGCCGTTCATGACGTTGTTGCCGGCGGATCATCCGCTGGCGGTGTCCACCTATACCCTGACGCTGGCGGGCAAGATCCTGTGCTACGCGGTGGTGGCGGTGGCGCTCGATCTGGTGTGGGGCTATGCCGGGCTGCTGTCGCTCGGCCACGGGCTGTTCTTCGCGCTCGGCGGCTACGCCATGGGCATGTACCTGATGCGGCAGGCGGCGGGCGACGGGCTGCCGGCGTTTATGGCGTTCCTCTCCTGGAACGAGCTGCCGTGGTTCTGGAGCGGCACCCAGCATTTCGCCTGGGCGCTGTGCCTGATCGTGCTGGTGCCGGGCCTGCTGGCCTTTCTATTCGGCTACTTCGCCTTTCGCTCGAAAATCAAAGGGGTGTACTTCTCGATCATGACCCAGGCGCTGACCTATGCCGGCATGCTGCTGTTCTTTCGCAACGAGACCGGTTTCGGCGGCAATAACGGCTTTACCGGTTTCACCACGCTGCTCGGCTTTCCCATCACCGCCGCCGGCACGCGGGTGGCGCTGTTCCTGGCGACGGTGCTGCTGCTGGCCGCCAGCCTGGCCATCGGCTTTGCGCTGGCGCGCAGCAAGTTCGGCCGGGTGCTGACCGCGGTGCGCGATGCGGAAAACCGCCTGACCTTCTGCGGCTACGATCCGAAGGGCTTCAAGCTGTTCGTCTGGACGCTGTCGGCGGTGCTGTGCGGGCTGGCCGGCGCGCTCTATGTGCCGCAGGTCGGCATCATCAACCCCGGCGAAATGTCGCCGACCAACTCGATCGAGGCCGCCATTTGGGTCGCCCTCGGCGGGCGCGGGACGCTGGTGGGGCCGCTGCTCGGCGCCGGCATCGTCAACGGCGCCAAGAGCTGGTTCACCATGGCCATTCCCGAATACTGGCAGTTTTTTCTCGGCCTGATGTTTATCGTCGTCACGCTGTTTCTCCCGAAAGGAGTGATTGGCCTGCTGCGGCGGAGGAAATCCTCATGAAGGCGATGCAAGTGACCGACGAACTGTTTACTCATCCGCTGCCGGCGGACAAATACCGGCAGCAAACCGATCCGGTGCTGCAGCTCGACAACGTCAACGTCAGCTTCGACGGTTTTCGCGCGCTGACCGATCTGTCGTTGCGCATTGGCGTCGGCGAACTGCGCTGCGTGATCGGCCCCAACGGCGCCGGCAAGACCACGCTGATGGATGTGATCACCGGCAAAACCCGGCCGGACAGCGGCAGGGTGTTTTACGATCAGACCGTCGATCTGACCCGGCTGGCGCCGATGCAGATCGCCCACGCCGGCATCGGCCGCAAGTTTCAAAAACCGACGGTGTTCGAGGCGCTGACGGTGTTCGAAAATCTGGAGATCGCGCAGAAAACCCGTAAGTCGGTGTGGGCCTGCCTGCGCGCCCGCCTAAGCAGCGAACAGCGCGACCGCATCGACGAGATGCTGAAGACCCTGCGGCTGGGGCATGAGCGCCACCGGCCCGCCGGGCTGCTGTCCCACGGGCAGAAACAGTTTCTCGAGATCGGCATGCTGCTGGTGCAGGAGCCGCACCTGCTGCTGCTCGACGAGCCGGCGGCCGGCATGACCGACGCTGAAACCGACTACACCGCCGAACTGTTCCGCGAGCTGGCGGGCAAGCATTCGCTGATGGTGGTGGAGCACGACATGGGGTTTGTGGAAACCATTGCCGATCGCGTGACGGTGCTGCATCAGGGGCAGGTGCTGGCGGAAGGATCGCTGGCGCAGGTGCAGGCCGATGAACGGGTGATTGAGGTATATCTGGGGCGCTGAGGAGGCGTAATCATGCTGCAGGTAGAGGAATTGAATCAGTATTACGGCGGCAGCCACATTCTGCGCGGCCTGTCGTTCGAGGCGCGTATCGGCGAGGTGACCTGCCTGCTGGGGCGCAATGGCGTGGGCAAGACCACGCTGCTGAAATGCCTGATGGGGCTGATCCCGGCGCGCAGCGGCAGCGTCCGTTGGCGGGGCGAAACCATCACCGGTAAAAAGCCGCATCAGCGGGTGCAGGCGGGCATCGCCTATGTGCCGCAGGGGCGGGAGATTTTCCCGCGCCTGACGGTGGAGGAAAATCTGCTGATGGGGCTGGCGCGTTTTTCCGGCGCTGACGCGCGCGCGGTGCCGGATCCGATCTATGAACTGTTTCCGGTGCTGCGGCAGATGAAGGAGCGGCGCGGCGGCGATCTCTCCGGCGGGCAGCAACAGCAGCTGGCGATCGGCCGGGCGCTGGCCTGCCGGCCGCAGCTGTTGATCCTCGACGAACCGACGGAAGGGATCCAACCTTCGGTGATCAAGGAGATCGGCGCGGTGATCAAACAGCTGGCGGCGCGGGGCGATATGGCGATCCTGCTGGTGGAGCAGTTCTATGACTTCGCCGCTGACCTGGCGGATAGCTATCTGGTGATGTCGCGCGGCAGCATCGTGCAGCGCGGCGCCGGCAGCGCTATGGAACAGGACGGCGTCCGCGCGCTGGTGGCGATTTAACGTTGGGTCAGCTGAAAAAGGATTGGCTGAGCGGATCGCGGGAATGATGCAGCACTCTGATGATATTCACCTCCCGCCTGTGCTGTCGAAAATAAATCAGGTGGTTGGCGACGGGCAATACCCATAGGCCGGGGCCGATTGCATCGATGTTTCTGCCGAGTTGGTGGTGGCTAAGGTTATCGAAAGCCTGATGCAGGCGGCGCAGATAATCTTCGGCCACCTGCAAGCCAAAGTGCGCCAACCCGTAAAAATAGATCTCTTCCATATCGTCCAACGCTTTTGGACGAACGGTTACTCTCCTGCGCATCCTTTTGCTTTGCTCCGTATTCTTTCCATGAACACATCACGATCCCATTCGACGGCTTCGCCGCTGTTCTCTCCTTCGGCGATCAAGCGCCTAAGCTCTTCCAGTTTTGAGGCGGCGGTACGTTCGCGCAAAGTGCGCACGGATTCGCGGATGACTTCGCTGGGCGTTCGGTAATCGCCGCTGGCCACCAGGTCTTCGACGAAGCTACGCAGTTCGTCACCCAGATCTACCGTTAGTGTTCTGCCCATTGTTCCTCCTCACTTTCGGCTATGCTGCGTCATTGTAAGATTAGTTCTTACATTGTGCACGTCAAACTATCAGGATCTCAATAGCGGTCCCGTCATGAGGACGGGAGCCACCCGTTTATTCATTAAGGATAACCATGAACGAAATCACTGTGTCACGCCTCGGTTGCATCGTCCTGTCTCTGTTTCCGGCTCTGTGGGGGCTGTTCAGCCTGTTGAACAATACGGCGGATTTCGCCGGCACCGCGCGCAATGCGGTGGGGCCGCTGCTTGCCATGCAGGATACTTATCAAACGCCGGGGCTGATGTGGCGCGCGATCCGCGCCGACTGGGCCTGCATGTTGGGGTTGGCGGTCATCACCACGCTGGAAACGCTGGCCGGCCTATTCGCGGCCGCGGGCGTGGTGCTGATGATCGGGCGATTGAAAGGCCCTTACGCCGCCTTCGCCAAGGGCAAAGCCTGGGCGATGCTGGGGGCGCTTTGCGCAATTGCGGTGTGGGGCGTCGGTTTTATGGTGGTCGCCGGCGACTGGTTTATGGCCTGGCAGGCCAAGAAGGATCCGCTGGCGGTGCAGCTGGGGGCGCTGATCTACCTGGCGCCCAATGCGTTTGCCTTGCTGTTCCTGATGCTGCAGCGGGAGCCGCGCTAACGACGGCGGAGCGGGGCGCGGTTACAGCGCCTTGCTCATATACCAGATGCCTATCGAGCCCTGGGCGCTGGTGTAGCAGGTCTCGCCACAAATGCTCAATCCCTGGCGCTGATAAAAGCGTTGGGCGCCGGTGTTGCGTTGCAGCACCTCCAGCCACAGCGTCTTTTGCCGGCGCTCGATGGCCCGCTGTTGCACCTGTTCGAACAGGCGCTGGCCATAGCCATTGCCGGCATGGCCCGGCAGGAAATAGATTTTCTGCAGCTCTGCGCCACGGGTTTGCGTTGGCGCCAGCAGGCTGTCGACGTTGAGCCGCGCATAGCCGACGAGGGCGTCATTCTCATAGGCCAACAGCCAGCACACGTCGGGATCGCGCAGCGTCTGTTCCAGCGCGGAGACGGAAAAATCCTCGGCCAAAAAGGCCTCCAGCTCGTGCGGGTAGTGCCACAGCTCACCGAAGTGGGCGCGGTAGGTGCGGATGCCGATATCGCGCACTTGCGTTAAATCTTCCAGCAATGCCTGACGAACGGTGAACATCAGTGCCCCTTTGAGTAAGAAAAATTACAGCCGTTGTTCCAGATGCCGGTGAGGCACCATCGCCTGATGCAGAATGGCGAGAACGGTGATGCCGGCAGGGCGGTTGCGGTAGTAGATCCTATGGCTGGCGTAAGGAAAACTGCGTATCTCTTCGCCCAGATCGTGGAAGTGAGCTTTACCCGCTTCCGGCATATCTGCCAAATGATGCATGACCTCTCTCAACTGCTCAAGATAGCGGCGAGATTGCGCTTGGCCCCCGTGCTCGATGGTGAAATGACGAATAGCCAGCAGATCTTGTTGGGCCTGCGGGGTGAGGCGAAACGCGGGCATCTCAGTCTGTTTCATCGGTGAGCAGACGGTTGAAGAAGGCATCGCCGTCTACCGCTTTACCGGCGTCTTCCTCGGCGGTAGCCTGCGCGATTTTTTGCTGCAGTGCGCTTAATTTGAGATCTTCCAGCGCCTGGTAATCTTCTACAGACATGACGACGGCGACCGGTTTGCCGTTGCGATTGATTTGCACCGGTTCACGCTGCGCCTTGAGCAGCAAATCGCCGAATTGGGTTTTGGCCTCGTTCGCGGTGAGTGCGTACATTTAATCGCTCCAGTTAATTAAATCGTTCGATTTAACCATTATACGGCGCGATGAAAAAATCACCAATGCTATTCCGGCGGGCAGGTTTCATTGGACAGATGCCGCGGTGTTTCACGGCGAAAACCCAGGCCGATGATGCGGCCGAACAGGCGCGGCAGCCAGCGGCTGTTGCCGACGCGGGCGATCAAGCGCGAGCCGCCCGCCGCGCGGCGTTCGCCCGGCTTGCGCTGGCTCATTTTGATCTGCAAAAACTGGATGGCGCGAGTGGGGAATTCGCGCCGGCGCTGCACGCTCAGCAGATGCTTCAGCTGCAGCCGATGCTGGCGCAGCGGCGGGATCAGGGCGTTGGCGGCGGCCACCGCGTCCTGAATCGCCAGGTTGACGCCCACACCGCCGATCGGCGACATGGCGTGCGCGGCGTCGCCGATGCACAGCACCCCCGGTTTGGCCCAGCGATCCAGACGATCGATGCGAATGCTCAGCAGTTTGACCTGATCCCACTCGACGATCTCCTGCAGGCGATCGTCCTGGAATGGCGCCACCTCGGCGAGGTGCAGTAAAAATTTCTCCAGCCCGCTGTGGCGGATCGCATCGAAGCTGCCTTTGTCGATCGAGTAACCGCACTGCCAGTAGTCGCCGCGATCGATCATGATGAAGTTCTGTTTCGGCCCGGTGTGGCCCATCGACCAGGCCGGATCGCCCGGCTGCTTGCTGAGCTTCATCCACAATACGTCGCGCGGCGCGCCGAAGGATCGGCTGCTGAGCGCCGCCTGTTCGCGCACCACCGAGTTGCGGCCGTCGCTGCCGATCACCAACTGGCTGCGCACGCGGATCGGGCCTTCCGGCGTGTCGGCCAGCACGCCGCACACCTGGCCGCGGTCGTACAGCAGCTGGTGAACCTGCGTTGAGGTCAGCAGCCTGAAGTTGGGGAAGGCGGCGGCCTGCTGGGCCAAAAAGTTGAGGAACTCCCACTGCGGCATAAAGGCGATAAATTTGCAGCGCGTCGGCAGGCGGGTGAAATCCGCCAGCTTGATGTCGCGTCCGGCGACTTCGGCGTGCAGAGATTCCGCGCGCTGATGCGGCAGCGTCAGCAGTTCGTCGAGCAGGCCCAGTTGATGCATGACTTCCAGCGTCGACGGGTGAATGGTGTCACCGCGAAAATCGCGCAGGAAATCGGCGTGCTTCTCCAGCACCGTCACGTCGATCCCCGCCCGCGCCAGCAGATAGCCGAGCATCAGCCCGGCGGGGCCGCCCCCCACGATGCAGCAGGTGGTGGCGTAAGGTGTGATCGGTGATGACGACATGGCGGTTGACCCCGGAGAGCGGCCCGCATCCCGCGAGCCGCAAGTGAATGTTTAATGTTGATAATGATTATCAATATCAAGTTTGACTGTCAACCCGCGGCGCAGTGTGGTCAAAGGGGGCGGACAGATGGCCGACGCGGAACAGTTGGCCGTTTTGCGGCCCTGCCAGCGGGGGTTCACGCCAGACATCCAGCCGCACTAACCGCCACTCGGCGGGATCGAACGCCACGATGGAGGCTAGCGCACCGGGCGCCACCTGCTGTTGGCGCCGCAGCGCAGGCAGATCGCTGTAGGGGGCGATAACCTGCTCCTGACAGGTCGCCCAGGCGGCCTCGGCCAAATGAGGGCGATCGAAATGCGTCAGCCACGGCAGCCAGTGATTGACGCGCGGCCAGCCGAACGCCTGACTGAGGCCCCTGAAACCTTCGCCGATCAGGAAGTCGCTCATGCCGGCGCTGCTGTTCCACAGGTAGAAGGGGGCGTAGAGATTCTCGGCGCTGCCTTCGCTGCGCTGCGCGTACAAATAGGCTTTGACGATCAGCTGCGGGCAGGCGTCGAGCCGGTGGCCGACATCGGCGATACGGCGGCGGACGATCGCCATGTCGTAATCGGCGGGCAGGGTGAAACGGTATTGCATCGCGAGCATAAGGATTCTCCGGAAAGACATTGACCCGGAGAGCGTGACACGCCATCTTTATCAGTAAAATCGGTATTATTTTGATTGATGGTTCAAAAAATCAGGACGGTCAGCATGGGGCGAATAACGTTCGATCTCGAGGATTTGCGCAGCTTCGTCACCGGCGTCGAGCTGGGCAGCTTCGCCAAGGCGGCTGAACGGCTGGGGCGTTCGACGTCGGCGGTCAGCGCCCACCTGAAAAAGCTGGAACAGCAGGTCGGCGCGCCGATCCTGCGCAAGGCTGGGCGCGGCATGGTGATGACCGAGGCGGGGGAAACCCTGCTCGGCTACGCGCGCCGTCTGCTGGAGCTCAATGACGAAGCCGCCGCCGCGGTGCGCGGGTTGGATCTGCAGGGCACGGTGCGGCTGGGGTTGCAGGAGGATTTCGGCGAGACGTTTCTGCCGCAGGTGTTGGGCAGCTTCGCGCGCGCCAATCCGAAGGTGCGCATCGAGGCGCGCATCGCCCGCAATGCCGAGCTGATCGACTGGGTGCTGAAAGGCCAGCTGGATCTGTCGCTGGCGTGGGATGGCGGTTTGAGCACGCCGTTTCATCAGGCGCTGGGGCAGCGGCAGCTGCACTGGATCGCCTCGCCCGGCTTCGCGCTGGCGCCGTGGCGAGAAGGGGATGAGCCCTTGCCGTTGGTGATGTTCGACGCGCCCTGTCTGATGCGCAGCGCGGCGACGCAGGCGCTGGATCGCGCCGGTATTCCCTGGCGCATCGCCTTTACCAGCCGCAGCCTGAATGGCGTTTGGGCGGCGGTGAGCGCCGGGTTGGGCGTCACGGTGCGCACGGCGGCGGGCTTACCGCCCGGCCTGTCACCGCTGGCCCCCGATCTGCTGCCCGCTCTTGGCCAACTTGGCGTGGTGCTGCACCGCGCCGAGGATCAGCCTTCGGCCGCCGTGCAGCGGCTGGCGCAGATCGTGGTCGAGCGGATCGAAACCTAATCTTGGGCGATTGGCTGCTTGCCGCTCAGCTGGCCCCATTCGCTCCAGGCACCGTCATACAGCTTGACCTGCGGCGCGCCGAGCGACAACAAGCCAAACGCCAGCACCGCCGCCGTCACGCCGGAGCCGCAGCTGGTGATGATCGGGCCGTTGATGTCCACCCCCTTGTCGCTGAAGGTTTGGCGCAGTGCCTCCAGCGATTTGAAACGGCCGTTCTCCAGCAGCTCGCCGTACGGAATGTTGATGCTGCCCGGAATGTGGCCGCGGTGCAGGCCGGGGCGCGGCTCTGGCGCTTCGGCATAAAAGCGCGGCGCGGCGCGCGCGTCGAGAATTTGCACCGGCGTGCCTAGTGCCTGTTCCACTTGCTGCATATCCACCACCGCGTCGGCGTTGAACTGGGCGTTGAACGTCTGCGGGGCAGGCTGCGCCGGGCCGGTTGCCAGCGCTTGCCCCAGCGCGGTCCAGCCGTTCAGCCCTTCGTCCAGTACGTAAACATGCTGGGCGCCGAAATTGCGGAAGGTCCACCAGCCGCGCGGCGCGGAGAACTGGTTACCCTCGTCGTAAATCACCAGGGTATCGCGCTCGCTGATGCCCAGCTTGCCCACCGCCGCGCCAAACTCCGCCGCCGTCGGCAGCATGTGCGGCAGCGCGGTGTTTTTGTCCGCCACGTCGTCGATATCAAAATAGACCGCGCCGGGGATATGGCCGCGTTCGAACTCGGCAAGCATGTCCTTTTTCGGCGTTAGCCCCACCGGCGACATCCGAACGTCGATCACCACCAGATTTTCATCGTTGATATGTTGCGCAAGCCATTGGGGAGTCACCAGAAACGGAGAGTTCATCGTTATTGTTCGCCTGTTGTGAAAACGGATTTTCACTATACACCAGGCCGCGCGGGGATGAAGTATGATGTTCGGTCAAAGGCGATGGGCCGGGAGCGGAGAAATCATGACGGACGAGGCGTTTGGCGGGGCCAAGATCGCGCTGCTGTGCGACGATCGCTTGCTGGTTTACCAACGGGACGACAAGCCGGGCATTCCATGGCCCGGTCAATGGGATCTGCCTGGCGGCGGGCGGGAAAACGGCGAAACGCCGCTGCAGTGCGTGCAGCGGGAAACGCAGGAAGAGTTCGGCGTGACGATCGCGGAATGTCAGGTTGTCTGGCGGCGGCGCTACGTTGGCGTTCTGCCCGACTCCCCGCCGACCTGGTTTATGGCCGGCGAGATCGCCCCGGCGCAGATCGCCGCCATTCGCTTTGGCGACGAAGGCCAGCGCTGGCGGATGATGCCGGTGGCGCAGTTTATTGAGCATCCGCAGGGCATCGAGCATCTGCGCCGCCGGGTGGCGGCGTATTGGCGGCGGCGCGGTTGATGACGGTATTTCAGCGCGTCGCCAGTTGATTGATCTGCGGCGGCTCCAGGATGCGCAAGGCGGTTTCCCGGCGCGCCACCGCCAGCATCGCCAGCCCGATTCGTTCGGTGCTGCTCACCTGCGAGGGAAACAGCCGCAATGCGCCGAGCCACAGCGGTTTGAACAGCCGATAAATCAGATCGTATGTACGGACTTTGGAGCGAATGCCGTGCAGCGGCACAATGGCGCCGGGGCGGAACATCACCGCGTGGAACGGCAGCGCCAGCAGCGCGTTTTCGGTGGCGCCCTTGACCCTGGCCCACATGCTGCGGCCGCGTTCGCTGCTGTCGGTGCCGACGCCGGAAACGTAGATGAAGACCATCGTCGGGTTCAGCGTCGCCAACGGGCGAGCCGCGGCCAGCGTCAGGTCGTAAGTCACCGCGCGATACTCGGCTTCGCTCAGGCCGGCGGACGAAATCCCCAGACAGAAGAAACAGGCGTCGTAGCCGGCGAGCTGCGGCTCCAGCGCCGACAGGTCACGCAGGTCGGGCAGGGAGAGCTGGCGCAGTTTGGCGTGGCTCTGCGCCAACGGGCGCCGGCCGATGCTGAGCACTTCGCTGACCCGCGGATCGCGCAGGCATTCTCGCAGCGCGCCCTGGCCCACCATGCCGCTGGCGCCGAAGATAATCACTTTCATGCTCTGTCCTCCCGATGGTCGGCTGCACGCTGAGTGCGCCAGCGGCTGGGCGTCAGCGCTTCCCACTGAATAAAGGCGCGGCTGAACGAATTCAGCTCTTCGAATCCCAGCACAAAGGCAATTTCCCCAGGCTCAAGATCGGTATCCGCCAACAAGCGGCAGGCGGTGCGGTGGCGGGTTTTGTCCAGCAGCTGCTGGTAGCTGTAGCCGTGCCGTTGCAGACGGCGCTGCAGCGTGCGCGGGCTGAGATAGAGCTCCGCGGCCACGCTGTTGACGCTGGGGCGCTGGCCGCGCATGCTGCGGCCGAGGATCGCCATCACCTGCATCGGTAAGTTTTGCTCGGCGCACACCTCGGCCAACTCGGCCTCCAGCTCCGGCAGCAGCTGCGCCAACATGTCCTGATCATAAGTGATGAGCGGCTGCCGCATCAGCGCGCGATCGAACACCAGCACGTCCTGCGGCGCATCGAATCGCACCGGGCAGCCGAAGTGGCGCAGCAGCGGTGAGTGGGGATCGCGACGGCGGGTCACCTCAAGCGCCTTGGGCTGCAGCGGTAAACCGGTGCCACGGCGGCACAGGGTGGTGATAGAGGCGAACATGGTGTCTATCAGCAATTCCGGCGTATGGTCCTCGATCATCGTCCAACGCGTATGCAGCCGAACGCTGTCGCCATCTTCCTCCAGCATCAGTTCTTCCGGGCACACCAACCGTTTGTAGCGCGCGACTTTACGCAGGGCCTCGCCCATCGTGGCGGAGTGCAGTGCGGCGACTGACGCGATATCGTAATGCTCCGGCGCGACGTCGCCGCCCAGCCGCAGACCAAAGGCGGGATCGTCGCTCAGTTGGGCGAGGGCGCGCCAGACGGCGAAGAACTGGTGGGTGGTCAACCGCACTTTTACGCGCCGCTCGCTGAGCAGCCCGGCGGGCAAGCCGGCTAACTGACCGACCCGTTCGAGATCGACGCCTTGCGCCGCGAGGCGCACCGCCAACGCGTTGGAAACCGGAATTTGATCGCTGCTCATGGTTGTTGCCTGCCAGTGGTAAGAGAAGGCATTACTCTAAAACAGCCTGTCCGTGCGCCGATAATCCGATCGCGTCAAGATTTAATCCGATTGCGCCAAACTGTCGGTTGGCATCAGCGCCTGGATGGTGGCGCCGACCCGTTGTACCGCCTGTTCGATCTCCGTCGTCAGCGTCGGCGCATAGTTGATGCGCAGACAGTTGCGGTACTTGCCGGCGGCGGAAAAAATGCTGCCGACGGCGATTTGTACGCCTTGCTGCTCGAGATGGCGGTTCAGCCGCAGGGTGTCGAACGCCTCGTCCAATTCGATCCACAGCATAAAACCGCCGCGCGGCCGGCTGACGCGGGTGCCGACCGGGAAGTATTTCAGGATCAGATCGGTCATGCGATCGCGGTTCTGCTGGTAGCGGGCGCGCATGCGCCGCAGGTGCTGCAGATAGTGCCCGCTGCGGATAAATTCGGCGATCGCCAGCTGCGGCTGGGTGGCGGTGGCGCCGGAGCCGATGAACTTCATGTGTAGCACCCGCTCCAGATAGCGGCCGGGCGCGATCCAGCCCACGCGCAGTCCCGGCGCCAGCGTTTTGGAAAACGAGCTACACAGCAGCACGCGGCCGTCGTCGTCGAACGACTTGATGGTGCGCGGCCGCGGGTAGTGATAGGCGATGTCGCCGTAAACGTCATCCTCGATGATCGCCGCATCGTGGCGTTGCGCCAGCGTCAGCAGCCGCTGTTTATGGGCGTCGGGCATGATGTAGCCCAGCGGGTTGTTGCAGTTGGGCGTCAGCAGAATGGCCTTGATCGGCCACTGTTCAAGGGCCATCTCCAGCGCGGCCAGGCTGACGCCGGTGAGCGGATCGGTGGGGATTTCCAGCGCTTTGATGCCCAATCCCTTCAGCGTTTGCATGGTGCCGTGGAAGCAGGGGGAATCGACCGCCACGATGTCGCCGGGTTGGCAAACGGCGCGCAGCCCGGCGGAGATCGCTTCCTGGCAACCGGTGGTGATCAGCAACTGATCGGCACCGATATGGCAGCCGGAATCCAGCAGCAGACGAGCGACCTGTTCACGCAGCGCGGTCACGCCCTGAATGCTGTCGTAATAAAGGCTGCGCAGGTCGCCGTGGCGGGCGGCGTTGCGCAGGGCGACAATCAGCGGTTTCATCGTCGGCTCGGCGACGTCCGGCATGCCGCGCCCCAGTTGGATCAGGCCTTCGCGCGGCCGGCTGCGCACCAGCTCCAGCACCTGCTCCCATTGCGAAATGTCCACCGGCCGCTGCACCGGCGCCGTCATAGCGGGCAGCTCGGCCTGCGCGCGCCGCGTATGCACGAAGTAGCCCGACTTCGGCCGCGCTTCCACCAGGCGCTGTTCCTCGAGCAGCCGGTAGGCTTGCTGCACCGTGCTGATGCTGACGCCGTGCTCCTGGCTCAATGCGCGCACCGAAGGCAGGCGATGGCCGGCCGGATACAACCCTTGCTGAATGCGTTGGCTGAGAATGGCGGCCAGCGTGGCGTAGCGTGTCATACAGAGGCCTCTCATCGGCGGTAAGAATTAAAAAACCGGTACAGATGCTTTCAAAGTAAACCATTCAGTGGGTTTTTTGGTGCAGCTGTATGAAAAAAATAGCGCCAGCGTGAATCTGTATTGTTTTTCTCTCGGCGAGCATGATGACTGCAACGCGAAAACATCAGGGAGAATAACAAGATGGCTCTGTTTACTGGCGCGCCGCGGCGGCGCTCATTCGGTGGGTCACGCTGGCGTCTGTATCTGCAACGCTACAGGACGCGAAAAGAATTATTATTGCTGGACGATGCGCGGCTGATCGATATTGGTTTGTCGCGTGCAGAAGCGCTGCGTGAAGGATGTAAACCTTTCTGGAAAGAATAGATAAGAGGAAAACCGATGCTGAGAGTCTTGGGCAAGGCTTCATCAATCAACGTGCGCAAAGTGTTATGGACCTGTCAGGAGCTGGGGCTGACGCTGGAACGGGAAGACTGGGGCAGCGGCTTTCGCTCCACGCAGGAGCCGGCGTTTCTGGCGCTGAATCCCAACGGCCTGGTGCCGGTGCTGATTGACGGCGAGCGGGTGCTGTGGGAGTCGAACACCATTTGCCGCTATCTGGTGGGGCGGGAAGGGCGCCGCGATCTGCTGCCGCAGGAACCCGGCGCGCGCGCGGCGGTGGAGATGTGGATGGACTGGCAGGCCACCGATCTGAACGGCGCCTGGCGCTATGTGTTCATGTCGCGGGTACGTGGGCATGCGGATTACCAGGATGCCGCCAGCCTGGCCGCCGCCGAACGCGAGTGGAATCGGCTGATGGGGCTGCTGGACAGGCATTTGGCGCAGCACGGCCCTTATGCCGCCGGCGCTACCTTCACGCTGGCGGACGTGGTGCTGGGGCTGTCGCTGAACCGCTGGCTGATGACGCCGTTCGAGCGGCCGAATTATGCGGCGCTGGCGGCCTATCAGCAGCGCCTGCTGCAACGCCCTGGTTACGTGCAACACGGTGCCAACGGTTTGCCGTAATATGAAATAAATGGTTCATTTTATCCCGTCCGGATACGACCAGCCGCGTCCGGGCTTTCCTCATTGCATCATCCCGTCAACGTTTCATGAACGGCATCACGAATATGAACTTTATTTTCCCGCGTGCTTGTTATTGAAATTTATATTCCATATAAACCCGTTATCAATCGGCGCGTTTCATTGAGCCGCGCCTGGTTCTACACAGAATTTCGGTCACGGGAGAAAATGATGAAACAGGTACGCGTTGGGTTAATCGGCACCGGTTATATCGGGCGTTGTCACGCTATCGCTTATGCGCAGGCCCCCACGGTATTTCCCCTTAAAGGGGATCTGGTGCTGGAGATGCTGGCGGAGGTGACGCCCGAGCTGGCGGCGCAGCGCGCGGCCGAGTTCGGCTTTGCGCGTTCGACCGGCGACTGGCGGCAGCTGGTGGCCGATCCGGCGATCGACGTGGTAGACATCTGCGCCCCCAACTTCTTACACAAAGAGATGGCGCTGGAGGCGATCCGCCACGGCAAGCACGTATATTCGGAAAAACCGCTGGCGCTGGACGCCGCCGACGCGGCGGAGATGGTGCAGGCCGCCCGCGCCAAGGGCGTGAAAACGCTGGTCGGTTTCAACTACATGAAGAACCCGACCAGCCAGCTGGCGTGCGAGATCATCGCCAACGGCGAAATCGGCGAGGTGGTGCATTTTTACGGCACCCACAATGAGGATTACCTGGCCGACCCGCGCACGCCGATCGACTGGCACTGCCGCCGCGCCAGCGCCGGGCTGGGCGCGTTGGGGGATCTGGCGGCGCACATCGTCAACATGGCGCACTACCTGGTGGGCGATATCGTGGCGGTCTCTGGCGATATGCAGACCGTGATCAAGCAGCGCCCGGACCCGAAAGACCCGGCGCGCCTGCTGCCGGTGGAAAACGAAGATCAGGCCAGTGCACTGCTGCGTTTCGCCGGCGGGGCGATGGGCACGATCGAAACGTCGCGCATCGCCTGCGGGCGCAAGATGGGGCTGACCTATGTGGTCACCGGCACTAAAGGCACGCTGAGCTATACCCAGGAACGGATGGCGGAGCTGAAGCTGTATCGGCACGATGAACCGGTGGAGCGGCAGGGGTTCAAGACGCTGCTGGTGGGGCCGAAGCACCCGGACTATGCGGCGTTTTGCATCAGCGCCGGGCACGGCATTGGTTTTAACGATCAGAAGACGGTGGAGATCCGCGATCTGGTCAACGGCATCGCCGCGGGCGATCGCATGTGGCCGGACTTTGAAGAAGGCTGGAAGGTGTCTTGCGTGCTGGATGCGATAGCCGCCTCCGCCGAGCAGCGGCGCTGGCTGGAGATCAACCGCGATTGACAATAAAATGGCGCTCTCCGCGGACAGCGCCATTAATTTGCTACTTTACTAACTTAGTATCTTATTAAGCTAGTTACGTAATAAGTTGCTGGGCTGGCAACTTAGAACGAGAAGCACGAACAGCCGAACGCGCCCCAGAAGGCATTCTCGTCCGACACCGGGATGCTGGAGCGGCGCGCAATGTCATGCTGATGCGCGTGTACGCCGCACGGGCCGCAGCATTGGTGCGCCTGGCTCACGACCCCGACGCGAGCTGCCGCCGACGGCGGCGCGGAGCGGTAATGGCCCGGCACTTGGGTGACCGGTGACCACTCCGGCAGCACCGGCAGCGGCGGTGGCGCCAGCGGCGAGAAGCTGCCAGCGGCGTAGACCACTTTGCCATCCACCACCGTCATCACCGACTCGATGCCTTTGATCTGCTCTTCCGGCACGCTGAAATAGTCCTGCGACAGCACCGCCATATCCGCCAACTGACCGACCTTGATCTGGCCTTTCTTGCCCTGTTCGGTGGAGAACCAGGCGCTCCCTTGCGTCCACAGCATCAGCGCCGTTTCGCGATCCAGACGGGCGCTGTCGTCGTACATCGCCATGCCGCCGACGGTGCGGCCGGAGACCAGCCAGTACAGCGCCGTCCACGGGTTGTAGCTGGCGACGCGGGTGGCGTCGGTGCCCAGCCCGACCGGCAGCTCAGCCGCCAGCATTTTCGCTACCGGCGGCGTATGTTTGGTGGCTTCGATGCCGTAGCGATCGGCGAAATATTCGCCCTGGAACGCCATGCGATGCTGCACCGCAATGCCGCCGCCCAGCGCCTTGACCCGTTCGATATTGCGTTCGGTAATGGTTTCGGCGTGGTCGAATAGCCAGTGCAGCCCGTTGAACGGAATGTCGCGGTTCACCTTCTCGAACACGTCCAGCATGCGGCTGATGGACTCGTCATAGGTGGCGTGCAGGCGGAACGGCCAGCGGTGCTCGACCAAATGGCGCACCACCCGCTCCAGCTCGTCTTCGGTGCCCGGCGGCAGATCCGGGCGCGGCTGCAGGAAGTCTTCGAAGTCGGCGGCGGAAAACACCAGCATCTCGCCGGCGCCGTTGTGGCGATAGAAATCGGTGCCCTGGCCTGGCTTGAGCATATCAGTCCACAGCTCGAAGTCTTCCAGTTCCTGCTTCGGCCGCTGGGTGAACAGGTTATAGGCGATACGGATGGTCAGCTGCTTTTTCTCGTGCAGCTCGGCGATCACCTGATAATCCTCCGGGTAGTTCTGGAAACCGCCGCCGGCGTCGATGGCGCTGGTGAGGCCGAGGCGGTTCAGCTCACGCATGAACTGGCGGGTGGAGTTGACCTGCTGTTCCAGCGGCAGCTTCGGCCCTTTCGCCAGCGTGGCGTACAGGATCATGGCGTTGGGTTTGGCGATCAGCATGCCGGTCGGGTTGCCGTTGGCGTCGCGCTGGATCTCGCCGCCCGGTGGGTTCGGCGTGTCTTTGGTGTAGCCGACTACCTTCAGCGCCGCGCGGTTGAGCAGCGCGCGATCGTAGAGATGCAGAATAAATACCGGCGTGTCCGGCGCCGCCTGGTTGATTTCGTCCAGTGTCGGCATGCGGCGTTCGGCAAACTGGAATTCGGTCCAGCCGCCGACCACCCGCACCCATTGCGGGCTCGGCGTGCGCAGCGCCTGCTCTTTCAACATGCGCAGCGCGTCGGCCAGCGAAGGCACGCCTTCCCAGCGCAGCTCCAGGTTGTAGTTCAGGCCGCCGCGGATCAGGTGCAGGTGCGAGTCGTTCAGGCCCGGAATGGCGGTGTGGCCGTGCAGATCGATCACCTGGGTTTCCGGCCCGGCGTGCTGCATGACTTCGGCTTCGCTGCCGACCGCCAGAAACTTGCCGTCGCGGATGGCGACCGCCTGTGCGGTAGGATTTTGGCGATCGACGGTGTGAAACTTGCCGTTGGTGATGATCAATGAAGCGTGGTGGTTCATAACATTCTCCCGGCGAACCGCCTAGCGGCGGGTCAGCCATTGATGAAAAACGCGAGTCACGATGGGCATCCACAGGTACACCACCAGGGCGACCACGGTGGCGTCATTGAGAAAATGGCCGAGCAGCGTGCCGTTCAACTGCGGCAGCGCCAGCCCCCAAAACCAGGGCACCAGATTGGTGGAAGGGAAGATCACCAGCAGGGTGATGATGAACTGCTTCCACTGGGGCGGCTGGCGCACGTTGGGGTTGGGCGGGGTAAACCAGAACTCCGCGCCGGGGCGGATCTCGATATGGTCGTTCTCCAGCAACAGCGGAGTGACTTCTTCGATGTATTGCTTGCGCAGCGGCGAGTTGAGCCAGCGGTAGAGATTGTCGACATTGTCGAAGCGGACCAGCACCGTATAGGCCTGTTCGCTGTCGGATGGGCGGATGACGTTGACGCCCAGATGGCCGGTGAAGCCCGCGGCGTCCGGCATGATGCGGTTCAGCCAGGCCTCATAGGCCTGCTCGTTCCCCGGCGCCAAACGGTGGGTGATCACCAGCGTGACATGCTGCGGATGGGCCATAAAACCGACTCCTGAAAATACCCCGGCGCGGGGCCGGGGCAGGGGGAATTATTTCACCGTGCGGGCCGGTGCGTGGTGCACCATGGTGTAAGCGTAGTCGACGCCCATGCCGTACGCGCCGCTGTGTTCGCGCACCAGCGCCATCACCGCGTCGTAGGTGTCTTTGCGTGCCCAGTCGCGTTGGTACTCCAGCAGCACCTGTTGCCAGGTCACCGGTACGGCGCCGGCCTGCACCATGCGATCGATCGAGCGTTCGTGCGCATCGACGGAGGTGCCGCCGGAGGTGTCGGTCACCACGTACACTTCATAGCCGGCTTCCAGCGCCATCAGCGCCGGGAAGGTCAAACAAACTTCGGTCCATAGCGCGGAGATCACCAGCTTTTTGCGGCCGGTGGCTTCCACGGCTTTAACGAAGGCCGCGTCTTCCCAGGAGTTCATCGAGGTACGTTCAATCGGGGTGATTTCAGGGTGTACCGCCAGCAGTTCCGGCCAGATATAGCCGCTGAAGCTTTCGGTTTCGACCGAGGTGAAAAGGGTGGGGACGTTGAAAATTTTGCCTGCCTTCGCCAAACCAACAACGTTGTTTTTCAGTTGCTGACGATCAATATTAGCCACGCCGAAGGCCATTTGTGGTTGATGATCGATAAAAATCAGTGCGGAATTGTCTTTATCAAGCAGTTGAAACTTGGACATAATTTACCTTCCCAGTGATATTTCGGTTGAACATCTGATGAGTGTAACGCCGATAAAACCCATGGTAGGCAGAGGGCGATTTCAAAGATACCGCAGAATTTTTGCCGACTTGTTGAGTTTTTTTATACACGGGAGAAAGCATGAGATTAAACCTGGAAGCGCTGCTGATTTTGGACGCGCTGGACCGGCACGGATCTTTCGCCGCCGCGGCCGCCGCACTGTTTAAAACCCCTTCGGCACTGAGCTATATGGTGCAAAAGCTCGAGAACGATCTTGACATCACCCTGCTCGATCGCTCCGGCCATCGGGCGAAGTTCACCGATACCGGCAAGCTGATGCTGGAAAAAGGGCGGGTGTTGCTGCGCGCGGCGCAGGATCTGGAACAGCAGGCGCGCTACGTGGAGAACGGCTGGGAAAGCGAGATCACGCTCGGGATCGACGCCTCCTTCCCGTTTGCCCGCCTGTTGCCGCTGATCGACGAGTTCTATCGGCAGCATCACCATACCCGGCTGCGTTTCAGCCACGAGGTGCTGGCCGGTTCCTGGGAGTCGCTGGTTTACGGTTGCGCCGACATTATCATCGGCGCCATTTGCGAGCCGCCGTCGCGGGTGGGCTATGCGTTCAGCCGCCTGGGGCAGCTGGATTAC
This sequence comes from Serratia sp. PL7, assembly GCF_945957435.1. Taxonomy (NCBI): domain Bacteria; kingdom Pseudomonadati; phylum Pseudomonadota; class Gammaproteobacteria; order Enterobacterales; family Yersiniaceae; genus Serratia; species Serratia sp. PL7. The sequence goes on along the minus strand of NZ_CAMFLB010000001.1, from coordinate 2,409,390 downwards.
GTGTTCGCCGTCGCGCCGCAGCATCCGCTGGCGGCGCTGCCGGAACCGTTGCCGAAGGATGAGATCCGTCAGCACCGGGCGGTGGTGGTGCGCGATACCTCGCGCGTCAACGCGCCGCAGAGCCTGAACCTGCTGGAAGAACAGGATACGCTGACGGTCTTCGGCTTTGACGCCAAACTGCAGGCGCAGTTGGCCGGGCTGGGCTGTGGCTATCTGCCGCGTTCTCTGGCGGAACCTTACCTGAACAGCGGCGAACTGGTAGCGAAACGCGTTGAATCTGAGCGCTGCAGCGACGCTGCCTATTTCGGCTGGCGTGAAAGCGCCAGCGGCCTGGCGGCCAAGTGGTGGCGCGAGCGCCTGCAGCGTTACGCGGATGACGGTGAGGCTTACCCAGCGGCGCAGTAAGGGCGCTCGATAAAGATTAATCCCCAATAAGGACATCGGGAATGAAAAAGACACTAGGCCTGTTGGCGCTGTTGTTGTTGAGCGGCTGCGGCGCGGGGGCCGGCCATCAGGCCGGCACCCCGTTGCCGGGGCCGCAGGCCGAGGCGCAGACTGCGATGCCGCTCAGCTATCCGGTGCGGGTGCATAACGCGGTGAGCCGCGAGCTGCGTTTGCCGGAACACGCGCGCGGCCAACGCTGCACCATCAGCATACGGCTGCGCCCGGACGGCAAGCTGGTGAGCAGCAAGATCGTGAGGGGCGATGCGCCCCTGTGTGCGGCGGCCAGCGCGGCGGTGCAGCACGCGCAGTTTCCGCCGATGGCCAACGCCACCGAGTACGCGTTGTTCAACGCCGTGGTGCTCGATTTCGTTCCCTGAAGGGATGTGACCGACGGGCCGCCTGCGCGGCCCGTTTTTTCTCGTTTCGCCGTTTGCGTATTCACGCTTTTCCGCCAATAGTGTTCTCCGGGCATGCACCCAGACAATTTTTCATTGGCCGGCCAACGGGAGCAAAAGACATGAAAGGCGAGCATCATTATCAGGTCTCGGTGACCTGGCAGGGGAATGTAGGCGCAGGCACGGAAGATTATCGCGCTTATGGACGCGATCACAGGATCGGCGCCGTGGGCAAGGCAGATATCGCCGGCTCAGCCGATCCGGCCTTCCGCGGTGACGCGACGCGCTGGAATCCGGAGGATTTGCTGGTGGCATCGCTCAGCGCTTGCCACAAATTATGGTACCTGCATCTGTGCGCCACCTCGGGGATTTCGGTGCTGGCCTATCAGGACGATGCCGTGGGCGTGATGCGCGAAGACGCCGCGCGCGGCGGCTTTTTCACCTCGGTGACGCTGCGGCCGCAGGTCACGGTGCGCGATGGCGACGATCTGCAGCTGGCGCAACAGCTTCACGAGAAGGCGCATCACCTGTGCTTTATCGCCAACTCGGTGAATTTCCCGGTGGCGTGTGAGCCGCATGCCGCGTACGCAACCCGCTGAATTTTCACTTAGCTTTGCCATTTTCGTTATTTTGAACGCCGCAACGGCTCACGGATACTGAGAGAAAATCTCTTACCGCGAGCCGCAGCATGTCCCACGCCCACTATTTGCACCCCGAACAGCGCGAACGAATCAGGCAGCTTTATCGGCGCCGGCATTGGCGGCTGGAGCTGCCCACCTGGGGGATCATGGCGGCGGTGTACGGCGGCTGGTTCGGCGTGGCGTATTCTTGGCAGGCGCTGGGCCCGTGGCTTGGCGCACCGCTGCTGATCCTCCTGACCACCTGGTACCTGTCGTTGCAACACGAGCTGATCCACGGCCACCCGACGCGCTGGCCGCGCGTCAATCAGCTGTTCGGCCTGTTGCCGCTGGCGGTGTGGTATCCCTATGGGCTGTATCGCGATTCGCATCTGCGCCACCACCGCAACGACCACCTGACCGATCCGCACGAAGATCCCGAAAGCTATTACTTCAGCGCCGCGCAGTGGCGGCGTTATCCCCGCCTGTTGCCGCTGTTGGCCGCCGTGCGCAATACGCTGATCGGCCGGGTGCTCCTCGGCCCGGCGCTGGATATTGCCGCGACCCTGGCCGGGGCGGTGAAAGCGCTCGCCGGAGGGGAGTGGCGCGCCTGGGCGAGGTGGTTAGCGCACCTGTCGCTGTTGGCGGTACTGCTGCACTGGTTGCAGATGCAGGGTGTCGGCACGGCGTTTTACCTGTTGGCCATCAGCTATCCGGCGTTGGCGCTGACCAAGGTGAGATCGTTTTTTGAGCATCGCGCCGTGGACGCACCGCAGGCACGTTCTATTATTAATGAGGCGGGCTGGCCGTGGCGGCTGTTGTTTCTCAATTTGAACTACCATTTAGTGCATCACGATCTGCCCGGCCTGCCCTGGTATGGTTTGCGCGAAGTCTATCTGGCGGAGCGTGAGGCGTATCAGCGGCGCAGTCAGGGATTTGTCGCGCAAGGTTACGGCGAGTGGCTGCGCGATTACGCCCTGACGCCGATCGACGTCGGCGTGCATCCGTTGCGCGCCGGTGAACCGCAGGGGGGAGGCGATGCCCTGCCGACGGAAAAATTTATTGCGCGCTGGAAGCGCGTTTCTCAGGATTTTCCAACCTAACTGGCCCATGAGCCGGAAAACGTATAACCAGAGGAAAAGTATGGCAATCACCTTATCACGCGGACGTTCCTTTGCCGTCGCGCTGGCTCTGCTGGCCACCGGCGGCCTGGCGCAGGCGGCCGACTCGGTGCGCGTCGGCTCCAAGATCGATACCGAAGGTTCGCTGCTCGGCAACATCATCGTGCAGGTGCTGGAAGCCAACGGCATCAAGACCACCAACAAGCTGCAGCTCGGCACCACCAAGGTGCTGCGCGGCGCCATCACCTCCGGTGAGATCGACATCTACCCGGAGTACACCGGCAACGGCGCGTTTTTCTTCTCCGATGAGAAAGATCCGGCGTGGAAGAACGCCCAGGCCGGCTTCGAGAAAGTGAAACAGCTCGACTACGACAAAAACAAAATCGTCTGGCTGGACGCGGCGCCGGCCAACAACACCTGGACCATCGCTATTCGCCAGGACGTGGCGGAGGCCAATCATCTGAAAACGCTGTCGGATCTCGGCAAGTGGATCAACGGTGGCGGCAAGTTCAAGCTGGCGGCCTCGGCGGAATTTATCGAACGGCCGGATGCGCTGCCGGCGTTCCAGAGTGCCTACGGTTTCAAACTGAATCAGGATCAGCTGCTGTCCCTGGCCGGCGGTGATACGGCGGTGACCATCAAGGCGGCGGCGGAGCAGACCTCCGGCGTCAACGCGGCGATGGCCTACGGCACCGATGGCCCGGTAGCGGCGCTGGGGTTGCAGACCTTGGCGGACCCGAAAGGCGTACAGCCGATCTACGCGCCGGCGCCGATCGTGCGCGAAGCGGCGCTGAAAGCGCACGCCAATCTACCTGAGCTGCTGAAGCCGGTGTTCGCCTCGCTGGACGGGCCCACGCTGCAAAAACTCAACGCGCAGATCGCCGTGGAAGGCCAGGACGCCAAACAGGTGGCGGCCGCTTACCTGAAAGAGAAAGGGTTTGTTAAGGGATAATGCCGAGGTGCCCCCTCTGCCGTCGGGAGAGGGGGTTAACCGAGGGAGCCGGAGCGTTTCTTTGACTATCGCCGTAAAACATCGCGTCTTGTTGACGCTGTTCATGCTGTTGCTGCTGGCCGCGTTCGGCCTGCCGTTCCTCAGTTATGCCCCCAATCGCCTGTTGTCGGGCAAAAGTCTCTCCTTGTTCTCCCTGCTGCACGGCCCGGCGCTGTGGCTGCTGTTGCCGCTGGCGGCGTTGGCGAGCCTCAGCCTGTTGCCGCCGACGCGGGGGCGGGCGCTGCTGGCGGCGCTGGCCGCCTGCGGGGTGTTGACGCTGGCGTTCTGGATCAGCGGGCAGGCCGCCGAACGCCTGGCGCAGGAGGGGTCGCGCCTGGCGCGCACCTCTTGGGGCAGCGGCTGCTGGCTGACGATGGCGCTGAGCCTGCTGATCGCGGCCGACGCCATGGCGCGCCTCACCGCGTCGCACCTGTGGCGCATGCTGGGCAACGCGCTGGTGCTGGTGCCGCCGGCGCTGCTGCTGTTCGGGCATCAGCTCGATCAGCTGTCGCTGCTGAAGGAGTACCACAATCGTCAGGAGGTGTTTGACGCCGCGCTGTTGCAGCACCTGACCATTCTGCTGGCGACGATGGCCCCGGCGCTGGCGATCGGCGTGCCGCTCGGGGTGCTGTGTTTTCGCTCCGAGCGTTGGCAGCGGCCGATTTTCTCCGCGCTGAACATTATCCAGACCGTGCCTTCCATCGCGCTGTTCGGCCTGCTGATTGCGCCGCTGGCGGGGCTGGCGGCGGCGGTGCCCTGGCTGGCGGAGCACGGCGTCAGCGGCATCGGCATGGCGCCGGCGATCGTGGCGCTGGTGCTGTACGCGCTGTTGCCGTTGGTGCGCAGCGTAGTGGCGGGGCTGCAAAGCGTGCCGGCCGGGGTGATCGAATCCGCCACCGGCATGGGGCTGACGCGCGGACAGATCTTCCTGCGCGTGCAGCTGCCGTTGGCGCTGCCGCTGTTCCTGACCGGCGTGCGCATCCTGGCGGTGCAAACCGTCGGCATGGCGGTGGTGGCGGCGCTGATCGGCGCCGGCGGCTTTGGCGCCATCGTGTTCCAGGGGCTGCTCAGCAGCGCGCTGGATCTGGTTCTGCTGGGGGTGATCCCGGTGGTTATGATGGCGGTCATCGTCGATTCGCTGTTTAAATTTTGGGTTTCAATCCTGGACGTATCGCGCCGATGATTCACTTTGAGCAAGTCAGCAAAATTTTTCAGGGCAAGCCGGCAGTCGACGATCTCACGCTGCACATCGCCGAGGGCGAATTCACCGTGTTGATCGGCACCTCGGGTTCCGGCAAGTCCACGACGTTAAAAATGATCAATCGCCTGATCGAACACGATCGGGGCAAGATCCTCTTTGCCGGCGAAGAGATCCAGTCGTTTAAACCGCAGGATCTGCGGCGGCGCATGGGCTATGCGATCCAATCGATCGGTCTGTTCCCGCACTGGACGGTGGAGGAGAACATCGCCACCGTGCCGCAACTGCTGAAATGGCCGCGTGCGCGCATCCGCGATCGGGTTACCGAGTTGCTGGAGCTGTTGCATCTGGAGCCGGATCTGTTTCGCCATCGCTACCCGCACCAGCTGTCCGGCGGGCAGCAGCAGCGGGTCGGAGTGGCGCGCGCGCTGGCCGCCGATCCCGAGGTGTTGTTGATGGACGAACCGTTCGGCGCGTTGGATCCGGTCACCCGCGCGGCGCTGCAGGCGGAGATCGCCCGTATTCATCAGATCTCGGGCCGCACCATTGTGCTGGTGACGCACGACATTGACGAGGCGCTGGGCCTGGCGGATCGCCTGGTGCTGCTCGATCAGGGGCGGGTGGTGCAACAGGGCACGCCGCTGACGCTGTTGACCGCCCCGGCCAACGATTTCGTGCGCGATTTCTTCGGGCGCAGCGATCGCGGCATCAAGCTGCTGTCGCTGGGTACGGTGGCGGAGCGGGTGCGGCCCGGCGTCGCTGGGGGCGAGCCGATCGCCGCCGCCATGAGCCTACGCGAGGCGCTGTCGGTGTTCGTGGCGCGCGGCAGCGACTGCCTGCCGGTGGTGGATGAACGGGGCGAAGCGTTGGGGGTGTTGCATTTCAACGATCTGATCGCCGGGCAGGCGCTGTCATGAGCGGGCGCATCGGGCGCCTGCTGCGCGATCCGCTGCCCTGGACGCTGGCGCTGCTGTTGGCACTGGTGTTCGACATGGATCATCTGCGCGGCCTGTTCGCCGCCTGGTTCCCTGATTTGGAGCGGCCCATTTATCAGCAGGACAGCTTTATCGCGCTGGTGGGGGCGCACCTGTCGCTGGTGGCGATCTCCAGCCTGATCGCGGTGGTAATCGGCGTGGCGGCGGGCGTCGCTGTGACCCGACGCAGCGGCCGGGAGTTTCGTTCGCTGGTGGAAACGGTAGTGGCGGTGGGGCAGACCTTCCCGCCGGTGGCGGTGCTGGCGGTAGCGGTGCCGGTGATGGGCTTCAGCGAGCAGCCGGCGATCATTGCGTTGGTGCTGTACGGCCTGCTGCCGATCCTGCAGGGCACGCTGGCGGGCATCGAATCGGTACCGCCCGCCACGCGCGAGATCGCCCGCGGCGTGGGGATGAGCGCCTGGCAAATTCTGTGGCGGGTTGAACTGCCGCTGGCGGCGCCGGTGATTGTCGCCGGGATCCGCACGTCGGTGATCATTAACATCGGTACGGCGGCCATCGCTTCCACCGTCGGCACCAAGACGCTCGGCTCGCCGATCATCATCGGCCTGAGCGGGTTTAACACCGCCTATGTGATCCAGGGCGCGGCGGTCGTGGCGTTGTTGGCTATTATCACCGATATGCTGTTCGAACGTTGGGTGCGTTATCTCACCGCCTGGCGCCAGCAGACGCTGGCGACCACTCCGGCGGAGTAAGGGGGAAATGATGCAGGTGTCTCTACCGATGTACGGCGTTGGCCGGGAGCAGGCCGAATCCTTCTGGCAGGTCTTGCGCGGCAAGCTGCTGCGGCTGGGGTTGCCGGCGGCGCCGGAACGGCTTAGCTGGCCGGACGATCTGGCGCAGCATTGGCGGCGCGAGGATCTCTTGCTCAGCCAAACCTGCGGTTATCCGTTGGTCAGCAGCCTGCCGCAGGTGCAGCTGATCGGAACCTATCATTATCGGGTGGAAGGGTGCGACGGGCCAAATTACCGCAGCTGGCTGGTGGTGCGCGCGGGCGACCCCGGCGAACGGCTGGCGGATTTTCGCGGCCGGACGGTGGCGTATAACAGCACCGATTCCCAGTCCGGCTACAACGGCTTGCGCGCGCTGATCGCGCCGCTGGCGCAGGACGGGAAATTCTTCGGTGCGGCTATCGCCTCCGGGGCGCATTACCAGTCGCTGAAGCTGATCCGCAGCGGGCAGGCGGATATCGCCGCCATCGATTCCATCAGCATGGAACTGCTGCGCCGCGCGCAGCCACAGGCGCTGGAGGGGCTGAAAATCATCGGCCGCACGGCGGCGGTGCCCGGTTTGCCGCTGATCACCGCAGCCGGCACGCCGCCGGAACAGGTGGACATCCTGCGCGCCGGCGCCCGAGCGATGCTGGATGAGGCGGTCAGCGACCGCCTGCTGATCGGCGATTTCAGCCTGGTGCCGCGCTCGGCCTACCAGATTATCACCGTGCTGGAGCAGCAGGCCGCCGCACAGGGCGTGACGGCGCTCTAGCCGCCGTTACAGCAGGCCGCCGCCGTCGATGTCGATCACGCTGCCGGTGACGAAACCGTTCTCCATCGCCAGCAGGTAACCCGCCGCGACGTCGGCCGCCTGGCCGATCCGGCCGACCGGCAGGCTGCCGCTTACGCGCTCGAACAGCGCCTGACGCTGCGCGGCGCTCATGCCGTCGTAGGCTTCGGTGGCGGTGATGCCGGGGCTGACCACGTTCACCCGCCGCGGCGCCAGCTCCTTCGCCAACTGTTTGCCGACCGCTTCCAGCGCGGCGTTGATGCCGGTTTTGATCAACTGACCGCCAAGGTATTTACGCGACAGTTGGCCGGAGGTCAGGGTGATCGAGCCCTGCGGCGCCAGCGTCGGCAGCGCCGCCTGCACCGCGCGCAAGCTGCCCCAGAATTTGACGTTGAAGTCGGCCTGCGCCTGCTCAAAGGCAGTCTCCGCCAGCGGTTTCGCGTCCACCAACGGCCCGGCGGTGATCACCAGATGGTCGAAAGCGCCGACGGCGGCAAACAGCGCATGCAGTGATGCTTCATCGGTCAGGTCGGCCTGCATCAGATGCAGCGCGTCGTTTTTCTCCCCGGCGTGGGGAAGGCGACGTGAAGCCAGCACCACTTCAGCGCCGCGCGCCGCCGCCGCGTAGGCCACCGCGGCGCCAATGCCGCTGGTGCCGCCCAGGATCACCAGCTTTTGTCGTTTCAGGGGGGAGTCGGGAATCGTCATGTTAAGGCCTCTTTTTAGGTAAGTTTCAACGGGATCTATCTTTCCTGATTGAAAATGAGGAAAAAAGCCCGCCTAATAGCAAACACTTGTAAATTAATATTAATAATTGATTGGGCTAAAAAGAGGGGAAATACATGACCTCATTTGTCGATCTCGAGGTGTTTGTCCGCACGGTGGATGGCGGCAGTTTTTCCGCCGCGGCGCGCGCGCTGGACATGACGCCGGCGGCGGCCAGCATCGCGGTGAAAAGGCTGGAGCAGCAGCTGGGCGCGCGGCTGCTGGTGCGTTCCACCCGCAGCCTGAGGTTGACGGAGGAGGGCGCCCGCTATCTCGACAGCGCGCGCCTGGCGCTGGGCGCGTTGGCCGAAGGAGAGCAGGCGATCCGCGAGAAGCATCAGGGGCTGTCCGGGGTACTGCAGATTTCCGCGCCGTCGGATTTTGGCCGCAATTTGCTGCTCTGCTGGCTGGATGAGTTCCGCCTGCAGCACCCGCATATTCAGCTGCAGCTCCTGATCAACGATCGGCAGGCCGATCTGTTTCGCGAACCGGTGGATGTGGCGCTCCGTTTCGGGCCGTTGGCCGACTCTTCGCTGGTGGCGCTGCCCATTTTGCCGCAGCACCGGCGGCTGATCTGCGCCAGCCCCGATTACCTGCGGCGGCATGGCGCGCCGCAAACGCCGGCCGATCTGGTTCGGCACAGCATTCTGGTGTATCAGCCCAGCGGCAAACGACAGGTGGAATGGCGGCTATGGCGCGGTGAGGAACTGATCGAAGTGCCGTTGAACGGCAGCTATTTTACCGATGATGGCGAGGTGGCGCGGCGCTGGGCGCTGGCTGGCCACGGGGTGGTGCGCAAGTCGGCGATCGACGTGGTGGCCGACATTCGCGCCGGGCGGCTGGTGCAGCTGTTGCCGGAATGGCGCAGCGACGCGGTGCCGATCAATCTGGTCTGCCCGCATCGCTCGCAGGTGTCGGAACGCGTCAGGCAGCTGCAGCGCTTTTTACAGCAGCGCTGTCAGCGTTGGATGGACGATCACTTGGCCTGAAGGGTTTCGGTTTGCGCCGGCGTGGCGGCGGTATCCCCGGCAGGCGCGCTTTCTTCATGCGGGGTGGTGGAACGGGTGTAGATGTTCAGCCCGGCGAGGAATACGCCGCCCAGAGAACCGAAGGCGCACAGGGCGATGACGATGAGGAACGCTTTTTTCAGCATAGGAATAATTTCGCAGGTTGCTTGGAACAGCGGGAATTATAGCCCCTTCGCCGGGTGAAACAAGAATCGTTTTTAACGGCGGCCCGCAGACCGCCCTTTGTGATCACCGCCGTTCGCAGTCGATGGCCTGTACGTTGGCCGGGCGGGCGAACAGGTATTTTCCCAGCGTCACCAGCACCACCGCCGCCACGATGATCACCAGCGCCAGCCACTCGCGCGGCGCCAGCGATTCACCGGCGAAACCGATGCCGAGCAGCACCGCCACCACCGGGTTGACGTAGGCATAGCTGGTGGCGACCGCCGGGCGCACATTCTTCAACAAGAACATATAGGCGCTGATCGCCAGCATCGAGCCGAAGACAATCAAGTACCCGAGCGCCAGAAAGCCGCCGGTGCTCGGCATCTGAGCCAGGTGCTCGCCGCTCAGCCGGCTGGCGACCAATAACACCACGCCGGCGACCAGCATCTCCGCCGCGCCGGCCATCGGCCCGGCCGGCAGCGAGATGCGCGATCCCAATACCGAGCCAAAGGCCCAACTGGCCGACGCCAGCAAGATCAACAGCGCGCCGGTCGGGTTGCCCACCAGGTTGTTGCCGGTGTTGAGCAGCACGATGCCCACTAACCCGAGCGCAATACCGGCCCATTCCAGTTTGGTGTTGCGCATGCCCCACAGCAGGCTGAAGCAGAGGGTGAACAGCGGCACCGTCGCCACCATCACCGCGGCGATGCCGGACGGCACATGTTGGTGTTCCGCCACCGTCACCAGGCCGTTGCCTACCGCCAGCAACAGAATGCCAATGGCGCCGGCGGCCAGCCACTGCTTCGGCGTCGGCAGCGCGTGGCCGCGCCAGGCCAGGAAACTGAACAGCACGATGCCGGCAATCAGAAAGCGAATCCCGGCCATCATCAGCGGCGGCCACTGCGCGACGCCGAGGCGAATGACGAAATAGGTGGAACCCCAAACGATATATAACGTGAACAACGCCCCGATCAACGGCAGGACGCTACGGCTTTGTTGGCTAAGCATAGGGATGTGTTTTTGCAGGGATGATTATTATTAGAACGCTCAGTAAACCCGATTGGGCAACCGATAAGCAATGGCTTTCGGCATTATTTTTCCCGACTGCCGCAAGCCGTTCAGCTGTTCCGCCGCTTCCACTGCAGCCAACTGACGGCCGGCAGGTAAATCGACCAGCCGACGGCCAGCAACAGCAGCATGAACTCCGGCGGCACGCCGGGCAGTAACACGCCCAGCTTCCAGGAGACGGCGTAGGCGAAAGGACCGACGGCGGCGCCCAGCACCGCCAGCGGCCAGGGCGCCGCTCTGACCACGTCCAGCAGCCAATACCACCAGCAGCCGAAGCCGATCCACAGCGCGAGGGTCCAGAGCGGCAGGCCGTGTTGCCCGCTGTAGTGCAGCACGCCGCTGTAGCTCCATAGCCCATCCATGCCGATACCGCCCAGGGCAGCCAGAGCCGCGCCCTTACGGCGGGTGGCAGGGGTAAAGATCAGCGCCAGCGCCGCGCCGGCCAGCAGTAGGCCGTTGAGCCGATCGCGAGTCAGCAGCGCCAGCAGCCAGCAAACGCCCAGTCCCAGCGTCGCCAGCCAGAATCCGGCATGCGGCTTCTTCATCGTTCAACTCCCGTGGGGTTACTCTGCCGCTGCGCGCTTAGCGCCGACGGATTTGCCAAGCGGGCGCGAGGCCCGCTGTTTGCCTGAATGTTCGTTAATTCAACCTTAGAAGGGAAGGTGTGGGGTGCACAAGCAGAATAATCTGTACCGGTTGAAAACGTGGGCAAAAACCGGTGTTACAGGAGCGAAATCCGGTAGGCGCAGCGGCGCGAGCCGGCCAGAATGTGTTCGGCGCGCTCCACCTGCGCCTGCAGCACTTCGGTGAAGATACTCAGCTCCGCCCGGCAGAAGCCCTGGCAGACGGTGGCAGCGGCGCAGATCGGGCAGTGGTTTTCCACCAGCAGATAGGCACCGTCCTCCTCCTGGCGCCATTCGGCCATATACCCTTCGCGACAGCGGATCTCGGTCAGGCGCGCCACGCGCTCCTGCAGATCGGCGGCGCCAATCATCGCCTGCTTGTAGTTGATGCGGTTTTCCTGCTCGCGGGTTTCGATCAGCACGTCGAGCGCCTGTTCGCCCAGCTTGTCGCGCACGGTGCGCAGCAGCTGAACCGTCAGGTCCGCATGGGTATCGGGAAAGCGCGCATTGCCGGCCGAGGTCAAATGCCACAGCTGTACCGGGCGGCCTACGCCGCGCGTTTCCGCCACCGCTTCGACCAGCCCCTCTTTCGCCAGCTTGACGAACTGCTGGCGGGCCGCCTCACCGGTGGTGCCGAGCACCTTTCCTGCGTCAGAAGCTTGCTGCGGGCCGCGGGTTTTCAATAGCGTCAGCAAGCGGTCACTGACCGATTGTGCGGTCTTTCCGCTATTTTCCAAGTTTATTCTTGACATATTTCTCCGCCTCGCCCTAACTTATTCCAAGATAACTCTTGTTAAATTTAACGCAATCTTATGATCAACTCAATGCCATTCCTCTGAAAACAGGACGACAACCGTGATAACCCATGACGATAGCCGCTGGAGCGACCTTTTCTCTGGCAAAAATGCGGCCAGTGCGATCGCGCTCTCGCTCGGCGTGGCGCTGCATGCCATCAATATTCTGGTCGCCACCACCATCTTGCCCTCGGTGGTGCAGGATATCGGCGGGCTGGATCTCTATGCCTGGAACACCACGCTGTTCGTGGTGGCGTCTATCCTCGGCTCCGCGCTGTCGGCCCGCTTGCTCAGCGGCTACGGTGCGCGCAGCGCCTATCTGGTGGCTTCGCTGTTCTTCATCGCCGGGGCGGCGCTGTGCGCGCTGGCGCCGAGCATGCCGGTGATGCTGATCGGCCGCACGGTGCAGGGCTTTGGTGGCGGGCTGATCTTTGCGCTCTCCTACGCGATGATCAATCTGGTATTCGAGCAGCGGCTGTGGCCGCGCGCCATGGCGCTCATCTCGGCGATGTGGGGCATCGCCACCCTGGTGGGGCCGGCGGTAGGCGGTATTTTCGCCGAACTGAACGCCTGGCGCTGGGCCTTCGGCATTCTGCTGCCGATCATGGCGCTGTACGCCGCGTTTACCTTCCTGATCCTGCCCAAGGGCAAAGCGCAGCAGGCGGCCGCACCGTTGCCGACCGCACAGCTGCTGTTGCTGACCGTGGCGGTGCTGGTGGTGTCCGCCGGCAGCCTGGCGCACAGTGCCTGGATCAACCTGGCGGGCATCGCGCTCTCGCTGGTGCTGATGGCCTGGTTGCTGAAGCGCGAAGCGCACTCGCGCGCCCGCCTGTTGCCGCACGGCGCACTGCGGCGCGGCTCATCGCTGGCGGCGTTGTACATCACGACCGCGTTGCTGGTGATCGGCATGACCAGCGAAATCTTCGTGCCTTATTTCCTGCAGCTGCTGCACGGCCAGTCGCCGCTGATCTCCGGCTATATCGCCGCCGCTATGGCCGCCGGTTGGACGTTGTCCGAGATCCTCAGCTCCGGCTGGCGCGGAGCGGGCATTCGCCGGGCGATCGTCAGCGGGCCGCTGTTCGTGCTGGTGGGCTTGCTGGCGCTGGCGATCCTGATGCCGATGCCGTCCGGCGGCCACTGGCAGGCGTTGGCGCCGATCGTCATTGCGCTGTTGCTGGTGGGATTCGGCATCGGCTTCGGTTGGCCGCACCTGCTGACGCGCATTTTGCAGGTGGCGCCTGAAGCGGACAAAGATATCGCCGGCGCTTCAATTACCACGGTGCAGCTGTTCGCCACCGCATTCGGTGCGGCGCTGGCCGGGATGATCGCCAACCTGGCGGGGCTGAACGATCCGGGTGGCGCGACGGGCGCGGCATCGGCGGCGCGTTGGCTGTTCCTGGCGTTCGCGCTGGCGCCGCTGCTGGCGGTATTCAGCGCCTGGCGCTGCGCGGCGATCGCGCCGCCGGGGGCCGAGACGGGCAATTTTGTACAAAACCCGCCCTCGCGCGAGTGCTAGAATGCCTCTCATTCAGCGGAGGTAGGCAAGATGAAGGCGGAAGGCATAGCGCGCAAAGCATCCCGGGAGCAGGCTCATTTTATGCACGTCGACGATCTTGGCGGGCTGGAAGTGCTGCAGGCCACCTACCGCCGCCAAACCTTCTCGCGCCACAGCCATGAAGGCTTCTGCGTGGGCGTCATCGACGATGGCGCCCAGCGCTTCTACCGCACCGGCGGCGAACACGTGGCGCCGCTGGGCAGCATCATTCTGGTCAACGCCGACGATATTCATACTGGCAGTTCCGCCACCGAAGAGGGCTGGTCGTATCAGGCGATGTACCCGGCGCCGGAGCTACTGGCCTTTTTATCGCGCGATCTGAAAACCGGCGCCGGCGCGACGCCTTATTTTCCCAACCCGGTGGTGCACGACGTCGGCCTGGCTGGCCAGTTGCGCATGGCGTTCAGCCTGCTGCGCAGCGATGAGAACCGGCTGATGAAGGAGACCATGGTGTTCTCGGCGCTGACCTGGCTGATGCTGCGGCACGGCAAAAGCCGTATCGATCCTGCGCCGCAGAGCCGGGCGCAAAGCCAAGTGGCGCGGGTGAAAGCCTTTCTCGACGATTTCCCCGAGGCGGACATTTCGCTGCTGGAGCTGGCGGAGCGCGTGGCGCTCAGTCCTTATTACCTGCTGCGGCAGTTTCAGCAGGCCACCGGCCTGCCGCCGCACGCCTATCAAATTCAGGCGCGGCTGCGCAAGGCGCGCGGCATGCTGAAGGCCGGCAACAGCGTGCTGGACAGTGCGTTGAGCTGCGGCTTTCACGATCAAAGCCATTTCCACCGCCATTTTCGCAAGTCGATGGGCGTCACGCCGGGCGACTACGTCAAATCGCTGAAATAGCCGGGCAATCGGGTGCAATACCCGTGTACGCCTGCGCCGTAAGCTGGCTTCTTCAACTCAAGGAGAAGCCCATGACTGATTCAATCCCCCTCATCACGCCGCCCTCCGCCCGCCTGCGCCCCGCGCTGCAGGGCGGGGTGGCTATCTTGCCGCTGTGCCTGGCGGTGGTGCCGTGGGGAGTACTGGCGGGCTCGATGGCCCTGCAAAGCGGCCTGACGCCGGCGCAGGGGCTGGGCATGTCGGCCATCGTGTTCGCCGGGGCGTCGCAGCTGGTGGCGATGGGCATGATCAAGGGCAGCGCCGGGCTGCTGGCGATCTTGCTGTCGACCTTTTTCGTCACCGCCCAGCATTTTCTTTACGCGCTGCGGCTGCGGGAGCGTATCGCGCCGCTGCCGTTGCGCTGGCGGCTGGCGCTGGGATTCTTGCTCACCGATGAACTGTTCGCGCTGACCGGCGAACAGACGCCGGCGCGTTTCAACCGCTGGTATGCGCTGGGCGCCGGGCTGACCTTTTACCTGTGCTGGTTTCTCTCCACGCTGCTTGGCATCGTGGCCGCCGGCAGCGCCGGCGATCTGGACGGTTACGGGTTGGATTTCTCCATCGCCGCCACCTTTATCGCCATCGTGGTGCCGCTGGTGCGCAGCCTGCCGGTGTTGGCCTGCGTGCTGACCGCGCTGCTGCTTTCCATCGTGTTGCACCATTTCCAGACGCCGGGCGCATTGGTGATCGCCACCGTGGCGGCGATGCTGGTCGGGCTGCTGTGCAGCGGGGGGCGCCGATGATCTGGCTGACGATCGTTTTGATGGGGCTGGTGGTGTTTTTCAACCGCTACTGTTTTCTGGCGCCCGGGTTGCCGCTGCGTCTGTCGCCGCGCGTTAAAACCCTGCTGAGCTTTTCCGTGCCGGCGGTGCTGACGGCGATCTGCGGGCCGATTGTCGCCTTCAGCGGCGACCAGCTGCGTGCCGCGCCGGATAACCCTTACCTGTGGGGGGCGGTGTTTGCGGTGATACTGGCGTTCTTTCTACGCAATATGCTGGCGGTGGTGTTGCTGAGCATGCTGATTTTCATCGCGCTGCGCGGCATTTTTTAAAATTCGCTTGCCATATCTCTAATCTGAGATTACTTCTCTTATATGGGATTTTTAGGCGGAGTATGAACGATGGATAACGGTTTGGAGATGGCCGACCTGAGGTTGGCGCAGCGGCTGGCGGATTTGCGCCAGCAGCGGGCGTGGTCGCTGGAGGAGTTGGCGCGGCGCACCGGCCTTAGCCGGGCGACGCTCTCGCGGGTGGAGCGCGCCGAGACCAGCCCGACGGCATCGTTGCTGAACCGGCTGTGCGCCGCCTACGGGTTAACCATGTCGCGCCTGTTGAGCGAAATCGAAGACGAACCGCCGGAGCTGCTGCGGCCGCCGCAACAGCCGGTGTGGGTCGATCGGGCCAGTGGTTTTCACCGTCGCTCCGTTTCCCCGCCCGCCGCATTGTATAAGGCCGAGTTTATCGAAGCCCGGCTGGATGCCGGCGCGCAGATCGATTACGACCTGCCGTCGATTCCAGCGCTGGAGCACCACCTCTGGCTGTTGTCCGGGCAGCTGGAATTGACGCTGGAAGGGCGCGTTTTCCGGCTGTCGCCCGGCGACTGCCTGCGCTACCGCCTGTTCGGCGCCTCCCGTTTCCATGTCCCCGGCGATGAGCCGGCCCATTACACGCTCGTTATCTGCAGGCCATAGCCATGATTGAATTGCAACAGTGGGACGCCGATGCGGCGCAAAGTGCCATGGCCGAGTTGGCCGAGATGCTGCACGCCAGCGTGGCGCACGGCGCCAGCATCGGTTTTGTCATGCCCTTTACGTTGGAACAGGCGCAGGCGTTTTGGCTGGGGCTGCTGCCGGCCCTGGTGCGGGGAGAGCGTGCGATGCTGGTGGCGCTCGAGAACGGTCGGCCGGTCGGCACCGTGCAACTGCTGTTGGCGATGCCGGACAACGGCCGTCACCGGGCGGAAGTGGTCAAGCTGATGGTGCATCCGCAGGCGCGGCGGCAGGGCATCGCCCGGCTGTTGATGCAGGAAGTGCAGGCGCTGGCGGCGCGTCATCGGCGCAGCCTGTTGGTGCTGGACACCCTGAGCGGCAGCGCGGCGCAGGGATTGTACCGTCAATTGGGGTTCGAGGCGGCGGGCGATATCCCGCAATACGCCCGCGCCAGCGATGGCGGGGCGTTGGAGGCCACCTGCTATATGTACAAACTGCTGTGAGGCTTAGCGCCCGCGCCAGGCTTTGATCGCCTGTTGGCGCACCTGCAGCTTCTGCTGTGGCGCCAGCTTGTTGTAGTCGCGGGCCAGGCCGCTTTCCCAATCGCCGTACAGCGGGTTGGGCAGCACGATGAATTCGGTGCCGAACTTGTTCTGGTTCTCGCTGACGAACGCCCGGCGCTGCGCATTATCCTGGTGGTAAGTCGCGGCGCCGAAGTCGTTCAGGTTGTCGCCCGCGTACACCACGATGTCATAGCCGGCTTGTTTGATGGCGTCGAAGCGCGCCTGCTTATTGGAAGTGTCGGTACTGAGCAAGACGGTCTTTTCCGACATGCCGGTGAAGCCGAGCTTCTGCATGTTGGCCACCGTGGCAGCGTATTCGCTCTGCTTGCGGTTCGAGACGTAGAACATTGTTCCCTGATGAGCGTTAACGTAGCGGGCGAACGACACGGCACCCGGCACCGCGCCGGCCTGTTCGGCCTGCGTCCACCGGGCCCAGGTGGCGCCGTCGTACAGCTGGCCCTGCTGCGCCTGCCAGCCGGAGTAGGCGCTGTTGTCCAGCAGGGTTTCATCCAGATCGACCACCACCGCCTTTTTGCGGCCCGGTGCGGCCTTGGCCTGATCGAAGGCGCGCTGCGCGCTGTTGAACGCCTGATGCGCCAGCGCCTGGTATTCACCGGACTGTTGGAACCAGTTCACCGCCAGCACCGACTGATCCGCCAGCTGCTGCTGGGCCTGAGCGTCGGTATACGGCGGCTGCGCGCAACCGGCCAGCGTCAGCAGCGCGACGCCAACTGCCGCGCCAAGGGTGAGTTTCCTTGCCTGTTTTCCTGCCATCGTTCTCTCTCTCGGTTTTAGTCTTGTGGGCTGTCCAGCAGCATATCCATCTCGAACTGGCGCAGGGGCTCCTGACGCCAGCCAAGATGCGTAAAGAAGGGGGCGGCCACCTCGGGCACAAAGACGTTGGCGGTCAGCGGCAAAGGGGCGAACTGCGCTTGCAGGGCGGCTAGCAAGGCGCGGGCATGTCCCTGACCGCGGTGCTGCGGGGGCACGTAGATCAGGCGCAGCCAGCAGTGCTCGGCGCCGGGCATCACCACGGCGTAGGCCTGACGATTGAGCGTATAGGCTCGCGGTGTGCCCGGCAGCTTGAACAGCGATTCGGGGGCAATCAGCCAGGGCAGGTCGGTGGCGCCTTCCGCCGTCAGGCGATGGCTGACGGTCAACGGATCGACCGCCTGCAGCACCGCCGTGCCTGGCGGCACTTCCGCCGGCGCCTGGTGGCCGGTCAGGGTGCGCACGATGCGCAGCCCGGCGCGATGGTACAGCGCCAGCGCGGCTTCGTTGCCTTCGATCACTTCCAGCGACAGCCGCCGGTCGCCGCGCTGGCGGGCATCCGCCACCACCCGCTGCATCAGCGCCTTACCCAGCCCCTGACCGCGCATCTCGGGGCGTATGGAAAAGGCCGCGACCCGGCTGTGTCGGCCGCGACGGGCGATCAGCGCCACCGCCACCGGTTCCTGGCGATGGGTGACGATCAGGCTGTCGTTCAGGCTGAGGTCTTCGGCGCCGAAGCGGGCGGCGAAGGCCGGCCCGTCGAGCACGAAGCGCACAATGTAGTTTTCAAAACAGTGGGTGAGGATATTGGCCAGCTCGTCGCTGCTGTAGCGCACGGCGTTGTGGAAGTCGAAGCGTCCGTCGTTGTGCATGGCTGATTCCGCTCGGGGGAAAGCTATACATGTAGACCCGTTTGTTTTGCAAGGCAAGCGGGGGGATTCGTTGGCGGGGAAAATAAAAACAAAAAAGCCGGACGCAGCCGCCCGGCGAAATAAAACTCTGGGTATCAAGTGACGCTAAAGTTTGCAGTGGTGGTTATTCATTCATCACATCAGAACTGGTAGGTCAGGGCGAGAACAACGACGTCGTCGTTTTTCAGGCCCAGCTTGTTGTCGTCATCGAGCTGGTTGATTTTATATTCGACATAAGTGGACATGTTTTTGTTGAAGTAATAGGTCGCCGCCACGTCGAAATATTTCACCAGATCGACATCGCCGATGCCTTCAATATCTTTGCCTTTCTGCTGAACGTAACCCAGCGATGGGCGCAGACCGAAGTCGAACTGATATTGCGCGACCAATTCAATCCCTTCCGCTTTATTGGCGAAGCCGCTAACGGAGGTCGAATTGTTATTGATGGTGGCGGTGCCGGAAATAGGTGCAATATTGCGGCTCTGCGAATAAGTCGCGGCCAGGTAGACGTTGTTGTTGTCGTATTTCAGACCACCGGCCCAGATATCGGCCTTGTCGCCTTTACCGAAGGTGCCCGCTTTTTGCGTGGCGGTGCGGTTGGAAGAGGCATAGGCGGCACCCACGCTCAGACCGTCGATGATTTCGTAGCTGGAGGAGAGGCCCCAACCGTCGCCGTTCGCCTTGCTGGCGGAGCGGCCGTCGTTTTCGTTCTTGCCCTGGTACTGCACGGCAAATTTCAGGCCGTCAACCAGGCCGAAGAAGTTGTTATTACGGTAGGTGGCGACGCCGTTGGTGCGGCCGTTCATGAAGTTGTCGGTCTTGATATAAGCATCGTCGCCGAATTCAGGGATCATATCCGTCCAGGCGCCGACGTCGTAAATGATGCCGTAGTTGCGGCCGTAGTCGAAGGAGCCGAGATCCTTATATTTCAGACCGGCGAAACCCAGACGCGTTTTAGTGTCTTTAGTGCCGTCGGATTCAGTATGGTTGGCGGCGATCTGATATTCCCACTGGCCGTAGCCGGTCAGCATATCGTTAATCTGAGTCGCGCCTTTAAAGCCGATGCGGACGTAAGTTTTATCACCGTCGTTGCCGGCATCATCGGAGAAATAATGCAGGGCTTTTACACGGCCGTAAAAATCGAGCTTGTTGCCGTCTTTATTGTAGATTTCTGCTGCCTGTGCCGCTTGCGCAAGTAAAAGTGCCGGAATAATAACGGCCAGAAGATTACGTTTCATGGGTTACCCTGCTTTATTCGATTGAAAGACGCTTATCATCAGTTGCATTGCTGTTTCACTGTGCCGCCTGATTGTTGGCGGCGGAGAATTTTTACCGTAGTAATGTGATCCATTTATGACAAAAAATTCATTTTCATGTCGAACGATTAAAAAAGTCGCGCAAAGGGTGAATTTTTTCTTCAGCCGACGGTCGGCGGCTGGTCTACAGTTATCGATACCTTGTTCCGCTGCGGGAGGAATCATGCACGATACTTATACTTTGTTCGGCACGCAGGGTTGCGGTTCGACGATCGTGGCCGCCGCGTTGGCGTTGACCGCGTTCCCCTGGGGCTATGAGGAGGTGGACTACACGCAGGACGGCCCGGAGCGCGATCGCCTGCTGGCGCTAAACCCTCTGGGCCAGGTGCCTACCTTGGTGTTGCCCAATGACGAAGTGATGACGGAGAGCGCGGCGATTATCCTGCTGCTGCACGATCGCGCACCGCATGCTGAACTGGCGCCGCCCGGCGGCTCGCCGCTGTTGCCGCGTTTTCTGCGCTGGCTGCTGTTCATTAACGCGGAGATTTACCCCACCTTCACCTATGCCGACCATCCGCAGCGCTGGCAGCCGCAGGCGGCGGGGGCGGAGCAGCTGAAAAATGCGGTGATGGATTATCGCGAGCGTTTATTGCAGCAGCTGAACGCCGCCGCCGGCGCAGCGGGCCCGTGGTTTCTCGGCAAGAGCTTCAGCGCGTTGGATCTGTACGTGGCGGTGATGTGCAACTGGCGGCCGGGCCGCGCATGGTTCCGGCAGCACTGCCCGCGGCTGTACGCCATCGCCGAACGGGTAGAGCAGCGGCCGGAGCTGAATGCGCTGCTGAGCGCCCATTTCGACGGCGTTGCCCCACTGGAATCGTGAAACCTCCCCGCCGCCCGGCGGGGAACCCTCTCGTTTTTCTGAATCGAGACTGCCGAAAATCCCGATTTTCACTCGCTGCGGCGGCGGGTAGCGTAAGGCTATCCGCAACTGACAGGAGAGTGTGATGCCATCAGAATCCCAGGCCGGGCAACAGGCGTTCGGCGATATTGCCCCCAAGCTGGCGCAGCTCAGCGACAACATATTGTTTGACGATGTCTGGCAGCGGCCAGAGCTGAGCCCGCGCGAGCGCAGCCTGATCACCGTCGCCGCGCTGGTGGCGCTCAACCGCGTGGAACAGCTGCCGTTTCACCTGCAGCTGGCGCAGCGCAACGGCGTGGCGCGTCAGCAACTGGCCGAGCTCATCACCCATCTGGCGTTCTACGCCGGCTGGCCTGCAGCGGCATCGGCCGTGGCGCGCCTGCGCGAGCTGGAACCGGAGGCGCCCCATGCCGTTTAGCCGCATCGCCCTGCATCAGGGCAAATCCGCTGACTACCTGCAAACCTTGTCCGACAGCCTGCATCAGGCGCTGGTAGAGGCGTTCGAGGTGCCGCCGACGGACAAATTTCAGGTGATCGATCAATACCGCCCCGGTGAGCTTATCTACGATCGCGACTATCTCGGCGGGCCGCGCAGCGCGGATTTCGTGCTGTTTTACATCACCGCCGGGCGGCCGCGCGACAGCGACACCAAGCGGCGTTTCTACCGACGGCTGGCGGCGTTGCTGATGGAAAAGCTGCGGCTGAACCCCGAGGATGTGATGGTGGTGATCGCCACCACCCAGTTGGACGAGTGGTCGTTCGGCGGTGGTCGCGTCTCGATGATCGAGCCGCAGGCGTAACTCGGGCTGACGTCGCCGGCGGTCTGTGGGACAATAGCGCCATCATTTCGTTTAGATAAGAGTTGAATGGCGCTCTCCTCCGCAGTTAAAGATCAGATTGGCCAGTGGTACAAAGCCCTGCAGCAGCAAATACCGGATTTCATTTCCCGCGCGCCCCAGCGTCAGATGATCGCCGAGGTGGCGAAGACGTTGGCCGGTGACTACCCGCGCCATCTGGCGATCGAGGCGCCGACCGGCGTCGGTAAAACGCTGTCTTATCTGATCCCGGGCATCGCCGTCGGGCGGGCGGAGAGCAAGCCGCTGGTGGTGAGCACCGCCAACGTGGCGCTACAGGACCAGATCTACAGCAAAGATTTGCCGCTGCTGAAGAAGATTATCCCCGATCTGAAATTTACCGGTGCCTTTGGCCGCGGGCGTTACGTCTGCCCGCGTAACCTGGCGGCGATGAGCACCGACGTCAGTCAACAGGGCGATCTGACGCTGTTCCTCGACGACGAACTGGCGCCGTCCAGCGGCGAAGAGCAGGCGCTGTGCCAGAAACTGACCAAGGCGTTGGCTCGCTTCGAGTGGGACGGGCTGCGCGATCACTATCAGCAGAGCATCGACGATCCGCTGTGGGCCAAGCTGAGCACCGACAAGGCCAACTGCCTGGGGCGCAACTGCCACTACATTCGCGAATGCCCGTTCTATATTGCCCGCAAAGAGATCGAGAGCGCCGACGTGGTGGTGGCCAACCACGCGCTGGTGATGGCGGCGCTGGAGACGGAATCGGTGCTGCCGAACCCGAAAGAATTGCTGCTGGTGCTGGACGAAGGCCATCATTTGCCTGAGGTGGCGCGCGACGCGCTGGAGATCGACGGGGAAATCACCGCGCTGTCGACCAACCTGCAGTTGGACATGATCGTGCGCCAGGTCGAGCAGTGCATGACGCAGTACCGGCCGAAGAATCCGCCGGGGCTGGCCAACAGCGAACGGCTGAAAAACCATTGCGAAGAGCTGCGCGAGCTGGTGCAGATCTTCGAGCATCAGGTCAGCGCCTACCTGCCCGGCGATAGCGTGGCGGCCGAGCACCGTTTTGAAATGGGCGAGCTGCCCGCGGAGATGGTGGAGAGCTGCGCGCGGCTGTTTAAACTGACCGATGCATTACGCGGGCTGGCGGAGTTCGTGCTTAACGATCTTACCGAGCAGACCGGCAAGCACGACATCGTGCGTCTGCATCGCGCGATCATTCAGATGAGCCGCACGCTGGGCTATCTGGAGGCGATGAGCAAGCTGTGGCGGCTGGCGGCGCTCGACAAGTCGTCCAACGCGCCGATCTCCAAATGGGTCACGCGCGAGCTGCGCGATAACGTTACCCATCTGTATTTGCACTGCGTCGGCATCCGCGTCAGCGACCAGCTGGAGAAGCTGCTGTGGCGCAAGGTGCCGCACGTGGTGGTCACCTCGGCCACGCTGCGTTCACTGAACAGCTTCGCGCGTTTGCAGGAGATGAGCGGGCTGAGCGAGAAGGCCGGCGATCGCTTCGAAACGCTCTCTTCGCCGTTCAATCACGTCGAACAGGGCAAAATTGTCATTCCGCAGATGCGCTATGAACCGGCGCTCGCCAACGAGGCGGAGCACCTCGAGGAGATGGCGCGGTTTTTCCGCGCCGAGCAGGCGAGCGGCAAGCACAAAGGCATGCTGATCCTGTTCAGCAGCCACCGGGCGATGCAGACTTTCCTCAGCTACGTGACCGATCTGCGGCTGATGCTGCTGGTGCAGGGCGACCAGCCGCGCTACCGGCTGGTGGAAGAGCACCGCAAGCGGGTGGAGAAGGGCGTCGCCAGCGTGCTGGTGGGGCTGCAATCGTTCGCCGAAGGGCTGGATCTGAAAGGCGAACTGCTGACCCAGGTGCATATTCACAAAATCGCGTTCCCGCCGATCGACAGCCCGGTGATCATCACCGAAGGCGAGTGGCTGAAATCACTGAAGCGCTATCCGTTCGAAGTGCAGAGCCTGCCGAGCGCCTCGTTCAACCTGATCCAGCAGGTCGGCCGACTGATCCGCAGTAACCAATGCTACGGCGAGATCGTGATCTACGATCGCCGGCTGTTGACCAAAAACTACGGTTCGCGGCTGTTGGCGTCGCTGCCGGTGTTCCCGATTGAGCAGCGCGCGGTGCCGGAGGCCGACAAGGCGCATCTGGCGGCGCTGAAATCCGCCGCCGACGCGGCCAAAAAAGAGAAGAAGCGCGGCAACCCGTTCGCCCGCAAACGGCGGCGTTGATCAGAGCAGCGGCGGCAGGCGGCGCTTGACCGGCGTGGTTTTCACGATCGAGGTGTTGCTCTGCGCATGCTCGGCCAGCCGATCGAGGGTATGGTCGAGCTGTTCCATCGAGTGCGCCACCAGCCGCACGATAAAGCAGTCTTCGCCGGTCACCTTATCGCATTCGACCACTTCCGGGATCGCCTGAATCAGCTGCTCGACCTTCTTCAGCATGCCCGGCAGCGGCTTGATGCGCACCAGCGACTCGAAGGCATAGCCTACCGCCTGCAGATTGACGTTCAGGGTATAACCCTGGATCACGCCGCTTTCCTCCAGCCGCCGCAGTCTTTCCGACGTGCTCGGCGACGACAGCCCCACCTGCGCGCTCAGCGTCTTCAACGATGCACGCGCATCTTCCGCCAGAATGGTCAGGATTTGGCGATCGATATCATCCATAACGCCTCCGTTAGGTATTTTCTTTATTATAGCTGCGAGAAAAAGGCAGTTAAGCATATCTGCCTTTTTTATGCTATGGAAAGCCGCCCCGCGAAGCCGCAAGCTATGTCTCTGGGCAAGCTTCGAGGAATGCAGAATGAATGCAGAGATAAAACGCGGATCGCTGGAGATGGCGGCGGCGATGTTGATTTCCGGCTCTATCGGCTGGTTTGTGTTGATGTCCGGCCAGCCGGTTATCAACGTGGTGTTTTGGCGCTGCGCGGTAGGCGCGCTGGTGCTGCTGGCGGTGTGCGGCGTACTGGGGCAGCTGCGACGCGATGCGCTGACGCGCGCCACGCTGCTGCTGGCGATCGCCGGCGGCGTCGCGCTGGTGATCAACTGGCTGCTGCTGTTTGCCGCCTATTCCTATGCCTCTATCTCCATCGCCACCGCGGTGTACAACACCCAGCCGTTTATGCTGGTGGGGCTGGGGGCGCTGTTTCTGGGGGAACGGCTGACCGCCCGCAAGCTGCTGTGGCTGGGCTTGGCGTTCGGCGGCATGATGCTGGTGGTGCTGGCGCAGCCGCGGCAGGCGGGGGAGCAGAGCCATTATCTGGCGGGCATCGCGCTGGCGCTCGGCGCGGCGTTTTTCTACGCCCTGATGGCGCTGGCGGCCAAGCGGCTGAAGGGCACGCCGCCCCATCTTATTGCGCTGATCCAGGTAACGGTGGGGGCGGTGATGCTGCTGCCGCTGGTGGATTTTCATGCGTCGGCCAGCGTGGGGCAGTGGGGGATGCTGGCGACGCTCGGCGTGTTGCATACCGGCCTGATGTACGTGCTGATGTACGGCGCGTTGCAGAAGCTGCCGACTCACCTGATCGGCTCGCTGTCGTTCATCTACCCGATCGCCGCCATGCTGGTGGATCGCCTGGCGTTTGACCACCGCCTGTCGGCGTGGCAGCTGCTGGGCGCGGCGATCATCCTGCTGGCGGCGGCGGGCATGAACCTGCTGGGCGATCGGCGAGCGCGACTGCTGCCGGCCTCGGACGGCCGGCGCGCCGGCTGATGCTCAGTTCGGTTTTTTCAGCCGGCGCCATAAGGTGGTGCGGCTGATCCCGAGCAACCGGGCGGCGGCGGCGTGGTCGCCCCCGCACCGCGCCAGGGCTTCGTGGGCGGAGATGGGCGCCGCCTGCGTCTCGGGCGGCGTGACCGCCGCCAGCTCCGGCAACAGCCACTGCAGCGTTTCACCGCTCGGCGCTGCGCCGGTGCTCAGCATCAGCGCTACCCGTTCCATCATGTTGCGTAGTTCGCGCAGGTTGCCGGGCCAGGCGTAATGGCTTAGCGCGGCGTAACAGCCGGCCAGGGCGGTGCGCAGCGGCTCCGTCAGCGGCACATCGAGCGCCGCCAGCGACTGTTTCAGAAAGTGTTCCGCCAGCATCGCAATATCGTCGCCGCGCGCCCGCAATGGCGGCAGCTGCAGCCGCAGGGCGCTCAGGCGATAAAACAGATCGGCGCGAAAACCGCCCCGTTGAATCGCCTGCTCCAGGCGGGTGTGGGTGGCGCTGATGACGCGAAAGTCGACCGTTACCGGCTGTTGCCCGCCCACCCGGGTGATAGTTTTCTCTTCCAGCGCGCGCAGCAGTCGCGTTTGCAGGTGCAGCGGCATTTCGCCGATCTCATCCAGAAACAGAGTGCCGCCGTTGGCGGTTTCCAGCAGCCCGCGCCGGCCGCCGCGCCGTGATCCGGTGAAGGCGCCTTCCTCATAGCCGAACAGTTCCGCCTCCAGCAGCGATTCGGCGATGGCGCCGCAGTTGATGGCGACGAACGGCGGCGTCGCCCCCCTGGACGGTGCGCCGCGCCGGGAAAAGTATTCGCGGTGGATTGCCTGCGCCGCCAGCTCTTTGCCAGTGCCGGTTTCTCCTTCAATTAATACCGCCGCCGGCGAGCGGGCGTACAACATGATGGTGCGCCGGGTCTGCTCCATCTGCGGGGAGTCGCCCTGCAAATCGCCCAGCCCATAGCGTGGCTGCAGGGTATCGCGTGCGGCGTAATCGCCGCCGCGTTTGCCGCCGCTCAGCATCAGGCGCGTTACGTCCAGCGCATCGCTGAAGGCGGCGCGCAGGGTGGCGGCGGAATAGAGAAAAATGGCGGTGAGCCCGGCCTCTTCCGCCAGATCGCTGATGAGGCCGGCGCCGACCACCGCCTGAATACCGGCGGCTTTCAGCTCGGCGATCTGGCCGCGGGCGTCCTCTTCGGTGACGTAACTGCGCTGTTCCAGCGGCAGATCGAAGGTTTGCTGGAACTCCATCAGTGCGGGCAAAGGCGTTTTATAGGTGATGACGCCGATCCGATCGGCGGTTCTGCGCGCCTTGCTCAGCGCCTGCAGCAGGTCGAAGCCGCCGGGCTTGACCAGGATGACCGGCACCGACAGGCGACTTTTCAGGTAGGCGCCGTTGGAGCCGGCGGCGATGATGGCGTCGCACGGTTCGGTCGCCAGGCGTGCGCGGATGTGCTGCACCGCCTCCTCGAAGCCGAGACGGATCGGGGTGATGGTCGCCAGATGGTCGAACTCGAGGCTGATGTCCCGGAACAGATCGAACAGGCGGGTGATGGAGACGGTCCAGATCACCGGTTTGTCCGGCGCGCGGGATGGCGTGATGT
The DNA here is from genome assembly GCF_945957435.1 of Serratia sp. PL7. Classification (NCBI taxonomy): domain Bacteria; kingdom Pseudomonadati; phylum Pseudomonadota; class Gammaproteobacteria; order Enterobacterales; family Yersiniaceae; genus Serratia; species Serratia sp. PL7. The sequence continues at coordinate 2,383,005 of NZ_CAMFLB010000001.1, read as the reverse complement.
GATCGCTCATGGTGGGTTACCGAATGGAAGTGGCTGCATTAGGTGTAGCCCGGTTTCAGTTATGTTTCAAATTTACTGTGTGAAACAACGATTGAAACGTTAACTGAAACGTTTTTTATCCCTTTGCCAGGCCAATGGCGCTGAATATGTTGTAACTCACTTATTTTTATCGTTTTTAATTTTTCCCCTCACCGAAGTGAAACCTGGCCCGCTCCTTGCTCTGTCTGTTTCATCTGGCTAATCGGAGAAAACGTCATGACGCTGCGCTCACCCGGGCTCGCCTTTCGTCAGGCCCTGAGTAAAGAAAAACCCCTGCAAATCGCCGGCGCGATCAACGCCAACCATGCCTTGCTGGCTCAGCGGGCCGGATTCCAGGCCATCTATCTTTCCGGCGGCGGTGTGGCGGCCGGTTCGCTGGGATTGCCGGACCTGGGCATTTCGACGCTGGACGATGTGTTGACCGATATTCGCCGCATCACCGACGTCTGCCCGCTGCCGCTGCTGGTGGATGTCGACAGCGGTTTCGGCGCATCGGCGTTTAACGTTGCCCGCACGGTGCGCTCGGTGAGCAAGGCCGGGGCGGCGGCGCTGCATATCGAAGATCAGGTCGGCGCCAAGCGCTGCGGTCATCGGCCCAATAAGGCCATCGTCTCCACCGAAGAGATGGTGGATCGCATCAAGGCGGCGGTAGATGCGCGCAGCGATCCGGACTTCGTGATCATGGCGCGCACCGATGCGCTGGCGGTGGAGGGGCTGGAGGCGGCCATCGAGCGCGCTCAGGCTTACGTAGCGGCCGGGGCCGACATGCTGTTCCCGGAAGCGATCACCGAGCTGGGCATGTACCGCCGCTTTGCCGAGGCGACGCAGGTGCCAATCCTTGCCAACATTACCGAATTCGGCGCGACGCCGCTGTTTACGACCGAGGAGCTGCGCAGCGCCCTGGTGGATATGGCGCTGTATCCGCTGTCGGCCTTCCGGGCGATGAACCGGGCGGCGGAGCGGGTGTACCGCGCTTTGCGCGAGGAGGGCACGCAGAAAAGCGTCATCGACACCATGCAGACCCGCAACGAGCTGTATGAAAGCATCAACTACTATTTGTTTGAAGAGAAACTCGACGCCCTGTTTGCTCGCCAGCGCGACGAATAGGCGCTATTCACGCAGAAGCCAAATGAGGACAGTATGAGCCAAGCGATCCCCCCGCAAAGCCCGACTGGCGTTAAGCCGAAAAAATCCGTGGCGTTATCCGGCGTGCCCGCCGGGAATACCGCGCTGTGTTCCGTAGGGCGCAGCGGCAACGATCTGCACTACCGTGGTTACGACATCCTCGACCTCGCGCGCCACTGCGAGTTTGAAGAGGTCGCCCACCTGCTGATCCACGGCAAGTTGCCCAACCGCGACGAGCTGCAGGCCTATAAACACCGTCTCAAAGCGCTGCGCGGCCTGCCCGCCAGCGTGCGCACGGTGCTGGAGGCGCTACCGGCGGCGTCTCACCCGATGGACGTGATGCGCACCGGCGTTTCGGCCCTCGGCTGCACGCTGCCGGAAAAAGAGCAGCACGGCGCGGCCGGCGCACGTGATATCGCCGATCGGCTGCTGGCATCGTTGGGATCGATGCTGCTGTATTGGTATCACTACAGCCACAACGGCGAGCGCATTCAGCCGGAGACCGACGACGATTCCATCGGCGGCCACTTTCTGCACCTGCTGCACGGCGAGGCGCCTTCCGCCAGTTGGGAGCAGGCGATGCACGCGTCATTGATCCTGTACGCCGAGCATGAATTCAACGCCTCGACCTTCGCCGGCCGGGTGATCGCCGGCACCGGATCCGACGTCTATTCGGCGATCGTTGGCGCCATTGGCGCGCTGCGCGGGCCGAAGCACGGCGGCGCCAACGAGGTGTCGCTGGAGATCCAGCAACGCTATGAAACGCCGGACGAAGCGGAAGCCGACATTCGCCGCCGCATCGACAACAAAGAGGTGGTGATTGGCTTCGGGCACCCGGTGTACACCGTCTCCGATCCGCGCCATCAGGTGATCAAAGAGATCGCGCTGCGCCTGTCGCAGGAAGCGGGCGCGATGAAGCTGTATGACATCGCCGATCGGCTGGAAAGCGTGATGCACGACACCAAAAACATGTTCCCCAACCTCGACTGGTTCTCGGCGGTGTCTTACCACCAGCTGGGGGTGCCCACCGAAATGTTCACGCCGCTGTTCGTCATGGCGCGGGTGAGCGGCTGGTCGGCGCACATCATCGAGCAACGGCAGGACAACAAAATCATTCGCCCGTCCGCCAACTATACCGGGCCGGAAGCGCGGGCGTTCGTACCGCTGGATCAGCGCTGAGCGCCGATCGTTATCGTGTCATTTTCACTCTGGAGCCTTTGGGAATCATGATGCTTGAGTCTGCCAATACCCGCCGTCCGCCGTTCGATCGCGAAATGGTCGATATCGTCGATTATGTGATGAAAGAGGCCGTCGATACCCCGGCGGCGTACCGCACCGCTCACTATTGCCTGCTCGATACCCTCGGCTGCGGGCTGGAGGCGCTGAGCTATCCGGCCTGCAAAAAACTGATGGGGCCGGTGGTGCCGGGCGCCGAGGTGCTGAACGGCAGCCGGGTGCCCGGCACCCGTTTCCAGCTGGATCCGGTGCAGGCGGCGTTCAATATCGGCGCCATGATCCGCTGGCTCGACTTCAACGACACCTGGCTGGCGGCGGAGTGGGGCCACCCGTCGGATAACCTGGGCGGGATCCTGGCGGTGGCCGACTGGCTCTCGCGCCAGGCGGTGGCGGCAGGCAAGGCGCCGCTGACCATGCGGCAGGTGATGATCGCCATGATCAAGGCGCATGAGATCCAGGGCTGTCTGGCGCTGGAAAACGCCTTCAACCGGGTGGGACTGGATCACGTGCTGCTGGTGAAGGTGGCGTCCACCGCGGTGGTGGCACAGCTGCTCGGCCTGAACCGCGAGGAGATCCTGAATGCGGTGTCGCTGGCGTGGGTGGACGGGCAGTCGCTGCGTACCTATCGCCACGCGCCGAACGCCGGCACCCGAAAATCCTGGGCGGCGGGGGATGCAACCGCCCGCGCGGTGCGGCTGGCGCTGATGGCCGCCACCGGCGAAATGGGCTACCCCTCGGCGTTGACGGCGCCGACCTGGGGGTTTTACGACGTCTCGTTCAACGGCAAGCCTTTCCGCTTCCAGCGGCCGTACGGCGCGTATGTGATGGAGAACGTGCTGTTTAAAATTTCGTTCCCGGCGGAGTTCCATGCCCAGACCGCCGTGGAGGCGGCCATGACGCTGCACCGCCAGATGCAGGCCGCCGGCAAAACCGCCGCCGACATCGCCAGAGTGAGCATCCGCACCCACGAGGCCTGCCTGCGCATTATCGACAAGCAGGGGCCGCTGGATAACCCGGCGGATCGCGATCACTGCATTCAGTATATGGTGGCGATCCCGCTGCTGTTCGGCCGGCTGACGGCGGGGGACTACGAGGATCGGGTGGCCGAGGATCCGCGCATCGACGCATTGCGCAGCAAGATCCACTGCCATGAAGATCCCGCTTTCACGCGCGATTATCACGATCCGGAAAAGCGCTCGATCGCCAATGCGCTGACGGTGGAGTTCGCCGACGGCAGCCGTCTGGATGAGGTGGCGGTGGAGTATCCTATCGGCCATGCGCGGCGGCGCGAAGAGGGCATCCCGCTGCTGATCGAGAAGTTCAAAACCAACCTGGCGCGCCAGTTCCCAGCCCTGCAGCAGCAGCGCATTCTCGAGGTGTCGCTGGACCGCCAGCGGCTGGCGCAGATGCCGGTCAACGAGTATCTCGATTTGTGGGTGATCTGAGGTGAGCGGCGCTGACAAGCCACGTCGGCGTCGCTATGATGGACGCTCCATCCCCGTCCGTCTTCTTATCAGGTGATTCATGATTGATGCCGCAACGTTGTTGTTGTTTTCCGGTGCCTGCGTGGCGCTGGCGCTGACCCCCGGCCCGGATATGCTGCTGATCGCTTCGCGCAGCGTCAGCCAGGGGCGGCGGGCCGGTTTCGCTTCGCTGGCGGGCATTCAATTCGGTACTTACTGCCATGCGCTGGCGGCGGCGCTGGGGTTGTCGCAACTGTTCGTCGCGGTGCCGCTGGCTTACGACGCGGTGAGAATGTTGGGCGCCGCCTATCTGCTCTACCTGGCGTGGAAAACGCTGCGATCCGGCAGCAGTCTGCAGGCTTCTGCCGGGTTGCAGGCCGTGCCGACGGCGCGAATTTTCCGGCAGGGACTGTTCACCAACATCCTCAACCCGAAAATGGCGCTGTTCGTGCTGGCGCTGTTCCCGCAGTTTATCGATCCGCGCGCCGGCTCGGTGGTGGTACAGATGCTGGCGCTGGCGACGGTGCTGAATCTGGTGGGGTTGCTGATTAACGGCGGGGTGATCCTGGCGGTCAGCGGCATGAAAAGCCGCTTCGCCGGCCGCCGCTTCAGCGCCCGCTGGCCGAACTACCTGCTGAGCGGCGTATTCGCCGGGCTGGCCTGCAAACTCATTTTCGACAGCCGCCGCTAACCCTCGCGCAGCAGCGCTTCAAACGCCGCGCTGGCCGGTTCGTCCGGCAGCGCGCTGTACATCACCAGCCGCAGGTGGTTCTCTTCGTCGACGATGAAAGAGGCGTGGTCAAAGGTGACCGGGCCGATTGCCGGGACGATGAAGCTGCGCCGCCCCTGGCAACGTCCGTGAATGTCATGCTGCCGCCAGAGCTGGCGGAATTGCGGCGATACCTGCTCCAGCGCCTGTACCCGTTGGCGCATCACCTCATCCTCCGGCGCACGGGCGTAGTCGCGGCGGAAGCTGGCCAGGATTTGCGGCGCCTGCGCCCGCCACTCCAGCAGGCGCGCATTGAGCTGCGGATCGGCAAACAGCATCCACAACATGTTGCGCTCTTGCGCCGGGCGATCGCCGATGGCGAACAGCCGCTGCGCCGCCGGATTCCAGGCGATGATGTCCCAACTCAGGTTCATGACGTAGGCCGGCCGCAGCGTCAAATCGTCCAGCAGGCGCCGCACCAACGGCGAAACCTGGCACCACTGATGCCCAACCGGCACCGGCGGGCGTTGATGCGCCAATAAGAACAGGTGGTAGCGGCCGGCGGCGTCGAGCTGCAGCACCCGCGCCAGATTTTCCAAAAACGTCACCGACGCATTGATTTCCCTGCCTTGCTCCAGCCAGGTGTACCAGGTGAGGCCGACGCCGGCCAGCGCCGCCACCTCCTCGCGCCGCAATCCCGGCGTGCGGCGGCGGCTGCCGCTTGGCAAGCCGACTGACTCTGGTGACAGTTGTTCTCGCTTTTGCCGCAGAAAATCCCCCAGTTCGTGGCGGGTGCGTTCGAGGGTGCGTGGGGGCATGTCGGCCGTCCTGTTGCTGTCAGTAATAGTATAAATGGCTATATAGTAACAGTTTAAACCTTGTTCCATACTGCGGCCATCATAATCTCTGGAGGTGGTATGGAACATTCATTATCTCGTGAGCGGCGAGGGCTGCCCGGCCTGCCGGTGCTGCTGTTGGGCGGGTTCGTCACGGTGTTCGATCTGTTCGTGGTCAACGTGGCGGCGCCGGTGATCCAGCGGCAGTTCGCCGCCGATTTCGCCGGGATCGGTTTGATCGTCGCCGGTTATGAGCTGGCGTTTGGGGTGCTGTTGATCGCCGGTGGGCGTTTGGGCGATCGCTTCGGGCGTCGGCGCTTGTTCAGCCTCGGCATGCTGGGATTCACGCTGAGCTCCCTGTTGTGCGGGCTGGCGGGATCGCTCGGCCTGCTGATCGCCGCGCGTATTCTGCAGGGGGCGACGGCGGCGCTGTTGTTCCCGCAAATTTACGCCTTGATGCGGGTCCTGTACGCGCCGCAACAGCGGCGGCGCGCCTTCGCTTGGCTGGGCATGACGCTGGGATTGGCGGCGATCTTCGGCCAGATCCTCGGCGGATTTATCATCGAGGCTAACCTGTTCGGCAGCGGCTGGCGCATGATCTTTTTGATCAATTTGCCGATCGGCGCACTGGCGCTGTGGGCGGCGCGGCGCATTCCCGAATCGCGCGTGGCGCAGGCGCAGCGGCTGGACGGCGTTGGCCTGTGGCTGGCGGCGACCGGCCTGTCGCTGTTGTTGCTGCCGTTGCTGGAGGGGCCGGCGCGCGGCTGGCCGTGGTGGATAGCGCCGATGTTGGCGTTAGCGATGCTGACGCTGTGGGGCTTTCTGCGTTGGGAGCGCCGTCTGGCGCAGCGCGGTGATGATGCGGTGCTCGATCCGGCGCTGTTCCGTCAGGCGGGCTTCGCGCCGGGCATGGCGGTGGTGCTGGCGATTTATGCCACCGCTTCCTCGTTTTTCTTGTGTTTCGCACTGCTGCTGCAGGCGGGGGCGGGGCTGACGCCTTTTCAGGCGGGCAGTCTGTTCGCCCCGGCCAGCGCGGCCTTCATGCTGGCCTCGATGTTGGCGCCCCGGTTAGCGCTGCGTTGGGGTAATGGCGTACTGAGCGTGGGCGTGGCGATTTACGCCGCCGGGTTGGCGCTATTGATGGCGCAGGCGCTGTGGGGTGAGGCGCTGGCGCATCCGCTGCGGCTGCTGCCTGGGTTAGTGGTGCTGGGGTTCGGTCAGGCGCTGAGCATGACGCCGCTGCTGAATCTGGTGCTCGGTTTGGCGCCGGAGCGGCAGGCGGGCATGGCGGCGGGTCTGGTTGCCACCGTGCAGCAGGTGGGGGGCGCGCTGGGCATCGTGGGCAGCGGCGTCGGTTTTGTGCCGCTGTTGGCGAGCGGCGGCGCAGCGGAACGCTATGTCCAGGCCTTTGCCGGCGCCATGGTATTTAATCTGTTGGCGATGGGCATCGCCCTGCTGTTGTTAAACCGGATCACTCGAAATACTCAGAAAGCGGATCTTAAGTAGGCCGCCGGCGGGTGCTTTACTGTTGTCATCATGAGAGAGCGATAAGGAGCCACACTGATGTTTCAACCCGCCACATTTCGCGAAGACAATCTGGATGCCCAACTGGCGCTGGTGCGGGCCCACCCGTTGGGGCTATTGGTCAGCCACGGCGAGCAGGGATTGACGGCCGATCCGCTGCCGTTTCTGGCCGATGTCGAACAGGGGCAGATCCGGCTGCGGGCGCACCTGTCGCGCGCCAACGCGCACTGGCGACGGCTGCAGCACGCGGCGGAATGCCTGGTGATTTTTCAGGGCGTGGAGGGCTATGTGTCCCCCGGCTGGTACCCGAGCAAGCGCCAGACCGGCAAAGTGGTGCCGACCTGGAATTACAGCATGGTGCAGCTGTATGGCGTGCCGACGGTGATGGACGACCCGGCCTGGCTGCGCCGCCAGCTGATCGACCTGACGGCACAACAGGAAGGGCGCCGCCCGGCGCCCTGGCGGCTCGACGACGCGCCGGCCAACTATATCGCCGCACAGCTTAAAGGCATCGTCGGTATCGAGATTGCTGTCACCCGGCGCGAAGGCAAATGGAAAATGAGCCAAAACCGCAGCGCCGACGATGCCGGCGGGGTGATCGCCGGGCTGCGCGAGGGCGATGACGCGCAGCGGCGACTGGCGGCGGAGGTTGAGCGGCGGCGCGGATAGGGTATGCTAACCGAAGAGTGAGCTGAGGGAACCTTCGGATGGATTACACCAAAATTATCAAAGAAATAGGCCGCGGCAAAAATCATGCGCGCGACCTGGACCGGCAGACCGCCTTTGAGCTGTATCAGGCGATGCTGGCCGGGGAGGTCCCCGAGCTGGAGCTGGGCGGCATTCTGATCGCGCTGCGCATCAAGGGCGAAGCCGAAGAGGAGATGCTGGGCTTCTATCAGGCGATGCAGCAGCAGGTCTTGCCGCTGCAGGCGCCGCAGGGGCGGCCACTGCCGGTGGTGCTGCCGAGCTACAACGGCGCGCGCAAGCAGGCCAACCTGACGCCGCTGCTGGCGCTGCTGCTCGCGAAAGTGGGCCTGCCGGTGGTGGTGCACGGCATCCTGGACGACAGCACCCGTGTGACCAGCGCCGAGATTTTCCGTGCCCTGGGGCTGCCGTGGTCGGAACAGGCCGCTCATGCCCAGCAGCGCCTCGATAACGGCGAGGCGGTATTCATGCCGGTTTCCGCGCTGTCGGCGCCGTTGGCGCAGCAGCTTGGGCTGCGTTGGCGCATGGGGGTGCGCAACAGCGCCCATACGCTGGCCAAGCTGGCGACGCCGTTCGGCGAACAGGATGCGCTGCGCCTCGCCAGCGTCTCTCACCCGGAGTATGTTGGCCGGGTGGCGTCGTTTTTCCGCCAGATCGGCGCCCGCGGGCTGTTGATGCACGGCACCGAAGGCGAAGCCTACGCCAACCCGCAGCGCTGCCCGCAGATTCACCACATCGTCGGCTGCGAACAGCACGTATTGCTGGAGCGCACCTTGCAGGATGAAACGCCGGCATTGCCGGCGGCGAAAGACGCGGAAACCACCGCACGCTGGACCGAGCGCTGCCTGGCGGGCGAGGTGGCGATCCCGCAGGCCATCCAGCGGCAGGTCGCCTGTTGTCTGGTGGCCGCCGGCGAGAGCGAGACGCTCGAGCAGGGGCTGCAGCGGCTGCGTCAGGCCTAAGCGCGACTATACTGGGATATTTCCTCATCGGCTGAGAAGGACGGTTATGCAACAGGCTCTCGATTACTTCAATCAATTGAACCAGGATTACCTCGACGTTCACCGCGCCAAAGAAGAGCTGTTCTGGCAAAACTACATGGGCACCGGCGGTGAAGACGTGTCGGCGCGCTTTTCCGCCGCGGAAAGCGCCTATAAGCGCTTTATCGCCGAACCGCGCCGGCTGGCCGAGATCCGCAATCTGCTGGCCGGATTGGAAGCGCTGCCGCAGGAGGCGCAGCGCGATGCGCTGATCCTCGGTCTGCAAGGTTGGCTGCGTTTCTTCGACTGTAACGCCATTGAAGATCCGCAGGCGCAGGCGCTGTTGGATCAGATCATCCATGCCGAATCCGATCTCTACTCGCGCCGCAAGGGCTATCAGGTCACGCACCTGAACGCCGACGGCCAGCGGGTGGCGGCCTCGCTCGGCGAGCTGCTGACCAACCAGGCGACCAACCCGAACGAAGACTACCGCCGCAGCTCGCAGCAGGCGCTGCGCGACCTGGAGCAATGGCTGCTGCATAACGGCCTGCCGGAGCTGATTGGCCTGCGCAACCGCTTTGCGCGCCAGATGGGCTATCGCAACTATTTCGACTACAAGGTGAACAAAACCGAGCGCATGACGCCGGAGCAGCTGTTCGCCATTCTGGATCGTTTCGAGCGGGAAACCCGCGAGGCCAACGCGCGCAGCCTGCAACAGCTGGCGGCCGACAAGGGCGGCCAGGCGCTGGAGCCGTGGAACGTACGCTTCGCCAGCGCCGGCGACGTCACCCGTCAACTGGATCCTTACTTCCCGTTTTCTCGTTCGCTGGAACGCTGGGTCGACAGCTTCAAACGCCTGCACATCGGCTTTGGCGGCGCCGAGATGAACCTCGATCTGCTGGTGCGCAAAGGCAAGTATGAGAACGGCTTTATGCACGGCCCGGTGCCGCCGTTTGTGCGCCAGGGGGAATGGGTGCCGGCGCGCATCAACTTCACCAGCCTGGCGCAGCCGGGGCAGGTGGGCAGCGGCGCTTACGGGCTCAACACCCTGTTCCACGAGGGCGGCCACGCGGCGCACTTCGCCAACATTCGCCAGAATGCGCCGTGCTTCTCGCAGGAGTTCCCACCGACCTCGATGGCCTATGCCGAAACCCAGTCGATGTTCTGCGACAGCCTGCTGGACGACGCCGACTGGCTGAAACGCTATGCGAAAAACGCCGCCGGCGAAGCGGTGCCTGATGCGCTGATCGAGGCCGGCATCGCGGCGCGCCAGCCGATGCGTGCGTTCAACGAACGCCACATCCTGCTGGTGCCGTACTTCGAGTGGGCGCTGTACCAGTGGGATGACGAGCAGCGCACGCCGGAAGCCATTACCGCGCTGGCGCGCGAGGTCGAGCAAAAGATCCTCGGCATCAGCGGCAGCCCGCGTCCGACGTTGGCGATCCCGCACCTGCTGTCGCTAGAATCCGCCTGTTCCTACCAGGGCTATCTGCTGGCGATGATGGCGGTAGAGCAAACCCGTCACTTCTTCCTGCAGCGCGACGGTTACCTGACGGACAACCCGGCCATTGGCCCGGATCTGGCGCAACACTACTGGTTGCCGGGCAACAGCGTCAGCCATGACGACACGCTGCGCAGCCTGACCGGCGAAGGGTTTAACCCTGACTATCTGGCGCAGGCCTGCAACCAGACGGTGGCACAGGCGTGGCATGAGGCGCAGCAGACGATGGCCGCCGCAGCCAAGCGCCCGCAGCCGCCGGCAGATTTCGATTTGCAGGCGCACATCCGGGTGGTGGATGGCGAGACGGTATTGGCGGACAACGCCGAGGGTGACGAGCGGATGTGCCGCGACTTCGCTGCGGCGATAGAGGCGCGCTTGCCTTAAGGCTGACAATAAAATCCACGCCGCGGCGTGGATTTTATTTAATGATAAAAACCGGGCGTTATTTTATTCGAAATAGACGTCGGGATTATCGGCCAGAGACACGAAGCTCTTGGTGTTTCTATCCAGCGTGCGAATTTCGCCGCTTTCGATGTCGTATACCCAGCCGTGTAGGCGCAGCCCACTGTTGCGCAGACCCACCGCCACAGAAGGGTGGGTTTTGATATTATTTAGCTGGGCTATGACGTTTTCTTCCACCATAGCGTTCACTTTGTCTGTTTCGCTATCCCAGGTTTTCTTCTCGACCACCGCTTTGGCCGCATCCGCGTAGTGCAGCCAGTGGGCAACGGCAGGCATGGGATCGAGGCACTGACAGGATGCGATAGCCTTCATGGCGCCACAGTTCGAGTGGCCACAAATCACGATATCAGTCACGCCCAGCGCCACCACCGCGTATTCGATAGTCGCAGAAACCCCACCCGGCTCCGGGCCAAAGGAAGGGACGATGTTACCGGCGTTACGGATAACGAAAAGCTGCCCAGGTTCTTGCTGCGTCACCAGCTCGGGCACCAGACGGCTGTCAGAACAGGAGATGAAAAGCGCTTTAGGATTTTGGCTGGAGGCCAGGCTGCGAAAGAGTTCCTTACGCTGCGGGAAAATCTCTTTCTGGAAACTGAGGAAACCTTCAATGATATGTTGCATACAACGCTCTCTGCATCTGTAGTCTGCGTAACATGATAATCATCCTCTCCCGTTAGTCCAGCAATGGGGTGGTAAAAAAATGTGTGCTTAACTGCCTGCAAACCCCATTAAATAAAGGGTTTCTGCCTGTTGGCGACGGTATTTTCCGGGTCGTTGACGCGTGGGTTGCTGACAAAGCGGACGATAGGAAAATTGCTGTCGTACCCATTCAGCGCTGACGTACGCGAACATAAAAAAAGCCCGCCGGGATGATATCCGGCGGGCTTTTTGACGTCTGGGGCGGCGATTATTTGTAGATAACCGCGGTGGCATGCATCAGGTTATTGCCGCTGGTAGAGGTGATGGTGAAAGCCTTGGCGCCTACGGCATCGGCTTTGGCGGCCAGCTGAGAGGTCAGGCTGCTCAGGTCGGTTGCGCCGCTGGCGACGATCACGCCGGCTTTTTCGAATTGGGCGGCATCCTGGGCGCTGACGTGTTCAGCGGCGAAAGTGGTGAAAGAAACGGTAGCCAGAGCGATAACAGCAGCAAAAGTTTTGATGAATTTCATGTTCGTCATTCCTGTCAAAGTGAATTAGGGAGAAAGGGGTTTGCCTTTCGATGGGAAGATTATTGCGCAGTGACAGGCGGGATGAAATCGGAGAGTGTTGATGGTTTTGTTCAGAATTTTTGATTATTAATTCCCCCGTTCACATTCGAGATAAACGGGGGGAGGCGATCAGCGCGTCGGGCGCGTCAGATCGAAACGGTGCTGTTCGGAAATGCCGTAGTAGGCGGTCGGGCCGCCGGCGCGCAGGATCGGTTCGGCGGCGGCGGTCTGGTAAACGCCGTGTTCATCCAGCAGCGCCGGATCGAGGTGCACCGCCACCACTTCGCCCAACACCAGCCAGGTTTCCACCTGTTCCCCGGCGGCGGTTTGCAGCTGAATGCACTGGGTCAGGCGGCATTCGAAGTTCACCGGGCTTTCGGCCACGCGCTCGGCTTTGACCCGGCGCCCGGGCAGCGGCGTGACGCCGGCGAAGGCGAATTCGTCCTCACCGCGCGGCAGGGTGATGGAACTGTTGTTCATCGCTTCCGCCAGCGGGCGCGTCGCCAGGTTCCAAACGAACTCGCCGGTTTCCACGATATTCGCCACGCTGTCTTTCCAGCCGGTGCTGGCGAAACCGATGATGGGCGGGCGATAGTTGAAGCAGTTGAAAAAGCTGTAGGGGGCGAGATTACGCAAGCCGGCGGCGCTGCGGGAAGAGATCCAGCCGATGGGGCGCGGGCCGACGATGGCGTTCAGCGGATCGTGCGGCAGGCCGTGGCCGGCGGCGGGTTCATAATAGTAACGAGATTCACGGCTCATGGGGGCCCCTGTGGCAATCGATGAAGCTTTCATTGTGCCGGGTTTCCCGCCGCTGCGCCATTGCGGGCCGGATGTGTTATCTTACGCGCCGGAAATCCCTTCAAGAGAGCCCGTCACGGTGGAAAAAAAGAAAACCTTCCCGCAGCAGAAAAGCGGCCTGCATCCGCGCAACCGTCATCGTTCGCGCTACGACTTCCCGGCGCTGATCGCCAGCTGCCCGGCGCTGGCGCCGTTCGTAAAACCGAACGCCTGGGGCGATGTCTCGGTGGATTTCGCCGATCCGGCGGCGGTGAAAATGCTCAACCGTGCGTTGCTGCAACACTTTTACGGCATCGAACACTGGGATATTCCGGCTGATTACCTGTGCCCGCCGATCCCCGGCCGCGCCGACTATCTGCACCACCTGGCGGATCTGCTGGCGACCAGCAACGGCGGCGAGATCCCGCGCGGCAAGGGCGTGGCGATCCTCGACGTCGGCGTCGGCGCCAACTGCATCTACCCGATCGTCGGCCTGCGCGAATACGGCTGGCGTTTCACCGGGTCTGAAATCGATCCGGTGTCGCTCAACGCGGCCAAGATGATCGTCGAGATGAACCCGACACTGCGCAATAGCGTGCGTCTGCGGCTGCAAAAACAGCCTGAGCTGATTTTTAGCGGCATCATCGGCGCGGCCGAGAAATTCGACGCCACCCTGTGCAACCCGCCGTTCCACGCGTCCGAGCAGGAAGCGCGCGCCAGCACCCGCCGCAAGCTGCATAAATTGGGCAAAGGGGAAGTGGCCGACAAGCCGGTGCAAAACTTCGGCGGCAAGAACAACGAGCTGTGGTGCGAAGGCGGCGAAGAAGCCTTTGTGCGCAAGATGGTGGAAGAGAGCGTCAGCAAGGCCAACAACTGCCTGTGGTTCACTTCGCTCATCTCGAAAAACACCACGCTGCCGGCCATCTACCATGCGCTGAAAGTGGCGGGGGCGGCCGAGGTACGCACCATCGAGATGGCGCAAGGGCAGAAGATCAGCCGCTTCGTCGCCTGGACCTTCCACGACGCCGAGCAACAGACCGCCTGGGCAGCCGAACGCTGGCGTTAATCTTCCCGGCGCCGGTTATCCTGCCGGCGCCGACAAAAATCCGCATTTTACCTTTCAATTTTCATCACTTACGTTATTCTCAATACAGTTTTCATAATAAAAATCTTAGGTTGTTGGTTTATTTAAATTCGAATAATTACTTTACTGAATAAATAAATTTAATCCGGTTAAGAGCAATAACCAGAAGGAGCGGCGCTGCCCGTTCCTTCCGCGATGGCACGTCTGCGTGTGGGCGCGGCATGTGGCCAGGAAAAATAAGAAAAGCGCCATCATCTGCCACAAGGACTACACCTTATGCTGTTACGATTCAGTCAGTTAACTACCCACAAAGGCGCCGAGCTGAGCGCGATAGAACACGCCGTTCCGATGATCGTATTTTCGCTCGACGGCACGGTCTTGCGCGCCAACGATCTTTTCCTCAGCACGCTGGGATTTCAACGCGATGACGTGATAGGTCAGCATCACCGTATTTTCTGCGATCCGAACTATGTCGCCAGCCCGTTATATCGCAAACATTGGGAGACGCTGAATAAAGGCCAACCCATCACGGACACCATAAAGCGCATCGCGAAAAACGGCGAGGCGGTGTGGCTGCAGGGCACCTATGCGCCGGTGCTGAATAAACAGGGTAAGGTGGTGGAAATCGTCAAGATCGCCAGCGAAGTGACCGAGCGAGTGACGCAGGCGCAGGAACACCGCAGCCTGCTGGCGGCGTTGAATCGCTCGATGGCGATGATTTCTTTCACGCCGCAGGGCACCATTGTCAGCGCCAACGACAATATGTTGGCGCTGATGGGCTATCGGCTGGAAGAGGCGTGTGGGCAGTCGCATGCGGTGCTGTGCCCGCCGGAGTTCGCCGCTTCCGACGATTATCGGCGGCATTGGCAGCGCCTGGCGCGCGGCGAGTTCATCACCGGGCGTTTTGAGCGCGTCAACCGGCGCGGTGAACGGGTATGGCTGGAGGCCAGCTATAACCCGATCCTCGACAACGACGGCCAGGTGGTGAAAGTGGTGAAGATCGCCCAGGACATCACCCGGCTGATGCAACAGCAGCAGCACGAAGAAGAGATGGTGCGCAACGCGCATCATCTGTCGCTCGATACCGATCGGCAGGCGGCGCAGGGCGCGATCATCGTGCAGCAGGCGGTGAAGGGCATGCAGCAGGTCGAAGCGGCGGCGCGCGAAACCTCAGACGTGGTCACCGAGCTCGGTAAGTGCTCTCAGCAGATCGGCACCATCGTCGAAGCCATTCGTAAAATCGCCTCCCAAACCAACCTGCTGGCGATTAACGCCTCCATCGAAGCCGCCCACGCCGGTGAGCACGGGCGCGGTTTTGCCGTGGTGGCCAACGAAGTGCGCACGCTGGCGGAGCAGTCGCGCAAGGCGGCGACCGAGATCGAACGCATGACCAAGTCTATCCAGCAGGGCGTGGCGGCGGCGATCGCCGGCATGGCGACCTGCGTGGAACAGGCTGGCGGCGGCGTGGCATTGACCCATGACGCCGGAGAAGTGATCAACCAGGTCAACATCGGCATGCACGACGTCGTGAAGCTGATGCAGGCGTTTACGTCGGTGAAGCAGGGCGACGCGCTGCACTGAGTGTGCCGGGCGCCGCTCCTAAAAGCGGGGCGGCGTTTGCCTCTTCCTACCGATTCCTGCGCCGTTGAGCTGCGGTTCAATTTTATCGGTCTATGCTAGACTTGATAATGAACGAACGTTCGTTCATTTGTTGATGTCAATTTGTGGCGCCAGGCGCCCCTTCACCGTTTCGGGAACTGACGATGGGAAATCGAGAAAAGATTGTCGAGGCCGCGCTGCACAGCTTTACCCATAAGGGATTTCACCAGACCAGCATGCGAGATATCGCGCAGGCAGCGGGCGTCAGCGTCGGCAACCTCTATAACCATTTTTCCGGCAAGGAGGCGTTGATCGGCGAAATTGCGCTGCTGGAAAACGGCATATTCGCCGAGTTCGCCGCCGGATTGCGGGCCGACAGAACGCGGCCGAAACAGGCGCTGTCGGCCTTTTTCACCGCCTATCACGCCTTTGTCGCCGAGCCGGCCAATGTGCAACTGTCGGCGGAGATCGTGGCGGAGGTGGCACGCAACCCGGCGTTGGCCGAGCCGTTCAGCGCCAACCAGCGGCAACTGATTGAGGCGCTGGCGACGACGATCGCCGAGGCTCAGCAAACCGGTGAGATCGCAGCGGCGATAGCGCCGTTACCGCTCGCGCAGCTGGTGCTGGACGTGATCGAAAGCCAGGCCTGGCGGCAGGCGATCTTTGCGTCGCCTGCGCCGGAGGAGACCGCGCCGGTGCGGCTGTTGGAGCAGCTGCTCTACCGCCAACCCTAGACGAGGTTGATATGTTGCATATTGATCCTTATCGCGACGCTGATCGCCTGCAAACGGCGGCGCTGATCTACGCCGCGTTCAGCGACAAGTTTCAGCGCGCGCGCCGTCTCAGCGCCCGCCTTCAGTGGCGTCTGTTCTATCGGCTGTGGAGTTGGCAGCAAAGCGGCAGCCGGGAGCGCAGCTTCGTGGTGAAGCAAGATGAACAGGTGGTGGCGGCCTTTGCGCTCAATGCGGCCGCTGGCGAGAACAACGTCGGGCTGCGTCCGCGCACCTTGCCGATTTGGCGGCTGTGTGTGATGAAGGAAATCATTTGATATTACCGGAAAGAAAAGGGATTTGGCGGAAATTCGCGGATTTACTGGCTTCGCCTAGTTTAGGCATTTGATACCAGCCAGGGGGAAATTGAGCCGATCGGCAAAACTTTTGATACTATTGGTTGCTAACGTTTAAAACTAAAGTACTGCGTTCAAAATCAATTCTAACACACTTCTAGAACCAAAGGCCGGTTAAAAAATCGGTACTGGTTGACACAGCTATGTAGAGATTAACCGGCCTTCTTACCAGTGTTTGAAAGGCTCGATGCTACTACGTCCTGACTATGTGTAAGTGCCTCTTTTTTGATATTCCCTTCAAGTCCAGCCAAGAATTTTTCCTTTTCCATATCATTGCATTGAAGCAACTTGATGTTCCGTTCATCACTAAGACGTAACACTGTATCAACCCCTTTGCGAACAATGATTTCAAACAGGGATTGCTTTTCGCGATCTGACAGAATCGAAAACAAAGTGGCAAGTCTTGCATCAGGATCAACGACCTCGGTTGAGGTGTGTTCTTTTTTGTGTTCATTCTTTGTGTTCACCGGAGCCTCACCAATACCATCAGTAAGCCATTCGAGTGATACACCCTCATGATTGGCAATCACTTCAAGTAGTTGATGCCTAGGTGTAGGTGCTAATTCCCGTCTCTTATAGTAGTTCTGTAACGTATTGATATTAATACCCCAAGCTTTTGCGGCTTCATTCCGTGAAGGGTAGCGCTCTACCAGAGCAAAGATCCGCTCGATAATCGGTTCTTTTCTATCATCAGGTAAAGAACGTTCGTGTTCTTTTCTCATTCCATGTTCCTTTGTGTGCAACCAATTGATATCAGTGAACTAAATTCGATGCTCATGAAAAACACAAAAGAACATTGACTTGTGTTCTTTGTGTTCTTATGATTTATCCATACGGATACCCGCGCAGTTATCCGCGCGGATAACTTTTTAGGATAGAGGAATCATGAGCCGAAATGAAGATCTGAATGCCGACTGGCATCCTGAGACCATCAAAGCCGAGATCCACAAGCGTGGATTGTCCTTCCGGGCGCTCTCCCTTCAGGCTGGATACAGTAAGGATTCACTGAAGAGCGTGCTGCGCACTCCCTGCAAGCCCTACCAACAGATCGTTGCTGACGCTCTCGGTGTAACACCGGAAGCTATTTGGCCGAGCCGTTACACAACAACCAGTTACATCAATAAGGCGGTCTGATCATGTTCTTTGTTGCTAAGGAGTTGGTCGGTATTCCAGGCCTGCCAAAAACGGCGAAAGGCATCAGAGAAGCGCTGTGCCGATTCTCTGCCGGTTCAGAGTCACTTGTGCGCAAGCGTACCGGCAGCAAGGCTTTCGAATATCACATCGATTGCCTGCCGGATGTTGCGCAGCAATCGCTGCGGGCACGCCAGATTAAAGAACTGATGAACGATTCCGCAAAAGAACTTCCAGCGGCGAAACCTCAGTCTCCGGCTGCACCCCGTGCCAAAGGCGCTGACGAAAGTAAAATCGCGGTCTATCGTAAGTGTCCGGCGTTGCTGGAGCAGAAACTGAACACTCTGACGGCAGCCCAACGCCAAACCGCTGATGCCCGTATGGCCCTGGTTGTTGAGGTGATGCGTCTCGGGGATTTGCCGGGATTCAGCCGTGCCAAAGCTATCCGGGAGATCGTGCGTCAAGCTCAGGCAAGCGAGTTGCCTGAACGCCTGGCTAATGCGGCCGCCGCCGCAAATGCCAAGAAAGGAACATCACGCTCCCTGAGCGAAATCTCCCTCAAACGCTGGGTGGCAGACTTCAATAAAACGAGTTCTGCCGCTGAGCGCCTGCTGTTGCTTGCTCCCGGTAAGCGTCAAGTCGTTAAACCGGAGGAAATCAAGTGGTTGCCCGAGTTCCTTAGCTTCTATCGCCGACCGGATGGGCGCGGCATTCAAGAAGCCTATGATGATTTCGCAAAGGAGTGGGTCGAGCGATATCAGGATGATCTCCTGATGCGCGCTGCCATCCCCTCTTATGATCAGGTGTGCTATGCCATGAATAAGTTACCTGTTGTCGTCAAACAAAAAGGTCGCATCACCGGCAGTGAATTCCGTCAGTATGAGGGGTTTATTCGCCGTGACTGGGAGTCGCTGCCGGTGAATTACGTCTGGATTGGTGACGGTCACGGCATGAAAATGAAGGTTGCCCACCCTGACCACGGCAACCCG
Source organism: Serratia sp. PL7 (assembly GCF_945957435.1). Lineage (NCBI taxonomy): Bacteria > Pseudomonadati > Pseudomonadota > Gammaproteobacteria > Enterobacterales > Yersiniaceae > Serratia > Serratia sp. PL7. The sequence continues at coordinate 2,364,512 of NZ_CAMFLB010000001.1, read as the reverse complement.
TTCTCTCCAGAGGTGACGTTCATTTTGGATGGTAGCTGTCGCTTTATTGTCGGGTGGAGTCTGGCGCTGTCGGAAAGTGTCATTGCCGTTGCTGATGCGCTGCGCCACGGCATCAAAAATCACGGGAAGCCTTTCCTGTACTACTCCGATAACGGCGGCGGTGAAACCAACAACACCTTCGATGCTGAGCTGACCGGTATTTTACCCCGCCTGGGAATCGATCACCGCCTGGGTATCCCTGAGAATCCGCAGGGTCGCGGCATCATTGAGCGACTCAACCGCTCATTGGCTATGCGCATCTCCCGCCAGTTTGCCACCTATTACGGCACCGGCGCAGACCGTAGCACCGTTCGTCGCATGACAAAGGCCCTGCAATCGGCAACGAATGCTGCCAATAAGGGTAAAGAACTGAGCGCAAAACAAGAGAAAACCCTGCGTGATCTGCCGTCATGGGAGGCGCTGATTGATGCCATTAAGGCTGGCGTAGAGTGGTACAACAACCGCCCCCACGACTCTTTGCCCCTGCGTGGTGATGGCGAACACTTCACTCCGGCGCAGTTCCGTCGCTACAAGTTGGAAAAAGAAGCCACGGCGATCGAATGGCTGTCTGACCTGGAGCTGCGTGAGATGTTTATGCCACAGATTGAGCGTCATGTAAGCCGCTGCGAAGTTCGGTTATTTAATAACTTCTATTACTCACCCGAGTTAAACAATGAACACGGTAATCAGGTGCTGGTGAATTATGACCTGCATGATGCCTCAAAGGTTATCGTCCGTCGCCTGGATGGTTCGTTTATTTGCGAAGCCATTTGGGATGGCAACAAACAGCAGGCATTCCCGGTTACTGCCGAATATCACCAGCGTCAACAACGTATCAAAGGGATGCGGCAGCGTGGAGAAGAGAAGGTCCGCCTGGCTGAAGCTGAGAACGTGCATACGCTGGCAGCACCGGCAGAGCAGGACTGGCTTCCAGGCAATGTCTATAAACCGGTGCGACGAACAGCACCTGTGATGCTGGCAGACGTGGAGGATGCTGAGTACAGCGAAGATGAATATCTCAATAACTCGCTGGATATTCTTGAATCAAATAAGCGCAAGAACGCGATTTAACAGCAATTAAATACAGTTCAAATAATGGAGTTAATTATGTCTGAAGTGAATATTACTGATATTCGCGAGGCTGTCCGCAACTTGGTGGATGGTGAGCGCGTAACTTTCGCCCGTATGGCACGTGAAATCGGCCTGTCTACCAGTGTGGTCAGTGGCTTTATGAATAACAAATACGCCGGGGATAATGACCGTGTGGAAAAGGCTATTCAGCGCTGGGTCGAGAAGCAACACACAGTAGCCGAATTGCCGGAGCCTCCGCGCTTTATTGAGACGCCGACCGTCAAGCAGATATGGACAGCCTTCCGCTATGCACACCTGACGGAATGCATCGGCGTGGTCTGCGGTAACCCTGGCGTCGGTAAGTCTGAGTCTGCGCGGGAATACCGCCGCAGCAACGACAACGTTTGGATGATTACCATCACGCCAGCCTGTGCCAGCGTGCTTGAGTGCCTGACCGAGTTAGCCTATGAACTGGGCATGAACGATGCCCCGCGCCGTAAGGGGCCGCTGGCGCGTGCGCTGCGTCGTCGCCTGGAGGGTACACAGGGCCTCATCATCATCGATGAGGCCGACCACCTGGGTGCTGAAACCCTCGAAGAACTGCGACTGATGCAGGAAGCCACACGTGTCGGACTGGTGCTGATGGGAAACCATCGTGTCTATTCCAACATGACCGGCGGCAACCGCACCGTGGAGTTCGCCCGTCTGTTCTCCCGTATCGCCAAACGTGTCGCCATCAACAAAACCAAAAAGGCGGATGTGGCTGCTATTGCTGATGCCTGGCACATCCATGGTGAGAAAGAGCGGGAGTTGCTGCAACAAATTGCTCAGAAGCCGGGAGCGCTGCGCATCCTCAGTCATTCCCTGCGCCTTGCTGCTATGACCGCCCACGGGGCCGGTGAGTCCGTGAACGAAAGCTACATCCTGAAAGCCTTCCGCGATCTGGATTTGGATGTTGATGTTTCCACCCTGTTGAGAGGCTAACACCATGATTAACCCGACCAAGTTGGTAAACGCACTGGGCTGGTTGCAACGCCGCAACGTCGAAATCAAACATGTGAACGTCACTCGTTCACACCCCATTGTCGAGGTGGCCGCGCCTGATGCTGACCTGAAGCGCAAAGCGCACAACTATCACGCAATCTCTGCTGCCACCATTCAGGGCTGCATTATTTACTGGAGGTAACTCATGAAATTTATCGCCTATGCCTGGGCTAGCGGCTTAATCGAGTTTGGCAGCACTCTCCCTGGTGGCGCATTGCCAATTCTCATTGGGCAAGAAAAAGAAGTAAAAAAAGTCATTGAGGTATTAGCCCGACACTCCCGTACCAATGAGCAACTGTTGGTTCCGGGCGTACCGGAAGCTGATGACCAGCATTCAGCGATGGATGCATTAATTGATTTTTATAATCTTGCTAACAAACGACACGCAGATTTAATTAAAGGTGAACGTCATGAATAAAGAAATTGAACAAACCGGCTACCGCAAAAACGCCCAGGGTTATCTGGTTCCCGAGGACTTGATCCGCCCGGTCGATAAGCTCCGTGACGATGTCGTACTGGACATCGTCGAAGCCGCCAAGGTATTGCGCCAGGCGATGGTAGATTTCAAGACCGCTTCCATGCAAAAAATCGGTGATTTTACTGACCTGTCATCGAAGGAGTACGGCGTGGAGTATGGTGGTACCAAGGGCAACGTCACCTTGCCGAGTTTTGACGGACAGTTCAAAATCCTGCGCGCCGTGGGTGACCACCGCGTTTTCGATGAGCGCATTCAGGCGGCGAAAAAGCTGATTGATGACTGTGTCATCGCCTGGTCTGACGGTGCGAATGACAACCTGAAAGCGCTGGTGGACCATGCTTTTCGCGTCAACAAGCAAGGCCGCATTGATGTGAATGAAGTGTTGGGTCTGCGACAGGTTGAAATCGATGACGCACGCTGGCAAGAGGCGATGGACGCCATCGCCGATTCTATCCGGGTCACAGGTACCAGTCAGTACCTGCGGATTTACGAGCGGCAGCCAAACGGCAAGTACGAGCAAATTAGCCTAGATATTGCCGGGGTCTGATATGAAGACAGTCAGTGCCAACGAGTTTAATCGGCAGCATAAAATCGGGGCGGTATTTCGATATCAGCCTGAACAGGAAATTTTATTCATTCTGGTTAAAACACTGGGGCCTGCACGAGACTTTAAAAAATCTGGCACTGTTGTTGAAATAAACAAAGCGCCATATTTCGTCAAAGTAACTGCACTTATCCCAGTTTAATTAATTCAACAAATTCATCAGGCGTGGTCGCGCCAGGGGGCACTCACGCCTAAATCGAGGAGGACAGAAATGAAACGGACAGCCTGGATTTGTACTTTCGCCGCTTCATTATGCTTTTGGGCCTTGGGCTTAATCTTTATTTTATGGGTTCGGAGTTAATATGAATAAACCGCAATTAATCCGATTGATTCATGTAGCCAAGGGAAAGCTGAGTATCCCTGACGATGCCTATCGTGCGTTGCTGGCGAACACCGCAAACGGGAAAACCAGTTGCAGCCAGATGTCGGTTATGGAGCTGCGTGACGTCTATGCCGAGCTACAAGGTAAAGGGTTCAAACGTAGCTTCAAGAAAACCACAAAGCGTGTGCGTGAGAACGCCAAGGGCGCACCGCGTGTGGAGGAGATCAGCAAGCTTCGAGCCATCTGGGCCACCATGCACCGTCACGGCTTTGTCGAAAGCGGTGAAGAGACCGCATTGAACAACTACGTCAAGCGCATGAGTCGCCAGCTCAATGGCGGTGCCGGTGTAGATGAGGTGGGCTGGCTCGACGGCTATCTGGCGTTTCGTGTGCTGGAATGCCTGAAGCAATGGCATATCCGCATGATGCTGGCAACGCTGGACGCCCGCAAGAAGCCCCGCCCGCAACACCCGCTGACCGGTGAAGAGGCACGGAGCTATGACATTATCTTTGATGCTTACGAGGATTCACTATGAAGCTAGGCCGCTGTCCTGTCTGTCATTCTGATTTGCATCTCGACGCCATCCTGGAAGACGACGCTGGGCGTGAGTTGCTGACGTTGTTAACCAAACTGCCGGGGGGAGCAGCCAAAGCGATGGTGGCGTATATAGGGTTATTCCGCCCGGAGAAGTCGAACCTGTCCCATTCTCGGGCTGTGAAACTCATCAACGAAGTGCTTGCACAGCATCAGCCGGGTCGAGTGCTGACCCATGCCCTGAGCGAAACCGTTGAGCGTATACGGGCAAAGCGCATCAAGGGTGACAAAAAGCCGCTGAGTGGCCACAGCTATTTGCGGGAGGTTTACCGCACTTCTGAACAGATGTTCGCGCAGACCAGCAATATCGCTGCACGTGAACGCGACGAAAGCAAGCGTGAGACTGACCAGGATAAGAGCCGCGACGATTATCTAGCCCATATGCACCGCCTGGGTCAGGACGTGTCAAAATTGCCTGGCGGTGCAGAGTGGCTGGAACGTAATGGAGGGGGAAACCATGGCTGATAACCTTGAACTTTTCGACGACGACCAGGATGATAGTCTGCTGAGCCATCTTGACGACGCCGATGAAGGCAGTCGTTTTCCTGCACTATTAGCCGAGCTTAACGCGCTGCTCCGTACTGAATTGGTACGATTAGGCTATGACCCACGCCATTCGCTTGAGCTGGTTGTAGCCATCAGTAAACAGATTGGCGGTATGCAGGTGTATTTTCCACGAGGCCAGGCGTTAGAATACCTTGTTCGTGATATGCGAATCTGGCGTGATTTCACTGGAGACAATGTTCATGAGCTTGTAGAAAAATACCATGTCACATACAAAACGGTGTATAAAGCCATCAAGCGGATGCGTAAGCTTGAAGTCGGGAAAAGGCAACTATCTCTGGATATGGAGTAAGAAATGGCAGGTGTTATTTTTGTCAATTTGGTGATAATCGTTTGTGCATTTTGGGTATTTAACGATGCAGCGAATCATAAAGTTGGTGTTTATAAAATTAAAGAAGGACACAGCAAAGGCTACAGTACGGGGTTGTCCCCTATAGTTTGGGGGGTTGGTTCTCTATTCATTTTCATGTTCTTTATTTATCTGGTGCGCCGAAAAGCGTTAATCACATCAGCAATAGATAACCCAGTTGATACTGACAAGAGTACAGGTTTTATTATTCTTTTCCTGATAACCTCGGCTCTGCTGATGTTCTCATTTAGAGACATCTTGTTCATCTAATCTCTGTTGATTTAATGGAAGCCGGTAAATCCGGCTTTTTTTACGCCTGTCGCACTATGGAAGCCTCAGCTTATTTCTTACAGCGAGCTTTCCAGAGGTGCAAATGTGAGTCAGTTCAATCCTACCCCAGCGTTTACCCACGCCGTTGCTTTTGTCCTGGGCAAAGAAGGCGGCTACGTCAATGACCCTGCCGACAAGGGCGGTGAGACCAAGTACGGCATTTCCGACAAGCGCGATGGCATCGCCGACGGCATGACCGACGTTAACGGTGACGGCAAGCCCGACACACGCATCAAAGACTTGACCCTCGAACAAGCCAGTCAGATTTATTTCCGCGATTACTGGTATCCAGCCTACTGCCCGGACTGGCCGGACGGCATCTCGCTGTTGGTCTTTGATGCCGCCGTTCAGCATGGCGTCAAGAAAGCCATCGCCATGTTGCAGTCGGCAGCAGGTGTAACCGCTGACGGCATCATTGGTCCCAAAACCAGAGCCGCCGTTGTCAGTGCCGACCCTGAATGGCTGCTGGCCCGTTTCCTGGTCTACCGCGCCCGCTACTACGCCGACATCATCAAGTCCAATCCGTCCCAGGGTAAATATCTCAACGGTTGGTTCAACCGCCTGGACAGTGTGGCGAATACCGCATGGGAAGTCGTCGGCGGCTCGGCGTCGGTCGCTCGGAACTAATCACCATGGGTAAAGGCTGGGATGAGTCGATGCGCCAGGGCCGCCGCGATCGCCTCAAAAAAGAGGTGCTCCACCGCATGGCCGGTGGCCCAAAACCGGAGCCGGTGAACTACCGGGGCTGTGACGGCACTCATGCCAGCTTTTACATGAAGGGCTGGGAGTCCGTCGGCCCACGCGATATTGCCTGGCAGTGCCAGCGTTACAAGGAACAACACCGTGATAACCATGAACACCGTGAACAACATCGTTAACTCTGCCTGGTTGGTCGGCATCTTGCTGTTGATCTCCCTGATTCTGGCCACCGGATTACCGCAGGCCTCATTGTGGTATTGGCTGCTGGCGCTGCTCGGCGGTGGCTTGGCTTACCTGGGGATTTGGCTTGAGGACAAAAGCAATGCATTTTCCCACCGGGAGATGCTTTCCGTATTGCTTAGCACCCTCGGTAACTTCCTGGGGATGGTGGCTTTCTTCATCGCGCCATTCGGCGGTATCCAGTTGCTGGCCTTTGCCACCGGCCTGCTGGCTGTACGTCTGGCTTGCTATAAGGGGCTGCTGCCGTGGATCCAATAACCGTGTCTACCGTTGCCGGGGTGCTGATGAAAGCCGGTCCATCCGTGCTGCGTGCCGTCGGCGGTTTGTTCGGCAGTGCCTCAGCCAAGACAGCGGACACCGTCGCCGGGATGGTGGAAGCCGTCAACAGTGCGGTCAACCCGCAGGACCGCCAGCGCGTCCTGGAGCAGAAGCTGGCGTCACTCCCGCCGGAGCAGTTCGTGCAGCTCGAGTCACTCAAGACTGAGCTGGAGAAGATCCAGGCCGAACGTGAACGTAACCGGTTTGCCGATCAGCAGGCAGCCCACCACGAACAGCAGGAAACTATCCGCAACGGTGACAACGCCGTTGATGACTATGTGCGCCGCACCCGCCCGTTGATGGCGCGTCTGTCACTCTACAGCTCCATCGCTTATGTGTTGTTGCTGGCTGTCGGACAGCAAGCGGCGGCTATTGCCACTGCTGTCGGTCATGCGCTGACGATGCCTGCACCGGATTGGGATATCGCCCTGATGTTGGCGACCCCGGCACTGGGGTATCTCGGTTTCCGCACGCTGGATGGGTTCGCCCGCTTCAGCAAGTCCAGCAAGCACAAACTGCCGGTGGTGAAGTAATGGGTGATGCGTTCGACCGCGCCAGCGAACTGGAAATGGAAGACCGTAAGCGAGCGTTAAATACCCATTTAAACCGGGTTAAAGAGGCGCCTGTCGAGTATGGCTATTGCAATGACTGCGGTGACGACATTCCTGCGCGGCGGCTGGCGTCGTTACCTGATGCTGTCTGCTGCATGACCTGCCAACAAATCAGAGAGCAACGGGAGGCCCAACGTGGATTGGGAAGTCGTTAAAGGCAACTGGGCCATCATTTGGGCGTTGTTCATGTCTGCCGTCAACGTGATCCAGTTACTGCTCGCCAAAACTTATGTGAAGCGTGAGGAGCTGGAGTTGTTCCGCACACGTCTGCAATCGATGGAGAACACCATCGCCGGGCTACCGAGTCAAAAAGACCTGCACCAGTTGCAGCTTGAAATGAGCAATTTACGGGGAGACCTACGAGAACTCGGCCCGGCCATTCGCCAGGTGAAACACGTCAGCGATCTCCTACTGGAAAACGAATTGAAGGATAAGTGAGGCCATGGCCATGCGAGAAATTCTTGATAGCGATCAGCGACTGGTCATCCTGCGTTCCTTGCTGGAGTGCGGTGACAGCGCGAACGAATCCGTGCTGCAAACCTGCCTTGAGGCGTATGGGCACAGTACATCCCGTGATGTGGTACGGACGCATCTGGCCTGGCTGGCGGAGCAGCGACTTGTCAGTCTGCGCGATGTGGCCGGATGTTATGTCGCGACGATCACCGGACGCGGCGACGATGTGGCCAACGGCCGGGCCGTCGTGCCTGGTGTCAAAAAGCCACGGGCACGGGGGTAACGGATGGCAAAGCTTAAGCCCTATACCGATGCACAACGGCGGCTGATCCACCACCTTGCCGCCGTTATGGTCTGTCTGGAGATTGAGTCCGATGTGGTTGCGCCAGCCTTTGAGAAGGCCACCGGCAAAACCTATGACCGGGAGTCACCAGACAGCTTCACCAACACGTTCTTGAACAACAACCCATCTTACAAGCGCGCCATGGATACGCTACGACGGGCCATTGGCAAAGAGCGTAAAGCGCAGATATCTGCCTGGAGAACGAAGCATGGCCGATGACAAGCCGACCCGTGGCCGTCCGTCAAAGATTGACCTGTTGCCGGAAAGCATCCGTGATGCGCTGCACCAGATGCTGCGCGACAAACGCCATACCCAGGAAGAAATCCGCGAGGCTATCAACGCGCTGATTGACCAGCATGAGTTGCCGGACGACATGCAGCTCAGCCGTACCGGCCTGAATCGCTACGCCAGCCGCATGGAGGCCATCGGCTCCAAAATTCGCGCCTCCCGCGAGATGGCGGAAATTTGGGCTGCCAAGCTGGGTTCCGCGCCGACGTCTGACGTCGGCAAATTGTTGATGGAGTTTGTGAAAACCCTGGCGTTTGAAACGTCAATGGCATTGGCCGAGACCGAGAAAACCGTTGAGCCTAAGGCGCTAGGCCAATTGGCATTGGTCGCGCAGCGTATCGAGGCCGCGCAGATGGTCAGCCACAAACGCGAGAAAGAGATCCGCCAGGCATTCGCGGAAGAAGCGGCGGCCACAGCGGAGAAAATCGTGTCTCAGGCGGGACTGTCTGCGGATAAGGCAGCAGATATCAAACGCCAGATATTGGGGATTGCATGATGCTAACAGCCAGCTTAAACGCCATTGCGACCGGCATTAACGGCGGGGAGGACTTCGATGAAAACGAAGTCCTCCTTGGTTATCAGCGGCGCTGGATCGCCGACGACTCACCGCTGAAGATTGCGGAGAAATCCCGCCGAACCGGTATCACCTGGGCGGAAGCGGCAGACGCCGCTTTAACGGCATCGAAAGCCAAAACCGCCGGTGGCACCAACCACTTTTACGTCGGCTCCAACAAGGAGATGGCACGCGAGTTTATCGATGCGGCGGCGATGTGGGCCAAAGCCTACGACCTGGCAGCGGCTGACGTTTGCGAAGAAGTCCTGGCCGATGACGATAAGGACATTCTGACGTTTGTCATCTACTTCGCCAGCGGGTTCAAGGTGCAGGCGCTGTCCAGCAATCCCAGCAACCTGCGCGGTATGCAAGGCAACGTGACCATCGACGAAGCGGCGTTCCATGAACGCCTGGCGGAGGTGCTGAAGGCGGCGCTGGCGCTCACCATGTGGGGCGCAAAAGTCCGCCTTATCAGCACCCATAACGGCACGGACAATCTGTTCAACGAGTTGATCCAGGACAGTCGCGCCGGGAAGAAACGCTATTCCGTTCATACCATCACCCTGGATGATGCGTGCCGCGATGGCTTGTACAAGCGCATCTGCCAGGTGAAAAAGCGCGAATGGAGCCAGCCCGCCGAAGACCAATGGAAAGCCGATCTGTTGCGTGATACCGCCACGCAAGATGACGCGCTGGAGGAATACTATTGCGTACCGAAGAACGGCAGCGGCACCTACCTGGCCCGCTCAATCCGAGAGCGTGCCGCACGCGGTGACGGCCCCGTTCTGCGCTTTACCGGCTCGGCGGAGTTCAACGCTCTGCCGGAAGGGATGCGGGCGCTGGATATGCGGGAATGGCTGGAGAACACCGTGCTGCCGGTACTTAACCAGCTCCCCGATAAACGCCACGCGCTGGGCGAAGACTTCGCGCGCTCCGGTCACCTGACGGTCTTTGCGCCGATCACTATCAACGATGACACCACGCGAACGGTGCCGTTCCTGGTCGAGTTGGCGAACGTCCCCTACAAGCAGCAGGAGCAGGCGCTGTTCTTCATCTGCGACCGTCTGCCGCATCGTGACGGCATCAAGCTTGATGGGCGCGGCAACGGCAACTACCTGGCCGAGCAGGCCGCCGAACGCTACGGGGCCGAAGTGGAAGTTGTGATGCCGTCTGTCGCCCACTACCGCGAGAACATGCCGCGCTTCAAGGCAGCGTTTGAAGACGATGAACTAGTCGTGCCGAAGCATGAGGATGTTGTCAACGACCTGGGACAGATTGTCGTCTTGCGCGGCGTGCCGGGTATCGATGACCGGGAGAATACCGGCAGCGATGGCCACAAGCGGCACGGTGACAGCGCCTATGCTATTTTCCTGGCCTATCTGGCCAGTAAAGAGGATTGCCGCCGTTATGAGCTGCACCGACTCAATCAACCCGAACGGCCGGAGGAGCGCGATGAGCGCCGCCAAATGCGCATCACGCGCGGGCTGAAAAATCAACGAGGGCTGTTGTAATGTTAAACAAGCTGACCGGAGCCATCCGTAACCTGTTTCACCCCGCCACCGGTGACAAGGTAGAGGTAAGTCAAGACCTGCTGAAGGAAGAACAAACCCGCGCCCGCGCCACCGGTACCCGCCGTGCCAACGCCGGTATCAGCGTCGCCAGCACCATCACACCGCAACGCCTGGCGGGGGTGCTGCGCAACGCGGCTGACGGCAATGCGCTGGATTATTTCATCTTGGCCGAAGAGATGGAGGAGCGCGATCTCCACTACTCCAGCGTGCTGCGCACCCGCAAGCTCACCGTCGCCGGTATTATCCCGACGGTCGAGGCCGCCAGCGATGATGCGCGCGACGTCGAGCTGGCCGATGCTGTCCGCGTGATGATTGAGCGCCCGCAGCTCCCTGAGCTGCTGTTTGACCTGCTTGACGGGTTGGGTAAAGGCATTGGTGTGGCGGAGATCCTTTGGGACACCTCAACCGTGCCATGGATGCCGCGTGATTATTCCTGGGTTGATCCACGCTTCCTCAAGATGGACGCGGATACGCTGCGCCAGGTGCATGTGTTGACCGAAGCGGAGCCGTTCAACGGCGAGCCGTTGGCCGCGTACAAATACATCATCCATCAGCCCCGCCTTAAATCCGGCTTGCCGCTGCGCAACGGTCTGGCGCGTCTGGTGGCGGTCATGTATATGCTGAAGTCATTCACGGTGCGCGACTGGTGGGCGTTCGGTGAGAAGTTCGGTTTGCCGATCACCATCGGCAAATATGGTAACAACGCCAGCGCTGAAGATATTCAGACCCTGATTGACGCCATCGCGTCTCTGGCTTCCGATGCCGGGTGCGCCATCCCGTCCACCATGCAGGTGGACATGGTCGAGACCGCCAGCCGCCAGGGCGGCGGCGACTTGTTCAAGGGCATGGCGGAATGGTGTGACGCGCAGACCAGTAAGGCGGTTCTCGGGCAGACGATGACCACCGACAACGGCAGCAGTCAGAGCCAGGCCAACGTGCATGACCGGGTGCGCATGGATATCGCCAGGTGGGATGCTCGCCAACTGGAGAACACCCTCAATGAGTTCCTGGTGCGACCATTCATCATGCTCAACTATGGCCCGCAGGCCAATTACCCGAAAGTCTGCTTGCGTATCAATGAGCCGGAAGACCTGAAGGCCATGGTGGAGGCGCTGGTTCCGCTGATTGACCGAGGGATGAAGATCCAGTCGTCGGCGCTGCGTGACAAGTTTGGCCTGGACGAGCCGGAAGAAGGTTCCGATATCCTGCAACCTGCCGGGAGCCAGAGTGGCTATGCCATGTTGCCCGCCCTTAACCGCGAACAGTTGGCGTTGAATCGCGAGTCGGCACCGGATGATATTGACCTGTTGGCCAACGAGGGGATCAACGACTGGCAGCGCGTTGGCACGGCGTTCACCAATCCGGTATTAGCACTGGTCAATGAGGTTGGCAGCTATGAAGAGTTCCTGGCGCGATTGCCGGAGCTGCAAGCCAGCCTGGATGCCAGCGAGTTTATCGAAGGGTTGACGCAACTGTGCTTCAAGGCGCGCGGCCTGGGAGATATGAACGATGGCTGATAACGACATTGTCCCTAAGGAGGCCTTGACCTGGTTCAAGGCCAAAAAGCTTAAACCTGGCTTTGATTATCGTGATGTGTGGCTGGAGGAACACAGCGCCGCATTTACCGTGGCGAAGATGACGCAGCTCGATTTGCTCAGCGATGTGAAAGCCCTGGTCACCCAGGCGCTGGCCGAGGGCCAGACCTTCCGCGACTTTCAGAAAGTATTGGAGCCGCTGTTGGTCAAACGCGGATGGTGGGGAGTACGGGAGATGGACGACCCGTTGACCGGCGAAACCCGCGTCGTGCAGCTCGGCAGCGATAGCCGCCTGCGCACTATCTACAACACCAACATGCGCACCGCCCGCAGCGCCGGGCAGTGGCAGCGTATTGAGCGAACCAAGCGCGCGATGCCGTACCTGATTTATACCCTGGGGCCGTCCAGGGAGCACCGCGTGGATCATCTCCAATGGGCCAACACTTGCCTGCCTGTCGATCACCCGTTCTGGTTGACTCACATCGGCCCGAACGGCTGGGGCTGCAAATGCGGTGTGCGCCAGGTCAGCAAATACGAGTATGACCAGATGGTGCAAAACGGCGTCACAGAGGCTGCGCCAGTGTACGACGGTAATGGCCAGCCCACCGGACAGGTCAGTCGCTCCAGGGTGCCGTTGAAAACGCAGGCTCCGCCAGTCAAGAACGTCAAATGGTTGAACAAGCGCACTGGCGAGGAGGAACTGGTGCCGGAAGGCATTGACCCTGGGTGGAACTACAACCCCGGCATCAGTCGCCAGGCCGCACTGGAGCGTCAGCTCCATGCCAAGCAGCAGGCTTTTGATGCTGGTCGCTAACTCCGGCGGATAGCCTCACTGTAACGCGCGTAGTGACGCTAACGCGCTCTGTGGTACGATGGCGCATAGAAAATTTGTTAAACGTTCCTGTGCGCTTTTAAACGTGTTTTAAACACGGTTCTCTCCCGCATTTGGAGGGAAAGCGGTTAATCCACCTTTCCCTCCGTTCCCCCGCACACTGTCCATACGATTTCTTTGTGTGGATGACCCCATGTCCGTTGAATTGCTGGCGCTCTGTTTCGAGCTGCCGGACACCATTGACAACAAGCTGCCTGAATGGCTGCCGATGCTGCCTATCGGTTCGTTCACCGGGCGCGATGGCCGTTCGTGGATCACCAACGAACCGGAAGCCGTCATTGCCGCGTCGCTGCAATACAACAAGCTGCCGTTCGATATGGAGCACGCCACCGAGCTGAAAGGCCCGCAAGGCGACCCCGCGCCCGCCTACGGTTGGATCACCGACCTGAAAATCGACGGTGATCAAATTTGGGCACGCGTTGAGTGGACCCCCGAGGGGGCTGCGCTCATCCAGGGGAAAAAGTACCTCTACTACAGTCCGGCATTCCATTTCACCGCCAGCGGCCTGGTCACGAAATTGTCCAGCGTCGGTCTGACCAACAAACCCAATTTATTTGTACCTGCCCTTAACTCGGAGAACACCGACATGAAACTGCCTGAACTGATTGCGGCAGCTTTGGGCCTGGGCGCAGATGCCACCGTTGAATCCGGTGTCACTGCTATCCAGAGCCTGAAGACCGCCGAACAGATCGCATTGAACCGTGCGCAAAATCCCGATCTGACGTCCTGGGTGCCGAAAGAGACCCATCAGTTGGCGCTCAATCGTGCGGAAACGGCGGAGACCGCGTTGAAAGAACGCGCAGAGAAAGACGCGGAAGGCCTGGTGGATGCGGCGATTGCCGCAGGCAAAATCGCCCCGGCCAACCGTGATATGTACCTGGCAACCTGCCGAACTGAGGAAGGACGCAAGCAGTTCGGTGCGTTCACCGAGGCCGCTCCGGTGATTGTGAACACCGAAACGGCGAAAAAGCCAGGCCAGAAGGACAAGCAGGCGCTGACCGAAACCGAGGTGGCCATGTGCCGTTCCATGGGTATCACCGAGGCGGAGTTCCTGGCCGCCAAACCTAACGCCACTGAGGAATAACCGTAATGCCAACACCTAATGCAGAGATTTTGCACGCCCTGACAACCTCCCTGAGCGCCGCGTTTACCGCCGGGCTGTCAGGCGTAGAGCCGCAATACCTGCGTATCGCCACAGAAGTGCCGAGCGGGTCCGCCTCCAACACCTACGGCTGGTTGTCAGATTTACCGGGCATCAAGGAATGGATTAGCGACCGCCAGCTCGCCGTGCTGAGCCAGCAGGGTTACACCATCAGCAACAAGACCTGGGAAAGCTCCATCCGTGTGAAGCGCGAAAACATCGAAGATGACCAGATTGGCCAATACAGCGTGATTGCCAAGGCGTTCGGGCGCCAGGTGAGCGAGTTCCCGGACACGCTGAGCTTCCCGCTGTTGGTCGCAGGCTTCAACACGCTGTGCTTTGACGGCCAGAACTTCTTCGACACTGACCACCCGATGGCCGGTGGCACCTACAGCAACATCGTGGGTGACGGTACCGAGACGGGTGAGCCGTGGTTCCTGATTGATGAGTCTCAAGTGCTGAAGCCCATCCTGTACCAAAACCGTCGTCCCTTTAAGTTCGTCTCCCTGGATGACCTCAACAGCGAGCACACCTTCCTGAAGAATGAGTTTCTGTATGGGGTAGATGGTCGCTGCAACGTTGGTTTCGGTTTCTGGCAAACCGCCGTGGGTTCGCGCGCGCAGCTGAACGTGGCGAACTATGAAAAAGCCGTTGAAGTCCTTCAGGGGATGCAACGTGCCGATGGTTCCCCATTGGGCATCCGGCCGACCACGCTGGTTGTCGGGCGCAAAAACCGCGCAGCCGCGAAACGGGTTATCGACGCCATGCTGGTCGATGGCGGTGACTCCAACATCTATTACAAGGATGTGGATATCCTCAACAGCCCGTTCATCGTGACGCCTGCTGCGCCACCGTCCGGCGGCTAAGCCGGGTTAACCAGCGTTTACACCCTCTTTATCGGGTGTACAAACACCCGATAAAGCCACCAGAAAGAGGATGGAAAAGTGAGTGGGAAGCCAAACAAGAAACAGCAGGAGCAAGCCGGTCAGGCAGCTCCAGCAGAAGTTAAAGCGCCTGAAGCGCCGGTTATTACTCCGCCTGTTGCAGGACACTATCAGGCCGTTACCCAGCCCGGTGCGCCATCGCAACCGGATACGCCAGCACCTGAGCTGACCGGCGAAGGTACCCCCGGAACCGCAACGGGTGACGCCACCGGTACTCAACTCGACGCTGAGCAGCTCAATCAGGCACAGACGTTGACCACTGAGACGCTGGCAGCGCCCGGCGCTGCTACTCCGGCAGGCGTTGAGGTGTTGCTGGTAAAAGCCGTGTCAGGCAATGGCTTCTGGCGGGCCGGGCGGTTCTGGCCGCATGAAGGTGTCCATGCTTTCGTCAGCGATGATCCGGACGGCGATAATGCTGCCAGCCTGGCGGAAGACGGCGCAACGCCGTTCATTAACGTTGCGACTGCCGAACGGCTCAAAGCAGAGCCAAACCTCCATGTTACCGTCGTCGAAACGGTCAGCACCGACGACAAGGGGGAATGATGAGATACGCCACCCGTGAAGACCTGCTGACGGCTGACGGCTCTTTTGTCTGGAACGTCGCCATGAACCCGGAGACGGAGCAGCTTGACGAAGCCGCCATCAGCCAGGCGCTGGACGACACCGACGAGGAGATCAACTCCTGGTTGTCACGTCGCTTCAAGTTACCGCTGGAAACAACGGTGCCGCGTCTGCTGCAACGGGTGGCGGTGTCCATCGCTTTTTACTGGCTGGCCGATCGAGACAACCAGGTTACCGAGCTGGTGCAAAAGCGCTATGACGAGGCGGTCAAGACGCTGAAGGATATCGCCAACGGCCAACGCGACCTGGGCCTGCCGACAACGGAACAACCCACGGAAGGTACCGGCGGCAAGGTCATCATGGTCGGCGAGAACACACGTCTGTTCACCCGTAACAGCCTGAAAGGCGTGCTCTGATGGGCATTCAGGTAGAAGTCCTGGGTACGGCGAAGCTTGCCGATATCAAGATGGCCATGGAGCGCCTCGCCGACAGCGGCTTGCGTGCGGAGCTACTCGACAGCATCGGTGCGGTGGCCGAGTCCCAAACCCGCCGCCGCATCACCGATGAGAAAGCCTCCCCCGGCGGCGAGCCGTGGCAGGACTGGAGCGTCCGTTACGCCAAAACCCGCCACGGGAATCAAAGCTTGCTCCAGGGCAACGGCGATCTGCTCGACAGCGTCACCTTTGTCGTCGAACGCGACCGGGTACACGTCGGGACGCCGCTGCGCTATGCGGGCGTTCACCAGGAAGGATTCAGCGGTAGCGTGTCGGTCGGCGCACATCAACGTCTTATCCGCCAGGCGTTTGGCCGTGCGCTGAAACACCCGGTGTGGCAAAGCGTTGGCGCACATAGCCGCATGATGAACATTCCCCAGCGTGAATGGCTGGGTCTGTCGAACGCTAACAGCAACGAGCTGTTGCACGTGATTGGCGATTTCTGGAAGGAGGTATTGCCATGAGTACCGAACGCCCGAGCCTGGTGACCCTCGGCAGCACAGTGAGTGCCGCCGAGCGAATTGTTGCCTGGCTGAAGCCTGAGCTGCTGGGAGACGACCCTGACCAGGTGAAGATGGTCGAGCGTCATATCGGCCAGTTCAGCAGCCCGGAGGACGTGAAGCGTTATTTGTCGGGTCGTGATGGCTGTATCCGCCTGGCAGCGTTACGGGTGCGGGACATCCATCATCAATCGGGCGGCATGGTCGGCCTGGTGACCTGGGCGGCGTATGTGATGACCACCGATGCCTGGGCCTATGGCCGTGACCTGCGGGCGGAGGTCATGGTGAGCAAAGTGGCGCGTCGGTTAACGCATCCCGGTGCGGCCAAAAACCTGGGGGCGGAGAGCAAGGCGACGGACATGACCGCCGACAACATCTACAGCGGCAGTCTCGACAGCCTGGGGGTGACCATCTGGACGGTGACCTGGAACCAGGCATTCAGGCTGGATGAGGAAGTGGATATCACCACGCTGCCGGACTTCCTACGCCTGGGCATGACGGTCTCCGCCCACGGCGGCGAAGAAATCAACGGCGTGATCAACGTGCGAGAGCAAAACGACGATGAAAAAGAAACTGATTAAGCCCAGTGCCGAGGCGCTGCAAGTACGTAAACCGGACGGCACCCAACTGTCGCCGGATGGCGAGGAGCTGATGTTAACCGCATTCTGGCGGCGACGTTATGCCGAAGGCGATGTGACGGTTGAGGACATCCCTGTACCAAAAACCGATGCGGCCGAGGTTAATGCCCCGGCCACCAAACCCACCAAAGCGGAGAAGTAACCGATGTCATTAGGCTCTATTCCCAATGATCTGCGCGTGCCGCTGGTTGCGATTGAGATCGACAACTCGCAGGCGCTGGACGGCGCTCCGGCACAACAACATAAAATCCTGGTGATCGGCTACCAGGGTCAAGGCGCGACCGTTCCAGCGCTGACGCAAAACCGCATTACCAGCGACAGCGCCCCCGAGGTGTTGTATGGCCGTGGCTCGATGCTGGCGGAGATGCTTAAGGCTCTGCGCAAGGGCAACACCTACACCGAGACCTGGGCCATGGGCATTGCCGAGCCGGGTGACCAGACCGGCGCGGCGGCGACGTCTGCGCTGACGGTCACCGGCAAGGCGAGCGCAGCCGGGACACTGGCGCTGCTGGTCTGCGGCAAATCTCTCCAGGTCGGCATCAAGGCGGACGACAGCGCCGCCACCGTTGCAGCTGCTGTGTTGGCGGCCGTAAATGCGGATACCACCTTGCCGATCACCGCAGCCGCTAAGGCCGATGCACCGGAGACACTCACCCTGACGGCCAATTGGCGCGGGCAGACCGGAAACGACCTCGACGTGCGCGTCAATTACTACCCGGGCGAGCAGACACCGGCGGGTCTCGTCGTCACCGCTGCGCCATTCACCGGCGGCACCGGCACCCCGGACCTGACGGCGGTGGTCGCCGCCCTGGGCGATGAGTGGTTCAACCATATCGTCTGTCCGTTCAACGACGTGGCGAGCCTCAACACGCTGCGTGACGAACTGCTGGAACGTTGGGGGGCGCTCAAGATGATTGAGGCTGTCGCCTACACCGCCGTGCGCGGTACCCATGCACAAACCGGCACCTGGGGCAGCACGCGCAATGACTTCCTCATCACCGCGATGGGTACCAATATCGCGCCGCAACCGTCGTACCTGTGGGCAGCCGCCTATGCGGGGATTGCCGCATACCACCTTGCGATTGACCCGGCGCGTCCGCTCCAGACGCTGGCCTTGCCGGGTATTTTGCCGCCGGACAAGTCCGTGCGCTGGGACATGCCGGAGCGCAACCTGCACCTGTTTGATGGCGTGGCGACACACTACGTGGATGCCGGCGGCAACGTCTGCATCGAGCGGGAAATTACCACATATCGCGTCAACCGCTTCGGCGATGCGGATGTGTCGTACCTGGATATCACGTCACCGGCGACGCTGGGTCATATCCGGTACGTCATCAAGAACCGGTTCACCACGCGCTACCCGCGTCACAAGTTGGCGGACGATGATGTCCTGGCAACGCTGGAGCCAGGGCAGCCGGTGATGACCCCAAAACTCTGCACCCAGGAGTTGCTGGATATCTTCATCACCGAGCTGGAGCCTGCCGGGCTGGTCGAGGACTTCGACGACTACAAAGCCACATTGCAGGTCACGCGGGATACCGCTGACAAGAACCGGCTGAATTTCATCATCCACCCGAACCTGGTGAACCAACTGCGTGTGTTGGCAGGCCTCATCCAGTTCAAGCTCTAAGGGGGCAACATGATTTTAGGTGAAGCATCGATTCGCGTGAACGGACGCGAACTGCCGACCAAAGGGACGTCCACGCTGAACCCCGGCGGCTATAACCGCACGATGCACAGCGGCGGCGGCAAGAACTGGGGCTACTCCCGCAAGACCACCCACCCGACAGTCCAGGTCACGCTGGCGGCCCGGGATGACGTGGACGTGATTGAGATTGGCCAGTGGGAGCAAGTTACCGTCATGTTCGAGGGCGACAACGGCCAGAGCTATATGGTGACGGGTGCCGCCGCAGAAAACCCGGCTGAACTGAGCGAAGACAATGGCCAGATCAGTGTCACGTTCATCGGCACCAAGTGCGTGAAGGTGTAAGCATGGCGCAGATGACAGAGACATTGATCCACGGCCTGGTAACCGGCAAAGGCACCACGGATGAAACCACCCACAAGGAGGTGGCGCTGCGTGAACTGGGGTCGAAAGACATCGTTGATGCGCAGCTCGCAGCTGAGCGCGTAGTGATTGGGGAGAACGGCAAGGCGGTAGCCTATTGCTCTGAGGTCTTGATGGGCCTGGAACTGCTCCGCCGTCAGATTGCCTCCATCGGCAGCATCCCGGGGCCGCTGAGTCTGAAACAGCTTTACCAGCTCCACCCCGAAGACCTGAAGCTGCTGACGGCAAAGGCTGATGCCTTGGACGACTTGCTGACGGAGGTCGCCGACCGGGGGCGACCTAATGCCGATGGCGACGGCGCTCAGTAACCTTCTCGTCAACCTCTCCGCACGGTTCAGCGTGTCTTACCTGGAACAGTTGCCCTTGCGGCAGCTGTTCCGCATTACAGCTCAGTTGAGGAAGCAGCATGGCAAAGCGCCTTGATACTGAAATCATCATCAATCTGGCGGGCAACTTGACCGCCAAGGCACGCCAATACGGGGCCAACATGTCCGAGTTCGCCCGCCGTAACGAGCGGGCCATGTCCGTGGTGAAGGCCACCAGTGCAGCAGCGGGTCGTGGGCTGGATGCGCTCGGCAACCGCTACACGGGGATAATCGCGGGATTTGCGGGTAGCGCCATGCTGAGAGACTTCGCCACCACCGACCGCCGCATTACTCGCATGGGGCTGGCGGCGGAAAAGACACGCAAAGAAATGGCCGAGATGTACAGCGGTATGCAAGATTCGGCGATCAAGTTTCGGGTCGATGATTCTGAGGTGGTGAGCGCTATCGAGAAGGTCGGCACCGTTACCGGCGACATTGATTTCGGTTACAAAAACCGCAACATCATCGCACCGTCGATTGCTGCATCCGGCTCTGATGGCGAAAGCATCGGCGCTCTGTTTTCACAGTTCACCAAATTTAATCTGGGCAGCGAAAAAGAAACCTTACAGGCAATGGATACGCTTAATCAGCTCGGTAAGGAAGGCGCGTTTGAGCTGAAAGATATTGCCGAGCGCGGTGTTAAAGCGTTCTCTATGTACGCCGCAGCAGGCGCAACTGGGGTTCAAGGTATCAAGGGTGTTGGTGTGGCGTTGGAAAGTGCTGTTGATGCTACAGGCGACACAACAACGGCCTCCACAGCGGTTGAAAACCTGATCCGTGATTTACAGATTCCGAAGGTCGTTAAGACGTTACGACAAAATGGCATCAGCGTTTACGACAAAGAAGGGAAAATGCGCCACTTACCCACGCTGATGGGGGAAATAGCCCAAAAGTCAGGTAGTAAAGGTGCAGAGAAACAGAATGCTCGATTGCTTGGCGCGGGTTTTAATCAGGACAGTATCCTGTTGTTAAGTAGCGTGACGTCAGGCAAGGGAGCAGAGAATCTCAAGCGCTACAACGGCGTTGTGGCCGATGGGCAAGGGATTATGAAAGATGCCGAGTATGCATCTAAGGACTTCACTTCCGCGATGTCGTCACTCAATACGACCTGGAAAAAATTTGCCAATAGTAATCTTGCCCACCCCGTTCAGGAACTAGCTGATGCGTTGAATTCTCTTGACCAGGAAACGGTCCAGAACTGGCTGGAGATAGGAAAGAACGTCGCTATCGCTGGTGCAGGACTGGTCGCCACCCGTAAAGCTTTCCAGATTGGTAAAGGTGCCTATGACTTTCTACGCCCCGGCAAAAAAGGTATCCCAACCGGTATCGCCGACGTGTTTGGTTCAGGCGTGATGCCAGTGTACGTCACCAATATGCAGGGCGGCATGGGGAGTGGTGATAGCGGTTTAGGACTTCCTGAGTCACCAGGTAAAAATAGGCATGATAAAGGAGGCCTCTTTGGGGTGGCGATCAACACCGCCACTGAAATTGCCTCCCTTATTGACTTCCCGGATACCGATGAAAAGCGTGCCGCTATTCTCAAGCGTGCCAAAGAGAACGCCGAACGTTCGACCATGTGGGATGACGTCAAAAACTGGTTTACGTCGGCGCCAGAATTTCATGACCCATCCCCCTGGGCCTCCCTCCAGCCACAGAACCAGAACCCGACCTATCCGATGGTACCCCAGCAGCTTCAAGGCAGCATTGAGGTGACGGTGAAGGATGACCGGGTACAGGTCACCAAGGTCAATGTGAATGCGCCCGGCGTCACCCTGAGTGCCGCCAGCGGCGTGCGTAATGTGGAGCAAGACTGATGAACGAAAAATGGGAAGACTTGCATGATGCCGCGTTCCGGGGCGTGGCGTTCTACGTCAAGGATATCGAGGGTAACGGTGGCCGTCGCGCCATTCCCCGGGCATACCCGCGCAAGGAAGTCGGCTGGACGGAAGACAACGGCGCGGAACTGACCCAGCAGCAGGTCACCGGCATTCTCCTGGGCAACGACTACCTGACGCAGCTCAAGCAGTTGTTGGCCGCTCTCAATACCCCCGGGTCGGGCGAGCTGGTGCATCCCTGGTATGGCGTGCAACTGGTGCAGGTCGGCAAGGTCACCCACCGTCTGAGCACTGAGGAAGGCGGCATCGCCTATATCAGCTTTGAGGTCTTCGAAGCCGGTCAGCAGTTGTTCCCTTCTGCCCAGGAAGACACCACGGCCACCACGCTCAGCGCCGCCGATCAGGCCAAGGCCGCCCTGGCGAACGGTGACTACTTCGAGGCGCTCGACGGCCTGGGCAGCATGGTCGATACGCTGCTGGATGATATGCAGGGTCTGGTGGCGAATTTGCCCACGTTGCCGGATGCGCTCAACGACTGGATGGACCGCCTCAACCGCTTCAAGGACATGGCCGGTATCATCGTTGCGACCCCCGGTGAGTTGATCCGCGATGTCACGAACCTCGTTAGCGACATCAAAGACCTGGTCACCGAAGCCCCCTGGGCGCTGCGCGTCTATGACCAACTCCGCGACAAGTGGGCTGGAGACCGGGCCGCGCGGGCCGCGACCAAGTCCCTGTCGGACAACGTGGCCGTCAATCCGGAAACCGGTTTTGCCAGCAGCGTGACGCCCACCGCCCTGGTCGATATTTCTGCGCCGATGGCCGCCAACATCGACGACTTTACCCTGATGGTGGTCACCGCTGCGTTGATTGCCAAGGCAGAGACCATCGCCACCGCTACCTTTGAGACCAGCCAGGAAGCCCGCCGTGCCGGTGACGACCTGGCGGCGCTGCTGGGCACACAGGCCACGGTGGCGGTGGAATCCGGGCAACGTGATTTGTGGCGTGCGCTGCGTGAATTGCGCTTTGCCGTGGTCAACGACGTCCGCCTGCGCAGCGTTCAGTTGCCGGAGCTGCGTCGCGTATATCCGGTACGCACCACGCCGGTGATGTTGCTGGCCTGGCGCGAACGCGGCGATGCCGAGCAGCGGGACAGCCTGGTGCAGCGTAACCGGCTGCGCCATCCCTCCTTCATTCAACCTGGGCAAATCATCGAGGTGATCGACAATGTCTGATGAGTTAACCCTCAACGTGGACAACAAAATCTGGGGCGGCTGGACGGAGATGAGCATCAACCGCAGCCTGGACAGCATTGCCGGAGAGTTCGACCTGGAGGTGACGGCGCAGTGGTCGCAGGCGGCACCTCGCTCCATCAAGCCGGGGATGGCGTGCAGCGTCAATATCGGCCAGGAGCGCGTGTTGACCGGTTACATCGACGACTTTATCCCGAGTTACGATGACAGGAACGTTTCCCTGCGGGTCATGGGGCGCGACAAGACCGGTGACCTGGTGGACAGTTCCGTGGTGGATAAATCCGGCCAGTGGAGCGGCCAGAAGCTGGAGCAAGTCGCCACGGTCATATGCAAGCCCTACGGTATCCAGGTCATCACCGAGACTGACACCGGCGACGCCTTTGGCGGCGTCACCCTGGAACAGGGCGAAACGGCTTTCGAGCTGCTCGATCGCCTGGCGAAACAGCGCGGGGTGCTGATGACCTCCGACGCCCTGGGGCGACTGGTCATTACCCGCGCCTCCACCCGCCGAGCCACCGTCTCGCTGGTGCTCGGGCGAAATATCCTGGCAGCGCGGGGCCGCTTCAGTTGGCGCGAGCGAGCGAGTCAGTACATCGTCAAAGGCTCGGTGGCCGCCGGTGGTGCTACCTGGGATGACCAGCCGGTGAAGGTCGTCGGCGGACGGCAAACGGTGGTCAGCGACCCGGAGATCAACCGCTATCGCCCGAAAATCCTGGTCAATGAGGATAACTTGACGGTGGGCGGCGCGAGCGCACGTGGGGAGTGGTACAAGGCCAGCGCCCTGGGCGAGGCCAACACCACCGAGATTACGGTGACCGGGTGGCGGGAAAACGGCGACACAGGCCCGCTATGGCAAACCAACATTCTGGTGTCAGTCGATGACCCCATTCAGCAGTTGAAGGCGGATTGGCTGGTCAAGACCGTATCGTTTTCTCACGGCAGCAATGGCCGCATAACCGTGCTCAGCCTGGTGCCGCCGGAGTCGATGGACTTGCCCGCCGAGAAGGCCAAGGGCAAGAAAGGCAAGAAGAAAACCGCCAAAACGGAGGCTACATGGGACTGAACCCGGCGAACGTCGCCCGCTCGATCACCGCCATGGGACGCCGCGTGCGCCTGATGGTGGACCGCGCAGTGGTGCGTATCGTGACCGACAGCCTGGGGCGGCAAAACCTCCAGGTGCAAACCCTGGCGAACGAGACCAACGACAGCGTCGAACGCTTCCAGAACTACGGCATGTCATCGGTGCCGCCCCCAGGCTCGGAAGCGATTGTGGTGGCCGTTGGGGGGCGACGCTCGGGCATGGTCGCCATCGCCGTCGAGGACAAAACTACCCGGCCGAAAGGGCTGGACCCCGGCGACGTTTGCGTGTATCACCGTGATGGCCACACCATCACCCTGAAGAAAGACGGTATCATCGAAATTAGGGGGAAAGCGGTTAATCTGGTTGCTGAAGAATCCTGTGACATTGTGAGTAAACTCATTAATTTCACCGGTAAAGCCACCTTCAGTGAAGATATAACGGTTGGGGAAAAAAGCTTCCTTGACCATATTCATAAGGATGGCGACGGTGCTGATACAACGAAACCGTTATGACCATCAGAATAAATTGGCACCTCCCCGCAGGCGGTGATATCGAAGTAACCCACAATGGGCTTTCGTCTGACGAAGGCCTTGTTACTTTAGTGCTGATTTGTCTCTTTACCGACGCCCAGGCATCCAACAGCGATATCATCCCAGACGGCACCGATGACCGTCGGGGCTGGCCTGGCGATTCATTCAGTGATTTCTCATGGGGTTCCAAGCTGTGGCTGCTCGACCGCGAGAAGC
This sequence comes from Serratia sp. PL7, assembly GCF_945957435.1. Taxonomy (NCBI): domain Bacteria; kingdom Pseudomonadati; phylum Pseudomonadota; class Gammaproteobacteria; order Enterobacterales; family Yersiniaceae; genus Serratia; species Serratia sp. PL7. The sequence continues at coordinate 2,339,988 of NZ_CAMFLB010000001.1, read as the reverse complement.
TCACAGAGAGCGTGCGCCTGCGCGTGGAGAACTACGCCAGCCTGGCGATGCAGCCCCTGCTGCAATCCGGCTATGCCCGCACTGCCCAGGTCACCGCCGCCATCGTCTCTTCAGAACGTATCGACTTCACTGTCGTCCTGACCCGCCCAGGTAAATCAACCCTGACCGTTGACATTAAAAAACGCTGGGAGGCTTTAGACCATGCCCTTTAACGTGCAGAGCCTGCGCCAAATCATCAAGACCGGCGAGCAGGATATTGAGATTGAACTGGATGAGCAGTTACCGCCAGTTGGCGTTGAGCGTGCCCTCAACATCGCGTTCAGTGGTGCCGTTCGGGACGTGTACGACCACCAGACCTGGATTGCCGATCAAGTGGTGCCGTCACCCCGGTCTGACGATCAGACCATCATCGACACCGCCAACGCCGAAGGCGTCATCCGCAAGGCCGCGACCTATGCCACCGGCAAGGCCATCTTCAAAGGGGCTCAGCCCATACCGCTCAACACCGAGATGCAGGCCCGTAACGGTAACGGTTACCACGTCATTACCGCGAGCGCTCCGGCCAACGGTGTGCAGAGCGTCACTATCCAGGCTGACGACGTCGGCGCGTCCGGCAACCTTGATGCCGACGCCCAGCTAACGCTGGTTTCCCCCATTCCCGGTGTCGAGAGCACCGGCGTGGTAGACGGCAACGGCCTTAGCGGCGGTACCGATATTGAACCCATCAGCGAGCTGCTTGATCGGCTGCTGTTCCGCAAGCGCAACCCACCGGTGGGCGGTGCCGTCCATGACTTTGTCATCTGGGCGCGTGAGGTGGCTGGGGTGTCTCGTGCCTGGGCGTGGGATGCCTGGCACGGCGGCGGTACGGTAGGCCTTGCATGGGTGTACGACAGCCGCCCTGACATTACGCCTACGGCAGCAGACCGCACGGCGATGAATGCCTACCTGTTCCGCCACGCCGATCCGGCGACCGGCAACTTTGTCGGCAAGCCCGGCGGCATCGAGGTGTGGATCATCACACTGACCCTCAAGCCAGTCCGGCCCGCCATCAAACTGGTGCCGGACACCGACGAGACGCGCAAAGCCACGCTGGCGAACCTCATCGCACTCCAAAAGACCCTGTCGCCCGGGTCAACGCTGTTGTTGTCCAGCCTGCGCACCGCTATCGGTACCGCCACCGGCGTGACTGATTACCAGCTCGACATCAACAGCGATATCACCAGCGCCAGTGGCGAACTGATCACCCTGACGGAGGTGGTATGGCCCACAGCGTAACCGAGTGGCAGGATGCCCTTCAGCAAATGATGCCGCACGGTCGTGCCTGGCCGCGTGAAGAGACGGCGAATTTAACCGCGCTGATAAGGGGGGTTAGCCACCGTTTAAACCGGCTTGAAATTAACGCCGACTTATTGCTGGCGGAAATGCGCCCGGAAACTACCGTTCAGCTCCTGCCTGAGTGGGAAAATTATTTGGGATTGCCAGAGTGCAATATTCCCAATAATGATTTTTTATCGCGCCGGGCTGCGGTGGTTGAGAAATATCACCGCAAAGGCGGGCTGGCACCGTGGCAAATTCAAAACGTGGCGCACGCGCTGGGATTCGATATCACGGTGCGGGAAATATTACCGCATCACTGTCTGCGTAATTGCATGGCGCGTATTTACCCCAAGCGCTACCGGTTTTTACTGTCCATTACGGTACATGACACGCCGGTCACTCGGTTTACCGTGGTGGAAGATGTGCTGACGCCGTTGATTGAATACCACACCCAAATGCTGGAGTGCGTATTAACCAAATATCGCCTGGCTGGTTACGGCTACGAATATATTTTTGAGGTGAATTAATGTTCCATATCGATAATGCAAGCAGTGTGGCGGAAATGCCCACGGTTCACCCGCAGTTATTTACTCAGCCCAGATGGTTTACCGAAGGCGGTGAAGGCATAGAGCCAACTTACCCAGGCTGCGATTGGTTCAACATCATCCAGGCCGAAATGCTCAACGTGCTGACGCTGGCGGGCATTGCACCGGACAAAACCAAGCTGGATCAGTTTGCCCAGGCCATTCGTCTTATGTCCACCGACTACATGATGCCGGTCGGCATCCCGTACCCATGGCCGGGTTCGTCTGCTCCTGCGGGGTTCGCGTTGATGGTTGGCCAGGCGTTCGACGGCGCAGCCTATCCGAAGCTGGCACAAGCCTATCCTGGTCTGGTCATCCCCGATATGCGCGGCCAAAGTATCAAGGGCTTACCGGCGGCAAATAGGGCGCTGTTGAGCTATGAGGCTGACGGCAACAAATATCATGCCCATGGGCTGGAAATCGACAGCACCGATTTAGGAACTAAAGAGACCTCAACCGACCCGGGCCACGACCACCAAGGTGGCGTTGCCGCTCCTGGGGCAGCTTATGCGCCATTTTATACCGGTACGGATAACACCGGCGATTACTCAAAGAATTTAACGAGCTGGGCCGGGCAACACCTTCACACCATGGTGCTGGGATGGCACGGCCATACAGGGCGGGTTAACGGCGACGGCAACCCAGAAACCACCGTCAAGAACATCGCATTTAATTACATCGTGAGGCTCGCGTAATGAGTGAATTTTCTTTCTCTGACACTAACCAGGCTCTGTGGTTGTTCCACTTCGACGCCAAGGGTGTGTTTATCGGTAGTGGGCTGACCATCATACCGGCGGGTACGGGATTACCTGCCAATACCACTACAGTTAAATGTGATCCGCAGAGTGGCTTTACCGGCGTTTGGAATGGGACAGGCTGGGATTACATGCGTGATAACCGTGGGACGCGCTACTGGGATAAATTCGGTAATGGTTCAGTTATCGTGGAATTGAGTGACGTTATTCCTGACGGTATGACGCTCATTGAGCCACCTAAAAAACTCGCGGGATATGTATTACTGTTCGAGCATGGGGAATGGCAACAGCTTGAGGATAAAACCGGGCAAAAATATTACGATAATCTCGGCGGTATTCATATTGTCCCTGAGCCATATTTCATACTTCCGGAAGGTAATACATTTGTTGAACCACCAGAGCCTAAATTAGGGTTCGCGACCCAATGGGCAGGTCTGGACTGGGTTTATGTTGAAGACCACCGGGGAAAAACTGCCTATCACATTGAAGATGGCTCGCCTGTCGTCATTTCAGATGTTGGCGCGTTGCCTGACACCCTGACATTCATTATGCCCGCCACTCCCTTTGACGAATGGAACGGCACCGGCTGGGTAACCAATCAGGACGCAGTGGTAAAAAACCAGGTCGAGCAGGCCCGCATGAAAAAGAATGCATTACGCAATGAAGCCGATGAAGAAATTGCCGTCCTCAGTGACGCCGTTAAATACGGCATCGCCACTGAAGATGAGATTGCCAAACTTGAAGCCTGGAGCCGCTACCGCGTCTTGCTGATGCGTGTTGAACCTGAACTTGCCCCCAACATTGAATGGCCTGCGAAGCCTTAAGGAAGCTCCATCATGTTCCATATTGACAACCCAAGCGGCGTCGAAGTAATGCCAAAGGTTAGCGATGTTGAAAGCACCAGCATTCGCTTTTTTACCGAAGAAAAAGACAAGGCGTCTTACCCAGGCGCAGACTGGTTTAATATCGTCATGCTTGAGCTGTTAAATATTCTCAAGCTATCAAATGTCGCGCCAGACAAGTTTAAATATAACCAAATCGCAACGGTTATTGTTTCATTGATAAATGAACGCCTTTCGGCGCAATCCAGCGTATTTGATACGGTTGAGGAAGGGCTGAGTAAAACCGAAAATGGACAATATTTTAGTGTTCCTCAGGGATTGGATAGCGAACAATCGTTCAAATATTATCAGAACGACAATGGCACTGCGTTACTCATTACTGACGCGCCCAGCTCGAACTCCGTCAGGATTTTGAATGACTTTATGGCTGTACTGTCTGCACAACAGGCGTCGTTGCAGAAGACGACCGAAGTTCTAAATCAGTACAGTTCAAACAACTGGCAATGGATATTATCGAGCCTACGTGGGCCTTCTGAAACGGCGCTCGCACTTGATAATGATTTTGGCCTGTGGGTAGCCGGACTGACGTCATCACTGCAAGATTATGTCGAGCAGCTTATTCCGAAAGACCTGGCGAATCGCTATCAAAATTTGCAGTACGCTATCGTTGCCAGAAATGGGATTGATGGCCTGTTGACGATTAACGACAACGGCGACATTCGCATCGTCGGCACCGATGATGTACTGCAAGAGCGCTTAGACACACTCTGTTCAACAACGTTCTCTCGCACCATTGTGGGGTTCCAGCACGTCATTTTTGCCGCTGATTTGAAAACGGCTCTATTCGCTATTGATGATAATGGCGGCGTATTCATTCCTGGGGTTGATGGGCCGCTGCAAGACAAATTGGGCGAATCACGAGCCAAACTGGTGACCTCTGGCGGGGTTCCTGCGGCTGCATGGGATAATACGGTGGTGTGGTCTGAGCGCCCCGTTCTTACCGTTCAGAAACTGACTGATGCCGGGATGGTTTTCAGCTACTTGCCGGGTGGAGAAGCTGCCTCTGGTGCTGGAGTAATGTATATCCCGTCTATTCGTGAAATGCCGCTCGATGCGACTGAAATTCATGGCGGTGGATCGACAGGCCAATCCTTGAATACCCCATACGACAAAACCGGCAATACAAACGTGGTGAACCGTGACCCAGCCTATCGTGGGCGGTTACTCGCCGCCACCAACGGTAAACCGGAAGGTGATGGCGGGCGCGGTATGGGGAACGCTGACAGAACGACGATTAATGATATGTCATACCCAGGTTATCGGCAGGGTAATGTCTTGCCGCTCTACAATAAGCTGATGTCATTTACACCGGGTAACGTGGTCTTTATGCACGCTGGGTTCGCCGTTGGTGGTGCCCCGTTCTCCAAAATCAAAAAAGGCACTGTCCCTTACAACAAGGGGTTGGCATTAATTCAACTCTATAAAACCGCTGCTGATGCCGTTGGAAAACCCTATTCATTTAAATTCCTGACCATTGAGCATGGTGAAAGCGACAACGACAATGGCGATAACCCAAATCCAGGCGATTATCTGGCTAAAGAGACGGAGTACTTCTCTGATTTCCAAGCCGATGTAACGCCTATCACGGGGCAAACCGAACCGTTCCTGGTTGTTATTGGGCAGGTTGGAAGCCGTGTGAATACCAAAGCGGGTGAAATTGACGAAGAGGGAAACCCTACCGGGGAAACTATCGTCGTACAGCCATATTCAGTCACTGCGGTTGACCAGACCGCGTATGTGCGCCACAACCCGGATACAGCCATCATGTATGGCCCCAAATATCCCCTGAACTGGCTGTTTAGTGACGGCACGATGAGCCATTTAAATGCGGCCGGTAAAGTCCTCCAGGGCGAATATACGGCGCAGGCTATCCACTGGCATCTCTACGACACGGAAAAGAAAGGCACGTGGACTGGGCTGAAAATTCGAAATGTAACGCTGAACGGCGCGATTGCGGATTTACTCTGTGATGTCCCTTACACCCCAATTGTCATCGACAGCGCATTTATCCGTGACTGCCCTGGTAAAGGCATCAGCCTGGAGCACAACAGCGCCACCGTGGTGAATGTCTCAATCGTAGACGGTAATACGATCCGTGTTGAATTTGATAAGGCTCCGGCTACTGACGACGTGTTGCTAATCGGATTTACGAATACGCAACCACACACAAACGGCAGTGTTTACCCCACAACGTGCTTCCGCGACTCGTCGCCTGTCATTTCTAAATGGGTGACGCGTTCCGGGGTTCCGTTCCCGCTTTATAACTGGATGTGCTTAGACCGTATTCCTTTGACTGGAGAAATCTGATGGTAGCTGCAATTAACACCGGAAAAGCCTATGCAGGGTTCCGCCCCGCACTTGATCTTTCAGCGTCGATTCTTGATCCGCAAGCATTGTTTGCTAGCTACAAGAGCCGCGTGCTGGCGGACGGCGGGCATATTCCCGACGAATCAGGCTGTATCGAACGGTTTAAATTTCTTTTGCTCAATGCAATGTATGAGCGAACTGTTGTATCTCTGACACCGGCCTTTGGCATCAAAACGGACAGCGCGGGTAACGTTCTGACCGTATATAACTTGCTCGGTGAGGCAGGCGACCTATTGGCAGTATCAAAAGGCACACCACCTGGCCAGATGCTGTATGACACATCGACCCGTTCGATCAATGTTCAAATTACGTCTAACGGTGGTACCTGGCTCCAAAGCCGGGGCAGTATCGTGATGCAGAAGGCCGCAACTTATCTGCTTGCCGGATGCATGAGCGATAGTAGTCGCGCTGATGGCAACGGTTTAACTTTCGGCTATCCGATAGGATCGCTCCCGATGACATATATGCGAACGATGATTACGAACAACCAAGCCATCACTGAGTCATGGCGTTTTGGTACTCGTGATTCAGGCTGGCCAGCGGATGTTGGTGGCGCGTTGATGGTTGCAGCCACACTGTATGAAGACTACGTGCCAGCGGCTGGATTATTCGATGTGACATCCGGTGTTATCACCGGTTATGAAAAGGGTAAGTTCGCGATGAAAACGACCTCGTCAACGGGTGCCCTGGCAGACCTGCGCGATCGGACTGCTGCCCTGGTAGTCGGTACACCTGGCAGCACTACAACGGGCTGCTATGGAACATTCAGGGATATGTTACACCTACATTCGGCGTCTGAAGCGGATGCGGTGCTTGCATCACGCCTAGGAATATAACTCACAAGCCATTCAACTCGCGGGTTGTTAAAATTTAATGACCCGCATCTTACCTTTGGTATCAAATGTTTTATTTTCTAATCGCACGCACAGTATCAAATTTTTTTCAAAATGATATCAAATGATTTCGCGCGCAATATGTGCCGCCGCTATGGCTGGCTGAACGTTTGGCGCATGTATCTGCAAATTGCGGTGCTGCAGCACACTCCGGCGGCCGGTGAGCTGTATCTCTCTTACCTGGCGGTGGCCGAGAACCAGCGCGGTAAAGGGGTGGGCAGGCGGCTGCTGCAGTGGATGAACGACTACGCCGCCGAACAAGGCACAGGCCGGCGTCTGAGCCTGCACGTCAGCCGGCGCAACGTGGATGCGCAGCGTCTGTACCGGCGCTGCGGCTTTCAGGTGCGGCGCGAAGAGCATTACGCCTCGCTGGGCTTACTGTTCGGCCAGGCCGATTGGATATTGATGGAGAAACGCAACGGGGAGGCGACGTGCGCAAAATAGGGCTGTGCCTCGTGGCGCTGGTTTTGGCGGCGTTTGGCTGGGTGATTTACGTCAACGACTTTCGCTTTGTCACCGAACCGGTCGTGGTGACCGCCGGCGGCAACCGGTTGACCGGCACGCTGGTGTTGCCGCAGCATGCGCCGATCAAGCCCGGCATCGTGGTGTTCGTGCACGGCGATGGGCCGGCTAACGCCAGCCGCGACGAAGGCTATTACGGCATTTGGGAGGCGATGGCGCAGCAGGGCTATGCGGTTTTATCCTTCGATAAGCCGGGCGTTGGCGGCTCCGGCGGCAACTGGCTGCATCAGACCATGGCGGATCGCGCACGGGAAACCGCCGATATCATCGACTGGGCCCGGCGGGACGGGCGCTTCGATGCGCGCTGCGTGGGGCTCTGGGGCACCAGCCAGGCGGGGTGGGTGATGCCGGAGGTGGCGCGTTTGCGCCCCGACATCGCCTTCACGCTGGCGTTGGCGCCGGCGATCAACTGGCTGCGGCAAGGGCGTTATAACACCCGGGCAGCGATGGTGGCGGCAGGGGACAATGAAGCGTCGATCGCCGCGCGCGAGGCGCACTGGCGCCACATTCAAACGCTGCTCGAACAACCGGACGGCTACGCGCAGTACCGCCGTGAGTATGGCGCCACCGCCGCATTGAGCGCCGACCGCTGGCGCTTTATTCGCGCCAACATGGCCAGCGATGCGACGGCGGGATTACGAAATTTCAACACGCCGGTACACCTGATACTGGGCGGGCGTGACGTCAACGTGGACACGGACGAAACCGAGCGCGTTTATCGGCAAACGGTCCCGGCCTCGCTGTTGACGGTGACGCGCATCGACGAAGCCGACCACGTGATGATCAAACCGCTGTTCGCGCGCCATCCGTGGCTGATCAACGTGGTGGGCCTGTTTGCGCCGCGCTCGGTGCAATACGATGCCTACCGACAGGACGTGGCGGCCTTCCTGGCCGCTCAGCCCTGCGGGCGCGGGCGCTAACCTCAGATCGCCGCGGGCGGCGCCTGTTCTTCGTGCGGCTGCGGCGCGCGGGAGATCTGCATAGCCTGTTGCGGCATGCCGATACCGGCCCGATCGAAATGGATTTTCACCAGCCGGTCGAGGGCGTATTGCACCACCCACTGTTTCAGCGCCTGCGTGCGCACCGTCACGCGGGTGGTGAACGAGCGATCGCCCAGCGCCACCACGCCGTTGAAGACCGGCTCGCCAATCAGGAAATGCTTCACCTGTTCATCCTGCTTCAGCGCCTCGATGGCCTGATGCAGCACCTCATTGACCCGATCGATGTCCTCGTCGCGGCTGACGGTGTAGTTGGCGCGATACACCCCGAACTCACGCGCATAGTTGGCCAGCGTGGTGATCGAAGAGTACGGCACGATGTGATAGACGCCGTAGTCGTCGCGCAGGCCGATCGAGCGGATGGTCATGCGCTCCACGGTGCCGGTGATGCCGCTGACGGTGACGTATTCGCCGGTGTTCATGCCATTTTCGAACTGGATGAACACGCCGGTGATCACGTCTTTCACCAGCGTCTGGGCGCCGAAGCTGATGGCCAGCCCCAGCGCGCCGGCGCCCGCCAGCAGCGGCGCGATGTTCAGCCCGACCTGCGACAGTACGATCATCACGGTAATGGTGCTGATAACGATAGCCAGCACGTTGCGAAACAGCGTCAGCAACGTGCGTTCACGCGCGCTCGGCCGCACGCCGTTGCTCAGTTCCAGCGCCAGGCGGTGTTCGATGATGCTGGCCATCAGCGTCCAGCTGAAGACGGCAATCAGCAGGATCAGCAGGATATGCACCAGCCCGCCGAGCGTCCGCTGGCCATTTTCGCTGCCCGCCCACTGGTACAGGTTGATCAGGTGCCAGGCGTCGAGCAGAAACAGCGTCACCGCCAGCACCACCATCACCCGCAGTATCTTCAACCCGTTGGGGATGTAGGAGTTGATGCGCCGCTCGAGCATCGGATAGCGCAGATTGACGTCGGTCGGCAGCGAAATGCGGCGGAAGATCCAGCGGGTCAGCATGCCGGACAGCAGGGCGCCGACGCCGACCACCAGCAGGCTTTTCACCGTGGCGCTCATCATAAAGCGCAGGCTGTTGCCGATGTCGAACTGGGACAGCACGAACAACACCAGAAAATAGGCGATCGCCAGCAGGTGCCAGATATGCCCCAGGCCGCGCAGGATCACGCTGAAAAACGCCATCGACCGTTCGGCCAGCAGGTTGATCTGTTGCTGTATCGGTTTGCGGTTGTGCAGGATCAGCCAAATGGCGTACAGCGTCAGCGCCAGCATCACCACCAGGTTGACGGCGGCGGCGGCCGGGTAGCTTATTTGTACCGCCACCACCGGCACTACCACCATCAGACCGTAGCCGATCAGCCCGCTGAGCCAGGCGAGGCGCGTGTTCCAGTAGCGTGCGCTCTGGTCGCTGAAGGGGAAGGGACGCAGGTAGTCGAAGTTAGGGGCGAAAATCAGCCGCAGAACCGCCTTGAAAAATTCAATCACCGCGAAGGCGCTGAGAAACAGGGTCTGCAGCCGCAGAATGGTGGCGCTGTCGGCGTGGACGTGGCGGGCGAACAGATTGCCCGCCGCCAGCGCCAGCAGCAGCACCAGCAGATCGACGGCGAAAGCGCCGAGAATGGCGGCGGGGCGCTTATACCACGGGCCGCGCTGCAGCCGCGCATTGTGCCCCCAACTGCCCATGCGTTTGTACAGCGGCGCGATCAACCGCCGGATCAGGTGGAACAGCGCAAAGGTGACCGCCACCGTCAGCAGAAAGTAGCCCAGCGCGCGGAAAAAGCCGGCGGGATTGAAAACGCGCTTCGGGCCGGAGTCGATCAGCTTTTGCAGCGCGCCGAGCTTCTGGTTAAAGGTGCCGATGCCTTCCTGCGCCAGCGAGTTCAGGCTGTCGCTCAGCGTGGCTGGCGTCGATTCCTCCGACGTTGCCGGCGCTGCGGCGGGGGCGTCGCCGGCGGTCTGTTTCAGGTGATTGATGAGTTCCGCGCGCGCTTTGTCGTCTTGCAGCAGATCGGCCAGCGCGGCGTAGGCGGCCTTCTGCTGCTCGCTCTTGTCGGCGGGCGCAGGCGGCGCGTTTTGCGCCAGCGCCGGTGGTGCGAAGACGCTCAAGGTCAGCAACAGCAGCAGGAAAAGCAGGTGTTCTCGCAGATGAGAACCTCGTCGGGAGTATGCGTTTGGCGGCATTGTTCCTCTCTTTGGCGTTCTGTGATCGGCGGATGTCAGAGCAATACGATGAAAACAATGAATATAGTAGGAAAGGAAACGCGATGGGGCGTGGGAACGCGTGCGGAATGAAAGCGGCGGGCGCGTGGCGCGCCCGCCGTTAAACCGCCAGGATCAGGAAACGTGCTGCAGGAACTCCTGCAGACGCGGGCTTGGCGGATGGTTGATCAGGTCGTGCGGGTTGCCGTCTTCGGCAATCCGGCCCTTATCGATAAAGATCAGGCGCGACGCCACTTTTTCGGCAAAGCCGACTTCGTGGGTGACGATGACCATCGTCATGCCTTCCTCGGCCAGATCCTGCATCACCTTAAGCACTTCGTGGCGCAGCTCCGGATCGAGCGCGGAGGTCGGCTCGTCGAACAGCATCATTTTCGGCTTCACCGCCAGCGCGCGCGCAATGGCCACGCGCTGCTGCTGGCCGCCCGACAGTTCGGACGGGTAGTGGTGGGCGCGCTCCGCCAAACCGACCTTAGCCAGCAGCTCGCGCGCCAGCTTTTCCGCATCGGACTTCTTCGCGCCGCGCACGCGGATCGGGCCAAAGGCGACGTTTTCCAGCGCCGTCAGGTGCGGGAATAGGTAGAACTGCTGGAATACCATGCCGGCTTCCTGGCGGATCAACCGATCGTCCACTTTCGGATCGTTGGCTTTTAGGCCATCGACGATCAGATCGCCGCTGGTCACCTCTTCCAGCTTGTTGATGCAGCGCAGCAGGGTGGATTTGCCAGAGCCGGATGGCCCGATGATCACCACCACTTCGCCTTTGTCGATCTTCAAATCGATGTTGTGCAGCACCTGGGTTTGGCCAAAATGCTTGGAGACGTTTTTAAATTCAATCACAGGATTTTCATCCTTCTTTCCAGACGACGCAGCACGAAGCTCAGCACCAGGGTAATAATCAGGTAGATAACCGCCACGGCGCTCCAGATTTCCAGCGCGCGGAAGTTACCGGCAATAATTTCCTGACCCTGACGGGTCAGCTCCGCCACGCCGATCACGATGAACAGCGAGGTGTCTTTGATGCTGATGATCCACTGGTTGCCCAGCGGCGGCAGCATGCGACGCAGCGCCAGCGGCATAATGACGTAGCGGATGGTTTCGCGGCGCGACAGGCCGAGCGCCAGGCCGGCTTCGCGGAAACCGTTATGAATCGACAGCACCGCGCCGCGGGTGATTTCCGCGATGTAGGCGCCGGAGTTGATCATGATGGTCACCACTGCCGCGGTGAACGGATCGATACGCAAGTCGCTAAATGCCATCGGCAGGGCGAAGTAGATGAACATCACCTGCACCACGATCGGCGTGCCGCGGATCACTTCGATAAACACCAACGCGATGTGGTTGGCGATCCATCCGCCGTAGGTGCGGGCAAAGCCGGCGACGAGGCCGATGATCAGGCCGCCAATCAGACCGAGGACCGAAATCCACAGGGTCATTTTGGCGCCCTCTAACAAGATAGGAATGGCGGGCCAGATGGCGCTCCAGTCGAACTGCATGATATTTCTCCCGGTGATCCCAAACGTGGGTATCAGATACAACGAAGCGCAGGGGGTTAAGCGACCCCCTGTGCTTAAGTTAATAGCTTGCCAAATTCACAGCTTACTTAGGTTCGGTACCGAACCACTTCTTGTAGATTTCGTTATAGGTGCCGTTCTCGCGCAGGGTTTTCAGCGCGCCGTTCACCTTCTCGCGCAGCTCGTCGCTGCCTTTAGGGAAGGCGATGCCATACTGCTGCGCTTCCAGCGAATCGCCGACGGTTTTGAACTTGCCGGCGCCGGCCGTCTTGATGAAGTATAGGATGTTTGGCGTGTCGTGCAGCACCGCATCGGCGCGCTTGGTGCCCAGCTCCATGTAGGCGTTGTCGATGTTAGGGAACTGACGCAGATCCTTGGTTTTGATGTGCTGCTTGGCGTAATCCACCGAACCGGTGCCGCTCTTCACCGCCACCACTTTACCATTTAGATCGTCGATGCTTTTCACGCTGTTGTTGTCGGCGTTGACCATTACCAGCAGGCCGCTCTTGTAGTAGCCGTCGGAGAAGTCGATAGCTTTCTTGCGCTCATCGGTGATGGTGATGCCGGCCAGCGCCAGATCGACGTTTTTGGTCTGCAGCGCCGGAATGATGCCGCCGAAGTCCATCGGTTTCAGGGTGTAGTCCAGCTTCAGCTCTTTGGCGACAGCCGCCCACAGATCGATGTCGAAGCCGACGTATTTGTCGCCTTGTTTGAACTCAAAAGGAACGAAAGCGGTGTCGGTGGCAACCACCAGTTTGTCTGCTGCGTGGGAACTTACGGCAAAGGCCAGAGAGAGTGCGGCCAGGGAGACTTTAAAAATCGACTTCATGAGAGGAATTCCTGTACAGGTTGCGGATTACCCATTTTTTATATTGCAGTTGGTGCCATGAAAAAATCGTGCCATGTTTTCAACTACTATAAAAACAAAGAGTTACTTCGTGATGTTGTGCCGAAAAGGCGAATTGTTATGGTTGTGCACCACAATGAGGCACCGAAATGGTGCGTAAGAATTATCTTGGTGCACGGGGCTATCATTAACCAAATTTTGGCTGTGAAACAACCGTTCTTTAACGTTTTTGCTTCAATATTGATAACTAACTCTAACTTTCATGATGCACCGACGGTGCAAGCGGGGGCCGCGAGAGGAGAAAAAGGGGAGCAGATAATGCTAACGCAACTGGCTGTCTTTGCTGCCGCGCCGGTTGTACAGGCTATTGGCCGCGTGTTTTTTGTCTTGTTCTGCCTGGCAGGCGAGACAAAAACGCACGCCTGTTAACGCCTTGCGGCGCGCCTCGGGGATCGGTTCTCCGCATTCCTGGCAATAGCGTTCGCTCTCGCCATGCCCGAGCGCATCACGCGCACGCTGCACCGCATCGTCGACGGTGGAGTCAATCTGATCTTGTACGGCGCCGTCTGCCGCCCAGCCGCTGGCCATCATCACCTCCTAACAAGGGAACTCTACCGTTTAATATGGGCCGTTTTTTGCACAATTCAACGACCGCGCAAAAGAAAACAGGCCGGGCGAAGCCCAGCCTGTTCTGCCCGGCACGACGGGCGGTCTGCAACGCGTTGCGGCGTTATTCGATATTGGATTCGATGAACCACAGGAACTTGTCCAGATCGCGCGATGCGGCGGTGAACATGTCGGCGGTGTCTTCATCTTCCACTTCGGTAATGGCCTTACGGATGTCATTCGCCACCGCGCCGTAGCGATCGGCCAGCGCTTTCAGGTGTTCTTGCACGCTGTGGATATTGGTCGGATAGCTTTTCAGCGGCGTCTGATCGTTAACGACCTGTACGGTGCCCAGCGCCACGCCGCCCAGTTGCACTACGCGCTCGGCGAAGGTGTCCTGATGCTCGATGATGGCGGTGCGGAAGCCGTCCAGCATTTCATGAACCGCGATGAAGTTCGCACCGCGCATGTTCCAGTGCGCCTGTTTGGTGATCAACGAAAGATCGATAAATTGCACGACCTGATGGTTCAGCGCCTTGATGGCGGCCAGTTTGACTTTTTCGTCCAGATCGTTACGGGTATACAGCAGATCAGAAGATTTCGTTTTCACCAGTTTAGCGGTACTCATATCAGATATCCTCTTGATTAGTCGTTGTCCTATTTCGTTACGGGATCAATTATAGCAGGGGTATTTATTTTTGCCGTACGAAAATGGCTATTGCACAAATAGGCTTGGTCTAATGTCAATATTTTAATTTGGTTTGTGTTTCTATGTAATGCAATGAATTTAATTGCTATTTTTATTTTTTTGTTATTGTTTTGGTTAGTGACGATTTATCCCTGTTATCTTATTTTCTGCGGATAGGCTGATTCGACTAAATATCCATATTGTTATCGTGCTGTTAATTGTAAGCCTATTCAGATTGATAGCCGTAATTGATGCGGTTAAAGTAAGGGAATTATCCCAGTTTTTATTGGCGAGTGATGAAAATTAACGTCGTCGGCACCAGCGGCAGCGGTAAAAGCACCCTGGCGCGTCAATTGGCGGAACGGCTTGACGTTCCCTATATCGAGATGGACAGCCTGTATTGGCGGCCCGAGTGGCAGGGTACGCCCGATGACGCGTTCCTGGCGCGGTTAGAGCAGACGCTGGCCGAAGCGGGAGGAGGCTGGGTGCTGGACGGCAACTACAGCCGCACGCAACCGATTAAGTGGCGCGAAGTCGATTATATCCTGTGGTTGGACTACGGCTTCTGCCGCACGCTGTGGCAGGCCGTGCGCCGGGCGTGCCGACGCGCGGCCAGCAAACGTGAGCTGTGGCCGGGCACCGGCAATCGTGAAAGTTTCCGCCGTTCTTTCTTCAGCCGTGAGTCGATCGTGTTGTGGACGATCCGCACTTACTCGAAGAACCGGCGAAAATACCTGGCGGAGATGGCCCGTACCGATGTAGGGCGCCATTTCAAGCGCTTGCGCTCTCCCCGCCAGGCCGCCGATTTTCTACGGGCGCTGCCGCAGGGTCACAGCAGTAGGCGGTGATGGATCCTCACCACCGCTTTCTTAATGTGCTGCGGGCGCTGCCATAGGCAGCCGGTCTTGTGCGGTTCCATCTGGAAAAAGATCGCGAACATACCGTGCGTCATGTGCAGCGTTTGCGGGTGGCGTTTGATGTCCAGCAGCAGCAGATCGCTATTTTCCGCGTGGGGGTGTTCACGATGCCCGTTGCCCGCCAGGCCGTATTCGATTCGCTCTTCACCGCTGATCAGCAGATGCAGCGCGATGTATTCCTGATGCATTTCGGCGCGCTTTTCCGCCGCCGGCGCGGTGGTCAGCGTCATCACGTCCATAAATATGTTGTCGCCGTCTATCGGGTGATGCCCCAGCGCCAGTTCGGGCAGGTCGCATCGGCGCAACTCGGTCAGGGTTGAAACCAGCGCCGGCGCGAGTCCGCGGCCGAAGCGTGGGTTGAACAGGCTGTTGTGAATCACTGTTATTCTCCATGTGAGCGAAAGTCCAAAGAGCCTGCGATACAGGCTAAGGGGAAGTATGCCGACTTGTCACGAGGAAAACAGTTAACCCGCCTGCATTCCGACGTTGCGGTCTGCAGGCGGGTCGGGCGATCAGGAAAGGCTTTCGAGGCGAGGTTTGGGGCGAATGGTGAGGGCGGAGCCCATGGAGGCGGCGATGATCGCCGCCAGCGCCAGCCATTGCACGCCGCTCAGGTGTTCGCCGAGGAACAGCATGCCGGATAACGCCGCCATCGCCGGTTCCAGGCTCATCAAGGTGCCGAAGGTGCGCGCCGGAATTTTGGGCAGCGCGATGATCTCCAGCGAATAAGGCAGCGCGGTGGAGAGGATGGCTACCGCCAGGGCTATCGGCAGAATCTCAACGTTGAACAGCACGCTGCCGGTTTGCCAGGCGCCGATCGGGCAGAACACCAACGCGGCGATCAGCGAGCCGAGCGCTACCGTGCCGGGGCCGTGATCGCCGCCGGCCTTCTGGCCGAAGATGATATAGACCGCCCAGCAGGCGCCGGCGCCGAGCGCGCAGGCGGCACCGAAGGGGTCTATCCCGCCCACGCCGTGGCCGAGCGGCAGCAGGAACCATAATCCGGCGATCGCCAATGCCACCCAGAGGAAGTCGATAGGCCGCCGCGAGGAGAACATGGCCACCGCGAGCGGGCCAGTAAACTCCAGCGCCACGGCGATGCCGAGCGGCACGGTGCGCAGCGACAGGTAGAACAGGTAATTCATCGCGCCGAGCGACAGGCCGTAAATCAGTAGCGGCAAGCGGCTACCGGCGGCGATGCGCATACGCCATGGGCGGAAGATAATGAACAGAATCAGAGTGCCGATGAAAAGACGCAGCGTCGTAATGCCTTCCGCACCCACGATCGGGAACAGGCTTTTGGCCAACGAGGCACCGCTCTGGATAGACACCATGGCGATGATTAACAGACAGATAGGCAGCAGCGCGGAGGGCGCTCTGCCGGAAGTAGATAACGACATCCTTAACGGGCCTTTTATGCGCCGTTCCTCAGCCTTGAGAAAACGGTCGAAACGGGGATGCGAGCAGTGTAAATGAAATGGCGAAAATCTGTCTGAGAAAAGCGCGCATCGCGGTGAAATCCACCGATCCTCGGATGAGATGGGGTGAATTTGGTCAAAAAGTGCGCTTTTTCTTAAGAATTATCTGGATATTAAATTGGTGATTTTTGTCACAGAAAGCCGTAGAATATGGCCGAAAATAGAGCGAAAAGAAGCAGATACACTGTTCTTGAAATCTTCTGTTACACGATATAAAGCATTAGACACTCATTTCAAGGCAGAGTTTCACGCTAATTTTTGTTATATTTTCAAAGCATGAACAAATGGATGTACTTAATAATAAAACGCGTTTGAGGTGGTTATGAAAAAAATT
The DNA here is from genome assembly GCF_945957435.1 of Serratia sp. PL7. Classification (NCBI taxonomy): domain Bacteria; kingdom Pseudomonadati; phylum Pseudomonadota; class Gammaproteobacteria; order Enterobacterales; family Yersiniaceae; genus Serratia; species Serratia sp. PL7. The sequence continues at coordinate 2,323,086 of NZ_CAMFLB010000001.1, read as the reverse complement.
GCATGTCTTTCCGCAGTAGCAGCTTGCGTATTAGCAGTTAGCGCAGGTACCGCATTCGCTGGTCAGAGCACCGTATCCGCTGGCTATGCGCAGGGTGATTTCCAAGGCGTTGCTAACAAGGCCGACGGTTTCAACCTGAAATACCGTTACGAGTTCGACAACAACCCACTGGGCGTAATCGGTTCCTTTACCCACCTGGAAAAGGACGGTTCTCAGGACGGTTTCTACAACAAAGCTCAGTACAACTCTATCTCTGCCGGTCCAGCATACCGCATCAATGACTGGGCGAGCATCTACGGTCTGGTTGGTCTGGGTTACGGTAAATTCACTACCAACGCTCAGAACGGTACTTCTCGTCACGATACCGCTGACTACGGCTTCACCTACGGTGCCGGTCTGCAGTTCAACCCAATCGAGAACGTTGCCCTGGATGTCGGTTACGAGCAGAACCGCATTCGTAGCGTTGACGTTGGCACCTGGAACGTTGGCGTAGGCTACCGCTTCTAAGTGTGTTCGTGCCTGAGGGCATGAACCTGCGGCAGCTTTTGTCGCACCGATAAAAAATCCGCCTCCGGGCGGATTTTTTTTATCTGTTATCGGCTGCCGCGCCCCGTCGGCTGTGTCGAAAAGCGCGCGCTGCGGGCATCGCGTTCATAGCCTTGCGGTTCGGTCAACAACCCGTACAGCTCGGGGCGGCGTCCGTAAATCCAGCGGCGGCCGGTGCTGAGCGGGATCAGCGTCAAATCGAGATCGGCGCTGACCAGCCGGTCTTCCGCCGCCCAGGTCTCCGCTACGATGCGGCCGTAAGGATCGAGGATCATCGCGTTGCCGGTGCGTATTTCATCGTCATCTCGGCCCACGCCGTTGCTGAACAGCAAGAACAGCCCGTTGTCGTGAGCGCGCGACGGCAGCCAGCGCATTAGCCAGCCGCGGCCGTGTTCGCCGCGAAAGGCGGCTTCTATCGCCTGCGGATCTTCCACCCGCCGCTGCCACAGCGCCTGCGGGATCGGCTTCATGCCGTGCGGGCTGCGCGAATGGGTGCCGCCGGTCTGGTGCGGGGCGATCAGCACGTCCGCGCCCAGCAGCGCCGTTGCGCGCACATTCTCCACCAGATTGTTGTCCCAGCAGATCAATACGCCCACGCGTACGCCCCAGGGGGTATCGAACACCGTATAGCGGTCGCCGCTGGCGATAGCCGGGTGCTCGAAGGCGTGCAGTTTGCGGTGCACATGCAGTTCGCCGTCCGGCAGACAAACGGCATAGGCGTTGTAACACCGGCCATCATCGCCCAGCTCGATCAGCCCGACGCCAATCGCCATGTTGTAACGCTCAGCCAGCGGGCGAATGCGCGCCAGCGAGGGGCTGCTCACGATCGGCTCCGCCAGCGCCCGCACTTCGGCGTCGGACAGATGGCGCACGTGCCAATAGCCGGTGACGCACATTTCCGGGAAGGCCAGCAGCTGTACCTGCTGCTCGGCCGCCTGAGCGATAAAGCGCTCCATGGTCGACAGGTTGTAATTTTTATCGTTGGCGCGATGCTGGAATTGCACCGTGGCGGCGCGTAATGAGATGGTCATGGTGTCTCTCCGGTTAGGGTCTGCGTTGATTACAGCAGGCGAATTGATTACTGTATAATCAATTAAATTCCCTATTCGATAACTTAATGGAATGGATATAAAACAACTGCGCGCCCTGGTGGCGCTGGCCGAACAGGGCAACTATCGTCAGGCGGCGAGCCGGCTATGCATCAGCCAACCGGCGCTGAGCAAGCAAATTCAGGCGCTGGAAACCCAGCTCGGCGTTCGATTGTTCGAGCGTGGCCGACAGGGGGCTGTGCTCACCGCCGGCGGGCAGCGGCTCTACCCGGAGGCGCAGGTGCTGGTGGCGCAGTACCAGCAGTTTCAGCAGCGCGCTCGGCGGGTGGCGCTCGGGGAAGCGGGGCGGCTGTCGCTGGGATTTGGCCTTTCCAGCTTTCATCTGGCGCCGCAGCTGGTGGCCGCCTTTCGCCAACGGTTTCCCGAGGTGGCGATTGGCCTCGAAGATCTGCCGTCCGAACGGCAGTATCAGCTGTTGCTGCAGGGAGAGTTGCAGGCGGGGTTCGCGCGCTTGCCGGTCAATACGCCGCTGTGCGGCGTCGCGTTGTTGAGCGATCGGTTGGTGCTGGCTGCGCCGGGCGCGCTGGCGCTGCGCACCGACGATCTGATGGCGCGTTTCAATCTGCTGCCGCTGTTGCAGTTGACGCCGAAACGCGGGCGCGGGCTGAGCGATCAGTCGCTGCGGTTTATCGCCGCTCACCGGTTGACGCCGAACGTGGTGCAGCAGGCCGGTGATATCCAAACGTTGTTGGCGCTGGTCGCCGCCGGCGTCGGTGTCGCGCTGCTGCCGCACAGCATCACGCATATCGCGCCGGCCGGCATCGACATTTTACCGCTGAGCGGCGAGGAGACGGAGTGGCAGGTCGGTATCGCCTGGGATCCGCAGCGCACCGACGCGCTGCGGGACAACTTCATTCAGACGGCGTTGGCGGTGCAACGCGCTTAGGCATTCAAAGCGGGCAATGCATCACCACGATCGGGCTCTGGTGATACTCGCTGCGGTGGCTTTCGCTGAAGCCGACCTTTTTCGCCAACGCCAGCGAAGCCTGGTTTTCAGGCGAGATGATGCAGACGGTTTTTTCCCCCGGCAGGTGCGTTTTCCCCCAGGCCAGCGCCGCCCGCAGCGCCTCGGTGGCATAGCCTTTGCCGTGCGCCGAACTCACCAGCGTCCAGCCCATCTCCGGCGCATCGAGCGCTGGGGTGATGTCGCGCAGGAAGTCGGAGAAGCCGATGCTGCCGAGATACTCGCCGCTCTGTTTGTCACGCACCGCCCAATACCCGTACCCCAACAGCGCCCAGTGGCCGACGTAGCGCATCAGGCGCCCCCAGGAGTCTTCTCGGTCGCGCGGGGTGCCGCCGATATAGCGTACCACCAGCGGATCGGCCCACAGAGCGGCCAGCGAGTCGAAGTCGTCCAGCGTGTGTGCGTCCAGCCGCAGGCGTTCGGTGACAAGCGTTGGCGCGGTGTTGATTACGGTCATGTTGCTGCTCCTGCACAGGGTGAAAGGCGATGAAAAACAACGGCGTTCAGTATGCCAGAGAAATCACACCGCCAGCCACAATAGCCAGGTGAACAGAAAGCCGCTCAGACCGAGCAGGGTGGTCAGCACCGTCCAGGTCTTCAGGCCATCGGCCACCGACAGCCCCAAATAGCGCGTGACGATCCAAAAACCGGAGTCGTTGACGTGGGAAAGCCCCAGCCCGCCAAAACAGGTCGCCAACGTCACCAGCACCAGCTGCAGCTGATTCAGCCCGCTGACCGCTTCCGACAACAGACCACCGGTGGTCAGGATCGCCACGGTGGCGGAACCCTGTGAAGCGCGCAGCGCCAGCGAAATGATAAAGGCGGCGGGTACCAGCGGCAGGCCGATGGCCGTCAGTACTTCGGCCAGCGCCTTGCCGACGCCGGATTCCACCAGCACCTTGCCGAACACGCCGCCCGCGCCAGTCACCAGGATCACCACCGCGGCGGTCGGCAGCGCGGCGCCCATCACGTCGCTGGCGTGTTGCAGGCTCCAGCCGCGGCGCAGCGCCAGGAAATAGAAGGCCAGCAGCAGGGCTATCATCAGCGCCACCGCCGGCGAGCCCAGCAGAGACAGCGCATCGCGCAGCGCCGAACCTGCCGGCAACAGCGTGGCGGAGACGGTGCCGAGCATGATGATGGCGATCGGGATGACGATCAGCGCCGCCACCAGGCCGGCGCCAGGCGGGTTGATGCGATCGCTGAGGGGCGCTTGCCCTTCCGGACGCGGCTCCGGCGCCGCCAGCTGCAGCTGTTCCAGCACCTCTATCGATAATGGATAGGTTTTGCGGTTGAGGTAGTTGGCGGCGAAATAGCCGATCACGCCGACCGGGATACAGATCGCGAGGCCGATGATGGTCAGCCAACCGATGTCGGCGTTGAGCAAGCCGGCGGCGGCGACCGGGCCGGGGTGTGGCGGTAGCGCGACGTGTACCGTCAACATCACGCCGGCCATCGGCAGGCCGAACTTCAGCGGTGACACTTTGGCGACCTTGGCGAAGCCGTAAATAATCGGCGCCAGAATGATAAAGCCGACGTCGAAGAACACCGGAATGCCGAGGATAAATGCAGCGAGGGTCAGCGCGGCGACGGTATGTTTCGGCCCCAGCCCCTGGCTGAAGCGCTGCGCCAGCGACTCGGCGCCGCCTGAGTGTTCGATCATGCGCCCGAGCATCGCCCCCAGACCGATGATGATGGTCACCGAGCCGAGCACGCCGCCCATCCCGGCGGTCATTACTTTCATCACTTCACCGGTCGGAATGCCGCTGGCCAACGCCACCAGCAGACTGACCACCAACAGCGCGACAAAGGGCTGCACCTTCGCCTTAATCACCATCAATAACAGCAGCACCACGCCGAGTACGGCAATCAGCAACAGCAGAGAGGTAGACATGAAAAAGCCTTTCGTTGGGTAAGCGTTGGCACCGCGATCGCCGCGTGGCGATACGGGTGCGTTTCATTGTTATAAAATCGATTTCCTGGTGTCGGCGTGCGGCTTTAGCGGTAAGGCTTCAGCCAGCCGAGCCCGGCGGCGGTGTCGCCGCGCGGGCGGTATTCGCAACCGATCCAGCCCTGATAGCCGAGCGCATCCAGCTTGTCGAACAGCCACGGGTAATTCAGTTCGCCCTCGTCAGGCTCATGGCGATCCGGCACCGAGGCTATCTGGATATGCGCGTAGCGCCCGGCCAGCGTCTCCAGCAGCCCGCTGATATTGCCGTCCACCAACTGCGCGTGGAAAAAGTCGAACTGAATGAACACGTTCGGTCTTTCGATCGCCGCCACCGCTTCCGCCGCCTGATGTTGACTGGCGAACAGGTAGTCGGGCTTGACCGGCGGGCTGAGCGCTTCGATCAGCACCTTGACGCCGTGCGGGGCGAAGGCGTCGGCGGCATAGCGCGCATTGGCGATAAAGGTGTCGAGATAACGCTGTCGATCAGCGCCCGCGGGCACTACGCCGGCCATCAGGTGCACGCAGGGGCAGGAAAGGGCGATGGCGTAGGCCAGCGCGCGATCGATATCGGCGCGCGCATCCCGCTCGCGGCCCGGCAGCGCCGCCAGCCCCCACTCGCCGGTGGCGGCATCACCGGGCGCGGTGTTGAACAGCACCTGTTGCAGGCCGTGTTCGCGCAGCTTCTCGGCCAACAGCTCCGCGGGATGCTCGTAAGGGAACAGGAATTCCACCGCGTTGAAGCCCTGTGCGGCAGCGGCGGCGAAGCGATCGAGGAATGGCACCTCAGTAAACATCATCGACAAATTGGCGGCAAATTTAGGCATGGTTCAGCTCCGTAATTCGGCAATTTCATCATCGGTCAAATAGCGGATCGGACGATCGCCGAGGGTGAAGATCAGTCGCGCCGCATCTTCCATCTCTTCGGCATTGTCCGCCGCCGCTCGCAGGTCTTTACCGGTCACCACCGGCCCGTGGTTGGCCAGCAAAAAGGCACGGTGGGTCGGCGCCAGGCGGGCCAGATCCTGTGCCAGCCTTTCGTCGCCGGGCCGGTAGTAAGGCACCACCGGCACCTTGCCGACGCGCATCACCACATAGGGGGTGAACGGTTTGATGGCGTTGTCGGCGTCCAGCCCCTGCAGGCAAGAGAGCGCCGTGAGGTAGGTGCAATGCAAGTGCACGACCGCTTTGCATTCCGGGTTGTTCAGATAGAGCGCCCGATGAAAGCTGATCTCTTTCGACGGCTTGTCGCCGGAGAGCCAGTCGCCGTTCAGGCTCACTTTAGACAGGCGATCGGCCTGCAGCTCGCCGAGACAGGAGCCGGTCGGCGTCGCCAGCAGCGCGCCGTCCGGCAGCAACAGCGAGAGGTTGCCGGCAGAGCCGGTGGCGTAGCCGCGTTGGAAAAACGAGGCGCCCAGGCGCACCATCTCTTCACGCGCCTGCTGTTCAATCGTCATGCTCATACCGGGAACTCCGTTTGCGCGCGTGAGAAGAAGGCTTCATCGCCAAAATTGCCTGATTTCAACGCCAGGGAAATGGCCCGATCGCTGGCGCGCACCCAGGGAACGCCGGGGGAAATGCTGGGGCCGATATGGAAGCCGCGAATGCCCAGCGCCTGCGTGACTACGCCGGAGGTTTCGCCGCCGGCGACGATAAAGCGGTTGAACCCCAACTGATGCAGTTGCACCACCAGTTCGGCGAACAAGGCTTCTACCGCTTCGCTGGCGGCGGTGCCATGCCGTTGTTGCGTTTGCTGCAGCGACTCCGGCGATGCAGTGGCGTAGATCAGCGGGGCAAGCGCTTCCCCGGTATGGCGCTGCGCCCAATGCGCCAACTCGGCGGCGTAGGCCGCTCGCGCCTGCGGATCGAGACAGCGGCCGATATCGATGGCCTGCGCCGCCGCGCGTTCACGGTAGTGCGCCACCTGCCGGTTGGTCATCACAGAACACGAGCCCGACAGCACCGCCGCTTTTTCCCCCTGCGGCGCACCGGCCGCCTCTGCCGAACGTTCGCCATTCTGCGCCCATTGACGCGCCAGGCCGATCGCCAGGCCCGAACCGCCGGTCACCAGCTTCATCGTTTTCAACGCTTCACCCTGGGTGAGCAGATGCCGTTCGTTGAGCGTATCCAGCACTGCGTAGCGCACGCCGTCCTGCGCCAATTGCTGCAGCTTCTCGCTGACCGCCTCGGCGCCGCGATCCATTTCTGCCGCCGTCACCAACCCACAGCGTCCGGTGGCCTGGGATTCCATCAGGCGAAGCAGGTTGCTGTCGGTCATTGGTGTGACAGGGTGATGACGCATGCCGGATTCAGACAACAGCTGTTCCCCGACAAACAGGTGGCCCTGATAGACCGTGCGGCCGTTTACCGGCAACGCCGGTGAGACAACCGTGAAATTTTCTCCCAGCGCGGCGAGCAGGGCGTCGGTCACCGGGCCGATATTGCCCTGTGCGGTGCTGTCGAAGGTGGAGCAGTACTTGAAGTAGAACTGACGGCAGCCCTGTTCTTGCAGCCAGGCCAGCGCCTGCAACGACTGTTCGACCGCCTGCTCTGCCGGGCAGGAACGCGATTTCAGGCTAATGACCGCCGCCTGTGCGTTTATTTGCGTTTCGTCTTGCGGCACGCCATTCAGCTGCACCGTCGGCAGGCCATTTTGCACCAGAAAACTGGCGATGTCGGTCGCGCCGGTAAAGTCATCCGCGATTACGCCAAGCAGCATCAGAGCGCCTCCTTTTTTTGCGGCAAATCGATGCCGGCAAAGATTTTGATTACCGCACTGTCGTCTTCTTTACCGTAGCCGGCGTTGCTGGCGGCGGTAAACATGGTGAAGGCGGTGGAGGCCAGCGGCAGCGGGAAATGCAGCGCCTTGGCGGTATCCGCCACCAGCCCCAGATCCTTGACGAAGATATCCACCGCCGATTTGGGCGTATAGTCGCCGTCGACCACGTGGCGCATGCGATTTTCGAACATCCAGGAGTTGCCGGCGGCGTGGGTGACCACGTCGTACATCACGTCCAGCGGGATGCCGGCGCGGGCGGCCAGCGCCATGGCTTCCGCACCGGCGGCGATGTGCACCCCGGCCAACAGCTGGTGGATGATTTTTACCGTCGCGCCCAGGCCGATCGTTTCGCCGATGCGGTAAACCTTGCCGGCGATGGCGTCCAGCACGGGTTGCAGGCGCGCGAAGGTGGCGTCTGCGCCGGCGGCCATCACCGTCATCTGGCCTTCCTCTGCCTTGGCCGCTCCGCCGGAAACCGGCGCATCCAGCATCGGCAGCCCGTAGTCCAGCAGCCGTTGCTCGATCTGTTTGGCGTCATCGGCGGAAATGGTCGAACAGACCATCACCGCGGTGCCTGGCTTGAGCTTTGGCGCCAGGCCTTGTTCGCCGAACAGGATCTGCTTCACCTGGGCGGCGTTCACCACCAGCAGCAGCACGGCGTCCAACTCGGCGGCGAAGTCGCACGCGCTGGGGGACGTTTGCTTCGCGCCGGCCTGTTGCAGCGCCGCCAGCGCCTGCGGATTCAAGTCCGCCCCGTAGGTGGTCAATCCGGCGCGGAGGCACGAGCGTGCCGCGCCCATGCCCATCGCCCCCAGTCCGATGACGCAAACGGCATAATTCCCTGGGTGTGTCATACTACACTCCTGTTAATTTTAGTGATAATTTGTTTTGTTGTGTTAAATGTAAGCGCTTAGTGGCCGTTTATCCGCGATCGATATCACAATAATTAACAATGTGTGAAACGAATTTTTCGGGTGATTTCTGGTCCGTATCAACATTACTATTATGTTTTTAAATAAGATTATGTTTACCTGACCTAACTGCGCTCGCCGTCACGCCGCGAAAAATTAGGGCTATCGGCGAACGAAAATTGACGTAAAATCACAATTATTATCACCGCAGCAACGAGAGGGAACCGTGATACCTGTAGAACGCCATCAACAAATTCTTGCGCTGGTATCCGAACGCGGCGTCGTCAGCATTGCCGAGCTGACCGAACGGCTGGGGGTGTCGCACATGACGATCCGCCGCGATTTGCAAAAGCTGGAGGAACAGGGCGCGGTGCAGTCGGTCTCGGGCGGCGTGCAGGCGCCTGAGCGGGTGGCAAGCGAACCTTCGCACCAGGCCAAAGAAGGGATGTTCAGCCGGCAGAAAATCGCCATTGGCCGGCTGGCGGCGCGGCAAATTCCCGCCAACAGCTGTATTTATCTGGATGCTGGTACCACCACGCTGGCGCTGGCGAAACAGATCGGTGAACGTGAAGATTTGACGGTGGTGACCAACGACTTTGTCATCGCCGGGTTCCTGATAGAGCATAGCCAGTGCCGAATCATCCACACCGGCGGCACCGTGTGCCGGGAAAACCGTTCCTGCGTTGGCGAAGCGGCGGCGCAGGCGCTGCGCGGTCTGTTTATCGATCTGGCGTTTATCTCCGCCTCTTCGTGGAGCATGCGCGGCCTGTCGACGCCGAACGAAGACAAGGTGATGGTGAAGAAGGCCATCGTCGAGGCCAGCCGCCGCCGCATTCTGCTCAGCGATACGTCCAAATACGGCAAGGTCGCGACCTACCTGGCGCTGCCGATTGCTGCCTTTGACGCTGTCATTACCGACGAGGGGTTGCCCGCCGCCGCGCGGGAGGCCATTGAGCAAGCGGGGATTGCATTGCTGACGGCGGGAGAAGAAGAATAAGGACGAACCGGAATCAGGATGAAAGTTCGGTATCGATGCTACGTGCGGGCGGTTCACTGGCTTCAACGCCGCCGCGTTCACGCCATTCGCGGCGCCTTTGTTCAGCCCATTCTTCGTGGAAGGCTTGCATCTCTTTTTGGTGCCGTTCCTTCATGCTCATAGGGATTGGGTGGGATTCTGCCGTTAACAGGCGGGATTTCGATGACATATAATCCGTCCTCAATAAGCGCTTGGTTGTACAAATAATGTACGCGATGCGCGTGTTTTTTCAAGAGCGAGTCGTAAATTCTGGCTAACGCTGGCCTGAGCGGTACGCTGAAAACCAATAATCGCAGCGGAGACGATCCTCCAGCCGCCGATGAAAGTTGTGCGCAGCGCCGCGCAAAACTAAATGCCGCTGAACCAGTTGTAGCCCTGATCTTCCCAATACCCGCCTGGATTGACGTCGCTGACGAAGATCGCGGCGATATGTTTGGCGTTTTTGAACCCCAGTTTGGTCGGCACGCGCAGCCGCAACGGGTAGCCATAGTCAGCCGGCAGCGCCTTGCCGCCGAAATCCAGCGCCAAGATGGTCTGCGGGTGCAGCGCGGTGGCCATGTCGAGGCTGGCGTAGTAACGATCGGCGCATTTGAAGCCGACGTAACCGGCATTCAGATCCGCGCCGACGTGCTGCAGAAAGGTGCGCAGCGGCACGCCTCCCCATTGACCAATGGCGCTCCAGCCCTCAATGCAGATCAGACGCGTGATCTGGCTTTGCTGCGGCAGCCGCTGCAGCTGTTCCAGCGTCCAGGGGGCTTTTTTCTCCACCTTCCCCGCGACCTCAAGCCGGTAGCCGGCGAGATCGATCTCGGGGACGTTGTATTCCGGGTAAAACGCGTTGAAGGGGAAAGGGTGGGTGATCTGGTCCGGCCGGTAAGTTTGCGCCAGCCGCTGGCCGCTGAACAGCCAGGCCTGCACCCGGTCGTTCCAGCGCGACATAGCCCACAGCACCTTATCCACCCGATCGCCGTCTTGCAGGTTGCAACCGGTGAGCATGGCGATGCCGCCCAGTGTCAGCCCGGAGCGCAACATCAGGCGGCGCTGCAGATTGACCAGCTGCTTTTTTTGGTCCGGTTCCAGTTTTGGCGCGGTTGCCCGCGGTTTTTTCTCATTCATGTTTGCCACCCGTTATCATCGCCCACAGGGTTTTGGGCACGACAGCCACCATAAAGACGTGGATCGCCACAAACAGGCCAATGCCGGCCATGGCGAAGAAATGCACGTAGCGCGCGAAATCGAAGCCGCCAAACAGGGCGACCAATCCCTGCAGCTGAACCGGCTTCCAAATCGCCAGGCCGGACAGCACCAGTAATAGCCCCAGCGCCAGTACGCCGAGGTACATCAGTTTCTGAATGGCGTTATAGCGGCCATGCCGGTGGCGCAGGCGCAGCGTCAACGCCAGCCAGATATCCTGCCGCAGCGCGCCGAGGCGAAGCGGCAACAGATCGCGGCGAAAATGACCGCTGAACAGGCTCCACAACAGATAGCAGACGGCGTTGAGCGCCAATAGCCACATCACCGCCAAATGCCAACCAATCGCGCCGCCCAGCCAACCGCCCAGCGTCATCTGCGGCGGAAAGCGGAAATCGAACAGCGGCGAGGCGTTGTAGATTTCCCAACCGCTCATGAACATGCACACCATGGCGAACAGGTTGATCCAATGAGTGATTCGAACCGGCCAGCGATGCACCGGCGGCGACGCGTTGGTCTTCATGGCTTTCCTCCGGTTACATCGGCGGCACAGTGCCGTCTTTGCCGGCGGAAATGCGGGTGGCGATGCGTTCGCCCTTATCGTCGGCGGCGGAGAACAGCACGATGTGCACGCCCGGTTTCAGCAGGCTCAGATCGCCCGGATCCAGCGTCACGATCGGCACGTCTTCCGGCACGACGACGGTTTTCTGCTGGTTGCCGTAGGTGACGGTCAGGGTGCGGCCGTTGGATTTCACCAGTTTACCGACGGTGCCGTTGGTCATGGTGTCCACTTTGCCGTCGGCGGATTCCCAGGCCGAGTGCCCTTCGCCGGTGCCGCGCAGGCTGGCGGCGAACACGTGCACTTCCAGCGCTTTGAGCGTGCCGTCCGGCTGCGGCACGGCGGCGGTGCCGATAAAGCTGTCCGGTTTGATATCGTCCAGCGTGGCTTTGGAAACGCTGAGCACTTTGGTCTGATCGTTCAGCTTGACGCTGAGTGTCTCGCCCTTGCGGTCGGTCAGCTGCAGATTGCCGTCGGCAACCTGCGTGATGGTGCCGCGCAGCGGCGCAATCACCTTGCCCGGCGGTTGGGCGGCGGCGGCCAATCCGCTGGAAAGCAGTAACGTGGACAACAGTAAACCGGCTATACGATGACGGGTAATCATAACGTTCTCCTGAAATGAGTTTGCCGGTTAAGCATGGTTGACCTACTGGGTCAGCGCCATGGCCGTTTGATGACATTAATGTCATCAAGTTTGTCCGCCGAAGCTGCTAGTATTTTTGCAGACGTAACGAGGTGGTGAGCATGCGAATACTGGTAGTTGAAGACGATATCGGCACAGGGGATTACCTGAAGAAAGGGCTGGGGGAAGCGGGCTACGGCGTCGATTTGGCGCGCACCGGCACCGACGGGCTGTTTCGCGCGTTGGAGCAGGACTACGATGCGATCGTGCTCGATGTGATGCTGCCGGGGCTGGACGGTTGGCAGATCATCGAGGTATTGCGCAAGAAAAGCGACGTGCCGATCCTGTTTCTCACCGCCCGTGATGGCGTGCAGGATCGCATCCACGGCCTGGAGCTGGGCGCGGACGACTATCTTATCAAGCCGTTTTCCTTTACCGAGTTGGTGCTGCGTTTACGCACCTTGCTGCGCCGCGGGCCGGCGCGCGAAGCCGATCATTACGCTATCGCCGATCTGCAGCTGGACGTGCTGCGCCGTCGGGCGGTGCGCCAGGATCAGGTGATCCCGTTGACCAACAAGGAATTCATGCTGCTGCACCTGCTGGTGCGGCGCGAGGGCGAAGTGCTGTCGCGTACGCAGATCGCCTCTCAGGTGTGGGACATGAATTTTGACAGCGACACCAATGTGGTTGACGTGGCGATCAAACGCCTGCGCGCCAAAATCGACCGGCCGTTCGACGTCAAGCTGATCCACAGCGTGCGCGGCATCGGCTATGTCTGCGAGCCACGCTCGTGAGCGGGCGCACGTCACGTCGGCCGGTGTCGCTGACGCTGCGCACCGCTACGCTGTTCGCGCTGGTGGCCGCGTTGGTGGTGAGCGGGACAGGCGGGTATCTGTTTAGCGCCATGCGCCAGGAAATGACGCTGCGCAGCGATCTGCAGGTGACCGGGCGCGTAGAGTATTTCCGTCATTTACTGGGGCAGCGCTTTCCTTTGGCGCGCCTGACCGCCAATAACGGCCTGTTTGAAAACATGCTGGGCAATGAACAGGACGTGCTGATTTTCCAAATCCCGGGGCAAAAACCGCTCATCAACGTGAACCCCGCCAGGGTGGCCCTGCCGCCGATCGCGCCGACGCCGCCTGAACAGGCGCAGACGCTGGCCGCCGTGCGTGGCGGAGAAACGGCGCAGGGGGTGCCGCTGCGCGCCGCTTCGGCGATGGTGCGTCTGGAAGACGGCAGCCTGTTGCAGATCTCCGCCGCGCATGTGATGGCCAACGAGCAGAAGATGCTGGCGCGTTACCTGTGGCGCATCGTCGCGGCGGTCGCGGTGGCTTTCCTGCTGATTGCGCTGCTGGGCTATGGGGTCATGCGGCGGGGATTGAAGCCGTTATGGCGCATGGCGGCGCAGGCGTCGCAGATTGCGCCCAATACGCTGTCGACACGCCTCAGCGAGCAGGGGGCGCCGAAGGAGTTGCAGCAGCTGACCCGTTCGTTCAATGCGATGCTCGATCGGTTGAATGAAGGCTATCAGCGGCTGACGCAATTTTCCGCCGATCTGGCCCATGAGATCCGCACGCCGGTAGGGGCGTTGATGGGCCAGTGCCAGGTGGCGCTTTACCAGCCCCGCAGCGTGGAGGAGTACGAAACCCTGCTGTCGAACAATATGGATGAGCTGGAGCGCATTTCCCGCATGGTGGAAAACATTCTGTTTCTGGCGCGCGCCGGCGAGGCGCAGTCTGCGCTGAACTACAGCCGCCTGGATGTGGCGCTGGAGCTGCGGCGGGTGGCGGATTATTTCGAAGGGCTGGCGGAAGAACGCGGCATTGCGTTGAGCTGCGAAGGGGAAGGCGCGCTGGAGGCGGACGCGATGTTGTTCCAGCGGGCGCTGAGCAACCTGGTGGCCAACGCGGTGCGTTATGCCGACGAAAACAGCCTGATCGTCCTGCGGGCTGAACGGCGCGCCGATGCCTGGTGGGTGCAGGTCATCAATCAGGGGAAGCCGATCGCGCCGGCACAGTTGGAAAAATTGTTCGATCGTTTCTATCGCGCCGATCCCGCACGCAGCGCCGGCAATCATGCCAGTGGGCTGGGGCTGTCTATCGTGCGCGCCATCATGACGCTGCACGGCGGTGAGGTGCGCGCCGAATGTATCGGGCGCGCGCCTGTCGCCAACATCCTCTTCAGCCTGCGGTTCCCGATCGCACAATAACCGTTGTGCCGTGTTAACGCGGCGGAATGGCGAAGCGGAAGCAGGCGCCGCTTTGCGCTTGTTCGATCAGCTGAATATCGCTGTCGTGCAGCTGCAGAATACGCCGCACGATCATCAACCCCAGTCCGCCGGAAGGGCGCCGGGCGCCGCTCAGGACAGACGGGCGCACGAACAGATCGGCGCGCAGCGTCTGCGGAATGCCGGGGCCGCTGTCGCTGACCTGGACCATGACCCGATCGTCCTGCCGCCACAGCCGCACGCCGATGTCGCCGCCGGGCGGCGTATGGCGAATGGCGTTGTCCAACAGGTTGGTCAGCACCCGCTCAATCATGCTGAGATCGGCGAACACCGGCGGAATGCCGGGAGCGATGTCGGCGTGCAGCCGCTGGTTGCGCGCCTCTGCCGCCAGCTCGAACTTCTGGAACACGTCCTGCAACAGCTCGCTGAGGGAGAAGGGCTCTTTCTGCGGCTTCACCACGCCATACTCTAATCGAGCCAGCTCGAACAGCTCCTGCGCCAGCTTGCCCACCTTGCGGCTTTGCGCCAGCGCGATCTCCAGATAGCGCCGCCGATCGGCTTCGCTCAGGGTGGCGGCCTTAACCGACAGCGTCTCCAGATAGCCGTGCAGCGAAGTGAGCGGGGTGCGCAGATCGTGCGAGACGTTGGCGATGAATTCACGCCGCAGCCGATCCTGCTGCGCCAGCGTTTGCCATTGTTCGGCCAGGCGCTGCGCCATGCGGTGGAAGGCCTGTTGCAGCTGGCTGACTTCGTCGCGCCCGGCCGGTACTGCAGGCAGCGCCGCGTAGGCCTGCACCGCCTCAATGCCGCCGCTGTCCAGCGCGCTGACCTGGCGGGTCAGGCGACGGATAGGGCGCGTTACCCAATAAAACGCGAAACCGCCGGCTAGCAGGCTGAACAGCACCATCAACCCAGAAGTCCACAGCGCCATCCTGACCGCCGAGTTGAACTGGGCGTTGCTGGCCAGCGCCGTGTACTCTTCGCCGAGCAAGACCACGTACAGATAGCCTTCGACCCGGCCGTCGACCTTCAGCGGCGCGACGCTGAACACCTTGCGCCCGTCCGCGCTGCGCGGATCGTCGCCATACACCGGCATCTGCGCGCCATCGAGCAGCGCCTGCAGCGGCGCCAGCGCGACCCGCTGCCGCTTCAGATGCCCGGCCGGCGCGGCATTGCCGATAATCGCGCCCTGTTTGTCGAGCAGGTAAACCTCCACGCTGGGGTTCACCGCCATCAGCTGGTCGAACAGGGTATGCACCGCCTGCGGATCCGGCCCGTTCACTCCCAGCAGCGGATTGCTGTCGGCGATATGCTGCGCCAGGTTGCCTGACAGGCGCTGGATCACTGCCTGGCTGTACTGGGTGCTGCTGCGTACCTGCATCCAGCCGGAAAAGGCGCAGCCGATGACGATCAGCAGCGTGAAGATCAGCGTGAGGCGTTGCGCTAACGTAAGGTTTTTCATGGCTCACTCATGCGGCGTGGCCGCGAATTTATAGCCCATGCCCCACACCGTGAGGATGCGCTCGGGTTCCGCCGGGTTGCGCTCGATCTTGATGCGCAGCCGGTTGATATGGGTGTTGACGGTGTGCTCATACCCTTCGTGCTGATAGCCCCAGACCTGATTCAACAGGCTGAGGCGCGAGAACACCTGGCCCGGATGGCGGGCGAAAAAGTACAGCAGGTCGAATTCGCGCGGCGTCAGCTCGACCGGCTGCTGATGCAGGTGCACTTCGCGGGCGATGGGGTCGATGGTCAGATCGTTGAAGCTGAGCACGCCGGCGTCCATGCGCAGGTTGCGGCTCATCGCCTCCTGGCGGCGAAACAGCGCCTTGACTCGAGCCACCAGCTCCAGCATGGAGAAGGGTTTGGCCAGATAGTCATCGGCGCCCAGCTCCAGCCCCAGCACGCGGTGCACCTCGCTGGAGCGCGCGCTGGTGATGATGATCGGCGTGTAGCGCGTCATGGTGCGCGCCCGGCGGCAAATCTCCAATCCGTCCACGCCCGGCAGCATCAGATCGAGGATGAGGGCATCCCAGCCGCCCTGTTCCAGCATCGCCATGCCCTGATTGCCGTCGGCGGCGTGGCTGATGGCGTAACCCTCGTCACGCAGATGCAGCTGCAGCAGCTCGGCGATGTCGCCGTCGTCCTCGACGATCAAAATTCGTTTTGGCTTTTCCATTCTCATTACCGCTGATTGCCCGATCCTCTCTGAAGTCTACACAACCCCCACCGGTGGAGTTATCACATTTTATTTAACTTTGCGTGAGGTCTTGGGGAACAAATCCGGGGAATACTCGGCTCATCGCATCGTTAGCTGGCAGGAATCGTTATGAGCCTCACCCTCACTCCGGAACAACGACAGACCGTACATCCGCTGTGGCTGCGGTTGACGCATTGGCTGAATGCGCTGGCGATGCTGATCATGGTGACCAGCGGCTGGCGCATCTACAACGCTTCGCCGCTGTTCAACTTCAGCTTTTTCAACGAGCTGACGCTCGGGGGCTGGTTGGGCGGCGCGCTGCAGTGGCACTTTGCCGGCATGTGGCTGTTTGGCATCAACGGGCTGTGCTACCTGCTGCTGAACCTCACCAGCGGGCGCTTCAAACGCAAATATTGGCCGCTCAGCCCGAAGCAGTTTCTCGCCGATGTCGGCGCGGCGCTGCGCGGCAGGCTGCAGCACGCCGATCTGCGCCACTACAACATGGTACAGCGCGTGGCCTATCTGTCGGTGATGCTCCTCGGCGTGATAAGCGCGCTGTCCGGACTGGTGCTGTGGAAATCGGTGCAGTTTCCGCTGCTGCGCACGCTGCTCGGTGGCTATGAGGCGGCGCGTTATATCCACTTTTTCGCCATGTCGGCGCTGGTGGCCTTCGTCGCGATCCACCTGGTGATGGTGGCGCTGGTGCCGCGGACGCTGCTGGCTATGCTGCGCGGACGTTAAGGAGTTCACGATGAAAAAGGATAAACAGATCATGACGATCGGCGAAGGGCAGGCGATCGTCAAAGAAGCGCAGCGGCTGTTGAGCGCGCCTTCGCGCCGCCGCTTTTTGCGCAATGGTCTGACGCTGGGCGGCATCGCCATGCTCACCGGCTGCGATCTCAGCGACAACGCCAACGTCGAGCAGGCGCTAAGCCGCATGTCGCGCCTCAATGATCGGGTGCAGGGCTGGCTGTTCAACGGCGATCGCCTGGCGCCGGTCTACCCGGAATCGATGATCACCCGGCCGTTCCCGTTCAACGCCTTTTACGCCGAGGAGGACGCGCCGGATATCAACGGCGACGACTATCGGCTGGAAGTGGCGGGGTTGGTGCAGGACAAGCGCGCCTGGAGCCTGCCGCAGCTGCATCGGATGGCGCAGGTCAGCCAGGTGACGCGCCATATTTGCGTTGAGGGTTGGAGCGCCATCGGCAAGTGGGGCGGTGTGCCGTTCGCCACCTTTCTCAAGGCGATCGGCGCGGATCTGAGCGCCCGCTACGTCAGCTTCAAATGCGCCGATGACTACTACACCAGCATCGACATGGCCACCGCGCTGCATCCGCAGACGATTATCGCGCTGACCTACGACGGCCAGATCTTGCCGCGCAAGTACGGCTATCCGATGAAGCTGCGCATGCCGACCAAGCTGGGCTACAAGAATCCGAAGCACATTCAGGTGATCGAGGTCACCAACCACTTCCCGGGCGGTTACTGGGAAGATCAGGGTTACAACTGGTTTGGCGGCAGCTGAGGCGGCCGCCGGCCATTCTCCGGCACTCCGGTGCCTTTGACATGACGGAAGGAAATACCATGAAAAAGTTATTCGCAATGATGATGTGCAGCGCGCTGATGCTGGGTGTGGCCGGCGCCAACGCCGCGGACGGCATGAGCAAAGACGCGATGAAAAAGGACGGTATGAGCCAGATGTCGCACGACGGCATGGCGAAAGATGGGATGAAGAAAGAGTGCATGGGCAAGGCGTGCATGAAGAAAGACAAGATGGGGAAAGACGCCATGAAAAAGGATGGCATGGCGAAAGACGGTATGGCCAAAGACGGTATGAAGAAAGACGAGATGAAAAAGGATGCGATGGGGCACTAAGCCGCCTCACCCCGCGGCCGCAAGCGGCTGCGGGCAACATAAGGAGAGAGGATGATGCTGGCGACATGGCTGTGGCGCTTTCGGCGCTCGAACGGGGACGTTATCTTTATGCGTGCGGCGTTGGTGGTGATCTTCGCCGCCTTCGGCTACGCCAAATGGTTTGATTACGAAGCGCAGGGGTTAGTGCCTCTGATCGGTAACAGCCCGCTGCTGAGCTGGATGCATCAGGCGTTCGGCATTCGCGGCGCCAGTTATGCATTGGGCGTCGCCGAATGGAGCTTCGGTTTACTGTTGCTGGCGGGGTTCTGGTCGCGGCGGCTGGGTTTGCTGGGGGCGATCGGATCGACGGTGACCTACCTGACCACGCTGACGCTGATCTTTTCCACGCCGGGTGCCTGGGAGCCCTCCGCCGGCGGTTTTCCCGCCATGGCCGGGGCCACCAGTTTTTTAATTAAGGATCTGGTGTTGCTGGCCGGTTCCCTGGTGCTGCTGAAGGCCGATTTACCGGCCGAGCAGGCATAAAAAAGGGCGTAGCCTGGCTACGCCCTGTGGTTATTTCTCGGCCATCACATATCCGGGAAGGTCAGGGTGCCCCCCGGCGCCTCGCGATGAATGTGCAGGAAGTTCAGGTGCTTCTCGTACTGGTCGAGAATGTCACCAATCACCTGTTCCTTGCTGTAGTCCATCAGGTCGTTGCCCTGGGTGCCTTCCATCAGGAAGGTTTCCAGCCGGTAGTAGTGCGATTTACCGGAGCGGGCGCGGTAGGTGAAGCCCGGCACCGAGTAGCGCATCGGCCAGATCTGATAGATGAAGTTCTGTTCCTCGCCCAGGTGCACCAGCAGTTCCAGGTGGTTCAGGCGCTCGTCTTCGGTCGGCGGCACTTCGCTGAACTCCACTTTCGCGCCGCGCAACTCCAGCTCGCGCGCCACGTCCTGCATCGCCGGGCGGCAAACCTTATCCAGCATTTTCTGCGTGTACTGCGTGCCCGGGTAGTTCATCACCCGCGACAGACGCTGTTTCCAATTGAGCACATCGTGGCTGGAGACCGGCACCGGCGCCAGGGTGCTGAGCGCGCTGGCCTTGCGGTAGTCTTCCACCCGCAGCGATTTATACAGCCCGGCCATCACAAAGAAGATCACGAAGCTGAACGGCAGGCCCATGATCACCGTGGTTTTCTGCAGCGCCGGTACGCCGTCGGTCATCAGCATGCCGATCGTCAGCAGGCCGATGGCCACCGACCAGAAAATCCGCAGCCAGTTCGGTGCATCATTATTGATATCGGCCAGGCGCGAGGTGAAGTTACCCAGCACCAGCGAGCCAGAGTCCGCCGAGGTGACGTAGAACAGCAGGCCGGTGATGGTGGCCACCGAGGCGCTGAAGGTGAAGCCGGGGTATTGCGCCAGCAGGCTGTAGAAGCCGCGTTCCGGGAACTGCATCACTTCCTGAGCAAACTCGGCGTTGCCGTGGATGATCTGGTACAGCGCGCTGTTGCCGAAGATAGACAGCCACAGCAGGGTAAACACGAACGGTATGATCAGCGTGCCGACCACGAACTGGCGAATGGTGCGCCCGCGCGAGATGCGCGCCAGGAACAGGCCGACGAACGGCGACCACGCCACCCACCAGGCCCAGAAGAACAGCGTCCAGTTGTTCATCCACTCCACCGGCCGATCGAAGGCGAAGCTGTTGAGCGTCATGCCCATAAAGCGGTTGACGTAATCGCCGACGTTGAGCACCAGCGCGTTGAGCAGGAACTCGGTGTCGCCGAAGAACAGCACGAATAGGATCAGGCCCAGCGCCAGCAGCACGTTTAGCTCGGACAGGATGCGGATGCCCTTGTTGACGCCGGAAGTCACCGAGATGGTGGCCATGATCACCGACAGCAGGATCAGCGAGCCCTGCACCGTCAGGTTTTCTGGGATCTCGAACAACACCTTGAGGCCGTAGTTGAGCTGCACCACGCCGATGCCCAGCGTGGTGGCGATGCCGAAGATGGTGCCGAGCACCGCGGCGATGTCCACGCTGTGGCCGATCGGGCCGTTGATGCGTTTACCGAAGATCGGGTACAGCGCCGAGCGGATGGTCAGCGGCAGATTGTAGCGATAGCTGAAGTAGCCGAGGGCGATGCCCATCAGCGCATACATCGACCAGCCGGTCAGGCCATAGTGGAACAGCGTCCAGACCATTGCCTGGCGCGCGGCCTCCAGCGTTTGCGCGTCGCCTTCCGGCGGCATCATGTACTGGGTCACCGGCTCGGCGACCGAGAAGAACATCAGGTCGATGCCGATGCCGGCGGCGAACAGCATCGCCGCCCAGCTCATCAGGCTGAACTCCGGTTTGGACTGTTCCGGCCCGAGCTTGATGGAACCGAAGCGCGAGGCGGCGATAAACACCACGAACACGATGTACAGCGTCGCCGCCAGCAGGTAGTACCAACCGAAGGTGGTCGACACCCAATTCAGCGTGCGGGTGATCCACTGCCCGGAGAAGTCGGTGAAAAAGATGGTCATCAGCGAGAAGGCCAGGATCAGCCCCGCCGAGGTGAAGAAAACCACAGGGTTGAGGCGGTCCTGCTGCGGTTTGGAGGAGGTTTCGCGTGTTGTCATCGTCATCCTCTGAACTGAGTAAAATCGTGCCGCTCCGCATTTCGGGGCGCGTTGGCGCCGCCGGAAAACGGGCGAATGAAGGCGGCGACCATCCCCATGGGAATGGCCTGAAAAACGCCGCTTTCGCCTGTTGCTGAAGCACCGGAGCGCTTCGTGGTGGGAACCGCTTACAGCCACTGATTTTGGTCAGATTCGTTAATTACCTCACAAAAATCAGCCAGTTCCACAACCAGATAGTACAAATTTTTAACCAGGCGGCAATAAAATATATGCAATTTTTATTGAACGTTCAATCAAAAAAAAGTTTAATAGTCCTCATGATGACCTGAATCACGGGCGAAACGGCAGTGAAATTTGCCCGCTGAGATAAGGCCGAAGTCGGTTTTGTGAGAGTCGAAATATGCCAAAGGTAGGAATGCAGCCAATCAGAAGGCAGCAGTTGATTGATGCCACGCTCGCCGCGGTAAACGAAGTGGGAATGCATGACGCCACCATCGCGCAGATCGCGCGGCGGGCCGGCGTTTCCAACGGCATCATCAGCCATTATTTCAAGGACAAGAACGGCCTGCTGGAAGCCACGATGCGCTATCTGATCAGCCATCTGGGCGAGGCGGTGAAGCTGCGGTTGCAGGCGCTGACCGATAACAGCCCGGCGGCGCGGCTGCAGGCGATCGTCGCCGGCAACTTCGACGACAGCCAGATCAACAGCGCGGCGATGAAGACCTGGCTGGCCTTTTGGGCCAGCAGCCTGCACCAGCCGCAGCTCAACCGGCTGCAACAGGTGAACGGCCGCCGGCTTTATTCCAACCTGTGCGCCGAGTTTCGCCGCGTTATGCCGCAGCCGCAGGCGCGGTTGGCGGCCAAGGGGCTGGCGGCGCTGATCGATGGGCTGTGGCTGCGCAGCGCGCTGCGCGGCTCGGCGTTCAATCAGTCGCAGGCGTTGACGCTCACGACCGAATACATCACGTTCCAACTCCGGGGGCAGACGCCGCCCGGAGGCTAACTCAAGGAGATCCTATGTCCCGTTTTGGCTTGCAGAAGCTCTATATTCATGGCGCCTATGTAGACAGCACCGCTGGAAAAACCTTCAACGCCATTAACCCGGCGAACGGCGAAGTTCTGGCTGAAGTCCAGTCCGCCGGCGCTGAAGACGTCGATCGTGCGGTGGCCAGCGCGGCCAGCGGGCAGAAGGTGTGGGCGGCGATGACGGCGATGGCGCGTTCGCGCATCCTGCGTCGCGCGGTGGATATTCTGCGCGAGCGCAACGATGAGCTGGCGGCGCTGGAAACGCTGGATACCGGTAAAGCGATGTCGGAAACCACCGCGGTGGACATCGTCACCGGCGCCGACGTGCTGGAGTATTATGCCGGCCTGATCCCGGCCATTGAAGGCGAACAGATCCCGCTGCGCGACACTTCGTTCGTTTACACCCGCCGCGAACCGCTGGGCGTGGTGGCCGGCATCGGCGCCTGGAACTACCCGATTCAAATCGCGCTGTGGAAGTCCGCGCCGGCGCTGGCTGCGGGCAACGCGATGATCTTCAAGCCGAGTGAAGTTACGTCGTTGACGGCGTTGAAGCTGGCGGAAATCTACACCGAAGCCGGCCTGCCGGACGGCGTGTTCAACGTGGTGACCGGCAGCGGTGCGGAGGTGGGGCAGTACCTGACCGACCATCCGGGCATCGCCAAAGTCTCTTTCACCGGCGGGGTGAAAACCGGCAAGAAGGTGATGGCCAACGCGTCGGGTTCGACGCTGAAGGAAGTCACCATGGAGCTGGGCGGCAAGTCGCCGCTGATTATCTTCGACGACGCCGATCTGGATCGCGCCGCCGATATCGCCATGATGGCCAACTTCTACAGCTCCGGCCAGGTGTGCACCAACGGCACCCGCGTCTTTGTGCCGGCGGCGCTGCAGGCGCAGTTTGAGGCGAAGATCCTCGAACGCGTGAAGCGCATTCGCCTCGGCGATCCGACCGATCCGCAGACCAACTTCGGGCCGCTGGTCAGCTTCGCGCACATGGAGTCGGTGCTGCGCTTTATCGAAAGCGGTAAGAACAGCGGCGCGCGCCTGCTGTGCGGCGGCGAACGCGTCACCCATGGCGAATTCGGCAAGGGCGCTTATGTGGCGCCGACGGTATTCAGCGACTGCCGCGACGAGATGGAAATCGTGCGCGAGGAGATCTTCGGGCCGGTGATGAGCATTCTCAGCTACCAGAGTGAAGAGGAAGTGGTGCGCCGCGCCAATGATACCAGCTTCGGCCTGGCCGCGGGCGTGGTGACCCACGATCTGGCCCGCGCACACCGCGTGATTCATCAGTTGGAAGCCGGCATTTGCTGGATCAACACCTGGGGCGAGTCGGCGGCGGAAATGCCGGTCGGCGGCTATAAGCAGTCCGGCGTCGGCCGCGAAAACGGCCTGACCACGCTGGAGCACTACACCCAGATCAAATCGGTGCAGGTCGAGCTGGGCGAATACGCCTCGGTATTCTGATCTTCCCGTCGCCTTTCGAGCCGCAGCCGCGTTGGCTGCGGCCGACACTCCTCGAGAGCCAAATACACCGCCTGCTGCGGATCAGCGCTTCGCGTTTTCGCATCGTGCAGGCCTATAAAGTAAGGAGATAATGAATGGAATTTGACTACATCATTATCGGTGCCGGTTCCGCCGGCAACGTGTTAGCCACCCGATTGACCGAGGACGCCGACGTCAGCGTGCTGCTGCTGGAAGCCGGCGGCCCCGATTACCGGATGGATTTCCGTACTCAGATGCCGGCTGCGCTGGCGTTTCCGCTGCAGGGCCGCCGCTATAACTGGGCGTATGAAACCGATCCTGAGCCGCACATGAACAACCGCCGGATGGAATGCGGCCGCGGCAAAGGGCTGGGCGGTTCGTCCCTGATCAACGGCATGTGTTATATTCGCGGCAACGCGATGGATTTCGACAACTGGGCCAAGGCGCCGGGTCTGGAAGACTGGACCTATCTGGACTGCCTGCCGTATTTCCGCAAGGCGGAAACGCGCGATATCGGCCCGAACGATTACCACGGCGGCGATGGCCCGGTGAGCGTCACCACGCCGAAGGCCGGTAACAACGAACTGTTCCACGCGATGGTGGAAGCCGGCGTGCAGGCGGGCTACCCGCGCACCGACGATCTGAACGGTTACCAGCAGGAAGGCTTCGGCCCGATGGATCGCACCGTGACCCCGAAAGGGCGCCGCGCCAGCACCGCCCGCGGTTATCTGGATCAGGCGCGTTCGCGGCCGAACCTGAAAATCGTCACCCATGCGCTGACCGACCATATCGTGTTCGACGGCAAGCGCGCAGTGGGTGTCAACTATCTGCAGGGCGACAGCAATCAGCTGACCTATGCCAAAGCGCGCCGCGAAGTGCTGCTGTGCGCCGGCGCCATCGCCTCGCCGCAAATTCTGCAGCGTTCGGGCGTCGGCCCGGCGGCGCTGCTGAAAAGCCTGGACATCAACGTGGTGCACGATCTGCCGGGCGTCGGAGAAAACCTGCAGGACCACCTGGAGATGTACCTGCAATACGCCTGCAAGAAACCGGTGTCGCTGTACCCGGCGCTGCAATGGTTTAACCAGCCGAAGATCGGTGCGGAGTGGCTGTTCAACGGCACAGGCGTCGGCGCCAGCAACCAGTTCGAGGCCGGCGGCTTCATCCGCAGCCGCGCAGAGTTCGCCTGGCCGAACATTCAGTATCACTTCCTGCCGGTGGCGATTAACTATAACGGCAGCAACGCGGTGAAAGAGCACGGCTTCCAGGCGCACGTCGGCTCGATGCGTTCGCCGAGCCGCGGCCGGGTGCAGGTGAAATCGAAAGATCCGCGTCAGCACCCGAGCATTCTGTTCAACTACATGGCGACTGAACAGGATTGGCAGGAGTTCCGCGACGCTATCCGCATCACGCGCGAAATCATGGCGCAGCCGGCCCTGGACGAATACCGCGGCCGCGAGATAAGCCCAGGGCCGGACGTGCAGACCGACGAACAGCTGGACGCCTTTGTGCGCGAGCACGCCGAAACCGCCTTCCACCCGTCCTGCTCGTGCAAGATGGGCGAGGATGAGATGGCGGTGGTCGACGGCCAGGGCCGGGTGCACGGCATGGAAGGATTGCGGGTGGTGGATGCGTCGATTATGCCGCTGATCATCACCGGCAACCTGAACGCCACCACCATCATGATCGCCGAGAAGATCGCCGATCGCATTCGCCAGCGTGCGCCGCTGCCGCGTAGCACCGCCGACTACTACGTCGCCGGCGATGCGCCGGTGCGCAAGCAGTAACCGACACGCCCTCTCGCCGTTGAGGGGGAGGGCCGCCGTAGCAAGCAACCCCTCTCCATATGCTCTTCCCCAAGGCGAGGGGGCAACTCTCTTTTTATCCCTTATCCCATCATGCCGCCGGCAGCGAGATCGCCTGATCGAAACTGTTGGGCGTCGCCATGCGCCACATGCGGGCGTAGAACTCGCTTTTGATCTCCGGCTGCAGCAGCGCGCCCGGCTCCAGGTAGTAATAGATATCGGCATACACCTTGATCTCGGTCGACGTGATGCGGCGCAGCATATGGTGCGAGGTCAGCTGCTCCGGGCGGCTGACGCCGGCCGCCGCCAGCATGTCCGCCAGCGCTTTCACCGTATTTTGATGGAAGTGATAGACGCGCTCCGCCTTGTTCGGCACCACCAACGCCTTCTGACGCAGCGGATCTTGCGTCGCGACGCCGGTCGGGCAGTGGTTGGTGTGGCAGCTTTGCGACTGGATGCAGCCGACGGCGAACATAAAGCCGCGCGCCGAGTTCACCCAGTCGGCGCCGAGCACCAGTACGCTGGCGATGTCAAAGGCGCTGATGATCTTGCCGCTGGCGCCAATCTTGATTTGGTCGCGCAGGCCGCAGCCCACCAGCGTGTTATGCACGAACAGCAGCCCTTCGCGCAGCGGCATACCCATATAGTTGGAGAGTTCGAGCGGCGCGGCGCCGGTGCCGCCTTCCTTGCCGTCCACCACGATAAAGTCCGGCAGAATGCGGGTGTGCAGCATCGCCTTGACGATGGCGACGAACTCCCACGGGTGGCCGATGCACAGCTTGAAACCGACCGGTTTGCCGCCTGACAGCTCGCGCAACTGCTGGATGAAATGCATCATTTCCAGCGGGGTGGTGAAGGCGCTGTGCGAAGCCGGCGAGATGCAATCGACGCCTTCCGGCACGCCGCGGGTGGCGGCGATTTCCGCATCCACCTTCTTCGCCGGCAGAATGCCGCCGTGGCCCGGTTTGGCGCCCTGGCTGAGCTTGATTTCAATCATTTTCACCTGCGGGCTTTGCGCCTGTTCGGCAAAGCGGCGCGGATCGAAATGGCCGTCGGCGGTGCGGCAGCCGAAATAGCCGCTGCCCAGCTCCCACACCAGATCGCCGTTGTTTTCGCGGTGATAGCGGCTGATGCTGCCCTCGCCGGTGTCGTGGTAGAAGTTGCCTTTGGCCGCGCCGAGGTTGAGCGCGCGGATGGCGTTGGCGGAGAGCGCGCCGAAGCTCATCGCCGAAATGTTGAAGATTGACGCGGAGTAGGGCTGGCGGCAGTCGGCGCCGCCGATGGTGACGCGAAAACTGGTCGGATCGGCGGCTTCCACCGGCCGCATGGAATGGCCGATGCACTCATAGCCGGTTTGGTACACATCCAGCAGGGTGCCGAACGGCTTGTCGCCCATCTCGTTTTTCGCCCGGCGATACACCAGCGTGCGCTGGGTGCGCGAAAACGGGATCTCTTCATTGTCCTGCTCGAGGAAATACTGGCGCAGTTCCGGGCGGATGAACTCGAAGAAGAAGCGCAAGCGGCCGATGATCGGGTAGTTGCGGCAAATGGCGTGGCGTTGCTGCGTGAGATCGTAGATACCCAGCACCATCAGGCAACCGCAGGCCAGGGCCGGCAGCCAGAACCACGGATGATTGTGCATCATGATCAAGAAAACCAGGGTGAGCAAGATGCTCAGCACAAAGCAGGTATAGCGGCTGAATAAGGACGACTTCATAACATCTCCTGATGTTTATTTTAATCCACACGACATGACTCACGGATAATCCGTGTGCAAATCGTAACCAACAGGAGGGGATGTTGTGTGTCTGTTGCTGCTTTGTCGCCAGTTGTTACATTAATTTAACGTGACGGAAGGGGGGCGGGTTGCCGCGCGGCGAACCGCGCAACAAGCCTGGGTATTTATTTGCCTGCGACGAAGATGGTGCTCATGCTGCGCAGCCGCAGTTTTTTCATCGCGCTGTATTTCTGCGAGAAGATGGTTTTCGGGTGCGTGCCGCGCTTTTCCGCAATGTGCAGCAGGCTGTCGCCACGCAGCAGGTTGAAGATCACGTCGCTTTCCGCCGGACTGAGCTCGCGGGTTTTCTGCACCCGGATACCGCCCGGTTCCTTGCTTTCCAGCAGCCGCTGGATTTTTTCCTGCAGCGAATAAAGCGGAATGCGGGTGGAGACCAACTCGACGGAAATCCCCAGGATCGACAACAGTTTCACTACCCGCTCGTCGTCATAAAACACCAGCAGGCGCGTCTTGCTGTTGTACTGCTGATGCAGGGACACCAGGCTTTCGATCACGTTGACGCTCTGTTCCAGGTTTTGCGAGGTGAAAATCAGCGCAATATCGTGCTTGGTGATCTTCTCTGCTTTGGCGCCGCCGTGCATGAAATCGGAAAACAGGCGGATATCGTACGCGCCGTAGTGTTTCTTTAGCAGCACCGACAGGCCAACATAGCTGTACTTACACTCACTAATCACAAGAACGTTGTTTTTAGACATAGGGCAAACACCAATACCGAGTTAAAAGTATTCAGCTGTAAGAAGCGAGTTCAAATCCTTGATGCTGGATTCCTTCCACAGCTTTCCCTGCAGTGCGTAATATGGCATTTCATCCAGCCATTTCTTGTGTTCGGGAGTTTCAACTCCTTCGATAATTACCTTGTAATGATTAAGGTAAAAAAAGCGCAGTAACGCGCGCATCAAGCCCTCGCCGCCGGACTTTTTCATGAAGTCCCAAAGCAGAAAACGGTCGAGCTTAACGAAGCGGAACTGGCTGTTGTACAACGCGGAAAAACCCGCATAGCCAGAACCAAAATCATCGAGCCAAAATGAATAACTATTCAATGACGGATCGCCGTGCACGCGATCTTTCACCAGCCGGGTTGAATTCTCGCTGATCTCAAAATGAATACAGCGCAGGGCATTAATTCTTTCGGCAAAGTGAGTGTTAGCCAGCGATTGCAGGGAATAATCGTCAACATTCAAAGTGGCTATCACTTGGTTTTCATGAAACCAGTGTTTGTATTTATCGATCAGATTGATCTGATCCATCAAAATCTCAATCCGGGTTGCGCTGTCGGCGTGACGAAAGAACTGTTCAGGAGAAAAATGGGCGTATTCGCTATTAAACGTAAAGCGAGACAGACATTCAACGGCCAGCAATTGTCCCGATTTCGCGAACATTGGCTGAAAAACATAATTAATGCCGTTATTTTTCTCTCTGAAAGAACCGCTCATTTCCCAATCCTTGGATTGATATTTAACTTGTTGATTTTAAATGCTTAAAAAGAAAGTTACTCCAGGTTTATTGGTAAATTTCTTATTTAAAACGTCAGAATGGCCGAAGCGTGTCGACAGACCATTTAACGCGTAATTCGTGCCAAATTCCAAACGTCGCAATATGTTACTAAATGTAAATATTTGGGATAATATTCTGATTTTCAGGCCTTAATGCAAAATCTTGAACTCTGAAGCTTTCCCAAACACAGATTATTCCTATTCATATGAATCGTCAACATCGATCGATAGGTATCCTCCGATAGTTTATTCCTATCAAGAGGGGCCTTATGAATGTTTTAAACGATTTAACATTAAGAATATGCTTAGTCTATATTTCGTCCGGCAATGGATTCATCGGGCTTCATTCCTGACAAGGAGTAGCATCGCTGAATGTACTTTATAAGCGTATTAATTCATCGAGAGTCTAAATATGAAAATCTCTAAACTGTCTGCTGTATTGGCATTGGCTGTAAGCACTGCTGCTATTTCTTCTTTCTCTGCTCAAGCTGCTGACGGGACTATTACTTTCAACGGTAAAGTGACTGACCAAACTTGTACTATCAGCACCCCAGGCGGTAAAGATTTCACCGTAACTCTGCCAACTGTTTCTGCTTCTACTCTGGCAACTCAGAGCGCAACTGCTGGCCGTACTCCGTTCGCGATCAACCTGACCAAATGCTCTAAAGGCCAGGTAGCTACTTATTTCGAACCGGGCGCTACTGTTGATTTCAATACTGGCCGTCTGAACAACCAGGCGCAGACTGATGCTGCAACTAACGTGCAGATCCAGCTTCTGGGCAGCAACAACCAATTCCTGCCTATCCTGGCTGCTGGTGCTAATGGTGCGCAGAATAACTCCCAGTGGGTTACCGTTGCTAACGAAGGCGACT
The DNA here is from genome assembly GCF_945957435.1 of Serratia sp. PL7. Taxonomy (NCBI): domain Bacteria; kingdom Pseudomonadati; phylum Pseudomonadota; class Gammaproteobacteria; order Enterobacterales; family Yersiniaceae; genus Serratia; species Serratia sp. PL7. The sequence goes on along the minus strand of NZ_CAMFLB010000001.1, from coordinate 2,294,040 downwards.
CTGCTGACCTGAACTACTACGCTGAATATTACGCTACCAACGCTGCCGGCGCTGGTGATGTGACTTCTAGCGTTCAGTACACCATCATTTACCAGTAAGTAATATTTCTTTAAGTAATATTCTTATTCGGGTGGGGGAGTTATGCCCCCACCGTTTTCCCTTACCGTAGCGATAAGATAATGAAGAACTCATTTAAAAAATACAGCATATTGCTGAGCGCCATGCTTTTCAGTAGCAGCGTTTTTTCCAGTGTCATTATTAACGGTACTCGTATTATTTATCCGGGAAAGCAACGGGAAGTTACCGTCCAATTATCAAATAATGGTGCTTCACCGGCACTTATTCAGTCTTGGATTGATGAAGGCGACGCAAAAACCACACCAGAAAACAGCAAAGCGCCATTTATCGTTTCACCGCCAATCAGCCGTGTTGAACCGGCTACCGGCCAAGCGCTGCGCGTTTCATTGACCACGGCGAGTTTGCCGCAAGACAAAGAATCCTTGTTTTGGTTGAACGTACTGGAGATCCCGCCAGCACCAACCGGGGCAAACAATGGCGCACCTGAAAACTTTTTACAGGTGGCATTCCGTACCCGCGTAAAACTGCTGTATCGGCCGACCGGTCTGGCGGGAGAAGCGAATGATGCGCCGGAAAAACTGCAGTGGAGCTTCAGCGCTGGGGGCGTCAGCGTGAAAAACCCAACGCCGTACTATGTGTCATTTACCGAGATTAATGCTGTCGTGAACCAAAAACGTGTGCCGTTGGCCCCGCACGGCGACATGCTGGCACCCGGACAGGAAAAGACATTGTCGTTCTCCGGCGACAGCGCGCGCATTGCTGACATTGCCTACACCACTATTAATGATTTTGGCGGACGCGTGTCCCGTACTAAGAATAAGCAAAAGTAACTCTTGGAACAGAGCCTCAGGCCCAGAGCAATTTATTTCAGAGGGCGAGCTTAATTTGGTAAAGGAATGCTTTATATGAAAGAGTTACCTATCTCTGCAGCTGTTAAAATGGCGCTGTCCAATTATAAATCGATTCTGCTGTTAACCGGTAGCGCGCTCTGTCTGGCGGCCCCTGCGACGTCTTGGGCGGAGGGGGTTGCCGATAGCAAAAAGCCGGCAGCACCGGTTGAAGCGACTTTTAACAGCAGCTTCCTGATTGGGGAAGCGCAGGGCGTGGATCTTTCACGCTTCCGTGATGGTAACCCGATCTTGGCGGGAAAATATTCGCTCGACGTGTATGTGAACGGCGAGTGGAAAGGCAAAAAAAGTATCGACTTTAAAAACGTGCCGGGGAAAAACAGCGCCGATACCTGTTTTAGCTTACTGTCGTTGGATGAGTTCGGTGTGGATACCGCCACAATGAGCGGGGATCCTGCCGTTAATACCGAGACGTGCAAAACGCTGACTCAATGGGTACCGGAAGCCTATTACCGCTTGGACACCAGTACGCTGCGCATGGATATCAGCATCCCTCAGGCGGCGCTGCGCCGCAGCGCTCGCGGTTATGTCGATCCGCGCTTCTGGGATCGCGGTATTACCGCCGGCAGCCTGTCGTATAATTTCAATGCGTTCAATACCCACAGCTCTGCCAACGGCAGCAACTCCGATTCAACTAATGCATATTTAACGTTGAATGCCGGGTTAAACGTGGCGGGTTGGCAGCTGCGTCACGATTCCAACGTGAACTGGCGTTCTAACGACAGCACCCATTGGCAAAACACCGCGACTTACGCGCAGCGGGCAATGCCGTCTATCCGCGGCATGCTGACGTTGGGCGACAGTTACACCAGCGGTGATTTCTTCAACTCCATCGGTTTTCGCGGCGTGCAGATCGCCACGGACGATCGCATGCTGCCTGATTCATTGAACGGGTATGCGCCGGTTGTGCGTGGGGTCGCGCAAAGCAACGCCCTGGTGGAAGTACGTCAGAATAACCAGCTGATCTACCAAACTACCGTCGCTCCGGGCGAGTTCATCATCAACGATCTCTACCCTACGGGTTACGGCGGCGATCTGAATGTCACCATTAACGAGGCCGACGGCAGCAAACGCCAGTTCAGCGTTCCCTATGCTTCGGTAGCGCAGATGCTTCGTCCAGGTATTCAGCGTTATGCCATCACTGCGGGTCGAGTACGCGATGATAATTTAAGCAAGGAACCCGACATGTTCCAGGCGACTTATCAGCGCGGTTTTACCAACATTCTTACGGGATACACAGGCGGGATCGTCAGCGATGGCTATGGTGCAGTGCTGGTGGGCAGCGCGGTCGCGACACCGGTTGGCGCATTTGCGCTGGACGTCACGCAGTCCAATACCCGCTTGAAGCAGGGCGACCAATCAGGCCAGAGCTATAAGCTCAGCTATAGCAAGTTGATGACCGAAACCAACACCAACTTCACGATCGCTGCTTATCGCTATTCGACTTCCGGCTACCTCTCTTTGCAGGATGCCGTCTACTCCCGTGACAATGAGCGCAAGGGTTTAAGCGCAGATGCGGTTAACCGCCAGCGTAGCGAATACCAGCTGACGCTGAACCAAGGGCTGGGCGACAATTACGGTTCCTTGTACATCACCGGTTCGGTACGCGACTACTGGAACCGTGGCGGGAGCACCAAGCAGTACCAGGTGGGCTATAACAACTATTATGGTCGCGTGACCTATGGCCTTTCCGCCATGCGCACCTCGGATATGTATAACCGAGATGAGACTCGTTATTACCTGACACTGTCGATTCCATTCAGCGTCGGTTCGCAAACCCTGAGCCTGAACAGTTCACTGGGCTACACCGACAACGGTTACGACAGCAGCCGTGTGGGCATGAATGGTTCAACCGGCGAAGACAACAACATCAGCTATAGCGCTACGTTAGCCAACGATCGTTCAGGCGGCACCAACAGCAGCGTGAGCGGTGAATACCGTAGCCGTTTCGCCACGATGAACGGGTCCTACAGCTATGGTAAAGATTACCGTCAGTCGTCGATCGGTGCATCGGGCAGCGTGGTTGCCCATAGCGGCGGCGTCACGCTGACACCGCAACGCGGACAGACCATGGTGCTGGTGGAAGCGCCAGACGCCGCTGGCGCGATTGTGACCAACTCGCCAGGCGTTCGTATCGATGACAACGGTTATGCTGTGGTTCCTTATGTTGCACCATATCGCATGACGAGCGTAACGCTCGATCCGAGCGGCATGTCACGCGATGTTGAATTGGAAAGCAGCAGCCAACAGGTTGCGCCATATGCCGGCGCGGTTGCCCGGTTGGAATTCAAAACAACGAAAGGCCAGGCATTGATCATTCATGCGCTCGGCCCTGATGGCAACGCGCTGCCGTTTGGCGCTGAAGTGCTGGATACCCGTAATCAGGTGGTCGGCATTGTTGGGCAGGGCAGTCGCATCTACTTGCGTACCGAAGCTAAGAAAGGTTTGTTGCAGATTAAGTGGGGCACACAGCCAACGCAGCAGTGCTCTGTCAGCTATAGCGCCAAGGCGCAAAGCAATAATCCTGACTACGAAATTATTGAAGCGAGTTGCAAATGATAAAGTTTACGCGTGTTCCACCGCTGAATAAAGCGCCAGCGAAATGCCTGATGCTGCTCGGACTGCTGATGGCGGGCGGCCAGAGCGCTTACGCCGCCTGTTACGTTAATAATGGTTACAAGGCGCAGGTGATCAACATGAAGCTTGGGCGCGTGCTGGTTACGCCAAGCAGCCAGGTTGGAGACACCTTGGTCACCGGTCAGTTCGCGATTAACCCGGTCTCCGGTTATGGTCGTTGTTATAACGGCGGTAGCGCGATTGGGCAGATCCTCCAGGGCAGCCGGACGAGCTTCAGCAATGTATGGAGCACCAATATTCCAGGTATCGGGATTCGTTTATACCGTGAAGCGGGGACAATAAGTACTTATTATCCCCACACGTTGGCATTACGGGGTAATACAACCGTCAACCTGAATGGCGGTTACTTTAAGATCGACATTGTGAAAACCGCCGCGCAAACCGGCACCGGCCAACTGGTCCCAGGCAAGTACACGACTTACTATATGGATGGTTCCGGTCAGGGGTTGCCGATGCTGGAATCGATCGTCGATGCCAACAGCCTGACGATCGTGACGTCGACTTGCAACGTGGACAGCGGTTCCAAGAACAAGGTGGTTAATCTGGATACTGTCACTGCAGCCTCGTTTGGCGGCGTAGGTTCAACGCAGGGTGAAAAAGCATTTGATATCAATATCAATTGCGTTGGCGGCGTTGGTGAGGATCTGTTGCCAGGCAGTGCGGGACAAGGGATCGTCAATGTGCGTTTTGACTATACGCAGGATGCTTCCAATGCACCTGGGGTGATCAAATCCGAGCCTGGCGCCAACACAGCATCCGGTGTTGCCGTCCAGCTGTTGACCGGCAATACGACCCAGCCGATCAAAAATGGCGATGCGGTCAATGCCGGACGTACCATTCCCAACCAGGCCAATACCTTAACGCTGCCGCTGAAGGCACGCTACTATCGCACCGGTTCGACGATTAAAGGCGGCAATATCAAGTCGACCGCCACCTTTACCATCGAGTACAACTAAGTCGCGTTCCGACGAAAAAGCCAATGGGTTTTATCCATTGGCTTTTTTGCGTTATCGATTAACGCAGCCCCATCCAGCTGGTGCAAACGCCTTCCGGCGGTTTGCCGGCGTACCAGCGTGGCAGCGTGGGGGCATCATGGTGCGATTCAGCCTGCGCCTCTATCGGCTGTGCCGGCCACTCCGCAACATCCCAGCGGGTGGTACGGCGATACACCGCCGGGGTTTTACCGAACTGTTTCTTGAAGGCGCGTGAGAACGAAGGCTGAGAATCGAAATGGTATTGCAGGGCGATATCCAGGATCGGACGCGGGGTGGAGCGCAGCGCCTGCGCCGCCTGCGACAGGCGCCGCTCGCGGATATAGCTGCCGAGTGCGTGGCCGGTGGTGCTGCGGAACATGCGCTGCAGGTGCCATTTGGAGTAGCCCGACTTGGCGGCGACGTTATCCAGCAGCAGCGGTTGGTCCAGATGAGTTTCAATCCAGTCTAGTAAATCGTGAATGATATTGACGCGATCCATGGTTTTAGTTCTCCCGCAAAAACGACATTCAGGTCACAGTGACTTAGCTTAATTATCCAAGAATATACTTTGATAATAGGCGTGAGTACGCCGTTACGCAAGGGTAAACCGGGGGTAAAAAGGTGGCCAAAAATGCTCTTTGAACGGCAGGGGGATAAAAGAAAGGCCGCATAAAGCGGCCTTATCAGGAGGAAGCGATGGAAAATCAGTTAGTTTCCGGTTTCACTTCAATGTAGTTCAGACCCAGCACGCTGCTGGTGTAACCGCGGATCTTGTTGGTCATCTCGATATCGCCGTTCAGCTTATGGCCGTAAGACGGGATGATCTCTTTCAGCTTGCTCTGCCATTCCGGCGTCGCTACTTTGTCTTTGAACACGGTTTCCATCAGATGCAGCATGATCGGCGCAGCGGTAGAAGCGCCCGGCGAAGCACCCAGCAGAGCGGCGATGCTGCCGTCTTCAGAGCTGACGACTTCGGTGCCGAACTGCAGCACGCCGCCTTTATCCGCGTCTTTCTTGATGATCTGTACGCGCTGGCCTGCGGTCCACAGCTTCCAGTCTGCCTGCTTGGCGTCCGGGAAGTACTCTTTCAACGCGGCGAAGCGATCGTCGTCGTTCATCATCAGCTGGCCGACCAGGTATTTCACCAGATCGAAGTTATCCAGACCGACGTGGGTCATCGGCATCAGGTTCGAGGTGCTCAGCGAGTGCATCAGATCGAACAGCGAACCGTTCTTCAGGAACTTGCTGGAGAAGGTGGCGAACGGCCCGAACAGCAGCACGCGCTTGCCGTCCAGCATGCGGGTATCCAGGTGCGGCACGGACATCGGCGGCGAACCTACGCTGGCCAGGCCATACACTTTGGCCAGGTGCTGGTTGGCGATCTCCGGGTTGGTAGTGACCAGGAACTGGCCGCCGACCGGGAAGCCGCCGTAGCCGTCGGCTTCTGGGATGCCGGATTTCTGCAGCAGGGTCAGGGACGCGCCGCCTGCGCCGATGAACACGAACTTGGCGTTAACGGTGGTTTCTTTACCGTCGCGGTTCAGATCGGCAACGGTCACGCTCCAGGTTTGGTCGGCGTTGCGCTTAATGTCGCGCACTTCGTGGCTCAGGTTCAGCTTGAACTTGTCGCTGGCGCTCAGCGCGTCAACCAACTGGTGGGTGATCACGCCGAAGTTGACGTCGGTACCCAGCGGCATGCGGGTCGCGGCGATTTTCTGCGCCGGATCGCGGCCGTTCATCACCAGCGGCGCCCACTGCTTGATTTGCGCAGGGTCTTCGGAATATTCCATGCCGCGGAACAGGGTGCTGTGCTGCAGCGCCGCGTAGCGTTTACGCAGGAAGTTGACGTTGTCGTCACCCCACACGAAGCTCATGTGCGGCACGCTGTTAATGAAGGATTTCGGATCTTTCAGGACAGCGTTTTTCACCTGATAAGACCAGAATTGGCGAGAGATTTCGAAAGACTCGTTGACCTTCACCGCCTTGCTGATGTCGATGGTGCCATCGGCTTTTTCCGGCGTGTAGTTCATTTCGCTAAAGGCGGAGTGGCCGGTACCGGCGTTGTTCCAGCCGTTGGAGCTCTCTTCCGCCACGCCGTTCATGCGCTCGTACATGTCGATGGTCCAGGTCGGCTCCAGCTCATGCAGATAGGTACCCAAAGTGGCGCTCATGATGCCGCCGCCGATCAACACCACGTCGACGGTTTTATTCTTCTCTTCAGCTGCCGCCTGCTGCGTAACGCTAAACAGGCTGAGACTGAAAATCAGGACGAGTAATTTTCTCATTGAATTAAATCTCTTGTGTGTAAATTCTACTCATTGCAGGTGAAAGAATTTAGCGGGAGTTACCCTGGAAAATAATGAAGCCGACCGCCCGGCATGAGCCGATAGGCAGCGATAATGCCTTTTTGTTAATAGGGTATTTAACGAAAAGTGAACTATTGCAGGCCGTCCGGATGCAAATTGATCGGTTCACGTTACTGGCGGGGTATTATTGTTTGCGAGAATGTTAAAAACTACTTTTGTAACTAAAAAAAATGAATATAAGCAAAAATAGGGCGGTTGCTGTCGCAGGAATAAACAGAGAGGGAAGAAAGGCCGTATAACCGCGTTATTTTCAGGGGTTAATTGTCGCGCAATTAAACATTATTTCATTATCACACAATAATTGCGGTTAAATTGCAAATACCTATCGGTAACCAATAATAAATGGCCGTCGTTGCGAGCGGCCATCGTTCAGCTGGCGGTTACTTGATGCCCATCGCATCGCGCATGGTGAAGAACAGATCGGTCTGATCGGTCAATCCCACCACGTTGGCGGCGTGCGGGCCGTAGGCCGCGACGCGCAACTGAGTGCCGGTATGCCCCTGCGACTCTTCTTCCGAGTTGCCGTAGCTGAGGGTCATCGGCGCACCGTCTTTGGTGGTCAGTATCTGGGTCAGGCCCGGCGCTTTGGCGTCGGCGGCGACGATCTGGCTGGAGTGCGCGTGGTCGGCGGTGACGATCACCAGCGTGTTGCCGTCGGCGCGAGCGAAGGCCAGCGCTTTTTGCACCGCTTCGTCCAGATCGACGGTTTCACCAATCTGCCCGCACGGATTGGCGGCGTGATCCTGCTTATCGATCGACGCCCCCTCGACCTGCAGGAAGAAGCCGTTCGGGTTGTCTTTCAGCAGCGCGATCGCTTTGTCGGTCATCGCCGCCAGCGTTGGCGTGGCCGCGGTGCGCGCCGGGTTGTTTTCACAGGTTACCGCCGGCTTGTCGAGGTTGCCGTGATAGCTGGCTTTCGGCCCCAGCCAGCGCACCGGCATGTTGCCGTCGGCGAACAGGCCCAGCAGCGGTTTTTGCTGATTGGCCAGGGTAACGGCCTGCAGTTCATCTGCGTTGCTCACCCACTGATAACCCTGTGCCGCCGCCTGGTCCTTCAGCGATTTTCCTTGCCATTCGCCGCTTTTCGCCAGCTGGTTGAAGGACTTCGCACCGCCTCCCAGCGTGACGTCGGCACGGGTTTTCAGCAGTTGCTCGGTGATCGAGCCGCGGCCGCCGTTTTCCAGCGCGTTAGCGGCACATTTCTCGCTGGTTTCTTCCGGGCCGTAGCATTTGCGCGAGGTGACGTGCGACACCAGCGCCGCCGGCGTGGCGTCTTGCAACTCGGCGGTGGAGACGTTGCCGGTGGCCTTGCCGGCCGCCTTGGCGATCTCCAGCAGCGTTGGCTGGTCTTTGCCGTTCACGTCCACGCCGAGCGCACCGTTATAGGTTTTCACCCCGGTGGCCCAGGCGGTGGCCGAGGCGGCGGAGTCGGTCACGTAATCCGGCTTGTGGGTTTTCTTGTCCAGCGAGTAGTGGGTGTATTGCCCGGTCAGCGGCAGGGCGTCGATGCCCTTGAAGTAACCGCCTGCGCCTTCAGCGTAGTTGCGCGCGGCGGTGATCTCGGAATCCCCCATGCCGTCGCCGATCAGCAGGATCACGTTTTTCACCGTTTTGTCCGACAGCGACGCCTTCAGCGCGGCGGTCTGATCGCCGGCCAGGCGACGGGCGCCGCCCGGCTCGGTGAGGGTGCCGCGAGCGGCGCGCTCGGTCAGGCCATCGGCATTGGCCGAGGTTTCCGCCGCGATGGCGGAGGAACAGAGCAGGGCGGACAGCACGGCGCCGGCGATCAGGGATACAGCAGGTTGCATGGGTAAGCTCCTTGTCGTAATACAACAATGTAAATAACATCAAATTGTTACGAAAGGAGAGTAGAGCAGAGGGATGACAATTTTATGACAGCGGAAGGCGGGACGGCCCGGCGGCCATCCCGTTTGACAATCAGGCCGCGCGCGCCGGGATAGCGAGCCCACGCTGCACCGCCGGGCGCGCCAGACCGCGCTCCAGCCACTGCGCGACGCGCGGGAAGCTGTCGAACTCCACCAGATCGCGCGCCTCATAGAAGCCGATCAGGTTGCGCACCCAGCCCAGCAGCGAGATATCGGCGATGGTGTAGTCTGCGCCCATGATCCAGTCACGGCCCTCCAGGCGCGTTTCCAACACACCAAGCAGGCGTTTCGATTCGTTTTTGTAACGCTCCAGCGGCCGCTTGTCTTCATATTCGCGCCCGGCGAATTTATGGAAGAAACCGAGCTGGCCGAACATCGGGCCGACGGCGGCCATCTGGAAGAACACCCACTGAATGGTTTCATAACGCTGGGCTGGATCCTGCGGCAGGAAGCGGCCGCTCTTTTCCGCCAGGTAGAGCAGAATGGCACCGGATTCGAACAGCGGCAGCGGCCGGCCGCCGGGGCCGTCGGGATCGATGATCGCCGGGATCTTGCCGTTCGGATTCAGCGCCAGGAATTCCGGCGTCCAGGTTTCGTTGTTGCCGATGTCGATTAGGTGCGCTTCATAAGGCAGGCCGATCTCTTCCAGCATGATGGAGACTTTGACGCCGTTCGGCGTCGGCAGAGAGTAGAGCTGCAGCCATTCCGGATGCTGAGCCGGCCAGCGTTTGACGATCGGGAATTGGGTGGAATCGAGCATGGAAACTCCTCGGGTTGGCGGGGTCGCTTAAGCGTACCCCTAGAGTATTGCAGTAAAACTACCCTGTCGCCGGGTTACACCGTGAGGTCAAAATGTGCGGCCAGCGCTTTTTTACCGGCGGGGGTCAGCTGCAGCTCGCGGCTGTCGAGCCGGCGAAGGATCCAGCCGCGTTGGATAAAGGCGGCCAACAGCGCGGCGCCCAGCGCGCCGCCGAGGTGAGATCGGCGCTCGCTCCAGTCCAGACAGCCGCAGGCGAAGCGGCGGCGAGTGGGCGCGGGGGAGCAATCGACGCCCAGCCGCGTCAGCGCGGCCTGACCGGCGTCGCTTAATCGGTAGTCTTCTTCACCGGCCAGCCAGTTCAGCGCATGCAGCCGATCGTGCAGCTTCACCGCTACCTCGCCCGCCATATGGTCGTAGCAGGTGCGAGCATATTGCAGCGTGGTGGGCGTGCTGCTTTTCACCGACGGGCGCGGTACGCCCGCCAGCGCCATCAGGCCTTCCAGTGCGTCGGCCACCGGCTGACCGGCCAGCCGGAAATAGCGATAGCGCCCCTGTTTGACGCAGGCGATCAGCCGCTGCTCCAGCAGTTTCGCTAGATGCGCGCTGGCGGTGGACGGGGCAACCTCGACCGCCGCGCTGAGCTCGGTGGCGGTGTAGGCGCGCCCGTCCATCAACAGGCACAGCATGCGCGCCCGGGTGCGGTCGGCGATGGCGGCGCTCAGCGCCGCTAAACGATCTTCAATGTCGATGTTATGCATACTTCGAGGTTAGACGAAGTATGACTGCGCGTCCATCGTTAGTCTGTGGTTATCGCACTCTGGTGCTGTGCGTCCGTGTCCGCTTGATATTGATGAGCGGGCGTTGGAATCGGTGCGGTGGCGCCATTCTTACCATGCGTGCGTACCGGAATTTTACCGTGAGAGGAGACGATAATGATCGCCGTGATTTTTGAACTGCAGGCTGCCGACGGGCAGCGCGATACCTATCTGGCGCTGGCGGCGGAGCTGAAGCCGCTGTTGGCGCAGATCGACGGATTCATTTCCATCGAGCGCTTTCAAAGCCTGGCCGATCCCGCGCGCCTGCTGTCGCTCTCTTTCTGGCGCGACGAAGCGGCGGTGCAGCAGTGGCGCAATCTCGAGCAGCACCGGGGGGCGCAGGCGCGCGGCCGTGGCGAGGTGCTGGCGCAGTATCGGCTGCGGGTGGCGGAGGTGGTGCGGGATTACGGGCTGGAGAGACGCGACCAGGCGCCGCAGGATAGCCGTTGCTATCACCGCACCTGAAAAAAGCCCGCTGACGGCGGGCTTTCACCCGCTTATTTCGCTTCGCTGCCCACCTTCATCGCCCCGGCGTAGCGGGCGCCCATTCCCCAGGCGGCGCCGTGGTCGCGGGCGATCTGCAATACGCCCCCCGCCGTGGCCTTGCGGTTCCAGTCCTGCTGCCATTCCAGCATCAACGCCACCCAGTTTATAGGGGTGGCGCCTGCCTGTATCAGGCGCTGCATGGCGTTGTTTTGACTATCTGGCGTAATGTCGCCGGTGACGTCCGACAATATGTAGACCTCATACCCCTCGCCCAGAGCGGACAGCGCCGGCAGCATCACGCAGCTGGCGGTCCACAGCCCGCCGATGATGATTTTCTTGCGGCCGGATTGTTTGATCAGATCCACCACGCGCCGATCCTGCCAGACGTTGATGGCGGTGCGATCGTACACCTGCAGATCCGGGCGTGCCTGCGTCACCTGCTGGAATACCGGCCCGGCGAAGCTTTTGGCGTTGGCCGAGGCCAGAATGGTCGGCACGTTGAACACCTTGGCGGCCTTGGCGATGCCGGCGGCGTTATTCACCAGGTTGGTTTGATCGATAGAGGAAATGGTCATGCCGAACATGTCCTGCAGATCGACCAGCAGCAACAGGCTGTTGTCGGCGGTCAGCGGTTGCACATAACCCTCCTGGCGGCTATCGGCGGCGGGGGATTGCGCCAGCGCGGCGACGGGGGCGGTGGCGGCGCTCAGGCCGAGCATCAGGGCGATTAGGGTCTTTTTCATTATTAACTCCATGATTATCAGTAGATTAAATTCACGTCCCACTCAGGGAAGCGGTTGAATGAAGTCTACTGATATTTATTTGGTTAATAATCTATGGTTTATTGAATTAATAATTAACCTGAAGGACGTAATATGGACGTGCTACTGACGATGCGCGCCTTTCGCCGCGTGGTTGAGCGCAACAGTTTCTATAAGGCGGCGGAGGATCTGGCGATCACGCCGGCGGCATTGAGCAAGCAGATTAAGCAGTTGGAAAGTCGGTTGGGGACGCTGTTGCTGGTGCGCACCACCCGCAGCATGAGCCTGACCGAAGCCGGGCAGCTCTATTACCAGGAAGCCTGCCGGTTGCTTGGCGAGTTCGACGCGCTGGAGCAGACGGTTGCCGCCAGCGCGCAGCAGGTCTCCGGCACGCTGCGGGTCAATGCGCCGCTCTCGTTCGGCCTGACGGTGCTGTCGCCGCTGCTGCCGCCGTTTATGCAACGTTACCCGCAGCTGCAGGTGGAACTGACGCTGGACGACAGGGTATTGGACGTGGTGGCGGCCGGTTTCGATATTTCCTTGCGCATTCGCCGCCAACTGCCGGATTCTTCCCTCAGCGCCCGGGCGCTGGGTGACGTGCACCAGCGAATTTGCGCCGCGCCCGGCTATTTGGCGCAGCACGGCGTGCCGCAAACGCCCAATGACTTGCCGCGGCACAGCTGTCTGGCCTATTCCCTGGCAGAAAAGCCGGGGCAGTGGCAGTTCACCGCCGGCGAGGAGAGCCTGAGCGTGACGTTCACTCCCCGGCTGATCGCCAACAACAGCCTGATGCTGCGGGATATGCTGATGGCGGGACTGGGCATCGGTTCGCTGCCGTCGTTTGTGGCGGATCCCGAGATCGCCGCCGGCAGACTGGTGCGGCTGTTCCCTGAACAGATTGCCGACGTGCATCAGGTCTTCGCGGTTTACCCGACGCGCCGGCATGTGCAGCAGAAAGTGAGTTTATTCACCGAGTTTGTGCGAGAACAGGGATTGATGACGGCGAATTGACAACGGTGCACGGTTGTCATATTCATTAGCTATGAAAAAATCCTACCGCCCATTCGCGCAAATTATTATCACCCTTCTCCAGAGGGTGGGATAGCGCGTGTGTCGCCAATAAAAACCCGCCGGCAGGCGGGTTTTTTTATCCCCTTCCGGCAACGACCGGAGAACGTCATGCAAACCTACCCTGCAGTTTTACACCTGATGTGCGGCAAGGCCGGCGCAGGCAAATCGACGCTGGCGCAGAGTTTGGCGCAGCAACCGCAAACGCTGTTGCTGAGCGAAGATGCGTGGCTGGCGACGCTGTATGAACAGGAGATGGCCAGTCTGCAAGACTACGCGCGCTGTTCCGACCGGTTGCGGCGGGCGCTGGGCGGGCACCTCGTTCAGCTGCTGCGCGGCGGTTGGTCCGTGGCGCTCGATTTTCCGATGAATACGCCGGACAGGCGGCGCTGGGCCAAAGCCTTGGCGGAGGAGGCCGGCGTCGCACACTGCCTGCACTTTCTCGATGTCAGCCATGCGCAGTGCCTGAGCCGGATAACGCTGAGAAATGCGCGCGGCGAGCACCCGTTTGCCCTGAGCGAAGCGGAGTTTGAGCGCCTGGCGCAGTACTTTGTTCCCCCGGCGGAAGAGGAAGGGATGACCGTCTTGCGTTATGGCGAACGGGACTGAAAACCGGCGCCATGACGGCGCCGGCAACAGGGTTAGGCTTCGGCGTTAAACGCGTTGTGGAAGGTGACCTCCGCGCACGGCAGCGCGCCCTGGAAGGCGATGGCGCGGAAGTAGTCTTGCGGCACGCCCGGCAGAGTCAGCGCGGTCTGTGCCTGGAAGCCGAAACGGCCGTAATAGTTCGGATCGCCCAGCACTACGCAGCCTGCGGCGCCGCGTTCCTGTAGCTCGGCCAGCAGCCGGCGGATCAGTCGGCTGCCGATCCCCTGGCCCTGACAGGCCGGCAGCACCGATACCGGCGCCAGCCCGTACCACCCGGCGGCGCCGTTGCTGAGTACGACCGGCGAGATGGACGCGTGCCCGATCGGTGTGCCATTTTGCTCGGCGACCAGCGACAGGGTGAGAGCGCCTGCCGCGCGCAGCGCGCTGACGATAAACTGCTCGGTGTGGCTGCTGTGCTCGGCATGCAGGAACGCGGCGGCGGTCAGGGTGGCGATGGCGCCGACGTCGGCCGGCGTTTCGTGGCGTAACGTGATGTTCATGGTTGTATCCTGATTAAATAAGGCTGTGCCGACCGGGCTGCCTGCCCGGCCGGTATCGATGATTAACGGTTATCCAGCTGCGCCCGCACGGCCTTGAGCCCGGCGAAGGTGACGCGATAAGGGCGCCCCTGGCGAGAGAGGATCAGGCGTTTGGTTTTGAGCTTGGTGAAGACGGCCAGCGAGCAGTCGGCCAGGCCGAGCCCTTCGCGGGTGTAGCATTCGACGTGGGTGACGCGACCGGCGTCGTTGCGGGTGAAGGCGATATAGCCGCCTTTGGCCAACACGTGCAGCACGCGTTGTTCCGCTTTGGAAATGTTCATGTTGGGAGATCCTGTAATAACCCCAGATACGCGCATCCCCGCGCAAACGCGCGTCGGATACGTCAGAGTCCCTCGCCATACGGCAAGGAAGCGACTATCGGGTGGTTACAATCTCCAACATACAGGCCTCGGGCAGTGAAAAACGCCAGGGCGGCGTTTAAGCGCAGTTAATGTAGCCAATGGCAGGTTGGCTGTCAATTCGCCGGCAGCGCGGGCCGCCGGCGAAAGGCCAATTAGAAAGGCTTGGTTGGCAGGTATTTGCCGTCCAGGGTGATCACCGCGCGTTCGCCGCCTTCCGGATCGGCGACCTTCTTGATATCCAGCTTGAAGTTGATGGCGCTGATGATGCCGTCGCCAAACTGCTCGTGCACCAGCGCTTTCAGCGTGGAACCGTAAACCTGCAGCATTTCATAGAAGCGATAAATGGTCGGATCGGTTGGCACGCCGCCGGGAATGCTGCCGCGCAGCGGGATGGTTTGCAGCAGCAGCACCGCTTCTTCGTCCAGCCCCAGCTTGGCCGCTACCGTGCGCGCCGCCGGTTCCGGCAGCGCATGCTGCCCCAGCAGGGCGGCGGTGACAAACGCCAGGCTGAGACCGGTGCCCTCGGCCAGCGCTTCGAACGTCAGATTATGGCGGATCTTGGCGGCCATGATGGTGTCGGTGAGCGCTTCGCGCGGGGCGGTGTTGTGCAGAGAGTGTGTCATGTTGACTCCTTTTGTGGGCTTAAAAACGGGCGATCGCCGGGGTGGCGGTCACCTCGGGATGGGTGGCGAGCGGCACGAAGCGGCGGGTTTCGCCGTCCAGCGCCTCGATAGCGCCGCTGGCGATGTCATAGACCCAGCCGTGCAGCGCCAGGCGGCCCTGATCCAGCGCCAGGGCGACGGAAGGGTGCGTTTTGATGTTGTTGAGCTGGGCGATGACGTTTTCGCGCACCATCGATGCGACCCGGGCTGCGTCGGAGGCGTGCGGATAAGCCTGGTTGACCGCCTTGGCGGAATCGGCGTAACGCAGCCAGCCGGCGACCGTCGGCAGGTGATCCAGACACTGGCAGGTGGCGATGGCGGTCATCGCGCCGCAGTCGGAATGGCCGCAGATCACGATGTCTTCTACGCCCAGCGCAGCGACGGCGTACTCGACCGAGGCGGTCACCCCGCCGGGTTCGGGGCCAAAAGAAGGCACGATGTTACCGGCGTTGCGGATCACGAACAGATCGCCCGGCTCGCGCTGGGTGACCAGCTCCGGCACCAGGCGGCTGTCGGAACATGAGATAAACAGGGTGCGCGGGTTTTGGCGGGTCGCCAACTGCTGAAACAGCGCCGTGCGTTCAACAAAGGCTTCGCGCTGGAACTTCAGGAAGCCTTCAATCACCTCTTTCATCCGTTTCTCCATTGGGTGTCGTTATGCGATGGCGGCATGATGAACGCTTCTGGCTATAGGGTCTAAGACCCATTTATAATGCTGGCTATAGGTTTTACTAATAGCTGGGGCGCTATGCTGCTGCGACACATCCGTTATTTTCTGGCCGTTGCCGAACAGGGCAACTTCACCCGCGCCGCCGAAGCGTTGCACGTCTCGCAACCGACGTTGTCCCAGCAGATCAAGCAGTTGGAAGACGCACTAGGAGCGCCGTTGTTCGATCGCAGTGGCAGAGCCGTGCGCCTGACCGACGCCGGTGAGGCGTGGATGCGCTATGCGCGGCTGGCGCTGCAGGATTTGGACGCCGGCGCGCGGGCGATCCATGACGTGGCGACGCTGGCGCGCGGCCATTTGCGGCTGGCGATGACGCCAACCTTCACCGCCTATCTGGTGGGGCCGACGATCGATGCGTTCTACCGCCGCTACCCGGGGATTACCCTGAGCATTGAGGAGATGGCGCAAGAGCGGATCGAGGCGCTGCTGGCGCAGGATCGGCTGGACCTGGGGATCGCCTTCGAGATGGCGCAGTCGGCGGAGGTAGAAGCCACGCCGTTGTTCAGCGAGACGCTGGAGCTGATGGTCGGCGCCGATCATCCCCTGGCGGCGCATCGCCGGCCGCTGACGCTGGCAGAGTGGCAACATCTGCCGCTGGCTTTGCTGAGTGGCGACTTCGCCACGCGGCAGTTTATCGATCGCTACTGCACGCAACAGGGGTTTCGGCCGCAGGTGGCGGTAGAGGCCAATGCGCTGGGCGCCATCGTCGAGATCGTGCGGCGCGGGCAGCTTGCCACGCTGCTGCCAGCCGCCATTGCACGCGAGAACCGGCAGTTGAAAAAAGTGGCGTTGGCCAACGCCATGCCGGTGCGACAGGCGGTATGGCTGCAGCGCAAAGGCGCTTACCGCAGCGCCGCCGCGCAGGCGTTTATCGCCGTTTTGCAGCAACAGGGCGTTACGCCAACGCACTCCAGCGCTGCGTCATCCCCAGCAGATGCACCAGCCCGAAGCCGAGGCAAATCAGCGAGCTGACGACGATAAAACGCTGGCTGCGGCCGGTATCGCGCAGGGCGAAGGGGCCGGCGACGCCGCGCAACAGGTAGATGAAGGTAATGATAAACAGCACGGGCCGCAGCAGTGGCAGCGGCGCGATCAGGCCCGCGCCGGAAAGCGCATACAGCGCCCAAATAAACAGCATCAGCGCGATACCGGCGGTGACGACAGCCGGGAACTTTTTACCCGCTTCCGCCGCCTTAATGAAGCGATCGCCGGCGCCGCACAGCCGATAGCCGCGCGGCCCGGCGGCGATCACCCAAATATGCAGCAGGGCGGCGATGGTGCTCAGCGCGGCGCCGATCAGCAGTGCGGTGTTATAGAGGTGTGGCATGGTAAGGCTTCCCTGTCAGAAACGTGATTGGCATGAAGCGTAGACCAGAAAAGACGAATTAACCGAACGCAACAGGGAAGAGGAGCAAGTGATGAGAGTGGCGACAGGCATGCTGAGCGTATTGGCGCTGTGGAGCGGGTTGGCGATGGCGCAATCTGCAGCGCTGACGCTGCTGCGGGAAGACAAATCGAGCATTCGTTACTATTTGGATGCCGCCGTGCCTGGGGAGACGTCGCCGGCGCTGCTGGTGATCCTGCAAGGCTCGGATTGCAACAGCGTGCGGCATATCCGCCTGGTCACGCCGATGCGGCAGGTGTTACCCGCCGCAGACCTGCTGACGGTGGAGAAATACGGCATCGACGACCGGTTGCCGTACCGCGAAGAAGTACCGCGGCAGGATTGCCCGGATGCTTTCGTGCAGCATGATACGCCGCAGCGGCGGGTGAGCGATGTCACCCAGGTGCTGCAGGCGGTGATTGCGCGCAACGGCTATCAAAAGGTCGCGGTGTTGGGGGGCAGCGAAGGGGCGGTGATCGCCAATCTGGTGACGGCCTCCTCGGGCCTGGTTGACGCCACCCTGGCGTTCAGCGGCGGCGGACGCTGGTTTATTGACGATGTGCGCCACAGCGTGGCCGACGCGCCAAAAGAAGAGAAAGCCGGGCTGAACGCATTTTTACAGCAGGTGCTGACGGCGCCGCCGTTCCCCCTGAACGCCAGCGATCATGGCTATGCCTGGTGGCATGGCATGCTGAACATCGATCAGCTTGCCACCCTGCGCAGCATCAAGACGCCGGTGCTGATCGTGCAGGGTGACCAGGATCGCGCCGTTTCGCCGGGGGCGGTCGGGAAAATGATCGCCGAGCTGCGGGCCGACGGCAAAACGAATATCACTTACCTGAATTATCCGGCTTTAGACCATGTGATGCGGCGCGAAAATGGCGAGAGTGAAATGACGCGGGTGGTGGCGGATATGCGCGCGTGGCTGGAGAAGCAGCTGCGCTGAGCGTCGGTATTAGGACAAACTATGTAATAATTGACGCGAGTTTCTTTGGACTGAGTGATCTGCTGCTCAATTGAACACAATGTTATTTAATCAGGGCTTCCGTCGTGTATTTTTTTAACCGCAAACCTGAAAATGAAATACCCTAAGAAAATTCCAGCTATGGAGGTCGCAACCCACAGATACTTAAAACTATCGTCGGAATAAAACATGAACCAGACAATGGCTAACAGCGAGAGGGCCACAACGCCGCACCCAATGCCCTGAATAATTCTGGATAAAGCCGCCAGCATAAAGTTCTTCATACGTTAACCTTTGCAAAAAAGTACTGACAAATTTGGTTGAATTTCTTTCGATCTCTTTCCCAAACCGAGACGGCATCCTCGAATGGTCGGACTTTGTTTTCTAACAGAAAGTACAGCAGATCGAGGTTTCCCAGGCGTCTGAGTTGATCATACATCCGTGAGTTTCTTGCCCTCAAGTCGCGTGATGTATAGACAGAGCGCGATATGCTTGCCCCAGCGGTGAGAATTGAGCCAACGGCAACACCGGAGACAAGCCGTGGGATGATTTGTTTAGAGAATATATATCCCATGTTTGCGGTGGCTAACTGATTAAAGGCGAATTTGCCGATGAGTTTGCCTGATGTTCTTATGGTCATGTCCTTAACATCTTCAAACTTGACCTTACTGGCGAAGTTTTCGATGAAGATATGAGCCACTTTCTCGATGCTTGCTTTATTGGCCAGGCCTGACTTGATGAGTCTGATAAATCGCTCTTTATCTTGCGAGTTTAACCATATGTTTTCAGTATCAATATAGTCGTAGCCCAGGTAGTAGAAATCGACCGGTACGCTGATAAAACCTTGTGCAAACCCGCGCACTAAATTGCTGTCAATGTTTACGGCATCCGCCATGTCGTTGGCTATCTGCTTTGCGCTTTTCATAGAAATCCTTTTCAATATGAAGCGCGAATCGAGCAGACTTTTTGTACGCAAGCCAATGCCCACCGGCAAACGGCACCAGCCTGACGCTCAAAATGTCACCGAAACTTCCCGCGATCTCTGCACCCCGTTGTGGCATAATGCGCGCCAAATCACATTCCCTATGTATAAAGAGCGAGCGCTGTGTTAAGCACTAACAACATCACCATGCAGTTCGGCAGTAAGCCGTTGTTTGAAAACATCTCTGTTAAATTCGGCGGCGGCAACCGTTACGGCCTGATCGGCGCCAACGGCTGCGGCAAGTCCACCTTTATGAAAATCCTCGGCGGCGATCTGGTGCCGAGCGGCGGCAACGTGTTCCTCGATCCGAACGAGCGCCTGGGTAAACTGCGTCAGGATCAGTTCGCCTTCGAGCAGTACAGCGTGCTGGACACCGTGATCATGGGTCACACCGAACTGTGGGCGGTGAAGGAAGAGCGCGACCGCATCTACGCATTGGCGGAGATGAGCGAAGAAGACGGCTATAAAGTAGCCGACCTGGAAGTGGCCTACGGCGAAATGGACGGTTATACCGCCGAAGCGCGTGCCGGTGAACTGCTGCTTGGCGTGGGCATTCCGGTGGAACAGCACTATGGCCCGATGAGCGAAATCGCGCCGGGCTTCAAGCTGCGCGTGTTGCTGGCGCAGGCGCTGTTCTCCGATCCGGAAATCCTGTTGCTCGACGAACCAACCAACAACCTGGACATCGACACCATTCGTTGGCTGGAGCAGGTGCTGAACGAACGCAACAGCACCATGATCATCATCTCGCACGACCGTCACTTCCTGAACATGGTCTGCACCCACATGGCGGATCTAGACTACGGCGAGCTGCGCGTCTACCCGGGCAACTACGACGAATACATGACCGCCGCCACCCAGGCGCGTGAGCGTCTGATGGCGGACAACGCCAAGAAGAAAGCGCAGATCAGCGAGCTGCAGTCGTTCGTCAGCCGCTTCAGCGCCAACGCCTCCAAATCCAAGCAGGCCACGTCGCGCGCCCGCCAGATTGACAAGATCCAGCTGGAAGAGGTGAAAGCCTCCAGCCGCCAGAACCCGTTCATCCGTTTCGAGCAGGACAAGAAGCTGTTCCGTAACGCATTGGAAGTGGAAGCGCTCACCAAGGGCTTCGACGAAGGCCCGCTGTTCAACAAGCTGAACCTGATGGTGGAAGTGGGCGAGAAGGTCGCGGTGCTGGGTGCCAACGGCATCGGTAAAACCACCCTGCTGAAAACGCTGGTGGGCGACGCGCAGCCGGACAGCGGCACCGTGAAGTGGTCGGAAAATGCCCGTATCGGTTATTACGCGCAGGATCACGAATACGAGTTCGACGACACCCTGACCGTGTTCGACTGGATGAGCCAGTGGAAGCAGGAAAAAGACGACGAGCAGGCGGTGCGCAGTGTGCTGGGCCGTTTGCTGTTCAGCCAGGACGACATCAAGAAGCGCGTGAAGGTGCTATCCGGTGGTGAGAAGGGCCGCATGCTGTTCGGCAAGCTGATGATGCAGCGCCCGAATATTCTGGTGATGGACGAACCGACCAACCACTTGGATATGGAATCCATCGAATCGCTGAACATGGCGCTGGAGATGTACGAAGGCACGCTGATCTTCGTCTCCCACGACCGTGAGTTCGTCAGCTCGCTGGCGACCCGGATTCTGGAAATCACCCCGAACAAGGTGATCGACTTTACCGGCAACTACGAAGACTATCTGCGCAGCCAGGGCATCGTGTAACCCTCGCGGTAACGCATCAGGGCGGGAATTATCCCGCCCTTTTTTTATCCGTCATTCCCCGCCGCACACTTCGCAGTGCGGATCCTTCGGCAGCTTCATCTCGCGGAACTGCATGCTCATCGCATCGAACATCAACAGCTTGCCGCGCAGCGGCTGACCGTACATTTTTCATAGTAAGCTAAGTGTCTCGGCTTCCTTGGCGCTATACAAAGGGTTTGCGTAAGGCAATGTTTTACAAACTTTGCGCTTTTGCGATAAGACGCTCAGATGTAGCCTGCGCGTTCAAACAGCCGGCTAGATCAGCTCTTCTGAGATCAATATGCAATCGCCATAGCAATTAGAGTTATCGAAGTCCTGTAATCCAAGATAGGTGTTGAAACTTAATCCCTCCCCATTTTCGGCTACCTGTTGCGAGGTAATGCTGCAGGCCAGTGATAATGCCAGCATAGTTTCATTCCAGTATGGCCGCTTCATGCCATGCCGCGAAATATGCGACGCCGAACGAACACGCGACAAACGTTGAGGCCGCAAAATGCATGATTTATGCACTTCAACACTGTCCGAGTCGTCAACCAACAGAATCCGATAAACCTGTGTTTGAGATAACTGTTTGATGATGGCCGATGCAAAATCACTGAGGCCAATGATAATAAACGTATCCCCTTTTTCAGTTCGCCCAGGCAACTCCCGGATGATCTGAACATCGGTCAAGAGAGGGAAGTGATCCATCATCCGGTTGGCATAAGAGTTATTCTGTACCACCGCATAAACATTTCCTTCCTGACAGTTAATAATGCTGTCATCAATGCAATAAGCCATCAAGGCGGCATCATCTTTCTGATACTTAATTACCTCGACTCGATTAATCTTGTTAAATTCACCAAACTCACACGCTGTCGAGGCCGGTAATATCAGGGGTATGGATTGTCGGAGATATAATGGTAATGCCGCCAACGCGGCAAAACTAGAAAAATGACCGACAACCACGTCAGCACCCCATTCAATCAACTCAACAGCGGCGCGCTCCCCTCCTGCCGACGACTTTTCATCATTGACAATTTTCAACGTGTTTTGTTTTAATTCTGGGAAATGCTTGAGGCTATAATTAATAGCCTCAATAAAGGTTCGTGTATGGCTGTTGGCATCTTTCCCTAACGCTATCGCCAGTCCGATCTTTTTCATCGTGTCGTCACAATCACCTGCTGGCTGTAGTTCATCGCTTTCTGTTCTGTCTCCTGGCGACTGTCGCCCTTAACGCCCAGGAAACCGATAATATCGTTCCCCAACGGCGGCCGTTTGATGACGCTGCCGAGCGGTGAAATGATTTTCAGCATGAAGGTGTTCGGATCCTGCGTAATGTGTTCAGGGACGCTGATGGTGTCGATCCGCCCAGGCGAGGAGATCAGGCAAAGCGCAAACGTGTGTTTACCGGTTGGCGAATAACACTGGTAGTCCGGTTTCTGCCCAATCGCCATATCAATGACCGCTTTGATAGGGCAATAGCCGGCGGAGATGCGGGCCATAAAATCGAGGCCGCCGCCGCCAGGCCGGGCGGCAATCTCAACGATGTAGGGTTTATCCTGATGGAACCGGATCTCTGCGTGCATCACACTGCGCGTCAGTCCCTGCGCCACGGCACCGGCATGCACCGCGTCATGCACGCGTTGCAGATCCAGACCATCAAGAACGGTCGGCGTGTGATGGACATCATCATCAAACGAGTTCCCTTCCAGGGTGACACGATCGACGATGGAGCCCAGCACCGTGACGCCGTCCCAGGAATAGGCCTCGATCAGAAATTCACGTCCATCCAGATACGACTCGACCAGCAGCGAGTTGGGGCCCAGTACGTCCGTGATCCCTTCATTTTTGAATTGGCTCATTTCTGATATGCCGATCAGGGCTTTAGGGAAGAACTCTGCCATTTGTTTAGGCGTGTCGACGCGGTAGACGAATTGGCTGGCCGAACCCAGTGTGGGTTTGAGGATCACCGGATAACCGAGAGTCGCCGCCGCCTCAAGCGCTTCAGGCAGCGTCGGTGTCAGCCGAAATTCTGGGTGAGGTGCCTGACCGACACGGTGGGCTTCGCGCATGGCAAGCTTGTTGCGGCTTTTTACCGCCGCCTCAACCGGGATGCTCGGCAGCTGCAGGGCGTCGGCGATCATGGCCGTGGCGATCACGCTGTTCTCCGCGAAGGTGAACACCCCGTCAAAGTGAAAATCCCGATGCAGCTGTATGGCCAGCGTGGTCAAATCGTTGATGTCCATGCTGTCGGAAACAAAGAATCGCCCGGCATGCCAGTGATCGCTGTCAGCCACTCCGGACAAGACATACAGCTCAATACCGTGCTGCTCCACCTGTTGGTAGCGCGAATTGTAGTAATCACCAAATTGCCCGACTTCAATCGCCAATAATTTCATTTTGTTTTTCCTTTAAAGACCAGGGTTGATGCCAAAAGCGCCAGGAAGACCACTGCCAGCGCCAACGCCACATATCCGGCTAGGACAGTGGTGCTATCGACCAGCTCGCCAATGGCGTAGGTCAGTACGACGGCCGACGTCAGCCCAATTGCGTTGCTGAAGCCGAAGAAACGGCCGGTGTAATGGGAAGGAATGGTGTTGAACATCAGCGTGCGGCACGAGATACGCGCCAGGCCAAAACACACGGCACCAAGCGGGAAGAAGACCATCAGCCACGGCAACGTAAATTGCGGCTGCAGGGCAATAAATGCCGCATTCGCCACGTAGCCGAACATGACTATCGTCAGTAAGGAAAAGCGCTTCTGCAGGAATGGTGTCATGGCGGCGGCGATGGCCACCCCTACGCCGGCCAGTGCATCAACCACACCCAGAACGCCGGCGCCGGAGGCAAAATGTTTGGTGACCAACAGCACCAACAGCATATTGCTGACCGTCACGATGATGTTGCCGACTCCATACAGCAGCATCAGCCAGGGTTTTCTCACGGCGGGTAAGGTTGTGGCCGGCACTGGTTCAGAGGCGGTACCGCCTTCGGGCGCTTCATCTGATCCCTGTACACGCGGCGTCAGCATGAAAAACAGCGCCGCACTGGCGATGAAGGTGATGGTGTTCAGCACAAACACGAAATCCACACCAATCAGCTGGATCAGAAACCCACCGATCGCCACCGATGTCAAAGCACCAATTTGCACTGCCATTTCGAGTTTGGCATTGAATGCGGCCATTCTGCCCGACTCTACCGAGTCTTTGATGATGGCGTTATTGGCCGGGAAGAACATAGCCATGGTCATGGACAGCATAAAGCTGCAGACAAAGATGACCATCGAAGGATCGGTGAATGTATTGATGCCGGCCAAAACGCCAATGACGATGGCCGCGTTGACCACGTTGGTAATGATGCAGATCTTCTTTCTGTCGTAGGTATCGGATAACTTGCCGAACAACACCGAGAAAAAGGCTTGCGGTAGTGCGATCAGAATGAACAGCGTGCCCACGGCTTTCGCCGTTCCCATGCTCTGTGAAATGATCAGCGCGTTGGCGATGGTGAGTATTCCGCTCCCCAGAGTGGAAACCAGCGACGCGGCAAGGATTAGATTTTCGTTTCTTTTGCTGATCTGACGGGTTGTGACGTTCAGCAAAATGGTTTCATTACTCATTCGTTAACTCCGTGAATGACATACTGGCTGATCTGCTCGGACAGCGCCGGGGCGATCTTAAAAATAGAGGCATCGCACGCTTCAACGGCGATGCATCCGGTGACATCGTGCCGGCCCCAGTAAGCAGTGCCTTGCCGTTTTTCAGCCGGCAATTCAAAGTAGGGCGACACGACGACATCCACCTGGTCGTATTTAACGCGTAGTCGGTCAAGCAAATACCGCTTACACACCTGCAGGTCGTGACTGTCTGGCGGCATCGAGTAGGAAAATCGACTGGCGCTCACTTTAAGCACCCGACGTTCCGGCGACGGTACACACCATGATCGCTGTTCATCTCCCATCGTCAGCACCGGCTTTAACAAGCACGCACGGGCATCGTTGAGGTGCACGTCAAGGTGTACCTGATATTGCGGCGCCGGAGCGACGCCTGACCGGCCAATGTGTCGGGTGAGAGGACGGCTCGCCGTGCAAATCACCGCCGTGTAGCTTTTACGCTCACCGTTAACACTAAAATGCCTCCCCTCCCGAATGGTGCCGAGATCTACACGCGTATGCGGTTTCAACACGATGCTTCCCGTGTTTGCCAGCGCCTGGCACAAATGTGCATACACCTTTTGTGCATCGAGAAGAATGGCGTCATGGCCGACGAAGAGCCGTCGATTGGCACTGGGCATGCGCAACAGGCTGCTCTGTGTCGACAACACGGGATCCTGGATGTCATAACCTATCGCCAGCGCGTCATACAACTGCACCAAACGACGACAATCGGCGTCATCCACCACACGAATGGATTGCGTCTGACAACCGGCTGTCTCGCTGCCGGCGTCGATGAGTTGGCGCCAGAAAGCAAGCGAGCGCGCAGCCAGCGGTTGCAACGCGGCATTGTTTTCGTGCGCGTGTTTCCACAAACGGCCATGTGCCCACGACAGATTGGCAGCGTTCGGAATGGCGGCGGCATCATACAGCTCAACGCTTGCGCCCTTACGGGCGCAAGCCAGCGCAGTCATGACGCCGGTAATGCCGGCCCCGATGATGGCGATGTTAGGACGCATATGACCCACTGTTGGTGAATGTGGCGATCGGCGGCAGTTCAGGCAAGGCCCATTGTTCACTGCCGTTCAGCGGATTGGCATTCACGATAGCGTGGTGGAGGTCAATCATGATCAACCCCAGGCCGTCGACGAGGACCCGTAACTGTTGATTAATTGCCTTCAGGCTGATATCGCTTTCTTCCGCAACCAGCTCCTGCAAGCGCCCAATATGGTGCAGGCACCAGTCAGCCAATCGGCTTTGGCTGAACGTCTCGAGACGACAGGGCAGAGCCAGGCGCTGACGCATGGTGTCCACCAGCAGAGGAGTATTGGCCTCATCGTCATTCTGGCGCAATTCCCAGCGTTGCGTGGCGTATGCACGGGCAAGCGCATTCCAGGCGGAAATCAGTCGTTCGTTAAGGATTTGACTGAGGGCATCCCGGCTGAAATTGTTCCGGTTGTGTTCCGGACTGGTCAGGCAAAGATAGAAACGGGCATAGTCGCGAGGCAGGTTTTTTACCAGATCGCTGGCCCAGATCAAATGGCCGCGGCTGGTCGAAAATTTGGCATTTTCCAGCTCGTAAAACTCATTGGGCACGATGGTGTCAGGCAACAGATACTTACCCTCATGCGCCATCAGCAAGGCAAGATGCGTCACTCCCCAAAAATAGGAGTTGTCGAAGCCGAGGAAATACGCCAGGCGATTGCCTGTTTCAGCACGCCAGGTTGCATCCGTCGGCGCCGCGTTGTTTTCGCCACAGGCGTTGCAGTACATCGATGCCGGCATCCCCTCCGCCCAGGCGTTGAGCACTTGCCCCTCCGTGCCGGGAAAATGCGATGGCAATCCCCAGGCAATGGGGTAAGTGATAGGGAAATCGATCAGCTCTCGGCTGAACAGCTCCGTCATTAGCTGAAGAATGTGCGGGCGCCAGCTGCCTTTTTTCGCGGCGTAATAACGCTCCAGCTCGGCCCTGTATGCCTCCACCGGGAACACCAGGATCTCCGTTTCTCTGTACTCCAGTGATTCGTAGGGGGGCAATGTCGCCACCGGGTTTTTTAATCCATCAAAGTTGTTGGGGTGTCCGCAACTTTCACACAATCCACCGCGGGACTGCGCTAGGCAGGTCGGGCATTCACCGGACACGAACGACTCCACCATAAACGTATTGCGGTGTGTCGAGTACGGCAGTTTGACGGTTTTGAGCCGGAACTTGCCCTGCTCATGTAGGGGAGACAAAAAGGCGTAGACCATTTCTTTATAGCCGTCATCGAACGGGGCATAGCCATCCAGCTCGACTCCCCAGTCATTCAGGCTTTGCCTGATGTCGTCGGCAGCCTGACGGCATAAATTTTCCGGGGATGTGCCCAGTTTGTAGGCGCTGGTGACAACATAGGTTTGGCTGTCATCAGTGCCGGTCGCGTAGTTGACGCGCTCTCCGGTCAGGCGCAGGTAGCGAGCGTAAATATCGCCGGCCAAGTAAGGCCCGGCCATGTGGCCAACGTGCAGATCGCCATTGGGCGTGGGCGGTGGGGCAATAACGAGTGTTTTAGACATGGTCTGACACCTGATTTTTTTGTTGATGACGTTGAGCAAAACGTGAGGACATCTCCTCATCCCACCAAATGCTGTACATTTCGAACGGCTCGGGGCTTTCATTGAGCACGCAATGCCGGGTGAATGGCGGGAATTGAACGGTGTCGCCGGCTTTAAAACGCGTTTTTTCACCTTCGCACACAATAAATGCCTCACCTTTAATGGCGACGAATATTTCGTATTCGTGGTGATCATGCGGTGTCGAAGACGTGCCAGGTGCAATAACGCACCATGAACTTTCAAACGGCGCGTTCAGTTCGGGCCACGGCATCAAACGCTGGGCGTGCAGATTGTTCTCGAATCGCATAGAGGTGCGATCAAGTGGTTTAAAAGAATGCATTTTTTTTCCCTAAAATCAGGCCGTGATATCGTCAATAATTTCTTTTGAACGGAAAGCCAGTACACTCAACAACGAATCCGCAATGCCATGCGTGTTTTCGTTAACTCCCTGCAGATGCAGAGAAACGCCGGGGGAATAGGGCAATACAGCACGGTAATTGCGGTCGACACAGATTTTTTCGATATCAAGATGATTTGACAGGCTGTCGAAGAGTGTCGGTGTTTTATTCTTATATCCTGTACCCAGCAACACTACGTCAAAACGCGCAGAGTGTGAGTGGCCTGACTTGTTATCTTTCCAGGTGATCAGTACGCCGCCGTCATCATCTACCGCATGTAAAATATCGCATTGCGTCAGCATTACCGCCCGATTTTCGCCACGCAACTCCTGCAAATAATGGAAACGGTAGAGCCCAGATAAAGTTGATGGCGCCACGCCGGAATAGTTGGTGGTATGCATCGCCGCCAGGGTCTTTTCACGAGTCTCATTGTCACAATTGAAATACGTGTTGATATAGTCATTCTGAAATAACGTATTGGTGAATTGACTGCCTTCATAATTCACCAGCCCGATGGAGCGCATGATCATGGTGATATTGGCCGTGGGGAAATGCTCAAGGCAGGATTGATACATTTCGGCACTGCTTTGCGCGCCGCCAATTACCGCGATACGGTTAACTCTACCGCACTTCATTTGTTCGAGAGCCGTCAGGAAATTGGCACTATGGATCACATTATCCGGTGAGACATGCTCAAACACAGCCGGGATATTGAGGTCGCGGCCAGCCCCAAAAATCAGACGGTGGGCGCGGTAACTGTCGCCATTTTCAACGGTTACGTGCCAGCCAGTAATTTGCCCTTCCGATGCAAGTTCCGGTCTGACTGCCACTACTTTGCTGTTGTAAATAACCTGTGTTTTCTCCAGGCCATCCGCTACCCACTGCAAATAATCCGAAATCTCTTTACGGTAGGGGTTAAACGTCTGCAGGTTGACAAAACTGTCCAGGCGTTTGGTTTTATGCAAAAAATTGAGAAAGCTGAACCGGCTGGTCGGATCACGCTGCGTGACCAGATCTTTCAGAAAGGAAACCTGAGACTGCGCTTCAGGAAATAACATTCCCCTATGCCAACAAACAGAAGTGTCTTTTTCCAGAATGAGAGAAGAGTTGATGTTGTGAACTTCAGCACATTCTTCAAGTGCGACACCTACAGCGAGGTTTGATGGGCCGCAGCCAATCATTAATAGATCGGTGTGTTGCATTAAATTTTTCCTAAATCCATTTTGTGTATAGCAAACTCCGCATTATTGATTGCGAATGATTGCCACCTGTCATTTCCCTGGAATAAAGATTTTGACGCTAATTATATTATTTATAACGACCACACTTTTGGTGCGCGGAAAGAAACTAGCACTCCGTAAAATGACAAACAATACACATAAAGCTACAAACGTTAACTTCAGAGTAACATTTTGGAATGTGCTTTAGCGGCAGGATGATCCGTATGTATGAACAGTATTTCTTAGGGTTGTTTAAAAACTAAGTAGTAGAATTAATTCATGGTGCTATAAATTTAATGAATGTTTACTATTTTTTTATAATTATAACTGATCATGTAGTGAAAGAGGTTTTGCTGTATAGTAATGCCTTAGAAGGAGTAACCCCACCATATCGACAGGCTTGATATACTAATCAGGTCATGATAGAGAAAAGAGATAATGAGGTGGTAAACCGTATGACAACAGTGATAGAAGTGCTCCAATACACGTTAAAACCCGGCACAGGCGCTGCATTTCACGATATTATGAAAGAACAGAGTGTACCTCTGCACCTGAAAATTGGGGTGAAAGTATTACGCTTTGGTAATTCACTCCATGATCCTGATAATTATTATCTGGTGCGGTCATTTCTAAACGAGTCAGAAATGGAAAGTCAGCTTACTCAATTTTATGCTGATGCCCGCTGGCGTGAAGGCCCACGCAGTGTGATCGTTAATATGATCAGCGGCAGCCATCGTGTGGTCATGCCGGCTGAACTGTTGATCAAATACGCACTCGGTGATAATGAGAGCGGCAACCCATTTCCATTCCGGTGAGCTTGTTGCCGAATCTAATATCTTTTCGTCTTATATTGCAATAAGGCTGGGTAGCTTCAATTTCTGCCAGAGGCATTTTACTTTCACAAACGTATTGGAAAATATATTGTGCCACGATTTTCCAACACCGACCTCTCAAGCTACTAATGACGAAGCCGTCACGCCCCGCCGCACACTTCGCAGTGTGGATCCTTCGGCAGTCTCATCTCGCGGAACTGCATGCTCATCGCATCGAACATCAACAGCTTGCCGCGCAGCGGCTGACCATAGTCGGCCAGCAGCTTGATGGCTTCCATCGCCTGCAGGGTGCCGATGGTGCCGACCAGCGGCGCCATCACGCCTGCTTCGACGCAGGTGAGGGCGCTGTCGCCGAACAGCCGGCTCAGGCAGCGGTAGCAGGGCTCGCCCGGCTGATAGGTGAATACGCTGAGCTGGCCTTCCATACGGATCGCCGCGCCGGAAACCAGCGGCTTGCGCTGTGCGTGGCACAGGCGATTCAGGGCGTCGCGCGCCGCCACGTTGTCGGTGCAGTCGAGCACCAGATCGCAGGCGGCGATCTCTGCCGCGATCGCGTCATCTTCCAGACGGCCGTCGATGGCGTCGATGCGAATATGCGGATTGATGGCGCTCAGTTCCTGCCTGGCGGAGGCGACTTTGCTCTGGCCGATGCGATCGTCGCGGTGCAGGATCTGGCGCTGCAGGTTGGAGAGCGAGACGGTGTCGAAATCCACCAGCACCAGATGGCCGACGCCGGCCGCCGCCAGATATGGCGCGGCGGCGCAGCCCAGCCCGCCCAGCCCGGCGATCAGCACGCGGGCGGCCTTCAGCTTCTCCTGGCCGTCGAAGTCAAAGCCGCGCAGCACGATCTGGCGGTTGTAGCGCAGCGCTTCGGCGTCGGTCAATTCCGGCAGCATGTTCAGCTCCTCAGCAGGGCGTTGAACGGCTCGATCTCCACCGTTTCGCCTACCGCCACCGAACCGCGTTCGCGTTCCAGCACGATGAAACAGTTGCCCTGGCTGTAGGAGCTGAAGACGTGCGAGCCCTGGTGGCCGGTAGTGCTGACCTCCAGTTCACCCGCGGCGTTGCTGCTGAACACGCCGCGCTGAAAATCGAGGCGGCCCGGCGATTTCTTCAGCGGGGTTAGCGCCCGTGCGCGCAGGCGCGGCGGCAGGCGCCAGTCACTGTGACCGGCCAGCTTCGCCAGCAGCGGTTGCACCAGTTGGTAGAAGGTCAGGGCGGCGGAAACCGGGTTGCCCGGCAGGCCGCAGAACCAGGCGTGGCCCAGTTTGCCGAAGGCGAACGGTTTGCCGGGTTTGATCGCCAGCTTCCAGAAGCTGACCTGGCCCAACTCGTCCAGCATCTGTTTGGTATAGTCGGCTTCGCCGACCGAGACGCCGCCGCTGCTGATCACCACGTCGGCCTGGCTGTCCGCTTGTTCGAAAGCGGCGCGCAGCGCATCGCGATCGTCACGGATAATGCCGAGATCGAGCACGTCGCAGCCCAGTTGCTCCAGCATCAGGCGTACCGCGAAGCGGTTGGTGTCGTAGATTTGGCCCGCCTGCAGCGGCTGGCCGACCGGCTGCAGTTCGTCGCCGGTGGAGAACACCGCGACCTTCAGCTTACGCATCACCTGCACTTCGGCGACCCCGAGCGAGGCCAGCAGCGGCAGCTGCGCGGCGCCCAGCTTCACGCCGGCCGGCAACACGCTGGCGCCTTGGCGAATGTCTTCACCCGCCAAACGGATATTCTGGCCGGCTTCTACCGGGGCGGTAAAACGCACGCCCTGGTCGCTCACTTCGGCCTGTTCCTGCATGATCACCGCGTCCGCCCCGGCCGGGATCGGCGCGCCGGTCATGATGCGCACGCAGCTGTTGGCCGGCCATTGGCCGTCGAACGGCGCGCCGGCGAAGGCTTTCCCGGCGACCGGCAGCGGCGCATTGGCCGCCAGATCGGCGAGGCGCACCGCATAGCCGTCCATCGCCGAGTTGGCGAACGGCGGTACGTCGAGCGGCGAGACCACCGGCGCGGCGGTGATGCGGCCGGCGGCGGCGGTCAGGGCGACGGATTCGGTCTGCTGCAGCGGGGCGATCTGCCCGAGCATTTTTTCCAGCGCTTGCTCCAGGGAGATGAGATCGGAAGTATGGCAATGATCCATAAGGGGAACTCCGTAATCAGGGTGCGCATTGATAGCGACAAAGTGCGGGTATTATGGCAGAGAACGCCGGGGGGGAGAACGGGTTATGCCCGCCATCTTTCGCACTGCGCCGGAAGCGCGAACGGGTATAAACTGCGTAAAACAGAGGAGAATCATGATGCATAAACAGGTTATCGAGTTCTGGTTCGACGAGATCGAACCGGTGATGTGGTTTAAAAAGGACGACGATTTCGATCGTCTGCTGCACAGCCGTTTTGGCGAAATCTGGCGGGCGGCGGCGGCGGGAGAGCTGGCGCACTGGCGCGACACCATCGAAGGGCGCCTGGCGGAGGTGATCGTGCTCGATCAGTTCAGCCGCAACCTGTTTCGCGGCACGCCGCAGTCGTTCGCCTGCGACGGCATGGCGCTGGTCCTGGCGCAGGAGGCGATCCGCAGCGGGGAGTGCGAACGGCTGAGCCGCGAACAGCGAGGTTTTCTCTATCTACCGTTCATGCATTCGGAATCGCCGCTGATCCACCAGCAGGCGCTGGTGCTGTATACCGAGCTCAATAACGGTGACCAGTTGGAGTTCGAGCTGCGGCATAAGGCGATCATCGATCGTTTCGGCCGCTACCCGCATCGCAATGCGATATTGGGGCGCACCAGCACGCCGGAAGAAGAGGCCTTTTTACGGCAGCCCGGCTCGGGTTTTTAATCGTTGGATTATCTGCGCCCGGCCGGGTAAAAACAGCAGGCCGGGCGCCGCAATAAGCGTGACTCAGCGCGAACGTTTATTTCATTACGCTCTACCGCTATTTCCTCTCGCGAAATTACCAATAATCCCAGCCGCACTACCAGCGGTTTACTGCTTTTTATAACCTGCTGTTTTTATTCCAATAAGCTATTTCAAGGTGCGAAATGGTCTAAGCGCGCTACGCTAAAAGCGGGACGTGGACGTTATGCTGTACTTCCACTGTAGGACTAAATAGAGTCGAAAAGACTGAATAATAATGATACCGCGCTCAGCTTATTCGCTGCGCAACGGCGGGATTAACACAGGGTGTCAGGCAAATGAGCAAACCAGTGATTGCCATTCATGGCGGCGCGGGCGCAATTACCCGGGCGGCGCTGAGTGCGGAAAAAGAACGGCAGTATATCCAGGCGCTGTCCGAGATCGTGGCCGCCGGGCAGGCGGTATTGGCACAGGGCGGCAGCGCGCTGGATGCGGTGACCGAAGCGGTGCGGCTGCTCGAAGAGTGCCCGCTGTTCAACGCCGGCAAAGGCTCGGTGTTTACCCATCAGGGCACCCACGAACTGGATGCCTGCGTGATGGACGGCCGCACCTGCGACGCCGGCGCTGTCGCCGGCGTCAGCCATATCCGCAACCCGGTGCTGGCGGCGCGCGCGGTGCTGGAAAACAGCGAACACGTGCTGTTTGCCGCCGAAGGCGCCGAGAAGTTTGCCGCCGCCCACGGCCTGGAAATGGTTACCCCCGACTTCTTTTTTACCCAAGAACGCTTTGATCAGCTGCACCGCGCTCAGGCGGAGCAGGGCCGGGTATTGCTCGATCACGACGGCGCGGCACAGGCCGGCGATCCGCTCGATCCCGATCGCAAATTCGGCACCGTCGGCGCGGTGGCGCTGGATGCGCTGGGCAACCTTGCCGCCGCCACCTCCACCGGCGGCATGACCAACAAGCAGGCAGGGCGAGTGGGCGACACGCCGATTATCGGCGCCGGTTGCTATGCCAACAACGCCACCGTGGCGGTCTCCAGCACCGGCACCGGCGAGATCTTCATGCGCGGCGTGGCGGCCTATGACGTCTCCGCCCTGATCGAATACGGCGGCCTCAGCCTGCAGGCGGCCAGCGATCGGGTGGTGATGGAGAAGCTGCCTGCACTGGGTGGCAGCGGCGGCATGATCGCCGTCGATCGCCACGGCAATATCGCGCTGCCGTTTAACTGCGAGGGGATGTATCGCGGTTTTGGTTATATCGGCGATGCGCCGTCCGTCGGGATTTATCGCTAAGCGTTCACCGGGAGGGTGTATGACCGACGTTTCATTCCGGCCCGCCGGCGACGGGTTGTCATTGCCGCCGCAGCGGGTGCTGACGGTGCGCGATCTGAGCATCCGTTTTCCTCAAGCGGACGGCGCCGTGGAAGCGGTGCGCAACCTGTCGTTCGATCTCGATCGCGGCGAGACGCTGGCGATCGTCGGTGAGTCCGGCTCTGGCAAATCGGTGACTTCACTGGGACTGATGCGGCTGGTGGAGCAGGGCGGTGGGCGCATCGTCAGCGGCGCCATGACGCTGCGCCGGCGCGACGGCGCGTTGCTCGATCTGGCGCATGCCTCGCAGAGCACGCTGCGCACGGTGCGCGGCGCCGACATGGCGATGATCTTCCAGGAGCCGATGACCTCGCTCAACCCGGTATTTCCGGTCGGCGAGCAGATCGCCGAATCGCTGCGCCTGCATCAGGGCATGGACCACCGCAGCGCGCGTCAGGAGGCGCTGCGCATGCTCGATCTGGTGCGCATTCCGGAGGCCAAAGAGGTGCTGGGGCGCTACCCGCATCAGCTTTCCGGCGGCATGCGCCAGCGGGTGATGATCGCTATGGCGCTCTCTTGCAAGCCGGCGTTGCTGATTGCCGATGAACCCACTACCGCCCTCGACGTCACCATTCAGGCGCAGATCCTGCAGCTGATCCGCGTGCTGCAACAGGAGATGCAGATGGGGGTGATCTTCATCACTCACGACATGGGCGTGGTGGCAGAGATAGCCGATCGGGTGCTGGTGATGCGCCGCGGCGAGCAGGTGGAACAGAATCGAGTGCGTGAATTATTCGCCGCGCCGCAACAGGCCTATACCCGGGCACTGCTGGCGGCGGTGCCGAAGCTGGGGGAGATGGCCGATCGGCCGCTGCCGGCGAAGTTTCCGCTGGCGGATGGCGAGGGGGATACGGCGCCGCAGGATACCGTGCCGCCAGACGCTGCGCCGATCCTGCGGGTGGAGCATCTGGTCACGCGTTTTGATCTGCGCGGCGGGTTGTTCAATCGGGTCACTCGCCGGGTGCACGCGGTAGAAAACGTCAGTTTCGATCTTTACCCTGGCGAGACGCTGGGGCTGGTGGGCGAGTCCGGCTGCGGTAAGTCCACCACCGGGCGCGCTTTGCTGAAGCTGGTGGACAGCCAGAGCGGCACCATCACCTTCGCCGGGCGGCGGATAGACCAATTGAAGGGGTCGGCGCTGCAGCATCTGCGGCGCGATATTCAGTTCATCTTTCAAGATCCTTACGCCTCGCTCGATCCGCGCCTGACGGTCGGTTTCTCCATCATGGAGCCGCTGTTGGTGCACAACGTGATGCGCGGCCGTGAGGCGGAACGGCGGGTGGCCTGGCTGCTGGAACGCGTCGGTCTGCAGCCGGAGCATGCGCGCCGATATCCGCACGAATTTTCCGGCGGCCAGCGCCAACGCATCTGCATCGCGCGCGCGCTGGCGCTGAACCCGAAAGTGGTGATCGCCGATGAAGCGGTCTCGGCGCTGGACGTGTCGATTCAGGCGCAGATCGTCAATCTGCTGCTCGATCTGCAGCGTGAGTTCGGCATCGCTTTTCTGTTCATTTCACACGACATGGCGGTGGTGGAGCGTATCAGCCACCGGGTGGCGGTGATGTACCTCGGGCAAATTGTCGAGATCGGCCCGCGGCAGGCGGTATTCGACAATCCGCAGCACCCCTATACCCGCAAGTTGATGGCGGCGGTGCCGGTAGCCGATCCCGCTCATGCCCACAAACGGCAGCCGCTGCCGGCCGATGAGATCCCGAGCCCAGTGCGCGCACTGGGCGATGAACCCGTTACCGCACCGCTGGTGCAGGTTGGCGCCGGGCATTTTGTCGCCCGCCACCCGATCGCCGGTGCTTTTTAAAGACCTCAGGAGAGACAAGCGACATGAAGCACACATTCAAACGCAATGCGCTGTTGGCCGCCATACTGCTGGCGGCGGGAACCGGCCCGGTTTGGGCGGCGAAGGACGCGGTGATTGCCGTGGCGTCCAATTTCACCACTCTTGATCCTTACGACGCCAACGACACGCTGTCGCAGGCGGTGGCCAAGTCTTTCTATCAGGGGTTGTTCGGCTTCGACAAGGACATGAAGCTGGTGAACGTGCTGGCGGACAGCTATGAGGTCAGCAAAGACGGCCTGACCTATACCGTCAAACTGCGTCAGGGCATTAAATTCCACGACGGCACCGCGTTCAACGCCGAGGCGGTGAAGGCCAACCTCGATCGCGCCAGTAACCCGGACAGCCACCTCAAGCGCTACAACCTGTTCAAGATGATCGACAAAACCGAGGCGGTGGACGCCAATACGGTGAAGATCGTGCTGAAGGCGCCGTTCTCGGCGTTCGTCAACAATCTGGCGCACCCGGCGGCGGCGATCATCTCCCCGGCGGCGCTGAAGCAATACGGCAAAGAGATCGGTTTCCACCCGGTCGGCACCGGGCCGTATCAGTTCGTGACCTGGAACCAGACCGATTTCGTCAAGGTGAAGAAGTTCGACGGCTACTGGCAGCCGGGGCTGCCGAAGCTCGACAGCATCACCTGGCGCCCGGTGGTGGATAACAACACCCGCGCGGCGATGCTGCAGACCGGCGAGGCGACCTTCGCCTTCCCGATCCCTTACGAGCAGGCCAAGGTGCTGGAGGGCAACGCCAAGCTGGACGTGGTGGCTGCGCCATCGATCCTGCAGCGTTACATCAGCATGAACGTCACTCAAAAGCCGTTCGACAACCCGAAGGTGCGCCAGGCGCTCAACTACGCGATTAACAAGGACGCGCTGATCAAGGTGGCGTTCGCCGGTTATGCGGTGCCGGCGGAAGGGCCGGTGCCCCCGGCCATCGATTTCGCCGCCCGCT
Organism: Serratia sp. PL7; assembly: GCF_945957435.1. Classification (NCBI taxonomy): domain Bacteria; kingdom Pseudomonadati; phylum Pseudomonadota; class Gammaproteobacteria; order Enterobacterales; family Yersiniaceae; genus Serratia; species Serratia sp. PL7. Next base: position 2,257,576 of record NZ_CAMFLB010000001.1, on the reverse strand, counting down.
ACAAGCCGTGGCCGTACGATCCGGCCAAGGCGCGCGAGCTGTTGAAAGAGGCCGGCTACCCGAACGGCTTCACCACCACGCTGTGGTCGTCCCACAACCACAGCACCGCGCAGAAAGTGCTGCAGTTCACCCAACAGCAGCTGGCGCAGGTGGGGGTGAAAGTGACGGTGACGGCGATGGATGCCGGGCAGCGCGCGGCGCAGGTGGAGAGCGTCGGGGTGAAAGACACCGGCGTGCGGCTGTTCTACACCGGCTGGTCGGCCTCGACCGGGGAAGCGGACTGGGCGCTGTCGCCGCTGTTCTCCACCCAGGCGGCGCCGCCGAAGCAGTTCAACACCGCGTTCTACAGCAACCCGCAGGTGGACAAGGATCTGACCGACGCGCTGGCGACCACCGATCGCGCCGAGAAGCAGAAACTGTATCAGGACGCACAGGATCGCATCTGGGCCGACGCGCCCTGGATCTTCCTGGCGACCGAACGTCTGTTGTCGGCCAACAGCAAACAGCTGAGCGGCTTCTACGTGATGCCGGATACCTCGTTCAACTTTGATAACGCCGATCTGAAATAAGGCGCCCATCCCCGCCTGCGGCCAGACGGCGGCAGGTGGGGGAAGGAATGAGATGCTCAATTATTTTCTGAAACGACTGCTGGGCCTGATCCCGACGCTGCTGATCGTGGCGGTGCTGGTGTTCCTGTTCGTCCACCTGCTGCCGGGCGATCCGGCGCGGCTGGCGGCGGGGCCGGAGGCCGACGAGGCGGTGGTGCAGCTGGTGCGCAAGGATCTGGGGTTGGATAAGCCGCTGCCGCAGCAGTTCGCGCACTTTTTCGTCAACGCGCTGCGGGGCGACTTCGGCATCTCGATGGTGTCCAAGCGCCCGGTGAGCGAAGAGATCGCCTCGCGCTTTATGCCGACCTTCTGGCTGACCGTCGCCAGCATGCTGTGGGCGGTAGCGTTCGGCCTGGCGATCGGCGTGGTGTCGGCGGTGTGGCGTAACCGTTGGCCGGATCGTCTCGGCATGACGCTGGCGGTATCGGGGATCTCGTTCCCGGCCTTTGCGCTCGGCATGCTGCTGATGCAGGTGTTCTCGGTCGAGCTGGGGTGGCTGCCGACGGTGGGCGCCGACAGCTGGCGGCACTACATTCTGCCTTCTATCACCTTGGGGGCGGCGGTGGCGGCGGTGATGGCGCGTTTTACCCGCGCTTCGTTCGTCGAGGTGTTGCAGGAGGACTACATGCGCACCGCGCGCGCCAAGGGCGTGCGGGAAAGCGTGGTGGTGATGAAGCACGGCCTGCGCAACGCGATGATCCCGGTAGTGACCATGATGGGGCTGCAGTTCGGCTTCCTGCTCGGCGGTTCGATCGTGGTGGAAAAGGTGTTCAACTGGCCGGGGCTGGGGCGCTTGCTGGTGGACTCGGTGGAGATGCGCGATTACCCGGTGATCCAGGCCGAGGTGCTGCTGTTCTCGCTGGAGTTCATCCTGATCAACCTGCTGGTGGATATGTTGTACGCGGCGATCAACCCGGCGATTCGTTACCAATGAGGAGGCGGCATGATTAAGCATTGGCGGCGCAACGCCGCACTGAAGGCGATGCCGCTTATCGACCCCAACGCGGTACGCACGCCGTGGGGCGAGTTTTGGCGGCGTTTTCGCCGCCAGCGGGCGGCGCTGGTCGCCGGCCTGTTGGTGCTGCTGCTGATTGCGGCGGCGCTGCTGGCGCCTTATCTGGCGCCGTTCGATGCGGAAAACTATTTCGATTACGACCGGCTGAACGAAGGGCCTTCGCTGATGCACTGGCTGGGGGTGGATTCCCTCGGACGCGATATTTTCAGCCGCATCCTGATGGGCGCGCGCATTTCGCTGGCGGCCGGGGTGTTCTCGGTGCTGGCGGGCGGGGCGATCGGCACCCTGCTGGGGCTGCTGGCCGGTTACTATGAAGGCTGGTGGGATCGCCTCACCATGCGCGTCTGCGACGTGCTGTTCGCGTTTCCCGGCATTTTGCTGGCGATCGGCGTGGTGGCGATCATGGGCAGCGGCATGGCCAACGTGATCGTCGCGGTGGCGATCTTTAGCATTCCGGCCTTCGCCCGCCTGGTGCGCGGCAATACGCTGGTGCTGAAGCACCTGACCTATATCGAGTCGGCGCGCAGCATCGGCGCCTCGGACTGGACCATCATCCTGCGGCACATCCTGCCAGGCACCCTGTCTTCGATCGTGGTCTATTTCACCCTGCGCATCGGCACCTCGATCATCACCGCCGCCAGCCTGTCGTTTTTGGGCCTGGGCGCCCAGCCGCCGACGCCGGAGTGGGGGGCGATGCTCAACGAAGCGCGCGCCGATATGGTGATCGCGCCGCACGTGGCGATCTTCCCCAGCCTGGCGATATTCATCACCGTGCTGGCGTTCAACCTGTTGGGCGACGGATTGCGCGACGCGCTCGATCCCAAATTGAAGGGGTGAGGGCATCGCTGAATTGGCATACCCCTGTTTTACGAGTATAATTGATGAAAATTTGACCCGTGTATATTACAGGGATGAGGTATGGATATGGCAAATAGCAATGTGACGAAAAAGACAGTCAACGTAACCATCGATCGCGATCTTTTCCAGCGCGCAAAATCCCTGGGCGTCAATGTGTCATCCGTATTGACGGACGCATTGAGCGTCCGCGTCAGGGATATTGAGATTCAACAGTGGCGCGAGCAAAATCGCGCGGCGTTAGAAGAACTTAATCGTATCACTGAAGAAAATGGTTTGTTGTCTGATGAATATCGGACATTTTAAATATGCAATTTACCGTATATGACAATACGTATCCGGCATCAGCCTATCCCTACTTACTGGACGTTCAAAGCGATCTTATTGATGTCCTCTCGACCCGGTTAATGATCCCCCTTTATGCTTTGGATAACGTCAGGGTTAAAATTTCTGCACGTTTATGCCCGGAGATTGAGGTCAACGGCGAAAAGTTTCTTGTTATGACGCATGAGATGGCTGCCGTACGTATTTCGCAGATTGGGAAGGCCGTTGGTAATGTCAATGAGCACAGGAATCAAATTAAAGCCGCTATCGATTTTCTGATTGATGGCTTTTGAATAAATCCGGACGGGTTAATAACCGCCCGGATTTTTTTATTAGCGGAACAGGTGCTCGGCGTGGAAGCGCAGGTGATCTTCCACGAAGGTGGCGATGGTGAAGTAGCTGTGATCGTACCCCGGCTGAATGCGCAGCGTCAGCGGCCAGTCGCGCTGGCGCGCCAGTTCGGCCAGCCGCGCCGGCTGCAGCTGATCGGCCAGGAACTGGTCGTCATCGCCCTGGTCGATCAGGACCGGCATTTTTTCCGCGCCGCTGGCCAGCAGATGGCAGCTGTCGTACTGCAGCCACTGGCTCTCGTCGCTGCCCAGATAGGCGGTGAACGCCTTGCGGCCCCACGGCACCTGGCATGGGTTGACGATCGGCGCGAACGCCGATACCGAGCGGAAGCGCTGCGGATTGCGAAATGCCATCATCAGCGCGCCGTGGCCGCCCATCGAGTGGCCGAAGATCGACTGACGATCGCTGACGCTGAAGTGCTGTTCGATCAGCGCCGGCAGTTCGGCGCTGATGTAGTCGTACATGCGGAAGTGGCGATCCCACGGCGCCTGGGTGGCGTTCAGGTAGAACCCGGCGCCCTGGCCCAGATCGTAACCTTCGTCGTTCGGCACCTCGTCACCGCGCGGGCTGGTATCCGGCATCACCAGCACCAGGCCCAGCTCGGCGGCGATGCGCTGCGCGCCGGCTTTCAACGTGAAGTTCTCGTCGTTGCAGGTCAGCCCCGACAGCCAGTACAGCACCGGCGGCGGGTTGTCATCGCGCGGCGGCGGCAGGTAGATGCTGAATGTCATGTTGCAATTCAGGCTCTGCGCCGCGTGGCGATAACGCTGTTGCCAGCCGCCGAACATGCGGTGCTCTTCGAGAAGTTCCAATGACAGCGTCATCTCTGCCTCCTGGCTTATTTGTCGAAGTGGATGACGGAACGGATCGATTTGCCTTCGTGCATCAAATCGAACGCTTCGTTGATCTGCTCCAGCCCCATGGTGTGGGTGATAAAGTCGTTCAGCGCGAATTCGCCGTCCAGATAGCGCTCGACGATGCCCGGCAGCTGCGAACGGCCCTTGACGCCGCCGAATGCCGAGCCGCGCCAGACGCGGCCGGTGACCAGCTGGAACGGCCGGGTCGAGATTTCTTCGCCGGCGCCTGCGACGCCGATGATCACCGATTCACCCCAGCCCTTGTGGCAGCACTCCAGCGCGGAACGCATCACGTTGACGTTGCCGATGCACTCGAAGGAGAAGTCGACGCCGCCGTCGGTCAGCTCGACGATCACCTCCTGAATCGGTTTGTCATAGTCTTTCGGGTTGATCAGATCGGTAGCGCCCAGCTTGCGCGCCAGATCGAACTTGCTGGTGTTGATGTCGATGCCGATGATGCGGCCCGCGCCGGCCATCTGCGCGCCGATGATCGCCGACAGGCCGATGCCGCCCAGGCCGAAGATCGCCACGGTGTCGCCCGGCTGCACTTTGGCGGTGTTCATCACCGCGCCCATGCCGGTGGTGACGCCACAGCCCAGCAGGCACACTTCTTCCAGCGGCGCTTCCTTGTTGATTTTCGCCAGTGAAATCTCCGGCACCACGGTGTATTCGGAGAAGGTGGAAGTGCCCATGTAGTGGAAGATCGGCTTGCCGTCCTTGAAGAAGCGGGTGGTGCCGTCCGGCATCAGGCCTTTACCCTGGGTGGCGCGGATCGCCTGGCACAGGTTGGTCTTGCCGGATTTACAGAATTTGCACTCGCCGCACTCCGGGGTGTAGAGCGGGATCACGTGGTCACCGACCGCCACGCTGGTGACGCCTTCACCGACCGCTTCCACCACGCCGCCGCCCTCGTGGCCGAGGATTGCCGGGAACACGCCTTCCGGATCTTTGCCGGACAGGGTGTAGGCGTCGGTGTGACAAACGCCGGTAGCGACGATCCGCACCAGCACTTCGCCTTTTTGCGGTGGCATCAGCTCGACTTCTTCGATCTTCAGCGGCTGGTTCGGGCCCCAGGCAACGGCGGCGCGGGTTTTGATCATCTCCATCATAGTCTCCTCAGTGGCTTTCTTTTAAATCAGGCGATATCGATAACGTCTGATAAATCGTTGGGGGTGCTTTCATCAACAGCGGCGATTTCCGTCTGTTCAATAATCAATTCTTTCAGCGCGCGCACGTTCGGCCCGAACGCGTCGCGGCGCCACAGCAGCCAGGTGGCGGTGTCGGCCACGTCCGGCGGCAGGGTGTGAACCCGGACCCGCTCATGGCCCGGCAGCAGGCTGAGCACCGAATGCGGGATCATCGCCAGCCCGGCGCCGCTGGCGACGCAGGCCAGCATGGCGTGATAGGACTGGATCTCCATGATCTGCCCCGGCCGCGCGCCTTCGCGCTTGAACCAGGCCTCCAGCCGCAGGCGATAGGAGCAGCTGGCGCGAAAGGCGAACAGCGTTTCGCCGTTGGCGTCTTTGGCGCTGTGGATCGGCGCGTGATCGAGACAGGAGATCACTACCATATGTTCAGGATAGGCGATGCAGCCGTTCAGCTCGTCATAAGGTACCGGGCCATCGACCAGCGCCGCCGCCAGCGTGCCGGCGCGCACCCGATCGGCGATTTCGCCGGAGGTGCCGGTAGTCAGCGACAGAGACACCTGCGAGAAACGCTGGTGGTAAGCCGCCAGCAGCGAGGGCAGGCGGGTGGCGGCGGTGCTCTCCATCGAGCCGAGGGCGAAGTTGCCCGCCGGTTCACCGGCATGGGTGATGCTCATCGCCTCGTCGCTCAGCGCCAGGATGCGGTTGGCGTAGCACAGAAAGTTATGGCCCATCGGCGACAGGCGCAGGCGCTGTTTTTCGCGGATAAACAGATCGGCGCCCAGCTCCTGCTCAAGCTGGCGCAGCCGGGTGGTCAGGTTCGACGGCACGCGGTGCAGCTGCTCGGCGGCGCGGGCGACCGAGCCGGTTTCCGCTACGCAGCAGAACATGCGAAGCTGGGTCAGATCCATAATATTCTCGTTTCGTGATGAACTTGATAACTATTATTCAGTTTTTGTGAGTTTAATACTGCGGCATGATACTGGCAACTTTCTTTTAACCTTTTGGATACCGGTATGGCTTTACGTATTGCCTTGAGCGGTTTTGCCGCGCTGATCGTCGCGATGGGCATTGGCCGCTTCGCTTTCACCCCGCAGGTGCCGCTGATGATCGCGGAACATCAGTTCAGCCTCACCGGCGCCGGGCTGGTGGCGGCGATCAACTATTTGGGCTACCTGTGCGGCGCCTACGACGCGATGCGCGCCACGCGCCACGTCGAGCGGCGCCTGTGGCTGGGCGTATGGGGCGCGATGGCGCTGACGCTGCTGTCGGCGCTGGCGCAGGATGCATGGACGCACGGCGCGCTGCGCTTCGTCATCGGCTGGGCCAGCGGCTGGGCGATGGTGCTGGTGGCGGCCTGGACCAACGAGCGGTTGGCGCACTACGGCCGGCCGGCGCTGAGCGCGGCGGTATTCGCCGGGCCGGGCGCCGGCATCTTCCTTAGCGGCATGCTTGCGGTGGGCATCAACGCGCTGGGGCTGACGGCGGCGCAGGCCTGGCTGGTGTATGGCGGGCTGGCGCTGGTGCTGGTCGGGGGGATTAGCGCCTTTCTGCCGCGCAGCGGCGAGCTGCATCGCCAGGACGTGGCCCCGGAGCCGCTGCTGCTGACGCCGGCGCTCAAACGCCTGGTGTGGAGCTACAGCCTGGCCGGCTTCGGCTACATCCTGCCGGCGACCTTTTTGTCGCAGATGGCGGCGGCGCGCTTTCCCGCCAGCCTGTTCGCGCAGTTTGTCTGGCCGGTGTTCGGCGGTGCGGCGGTGCTGGGGATTGTCATCGGCATTCTGACCCGCCATCGGCTAACTACCCAGACCCGGTTGGCGATCACGCTGTGGATACAGGCGTTGGGCGTGCTGAGCGCCGAAGCGGTGCCGGGCGTGGCCGGCCTGGCGCTCGGGGCGGTGCTGACCGGCGGCGGCTTCCTCTGCGTGGTGCAGCTCGCCCTTCAGCACGGCCGTGAACTGGCGCCGCGCCATGCGCGCTACATGGCTGGATTGCTGACCACCGGTTATGCGATCGGCCAACTGGTCGGGCCGATGCTGTCGGCGCTGTCGACCGCCATGACTCATCGGCTGGAGCCGGCGCTGTACGTGGCGGTGGCGGCGCTGTTGGTGGCCGGTGCGCTGGTAGTGAATACCCCGGCGCGGCGATTGGCGCAAAAAACGGCGATGCGCTGATTAAAATCCATACAAAAAAAGCGGGATCCCGCAGCCGGCCTGATTGTGCTAAATGCGAATATTTCACCTGCGGATGAAGCACAATCACTGGATAATCGCCGCGCTCTCATCTACAGTGGGGCAAAATCTTGACCGGGTTCACGTTATCCATCACGAAAACTCTGCCGTCACGAGAGCAAGCAATTCGCCGGCCGCACGCCCTACCAGGCCGCCGGCGGGTTCCGTCCGCAGGAGAACAAATACATGACATCATTAAGTAAAGAAGCCGCGCTGGTGCATGCGGCACTGGAAGAGCGTGGTCTGGAGACACCGCTGCGCGGGGAAGTGCTGGATCGCGAAACGCGCAAGCGTCGTATCAAAGAGCACATGACTGAAATCATGCAGCTGCTGAATCTCGATCTGTCTGACGACAGCCTGGCGGAAACGCCGCATCGCATCGCCAAAATGTATGTCGACGAGATCTTCTCCGGGCTGGACTACGCCAACTTCCCGAAAATCACCGTCATCGAGAACAAGATGAAAGTGGATGAGATGGTGACGGTGCGCGATATCACGCTGACCAGCACCTGCGAGCACCACTTCGTCACCATCGACGGCAAGGCTACCGTGGCCTATATCCCGAAAGACTCGGTGATCGGTCTGTCGAAGATCAACCGCATCGTGCAGTTCTTCTCCCAGCGTCCGCAGGTGCAAGAGCGTCTGACCCAGCAGATCCTGGTCGCGCTGCAGACCCTGCTCGGTACCAATAACGTGGCGGTATCGATCGACGCGGTCCATTATTGTGTCAAGGCGCGCGGCATTCGCGACGCGACCAGCGCCACCACCACCACCTCGTTGGGGGGGCTGTTCAAGTCCAGCCAGAATACCCGCCAGGAGTTCCTGCGCGCGGTGCGTCATCACCAGGGGTGATGGCGTTGCGGGGCGACTCGCAATAGCATAACAGGCGCCTGCGGGCGCCTTTTTCATGAGCGGAAGACAGCGATAAAAAATGAACAGTCATCCTCTGCCGCGCATCGCTACGCTGGACTGCGTGCGCGGCATCGCCATCCTCGGCATCTTATTGCTGAACATCAGCGCCTTCGGCTTGCCGAAGGCCGCCTATCTCAACCCGGCCTATTTGGGGATGCCGTCGTCGCGCGATGCCTGGACCTGGGCGCTGCTGGATCTCTTCGCCCAGGCCAAGTTCCTGGCGATGTTCGCGCTGTTGTTCGGCGCCGGGTTGCAAATGCTGCTGCGGCGCGGCAAAAGCTGGATCCGCGCGCGGCTGTCGTGGTTGGTGCTGTTCGGCCTCGCGCACGCCATCTTCCTGTGGGACGGCGATATTCTGCTGGCCTACGGGCTGATCGGCCTGGTGTGCTGGCGCATGATCCGCGAGGCCAAAGAAACTTTCCAACTGGTGAAAACCGGCGTGGTGCTCTACCTGATCGGCGTGGCGGTGCTGCTGCTGCTCGGTTTTATCTCGCACGGTGAACCGGGCAGCTTCTGGCAGCCGGGCGTGGCGGAGTTGCAGTACGAGAAGTTCTGGAAGCTGCAGGGCGGTTTCGAAGCCTGGCGCAGCCGCGCCGATCTGCTCTCGTCCAGCCTGCTGGCCATCGGCGCGCAGTATGGCTGGGAGCTGGCGGGGCTGATGCTGTTCGGCGCCGGGCTGATGCGCAGCGGCTGGCTGCGCGGCAGCTACTCATCCGGCTATTACCTGAGGCAGGCGGCGTGGCTGCTGCCGCTTTCGGTGCTGATCCAGCTGCCGGCGGTGGCGCTGCAATGGCAGGTGCAGTGGGACTATCGCTGGAGCGGTTTCCTGCTGCAGGTGCCGCGTGAGCTGGGCGCCCCGCTGCAGGCGATGGGCTATCTGGCGCTGTGTTACGGTTTCTGGCCCGCACTGTCGCGCCTGCGCATCGCCCACTGGCTGAGCCAGGTGGGGCGCATCGCGCTGAGCAACTACCTGCTGCAAACGCTGATCTGCACCACGTTGTTTTATCGCTTCGGTCTCTATGAGCAGTTCGACCGGCTGCAGCTGTTGGCGTTCGTGCCGCTGGTCTGGCTGGCCAACCTGGCGTTTTCCGTATTGTGGCTGCGTTATTTCGCTCAGGGGCCGATGGAGTGGCTGTGGCGCAAGCTGACGCAGCTGGCCGCCGGCGAAGCGGAGCCCAAAACGCTGAAATGAGTGCCGATCGGCAGGTTAAAAAAATGTATGTAAACGTTTTCTTTCCTGTGACGTAATTCACGCGAGCAGCGGGCCAATCGGGGTAGGATAGCGCCACCGGTCACTACCCCGATTTCAGGATCCCGCATGCCTCCAGTTCATCCGATCACCATTCGCGACGTGGCGAAACGCGCCGGGGTCTCCGTGGCGACCGTCTCCCGCGTGTTGAACCACAGCGCGCTGACCAGCAAGGAGACGCGCGAGCAGGTGCTGCAGGCGGTGGCGGATCTGGGCTATCGCCCCAACGCCAATGCGCAGGCGCTGGCGACCCAAAGCAGCGATACCCTGGGCGTGGTGGTGATGGACGTCTCCGATCCGTTCTTCGGCGCGCTGGTGAAAGCGGTTGACACGGTGGCGCAGAAACACCACAAATACCTGCTGATCGGCAACAGCTATCATCAGGCGGACAAAGAGCGCCATGCGATCGAAGTGCTGATCCGTCAGCGCTGTAATGCCCTGATTGTTCACGCCAAAGCCCTGAGCGACGCCGAGCTGATCGGCTTTCTGGAGCAGGTGCCGGGCATGGTGCTGATCAATCGGATTATCCCCGGCTATGAGCCACGCTGCGTCGGGCTGGATAACGTCTGCGGCGCGGAAATGGCAATGCGTCTTTTGCTGTCGCAGGGCCATCGGCGCATCGGCTACCTGGGCTCCAATCACCCGATAGAAGACGGGCCGCTGCGCCAGCGGGGCTATGCGCAGGCGATGGCCGCCGCCGGGCTGGCCACGCCGGACAACTGGCGCGCGTACGGTTCGCCGGATCTGCAGGGCGGCGAGGCGGCGATGGTGGAACTGCTGGGGCGTAATCTACAGCTGAGCGCGGTGTTCGCTTACAACGACGCCATGGCCGCCGGCGCCATGGCGGTGCTGAAAGAAAACGGTATCACGGTACCGCAGCATTTCTCGCTGATCGGCTTCGACGACATTCCCATCGCGCGTTACACCAGCCCCAAACTCACCACGGTGCGTTACCCGATCGTTTCGATGGCCACGCTGGCCACCGAGCTAGCATTGCAGGGCGCAGCAGGCCTGGCGGAGCCGCAGGCCGCTCATCTGTTCATGCCGACGCTGGTGCGGCGCCATTCTGTCGCCCCCTGGCAAAGTGAGGTGACGGTCACTCTCTGACGATTTAATCCTGTGTAACCGTTTTCAATCTGTGAGAAAATTCACAGAATATTAACATCACGCCGTCTATGCTCTAGGCGTTTTCCGGCGCAAAGGCCCTTGCCGCTGTAACCTTTATCTCGCGCTGACACAGCATTTCTCGGAAATAACAAGATCCACGGACGACAGGTGTTGAGTGGAAATCGCCTGGCCTGGGGTGTGCGCACTGCCGGTGACCATTGGCTCAAAGACGAGTAATACCCTACACAGAACCGGAGACTGACAATGAATAAGAAGGTTTTCACCCTGGCCGCCATGGCCGCAGCCATGATGTTTGGCGCCGCAGCCCATGCTGATACCCGTATTGGCGTCACGATTTACAAATACGACGACAACTTCATGTCGGTGGTGCGCAAGGCGATCGAGAAAGATGCCAAGGCTTCGCCGGACGTCACTCTGCTGATGAATGACTCGCAGAACGACCAGTCCAAACAGAACGATCAGATCGACGTGCTGCTGGCCAAGGGCGTGAAAGCGCTGGCGATCAACCTGGTCGACCCGGCCGCGGCACCGGTGGTTATTGATAAGGCGCGCGCAAACGATATCCCGGTGGTGTTCTACAACAAAGAACCTTCCCGCAAGGCGTTGGACAGCTATGACAAGGCATATTACGTCGGCACCGACTCCAAAGAGTCCGGCGTGATCCAGGGCGAGCTGATCGCCAAACACTGGCAAGCCAACCCGGCCTGGGATCTGAACAAAGACGGCCAGATCCAGTTCGTGCTGCTGAAGGGCGAACCGGGCCACCCGGATGCCGAAGCGCGCACTACCTACGTGGTGAAGACGCTGAACGAAAAAGGCATCAAGACCCAGCAGCTGCAGATGGATACCGCGATGTGGGATACCGCGCAGGCGAAAGACAAGATGGACGCTTGGCTCTCCGGCCCGAATGCCAACAAGATTGAAGTGGTGATCGCCAACAACGACGCTATGGCAATGGGCGCGGTGGAAGCGCTGAAAGCGCACAACAAGACCAGTATCCCGGTGTTCGGCGTCGATGCGCTGCCTGAAGCGCTGGCGCTGGTGAAATCCGGCGCGATGGCGGGCACGGTGCTGAACGACGCCGACAACCAGGCGAAAGCCACCTTCGAGCTGGCGAAAAACCTGGCGGCAGGCAAACCGGCCACCGAAGGCACCCAATATAAAGTCGAAAATAAAGTCGTGCGTATCCCTTACGTCGGCGTAGATAAAGACAACCTGTCTCAGTTCGTTAAATAAGAATTGAGATCCCGCTAAGACCCCGCCTGCGGCGCCAACACCAGGGATACCGCCGGCGGGGATGTTTACGACTGCAAGATCGTTAAGCCAGGTGTATTTATGGCCGATAGCTCACGCGAATTTTTGCTGGAAATGACGGATATCTGTAAGTCATTTCCCGGCGTCAAAGCTTTGGACAATGTCAATTTACGCGTCCGTCCGCACTCGATTCACGCCCTGATGGGGGAGAACGGGGCGGGGAAATCGACGTTGCTGAAATGCCTGTTCGGCATTTATAAAAAAGACAGCGGCAGCATTGTGTTTCAGGGTCGGGAAATCGATTTCAAGAGCTCGAAGGAAGCGTTGGAACACGGCGTTTCGATGGTGCATCAGGAGCTGAACCTGGTGCTGCAACGCACCGTGATGGACAACATGTGGCTGGGGCGCTATCCGACCAAAGGCCTGTTCGTCGATCAGGACAAGATGTTCAAAGACACCCAGGCGATCTTTGACGAGCTGGATATCGACATCAACCCGCGCGAAAAGGTGGGCAACCTGTCGGTGTCGCAGATGCAGATGATCGAGATCGCCAAGGCGTTTTCCTACGACGCCAAGATCGTCATCATGGATGAACCGACCTCTTCGCTGACGGAGAAAGAGGTCAATCATCTGTTCACCATCATCCGCAAGCTGAAAGAACGCGGCTGCGGCATCGTCTATATCTCGCACAAGATGGAAGAGATCTTCCAGCTGTGCGACGAGATAACGGTGCTGCGCGATGGCCAGTGGATCGCCACCCAGCCGCTGGAAGGGCTGGATATGGACAAGATCATCGCCATGATGGTCGGCCGCTCGCTGAGCCAGCGCTTCCCGGACAGGCAAAACACGCCGGGTGAGGTGATCCTTGAGGTGAAGAACCTGACATCGCTGCGCCAGCCTTCGATCCGCGATGTGTCCTTCGATCTGCACCAGGGCGAGATCCTCGGCATCGCCGGGCTGGTGGGCGCCAAGCGCACCGACATCGTCGAGACGCTGTTCGGCATTCGTGAAAAGGTGGCGGGCACTATAAAGCTGCACGGCAAGGCGATCGACAACCACAGTGCCAACGAAGCGATCAACCACGGGTTTGCGTTGGTGACCGAAGAGCGCCGATCCACCGGGATTTACGCTTACCTCGATGTGGGTTTCAACTCTTTGATCTCCAATATCCGCAATTATAAAAACAAGCTCGGCCTGCTGGATAACGCGCGGATGAAGAGCGACACCCAGTGGGTGATCGACGCCATGCGGGTGAAAACGCCGGGGCATCACACCCATATCGGCTCGCTGTCCGGCGGCAACCAGCAGAAGGTGATCATCGGCCGCTGGCTGCTGACGCAGCCGGAGATCCTGATGCTGGATGAACCGACGCGCGGCATCGACGTGGGCGCCAAGTTCGAGATTTATCAGCTGATGACCGAACTGGCGAAGAAGGGCAAGGGGATCATTATCGTCTCGTCCGAAATGCCGGAGCTTTTGGGGATCACCGACCGTATTTTGGTGATGAGCAATGGTCAGGTTGCGGGCATCGTTAACACCAAACAGACCTCGCAAAATGAAATCTTACGTCTCGCCTCCCTGCACCTTTAAGGATCTGAATTATGAACGCGCTAAATAAAAAAACCTTATTTACCTATTTCAAGGAAGGCGGCATTTACGTGGTGTTGCTGGTGCTGTTGGCCATCATCATCATTCAGGATCCTACCTTCCTCAGCCTGATGAACCTGAGCAACATCCTGACGCAGTCTTCGGTGCGCATCATCATCGCGCTGGGCGTGGCGGGATTGATCGTGACTCAGGGCACCGACCTGTCCGCCGGGCGGCAGGTGGGGCTGGCGGCGGTGGTGGCGGCCACGCTGCTGCAGTCGATGGATAACGTCAACAAGGTATTCCCGCACATGGAAACCTGGTCGATTCCCCTGGTCATCTTGCTGGTGTGTGCGGTCGGCGCGGTGATCGGCCTGGTTAACGGCCTGATTATCGCCTATCTCAACGTGACGCCGTTCATCACCACCTTGGGCACCATGATCATCGTCTACGGCATCAATTCGCTGTATTACGATTCGGTCGGCGCGTCGCCGGTCGCGGGTTTCGATCCGAAGTTTTCCACCTTTGCCCAGGGCTTCTTGCGCTTCGGCGACTTTAAGCTGTCGTACATTACCTTTTACGCGCTGATCGCCATCATATTCGTCTGGATCCTGTGGACCAAGACCCGCTTCGGCAAGAACATCTTCGCCATCGGCGGCAACCCGGAAGCGGCTAAGGTGTCCGGCGTCAACGTGCCGTTGAACCTGATCATGATCTATGCGCTGTCCGGCGTGTTCTACGCCTTCGGCGGCTTGCTGGAAGCGGGGCGCATCGGCAGCGCCACCAACAACCTTGGCTTTATGTATGAGCTGGACGCCATCGCCGCCTGCGTGGTGGGGGGCGTCTCCTTCGCCGGCGGGGTGGGTACGGTGTGGGGCGTGGTGACCGGGGTGATCATCTTTACCGTCATCAACTACGGCCTGACTTATATCGGTATCAACCCGTACTGGCAGTACATCATCAAGGGCAGCATCATCATCTTCGCCGTGGCGCTGGACTCGTTGAAATACGCCAAGAAGAAGTAGATTTCCCGCAGCACAGACAACAAGGCCGGCCTATTTTGCCGGCCTTTCTTTTTGGGCGTTTTCTGCGTCAGGGCTGTTTGGCTTTCTGTTTCTCTTCTTTCAGCTTGTGCTCCAGCTCCACCAGCTGTTCCGGTGACACGGCGGGATAACCCTGGGCGTCTTCCGGCACGGTGTGCATGGCTGAGATCGGGATCAGCGGGCCAAGGAAGCGCGGCTCGCGCTTGAGGATGTACAGATCGGTCAGCGCGCCCAGACGGGCGAAAATCTCGCGGACCCGCACCGTCATCATGTCTTTCGGCGACGGCACCGCATAGCACTGCGCCTGAATGCCCATGTGCAGGGCGATGAACAGCGCCCGTTCGCAGTGGAAGCGCTGGGTGATGATGATGAAGTCGTTGGTGTCGAACACCTTGCGGGTGCGCACGATGGAATCCAGGGTGCGGAAGCCGGCGTAATCCAGCACGATATCGCTCGGCGCCACGCCGGCGGCGATCAGATCGCGGCGCATGGTCATCGGTTCGTTGTAGCTTTGCTGGGCGTTGTCGCCGCTCAGCAGCAGGTATTTCACCTTGCCGCTGTTATAGGCGTTAATCGCCCCCTGAATGCGGTAACGGTAGTACTGGTTGATCACCCCGGTGCGGTAATACTTGGCCGTGCCGAGCACCACGCCAACCTGGCGGTGCGGCAGCTCCTGCAGTTCGTCGTAGACGTAAGGCGCGGTTTTCCAGCTGATCCAGCGATCGAGCGCAATAGCCGAACCCATCAACACCGCAATGATGATGAACAGGCTGATGATCAGGCGTTTCCACATGTTGTTGCCTTACGCGCGCCGGGCTGAAAAAGATGGATCAAGGCTACTTTACCTGACCGATCGACGCAAGACGCGAACCGCCTGAAGCACGCGCAACGCCGCATTTTTAGGCGGTTTTGCCGCACAAAAAAGCCCGGCGGAGCCGGGCTGGGTCATTTCAGCGCGTCAATCAGAACGAGGTGCGCTTGTAGCTGCGGTACTGCGGTCGCCAGAAGTTGTGCTCGATGGCTTTCGACAGCGCGTCTTCGGAGGTGACGATTGCCACGCCCTGCAGCTGCGCCGCTTTACCCACTTCCATGGCGATGCACTTCGACACGCCCTGAATATCGTCGATATTCGGCAGCAGTGCGCCGTGACCGTCGGTGGCCAGCGGCGAACAGTCCGCCAGCGCGCGGCTGGCGGCCATCAGCATGGCGTCGGTGACGCGGGTGGCGCCGGAGGCCAGCACGCCGAGGCCAATCCCCGGGAAGATGTAGGAGTTGTTGCACTGGGCGATCGGATACAGCTGCTCTTTATAGCTCACCGGTGCGAACGGGCTGCCGGTCGCCACCAGGGCGGCGCCGTCGGTCCAGTTGATGATGTCTTCCGGACGGGCTTCCACGCGCGAAGTCGGGTTGGACAGTGGCATCACGATAGGGCGTTCGCAGTGTTTGTGCATTTCGCGGATCAGCTCTTCGGTAAACAGCCCCGGCTGGCCGGAAACGCCGATCAGAATGGTCGGCTTGGCGTTGCGCACCACGTCCAGCAGCGAGATGGCGTCGCTGGCGGTTTCCCAACCGGTCAGGTTGTCGCTCTTCTGTACCAGCTTGCTCTGGAAATCGAGCAGGTTCGGCAGTTTGTCGGTCAGCAGGCCGAAGCGGTCGACCATGAATACGCGGGCGCGCGCTTCGTCTTCGCTCAACCCTTCGGACTTCATCTGCGCGATGATCTGCTCGGCGATGCCACAGCCGGCGGAACCGGCACCGAGGAAGGTGACGGTCTGATCGCGCAGCTGGCTGCCGGCGGCGCGGCTGGCGGCGATCAGGCTGCCGAGGGTCACCGCGGCAGTGCCCTGAATGTCATCGTTGAAGCAGCAGATCTCGTCGCGATAGCGGTTCAACAACGGGGTGGCGTTGTTCTGTGCGAAGTCTTCGAACTGCAGCAGTACGTTCGGCCAGCGGCGTTTGACCGCCTGAATAAACTCTTCGACGAAGGCGTGGTACTCCTCGCCGGAGATGCGCGGATGGCGCCAGCCCATGTACAGCGGATCGTTGAGGCGCTGCGGGTTGTTGGTGCCGACGTCCAGCACCACCGGCAGGGTATAGGCCGGGCTGATGCCGCCGCAGGCGGTATACAGCGACAGCTTGCCGATGGGAATGCCCATGCCGCCGATGCCCTGGTCGCCCAGGCCGAGGATACGCTCGCCGTCGGTGACCACGATCACCTTGACGTTCTGCTTGGTGGCGTTTTGCAGCATGTCATCGATGCGATCGCGGTTCGGGTAGGAGATGAACAGCCCGCGCGCGCGGCGATAGATATCGGAGAAGTGTTCGCAGGCCTCGCCGACGGTCGGGGTGTAAATGATCGGCATCATCTCGCTCAGGTGCGAGTCCAGCAGGCGGTAGAACAGGGTTTCGTTGGTGTCCTGGATGTTGCGCAGGTAGATGTGCTTGTCGTTATCGTTCTTGAAATCCTGATACTGACGGTAGGCGCGTTCCACCTGTTCTTCGATGGTTTCCACCGCCTCCGGCAGCAGGCCGTGCAGGTTGAAGTGGCTACGTTCTTCCTCGGTGAAAGCGCTGCCTTTGTTCAGCAGCGGAAATTCCAGCAGAATCGGGCCGGCGTAAGGGATATAGAGCGGGCGTTTGCTTTCGTATTCTAGTTCCATCAGTTTTACTCTTCACGTATCAGATAACTTTATTGCCGACGATCCTAAGAGATAAAGAGAAGATGTACAGCATTTGTTGCCAGATGATGAACCAGGTTGGCGTAATTATCGACAATCAAATGATTTTTTAACTAAAGAAAGTGTTTCTTGCGGCGTCGGGGCATTGTATTTGGCGGGCGGGGCTGTTAACGGCGGAACCGGATGGCCCCGCCGTGGTGCGCTTAGAAAGTGGCGCGGCTGACGTTCTGGCAGCCTAGCGCCGCCAGGGTGGCGCGGGTGGCGTCCCACTGGCTGAGGATCGCCTCCTGCGGCTCGACCAGTACGGCGCGGCGAATGTTCAGGCAATCGCCGCCGGAGAGGTTCAGCAGGATCAGCGCGGCCTGCAGCGGCGGCAGGCTAGGGTTGAAGGCGGCGTTTTCCGCATAACGGCCGGCATAGATAATGCCGTCTGTCGTTTCCAGCGCCACGCCGCTGTGGGCGTTGCTGTACGGTGCGTGACTCTGATTGGCCGCCGCCAGTGCCGCCTGTGTCAGTGCGTCGTCCAGCGCCAGCTGGTGACCGTGATCGACCTTGTCCATCAGCAGCGAAGCGATATCCAGATCTTTCGGGCCGAAGGCGTCCGGCAGATAGTCCGCCAGCGTAGCCGGCGCGCGGCCCGGCAGACGGATCTGCAGTTCGCCGCCGCTGTTCAGCTCATTCATAAACTGGCGGCAATGACCGCACGGCGTGTAATTGACGGTGACCGAGGCCAGCGCCGATTCACCGCGCAGCCAGGCATGGGTAACCGCGCACTGTTCCGCATGCACGGTTTGCTGCAGCGGTGCGCCGCTGAATTCCATATTGGCGCCGAAATAGAGGTTGCCACTTTGCCCGCGCGCGATGGCGCCGACGTGGAAATG
This sequence comes from Serratia sp. PL7, assembly GCF_945957435.1. NCBI lineage: Bacteria > Pseudomonadati > Pseudomonadota > Gammaproteobacteria > Enterobacterales > Yersiniaceae > Serratia > Serratia sp. PL7. The sequence goes on along the minus strand of NZ_CAMFLB010000001.1, from coordinate 2,239,458 downwards.
TGATATCGGGGTTAACGAGCAGGCCGCCGCCAGCGGCAGCAGCGCGAATGCCAGCGCATCATCGTCCAGCCCGCAACCTGTGCGGATCGCCGCCGCTTGCTCGGCCGTGAACATCGCCGGAAAGTCAGGCGCGTCCAGATAGGGCCGCAGGGCGGATTGCAGTGTCGCGGGCAGTGCGCTGAAAGCGGTGTGAAAACGCGGATGCATAGAAGGTCTCTCTACGAGTTAACGGGGTAACATTCTAGGCAGGCCAGAGACATTAAAGTGTGATTAATGTCTCTTAATTGGTGAAATTAATGCAATGAAATAAATAAATGCGAGATGTATCGCAAGTTTCGCCGTATTCAGCCGAACAGATGCAGCAGCACCGGGAACAGGAACGGCGCCAGCAGTGAGGTGATGATGCCGCAGATCACCAGCGCCAGCGAGCCGAATGCGCCTTCCTGGTAGTCCATCTCCGCGCAGCGTGCGGTGCCCAGCGCGTGGGATGCGGTGCCCATCGCCAGGCCGCGCGCAGAGTGGGTGGTGATTTTCAACAGGTTGAACAGCGTATGGCCGAACACGGCGCCGAGGATACCGACGAAAATGACGCAGACTGCGCTGATCGCCGGAATACCGCCGAGCGAGTCCGCGACGGCCATGGCGATTGGCGTAGTGACCGATTTCGGCAGGATAGAGGCGGCGATTTCCGGCGTGGCGCCCAGCCACAGGGCGATGGCGCCGCCGCTGATCATGGCGGTCAGGCTGCCGATGAAGCACACCGCGATAATCGACTTCCAGCGCGCGCGGATCTGGTGCAGCTGTTCATACAGCGGGAAGGCCAGCGCGACAACCGCCGGCTGCAGCAGATCGTTGAGGATTTTGCTGCCCTGAAAGTAGCGCTCATAGGGGATGCCGGTGAGCAGCAGCAGCGGGATGATCACCACCATGGACACCAGCAGCGGATTGAGCAGCGGCATGTTCAGCTTGCGCGCCAGCCAGCGCGCGGCGAAATAGACCGCCAGCGTCAGCGGCAGCGACCACCAGATTTCATGGATCATGGGTTGCCCTCCGTATCGTCGGGCTTACCGGCGATGCGGCGCTCGCGGTGAAAATAGTGTGAGGTATAGCCGACCACCACCAGCACCATCAGCGTGCTGATGAGGCAAGAGATGACCAGCGGGCCCAGATGCGCGACGATCTGGTCATAGTATTTCATCACCCCGACGCCGATCGGCACGAACAGCAGCACCATGTAGCGGATCAGCAAATGGCAGCCGGGTTTAACCCATTTGGCCGGCAGGATCTGGGTAGAGAGCAGGGCGAACAGCAGCAGCATGCCGAGGATGCTGCCGGGAATGGCGAACGGCAGCAGCGCCGCCACTGCATTGCCGACGAACAGACACAGGTAGATGAGGAGCAGGGCTCTCAGGTATTTCCAGCACAGTGTGAGCACGTTGGCCATTGTCTTTCCCCGTTTAATTGCTGCATTCATCATACAATTAAACTGTGAGCCATGCCACAGATCGCACCATGAATTATCGCTATGGGTGCCATACCCGATCGGCGGGTTGACAGCCTGCAATGGCTACCACGCGCGGGTTCAGCGCGTGTCTTCGGCCGCTGCCGCCGCGTGTTCTGCCAGCCGGTGGCCGAGGAAGAAAAACAGCAGGCTGAGCAGCGCGGCGACGATCAGCATCACGAACATCAGCGGCGGCGCGGCATAGCTGAGCAGCACCCCGCACAGTACCGGGTTGATGGCGCCGCCCAGCGCGCTGAGATTCTGTACTCCATAGTAGCTGCCTTTCAGGTGCGGGGGCGCGATAAAGTCGATGAACATGTATTCCACCGGGATCACGATGATTTCGCCGAGGGTAAACACCGCCATCGCCGCCAGCCACAGCCAGACCGCCTGGCCGGCCGCCATGAAACCGAGCAGCCCGACGATGAAAAACAGCGTGCCCAGCACCAGCCAGCGCAGCATGTTTTCCTGGCGCATACCGCGGCTGAGCAGGTATTGCAGGGCGATAACGATGCTGGCGTTGACGATCATCACCAGCCCGATGATTTTGTAGGCGAACTCGGCGCTGGAGACGGTGATCAGATACTGCGACAGATAGCCGGTGAACTGACCGAACACCACGGCGCCCAGGGTGCTGCCGAGGGTGAAGTAGATAAGCCGCCGATCGCTGCGCAGGATTGTCAGCGTCTGGCGGAAGTTGGGGAGCGCGGCCGGTGCGGCGGCTGGCGTTGCGCGCTGTTGCCGACCGCGCAAGCGCAGGCTTAGCGCCGCCACCGTCGCCAGCGCCAACCCGCCCGACAGGTAAAACGGCAGCAGCGGGCTAAGCCCGGCCACCAGAACGCCGAGCGCAGAACCGATCGCCCAGCCGACGTTGACCAGCGTGTAGTTGATTGAGAAAGCCTTGATGCGCTGCTCGACCGGCAACCCGTCGGCGAAGCAGGCCTTAATGGTGATGCTCAGCACCGAATAACAGGTATGCAAGATGGCCAGCACCACGATCACGCCGCCGGGGCGCGGGATCCAGGGAATGGCGAAGAAGCTCAGCGCAAACAATACAATCGACAACAGGATCAGGCGGTTCTTGCTGAATTTGTCCACTAGATAGCCGCCGTACAGGCTGGCAAGGATGCCGAGGGTCAGGCTGACGCCCAGGATCACGCCCACGCTCTTCGGCAGCAGATGGAAATGCTCGGTGAGGTAGATGGTAATGAACGGCAGCGTCACGCCGCGGCCGATGGTCAACACCAGCGAACTGGCCAGCAGCATGTTAATCAGCGAGGGGAATCCCTTCATTCGAAGCCTGTTTATGCATACAGTTATTGGGCGATGCAGATAACATAGCGTATTTTGGCGAGGACGGAAGGGGGAAGCCGAAAATTAGTTTAAAAACAGAGGCTGCGTCGGCAGCCTCGTCAAAAACAGCATTATTTACCGTGTTCGGCCTGCAGCGTGGCGAACCACGGTTGCACGAAGTCGCTGCTGCTGCCCCAGCCGGGGATGATCTTCGCCAGCCCGGCGACGTTGACCGGCCCCGGCTGCGCCAGCAGCAGCGCCTGCGGAATGACCGTCGCTTTGAACTGATAGCTGTCCGGCGTGCTTTCCCCGGCGATCTTGTTGGCCACCAGGCGCACGTTGACTGCGCCGATAAGCTTCGGATCCACCGCCACGCTGACCTGCCACGGGCTGCCGGCTTCGCGCATCAGCTGCAAGTCCTGGTTGGAGATATCGATGCTGTACAGCTTGATCTCGGTGCGGCCGTTCTCTTTCAACGCTTTGTAAGCGCCCTGAGTGAAGGCGTCCCAGGTGCCCCAGATGGCGTCGATCTTGCCTTTCGGGTATTTCGCCAGCACCGCGCCCACCTTGTTGGCGGTATCGCCCTGCACGTCGGATGAAACCGCGCCAATCGATTCCAGCTCGTGAATGCCCGGATGCTGTTTCAGCAGCTGCTGATAGGCGGCCTGGCGGCGTTCCATCGGTGGGAAGCCGGCTACCCAGAGTTTGATGATGTTGGCCTGGCCGTTGAAATCCTTCACTAACTGGCCGAAGGAGGCGTTGGCCAGCGAAGCGTCGTCCTGCTGCGAGACGGTGACGCCGGGAACGCTGCCACTGACGTCGGTATCGAACGCCGCGACGGCGATGCCGGCTGCCGCGATGCGTTTGACCAGCTCGGTGGAATAGGGGGCTCGCCCCTGTGAGAGAATGATGCCGTCATATTTCTGGCTGATAGCCTGGTTGACGAAGTCCTGGAAGCGCGCGTCGTCGCCGTTGCTGAGGAAGGTGTCCACCTTGAAGCCCAGCTTGCGTCCTTCCTGGATGGCACCCGCCAAAAATTGCGTGGTGTTGTCGTCGGAACCGAGGTTGCGGATCACCGCGATGCGCACCGGCCCCTGATGCTGAGCGATGGCAGCTGGCACGGCGGCGTTTTCCGCTGCCTGCAGCGGCAGGGCAGCCAGCAGGCTGAGGGCGAGCAGCGAAGTCTTGACGTTTTTCATTATTATAGGCTCCAAAAAGCAGGGAAACGATCCCGGTGAAGGTCTGTTATAGCAGTCTTTCTGTCTGGACGTCTATTTGTTGTTGCGGAGCATCATAGCGAGATGCGGCAGGCGAGGGAATCAGAGCGGTTATGACTTTTTCTTACTGCTTATAACGTCGGGTTTGAGACATTAAAAAAGGGCCGAGCAAGCTCGACCCTCGATGTTACGCACCGGTGCGGTTATTTGACCTGCATACCAGGCTGCGCGCCGCTGTCCGGGCTCAGCAGGAAGATCTCTTTCCCGCCAGGGCCCGCCGCCATCACCATGCCTTCCGAAACGCCGAAACGCATTTTGCGCGGCGCCAGGTTGGCGACCATGATGGTCAGACGGCCTTCCAGCGTTTTCGGATCCGGGTAAGCGGAGCGAATGCCGGAGAAGATCTGGCGCAGTTCGCCGCCCAGATCCAGCTGTAGTTTCAGCAGCTTGTCGGAGCCTTCGACAAAGTCGGCGCTCTTGATCAGAGCGATGCGCATGTCTACCTTGGCAAAGTCGTCGAAGGTGATGGTTTCCTGAATAGGATCATCGGCCAATGGACCGGTCACCGGTTTGGCGGCGGCCATGTCTTCCTTCGAGGCGTTGACCATCTCGCTGACCTTATCCAGATCGATACGGTTGAACAGCGCTTTGAATGCGTTCACCTGGTGGCCCAGCAGCGGTTGCGGGATTGCGTCCCAGCTCAGCTCGGCGTTGAGGAACGCTTCGGCGCGTTCGGTCAGCGAAGGCAGCACCGGCTTCAGGTAAGTCATCAGCACGCGGAACAGGTTGATGCCCATCGAGCAGATGGCCTGCAGATCGGCATCGCGGCCTTCTTCCTTCGCCACCACCCACGGCGCCTGTTCATCCACGTAACGGTTGGCCAGATCGGCCAGCGCCATGATTTCGCGGATCGCGCGGCTGAACTCGCGGCTGGCATAAGCTTCGGCGATGCTCTGCGCCGCGTCGACGAAGGTCTGGTACAACGCCGGATCGGCCAGGCTGTCGGCCAGCTTGCCGCCGAAGCGCTTGTTGATAAAGCCGGCGTTGCGCGAAGCGAGGTTCACCACCTTGTTGACAATGTCGGCATTCACGCGCTGCACGAAGTCTTCCAGATTGAGATCGATGTCATCAATGCGTGAAGAGAGCTTGGCGGCGTAGTAATAGCGCAGGCAGTCGGCGTCGAGGTGCTGCAGGTAGGTGCCGGCCTTGATGAAGGTGCCGCGCGACTTGGACATCTTGGCGCCGTTCACCGTCACGTAACCGTGCACGAACAGGTTGGTCGGTTTGCGGAAGTTGCTGCCTTCCAGCATCGCCGGCCAGAACAGGCTGTGGAAGTAGACGATGTCCTTGCCGATGAAGTGATAGAGCTCGGTGGTGGCGTCTTTGCGCCAGAACTCGTCGAAGTCCAGATCGCCGCGTTTGTCGCACAGGTTCTTGAAGGAACCCATGTAGCCGATCGGTGCGTCCAGCCAGACGTAGAAGTATTTGCCCGGCGCATCCGGAATTTCGAAGCCGAAGTAAGGCGCATCGCGGGAGATGTCCCACTGCTGCAGGCCGGATTCGAACCACTCCTGCATCTTGTTCGCCACTTGCTCTTGCAGCGCGCCGGAGCGCGTCCACGCCTGCAGCATTTCGCTGAAGGCCGGCAGATCGAAGAAGAAGTGCTCGGAGTCGCGCATTACCGGCGTCGCGCCGGAAACCACGGACTTCGGATCGATCAGTTCCGTCGGGCTGTAGGTGGCGCCACACACTTCGCAGTTGTCGCCGTATTGGTCCGGCGATTTGCATTTCGGGCAGGTGCCCTTCACGAAACGGTCCGGCAGGAACATGCCTTTCTCCGGATCGTACAGCTGAGAAATGGTGCGGTTCTTGATAAAACCGTTTTCTTTCAGGCGGCTGTAAATCAGGGTGGACAGCTCACGGTTTTCATCGCTATGGGTCGAGTGATAGTTGTCATAGCTGATGCCAAAGCCGGCGAAATCCTGTTGGTGCTCCTGGCTCATCTCCGCGATCATTTCTTCCGGTTTTACGCCCAGCTGCTGCGCTTTCAGCATGATCGGCGTGCCGTGCGCGTCGTCCGCGCAAATGAAATGCACTTCGTGGCCGCGCATTCGTTGGTAACGCACCCAGATATCCGCCTGGATGTGCTCGAGCATGTGGCCGAGATGGATGGAACCATTTGCGTACGGTAGCGCGCACGTCACCAATAATTTTTTCGCGACTTGAGCCATAGTGAGAACTTGCTTTCTGTAATGAATAAAAGGGCCTTCGATGTTAACCGATCGCGCCCTTCGCTGCTAGGGCGGTTTCTTGCAGGTTATACGCGCCAGCCGCCGGGCAGTTCTGATATGCTTAGCCGGAAGCTACCCATTCAAAATCAAGGAGCCGGGATGAACGCAAAATCCCCTGAGCAGACCAACCCCGAAGTTCTGCGCGCCCTGGTGACCGGTGTACTGGCCGCCTTTGAACACCCGACGTTGAAAAACAACCTGACCGCATTGAAGGCTATCCATCACTGCGCGTTGCTGGACGATGTGCTGCATATCGAACTGACGATGCCGTTTGCCTGGCTGAGCGGCTTTGAAGCGCTGCAGGCAAGCGTTGGCCCCGAGCTGCTGCGCGTGACCGGCGCCAGCGCCATCGATTGGAAGCTTAAACACGATATCACGACGCTGAAGCGTGCCAACGGCCAGGCCGGTATCAAAGGCGTGCGCAATATCATCGCCGTCAGCTCCGGTAAAGGCGGGGTGGGGAAATCCACCACCGCCGTCAACCTGGCGCTGGCGCTGGTCGCCGAAGGGGCCAAGGTCGGCATTCTGGACGCCGACATATACGGCCCGTCGATCCCCAATATGCTGGGCACCGAACACGAGCGGCCGACTTCGCCGGACGGTCAACATATGGCACCAATCATGGCGCACGGCCTGGCGACCAACTCTATCGGCTATCTGGTGACCGACGACAATGCTATGGTGTGGCGCGGACCGATGGCCAGTAAGGCGCTGATGCAGCTGTTGCAGGATACGCTGTGGCCGGATCTGGATTATCTGGTGCTGGACATGCCGCCGGGTACCGGCGACATTCAGCTGACGCTGTCGCAGAACATTCCGGTGACCGGCGCACTGGTGGTTACCACCCCGCAGGATATCGCTTTGCTGGATGCCGCCAAGGGCATCGTGATGTTCGAGAAAGTGCATGTGCCGGTGCTGGGCATCGTGGAGAACATGAGCGTGCATATCTGCAGCAACTGCGGTCACCATGAGCCGATTTTCGGCACCGGTGGCGCCGAGAAGCTGGTGCAGAAATACAACAGTCGTCTGCTGGGGCAGATGCCGTTGCATATTTCGCTGCGTGAAGATCTGGATCGCGGTACGCCGACGGTGATCAGCCGACCGGACAGCGAATTCGCCGACATGTATCGTCAATTGGCCGGCCGTGTGGCTGCGCAGATGTATTGGCAGGGCGAGGCGATCCCGACAGAGATTGCGTTCCGCGCGCTGTAATCAGCCTATCGCAATGCAAGAACCCGGCTTAAACGCCGGGTTTTTTTATAGGATGCGGGCAGGGTTGTGCAAATCTGCCCGGGTATAAGGGCGTTCGATCTGTGCCAGCGTTTTGGCGATATGCTCCAGCAATCCCTGGGTGGGAGCCGGCTGCCGCTGTCCCATCAGCGCCAATGGCAAGGCCAGCGCGATGGCGAAGTGCGGCCAAGAGAGATGCGGGCGCGTTTTGCTCTGCTGCAACCACAGGAACAGTGCGCTGGCCAGGTAGCCTAAAATCAGCCCGCTGATCACCTCGGATACCGAGTGCACGCGAATTTCCAGCCGCGAAACGCCGATGGCGAAAGGTAATATCCACCCGGTCAGTAAAGCGATGCTACGTATGGGGTGGGAAAAGCGACCGGTCAACGTCCAAAGCAATGGCGGCCAGATGCTTGCCGCGAGGGCTGAATGGCCGCTGAATCCGGTGAAGTCATAACTTGCGCTACCAATGCCCCAGCCCATAAAGGCCAGTTTGGACAGGCAGACCAGCCCGCCGGTGAAACCGAAGATCAGCGCCCATTGCCAGCCTGCCGCGCGAGTGGCGGGAGACGCGATCAGCAACAAAAACAGAATCAGCGCGCAGGGCAGCAGCAGCATGCTGTCGCCGAAAAAAGTCAGAAAATACCAATCCAGCACATCAATCTCCGATGAAAGGGGACGGGGAGCAAAAGTCAGCGCGGTGGAGTGTAACCCGTTACGGCGCGTTGCCCTAGGCGTGAGATTCTTAAAATGCCGCTTGCCCGTGGCGTGACAGCCCGAATTCGCCCGCCGTTGCGCAATATACAGTGGCGCAAACCCCGGCGACTCCCTATAATTGTCGCGTTTTAGTTCCCCCCTTCACACTATGAAATCAGGTCTTTAATTTTATGACTGACAATCCGCATCAGTGCGTCATTATTGGTATAGCTGGCGCATCTGCCTCCGGAAAAAGCCTTATCGCCAGCACGTTGTACCGCGAACTCCGCGAGCAGGTCGGCGATGAGCACATCGGCGTTATTCCAGAAGACAGTTACTATAAAGACCAGACTCACCTGACCATGGAAGAACGGGTCAAAACCAACTACGACCACCCGAGCGCCATGGATCACAACCTGCTGTTCCAGCATCTGCAGATGCTGAAGGCCGGTAAGGCGATCGAGCTGCCGCTGTACAGCTACACCGAACACACGCGCAAGAAAGAAACTGTCCACCTGGAACCTAAAAAAGTCATTATTCTGGAAGGGATCTTGCTGCTGACGGATATCCGCCTGCGCCAGGAAATGAACTTCTCGATCTTTGTCGACACGCCATTGGATATCTGCCTGATGCGCCGCATGAAGCGCGACGTCAACGAGCGCGGCCGCTCGATGGATTCGGTGATGGCGCAATACCAGAAGACCGTGCGCCCGATGTTCCTGCAATTTATCGAACCTTCCAAACAATACGCCGATATCATCGTCCCGCGCGGTGGCAAAAACCGCATCGCGATCGATATTCTGAAAGCCAAAATCAGCCAATTCTTTGAATAATGCCCCTTAATGGCCGGAAATGTGCATTTCCGGCCGGCGGCCAACTATTTGCACCCCGGCGTAGACCTTTCGCCCGTTGTGTGGCAATTTTTGTTTAGTTATGCGTTTTGATGGAGAAGAGAGACATGAGACTGTGTGACCGCGATATAGAAGCCTGGCTGGATAGCGAGAAACTGGTGATTTCCCCGCGCCCGCCGCTCGAACGCATCAACGGGGCCACAGTAGATGTCCGCTTGGGCAATCAGTTCCGCGTGTTCAGTGGCCATACCGCGCCTTTTATCGATCTTAGCGGACCGAAAGACGAAGTCAGCGCCGCGTTGGATCGCGTGATGAGCGACGAGATTGTCCTGCCGGAAGGCGAAGCGTTCTTCCTTCATCCCGGCGAGCTGGCCCTGGCGGTGACGTTCGAATCCGTGACGTTGCCGGACGATCTCGTGGGGTGGCTCGACGGCCGTTCTTCTCTGGCGCGCCTGGGGCTGATGGTACACGTCACTGCGCACCGTATCGATCCGGGCTGGCATGGGCGCATCGTGCTGGAGTTTTACAACTCCGGCAAGCTGCCGCTGGCGCTGCGGCCGGGGATGCTGATTGGCGCCTTGAGCTTTGAGCCGTTGTCCGGCCCGGCGGCCCGGCCTTATAACAGCCGGCAGGACGCAAAATATCGCGATCAGCAGGGCGCAGTAGCCAGTCGAATCGACAAGGACTAACGGCGCGGGATGCACCGTCGGTGTGGCGCTGACAAGAGGGTGGCATGAGAAGATTACTGACGACATTGGCGATTTTATTGGTGGTCGTGGTGGCGGGGATGTCCGCGCTGGTACTGCTGGTCAATCCGAATGATTTTCGCGGTTACATGGTCAAAAAGGTCGAACAGAAGAGCGGCTACCAACTGACGCTCGAAGGCGACCTACGTTGGCATATCTGGCCACAGCTCAGCATTCTGGCCGGGCGCATGACGCTGACCGCGCCGGGTGCCAAGGCGCCGGTAGTGAGCGCGGAAAACATGCGCCTCGATGTCAAACTATTGCCTCTATTGTCGCATCAGCTGTTTGTTAAACAGGTGATGCTGAAAAATGCCGTCATTCGCCTCACGCCCGACAGTGAAGAGCACTCTCAGGTGGACGCCCCGATCGCACCCGCCGGTAGCGGTACTGACGCGGCAGACGCGGCCTGGAAGTTCGATATCGACAACCTACGGGTCGTGGACAGCCTGCTGGTTTGGCAGCGCGCCGACAACGAGCAAATCAATGTCCGGGATATCAATCTCACTCTGCAACAAACGGAGAAACGGCAGGCGCAGCTGGAACTTTCCAGTCGGGTTAACCGCGATCAGCGTGACCTGACCTTCAGCATGGCGGCCGATGTCGATCTACAGCAGTTCCCACGCCAGATCGGCGCCAAAGTGACTCAGTTCAATTACCAACTGGTGGGCGCGGATATTCTTAATGGCGGTATTCAGGGAGAGGGCAATGCACAGGTGGTCTATCAGCACACGCCAGCGCAGATTGCCATCAGCCAACTGAACGTCAGTGCCAATAACAGCCAATTGGCCGGCGATATCAGCGCCAGCCTCGGGACGGTGCCTGGCTATGTGGTGAATCTGAATTCGGCTAATCTCGATCTCGACGCGCTTTCCGGTTGGCAATCCAGCACTAATACCGCCGAGCAGTCCGCCGTGACCGCCGCGCCGGTGATCGCCAGCCAGGTTGACGATCGGCAGCAGAACCTGGAAGCGCTGCGCAATTTCAATGCACAGTTGAATCTGCAGGCGGCGCAGTTGACCTACCGCGGTATGAACGTTACCCAGTTAGCCGTCGCGGCGGATAATCAACGCGGCCTACTGACGCTGCATAAACTTGTCGGGCAATTGGCCGGCGGTGATTTCTCCTTGCCGGGCTCGCTGGACGCGCGCGGTAATAAACCGGTGATCAGCGTGCAGCCGACGTTGAACCAGGTTGAACTCGGCACGGTGCTCAAAGCCTTCGACATGCCGCAGATGCTGACCGGCAAATTCAGCATGAAAGGGGATCTGACCGGCGATCGTCTTTCTTCACAGTCATTTGAGCACCGCTGGCGCGGTACGGCGCAGCTGGCGATGCAGGATGCGCAGTTGCACGGCCTGAACATTCAGCAACTGATCCAACAGGCGGTGGCGCGCAACGATAACAGCGTGCGCGGGCAAGACAGCTATCAGCGCTATACCGAGGTCAAAAGCGTCTCTGCGCAGGCCAGCCTGAATCAAGGCACGGTCAAGCTCAGCGGTCTGACGGCGGATTCTCCTTTGCTGGCGCTGACCGGCGCCGGCAGCATCGATATGCCGGGCAAGCAGTGCGATATGGCGCTTAACGTGCGCGTCACCGGCGGATGGCAAGGGCGCGGCGAGCTGATCGAACAACTGCAAAAAACGCCGATTCCGCTGCGGGTTTACGGGCCTTGGCAACAGCTGAATTATCAACTGCAAGTCGATCAAGTGCTGCGAAAAACGCTGCAGGATCGGGCCAAGGATGCGTTGAACAAGTGGGCTGAAAAGAACAAGGATTCGCGCGAAGGCCAGGATCTGAAGAAGCTGCTCGACAAACTGTAATCCCTACGACGCGGGCCACATTGTGGCCCGCGTCAATATCGAGATTCCCGCGGTAATTTCTCTCCGTTACCTTGATGAAGGTCATGAAGGCTCGCGCGCAGTTTGTGCAGAGTAAGGGCTGTTCTGCTATGACTATGCGCCTGAGCGCGAAAACATGACGAGTTGAGGAAACATGATAGAGCTTCTTATTGGCGCCGCAGTCGCGGCGGGCGTGGGCCGTTACATCATCAAGGGATATTCCGCTACCGGCGTTTTGTTGGTGGGGGGGCTGCTGCTGCTCGGCATCAGTGCCCTGATGGGGAAAACGCTGTTGCCGTCCGGCGCCACCTCAACCGGCTGGCGCGCGACCGACATGATCGAATACGTCAAGATTTTGCTGATGAGCCGTGGCGGCGATCTGGGCATGATGATCATGATGCTGTGCGGCTTTGCCGCGTACATGACGCATATCGGCGCTAACGACGTGGTGGTCAAGCTGGCCTCGCGCCCGTTGCAGATGATCAACTCGCCTTATCTGCTGATGGTGGCGGCATACTTTGTCGCTTGCCTGATGTCATTGGCGGTCTCTTCCGCCACCGGCCTCGGCGTATTGCTGATGGCGACGCTGTTCCCATTGATGGTGAACGTCGGCATTAGCCGCGGGGCGGCGGCGGCCATTTGCGCTTCGCCGGCGGCGATTATTCTGGCACCGACCTCCGGCGACGTGGTGCTGGCAGCCAAGGCGGCGGAGATGCCGCTGGTGGACTTTGCGTTCAAAACCACGCTGCCTATCTCGATTGCCGCCATCGTCTGTATGGCCGTGGCGCACTTTTTCTGGCAGCGCTACCTCGACAAAAAGAACAATGAACAGCATCACATCATGGACGTCAGCGAAATCAAAACGCATGCGCCGGGGTTCTACGCGATATTGCCGTTTACGCCGATCCTTGGCGTGCTGATCTTCGACGGAAAATGGGGGCCGGAGCTGCACATCATTACCGTGCTGGTAGGGTGCATGCTGCTGGCGGCCGTGATCGAGTTTGCGCGCAGCTTCAGCGCCAAACAAGTGTTCAGCGGCCTGGAGGTAGCCTATCGCGGCATGGCGGATGCTTTTGCCAGCGTGGTGATGTTGCTGGTGGCCGCGGGTGTCTTCGCGCAGGGGCTGAGTACCGTCGGCTTTATCAGCGGGCTGATTGGCCTTGCGCAGTCGTTTGGCACCGGCGGTTTGATCATGATGCTGGTGCTGGTGGTGATCACCATGCTGGCGGCAATGACCACCGGTTCCGGCAATGCGCCGTTCTATGCGTTTGTCGAACTGATCCCGAAACTGGCGGCGCAGATGGGCGTGAATCCGGCCTATCTGGTGATCCCGATGCTGCAGGCGTCTAACCTCGGCCGCACGCTGTCACCGGTCTCCGGTGTGGTGGTAGCGGTTTCCGGCATGGCGAAAATCTCGCCGTTCGACGTGGTAAAACGCACTTCGGTGCCAGTGATTGTCGGGCTGGTGGTGGTGATCGTGGCGACGGAACTGCTGGTTCCCCAGTAAAAGAAAGGCCGGGGGATGCCCGGCCTCAATGCTAAACCTCGTAGTCCTCCGGTGGAGGCGGCGGGGTGATCTTCACCTTCAGGATACGGTGGCTGTTGACCTCCAGCGGTTCGAACAGGTAGTCACCGATTCTGATTTGCTCGCCTTCTTGCGGCACACGCTGGCTGTGCTCCATCAGCAGCCCCGCCAGCGTGTGGTATTCGCGCTTTTCTTCCAGCGGCATCGGCAGGTACAGCACCAGATCTTCCAGCGGCATATAGCCGTTGGCGATCCAGCTGCCGTCCTCGTTTTGCTGAATGTCGTGGCGTGCGTCCACCTCTTCGCCGGCCTCCGGCAGGTTACCGGCGATGGTTTCCATCACGTCCGTCAGGGTGACGATGCCTTCGACGGAGCCGAACTCATCAACCACAAAGGCAAAGTGCGTCTGCGCCTGACGGAATTGTTCCAGGGCGCTTAACAGCGTGAGCTGCTCCGGGAAGATCAGCGGTTGACGTATCAGCGCACGCAGATCCAGCGGCGCCTGCGCCAATTGCTGTTTGAGGACGTCGATAGTATGGATAACGCCCAGCGGTTCGTCGCTGGCGCTGCTTTCCACCACCACGATGCGCGTGTGCTGATTACGTTCCAGCAACTGCGTCAGCTTCTCCTGCGGATCGTTCAGTTCAAGGTATTCGACGTCGTGACGCGAGGTCATGATGCTGCTGACCGTGCGCTGCGCCATGCCGAGTACGCGTTCGATCATGCGCCGTTCCTGCTGATTGAAGATCTCGCCGCTTTCGCTGTCGCTATCGGCCAGCAGGTTGGCGGAATGGCTGTCGACCTCTGCTTCTTCATGTTTGCCGCTCAGCATACGCAACACCGCCTCGGCGGTGCGTTCGCGCAGTGGCCGCACCTTTGACAGGAAGCGACGGCGGTTGAACTGCGCCAGCTGGTTGAGCGCCTCGATCATTACCGAGAAGCCGATCGCTGCGTAGAGGTAGCCTTTCGGAATATGATAGCCGAAGCCCTCCGCCACCAGGCTAAAGCCAATCATCAGCAGGAAGCTCAGGCACAGGATAACGATAGTCGGGTGAGCGTTGACGAAGCGCGTCAACGGCTTGCTGGCCAGCAGCATCAGGCCGATGGCGATGCAGACCGCGATCATCATCACCGCCAGATGATCGACCATGCCGACCGCGGTGATCACCGAGTCGAGCGAGAAGACGGCGTCCAGCACCACGATCTGCGCCACGACCGGCCAGAAACGTGCGCCTTTGCGCGCGCCATGCTGCTCTTCATCCTTGCCTTCCAGCCGCTCATTGAGCTCCATGGTGGCTTTGAACAGCAGGAATATCCCGCCGACCAGCATGATCAGATCGCGGCCGCTGAAGGGGTGCTCCGCGACGATGAACATCGGTTTGGTCAGCGTCGCCAGCCACGATATGGAGGCGAGCAGAGCCAGACGCATGACCAGCGCCAGCAACAGACCGACGACACGGGCCTTATCTCGTTGTTGTTTCGGTAGTTTGTCCGCCAGAATGGCGATGAAGACAAGGTTGTCTATACCCAGCACGATTTCCAGCACGACCAAAGTGGCCAGGCCGGCCCAAATTGTTGGATCAGCGATCCATTCCATACGCCCAATTTCACCTGTAAGTTCTACGGCTTATGCCGCACGGGAATGATGGGCGTTGAGGCGGCAAAATTCAACTTTAATCGGGAGGACGTGGATCAGCACAGGCGTATTGCCGTAAACATCGATCGGCGCCGAGTGGCCCAAGGAATCAAGGGCCGAGGGAGCAAATATCTGCCGGGATGCCATGCGCTCAGAAAAGAAACGTCTTATTAAATATATTTAAATCAAAATATTAAAACAATTTTCTTCAACTATGATTCTTATCGGTATGTGGCATGAGTAGTCTTATTCTGAAAACGGCTGACTGGGGGGATCTAAGGCTTGTATCACTTAGGCATTAGTATAAGAATCTTAGTCATATAACGGCAGTAACTAGCATCGTTTGGTTATAAAGGCACCGATTTTTTTATTTTTTTGTGAACAGCATGACAGTTCAAACGAAGAATGAGTGCCGTTTTGCATAAAAATTACTGGCTCATACAATGACGTGGTTGGATGCGTCAATACAGTACTTTGGTAGCTGCAAGCCAAGGGCGGTAGCGTGCCTGATTGAATCCCCTTGTTCACGCTGCACAGGTGAGTGCAGCGCTACGATGAATTGGAATGAAAATGCAAACAAGACTTAAGGCAGTGATCCCCGTTGCGGGCTTGGGAACCCGTATGTTGCCAGCGACCAAGGCTATTCCTAAAGAAATGTTGCCCGTGGTCGATAAGCCCTTAATCCAGTACATTGTTGCTGAATGCGTCGCGGCGGGGATTAAAGATATCGTATTGGTCACGCATTCATCGAAAAACGCGATTGAAAACCATTTTGACACTTCTTTTGAGCTGGAGGCCATGCTCGAAGCGCGCGTAAAGCGTCAGCTCCTGAGTGAAGTGCAAAGTATTTGTCCGCCGGATGTTACCGTGATGCAGGTGCGTCAGGGACAGGCGAAAGGGTTGGGGCATGCGGTGCTTTGCGCCAAACCAATGGTGGGTGATTCTCCTTTCGTTGTGCTGTTACCCGATGTTTTATTGGATGATTCTACGGCGGATTTGCGTAAAGAAAATCTGGCTAAAATGATTCAACGTTTTGATGATACGGGTTATAGCCAAATCATGGTTGAACCGGTGCCGGAACAAGATGTGTCCAAATATGGTGTGGTAGATTGCGCAGGCGCGACGATAGCTGCTGGAGAAAGCGCACCGATGACGGCGGTGGTTGAGAAGCCGGCCCGTGAGGATGCACCTTCCAATTTAGCGGTTGTCGGCCGGTATGTACTTTCAGCAGAAATTTGGCCGCTGCTTGAAAAGACCGCTCCTGGCGCAGGCGACGAGATTCAACTGACCGACGCGATCGCGATGTTGATGAAAGAGCAAACGGTGGAAGCGTTCCATATGAGCGGTAAATCCCATGATTGCGGTGACAAGCTTGGTTATATGAAGGCGTTTGTGCAATATGGTCTGCGTCACGGTTCGGAAGGTGAGAATTTCAGCCACTGGTTGAAGCAGACGTTGGGAAAGTAACAGGTTGTCGCCACCGCGGCTGAGAGCGAACACGAGAATGAATGAGGTTTACCATGACGAAGTTGAAAGCGGTTATTCCCGTTGCCGGATTGGGCATGCGCATGCTGCCGGCGACCAAAGCGATTCCGAAAGAGATGTTGCCAATCGTTGATAAACCGTTGATTCAATACATTGTCAACGAATGCGTCGCGGCAGGGATCAAAGAGATCATCCTGGTGACGCATTCTTCCAAGAACGCCATCGAAAACCATTTCGATACCTCATTCGAGCTGGAGGCGATGCTGGAGGCCCGTGTGAAGCGGCAGCTGTTGGATGAAGTGCAGTCGATAACGCCAAAAGGCGTGACGCTGATGCACATTCGCCAGGGGCAACCAAAAGGACTGGGACATGCCGTTCTCTGCGCTAAACCGTTGGTTGGTGATTCGCCATTTGTTGTTCTGTTGCCAGATGTTTTGCTTGACGATGCCAAGGCTGACCTGAGAAAAGATAATTTGCCGCATCTTATTTCTCGTTTCGAAGAAACGGGCCATAGCCAGATACTGGTTCAAACGGTCGACGAGCATACTCTGCGTGAGTATTCTGTTGTCGAATGTGAGAATAACGCACTGCAACCTGGCGATTCTTCACGTATCAGTTCAATAATCGAGAAGCCGGGCCGCGATGTTCCGCTAAAATCAAACTACTCAGCCGTTGGGCGATATGTGCTATCTGCGGATATTTGGCCTATTCTCGAGAAAATTGAGCCGGGCGCTTGGGGACGCATTCAGCTGACAGATGCTATTGCTGAGCTGACTCAGCAGCAAATAGTAGAGGCCACTGAATTGGTTGGTGAGTCGTTCAATTGCGGTGAGAAGATGGGCTATCTGCGGGCATTCGTGACTTACGGATTGCGCCATCCTACGCAGGGTAAAGCCTTCCGCGAGTGGGCAGAAAAGTTGGCGTTTCAGAGGTTATAAATCCTCATAGTGAGGGGCTTAGCCTTAAACGCCAGCATTTCGCATGAGTGGTTTTTATATTAAAATCCTCCAGTGGCCGGTATTGTTTAGATTTTTTTCACCCTGAGTCTGCACCAGATTGAAAGAGATAACGGCCAGACGGCAGTTCGTAGACTTTGGATGCGAATGTCAGTGTTAGACGTGGTAATTGATTTGCCAGGATGGCGACCACTCTTCCCATCCTAATACTATCTTCTGACACTTCAACGATAGCTCAATGACGGGAGAGTGCACGTCTTGACGAATGCTACAGACCAGTATTCACATGACTTTGTACTTGGAATTTTCGTTAGATTGCAAATCAGCTCTGACAAGGTTAGATAGGATTATCTTGTCAGCTTTGTTGAAACACATACTTGAAAGTGATGATAACTCGATGGCAAAAAGAAAATTGAAAATTATATCGATACTTGTATCCGTCGGTATCCTCAGTGGTTGTACTATCCTTCCCGGACAGCATTTACACACATCAGGAAAAGACACGGTAAAACAAGAGGATAGTGATTTTAATATCGATGAACTGGTGAATGTATATCCGGTTACGCCAAAGTTAATTGACAAGCTTCGTCCCCCACGAGTAGTCGCTCAGCCGAACGCGTTGCTTGAACAAGCACTTCGTAGCTACGAATATCATATCGGTATTGGTGATGTCCTTAATGTGACTGTGTGGGATCACCCGGAGTTGACTACACCAGCAGGCCAATACCGAAGCGCTAGCGATACGGGGAACTGGGTCCAATCGGATGGTACAATTTTTTATCCTTATATTGGTAAAGTTCGTGTAGCGGGAAAAACTGCGACCCAGGTTCGTTCTGAAATAGCAAGTCGGCTTTCTCAATATATTGAAAGCCCTCAGGTCGATGTCAATATAGCTGCGTTTCGTTCGCAGAAAGCTTACATTACTGGTGAGGTATCGAAGTCAGGGCAACAAGCTATCACTAATGTTCCCTTGACGGTACTTGATGCAATTAACGTCGCGGGTGGCCTGACGGAAAATGCTGATTGGCGTAATATTGTGCTCACTCACAATGGTAAAGAAGAGCGCCTGTCTTTGCAGAAAATGATGCAAAACGGCGATCTTACGCAGAACAGATTATTGTACCCGGGTGATATTCTTTATATTCCTCGAAATGACGATCTTAAGATATTTGTTATGGGTGAAGTCAAAACACCAGCGACACTGAAAATGGATCGGAGTGGTATGACACTCACAGAGGCCTTAGGTAATACCAATGGGATAAGCCAAACGACTGCAGATGCAACCGGTGTGTTTGTCATCCGACCTCTCCATGGTACACAGGGTAGCAAATTAGCTGATATCTATCAGTTGAACATGGCTGATGCGACAGCCATGGTTATGGGGGCGGAATTCCAACTTCAGCCTTATGATATCGTCTATGTTACTGCAGCACCGATTGTCCGTTGGAACCGTGTTATCAGTCAGCTGGCACCTACAATATCGAGCTTCAATGACCTGACTGAAGGTACATTGCGCATTCGTAATTGGCCATAGGGCATAGAGTATGTTTGATTCCATTTTGGTAGTTTGTGTAGGCAACATCTGTCGTTCGCCGACGGCCGAGGCTTTGCTTAAAAAACTGTGTCCGGCTAAAAATATTGCCTCCGCAGGTATACATGCTTTAGTTGGACACAGTGCTGATAATCAAGCGGCACTGATAGCCAGTAAGAACGGTATTTCTCTTGAGGGTCATGTGGCTCGGCAGCTTACAAAGAGTATGTGTCAAGAATATTCTCTCATTCTTGTAATGGAAAGGGGACATGTAGATGCTGTATGTAGGCTCATTCCTGAAGTAAGAGGGAAGACAATGCTTTTTGCACACTGGCAAGGGCAAAAAGATATTCCTGATCCTTATAGGAAAAGTCCTGAGGCGTTTGAATATGCCTACAATTTGCTTGCAGAATCAGCTCAGAAATGGGCTGATGCTTTAAACCGTTGAATAGAGAACAACATGACTAACAACAGTAAAGCTGGCCAGCTTCCAGCTAGCCAAAGCAATGATGAGATAGATTTAGCCAGATTGATTAGTATCCTTTTTGATCATCGCTGGTTGATTTTAGGGTTCACAACTTTGTTTTGTGTATTGGGAATCCTGTATAGTCTTTTTGCCACTCCAATATATAGAGCCGACGCATTAATTCAGGTGGAAAGGAGTGATGGTAATTCGCTTGTTAATGACCTGACTCAAATGCTTCCTGATGCACAACCTGCGTCGTCAACGGAAATCGAGCTGATAACTTCACGGATGATTTTGGGTAAAACGGTAAGTGATCTGCATCTAGATACGATCGCGAATCAGAAATATTTCCCTATATTCGGACGCGGTTGGGCTAGGCTGATGGGGGAAGAACCAGGGCAAATCGCATTATCGCGGTTAAGTGTACCACCTGAACTATCTGATGCTGACATCGAATTGACAGTAGTCGATAAAGAAAATTATACCATTTCAAAGAATGGTGATTTTTTATTTAAAGGCCGAGTAGGGCAGTTGGCGTCAGGTGGTAATATATCTCTACTTGTCAGTGGGATAGAATCCGCTCCGGGAGTTGTTTTTGAAATTGAAAAACTGTCAAAACTTTCTGCAACATTAAACCTTTTAGACAATCTGACAGTTGAAGATAAAGGGAAAGACACAGGTGTTCTGTCAATAAGTTATAATGGTGATGATCCTGTTCAAATTAAAAAAATTGTAGATAGCATAAGTCGTAATTATCTTGAACAAAACGTAGAAAGAAAATCAGAAGAAGCCGCTCGTAGTTTGGCATTTCTGAAAGATCAATTACCATTAGTCAGAGAGTCGTTAAATTCTGCAGAGGATAAACTTAATAGTTTTCGCCAAAAGAATGATTCTGTCGATTTGTCTTTAGAGGCAAAATCTGTTCTGGATACAATTGTTGGTGTGGAAGCTCAATTGAATGAGCTTACTTTCAAAGAGGCTGAAATATCCAAGCTTTATACGAAAGAGCACCCAGCATATCGAGCGTTGATGGAGAAGCGCTCGACATTGCAGCAAGAAAAAGATAAGTTGAATAAACGTGTTAGCAAGATGCCTCAAACCCAGCAGGAAATACTTCGTTTAACACGAGATGTTGATGCTGGGAAAGAAATCTATATGCAATTGCTGAATAAACAGCAAGAGCTCTCGATCACTAAAGCCAGTACCGTTGGTAACGTCCGCATTATTGACTCTGCGGAGGCTGCCCCTAAACCGGTAAAACCAAGAAAAGTGCTAATCATCATTATTGCTACTTTATTTGGCGGTGTGCTTTCAGTTGTTGTAGTAGTCTTGAAAAATATGCTTCACAGAGGGATAGAAAGTCCTGAGGAACTTGAACAGCAAGGCATTAATGTGTACGCGAGTATTCCTCTTTCTGAATGGCAACAGAAGAAAGATAGCTCTATCCTCAATAAAGGACAAAGAAAGAATCAAGCTAATGTTGACTCGTTGCTTGCTGTAGGCAACCCAGCAGACCTTGCGATTGAGGCTGTACGTAGTCTACGTACTAGCCTGCATTTTGCGATGATTGAAGCTAAAAATAATGTGTTGATGATATGTGGTGCTAGCCCGAATATCGGTAAGACGTTTGTAAGTTTAAACTTAGCTGCTGTTGTTTCACAGGCTGGGCAAAAAGTCCTCCTTATAGATGCTGATATGCGTAAAGGTTATGCACATAGCCTGTTAGGTTGTGAGTTAGGTATGGGGCTCTCAGATTTCTTATCAGGTCAAACGTCTGTCGAAAGCGTAATTAAAAAGACAGAGTTATCTAGTCTAGACTTTATTTCTCGGGGTAAAGTCCCACCAAACCCATCTGAGCTATTAATGCATAAACGGTTAACCGAACTCTTAACATGGGCAAGCGAACACTATGACATAGTGCTTGTTGATACGCCGCCTATCCTTGCGGTTACGGATGCAGCTATTGTTGGGCGAAACATAGGCACAACATTGCTTGTTGCGCGTCATGGTATAAATTCACTGAAAGAAATTGAAGTGAGTATTCGTCGTTTCGAACAGAATGGTACCGAGATTAAAGGTGTTATTCTTAATGCCGTTGAAAATAAATCCGGTGACGCTTACGGCTATTACGCTTACGAGTATAAGTAATTTCTTCTTCTCTTAAATTAATAAAGCTCCTCATATAGAGGAGCTTTTAGTTCAATGAAGAATTAATAATACAGAATATTTGGAGAAAAAATGAGTAATCTTGCAATTATTCCAGCAAGGGGTGGGTCGAAAGGTATTCCCAAAAAAAATATTAAAGAAATTGCAGGTAAGCCATTAATCGCTTGGAGCATAGAGCAGGCATTAAATTCTTCGAGTATTGATCGTGTCATTGTTTCAACAGATTGTGAATATATCGCTGCGATAGCAAGAGAATATGGCGCGGAAGTCCCCTTTATGCGTCCGGCCCATCTGGCGAACGATACCGCTGCGACTGAGCCCGCACTTTTGCATACGCTGGAGTGGTTGGCTGAAAATGAGAATTATCACCCTGAGTATACCGTCTTGTTGCAGGCTACCTCTCCTGTTCGCAAAGATGATGCGATTGATTCTGCAATCGGAAAGATTCTTGAAAAGAAAGCCGATTCATTGCTGAGCGTTTGTGAGTTTTGGCATTTCTTGTGGGAAAATGAAGATAATCCGAAAGCCTATTACGATTACTTAAACCGTCCGCGCCGGCAAGATATTAAGCCTGAAAGTATTAAACTCAAAGAAAATGGTTCAATTTACGTAACGAAAAGCGAAATTCTCCTCAGCACCGGTAATCGTCTTGGTGGCAAAGTTGTAGCGCATAAGATGTCTGAAGAGGAAAGTTTTGAAATTGACACCATGCTGGACTGGGCGGTTGTTGAAGTGATTTTGAAAAATTGGAGTGGGAGATAATTCATGTTAATTCAGAAAAAAATATCTGACTTTTTAGTGTTTGAAACCGAATCAATCATTAAAGCCTTAGAAAAAATCAACTCGAATAAAAAACGCATTATTTTTGTCGTCACCGAAGACGGCAAGCTGTGCGGCTCTTTCTCGGACGGCGATTTCCGCCGTTGGATAACTAACGGCGATTTCGACCTGAGCCGCGAAATTTCGGAAGTGATGAATCAGAATGTCCGCTATAAAAAAGTGGATGCGCCACGTAATGAGATTGAATCGCTGTTTTCGAATGGCGTTGACGTTCTGCCGCTGGTTGACGATTATCGTCGTTTGGTCGCCGTTGCTCTGCAAAGCGAAAAAGGTCTGACGATTGGCAGACACACTATCACGGAGACCTCGCCGACTTACATTATTGCTGAAATTGGCAACAACCATAATGGCGACATTAAGCTGGCTAAGCATCTTGTTGACCTGGCGGTTGACGCGGGCGCCGATTGCGTCAAATTCCAAATGCGCGATCTGAGTTCTTTGTATAAGGGCGGCAACGATAAAGACAAATCCGCCGATCTTGGCGCGCAGTACACGCTGGATCTGCTGAGAAAATTCCAGCTTAGCAATGAAGAATTGATTGAAGTGTTCGATTATTGCAAGGAGAAGGGGCTGACCCCGCTGTGTACCCCTTGGGATCTGAAGAGCTTGCAAGTGTTGGAAGACTATGGCATGGAAGGTTATAAGGTTGCTTCCGCAGACTTCACTAACCACGAAATGTTGGCCGCGTTGGCCGCTACGGGCAAACCGCTGATTTGTTCTACCGGCATGTGCAGCGAAGCTGAAATTAAAAGCTCGGTGGACTTCTTGAAATCGAAAGGTGCCGAGTTTGTGATCCTGCATTGCAACTCTACTTATCCGACCCCGTTTAAAGACGTCAACCTGGCCTATATCAAGCGTCTGCAGCAGGTGACGGGCTGTCTGGTCGGTTATTCTGGTCATGAGCGAGGCATTTCAGTGCCGATCGCCGTGACCGCATTGGGCGCCAGAGTGATCGAAAAACACTTCACTATCGACAAATCCATGGAAGGCAACGACCACAAGGTGTCGTTGTTACCTCCTGAGTTCAAAGAGATGGTCGTACGTATCCGCGAAGTTGAAGAGTCCATGGGCAACGCCGGCGAACGTACTATTACCCAAGGGGAAATGATCAACCGCGAAACTCTGGCAAAAAGTTTGATTATCAATCGCGATCTGAAAAAAGGTGAAATCATCACTCGCGAGATGGTTGAAGTGAAGAGTCCGGGCCAGGGCCTGCAGCCTCTATATCTGGAGCAATTGGTCGGTAAGAAAGCCAATCGTGACCACGAAAAAGGAGGGTATTTCTACGAGTCGGATCTGAATGACGTGGCGATAGAAGCCAAGGACTATGATTTCAATCGTCCGTTCGGCATTCCTGTGCGCTATCACGATTACGGCAAGTTGAAGAATAAATCCAATCTGGATTTCGTCGAGTTCCATTTGAGCTATCAGGACATGGAGCTGGATTTGACTGAATTCTTCTCCGGCGCTGAAAATATCGGTTTTGCGGTACATAGCCCTGAGCTGTTCGCCAACGATCACATTTTAGACTTGGCGACGGATGATCCAGTTTATCTTGCTCATTCGATCAAACAGTTGCAGCGTGTCTGTGATGTGACTCGCGCGTTGAAGCAATATTTCCCGAAAACTGAGCGTCCTGTCATCGTGGTTAATGCGGGCGGTTTCAATACCACCGGATTCTTGCCAAAAGAGTCACGCCAGGCGATGTACGACCGCATTGGCGCGGCTTTGGGTGAAATCAATCAAGAAGGCGTTGAAATCATCATCCAGACGATGCCTCCGTTCCCATGGCACTTTGGTGGTCAGAGCTATCATAACCTGTTTGTTGATCCGGACGAGATTAAAGCGTTCTGTGAAAAATACGGTTATCGCATCTGCTATGACACGTCGCATTCTATGATGGCTTGCAATTACTACCAATGGGATCTGCATGACTTTACCCAGAAGGTCGGTCCTTACACCGCACATATGCATATTGTTGATGCTTTGGGAGTGGACGGTGAAGGGGTACAGATCGGTAAAGGCGATGTGAACTTTGACGAGCTGGCTGATGATCTGCGTTGTCATGCGCCGGGAGCGCAGTTTATTCCTGAAGTGTGGCAGGGGCACAAAAACCAAGGAGAAGGGTTTTGGCATGCGCTTAACTTCCTGGAAAAGTATCTGTAAATGAGTAAAGCCATTATGGGGGCTGCGGCCTTGTCGGTAGGGGATATTCTCGGCAAGGTCATCGGCTTCATCATATTGCCTTATTTGACAGCACACCTTGGCGCGTCGGGGTACGGCGCGCTGACTCTTTATTTGTCCGTTATTCAGATCTTGATCATTTTCATTTCGTTCAGTGGTCAAGGTCTGTTGCCGGTCAAATACATTCAGGAGGGGGAAGGGAGCTCCCTGGTGTTTCGTAGAGATAACATCACCTTAGCTTTCGCTTCGAGCGTGCTATTGATGGCTATATTCTACATTGTCACACTGGTCGCCAAGATATCAGTTTCTTTCAGCGATGGTTTTCTGGTTGTTTTAGCCTCTCTGGCACAGGCGCTGAACTTTATCAATTTATCGCATTTGCGCATTAGTCAGACCTATAAAGTTGCTGCTATCGGACAATTTTTGCTTTCCGCATTCAACGTTTTATTCACGATCGCTCTTTTTGAGATAATAGCGGCGACGCCAGGACAACGTTTGATAGCGATAGCGGCATCATTTTTCAGTATTCAGTTGGCCTATGAGTTCTTTGTTTACAGAAAAATAGCGGTTGAGCGCAGTGTGTTCCAACCGGTGCGCAAGCGTTATAAGGAAATCATTAGCTACGGGGTATCCCTATTGCCGCATCACGGCAGTTATTGGATTAAATCCTCTGTAGATCGGTTCTTCATAGCCCACTACATGAGTACAGCGGTAGTCGGGGTTTATGGTTTGGCGTTTCAGCTAACCTCTATCGTTATGCTCTTTTTCGGCGTTATCAACCAGGCTTTCCAACCTTTCATTTATCGCAAGCTTAAAGCGAATGATTTTAAAGGCGTGGAATTAATTCAGTATGGCTATACAGGCTTGGTGATTATCGCTTGTGTAGCGTATTTTGTCATTTTGCCGTTTGTTTTTCCTTACCTATTTGAAACTGAGTTTAACAGCGCGATTTATTACTTTAATATTCTTCTTCCGGGAACTGCATTCTTATCTATCTATTATGTTTTTACTCATTCTTTATTTTATTACCGCAAAAATAAAATCATTTCAATTATCACTATGGGGTCGATGATTACACATTTGATTGGTATCTTCATCATAACTGTGACAGAGATAAGAGTAGAGTATTTTTGCTTGGTATACACGTTATCAAGTCTTTTCGCCTGCGTTGTCACTATTGTTTGTGGAAGGCGAGAGTTACGGAGGTCTCAGATAAAATGATAGCAGTTCTAAAACGTTGGCTTAGGAATAGAAAAAAAGCAATATATCGCCAAAAAGTTGTAAACATGGTGGAAAGTTGCGGTAAAAATCCGAAGGTTAATTATTTGACGATTGTCAATAATAAAACAAAATTGGGTGATAATTTTAACTCTAATGGTCTTACTGTTATTGGTAAAGGGAATGTTACCATCGGAGATAATTTTCATTGTGGATTTGGATGCATTTTAATTACGGAAAATCATAATCACCACGGCAATGCTATCCCATACGATAGTACTTATATTATCAAGGATGTTATTATCGGTGATAATGTTTGGCTTGGAGTCAATGTGATTATACTTCCAGGTGTTACAATTGGTGAAGGTGCGATCATACAGGCAGGCAGTGTCGTAACTAAGCATGTTCCTGCGTTTGCTATTGCAGGAGGACATCCGGCAAAAGTGTTTTCTCAACGAGATGTTGAGCATTATATAAAATTACGTGATGAAAAAAAATTCCACTGATATATCTTAAGGCTAAAAATAACAATTGAATGAGTGCTATGGTGAAATAATTATGGATGCTTATATTGCGTATATCGAATCGCCATTGCAGGCGTTTAATTTAATAGAGTTTTTGGATGCTAAAAATATAAGTCTGGAGATCTTGATTATCAATAAAAAAACCGAAAACTCTGCACTTAATTATAATCAGATCATGAATATAGTGGATATGATTAAGTACAAAAAATTGGTTACTATTGATGTGGAAGGAACTCTAAAAAACTCATTTAAGATCAAAAGTGTTCTTAAAGGAATTGGTGAAAATTCAATAAATAAAAACAGAGTCACTCTTATTGCAGGAGAATACCGTGCGCGTGTTTTCTGGATGCTAGCCGGAAAATTTAAAAAAAGAAACATTGTTCTTCTTGATGATGGGACGGCGACGCTAAGAATAAATCGAGAGGAGGGAATTAGTCCGCGAAAAATTATCAAGTCTTTCTTCTTGAAATCCATTGGTATGGTTAACAATGAGTTCGAAAAAATCACATTCTTTTCCGTATATAACATTGAAGAAAAAGTCAAGAAGAGTGATGTTGTCATAAGGCACTGTTACGAAAATTATAAAAGAAAGCTAGCAAGCTTACCCAGTAACGATAATAAAGTGTTTATTATTGGGTCACCACTTTTTGAGGCCGGAGTAACATCGGTTGATGATATTAAATTAACATTAAATATGATAAAAGACTTATTGAATTCAAAGCCTGAATCTGTTTTTTATTATGTCCCACATCGTAGAGAAAGAGCTGAAAAAATAAAAAGGATATCGGAGCTTGTCAAAGTGAAAAGATTTGACTTTCCTTTCGAAGTGTATCCTTTAATGGAAAAAGAGAATGTGTCTTCGATTGCTGGGTTTTATTCTTCTTTATACGACAATTTGATCATGATCTACGGGGATAAGATAAAAATAACGTCTTACGTTATCAATGAGGCTAATTTGTCCCCAGAGTGGAAGTCTTTTGTCGGCTGTATATACGATAATTATTCTCGATATAATAATGCCAACATTGAACTGATTAACAAGGTGCTTTGATTAAACTCTTCCACGCTTAAATAGGTAGGCTATGAAAATTGTCATGATCAATACACTTTATGCTCCTTATAAAGTAGGTGGTGCTGAAGTTTCTGTTCAACTGCTGGCAGAGGAGTTAATCCGTAATGGTCACGATGTGACTATCTTTTGTTTGCACGACCACAGTGATATATTGAAAGATACTCTAAATGGTGTTCGTGTTTTTTATTTTCCTCTAAAAAATATTTACTGGCCATTTTCCAATGGTAGGAAAGGGCGATTAATAAAACTCGCATGGCATATCATTGACATGTACAACCCTTGGATGATGTCACTTGTTGGTAAAGAATTGGCCAGGATAAAACCTGATGTTGTACATACAAACAACTTAAGTGGCTTTTCAGTTTCTGTTTGGAAAGCAGCTAAAAAAGAAAAAATAAAAATAGTCCACACCACGCGAGATTACTATCTTTTTCATCCGAACAGTACATTGTTTAAGTCGGGTAATAATGTTGATGTTAATAGTGTCGGAGTAAAACTACTTTCTGCTGTGAAAAAAATATGCAGTAGAAATGTTGATTGTTTTGTGGGTATCAGTGAGTATATTTCTAAGCTTCATAGGTCAAATAAATTTGGCATTAACTCTACTCATGCATATATCTATAATCCTATTTCATGTATTGATTTTAAAAGCGATAAAAAGAATCATGAAAATGTGCGGGTGGGCTTCATTGGACGATTGACTAGAGACAAAGGGTTTGATGATTATTGTTCGTTAGCTGCAAAATATAGAAATACCAAAGGTATTGATTTCTATGCCGCAGGGCGCTTCGGTAATGATACTGAAGGTAATGAATTAGAAATATTAGCATCTGCCAGCAATATAAAAACGATGGGTTTTATTAAGGTAGAGGATTTTATGGCGTCGATTGATGTTGTGGTTCTGCCTAATAAATGGAACGAACCATTTGGACGGGCAGTTGCTGAATCCGCCAATGCAGGGAAAGTTGTTTATACTAATTTTACGGGAGGGGTGGCTGAAATAGCAAAACTTTATGATAATATATTCCCCATCCAAGACTTTAATATTAGCTACCTTATGACTCATCCTACATTTAATATAAATCCGGTTCTGGATTTTGATATAAAATATATTGCAGGGAAATATATCGAACTATATTGATGTCAACCGTGATATTTAAACCTCCCTTAATAATGATTAATAATTGGTGCCTTTAATGCTTTATATTAATGCAAGGTTTCTTACGCAGGATATGACGGGCGTACAGCGTTTCGCAGAACAGATATCTCGAAGTTTGAATGCAATCAGAGGCGATGTGGTTTTCCTCGTTCCTGATGAGAAATTGAAGATTGAGGCTGATCCTTCTTTTGAACTCAAGGTGATTGGAAAAAAACATGGTCATTTATGGGAACAAATCGATCTCCCAAAATATCTTAAAAGTATTGGCTCTCCACCGTTACTTAACCTGTGCAGTACTGCCCCCTTATTCTATAGAAATCAAATCGTCACACACCACGATATTACCTACAAGAGATATCCTGAGAGTTTTTCTAGACAATTCCGTTATATTTATAACTTAATCATTCCTATTATGCTAAAAAATAGCCGGAAGATTATTACGGTTAGTGAGTTTTCTAAGGGTGAGATAGCCAAAGCTTTCAATGTGGAAAAGGAAAAAATATCAGTTGTTTATAATGCGTCATCTGACAAATTTAAGACGACTGATTCAGATAGACAAGAAAAATACCTTCTTGCTGTATCCTCCCCTAATTACCATAAAAATTTTCATGGTATGTTAAAAGCCTTTGCCATGTTAGACGATAAAATTGATATTAAATTAAAGATTATTGGACGCTCTGCTGATAACTTCAATAAGCAGATGTATGCGAGCGCCGAGAATACTAATTCAAATATAGAGTTTTTGGGACGTGTCGATGACCTGGAACTTGTTAAATTATATCAGAATGCTACAGCATTTGTTTTCCCATCTTTCTATGAAGGGTTCGGGATCCCTCCTCTCGAGGCTCAATCTTGCGGGTGTCCAGTTATAGCTTCTTCTTCTGCGTCGATTCCTGAGGTTCTAGGGACGAGTGCCTTATATTTTGATCCCTACAAAATTGATGAAATCGCTACTGCAATGGAAACGATCGTCTGCAATGATTCTGTCCGCGAGGAGCTCATAAGGCTGGGTTTTGAAAACACACGTCGCTTCTCATGGGGGAAATCGGCACAAGCAGTTGATAAAATAATTTCACAATATTTATAATAAATATTACTGGGAGATTTGATGAGAGTTCTTCATGCAGCAGAAACAATCAAGGGGGGAGTGGCTACGGTCCTTCGTCAGTTGGCAAAAAGTCAGATTGCTGATAAAGGGCAGGAAAACATTTGTTGTTTAGTTCCTGCTGACCAAGCTTCAGAACTATATGGTGTTGACTCTAGGTCGATAAAATCTTTTCCTCGATTAGGGCGTGGGATTCGCGGTTTTCTACAGTTTTTCTTTATATTTACGAGAGTTGTATTGAAACATCGACCAAAGGTGGTTCATTTGCATAGTAGTTTTGCTGGTGCTTTAGGACGATTGTCGTTGATTCTTCTCTGGCCAATCTATCGCCCAAAAGTAATATATTGCCCGCATGCTTTCGCATTTATGATGACAGTATCTCGATTTAAATCACGTATATATACTGTCATCGAAAAACTATTGCTTCCTATAACTGATGTGGTCATTTGTGTCAGTCATTGTGAAAAGAAAATAGCTGTTGATGCGGGGCTTAATGAGAATAAACTGGTCGTCGTTCATAATGGCGTTCCGAGTAATGACAATTACGCTAAAAAAGTCAATTCCTTTGAAAGTAATGAGCTTATTCAACTTCTTTTTGTTGGTCGGTTCGACTACCAAAAAGGTTTTGATATTTTATCCAAAGCTATGCGCCAATTAGAAGGAAAAGCATTCCATTTGACAGTTGTCGGCGATTTTGTGCTTGAAAATGAAAATGATAAGATTCAAGATCTTCCGCAGACCACATATGCCGGCTGGTTATCCGCTGAACAATTGGCACCACATTTCTGTCGCGCTGATGTATTGCTAATACCAAGCCGATGGGAAGGTTTTGCAATGGTTCCATTGGAAGCAATGAGCTATGGATTACCTATTTTAGCGAGTAACTGTAGTTCTTTCCCCGAGGTCGTTGACGATCACATAAATGGTCGGTTATTTTCTCCTGAGCAAACGGAGGAGCTATGTCATATACTCGAAAGTACATCAAGAGAGGAATGGCAGAGAATGGGGAATGCAGCAAGAGATACGTTTAGTAAGAGATTTACGGCGGACAAGATGATTGCAGCAACCAAAAAAGTGTACCTTGATCTTGGTGCATGATATTTAAAGCGCAACGAAGATATCTTTCCTGTAATAGAAAGATTGAACGCGATTCTTCTGATATACAATGTATTCTTCTGTTTTGTAAAAATTATATTTTTAATCTGACAGGTACTGGGGCAGGAGTTATACTATGTTGGTTAATAGGCAAACAGCTATGAATGGTTTTCGTCGTGGTGCTCTACAATCTAATGCATCTCTAACTTCAATGATACAGCGGTTTTCAGATATTATCATTATAAGCCTCTGTCTCTATTTAGCATGCAAGCTGTCAGGCAATGTATTTACCATGCAGCATTGGGTTGTAGTATTGATATCAATCGTCATATTTCAAATGGCAGGTGGTATAACCGAGTTTTATCGCTCGTGGCGTGGGGTCCGTGTTGCCTTAGAGATTCAACTTATCATAAAAAACTGGTCTTTAAGTGTTTTATTGACTATTGGTATTATATCTTTTATCGATGGTTTTTATAGTGATTTAACGCTATATGCTGAATGGTACCTCTTAGCATGTTGTGGTTTGATAATTTCTCGCTCGATTATTCGTTTATTGCTTGGCTATATGCGCAATATGGGGTTTAACACCCGTAATGTTGCGATCATGGGATCACTCCCTGTAGGTATCAAGCTAGCTGAAACTTTAAATGATGCTCATTGGATGGGCTTCAAAGTTCTCGGAATATATGATGACGAATATGACTCTATAGACACGAAAGTTGAAAAATGTGGTGATTTAGAACAGCTTATCAGGGATGCAAAAGATGGCCGGATTGATAGAATTTATATTGCGATGCCAATGGAGCAAGAACGTTTAATCAAGGATACTGTGGCTGAATTATCTGATACAACTTGCTCGGTTATGCTTATACCAGATGTTTTTACTTTTAATATTCTACAGTCGCGTAGCGAAGAAATAAACGGAGTTTCTGTAGTTTCCCTTTTTGATACGCCAATCAGCGGTGTCAATAAAATAATAAAACGCGTCGAGGATATTTTACTTTCGCTTGCAATATTAATCTTTATTTCTCCCGTTCTTTTATTGATTGCGATATTTGTTAAGTTCACGTCTCCAGGACCGATTATCTTCAAACAGAGACGTTATGGCATGGATGGGAAATCTATAATGGTTTGGAAGTTTAGATCCATGAGTGTTATGGAAAATGGAGATAAAGTTGTCCAGGCAAAAAAAGGTGATGCTAGGGTTACTGCTGTTGGTGGTTTTTTACGTAGAACATCACTTGATGAACTTCCGCAATTTATAAATGTCTTGATGGGGGACATGTCTATTGTTGGACCTCGTCCACATGCAGTAGCGCATAATGAACAATACAGAAAGCTAATTAAAGGTTATATGCTGCGTCATAAAGTTAAACCAGGAATCACTGGCTGGGCCCAGATAAATGGATGGAGAGGTGAAACGGACACTCTAGACAAAATGCAGAGCCGAGTTGAATATGATCTCGATTACATTAGGAATTGGAGCGTTTGGTTCGACATTCGAATTATTTTTCTTACAGTCTTTAAAGGATTTATTAATAAATCAGCTTATTGATTGTGATTTGTGGTTAGTATATTATAAGAAAATTTTCTTTATGAGAGCAAGAATCAATGAGTATTACAACACACGCTATCGTTGATAGTAGCGAAAAGGAAAGATTTTTCCTAAATATTCTGAGGTGGGGGATTGCCTTCTTTTTCATCGCTACACCTTTCAACCCTTACGTGGGCGATGTGACTTTGTATCTTTGGATTCCTTTGGTTTTCATGGATTATGAGTTTATAAGAAAATTGTCTACAGTATCTTTAAAGATTTTATTGTTTTTTTGTGTGTGGACTGTCTTGTGCTTGGCATTTTGGCGGTACGATTTAGTCATCAAGACATTTGCCCTTGTATTGGGTGTTGCATATATTCATAAAATAGGAAAGCCTGTTTTTAGTAAAATATATGTCTGTATGCTCATTTCCGTTCTCTGGTGTATTTTACAATTTTCCTTATATGAATTCGCTGGTACAAACTATTCTGCTGCAATAGGACCAAAGGCAATATCGATTGCAATATGGGGTGACTATGCAACTAAAACTTTTACTAACCAATATGAAGTTTTTCTGTTGCCAAGAATGTCGGGGTTATCACGAGAGGCTGGTTTTTTTGTTTCCCTATTAATCATCTCGTTTATGATAAGACTAAGAGATTTTAAATTAAGGGCTTGGGAGATTGTATTATTTGCATTAGGATATATTTTCAGCTTGTCTAAGGCCTCAGTTATACTTTTTCTTATAGCAGCTGTTTACCCTTTTCGGCGTATATTGGCTAAAATTCCTGTTGTGCTCACTTTTTCACTTTTCATTGTCGTTTTCGTTTCGATCGCCAACTATCTCAATGTCGGTGTTCCTGCCTTTTTCTACGAAAATCAATCTATAGCACATCGCTTTTCTGCATCATATTTAGTCTTGAATATGAATGTACCGAGCTTCTTAATTGGGTGTGGAAAAGAATACGAATGTTTTACCAACTATCAGCCTATTGTGGATTATTTGGGGGGGTTCGGTTTCAAGCCAAATGTTGGACTTCTAGGTGTTGCCATGGAGATGGGGGTTATTGGTCTCATCGCAATAATATTTTTCTGTATGTATTTGAAGTTAGATAGTTATGATGTTGTTATCTTGGTTCTTTTTACTGCCACTGTAACATTCTTTACTGTTGATAGTTTTATAATACTGACCTATTACTATATATACTCAAATCACACAAAAAGTAGGAGTGATCTCATTTAAAGCTGCTTGTTAGTATGTTGATATCTCTCTGGGGACAAGACCAATAAATTTATTCTGGAGTCAGAAAATGAAGAAAAGTAACCCTGATTTTTCTAAGAGAGAATCACTCAAGAGCGGTGTCGTTATGGCATTGGCTTCCATTGTTGCTATTTCAAGGACAGAAAATGCCCTTGCTGATGATTCAATAAAAAATGCAAGTGCCGGTTCTTCAGCTGGTAATTGCCCTGATATTGGAAGCTTAAAGAAACTGTCTCCAATCAGTCCTGGTCAACGAATAAATGTACTCAGCTATTATTCATCGTCAGGTACTACTGCAGTTAATTCCGTGATGAAAAGCGTAGTCGCTAACCATAAGCCGTCCGTGCAATCTCAACATTCAGGAGGTGGGGAGTTCTATTACGATGCAGATGACAACACTTCTCCTGATGATGGAGGGATGGTAATTGTTACAGATGATGGTAAACGTTGGAAAAGAGTATTTTCAAACGATGAGCCTATCTTAGGCAGTTATTTTGGGATTAGCGATATACAAGATGATAATGGACCGGCGATTACTCGCGCTATTAATTTTTCCAGCAATCGTAGAATCGTTTTGCCGAGAGGAAAATTGGTAGTTAAAACACCAATTATCTTTCCTTTAGACTCTGGGGCCAAGATAGATGGGTTTGGCAAGAAAGGGGGCACGGTCATTGATGTTCGCATGAATGAAGGCTACGAAAATTTCGGTGTTTTTCATTTTCCTGGGAAATCTGATAAATCTGTTAAAAGTCCTGGCTTTCGTGCTGTGTCCATTAGCAATATTCAACTCATTGGAAATTTGAGCAAGTGTCATGGTTTTTTTCTGCAATATCAATATGCAATGCGTCTAGAGCAGGTTACTCTGGAGGGGTTTGATGGTGCGGGACTATTTATCGATAAATGCCAAGATTCTGTTTTTGAACAAGTTGATGTTTTCAATTGTGGAAGAACATCTGGCGATAGAGCCAATTTAAAAGATGGCTTTGATGAGTCTAAAACGCTGGTTAGTCCAATTGTTATAATGTCATCACTTAAAGATGATTGCAATTATCTTCGTTTTAATGATTGCCAATGGGAAGATAACCCTGTTTCACCTATTTGTGACTTTGCCGGCGGTATAGAAAACTATTTTGTTAACTTGCATGCTGAATATAATGCACATTGGGATGTCTCTGGTACTGAGGGCTGTACTCTATTTATGCAGAGAAAAGGGACAATTAAAGTTAGTGGCGGAGGAAGTGATGAAATTAAATATCTTTTGAAGCATGTTTATGGTGAATTTTATATTGATTCGCATAGGTGCAGCCCGGCGAAAAATATACAAATAAAAACAGGGACTAATAGCAGGTTCACTTTCAAAGATGTAACTATTGATACGGTTGATGCAATATCCACCTCAGGGTTTAAAATTTTCAAAGATTGCATCTTTAATTCAATTAACTGGTCAAACCTTGATGGTGACGTTTCTCTTGAGAACTGCCGTATCAAAAAGTCATTTTTTGCCAAGTCTGGCTCAAAGAAATTGAGGCTAAGAGTTATTTCTTCCATTATTGATGGGGATATTTTTATTGATTCAAAAGCACCGAATGTGCTAATTGATGACTGCATGGTTGCAGGTGATGTCAAATTTGGTTCAAAAGATGGGATGTGGCTAAATAATAACGTCTTCGGTAGATTTACCGTTCTTGGCGTAGAGTCACGCGTAATTATCCCACCGATAAGACGCTTATTACTGCCTGGGCCTCCAAAGAACGGCCACTTTTCTGTTGGTGATGTTATCGATAACTCCTTACCACAGAGTGGTAGTTTCATGGGGTGGGTTTGTGTTGAAGCTGGCAGTCCGGGGATTTGGAAAGGTTTTGGTAAAATAGATGAGTAAATATTTTCATTTTTAGTGATATTAAATATTATCTAATTTCCCGATATCCCTGTGTTTTATGATTTTTTATTAGTTGAGCGATGTGTAAGGCAATTCAATACGGAGGAATACGTTGAAGATTGATTTCTGCTTGTTTAAGTTTATGCTGAATTAGTGGGCTTGTTACATTTTGTTGTCTCTAAAGATTATCCAATGCTAATTTGACGAGAGAATGTTCCTGCTAACGCATTGTTCTCTCGTATATTTCTATGGCAAGATTGATAGCGCTATTCCGCCCCCCCCCCTCGTAAGTTATAATATATTTCCTGTGTTTCGCCATCCCCAATGATAGCGGTTTCCCCTTGATACTGATGATGTATCTCCTCTCTGTTGTGATCATTTTTCTAAGCTACCCATAAATTTATCAAGATTTACTTTGTATACGAGGCGAGTCGTCGGTTAGCGTTTGCAATTTATTTCTTTTAGCCCCTCCTTTGTTTTATCTCAATAGAGATGTTATTGCCCATCCATTTTTTACTATTTTCCATTTCTATTTAAATTCTGTTCATGATTTAATGCCATATATTACATGCTTTTAGAGAGAGGCAACAGCTCATCGTAATTAAGCTGATAACAAAGTTTTGTCAAAAGTTATTTATATAACCCTTTAGGTGTTCACTCCTCTATCAGAGAGGAGCAGGCAATTTCTTTGGCACTAGGCGGGAAGCGACACTCTTTCCGTCGTTAAATAGTTTTGTGGGGGTTATGTCATCGATAAAAGTATATTCTCGGCGCAGTGTTCACTCCTTGCGGTAGCATGGCAGAAGGTCAAGTTCGTTTCCGTGGGGTTCTGTGTTTCTGCCCCTGAATTATAATAATGAATTTTTTCTATGCTTACTAATTATTTACTTGCTACTTGTTTTTCAGTGAAGGTTATGAATTATTCCTCTTCTATATCTAAAATATAACTTGAGTATAATTTCTTAGGAGTAATTCATTGTGCTGATTTCAGGGGGGTGATGCTCAGTTTTTTTGTGTATTTGCATAGTCCTATGGTTTCAATTTCTTCTTAAATTCTTTCTAATTTTTTTTATAACTATTTTGTTGTTTTTTATGTGATCTCAGTGTTTTCTATAGATTTTTAATTTATAGGAATTTTGTGCGAAAAGTTTTATCCGTTGTCTTTGTATGGTTTTTTTTGCTAAAACCTTTCGTCGCCTACCTTGACATAACCTGAATCTTATCCTTTCTTTTAATTCAGACAGCTTTGCTGTCTTTGTTTGGGTATAACCAGTCGGAATGCATGTTTAGCTGCATTATTAATGAGTTATATCTATTTTATGCTTCCGATTTTTTTATGGCTTCTCAAGTTAGTCCTCTAAGGGGGGAATCATGGCTTCATTGGCGTATCAGAAAGAAGCAGCAGCTATTTTATACGCTGTTTTAGGGAAAAGCGCGTCACACGCTACGTTCGACTCAATAGGTGCGCAATTGCAGCGAGGTGAACTTTCAGCCTCAGCATATGTCACTACGTTATTGACTTCTGCGGATGGTGTAGCCCTCTTTAACGGCTTGTCAGATTTAAATGCTTTACAAATTGTTTATACAAAAATTTTTGGCTCTGCTGCACCCACCTCAACCCTGCAAGATTACCTGACGGGTAGTACTCTTGCAGAGGCTATGGCTAAAGTTGTAAATCAGGTTCTTGATTATTCGGGATTTGATTCTACTCTATCCGCTGCGCAGACTAGTCTTGATCAGCAAGTAAATGCTGTTCTGTTCCCGTCGGTAAGCGCCGCTGCCCTTGGGCAAGGCGCCTCAGACGTGCAGGCTATCTATTATGTTACGGGTGCGGCTCAATCAGCACTTG
This sequence comes from Serratia sp. PL7, assembly GCF_945957435.1. NCBI lineage: Bacteria > Pseudomonadati > Pseudomonadota > Gammaproteobacteria > Enterobacterales > Yersiniaceae > Serratia > Serratia sp. PL7. Next base: position 2,202,309 of record NZ_CAMFLB010000001.1, on the reverse strand, counting down.
GCATAAACAACTATGGGGCGGCGATTAATGCCGGTACGAAAACCTTTGTCCAGGTAGCGCAAGAAATAATTTTCTCTGCAAATCTGACTTCTCTTAGCAATACCGATTATGTGATTCGTTTATTTAAATGGGGTTACGAAAGGTCTCCCTCAGCGACCGAATTATCTAACTATGTCACTGAACTGACAGGAGGGACTTCTCGTGCAGAAGTTCTGATTCAAGTTATTGATTCTCTTCGTGGTACTGTTGCTTCAGGCGATACTACCGCGCAGCAACATTTCAATAGCGCGACTATCAGCTATCAACCAGGGCAGCTGCCTTCATTAAGTTATCAAGAGCAGGTTTCTGCCGTTTATCTCGCAGTTCCGCAGCGTGATATTGATGCTCGTGGATTAGATGATTGGAGTAAGTATTTATCGAAAGGAGCGATGACTTATAAGGGATTTATTGGGACCATATTGAAGTCAAGCGAGTTTCAGAAGAAAGGTGCCCAACTAACGGGTGATGACTTTATACAACATGTCTACACTGGGGTACACGGTGTCGCTGCGACAGCCGCACAGCTTTTGGCGTATAGCTCGCTTGGGACGGATAAGGCACTGATTACTCAGGCTATTATCAACGACCTGCGCAACTCGACGGCCACTGACGTCACAACCGTAACTCAACAGCATGGCTTTGAATACGACATCGGTACCAGCCTACTGTACAAAACCGCTGCGTCTCTGACGGCAACAGCCGCCGGCGGTAACGCAACCGGCACCGTCAACACCGGCACATCGCATCAAATCAGCAACGCCGAAACAGCGGTACTGACGAATGTTCAACTGAACGCCAATGCCGCTAGCATCGTGAACCTGAAGTTCGCCGACCATCTGGCGAATCTGACCATCAACGGCACCAGCGCAGCAACGGTCAACTTGTCTGACAATGGTGTTAATCCAGGTGTAGATATCACCGTGAATAACGGCAACGTCATCCTGAACGCCAGTTCGGGTGCGGATGACGTAGTTGTCACATCGACGGCCAACATCGCGACCGGTACCGCACAATTCAACCTCGGCGCCGGCAACGACAGCCTGCACTGGGTGGGCAACGGGGTTTCCGGTGGGGCGAACACTGTCGCGAACACGGTTAAGGCTGATGGTGGTGCGGGTACGGACTCCATCTCCGCCAACTTCATCACCAAAACTGTAGTAACCAACCAAAACGCCCTGGGCGTTCGCACCAGTACCGTGACCAGCAACGCCAACAACTTCTCGAACTTTGAGAAAATTGACCTGACCGGCTATATCGGCAAGTCCGTCGGTACGCTGATTACGACTCCGCTAATCGGTTCACCGACCACCACCAGCGTCACAACGCCGACCCACACCTTTGACTTTGGCCTGACCAACGGCACATCTACGGTGGAAGGCACCACGGGCGGCACGGTTACGCAGAACGCGGCGGCCACCAACCTGGGCTCACAAGGTTTCGTGATCTCCGGTCTGGCTAACGTCAACGTCATTAACGCCGCCGGCGGCAACGCCGCGCAGTTGGAAGTGAAAGGGGACGCGACTTCCGCCAGTACGCTGAACTTCACCTTCGTGCAGAACGCCACCGATCATTTCAATATCAACTTTGATGCGGTGAGTTCTTCCAATGTGAATGCCGGCGCCATTACCCTTAACAGCAGCAGCAGCGCCTTGTTGGGCACCGCTCTGACCACGGTGAACGTGGCCTCAGGCGGTACCGGCAGCTTTGACAACATTCTGTCACTGGCCGGCACCAATGCGCAGGTTCAGACCATCAACGTGACCGGTGATCACGCGCTGGATCTGACGCTGGGCAGCGGTTTCAGCAACGTGCGTGATATCAATGCGTCCACCAACACCGGGGGGCTGAATCTCGACTCCAGCCATGGCGGTACCGGTGACGGTATCATCGTTCAATTGCTGAACATTCTGCCGCTGAGTGTCATTACCACCAACCTGTTGGCGCCGGTGTTGACGGCGTTGGGCCTGAACGGTTACCAGATGACCGTAGAAGGCTCCAGTGCTGCCGATACCCTGGGCGTGATTGGCAACACCACGCTGACCGGTGGCGCAGGTGCCAACACCTATGACATCAAGGCGAGTAACACGCAGGCGGGTGTGACCATCAAGGACTTTAATAGCCTCAAGGACTCGATTGTCGACGTGAACCATGGCGGCCTGACTATTTCCGATGACGCCAGCGGCACTGCGGTAGCGAACTACGGTACGCGCTCTGCCGACACGTTGGATGCGTTGTTGGGGACACTGGTGGGCGGTTTGACCAACGGCGTTATCGGCCTGTTGGGTGGTATCTTGGGTCTGGATAGCAGCAACTCGCTGACGGCGAAAGTGGGTGTGGCATCCGTTGTATTCAGCGGTGGCGGTAACACTGCAAGCTCGTATGTAATTATCGACAACAACGATAACCACACGCTGGATCTCAACGATACCGTGGTATACCTGACAGGGCAAAACCACCAGCAATTGGTGGATACTCTGCACTACGCGTAAGTATGAATTCCAGTGGGTTATAATGCCCATTGAAACTGTTAGTCAATCAATAATACGGGGTGTGTAAACACCCCGTATTCTTTGAAAATTGTGAACTACGTCATTATCTCTAATTTATTCCCTTTCGTACTAAACTCGCGTTGCCTTGTCTACTATTTACCTCACTGTTTTCATTTGTTTTTTTCTGTAGTTCGTGAGGCGATTTTTTTTGCTTACGGCCTTGCTGATATCCGCTTTCTCTACCTATAGTTAGAAAAAGTATCTGCAGTCTCGAGCATGTCTGGGGTGGGGGTTCTTTAGGATTTATTTTATTTTTCCCTTTTTAGGATTTTCCTTATAAGAGTCCAATGCGGATTTTGACTGACAGTGCACATGATGTAAGGGCAGAAAGTGAATCAATTTATACCGCGCAATGAAATTGCGGATGTTATACGGACTCGCAGTAAGGTTTTTTGGACCGTTGGCATATTTACCGCATTTATTAATTTATTAATGCTAGTTCCTTCTATCTATATGCTCCAGGTTTACGACCGGGTGCTTCCTTCGCGTAATGAAATTACGCTGTTGATGCTGACGCTGATCATGCTGGGCATGTTCGGCATGATGTCGCTGTTGGAATACGTGCGCAGCATGGTGGTGATCCGTATCGGCAGTCAGCTGGATATGCGTCTCAACACGCGAGTCTACACTGCGGCCTACGAGGCGAATCTGAAAAACGGTTCTTCTGACGCCGGCCAGATGCTGAGCGACTTGACCAATCTGCGCCAATTCCTCACCGGCAGCGCGCTGTTCGCCTTCTTTGATGCACCGTGGTTTCCGATCTATCTGTTGGTGATATTCCTCTTTAACCCTTGGTTGGGGCTGTTCGCCCTGGTCGGTGCACTGTTGTTGATCGCATTGGCGGTGATCAACGAAATGGTGTCGAAAAAGCCGCTGGCGGAAGCCAGCAAGCTGTCGATTATGTCCGGTACGTTGGCCAGCACCAATCTGCGAAATGCCGAAGTGATCGAGGCTTTAGGGATGTTGCCTAACCTGAAACGCCGGTGGTTCGGTCTGCACCAGCGATTCTTGAACAGCCAACGCATCGCCAGCGAACGCGCATCGCGGGTCACGTCGATCACCAAGTTTGTGCGCATGTCGCTGCAATCACTGGTGTTGGGGCTGGGGGGGTGGCTGGCTATCGATGGGCACATCACGCCCGGTATGATGATTGCCGGCTCCATTCTGATGGGGCGAACGCTGGCGCCGATTGAGCAGGTTATTAACGTCTGGAAGAGCTACAGCGCGGCGAAGCTTTCTTATGGCCGGTTGGTCAAGCTGCTGGAAACGCACCCGCAACGTGGTACCGGTATGTCCTTGCCGCGTCCGGAAGGGGTGCTTGCCGTAGAAGGCGTCACCGCTACGCCGCCGGGATCCAAAGGCGATGCGGTATTGCATAACGTGAGTTTTGCCATTCAGCCTGGTGACGTGCTGGGGATCATTGGCCCGAGCGCGTCGGGGAAATCGACGCTGGCTCGTTTGCTGGTCGGCATTTGGCCGGTCAGTGAAGGGATTGTTCGGTTGGATAATGCTGACATCTATCAGTGGAACAAGGATGAGTTGGGGCCGTATATCGGCTATCTGCCGCAGGACATTGAGCTGTTTGCCGGGACTATCGCCGAGAATATCGCTCGCTTTAACGAGATCGACTCAGAGAAGGTCATTGAAGCTGCTAAGTTGGCCGGTGTGCACGAACTGATCCTGCGTTTCCCGAACGGCTATGATTCGGTGCTCGGCAACGGTGGCGCTGGGCTGTCCGGTGGGCAGAAACAGCGTATCGGCCTGGCGCGCGCACTGTACGGCGACCCTTCGCTGGTGGTTTTGGATGAGCCTAACTCCAATCTGGATGATGCAGGCGAGAAAGCGTTGAACCAGGCCATTATGTTCCTCAAGCAACGTAATAAAACGGTGGTTCTGATTACCCATCGCACCAATTTGCTGTCGATGACCAGCAAGCTGTTGCTCTTGGTGAATGGCAACGTCAACGCGTTCGGCCCGACTCAACAAGTGCTTCAGGCGTTAGCCAATGCGCAAAAAGCGCAGACGCAACAGCCTCAGCAAGCGGTGAGGGCGGTAAATTCTGAGCCAGATGAAGGCAATATCCCAAAAACGCAAATTAATTAAGCCGTGAATTGCCTGATGGCTTTATTGCCGTCCGCAGTTTAAAGGAGTTGGTATGTCGACGCACATTGGCGAGCCGCAAGACTCGTATATTGAAGAGATCCCACAGGATGAACGGCGGTTTACCCGGATGGGCTGGCTGGTCGTGGGAATTGGTCTGTTCGGATTTTTGGCTTGGGCAGCGTTTGCGCCCCTGGATAAAGGGGTGGCATCACCGGGATCGGTAACCGTTTCCGGCAACCGCAAAACGGTGCAGGCACCGGCCAGCGGCATCATCAAAAATATCGCGGTGAAAGAGGGCGACAAGGTGAAAGCCGGTGAAGTCCTGGTGCAGTTGAGCCAGGTGCAGGCACAGGCGCAGGTCGATTCCCTGCGCGACCAGTACTACACCACGCTGGCCACCGAAGGGCGTTTACTCGCCGAACGCGATGGTCTGAGTAGCGTCACTTTTTCTCCCATTTTTACCCAGATCAAGGATCAGCCGCGTGTGGCTGAAATTATCGCGTTGCAAACGCAGCTGTTCGCTTCCCGCCGCCAGGGGCTGCAAAGTGAAATTGACGGTTATAAGCAGTCGATGGACGGGATTCGTTTCCAATTGAAAGGCCTGCAGGATTCACGCGTCAACAAGCAGATCCAACTTTCCAGCCTGCGTGAACAGATGAACAGCATGAAGCAGCTGGCTGCGGACGGCTACCTGCCACGCAATCGCTATCTGGAAGTTCAGCGTCAGTTCGCCGAAGTGAATAGCAGCATCGATGAAACTGTCGGGCGGATTGGCCAATTGCAAAAGCAGCTGCAAGAATCTCAGCAGCGTATCGATCAACGTTTCGCCGACTATCAACGCGAGGTCAGAACGCAACTGGCACAAACCCAAATGGACGCCAGTGAGTTTCGCAATAAGCTGCAAATGGCCGATTTCGATCTGGGCAACACCGCCATCACCTCACCGGTGGACGGCACCGTGGTCGGATTGAATATCTTCACTCAGGGGGGCGTCGTGGGAGCGGGTGACCACCTGATGGACGTTGTACCCAGCCAGGCGACGCTGGTGGTGGATTCTCGCCTGAAAGTCGACCTGATCGATAAGGTGTACAACGGGTTGCCGGTGGATCTGATGTTTACCGCCTTCAACCAAAACAAAACCCCGAAAATTCCGGGAACGGTCACGTTGGTTTCCGCCGACCGTCTGGTCGACAAAGCCAACGGTGAGCCTTACTACCAGATGCAGGTTACGGTCTCACCGGAGGGCATGAAGATGCTCAGTGGCGAGGACATCAAGCCGGGGATGCCGGTAGAGGTGTTCGTGAAAACGGGGTCGCGCTCACTGCTGAGTTATCTGTTTAAACCTATTTTGGATCGCGCTCATACTTCATTAACCGAGGAATAATTTTGATTCAATCAAAACGACAGGCTGCCGGTCTGGTTATCGGCACCCTTTTGTTTGCGATATCTGCGCCGGTTTATTCGATAGGGATTTTAGACGCATATTCGCTGGCATTAGAAAAGGACCCGACCTTCCGGGCGGCTATAAAAGAGAAAGAAGCGGGAGATGAGAACGAAAACATCGGCAGGGCGGGGCTGCTGCCGAAAGTGTCGTTGAACTATCAGAATTCGCCGCGCAATTGGCAGACGCAAAAATATCCGCAGAGCGACTTTTTCGGCAATGTTTCGGAGGTCACCCGGCGGCAACAATATCGCAGTTATTCCAGTTCGATCACGCTGACGCAGCCGCTGTTCGATTATGAAGCGTACGCGCGTTACAAAGCCGGCGTAGCGCAGACGATGATGTCGGACGAGCGCTATCGCAGTAAGTTGCTGGATCTTGCTGTTAGGGTGATTAACGCCTATGTCGAAGTGGCCTATTCCAAGGATCAAATCGCGTTGGCCGAAGCGCAAAAGGCGGCTTACAAGGAACAGTTGACCTTGAACGATCGCCTGATGAGCGCCGGTGAAGGCACCATTACCGACGTATCAGAAACCCAGGCGCGCTACAGCCTGGCCGAAGCGCAGGTAATCGAAGCGCGCGATGCGCTGGACGCCGCGCAGCGCGAATTGGAAGTGATTATCGGCATACCGCTGAACCAACTGGATGAATTGCAGGTTTTGCGGCCGGGCAAGTTTAAGGTGGCGCCGCTGATCCCGTCCAAATTTGAAGAGTGGCAAAAGATCGCGCTGGAGAACAACCCGGTGCTAGCCGCCTCGCGTCATGGCGTGGATGCCGCTAAGTATGACGTCGAAAGGAATCGGGCGGGCTTTATGCCGCAGGTTCAGCTGTATGCTTCGCATTCGGAAAACGATTCCAGCAGCGATAACACGGTTAACCAGAAATACCGTACCGACAGTATCGGCGTGCAGGTCAGTATGCCTATTTATTCCGGCGGCGGCGTTTCGGCGTCGACCCGGCAGGCGGCGGCGCGCTATGGCCAGGCGATGTATGAAATGGATGCGCAGACGGGCACCACGCTCAACGATCTGCGCAAGCAGTACAATCTGTGCATCAGCAGCCGCGCCAAGGTGGCGGCCTATGAGCTGGCGGTACAGTCTGCCACCACGCAGGTGACGGCGACCCGGCAAAGCGTGCTGGCCGGGCAACGTGTCAACGTTGACGTGCTCAACGCCGAACAGCAGCTCTATAGCGCTCAGCGCGATCTGGCCTCCGCCAAGTACGCCTACATCAAGTCCTGGATTACCTTGCTGAGCGACTCAGGGACGTTGGACGAGAAGGATGTGCTGCGCGTGGCGCAGTATTTTGCCCGCAGTCGTTAGCAATATATTCACTATGAGCATTAATCTGAAAGAGCAGCACGATGCTGCTCTTTTTTGCGTTAATACGTTATGTTATCGGCTGGTGGTTCCTTCTGTATTTATACTTGCCTGGTTTATTTCTATACATAATTTTCTGTTAAGGAACGGTAGGTTAGAGGGATACATGCTTTTCGCAAAGTGTAACTATTGGTTAATGATCGAACGAATTTTAGAATGATGCTGCTGACGTGCGGCGTCGTCCTTGTAAGAACGATGGCTGAGTAAAGGGTAGATAATGTCCAAACTAATTCCTGTGGTTATGGCCGGCGGTACTGGGAGTCGTCTGTGGCCGATGTCGCGAGAATCGTTTCCTAAACAGTTTTTATCTATTGATGACAGCGGGGTGAGCCTGCTGCAACAAACGTTACAGCGTTTGTCGGGTCTGACCGGTATCGAAGTTGCTGCTCCTCTGGTCATCTGCAACGAGGAACACCGTTTTTTGGTTGCCGAGCAATTGCGCGGAATTGGGCAATTAGCGACCAACATTATTTTAGAGCCCGTAGGGCGCAATACCGCGCCGGCAGTGGCGTTAGCCGCTCATCTTGCAGCGGAAGAAGACGAAGACAGCATGCTCTTGGTGCTGGCTGCAGACCATCTGATCACGAAAGTAGATAATTTCCACGCGGCGATTCAGACGGCAATCTCTTTTGCGGTCAACAATCAGCTGGTCACGTTTGGCATTATTCCGGAGCATCCGGAAACCGGGTACGGTTACATCAAACGCGGCAGTCACTTGTCTCATGATTGCTTTAAGGTTGATTCATTCGTGGAAAAACCACGTTTGGAGAAAGCGATAGAATACCTCGCCAGTGGTGAATATAGCTGGAACAGCGGTATGTTCATGTTCAAAACCGCCAAGTTTTTGCAAGAGTTGCAGCAGTTTAGCCCAGACATCTTTAACACAACCCAGCAGTCTGTGGTTAAAAGCCAACGCGACATGAACTTTATTCGGGTTGAACAAGCGATCTTCAAACACTGTCCGAGCGACTCCATCGACTATGCGGTGATGGAAAAAACGCGTGATGCTGTAGTGATTCCCATTGATGCTGGCTGGAGTGACGTTGGTTCTTGGTCCTCGCTGTGGGACGTTTCTAAGAAAGATCATTTGGGCAATGTCAATGTGGGCGACATTATCTCGATCGATTCCAATGACAACTACATTTCCTCTGAATCCGCGTTGGTGGCGACCATTGGGTTGGAAAACCTGATCGTGGTCAACACCAATGATGCCTTGCTGATCGCTCACAAGGACAAAGTGCAGGATGTGAAGAAAGTGGTTGATGAGCTTAAAAAGCGCAATCTTCATCATTTTCGCCAGCATTCCACCGCATATCGTCCCTGGGGCAAGATTTGCGACATCGACAGCGGCACGCACTTCCAGGTGAAGAAAATCATTGTCCGGCCAGGTGAAGGCTTGTCAGTACAACGCCATCTCCACCGTGCTGAACATTGGGTCGTCGTGAGTGGGACAGCAAGAGTTAACGTTGATGACCAAGAGTTCTTCTTGTCGGAAAATCAGTCTACCTTCATTCCTGCGGGCAGTGTCCATACGCTAGAAAACCCGGGAAAAATCGATTTGGAAATGATCGAGGTCAGGTCGGGGCACTATCTGGAAGAAGATGATATTGAGCGTTTGCAAGATCGCTATGGCAGAGTTTAATAGGGTTTGGTAATGCAAAAATTGACGTGTTTTAAAGCTTATGACATTCGGGGAAAACTGGGCGAAGAGCTGAATGAGGACATCGCGTATCGTATTGGACGCGCCTATGGCGAGTTTTTAAAGCCCAAAAATATCGTGTTGGGCAGCGATGTGCGGTTAACCAGTGAAAGCCTGAAGTTGGCGCTGGCGAAGGGTTTACAGGATGCGGGTACTGATGTGATAGACATCGGTTTAACCGGTACCGAAGAAATCTATTTCGCCACAACCTATTTAAAAACTGATGGTGGCGTAGAGGTCACCGCCAGCCATAACCCTATTGATTACAACGGCATGAAGTTAGTGCGTGAGGGCTCTCGCCCGATTAGCGGCGATACCGGGTTACGGGCGATCCAAGAGCTGGCGGAGAAAAACCAGTTTCAAGCGCTAGCAGCAACAGCAACGCGCGGCAGCTACGTACGCCAGGACGTATTAGGGGCTTATGTAGAACACATTCTGTCCTATGTAGACGTGAAAAATTTCAAACCGTTGAAGTTAGTGATCAACTCGGGCAACGGTGCTGCGGGGCATGTGATCGATGCTATTGAAGCGCAACTGAAGGCGCGGGGGGTGCCGCTGGAGTTTATCAAGGTGCATCACCAGCCGGACGGCTCTTTCCCCAACGGCATTCCAAATCCACTGCTGCCTGAGTGTCGTGCGGATACCGCCGATGCGGTGCGAGAGCATGGCGCTGATATGGGCATTGCGTTCGACGGCGATTTTGATCGCTGCTTCCTGTTCGATGAAAAAGGCGATTTCATTGAGGGCTATTATATCGTCGGCTTGCTGGCGGAGGCCTTCTTGCAGAAACAGCCGGGCGCGAAGATAATCCACGATCCACGCCTGAGTTGGAACACCGTCGATGTGGTCACCGGTGCCGGGGGCGTACCCGTGATGTCGAAAACCGGTCATGCTTTCATTAAAGAACGCATGCGTGCGGAAGACGCCATTTATGGCGGCGAGATGAGTGCTCACCACTATTTCCGTGATTTTGCTTATTGTGACAGTGGCATGATCCCATGGCTGCTGGTCGCTGAGCTGGTCAGTGTGAAGGGACAAACTCTGGGGCAACTGGTACAGGATCGCATTGCCGCCTACCCGTCTTCCGGTGAGATCAATATCAAGCTGGCTCAGCCTGTCGTGTCAATCGAAAGCGTTAAACAACACTATTTACCGCATGCCGATGAGGTGGACTACACCGATGGCATCAGCATGGCGTTCGCAGGCTGGCGTTTCAATCTGCGTTCCTCCAATACGGAACCGGTTGTGCGTCTTAACGTCGAATCTCGTGCCGATGTTGCGCTGATGCAAGAGAAAACCGACGAGATTTTGGCGCTGTTGTCAAACTGAGTGCGACGCGTAAGGAACACACTGTAGAGCTGTCTTGAACAGCTCTTTTTTTTTGTAAGGCTTAAACTCCCCATGTTCTGTCTCACACACACTTGGGATGCTTCAGAAAGGCAGTGAGGTTTTCTCTTGATATAACCAAGAACGCGGCTAAATATTTTAGCCTCTTTGTAGGGAGCCAGGTCAAAGCCTCCTGGCAGGCCGATTGTTTACTTGCTGGCCAAAAACGAGTGTACCAAGGGAACTCTGGGGACATATGGATGGTCAATTATGATCGAAAAGGCGTGCGTGAGTCCAAGCTTCGTTTAAAATCAATTGATTGCTTAAAGAAGACAGTTCATCTTGAGCGCCAGGGGCGCGAGTAAGGAGTTTTTATGGCGGTTTTAGTCACCGGTGGGGCCGGTTATATCGGTTCTCACACTGTTCTGGCTTTGTTGGAACATGGCGAAGATGTCGTAGTGTTAGATAATTTATCGAACTCTTCCGATGAGTCTCTGCGTCGCGTTGAGAAACTCGCGGGCAGAAGTGCTCAATTCTACCAAGGCGATATCTTGGATGCTGAGTGTCTGCACCGTATCTTCGAGGCTCACGCCATTTCGGCCGTGATCCATTTTGCTGGGCTAAAGGCTGTCGGAGAGTCGACGCGCAAGCCGCTAGAGTATTATCAGAACAATGTCACTGGCACGTTGGTATTGTTGGAGGAAATGCGTCGTGCGGGTGTGCATAAGTTTATCTTCAGTTCTTCTGCCACGGTGTACGGTACTCCAGAGCAAGTTCCTTTGACTGAGACGTCACGCGTTGGCGGTACGACGAATCCTTACGGCACGTCGAAGTTGATGGTAGAACAAATTCTGCAAGATTTCGCTAAAGCAGAACCGCAATTCTCCATTACCGCCTTACGTTACTTCAACCCGGTCGGTGCGCACGAATCTGGCATGATCGGTGAAGATCCAAATGGTATTCCTAACAATCTGATGCCTTATATTGCTCAGGTGGCAATCGGAAAACTGGAGAAACTGTCAATTTTTGGTGACGACTATCCGACACAGGATGGCACGGGTGTCAGAGATTACATTCATGTCATGGATTTGGCTGAAGGTCATCTCAAGGCGATTGAACACATCGATGAACACCAAGGTTTTACGGTCTATAATCTGGGGACTGGGGTAGGGTATTCTGTGTTGGAGATGCTCCATGCTTTTGAAAAGGCTTCAGGTCGCAATGTAGCTTACCAAATTGTACCACGTCGAGAGGGCGACATTGCAGAATGCTGGTCCGCTCCAGAATTGGCGTTCAAAGAATTGGGATGGAAGGCTACCCGTGATTTGGATGCCATGATGCGTGATGCGTGGAATTGGCAGAAGAACAATCCTCGGGGTTATCGTCCCGGTTGATAGCGAAGTTCGTTAATGACAAAATATGGCATAATGTAAATTAATTGTAACCAACGAGGGCTCGATTGACCATTTCTATGTTGGTTGCAATTAAAATATGTTTAATAACAATGATATATCATGATTCATCCTTCAATGAGCCACATAATTTTTGACTATTTTTTGTGGATGAGTGTCGGATATTTTGATTAATTGTGCTAATCTCCGATACCTTCGTCTACGGTGCGTTCATTGAGCTATCCAAAATTTATTCTCGTTTAGTTTCTGTTCGAAAACTGGGCGAGTGGGTAGTGATAGACTGCTGGGGATGCATGTTCAGGCGGCCATCCTTTGGGCCTCTGAGGTGAGCGTATTAGTTAGCAGGTTACCTAATGAAAGTGATTGAGACACCAGTCGCAGGTGTGAAGTTGATTGAGCCGAAAGTGTTCGGTGATCATCGTGGTTTTTTCGTCGAAACGTTTCAAAAAAACCGCTATCAAGAAATGTTAGATATTGATGTGGATTTTGTTCAGGACAACCATTCGCGTTCTTCTAAAGGAGTATTGCGTGGTTTGCATTTCCAGCGAATCAAACCCCAAGGCAAGCTAGTCCGAGTTGTACGTGGGGAGGTCTATGATGTTGTAGTGGATATCAGGGTCGATTCGCCGACGTACAAAAAATGGGTTGGTGTTCACTTGTCGGAAGATAACCACCACCAACTTTGGGTTCCGCCAGGTCTCGCACATGGTTTCTTAGTGATTTCAGACATTGCTGATTTCGAATACAAGTGCACAGAGTACTATGATCCTGCTAGCGAAGCATGCTTGCTTTGGAATGATCCTGAAATTGGCATTGATTGGCCAGTCGATCAGCCATTGCTATCGCCGAAGGATCTACAAGGTAAATTACTTAGAGAGCTTTTTTAATGCGTGTACTTTTGACAGGTTCTATGGGGCAACTGGGACGCTGTTTCAGCGATAGGTTTCCTACCGATTGGAGCCTGCTAGCACTGGACAGCAAGCAACTTGACATCTGTGATTCTGATGCGATTGAGCAAGCGGTGACGGAATTTGAGCCCGATGTTATCGTAAACGCCGCCGCTTATACTGCTGTTGATAAGGCTGAATCTGAACCAGATGTAGCTAAAGCAATCAATACCTACGGGCCTGGCTACCTGGCAGCAGCTGCTGCTGCACGAAATATTCCTTTTGTACACGTATCAACCGACTATGTTTTTGATGGCCGCTCGGAAGAACCCTACTGCGAAGATGCTCCCTGCTCGCCACAAAACATTTATGGTAAAACCAAGCTTGAAGGTGAGATTGCTGCGCTGAAGGCTAATCCAAAAACTATTGTAATAAGAACGGCTTGGGTGTTTAGCGAGTACGGCAATAATTTTGTTAAAACGATGTTGCGCGTCGGGTCACAAAGGGGTGAACTTGGCGTGGTAAGCGATCAGCAAGGCTGCCCGACTTATGCCGGTGATATCGCTGATGCCATAATCTCCATGCTGCAAGAACCAGGTGAATACGGTGTCTATCACTTTTGTGGTGATTCAATGGTTTCTTGGTATGAGTTTGCGCAGATAATTTTCCAACAGGCTACTGAAAGTGGGCTATACCCACATCAGGTCATCGTGAATCCGATTACTACGCAAGAGTATCCTACACCTGCGTCCCGGCCTGTATACTCTGTTCTTAACACTGATAAGATCTGCGCGTTGAATCTTAAACCTAGCGCTTGGCGCCAGCAGTTACATGCTGTGATTCGCAAACTGTTGCAGTAGGTGGATCTTGGTTTGCATGGAATAAAAGGGGATAATTTTATCCCCTTTGATGTTTTTGTTTATTGGTGACGGTTTGCGTTCCAATAGACGAGTGATAATACATCAGCCATCACACTCTTGTAACTGATTGTTTTTAAATGATTATTGGTTAGGAACTTCATACGGCATGTTTTCAAAACAAAAACAATACCAAATTGTTGCTTCAATCGTATTGTATAACCATAGCTATGCCCAACTAGAAGACACGTTACTTTCTTTGCTTAGCGAAAAATGTGTTCAAAAAATAGTTTTGGTTGATAACGGTGGTTCTGAATGGGCTGCAAAACTAGATAATCATCGCATTAGTTATATTTGTGCGGAAGCCAATAACGGTTTTGGCTACGGCCATAATCTGGCAATGAAGCGTTATCTGAATGAATGTGAATATTTTTTGATTTGTAACCCAGATATCAGTTTTACCTCGGGGGCGCTCGAGAGTCTCTACAATTTTGCGCGGAACCAAAAACACCGCTTTGTTTCTCCTCGCATTCAATATAGCGATGGGCGATTCCAATACAGTTGCCGCTTACTGCCTACACCTGCCAATTTGTTTCTTCGGCGCTTTTTCCCTAAATGGGGAGCTAAGCTGGATGCCACTTATGAAATCCAGCGTGCTGATTACACTAAATCCTTCGCAGTTCCTTCAGTTTCTGGTTGTTTTATGCTGGTTGAATCCACGTTGTTAGCGAACTTAGGAGGATTTGATGAACGGTATTTTATGTATTTAGAAGATGTGGATTTGTGCCGCCGGGCTTTGTCAATGAGCGATATTGTCTACTTCCCTGGTGCTACTATCATCCATGTTTTTGGTAAAGGTTCTTATAAAAACCTTAATTTATTCATTTATCACATGAAATCAGTTGTCTTATATTTCAATAAATGGGGATGGTGGCACGATCCACAGAGATCCAAGGTGAATACTACCTGTTTGAAGACTATTCCCATGACTTCTCCTGAAATCAAGCGGTAACATGATTGAAGATGATGTCTATGTTTTATGAGTTCAATTACATCTAAGGTATTGATTATGTTTGTTATGACTGGATGCAATTTCGAAGCGCAAAATGTTGGTATGGCAGCGGGGTGGGGTAATGAGTAATCCTCATAAATCGCAGCCTCTGTCACCCCTAGCTCTGATCCGTAACATTTGGGGGTTCAAATCGCTGATCTTGCAAATGACAAAACGTGAGGTTGTTGGGCGATACAAGGGTTCCACTATGGGACTGGCATGGTCGTTCCTCAATCCTTTGTTTATGTTGACGGTCTATACATTTGTTTTTTCGGTTGTTTTTAAAGCACGTTGGTCCGTCGGTGGCGATGAAAGCCGTACGCAGTTTGCTGTAATCCTCTTTGTTGGCATGATTGTGCATGGTTTTTTTGCCGAGGTGGTTAATCGGGCACCGCAAATTATCCTAGGGAATACCAACTATGTGAAGAAAGTGGTTTTCCCTTTGGAAACGTTGCCAGTGATTGGGTTATGCGCTGCGTTGTTCCATACCCTGATCAGCTTGGTTGTACTGCTATGTGCATTCTTTTTATTCAACGGTTTTCTGCACTGGACCGTCGTTTTTATACCGTTAGTTTTCTTGCCGCTGGTCGTTTTTTGCCTTGGATTGGCATGGATATTGGCATCCCTGGGTGTTTTTATACGCGATGTTGGTCAGACGACTGTCATTATCACAACGGTTATGATGTTTTTGTCACCAGTATTTTTCCCTATCACGTCGTTACCGGAAAAATATCGCATTTGGATAATGCTTAATCCCCTAACATTTATTATTGAGCAATCACGGAATGTCTTAATTTGGGGGCGTTTGCCTGAATGGCAAGGTTTAGCTGTTTACACCCTGGCGGCATCATTAGTTGCATGGTTCGGTTTTGTATTCTTCCAGAAAACCAGAAAGGGGTTTGCTGATGTCCTCTAATGAAATCGCGATCCAAGTGACTGCATTGAGCAAATGTTATCAAATTTATGATCGTCCACGAGATCGTTTAAAACAGTTTTTTGCTCCGAGGTTACAACGTGTAGTACGACGTGAGTCTCGCCGCTATTTCCGCGAGTTTTGGGCACTTCGCGATGTCTCATTCTCTATTAAGAAAGGTGAGACCGTAGGTATTATCGGACGAAATGGTGCAGGTAAGTCAACGTTATTACAGATGATATGCGGTACGCTGACTCCAACTCAGGGAGAAATACAAGTCAATGGCCGTATTGCGGCCCTACTTGAGTTAGGCGCAGGGTTCAATCCTGAGTTCACGGGGCGTGATAATGTCTATCTTAATGGCTCTGTTCTAGGTTTTTCCCGTGAACAGATCGATGAGCGTTTTCAGGAGATTACTGACTTCGCAGATATTGGCGAGTTTATCGATCAACCCGTTAAAACATACTCAAGCGGGATGTATATTCGTCTGGCTTTTGCTGTCCAAGCCTGTGTCGAACCTGAAATCCTTATCGTGGACGAGGCGTTAGCCGTAGGCGATATCGGTTTTCAATATAAATGCTATAAACGCATGGAGGCTCTTCGTGCTAAGGGGGTCACTATTATCATGGTGACCCACTCTACCGGTAGTATTCTGGAATACGCTGACCGTTGTTTGGTTATGAACAATGGGGAGTTAGTGGGCGACACCTATGACGTACTGGCTGCTGTTCTGGCTTATGAGAAAGGAATGCTGTTGTCGCAAGCAGTGAAACGAGAGAATACGGGCAAGATCTCCTCGTCTGTTGTGATGAATCAATCTGACTTGCAGGGTTTGCAACAGGGGCAGTTGAATACCGAAGTGGGAGAAAAGCGCTTTGGCAGTGCTCGAGCGATTATTCAAAATCTCGAAGTGATAAAATCGGATGGCACTTCACTCTCCGATAAGCCTTTGGTACGTTCTGGTGATGAACTGACCTTGGATTTTACTATCCTTGCTTCAGAAGAGATTCGAGATGTTGCCTTGGGAATCTCCATCTCTAAAGCGCAGGGGGGAGATATTTGGGGGGACAGCAACATTGGAGCCGGCAAACCTTTAATCCTCAAGGCTGGTGAGCAGCATGTGATTTATAAGGTTAAATTGCCAATTAACTCAGGAGATTACCTGGTTCATTGCGGCTTGGCATCGCTGCAAGGCGGCGAGCGAGAAGAGTTGGATCAACGCAGACCAATGATGAGATTGAAGTTTTGGTCCTCTCGTGAACTCGGGGGGGTTGTTTATGCCCCTATCAGTGTTTTAAGCGAGGAGTAATTAGAGCAATGATTGCTGTATTCTTACCGCCATATCCGTTTAGGGGAGTGAAAGCTCCCTATTTATGGATATTTTATCGCCTGCTTAACTCATTGCAGCAGCGTTCACTTTTTATCGCCGGTAATGATTACTTGTTGTCTCCGGAAGAGTGGCGCAAGTCAGAACGTTGGGAATTTGATGTACCTACAATGAATAATTTGGGTTACAGCATTCCGTCTGATGAGCTATTGGCCAGTCATGATTATTACCATTTGAGAGAGAGTGTATTTGAGAGTTTATTAGACTCTTCAAACTACAATCCGATGTTGGCGTTCAAGAAAATGCTGACCCAGCGAATCCCCGAGCTGGAAGCTGAGCTGCTAAACCATCTCCAAGGCTATGAGTCTGGAAAAATAGAGGGGATATTGTCAATTTGCAATTGCCCTTCTCTGGAGGCCGTTGCCGAGTCTTTATCTATTCCTGTCATGCACTTTGAAGTAGGGCCGTTGAGAATGCCCTCTTATTATAGTACAGGGTATTTGGATTTCTCAGGTGTTAACGGTCACACAGAGGCAGAGAAGCGCTATTTGGCGGTTCAGGAACAGTGCCAGGTCGATCTTTCCATAGAGGAGTTGCATCGTTACTTCCTGCGTGTGCCAAATACTCATGAGCAGCAGTGTGATGCCGATCTGGGGATCGCATTACAGGTTGAAGACGATTCAAATCTCGTTGCTTATGGTGAAGAATTCACTAATCTGACGTTGCTTTCCTATGCGCGTACACGTTTTCCAGAGAAAAAATTATTAATTCGCACTCATCCTGGTAGTCAGTTCCAGCTCAAGGAGGGTGAGTATGAGATCGACAGTTCACCGACCAGTTTGTCTTTCGTCCAGCGTTGTCGAGAGATTTTAACGATTAATTCTAGTGTGGGATTAGAAGGAATTTTCGCTGGTATACCAACGACAGTCGTTGGTGACAGTTCATATAAATATATAACCTTGGCAGACGATGAACAAGAAAGAACTAATCGTTTGGCATTTTATCTATTTTCATACTTAGTTCCATTCGAATTGATTTTCGATATTGATTATCTGCGATTCCGTTTATCTCGGCCAAGTGAACAGGCGATAGTCAGTCGCCATATTGAATATTATTCTACTGAGAAGGAAGGATTTTTAAAAATGCAGGGGTTGACTCTGGGTGAGTTGCTATCAAAACAGGTTAAGCAAGAAAATGAAAAGCAGGATGATATGCAACAAAAAATTCGTGTTGCTGAGCATCATCTGATGATCGATAACGAAGAAAAGCAGGCAATGATTTCTTCTATGCAAGAGCAATTGCTGTTGCTTCAGGAAACGCTTATACAACAGCGAGAGCAACAGCTGGTTACTCAGCAATTGTTGGAGAATGCGCAAAAAGAAGTTCTTCTTTTAAATAATAATTATGTTGAAGACGAACCTCTTAAATTAAAGGTTGAAACACTGAGTCAACAACTTAGTGAAAGTCAGTCCGACATGAACAATATGCGAAAAAGTCTGTCGTGGCGACTAACGGTACCTGTTCGTATGCTTGGTCGGGCCATTCGCGGTGAGTTTGGGGTAATCAGGGATATATCCAGACACTACATGCGACAGCGTAAAGGGACAAAATCGACCTCTTTGGTTGGGAAAGGTTGGCAAGCGTTTCGTGCAAGTCCGCATCCTTATAAGGCTTTGCTTCGCAAAACTAAAGTGGCAGGCAAACTATTGCTAACCGGCCGTTTCGGTGAGTTGCGTAGCAGTCTTCTACGTGTGGCGAAAAATACCGCTAATACGCCGATGCCGCTAGTTAATATAGATACCGACCATATTGTTATTCTCACTACTAGGCATACACTGTTTGTGGCCCATTTGCTTGAGAAAACGCTTGTAGAGGTGGGGCGCGGCGTTACCATAATTGAAGCATACTCAGCGCCGGCGGACAGTGGGCAACTGCATATTGTTATTTGCCCTCAAATTTTTGCTGAGCTGCCGCAAAACTTTGTTGCGTTCCAAATGGAACAATCTATTAACCCACGTTGGTTTACGCCAGAGTATTTTGCGATTCTCGAACGTGCAATGGCTATATTTGACTATTCCCTGACTAACATTAATTACTTATTAGAACATGGTATCCCTTATCAGAAATTGTTCTACCTCCCAATTGCTTCTTTTGCAGACTACAGCTCAAAATTGACCCAGAAAGGTCATAAGTTGAACGGCAATGAGGAGCAAATTGACGTTCTCTTCTATGGTGATACGAATTGTGAGCGTCGTCGTCATTATCTTGAACAATTGGGACAACGTTTTAATATTCATATTGCCTCTGGTGTATTCGGCGATGAGCTGACCCGGCTGGTGAAAAATGCCAAACTGGTTATTAACCTGCATTACTATGAGAATGCGTTGCTTGAGACCACACGTATTTACGAAGTGCTATCGTTGGGAACGCCAATTGTTAGTGAAGAAAGTGTGGATATCGCGGAGCATACGTCTCTCATTGATGTTATTGATTTTGCTCCTATTGGCGATATTGACGCAATGGCGAAAAAAATTGATCGTCTCTTGAACGATCAAGATTATCATGCTAGCCGTAAGAAAAATATTGCGTTGTTTACTCATAGCGACAACAACTTTGAAGGCTATTTCAAACGCTATCTTTTGGCGAATGATTTGATTGATTTCGAAACTTATAAAAATGGCGTTGATTTTATCCCTGCGATAGAGGCGGATATTCCAAAACTCTGCCTCTCACTGACGGAAACACCGGTACGGAAGCAAGATTTCCTCAGTAAGCCTACCCATGGTTTCAAGGTCATTGAGGGGGTTAGACACCGTATTGGCTGGATCGGATGTGGCATGAGTTATAAATACATGCTGTCCGTGCTTGCCGATCGTAATACCGAAATGGCTATGATCTGCGAGGACGATGCGTTATTCCCTGACGACTTTGACATTAAACTTGAGAAGATTGTTGCTTATCTGGAACGCAGCAATTGGGATTGGCACATTTTCTCGGGCATTATTGCGCATTTGAATGAAGATACGGAGATTCTGGCTGTCGAGGAGGTCGATGGCATTGAGTATATTTATATCAATCGCATGACAAGCACGGTGATGAATATTTACTCACGTCGTGGGATAGAGGCAGTTAGCCACTGGGATGAACGTAACGTTGATGCTCAAACCAATACCATAGATCGCTATTTGGAGTCAGTGCCAAATCTGGTTGTGGTGACCACTCTACCTTTCCAGGTTGGGCATGCTGAGGATCAAACCTCCACGTTGTGGGGGTTCGTAAATACTCAATATCTGGATATGATCAGTGAAAGTGAGCGTTTATTGAAGGAAAAAGTAGACGCGTTCAAGGCGGCCCAGGTGCGGTGACTCAAGCCCCTCGTTTCGTACTGATTGACTGAACCGCAGACCACGGCACCTTAGGGTGCCGTGGTTTTTTGTGGGGAGGATATGAATATATTGCGACATCATGTGACCTATCGCACCAATCACTACCCACGCGGCTCAATCCTGAGTTAACATGTGTGCCACATCACAAAACCTGCTGGCCGACGTTGCCGGCAGGGTCATCCTCAGACAGGAGTTCCTAAATGTCCAAGCAACAAATCGGCGTTGTCGGCATGGCGGTAATGGGCCGCAACCTCGCGCTGAACATCGAGAGCCGTGGTTACACCGTTTCCATTTTCAACCGTTCTGGCGACAAAACTGACGAAGTGATCGCTGAGAACCCGGGCAAGAATCTGGCGCCGTATTACACCGTAGAAGAGTTTGTCGAATCGCTGGAAAAACCGCGCCGCATCCTGCTGATGGTGAAAGCGGGCGAAGCGACGGATAAAACCATTGCCTCGTTGACTCCGCACCTGGACAAGGGCGATATCCTGATCGATGGCGGCAACACCTACTATCAGGACACCATCCGTCGTAACCGCGAACTGTCCGACCAGGGCTTTAATTTCATCGGCACCGGCGTTTCCGGCGGTGAAGAGGGCGCGCTGAAAGGGCCTTCCATCATGCCTGGCGGCCAGAAAGAAGCTTACGAGCTGGTGGCACCGATCCTGGAGAAAATCGCTGCGGTCGCGGAAGGCGAGCCTTGCGTGACTTATATCGGCGCTGACGGTGCCGGCCACTATGTGAAGATGGTGCACAACGGCA
Organism: Serratia sp. PL7; assembly: GCF_945957435.1. Lineage (NCBI taxonomy): Bacteria > Pseudomonadati > Pseudomonadota > Gammaproteobacteria > Enterobacterales > Yersiniaceae > Serratia > Serratia sp. PL7. Next base: position 2,181,178 of record NZ_CAMFLB010000001.1, on the reverse strand, counting down.
TCGAATACGGCGACATGCAGCTGATTGCCGAAGCCTATTCCCTGCTGAAGCAGGCGCTGAACCTGAGCAACGAGCAGCTGGCCGAAACCTTCGCCGAATGGAACAAGGGCGAACTGAACAGCTACCTGATCGACATCACCAAAGACATCTTCACCAAGAAAGACGAAGAGGGTAAATACCTGGTCGATGTGATCCTGGACGAAGCCGCCAACAAAGGCACCGGCAAGTGGACCAGCCAGAGCTCGCTGGATCTGGGCGAACCGCTGTCGCTGATCACCGAGTCGGTGTTCGCACGCTACCTGTCCTCGCTGAAGGACCAGCGCGTTGCCGCGTCTAAAGTGCTGACTGGCCCGAAAGTGGCGCCGTTCAGCGGCGACAAAGCCGAATTCATCGAGAAAGTGCGTCGCGCGCTGTATCTGGGTAAGATCGTGTCCTACGCACAGGGCTTCTCACAGCTGAAAGCCGCTTCTAAAGAAAATAACTGGGATCTGCACTACGGCGAAATCGCCAAGATCTTCCGCGCCGGCTGCATCATCCGCGCCCAGTTCCTGCAGAAGATCACCGACGCTTACGCGGCGGATGCCGATATCGCCAACCTGCTGCTGGCGCCATACTTCAAGCAAATCGCTGACGAGTACCAGCAGGCGCTGCGTGACGTGGTGGCTTACGCCGTGCAGAACGGTATCCCTACGCCAACCTTCTCCGCCGCGATCGCCTACTACGACAGCTACCGTTCTGCGGTGCTGCCGGCGAACCTGATCCAGGCGCAGCGCGACTACTTCGGTGCGCACACCTACAAACGTATCGACAAGGAAGGCGTGTTCCATACCGAATGGATGGAATAAGCCCGCTCGTTGAACGATAAAAAAAGCCGCCGAGGTTAACGCCCGGCGGCTTTTTATTGCGCGTGATTTAACGTCACGCTTTTTTCTGATGCCTTTCGCGCAGCCGGCCGATCACCGCGCTCAGATCCAGATCCTGGTCCTGCAGCAGCACCAGCAGGTGATAGATCAGGTCCGAGGCTTCGTTGGTCAGCTCTTCGCGATCGTTGACCGTGGCGGCCAGCGCGGTTTCCACACCTTCTTCCCCGACCTTCTGCGCGATGCGCTTGGTGCCGCTGGCGTACAGGCTGGCGGTGTACGAGCTGTCCGGGCTGGCGTGCTTGCGCTCCGCCAACAGCTGCTCCAGCTGATAGAGGAACGTCCAGTCGCTGGCGGCCGGGTGGAAGCAGCTGCTGTTGCCGAGGTGGCAGGTCGGGCCGATCGGGTTGGCCAATACCAGCAGCGTGTCGTTATCGCAGTCCGGCGTGATGCTGACCACCTTGAGGAAGTGGCCGGAACTTTCGCCTTTGGTCCACAGGCGTTGCTTGGTGCGTGAGAAGAAGGTGACGTTACCGCTCTGCTCGGTGGTCGCCAGCGCTTCCGGCGTCATGTAACCCAGCATCAGCACTTCGCCGGAAACGGCGTGCTGCACGATGGCCGGCATCAGGCCGTCGGTTTTTTCCCAGTCCAGCTGGTTTCTCTGTTGTTCTGTCAGCACACGCGAATCTCCACGCCTTGTTCGACCAGGAACCTTTTCAGTTCGCCGATATTGATGATTTGTTTGTGGAACACCGACGCCGCCAGCGCGCCGTCGACGTCCGCATCGCGGAACGCTTCCAGGAAATGCTCCATGGTGCCCGCGCCGCCGGAGGCGATCAGCGGCACCTTGCAGGCCTCGCGCACCCAGCGCAGCTGCTGCAGATCGTAACCGTTGCGCACGCCGTCCTGGTTCATCATGTTCAGCACGATCTCACCGGCGCCGCGGCGCTGCACTTCCTGTACCCAGTCGAGGGTTTCCCACTGGGTGATGCGGGTGCGGCTCTCGTCGCCGGTATATTGGTTGACGTGATACTTGCCGGTTTCACTGTCGAACCAGGTATCGATGCCCACCACGATGCACTGCACGCCGAAGCGTTCCGCCAGGCGGCTAATCAACTCAGGATCGGCCAGCGCCGGCGAGTTGACCGAAATCTTGTCGGCGCCGAAAGACAGGATCTGGCTGGCATCCTCGGCGCTTTTAATGCCGCCGGCGACGCAGAACGGAATATCAATCACCTCCGCCACGCGCGATACCCAGCTTTTGTCCACCACCCGGCCGTCGCTCGAGGCGGTGATATCGTAAAACACCAGCTCGTCCGCACCTTCTTGCGCATAGCGCTGCGCCAGCGGCACGATGTCGCCGATGATTTCGTGGTTGCGGAACTGCACGCCTTTTACCACTTGCCCGTCTTTAACATCCAGGCACGGGATTATCCGTTTTGCCAGCATGCGATCGCCTCCTCAACGCTAAATTTACCTTCCAGCAGGGCGCGCCCTACGATCACGCCGGCAACGCCGCTGCCGCGCAACTGGGCGATGTCGTCCAGATTGCCGATGCCGCCCGAGGCCTGGAAGGCCACCTGCGGATAGCGGCGGCTGATCGCCTGATACAGCGCCACGTTGGAACCGGCTAGCGTACCGTCGCGCGAAATATCGGTGCACAGCACGTGCTTGAGCCCGTAGGGCAGGAACTGCTCCACCACCTGTTCCAGCGTGGCGTCGGAATCTTCCTGCCAGCCGCTGATGGCCACGCGTTTCACGCCCTGCGGGTCGATACGCACGTCCAGCGCCAGCACCAGCGCGTCGGCGCCGTAGCGCTCGAACCAGCTCTGCACCAACTGCGGTTGTTTCACCGCGGTAGAGCCGATCACCACGCGTGTGGCGCCGGCCTCCAGCAGGGCGCTGACGTCTTGCTCGTTGCGGATGCCGCCGCCGACCTGCACCGGCACGTTAACCCCTGCCAACAGCTTGCGTAGCAGCGGGATCTGGCGTGCGGCCGGATCCTTGGCGCCGGTCAAATCGACCAGGTGCAGTACCTGCGCGCCCTGTTGTTGATAGTCTTGCAGACGCAGCAGCGGATCGTTGCCGTAGTCGCGCTGCTGGCCGTAATCGCCCTGATGCAAGCGCACCACGTTGCCGTCGATCAAATCCAAAGCCGGAATAATCATGCTGCCTACATCTCCAGAAAGTTTTTCAACAGTTGCGCGCCGGCCGCTCCAGATCGTTCTGGATGAAACTGCACGCCGAAGAAGTTGTCTTTTTGCACGGCGGCGGTGAAGGGCTCGCCGTAGTTCGCCTGAGCGATGGTGCTGGGGCATATCGGCATCGCATAGCTGTGTACGAAATAGAAGTAGGCGCCGTCATCGATGCCGCGGAACAGATGGTGGCCCGCCTGCGCGGACACCTGGTTCCAACCCATGTGCGGCAGCGGCAGGCCGAAGTCGGTCATCTGCTTTACCGGCGTATCGATGAGGCCGAGCGTCGTCACGCCGCCGTTCTCTTCGCTGCTGGCCGCCAACAGCTGCATGCCGAGACAGATGCCCAGCACCGGTTGAGAGCAGGCTTTGATCAGTTCGATCAGATCGCGTTCGCGCAGTTGATCCATCGCCGCCTGCGCGGTGCCGACGCCCGGCAGGAACAGCTTGTCGGCGCGCAGCACGATCTCCGGATCGCGGCTCACTTCCGGCTGATAGCCCAGGCGCCGCACCGCGTAGGTGACGGAGGCCAGGTTGGCGCAGCCGGTATCCAAAATCACCACGTTCATCACAGCACTCCTTTCGAGCTCGGCAGGGTATTGCCTTCGACGCGGATCGCCTGGCGCAGCGTGCGGCCAAACACTTTGAACAGGCTCTCGACCCGGTGGTGGTCGTTTTTGCCCTTGGTCTTCAGGTGCAGCGTGCAGCCCATGGTGTAAGAGAGCGAACGGAAGAAGTGCTCGACCATTTCGGTGCTGAGATCGCCGACGCGCTGATAGTTGAACTCGGCCTTGTACTCCAGGTGCGGGCGGCCGGAGATATCCAGCGCGCAGCGCGCCAGGCACTCGTCCATCGGCAGCACGAAGCCGAAGCGGGCGATACCGCGCTTGTCGCCCAGCGCCTTGTTCAGGGCTTCACCCAGCGCCAGGCCGGTGTCCTCTACGGTGTGGTGATCGTCGATATACAGGTCGCCTTTGACGTCGATCTCCATGCGGAAGCCACCGTGGGTGGCGATCTGATCCAGCATGTGATCGAAGAAGCCGACGCCGGTTTTGATCTTGCTGCCGCCTTCGCGATCCAGCCAGACGTTGACGTCGATCTGCGTCTCTTTGGTCACGCGGTTAACCCGCGCATGACGGTCACGCAGGGTCAGCTGGCGCACGATCTCTTTCCAGCCCAGCACGCCGCGCTGGTAACGCAGCCCCTGGATGCCCATGTTTTCCGCCAGCTGCACATCGGTCGGCCGATCGCCGATCACGTAGCTGTGCGCGGTATCGAGCACGCCGGGTTCAAGGTAACCTTTCACCAGCGCGGTCTTCGGCTTGCGGCAGTCGCAGTTGTCCGCCGGCAGGTGCGGGCAGATCAGCACATCGGCGAACTGAATGCCCTGCGAGCTGAGGATCTGCATCATCAGGTTGTGCGGCGGATCGAAGGTTTCCTGCGGGAAACTGGCGGTGCCGAGCCCATCCTGATTGGTGATCATCACCAGCTGATACCCCGCCTGTTGCAGCGCCAGCAGGGAAGGGATCACGTCTGGCTCGAGCGCCAGCTTGTCCAGGCGGTCAACCTGGAAATCTTCCGGTGGCTCGGCGATCAGCGTGCCGTCACGATCGATAAAGAGGATTTTTTGGCTCACATTGGCTCCTGGCGAGTCGGGTTGGCGCCGGGCAGGGCGGACAAGGCGTCCACCACGCGTTGACATTCGTCGCGGGTGCCTATGGTGATGCGCAGGCAGCCGGACAACCCGGGCTGTTTGTTTTGGTCTCGTAAGATAATGCCCTGATCCCACAAGCTTTTAAACACATTACTTGAGGCGGTGAAGCGGGCTAACAGGTAATTGCTGTCGCTGGCGAAAACCTGCTCGACGCAGGCGCATTTCTCCAGCTGTTGCTGCAGCCAGCTGCGGGTGGCGGCGATATCGGTGACGCGCTGGCGCATGGTGCGGATACCTTCTTCGCTCAGCGCCTGCGCGGCGATATCCGCCACCGGCGTCGAAAGCGGGTAAGGCGCGATCACCTTCAGCAGCAGGGCAATCAGATCTTCATTGGCGAGCGTAAAGCCGCAGCGCAGGCCAGCCAGCGCAAAGGCCTTCGACAGCGTGCGCAGGATAGCCAGGTGCGGATAGTCGCTCAGCCAGCCGGCCACCGTGGCCTGCGGGCAAAACTCGATATAGGCTTCGTCCACCGCGACGATCGCCTTGCCTTTGGCCAACTCCAGCAGGCTGCGCAGAGAGTCAGGATCGATCAGGTTGCCGGTTGGGTTGTTCGGGCTGCAGACGTAGATCAGCTTTACGTTGTCCAGGCTGTCCGCGATAGCTGGCAGATCCAGCTGCCAGTCCTCTTTGGCGGCCACGGTGCGGCGCTCCACGCCGAAGGTTTCGGCGCTGACGGCGTACATGCCGTAGGTCGGCGGGCAGAACAGAATGGCGTCTTTACCCGGCTCGCAGAAGGCGCGGATCAGCAGCTCGATGCCTTCATCGGCGCCGCGGCTGACCAGCACCTGCTCTTTCTTGACCCCGGCATAGGCGGCGTAGCGTTCGATCACCTGCGCCGGCTGGCACTCCGGATAGCGGTTGAAGGTTTGCGCGGTCAGCTGGAACTCGGGCGCGATCGGGTATTCGTTGGCGTTCAGCCACACGTCGCCCTTACCGCCGAGGCGGCGCGCCGATTGATAAGGGGTCAGCTCGCGAACGTTGGCGCGCGCCAGTTTTTCGATGCTCATGCTTGCTCCTTCAGGGCGGCGACGCGCAGGGTCACGGCGTTCTTGTGGGCGATCAGCTGCTCGGCGGCAGCCAGCGTCTCGATGGTGGCGGCCAGGTTGCTGAAGCCCTGCGGCGTCAGCTCCTGCACCGTCATGCGTTTTTGAAAATCGGCCAGCCCGAGGCTGGAGCAGGTGGCGGTGTAGCCGTAGGTCGGCAGCACGTGGTTGGTGCCGGAGGCGTAATCGCCGGCGGACTCCGGCGACCAGTCGCCGAGGAACACCGAACCGGCGCTGGTGATGCCGTCCACCAGTTCGCGCGCATTACGGGTCTGAATAATCAGGTGCTCCGGGCCGTAGCGGTTGCTGATCGCCACGCACTCAGTCAGATCGCGCGCTACGATCAGGCGGCTGCTCGCCAGCGCCTGGCGTGCGGTGTCGGCGCGCGGCAGCTCGGCCAGCTGGCTTTCCACCGCTTCGGCCACCGCCTGCGCCATCGCCGCGTCCGGCGTCAGCAGGATCACCTGCGAATCCGGGCCGTGTTCGGCCTGCGACAGCAGATCGGAAGCGACGAACGCCGGGGTGGCGCCGGCGTCGGCGATCACCAGCACTTCAGAAGGGCCGGCCGGCATGTCGATGGCCGCGCCGTCGAGGCGCTGGCTGACCTGCCGCTTAGCTTCGGTCACGAAGGCGTTGCCCGGCCCGAAGATCTTCGCCACGCGCGGCACGCTTTCGGTGCCGAACGCCAGGGCGGCGATCGCCTGCGCGCCCCCGACCTGAAACACTTCCTGCACGCCGCACAGCTGCGCCGCATACAGGATCTCATCGGCGATCGGCGGCGGTGAGCACAGCACCACCCGGCGGCAACCGGCGATGCGCGCCGGCGTCGCCAGCATCAGTACGGTGGAGAACAGCGGCGCTGACCCGCCGGGAATATACAGGCCCACCGAGTCGATTGGGCGGGTCACCTGCTGGCAGCGCACGCCTGGCTGCGTTTCGACGTCCACCGGCGGCAGTCGCTGCGCGTTGTGGAAGGTTTCCACGTTGGCGACGGCCACCGCCATCGCCTGTTTGATGTCATCACCCAACCGCGCGGCGGCGGCGGCGATCTGCTCGGCGCTGACGCGCAGCGCCGAGACTTCCGCCTTGTCGAAACGGGCGCTGTAGTCGCGCAGCGCCCGATCGCCATTGGCCTTCACGTTGTCGAGGATCTCACTCACCGTGCGGGTGATGCTGTCGGAGGCGGCGATTGCCGGGCGCATCAGCAGCTCGGCCTGGCGTTCGGCGCTGCACGTTGCCCAATCGATCGGCGTGTTGAAGGTCGACATGGTGTTACTCCATCATCTTTTCAATCGGCAGCACCAGAATCGAGCTGGCGCCGAGCGCTTTCAGTTTTTCCATGGTTTCCCAGAACAGGGTTTCGCTGCTGACCATGTGCATCGCCACGCGATTCTGCGCGCCGGCCAGCGGCAGAATGGTCGGGCGTTCGGCGCCCGGCAGCAGCGCGACGATCTCGTCCAGCTTCTCGCTCGGCGCGTGCAGCATGATGTATTTGGATTCGCGCGCCTGGATCACGCCCTGAATGCGGGTCATCAAGCGGTCAATCAGCTGCTGTTTGGCTTCAGGCATTTCGCCGTCGCGCTGGATCAAGCAAGCTTTGGAGCGGTAGATCACCTCCACTTCGCGCAGGCCGTTGGCCTCCAGCGTGGCGCCGGTAGAGACCAGATCGCAGATGGCGTCGGCCAGGCCGGCGCGCGGCGCGACTTCCACCGAGCCGTTCAGCAGGCAAGATTTGAAGCGCACGCCTTGTTTGTCGAGGTATTGCTTCAGCAGGTGCGGATAAGAGGTGGCGATGCGGGCGTCCTGCAGGCTTTGCGGGCCGGCGTATTCGGCGTCGAGTGGGGTGGCCAGCGACAGGCGGCAGCCGCCGAAATCGAGGCGGCGCAGGGTGAAGTAACGCGGGTCTTCACCCTGGGCGCGGCGGCTGAGCAGCTCTTCTTCCAGCACGTTCTCGCCGATGATGCCGAGATCGACCACGCCGTCCATCACCAGGCCCGGGATGTCGTCGTCGCGCACGCGCAGGATATCGATCGGCATGTTTTCGGCGAAGGCGATCAGACGCTGCTGCTGCAGGTTGATCTTGATGCCGCAGCGTGCCAGCAGTTCCTGGGATTCATCGCTCAGGCGGCCCGACTTCTGCATTGCGATCCGTAAACGTGTCTTGTCCAGCATGGTAACCTCTGTTTAATCTGTAATTTTATGAATTTATTGTAAAAAATATTCTTTTCTGTCTGTCCGGAGCCAAAAAAAAACCCTCGGAAGAAATCTTCCGAGGGCTCTCTCTTGCGTTCTGCGCGCCACTGGAAGATTAACAAACCGTCTTCCAGCACACATCGCCTGAAAGACTAGTCAGGGTGATGGTGATGATGGTGGTTGAACTGAACGCGTGTCATGGTGTTTTTCTCTAATCAAAAGCCGGTAAAAACCGTATGCCAATTAAGCTAAACTATCCGCTGTCCACCGCGCAACCCTTTTTTAACGTCATAAATTTAATTTATTGAAACAGGTTGAGTTATTAGCCACACACGGCTTTACCTAACCTTAAGCCGGGCAGATTGTATCGCCGTGTACAGTGGCGTAGCCTTAGGGGCAGGGCGCTGCGATCTTCAGGAGAGGAAGAGGATGAAAAAGGTAGCCATTATTGGTTTAGGTTGGCTGGGCATGCCATTGGCGTTATCGCTGATGGGCCGCGGGTATGATGTGGTCGGCAGCAAAACCACGCCGGACGGCGTCGAGGCCGCGCGCATGAGCGGCATTGAATGCTATCAACTGGAGCTGACGCCGGAGCTGGTGTGCGATCCGGACGATCTGGAATCGCTGCTGCGCGTGGATGCGCTGGTGGTGACGCTGCCCGCGCGCCGCACCGTCGAAGGCAGCGAGAACTATTTTAATGCGGTGCGCATGCTGGTGGACAGCGCGATGGCCTTCGGCGTGCCGCGGGTGATCTTCACCAGTTCCACCTCGGTGTACGGCGAAACCACCGGCACGCTGCGCGAAGAGTCGCCGTTGCGGCCGGTCTCGCCGTCGGGCCGGGTGTTGGCCGAGCTGGAACGCTGGCTGCATGAATTGCCGAACACCTCGGTGGACATTCTGCGCCTGGCGGGGCTGGTGGGCGCCGATCGTCACCCCGGCCGCTTCCTGGCGGGCAAACTCGACGTGAAGGGCGGGTCGCAGGGGGTGAATCTGGTGCACCAGGACGACGTCATCGCCGCCATCCAACTGCTGCTGAAGCTGCCGAAGGGCGGTCACGTGTACAACCTGTGCGCGCCGCATCATCCGGCCAAACGCGAATTTTATCCTGCGCTGGCCGAACAGCTGCACCTGGCGCCGCCGCAGTTCGCCGACGAAGCGGATCAGGATGAGCGGCTGGTGGACGGCAACCGCATCTGCAACGAGCTGGGTTTTGAGTACCAGTATCCCGATCCGGCGCGTATGCCGGTCAGTTAAGGCGGCATACGTTGTTTAAAGCGGGAAAAGGTGGCTCGTCACAAAGTCGACGAACAGCCTGATTTTGACTGACAGGTGGCGGCCCGACGGCCAGAGGACATGAAAAACCATGTTCTCGCGGTCGTAGTCATCCAAAACCGTCACCAGGCTGCCCTGTTCCAGCTGTCTGCGCACGGCGATCTCCGGCAAATAAGCGATGCCCAGCCCTTGTTCGGCGAAGCATACCTGCGGATCGAGGGTATTTGTCACCATGCTGGCCGGCCGTTCGGGGATCATCTCCGTCTTGTCTCCCAGCGGCCAGACATCCAGTTTGCCGGTGCTGGGAAAGCGATAATGCAAACGGGCATGGCTTGTCAGATCCTCGGGCTTGCGCGGCATACCCACTTTGCTGAAATAACCCGGTGCGCCAACGAAAACCTTGCGGCAGGTACCCAGCCGGCGGGCAACCAGCCGTGAATCGCTCGGGGTTCCGCTGCGGATAACGGCATCGAAACCTTCCTCAATCACGTCAACCAGCCGATCCGAATAATCAATATCCAGCTCGATCTCAGGATAGCGGCGCTTGAAGTCCCCCAGTTTTGGCATGAAAAGCGTGCCCAGCGACGGGAGGCTGATGCGCAGCTTGCCCTGAGGTGTTCCCCGCGTTTGCAACAGTTCGGCTTCCGCCTCTTTCACCTCACTCAAAATGCGTCGGCACCTTTCCAGAAACAAGGCCCCTTCCGGTGTCAGGTTGACCGTGCGGGTAGAACGGTGAAACAGGCGCACGCTGAGCCGTTCCTCCAGCCGGGCGATGGTCTTGCTGACCGCCGAGGCGGAGATCCCCAGCTGTTGCCCGGCCGCCGTGAAACTGCGGCTTTCACTGACCCGCACGAAAACGTCGAGAGAACCCAGACTTTCCATAGGCTTCCATTCTATTGATGAACTTTATGTCATGAGTGTTGTTCACTTTAGCCTGTTTTTCTTTTATCAGCGAGTGGGCAGCATGATGCAAACGTCATCCGCGATGGGCGGAAACATCTTTGAATGGGGAGTGATTAATGAATCAAACGACGATATCTGCGCCTGCCGAGGGCATCGATCGGTTGCCGCTGGGCGGCCTGCTGGCGTTGGCGATGGCCGCTTTTATCACGCTGCTGACCGAGATCATGCCGGCGGGCGTGCTTTCTTCGATCGCGGGCGATTTGAACGTATCTGAAAGCCTGGCGGGGCAGTTCATCACCGCCTATGCGGTGGGCGCGTTGGTCGCCGCTATTCCGCTGACCGCATTGACGCAAGGTATGCGGCGCCGCCCCTTGCTGTTGAGCGCGATCGGCGGTTTTGCCATCGTTAACCTCGTCACGGCGCTGTCGAACGATTATCACGTCTCATTGGCGACGCGTTTCTTCGCCGGCGTTTTCGGCGGCATCGTTTGGTCTTTGCTGGCTGGTTATGCGGTGCGCATGTCACCGGCCCACCTTGGCGGCCGCGCTATTGCGATCTCCGGCGCCGGCGCCACTTTGGCGTTGGTGCTTGGCGTACCGCTCGGCACGTTGCTTGGCCGAGCCATCGGCTGGCAGGGCGCCTTTGGTCTGATGACGTTGATGGCGCTGGTGCTCGTGGTGTGGATCATCGCCATCGTGCCGGATTTCCCCGGCCAGGCTAAGGCGCATCGGCCGTCTCTGAGCGGCGTATTCTTGCAACGGGGGATCCGCGCCGTGCTGTTCGTGGTGTTCACCTTTATCGTTGCCCATAACATTCTGTATATCTACCTGGAGCCTTTTCTCAAGCCGTCGGGGTTGTCCGAGCGGGTTGATATCGTTCTGTTTATCTTCGGGCTGGGCGCGATTGCCGGATTGGGCGTCGCCGGGATGCTGGTCGATCGGCGAGTCCAATCTCTTACGGTGATGAGTATCGTCATCTTTGCTCTCGCTGCCGTGCTGCTGGGGAGTGGGGGACGGATGATCCCGATGGTCTATCTCTCCGTGGCTTGTTGGGGCTTGGCTTTCGGCGGTTTCGCCACCCTCACGCAGACGGCATTGTCACGCCTTTCCGGTCGCGCGGCCGACGTGGCGCAGTCCATGTATACGACGGGCTGGAATACCGCCGTGGCAGCCGGTGGCGCGGTCGGCGGCATGTTGCTCGACAAGGGCGGGGCGCCCTCTTTCGCCTGGGCCATCATCGGATTACTCGTCCTGTCTTTAACCGGCACGCTGTTTGCCATGAATCGGGCGCTGGCCTCTCAGCGATGAGGTGATGGGCGTGCGGCGCGCGCCAAATCCTCCAGCAGCGCGTTCAGCGCCTCGTCGGGCTGGACGGGGCGGCTGACCAGGCTGAGCGTGGCGCGGTATGAGAGCGCCGTACCGCCCAACTGCCGAAGCAGCCCCTGTTCCACCCAACGCGCCGCGTAGTGGGTGGGCAAATAGCCGAGACAGGTGCCGCTCAGCACCAGATGGGCGACGCTTTCCATATGGTGGGCCACCGCGGCCAGATGCGGCGGCGCGATCGGGCACAGCTGCTGTGCCAGCAGGTAGCCGCGCTTGACCCAGCGCGCGTTTTCAATCTGCTCGCGCCCCGGTTCTTCTACCGCGAACAGCGGGTGATCCCTACTGCAGTAGATCGCCTGCGTCTCCTCCAGCCACGGCTGATAACGCAACGCCTCCAGCTGCTGGCCGAAGTAGCCGATGCCCAGATCGAGCTGCCGGTGCAGCAACCCTTGTTCAATCTCGTTCGGCGAACAGATGCGGCACTGCAATTGCACGTCCTGATGTCGGCGTTGGAAGTGTTGGATGGCCTGACTGAACGGATTGCCCGGCAGCGAAACCAGATTATCCACCAGACCGATCTGCAGATCGCCGGTCAGCAGGCCGTTCAGCGACTGGCTGACCCGGGTGAAGTCGCGGGCGGCGTTGAACAGCGAGCGGCAGGCGATCAGCATGCGTTCGCCCTTGGGCGTCAGCCGGAAGCCGGAGCGGCCGCGTTGACACAGGCGAAAACCCAGCCGGGTTTCCAGCGAGGCCAGGTGGGTGCTGATGGTGGATTGGTTCATCAACAGCGCTTCCTGTGCGGCGCTGACGCCCTGGGCTTCCGCCACCGCGACGAACACCCGCAGCAGTTTCAGATCGATATCGCTTAGGTTGGTGAGCATCGCCCCCTCCGCAGAACGTCGGCCGGTTAACCCATTTTTAACATCGAAGAAATAGGTGCGGCGCTGAAGATATGGTCTTCCTTATGGCATGAATTTGAAATAAAAATCAATACTTCAATAGGTTAGTTGCATCGCGTTTTCCGATGTTTACATGCAAAAGCGGGAATGGTAGCCGAGGCGGCCAACGGGGTAGTCTGCGAATGTTGCTCAAATGTTTCAATTCATCGCAGATCAAGACAAGGATACGCCATGCTGAACCAACCCCAAAGCGGTAACGACATGCCGCGCTTTGCCGGTATTCCCACCATGATGCGCCTGCCCGCCGCCGAACAGGCGCACGGTCTGGACGCCGCCTTTGTCGGCATTCCGCTGGATATCGGCACCTCCAACCGCAGCGGCACCCGCTATGGCCCGCGCCAGATCCGCCAGGAGTCAGTGATGATTCGCCCCTACAACATGGGCACCGGTTCCGCCCCGTTCGAACGGCTGCAGGTGGCCGATCTGGGGGATGTCGCCATCAACCCTTACAGCCTGGCGGACAGCGTGCAGCGCATCGAGGCGGCTTATCACGAGATCCTGGCACACGGCTGCATGCCGTTGACGCTCGGCGGCGATCACACCCTGACGCTGCCGGTGCTGCGCGCCGTCGCCCGCCGACATGGCCCGGTCGGGCTGATCCACGTCGATGCGCATTCCGATACCAATGAGGAGATGTTCGGCGAACAGCTGGCGCACGGCACCACCTTCCGCCGCGCGTTTGAGGAGGGGCTGCTGGCGCCCGAAAAGGTGGTGCAGATTGGCCTGCGCGGCAGCGGCTATGCGGCGGATGACTTCGATTGGTCACGGCGCCAGGGCTTCCGCGTGGTGCCGGCCGAGGCCTGCTGGCACCGGTCGCTGACGCCGCTGATGGCGGAGATCCGCGAACAGATGGGCGATGCGCCGGTTTACCTCAGCTTCGATATTGACGGGTTGGATCCGGCCTTTGCGCCGGGTACCGGCACGCCGGAGGTCGGCGGGCTGTCGGTTTGGCAGGGGCTGGAGATCGTACGTGGTTGCCGCGGGCTGAACCTGGTGGGCGGCGATGTGGTGGAAGTGTCGCCGCCTTACGATCGCTCCGGCAACACGGCGCTGCTGGCCGCCAACCTGCTGTTTGAAATGTTGTGCGTGCTGCCGGCCCGCTGAGGCCGGCGTACTGACCCTACCGGCGGAGCGGTTGCGTCGGGCCCCCTGATAACAATAACAACGGAGTGGAGGTACCCATGAATCTCGATCTGCTGGTTGTGGTGATTTACTTTCTGGTGATAGGCGCGGTGGGATGGATGGGCATTCACCGCGCCAATTCCAAAGAGGCGTATCTGGTGGCCGGGCGCAACCTGGGGCCGGGGCTGTATCTGGGCACGCTGTCGGCGGTGGTGCTCGGCGGCGCGTCGACCATCGGCAGCGTCAAGCTCGGCTACACCTACGGCATCTCCGGCGTCTGGCTGTGCGGCGCGCTCGGGCTGGGCATCGTGGTGTTGAGCCTGGTGCTGGCCAAGCCGCTGCTCAAACTGAAGCTGTATACCGTCAGCCAGGTGCTGTCGCGGCGTTATCACCCGGCCGCGCGGGTCACCAGCGGCGCGATCATGCTGGCGTATGACCTGATGGTGGCGGTGACCTCGATCATCGCCATCGGCAGCGTGATGCAGGTGATGTTCGGCCTGTCGTTCAGCGCGTCTATCCTGCTTGGCGGTGGGCTGGTGGTGCTGTATTCAACGCTGGGGGGCATGTGGTCGCTGACGCTGACCGACATCATTCAGTTCATCATCATGACCGTCGGCATGATGCTGGTGCTGATGCCGATGAGCATCGTCAAGGCCGGCGGCTGGGAGGCGTTCACCAGCCTGCTGCCCGCCGGTTACTACCAGCTGTCGTCGATCGGGCTGGACACCATTCTGGTGTTCTTCCTGATCTACTTCTTCGGCATTCTGATCGGCCAGGACATCTGGCAGCGGGTGTTCACCGCCCGCAGCGCCAATGTGGCGCGCTTCGCCGGGCTGGGCGCGGGCGTCTATTGCGTGCTGTACGGCGTGACCGGCGCGCTGATCGGCATGGCCGGCAAGATCGTGCTGCCGTCGCTCAGCAACACCGACGGCGCCTTCGCCGCTGTCGCGCAGGCGGTGTTGCCGGTCGGCGTCAGCGGGCTGGTGGCCGCCGCGGCGTTGGCGGCGCTGATGTCTACCGCCAGCGCCTGCCTGCTGGCGTCTTCCACCATCGCGCTGGAGGACGTATTGCCGGCCATCCGCCGCAAACCTTCCGGCGGGCTGGCCGCCGGGCGCTTCACCACGCTTTTCATGGGCGTGGTCATGCTGGGGCTGGCGTTTGTGGTGCGCGACGTGCTGGCGGCGCTGACGCTGGCTTACAACCTGTTGGTGGGGGGCATGTTGATCCCGTTGGTGGGGGCGATCTTCTGGCCGCGCGCTACCAGCGCCGGCGCGATTGCCAGCATGCTGACCGGCAGCCTGTGTGTGGTGGGGCTGATGATCTGGCACGGCATCGATGCCAACAGCCCGATCTACGGCGGTCTGCTGGGCGGCGGCGTCGCCTTCGTGTTGGGCAGCCTGTTGAGCCGCCCGGCAGCGCAGCTGCAGCCGCAAACCGAGCGTTGAAACGACGAGGTGGGACATGAACAATCGCAATGTGGCGTCACGCCCAAAAATTGAAGTGCGCTCGATAGACTTTGTGCCCCATCACGAGCGGCATGGCAAGGTTTGGCATCAGGCGCCGTTTTGGTTTACCGGTAATTTCGTTTTGACGACGATGGTGGTCGGTTTCAGCGGCCCGGCGTTGGGGTTGGGCGCGCTTTATTCGATGCTGGCCATTGCCGTCGGCGTGGGGTTCGGCACGTTCTTCATGGCGTGTCATGCCAATCAGGGGCCGCGCATGGGGCTGCCGCAGATGATCCAGTCACGGGCCCAATTCGGCCTGCGTGGCGCCATCGTTCCCTTTGCCGCCGTGGTGTTTGTTTACATCGGTTTCAACGTGTTCAACGTTATTCTCGCGACCGATGCGATCAACACGGTGTTGCCGGGCCACCGTCTGCCTTGGTATGCGTTGCTGATCGCGGTGGCCGTGCTGTTGGCGATCGTCGGCCACGACATGCTCCATGCGGTGCAGCGCTGGCTGACCTATGTGATGATGGCAGTGTTCGGCGTGCTGACGGTCGGCGCCGTGTTGTCGCTGCGGATGGACGCCGTCGTCGGCGCTGGGCATTTTTCGTGGGCGGCCTTTTTGATTCAGCTGTCGGCCGCCGCCGGCTATCAAATCAGCTACGCAGTGTACGTTTCCGACTACTCGCGTTATTTACCGCATGAAACGCCGTCGGCCAACGTGATCTTTTGGACTTACCTGGGGGCGGCCGGATCGGCGCTTTGGCTGATGTCGCTGGGCGCGTTTCTGGCTTCAGCCTTACCGGCCCCCGATGCGATCGGCAGCGTACAGGCGGTGGGTAATGCCGTCTATCCTGGGTTTGGCACGTTGGCCGTGCTGATCGCCGTGCCCTCGCTGGTCGGTATCATGGCGGTCAACTGTTATGGCGCAATGCTGACCAGCCTCAGCGCGATTGACGCGTTCCGTAAAGTGACGCCAACGTTGAAATTACGCATGGCCGGCATTGGCGTCGTCGCTATGACGGTGTTTGCGGTGGCGTTGGCCATCCCGGCGAGCTATCTCGCCAGCTTCAATACCTTCGTACTGCTGATGCTGTATTTTCTGGTGCCCTGGACGGCGGTGAACCTGATGGACTTTTACGTGGTGCGCGGCGGGCATTACGCGATAGGTGAAATCTTCAACCCGTCGGGGATCTATGGCCGCTGGGGCGGCTCCGGTCTGACGGCTTACGCGGTCGGTCTGCTGGCGATGGTGCCGTTCATGACGTTGGGCTTTTACACCGGTCCCTTTGCTGTTTTACTGGGTGGCGCGGATATCGCTTTTCTGATCGGCCTGCTGGTGGCCGGGAGCGTTTATGTCGTAATGTGCCGTAAGCTCGATCTTGAAGCCGAACGGCGGGTGGCGTTGCGCTGCGAGGGGTTATTGGAAGGAGAACCGGAGTGAAGGAAAAAATCAGCGTCGCATGCTGCCAGTTAGCGTTGCGGGTAGGGGAAGCGGAGCACAATCGGGCGCTGTCCGCCCAGGCTATCCGCCGGGCGGCGCAGCACGGCGCCAACGTCATCGTGTTACCGGAGTTGGTGAACAGCGGCTACGTGCTGCGCGATAAGGCGGAGGCGCTGGCGTTGGCCGAGGCCGAAGACGGGCCTAGCCTCAGCCTGTGGGGGGGACTGGCGCGTGAGCTGGATGTGGCGATCGTCGCCGGTTTCTGCGAGCGCCTGCCCGAGGGTGAGGTGGCCAACAGCGCGGCATTGATCGATGCGCAGGGGGTGAGGGCGATTTATCGCAAGGCCCACCTGTGGCATGAAGAGAGCACGATCTTTACCGCCGGCGATCGGCCACCGCCGGTCGTCGAGACCCGCTTTGGCCGATTGGCGGTGATGATCTGTTACGATCTCGAATTCCCTGAGTGGGTGCGGCTGCCGGCGTTGGCCGGCGCTCAACTGCTGTGCGCGCCGGTCAACTGGCCGCTGGCGCCGCGCCCGCAGGGTGAACGGCCGGCGGAGATGGTCAAGGCGCAGGCCAACGCCGCCGTCAATCGGCTGTTCATCGCGGTGTGCGATCGCTGCGAAACGGAGCGCGGCGTTGCGTGGATCGGCGGATCGGTGATCGTCGACGCCGATGGTTATCCGTTGACGCAGAGCCTGGAGGGCGAAGGCATGGTGCTGGCATCGATGGATCTCGGCACAGCCGATGACAAGCACATTGGCCGCCACAATCACGTGCATCGCGATCGGCGGCCGATGCTGTATTGAAGCGGCGGGGCGGTCGGTGGACCCGGCTGCCCCGCAGAGCGTCTTTGCCGGCGGGAAAAGCCGCCGTTTGGGCGCTACAGCCAGCCCGATTTCTTCAGCTTCTGATACAGGAAAATGCAGCCGACGGCGGTCACTCCCAGCGTGGCGTGGTAGGCCCACGGGAACTTCAGCTCCGGCATATCGGCGAAGTTCATGCCGTACAGGCTGAAGACCACCGTCGGGATGGCCAAAATCGCCCCCCAGCCCGCCAGCCGTTTCACCACTTCGTTCTGTTTGACCGTCACCAGCGCCAGGTTGACGTGCATGGCGTTGGTCAGCATTTCGCGCATGTCGTCGATGTTGCTGACCACTTGATGCGCGTGATCCTGCACGTCGCGCACGTAGGCGCGCAGCTCTTTCGGGATCACCTCTTCGTGCAGGCGGATCAGCTGGTTGCAGATTTCATCCATCGGCAGCGCGGCGTTGCGCAGCGCCAGCAGGTGGCGGCGCAGGGTATAGACGTTCTCGATCGCCGCCTGATCGAACTCCGACTGGAACATGTTGGCTTCGATGTTCTCGATGGTGCTCTCGAAGCGCGTCACCACGCTGCGGTAGTTATCCACTACGAAGTCCAACACCGAATAGAGGGCAAAGCCCGGCCCGCGGCACATCTGCTTGTGGTTCTCTTCCGCCTTGGCGCGGATCGGCGCGTAGCTGGGCGAGGCGCCGTGGCGCACCGTCACCAGAAAGTTTTTGCCGACGAAGAAGTGGGTTTCGCCGTATTCGATTTCGTCGTGTTCGCCCCACTGCGCGGTTTTCACCACGATGAACAGCGAGTCGCCGTAGGTTTCCAGCTTCGGCCGCTGATGCGCGCACAGCGCGTCTTCGATCGCCAGATCGTGCAGGCCAAACTCCTCCTGCACCTTGCGCATAAACGCCGGCTCCGGCTGCCGCAGCCCCAGCCAGACGAAGGTGTCCGGCTGTTTGACCACCTCGCTGATATCGTCGATGGTCACTTCGCCCAGCCGTTGGCCGGCTTTGTACGCCACACAGTTCACCACCATGCTTTTGCTGTCCATCCGTCCATCCATTAATCAGTCAGGGTTTTGGTGAGAAAATAACACTCATGTTCCACCGGATAATCTTTCAGCGTCATTTGCAACTGATAGCCGAGTTTTTCGTAGAACGGCCGCGCCTGGAAGCTGAAGGTATCCAGGCGAGCGTAGCGGCAGCCGCGCGCCTGCGCCTCGCGTTCGGCGGCGCGCATCAACCGGCCGCCGAGGCCGCTGCCGCGCTGGGTATCCGCCACCCACAGCCACTCGACGCTCAGCCAGTTGCCCCAGGTTTCGGCGGTCAGGCCGCCGATCACCGTACCGGCTTCGTCGCGCGCATAGACGCTGAGCGGCTTGCGGTGGCTGGCGTCGATATGCGGCAGGTTGTAAGCGCGCAGCCCTTGCCTGATCGCATCGAGGGTTTGTTCGTCAATCGCGTCGGTAACGGTAATGTCCATTTTTCCTCCTGGGTGATGCGTTAACTTAAGCACACTACGGCCAAAAGGCAACCTATTGAAATGTAATGCAAACGACCACATCCGCTGAGTGGGCTACACTAAACGGGTCATTTCACCCCAGGAGGACACCATGCCCCGATTGACTCTGCTGGCCGGTTTGCTGCTGTGCAGCGGCCTGCTGCACGCCGCGCCGACGGTCAGCCAACTGCAGGACGGCCTGGAACACCCCTGGTCGCTGGCCTTCTTGCCGGCGGATCAAGGCCTGCTTATCACTGAACGGCCCGGTCGGCTGCGGCTATGGCAGCCGGGCAAAGGCCTGTCGGCACCGATCGCCGGCGTGCCGCAGGTCTACGCCGAGGGGCAGGGCGGCCTGCTGGAGGTGTTGCCGGCCCCCGACTTCGCCGCCAGCCGCCGGGTATACCTCAGCTTCGCCGAACCGGGCGAGGGCGGCAAAGCCGGCACGGCGGTCGGCTATGGCCGCCTGAGCGACGATGGCGCGCGGCTGGAGAACTTTAAGGTGATCTTCCGTCAGCAGCCCAAGCTGTCGGTCGGCAATCACTTCGGCGGCAAGCTGGCGTTCGACAGGCAAGGCTACCTGTTTATCGCGCTGGGTGAAAACAACCAGCGGCCGACGGCGCAGGAAACCGACAAACTGCAGGGCAAGCTGGTGCGGCTGACCGCCGAGGGCGCGATACCACCAGATAATCCCTGGGTCGGCCAGGCAGGTAAACGCCCGGAGGTCTGGTCTTACGGCCACCGCAATCCGCAAGGGCTGGCATTGAACCCGCGGAGCGGCGCGATCTGGGAACACGAGCACGGCCCGCGCGGCGGCGATGAGCTCAACATCCCGCTGCCGGGTAAAAACTACGGCTGGCCGCTGGCCACCTACGGCATTAACTATTCCGGCCAGCCGATCCCGGAGGCGAAAGGAGAGCGGGTGCCCGGCACCGAACAACCGCTGCACTATTGGCGAGTCTCGCCCGGCCTCAGCGGCATGGCGTTCTATGACGGGCAGCGCTTCCCTGCCTGGCGTCACTCGCTGTTCATCGGCGCGTTGGCGCAAAAGGAACTGATTCGCCTGACGCTGGAGGGTGACAAAGTGGTGGCGGAAGAGCGGCTGCTGGGCGATCGCGGCGAACGCATTCGTGAGGTGCGCAGCGGGCCGGATGGCTACCTGTATCTGTTGACGGACGAACGGGACGGCAAGCTGCTGAAGGTCGGGGCGTCGTAACGCCCCGCACGCATCAGGTGAGCTCGCTCATCACGCCGCGCTGATAGGCCGGGCGAGCGCGCAGTTGCTGATACCAGCGCTCCATGTTCGGCCGTGGGCGGCGGGCGATCGGCATCTCGAACCAGCCGTAGGCGAAGCTGCCGAGCGGGATATCGCCGAAGCCGAACGCGTCGCCGGAGAGGTAAGGCTGGTGCGCCAACGTCTGTTCAATGATATCGAAGTGTTTTTCCAGCGTGGCGATCGCCGCTTCTATTTTCGCCATGTCGCGCAGCTCCGGCGCGGTGCGGATCAGGCCCCAAAAGACGATGGTGAAGGCCGGAACGATGGTTGAGGTGGTCCAGTCCATCCATTTCTCGGCGGCGGCGCGCGCCTGCAGATCTTGCGGATAGAACGTCGCGTCGCCGAATTTCGCCGCCAGGTAGCGCACGATGGTGTTGGACTCCCACAGCACGAAGTCATCGTCCTGCAGCAGCGGCACCAGGCCGTTCGGGTTCAACGCGCGGTAACTCTCTTCGTTGACCTTGCCGAACGCGCCGCCGGCGTTGATGTGGGTATAGCTCAGCCCCAGTTCGGCGGCGCACCACAGCACCTTCCTGACGTTGTTCGAATTCTCACGACCCCAAATGGTCAGCATGGGATAACTCCGTTAGCGGATTAAAGACCCTTAATACCTACGCCACAATGCGCTTTTTGTCACACCGCAGGGCATTTTTTGTCTGCCGATCAACGCTCCCAGCGGCACACTTCCCAGCCGTGCTCCGCCGCTAGCGCGCTCAACTCGCTGTCGGGGTTGATCACCGTGGCGCTGTCGACGAATTGCAGCATCGCCTTGTCGTTGAGGGAGTCACTGTAGCCGTGGCTGTGCTCGAACTTTAGGTGCGGATGCTGCGCAAGCCAGTGCTCCAGGCGGATCACCTTGCCCTGTTGGTAGGTCATGGTGCCGTAGGTGTGGCCGGTGAAGCGACCGTCGCTGATTTCCACGCCGATCGCCAGCGCATCGTCGGCGCCGAGCTGTTCGGCGATCGGCGCCACCAGGTGCTCGCCGGTGGCGGAGATCACCAGGATGCAGTCGCCGCGTTCGCGGTGCCACTGCAGGCGCTCACGGGCGGCGGGATAGACGCGCGGCAGGATATCGCGGCGAATGTAGCGTTGCACCCAGCCGGCCACGGTTTGCACGCTCAGGCCGGTCAGCGGCGCCAGCGTGGCCTGCATGTAGTCCTCCATCGACAGCTTGCCCTGATAATAGAGCTGCATCAGCTGCTGCTCCTGCAGTTCCAGCTCCGCCGGCGCGAAGCCCTGGCCGACCAGCCAGCGGATCCACAGGCTGGCGCTGTCATCGTCAATCAGGGTTTCATCCAGGTCGAATAAGGCTAAATCCATCAGTATTTCTCCGGCAGGCAGGGTATGAGGTCGTTTACAGGATAGCGGATAGCGCCCATCGCCAGCCAGCGGCGTCGGCGAAATTGCGCAGAGCATAAGAAACATTGATGACGGTTTTGCGACAGTTTGTTGAACGTTTGCATAACTTAGAACGCAACAATATTGGCCGCTCCGGCGAGCGCGGTGATAACTATGGGGCAAATGCAGCTACCCGCGGGGAGTGACAATGTTGATTATTCGTCTGTATGGCAGCCCGATCGTGATCGGGGAAGAAGAGGAACCGCATGATGACGCATCTGACGACGCTGAAGACGCTGCCGCTGCTGGATCTTTCGCAGCTTGACGGTGATGCGCGCCAGCGGCGCGCCTTTCTCGACGATTTGCGCGCGGCGGCCCGCGACGTCGGTTTTTTCTATCTGCGTGGGCACGGCGTAGACGGCGCGTTGAATGCGCGACTGCAGCACGCCGCGCGGCAATTTTTCGCCCTGCCGGAAGCCGACAAGCTGGCGGTGCAGATGGTGCATTCGCCGCACTTTCGCGGTTACAACCGGGCGGCGGCGGAGCTCACGCGCGGGCAGCCTGACTGGCGCGAGCAGTTCGATATCGGCGCCGAACGCCCGGCGCTGACGTTGTCTGACGACACGCCACGCTGGGCACGCCTGCAGGGGCCAAACCAGTGGCCGGCAGCGCTACCGACGCTGAAACCGCTGCTGCTGCAGTGGCAACAGGCGATGACCGCCATGTCGCTGCGGCTGCTGCGCGCTTTCGCTTTGGCGCTGTCGCTGCCGGAGCAGGCGTTCGATCGCTTGTACGGCGAGAAGCCCAACGAGCACATCAAACTGATCCGCTATCCGGGGCGGGAGGCTACCGGCAGCGCACAGGGCGTTGGCGCACACAAGGACTCCGGGTTTCTCAGCTTCCTGCTGCAGGACGCGCAAAAAGGGCTGCAGGTGGAGGTGAGCGAAGGGCGGTGGATAGACGCGCGGCCGCGTGAAGACACTTTCGTGGTGAACATCGGCGAGCTGCTGGAGCTGGCGACCAACGGCTATCTGCGCGCCACGGTGCACCGGGTGGAGACGCCGCCGGCGGGGCGCGACAGGTTGTCGATCGCGTTCTTCCTCGGCGCACGGCTGGACGCGGTGGTGCCGCTGTATCAACTGCCGCCGCCGCTGGCGGCGCAGGCTCGGGGCCCGGCCAGCGATCCGCTCAACCCGCTGCTGCGCGACGTGGGGTATAACTACCTGAAAGGTCGCATCCGTTCCCACCCCGATGTGGCACAGCGCTTTTATCGGGACGTCATCGGCGTCTGAACATCAGGCACAAAAAAGCCCGGCGCGCCGGCCGGGCTGATGGCGATTGATTCAGGCGATTATTCCGCCAGCGCCTGCTGCAGATCGGCGATCAGATCTTCCACATCCTCAATCCCTACCGACAGGCGCACCAGCTGCGGCGTGATGCCGGTTGCCAGGCGCTGTTCCAGCGGAATGGAGGCGTGCGTCATGCTGAACGGCTGGCTAATCAGGCTTTCCACGCCGCCCAGGCTTTCCGCCAGGGTGAACAGGCGCGAACGCTGGATGACCCGACGCGCATAGGCGTCGTCGCCTTTCAGCCGTACCGAGATCATGCCGCCGAAGCGCGTCATCTGGCGTGCCGCCAGCTCATGCTGCGGATGGCTCGGCAGGCCGGGATAGTAGACGTTTTCCACCTGCGGCTGGCTCTCCAGCCACTGGGCGATGCGCAGCGCGCTGTCGCTGTGGCGCTGCATGCGCAGGGCCAGGGTGCGAATGCCGCGCAGCGTCAGGAAGCTGCTGAACGGATCGAGAATGCCGCCGACCGCGTTTTGCAGGAAGCCGAGCTGTTCCGCCAGCGCCGGGTTATCCCCCACCGCCGCGACGCCCGCCACCACGTCGGAGTGGCCGTTGAGGTATTTGGTGGCGGAGTGCACCACCACGTCAAAACCTAGATCCAGCGGACGTTGCAGATACGGCGAGGCGAAGGTGTTGTCCGCCACGCTGATGAGCTGATGCTTTTTGGCTATCGCGGCGATGGCGCTCAGATCCGCCAGCTTGAGCAGCGGGTTGGTCGGCGTTTCGACCCAGATCATTTTGGTATCCGGTTCGATCGCCTGTTCCAGCCCGGCGAGATCCGCCGGCGACACGTAAGTCACGCGCAGGCCGGCGGTGCGGCTGCGCACTTTTTCCAGCAGGCGATAGGTGCCGCCGTACAGGTCGTCTACCGCGATCAGGTGGCTGTCTTTATCGAGCAGCTCCAGCACCGTGGAGCAGGCCGCCAGACCGGAGGCGAAGGCGTAGCCGCGGCTGCCGCCTTCCAGTTCGGCGATGGCGCTTTCCAGCGCTGTGCGCGTCGGGTTGGCGCTGCGGGAGTATTCGTAGCCGGTATGCTCGCCCGGTGCCGGTTGGGCGTAGGTGGAGGTGGCGTAAATCGCCGGCATCACTGCGCCGGTCGCGTCCGGGGTGTAACCGGCGTGAACGGTCAACGTATCAAACTTGGCCATAATGGGTCCTTATTAACGTAATTTTTGGCGCCAGGCGTTAAGCACGTCTGTGCGGGTAATCAGGCCGAGGAAGCGCTCGCCGTCGAGCACCACCGCGACGTGGCCATGGTTGAAGGTGGCCTGTAATTCGTCGTAGCCGGCTTCCTTTTGCAGCGTCTGGACCTGCTTGGTCATCGCGCTGCCGGCCGGCAGGCTGAAGTGGGCGGCGTCGGCCTGGACGGCGTTCAGCAGATCCCACTCATCGATCAATCCGACCACCCGATCGCCTTCCAGCACCGGTAGCTGCGAGATGTCGTACAGCCGCATGCGGGCGTGCACGATCGCCAGCGTGTCGTCCGGCGCGGCGGAAACGGCGGCGCCTTCGTCGTGGCGATAGGCGATCAGATCGCGCAGATCGCCGTGCTGCGGTTTGCTCAGCAGGCCCTGCTCCAGCATCCAGTGGTCGTTATACATTTTAGACAGGTATTTGTTGCCGCTGTCGCAAACGAAGGTCACGACCCGCTTGGGTTCGGTTTGCGCGCGGCAGTAACGCAGAGCGGCGGCCAGCAGGGTGCCGGTGGACGATCCCGCCAGCACGCCTTCCTTGCGCAGCAGATCGCGCGCGGTGGTGAAGGCCTCCGCGTCGCCGATGCGGTAAGCGTTGCGGACCTGGTCAAAGTCGCTGAGCGGTGGGACGAAGTCTTCGCCGATGCCCTCAACTAACCAACTGCCCGCTTCGCCGATGTGGCCGTTGTCGAGATAGTCCGCCAGGATAGAGCCGGCAGGGTCGGCCAGCACAAATTCCGTCTGCGGCGAAACGTCGGCGAAATAGTGGCTCAGCCCGCCCAGCGTGCCGCCGGAGCCGACACCGACGACGATAGCGTCCACGTCATGCTCCATCTGCTGCCACAGTTCGGGCGCGGTGGTGGTGGTATGGGCCGCCGGATTGGCCGGGTTGTTGAACTGATCGATATAAAAGGCGCCGGGGATCTCTCCAGCGAGGCGTTTGGCGTAATCCTGATAGTAAGCCGGGTGCCCTTTGCCGACGTCCGAACGGGTCAGCAGCACTTCCACGCCCAGTGCGCGCAGGTGGAAGATCTTTTCGCGGCTCATCTTGTCCGGCACCACCAGCAGCAGCTTATAGCCTTTCAGCGCCGCTACCAGCGCCAACCCCAGGCCGGTATTGCCGGCGGTGGCTTCGATGATGGTGCCGCCCGGCTGCAGTTTGCCGTCGCGCTCGGCCTGTTCGATCATCGACAGCGCGACGCGGTCTTTGATCGAACCGCCGGGGTTTTGGTTCTCCAGCTTGACGAACAGCCGGCATGGGCCGGTATCGAACTGGGTCAGTTCCAGCATCGGGGTATTGCCAATCATCTCGATGACGGAATGGGGGATCGCCATGACTCATCTCCAGGATTATTCGGTATAAAAGTCGTTGTGCGGATGATAGCGCTGAGGATAAGCGCTTTAAAAAGAACAAATAACGGTTCTATATGCCATTATGGAATATATTAATCTTTTTTTGGACGTATGGAAGCGCAGATGTTTAGCGGTGCAGATGCTTGGCCGTTTAGCCGTGGGTGGGTGTAAAAATGCGCGCCTCGATGCTTTTTTGAACGATAAGCGGGGGGCTGCGTACAGTTATGTAAAAATGCTGAAAATTCACGCTAAACCCTGCAAAAATAAGATAAATCACATAAACTCACAGCAAGGGCATTTTCGGTGCGTTGTGTTACCCGCTATGGGCGCCGCAGGGGGTTGCGGCCGGCATGCGCGCACCGGGCCACTCTCGCTGGTTGGCTTAAAACGTGAACATGTTTGAAAGTTAACGCTATTTCAATGGTTTGAATGGACACTCTGGCGACGTCATGATGAAAAAAAACTTATCCACTTCCCTGAAAAAACTGACCTTCAGCGTAGGCATCCTGTTGCTGGCTGCCCCGGCCGTGCACGCGGCTGAGCCGCCGGCGCCGCCGCAGGTAGACGCCAAGGCCTACATTCTGATGGATTACAACAGCGGCAAGGTGCTGACCGAAGGCAATGCCGACACCCGTCTCGATCCCGCCAGCCTGACCAAGATCATGTCCAGCTACGTGATCGGCCAGGCGATCAAGGCCGGCAAGATCAAGCCGGAAGACATGGTCACCGTCGGCAAAGACGCCTGGGCGCCCGGTAACCCGGCGCTGCGCGGCTCTTCGCTGATGTTCATCAAGCCGGGCGATCAGGTGCCGGTGCTGGAACTGAATAAGGGCATCGTGATCCAGTCGGGTAACGATGCCAGCATCGCGCTGGCAGACTACGTGGCGGGCAGCCAGGATTCGTTCGTTGGCCTGATGAACAACTATGCCAAATCCCTGGGCCTGCAGAATACCCACTTCCTGACGGTGCACGGCCTGGATGCGGAAGGGCAGTACAGCACCGCGCGTGACATGGCGCTGTTGAGTCAGGCGCTGATCCGCGACGTGCCGGACGAATACGCGCTGCATAAAGAGAAAGAGTTCACCTTCAACAAGATCCGCCAGATTAACCGCAACCGTCTGCTGTGGAGCAGCAACCTGAACGTCGACGGTATCAAGACCGGTTACACCAGCGGCGCCGGCCACAACCTGGTGGCGTCCGCTACCGACGGACCGATGCGTCTGATCTCGGTGGTTTTAGGCGCGCCGAGCGATCGCGTGCGCTTTAGCGAAAGCGAAAAGCTGCTGACCTGGGGCTTCCGCTTCTATGAAACCGCGACGCCAATCAAGGCCGATAAACCGTTCGTCACCCAGAAAGTGTGGTTCGGCGACGTCAGCGAAGTGCCGCTTGGCGTGGCGAAAGACGCCTCGGTCACCATTCCGAAAGGGCAGATGAAAAACCTGAAGGCCAGCTACAAGCTGACCCAACCGACGCTGGAAGCGCCGCTGGCGAAAAACCAGGTGGTCGGCACCATCGATTTCCAGCTGGACGGCAAAACCATCGAACAGCACCCGCTGGTGGTGATGCAAGAGGTGAAAGAGGGCAACTTCTTCAGCCGCATCTGGGATATGGTGATGATGAAGCTGAGCCAGTGGTTCGGCGGGATCTTCGGCTGAATAGCCTGATGTAAGGAGCGCCCCGGGCGCACCATCCTCGACCAAGCCGCAACGGAGACGTTGCGGCTTTTTTTCGCGAGTTTCTGCGGCGCGGTGATTAAAAGTAGTCCACCAGCATGGTGGCGCCGCTGGTGAAATCGCCTTCCGCCAGGGTGACGGCGCTGTTTTTTACCGGCACCGCATCAAGCGTCGGCGGATTGGCGTAGTCGATGTCCAGCGGCGTATTGATGGCGAAGGCCTTACCGTTGGCCAACAGCTTGATGCCCAATCCATTGACGCTGCTGGTTAACACGCTGCCGTCGAAGGCCGCCGCGCCGCCCATGATCTTCATTTTCAGCTGGCGGCTGTTATCCAGAAACTCGCATTTGATGCTGTAATCGATGCGTTGCATATAGCGGTTGCCGTCGATGCGCTTGATGCCGACCTTGCCGAAGTCGATATCGATGGTGCGCCCGTCGTTGATCACGCAAGGCGGAGGCGCCACTACGGTGGCGGTGATGTTGACTTTGGTGCCCTGATCGGCGGCCTGAGCGGCCGAGCTAATCAATTCCAGCGCCAACAGCAGGGCGCAGCCCGTTTTTATCGTCATGTTCATTCTGGCTCCCGTCTCAAGGTGCGCTGAAGATCAGCGTGGCCGAGCCCGACAGCGGACCGGTGGCGATACTGGTGTAAGGGACATTGTTCTTCACCGGCACAAAGGTCACGGTATCGTTACCTAGGCCGTTGACGATGCGTGTTCTGAAGGCATTGTTGGGTTTCACCACCGCGCCGTTATACACCATCGCCACGCCGACGTTAGGATTGGTGGTCTTGATAAAATCGCTGGAGAAGCCGCTGGCGTCGCTGACCATGCGGATCAGAATATCCTGCGTCGCACTCTGATCGTCGCACTGGTAGCTGAGCGCTTTGTCCTGTTTGATCTGGGCATCGCTGGCGCTTTGAGTCAGAAAGTCCTGGCGGATCTGACCAAAATCGACATTAATCTGCTGGCCGTTGTTAATGGTGCAACTGGTGGTGACGAAGTAGGCGTCGTTGTCGGCGATCAGGCGCCAGCGATAAACGCCGCACTGCGGACAACCCGGCTGATCGTTGGTCTGAATAAAGTTGATTTGGCCGATGACGTCGCCCTTGTTCACCTTGATGTCCGGCGTTGGGAAACGGTTCAACACGATATAGACCCGGATGGCGACAGACTGGGTCTGCAAGCCGGTGAGGCTGAGTACGCTGATGCCGGCAGGCACCGGGGAGTTATAGTCGCTGCCGTTGATGGTGGTACCGCTGCCGATGGCGCCAAAAATCGCACTGTTCATCGACAGCGCCGGACTGTCGGTTTTGAGATAGTCATACCAGCTCGCGACGTCGTTTTTACAGGTGACCTGGCTGACGTTGACGATTTCGTTTTTGCCATAAGAAAGCTGCGGCCCGATGCGAACCCGGACGTCAACCGGCGTGGTCGAGCCCCCGGGTGGAATCAGTCCGCCATCGGACGTGCGGCAGGTAAATGCGTTGGCGTTGCCAAGCAGCAGGAAGAAAGAGAGTGCCAGGCAGCAACGTAAAAATAGCAGGGCTGTTTTTCTCACGATAATATCCCGATATATATAAATGGTGTGCGGCGTTACTCCGCAATGAAATATTGCCAATCAGGCCGGCTGGCCCTATTTATTCCGTTAAAGGAGAGTGAGATGCATCTTTGTTGGGTATGCCGTTGTTATCACCACCGTCCAGCAACGCGGTGGGATACCACCTCAACGAGTTGTTGATGGAGCCGTCCGTCACAATCACTTCTTGTCGGGCGACAAGATCCAATAACAGCCGTCGAGCCCGGTAAACACCGACGTTGACGGCATTGGCCAGTTGCCGCGTCGAGAGCCACTGCTGCTGTGGCGGCGGCCCGGCGACGGGACATTGACGGGGCGATTGCGCGAATAATGTTTGCAGCAGATCGTGCTGCAATTGCCGTATTTCCTTTTGTTTCGGAGATAACGCTTCCATAGCACTTCCTCTGTATTCCGATTGCCGTATTCCTAAGAAAAAACAAACATTCGCCGCCTACCAACAACGAGGTAAAACGCGAACAAAGAAAATTCCTATCTATTTATCAGGATTGAAAAAAAAGGCGTTGCCCGCCCCGTTTTTACCTATGTTCAGGCAGGGGTGGCGTCACGCAGAAACCTAAAATTTTGGTTTATTATATTCACAAAGCGCCACTTTGCGATCTGATTACTTGTGAATCTCGCAAAAACAGGATATTGCTCTATAAAAGTATTTTTTACGATCTATGAGCCTAAAAATAACAGTAAATTAACTTCAATTAGGAAATAAATTGCGAATGTTCGCCTTGATCAAAAAAAGCCTTTTTTTGCTGAGAGGCATTTGCCAGAATATTCATCGCCGAACAAGAAGGGCGGATTAGAAAGTATTGGCCCCTGCTCGTTGTGATTTCGTTTATTTTTATAGGGCGAATTCATTAATGGGCGGGCCGCTGCAGACTTGCCGTTATCGACTTTTTTATTGTCGGTGCCTTTGGGGTTTGGCAGTTAACCAACTAGCAAGATGCTAAAGAATTAGGGCTGCGCACATATAAGCGCGAGCAGGTTTCCTGTGGCTCTTTTTCTTGATTGGAATATGCATTTTTTCTTATAAGGAATATAGGTTCTATGAAACTTAACAAAATCATGATGGCTGCAGTGATTGCATTTGGCGCAAGTTCTTTTGCACAGGCAGCCGATCAGGGACACGGTAAGGTCACCTTCACGGGCTCTATTATTGATGCGCCATGCTCTATTGCGCCTGAGTCGATCGATCAGACCGTAGATCTGGGCCAGGTGTCCAACGTGGCGTTGAAAAACGGCGGCAAATCCAACCCGCGTCCGTTTGAAATCAAGCTGGAGCAGTGCGACATCACCACCCTGAAAACCGTTAAAACCACCTTTAGCGGCGTAGCATCGTCTACCGATAAGGATCTGCTGGGCATCGCGGGCACCGCCAGCGGCGCCGGCGTAGCTATCTCTTACAACGGCCAGCCGATCAAACTGGGTGAAGCGACTACCGCGCAGACTCTGAACACCGGCAACAACACCCTGCATTTCGCCGCCTACCTGCAGGGCGAAGGCGCTTCCGCCGCCATCGTTCCGGGCGACTTCACCGCCGTAGCCGATTTCACCCTGGCTTATCAGTAAGTGAGTCCGAAGGCTTAATCAACCAGGCATGGGGCTCGCCACATGCCTGGTGAATCTCCCTGTCAAAGGAATGTCGCGATGTTTTTACCAAGGAATCGAGCGGGTGCCGTTCTTTTGGCGTCGTTGGCGTTTGCGCCCGGCTATGCAACTTCCGCCGCGCAGGGGTGGGGCAAAGTCAACATGCACGGCGCCATTATCGACACCGCCTGCGCCATTGCCGCCGGCAGCCGCGATCAGACGATCGATATGGACACTCTTCCTCTCGGGCAGATCATTCGTGACGGCCAGGGGATGACCAAACCTTTCAGTATTGAATTGGTCAACTGCATTTTGGAACGGCCGGAAAACAAACCTGATTGGAAATTCTTTCAGGTCACGTTTGATGGTTATGCGGAAGGCGCTCTGTTTGGCGTACAGGGCGAGGCGCGCGGCGTCGCATTGAAGATAAAAGACAGCAACGGCACGCCGGTTATTCCAGGGAAACCCTTACCGATGGAAGGAATAATACCGGGAAATAGAGTGCTGAATTATTCCATGACGTTGATGCCGAATCATCAGCCGTTGAAGGCGGGAGCGTATTTTTCCACAGTGCGTTTTAAGCTGGATTATTTTTGATTTTTTCTCGTACTGACGGTTAATTCGTTATTGAAAGGACTTTTATTATGCTTTCACCGGCAGGGAAGTTATTTCGTCTTCAAGCTTTGGGGCTCTGTGTTGCCCTTTCTCTGGGAAATCCGATCGCGTTGGTCTATGCCGCCGACGTTATTCAATTCAATACTGACGTATTAGACATCAACGATCGTAAAAATATCGATCTGAGCCAATTTACGCGCAGCGGCTACATCATGCCGGGCGTTTATACCATGGTGGTGCACGTCAATAAGAACGACCTGCCGGAACAGCCGGTGACGTTTTTGGCACCTGAGAACGATCCTAAAGGCAGCGAAGCCTGTCTTTCGCCGGAATTGGTCAACCAACTGGGGCTGAAAGAAAAACTGTTAAGCACGCTGAACTGGACGCACGGCGGCCGTTGCCTTGACGCCTCGAGTCTGGCGGGGATGGAAGCCCGCGGCGATCTTGCCAGCTCCTCGTTGTATCTCAACATTCCTCAGGCCTATCTGGAATACAGCTCGGAAAACTGGGACCCGCCTTCGCGCTGGGATGACGGTATTCCTGGGCTGCTGTTTGACTATAACGTTAACGCCCAAACGCAAAAACACCAGAAAGGCGGCAGCAGTTACAGCCTGAGCGGCAACGGCACCGGCGGCGCCAACCTGGGCGCCTGGCGTCTGCGCGCCGACTGGCAGGCCAACCTCAACCATCAGACCGGTTCTTCTCAGCCTACCGATAAACAGTTCGACTGGAGCCGCTATTACGCCTACCGGGCGATCCCGGCGCTGCGTTCGCGGTTGACGATGGGTGAGGATTACCTGAACTCCGACATTTTCGACAGTCTGCGCTTTACCGGTGTCAGTCTGCGATCCGACGACAGCATGTTGCCGCCCAACCTGCGCGGCTATGCGCCGGAAGTGACCGGCGTGGCGAAAACCAACGCTAAGGTGGTGGTCAGCCAGCAGGGACGCGTGCTGTATGAAACGCAGGTGGCGGCGGGGCCGTTCCGCATTCAGGACATCAATGACGCCGTTTCCGGCGAGCTGGACGTGCGCGTCGAAGAGCAAGACGGCAGCGTGCAGGAGTTCAAGATGAACACCGCCAACATCCCTTATCTGACGCGCCCGGGTACGGTGCGTTACAAGCTGGCGACGGGCAAACCGTCGGAGTGGGGGCACCATCTGCGCGGGCCGATGTTTGGCACCGGCGAGTTCTCCTGGGGGATCAGCAACGGCTGGTCGTTGTACGGTGGGGGCATCGCCGGCGGCGATTATAACGCGCTGTCGCTGGGGATCGGGCGCGATCTGATGGCGCTGGGGGCGCTGTCGTTCGATGCCACGCAGTCGCGTGCGCGTTTGCCGCAGGATGGCACGCTGACCGGCGGTTCGTACCGGCTGAGCTATTCGAAGAACTTCGATGAATACGACAGCCAGGTCACCTTTGCCGGTTACCGCTTCTCCCAGGAAGATTTTATGAGCATGGGGGACTACCTCGATGCGCGTTACGAAGGGGGACGCAGCGGCAAGAGCAAGGAGATGTACACCATCACCTTCAACAAACAGTTCCGCGATCTGGGGCTCAGCACCTATCTCAACTACAGCCACCAAACCTACTGGGATCGGGCGCCGAACGATCGTTACAACCTGATGGTATCGCGCTACTTCGATATCGGCGATTTCAAGAACGTCAGCGTTTCGCTGTCGGCCTATCGCAACCGTTACAACGAGCGCAACGACGACGGGATGTACCTGTCGCTGTCGCTGCCCTGGGGCAGCGCCGGGACGCTCAGTTACAACATGACGCTCGATCGCGAAGAGAACGCCCATCGGGTCGGGTACTACAACCGGGTTGATGAACACAACAACTATCAGATCAGCGCAGGCGCCGCGCGCAGTGGGGCGACGGCCAGCGGGTATTACAGCCATCAGGGCGATATGGCGCAGATCAATGCCAACGCCAGCTACCAGGCCGGCCGGTACAGCGCCGTCGGCATCGGCGCGCAGGGCGGCCTGACGATGGCGGCGGAAGGAGCGGTGCTGCACCGCGTCAATACGCCGGGCGGCACGCGCTTGCTGCTCGATACCGAAGGCGTCGCCGGTGTACCGGTACGTGGCTATGGCAGTACGGTGCTGACCAACCGTTACGGCAAGGCGGTGGTGGCGGATGTGAACAGCTACTACCGCAATAAGGCCAGCATCGATCTCAACAGCCTGAGCGACAACGTCGAGGCGACGCGTTCGGTGGTGCAGGCCACGTTGACCGAGGGGGCCATCGGCTACCGCAAGTTTGAAGTGATTGCCGGCGAGAAGGCGATGGCGATCGTCAAGCTGGCGGACGGCAGCGAGCCGCCGTTCGGTGCCACGGTGCTGAATGCCCGCAAACAGGAGACCGGCATCATCAACGACGGCGGCAGCGTTTACCTGTCCGGCCTCAACCCCGGCGAGCGCATGAGCGTGCACTGGAACGGCGCGGCGCAGTGTGAAATCCAGCTGCCGGCGCCGCTGCCGGCCGAAATGTTGATGAACACGTTGCTGCTGCCTTGCCGCCCGCTTGCCGGCAACAAGCCGGCGGCTGACGCCAACTGACATACACCCGGCGGAGCTCGCTCCGCCGCTAAACCGCCGGGGCGGGCTCGTCCGCTCCCGGCCGACTGGAACCGTGAAGACATGATGAATCTGACTATGACCAGAAAGACCGTTTTCCTTGTGGGCCCGCTCGCCGCCGCGTTGACGATCGGCGCGGTCAGCCTGCCCGCTCATGCGGCCATTGCGCTGGATCGCACGCGTGTGATTTTCGACGGCGACCTGAAAACGGTCAGTCTCAACATCAGTAACCAGAACAAACAGTTGCCTTATCTGGCGCAGGGATGGATCGAAGACGATCGCGGCAACAAAATCCAAAACCCTTTTACCGTGCTGCCGCCGGTGCAGCGGGTGGAGCCGGGCAAACCGAGCCAGGTGAAGATCCAGTCGCTGCCGGCAGCACGTCAGCTGCCGCAGGACAGGGAGACGCTGTATTACTTCAATCTGCGCGAGATCCCGCCGCGCAGTAATAAGCCGAACACGCTGCAGATAGCGTTGCAGACGCGCATCAAAATGTTTTATCGCCCGGCGGCGCTCGCCCCGAAAAAGAACGCCGCACCGTGGCAGGAGCAGCTGACGCTGACCCGGCAGGGCGACAAGTACGTGGTGAACAACCCGACCCCTTATTACGTGACGATCGTTGAGGCGAGCGCCGGCAAGGGCGGGAAAGGGGCCGCCGGCTTTGAACCGTTGATGGTGGCGCCGAAGGCCAGCGCCCCGCTGAACGTCTCCGCCGCGAGCCTCGGTAGCGGCCCGTCGCTGGCGTACATCAACGATTACGGTGGTCGGCCGCAGTTGAACTTCCGCTGCGCCGGCAATGCCTGCCAGGTCGTACCGGTCGCCAAATGACGATCCGCGCGCAAGCAGGGAAGACAGAGTGAACACAGCGGAGTGAACGAATCATGCAACGAAAGATCCCCATGCTGTTGGGAAAGGCCTATGAACGTCATCAGCGACGCACTATCGGCCTGACGGTGTTGGCCGCGCTGATGGTACCGCTGACGGCAGGCACGATGCTGATGCTGATGCCGCCGGCCCGCGCGGTGGACAACTGGGACGTGGAGGGCGCGAATGGCACGCTCCACGTCTACGGCGCGTTAACGGAAAGCGCCTGCAGCCTGGAAATGACCACCGCTCGTCAGGAGGTTTGGCTGGGCGAGACCGGAACGGCGCACTTCCAGCGTCCGGGCGATCGCGGCACGCCGGTCGCCTTCGAGCTGACGCTGAAAGACTGCCTGCGGGCGCCGGCGAGCAACCGCGACGCCTGGACCGGGGTTCTGGCCTGGAGCGGCAGCCAGCCTGCGGTGTCCGTCGCGTTTTCCGCGCCGACGGATGACGACGCGCCGGGTCTGGTCAGGGTGGCCGGCGTCACCGGATTGGGGTTGCAGTTGGCGGATGCCCGCGGCCTGCCGGTCCGCCTCGGCGCGCGCAACAAACCGATCTTGCTGACGCCGGGGCAAAACACCCTGACGTATACGGTGACGCCGGTGCGCACCCCGGCGACGCTGAGCGCCGGCGCTTACCGCGCGGCGATCGATTTCCGTCTTTATTACGACTAATACGCCGCTTGCGCCTGGTAGGCGCAAGCATAACCAAAGGGAGTGGCGTCATGCGCGCGACAGAGACGAACCGGCGCCGAAGCGCGCTGCTGGGAGCCGGCATGGTCATGCTGGCCGGCATGATGGCGCAGCCGGCGGCTGCGGCGGAAAACATGCGCTTTCACGGTACGCTGGTGGCCGAGCCGTGTGTCATACAACCGGGGGATGAGGACATCCAACTGGATTTCGGCACCATCGTCGACAAATACCTGTACCTGAACACCCGCACCCACAGCCAAACCTTCGCGTTGCACCTGACTGAATGCGATCTCAGCCTGGGCAATACGGTGGCCATTACGTTTACCGGCACCGAGAACGCCAAACTGCCCGGCCTGTTGGCGCTGGATGCCGGCAGCCTGGCCTCGGGGATCGGCATCGGGCTGGAGGACAGCACCGGCAAGGCGCTGCCGCTCAATCGCGCCAGCGATAAATTCCGCCTGAATGCCGGCAACACCACGCTCACGCTGCAGGCCTATGTGCAGGGGGAGCCGGAGGCCATCCAAACGAAGTCCATCGGCCGCGGCACCTTCAGCGCGGTGGCCACCTTTACGTTGGAATACGAATAAGCGTCTACAAGGACAAAAAACGCAATGATGATAAAGCCCCTCAATCGCGCCCTGCGCATGGGCCTGCTGTGCCTGTTGGCGTTGAGCGCCGCCGCCTGTCAAAACCAAAAGTCGGGCAAGCCCGCCGTGAACACCAAAAATCAGGCTGTGCAAGCTCCGTCAGAAGAGGCTTTGCGCAAGCAGCGTGAGGCCGAGCAGCTGCAGCAGTGCCAGCAGCAACTGGGTGCATTGCGCACGATCGACGAGAAACAGTATCAGCGCTACAAACAGGCCTTCGACAGCCTGATGAGCGGCGCTTCGCAGTACGCCAACCTGCGCGCCAGGGTAAACGGCGACACGCAGGAGACGGTGGATGCGCTGTATCGCTACAAGGTCAACTATCTGTGCGCCGGGGTGAATCAGGCGGTGCTAACCGGGCTGGCGGATCGCGGGGAGCAGGTTAAATGAGGCTGCGCCTGCTGGGCTGTGCGGCTCTGCTGTTCACCGGCGTCGCGCAGGCGGACGACGGCGTGCCGGCGCTGCTGCAGTTTGCCGAGCAGTATCAACGGCAGAACACCGCGCCGAAGAGCGAAAACGCGGCGCCCGCCGACCGCGAGGCGGGGCAAAAAAAGCGTGAGCCGGCAAAGCGTCCGCCGGACACCCACCAGCCTGCTTCATCGGCCAAAGCTTTTACGCTGAGCCAGGAATTATTGACGCGTGACCAACAGCTGGCGCGCCAGCGAATGGAACTGACGATGTTGCGCCAGGAACTTACTGCGCTGCGGGCGGAGAAAGCGGCGCCACCCGTCGCAGCGTTGCCGGACTCGTCGACGCTTCAACAGTGGATTGCCGGGCTGGGCGCTGCCTGGCGAGGTTCGCCCGACGCGCAGCGCGCCGAGGCGCTGTTGCGTCAGGCGACGCAGGAAACCGCCAAAAGCAGAACGACGGCGGCGCAGGCCGAACGGCGCGTCACCGAACTTGAGTCTGCCGCGCAGGCATCGGCACAGACGCTTGCACAACGTCAACGCGAGCACCAGGAGGCGTTGCACGCTCTGCGCGCCGCGTTGGAAGAAAGCGAGCAGAAGCGGGCCGGTGAGCAGAAGGCGACTCAGCAGGCGCGCGAAGACCTGCTGGCGTTGCGTAAGCGGCTGCAATGGGAGATGACGCCGGAGCAGTTGAAGGATGAACGGAAACGGTTGTCCTATGCGGCGGGCAGTGCGCTGGGGCGGGATATTCAGGGGTTGATGACGGAGCGTCAAAGCTGGGGGGTACCGGTGGACCGCGACAGCCTGTTGGCGGGCGTTATCGACAGCGTGGCGGGGCGTTTGCAGCTGCCGCCGGATGAACTGAATACGCTGACGGCGCAGGCGGATGCCGCCGCCGTGGCCGCGCGTGAGAAACGCGTTAACCAGCAGCGGCGGCGCGATGAAGATTATCTGGCGCAGTTCAGTCAACAAAAGGGCGTAAAGCAGTCGGCGATGGGCTTCTGGTATCGGGTGGATTACGCCGGGGAGGGCGCGCTGGCGCCAACGGCGGTGGTCGATGTCGTGGTGAAAGAGAAGCTGACCGACGGCACGGTGATCCAGGATATGGATCTGAGCGGCAAGGTGCTGTCGCAACCGCTGTCCGAATACCCGCCGCTGTTCCGGGAGGCGATAGGTCATCTGCACAACCACGGCTCGTTGACGATGGTCGTGCCGCCGGCGCTGGCCTACGGTGAAACCGGCTACCCGCCGAAGGTGCCGCCCAACGCCACCATGGTTTATGAATTGCGCATCGACAACAGCCAGGCGCCGGCGAAGGGCGCCCAGGCGGTTAAACGGGAAGCCGACACGGCGGGAGAACAGGGATGAACACGATGATAAAAATCGCGCTATTTGATGAGAATCGATACTTCAGCGCCGGTTGGCAAGAGGCCCTGGCGCTGCATTTCAGCACTTACGGCAAGCGCACGCTGTTAGTGGATGCGCGGCAGGTTCACGAAGCCGATTTGGTGTTCTGCTATTTTCCTCCCGGCGTGCAAAGCTGTTTTTGTCACCTCTCTGAGGCGCAGCCCGCGGGGCGTAAAACGCTGTATTTCTCGTTGCGAACGCCGGAGGGACGGCATAAACGCACCGTCGGTAACCGCTGCTCGCTGGAGGCTGGCGTCATCTACCACGATATGCCGTTGGTTTCGGCGCTGTATCAGGTGAGCGCCGAGCTGGAGCGGCGCAGCAAATGGCCGGGCAGACTGCGCTGTGGCAGGAGCTGCGTATGCCAACACCGGGGCCTGACGCTGCGCGAACAAGAGATCATGCGCTGCATGACGCGGGAGATGGGAGTCACGCAAATCGCCCGGATGCTGGACATTAGCGTGAAGACGGTCAGCAATCACAAGATGAGCGTCATGCGCAAAATGGGATTCCGGCGTAATGCCGAACTTTACGGCTGGCTGCGGCACAGCGCTTGTCCCGGGACTGTGGGGCTTCGCGCGGGTATTCAGCCCAGCGTTGCGGCAGGAAAGGATCGCTATTGAAACGGCGCCGGCCAAGTCACACCGGCTGGCGCCTTAAGTACCTCGCCGTGGCGATCAGTTGCAGGCCACGACCTTGATCGCCAGCCCGCCCTGTGAGGTTTCGCGGTATTTGGCGTTCATGTCTTTGCCGGTCTCGTACATGGTTTCGATCACCTTATCCAGACAAACCCGCGGTTCGCTGGTCCGGCGCATCGCCATGCGTGCGGCGTTGACCGCCTTAACGGCGGAAATGGCGTTGCGTTCGATGCAGGGCACCTGAACCTGGCCGGCGAGCGGATCGCAGGTCAGTCCCAAATGGTGCTCCATGGCGATCTCCGCCGCGATGCACACCTGCGCCGGGCTGCCGCCGAGCAGCTCGGTCAACCCGGCCGCCGCCATCGAACAGGCCACGCCCACTTCCCCCTGGCAACCCACTTCGGCGCCGGAGATCGAGGCGTTCATCTTGTACAGCGCGCCAATCACGCCGGACGCCAGGAAGTAGCGTGTGTAGGAGTTGGCGTTCACCGGGCGGATGAACTTGTCGTAGTAGGCCAGTACCGCAGGGATAATGCCACACGCGCCGTTGGTCGGCGCGGTGACCACGCGGCCACCGGCGGCGTTCTCTTCGTTGACGGCCAGCGCGAACATGTTGATCCAATCGACCACGTTCATCGGATCGATATTGTTCTTGTCGCCGGTCACCAGAATGCGTCGCAGCGCGGCGGCGCGGCGCGGCACTTTCATCGGGCCAGGCAGCAGGCCTTCGGTGTTGATGCCGCGCTCGATACCGGCGCTCATCACCTGCCAGACGTCGGCGAAATGCGCGTCGATGTCCGCCTTGCTGCGCAGCGCCAGCTCGTTCTGCATCACCAGGCCGGACAACGACAGCCCGGTGTCTTTGCAATGCTGCTGCAGATCGTGCGCCGATTTGAACGGGTAGGGCACCGGCGTGGCGCCCTCGGCAGACTGGCCGAAGTGTTCTTCGTCGACGATGAAACCGCCGCCGATCGAGTAATAGGTTTTGCTGTGCAGCAGGCGTTCACCGGCGAAGGCACGGATGCGCATGCCGTTTTCGTGCAGCGGCAGGTTGTCGCTGTGGAAGTTCATGCCGCCGTGCAACGGAAAATCCACCTCGTGGTGGCCGTTGGCCAGCGGCAGGCGGCCGCGCTGTTCCACGTCGCGAATAAAGCCCGGGATGCTGTCGATGTCCACGTCGTGCGGCAGGTTGCCGGCCAGGCCCATGATGATGGCGATGTCGGTGTGGTGACCTTTACCGGTCAACGACAGCGAACCGTAGACGTCGACCACCACGCGGGTGGTGTCCTGCAACTGCTGGTGGGCGATCAGATCGTCGACGAACTGTTTGCCGGCCTTCATCGGGCCAACGGTGTGGGAACTGGATGGGCCGATGCCAATTTTGAAAATATCGAAAACGCTGACCATGGTCTCGCCTCCTTCTTCAGGTTTCAGGCGGTGAATACGGGAAATGGGGGAGTGCGGGAGGGCCGGCGCGCAAGCGGCGCCGGCCGGGCGTGATTAGCCGAGCAGGCTGAACACGATAGCAGAGATGGCGATCAGACCCATCACAACCACGAACACGTTGCTGATGTGGCCGCTGTACTTGCGCATGGCAGGCACTTTACGAATGGCGTACATCGGCATCAGGAACAGCAGCATGGCGATGATTGGGCCACCCAGGGTTTCGATCATGCCCAGGATGCTTGGGTTCAGGGTGGCGACGATCCAGGTGGTCACCAGCATGAAGATAGCGGTCATGCGGTTCAACTTGGCGGTGCTGACGGTTTTGCCACGGCTCTTCATCGATTTGGCAACCAGACCGTTGAAACCTTCACGAGCGCCGAGGTAGTGGCCCAGGAACGATTTGGTAATGGCGACGAAGGCGATAACCGGCGCGATGTACTCGATCATCGGGTTGTTAAAGTGGTTAGCCAGGTAAGACAGAATCGAGATGTTCTGCGCCTTGGCTTCCGCCAGGTTTTCCGGCGTCAGGCTCAGCACGCAGCTGAACACGAAGAACATCACGGTCAGCACCATCATGATGTGTGCATAAGCCAGAATGCGGGAGCATTTCTTCTCGGCATCTGCGCCGTACTCTTCGCGTTTGGCGACGGCGAAAGCGGAGATGATCGGTGAGTGGTTAAAGGAGAACACCATTACCGGGATTGCCAGCCACAGGGTCATGATCAGGCCGTGGCCCATGCCGGTACCGCTGCCGGACAGCGACACGTTTTCGAAGATGGCGCCGGTCCAGTTAGGGATCAGGTATACCGCCAGCAGCATCAGCACCGCCACAAACGGGAAGACCAGGATGCTCATGGTTTTCACGATGGCCTGCTCACCGAAGCGCACGATGGTCATTAGGCCGACGATCAGGATCAGCGACAGAATGGCGCGCGGCGGCGACGTCATGCCCAACTGGTGGGTAATGAAGCTGTCGACGGTGTTGGTGATCGCCACGCTGTAAACCAACAGAATCGGGTAGATGGCGAAGAAGTACAGCAGGGTAATCAGTTTACCGGCGGTGATGCCGAAATGCTCTTCCACTACAGCGGTGATGTCTTCACCGGGATTTTTGCCGGACAGCACGAAACGGCACAGGCCGCGGTGGGCAAAGAAGGTCATCGGGAAAGCGATGATGGCCATGATGATCAGAGGAATCAAACCGCCGATGCCGGCGTTGATGGGCAAGAACAGGACGCCTGCGCCGATGGCGGTGCCGTACAGGCCCAACATCCACATGGTATCCGTTTTACGCCAGGTACTGCTGGAGCCCGAGGCCGCAGAGGCAATTGTGCCGGTCTGTGTAGTGTCCATAAATATCTCCGAAGTGAACACGAATTTAAAATTAAAAGGCAAAACTTAAGGTTAAACCGTCAAACGTCCTATTCAGGCAACGCTTGCGGTAAGAATCAGGTGTTGCTTGCGGGGATGTTTTGGCGTCCCCCTGGTTGTTTATTGTGTTCATTACCAAGGCACAGCGCCGGGTAATTCACTAAAGACTTCCCACCGTCACGGGTGATAAAAGTCGTTACCGCTGCCGACAGGTCATTGCCTGTCGATTTTTGTTGGCGGCAAGATAACGATTTACAGTAGAAACAACCGTGATCCTGCTCTCAAATGCGTAATATGTGCAGTTATCTGCTTTTTTATCGATTTTTCGCGCATTTGTTGCACATTTGTGTAAGATTTTGTGCTGAGAACGCTCTCATAAAATTTTCTGCGATTATGCGGCTTGTACAATAATTAGCCGGATAAAGCGCTGTGCTCAGCAGCAAGCCGAGCAATATATTTTATGCGTGGTTTTGGATCTAGCGAAAAACCCGGATT
Source organism: Serratia sp. PL7 (assembly GCF_945957435.1). Taxonomy (NCBI): domain Bacteria; kingdom Pseudomonadati; phylum Pseudomonadota; class Gammaproteobacteria; order Enterobacterales; family Yersiniaceae; genus Serratia; species Serratia sp. PL7. The sequence continues at coordinate 2,139,871 of NZ_CAMFLB010000001.1, read as the reverse complement.
AAGCAGTTTTAGTGATGTGGATCACATTATGTTTTTAAGGTAAATTGAGTTTATGTTTTTGTTTTTAATTATTTTTATTTAAAATTCACCGCTAGTAACGAAGGGAAATTACTTACGTGGTTAGCGGATAAAAATGCGTAACCATTCATCATATAAATAACAGATAGCTAACAGGTATTGGTGAGATTTGCTGCAATCGCGTAAACCGCCGTTTATTTAAACTTCCTGGCCTTTGGTACGATTTATCATATAAAAGCCATAAATAGCCGTTAATTCACCCAGCCGACCGCGTGTTTAGCCTGCGAAAAAATAATCACGCGGGTGAGCTGTTGCATTTTATTAACCTGATGTTGCGTGCGGATAAGCGAAAAACGCGAATTGATTGCGCATTATTTGTTCATTTTTGGGTGAGGAAAGAGGGATATCGAAACGGTGCGCCGTCGGTTATGACGGCGCTGAAGGCGGATTAATAGCGGATAGCGATGGCGTTGTCGTTGAAGAATGCCAGGAAGTCGGCGGCCGGTTGGCGGTCGGTGATCACCCGATCGAATTGTGTCAGGGGGCCGATGCAGGCCGGTTTGGTTTTGCCGAATTTGCTGTGGTCTGCCACCAGGATCTTTTGCTGCGCCATCGCCATCGCGCGATGCTTCATCTCCAGTTCGTCGAAGTTGAAGCAGGTGGCGCCGTGCTGCAGACTGAGGCCGGCGGCGGAGATAAAGGCGATATTCGGGCAGATATGATCGAGCTCGTTACGGCCGCTGACGCTGGAAAAGATGTAGTTGTTCGGCTTGAACTCACCGCCGCACAGGACCACTTTGCAGTTCGGTTTGTCCTGCAGCGCCAGGAAGGTGTTTAGCGAATGGCACACGGCGGTGAAGGTCAGTTCGTCGGCGATGGCGTCGATGATCGCCGGGGTGGTGGTGCCACAGTCAAAAAACACCGTGTCGTTTTCATTGATCAGCGGCGCTGCCAGCAGGCCGATGCGCCGTTTCTCCGTGACCTGTTTGGCTTTTTGATCGGAAACGAAGTAGTTGGTCACGCCGTTGCTGCGCGGATCGGTCACCACGTAGCCGCCGAGCAACACCACGGCCGCCGGTTCGGCGCTCAGATCGCGGCGAATGGTCATCTCCGAGACCCCCAGCAGCGCGGCGGCTTCTTTCAGGTGGATCTTGTCAGCGCGTTTTAACGCCTGAACTAACCGGTTGATACGTTCTTCGCGCCGCGTTTCCATAGATCCGTCTTCCCACAGGTAGTAGAGGTAAAGGGGCGTGCCGGCATTTCCGGCGCTAAACACAACAATGCGGGGCAATATCGGGCCGCATCAGCCGCCCGTATTGTCCCGCATCGGAGTGTATGGCCATGCCCGTCAGGGCAAGCCGACGATCAGTAGCTGCCCGCCGCCGGCTGGGCGCCGGATACGATGGCGACGCCGGAGCTGGTGCCGATGCGCGTGGCGCCGGCTTTGATCATCTTCTCGGCGGTGGCGCGATCGCGCACGGCGCCGGAAGCTTTCACGCCCATTTCGCTGCCCACAGTCTCACGCATCAGTTTGACGTGCTCTTCCCGAGCGCCGCCGGTGCTGAAGCCGGTGGAGGTTTTCACGAAGGCGACATCGAGTTCGCGACACATTTCACAAACCTGGACGATCTGCGCATCGCTGAGCAGGCAGGTTTCCAATATTACCTTCAACGGGATCGCCGCGCAAACCTCGCGCACGGCGGCGATATCGGCTTTCACTTCGTCCAGCAGGCCGCTTTTCAACCAGCCGACGTTGATCACCATATCGATCTCTTGCGCCCCGGCGGCGATCGCCGCTTTGGCTTCAAAGGCCTTGGCGACGGTCAGGCCGGCACCCAGCGGGAAACCGATCACCGAGCAGACTTTCACGGTGCTTTCTTGCAGCAGCTGGGCCGCCAGCGGCACGTAGCCGGAGTTGACGCATACCGCATAGAAGTTGTGCTGCTGTGCTTCTTCGCACAGTTTGGCGATCTGCATTTCGGTGGCGTCCATGGCCAGCAGGGTATGGTCGACATAGCTGGCGTAATCGATGTTTTCGGTGGTCATCGCGGTTCCTTAGTGAGGTTAAGACAGTAAACGGAGTGAGGAATGTGAAAATAATAACATTCCGATGCCGATAAACCTAGTGCTGTTTAAAAAATGTCGATCCGATCGTCGCTATAATGCTGTTATAGGTATAGCTTAAAGGCGTTTCATTTGTTATTTAAATAACATTTTGTGGCTCGCGGCCTGCGCGGGCGAAACGTCGAGGGAAAAAAGATGAAGATCAACATCGATCTGGCTCCTGAAGCTTTCGGGGCGCATCGGCAGGAACTGTTCCGCAATGCGGATTTTGCGGTGAGCGCGCATCGCTGCGCAGAACGTGGGCCGATGTTAACGCTGGCGAACTGCCGTGGCGCGCTGACGGTTTTACCGTATCAGGGCCTCGCGATCTGGGACGCTGAGTTTGACGGTTACTCGCTGAAGTCGGGCCGCCGCAGCGTGCGGGGCGCCGGCAGAAAGCGCGCTGACGACGCTGCGTTCTATCCCGCCTGGCCGCATCAGGACGGTGAGCCGCTGCAGATGCAACGCGTGTGGATCCAGCTGGCGGGCGATGAGCTGACGTTGCACGGCGAGGGGGAGCGGGCGGGCGGGCGTTGGCGCATCGGCCCGGCGCTGCGTCTGGCGGCCCAGAGCGCGCAGTTCGCCATAGAGATGAAGGTCACCAATCAGGCCGAGCGGCCGCAGCCGCTGCGCTATGTTTGCGGCCTCAACTATGACTGCATTCCTGATGCGGTATTCCGCCAGAACCTGCCGACGCCGGCTTTATTAGGGGATACGATCGGGCAGGAACTGTTGTGCTCCGACGATCTGACGCGCTATGTGGATCAGGCCGAATTCTTTATGCTGGCGCCGCAGGGCCGGCGTTATGTGACGCGTTTTGCCACCGAACAATTCAACTATGGTTTCCGGCGCATCGCCGTTCAGGGCAACAGGCGGCTTCTGGCTTTTATCCAGCCGGCGAACTGCCGCCCGAATGCGCCAGAAGGGGAGGAAGGAGTGATGCTGGGAGCGGGGAAAACGCGGACGTTCTGTGTGACTACTGGCGTGGTGTGAAAGCAGGGGCGGTAACGCCCCTGTCATGTTGTGCGGTTACTCTTTCACCCAGCCACGGCGAATGGCGAAGGCAAACAGGAAGCGATACAGGCGCGACAGCTTGTCGGCGAGGACATCACCGAACAGATTCCATACCAGCTGCGCGAACAGGCAGCCGACCAGGCCGAGCAGGAAACCGCCGACCATATCCAGCGGCCAGTGCACACCGAGGTACACGCGTGACCAGGCGATGCCGGCGGCGACAATCATCAGCAGCGCGCCGGACCAGACCCGGTGCCAGAACAGGAATGCCAGCGCAAAGGTAAAGATGGCGGTGCCGTGATCGCTGGGGAACGAGCTGTCCGGCGCGTGCGCCAGGAAGGTATAGCCGACGCCGGCGACGAACGGACGCTCATGCGGCAGCAGCGCGCCGATAGCGGAGGCGGCAAGCATGGCGAACAACAGCGCGATCGTGGTTTTCGCCACCACTTCGCGCTGTGAAACCAGCTGGCTTTGCGGCCCCCACAGCCACAGGCCGACGATCAGCAGCGGCACGATAATGATAAGATCGCGCGCCAAAAAGGTGGCGAAATCGATCATCCATTCGGGAGACGCCGGGGTCGCATTGATCCAGGCGAAAAGAACATGGTTTAGCTGCTCCATAACCGTTACCTCATCTTGCGGCGCCAATAGCCGCTAATCATCCAATAAATAGCCAACTGGCTTAACCAAACCCACCAACCCGCCCACAGGTTATGGGTAAGAAAATGTGCGCCACGCATGATCTGACCAAAGCCCATCACCATGCCGAGCGCAATGCCGCCGCACCAGCACCACCAGGCCAGGCGCGGACGCTGCGGATAAAACAGGAAAAACAACGCCATCACCGCGAAACCGCTCGAGGCGTGCCCGCCGGGGAAACAGCGACCGGGGCCCGACAGCGCCGGTACCGTGCCGAATAGCGGGAAGGACATCGCCTTGCCGCCGTACTCAATCAGATCCCACGGACAGGAGTGCGCGCTGGTGGCTTTGAGAATGCCCACCACCAGCGGGCCGATACCAATCAGCAGCATGGTTACGATCAGGCGCGCGCTGCGGCGATAGAGGCCCCAAAACAGTGTCAGCACCGCCCCTACGATCACTATCTGCTTCAACAGGCGGTGATTGATCAGATCCAGCCAATAATTGTTTTGCCACGGGAAATGCCCGCTGGCGGCATCGTACCAATAATTGCTGATCGCCCAGTCCAGCTGTTCGTTACGGGAGAGCCATAGAAACACCAAACCGCTGATCAGCAGGCCAAAAACTTGCCAACGGTAAAAGGATGCCGACAGGGAGTAAAGGGTGGTTGTCTTAATTTGCGGTGTCGTTGAGGATTGATTTAATGACGATTCTGGATTCACGCGCAGGCTCAGTGACAGGATTGAATGACGTTACTGTAATAATTCTGTCTTAAGAAAACCTTAGTCCGCCGGTAAGAAAACCCTATCTGATACACTTGCTTGTACGAAGGTAATCGCTGGTTTTTCTCGTCTTAACCCGAGGGTGCGCTGGCTAATTGCTCCAGTTAACGGTTTATATTAGGCGATTGTCACTATTGATTGTCTATTGTAAAGAAGATTAAACCTGTGGCGAGCTTAGCGGTAGTGTATTAGTTTATAGACGGATTATTTGACAAAGTGTAGGGATAAAACATGAACAAGGCATCCGTTGTATTTTCCGGCCTGCTGATGGCCGTTTCCGCCGGCGCTATGGCGGCGACCTCTGGCGATGACGCGGACATGAGCAAACAGCCGTTGGAAAAAGTCGCGCCTTACCCGAAAGCCGAGAAGGGTATGAATCGCCAGGTGATCTACCTGCCGAAGCAAGAGCACGAAGAGAACTACAAGGTAGAGCTGCTGATCGGCAAGACGCTGGAAGTGGACTGCAACCGCCATATGATTGGTGGCACGTTGGAGACCAAAACCCTGTCCGGCTGGGGTTACGACTACCTGGTGCTGGAGAAGCTGTCTGAACCGGCCTCGACCATGATGGCCTGCCCGGACAACACCAAGACCAAGAAATTCATCGCCGCTAACCTGGGCGACGCCGCGATGCAGCGTTACAACAGCCGCCTGCCGATCGTGGTGTATGCGCCGAAAGACGCGGAAGTGAAATATCGCATCTGGAAAGCCGAAGATACCGTAAGTCAGGCTGAGCAGAAATAACCGCCGCCTGACGCCGCTCCGCTGGCCATTCCCGGTTGGCGGAGCCTTTCTCCTTCCTGTCTCCTTATCATTCCCGCATCTTTGACACTCGACTGATTGCTTTCGGACGTGGCTTTTAGCCGCAACATGGCAACGAAATACGCTCTTCACATGGGCACAGGAAGCACGCCGCTGCATGGATGGGAGAGGATGCGCGCGTATAGAAGCGTATAGAAATAGAGCAAAGAAATCTTTACTGAATTGTGATAATTTTGCCCATACCCTATTTAGGCGTGACACAGAAGATAAGGATATCCAATGCGTTATCGTTCGCTAACGCTCGACGAAACCAGAAAAAGTCGCCCATCTGGCGAGCTGCACTGTGATGGCGCGTCTGTGCCGACCACGGAACCTTACGAGTGGGCAGGCGCCGTATGAAACTGATTCATTTCTCCTCTGAACACACGGCGCCGGAAAGCTTTTCCAGGATACTTAACCCTACAGCAGCGCGGTATGAGCTGGAACGGCATTATCTGTTCGGCGGCGCAGCCGGCATATCGATAAGCAGCCGGTATCCGATTACCCGCAATACTCAATCCGGGATTGGCGTCACCGGTTATCGTGAGGACGTGGCTGTGAAGCGCAGCGTGCTCGATGAGATCAACCGGGGCGGCTTGCTGGCGATTGATCAGGGAATGGGCACCTGGACGCCGACGAAATATGCTTTTTACGTCGACGCGGAAGGCCGATTACAGCGCTACCCAGGCAGCTCTCTTCCCGCCTTTTATCCTATAGGGCGCGTGATCGCCCGCTATGAAGAAATGGTCAGCCGCTATGGCCACCGGGCAAAACCGACGGTGCTGCCGGCGAGGCAGAATACGACCCGGAATCCCCCTCTGCAGCAAGCCATCGCGACCGCAGTAGCAACCGTTGCCGCCACGGTGCAGGCCATCCGTCCGCTGACCAAGGCAGAACGCTGGCAAGAACGCCAGTACCTGATAGGGCGAGGCAACCGCAGCATTTACCCGGATGCGCGCATAGCTGCACAGCGCCTGGCGGAGAACAACGTTGCGGTCGAAAAGGCGAAGTTGGCTGAGAATGTCTATAAGACCACTAACCCGCTCAAGGACACGATAGACATCCCTGAAGGCTGGAAGGATATCAGTAACAATGATGGGGCGCTGGGTAAACTCGGTTTAAGCAAAGATATGCTCTATGACGATGAGGATACACCGGGCTTTCTGGCTCGGGTTTATCAGCCAGATGAAAACGTCTTTGGTAAAGCGATGAATCCGACGGTGGTGTTCCGCGGATCGCGTGCGCCTCAGTTCCCGGAGGGAATAAGCAAGGCTGCCCAGAAAGCGTTACTGAACGGTGATTTGTCAGGCATTAAAAACCTGAGTGACTGGTCAAATAATGGCGCTCAAGGGTTGGGGTTTAATTCGGAATACTACAAAAAAGCGGTCAATATAGGTAAAGCAATTAAAGGCGGTGCTGGGATATCTGGCCATTCGCTGGGCGGTGGCATGGCGTCTGCGGCCTCCATGGCCAGTGGCAAACCGGCTTGGACGTTTAATGCTGCAGGCCTGAATGCGGGAACCGTAAAAAAATACGGCGGTTCGATTATAGGCAGTACCGATAATATTCAGGCGTATCGCGTAAAAGGGGAACTGTTGACCAAGTTGCAGGAGGTTGATTTGTGGGAGGATGCCAAAGACCTTAAATTTTATCCCCCGGCGGTGATGGCGAAAGAACGGTTGTCCATGTTGGCGCCTGACGCCGTGGGAGTAAAACACACGCTTCCTGGTGGAACAGGTTCACTGCTGGATAAGCACGGTATAGACCAGGCGATACAATGCATTGAAAATGAAAAAGACGATGACATTGCCACAATCAAGGGAAGAATATGAAAAAAATCATACTCATTATCACGATGGTAGTGTCTACGCTCATCATGCAGGGGTGCAAACAAGGTATGGATTTACAACCACAGGATTATTTTGAAGGGACGCAGCTGGACATCGCCAACATCATCTACGAGGGTGACAGGCAAAAGCTGGATAAGGTTTTACCGACGGTAAGCAAAGAAACGTTAAATCGACCGGCCAAGGCGGAGATGACGTTGCTATTCTGGGCTATAAACAACGCCATCTTTGACAAGAATACGCCAGAGCGGCTCAAGATCATTACGGATTTGGTCAAGGCGGGGGCAGATCCACTGCAGCCAAGACCGGAAGGGCGAAGTAGCCCGGCTGAATATGTTATGAAAGCGGATAAAGGCGTCTGGATACAGGCTATGCTTGAAGGCGGACTATCGCCTAATGCAAGGGATGAAATAAACAATCAACCAATAATTTTCAAGAGCTTTCAAGCGGTTAATACAGAGACGCTGAGTACTCTAATAGATTACAAAGTTGATGTTAATATCAAAGGTGCTATGAACAGAACGCCATTAATTAATGCGTTGTATAATAGTTGCCCAGAACACATTGAGGTTCTTTTGGCTCATGGCGCTAACCCATTAGCCAAAGATGATTTTAATGACAGCTTCCTTTCTTTGATTTCTGCGGAAATAGCCAAGGGAGACAAAAATAATTCTTATATAAAGAAATTAATTAAAATTAAAGAGAAAATAAACATTATGAATTAGTTGGCTCTCAGGTGGGTGAAATAATTGGCGTTTGACGTGGATGGGATGGGTATGGCATGAAGCATATTATTCTCATTATCACCGTGGTGCTGTCTATATGTGTGATGCAGGGATGCGAACAAGGTAGGGATCTACAACCACAAGATTACTTTGAAGGGAAGCAGCTGGACATCGCCACCATCATTTACGAGGGTGACAGGCAAAAGCTGGATAAAGTTTTATCGACGGTAAGCAAAGAAACGTTAAATCGGCCGGCCAAGGCGGAGATGACGTTGCTATTCTGGACGATAAACAACGCCATCTTTGACAAGAACACGCCAGAGCGGCTCAAGATCATTACAGATTTAGTCAAGGCGGGGGCTGAGCCATTACAACCTCAGCCTAACGCACCAGGCAGCCCCGCTGAATTTGTTATGAAAGCGGATAAAGGCATCTGGATACAGGCTATGTTAGAGGGCGGACTTTCTCCAAATGCCAGGGATAAGGTTCATAATCAACCCATTATATTTAATAGTATCTTTGCAAAAAACACAGAAACATTAGAGGTCATGTTGGAGCATGGTGCTGATATAAATATAAGAAATTCACTGGGTGATACGCTGCTCATCGATGCTTTAGACTATCACTCCTATGACCACGTCATTCTTTTATTAGAAAAAGGCGCCGATAGCGATATAAGAGGCAACTCGGGTTGGACGATGGGTAATCAACTACAACGGCTGATTAATAGGAGTCCGGACGGCAGTGAGGCGAAAGAGTCTCTTGAGCGCATCAAAGACGAGCTAATTAAGCGTGGTGGGAAATGGCCACCTCTCCCTGTCAGTAAATAAGCCGTCTCGCTGTATTACCGGAAACTGGGCACATGTTGTAAAGGTGTTCTTACCGCAGAGGCATTGTCCACAGACGGTCGAGTTGCGAAAGTTTGCTTGGGTTGCGCACGATAAATACCTGAGCCAGTCGGCCTTCGGCATTCAAGCTGAGACTGACAGACGCCGTAATACGGCCTTGTTCGGATAGCAAGGCGCCCGGCACGCCATTGATGAGCGCGTGTTGCCAGAGATAGGCTCGCCAAAATACGGGCAATTTACCGCCGATAAACTCGAGTACGTCACGTTTGCCGACGAGTTCAGCCAGGTTGGCGGGCACTTTGCCGCCGCCGTCCGCACTGAGCTTAACGTCTTCGGACAACAGGGTCGAAAGCGGTTCGATATCTGCCATTTCCACCGCCGTTTTGAAAGCGATAAGCAATGCCTCCTGCCGCTCTGTGGGCTGGGTGTTGCGCTCCTCCGGGCGGCCAACTTTTTCGCGCGCGCGTGACACCAGTTTACGACATGCCGTTTCTTCTCCACCTAATGTCATGGCGAGATCCGCGTAGGGCAAGTCAAAGATGTCATGCAGCAAATAGGCTGCGCGCTCGCGGGGAGTGAGTCTTTCGAGCAACAGCATAAAGGCCGTCGACAGCGACGATGAGAGCTCCAACGTCTGCTCGGGCGTTTTGGCTGCGGCGGTTTGAATGGGTTCTGGCAGCCAAATACCGACATAATCGACGCGAGCCTGCTGCGCGGCGCGCAGCAGGTCAAGGCAACGACGAGTGCAGACGGTGGTCAGCCAGGCCGCAGGATTCAGAATGCTGTGGCGATCCGCATGTAACCATTTGATATAGGTATCTTGCACGGCATCTTCCGCGTCGGCCAGAGAACCTAAAATACGATAGGCGAGGCCGATCAGAAACGCTCTTCTCGATTCGAACAGTGCTGCATACTTGTCGTTTTTCATACTAGTGGCCGGAAATATGAATTCTATTCCACAAATTTATCATAGTGATATTTGCGGTTAGCGCGCTGATTTCCTCCTCGGAATAGTACGCGCGCAATGCCGCGCGCAGCGGGCCATACTCGGTATGGCGTTCAAGCCGCGTTAACGCCTCTGTCCAGGCAAATGCGGCGCGCTCGCGAGGCGTGAAATCATCAACGTGTTCCCATACCACCAGTCTGTCCAGACGAGCGTTGGTTTCATCGTCCTCGCGCGCTTCTTTGGTATGCATCTCGACACAGTAACCGCAACCATTGATTTGCGAAGCGCGCAGGAGAACGAGATGGTAGATTTTGCGCTCTAGATTGTGCGCGTCGATAGCGCCATGCACTTTCAGCAGCGCGGAAAAAACGTTGGCAATGGTTTGCGCATGATTGACAGGGTCGGTATTCACTAACGTAGTCATAAGAACTCCTCATTTATCGGGTTAACACATATAGATGACGAATGAGAAGAGGGATGTGTGACCGAACCACAGCAAAAAGGCGCATTTTTGGTCCGAGGGCTGTTGATGTAATACGTTTTTCAGGCAACAAAAAACCCGATAATCTTGAACCTAAAAGGCGGGATTATCGGGCTCCACAAAATGGGGACATCAAAGAAAAGCAGTGGCACTAATTCAGACTGCGGCCCCCAACGAAAGTTCTGGCCGGCGACAAAAAAATCAAAATATTTTTATCGCCGATCCATCTCTCCCGCTAATCGATCAGCCGAGTATGCCCGGCCATAGCACCACGATGAGTGAACCCGCCAGCGTTAACAGCACGTTAGCGATGGCGTAGGTGCCGGCGTAACCCAGCGCCGGGATGTTGCTGCGCGCGGTATCGCTGATGATCTCCATCGCCGGCGCGCAGGTGCGGGCGCCCATGATGGCGCCGAACAGCAGGGCGCGGTTCATGCGCAGCACATAGGCGCCGAACAGGAAGCAGATAATCACCGGCACCAGGCTGACGATCAGCCCGGCGATCAGCATCTGGCCGCCGACCGCGCCCAGGCTGTGGCCGATGCCGGCGCCGGCGCTCAGGCCTACGCCCGCCATAAACACCATCAGGCCGAATTCTTTCACCATGTTCAGCGCGCCCTGCGGAATGTAGCCGAAGGTCGGGTGGTTGGCGCGCAGGAAGCCGAGCATGATGCCGGACATCAGCAGGCCGGCGGCGTTGCCGATGCCGAACGAGAAGTTGCTGAACTGTATGGTGATCTGGCCGATCAAAAGGCCGATGATGAAGAAGGCGCAGAACGCCAGCAGATCGGTCACCTGGCTGTGAATCGAGATAAAGCCAATTTTCTCCGCCACGCTCTTCACCCGGCGTGCGTCGCCGCTCACCTGCAGCACGTCGCCTTTGTTGAGCACGATGCTGTCGTCGATCGGCATTTCGATCTGGCTGCGGATCACGCGGTTGAGGAAGCAGCCGTGGTCGGTCAGCTTTAGCTGGCTCAGGCGTTTGTTCACCGCGTTGCTGTTCTTCACCACGATCTCTTCGGTGACGATGCGCATGTCGAGCAGATCGCGATCGAACACTTCCTTGCCGTTGCGGAAGCTCGGGTCCAGCCGCGCGTGGGCGTCCGGGTAGCCGACCAGCGAGATCTCGTCGCCCACCTGCAGCACCGCGTCACCGTCCGGGTTGGCCAAAATGCCGTTGCGGCGGATGCGTTCGATGTAACAGCCGGTCTGGCGGTAGATGCCCAGTTCACGCAGGTTCTTGCCGTCGGCCCAGGCCACCAGCTCGGGGCCGACGCGGTAGGCGCGGATCACCGGCAGGTAGACCTTGCGCTGGCTGTCGGTGTCCAGGCCGCGTTCGCGGGCGATCTGCTGGGCAGAGGTGGACAGGTCCTGGTGTTGCAGCTTCGGCAGGTAGCGCGCGCCGAAGATCAGGCTGACCAGACCGATCAGGTAGGTGAGGGCGTAGCCCAGGCTCAGATGATCCTGCGCCGCCAGCAGCGCCGGGCCGTTGACGATGGTGTTGCGTAGCGTGTCGCCGGCGCCCACCAGCACCGGCGTGGAGGTCATCGAGCCGGCCAGCATGCCGGCGGTCAGGCCGATATCCCAGTGGAACAGCTTGCCGAGACCGACGGCGAGCACCATCGCCGAGCCGACCATCACCAACGCCAGCATCAGGTAGTTTTTGCCGTCGCGGAAGAAAATCGAGAAAAAGTTGGGCCCGGCTTCTACGCCGACGCAGAAAATAAACAGCATGAAGCCGAGATTCAGCGCCTCGGTGTTAATGGCGAAGTGTTGCTGGCCGAGCAGCAGGGAAACCACCAAAACGCCAATGGAATTACCGAGTTGGACGGAGCCCAGACGGAGTTTACCGAGGCACAGCCCCAGTGCGAGTACCACGAACAGTAACAGAATGTAGTTACCGTTTAACAAACTAGCGACGTTTATGTTCACGGAGGATAACTTATTGTTTACCAGTAAGTGCTTGATATAGATAACTATAAGAGATAAATTCAGCCTTAAAACGACGTCATAAATCACCACCAGCAGAAAGCGAAGCGAACCATCGTTCGGCGGCGTTCATTCTAGACGCTATGACCGATGACAGCCAGCACAGAAAGCTGATTTCCTGCGCCGCCGTGCGCATTTAACTCTCTTTTGACCAAGGAAAAAATTCGGTTCAGCGTCACCTGACGGGTGGCCGGACCGATTTCTATTGATGCGGTAATTGGGCGGGGGAGAATTCGCATGACGAGTTATCGATATTGGCTGGGCATTCTCAGCTGTTTTCTGTTGTTCAGCCTGGTGTTTCTCGGCCAGCAAACCGGCCTGTTCGGCAGCACGGATCATGAGCACCACGGGGAAACCGGCCTGCTGCTGTTCGTTGTCCCCGGTGCGATCGCCAGCTATCTGTCGAGCCGCAAGCGGCTGCTTTGCCCGTTGCTTGGCGCGCTGTATGCGCTGCCGCTGTGTCTGCTGATCCGCCACTTCTGGCTGACGCCGTCCTATTCATTCTGGCAGGAGTTGGCTTATGCCACCAGCGCGGTGTTCTGGTGCGTGTTCGGCGCGATGCTGATGCTGTTCGCCCTCGGCCTGTTGCAGACGCTGCAGCAGCTGCACCGGCGGCAGCGGCAATAAAAAAAGGCGCGTTAAGCGCCTTTTTTGTCGTTCAAAAACTTACTGGAACAGGTTCAGGTGTTCTTTGGCGTAAGCTTCGAAATCGGTGCAACCGCCGATGTGCTTCTCATCCAGGAAGATCTGCGGCACGGTTTCAACCGGTTTACCGACGGTTTTTTCCAGATCGGCCTTGGTGATGCCTTCCGCGTGGATGTCAACGTAACGGAAGTTGAAATCGTCGCGTTCTTCAGTCAGTTTTTCCGCCAGTTCTTTAGCGCGGACACAATAAGGACAGCCAGGACGCCCGAAGATTACTGCAAACATGCAACGCTCCTTAATTGGATTTTCAATAAATGGTTCGCTATTGCAACGACATCCCGTCACCGAAAAAGTCATTACCTGCGTCAGATGGCGCCTACTATGCCCGTTGAGGCCATGAAAAAAAAGCAGGAATTACCTGTTAATCTGATTCATGTAACCAATTAGTCAGCCGGGGCTGTCGCCGTTGGCGGGAATTCACTACACTGGGGGCAGACCTTCTGGAGAAGAAAAATATGCGTTCATTCGGTGACTTACCGCGCCCGGTGCTGGTGTTGGAAGGGCTGGGTATCGTGATGTTGGTGCTGGCCTACCTCAGCATTCACGGCCACCTGCAGCTGTCTGGCTGGCTGGCATCGCAGCAGGCGGCGGTCGGCATGATTTTCCTCGGCGTGGCGTTGATGGTGCCGGCGGCGGCATTTCTGGTGTGGCGCGTGGTGCAGGGCTTTGGCCCGCTGATGCGCGGCGGGTTGCCGCCGGAAAACGATCGCCGCAAACCGCGAGATGCGGATGCATCGAAAGATAATCAGGACCGCGATCCGCGCGCCTGAGTGCCGCGGCCGCTAACCCGCCTGCTGGGCAGGCGTTGGCTTTTGGGGTGACGAGTGAAAATTGCCATTCTTTCTCGCGACGGAACGCTCTATTCGTGCAAGCGGCTGCGTGAAGCGGCGGAAGATCGCGGGCACAGCATCGATATCATCGATCCGCTTTCCTGTTATATGAACATCAACCCGGCGGCGCCGACCATTCACTATCGCGGCCGTCAGTTGGAGCGTTATGACGCGGTGATCCCGCGCATCGGTTCCGCCATCACCTTTTACGGCACCGCGGTGCTGCGCCAGTTCGAGCTGCTTGGCAGTTACCCGCTCAACGAATCCGTGGCCATTACCCGCGCTCGCGATAAGCTGCGTTCGCTGCAACTGCTGGCGCGGCAGGGTATCGATCTGCCGATCACCGGCTTTGCCCATTCGCCGGACGACACTGGCGACCTGATCGAGCTGGTCGGCGGCGCGCCGCTGGTGGTCAAGCTGGTGGAAGGCACGCAGGGTATCGGGGTGGTGCTGGCGGAAACCCGCCAGGCGGCGGAAAGCGTGATCGACGCCTTTCGCGGGTTGAATGCCCATATCCTGGTGCAGGAATACGTGCGCGAGGCGCAGGGGCGCGACGTGCGCTGCCTGGTGGTGGGCGGCCGGGTGGTGGCCGCCATCGAGCGGCAGGCGAAGCCCGGCGAGTTTCGCTCCAACCTGCACCGTGGCGGCACCGCCCGCAAAGTGACCATCACCGCCAGGGAGCGGGCGATTGCGGTCAAAGCGGCGAACACGCTGGGGCTGGACGTCGCCGGGGTGGATATCCTGCGCGCCGAGCGCGGCCCGCTGGTGATGGAGGTCAACGCGTCGCCGGGGCTGGAAGGGGTGGAGACCACCACCGGGTTGGACATTGCCGGCATGATGATCGAATACATCGAGCAGCGCGGCCGGCCGGGGTTCCGCCTGAAATCCGGTGGTTGACGGGGCGGTCGGCGCGCTTTTCCCGCCGAGCAATATCTTAATTAGTGAATTAAGCCGCATTGATCGTGGCGTATCGGGTGAATATTCCGTAAGCTATGCGCCTTTTCGCGTTTTGAATATTGTGAGGCTGGTTATTATGGATTCACTCATTGTCCCCGATTTGGCGCTGTTGCGGCGCTGGCTGGATCAGTCGGGCATTTCTTTCTTTGAGTGCGATTCCTGCCAGGCGCTGCACCTGCCGCACATGCAGAACTTCGACGGCGTGTTCGACGCCAAGATAGATCTGGTGGACAACGTCATCCTGTTCTCCGCGCTGGCCGAGGTGAAACCGACCGCGCTGATCCCGCTGGTGGCGGACCTGAGCCAGATCAACGCCAGTTCGCTGACCATCAAGGCCTTTGTCGACATTCAGGACGACAACCTGCCGAAGCTGATCGTCTGCCAGTCGTTGAGCGTGGCGGTGGGCATCACCTACGAGCAGTTCACTCATTTCATGCAGCAGGGCGAAGAGCAGGTCTCGATGGTGATCCTCGAGGCGCGGGCGAACGATCTGCTGTTTATGGGTGACGAAGAAGAGATCCCCGCTGGCGCCGTGCGTCAGCCGATGCTGCACTGATCCTCGCCGTACCTTAAGCATGCCGTCGCTCCGGCGGCATGCTGCCGTTATTCCCCTCCGCAATAAAATATTCTGCACTTTGGCCTTTGCCGCCCGATCTTTCTCGTCTTTTGTGCCGTTAATGGCGTATCACATAGAGAAAAACTGCATAAAAAATCGATAAATGGCGTTTTTTACCCTGGGGGCTGGCGGGTTGCGATGGCAGCGGCTATGCTGCTGATTCTGCAAAGGGCTTGCGATTTCCCTTGTAACCACGCGAGCAGGGCAGTGCAAAAAGGCGCATGCAATCATATGCATAGCCATTCATTTCGCGGTTGCAACGATTGCGCTCAATCAGGAAAGGTTTTGTATCGCTGCAGATACAAGTTCAATTCTATGATTTACCCTGTTTTGGAGGAAGTTACGGATGGTCACCCAACGTAAAAAGTGGTTATCGGGTGTGGTTGCCGGTCTGTTGATGGCCGCGTCCGTCACGGCGTCAGCCGAAGAGAAAACGCTGCACGTGTATAACTGGTCCGACTATATCGCGCCGGATACCCTGGCCAAATTCCAGAAAGAAACCGGCATCAAAGTGGTGTACGACGTCTTTGACTCCAACGAAGTGTTGGAAGGCAAACTGATGGCGGGCAGCACCGGTTATGATCTGGTGGTTCCTTCATCCAACTTCCTCGAGCGCCAGTCGCAGGCCGGCATCTTCGAGCCGCTCGACAAGAGCAAAATGCCCAACTACAAGAATCTCGATCCCG
Source organism: Serratia sp. PL7 (assembly GCF_945957435.1). NCBI lineage: Bacteria > Pseudomonadati > Pseudomonadota > Gammaproteobacteria > Enterobacterales > Yersiniaceae > Serratia > Serratia sp. PL7. The sequence goes on along the minus strand of NZ_CAMFLB010000001.1, from coordinate 2,123,884 downwards.
AGATGCTGAAGCTGGTTGCACATAATGACAAAGACAACAAATACGGCATCCCATACCTGATGGTGACCACCGGCATCGGCTACAATGTCGACAAGGTGAAGGCGGCATTAGGCAAAGACGCGCCGGTCGACAGCTGGGATCTGATCCTCAAGCCGGAAAACCTCGAGAAGCTGAAAAGCTGCGGCGTCTCCTTCCTCGATGCGCCGAGCGAGGTTTACGCCACCGTGCTGCACTACCTGGGCAAGGATCCCAACAGCACCAATGCGGCTGACTATACCGGCGCGGCCAACGATCTGCTGCTGAAGCTGCGGCCGAGCATTCGTTACTTCCACTCTTCACAGTACATCAACGATTTGGCTAACGGCGATATCTGCGTGGCGATCGGCTGGTCCGGCGACGTGATGCAGGCGGCCAACCGCGCCAAAGAGGCGAAGAACGGCGTGAACGTGGCCTATGCGATCCCGAAAGAAGGGGCGCTGACCTACTTCGACATGTTCGCCATGCCGGCGGACGCCAAGAACAAAGACGCCGCGTACCAGTTCCTGAACTTCCTGATGAAACCTGACGTGATGGCGGGCATCAGCAACTATGTCTATTACGCCAATGCGGTGAAAGATTCCACGCCGCTGGTGAAGGCCGAGGTGCGCGAGAACCCGAACGTCTATCCGCCGGCCGATCTGCGCGCCAAGCTGTTCACGCTCAACGTGCAGTCGCCGAAGCTGGATCGTGTCATTACCCGCGCATGGACTAAAGTTAAAAGCGGGAAGTGATGATGGGGGGATACCCCCGATCGTCGGTAAACCGGCAGGCGGGCGCTCCCCGCCTGCACTGCTGTTTTGGGCCACGGCACTCGCCGTGGTTTTGTGCCGCTTTACGCCGGAGAGCACCCCGATTGAACGACGCCATCCCTCGTCCTCAAGCCAAGTCGCAGAAGGTCTTCACCCCTCTGCTGGAAATCCGTAACCTCACCAAAACCTTCGACGGGCAGAATGCGGTCGAAGACGTCAGCCTCACCATCTACAAGGGCGAGATCTTTGCGCTGCTTGGGCCGTCTGGCTGCGGCAAGTCAACCTTACTGCGCATGTTGGCCGGCTTTGAACAGCCGACGGAAGGGCAGATCGTGCTCGACGGGCAGGATATGTCGCACGTGCCGCCGTACCAGCGGCCGATCAACATGATGTTTCAGTCTTACGCGCTGTTCCCGCACATGACGGTAGAGCAGAACATCGCCTTCGGCCTGAAGCAGGACAAAATGCCGCGGGCAGAAATCGCCGAGCGGGTGGCGGAAATGCTGGCGCTGGTGCACATGCAGGAGTACGCCAAACGCAAACCGCACCAGCTTTCCGGCGGCCAGCGGCAGCGGGTGGCGCTGGCGCGCAGCCTGGCCAAGCGGCCCAAGCTGCTGCTGCTGGATGAGCCAATGGGCGCGCTGGACAAGAAGCTGCGCGATCGCATGCAGTTGGAAGTGACCGATATTCTCGAGCGCGTCGGCGTCACCTGCGTGATGGTGACGCACGATCAGGAAGAGGCGATGACCATGGCGGGGCGCATCGCCATCATGAACCGTGGCAAGTTCGTGCAGATCGGCGAGCCGGAAGAGATCTACGAGCATCCGAATAGCCGCTTCAGCGCCGAATTTATCGGTTCGGTCAACGTCTTCGACTGCGTATTGCAGGAGCGCCACGACGATGCGCTGATCCTGCAAAGCCCCGGATTGCGCCATGCGATCAAGGTCGATCCGGACGCCTCGGTGGTGGACGGTGTGCCGATCCAGGTCGCGCTGCGGCCGGAAAAGATCCTGCTGTGCGAACAGGTGCCGGAAGACGGCTGCAACTTCGCGGTAGGGGAAGTGGCGCACATTGCCTACCTGGGCGATCTGTCTATTTATCACGTGAAGCTGCACAGCGGGCAGATTATCAGCGCCCAGCTGCAAAACGGCCACCGTTTCCGCAAGGGGATGCCCACCTGGGGCGATGAAGTGCGTCTGTGCTGGGAAACCGACAGCTGTGTCGTGTTGACGGTGTAGCGGAGCCGCTGAGGAGTAACCCATATGACCCTGCTTTCTGAACGCACGCCGGAGCCGCCGGCCAAAACGCCCGGCACCCTCAAGGCGCTGTTCCACCGCCTGCTGATGGCTCACGGCCGCAAGCTGGTGATCGCATTGCCGTATTTATGGCTGACGCTGCTGTTCATGCTGCCGTTCCTGATCGTGTTCAAGATCAGCCTGGCGGAGCTGGCGTTGGCGGTGCCGCCTTACACCGAGTTGATGAGCTGGGTGGACGGCAAGCTGAACATCGCGCTCAACTTCGCCAACTACCTGCAACTGACCGACGATCCGCTGTATATCGACGCCTATCTGCAGTCGCTGCGCGTGGCGGCGGTCTCGACGCTGTGCTGCCTGATCATCGGCTATCCGCTGGCCTGGGCGGTGGCCCACAGCAAGGCGTCGACCCGCAACATTCTGCTGCTGCTGGTGATCCTGCCTTCCTGGACCTCGTTCCTGATCCGCGTCTATGCCTGGATGGGGATCCTGAAAAACAACGGCATTCTGAATAACTTTCTGATGTGGCTGGGGGTGATCGACCAACCGTTGGTGATCCTGCACACCAACCTGGCGGTGTATATCGGCATCGTTTATTCCTACCTGCCGTTTATGGTGCTGCCTATCTACACGGCGCTGATCCGGCTGGATTACTCGCTGGTGGAGGCGTCGCTGGATCTGGGCGCCCGGCCGCTGAAAACCTTCTTCAGCGTCATCGTGCCGCTGACGCGCGGCGGCATCATCGCCGGTTCGATGCTGGTATTCATTCCGGCGGTAGGGGAGTTCGTGATCCCGGAGCTGCTCGGTGGGCCAGACAGCATCATGATCGGCCGCGTGCTGTGGCAGGAGTTCTTCAATAACCGCGACTGGCCGGTGGCTTCGGCGGTCGCCACCATCATGCTGCTGTTGCTGATCGTGCCAATTTTGTGGTTTCACAAACACCAGAACAAGGAAATGGGGGGGCAGGAATGAACAACTTGCCGGTAGTGCGTTCACCGTGGCGCATCGCCATCCTGACGGTCGGCTTTACCTTCCTGTATGCGCCGATGCTGATGTTGGTGATCTACTCCTTTAATAGTTCCAAGCTGGTGACGGTGTGGGCCGGCTGGTCCACGCGCTGGTATACCGAACTGTTTCACGACTCGGCGATGATCAGCGCGGTGGGGCTCAGCCTGACCATCGCCGCCGCCTCCGCCACCGCCGCGGTGGTGCTGGGCGCCATCGCCGCCGTGGTGATGGTACGGTTCGGCCGCTTTCGCGGTTCGACCGGCTTTGCGTTTATGCTGACTGCGCCGCTGGTGATGCCGGACGTGATCACCGGCCTGTCGCTGCTGCTGCTGTTCGTAGCGATGGGGCACGCTTTCGGCTGGCCGTCGGAGCGCGGCATGTTCACCATCTGGCTGGCGCACGTCACCTTCTGTACCGCTTATGTGGCGGTGGTGATCAGCTCGCGTCTGCGCGAGGTGGATCGCTCGATTGAAGAGGCGGCAATGGATCTGGGGGCGCCGCCGCTGAAAGTGTTCTTCGTTATTACCATGCCGATGATTGCGCCGGCGCTGATCTCTGGCTGGATGCTGGCGTTTACCCTGTCGCTGGATGATCTGGTGATTGCCAGCTTCGTCTCCGGCCCGGGCGCCACTACGCTGCCGATGCTGGTGTTCTCCAGCGTGCGTATGGGGGTGAATCCGGAAATCAATGCGCTGGCCAGCCTGATCCTGCTGGTGGTGGGCATTCTCGGCCTGATCGCCTGGTGGTTTATGGCGCGTTCGGAAAAACAACGATCGCGTGAATTACAGCGGGCGGCCCGTAGCTGAATCGTAACAAACCTGCTATTTTTGCAATCAATAAGTATTGCAACTAACTACCTGACTTTACATGCGCCATCTGTATTGGTGGCGCGTCGTAGCGGAACACGGATATGTCAGACATGCTGAAAAGCGGGCAGGGAATGAGATCGACTTCGGATGCGCCGGTGCCGGTGATGGTGGCGGGCACCGCCATGGTGGCGATCAAGTGTATCAGCGTGGTGTTGTTGTTGGGCGAACTGGGCGTCGACGGCGCACAGGAGTTCGTTAACACCAGCGCGCAGGCGTGGGATTCTACCTTTATCTTTCTGGCCGGCCTGATGCTGCTGTGCCTGCAAATCAGCTGTGGCTTTGCGGTGATGCGCGGCCGCAACTGGGGACGCTGGGGCTATGTGGTCTGCCAGTGCATTGTGGTGCTTTACCTGCTGTTGGCCACCATTGGCAGCGTCTTCCCCGAGGTGTTCACCGTGGAGGGGGAAACCAGCGGCCAAATCCTGCACGTTCTGATCCTGCAAAAGATCCCCGACGCGGTGATCCTGGCGTTGCTGTTCGTTCCTGCCGCCAGCCGCCGCTTCTTCACCGTGCGCAAGTGAGATTTTAGGCGTGCGGAGTGGTAAACTCTGCGCCCTTAATTCGTCATCCTGAACTTCACGGTAATCTTCATGCATTGCGCTTTGTATACGGCGGGTACCTGCCGTTCCTGTCAGTGGCTGGAAAAGCCCTATCCGCAGCAACTGGCTGACAAACAGCATCACCTGCACTCGCTGCTGGCCGGGTGCGACGTCGCGCAGTGGCTGCAGCCGATGGCGGGGGAGCTGAGCGCATTTCGCAATAAAGCCAAGATGGTGGTCAGCGGCAGCGTGGAGCGCCCGCTGCTCGGCATGCTGCACCGCGACGGCACGCCGGTCGATCTGAGCGACTGCCCGCTGTATCCCGCCGGCTTTGCGCCGATGTTTGCGGTGCTGAAAAGCTTCATCGCCCGCGCCGGCCTGACGCCGTATAACGTGGCGCGCAAACGCGGCGAGTTGAAATACCTGCTGCTGACCGAAAGCACGCTCGACGGCGGCGTGATGCTGCGTTTCGTGCTGCGCTCGGAAACCAAGCTGGCGCAGCTGCGCGCTGCGCTGCCGTGGCTGCAGCAGCAGCTGCCGCAGCTCAAGGTGATCTCCGCCAATATTCAGCCGGTGCACATGGCGATCATGGAAGGGGAGCGCGAGATCGCGCTGACCGAACAGCAGGCGCTCGAGGAACAGTTCAATCAGGTGCCGTTGTTCATCCGCCCGCAAAGCTTCTTCCAAACCAACCCGCAGGTGGCCGCCGATCTGTACGCCACCGCCCGCGACTGGGTGCGCGCGCTGGGTATCGACAGCATGTGGGATCTGTTCTGCGGCGTCGGCGGTTTCGGCCTGCACTGCGCGCAGCCGCAAACGCGGCTGACCGGCATCGAAATCAGCGCGGAAGCGATCGCCTGCGCGCGCCAGTCGGCGCAGCGGTTAGGGCTATTGCAGGTAGATTTTCAGGCGCTCGACTCCACCCGCTTCGCCACCGCCGAAGGCCAGGTGCCGCAGCTGGTGCTGGTCAATCCGCCGCGGCGCGGCATCGGCCAGGCGCTGTGCGATTATTTGAGCCGGATGGCGCCGGATTACATTCTGTATTCCAGCTGCAACGCCGAGAGCATGGCGAAAGATATCGAGACGTTGCCGGGGTACCGCATCGAACGGGTGCAGCTGTTCGACATGTTCCCGCATACCGCGCACTACGAAGTGTTGACGCTGTTGGTGCGGCGTTTATAAAACATAAGGCCCGGATAACCGGGCCTTAATTGTTTATTGCGGGAACCACTTGTCGTTGATGGCCTTGTAGGTACCGTCGGCCTTGATGGCGTCCAGCGCGGCGTTCAGCTTGGCCAGCAGCGCCTGGTTGTCGGGGCGCACCGCGATGCCGAGGCCGGTGCCGAAGTATTGTGCATCGGTGATGTGCTCGCCGACCGGCGCCAGCTGCGGGTTGGTTTTCAGCCACTCGTTCACCACGGCGGTGTCGCCGAACACGCCGTCGATACGGCCGTTTTTCAGCTCCAGAATGGCGTTCTGGTAGCTGTCGTAAGAGACGGTGTTAATCTCCGGGTGCTTGTCCTGCATGTATTTCTGGTGGGTGGTGCCGTTTTCCATGCCGAGCTTTTTGCCTTTCAGATCCGCCAGTGAGCTGAACTTGCCTTTTTGCGCGATCACGATCGCCGAGTTGGCGTAGTAAGGCTGGGTGAAAGCGACCTGTTTGCTGCGTTCCGGCGTGATGTCCATACCGGAAATCACCGCATCGTATTTCTTGAATTTCAGCGCGGCGATCAGGCTGTCGAACGCCTGGTTGGTGAAGGTGCACTGCGCCTGCATCTGTTTGCACAGCGCGTTGGCCAGATCGATATCGAAGCCGACGATCTGGTTGTTGGCGTCCAGCGATTCGAACGGCGGGTAGGTGGCGGAGGCGGCGAAGCGGATGGTCTCGGCCGCGGTGGCGTTAAAGGTCATCCCGGCCAACATCGTCGCGGCAAGCAGCAGTTTTTTCATGCGTAGAGCTCCTGTCTGGATCCTGAAAGTGATTATTCGCTATCGTTTGTTTTTACTGGTAATCGCCAGAGTTTTTTGCGTGTGCGCCTGCTGATAACCCTGCCATTGAGTGAATTAAAATGCAATATAAATGATTAAATATTGCCGCAGAGATAAAAAAAGCCCCGCACGATGGCGGGGCTCATGGGGAGAGGCGGTCTCAGTTGCGGCGCTCAAACGCCAGCGCGCGGCGCTCTACCAGCCGCATCAGCAGCGTCAGCAGGCCGTTGACGCACAGGTACACCAGGCCCGCGGCGCCGAACACCATGACGTCGTAGGTGCGGCCATACATCAGCTGGCTGTAGCCCATCACTTCCATCAGCGTGATGGTGTAGGCCAGCGAGGTGCTTTTGAACACCAGCACCACTTCGTTGGAATAAGACGATAGCGCGCGTTTGAAGGCGAACGGCAACAGGATGCGCAGCGTCTGCCGGCGCGACATGCCCAGCGCTTCGCACGACTGCCACTGCCCGGCGGGAATGGCGCGCACCGCACCGTAGAACAGCTGCGTGGTGTAGGCCGCGCTGTTCAGCGCCAGCGCAATCATCGCGCACAGCCAGGGCTGCGACAGCAGGTTCCACAGCCACGGGTAGTCGCGGATCGCCGGGAACTGGCCGGGGCCATAGTAGATCAGGAAGATCTGCACCAGCAGCGGCGTGCCGGTGAACAGCGTCACGTAGATCTTGACCAGCGGCGTCAGGATCGGCGTTTTCAGCGTCAGGATCACCGTCAGCAGCAGCGACAGCACCAGCGCGACGATCAGCGCGGCGACGGTCAGGGTTAGGCTGGTATGCAGCCCTTTGAGGATTTCCGGTAAATACTCAATCATCAGACCGGCCCCCGCTCAAAGCGCGTGGCGCGCAGCTCAATGCGTTTGATGACGTATTGGCTGAACAGCGTCACCAGCAGGTAGATGGCCGCCGCGATCACATACCAGGTAAAAGGCTCCTGGGTGCGGGTGGCGATGCTCTTGGTTTGCAGCATCAGATCGTTCACGCTGATCAGCGACACCAGCGCGGTGTCTTTCAGCAACACCAGCCACTGGTTGCCGAGGCCGGGCAGGGCGTGGCGCCACATCTGTGGCATGATCAGGCGAAAGAAGATCGCCGCCTTGCCCAGTCCCAGCGCCTGGCCGGATTCCCACTGCCCCTGCGGCACCGCTTTGAGCGCGCCGCGCAGCGTCTGCGAAGCGTAGGCGGAATAGAGCAGGGCCAGAGCGATCACCCCGCACAGGAACGGACTGACTTCGAAATTGTCGATCGCCAACTGGATCGGCAACTGGAACAGACCGAGGTTGAGGGTAAAGCCGTCGGAGAGCATCAGCAGCAACTGCGACGAGCCGAAATAGATAAACAGCACCACCAGGATTTCCGGCAGGCCGCGCAGCACGGTCACCCAGGCGGTGCCGAGCCAGCTGACCGCTTTCCAGCGGGACGATTCCCATACGGCGAACAGCATCGCCAGAATCAGCCCGAGGATCAGGGCGCAAACGGCAAGGCCGACGGTCATGCCGGCGGCGCTTGCTAAAGGTTGTAATTCATTCATCGGGGCGTATTACTGCTGGAACCATTTTTTGTAGATGGTTTCATAGGTCCCATCCTGCTTAATCTTGTCCAGAGCGGCATTGAACTTGCCCTGCAGATCGGTATTCTTCTGGCGCACCGCGATGCCGAGGCCGGTGCCGAAGTAGTCTTTATCCGTCACTTTGTCGCCCACTGCCGCCAGCGCGTCATTCTGCTTCAGCCACTCGTTGACCACCGCGGTATCGCCGAACACCGCATCAACGCGGCCATTCTTCAGATCCAAAATGGCGTTCTGGTAGCTGTCGTAAGGCACGGTGGTGATTTCCGGGTGCTTGTCGGTCAGGTATTTCTGGTGGGTGGTGCCGTTTTGCACGCCCACCTTCTTGCCTTTCAGCGCCGCCACGTCGGCGATTTTGCCTTTCTGCGCGATGAACAGCGCCGAGTTATCGTAGTACGGCTTAGTGAACAGCACCTGCTTTTCACGTTCCGGCGTAATGTCCATGCCGGCCATGACCGCATCGAAACGCTTGAACTTCAGGCTAGGGATCAGGCTGTCGAACGCCTGGTTGGTGAAGGTGCACTCGGCCTGCATCTCTTTGCACAGTGCGTTGGCCAGATCGACATCAAAACCCTGAATCTTGTTGCCGGCGTCAATAAATTCAAATGGAGGATAGGAGGCTTCGGTAGCGAAACGGATGGTTTCGGCTGCGGAGGCGGAAACGCTGATGCCGGCCAGAACGGCGGCGATTATTAGTTTTTTCATCGCAAAATCCCCAAATTACAGCAAGTTAATTGTTAGTGTGATAAGTAGTTGGCAAACTCGGTGGTCCGTGGCTGCGCAAAGTGGCTGCTGTCGCCTTGCTCCACAACGTGGCCGTTTTCCATGTACACCACGCGGCTGGCGGTCTTGCGCGCCACTTCCACTTCGTGGGTGACGATCACCTGCGTGATGCCGGTGCCGGCCAGTTCGCGAATGATGCTAACGATCTGAGCGGTGATTTCCGGATCCAGCGCCGCAGTCGGTTCATCGAACAGCAGCACCTGCGGTTCCATCATCAGGGCGCGGGCGATCGCCACGCGCTGCTGCTGGCCGCCGGAAAGGTGCAGCGGGAAGCGATCGGCGAAGTCGGTTAGGCGCAGACGCTTGAGCAGCTTGTCGGCGCGCTCCATCGCCTGAGCCTTGGTCAGACCCAGTACGCGGCAAGGCGCCTCGATCAGGTTCTGGACCACGGTGAGGTGAGGCCACAGGTTGTATTGCTGGAAAACCATGCCGACGTTTTGACGCAGTTCGCGAATGGCTTTCTCGCCCGGCGCCTGTTTGAAGTCGAATTGGTTGCCGGCGATCTGCAGTTGGCCCGAACGCGGCATTTCCAGCAGGTTTAGCACCCGCAGCAATGAGCTTTTCCCGGCGCCGCTTGGGCCAAGCAGCACCAGGGTTTCCCCAGCTGGACAATCCAGCGTGATGTCAAACAGCGCCTGGTGAGCGCCGTAATAGCAATTGATACCGTTAAGTTGAATACTCATGCGCCAGAATTGAATAGACATTGATGCCGCAAATGTTAACTTCCACAGAATACTTATGCAATCTTTGTGCGTTAAAATTTATGAGTGTGCGGCGGGAAAGTAAAAGATTAGCACAAGATACCGCGACTCAGGCCGAGGGAGGGGATTTGTGGCGCAGGCTGTGATATCGGTAGCGAAATTTTTTCTATTGGACGAAATTTGAGCTGTTGACTGACGGCGGGGATGACCGACGCGGCAAGCCCGCGTCGGCCGGGGTATCGCGGGTTACTGGTTTTCCAGCACCTGGCGCACGCTGCCGTTGGTGGCGTGTGCTGGAACATTCAGGTAGCGAATATCATCAACCACCCAGCAGGTACCTTCGCGCACCATCAGCACTTCGTCCTGCCAGTTCACGGTGCTGTTGGCGTCTTTTTGATAGCTTAAGTCGACGCGCAGCGGAATGTTTTTCGCATCGGTATTAGGAATGGTCGAGGCGCTGGCGACGGAGGCGCTGCTTGGCCCTTGCGCATTGCCGGAGAACAGATCGCCGGTTATCCGGTGCTTGCCCGGGTTCTGGCCGGCGCTGACCAGATCCTGATACAGCACTTTGCTCAGATAGGGCTGCAGCTGCGCCAGGCGGTTACTGTCCGGCAGGCCGGCGCCCTGCTGGATGTGCAGGTCATAGAACTTTTGCGCGACCGTATCCGGGCCGCCTTCTACACAGCTGCCGCTGCGGGTGCCGATATCCTTGTATGCCGGTTCCACCGTGGTACAGGCACTCAGCAACAGCGCTAAGGGTAAAACAGCCGCAATCGTTTTTGTTTTCATCTTATTACCTTATGTGAAAGTCTCTACCATGAAGACCGATAGCTTACAGTATAAATGCGTTTTTTGGCCTTGCATTCGTACTGCGTGCCATTGATTAAGCGAACATAACGCCAATCTTCTGGTCATAGATACGTTGAATTAATCAAACAAGGAGTTCTGATGCAGCTTTCAACTACCCCGACCCTGGAAGGGTTCACCATCACCGAATACTGCGGCGTCGTCACCGGCGAAGCGATCCTCGGCGCCAACATTTTTCGTGATTTCTTCGCCGGCGTGCGCGATATCGTCGGTGGTCGCTCGGGCGCTTATGAGAAAGAGCTGCGCAAGGCGCGCTTGATTGCGTTCGAAGAGCTGGAAGATCAGGCAAAAGAGCTGGGCGCCAACGCGGTGGTCGGCATTGATATCGATTATGAAACCGTTGGCAAAGACGGCAGCATGCTGATGGTGACCGTCAGCGGCACCGCGGTGAAAGTTAGCCGCTAACGCCATTCTCCGCGCCCCGGCCGTTCCGCCGGGGCGACATCCTGTAGGTTCATCCCACCTTGTGCTGCTCGACGATCGGGCGGTGTTCCTGCGGTTTCACCGGCGCTGGCGCTTGGCGATGCGGCATCGGCTGAACGGGCGGCTGATGGATCTGCGGCGCCGGGGCTGGATGCGGCATGATGCGCGCTTGCGGCACTGCCAACGGGCGTTCTATCGTCGGATGCCGCGTTGCGGCCGGTTCGCGCGTCCCCGGCTGAACGACGTGCGGCGCGACCTGAACCTGTGGCCGCACGGCGGATGGATGCACCGGCGCGACGGCCTGCATCGGATGCGTCTGTACCGGAGCCGCATGCACGGCCATCGGTTGCTGCGTGTGAGGCGCTGCCGGCGCGGCATGCGTGAACGTTGGCATGCTCATCGGCTGCTGTACATGGGGCGCGATGACCGATTGTTGCACGTGCGGCGCGGCCGCTATCGGCTGGGTGTGCGCAAAGGTTGGCAGGGTCATCGGCGCATGGGCCGCAGGCGCGACGCGCGGCTGCGCGTTAGGCGTCGGCGGGTTGAAATGCGGCGTCGGTGCGGCGGTCGTATTGTTGTAGTTATTCACTGTATGAGTGCTGCGATTCACATTGTTCACGTTGTTATATTGATTGATGTTGGTGACGCGATTCACCACGGTGGTGGAATGCGATACGTAGGGCGCATCGCGGTAGACCACCGGTTGGCGTCGATCGTCCCAGCGCATATCCCAGTTGTGCCAGCCGCTGTTGTGCTGATTGAACAATGAGGCGACCGCAATGCCGACACCGAAGCTGATCACGCCGGCCGCCAACATGTCGCCGCCGCTGTAGCCCGAAGGTTGATACCGATAGCTCGGATAGGCTGGGATCGGCGTGCCGTAGGCCACCCAGGGATCGTAATGCGGGACGTAAACCGTATCCGGCTGGCTGGGTTCGATGACGATGGTTTCGCCCGGCGCCGCTACCACGCGCTGGCGATAGGGCTGCTGCTCAACGTAACGGGTGGTGGGGGCCACGACGATGCGCTGCTGCGGGGTGTTTTTCAGCGTGCCTTGGCTGGCCGCCCGTTGACGCATCACCTGAATGGCGTTCATCACGTCGGTGGGATCGTTCAGGTAGGCGCTGCCCAGGGCGGTGGTCCAGGGGATGTTTTTCGCCATTTGATCGAGCACGTCGGGGAATTGCACCAGGCCGCGCACGCTGGGATCCCAGGGCTGAGCGTCGGCCGCCGAGCTGAGCGCCGCCGGTTGCAACCCGCGGTTTTGCGCCAGCCAGGCATCCGCGGCGTTGATTTGGTCAGGATAACCCGCGCCGGCCAACACCTGCGCCAGCAGCTTGTCGGGGAACAGCGCCACCGGGCTGACCAACTGGTACAGCTGGTCGGCAGTCAGCGGCGTATAGGCCGGCGTACTGGCACTCGCGATGGGCGCGGCCGGGGACGGTGCGCTTGCCCCCATCGCGTCAGCGACTTTTTGCCGATCGCAGCCGCTGAGCGGCAGCATGGCGGCACAGAGCAACCAGGACAGATAGCGTGGCGTCAACATGTTCGACTCCGCTCTTTCGGCGCAGATGATACTTTGAGACTATCATGGGCGGGAAAGGCCGCCAGTCGGGAGCAACACTCGCTTGCACATCGGCGTTGTTTGTCATCATTTCTCGACGAACGTGATGATTGGATACAGGTCAATCGCGTCGCGTTACATCTCACGGACGTCAATCAGGAGGATAAGTGAAAATTTGGCCAGGGATCATCGCCGCCGCGCTGTTGGCGGGATGCCAAAATCCGCAGCAGGACACGCTCGTCGATCGTGGCGCTTACCAGCTCGAAACCTTGCATCAGGCGCAGGGCGCCGATCAGCGCATTCGGTTTCTGGTGATGCACTATACGGCGGAAGACTTTCATTCATCGCTGAAAACGCTGACCGATGAACACGTCAGCGCACACTACCTGTTGCCGGCGCACCCGCAGCGCGAACACGGCAAACCGACGGTGTACCGGCTGGTGCCGGAAGCGATGCGCGCCTGGCATGCCGGCGCCAGCGTCTGGCGCGGCCGCAGCAACCTCAACGACACCTCGATCGGCATCGAAATCGTCAACAAGGGGTTCACCCGCAGCATGCTGTTCACCCATTGGCAGCCTTATACGGCGGAGCAGATCGCCGTGCTGATCCCGCTGAGCCGCGACATCATCCAACGCTATGGCATTCAGCCGCAGGACGTGGTGGGGCACAGCGACATCGCGCCGCAGCGCAAACAGGATCCCGGCCCGCTGTTCCCCTGGCGGCAGCTGGCGCAGGCCGGCATCGGCGCCTGGCCGGATGAACGGGACGTGCAGCGGTTGCTGGCGGGGCGCGATCGCCATGCGCCGGTACCGATGGCGCCGCTGCTCGAAAAGCTGGCGCGTTACGGCTACGCGATCGACCCGTCGTGGGATGCACGGCAGCAGCGCAATGTGCTGGCGGCATTTCAGATGCATTTCCGGCCCGACGATGTTCGCGGTAAGCCGGATGCAGAGAGTGAGGCGATTATCGATGCGCTGCTGGTGAAGTACGGCGCGGCGCGTTGATTACAGGCCGTGCAGTTTGCCGTGATCTTTCAGCCAGCGGGCGGTGCGCGCGATGCCTTCTTCCAGCGAGACGATCGGCTGATAGCCCAGCTCTTGCTGCGCGCGGGTGGTATCGAGCGTGAGGTCGAAGTTGAGTTTGGCGACGCCGTAGTGGGTCAGCACCGGCTCCTTTTCGCTTTTGCTGCCCAGGCGCTCCATGCCGCGCGCCATCATGTCTAGCATCGGGTAGGGGACGGAGCGGATGCGGCACTTCATGCCCAAATCGTCGATCAACTGCTGCACCACGGTGCGCAGCGGACGCGGCTGCTGGTTGGTGATGTTGTAGGCGCGGCCGGACGGCGTATCTTCTTTTAGCGTCGCCAGCCACATGGCGTGCACCGCGTTCTCCAGATAGGTCATGTCCACCATCGCCGCGCCGCCGCGCGGCAGCAGCAGGTTGCCGTAGCGTTTGATCATCTGCAGCAACCGCGGCAGCATCACCTTGTCGTGCGGCCCGAACAGGCCCTGCGGGCGCAAAATGGTGAAATGGGTCTGCGGATTGGACAGCGCCAATTGCTGGATCACCTGCTCGCCGGCGGCCTTGCTGCGCGCGAACTCGTTGGCGTAACGCTGCGGGCGAAAGTCTTCGGTTACGTTGCGGTGATGGTGGTAGTCGAAATAGATCGCCGGGGAAGAGATGTGAATGAACTGCGCCACGCCATAGGCCGCCGCCCATTCGCCGAGGCGGCGGGTAGCGCGGACGTTGGCCAGTTCGAAGGCTTCTTCGGTGCCCCAGGGCGAGGTAAAGCTGGAGCAGTGCCACAGCACATCGACGTCCGCCAGCATCGCTTTGGCCTGCGAAGAGATCAGGTTGGTGAGATCGGCATGAATGAACTCAGCGCCCATTTTTTCCAGCAGGCCGCCCATCGCCTGGTTGCGGCCAGTGGCGCGCACTTTGATGCCCTGGCGGCGCAGATATTCAACGGCGTTACGGCCTAACCCACTGGTTGCACCGGTGACCAATACCTTCATAACGGACTCTATTCTCACCCAAAATCGGAATACCGGCGGGCGCTTGCGGCGCTCCCAGCAAATAAGATGCCATTCTTCCGTGATTTCGTGCGCTATGCAATCGGAAAGCCCCGAAGCACAGCGGCAAACTGTGCGGTTGATCGACAAATGAACGGCATTCAGCGCTGTTGGCGGTCCAGGTTCTCGGCCAACGTCGCGATGCGCTTCGCCATGCCGCGAAAAATGAACAGGTGTGCGGGCATCATGGCGAACCAATACAGCAGCCCGCTGAAGCCGGCCGGATGCCACCAGGCGCGCACGTCCAGCGTGCGGCGATCGCCGCGATCGGTAATGGTGAAGCTCAGCCGCCCCAGCCCCGGCGCCTTCATGCCGAACAACAGCGCCAGTTGCCGCAGCGGTTTCAGCGTGATGACTTTCCAACCGTCAATCTCGTCACCCAGCGCCAGGGTCGCGCGCGCCGGGCGGCCATAGACCACGCCGTTGCCGATCATGTCGTCCATGCGGGCGCGGATCCGCCACAGGATATTGGCGTAGAAATAGCCTTCCTCGCCCCCCAACTGCTGCACCGTTTGCCACAGCGCCTGGCTGGAAGCGGCGGTGTCGAGCGAACATCCCGCCTGTTTCGGGTAATAGCCGTAGCCGGGGCGCCAGCGGGCCCGCGCCGCCGGATCGTAGCCCCAGTCGGCGGAATCGACCACCTCCAGTTCGCGCTGCAGCGTGGCGGTGACCGCCTGATCGAAGGTGTGCAGACGTTGCGGGATCAGGGCCTGCAACGGTTTGCCGTCGGCGGGCAGATCGTGCTTCAGGCCCTGGATCAGCGCGCGCGCGATCGGCGTCGGCACCGAGGTGATCAGGCTGATGAACCACACTGAAATCAGTCGCGTCGGCAAGGGGATCGGGATCAGCCAGCGCCGCTTGCCGCTGATGGCGATAAAGCGTTTGAACATATCCTGATAGCTGAGGTATTCAGGCCCGGCGACGTCGAAGATGCGGTGTTCCTCCGCCGGGTGCGCCAGCAGATCGGCAAGGTAAACCAGCAGGTTCTCCAGCGCCACCGGCGAGGACTTCGAGCGCACCCAGCGCGGCGGCGTCAGCACCGGCAGGTTATAGACCATGTCGCGCATCACTTCGAACGCCGCCGAACCGGGGCCGACGATGATGCCGGCGCGCAGCTCGGTCACCGGCACACCGCTCTGGCGCAGGATCTCGCCGGTCAGGCGGCGGGCCGCCAGGTGCGGCGAACTGTCGTCGTTCGGCTGCAGCGCGCCGAGAAAGATCACCTGTTTGACGCCGGCATTGCGTAGCGCGTCGCGCAGGTTTTCCGCCGCCTGGCGTTCCTTCTCGATAAAGTCGTCGCCGTCGCCCATCGCGTGCACCAGATAGTAAAGCGTATCGATTTCCCACAGCGCCGCGCTCAGAGTTTCCGGGCGGTACAGATCGACATACAGGCAGTTGACCTGCGGCCAGTTCTGCTCCTGCAGCCACTCGATGCGCCGCGCGGCGGCGGTAATCTGGTGCCCCTGTTCGATCAGGTGCGGGATCAGGTTCTGGCCTATATAGCCGCTGGCTCCAAGAACCAGTACGCGTTGGGGTGTCATCGGGCCGCCTTGTGCGGTAGAGGATTGGCAGAACGACAGGATGCCAAATTCAGGGTTTAAATGCACATTTTGTATGGGTATAAGTCGGTTGCATCCATCCTGGCGCAGGTTCACACTACGCGCCCCTTATCGCACGAAAAACCGGATGCCATGAAGCTCAATGTGATTTGTTACGCCCTGCTGGGTCTGACGCTGATCGCCAGTTTGTTCTCGCCGCATCCGGTGTGGATGTGGTTGGTGCTGGCCAACCTGCTGACGTTTCTGATCTACGGCGGCGATAAGCTGGCGGCGCGCAAAGGGTGGCGACGGGTGCCGGAGGCGACGCTGTTGCTGTTCGGCGCGCTGGGCGGCTGGTTGGGCGCACTGGCGGCACAGCAGCTGTTTCGCCACAAAACCCAGAAGCAGCCGTTTAAAACCTGGTTCATCCTCAGCGTGGCGCTCAATCTGGCGGCGGTGCTGGGGCTGTGGTACTGGGTTTACGGCCGCTGGATCTTCTGACTACAGCAGCAGCGGCAGAGTCGCGCTGGCGGTGGCCTGCATCGCCTGAGCGTAGGCGGGATCGCGCTGAGTCAGTTCGGCGATCATCAACTCCACCAGCAGCATGGCGCCGACCTTGGCCGGCAGGGCGCCAGCGGTCAGCGGCCCTTCCGGTTTAGCCGCCACCAGCAGCGTATCCGCCATCTTGGCCAGCGGGCTGCGTTGGGTATTGCTGACGGCGATCACGCGTGCGCCGCGCCCTTTGGCCAACGTCACCGCATGCAGCACGTCCTTGGTTGAGCCGGAGCTGGAGATGACGATCAGCAGATCCCGCTCACTCAGCGAGGCTGCATTCATCGCCGCCCGGTGCATGTCGCTGAACAGCTGCGCCGGTTTGCCGAGGCGCAACAGCTTGTAGTGCAGGAAGTCGCCGATGATGGCGCTGGCGGCGACGCCGTAAATCTGCACCGAAGCACAACGTTGCAGGCTATCCGCCGCCTGTTGCAGCGCCTGCGGATCCAACAGCGCGCCGGTATCCCGCAGCGCCTGTACGCTCTCTTCCACCAAATTTTCCGCCGCGCTTTGGCGCGTCGCCGCTTCCGGCTGGCTTTGTTGCAAGCTGAGGGCCAGCGCCATTTTAAATTCGGTATAGCCTTTGCAGCCGAGATGGCGGCACAGCCGTGTGACGCTGGCTTCGCTGGTGGCGCTTTCACGCGCCAGTTCGGTGATGGTCAGGTAAACGGCGCGGGAAGGCTCCGCAAGAAGATAGTTGCCGAGCTTTTGCAGCGTGGGGCTGTACCCCGCCAAATCCTGCCGCAGCCGCAATAACAAGTTGCCTGTATTCATCACGTTACCTTTCTGAGTATTCCCGTTTCTATTGTGGCGGAAAGACGCCGCGGCTCGCCAGTGAAATCGACGGATTGTGAAGCCGATCATCGTTATGAATAAAATTTTCATTAAATTAATTTTAATGTGGTAAAAATTTTCATCATAAAAATGATGTCGGGGGAAAATTTATGTCAACACCAGAATTGCCGCGCTCCGGCGGTTGGTTCGAAAAAGCCCAGCTGTTCGGCAAGTCGTTCATGCTGCCGATCGCCGTGCTGCCGGCGGCCGGCCTGCTGTTGGGGATCGGCGGTGCGCTGTCCAATCCCAATACCGTCGAGGCGTATCCCTTCCTCGATGTCGGCTGGTTGCAAAGTATATTTACCGTGATGGCCAGTGCCGGTGCTATCGTGTTCGCCAACCTGGCGGTCTTGTTCGCGGTCGGCGTGGCGGTGGGGCTGGCCAAAAGCGACAAGGGCACGGCGGGGCTGGCTTCGCTGATCGCCTATCTGGTAATGAACGCCACCATCAATGCGCTGTTGAAAATCAACGGTACGCTGGCCACGCAGAACGCGGGCGCGGTGGGGCAGGGAACGATTCTCGGGATCCAGACGTTGGAGACCGGGGTGTTCGGCGGAGTGGTCATCGGTTTGGTGACCTGGTATCTGCACGGCCGCTATAACAAGATAGCGCTGCCACCGTTCCTGGGTTTTTTTGGTGGCTCGCGCTTTGTGCCGATCGTCAGCTCGCTGGCGGCGATGGCGGTCGGTGCCCTGATGACGGTGGTGTGGCCGCATTTCCAACAGTTGATCTTCGGCATGGGCGGTCTGGTAGACGCCAGCGGCTATCTCGGGACCTTTATCTACGGCTTCGTATTGCGCATGCTCGGGCCGTTCGGCCTGCATCACATCTTCTATCTACCGTTTTGGACCACCGCGCTTGGCGGCAGCGAAGTGATCAACGGACAGCTGGTGGAAGGCACACAACGCATTTTCTTCGCCCAGTTGGCCGACCCGAATACTCAGCAGTTCTACATTGGCACGGCGCGTTTCATGTCCGGCCGTTTTATCACCATGATGTTCGGCCTGGTCGGCGCCTGCCTGGCGATGTACCAGAGTGCGCGTCCCGAGAACCGCAAACGCGTCGGCGGACTGTTGCTGTCGGCGGCGCTGACCTCGTTTCTGACCGGCATCACCGAACCTATCGAATTCTCGTTTCTGTTTGTCGCGCCGGCGCTGTACGTGGTGCACGCGCTGTTCGACGGCCTGGCGTTCATGATCGCTCACATCCTGCATATCACCATCGGCCAGACGTTCTCCGGCGGCTTTATCGATTTCATGCTGTTCGGCGTGCTGCAGGGTGAAGCGAAAACCCACTGGATGTACGTCCCGCTGGTCGGTGTGCCTTGGTTCTTCCTGTACTACTTCACGTTCCGTTTCCTGATCCTGCGCTTCAAATTTAAAACGCCGGGGCGCGAGGCGGAAACTGCGCCGGAAGCGGTGATGACGGGCACCGAACGCTCGCAGCAGGTGCTGGCGGCGCTGGGCGGCAAAGAGAATATCGTCGAACTGGATTGTTGCGCCACGCGGTTGCGCGTGACGGTGAAGCAGAGCCGGTTGCTGGACGAAAGCGGGCTGAAGGCCAGCGGCGCACGGGCGGTTATCGTTCGCGGCAACGGTGTTCAGGTGATCTACGGCCCGCACGTTACCATCATTAAAAACGAAGTCGAGGAGTTGTTGGATTTATGACGCTTTCCATTTTGCAGCAGATTGAGGGGCGCCTGGTGGTGTCTTGCCAGGCGCTGGACGACGAGCCGCTGCACAGCGATTTTATCATGTCGCGCATGGCGCTGGCGGCCGAGCAAGGCGGCGCGGCGGCGATCCGCGCCAACGGCGTCGAAGACGTCAACGCTATCATGCGCACGGTGGCGCTGCCGGTCATCGGCATCATCAAACGCGATTATGCGGGCAGCGACGTCTATATCACGCCGACCCTGCGTGAAATCGATGAGTTGATGGCGGCGGCGCCGCAGATGATCGCGCTGGACGCCACCGGCCACCCGCGGCCGGGGGAGTTGCAGCTGGCGGCGTTGGTCGCCGCGATCCGCGCCAGGTATCCCCGGCTGTTGCTGATGGCGGACATCGCCACTCTGGAGGAGGCGCAAGGGGCCGCCAGATTGGGCTTCGACTGCGTGGGCACCACGCTGTATGGCTATACCGCCGAAAGCCGGGGCGCCCGACTGGCGGATAACGATTTCGGCTTTCTGCGTGCGGTGCTGGCGGCGGTATCGGTGCCGGTCATCGCCGAAGGCAATGTCGAAACGCCGGCGATGGCCGCGCGCTGCCTGTCGCTGGGGGCGCATGCGGTGGTGGTAGGGGGCGCCATTACCCGCCCGCAACAGATCACCCGCCGCTTTGTCGACGCCATCGGCGGGCGATAAGAGGCTCCTCGGCGCACCGGGGAGGGAAATCAGGCGTGCTGCTGAAGAAACTCCCGCCACAGCTCGACCACCCGCTGCAGATCCTGACGGCTGACGTCGAGGTGGGTCAGAATGCGTGTCAGCGGGCCGCTGCTGATCAGCACGCCACGTTCGCGCATCCACGGACCGAGTTTGGCCGCCAGCGCCGGCGGTTGGCGCAGGTACAGCACGTTGGTCTGCGCACCGGGATCGGCGATCTCTACGCCGATCTGCCGCAGCTGTTGCTCCAGCCAGACCGCGTTGTCATGGTCTTCGCGCAGCCGCGCGACGTTATGCTCCAAAGCGTAAAGACCGGCCGCCGCCAGGATGCCGGCCTGGCGCAGCCCGCCGCCGGTCATCTTGCGCCAGCGCAGCGCGCGTTGGATGAAAGCCTCGCTGCCGCACAGCAGCGATCCGACCGGCGCACCCAGTCCTTTCGACAAGCAAATGGTGAAGGTGTCGCAGTATTGCACGATCTCTTTTAGCGGCAGGTTCAGCGCCACGGCGGCGTTGAAGATGCGCGCGCCGTCGATATGCAGCGCCAACTGCCGCTCGCGGGTAAATTGCCACGCCTGCTGCAGGTAGGTCTGCGGCAAGACTCTGCCGCTGATGGTGTTTTCCAGGCTCAGTAGCCGAGTGCGGGCGAAGTGGATATCGTCGGGTTTGATGGCGGCGGCGAGCTTGTCCAGCGGCAGCGTGCCGTCCGCGTCAGCCTCGATCGGCTGTGGCTGGATGCTGCCCAGCACCGCTGCGCCGCCGGCCTCGTATTTATAGTTGTGCGCCTGTTGGCCGACCAGATACTCGTCGCCGCGCTGGCAGTGGCTCAGCAGCGCCACCAGGTTGGCCTGGGTGCCGCTGGGCAAAAACAGCGCCGCCTCTTTGCCCGATAGGCGCACCGCCTCGGCCTCCAGCGCGTTGACCGTCGGGTCATCGCCATAGACGTCGTCGCCGACCTCTGCCTGAGCCATCGTCTGGCGCATGGCGGCGCTGGGGCGGGTGACGGTGTCGCTGCGTAGATCGATAAGCATAGGGTTCCTGCAATATAAGGGAGAGGAAAAGGGTACATGGCATCATATACCCTTTATTTCACCGGGGCAGCTGGCTTAGCGCAGCCAGTTGGTTTTCGCCAGCTCGACCACTTCGTCGCCGCGGCCGTTGATGATGGCGCGCAGCATGTACAGGCTGAAGCCTTTCGCCTGTTCGAACTTGATCTGCGGCGGCATCGCCAGCTCTTGCTTGGCGGTGACCACGTCCAGCAGCGCCGGGCCGGGATGCGCCAACATCTCCTGCAGCGCGCCGTCCAGATCCGACGCTTTTTCCACGCGGATGCCCTTGATGCCGGCGGCGTTGGCGATCGCCGCGAAGTCCGGATTATGCAGATCGGTGCCGTCGGTCAGGTAGCCGCCGGCCTTCATCTCCATCGCCACGAACCCCAGCACGCTGTTGTTGAACACCACGATTTTCACCGGCAATTTGAGCTGCGCCAGCGACAGGAAATCACCCATCAGCATGGTGAAGCCGCCGTCGCCGCACATGGCGATCACCTGTTTATCCGGCGCGGTGGCCTGGGCACCGATCGCCTGTGGCATGGCGTTGGCCATCGAACCGTGGTTGAACGAGCCGAGCAGGCGACGCTTGCCGTTCATTTTCACGTAACGGGCGGCCCACACCGTCGGCGTGCCGACGTCGCAGGTGAAGATGGCGTCGTCGCTGGCGTACTGGCTGAGCTGCTGCGCCAGATATTGTGGGTGGATCGGCTGGTCGTCGTTGGCGGTCGCCAGCCCGTCGAGATCCTTACGCGCATTGCTGTAGTGCTCCAGCGCCTTGTCGAGGAATGCCCGGTCGCGCTTGGGCTCCAGCTGCGGCAGCAGGGCGGTGAGGGTGGTGTGGATATCGCCCACCAGCGCCATATTGACCGGGCAGTGCGCGCCGATGCTGCCGGGGTTGATGTCGATCTGAATGATGTTGGCGTTGGTGGGGTAGAACGCGCGATAGGGGAACTGGGTGCCGAGCAGCACCAGCGTATCGGCGTTCATCATCGCGTGGTAGCCGGAAGAGAAACCGATCAGCCCGGTCATGCCGACGCTGTAGGGGTTGTCCCATTCGATATGCTCTTTACCGCGCAGCGCGTGCACCACCGGCGCCTGCAGCAGCTCGGCCAGCTTGACCACTTCATCGTGCGCGCCGGCGCAGCCGCTGCCGCACATCAGGGTGATGTTCTTCGCCTTGTTCAGCGTTTCTGCCAGCTTGTTCAACTCGCTCATCGGCGGCTGCACCAGCGGCAGCGCCGGGGTATGCCAGGTCAGCGTCGCGTCTTCCGGCGCCATGCGCAGCGCCACGTCGCCCGGTAAGACGACCACCGAGACGCCGCGATTGAGGATCGCCTTGCGCATGGCGATCTCCAGTACGCGCGGCAGCTGTTCCGGGTTGGAGACCAGTTCGCAATAGTGGCTGCATTCGCGGAACAGCTCCTGCGGATGGGTTTCCTGGAAGTAGCCGCTGCCGATTTCGCTGGAAGGAATGTGTGCGGCGATCGCCAGCACCGGCACATGGTTGCGGTGACAGTCGAACAGGCCGTTGATCAGATGCAGGTTGCCGGGGCCGCAGGAACCGGCGCACACCGCCAACTGGCCGGTGAGCTGGGCTTCGGCACCGGCGGCGAAGGCGGCCACCTCTTCATGGCGGGTGCCCAGCCATTCGATGGTGCCCATGCGGTGCAGGCTGTCGCTGAGGCCGTTGAGCGAATCGCCGGTTACGCCCCAAATGCGTTTTACGCCGGCTTGATCCAGCGTTTTGGCGATCAGTGTGGCTACGGTTTGCTTCATGGTTCCCCCAAACATGGTTTGAAAAACGATGTGGACTCGATCCGGTGAGTGGCAGCAGAACAACTGCAAGCATAGCTTACCGGCTGTGGACGAGATGCGGTCAGGAAGGGTAAAGAGCGTAGGACGGGAAGCAGTGTAACTGGGCTGGCCACGGGGAACTTGCCGATAAATGCCCCATCGCGGCGATGGGGCCAGGGGATCACGCCAGCGTGACGTCACCCTGCAACTGGCAACTGCAGGCCAGCACGTAGCCTTGCGCTATCTCTTCCGCGCTCAGCGTCATGGTGCTGGTGGTGGTGTAGTCGCCCTCGAGGATGCGGGTTTTGCACGAGCCGCACACCCCGGCGCGGCAGGCGGCGTTGACCGGCAGGGCATTGGCCTCCATCGCCGCCAGCAGCGTGCTGCCGACCGGCACGCGGAATTCGCGCAGCGGGCGCGCGGCGCGCAGCGTCAGTCCTTTGGTGGCGTCGGCCTGCGCCGTCGGCGTGTGGAACTGCTCTTTATGGAAATGCTCGGCCGGCACGCCGAGCCGGCGACAAAGCTGCTCCACCTGATCCATGTAGGGCGCAGGGCCGCAGGTCATCACCGTGCGTTCGGCGATATCCGGCGCCGCCTGCCGCAGCGTCTGTTCATCGATACGGCCGCTGAGGTAGCCGGGTTGCAGATCCTGCTCGGCCATCAGCGTCAGGCGCAGCTGCGGATGGGCGGCACACAGCGCGCGCCATTGATCGGCGAAAATCGTGTCGGCGGGGGTGCGTACGTTAAAGATCACGGCGATATCGCAGGCCGGACGGTTAGCGGTCAGCCAGCGGCACATCGAGACGATCGGCGTCACGCCGCAGCCGGCGGCCAGCATCAGATAACGATCGGCCGGGTGGCGCTCGCAGCTGAATTCGCCCTGCGCGTCGGACAGCCACAGCGTGTTGCCGGGCTTGACCTCTTGCGTCAGCCAGCGCGACCCGATGCCGTCCGGCAGGCAGCGCACGCTGATGCTGAGAAAGCGGCTCTGGCCGGGCGAGGAGGAGAGCGTATAGGCGCGCAACGTCTCCTCGCTGTTGCGAATGCTGACCAGCGCGAACTGGCCAGCCTGGTAAGGGTAGAAAACGTCGCAGATCAGGTTCAGCGTCCAGACGTCGGCGGTTTCACGCTGGATGGAATGCACCTGCATGCGGTTCGGGCAAAGCGGAGTGGGTTGAGTCATCGGGGCACCTCAAAAAACAAAGGGGCCGGCGCAGGCGGCCCCATAACGTAACGGCATCAGGCGAGCAGCGCTGCAATATCCTGCTCGACGGTGGTGATCGGACGCAGGCCGAATTTCTCGTTGAGGATCGCCATCAGGTTGTCGGTCAGGAAGCCCGGCGCGGTCGGGCCGGTGACGATGTTTTTCACCCCCAGCGACAGCAGCGTCAGCAGAATGACGATCGCCTTCTGTTCAAACCACGACAGCACCAGGCTGAGCGGTAGCTCGTTGACGCTGCAGCCGAGGGTATCCGCCAGCTTGACCGCCAGCATGATGGCGGAGTAGGCGTCGTTGCACTGGCCGACGTCCAGCAGGCGCGGCAACCCTTCTAGCGTGCCGAAGTCCAGCTTGTTGAAACGGTACTTGCCGCAGGCCAGCGTCATGATCAGGCAGTCTTGCGGCACGCTGCGGGCGAAGTCGGTGAAGTAGCTGCGCTCGTCGCGGCTGCCGTCGCAGCCGCCCACAAGGAAGACGTGGCGCAGTTTTTTCTGCGACACCAGGTCGATGACCGTATCGGCGGCGTTCAGCAGCGTCTGGCGGCCGAAGCCAACGGTGATCAGGTGCTCGATCTCGGTATAAGGGAAGCCGTTCATGCCCTGAGCCTGGCGGATCACGGCGCCGAAGTCGTCGCCTTCCAGATGGTTGACGCCCGGCCAGCCGACGATACTGCGGGTCCAGATGCGATCGCCGTAGTTGCCGACGTTAGGATCGATGATGCAGTTGGAGGTCATCACGATCGGGCCGGGGAATTTGGCGAATTCCGTCTGCTGGTTCTGCCAACCGCTGCCGTAGTTGCCCACCAGATGTTTGAATTTTTTCAGTTCCGGATAGCCGTGCGCCGGCAGCATTTCACCGTGGGTGTAGACGTTGACGTTTTGCCCTTCGGTTTGTTCGAGCAGCATGCGCAGATCTTTCAGATCGTGGCCGGAAATCAGAATGGCTTTCCCGGCCACCGGGCGCACGTTGACTGCGCTGGGCTGCGGATCGCCGTAGGCCTGGGTTTCACCGCGATCGAGGATCGCCATCACGTTGAAGTTCATCTTGCCGATGCCCATGGCGTTGTTCAGCAGGGTGTCGACGTCGCGCGGCTGGGTGCCGAGCCAGGCCATAAAGGCGTGGTAGTCGGCATAGAGTTGCTCGTCGAACTGGCCGAGCACGTGCGCGTGTTCCATATAGGCCGCTGCACCTTTCAGACCGTACAGGCACAGCATGCGCAAACCGTGTACGTCGTCGCCGACCTCGGCCTTGTCGCTGTTGAGGGCAAACTGCGCCGCCTGCTGCAGCAGCGCAGGCATATCGTTGCCGGCCAGCTGCAGCGCCGCCATCGGGTGATCGACGCGCACGCCGGCGTCCAGCAGCCGGCAACGGGCGGCCAGCGAGTCGCGCAGCAGCAGGGTTTCCCGCGCGTAGCCGATGATGCGCTGGGAGTCGAAGTTGACGTTGGTCAGGGTGGAGAAGAAGGCGCGCGGGGCGAAGCTGTCGATCTCGTGGTCGACGATGCCCAGCGAACGCGCCTGCAGCGCCCAGGCGGAGAGTCCCTGCAGCGCCGCCACCAGCAGATCCTGCAGATCGGAGGTTTCCGCCGTTTTGCCGCACATGCCCTGAGCATACGAGCAGCCGTTGCCTGCCGGGGTACGGATGGTTTGTTCACATTGCACACAGAACATAGTCGCTTCCTTTTATTTTTAAAGTTGCATTTATAATGCTTGTTTAAAAGCATAGATCGGCGATCGGGGTTGCAAAAGGCTTTTGTGCGACTACTGCGGGCAAGTTTGATTTAGCGCAATTTTGCCGTGCGGATGGGAATGATTACGCTTTGGGGGCCGGGTAGCCCCCAAGGGAAAAGGATCAGGAGAACAGGGCGATCAGCACCGGCGCCAGCAGGCTCAGCAGGAAGCCGTGCACGATGGCGGGGGGCACCATGTCCAGCCCGCCGCTGCGCTGCAGCACCGGCAGGGTGAAGTCCATCGAGGTGGCGCCGCACAGGCCGAGGGCGGTGGAGCGGCTGCGGCGCACCAGCGTCGGGATCAGCATGATCGCCACCAGCTCGCGCGCCAGATCGTTGAAGAACGCGGCGCTGCCCATCACCGGGCCGTAGGCGTCGGTGATCAGAATGCCGGACAGCGAGTACCAGCCGAAACCGGAGGCCATCGCCAGCCCGGCCTTGATCGGCAACCCCAGCAGCTGCGCCGCCAGCGCGCCGCCGGCCAGCGACGCGACGGTCACCACCAACGCCACCAGCGTGCCGCGGCGGTTGAGCACGATCTGGCGCAGCGTCATGCCGCTGTTGCGCAGCTGAATGCCGACCAGCAACAGCAGGAAGATCAGCGCATATTCGCTGCCTTTATGGGCGAACTGCAGCCATTGCCACTGCGTCAGGCCGAGCAGGAAGCCGCCGAGCACCACGCCGCACAGCTTGAGCGACTCCAGCGCCATATGCACGCGCGAGGGCAGCTTTTCCTGTTTATGGCTGCTGCGCCACGGCATGCGCCGCTCCAGCAGCGCCAGCAACAGCAGATTGGCGCAGAGAATGCAGAAGAAGAATACCGCGCTGTACTGGAAGATCAGCACCAGGTTACTGCTGAGATCTTCCATAAACGCCAGGCTGATGCCCATGAAAAACAGGATCACGTACACCATCCAACTGAGCAGCCGGTTGATCAGCACCAGCAGCGGGCGATGGCGTAAGGGAATGAGGTAACCGACAATCAGCGGTAACAGAATAATCAACAGTCCTGAGTACATGGTGCAACGAGTGTCCTTGAGTTTTGATGCGCGCCGAACGGCGGCGAGGAGCACACGCTAACCAAAAGCCCGGCCGGAGTAAAGCGGCAGATTTGACGCTGGCCGCTTGACCTGCAAGGGGTTTTTTGACCATGCTCTGTGAAGGTCGCCTCATTGAAGAGGCGACGGCGCGCACGGGAGGCGGCGGATGTTCTTGGAGCGTATCGAAATTGTAGGTTTTCGCGGCATTAATCGGCTGTCCCTGATGCTGGACGACAACACGCTGTTGCTCGGCGAAAACGCCTGGGGTAAATCCAGCCTGCTGGATGCGCTGACGCTGCTGCTGGCGCCGGAGCAGAAGCTGTATCGGTTTGAAGCGCACGATTTCCATTTCCCCCCCGGTGAAGAGTCGGCCAAAGAGCGCCACCTGCAGGTGGTGTTCACCTTCTGCGAAAAAGACATCGGCCATGCGCACCTACCGCGTTATCGCCACCTGACGCCGCTGTGGGTCAAGGGCGAGGATGGCCTGAGCCGCATTCATTACCGCTGCGAGGGCGAGCTGGCCGACGACGGCACGGTGTGCACCTGGCGCGGTTTTCTCGACGCCGACGGCAATGCCTTTCAATTGCACCATATCGAACAACTGGCCCACGCCATCATCCGCATTCATCCGGTACTGCGCCTGCGCGACGCACGCTTTATTCGCCGCCTGCGCCCCAGCAGCCTCGGCGATGAACGTAAACCCGATACCCAGGCGCTGGCGCAGCAGTTGGATCAGCTGACGCGCGAGCTGGTGCGCAATCCGCAGAAGCTGACCAACGGCGAGCTGCGTCAGGGGCTGGCGGCGATGCAGCAGCTGCTGGAGCACTATTTTGCCGAGCAGAGTTCGCAGGTGGCGCGGCCACGCCGCCGCGGCGGTGAACCGGAGCAGGACGCCTGGCGTGCGCTGGACGGCATCAACCGCATGGTGGCCGAACCGAACAGCCGCAGCATGCGCCTGATCCTGCTCGGGATGTTTTCCACCCTGTTGCAGGCCAAGGGCGACGTCAAGCTGGATCCCCATGCCCGGCCGCTGCTGCTGGTGGAAGACCCGGAAACTCGCCTGCACCCGATCATGCTGTCGGTGGCCTGGGGGCTGCTCAATCAGCTGCCATTGCAGCGCATCACCACCACCAACTCCAGCGAACTGGTGTCGCTGGTGCCGGTGGAGCACGTCTGCCGGCTGGTGCGCGAGTCGGGCCGGGTCGCGACCTACCGTCTCGGGCCGCGCGGGCTGAGCGCCGAAGACGGGCGGCGCATCGCGTTTCACATCCGTTTCAACCGGCCGTCGTCGCTGTTCGCCCGCTGCTGGCTGCTGGTGGAAGGCGAAACCGAAGTGTGGCTGCTTAACGAGCTGGCGCGCCAGTGCGGCTACCATTTCGAGGCGGAAGGGGTGAGGGTCATCGAGTTCGCTCAGTGCGGCCTGAAGCCGCTGCTGCGCTTTGCCCGCCGCATGGGCATCGAGTGGCATGCGCTGGTGGACGGCGATGAGGCGGGCAAAAAGTACGCCAACACCGTACGCAGCCTGCTGGACAATCATGAAGACAACGAACGCGATCGGCTGACCGCGCTGCCGGCGCCGGACATGGAACACTTCATGTTCCGCGAAGGGTTCGCCCCGGTCTATCACCGAATGGCGTCGGTGCCGATCAACGCGCAGATGCCGGTGCGCAAGGTGATCCTGAAAGCGGTCCACCACTCGTCGAAGCCGGATCTGGCGATCGAGGTCGCGATGCAGGCCGGCGAATGGGGCACGGACTCGGTGCCGCCGCTGCTGAAGAAAATGTTCTCACGGGTGATCTGGCTGGCGCGCGGCCGGGCGGACTGACGGCCCGCCGGGCGTTATCGGGCGCAGAAATGCGCCGCCAATCCCTGTTCCAGCTCGTCCAGCAACTGATAGCGACGGCGATACTCGGCGCGCTTCTTGCTGGCGATCTCTTCGATCGGCTTGCGGGCGATGCGTTCGGGCAGCAGGAAATAGCCGCTGTCGAGCGGTTTGGCGCCCATCGACAGCCAGAACTGATCGTAATCGGCGTGCAGTTGATCCTTCTTCTTACTCTGGTAACGCCAGTTTTGATAGATATGGGTGGCATTGCCGACGGCTACGATCTGGCGGATGCCGAGGTGCCGCGCCAGCGTGCAAATGCCTTCCAGCACCAGCCGTTTGGGGAACAGACCGTGGCACTCTTTGGTGGTGTGCTGGATCTCGGCGTGCGGCACCTCATGGTTCGCGCCCTGCAGGCCGCCGATGAACAGCGTCGGCTGCTGCTGATAATGCATCAGCGCAAAGGTGATCTCCGCCAGCATCACGCCGTTGGCGTTGCGCAGCAGCAGCGTGGCTTCCCCTTCCTTATTCAGTTTGTCGATCGCCGCCAGTTCCAGCGTGATCGGCGCTTCGTTTTTGCCCATCGCGCGGGCCAGCACGAAAGGCTGTGGGCCGAGGTGGCCGAGACGCATCTTTAGCGGCATGCGCTGCACGATGAGATCGTAATGATCGCGCAGGGCGAACAGGCATTCGATCTTGCTCATGTTGGCTGCCAAGTAGGGGCGATGCAGCTTGCACGGCAGGTTCGGCTGCGCGCTCAGGATCTCCTCCAGCAGCGGGTTGCTGGCCAGGGTGCTGAGCAGGCCGCTGGTGGTGCGCCAGTTGAGCAGCGAGCGGCCGAGAAACTTCAGGCGAAACGAGGTTTTTTTCCAGGCGTTGCTTGGCGCCTTTTCGCCATTGATCAGCGCCGTCATCAGTTGCCAGCCGTTAAGCGGCCGGGCGGAGGCGAGTGGGTAGCTGAGCTGTGACATGATGAAATCCTTGGCTGTGTTGAATGGCGCTATTTCATCAAGGCTTCACTAAACGAGAGTTCAATGCTGAACTGTAACCAGGCGTGTCTCCACATTGTGTTGAGCTAAGGTTTAGTTATTCCCTACGGTGCGTGCTAATTTAGCTCCGCCGCCGCAATGGGCGGTCGATATTCACAAGCACAGGCAGGTCAATTTTGACAGGGTTTAAAGGACACAAACGCCGCTGGATACTCGCACTGGCGGTGATTGCGGCGATTGCCGCGGCGGCCGTTTGGCACTTCCGCCATCCGGCGCCAACCGCTTTCAAAACGGTAAAGGTCACCAAGCGCGATCTGCAGCAGAACGTGTTGGCGACCGGCCAGCTGGACGCGGTGCGCAAGGTTGACGTCGGCGCGCAGGTCAGCGGGCAGTTGGAAAAGTTGTATGTCGAGATCGGCGACAAGGTGAAAAAAGGCCAGTTGCTGGGGGTTATCGATCCGCAACAGGCGCAGAACAGCATTCGCGAAGGCGAGGCGACGCTGCGCGAGCTGCATGCGCAGCTGCTGCAGGCACAGGCCGAGCAGCAATTGGCGGCGGTCACGCTGCAGCGCAACCAGGCACTGGCCAAACTGCAGGCGGTATCGCGTCAGGATCTGGATCAGGCAGCGACGCAGCTGGCGGTGAAGAAAGCGCAGGTGGGCACCATCAATGCGCAGATCGCCCGCAACCAGGCCAGCCTGGATACCGCCAAGATCAACCTGGCCTACACCCGCATCGAAGCCCCGATGGATGGCGACGTGGTGCAGATCACCACGCTGCAGGGCCAGACGGTGATCGCGGCGCAACAGGCGCCGAACATTCTGACGTTGGCGGATCTCGGCACCATGCTGGTGAAGGCGCAGGTCTCGGAGGCTGACGTCATTAACCTCAAGCCGGGTCAGAAGGCCTGGTTCACGGTGCTGGGCGATCCGACTCGGCGCTTCGACGGCGTGCTGAAAGACATTCAGCCGACGCCGGAAAAGGTCAATAATGCCATCTTCTATTATGCGCGTTTCGAAGTGCCCAACCCGGAAAGGCTGCTGCGCTTGCAAATGACGGCGCAGGTGCATATTCAGCTGGCCGGCGTCGAGCAGGCGCTGGTGATCCCGCTGGCGGCGTTGGGTGACCAGATCGCCGACAATCGCTACCACGCCTCGGTGCTGAAACAGGGCAAGGAAGAGAAGCGTGAGGTGGCTATCGGTCTGCGCAACAATATCGATGTGCAAATCCTCAGCGGGCTTGAGGCGGGCGATGAGGTGATTGTCAGCCGCGGCGGCGTGGAGGCCGGCTGATGGCGGCGCTGTTGCAGCTGAGCGGCATTCGCCGCAGCTACCGTTCCGGCGAGCAGACGGTGGAGGTGCTGAAGGGGATCAGTCTGAGCATCGACGCCGGGGAAATGGTGGCGATCATGGGGGCCTCCGGCTCCGGCAAATCGACGCTGATGAACATTCTGGGCTGTCTGGACAAGCCGAGCGCCGGGGTCTATCGGGTGGCCGGACAGGATGTGGCGACGCTGAGCGACGATGCGCTGGCGCAGCTGCGGCGCGAACATTTTGGCTTTATTTTCCAGCGTTATCATCTGCTGCCGCACCTGAGTGCGGCGCATAACGTCGAGGTGCCGGCGGTGTACGCGGGGCTGGGCAAAGCGGCGCGGCGCGAACGGGCGGAGGCGCTGTTGCGGCGCCTGGGGCTGGGGGAGCGCGTTAACTACCGGCCGAGCCAGCTTTCCGGCGGCCAGCAGCAGCGCGTCAGTATCGCCCGCGCGTTGATGAACGGCGGGCAGGTGATCCTGGCGGATGAACCGACCGGCGCGCTCGACAGCCACTCCGGCGAAGAGGTGATGGCGATCCTCAAACAGCTGTGCGCCCAGGGCCACACGGTGATCCTGGTGACCCACGATCCAGCGGTGGCGCGCCAGGCGGAGCGGATCATCGAGATCCGCGACGGCGAAATCATTGCCGACTCGCGTCCGGCGCCGCCGGAGGATACCCAGGCCAAGCCGCTGGCGCTGGCCGCCGCGGCGCCTTCCTGGCGGCAGATGGGCGGCCGCTTTCGCGAAGCGCTGGTGATGGCCTGGCGTGCGATGGCGGCCAACAAGATGCGCACCGCGCTGACCATGCTCGGCATCATTATCGGCATCGCCTCGGTGGTATCGATCCTGGTGATCGGCGACGCCGCCAAGCAGATGGTGCTGGCGGACATCAAATCGATCGGCACCAACACCGTCGACATTTACCCCGGCAAGGACTTCGGCGACGACGATCCAACCTACCGGCAATCGCTGAAATACGGCGATCTCGATGCGCTGCGCGAACAGCCGTATATCAGCGCGCTGTCGCCGAGCATCAGCAGCAGCATGCGGCTGCGGCTGGGTAACGTCGACGCGGCGGCCAATGTCAACGGCGTCAGCGAACAGTTCTTCCGCGTGTACGGTATGAGCTTTACCCAGGGCGTCGGCATCGATCCGCTGCAGGTGCAGTCTCAGGCGCAGACGGTGGTGATCGACGCCAATACCCAACGGCGGCTGTTCCCGCACCAGAAAAACGTGGTGGGCGAGGTGATCCTGGTGGGCAACATGCCGGCGACGGTGGTCGGCGTGGCTAAAGAGAAGCAGTCGATGTTCGGCAGCAGCAAGACGCTGAACGTGTGGGTGCCTTACAGCACCATGGCCAACCGGCTGATGGGCAACAATTATTTCGACTCGATCACCGTGCGCATTCGCGACGGCTACGACAGCAAGGAAGCGGAACAGCAGCTGTCACGCCTGTTGACGCTGCGCCACGGCAAAAAGGACTTCTTCACCTATAACATGGACAGCCTGGTGCAAACCGCAGAGAAAACCACCCGCACGCTGCAGCTGTTCCTGACGCTGGTGGCGGTGATTTCGCTGGTGGTCGGCGGCATCGGCGTGATGAACATCATGCTGGTGTCGGTGACCGAGCGCACGCGCGAGATTGGCATCCGCATGGCGGTGGGCGCCCGTTCCGGCGACGTGTTGCAGCAGTTCTTGATCGAGGCGGTGTTGGTTTGCCTGGTGGGGGGCGCGCTGGGGATTACGCTGTCGTTCGCCATCGGCCTGGCGGTGCAGCTGGTATTGCCGGGCTGGCAGATCAGCTTCCCGCCGGCGGCGTTGCTGAGCGCGTTCCTCTGTTCCACCGGTATCGGCGTGGTGTTCGGCTATCTGCCGGCGCGCAATGCCGCGCGGCTGAATCCGATCGATGCGCTGGCGCGCGAGTAAGTAAAAGGCATAAAAAATGCCAGTCACACGGCGGCTGGCATTTTTATCGCAGTCAGGGTCAATGCAGCGCGACGCTGCCGGAAGCGTTTAGGACAGCGCCTCGCTTTCCACCGGCACAATAAGACTGGCATGGTTCCCTTTTGGCCCTTGATGCACGTCGAAGCTGACCTGCTGGCCTGCCTTCAACGTTCTGTAACCATCCATCTTGATGGTGGAGTAATGCGCGAAAATATCTTCGCCACCGCCGGCTGGGCAGATGAAGCCAAAGCCTTTGGCGTTGTTAAACCATTTAACAGTACCCGTCTCCATGCTTTTACATCCCTCGCAACGCTATTTTAAGTGAGATGAATAACTGAATTCGCACCCGCCGTAGGCGGGTAGCAGGGTGGACAAGGGGTGGTTAAAAGACCACCAGCCACGAATTTACACTCTAGAGCAAATGATCGGGGCGTCAAGGGATCGGCTTTTGTCGGCGGGGAGCAGTTCACCAAAGTTTGAAGCAGGTAACGCTATTGCCACGATTCAGTCACAATTGGCCCGTTTTTTTGCGCACGTTACAGTGCGGCGGGACGATGCCGAAGATGATAAAATAGTAACTATCCCCACTTTGAATAACCGAAACCTGCCCCCATATCAGAGGGCAGAGCAGAGAAGATGAGCAGCGATGGGCAATAACAACGACTGGCTAAATTTTGAACACTTGGCCGAAGAAAAACAAATCGATGCGGTAAAACCGCCGTCTATGTATAAAGTTATACTTAACAACGACGATTACACACCGATGGAATTTGTGATTGACGTTCTGCAAAAGTTCTTTTCTTATGATATTGAACGCGCAACGCAACTGATGCTCACGGTCCACTATCAAGGCAAGGCGATCTGTGGTGTTTTTACCGCCGAGGTGGCGGAAACCAAAGTCGTCCATGTGAACCGGTACGCAAGGGAGAACGAGCATCCGTTGCTTTGTACGCTGGAAAAAGCCTGAATAAGGCAATCTATTGGGGAGGTGCTTATGCTCAATCAAGAACTGGAACTCAGTCTCAACATGGCTTTCGCCAGGGCGCGTGAGCACAGACACGAGTTTATGACCGTGGAGCACCTGTTGCTGGCGTTGCTGAGCAACCCTGCCGCGCGAGAAGCGCTTGAGGCATGTACGGTGGATCTGGCCGCGTTGCGCCAGGAGCTGGAAGCCTTCATCGAACAAACCACACCGACGCTGCCCGCCGGCGAAGAAGAGCGCGACACTCAGCCGACGCTCAGCTTCCAGCGCGTGTTGCAGCGCGCGGTCTTCCATGTGCAATCTTCCGGCCGCAGCGAAGTGTCCGGCGCCAACGTGTTGGTGGCCATCTTCAGCGAGCAGGAGTCGCAGGCGGCTTATCTGCTGCGCAAGCACGACGTCAGCCGTCTCGACGTGGTGAACTTCATTTCACATGGCACGCGTAAAGACGAGCCGGGCCAAGCGCCGAATGCGGAAAACCCGGTGAACGAAGAGCAGTCCGGAGGGGAAGACCGTATGGAAAACTTCACCACCAACCTCAATCAGTTGGCCCGTGTGGGCGGCATCGATCCGTTGATCGGCCGCGATCGTGAGCTGGAGCGCGCGATTCAGGTGCTGTGCCGTCGTCGTAAAAACAACCCGCTGTTGGTCGGCGAATCCGGCGTGGGCAAGACCGCCATCGCCGAAGGCCTGGCCTGGCGTATCGTGCAGGGCGACGTGCCGGAAGTGATGGCGGACTGCACGCTGTATTCGCTGGATATCGGTTCACTGCTGGCCGGCACCAAATACCGCGGCGACTTCGAGAAACGCTTCAAGGCGCTGCTCAAGCAGCTGGAACAGGATCAGAACAGCATCCTGTTCATCGATGAAATTCACACCATCATCGGCGCCGGTGCGGCTTCCGGCGGGCAAGTGGATGCTGCCAACCTGATCAAACCGCTGCTGTCGAGCGGCAAGATCCGGGTGATCGGCTCGACCACCTACCAGGAGTTCAGCAACATCTTCGAAAAGGATCGCGCTTTGGCGCGCCGTTTCCAGAAGATCGATATCACCGAACCGACGGCGGAAGAGACCGTTCAGATCATCAACGGCCTGAAAACCAAGTATGAGGCGCACCACGACGTGCGTTATACCGCCAAGGCGATCCGCGCCGCGGTGGAGCTGTCGGTGAAATACATCAACGATCGTCATCTGCCGGACAAGGCGATAGACGTGATCGACGAGGCGGGCGCCCGCAGCCGACTGATGCCGGCCAGCAAGCGCAAGAAAACCGTCAACGTGGCCGATATCGAATCCGTGGTGGCGCGCATCGCTCGTATCCCGGAGAAAACCGTGTCGGCCAGCGATCGCGACGTGCTGAGAAACCTGGGCGATCGTTTGAAGATGCTGGTATTCGGCCAGGATCAGGCGATCGAAGCGCTGACGGAAGCCATCAAGATGAGCCGCGCCGGTCTGGGCCACGAGCGCAAGCCGGTCGGTTCCTTCCTGTTCGCCGGGCCGACCGGGGTCGGGAAAACCGAGGTCACCGTACAGTTGGCCAAGGCGATGGATATCGAGCTGCTGCGTTTCGACATGTCCGAGTACATGGAGCGGCATACCGTCAGCCGTCTGATCGGCGCGCCTCCGGGCTATGTCGGTTACGATCAGGGCGGGCTGCTGACCGATGCGGTGATCAAGCATCCGCATGCGGTAGTGCTGCTCGATGAGATCGAGAAGGCGCACCCGGACGTGTTCAACCTGCTGCTGCAGGTGATGGACAACGGCACGCTGACCGACAACAACGGCCGCAAGGCGGACTTCCGCAATGTGATCCTGGTGATGACCACCAACGCCGGGGTGCGGGAAACCGAACGCAAATCGATCGGTCTGGTGCAGCAGGACAACAGCACCGACGCGATGGAAGAGATCAAGAAGGTGTTTACGCCAGAGTTCCGCAACCGTCTGGACAACATCATCTGGTTCAACCATCTGTCTACCGAAGTGATCCAGCAGGTGGTCGACAAGTTTATCGTCGAACTGCAGGCGCAGCTGGATGCGAAGGGCGTCTCGCTGGAAGTGAGCGACGAAGCACGCGACTGGCTGTCGGTGAAGGGCTACGACCGTGCGATGGGCGCTCGTCCGATGGCGCGCGTCATGCAGGAAAACCTGAAGAAACCGTTGGCCAACGAGCTGCTGTTCGGTTCGCTGGTGGACGGCGGTTCCGTGAAGGTCGAGCTGGACAAGGACAAGAAACAGCTGACCTACCACTTCCTCAGTGCCGCCAAGCGCAAGGCGGACGAGGGTGCGGTGCATTAAGGCCGCTTCAGGCAAAGAAAAAGCGATGCTTCGGCATCGCTTTTTTTTATGGGTGAGATTCACCGTACAACAGAAACGAGTGAGCCCTCTCAGTTTACCTGCGCACCTGCAACCCGTTGTGTAACGTCGCTGCGGGGGTAAACGGAAAGGGCTCCCGAGGGATTACATCCTCGATGCCGCCAGCATGTGGCGCGCGGTGAGCCGATTAACGGCTACGGAAGACAATGCGGCCTTTGCTCAGGTCGTACGGGGTCAGCTCTACAGTGACTTTGTCGCCCGTCAGGATGCGGATATAGTTTTTACGCATTTTACCGGAGATGTGTGCGGTTACCACGTGCCCGTTTTCCAATTCAACGCGGAACATGGTGTTCGGCAGCGTATCAAGAACGGTGCCCTGCATTTCAATATTGTCTTCTTTGGCCATCGAATCCTCTAGGTCTAACTACCTTAGTTTTTAACCGGCAAGATAATGCCGAAAAACCCCCATTATGTAAAGATGTGTCGGTGAACATTGCACCGTTTCCATCAATTAGTTTACTGGAGAGGGCGGTTCAACCGGCTGTGGGGATATGACTTGCGGCGCCCAGCACGCCGACGCCAAAGGCCGCCGTTGAAGGGTGCTGAGCTGCTGCAAAAATTGACGGCGCGGAATTTCACGCGCGCCAAGGCGGGCAGTGTGAGCGTTCAGCACCTGGCAGTCAATCAATTCCCCGCCATAAGCGCCAAAATGGCGGCAAAAGGCCATCAATGCGCATTTTGAGGCGTTGGTGACGCGGCTGAACATCGATTCGCCGCAGAACAACGCGCCCTGCGCCACGCCGTACATGCCGCCGACCAGTTGATCATCCTGCCATACCTCCACCGAGTGCGCATAGCCGAGGCGATGCAGATGCTGATAGGCACGCTGCACCTCCGGGCCGATCCAGGTGCCTTCATCCGGCCGGTGGGCGCAGGCGGCAATCACCGTGGCGAAATCGTGATTGAGCGTGATGCGAAACGGATCGTGGCGCAAAAAGCGTTTCAGACTGCGGTTGAGATGAAATTCGGCAGGGAACAGCACCGCACGCGGATCGGGTGACCACCACAGAATCGCTTCCCCCGGCGAGTACCAGGGGAAGATGCCGCGCTCGTAGGCTGCCAACAGTCGCGGCGCCGTGAGGTCGCCGCCGATCGCCAGCAGGCCGTTGGGATCGCGCAGGGCGCCCTCAGGCGAGGGAAACGCCAGCGACTGGGGGGAAAGCTTAACGATGCGCATACAAGGTCTCTGCGTCCTCTACGGGCCGATTACGGCGCCAGGTTGCTGATACGGTTGCGAAAGCGTGCATAGCGGCCCTGCTGGCGCATCAGGGTGGCGTGATCGCCCTGTTCGACAATTTGGCCGTCATCCATTACGCAAATGCGGTCGAGATGTTCCAGGCCGTACAAACGGTGCGTCACCAGGATCAGCGTCTTGCCCTGACAATGCCGGCGCAGCAGCGCCAGGATCTGCTGTTCGGTTTCGGCGTCCAGCCCTTCGGTCGGTTCGTCAAGCAGCAGCAGCGGGGCCGGATGCAGCAGCGCGCGGGCGATACCCAGTCGGCGCTGTTCGCCGCCGGACAGCTGCCGGCCGCCTTCGCCCAACCAGGCGTTCAGCCCGCCGTCGCTGTCCAGCAATTTGCCCAGCCCAACCTGCTGCAGTACGTCACTCAGGCGAGCGTCGTCGGCATTCGGTGCGGCCAACCGCAGGTTTTCCCGCAGCGTATCGCTGAAGATATGCACTCGCTGGCTGACGACCGTGGTCATCCGACGCAGCGTGGTTTCATCATAATCCTCCAGCGGTTCGCCGTTGAGCAGAATTTTGCCGACGTCGGTGCGCCAGGCGCGGGTCAGCAGCTGCAGCAGGGTGGACTTGCCGCAGCCGGTGCGGCCGAGCAAGGCGATGTGTTCGCCGGCCGCGACCTCGAGCGTGACGTCGCGCAGCACCGGCTGCGGCTGATCGGGATAGGTGAAACTCAGCTGCTGCAGGCTGAGCTGAGCGCGATCGGCCGCGGCCGGGCCGACGGCAGGGAAGGTGACCTCCGGCTGACGATCGATGATCTGTTTGACCCGCGTGGCGGAGGCAATCACCTGGCCGAGATGCTGGAAGGCGCCGGCGACCGGCATCAGCGCTTCGAACGACGCCAGCGCGGCGAAGACAAACAGCGCGATCAGGGCTCCGGGCTGAGTATCGCCGCCGATGCCGGCGGCGGTCAGCCACAGCAGCAGCGTCACCGTCAGACCGCTGGCGAGAATCATCAGCGCCTGCGCCTTGCCGCTCAGCGAGGCCTGCTGCCACTGGCGGCGTTGCCACCGCTGTTCGGTGGCGTTCAGCGTCTGGCGGAAGTCGTTGACGGCACCGAACACCACCAGCTCTGCCTGCCCCTGCAGCCAGGCGGTCAGGTCGGTACGGTATTGGCCGCGCAGCGCGGTGAGTTGGCCGCCGATCGGTTTGCCGGCGCGGTAGAACACCGGCGGCACCAGCAGCAACAGCAGCAACAGAATGCCACCCAACGTCAGGGCGAGCGCAGGATCCAGCCAGCTCAGGCCGTAGGTGACCACCAGGATCACCACCGCCGCGCTGATCAGCGGCGAGATCACCCGCAGATAAAGGTGATCCAGCGTGTCCACGTCCGCCACCAGGCGGTTGAGCAGGTCGGCCTGGCGAAAGCGAGCGATGCCGCCCGGCGCCAACGGCAGGATCTTGCTGAAGGTGAACACTCGCAAGTGCGACAGCACGCGGAAGGTGGCGTCGTGGCTGACCACGCGCTCGGCGTAGCGCCCGGCGGTGCGGAAGATCGCCGCGCCGCGCACGCCGGCGGCCGGCAGCATGTAGTTGAAGGTCAGCAGGCCCGCCAATCCGGCCAGCGAAGAGGCGGCCAGGAACCAGCCGGAAAGCGCCAGCAGGCCGATGCTGGCCAGCAGGGTGACGATCGCCAAAAGGATGCCCAGGCTAATCAGCAGGCTATGGCGGCGATACAACGCCAAAAACGGCAGCAAAACGCGCATGATTAAAGCTCCCCGCGGCGATGGGCGATCAGAGTGGCGAACAGGCCCGGCTGGGCGCTGAGGGTGGCGTAATCGCCCTGTTGCACGATGCGCCCGTTATCCATCACCCAGATCTGATCGTAGTCTTCGGTGTCTTCCAACTGGTGCGTGACCAGTAGGGTGGTTTGCTGATGCGAAGCGGCATTCAACGCCTGCATCACCCGTTGTTCGCTGTGGGCATCGAGACTGGCGGCCGGTTCATCCAGCAGCAGCAAGCGGCGCGGGCCGATCAGCGCCCGGGCGACCGCCACGCGCTGCGCCTGGCCGACCGACAGGCGGGCGGCGTTGTCGCCCACTTCGGTGTCGAGCCCCTGCGGCAGATACGGCAACAGTTCGCTGACGTAGGCGAGTTCCACCGCCTGCTGCAGCTGCGCTTCGTCGGCCTGCGGGCAGCCCAGCAGGATATTGGCGCGCAAGGTTTGCGCTGGCAGGTGTGGGTTCTGACCGACCCAGCTCAGCTGTTGCCTCCAGTTTTCTGCGGACAGTTCACGCAGCTCGATGCCGTTGACGGTCAACGAGCCGCGGTAGGGCAGGAAGCCGAGCAGCAGATTGAGCAGCGAGCTTTTGCCGGCGCCGCTCAGCCCGACCAGCGCTACGCGCTGCTGCGGTTGCAGGGTGAAACTCAGCGGCCCGGCCAGCAGTACGCCGTTCGGCGACAGGATTTCCAATGCGTTCGCCTGCAGCGTCAGCGGTTGATCGGCGGGCAGTTGCCGCGTGCCGTTGCCCATCTGCTCGCCTTCGGCGCTGAGGAAGGTTTCCAGCGCTTCCGCCGCGCCGACCGCCTGCGCCTTGGCATGGTAGAAGGTGCCGAGATCGCGCAGCGGTTGGAAAAACTCCGGCGCCAGAATCAGCACCAGAAAACCGGAAAACAGCGTTACGCCGAGGCCGTAGCTGCCGAAGTTGAGTTCGCCTAGGTAAGAAAAGCCGAAGTACACCGCCACCACGGCGATGGAAATCGAAGCGAAGAACTCCAGCACGCCGGAAGAGAGGAAGGCCATACGCAGCACTTCCATGGTGCGGCTGCGGAAGTCTTCGGAGGATTTGGCGATCTGCGCCGTTTCGGCCTGCGCGCGGTCGAACAACCGCAGGGTGTCCAGGCCGCGCAGGCGGTCGAGGAAGTTGCCGCTCAATCGCGCCAGCGCCACGAAGTTGCGGCGGTTGGCATCGGCGGCTCCCATGCCGACCAGCGCCATGAACAGCGGGATCAGCGGCGCGGTCGCCAGCAAAATGATGCCTGCGGCCCAATTGATCGGGAAGACGGCGATCAGGATCAGCAGCGGGATGAAGACCGCCAGATACATCTGCGGCAGATAGCGCGAGTAATAGTCCTGCATATCCTCGATCTGCTCGACGATGATGCTGGCCCAACTGCCCGCCGGTTTGCCCTGGATCCAGGCCGGGCCGAGCTGCTGCAGTTTATCCAGCACCTGCTGGCGCATGCGCTGACGGATCACCTGGCCACACAGGAAACCGACCCGTTCCCGCAGCCAGCTCAACAGCGCCCGCAATGCGAACGCGACGGCCAGCCAGATAAACGAAGGGATCAGCTGTTCGCGCGGGGTATGTTCGATGATCAGGGCGTGCAGCAGGCTGGCCAGCAGCCACGCCTGCGCCACGATCAGCAGGCCGCTGAACAGCCCCAACAGCATGGAAAGGCGCAGCCAACGCTGCGCCAACGAACTCTGGGTTTTAAGCCAACGGGTTAACTGTTGCTGTCTGTTTTTTTTCATCAGATATGCGTCTGCGTCGCCGGTGCCCGTTTGTTACAGGCTGGGTTAACGTACTGTTAAATAATAGTGTTTGGCGCAATCGGCGACAAACAAGCGAGGTCCCATGTTACCTCGTCACCCGGCAGACTGAAAATAATAAAGCGGCCAAATGTGGCTATAACAGACGCGTTACCGACTATTTGACTTGCTCACTCGTGGCCTCGGCTTCCAGAGCGGCGCGCACCGACGCTCGCTCTGCGATCCGCGTCACATAATGCTGGAGCGGTGGCCACTCGCTCAGCGAAATCTCGAAGCGCGCCATCCAGCGCAACACGGTAAACAGATAAGCGTCAGCGACGCTGAAATACGTTCCCAATAGGTAAGTTTGTTGTGCCAACGCTTGCGCGAGATAACCCAATCGCCGTCTCAACTTGTCGCGCAGCAACGCCTTGGCATCTTCGGGCAGGGCATCATTGAACAAGGGGGCGGCACCGGCATGGATCTCGCTGGTGATGAAATTAAGCCATTCCTGCAGCCTTACCCGCTCAAAGGCCGTCGGTGGCGGTGCCAGCCGGCTCTCTGGGCGCTGGTCGGCGAGGTATTGAACGATGGCGGGGCCTTCGGTGATCACGTTGCCGTCGTCCAGCTGCAGGGCGGCGACGTAACCTTTTGGGTTGATGCGATAGAAATCCTCACCGTCGGCGCAGCGCTTGCTGCGATTGTTTACCCTGACCAGGGTGAAAGGGATCGCTAATTCCCGCAGGACGATATGTGGGGCCAGCGAGCAGGCATCGGGAGCAAAATACAGCTTCATGCTATTTCCTTGTGGGTCAATGAGAGCGCTTGCCACAGCATGCCGACGCGGATGCCGGTGGGAAAATGGAAATTTCAGAAAGCCGCTATTAGCTCAGCGACTGGCCAGGGTTTGCTCCTGTTCGCGCAGATAATTCAGCAGGGTTTGGACGGGCGGTAGGGCCGCCGCCTCGGATGAGCAGGCCAGGCCGAAACGACGATAAACCGGCGCAACGAGCGGTAGAGCGCAAACTCCGAGCGCATCGGGCGGGATCACCGACGCGGGCATCAGCGCAACGCCCGTGCCTTCTCTGACCAGCGTCAACGCCGTTTGCCAATCGCTGACGGTGGCGCGGATATCGGCCAGTGCCAGGCCCGACTGCTGCGCCAAACTTTGCGCATTCACATCACATCCGCCGGTCGCCAGGATGAAAGGCAGCCGGAACAGGGCATCGAGTGCCACCGGCCACCGTTCTCGCGCCAGCGGGTGCGCGCTGGGCACGACCGCCAACCAGGTGTCTTCCCCCAAAGGGAAACACAGCCGCTCCGGTGCCGGATTGAGCACCACGCCGATGTCTGCCGTTGCCGATGTTAACCAGCTCTCCACTTCGTGGTCGGTGCCCTCGAGCGTAATCAGCTCAATGTCGGGATACAGACGGCGAAACTTGCGCAGCAGCGGCGGCAACAGCTTGCTAAATGCCGACGGGAAACTGGCCAGGCGTATTTTGCCCGCGTGCGCGTTACCGGCTTGCTGCGCGCATTGTTGAATGGCCCGCAGTCCTTCCAACATCGTGCGGGCATGGGCGACGATCTGCAGGCCGCTTTGGGTCAGGACGACATTGTGTGGCTGGCGCACCAAAAGCCGGGTGCTCAACATCGTCTCCAGTTGAGCGATGGCCTGGCTGGCGGCAGACTGCGTCATGCCGCAGAGCGCCGCAGCCTGAGTGATGGTGCCGTTGTCGGCGACGGCAACCAGCAAGCGCCAGTGAAGAAGATTATGCATCGGCGTGCATCCTCCTGGGGGCTGAAGACAAAAAAAAGCGGCTCGAGAGCCGCTTTTTGCTGATGAAGAGAACGTCTTAGCAGACTTCTGCGCCGGCGATGCCGTCCAGGTAACGCTCTGCGTCCAGCGCCGCCATACAGCCGGTGCCGGCGGAGGTGATCGCCTGACGGTAGATGTGATCCATCACGTCGCCAGCGGCGAAGACGCCGGGGATGGTGGTTTGGGTCGCATTGCCGTGAATGCCGGACTGCACCTTGATGTAGCCGTTTTCCAGCTCCAGCTGGCCGCCGAAGATGCCGGTGTTCGGGCTGTGGCCGATGGCGATGAACACGCCGGCCAGTTCCAGTTCACGGGTTTCGTTTTCCGCTTTGGTGCTGCGGATACGCACGCCGGTCACGCCCATTTCATCGCCCAGCACTTCGTCCAGCGTATGGTCGGTGTGCAGCACGATGTTGCCGCTTTTCACTTTTTCCATCAGCCGGTCGATCAGGATCTTCTCTGAACGGAAGCTGTCGCGGCGGTGGATCAGGTGAACCTCGGCGGCGATGTTGGACAGGTACAGCGCTTCTTCAACGGCAGTGTTGCCGCCGCCGACCACGGCGACTTTCTGGTTACGGTAGAAGAAACCGTCGCAGGTCGCACAGGCGGAAACGCCTTTGCCCTTGAAGGCGTCTTCGGAAGGGAGGCCAAGGTAGCGGGCGGAGGCACCGGTCGCAATGATCAGCGCGTCGCAGCTGTATTCGCCGCTGTCGCCGAACAGGCGGAACGGGCGCTGCTGCAGATCGACGCTGTTGATATGATCGAAGACGATCTCCGTCTGGAACTTCTCCGCGTGTTCGCGCATGCGCTCCATCAGCGCCGGACCGGTCAGGCCTTCGGCGTCGCCCGGCCAGTTTTCCACTTCGGTAGTGGTGGTCAGCTGGCCGCCTTGCTCCAGACCGGTGATCAGCACCGGGCTCAGGTTGGCGCGCGCCGCGTAGACGGCGGCGGTGTAACCGGCCGGGCCGGAGCCTAGAATCAGTAATTTGCTATGTTTAGCCGTGCCCATGAATAACCTCTTTATTCCACAATGGCGGACAATGAAGCCGATTGTAGGGAAAATGGCGCAGTAAAAAAAGCGCCGGGCGACGTTGTTAACGATTTGTATGATAGTTGTCGCCTATTAATGCGCCCGCTGTCGGCAAATCGTACGCCGAACGCAGAAATTTACCTTATCAAAGCCGCATTCGGCTACCGAATCGCCAACCGCGCAAAAACGGCGCATTCTGCGACTTCAGCCGCTCCCTACCGGGGTTTATCTGCCAGCGATTCATAACCAAAAATGGGATGCAGACTTTTCATGACGGTACGTTGTTCTGATTTTGCTTCTTTTACTTTGACAATCCGCTGCGCATTTGCGAAAACATCATAGGAAGAAGAAATTATCCCCGTAACACCAGCAAATCGTACGTATTTGCGCCGCGAGGCGGCAATGCGCGGTGGATGTGCGGAGCAGGGCGCGCAAGCGTTTGCTGATTTTTTCTCGACCTAAACGTCGTTGCCGGCGTCGCGCGGGGTTGGACAGACAGGCTGCGCGGCGTGGAATGATGGTAGTGAAGAAGCATATGACAGGCATCGGGTCTTCGCTTGGAACGAACCCTTACACATTGACGTTGGCTAGGGTGTGGCAAGTGCACGGAAGAAAATAAGAGAGACAATAATAATGGCAGACAACAAGAAACGCCCGGGTAAAGATC
Organism: Serratia sp. PL7; assembly: GCF_945957435.1. NCBI lineage: Bacteria > Pseudomonadati > Pseudomonadota > Gammaproteobacteria > Enterobacterales > Yersiniaceae > Serratia > Serratia sp. PL7. The sequence goes on along the minus strand of NZ_CAMFLB010000001.1, from coordinate 2,079,671 downwards.
TCGACCGTATCGACCGCAACATCCTGAATGAGCTGCAGAAGGATGGGCGTATTTCGAACGTCGAGCTTTCGAAGCGCGTGGGGTTATCCCCGACACCATGTTTAGAACGCGTGCGCCGTCTCGAGCGCCAGGGTTTCATTCATGGCTATACCGCATTGCTTAACCCGCATTATCTGGATGCGTCCCTGCTGGTTTTCGTGGAGATCACGCTGAACCGTGGCGCGCCGGATGTGTTTGAGCAATTCAACTCGGCAGTGCAGAAGCTTGAAGAGATTCAGGAGTGTCATCTGGTTTCCGGTGATTTCGACTACCTGTTGAAAACCCGCGTACCGGACATGTCGGCGTACCGCAAACTGCTGGGCGAAACCTTGCTGCGTTTGCCGGGGGTTAACGACACCCGTACCTACGTAGTGATGGAAGAAGTGAAACAGAGTAACCGTCTGGTTATCAAAACACGGTAAGGTGCAGGTGCAAAACCTGATTAAATTGGTTACACTCCTGTTTATTCATACAGTTTCGGCGCCGGGGAAGCTTCTCGGCGCTGTTGCTATGTCAGCTAACAGGAACCTGGAGAGCCTTTCTTGAGCCAGGAATATACAGAAGATAAAGAAGTTACCCTGAAAAGACTCAGCAGTGGCCGGCGTTTGCTGGAGGCTGCGCTTATCGTGGTAGCGATTTTTGCCGTTTACCTCATGGCTGCGTTGGTCAGTTTCAATCCGTCTGACCCAAGCTGGTCGCAGACCGCGTGGCATGAGCCGATTCACAATTTGGGCGGCGGTGTTGGGGCCTGGTTGGCCGACACGCTGTTCTTCACCTTCGGGGTGCTCGCCTACGCGATACCGCCGATCATGCTGATCCTGTGCTGGGCAGCCTATCGCCAACGCGGCAACAAAGACTACGTCGACTATTTCGCGCTCTCCCTGCGCCTGATCGGTACCTTGGCGTTAGTGCTTACCTCCTGCGGGTTGGCGGCGCTGAACGTTGACGATCTCTATTACTTCGCTTCCGGCGGCGTGATCGGCAGCCTGCTGAGCAACGCCATGTTGCCGTGGTTCAACGGCATCGGCGCTACGCTGGCGCTGCTGTGCGTGTGGGCGGCGGGGCTGACGCTGTTTACCGGCTGGTCCTGGCTGGTGATCGCCGAGAAGATCGGCGGTGCGGTGTTGGGCGTCGCGACGGTGATGACCAATCGCTCACGCCGCGAAGATCGCTATTTCGAGGATGACGAGCGTTACGTTGACGACGAGCCTGAGCAGGCAGGGAAGGGCGCCGCTGCAGCGGTTGCGGCGACCGCCGCCGGAGCCGCTGCTGCCGATGACGACGTGCTGTTCTCCGCACCCTCGGTCACCGAAAGCGCCAAAGAGGCGGGGGAAGACGCCGCCGATCCGTTGCTCAGCGGCCTGCGAGCCGACGATAGTGAGGTTGAAGCCGACGCCGCGCCAATCGCGCCGGCGGCTTCGCCTGCACCAGCGGTGAAGGCAGAGATCCACGAGCCCGTTGCCGCGCCGATCGCCACACAGGCGCCGTCGGTAACGGTGGCGCCGGCCGCGCCGGCCTCGGTCAATCAGCACCCGGTGAGCACCCCGGCGCAAGACGCCACGCCGCCGCTGTATTCCTTCGAAATCCCGGAAGAAACACCAGCGCCTAAGGCGACGCGGCCTGTCGATCCTTATCAGGATGACGATGAGCCGCGCCTGGGCAATTGGCAAGAGCCGGCCCCGCAGCCGGCAGCGCGTTCTCCCTTTGATTTTACCGCCGCGCAGCGCGACAGTGCCGACGTCAGCGGAGCAGGTGGTTTCAGCGCCGCCGGCGCCAAGCCACAACTGGATACGGCAGCCGCTGCCGCTGCGGGCGCCGCGGCGGCGACCTTTATGCCGGCCTTCACGGCGACCAGCGACGGCAATTCTCAGGTTAAACAGGGTATCGGCCCTGAGTTGCCGCGGCCGAATCCGGTGCGTATTCCGACCCGTCGTGAGCTGGCTTCCTACGGCATCAAGCTGCCTTCGCAGCGTGCTGCCGAACAGGAACAGCGCCAGGCGGAGCCTCAACAGCCGACGGCGGTGAGCCCGCAGGAAGAAGAGGCGCAGCAAGAAGCCGCGCTGCGCCAGGCGTTCGCCGAACAGCAAAGCCAGCGCTATGGCGAAAGCTACGCGCCGGAGCAGGATGATGAACAGGCTCAGCAGGAAGCCGAGCTGAGTAAAGCGTTCGCCGAACAACAGAACCAACGTTACGGTGAAGTCCAACAGGACGATGAAGAGGCGCGGCAAGAGGCTGCGCTGCGTCAGGCTTTCGCCGAGCAGCAGCAGGCGCGTTATGGCCAGCAAGAGACTGCCCCGCAGGCGCCGGCCGCCAGCCCGGTTGATACCCGCAATGCTTTCAGCTTCTCGCCGATGGCGGATTTAGTGGACGATGGCCCGAGCGAGCCGATGTTCACGCTGTCCCCACAGCTTGAAGAGCGCATTGAACAGCAAAGCGAGCAAGAGGACGACGTGCCGTTTGGCCAGTTTGAGCCTGCGGCGCCGGCTGCCCAGCAACCGCATGCGCAGCCGCAACAATACCAACAGCCGCAGCAGCAATCTTATCAGCAGCCGCAGCAACAACAGCAGTATCAACAGCCGTCGCAGCAGCAATATCAGCAGCCACAGCAACCGGTGCAGCAGCAGCCTCAGCAAGCTCCGGCCGAGCCGCACCCGGTGATGGACAGCTTGATTCACCCGTTCCTGATGCGCAACGATCAGCCGCTGCAGAAGCCGACTACGCCGCTGCCGACGCTGGATCTGCTGACCGAGGCGCCGAAAGAGGTGGAGCCGGTCGACTCCTTCGCGCTGGAACAGAAAGCGCGCCTGGTGGAGGCCAGTTTGGCCGATTACCGCGTAAAAGCCGACGTGGTGGATATCCTGCCGGGGCCGGTCATCACCCGCTTCGAGCTGGATCTGGCGCCGGGCGTCAAAGCGGCGCGCATTTCCAACCTGTCGCGCGATCTGGCGCGCTCGCTGTCGACTTCGGCGGTGCGCGTGGTGGAAGTGATCCCCGGTAAGCCTTATGTCGGTCTGGAACTGCCGAACGCCAAGCGGCAAACGGTGTATCTGCGCGAAGTGCTGGACTGCCCGGCCTTCCGCGACAATCCGTCGCCGCTGTCCATCGTATTGGGTAAAGACATCTCCGGCGAACCGGTGGTGGCCGATCTGGGCAAAATGCCACACTTGCTGGTCGCCGGTACTACCGGCTCCGGTAAATCGGTCGGGGTCAACGCCATGATCCTGAGCATCCTGTATAAGGCCACGCCGAAAGAAGTGCGCTTTATCATGATCGACCCGAAAATGCTGGAGCTGTCGGTTTACGAAGGTATTCCGCACCTGTTGACCGATGTGGTCACCGACATGAAAGACGCCGCCAACGCGCTGCGCTGGTGCGTGGGTGAGATGGAACGCCGCTACAAACTGATGTCTGCCCTGGGCGTGCGTAACCTGGCCGGCTACAACGAGCGTGTCGATCAGGCCGAAGCGATGGGGCGTCCGATCCCGGATCCGTTCTGGAAACCGACCGACAGCATGGACATCACGCCGCCGGTGTTGGAGAAAGAGCCGTACATCGTGGTGATGGTCGACGAATTCGCCGACCTGATCATGACGGTTGGCAAGAAGGTTGAAGAGTTGATCGCTCGCCTGGCGCAAAAAGCGCGTGCGGCAGGTATCCACCTGGTGCTGGCGACCCAGCGTCCTTCGGTGGATGTGATCACCGGCCTGATCAAGGCCAACATTCCGACGCGTATCGCCTTTACCGTGTCGAGCAAGATCGACTCCCGCACCATCCTCGATCAGGGGGGGGCCGAGTCCTTGCTGGGTATGGGTGACATGCTCTATCTGGCGCCGAACTCCTCGATCCCGGTGCGTGTACATGGCGCATTCGTGCGCGATCAGGAAGTGCACGCGGTGGTCAAGGATTGGAAAGCGCGCGAGCGGCCCCAATATAAAGAGGGCATTCTCAGCGGCGGCGAAGATGGCGAGGGCGGTGCCGGTGGCGGGATGGACGGCGACGAAGAGCTGGATCCGTTGTTTGACCAGGCGGTGGATTTCGTGGTGGATAAACGCCGCGCCTCCATCTCCGGCGTACAGCGCCAGTTCCGCATCGGCTATAACCGCGCCGCGCGCATCATCGAACAGATGGAGGCGCAGGGCATCGTCAGCGAGCAGGGGCACAACGGCAACCGCGAGGTGCTGGCGCCGCCGCGGCACGATTGATGGTCGCTTAGCCATTGCAATTCAATAAGAAAGGGCCGCTTAAGCGGCCCTTGTGCAAAGAAGCGTAAACCCGTTTCTTCTCGGAACATTGGCCTACCGGCCGATCGCCGGCTTCAGGTAAAGTAACGGAGTAAAGGGTTGATTGACCCGCACGGCGTCGCCCTGCGGTTAACGCATTTCATAAGGTATCTGGAATAATGAAAAAACTGTTAGTTGCCTGCTGTCTGCTTTCGGGATTCGCTTCTACCTCCGTGCTGGCCGATGCCGCACAGGATCTGCAAAGTCGCCTGGCGAAGGTGAACAGTTTCCACGCCAGCTTCTCGCAAACCGTGACCAGCGCCGAAGGCGCCGCGGTGCAACAGGGTGAAGGCGAGCTGTGGGTGAAGCGGCCGAACCTGTTCAACTGGCACATGACGTCACCCGATGAGAGCGTGCTGGTTTCCGATGGCCAGACCCTGTGGTTCTACAACCCGTTCGTCGAGCAGGTGACGGCGACCTGGCTGAAGAACGCCACCGGCAATACGCCGTTTATGCTGATCACCCGCAATAACGCCAGCGACTGGAAGCAGTACAACGTGAAGCAAAAGGGCGATGATTTCGAGCTGACGCCAAAATCCGCCAGCGGCAACCTGAAGCAATTCGCCATCAGCGTGACCAACAGCGGCACCATCCGCAGCTTTGCCGCGGTGGAGCAGGATGGCCAGCGTAGTGCTTATACGCTGAAAAGCCAGCAGAACGTTGCCGCCGATCCGGCCAAATTCAAATTTACCCCGCCGAAGGGGGTGACGCTGGACGACCAGCGCCAGTGAGGTGCAAGTGAGTAATAATCTGTCGCTCGATTTTTCCCAGAACGAGTTCCAGCCGCTGGCCGCGCGTATGCGCCCGACCACGCTGGCGCAGTATATCGGCCAGCAGCACCTGCTGGCCGCCGGCAAGCCGCTGCCGCGCGCCATCGAGGCCGGGCAGCTGCACTCGATGATTTTATGGGGGCCGCCGGGCACCGGGAAGACGACGTTGGCAGAGCTGATCGGCCGTTACGGTCAGGCGGATGTCGAACGGATCTCCGCCGTGACCTCCGGCATCAAGGAGATCCGCGAGGCGATCGAGCGGGCACGGCAAAATCGCGACGCCGGCCGCCGCACCATCCTGTTCGTCGACGAAGTGCACCGCTTCAATAAGAGCCAGCAGGACGCTTTCCTGCCGCACATCGAAGACGGCACCATCACCTTTATCGGCGCCACTACCGAAAATCCGTCGTTCGAGCTGAACTCGGCGCTGTTGTCCCGCGCCCGCGTTTACCTGCTGAAGGCGCTGACCGCCGAAGATATTGGCCAGGTGCTGGATCAGGCGATGAGCGACAAGGCGCGCGGCTTTGGCAATCAGAACGTCGAGCTGCCCGCGGAAACGCGCCGCCTGCTGTCGGAGTTGGTGGGCGGCGATGCGCGCCGGGCGCTGAACAGCCTGGAAATGATGGCAGACATGGCGGAGCTCGACGCCAAAGGCGTGCGGGTGCTGACGCCGGAGCTGCTGAAAGAGGTTTCAGGCGAGCGCAGTGCGCGCTTCGACAACAAGGGCGACCGTTATTACGACCTGATTTCCGCGTTGCATAAATCAGTGCGCGGTTCGGCGCCGGACGCCGCGCTGTACTGGTATGCGCGTATCATTACCGCCGGCGGCGATCCGCTCTATGTGGCGCGCCGTCTGTTGGCGATTGCCTCTGAAGACGTGGGCAACGCCGATCCGCGCGGCATGCAGGTGGCGATCGCCGCCTGGGATTGTTTCACCCGCGTGGGGCCGGCAGAGGGCGAGCGCGCCATCGCGCAAGCGATTGTTTACCTGGCCTGCGCGCCGAAGAGCAACGCGGTCTATACCGCGTTCAAGGCCGCCATGCGCGACGCCAAAGAGCAGGCCGATTATGACGTGCCAGAGCACCTGCGCAACGCGCCGACCAAGCTGATGAAGGAGATGGGGCTGGGGGCGGAGTACCGCTACGCCCACGACGAACCCAACGCCTACGCCGCCGGTGAGAACTATTTCCCGCCCGAAATGGCCAAGACACGCTACTATCAACCGACCTCGCGTGGGCTTGAAGGGAAAATCGGCGAAAAGTTGGCATGGCTGGCTGAGCAGGATCAAAATAGCCCGACAAAACGCTACCGCTAGCGAGGCCGTTGCGGTAAGGTTAGCGGGTATCACTCTTCTTTTATGCGGCTATAAATCAGCCGCATAGAACAACAACACTTCTTTCAATAACAACAAGCACAGGATTAGCATGCTCGATCCCAATCTGCTGCGTAATGAGCTAGACGCAGTCGCCGTCAAACTGGCTCGCCGAGGCTTTAAACTCGATCTGGATCTGCTGCGTTCGCAGGAAGAACGTCGCAAAGTTCTGCAGGTAGAAACTGAAACGCTGCAAGCGGAACGCAACTCCCGATCGAAATCCATCGGCGCGGCCAAAGCGCGTGGGGAAGACATCGAGCCGCTGCGTCGCGAAGTGAACGAGCTGGGTGACAAGCTGGATGCCGCCAAGGCAGAGCTGGACACGCTGCAGAGCGAGATCCGCGATTACGCCTTGACGCTGCCTAACCTGCCGGACGACGCTGTGCCGGATGGTAAAGACGACAGCGAAAACCTGGAAGTGACCCGCTGGGGCGAACCGCGCCAGTACGACTTCGCGGTGCGCGATCACGTCGATCTGGGCGAAATGGCCGGCGGGCTGGATTTTGCCGCCGCGGTTAAGCTGACCGGTTCGCGCTTCGTGGTCATGAAGGGGCAAATCGCCCGCATGCACCGCGCGCTGTCCCAGTTCATGCTGGATCTGCACACCGAGCAGCACGGCTACCTGGAGGCCTACGTGCCTTACCTGGTCAACCACGCCACGCTGTACGGTACCGGCCAACTGCCGAAGTTCGGCGAAGACCTGTTCCATACCCGTCCGCTGGAAGAAGAAGCCGACAGCAGCAACTACGCGCTGATCCCAACGGCGGAAGTGCCGCTGACCAACCTGGTGCGCGACGAGATCGTCGAAGAGGAAACTCTGCCGCTGAAGATGACCGCGCACACGCCATGCTTCCGTGCGGAAGCCGGTTCTTACGGCCGTGACACCCGCGGTTTGATCCGCATGCACCAGTTCGACAAGGTCGAAATGGTGCAGATCGTCCGTCCGGAAGATTCGATGGATGCCCTGGAAGAGCTGACCGGCCATGCGGAAAAAGTGCTGCAGCTGCTGAACCTGCCTTACCGCAAGGTGCTGCTGTGCACCGGCGACATGGGCTTCGGCGCCTGCAAGACCTACGATCTGGAAGTGTGGCTGCCGGCGCAGAACACCTACCGCGAGATCTCGTCCTGCTCCAACATGTGGGACTTCCAGGCGCGCCGCATGCAGGCTCGCTGCCGCAGCAAGGCCGACAAGAAGCCGCGTCTGGTCCACACGCTGAACGGTTCCGGCCTGGCGGTCGGCCGTACGCTGGTGGCGGTGCTGGAAAACTACCAGCAGGCCGACGGTCGCATTCAGGTGCCTGAAGTGTTGCGTCCTTATATGGGCGGCCTGGAATATATCGGCTAAACGGCAAACCACGAAAAAAGCGCCTGCGGGCGCTTTTTTTATGTCGAGAATTCAGCCCGTCGCCAGCGCATAAGCCTGTTGAATGTAGTCCGCCAGATGCTTGCTTTTCACCTCGTCGGGCGAGTGGAGCTTGATGTGCCGCCGATACTGGCCGCTGCCTTCGAGCTGGTGATAACGATCTTCCAATCGGTAGCCGTGGCCGAACTCCACCGTGACGTGGTGGCGATAGGCGAAAACGCCGCAGAAAAATTGGCTATGCGAGAACATGATGCCGCCGTATTTGACCGATTCGGTTACGCCGTTGCCGCTCGCCGCAGCAATCCGCCGCACCTGCTGCATAATGGCCAGCAGGTCACCTTGCGTGCTGCCGATGTCCGCCAGCAGGGCCTCTACCGCCGCATCATTTGCCTGACTCATCTTGCTTCTCCGTCGTCAAATTCGCTCTGCGCTGAGCATAGCGCTTTTTCAGCCGGTTAGCCGGAAACAAATCGTGCGGTGGAATGATAAGAGGCGATTGACTTTTTTATCGCCAGTGGCATGATGCGCGCACTCTCATTGCGCGTTCGGTCACAATTTCACTATGTCCGCATACTCCCGCCCAGTGCTCCTATTGCTCTGCGGCCTTTTGCTGCTCACGGTATCCATTGCCGTTTTGAATACGTTAGTGCCGCTTTGGTTAACCCATGCTCAGCTGTCAACCTGGCAGGTGGGAATGGTCAGCTCCTCTTATTTCAGCGGTAACCTGTTGGGCACGTTGGTGGCGGGCAAACTGATCCAGCGCGTCGGTTTTACCCGCAGCTATCATCTTTCTTGCCTGGTGTTCGCCGCCGCGACCGCCGGCATGGTGCTGTCGATCGATTTTTGGAGCTGGCTGGGCTGGCGTTTCTTCGCCGGCGTCGGCTGCGCCTGGATCTGGGTGATCGTGGAGAGCGCGCTGTTGCGCAGCGGTAACCTGAGCAACCGCGGCCAGCTGCTGGCGGCCTATATGATTGTCTATTACCTCGGTACGGTGACCGGGCAATTGCTGTTGAGCATGACCTCGACCGAATTGCTGCACGTGGTGCCGTGGGTGACCGCGATCGTGATCAGCGCCATGCTGCCAATGCTGTTTGCGCGGGTCAACCGCCATGAAGACGAGCCGCAGCAGGCGGCGGTGTGGACAATGTTAAGACGTCGCAGCGCGCGCCTCGGCATCAACGGCTGCATCATTTCCGGCATCGTGCTCGGTTCTCTGTATGGTCTGATGCCGCTGTATCTCTCCCATCAGGGCATGAGCGACGCCAACGTCGGTTACTGGATGGCGCTGCTGGTCAGCTCCGGCATCGTTGGGCAATGGCCGGTCGGGCGCTTGGCCGATCGTTATGGGCGCCTGCTGGTGCTGCGCATTCAGGTGTTCGTGGTGATCCTCGCCAGCGTGGCGATGCTCGGCAACTACGCCATGGCGCCTTCGCTGTTCATCCTCGGCTGCGCCGGCTTTACCCTGTATCCGGTGGCGATGTCCTGGGCCTGCGAGAAGGCGCTGCCGCACGAACTGGTGGCGATGAACCAGGCGCTGTTGATGAGTTACACCATCGGCAGCCTGCTGGGCCCGTCGATGACGGCGCTGCTGATGCAAAACTACTCCGACCGTGTGCTGTTCGTGATGATCGCCGCCGTAGCGCTGGTTTACCTGCTGATGCTGCTGAAAAAGCAGAAGCCGGATCACCACCACACGCCGTTCGCCGCCGCCTGAGCATAAAAAAACCGGCCATGAGCCGGTTTTTTCTTTTGGCGTGCGTCAATCAGTAAATCACTTTGTGACCGTAGCTTTCCAGGATGCCTTTGACGCGATCCATGGTCTCGGCCTTCGGCGGATGCACGCCGTCCAGTTTGTACTCTTCCCCCATCGCTATCCATTTGTGCTTGCCCAGCTCGTGGTAAGGCAGCAGCTCGATTTTCTCGATGTTGGTCATGTCTTTGGTGAACTCGCCCAGCAGGTGTGCCGATTTGTCATCATCTGACCAGCCCGGCACCACCACGTAACGGATCCAGGTGCGTTGGTTACGTTTCGCCAGATAGCGGGCGAATTCCAACGTGCGGTGGTTGGAGACGCCGACCAGATTCTGGTGGATATCGTCGTTCATCTGTTTCAGATCCAGCATCACCAGATCGGTGGTGTCCAGCAACTCGTCGATCACCGGATCGTAGCGGCGCACGAAGCCATTGGTGTCCAGGCAGGTATTGATGCCTTCGGCATGGCAGGCGCGGAACCAGTCGCGCACGAATTCAGCCTGCAGGATCGCCTCGCCGCCGGACGCGGTCACGCCGCCACCGGAGGCGTTCATGAAGTGGCGGTAGGCCACCGCGTCTTTCATCAGCTCTTCGACGGTCACTTCTTTGCCGCCGTGGGTGTCCCAGGTGTCGCGGTTATGGCAATAGAGGCAGCGCATCAGGCAGCCCTGGAAGAAGACGATAAAGCGGATCCCGGGCCCATCGACGGTGCCGCAGGATTCGAAGGAGTGGATGCGACCAGTTACTGACATTGCGGGGTTTTCTCCAATATTGACTGTCAAACGCAGTCTAAAAATAGGCGCGTGGCCGCCGGCCAGGTATCTGCGATGCAGCAGCGGGTGGAGCCGCCACCGGGGGTAATGATGCCTGTCGGCCGGTCAGTTGCCGGATAACTGTTTTGCCGGCTATCCATTCAGTATAGATGTCCGGCAAAACAGACTCGCACAGAGTCAGGGGAGAGCAGTGGGAGAAAAGGGCCGGCAGAACCGGCCCTGTCGTTGGCACCGGGCGGTTTCCCGCCCGGTTGGCGTATTACATCGTTTGAGTGAAGGTACGAGTAATGACGTCCTGCTGTTGCTCTTTGGTCAGCGAGTTGAAGCGCACGGCGTAACCGGAGACGCGGATGGTCAGCTGAGGGTATTTCTCAGGATTTTCCATCGCGTCCAGCAGCATTTCGCGGTTCATTACGTTGACGTTCAGATGCTGACCGCCTTCGATGGAGGCTTCATGGTGGAAGTAACCATCCATCAGGCCTGCCAGGTTGGCTTTACGCACGTCGTCGTCTTTACCCAGCGCGTTAGGCACGATGGAGAAGGTATAAGAGATCCCGTCTTTCGCGTAGGCAAACGGCAGTTTGGCTACCGAGGTCAGGGAGGCTACTGCGCCTTTCTGGTCACGGCCGTGCATCGGGTTGGCGCCTGGGCCGAACGGTGCACCGGCGCGGCGGCCATCCGGGGTGTTACCGGTTTTCTTACCGTACACCACGTTGGAGGTGATGGTCAGTACGGACTGAGTCGGTACCGCGTTGCGGTAGGTGCGCAGTTTCTGAATTTTCTTCATGAAACGCTCCACCAGGTCACAGGCGATGTCATCGACGCGGGCGTCGTTGTTACCGAACTGTGGATACTCGCCTTCCACTTTAAAGTCGATAGCCAGGCCGTCTTCGTCGCGAATGGTGGTGACTTTCGCGTACTTGATGGCGGACAGGGAGTCGGCCGCAACGGACAGGCCGGCGATGCCGCAAGCCATGGTGCGATAAACGTCACGGTCATGCAGCGCCATCAGCGCAGCTTCGTAGCTGTACTTGTCGTGCATATAGTGAATGATGTTCAGCGCGGTCACGTACTGCTTGGCCAGCCAATCCATAAAGTGGTCCATGCGGGCCATGACTTTGTCATAGTCCAGCACTTCGTCCATCATCGGCGCTTCTTTCGGGCCGACCTGCATTTTCAGTTTCTCGTCAACGCCGCCGTTGATGGCGTAAAGCATGGTTTTCGCCAGGTTGGCGCGGGCGCCGAAGAACTGCATTTGCTTACCGACGATCATCGGGCTGACGCAACAGGCGATGGCGTAGTCATCGTTGTTGAAGTCAGGACGCATCAGGTCGTCGTTTTCGTACTGTACGGAAGAGGTGTCGATGGACACTTTCGCCGCGAATTTCTTGAAGTTCAGCGGCAGCTTCTCAGACCACAGGATGGTCATGTTCGGCTCCGGAGACGGCCCCATGGTGTACAGGGTGTTCAGGAAGCGGAAGCTGTTTTTGGTGACCAGGGTACGGCCGTCGACGCCCATGCCGGCCAGGGATTCAGTCGCCCAGATTGGGTCGCCGGAGAACAGCTCATCGTACTCAGGAGTACGCAGGAAGCGCACCATACGCAGTTTCATCACCAGGTGGTCGATCAGTTCCTGCGCTTGCTCTTCGGTCAGTTTGCCCGCTTTGATGTCGCGCTCGATGAACACGTCGAGGAAGGTGGACACGCGGCCGAAGGACATGGCGGCGCCGTTCTGGGATTTCACCGCGGCCAGGTAGCCGAAGTAGGTCCACTGTACCGCTTCTTGCGCGTTAGTGGCCGGGCCGGAAATGTCGTAACCGTATTTGGCGGCCATCTCTTTGATCTGAGCCAGAGCGCGGTGCTGTTCAGCGATCTCTTCGCGCAGCTGGATGGTCATTTCCAGATCTTCGCCGTTTTCCAGTTTTTCCTGCAGCGATTTGAACTGGTTCAGTTTGTCGGCCATCAGGAAGTCGATACCGTACAGCGCCACGCGGCGGTAGTCGCCGATGATGCGGCCGCGGCCGTAGGCATCTGGCAGACCGGTCAGCACGCCGGATTTACGGCAATTCAGGATGTCTTTGGTGTAAACGTCGAATACGCCCTGGTTGTGGGTTTTACGGTATTCGGTGAACACTTTTTTCAGCTGCGGATCCAGTTCGCGGCCGTACACTTTGCACGAACCTTCGACCATTTTGATGCCGCCGAACGGGATCAGCGCGCGTTTCAGAGGCGCGTCGGTCTGCAGACCTACGATGGTTTCCAGCTCTTTGGCGATGTAACCCGCGTCGTGAGAAGTGATGGTTGCAGCAACGTTGGTGTCGAAATCAACCGGCGCGTGAGTGCGGTTTTCCAGTTTGATCCCTTCCATAACCTTGTCCCACAAGGTGGTGGTGGCTTGAGTTGCGCCAGCCAGGAAGGATTCGTCACCTTCATAAGGCGTGTAGTTTTTCTGGATGAAGTCACGAACGTTGACTTCATTCTGCCAGTCACCCTTGCTGAAACCTTCCCAAGCGTTGGCTAATTTCTCGTTAAGTTCGGTCATTGTACACCTACCTTTGATTGTGGATTTCTAACTCTGCACGCGGTAACTCACAGCTTAGTGCTGTTCGCGACCCCCGCGCAGATAAATTACCCAGTAAGTCAACCCAACCAACAGGCCGCCGCCGATGATGTTGCCGATGGTGACCGGAATCAGGTTGTCGATGATGAAGTTGCTTACTGTCAGATGAGCGAATTGCTCAGGTACCGCCCCTACGGCTTGCCAGAACTCCGGCGTGGCGAAGTGTTTGACCACGATGCCCATAGGGATCATAAACATGTTGGCGATGCTGTGTTCGAAGCCGCTGGCGACAAACATACCGACCGGCAGCACCATGGCGAGCATCTTGTCGGTCAGGGTACGGCCGGAGTAGCTCATCCAGACCGCCAGGCAGACCATCAGGTTAGCCAGAATGCCGAGGCAGACGGCTTCGATAAAGGTGTGATGCAGCTTGTGGTCTGCGGTTTGCAGAACATTCAGGCCCCACTGGCCGTTGGCGACCATATACTCGCCGGAGAACCAGATCAGCGCCACGAAGAACAGCGCGCCGACCAGGTTGCCGAGATAAACGTTCAGCCAGTTGGCGCCCAGTTGGCCCCAGCTGATTCGGCCGCTGGCCTTGGCGATGACGATAAGTACGGTAGAGGTGAACAGGTCGGCGCCCGATACCACCACCAACATTAACCCGAGAGAGAAGCAGATGCCGCCGACCAGTTTCGCCAGCCCGAAAGGCACGCCGGCGGTGCCGGTGGTCGCCGTGATGTAGAAAACGAAGGCGATGGAAATGAAGACACCGGCGGTGATCGCCAAATAAAACGTTTTCAGAGGATGTTTGGTGGCTTTATACACGCCGGCATCTTCAGCGATTTTCGCCGTTGCCGCAGGTAAAATCAGATCGAATGGGCTGTCAGTTTTCAAACTAACTCTCGCTCTTAAGGGTTAAAACAACGCAATGAGATACTAGCAAAGCAGTATAGGGGAAAATTTGATTTGGATCATAAGGCGGGGAAGTAGAGCGCCAAAATGACGTGTTTTTTGTGTGGTTTTTATGGTTAATTTATTGATTTTTAAATGAAAACATTTTTTTAATGTTTACAATTTTTTTTGAATTCACCGGGTGGGCGGCGTGGAGTAAAGTTAAATTTTTAGGCGTTTTGTCGCCGTGCAGCGCTGAAAGTTTAATTGTCGGTTAATTATTATTTCACCGTCCGGTAACAATTGGCGGTTTATTTATTTTTACGGTCGTTTAACCGCCTACTTCCCGGCGAAAAAATAAAACTGAATGCGTTGAAATAAACCGCAAAAATGAAAACGCCGCAACGGAGTGCGGCGTTTGGTAACTGGGGTACTCTCAAAGTGGCAGTATCCCCTGATGATGCTTAGGCCTTGGCCCAGTGGCGGCGTTTGGCCGCCTGCAGCTTCTCGTAGGCCGCCAGCAGCGCCTGATGGGCCGGCAGCGCCTTCAGATCGGCATCGACGGCGAACAGCCCGTTGAAGCGCTCTTCACCGCTGATGGCGGCCGAGGCCGCGTCCACCGCTTCCTGGCCGTACATTTTCACGAACGCGGTGTAGTATTGCGCCGCTTCGCGCTCAGGCTCCTGCGCCAGCAGCAACAGCGTTTGCAGGCAACGGTAGTAGTTGCTGCGCGCCGGGCTCAGCACCGAGGCGTTGAAGTCCTGCGTCCATTCGGTCCAAATCAGCGCCTGATCCAGATCGCCGCCCGCCAGTGCCAGCATCGACTTCAGCTCGCCCACGCGCAGGGTATGCCAGGCGTTGTCTTTGCCGCTGGCAATACCCAGCAGTTCGCGTACGCGGGTGAAATCGTCCAGCCCTTCATCGTCCAACTGCTCGATCAGCGCCAGGTATTCTTCCGGCTCCCACTCGCTGCCCGGCAGCGCCAGCAGCGTATCGCGCAGGTGCGCGCCCATGCTGTTGTTGGCCAGCAGCAGGTCTTCTGCCGGGTAGATATCGGACATGCCCGGCACGATGATGCGGCAAGCGTAGACGCCCAGGTGCTCGTAGTCGGCGATGTACACTTCCGCGTCTTCTTTGTCGAAGATACTCATCAGGGTGGCGAACTCTTCCTGCGTGCTGCCGCTGAAGCTCCAGTCAACGAACGGATAGTCCGCATCCTGCTTGAACAGATCCCAGGAGATCAGGCCGCTGGAGTCGATGAAGTGCGTTTCCAGGTTGGTGTGTTCCGCCACTTCTTCGTCATCGAAGGTCGGTGCGGTGAACACGTCGAGATCTTTCAGGCTGCGGCCCTGCAGCAGCTCGGTTACCGTGCGCTCCAGCGCCACGCCGAAGTCCGGGTGCGCGCCGAACGAGGCGAAGCAGGTGCCGTTGGTCGGGTTGAACAGCACCACGCAGATCACCGGGTAGTTGCCGCCCAGCGAGGCGTCGTAGGAGAGGATCGGGAAACCTTCCTCTTCCAGCTTGGCGATGGCTTCCACCACGCCCGGGTAGCGGTTCAGCACTTCGTCCGGGATCGCCGGCAGGCTGATGGATTCGGCGATGATGCGGTTTTTCACATAGCGCTCGAACACTTCCGACAGGCCCTGCACGCGCGCTTCGTTGGCGGTGTTGCCGGCGGACATGCCGTTGGAAACATACAGGTTGCCGATGATATTCATCGGAATGTACACGGTTTGCTGGTCGGACTGACGGGTAAACGGCAGCGCGCACACGCCGCGATCGGCATTACCGGACTGCAGATCGACAAGATCGCTGGCGCTCAGCTCTTGCTGCGGATCGTAGAAGGCGTGCAGACGCTCGTCGAGGATGCCGGCCGGCAGCGTATCGTCCGCCGGGATCGGGAACCATTTCTCATTCGGGTAGTGCACGAAGTCGCCTTCGGCGATCTGCCGGCCCAGATAGAAATCGGCGAAGAAGTAGTTGGTGGACAGGCGCTCGAAATATTCACCCAGCGCGGAGGCCAGCGCGGCTTTTTTGCTGGCGCCTTTGCCGTTGGTGAAGCACAGCGGGCAATCGCGATCGCGAATGTGCACCGACCACACGTGCGGCACTGGATTCAGCCAGGAGGCTTCTTCGATGTTGAAACCGAGGTCGCTCAGTTTCTGCTGGAAACGGGCGATGGAGTCTTCCAGAGCGGCGTCTTTACCGGGGATAAAAGTTTGCGTCATTGTCTTCACTTTTTGCGCGTACTAAAAACGCGCAATGATACGGGGTTTTACGCTGGAGCTCCACGTATTCCTAAAGCGGTGGCAAAGTCACAGTTTTTTTAAGGATAAAGGCCATAATTCAGCGAGTTATCTGTCACGGAGAAATCTAATGAAATCAGTGAAACTCAGCGTGTTAACCCTCTTGTTGACCGGCGTCAGCGCCTCGGCGCTGGCGCTGCCCAACATCACCCTGCTGGCGACAGGCGGCACCATCGCCGGTGGCGGCGATTCGGCGACGAAATCTAACTATACCGCGGGCAAGCTGGGTGTCGAGGCGCTGGTCGATGCGGTGCCGGCGCTGAAAGATATCGCCAACGTGCAGGGGGAGCAGGTGGTGAACATCGGCTCGCAGGACATGAACGATCAGGTCTGGCTGACGCTGGTGAAGAAAATTGACGCCGACTGCGGCAAAACCGACGGCTTCGTCATCACCCACGGCACCGATACGCTGGAAGAGACGGCCTATTTCCTCGATCTGACGGTGAAGTGCGACAAGCCGGTGGTGCTTGTCGGGGCGATGCGGCCGGCGACGGCGATGAGCGCCGATGGCCCGTTCAACCTGTATAATGCGGTGGTGACGGCGGCAGATCCGCAATCGGCCAACCGCGGGGTTCTGGTGGCGATGAACGACACCGTGCTGGACGCGCGCGACGTCACCAAGACCAATACCACCGCCGTGCAGACCTTCCAGTCGCCGAACTTTGGCCCGCTCGGGTATATCCACAACGGCAAGGTCGATTACCAGCGCTCACCGCAGCGCAAGCATACCCGTGATACGCCGTTCGACGTCAGCAAGCTGAACGAACTGCCGAAGGTCGGCATCGTCTACAACTACGCCAACGCCTCCGATGCGCCGGTCAAGGCGCTGATCGCCGAAGGGTACCAGGGCATCGTCAGCGCCGGGGTCGGCAACGGCAACCTGTATAAAACGGTGTTCGACACCCTGGCGACGGCGGCACACAACGGCGTGGCGGTGGTGCGTTCTTCGCGCGTACCGACCGGCGCCACTACCGAAGATGCGGAAGTGGACGACGCCAAGTACGGCTTCGTGGCCGCCGGCACGCTGAATCCGCAAAAAGCGCGCATTTTGCTGCAGCTCGCGCTGACGCAAGCCAAAGACGCGAAGCAAATCCAGCAGATGTTCAATCAGTACTGATCGTTTTCTCTCCTGCGGGGGCCGACCGGGTTCCCGCAGCCATCTCGGCTGAATACAGCATAAAGCACCGCGTTAACCCGCTGAATTTCCCCATGTCGCAGGGTTTTATCGTCCAAACAATCGCGATGGCCGCAGAGCCTGTCATCACCCGGCGCGACCGTTTGCCGCCGGCGGGCGAATAAGCGTTGCAGCCATGGGGCGTGAGTGATAAAACCGATGGGTTGGTTAACGCGAGCGTTAACTTCGGGCATCTTTTCGACAGGTCGCTTTTCTGCGGCGAACAGTGAATGTGGTGAGGGGAAATGACTCAGGTTTATAATTTTAGCTCTGGCCCGGCGATGCTGCCGGTGGAAGTGTTGCGTCGTGCGGAACAGGAACTGTGCAACTGGCACGGCCTGGGCACGTCAGTGATGGAGATCAGTCACCGCAGCAAAGAATTCATCGCGGTTGCCGAGCAGGCGGAACAGGATCTGCGCGATCTGCTGAAAGTCCCCTCCAACTATAAGGTGCTGTTTTGCCACGGCGGCGCCCGCGCACAATTCGCCGCGCTGCCGCTGAACCTGCTGGGCGACAAGGCCTCCGCCGACTATATCGACGGCGGCTATTGGGCGCACAGCGCCATCAAGGAAGCGGAAAAGTATTGCACCCCGAACGTCATCGACGTGAAAACCCGCATCGACGGCCTGAGCGGCATCAAGCCGATGAAAGAGTGGCAACTCAGCGCCGACGCGGCTTATGTGCACTATTGCCCGAATGAGACCATCGACGGCGTGGCCATCGATGAAACGCCGGACTTCGGCGACAAAGTGGTGATCGGCGATTACTCCTCGACCATCCTGTCCCGCCCGCTCGACGTCAGCCGCTTCGGCGTGATTTACGCCGGCGCGCAGAAAAATATCGGCCCGGCCGGCCTGACGCTGGTGATCGTGCGTGACGATCTGCTGGGCAAGGCGCGCAAAGAAGTGCCGTCGATCCTCGACTACACCGTGCTGGCCGAGAACGATTCGATGTTCAACACCCCGCCGACCTTCGCCTGGTACCTGTCCGGGCTGGTGTTCAAATGGCTGAAAGAGCAGGGCGGCCTGGTGGAGATGCAAAAACGCAATCAGGCCAAGGCCGAGCTGCTGTACGCGACCATCGATAAATCCGACTTCTACCGCAGCCAGGTGGCCATCGCCAACCGCTCGTGGATGAACGTGCCGTTCCAACTGGCCGATGCGGCGCTGGACAAAGTGTTCCTCAGCGAAGCCGAGGCCATCGGCCTGCAGGCGCTGAAAGGCCACCGGGTAGTTGGCGGCATGCGCGCTTCTATTTACAATGCGATGCCGCTGGCCGGCGTGCAGGCGCTGACCGACTTCATGGCCGACTTCGAACGTCGTCACGGTTGATTCCGTCAGCCCGCCAGGCGCGGGCTGCCTCAGGCTGTTGTCCTTTTGCATTAAAGCGGCTCCGGCATTATTCCGGAGCCGTTTCGTTTATCAGAATTGGAGAGTTTTGTTCACATGGTGGATTCCCTGACGTTACAACCGGTCGCCCTGGTCAATGGCACCGTCAACTTACCCGGCTCGAAGAGCGTTTCTAACCGCACTCTGCTGCTGGCGGCGCTGGCGAAAGGCACGACCCGGCTGACTAACCTGCTGGACAGCGACGACGTGCGTCATATGCTGAACGCGTTGCAGGCGTTGGGTGTGAACTATCAACTTTCCGTCGATCGTACCGTGTGCGAAGTGACCGGTGTGGCCGGGCCGCTGGTGGCCGGCCAGCCGCTGGAACTGTTCCTCGGCAACGCCGGTACGGCGATGCGCCCATTGGCGGCGGCGCTGTGCCTCGGCGAAGGCGACGTGGTGTTGACCGGTGAACCGCGCATGAAAGAGCGCCCGATCGGCCATCTGGTGGACGCGTTGCGCCAGGGCGGGGCGCAGATTGATTATCTCGAGCAGACCGATTACCCGCCGATTCGCCTGCGCGGCGGCTTCCTGGGCGGCGACGTCACCGTTGACGGCAGCGTCTCCAGCCAGTTCCTGACCGCGTTGCTGATGACCGCGCCGCTGGCGCCGCAGGATACGCAGATCCACATCAAGGGCGAGTTGGTTTCCAAGCCGTACATCGACATCACGCTGCATCTGATGCGTACCTTCGGCGTATCGGTGAGCCACGACAACTACCGGGTGTTCCATATCCAAGGGCGCCAGACGTATATCGCGCCGGGCGATTATCTGGTTGAGGGCGACGCTTCTTCCGCCTCCTACTTCCTGGCGGCGGCGGCGATCAAAGGCGGCACCGTGCGCGTGACCGGCATCGGCCGCAAAAGCGTGCAGGGCGATACCAAGTTCGCCGATGTGCTGGAGAAAATGGGCGCGCGCATCACCTGGGGCGACGATTTCATCGAGTGCAGCCGCGGTGAACTGCACGGCATCGACATGGACATGAACCACATTCCGGACGCGGCGATGACTATCGCCACCGCGGCGTTGTTCGCCGAGGGGCCGACCACCATCCGCAATATCTACAACTGGCGGGTGAAGGAGACCGACCGTCTGGCGGCGATGGCCACCGAGCTGCGTAAAGTGGGGGCGGAAGTGGACGAGGGCGAAGACTACATTCACGTCGTGCCGCCGGCCAAACTGCAGTTTGCCGAGATCGGTACCTACAACGATCACCGCATGGCGATGTGCTTCTCGCTGGTGGCGCTGTCGGATACCCCGGTCACCATTCTCGATCCGAAATGCACCGCGAAAACCTTCCCGGATTATTTCGAGCAGTTGGCGCGCATCAGCCAGCCGGCGTAGTAACCCGTCAAATCGTTTATTTTAAGGCCCCTTTGTGGGCCTTTATCGTTTTTAACCTTCGGCGACCGGCGTTTCTTCTATACTTTTTCGCGGTTGTGCGCTTATTTTCAACAACCGGACAGTTCCAGGGTAACAGATTGCCGTAGGGCAGCGTATAATACGCCACCGTATTTGCCCCTGATTGGGCAGGTGGCAGAGCGCACGGGCTTCGAGTCGAAGCGCGCCGTGTCTCTGTGAGGTTTTCTACCTGAAGGAGAGAGAAATGACGGCTACAGCCCCGGTGATAACCGTTGATGGACCAAGTGGCGCAGGCAAAGGCACGCTGTGTAAAGCGTTGGCCGAGTCCCTTGGTTGGCGTTTGCTGGATTCCGGCGCGATCTATCGCGTGCTGGCGCTGGCGGCGTTGCATCATCAGGTGGATATCACTTCTGAGGAAGCGCTGGTTCCGCTGGCCGCACATCTCGACGTTCGCTTCGTTGCCCAGGACGGCAAGCTGCAGGTGATTTTGGAAGGTGAGGACGTCAGCAATGAGATCCGCACCGAAACCGTCGGCAACACCGCGTCGCAAGCGGCGGCGTTTCCTCGCGTGCGCGAGGCGTTGCTGCGCCGCCAGCGCGCATTCCGCGAAGCGCCCGGCCTGATTGCCGACGGTCGCGATATGGGCACGGTGGTGTTCCCGGACGCGCCGGTCAAGATTTTCCTCGACGCCAGCTCGGAGGAGCGCGCACACCGCCGCATGCTGCAGTTGCAGGAAAAGGGCTTTAATGTTAACTTTGAACGTCTTTTAGCCGAGATAAAGGAACGGGACGACCGTGACCGTAATCGGCCTATCGCGCCTCTGGTGCCTGCTTCTGACGCCCTCGTGCTGGATTCTACCAGCATGTCGATCGAAGAAGTGATCCAGCAGGCGTTGACGTATGCACAGAAAGTGTTGGCGTTGCCGCAGCAATAAGCGCGGCGGCGCTATTGGCTTTTTGTCATATTTGTCATAGCGGTATCGCAATATATCGGGTAAAATTTTACCCCTGTAACCTTAAACCCTGTCGGCATGGAGCCAATGGCGGGGTATGTGAAACAACCCCATTCGGCGGGACGCTAAATGGACGTTAAACTAAAGAACCCTGAAGATTAACAACATGACTGAATCTTTCGCTCAACTCTTTGAAGAATCCTTAAAAGAAATCGAAACCCGCCCGGGTTCCATCGTTCGTGGCGTCGTTGTTGCTATCGACAAAGATATCGTACTGGTTGACGCCGGTCTGAAATCTGAGTCTGCCATCCCGGCTGAGCAATTCAAAAACGCCCAGGGCGAGCTGGAAATCCAGGTTGGTGACGAAGTTGACGTTGCTCTGGATGCTGTTGAAGACGGCTTCGGTGAAACCCTGCTGTCCCGTGAGAAAGCTAAGCGTCACGAAGCTTGGATCACGCTGGAAAAAGCCTACGAAGAAGCTGAGACTGTAACCGGTGTTATCAACGGCAAAGTGAAGGGTGGCTTCACCGTCGAGCTGAACGGCATCCGCGCGTTCCTGCCAGGTTCCCTGGTTGACGTGCGTCCGGTACGTGACACTCTGCACCTGGAAGGCAAAGAGCTTGAGTTCAAAGTCATCAAGCTGGATCAGAAGCGCAACAACGTTGTCGTTTCTCGCCGTGCGGTTATCGAATCCGAGAACAGCGCTGAGCGCGATCAACTGCTGGAAAACCTGCAGGAAGGCATGGAAGTCAAAGGTATCGTTAAGAACCTCACTGACTACGGTGCATTCGTTGATCTGGGCGGCGTAGACGGCCTGCTGCACATCACTGACATGGCTTGGAAACGCGTTAAGCACCCAAGCGAAATCGTCAACGTTGGCGATGAAATCACTGTTAAAGTGCTGAAGTTCGACCGCGAGCGTACTCGTGTATCCCTGGGCCTGAAACAGCTGGGCGAAGATCCATGGGTTGCTATCGCGAAACGTTACCCAGAAGGCACCAAGCTGACTGGTCGTGTAACCAACCTGACTGATTACGGCTGCTTCGTAGAAATCGAAGAAGGCGTTGAAGGTCTGGTACACGTTTCTGAAATGGATTGGACCAACAAAAACATCCATCCGTCCAAAGTTGTTAACGTGGGCGACGTAGTGGAAGTGATGGTTCTGGACATCGATGAAGAACGTCGTCGTATCTCCCTGGGCCTGAAGCAGTGCAAATCCAACCCATGGCAGCAGTTCGCAGAGACCCACAACAAGGGCGACCGCGTTGAAGGTAAAATCAAGTCTATCACTGACTTCGGTATCTTCATCGGCCTGGACGGCGGCATCGACGGCCTGGTTCACCTGTCTGACATCTCCTGGAACGTTGCAGGCGAAGAAGCAGTACGTGAATACAAGAAAGGCGACGAAATCGCTGCGGTTGTTCTGCAAGTTGACGCAGAGCGCGAGCGTATCTCCTTGGGCGTGAAGCAGCTGGCTGAAGACCCGTTCAATAACTACCTGTCTATGAACAAGAAAGGTGCTATTGTTACTGGTAAAGTCACTGCAGTTGACGCCAAAGGTGCTACAGTTGAATTGGCAGGCGGCGTAGAAGGTTACCTGCGTGCATCTGAAGCCTCTCGCGACCGCATTGAAGATGCAACTCTGGTTCTGAACGTAGGTGACGAAGTTGAAGCTAAATTCACCGGCGTTGACCGTAAGAACCGCGTTGTAAGCCTGTCCGTACGTGCTAAGGACGAAGCTGACGAGAAAGACGCCATCGCAACTGTTAACAACAAACAGGAAGAAGGCAACTTCTCTAACGCAATGGCTGAAGCTTTCAAAGCGGCTAAAGGCGAGTAATGACGGGGGGCGGTTTCTGACCGCCCCGATACGGTAGTTTAGCTGCAAAGCTTGGAGGTACTATGACCAAGTCTGAACTTATTGAAAGACTTGCTGGCCAGCAATCTCATATTCCGGCGAAGGCCGTTGAGGATGCAGTGAAAGAGATGCTTGAGCACATGGCCGCTACGCTGGCCGAGGGCGAACGCATTGAGATCCGCGGATTCGGCAGTTTTTCTCTTCACTACCGTGCCCCGCGTGTAGGTCGCAACCCGAAAACCGGTGACAAAGTTGAGCTGGACGGCAAGTACGTTCCTCACTTCAAACCAGGTAAAGAGTTGCGTGACCGCGCCAATATCTATGGCTAGTCGCTGACTGCTCATAGCGTTGTTGCTTGAAAAGAATATAAAACGGTGCCTTTAAGGCGCCGTTTTTTTTCGCCTGCGGTTCTCCCTGCTCCGCTTAGGAATTGCGCACCGCGCCGCATTTACGATGTGGCTCCTGCATAGATCTCTCTTATCCTGCCATGTTCACCGCATCTTCATTAAAGCCCGCTGGCGGTGACATGTCGGCTGAATGATCCTGCTTGCTTGCCATGACGCGCTTTTGCTCATGGCGGAGCCGATGGGAGAAGAGCGATCAAAATTTCGCTGGATCTGGCGATATTCGCCGTTATCTGCGGCATCCTGCCGCTGCTGGTTTTACCGCAGTTGCCTGAGCAATGGCAGCTGTGGCCGATGCTGCTTGTTGCCGGTTTACTGCTGCGCATCCGTTGGCCGTTTTGCCGTTATTTGGCCTGCCTGGGATTGGGGTTCGCGTGGGCGGTTTTCAACGCCGGAAGCCTGATCGGGCAAATGGAGCGTTTGAGCCGCGGGCCGGAAGTGACGGCGGTGGTGCAGGTAAGTAGCATCGCGTTGAATCCGGCCGCCAGCACGCAGACGCTAATGCGCATCGAGCGGATCGATGGCCATTGGCTGGCGCCTGCATTGGCGTTTACCTCGCTATGGGCCCCGGAACAGCAGCGGCTGTGCGCCGGGCAGCGTTGGCAATTGAAACTGCGCTTGCGGCCGGTGCACGGCAAGCTCAATGAAGGGGGCTTCGACAGCCAACGCTGGGCGATCGCACAGCGCCAGCCGTTGACTGGGCAAGTCAGGCAGGCTCGTTTGCTGGATGGCGATTGCGGCCTACGCCAGCGCATAATCAGCCATGCGGAAACCAATATCGGCGAGCTGCGTTACAAGGCTGTATTGCTGGCGTTGGCATTTGGGGAGCGAACCGCGCTGGAGCAGGCTTTGCGCATGCTGATGTTGAAAACCGGCATCGCACACTTGATGGCGATCTCAGGGTTGCATGTGGCGATGGTCGCCATCTTGTTCTGGGTTACATTGCGTGCGCTGCAGTTTTTTCTTCCTTCTCATCTAATTGGCTATCGCTTTCCGCTGGTCGCGGGTTGGGTAGCGACGCTGATCTATGTCTGGTTGGTAGGCGCCCAGCCGCCGGCGGTACGCACCGCGTTGGCGATGACGTTGTGGATGCTGCTGCGCTTGCGCGGCGTTCATTGTTCTTCCTGGCAGGTGTGGCTGTGGTGTGTCGGGCTTATTTTGCTGTGCGATCCGCTGGCGGTCTTGTCAGACAGTTTCTGGCTGTCGGTACTGGCGGTGGGGTGCCTGATTTTTTGGTTCGAATGGGCACCGCTCGGCGAGCGATTTCGTTCGACCTGGTATTGGGCACCGGTGCGTTGGCTGCATATTCAGCTCGGCATGACGTTGCTGCTGGTGCCGATGCAGGCCGCGCTGTTTCTGGGCCTGACGCTGACCTCGCTGCCGGCCAATTTGTGGGCGGTACCTATTGTCTCCTTAGTAACGGTGCCGCTGATTTTGCTGGCGGTGATGTTTGGCTTCTTTCCCTCGTTAAGCTACGGGCTATGGTGGCTGGCGGACTTCACGCTGCAGTGGGTATTTGTGCCGCTGCATTACCTGCAACGCGGCTGGGTGGATTTGGGCGCGGCTTCGCTGTTGGCCAGCGCGGCGGGATGGCTCATCGTCGTCTGTTGGCGCTTTCATTGGTGGCGGCGTTATGCGTCGGGACTGGCGACGATAGCGATATGCTGCGTGCTGTGGCGGGAAAAAGAACCGGCTTACCGCTGGCGAGTCGATATGCTTGATGTTGGGCACGGCTTGGCGGTGGTCATTGAGCGAAACGGCAAAGGAATACTGTACGATACCGGCGATCGTTGGCCGGGTGGCAGCGCCGCCGAGCGGCATATTTTGCCAATGCTGAACTGGCGGGGTATTGAACTGGAACAGATCATTATCAGCCATGACCACCTCGATCATACCGGTGGGGTGCCTGCTGTGCGGCGGGTGTTTCCACAGGCTACGGTGCGCAGCCCGATGCGCGGGGAGGGGCACTTGCCCTGCGTCGCCGGTGAGCGCTGGCGCTGGCAGGGGTTGCAATTCGAAGTGCTGTGGCCGCCGAAAACGCGTAAAAAGCCGGGTAATGACGACTCTTGCGTGATCCGTATCGACGACGGGAAACACAGCATGCTGCTTACCGGCGACGCGGAAAAAAAGGCGGAGGCGCAGCTGCTCCGGTTACGGCGCGATCGCTTGGCGGCTACGGTGTTGCAGGTGGGGCACCATGGCAGCAGAACCTCTTCCACGCCGCCGTTTCTGCGCGCGGTCAATCCTCAGGCGGCATTGGCGTCAGCATCTCGTTACAACAAATGGCGTTTGCCGGCGCGTAAAGTGGTCGCCAGATACCGGGCAAATGGCATTATATGGCGCGATACGACGCGCTCCGGCCAGTTATTGGTACTTTTTTTCGACAACGATTGGCAAATTAAAGGCTTTCGCGAACAATTAATGCCCCGTTGGTACCATCAGCGGTTTGGCGTAGAGGGTGATAATGAGTAAAATAGGCCGCTATTTCTTCCGATGCTGGTATTTGCATGATGAATGATAAAGATCTCTCGACCTGGCAGACATTCCGTCGACTCTGGCCGATGATCACTCCTTTTAAGACCGGGCTGATTGTGGCCGCCATTGCGTTGATTATGAACGCCGCGGGGGACACGCTGATGCTGTCTCTGCTTAAACCGCTATTGGACGATGGGTTTGGAAAAACCGACAGCAGCGTGCTGGTGTGGATGCCGTTGGCGGTCATTGCGCTGATGCTGATGCGCGGCGTCACCAGCTTTGTTTCAAGCTACTGCATTTCCTGGGTTTCCGGCATGGTGGTGATGCAGATGCGTCGCCGCCTGTTTGGCCACATGATGAGAATGCCGGTGGCCTTCTTCGATCAGCAGTCCACCGGGACTTTGCTGTCGCGCATTACCTATGATTCTGAGCAGGTAGCTTCCTCCTCGTCCAGCGCGCTGGTGACCGTGGTGCGTGAAGGGGCTTCGATCATTGGCCTGTTCATCATGATGTTCTACTACAGCTGGCAGCTGTCGGTGATCCTGATCGTGCTGGCGCCGATCGTCTCCATCGCTATTCGCCTGGTGTCCAAGCGTTTCCGCAACATCAGCAAGAACATGCAGAACACGATGGGGCAGGTGACCACCAGCGCCGAACAGATGCTGAAAGGCCATAAAGAAGTGCTGATCTTCGGTGGCCAGCAGGTGGAAACCGAGCGCTTCAACTCGGTCAGCAACCGCATGCGTCAACAGGGCATGAAACTGGTTTCCGCGTCTTCGATTTCCGATCCGATCATTCAGCTGATCGCTTCGCTGGCGCTGGCGTTCGTGCTGTTTGCCGCCAGCTTCCCAAGCGTGATGGCAACCCTGACCGCCGGTACCATTACCGTGGTGTTCTCATCGATGATCGCGCTGATGCGCCCGCTGAAGTCGCTGACCAACGTCAATGCCCAGTTCCAACGCGGGATGGCGGCATGCCAGACGCTGTTCTCCATTTTGGATATGGAACAGGAAAAAGACACCGGCACCCGCGAAGTGAAGCGTGCGAAAGGCGATATCGAATTCCGCAACGTCACTTTCTACTACCCATCCAAGGAAACGCCGGCGCTGCGTGATATCAACCTGAAAATCGCCGAAGGCAAGACCGTCGCCTTGGTGGGCCGTTCCGGTTCGGGTAAATCCACCATCGCCAACCTGTTGACGCGTTTCTACGATATCCAAGAAGGCGAAATCCTGATGGATGGCCACGATTTGCGCGAATATACCCTGGCCTCGCTGCGCAATCAGGTAGCGCTGGTCTCGCAAAACGTGCACCTGTTCAACGACACCATCGCCAACAACATTGCCTATGCACGCGAGAGTGAATACAGCCGCGAGCAGATTGAGAAAGCGGCCGAAATGGCGTACGCAATGGACTTCATCAACAAGATGGAGAACGGCCTGGATACGGTGATCGGTGAGAACGGCGTGATGCTGTCCGGTGGCCAACGCCAGCGTATCGCCATCGCGCGCGCGCTGCTGCGTGACTGCCCGATCCTGATCTTGGATGAGGCGACCTCTGCGCTGGATACCGAGTCCGAGCGGGCCATTCAGGCTGCGCTGGACGAGTTGCAGAAAGACCGTACTTCATTAGTGATCGCGCACCGCCTGTCGACGATTGAGAAGGCGGATGAGATCCTGGTGGTGGAAGATGGTCGCATCGTCGAACGCGGCGAACACACCGAGTTGCTTGAGCGGCAGGGCGCCTATGCGCAGCTGCACCGTATGCAGTTTGGTCAATAATGATTGAGCGCATCTGGTCCGGCGGTTCGCTGCTTTATCTGGCGCTATTGCCGCTCTCGTGGCTGTATGGCCTGCTCAGTTGGCTGATCCGCCTCAGTTACCGCTGCGGCCTGCGTAAAAGTTGGCGTTCGCCGGTGCCGGTGGTGGTGGTGGGTAATCTCACCGCCGGCGGCAACGGCAAAACGCCGATGGTGATCTGGCTGGTGGAACACCTGCAGCAGCGGGGCTACCGCGTTGGGGTGGTGTCGCGCGGCTACGGCGGCAAGTCGGCGGTCTATCCTCTGGTGCTGGGTCAGAATACATCGACCCGCGAGGCGGGGGATGAGCCGGTGCTGATTTATCAGCGTACCGGGGCGCCCGTGGCGATCGCGCCCAAGCGCGCCGAGGCGGTGCAGGCTCTGCTGCAACAACAGCCGCTGGATGTGATCATCACCGACGACGGCTTGCAGCACTACGCTTTACAGCGTGACTTCGAGCTGGTGGTCATCGACGGTGTGCGTCGGTTCGGTAACGGCTGGTGGTTACCAGCCGGACCGATGCGTGAGCGTGCTGCGCGGCTTGGCAGCGTCGATGCGCGTGTCGCCAATGGCGGCGTGGCGCAGGCCGGAGAAATTGCTATGCGTCTGCAGGCGCGTGACGCAGTGAACCTGCTGAGCGGTGAACGTCGTCCGGCGGCCGAGCTGCCGTGCGTGGTGGCGATGGCGGGTATCGGCCATCCGCCGCGTTTCTTCGCGACGTTGGAAAAGCTGAACGTCGAGGTGGTGCAGGAAGTGGCGTTTGCCGATCATCAGGAATATCAGCAGGCGCAGCTGGCGGCGTTGGTTAATGCAGAGCAAACGCTGCTGATGACGGAGAAGGACGCGGTGAAATGCCGCGCCTTTGCCCAGCCTAATTGGTGGTATTTACCGGTTGATGCGGTGCTACCTTCCGCTCAGGCTGAGCAACTGCTGCAGGATATCGAGTCTCTACTGGCTAAGTAACCTCAGGACGCCAGCGTGACAAGCCCCAGGGCTTGCGCGCAGGCTTCCAGCGAACGCTGCTGGGTTTGTTGATACAGCGCCAGCTCGTCGATCACCTCACTGCCCAACGCTTGTTCAAACGCTGCCCGGCTGGAAGCGGCGTTGTACTGCGCGTGGCGGCTGTCCCCCAGATTCGACTGGAAAATCCCCGCCGCGCTGACCGGCAGAAAATCTTCATACACCAGTGGCTGGAAGCGAACGTGTTCTTTCTCGATCAGTTGCTCCAGGGTGCTGCTGTGCTTATCCAGCGATTCTTTGGCCGCCAGGCCGCATTCGGTCGGGAAATAGCGGAACCAGGCCAGCTGTTGCTCGCGCAGCGTGGCGTAATCATCCGGAAACGCCCGGAAGTTTTCTTCCAGCAGCTGATAATAGCGTTCGGCATTTTTCTCGCTCGGCGGCGCCTGCAGCGCATCGTTGGTGGCCTGCAGAAGACGATCGTAAAGTTCGCGTCCTTTCGTCGTCAGCGCCACACCACGCTGTTCGATCTCGCCGAACCGCGCTGTGTGGTGACCGGCGATAGCGTGGCCGTCGCGCTCAACGAAATCGACGCGTTCTTCTAACGCCTTGAAGCTGGTCTGGCGCAGCAGGATCGCGCGACGGCGGCGCGGCGGGCCCTCGATGACCGCTTTGGGCGTAATACCGCGGGCGGGCATCGCCTGTTGAACGCGATCGATATCCAGCGTGCGCGGTGTCAAATGATTGATATGCGGCCCTTTAAACGCCACCACGTCGGCGATCAGGCGATGCTGATCGTGTAGCTGCCGGTATTCTTCGGCGCTGACCGTCGCCTGGTTGTGCCAGCGGAAGGTTTCCAGCGCTTGTTCGACAAATTCTTGCGCCTGCACCTCATTCAGCCCGCCTTGCGCTTCCTGCAGCGCGATCAGTTCCAACGCGCGATCGGTAAAGATACGGCGGCGCGCCAGCAAGCGCTCAGCCAGCTCACGCAGCGCGGGGTCTTCTATCAGCTCCAGGCGAAGCAAGGAGGTAAATACGCGGAACGGACTGACCTGCAGCGCGTCTTCGTGTACGGCGCGAAAGGCGGTCGAGTGCACGGGAACGCCCGCCACAGACAGATCATAGTAACCGACCGGCGCCATGCCCATCACCCGGAACAGACGGCGCAGGGTGGCCAGTTCGCCAGCAGTGCCGACCCGGATCGCGCCGTGGCGCTCCATCGCGAGGCGTTCGATCTCGCCGGTGATTTGCAGTTGATGAGCCAGTGCGGCATCTTCGCGCAGAACCTGTCGGTTGGTTTCCGCCACCAGCTCCAGCAGATCGCCGTACAGCGGTACCTCCTTTTGGTACATGTCCGACATCGCGTGAGAGAATCTGGCGCGGATTTCATTAGGTGAAACGAACTGCTGGGCGGTCATGCGCATAGCTCCTTGATTCAGCATAATCTGAAAAATCGTGTTTTTAGCGGCAAAAGTGCTGGCGAAAAAGCCGTCTGCCTTGTTTTCCCCTCAAGTTTAGCCATCTGATTTGGGATTTGTTATAGACGTGGCAAGCATATTAGAGTTTTATGCGTTAGCTCTCATTTGTAGCGCACGGACGGGCAAACGATGCCCCGGTGAGGAGAAGAACGCGGTGGATCGGCCGCGGCGAGCGTTAAATTAAGTCATGTATATTCATGGGGATAAAAATAAATTCGGCGTATTTATGAATTAAAGGCAATAAACCTCTTGTGCATTCATCATTTTTATGAGTAAATGCAAGTCGGCCTGTAATCCAGACCTATTTATGTTCGAGTTTAGAGTTAAGCAGTTCCTCCAAAAACGTTATCATCCGATTCCGCTTCAAAGACGAACCTTCTAAGTACCTCCCATAAGTAATGTTTCTGACATGGCCACAATTGCCTCTTATGGCAGGTTTTGTAAATATATTTAAAGGTAAAAGTAATGTCTAAGAAGACGGGTCAAGTTAAGTGGTTCAACGAAAGCAAAGGTTTTGGTTTCATTGAGCAGCACGACGGCGGCAAAGATGTATTCGTACACTTCTCCGCTATTATGACCGACGGTTTCAAGACCCTGGCTGAAGGCCAGCGTGTCGAGTACACCATCCAGGACAGCCCGCGCGGGCCGGCTGCCGCTAACGTAGTTGCTCTGTAAGAAGACAGGGAACGCGTATAAGAGATCTTAATACAACCATGGTGATGCCTCAGCGCTGAATCATGCGGAAGATATTAAGTTCAACAAGCCCGCCTTCGTGCGGGTTTTTTAATTTTTTGCTCACGAGAGGTTTGTTACGAAAAACTTTAGGATGGGCTGGTAGCGTCCAGGCAATATAAAAAATGACGTTGTCAAGGATGCTCAAGTAAAAGGATATAAGTTATGTTTAAAAATACTGTGTTAAAAATGGGCCGTGTGAAATGGTTTAATCAGGCCGAAGGCTATGGTTTTATTTCACCGGTAGATGGCAGCGACGAAATCTATGTCAATCGCAACGCTATCGCCAACACCAAAAATAAGTCGTTGAACGAAGGTCAGAACGTTGAGTTCTCGATCTATCGCAGCTCGCATGGGCTGTCCGCGGCAGACGTTATCGCGTTCTGATCGCACCCACCTTCCTCGCCAGTGCCGGTGTCGCCACCCGCAAGCACTGGCGAAGATAAATTCCGCGATATCCACTATTATCAGGCCATTGCCTACTCGCCACGGATATCAGGATGACCATCCCGACCCTTTCCCTTACCGCCGCTCGCGCGCTGCACCTTGCCGCCCAGGGGCTGCTTTCTCCGCTTAAACGCCAGGCTCGGCCCGATGACGTCTTGAGTGCGATCCAGCGCATGGGGTTGTTACAAATCGATACCATTAGCGTCGTTGCTCGCAGCCCGTATCTGGTGCTGTTCAGCCGTTTGGGAGCCTATCAGCCGGAGTGGCTTGAGCAGGCGCTTGCCGGCCGCAAGCTGTTCGAGTATTGGGCGCATGAGGCCTGTTTCCTGCCGATCGAAGATTTTGGCCTGCTGCGCCACCGCATGCTGGCGCCGCATGATATGGGCTGGAAATACTCCGCCGCCTGGGTGCAGCAGCACCAGGCCGCGATGGACAACCTGCTGCGGCACATCGAACAACAGGGGCCGGTGCGCTCCGCCGATTTCAGCGCCGAGAAGAAGGGCAACAGCGGGTGGTGGGACTGGAAACCGGAGAAACGTCATCTGGAAATCCTGTTTACCGCCGGCAAGCTGATGGTGGCCGAACGTCGCAACTTCCACCGGGTTTACGATCTGACCGAAAGGCTGCTGCCGGCCTGGGACGATGCGCGCCATACGCTGCCTGTGGAGCAGGCGCGCCGGCAGATGCTGTGCCGCACCTGCCGCTATCTGGGCATTTTCCGCGCCGAGTGGTTGGCTGACTACTATCGGCTGAAGCGCGTGGCGCCAAAAGCCTTGCTGGCAGCGCTGCAGGAACAGGGCGAGATTACGCCGGTGCAGGTAGAGGGGCTGGAAGGACAATTCTATGTGCATGAATCACTGGCGGAATTGCTGCCGCTGGCGGAGCAGGGCAAACTCAAATCGACGGTCACCAGCCTGCTTTCGCCTTTTGATCCGGTGGTGTGGGATCGCCGTCGGGCGCTCGAGCTGTTCAACTTTGACTATCGGCTAGAGTGTTACACGCCGAAAGAAAAACGTCGCTATGGCTACTTCACCTTGCCGGTGCTGCACCGTGGCGAGCTGGTGGGGCGGATTGACGCCAAGGCGCACCGTCGCCAGGGCATCTTCGAGATCATCAGTTTCCATGCGGAGCCGCAGGTGCGCTTCGGCAAACAGCGAACGCAAGATATCCGACAGGCCATCGCGCGCACGGCCAAATGGCACGGTGCACAACGCGTCGCGCTGGGCGACATTCCGGCGGTGTTGGCCGCTGAATGGGGTGCCGGCTGGGAAGTGGGATAACGAGCGACGCCGTCGGTGGGGTAAAACGAAGTTAAGCGTCGCTCGTTACAAAGGGGCTCAGTGGCTGAAGTTAGCGAACAGAGCGATGATTTTATGCAGACGTTTGATCACGTATTACTACCTTTTTG
This sequence comes from Serratia sp. PL7, assembly GCF_945957435.1. Classification (NCBI taxonomy): domain Bacteria; kingdom Pseudomonadati; phylum Pseudomonadota; class Gammaproteobacteria; order Enterobacterales; family Yersiniaceae; genus Serratia; species Serratia sp. PL7. The sequence goes on along the minus strand of NZ_CAMFLB010000001.1, from coordinate 2,047,129 downwards.
TGATTTGTATCACAAAATTCTACGCCGGGATGCGCCGCAGTTCAAGCTGTTGCGCCGGCGCGGTGAGGAAATATCGGCGGGTTGGTGCCGCCGATGATTAACCTGAGGCCGGGCGTTATGCTATCCTCACTGCCTTTCCCAGATGACCAATCCCCTTGCGGAGGATGCATGGACCACCGTTTACTCGAAATCGTTGCCTGCCCGGTATGCAACGGCAAACTCTATTTCAATAAAGAAAACCAGGAGCTGGTGTGCAAAGCGGACGGGTTGGCTTACCCGCTGCGCGACGGCATCCCGGTGCTGTTGGAAAATGAAGCGCGTGCGCTGTCGCTGGACGAGAAGCACGCATGAGTTTTATCGCTATTATTCCCGCCCGCTACGCCTCAACCCGTTTGCCGGGCAAACCGCTGGCCGATATTCACGGTAAGCCGATGGTGGTGCACGTGATGGAGCGTGCCCGTGAGTCCGGCGCCAGCCGCGTCATCGTGGCGACCGATCACCTTGAGGTCGCCAAAGCGGTGGAAGCCGCCGGCGGCGAAGTGTGCATGACCAGCCCGGATCACCATTCCGGCACCGAGCGTCTGGCGGAAGTGATCGCGCACTACGGCTTTGCCGACGACCAGATCATCGTTAACGTGCAGGGCGACGAACCGCTGATCCCACCGGTGATCGTGCGTCAGGTCGCAGAGAATCTGGCGGGCAGCCAGGCCGGCATGGCGACGTTGGCAGTGCCGATCGAGAGCGCGGAAGAGGCTTTCAACCCCAACGCGGTGAAGGTCGTAATGGACGCACAGGGCTACGCACTCTATTTCTCACGCGCCACCATTCCGTGGGATCGCGAACGTTTCGCTGCGTCGAAAGAGAGCATCGGCGACAGCCTGCTGCGTCACATCGGCATCTATGCGTACCGTGCCGGTTTCGTGCGCCGCTACGTCAGCTGGGCGCCGAGCCAACTGGAACAGATCGAGCTGTTGGAACAGCTGCGCGTGCTGTGGTACGGTGAAAAAATCCACGTGGCGGTCGCGAAAGCGATCCCGAGCGTGGGGGTCGATACGCCGGAAGATCTCCAGCGCGTGCGCGACAGCATTCAACCCTGAGCCTGATTTCGTCGGCGCGGCGCGCAACGCGCCGACGATGTAATACCTCCCATATTGATCCCCGTTTTGTTGATCTGCGTTGAAGAATTTTTCCGCTCACCGTTCGATGATGTTACGCATCCCCCCATATTAGCCTGAGGTGAATGCCTTATGGAGCAGTTACGCGCAGAACTGAGCATTGTGCTGGGTGAGTCCATCAGCCGGCTGGAGCGGGTGAGCGAGCAGCCTTATGCGCATATGTATTCGCTGTACGATCGGCAGGGCAACGCCATCCCGCTGATGGCGAAAAGTTTTATCTGTCAGGGTATTGCCCAACAGGAGGCGTATAAGTTGTCGATGTTGGCGCGCGACGGGGATATTCGCCTGCCGACGGTGTACGGCGTGGTGTGTACCCACCAGGCGCCGTATACGGAAATCCTGCTGATCGAACGCCTGCGCGGCGTGTCGGCCGAAGCGCCAACGCGTTCGCCGGATCGCTGGAACATGTTGATGGAGCAGATCGTCGACGGGGTATTGGCCTGGCACCGCATCGACAGTCACGGCAGCGTCGGCAGCGTTGACAGCACGCAGGAGAACGACTGGTTTTGTTGGTATCAACAGCGGGTTGAAGTGCTGTGGGCGACGGTGGTCAATCTCACTACCCCGCAGCTGACCATGGCGGATCGGCGTTTGCTGTATCGCACGCGCGAAGCGCTGACTCATTTCTTCGTCGGCTTCGACGATCCCTGCGTCCTGGTGCACGGCAACCTGTCGCTGCGCAGTATGCTGAAAGATCCCAAAAGCGATCAACTGCTGGCGATGCTCAATCCCGGTGTGGTGCTGTGGGCGCCGCGCGAATACGATCTTTTCCGCCTTTGCGAGCCGGGCATGCCCAGCCAACTGCTGTTCAGCTATCTGCAGCGGGCGCCGGTCGCCGACGCTTTCCTTGCGCGGCGCTGGCTATACGTGGTGTGGGAAGCGGTAGGGCGTTTGATCCATACCGGCAAGCTGGAGCGGCGGCCGTTCGACTATGCGTCGCAACAGCTGCTGCCCTGGCTGGCCGGTTGAACGGGTTTTACTCGGCGCCGGCGCTATCCGCGCCTTTCAGCCACTGCCACAGGCTGCCCAGCGTTTCATACCAGGCACGTTCGGTATGGCCGAGGAACATCGACGACGGTGTGGCGCGATCCCAGATATTCAGCGGCGAGTCGATCGCCAACTGGTTGGCCGGTGCTGGGATCGGGTGCAGGCCTTTAGCCTTGAAGAAACGCATGGCACGCGGCAGATGGTTGGCGGAGGTCACCAGAATGAACGGTTGCTCGCCGACCAACTTGGCGACCTGAGCGGCTTCTTCCTCGGTATCGCGCGGTTCCCTCAAAATCACCATATCGCTGCGCGGCACGCCCAGGCTTTCGGCTACCAGCGCCGCCGTGGCGGCGTTGCTTTGCATGCGTCCGGCGGACGCGCCGGTAAACACCATCCTGGCGCCGGGATGCGCAAGGTAGAGCCGCACGCCTTCCGTCACGCGCGGCAGACTGTTGCCGAGCAGGTTCGAGCTAGGTGCCCAGTCGGGATTGTAGGTATAGCCCCCGCCCAACACCACGATGTAGCTGACCGGATCGTTGCCGCGATAAGTCTGGTATTCGGCTTCGATCGGCCGCAGCAGTCGGTCGGCCACCGGTTGCAGGCTGAAAAGCAGTAAAAACAGCCAGCTCAGCGTGAAAATCGTCTTACCGCTTTTTTGCCAACGGGTGAACCACAGCAGTAACAGCGCCAGCCCCATCAGCAGCATCAACAGCGGTAGCGGCATCAGCAGGGCGCCAAAGAACTTTTTCAGGTTGAACAGCATCGAAAATCAGATCCTTTTGGGTGAAAAAGCGGCATCCAGGCATAAACAGGCCGCAAGAAGATACATTCTAAGCCAGTCTGTGCCAAAATAGCAGGTTTGAATGGGCGTGCGCTTTGCCGCCGCAAGAATGAGATCAGCGGAGCCGTTGTCCATGCAGGATCGCAATTTTGACGATATTGCTGAAAAATTTGCGCGTAATATTTACGGCACCACGAAAGGAAAAATCCGCCAGGCGGTGGTTTGGCAGGATCTGACCGGGCTGCTGGCGCAGTTGCCGCAGCGGCCGCTGCGCATCCTTGACGCCGGGGGCGGGGAAGGCCATATGGCCTGCCAACTGGCAGAATTAGGACATCAGGTGTTGTTGTGCGATCTTTCTGGTGAGATGATCCAGCGCGCCGCGCAGCTGGCGGAGCAGAAAGGTGTGAGCCAGAACATGCAATTCGTACAAAGTTCTGCGCAGGATATCGCTCAACATTTGGAACAGCCGGTTGATCTGATATTGTTTCATGCAGTGCTTGAATGGATCGCAGAACCCGAAGCGGCACTGCAGGCATTGTGCGACTGTCTGACGCCGGGTGGCGCGCTGTCGCTGATGTTCTTCAACGCTAACGGTCTCTTGATGCGTAACGTGGTGTTGGGTAACTTCCAACTGGTGGATCCCGAAGTCAGACGGCGCCGCAAGCGTTCGCTGTCGCCACAATATCCGCACGATCCGCTATTGGTCTACGGCTGGCTGGAACAGCTGGGCATGCGCATCAGCGGCAAAACCGGCGTGCGGGTGTTTCACGACTACCTGCAGAGCAGACAGCTGCAAACACAAAAATTTGAAGAGTTACTGGCGCTTGAACAGCACTATTGCCGGCAGGAGCCGTACGTGAGTTTGGGGCGCTATATTCACGTCATGGCGCATAAACCAAACCTGAAGGACGAACTATGAGTGAATTTTCCCAGACAGTACCCGAACTGGTCGCCTGGGCACGGAAAAATGATTTCTCTATTTCGCTCCCTACGGAGCGTCTCGCATTTCTGCTCGCTATCGCCACCCTGAACGGCGAACGGCTGGACGGCGAGATGAGCGAAGGTGAGCTGGTTGATGCATTTCGCCATGTCAGCAAGGGTTTTGAACAGACGCATGAAACGGTGGCGATGCGCGCCAACAATGCGATCAACGACATGGTGCGCCAGCGCCTGTTGAACCGCTTTACCAGCGAACTGGCGGACGGCAACGCGATTTACCGCCTGACGCCGCTGGGTATCGGCATTACCGATTACTATATTCGCCAACGCGAATTCTCCACGCTGCGTCTGTCGATGCAGCTGTCGATCGTGGCGCAGGAACTCAAACGCGCCGCCGATGCCGCCGACGAGGGCGGCGACGATTTCCATTGGCATCGCAACGTGTTCGCGCCGTTGAAATATTCGGTGGCGGAAATCTTCGACAGCATCGACATGACGCAACGTGTGATGGACGAGCAGCAGCAGAGCGTGAAAAACGACATCGCGGCGCTGCTGAGCAAAGACTGGCGGGCGGCGATCTCCAGCTGCGAAATGCTGCTGTCGGAAACCTCGGGCACCCTGCGCGAACTGCAGGATACGCTGGATGCGGCGGGCGACAAGCTGCAGGCCAATCTGCTGCGCATCCAGGACGCAACCCTCGGCAACGTGGAGCTCGGCTTCGTCGACAAGCTGGTGTTCGATCTGCAGAGCAAGCTGGATCGCATCATCAGTTGGGGTCAGCAGGCGATCGACCTGTGGATCGGCTACGATCGCCACGTACATAAATTTATCCGTACCGCTATCGATATGGATAAAAACCGCGTGTTCGCCCAACGCTTGCGCCAGTCGGTGCAAACCTATTTCGACCACCCTTGGGCGCTGACCCATGCCAATGCCGATCGTCTGCTGGACATGCGCGACGAAGAACTGGCGCTGCGCAGCGAGGAAGTGACCGGGGAACTGCCGCCGGATCTGGAGTTCGAAGAGTTCAGCGAAATTCGCGAACAGCTGGCGGCGATGATCGAAGAGGCGCTGAAGGTGTACCAGGAACAGCAGATGCCGCTCAATCTTGCAGCGGTGATGCGCGATTACCTGGCGCAATATCCGCGTGCGCGTCATTTCGACGTGGCACGTTTAGTGGTCGACCAGGCAGTGCGCCTCGGTGTGGCTGAAGCAGATTTCTCAGGGTTGCCGGCGGAATGGCAGGCAATCAATGATTACGGAGCCAAGGTCCAGGCCCATGTCATCGACAAATATTGAACAAGTAATGCCAGTCAAGCTGGCCAAGGCGCTGTCCAACTCGCTGTTCCCGGCGCTGGATAGCCAACTGCGTGCGGGTCGTCACATCGGTATCGATGAACTGGACAACCACGCCTTTTTAATGGATTTCCAGGATGAGCTGGAAGAATTTTACAACCGTTACAGCGTCGAGCTGATTCGGGCGCCGGAAGGTTTCTTCTATTTGCGCCCGCGCTCCACCACGCTGATCCCGCGTTCGGTGCTGTCCGAGCTGGATATGATGGTCGGCAAGATCTTGTGCTACCTGTATCTCAGCCCCGAGCGCCTGGCGCACGAAGGCATTTTCAGCCATCAGGAGCTGTACGACGAGCTGCTGAGCCTGGCGGATGAGAACAAGCTGCTGAAGTTCGTCAACCAGCGCTCCACCGGTTCGGATCTCGATCGGCAGAAGCTGCACGAGAAGGTGCGCACCTCGCTGAACCGCCTGCGCCGCCTCGGCATGGTCTATTTCATGGGCAATGACAGCAGCAAGTTCCGCATTACCGAGGCGGTGTTCCGCTTCGGCGCCGACGTGCGCAGCGGCGACGATCCGCGTGAAGCGCAGCTGCGCATGATTCGCGACGGCGAGGCGATACCGGTTGAAACCAGCCTGTCGCTGAACGATGAGAATGACGCTGAGGATCAGCAGGTTGATAACGCTCCTGACGGTGCAGAGGATGAACAGGAATGATTGAACGCGGTAAATTTCGCTCGCTGACGCTGGTTAACTGGAACGGTTTCTTCGCCCGTACCTTTGATCTGGATGAGCTGGTGACCACGCTGTCCGGCGGTAACGGGGCGGGGAAGTCCACCACCATGGCGGCCTTCGTCACCGCACTGATCCCCGACCTGACGCTGCTGCACTTCCGTAACACCACCGAAGCGGGCGCCACCAGCGGTTCGCGCGACAAAGGCTTGCACGGCAAGCTGCGTGCCGGCGTGTGTTACTCCACCCTCGACGTCGTCAACTCGCGCCACCAGCGCGTGGTGGTCGGTGTGCGCCTGCAGCAGGTGGCAGGGCGCGATCGTAAGGTCGACATCAAACCTTTCACCATCCAGGGCCTGCCGACCGCGGTACAGCCGACCGAACTGCTGACCCAGACCGTGGGCGATCGCCAGGCGCGCGTGCTGTCGCTGCAAGAGCTGAAAGAGCGCGTGGAAGAGATGGAGGGCGTGCAGTTCAAGCAGTTCAACTCCATCACCGATTATCACTCGCTGATGTTCGATCTGGGCGTGATCCCGAAACGTCTGCGTTCGTCCGCCGATCGCAGCAAGTTCTACCGTCTGATTGAAGCGTCGCTGTACGGCGGTATCTCCAGCGCCATCACCCGCTCGCTGCGCGATTACCTGCTGCCGGAAAACAGCGGCGTGCGCAAGGCGTTCCAGGACATGGAAGCGGCGCTGCGCGAAAACCGCATGACGCTGGAAGCAATCCGCGTCACCCAGTCGGATCGCGACCTGTTCAAGCATTTGATCTCCGAGGCCACCTCCTATGTGGCGGCGGACTATATGCGCCACGCCAACGAACGCCGCATCCATCTGGACGGCGCGCTGGCGCTGCGCAGCGAGCTGTTGGGCAGCCGCAAGCAGCTGGCCGCCGAACAGTATCGCCATGTGGAAATGGCGCGCGAGCTGAGCGAACAGAGCGGTGCCGAATCCGATCTGGAAACCGATTACCAGGCCGCCAGCGACCACCTAAATCTGGTGCAGACGGCGATGCGTCAGCAGGAGAAGATCGAACGCTATGAAGCCGATCTGGAAGAGCTGACCTACCGTCTGGAAGAGCAGAACGAAGTGGTGGCCGAGGCGAGCGAGCAGCAGGCCGAAAACGAGGCGCGCGCCGAAGCGGCCGAGCTGGAAGTGGACGAACTGAAGAGCCAGTTGGCCGACTACCAGCAGGCGCTCGACGTGCAGCAGACCCGCGCCATTCAGTACCAACAGGCGCTGCAGGCATTGGAGCGCGCGCGCGCGCTGTGCCAACTGCCGGACCTGACCGCCGACAACGCCGAACAGTGGCTGGACACCTTCCAGGCCCGCGAGCAGGAAGCGACCGAAGCGTTGCTGATGCTGGAACAGAAGCTGAGCGTGGCCGACGCCGCACACGGCCAGTTCGAACAGGCCTATCAGCTGGTGGGTAAAATTGCCGGCCAGGTCAGCCGCAGCGAAGCCTGGCAGTGCGCGCGCGAATTGCTGCGCGACTGGCCTTCGCAGCAACACCTCGCCGAGCGCGTTCAGCCGCTGCGTTTGCGCCTGAGCGAACTGGAACAGCGCCTGCGCTCGCAGCAGGACGCCGAACGCCTGCTGAACGAATTTTGCAAACGCCATGGCCAAGAGTACCAGCCGGACGATCTCGACATGCTGCAACAGGAGCTGGAAGAGCGCCTGGAAGCGCTGTCGCAGAATGTCAGCGAAGCCGGTGAACGCCGTATGGAGATGCGCCAGGAACTGGAGCAGATCCAGCAGCGCATCCGTGAGCTGACGGCGCGTGCCCCGGTGTGGCTGGCGGCGCAGGACGCCCTGGGCCAGCTCAGCGATCAGAGCGGAGAGCCACTGGAAAACAGCCAGCAGGTGACCGAATACATGCAGCAGCTGCTGGAGCGCGAGCGGGAAACCACCGTCGAGCGCGACGAAGTGGCGGCCCGCAAACGTGAAGTGGAAGCGCAGATCGAACGTCTCAGCCAGCCGGGCGGCGCGGAAGATCAACGCCTGGTCACGCTGGCCGAACGTTTCGGCGGCGTGCTGCTGTCGGAAATTTACGATGATGTCACCATCGACGACGCGCCTTACTTCTCGGCGCTGTACGGCCCTTCGCGCCACGCCATCGTGGTGCCGGATCTGTCGCTGGTGCGCGAGATGCTGGAAGGGCTGGAAGATTGCCCGGAAGATCTTTACCTGATCGAAGGGGATCCGCAGTCGTTCGATGACAGCGTGTTCGCCGTCGAAGAGCAGGACAAAGCGGTGGTGGTGAAGATCGCCGATCGCCAGTGGCGTTATTCTCGTTATCCGGAAGTGCCGTTGTTCGGCCGCGCGGCGCGCGAAAACCGTCTGGAAGTGCTGCATGCCGAGCGTGAAACGCTGGCGGAGCGTTACGCCACGCTGTCGTTCGACGTGCAGAAAACCCAGCGTTCACACCAGGCCTTCAGCCGCTTTATCGGCACCCATCTGGCGGTGGCGTTCGACGCTGATCCGGAAGCGGAGATCCGCGGTTTGAGCGCCCGCCGTGGCGAAATCGAACGCGCGCTGAACAATCACGAAGCGCAGAACCAGCAGCAGCGTCAGCAGTACGATCAGGCCAAAGAGGGCATTTCCGCGCTCAACCGCCTGATGCCGCTGGTATCGTTGCTGAACGATGAAACGCTGCAGGATCGTGTCGACGAGATCCGCGAAGAGCTGGAAGAGGCGCAGGACGCCGCGCGTCATATTCAGCAGCACGGCGTGTCGCTGACCAAGCTGGAGCCGCTGCTGTCGGTGCTGCAGAGCGATCCGCAGCAGCATGAACAGCTGCAGCAGGACTACGCGCAGGCGCAAAGCGTGCAGCGCCAGGCCAAACAGCAGGCGTTCGCGCTGACGGAAGTGGTGCAGCGCCGCGCGCATTTCAGCTATACCGACTCCGCCGGCATGCAGAATGCCAACAACGATCTCAACGACAAGCTGCGTCAGCGCCTGGAGCAGGCGGAAGCCGAACGCGCCCGTGCCCGTGAACAGCTGCGTCAGTATCAAACCCAGTTCACCCAGTACAGCCAGGTGCTGGCCTCGCTGAAAAGTTCGTATGACGCCAAGCGCGACATGCTGAAAGAGCTGAGCCAGGAGCTGGTGGATATCGGCGTGCAGGCCGACGCCAACGCCGAAGCGCGTGCGCGCCAGCGCCGCGACGAGCTGCATACGGCGTTGAGCAACAACCGTGCTCGTCGCAATCAGTTGGAGAAACAGCTGACCTTCTGCGAAGCCGAAATGGATGGCCTGCAGAAGAAACTGCGCAAGCTGGAACGCGACTATCATCAGCTGCGCGAGCAGGTGGTGACCGCCAAGGCGGGCTGGTGCGCGGTGATGCGTCTGGTGAAAGACAATGGCGTGGAACGCCGCCTGCATCGCCGCGAGCTGGCGTATATGGATGGCGACGAGCTGCGTTCGATGTCGGATAAGGCGCTCGGTGCGCTGCGTCTGGCCGTGGCGGACAACGAACACCTGCGAGACGTGCTGCGCCTGTCGGAAGATCCGAAGCGGCCGGAGCGCAAGATTCAGTTCTATATCGCGGTGTACCAACACCTGCGCGAGCGTATCCGTCAGGACATCATTCGCACCGACGATCCGGTCGAGGCCATCGAGCAGATGGAGATCGAGCTGGGCCGTCTAACCGAAGAGCTGACCGCGCGCGAGCAGAAGCTGGCGATCAGTTCGAAAAGCGTGGCCAACATCATTCGCAAAACCATTCAGCGCGAACAGAACCGTATTCGCATGCTGAACCAGGGGCTGCAGGCCGTTTCCTTCGGCCAGGTGAAGAGCGTGCGCCTGAACGTCAATGTGCGAGAAGCGCACGCCACCCTGTTGGACGTGCTCTCTGAGCAACAGGAACAACATCAGGATCTGTTTAACAGTAACCGCCTGACCTTCTCCGAAGCGTTGGCCAAGCTTTACCAGCGCCTGAATCCGCAGATCGACATGGGGCAGCGCACGCCACAGACCATCGGCGAGGAGTTGCTGGACTACCGCAACTATCTGGAGATGGAAGTGGAAGTGTACCGTGGCTCCGACGGCTGGCTGCGTGCGGAAAGCGGCGCGTTGTCGACCGGTGAAGCCATCGGTACCGGGATGTCAATTCTGGTGATGGTGGTACAGAGCTGGGAAGAAGAGTCCCGCCGTCTGCGCGGCAAAGACATCTCGCCGTGTCGCCTGCTGTTCCTCGATGAAGCGGCGCGTCTGGATGCCAAGTCGATCGCCACGCTGTTCGAACTGTGCGACCGTCTGGAGATGCAGCTCATCATCGCGGCGCCGGAAAACATCAGTCCAGAGAAGGGCACCACCTATAAACTGGTGCGTAAGGTGTTCCAGAACCACGAGCATGTGCACGTGGTGGGGCTGCGCGGTTTTGCCGGCGAGCCGCCGGCGCTGGGTACTGCGTCGGTTGAAACGCAGTAAGGCAGAAAAACGCCCTAAAAATCCGAAAATAGCCGCCGTAGGGTGGCTATTTTTTTGTACGCGTGGATGATAGTCCTGCTTTTTTATCCGTTGAAAAGCGGTTAGTTTAATCAGATAAACAGTAATTCGACGCCCGCAGGGCGAAACGGCCTTTCTGTTTGTATACTGAAACTATATGCAGTTTTTGACGTTTTTTTTGTGAGCATACAGGGGGCAAGGGATGTTGCTTAAAAAGGGAAACTCTCTACGACGTTTGGCGCTGAGTGGCGCTATCGCCTGTAGTCTTGTGTCGTCGTTTTCCGCATCGGCCACCGTAGCGGCGTTACCAGTGGCATCAGCAGGCATGTCCGTTGCGCAGAGCCGTTCTGAACTGCTGGCTGCGTTGCCGCGCGGCATGGATTTGCACTACCTGTCCACGCTGGCGCCGCTGTATGCGGCGAACCATATGCAGCCGATGTGGCAGGATCGCGAAGCCGTTCAGCAGTTTCAGCAGCAGCTGGCCGAGCTGGCGATGTCCGGCGTGCAGCCGCAGTTCACCCAGTGGGTGAAGATGTTGACCGATCCGGCGCTCAATGAAGTGGGCCGCGATGTGGTGTTGTCCGATGCGATGCTGGGCTATTTGCAGTTCGTGTCCGCGATCGGCGCCAACGGCAACAACTGGCTGTACAGCAATATTCCCTACAAGCTTGGCTTGCCGCCCACCGCAGTGATTAATCAGTGGCAGCTGGCGGTGCGCCAGGCGCGTACCCTGAGCTACGTGAATTCGCTCGCGCCGCAACATCCGCAATACGCCAAGATGCATCAGGCGCTGCGCGACTTGCTGGCGGACAATCGCCCTTGGCCCCAGGTGGGCAGTGGCCCGAGCCTGCGCCCAGGCCAAATGAGCAATGATATCCCGGCGCTGCGTGAGATCCTGACGCGCACTGGTATGCTGGCCACCTCGGCGCCGGAAGCGGAAGCGGAACCGGCGGTGGTCTCGGCGAAGAGCAATGAGCCCGACGACGGCGGGCTGACGGTAGACGAAGAGAAAAGCCGCGTGACGGTCAGCCCATCGGCGGCGCCGGTGACGGAGCTGACCGCGGAACAGACGCCGCCGCAGATCGGCAGCGTGGTGAGCGACAATCTCTATACCGACGAGCTGGCGGAGGGCGTCAAGCGCTTCCAGAAATGGCAGGGGCTGACGGCGGACGGCGTGATCGGCGTACGCACTCGCGAGTGGCTCAACGTGTCACCGAAAACCCGTGCCGCGCTGTTGGCGTTGAATATCCAACGTCTGCGAATTTTACCGGGGCATGTCGGCACCGGCATTATGGTGAACATTCCCAATTACTCGCTGACCTACTATCAGAACGGCAACGAAGTGTTGTCCTCCCGCGTTATCGTCGGGCGGCCGAGCCGCAAGACGCCGCTGATGAGCAGCGCGTTGAACAACGTGGTGGTCAACCCGCCTTGGAACGTGCCGACCACGCTGGTGCGTGAGGATATCGTGCCGAAGGCGATGCGCGACGGTAACTATTTCCAGAAACATGGCTATACCGTGCTGTCGGGCTGGAGCAACGATGCAGAAGTGATCAACCCGTCTATGATCGACTGGAGCATGGTCTCTGCGCGTAACTTCCCGTATCGCGTCCGTCAGGCGCCGGGGGCGACCAACTCGCTGGGGCGCTTCAAGTTCAATATGCCGAGCTCGGACGCCATCTACCTGCACGATACTCCGAACCACAGCCTGTTCCAGAAAGACATCCGCGCGCTCAGCTCCGGCTGCGTGAGGGTGAATAAGGCGTCCGATTTGGCGAATATGCTGCTGCAGGACGCCGGCTGGAACAACAGCCGCGTGTCTTCCACGCTGAAAGAGGGGAATACCACTTATGTGAATATTCGCCAGCGTATTCCCGTAAAACTGTATTATTTGACCGCCTGGGTTTCGGATGACGGCCAACCGCAATTCCGTACAGATATTTACAATTATGATAATACGGTGCGATCGGGCGCACAAATTTTGGCTCAGGCCAAAAAATTAATGCAGTAAATGCAGTAATTATAAATAAATAACGGTCAGAATGTTTGGCTATACCGCAGGCCCCCGTAGCCGGGGGCCTGTAAACCTAGGCGTATCGCGGGTTGACTCAGCATACGCAGGCGGTTATGGTTCGGACAGTGCGCTGCTTTGTGCATTTATTTTGACATTCTTGCCGGGTTTAACAGAGTCATGGACAAAATTGATCATCACCGCCGTAAATGGCTGGCGCTAGGTGGCGCTGCTATGGGCATAGCGCTGCTTCCAGGGCAGGCGTTTGCCAGTCTTTCCACCGCTCGACCGCGTATTTTAGTGCTGAATAACCTGAATACCGGTGAATCTATTAAAGCCGAGTTCTTTGACGGCAAAGGTTACAATAAAGAAGAGTTGGTGCGGTTAAATCATCTGTTCCGCGATTATCGCGCTAACAAGGTTAAATCGATCGATCCCCGCTTGTTTGATCACCTTTATCGTCTGCAGGGGCTGCTGGGCACCAGCAAGCCGGTGCAGCTGATCTCCGGATACCGTTCCGTAGATACTAACAACGAATTGCGCGCACACAGCCGCGGCGTGGCCAAGCACAGCTACCACACCAAGGGCCAGGCGATGGATTTCCACATCGAAGGTATCCAATTGAGTAATATCCGTAAAGCGGCGTTAAAAATGCGCGCCGGTGGTGTAGGATATTACCCACGTAGCAACTTCGTACACATCGATACCGGCCCGGTTCGGACCTGGTAACCGCTGTGCCGTCAGTGAATAACGCCGCCCCTTGCGGAAGCGGCGTTATTGTCGTTGGAGCCTTATGAAATACCATCTTATTCCCGTTACCGCTTTTAGCCAGAACTGCAGCCTGATTTGGTGTGAAAACACGCAGCAAGCGGCGTTGGTCGATCCCGGCGGTGAAGCGGAAAAAATCAAAGCGGAAGTCGCGCAGCAGGGGGTGATGATCACTCAGATCTTGCTGACCCACGGCCATTTGGATCATGTTGGTGCGGCGGCGGAGCTGGCGGACCATTATCAGGTGCCGATTTACGGCCCGGATAAAGAAGACGCTTTTTGGCTGGATGGTTTGCCGGCGCAGAGCCGGATGTTCGGGCTGGAAGAGTGTGCGCCGCTGACGCCGACTCGCTGGCTGTCAGAAGGTGATGAGATGCAGGTGGGCGAAATGACGCTCAAGGTGCTGCACTGCCCCGGGCATACGCCGGGCCACATCGTCTTTATCAATGAGCAAGCGCGTTTGGCGCTGGTGGGCGACGTGCTGTTTAACGGTGGCGTAGGGCGCAGCGACTTCCCGCGCGGTGACCATCAGGCGCTGATCGCCTCTATTCGCACCAAGCTGCTGCCATTGGGCGACGATATGCGCTTTATTCCTGGCCACGGCCCGATGTCGACCTTTGGCCACGAGCGCCAGACCAACCCGTTCCTGCGCGAAGAGCCGGCAGTGTGGTAGCGATTATTTCCCGGCAGAAATAATCAAGGGCGCATAGAGCGCCCTTTTTTTATGATTTATGACCTGTGTCGATGCATTTAGAGCACGGCGACGATGGCTTCACACAGCGGTGCCATGTTGTCCGGCGTCATGCCGGCCACGTTCACCCGGCCTGAGTTCACGGCGTAGACGCCAAACTCTTCGCGCAGACGCAGCACCTGTTCTTTGGTCAGACCGCTGAAGGAGAACATGCCATTCTGCTGGATGATGAAGCTGAAGTCCTGTTGGGCGCCTTTTTCCTGCAGGGTGTTCACGAACAGCTGACGCATGCGGTGAATGCGCTGGCGCATGTCGGTCAGCTCCTGCTCCCACATCGCGCGCAGCGCATCGTTACCCAAAATGGTGGCGACAACGGCGGCGCCGTGTGACGGCGGGTTGGAGTAGTTGGCGCGAATAGCCGCTTTTACCTGGCTGAAGGCGCGCTCGGCGGTTTCGGCATCGGCAGCTACAATGGTGCAAGCGCCGACGCGCTCATTGTACAGACCGAAGTTTTTTGAGTAGGAGCTGGCGACAATCAGCTCTTGATGTTTGGCGGCGAAAATACGCAGGCCCTGCGCATCCTCTTCCAGACCTTTGGCGAAGCCCTGGTAGGCGAAGTCGAACAGAGGCAGCCAGCCATTGGCCACGGAAAGCTCAGCCAGCTGTGCCCACTGTTCCGCCGTTGGATCGATACCGGTCGGGTTATGGCAGCAGCCGTGAAACAGCACCACATCACCGGCCTGGGCCTGTTTCAGGCTGTTCAGCAGGCCGTCGAAATCCAATGCGTGGTTGGCGGCGTCGTAGTAGGCATACTCCAGGACTTCCAGGCCCACGGCGCTAAAGACGTTCTTGTGGTTCGGCCAGCTTGGGTTGCTGATCCAGATGCGCTTGGCGCTGGTCTGGTTGGCGATAAAGTCTGCCGCCACGCGCAGGCCACCGGTGCCGCCTGGCGTCTGTGCGGTGCGTGCGCGACGATCGGCGACGATCGGGCTCTCTTTACCGAACAGCAGCACTTGCGTGCAGCTGGCAAACGCCGGGATGCCTTCAATGCCGAGATAGTTTTTGGTGGTCTCATTTTCCAGCAGATACTGTTCAGCTTTCTTTACGCTGGTTAACACCGGGGTTTTACCGGTTTCGTCTTTATAAACGCCAATCCCTAAATTGATTTTATTCGGGCGGGCGTCGGCGCGGAAAATGTCGGTCAGGCCCAGGATCGGGTCGGCGGGTGCGGCGGTGATTTTTTCAAACATGTCAGGTGCTTCCAAATCTCGGAGTTAAGCAGACAGAAGCATCAGGGTAGCGCCAGTTATCGGCTTTGCCAACCGTTTGCGATAAAAACACCGCGATCTTGTGAACGGGAAGGATTCGACAGAAAAAATGATGGGGAAGGGGAAATCTGCAGGATAAAACGTTACCGGAAGACACAAATAAAAACAGGGCCGAAGCCCTGTTTTTTTAACTTAGCCGACGGTAAACCGCCGTTAAGCGAGACAACTTAGAACTGGTACACCAGACCAACAGCTACGATATCGTCGGTAGCGGTGCCGGTTGCTTTGGTGAACTCGTTGTCATCCAGCAGGTTGATTTTGTAATCAACGTAGGTGGACATGTTTTTGTTGAAGTAGTAAGTGGTACCAACAGAAACATATTTAACCAGATCTTGGTCAGAACCTACGCCTGGGACGTTCAGGTTTTTACCTTTAGACTGCAGGTAAGACACTTCTGGACGCAGACCGAAGTCGAACTGGTACTGAGCAGTCACTTCGAAGTTCTGAGTTTTGCTCGCGAAGCCACCGCACTTGTCATCGGTAGCTGCACAGCCTGCACCGAAGTTACCGCCGCCGAACGGGGTCATGTTACGGGTTTCTGCGTACATCGCCGCCAGGTAAACGTTGTTGGCGTCGTATTTCGCACCCACGGTCCATGCATCAGCCTTGTCGCCACGCTCGTTGGAACGCAGTTTCTGATCGTCGGTACGGTTGGAGGAAGCGTATGCAGCGCCGAAGCTTACGCCTTCGCCGATGTCATAAGTAGAGGAGATACCCCAGCCGTCGCCGTTTTGTTTCTTGACGTTACGACCGTCGTTCTGGTTTTTGCCCTGGTATTGCAGAGCGAAGTTCAGACCGTCAACCAGACCGAAGAAGTTGTTGTTACGATAGGTCGCAACGCCGTTGGTACGGCCGGTCATGAAGTTGTCGGTGTAGGTGTAGGTGTCGCCACCGAACTCTGGCAGCATATCGGTCCAGCCTTCCACGTCGTACAGTACGCCGTAGTTACGGCCGTAGTCGAAGGAGCCGTAGTCAGCGAATTTCAGACCGGCGAAGCCCAGACGGGTTTTGGTGCCTTCGGTGCCCTGAGATTCGGAGTGGTTAGCCTGGACGTTGTATTCCCACTGGCCGTAACCGGTCAGTTGGTCAGTAATCTGAGTTTCACCTTTGAAGCCGAAACGAACATAGGTCTGATCGCCGTCGTTACCTTTGTCGTCGGAGAAGTAGTGCAGACCGTCAACTTTGCCGTACAGATCCAGCTTGTTGCCGTCTTTGTTGTAGATTTCAGCTGCGTTTGCTGCACCAGCAGCCAACAGAGCCGGGATAACCACTGCAAGAATGTTGCGCTTCATCATTATTACCCTCATTGGTGTTATTCGGACACCTTTGCCACTGCCGCCAATAATTCTTTGGGAACTATTGTTGATAGATTGGTGTCGTCCTGTGTCTGAACGCAGTGTTCCATTCACAGGCGGGTTAATCTAGGACGAAAATGATACCAATGTCCCAATCAGGTTGCAAAAGGAAAGTATGTGTAACCAAATGTAATTTTTCGGGAACTTTGTGACGTGCGTCAATATTAAAAAATGCGAAAGGCCAGCGAGGCTGGCCTTTGTTTTGTAACGAAATCGTTTAAAAAACGAGTGATCGTATAAATTAGAAGCTTGCGTTACGTGGCGTGCGTGGGAATGGAATCACATCGCGCACGTTTTGCACGCCGGTGACATAGGCGATTAAACGTTCAAAGCCCAGGCCGAAACCGGAATGCGGCACGGTGCCGTAGCGGCGCAGATCGCGATACCACCAGTAGTCTTCTTTATTCAGACCCATCTCTTCCAGACGCTGATCGAGCACGTCGAGGCGTTCTTCACGCTGCGAGCCGCCGATGATTTCGCCGATGCCGGGTGCCAGCACGTCCATGGCTGCAACGGTTTTGCCGTCTTCGTTCATGCGCATATAGAACGCTTTGATGTCTTTCGGGTAGTTTTTCACCACCACCGGCGCTTGGAAGTGTTTCTCCGCCAGATAACGTTCATGTTCGGAAGAGAGATCGATACCCCAGGAAACCGGGTTTTCGAAGGTTTGGCCCGAGGCCAGCAGGATCTCAATGGCGTCGGTGTAGTCCACCTGGGCGAAATCGGAAGAAACGAAACGCTCCAGACGAGCGATAGCGTCTTTATCCACGCGCTCGGCGAAGAATTTCAGATCGTCGGCGCGTTCATCCAGCACCGCCTGGAACACATACTTCAGCATGCTTTCGGCCAGGCCGGCAACGTCGTCCAGCGTCGCGAAGGCCACTTCTGGCTCGATCATCCAGAATTCCGCCAGGTGGCGGCTGGTGTTGGAGTTTTCGGCGCGGAAGGTTGGGCCGAAGGTGTAAACCTTCGACAGCGCGCAAGCGTAGGTTTCGCCGTTCAGCTGGCCGGAAACGGTAAGGAAGGCTTCCTTACCGAAGAAGTCTTCGCTGAAGTCGACGGCGCCCTTGTCGGTGCGCGGCAGGTTTTCCAGGTCCAGCGTGGACACGCGGAACATCTCGCCGGCGCCTTCGGTATCGGAGGCGGTGATCAGCGGGGTGGACACCCAGAAATAGCCATTTTCATGGAAGAAGCGGTGAATCGCCTGCGCCAGCGTATGACGCACGCGCGCCACGGCGCCGATCAGGTTGGTACGCGGGCGCAGGTGAGCCACTTCGCGCAGGTATTCGATGCTGTGACGTTTGGCCGCCATCGGGTAAGTGTCCGGATCGTCGACCCAGCCGACCACTTTGATCGCGGTAGCCTGCAGTTCGAAGCTCTGGCCTTCGCCCGGTGAAGCGACGACTTTGCCGGTGACTTCAACCGAACAACCGGTAGTCAGATGCAGCACTTCATCCTGATAATTCGGCAGAGAATTATTAACGACGGCCTGTAACGGATCAAAGCAGGAACCGTCATAGACGGCCAGGAAGGAGATACCAGCTTTTGAATCTCTCCGGGTACGTACCCAGCCGCGTACGGTGACTTCACTGTCAACCGCAGCACGACCTTGCAGTACGTCGACTACAGGCACTACGCTCATAGATTTCTCTCTTTAATAATTTGGTTTAGAAATAGCTTACAACCCAAGAATATGGGGGTAATGGCTATGTTACTTGCCGCGGTGCAGAGCACAAGCAGAAATCATCGGATTGGCGCAACATTTATTGCGGCTGACTGAAAAGAGGGCGGTCGGGATAAAAACAAAAAAGCCGGCGCGTGAACCAGGCCGGCTTTCTTTCTATATAGAGGAGGTTCAGCTGGCTTTCTTCACCAGCGGCAGATCGAAGGCTTTGCGCAGGGCCCTGACGAAGGCTTGGTCCTGGCAGATGGTCTTGCCGGGGCTGTCGGAGAGTTTAGCCACCGGCTTGCCTTTGCATTCGACCAGCTTGATCACGATATTCAATGGCTTAACGCCCGGAATATCGCAGGTCAGGCGCGTGCCGATACCGAAGCTGAGATTGATGCGCTGATAGAAGTGGCGATAGAGCGCCAGCGCTTTTTCCAGATCCAGGTTGTCCGAGAACACCAGCGTTTTGCTCATAGGATCGATGCCCAGTTTTTCGTAGTGGGCAATGGCTTTTTCACCCCACTCGACGGGATCGCCCGAATCGTGGCGCAGACCCTGATAACGCTCGGCGAACTGCGGGCCGAAGTCGCGCAGGAAGGCATCCATGGTAATGCAGTCGGTGAGCGCGATGCCGAGCTGATCCGGGTATTCATCCAGCCAGGCCTGCAATGCGGCGCGCTGGCTGTTGGCCAGCACCGGGCTTATCTGCTGATGCGCCTGGAACCATTCATGCGCCTGCGTGCCGACCGGCGCCAGGCCGAGCTGATGAGCCAGATCGTAATTGCTGGTGCCCGACAGGTACGGGAATTCGGCCTGCAAGGTGCTGACGATGGCCTGCTGCACGCCCTGAGAGAAACGGCGACGGGTACCGAAGTCCATCAGCTTGAAGCGCGAAAGGTCGAGATCGCCCGCCAGCGCCTTGAACTGCGCCAGCTTGGTTTGCAGATGCGCCACCGCCTGTTCCGGCGTCGCCAGCGGCGAGCGCCGGCGGTGCACCACTTCACTGATCACCGCCAGCAACGGCACTTCCCACATGATCACTTCACGCCAGGGGCCGGCGATGCGGATGTGCAGTTTTCCGTCGCGGTTGTCGATGGTGACCTGCTGCGGATCGTAGCGGAACGTGCGCAGCCAGTTCAGGTAATCCTGACGGAAGAAGGGCAGACCCGAAAGATAAGCGAATTCGGCGTCGGTCAGCGCCAGCCGGCTCATCAGCGCCACCTGCGCGCGGATCTCGTCGGCATATTCGCCCAACAGTTCGTCGCCGCGGCAGCGGAATTCCGCCGCCACGCTGATCGCGGGATAGCGATGGAACACTGCTTGCTGCATATGAAGCTTATAAGCATCGGTATCAAGCAGTGATGTCAAAATCGGGGAAGCGTATTGAGTCATAGCGCGTTACAGCATCCTCGTCAGGCGCGTGTCCAAATCCGGATAATCATAAAAGTGGGGGTGGAGTATACCCGGATTATCCTGTTATTGAAGCTGCATCACACCATAAATCACCAAAGCGGGTCGAGGATTAAACGTGCCTTTATGACGGCCTGGCGGCGACGGGGAGAAAAAAAAGCCAGATATGCCTGTAAGGTGAATGACTTAGCCTAATTAGTCATAAAAATTATAATGTTAATTATTTTAAACAGCGAATCAGATAAAGCCGGCTTCGGTATGCACGCTGACCCGATCCTTGCCGCTCTTTTTGCAAAAATAGAGCGCTTCGTCCGCCTGTTTGATCGCCGCCTGCAGTGCGGTGAACGCGTTGACCGGCGCGATGCCGCAGCTGGTGGTGAAATGCACTTGCCGTCCGTCGGCCAGGTGTAGCGTCAGGCGATGAGTGCGGGCGCGCAATTGCTCCATGATGTCCCGCGCGTTGTCCAACGAACAGTTACCCAGCAGCACCGCAAACTCTTCGCCGCCGTAGCGGCAGAAAATGTCGCTGGCACGGAACGCGCGTTGCAGCAGGTGTCCGAATGCCACCAGCGCCCGGTCGCCCACGTCGTGGCCGTAGCTGTCGTTGAGCTGTTTGAAGTTGTCGATATCGATCAGGCAAAAGGCCTGCGGGTAGCTGCCGTCGCCCAGCAGCTGAGATTCAAGGAAGAATTTACGACGGTTGTAGATATTGGTGAGCGGATCGAGGAAGGAAGAGGCCTCGAGCTCTTTAATCAGCAGTTGTTTCTCGCTCTCCAGCGAGACCTTGTCCAACTGGTATTGCCTGAGCTGCTGAATGGCGTCGCTGATGGCGATCAGTTCCTGGCTGTAGAAGGCGTCGTTGCGATCGATATTCATCTCACCGCGCGACAGCCGTACGATATTGTTGTGGGTCTTGGTCAGCCAACGGTTGATGCTGGTGCAGAACACCAGCGCCGGCAAAATGAACAGCAATACCACCAGGCCGGCAAGTGCGATCATGCCGTAAATGGTCGTCTGGCTGTCGTAAATCTTGTGGCGCGAGGCGAGGGTTTCCAATTCGAAGCTGCGCTGATACAGCGCCTGCGAAAGCCCGCTCACATCGTCGACATAGCGCGAGATAAGCGCTGTGGGATAGGGCTTGTGGGTATCGATAGCGGTGTACAGCCCATCGGTAATCTGTTGAAGGCGTTCAGCGGACACCTGGGCGAGTAACGCATTGACGATGTCGGTGATTTGTCCATCGTCGTAGTTGATCTTCATGAAGATCAAGCGGGTGCTCAGGGCGTTCAGCACGCCGGTCAGTTGAATGGACTTCAGATAGGCGTCTTTGCGAACCAGCGGGCTTACATTGACGTCGATAATCTGATCGCTCAATTCCGTCAGTGACATATTCAGCCGGTTATTGAGACGGATGGCCTCGAGAAACATAAAGGAGTCGGTATCCACCATCCGGGTATCGTAGGTATAACGGTAATAGCTCTTGCTGGTTTGCGAGATGTAATAGGCGCTGTTGATGTTGAACAGATTAGCGTTGGTGTTATTGATCTGCGAAAGCTGCAGGTTGTCATTATCCAGCAACTGTTCCATCAGGCCGATCATCGACAGCGCGGCAATTTTTTGCCGAACCCCGAGCTGTCTGGCGACCTCATCGTCCAGATGTTCGCGGATCCGGGTGATTCTCTCGCGCGCCACCCGATCGGCGGCCAAACATTGCGCGCGGGTGATCTGAGGATCGATCAGGCTCAATCGTTTGAGACGGTGAGCCTGCAGCGCCGCCTGGAAGGCTTCGGAGATTTCTTTGGCGCGATCAATTTTGTACAGGTTGAGTTGGTTGTCGCGGTAATCGGTATGGGCTTCAAGCAGCTCATCGACGATGAACAGAGAGAAGGAGGTCATCAGGCACAGGGTAAAAAAATAGATTGCGTATTTGATTTTCATAGTGCGAGTCATCCCTGGGCCTGATGCCGCAATTATACCACCATGCCGCCTGAGCCGCCTCAACTATGCCGGCGCCCCCCGATGGTGGTTTTTTAGCATTAAATGCTGATTTTTATTTGGCCATTGGTCACCCGCGCTGCCGCCAGACGGACGATTTATGATTTGCCTCTGATTTCTCTATCGTGGTCGCCCGGCGGCTCTGGGCTTTTCGGCCAGCTGTGATACAGTTTATTCACAATTCAGGCCCGCCGCGCGCTGCCGGGAAACACACCGGCTGCGGTACGAAGGGGAAGAGCGGCCTGGCACCTATAACTCACTGAGATGTTTAAGGGTTTTTATGACACAACAGCCACAGGCAAAATACCGCCACGACTATCGCGCGCCCGATTACACCACGACCGATATCGATTTGGACTTCAGTCTGGACGCGGAAACCACGCGCGTGACCGCCGTCAGTAAAATCAAACGTCAGGGCACGGCCGGTGCACCGCTGGTGCTGGATGGTGAAGATCTGACGCTGGTGAGCATTCAGGTCGACGGCCAACCGTGGAGCGCCTACCGTCAGCAGGATAACCAGCTGATCATCGATGAGTTACCGGCACAATTCACTCTTACCATCGTCAACGACATTCACCCGGCGAAAAACACCGCGCTGGAAGGGCTGTACCTGTCCGGCGATGCGCTGTGCACGCAATGCGAAGCCGAAGGCTTCCACCACATTACCTATTACCAGGATCGCCCGGACGTGCTGGCGCGCTTTACCACCCGCATCGTGGCCGACAAGGCGCGCTATCCGTTCCTGCTGTCAAACGGCAACCGCATTGGCCAGGGTGAATTGGCCGATGGCCGCCACTGGGTGCAATGGCAGGATCCGTTCCCGAAACCTTGCTACCTGTTCGCGCTGGTGGCGGGGGACTTCGACGTGCTGCGCGACAGCTTCACCACCCGTTCCGGCCGTAAGGTCGCACTGGAGCTGTTCGTCGATCGCGGCAATCTGGATCGCGCCGACTGGGCGATGACGTCGCTGAAGAACTCGATGAAGTGGGACGAGACCCGCTTCGGTCTGGAATACGATCTCGACATTTATATGATCGTGGCGGTCGATTTCTTCAATATGGGCGCGATGGAGAACAAAGGGTTAAATATCTTTAACTCCAAATATGTGCTGGCGAAGGCGGAAACCGCCACCGACAAGGATTACCTGAACATCGAAGCGGTGATTGGCCACGAATACTTCCACAACTGGACCGGTAACCGCGTGACCTGCCGAGACTGGTTCCAGCTCAGCCTGAAAGAGGGGCTGACGGTGTTCCGCGATCAGGAGTTCAGTTCCGATCTGGGATCGCGCTCGGTCAACCGCATCGATAACGTGCGCGTAATGCGCGGCGCGCAGTTCGCCGAAGACGCCAGCCCGATGGCGCACGCCATCCGCCCGGACAAAGTGATCGAGATGAACAACTTCTACACCCTGACGGTGTATGAAAAAGGTTCTGAAGTGATCCGCATGATGCACACCCTGCTGGGGGAAGCGAACTTCCAGAAAGGAATGCAGCTCTATTTCGAACGCCATGACGGCAGCGCCGCCACCTGCGATGACTTCGTGCAGGCGATGGAAGACGCGTCCAACGTGGATCTGTCGCGCTTCCGCCGTTGGTATAGCCAGTCCGGCACACCGCTGTTGACGGTGCGCGACGAGTACGATGCGGAAACCCAGCAATATCGCCTGCATGTCAGTCAGAAAACCGCGCCGACCGCCGATCAGCCGGAGAAATTGCCGCTGCATATCCCGCTGGATATCGAACTGTACGACAGTGAAGGCAACGTCATCCCCTTACAAAAGGGGGGGCTGCCGGTCAACAACGTGCTGAACGTCACCGAAGCGGAGCAGACTTTCGTGTTCGACGGCGTGGCGCACAAGCCGGTGCCCTCGCTGCTGCGCGAGTTCTCCGCACCGGTGAAACTGGACTATCCGTACAGCGATCAGCAACTGACCTTCCTGATGCAGCACGCACGCAATGAATTTGCGCGTTGGGATGCGGCACAGAGCCTGCTGGCGACCTACATCAAACTGAACGTGGCGCGGCACCAGCAGAAGCAGCCACTGTCGCTGCCGCTGCACGTGGCCGATGCGTTCCGCGCGGTGCTGCTGGACGAAAAATTGGATCCGGCGCTGGCGGCGCAGATCCTGACCTTGCCGTCGGAGAACGAAATCGCCGAGCTGTTCGCCACTATCGATCCGGAAGCGATCGCCGCGGTGCATGAAGCGATCGTACGCTGCCTGGCGCGGGAGTTGGCCGATGAGTGGCTGGCGGTGTATCACGCCAACAAGACCGACGGCTACCGCGTGGAGCATGGCGAGATCGCCAAGCGCGCCTTGCGTAATGTGTGCCTGGGCTATCTGGCGTTCGGCGAAGATGTGGTGCTGGCGGACCAGCTGGTGAGCGAACAGTATCGCCAGGCGGACAACATGACCGACTCGCTGGCGGCGCTGTCTGCTGCGGTCGCGGCCCAGCTGCCGTGCCGCGATGCGCTGCTGGCGGCGTTCGACGAGCGCTGGCATCAGGATGGCCTGGTGATGGACAAATGGTTCGTGCTGCAGGGCAGCAGCCCATCGGCAGACGTGTTGAGCAAGGTGCGCGCGCTGCTGCAACACCGCTCGTTCAGCCTGAGCAACCCGAACCGCACCCGTTCGCTGATCGGCGGCTTCGCTTCCGGCAACCCGGCGGCGTTCCATGCCGCGGACGGCAGCGGCTATCAGTTCCTGGCGGAGATCCTCAGCGATCTCAACCAGCGCAACCCGCAGATCGCCGCGCGCCTGATTGAACCGCTGATTCGCCTGAAGCGTTACGACGCGGGCCGTCAGGCGCTGATGCGCAAGGCGCTGGAACAGTTGAAAGGGTTGGAAAACCTGTCCGGCGATCTGTACGAGAAGATCAGTAAGGCGCTCGACGCCTGATCTTTTCACGCTGATATAGATAAGGGACGGCCTGCGCCGTCCCTTTTTTCGTTCAATTCGCCGCCTGGCGTGAGCTGGCCGCGGTGACCGGCGGTGATAATACCCGCTCCAGCACTTCAGCTTCCAGTTCCGCCAGCCTGGCCGAACCTTTGCGGCGTGGCCGCGGCAGATCGATGCTCAGATCCAGTCCGATGTGGCCCTCTTCAATCAGGATCACGCGATCCGCCAGCGTGATGGCTTCGCTGACGTCGTGCGTCACCAGCAGTACGGTAAAACCGTGCTGTTGCCACAGTGTCTCTATCAGCCCTTGCATCTCGATGCGCGTCAGGGCATCCAGCGCCCCGAGCGGTTCGTCCAGCAGCAGCAGGCGGGGGCGGTGGATCAGCGCGCGCGCCAGGGCGACCCGCTGCTTTTGTCCACCGGACAGCGCCGCCGGCCAGTCGCGGGCGCGATCCGCCAAACCGACCGCGTCCAGTGCCTGCAGCGCCGCGTCGTGCCAGTGGCCGCGCAGCCCCAGGCCCACGTTGTCGATCACCGTTTTCCACGGCAGCAGGCGCGCATCCTGAAACATCAACCGGGTATCCTCTTTGGCGGCGGCAAGCGGCGCGTTGCCGCTGAGCAGCGCGCCGCTGCTGGCCTGTTCCAGGCCGGCTAACAGGCGCAGCAGGGTGCTCTTGCCGCAGCCGCTGCGGCCGACCACCGCCACGAACTGCCCGGCGGAAATGCGCAGCTGAATATTGTCCAGCACCGTGCGGTTGCCGTAACGTTTGCCGATGGACTCCAGCGTCACCGGCGTGCCTTGTGCAAGGCGAGCGGGAAGGGTCATAGCGCTTCTCCCTGTTTCAGTTGATAGGCCGGATGCCAGCGCAACCAGACGCGCTCAAGCAGCTGCGCGCCCACGTCCGCCAGTTTGCCGAGCAGGGCGTACAGCACGATCGCCACCACCACCACGTCGGTTTGCAGAAATTCACGCGCGTTCATCGCCAGGTAGCCGATGCCCGAATTGGCCGAGATGGTTTCGGCGACGATCAGCGTCAGCCACATGAACCCGAGGGCGAAACGCACGCCGACCATAATCGACGGCAATGCGCCCGGCAGCACCACCTGCGTGAACAGGCGAAAACCGCTCAGACCGTAGCTGCGCGCCATCTCCAGCAGGCCGCGATCGATGTTTTTGATGCCGTGATAGGTATTGAGATAAATCGGGAACAACGTGCCGAGCGCCACCAGAAAGATCTTGGCGGATTCATCGATGCCGAACCACAGGATCACCAGTGGGATTAGCGCCAGGTGCGGCACGTTGCGGATCATTTGCACCGAGCTGTCCAACAGACGTTCGCCCCAGTGCGACAACCCGGTAATAAAACCGAGGATCAGTCCGATGCTGCCGCCGATGGCAAAGCCGATCAACGCGCGCTGGCTACTGATGCTCAGGTGCTGCCACAGCTCGCCGCTTTGGCTCAGGCGCCAGAAGGCGGCGAGCACCGCGCTCGGCGCCGGCAAAATGCGGTTGGACAGCCAGCCAGTTTCGACGGCGATTTGCCAGAGGATCACCAGCGCCAACGGCAGCGCCCAGGGAGCCAGCCGATACAGGATGCGTTGTACGTTATTTGCCATCGGGGTGCTCCTCAGCTCTGCGACACTTTTTGCGGAACATAAATGTTGGCCACCACTTCGCCCTGCGGGCGCACCGGCTGAAGGCGCGCAGGCGTTTCTTCCTGCGCCAGATCGAGGTGAGGGAACAGCAGTTCTCCGACGCGGTAGGCCTCTTCCAGATGCGGATAGCCGGAGAGAATAAAGGTGTCGATGCCCAGATCGGCGTATTCCTGCATGCGTGCGGCGACCGTCGGGCCATCGCCCACCAGCGCGGTGCCGGCGCCGCCGCGCACCAGGCCGATGCCGGCCCACAGGTTCGGGCTGATCTCCAGGTTGTCCTTCTTGCCGCCGTGCAGCGCCGCCATGCGCCGTTGGCCGACGGAGTCGAAGCGCGCAAAGGCCTGCTGCGCGTTGGCGATGGTTTCCTCATCGAGGTGGGCGATCAGCCGATCGGCGGCGCGCCAGGCCTCTTCGGTGGTTTCCCGCACGATGACATGCAGACGGATGCCGAAACGCACCTGTCGGCCCTTCGCCGCCGCTTTGGCGCGTACTTCCTCGATCTTCTCTTTGACCTGCGCCGGCGGCTCTCCCCAGGTGAGGTACATTTCTACCTGTTCGGCGGCCAGATCCTGCGCGGCGGCGGAGGATCCACCGAAATAGAGCGGCGGACGCGGTTGCTGCACCGGTGGGAACAGCAGCTTGGCCCCTTTCACCTGAATATGCTTGCCGTCGAAATCGACGGTTTCGCCTTCCAGTACCCGGCGCCAGATATGAGTGAACTCGGTCGAGGCCTCGTAACGCTCTTCATGACTGAGATGTAACCCCTCCGCCGCCAGCTCTTCCGGATCGCCGCCGGTGACCAGATTGAACAGCGCGCGCCCGTTGGACAGGCGATCCAGCGTCGCCGCCTGACGCGCCGCCAGCGTAGGGGAGATGATGCCCGGCCGCAACGCGACCAAAAATTTCAGCCGCTGGGTGACCGGGATCAGCGAGGCGGCCACCAGCCAAGAGTCTTCGCAAGAGCGACCGGTGGGGATCAGCACACCGCCGAATCCCAGCCGATCCGCCGCCTGGGCGATCTGCTGCAAGTAACCGTGATCGACGCTGCGAGCGCCCTGCGCGCTGCCAAGATAGTGGCCGTCGCCATGGGTGGGTAAAAACCAGAAAACGTTCAGGCTCATCGTCAATGTTCCCCCGTATTTATTGCGCGCTTGGGCGCCAGATGCGTTGCGAGATGTCGACCTTCACCGGCACCAACCGGTTGGCGTAAAACAGGTCGGCGGTTTGCTGCTGCGCGGCGATCGTATGCGCATCTAGCGGTGTGATGGCGGTCGGGGGGCGGTGATCCAGATAGCTGGCGATCACCGGTTCCGGCAGCCCCATGGCGTTGGCCAGCAGGGTCACGCTTTGCGCCCGGTCGCTGCGGGTGAGTGCATCGGCCTGGGTTAGCACCGTCAGGACCTGGCTGATAAAGGCGCCATTGGCTTCGACATAGGGGCGCGCCGCCAGATAGAAGGAACCGGTCTGGTTCAGATCGGTGCCGTCGCCGAGCACCCGCACGCCGCCCTGCAGCAGCGCGGCGGAATAATAAGGATCCCAGATAGCCCAGGCATCGACGTTGCCCTGCTGGAATGCGGCGCGCGCATCGGCGGGCGTCAAATAGGCGGGCTGGATATCCGTAAATTTCAGTCCGGCCTTTTGCAGCGATCGCAGCAGCAGGTTATGTGAGCTGGATCCTTTCTGGAACGCGACCTTATGGCCTTTCAGATCGGCGACGGTTTTGATCGGGCTATTTTCCGGCACCAGGATTACTTCGGCCTTCGGTTTGGGCGGCTCAACGCCGACATACAGCAGATCCGCGCCGGCGGCCTGCGCAAAGATCGGCGGAATATCACCGGTGCTGCCCAGATCGATGCTGCCGACGTTCAAGGCCTCCAGCATCTGCGGGCCGGCGGGAAATTCAATCCAACTGATGCGGGTGGCGGGGAAGCGTTCCTCCAGCAGCCGGTGGCTTTTCGCCAGCACCAGACTCACCGATCCTTTCTGGTAACCGATGCGAAATTGCGCCGGATCCTGCGCGACGGCGGCGTTGGCCCAGACCAGCGACAGCAGGCCGGTGAAGGCCGCGGCGCTCAGCCAACGTCGCAAAGCGTTGCGTTGTTTCATTCAGGCCCTCCTTTTCCAGGCATGTCAGGCGGTTTGACGCGCCGTCAGCGGCGAGGCGACGCGCAGCGCGGGCGGTTTGCGGCGGCCAAGCGCCAAATAGAAACTGGCGAGCGCCTCTTCCAACCGGGCGGCCACGGCGTCGGTGAGCGTGGCGCTTTCGCCGGTCAGTTGGATCTGGCTGTCGTCGGCGAACACGCCGTGCAGCACCTCTTGCGCTTTCAGCGCCGCCAGCACCGGTTTCAGCGCATAGTCCACCGCCAGCATGTGGCCGACGGAACCGCCGGTCGCCAGCGGCAGCACCACCTTATGATCCAGTGCGCGTTCCGGCAGCAGGTCCAGCAGGGTTTTCAGCGCGCCGGAGAACGACGCTTTATAAACCGGCGTGGAAATCAGCAGGCCGTCGGCCTGCGCCAGCTGCTCGGCAAACGCCTTGATCGCCGGACTGTTGAAGTTGGCGTACAGCAGGTCTTCGGCGTCAAAGTCGTGCAGGGTATAGGCCGTCACTTCCACCCCTTGCTGCCGCAGCCAGTTCTGACTCAGCGAGAGCAGCGCGGCGGAACGTGATGGGATACGTGGGCTACCGGCCAGTGATATAACGCGCATTGCCACTCCTTATAACTAAAAGTTAGGTTTAATTAGAAAATCAATGGGAAGTGTTTTAAACCTACCAGCAACCGGGCGCGTTGTTTAAATCTCATTTTTTGATTTGGATATGCGCAAAAGCGGATTGGCGCCGATTTGGCGGTGAAGTGGGAAAACGATTGCGTAAAAACGGCTTTTTTTGCCTTTAATCAATTCCAATTAGGCGGGGGATACCGGATAATACGCCCCCGGTTTGCAACCGGGAAATCAGGAGAGTCCATGTACTACCCCCTCATCAGGAAAGCGTTGTTCCAGCTCGATCCGGAGCGCGCGCACGAAGTGACCTTTCGTCAGCTCAGCCGTATTACCGGCACCCCATTAGCGTTTCTTGTCCGTCAGTCCGTGCCGACCAAACCGGTCAGCTGCATGGGGCTGTCGTTTAAAAACCCGCTGGGATTGGCCGCCGGTCTGGATAAAAACGGCGAATGCATCGATGCGTTCGGCGCGATGGGCTTCGGCCATGTGGAAGTCGGCACCGTGACGCCGCGTCCGCAACCGGGCAACGACAAGCCGCGCTTGTTCCGCGTGGTTGAGGCGGAAGGCCTGATTAACCGCATGGGGTTCAATAACCATGGCGTGGACAATCTGGTTGAAAACGTTAAGAAATCCCATTTCGGCGGCATTCTTGGGATCAATATCGGCAAGAATAAAGACACGCCGGTCGAGCAGGGAAAAGACGATTATTTGATCTGCATGGATAAAGTTTATCCGTATGCCGGATATATCGCGATTAACATCTCTTCACCGAATACGCCGGGGTTACGATCCTTACAGTATGGCGAAGCGCTGGACGATCTTTTGGCTGCGATTAAAAATAAGCAGCAGGAATTACATGCGCGGCATCACAAATATGTGCCGGTGGCGGTAAAGATCGCGCCGGATCTTTCAGAAGAAGAATTGATCCAAATTGCCGATAGCCTGGTGCGGCATAATATCGATGGCGTGATCGCCACCAATACCACGTTGGATCGAAAATTGATCCAAGGGCTGAATTACTGCGAACAAGCGGGTGGGTTAAGCGGGCGTCCGTTGCAATCACGCAGCACCGAAGTGATCCGTCGCCTCTCCACCGAACTGCAGGGGCGCTTGCCGATTATCGGCGTAGGCGGCATTGATTCGCTGACGGCGGCGCGCGAAAAAATGGAGGCCGGCGCGAGCCTGCTGCAAATTTATTCCGGATTTATCTATCACGGCCCGCGTTTGATTAAAGATATCGTTACCCATATCTAATATTTTTCCTCTCATTTTATTCCGGGGGTTTATTTCTGCCCCCGGCTCGTCTATATTTTGTTCGTTAGCATAAATATCGTTCGCGGAATTATCCGATGTTTAAGCTATTTTATCGGTGATAAAATCGCCTTTTAGGGTGAGTGCGGCATTGGCATAGGCAGCGAGAAGGATACGAAATGAAGATAAAACCTGACGATAATTGGCGTTGGTATTTTGATGCCGAACACGATCGGCTAATGCTGGATTTAGCTAATGGTATGATCTTTCGTTCACGTTTCCCGGCCAAAATGTTAACGCCGGACGCCTTTGATGAATGCGCTTTTTGCGTGGATGACGCCGCCCTTTATTTCACCTATGAAGAACAGTGCAAGCAGGTCAAGCTGAGCCATGAACAGCGCGCCGAGCTGGTGTTGAATGCGCTGGTCGCCTACCGCTTCCTGAAACCGCTGATGCCAAAGAGCTGGCATTTCTCGCAGCAGCATTACCCGCTGCAGCCGAAAAATGGCGAGCTGGCGGCGGTGAAAGTGATGGAGAGCGGCGCGGAAGCGCGCCTGCTGGTGGTGGAGGCCGGGGATAACGCCAGCCTGTGCCTGCTGGCGCAAAATCAGCTGACGGTCGCTGGCCGTACCATGGTATTGGGTGACGCCATCAAGGTGATGCACGATCGGCTGAAACCCTGCGCGCAGGATGAAAGCGCCGCCCCGGCTTACGACAGGGCGGTATAAGGCGGATTACGCCAACGTCAAATCACTTTTCGGGATGCAGCTGCAGCACAGGATGGTGCCGTTGTCGCCCAGCGCGCTTTTCTTCAGGGGCGCGACTTCACCGCTCAACAACGTAATGCGGCAGCTGCCGCAAATCCCAGCGCGGCAGGAGTAAGGTACGCGGATGCCTTGCTGTTCCAACTGCTCGAGCAGGATCTGCTGGTTATTGCCGGTAAACACCTTGCCTTCATATTCGATCGTGACACTGTGCGCGCTGTCTTGTGGCGCCTGTACGCTCTCCACCACTTTCCCGGCGCCATAAGGGCGCGGCGGCTTGGTCGACAGCACTTCCACCGTATCGCCCACGCGAATGATGCCGCTGTTGCGCGCGATCATATTCTGGCCAAAATCGATGTCGCCGTTGTCGGCTGAGCGGAATTTTTGCAGCGTGCTGAGCGGTTCGCCGCTCGGGT
Organism: Serratia sp. PL7; assembly: GCF_945957435.1. Classification (NCBI taxonomy): domain Bacteria; kingdom Pseudomonadati; phylum Pseudomonadota; class Gammaproteobacteria; order Enterobacterales; family Yersiniaceae; genus Serratia; species Serratia sp. PL7. The sequence continues at coordinate 2,015,839 of NZ_CAMFLB010000001.1, read as the reverse complement.
GCTTGCGGCCACGCTCGGTGCTGACGGTGGTAAGCACGCAGCGGCTGCAGGGTTTCACCAGATCGAACATCACGTCACCGACGCGGATCACCTGCCAGCCGTCTTCGGCCCAGGCGGTGGCGCCGCTCACCACCAGATTGGGGCGGAACTGCTCTAGCTTGATGCTGCCGGGGCAGCGCTGTTGCAGATCGTTGAACGAAGCCTGGTTAATCAGCAGATAAGGGTAGCCGTCGGCAAACGTCAGCGGGATTTCAGGGTGTTTCTTGACCCGGCGGGTCAGCTCCGGCCCCAGCCAGCGCAGCTGCACGTCGCGCTGGAAATAGCCGCTCAGCCAGCGGTTGATCTCATCTGGCGCAGTCAGCGCGGTGAAATGGTTGCCCCATACCTCGGTCGGCTGCGGCGCGGCGGCGAAGTCGCTGAAGCGAATGGCGGCGCTTTCACCGTCCGGCGCGGTCAGAAACAGCCCATCCGGCAACAGCGCCGGCGTGAACAACACCATCTGCGGATATTGGCGCGCGGTAATAAAGGTGCCGTCCGGCTCGGTGATCATAAAGTTGCGGTCGAAGGCCAGACCGCTGCTGCCGACCTGGGCGTAAGAAAGCTGCAGGCCGCGCAGTGATTTAACCGGATGGACGTAGAGTTTGGAAAGCGTGATCACCCTTATCTCCGTGCGATGATTAAATAGAAGGGAGCAACTTTATGACAAGCGGTGCGGATTAGCTATAATGCGCAACAATTTTCTTTTTGGTGATAAGTACGATATGAACTCTCTGTTTGCCAGCACGGCGCGTGGATTGGAAGAACTGTTAAAAAGCGAGCTGGAAGCGCTTGGCGCTCACGACTGCAAAGTGGTGCAGGGCGGGGTACATTTTCAGGGTGACGATCGTCTTCTGTACCAAAGCCTGCTGTGGAGCCGCCTGGCTTCGCGCATTCTGTTGCCGCTGAACGAATTCCGCGTGCACAGCGACCTGGGTCTGTACCTTGGGGTGCAGGCGATCGACTGGCCGAGCATTTTTGGCGTGGATAAAACTTTTGCCGTGCATTTCAGCGGCGTGAACGAAGAGATCCGCAACAGCCAATATGGCGCGCTGAAGGTGAAAGACGCCATCGTCGACAGCTTCACCCGTAAACTTGACCAACGCCCGACGGTTGCCAAGCAGCAGCCGGATATTCGCGTTAACGTCTTCCTGCAACGCGATATGGCCAGCGTGGCGCTCGATCTGAGCGGCGAAGGCCTGCACCAGCGCGGCTACCGCGATCTCACCGGCCAGGCGCCGCTGAAGGAAAACCTGGCGGCCGCCATCGTGCTGCGCTCCGGCTGGCAGCCGGGCACGCCGATGCTCGATCCGATGTGCGGCTCCGGCACGCTGTTGATCGAAGCGGCGATGATCGCCGCCGATCGCGCGCCGGGTCTTCACCGTCAACACTGGGGATTCAGCGCCTGGAATGGTCACAACGCCGAACTGTGGCGTGAGGTCACCACCGAAGCACAGGTTCGTGCCCGCCGCGGTCTGCAGGAAACCGCCTCTCGCTTCTTCGGTTCCGATATCGATCGCCGGGTGATTGAGATGGCGCGCGGCAACGCCCGCCGTGCCGGCGTCGCCGAACTGATCACCTTCAACGTCGGCGACGTCGCGCGGTTGACCAACCCGCTGCCGGAAGGCCCGCACGGTACCGTGATCAGCAACCCGCCGTATGGCGAGCGTCTGGAAAGCGAACCGGCGCTGATCGCGCTGCACAACATGCTGGGCCGCGTGATGAAAAGCGCCTTCGGCGGTTGGCAGCTGTCGCTGTTCAGCGCCTCACCGGAGCTGTTGAGCTGCCTGCAGCTGCGCGCCGAGCGCCAGTTTAAGGCGAAGAACGGCCCGCTGGAGTGCGTGCAGAAAAATTATCAGCTGGCGGCAAGCCCGGCCGGTGCCGCTACCGGCGGCGTGCAGGTGGCGGAAGATTTCGCCAACCGTCTGCGCAAGAATTTGAAGAAGCTCGACAAGTGGGCGAAGCAACAAGGCATTGAATGCTACCGCCTGTACGATGCCGATCTGCCAGAATACAACGTCGCGGTGGACCGCTACGGCAGCAAGGTGGTGGTGCAGGAGTATGCGCCGCCGAAAACCGTCGATGCACAGAAAGCGCGTCAGCGCCTGTTCGATGTGATCAACGCGACGCTGGCGGTGCTGGAGCTGCCGTCGAATCAGCTGATCCTGAAAACGCGCGAGCGGCAGAAGGGCAAAAACCAGTACGAGAAACTGGCGCAGAAGGGCGAGTTCCTGCTGGTGGAAGAGTATAACGCCAAGCTGTGGGTCAACCTGACCGACTATCTCGATACCGGCTTGTTCCTCGATCACCGCATCGCACGCCGTATGCTGGGCGAGATGAGCAATGGCAAGGACTTCCTCAACCTGTTCGCCTATACCGGCACCGCCAGCGTGCATGCCGGGCTGGGCGGCGCGCGCAGCACCACCACGGTGGACATGTCGCGCACCTATCTGGAATGGGCGGAGAAGAACCTGCGCGCCAACGGCCTGACCGGCCGTCAGCATCGATTGATCCAGGCCGACTGTCTGTCGTGGTTGAGCAACGCCAACGAACAGTTCGACGTGATCTTCATCGATCCGCCGACCTTCTCCAACTCCAAGCGGATGGAGAACACCTTTGACGTGCAGCGCGATCACCTGGCGCTGATGAAAGATTTGAAACGGTTGCTGCGCCGCAACGGGACCATCATGTTCTCGAACAACAAGCGCGGTTTCCAAATGGATATGGCAGGGCTGAGTGCGCTGGGCCTGGAGGCGAAAGAGATCACCGCCAAGACGCTGTCGCAGGACTTTGCCCGTAACCGTCAGATCCACAACTGCTGGCTGGTGACTCACGCCGGCGAAGGAAAATAATTACTATGTCGTTAATCAGCATGTCCGGCGCCTGGCTTTCTTTCAGCGATGCGCCACTGTTAGACAACACCGAAATTCATATCGAAGACAACGAGCGCGTGTGTCTGGTCGGGCGCAACGGCGCCGGTAAATCTACGCTGCTGAAGATCCTCGGCAAAGAGATCCCGCTGGACGACGGGCGGGTGATCTACGAACAGGATCTGATCGTGGCGCGCCTGCAACAGGATCCGCCGCGCAATATCGGCGGCAGCGTGTTCGACTTCGTGGCGGAAGGCGTTGCGGAGCAGGCAGAACACCTGAAGGCGTATCATGCGATTTCCCACCTGGTGGAAAGCGATCCGAGCGAGAAAAACCTGGCGCGCATGGCGCAAATCATGGAGATCCTCGATCACCAGGGACTCTGGCAGCTCGACAGCCGCATCAGCGAAGTGCTGCTGCAGCTGGGGTTGAACGGCGACGCAGAACTTTCCTCGCTGTCCGGCGGCTGGCTGCGTAAAGCGGCGCTGGGCCGCGCGCTGGTGAGCTCGCCGCGCGTATTGTTGCTCGACGAACCGACCAACCACCTGGATATCGAAACCATCGACTGGCTGGAAGGTTTCCTGAAAGAGTTCGACGGCAGCATCGTCTTCATCTCGCACGACCGTTCGTTTATCCGCAACATGGCGACGCGCATCGTCGATCTGGATCGCGGTAAGCTGGTTTCCTGGCCGGGCAACTACGATCTGTACCTGCAGAGCAAAGAAGAAGCGCTGCGGGTGGAAGAGCTGCAAAACGCCGAGTTCGATCGCAAGCTGGCGCAGGAAGAGGTCTGGATCCGTCAGGGCATCAAAGCGCGCCGTACCCGTAACGAGGGCCGCGTGCGTGCGCTGAAGGCGCTGCGCGTCGAGCGTTCAGAGCGCCGTGAAGTGATGGGCACCGCCAAGATGCAGGTGGAAGAGGCGACCCGCTCCGGCAAAATCGTATTCGAGCTGGAAGACGTCAATTATCAGGTTGGCGAAAAAGTGCTGGTGCGCGGTTTCTCCGCTCAGGTGCAGCGCGGCGACAAGATTGCGCTGGTGGGGCCGAACGGCTGTGGCAAAACCACGCTGCTGAAACTGATGCTCGGTCAGCTGAAAGCCGACAGCGGCCGCGTGCACTGCGGCACCAAGCTGGAAGTGGCTTATTTCGACCAGCACCGCGCCGATCTCGATCCGGAGCGCACGGTAATGGACAACCTGGCGGAAGGCAAACAGGAAGTGATGGTCAACGGCCGCCCTCGCCACGTCTTGGGCTACCTGCAGGACTTCCTGTTCCACCCGAAGCGTGCGATGACGCCGGTGAAGGCGCTGTCGGGCGGTGAGCGTAACCGCCTGCTGTTGGCTAAGCTGTTTCTGAAACCGAGCAATCTGCTGATCCTCGATGAACCAACCAACGATCTCGACGTCGAAACGCTGGAGCTGCTGGAAGAGCTGATCGACGGCTATCAGGGCACCGTGCTGCTGGTCAGCCACGATCGTCAGTTCGTCGACAACTCGGTGACCGAGTGCTGGATTTTCGAAGGCCATGGCGTGATCAAGGCCTTCGTCGGCGGTTACTACGATGCGCATCATCAGCGCGCGACGGCGAAACCGATTCGTCAGGCGGCGCCGAGCGCGAGCAAACCGGCGGCGGAGAAAAAGGCCGAACAGCCGAAGAAAGCGGCGGCCAAGCTGAGTTACAACCTGCTGCGTGAGCTGGAACAGCTGCCGCAGCGGCTCGAACAGCTGGAGGCGGAAATCGAAGCGCTGCAGGCGCAGATGAGCGATGCCGACTTCTTCACGCGGCCGCACAGCGAAACGCAAGAAGTGCTGACGGTGTTGGCTAACGCCGAGCAGGCGCTCGAGCAGGCCTTCGCCCGCTGGGAAGAGCTGGAAGCGATGAAAAACGGCTGACCGTTGCGATACCGCCCGCGCGCTGCTGCGGGCGGTATCGACGTGCCGGTGAGCAACGTTATTGAGGAGGAATATGGTGTGTTCCCACAACAATCATCAGCAGCATAGTCATTCCGCACCTTCGGCGGCGCAGCAGGATAACCTGATGCTGTGCCCGCAGTGCGACATGTTGGTGGCGCTACCGCCGCTGGCCTATGGCAGCAAAGCGGTATGCCCGCGCTGCAAAACCACGCTCAGCGCCCGCTGGGACGAACCGCGCAAGCGGCCGATCGGTTACGCGCTCAGCGCCTTGTTCATGCTGGTGCTGGCCAACATTTTCCCGTTTATCAACATGCGCGTCGCCGGCCTCGGCAACGAAATCCGGCTGATTCAAATCCCGGAAGTCATGGTGGCGGAAGACTACGCCAGCATGGCCACCTTGTTTATGGTGTTCGTGCAGCTGATCCCGGCATTTTGCATGGTGGCGATCATCCTGTTGTGCGCCAAAGTGCGTTTGCCGCTGGGACTGAAAGAGTGGATGGCCCGGGTGCTGTTCCAGTTCAAAACCTGGTGCATGGTGGAGATTTTCCTCGCCGGGGTGCTGGTCAGCTTCGTCAAGCTGATGGCCTATGGCGATATCGGTATCGGCAGCAGCTTCGTGCCTTACTGTCTGTTCTGCCTGCTGCAGGTGCGCGCTTTCCAATGCGTGGATCGGCGCTGGCTGTGGCAGGACATCGAACCGGCACCGCGTCTCGATCGCCCGCTGACGGTAGGACGCACCGGCATGCGCCAGGGCGTGCGCTCCTGCGCGTGCTGCACGGCGATCCTGCCGGCCGATCAGGTGAGCTGCCCGCGCTGCCACACCAAGGGCTACGTGCGCCGCCGCCACAGCTTGCAGTGGACGCTGGCGCTGCTGGTGACCTCCATCATGCTGTATATTCCGGCCAACCTGATGCCCATCATGGTGACCGAGGCGCTGGGTAACAAAATGAACTCCACCATCATGGCGGGGGTGATCCTGCTGTGGGGGGACGGCTCTTATCCGGTAGCGATGGTGATTTTCATCGCCAGTATCATGGTGCCGTCGCTGAAAATGTTGGCGATCGGCTGGCTGTGCTGGGATGCGAACGGCAGGAAGAAACCGCGCGCCGACAGCGAGCGCATGCACCTGATTTATGAAGTGGTCGAGTTCGTTGGCCGCTGGTCAATGATCGACGTGTTTGTGATCGCCGTGTTGTCGGCGTTGGTGCGAATGGGGCAGTTGATGAGTATTTATCCCGCGACGGGCGCCGTGCTGTTCGCGCTGGTGGTGATCCTCACCATGTTCGCCGCCATGACATTTGATCCCCGGCTGACCTGGGATCGCGCAAGTGAAACAATCAACAAGGAGCCGCAAGGTGACGGAAAATAATCATAGCGTCGCGGACGTCGAGAAGATCAAACGCTGGTCGCCGGTGTGGATCATTCCCATCGTGACCGCGCTGATCGGCGCCTGGATCCTGTTTTACCACTTTAGCCATCAGGGGCCGGTAGTGACGCTGGTGACTACGACGGCGGAAGGGCTGGAAGCGGGTAAAACCAAAATCAAAAGCCGCAGCGTTGACGTCGGCGTGGTGGAAACTGTCACGTTGAGCGATGACCTGAGCAAGGTGATGGTGCAGGCGCGTCTTAATTCCGGCATGGAGAAATTGCTGCGCCAGGATTCCGCCTTCTGGGTGGTGAAGCCGCAGATCGGCCGTGAAGGCGTTTCCGGGTTGGGGACGCTGCTCTCCGGCGCCTATATCGAACTGCAGCCGGGCAACAAGGGCAAAGACGGTAAAGACAACTACCAGCTGCTCGACGCGCCGCCGCTGGCCTCTCCGGATGCCAAAGGGCTGCGTATCGTGCTGGACAGCGAGAAATCAGGCCAGCTTAACGCCGGCGATCCGGTGCTGTTCCGCGGTTATCGCGTCGGGTCGGTGGAAACCAGCTATTTCGATCCTAAGGCGCGCGCCATGCGCTATCAGCTGTTCATCACCGCGCCTTACGATCAGTTGGTCACCACCAACGTGCGCTTCTGGAAAGACAGCGGCGTGGCGTTTGACATGTCGGCGCAGGGCATGCGGGTAGAGATGGGATCATTGACCACGCTGTTCAGCGGCGGCGTCAGCTTCGACGTGCCGGACGGCTGGGATCGCGGCGAACTGGCGAAAGAGAAGGCGGAGTACCAGCTGTTCGACAACCAGCGCAGCACGCAGGATTCGCTGTATACCGTACATAAGGATTACCTGCTGTTCTTCTCCGACTCGGTACGCGGCCTGCAGCCGGGCGCGCCAGTCGAGTTCCGCGGCATCCGTCTGGGTACGGTGGCGCAGGTGCCGTTCTATAAAGACGGCATGGCGCAGCGTCTGGATAACGATTACCGCATTCCGGTGCTGATCCGCATCGAGCCGGATCGCTTCCAGAAACAGCTGGGCGGCAACTTCGATATCGAAGGGCACTTGAAAGACGCCGAGTCCCGCGGCATGCGCGCCTCGATGAAGTCCGCCAACCTGCTGACCGGTTCGCTGTATATCGATCTCGACTTCTATCCGCAGGAGAAACCGTGGAAAGGGCCGCGCGAGCTGTTTGGTTATCCGCTGATGCCAACCACCAGCGGCGGTCTGGCGCAGATCCAGCAGAAACTGATGCAGACGCTGGACAAGATCAACGCGATGCCGATCAATCCGATGATCAACGAGGCGACCAAGACGCTGGCGGAAAGTCAGAAAACCATGAAGTCGACGCAGCAGACCATGAAGTCGTTGAACGACATCATCGCCAGCAAAGAGATGCAGGCGCTGCCGCAGGACATGCAGAAAACGCTGCTGGAGTTGAACCGCAGCATGAAAGGGTTCCAGCCAGGTTCGCCGGCTTACAACAAGATGGTGGGCGACATGCAGCGCCTCGATCAGGTCTTGCGTGAGCTGCAACCGGTGTTGCGCACCCTGAATGAGAAGAGTAACGCGCTGGTGTTTGAAGCCGCCGGCAGTAATGACCCTCAGCCGAAGAAGGCCACGAAATGATGAAATGGATCCCGGTAGCCCTGGCGCTGTTGCTCAGCGCCTGCAGCAGTTCGCCACAGAAGACTTACTATCAGTTGCCGGCGCTGGGCGCGCCGGCCGCGGCCAGCAGCAGCGGCGCCTCCACGCGCCAGCTGTGGCTGGAGCACGTGAGCGTGGCGGATTATCTGGCGCAGAGCGGCGTGGTGTATCAGACCAACGACGTGCAGTATGTGATAGCCCAGAACAACCTGTGGGCCAGCCCGCTCGACCAGCAGCTGCAGCAAACGCTGGTCACCAACCTGAGCAGCGCGCTGCCGGGTTGGGTGGTCTCTTCGCAGCCGATGAGCAGCGATCAGGATGTGCTGAACGTGACCATCAGCGGCTTCCACGGCCGTTTTGACGGCAAGGCGATCATTCGCGGCGAGTGGGTGCTGAACCGCCAGGGGCGCTTGATCAAAAGGCCTTTCAGCCTGGAGCTGAAACAGGGTGAAGACGGCTATGATGCCCTGGTGCGCACTCTGGCGCAGGGGTGGCAGCAGGAAGCCCAGGTTATCGCCGCACAGATGGGCGGCATTTAGTCATAATTTGGTCTAAAATCGTCTAATCCCTGTCGCCGTGGAAATTCGTTTTTTCTCGCTGGCAGGGATTTCTATTTCATTTCAACTGGTTAACTCCTTCCCCGGCAGATCAGCCACTTAGCACTTTCCTCGGGCGTAGCTCACAAATATGACATTGGCGTGAATTTTGCGCATTGATCTTCTCTTCTTTTAGCGCTATTGATTACTCGTGGCTGCGCAAAAAGCAGCCATTGTTTTCTTTCCACCAGACCAAAATGAGGGAAACGAGGCATGAAGAGACAGAAACGCGATCGTCTGGAAAGGGCGCATTCGAGAGGGTATCAGGCAGGTATTTTAGGGCGTTCCAGGGAACATTGTCCCTACCAATCATCGGTGGACGCCCGGTCTCAATGGCTGGGAGGTTGGCGAGAAGCCATGGAAGACAGGGCTGTGACCGCTTAAGCGGCTCCCTGTCAAATAAAAGGAATAACCTCCGCCCTTTGGCGGAGGTTTTTGTTTCAGGCGTTTATTTATCCTGCCAGCGCTTCAGCAAAATACTCGCATTCACGCCGCCAAAGCCGAAGCCGTTTGATAAGGCGTAGGTCATATTCATCGATTCCGCCTGTTTCGCGACCAGATGCAAGCCTGCCGCTGCCGGATCGGGGTTATCCAGATTTAGCGTGGCAGGGGCTATCTGATCGCGCAGAGCCAATGCGGTAAAGATGGTTTCCAGCCCGCCGGCGGCGCCCAGCAGGTGCCCCGTCGCTGATTTTGTTGAGGTCACGGCGACAGTGCCGGCCGTGCCAAACAGGTGTTTGATGGCGTTGATTTCGCCCAAATCCCCTACGGGTGTCGATGTCGCGTGCGCATTTAAATGCTGTACCTCCTCGGGAACGACGTTCGCCTGCTTCAACGCGATTTTCATCGCCCGATAGGCGCCGTTGCCGTCTTCAGCGCCGGATGTCATGTGGTAGGCGTCGGCGCTGGTGCCATAGCCGACGATTTCCGCGAGCGGGGTGGCGCCGCGCGCCAGCGCGTGTTCCAGCGTTTCAATCACCAGCATGCCGGCGCCTTCCCCCATGACAAATCCGTCCCGGGCGCTGTCGAAGGGCCGAGAGGCCTGTTGCGCCAATTCGGCTGGAGCGGTGGACATGGCGCGCGCGGCGGCGAACCCGCCCAGGCTGACGGTATCTATAGCGGCTTCGGTACCGCCGCACACGGCGATATCGGCTTCATCATTGCGGATCATACGCACTGCGTCGCCAATGGCTTGCACGCCGGCGGCACAGGCGGTGACCGGCGCGCCAATCGGCCCCTTGAAGTGGTGTTTGATTGAAACGTGGCCGGCCGCCAGATTGACCAGGAATGAGGGGATGGTGAACGGCGACAGCCGCTTGGCGCCGCGGCTGTCGGTTGTGCGCACCGCCTGGGCAATCGCCGGGAAACCGCCAATACCCGAGGCAATGACGGTGGCTGTGCGCTCTTGTTTTTCGTCCGTATCGGCTATCCAGCCGGCCTGACGAATGGCTTCATCCGCCGCCGCCATAGCAAACAGGATAAAGCGGTCCATTTTCTTTTGGTCCTTGGGGGCGACGGAGGCGTCGGGGTTGAAGCCCGCTTCAGCATCTTGCGCCAGCGCCGGGACTTGTCCTCCGACCTTGACCGGTAAATCTGCAACGATCTCGTCAGGCAACGCTCGAATGCCGGATTCTCCTTTTAACAAACGTTGCCAGATGGCTTCAACACCGCACCCTAGCGGTGAAACGGCGCCCATGCCGGTAATGACGATACGACAATTGCTCATGATGGCTCCTTGGTAAATTCGGGTAAATCGGCGAGGCGCCGCTGCCGCATCAGTTCGGCGCGTTGATATATGCCATCGCTTGCCGCCGGCCCTGGCGCCAGCGTAATGAACTGCGACGGCACCGGCTGTTGGGTATCACGATTGACCAACTGGACTTGGATCGGCCGATCGTTGCGTCCGTCGACCAACAGGGCGCTGACGTCCCCGTCGGTCAGATGATTGTTGCCCCATTGTGAGAGCGCCGCCAACACCGGGAGAAAATCGTTGCCGCGCTCAGTAAGCAGGTAGTGATAGCGCACCGGCCGCGTTTGATAACGTTCTTTATACAGAATGCCGTGGGCCACCAAATCCTTCAGGCGACGCGCCAGTAGCGTGGGTGACATCCCCAGACTTTGTTGGAATTCGTCGAATTTGGACAACCCCTGAAAGGCATCACGCAGGATCAGAATGCTCCACCATTCCCCGACGCGATCTAATGAACGCGCGACGGGGCAAGGTGCATCGCTAAAGCGGGTTTTTTGCATACCTTTCTCACTAAGTACAATAATTGTAGTTACTATGCTAGTCATGTTAGAGGATCTTGAGGGGCAAGAGAATAACCGGATGCAAAAAAAGCGCTATTGCACTGATGCGGGGAGTGAGGGAGGCCGTCTTTCAGGCTGCCTATTGCTTTGGCCGCTTCGGGCAAGAATAGGGTAGAGACCTATGAGGGAAGACATTTCGGTGAAGGGCGATGAAATAAGGTACACCCAGCATCAATGCCAACGTGATGAGATATTCCATAACGCCGACGGCGGCTAAAAGAAGATGCGGATAGTCTTTGAAAGCCGGGAAGGGTAAGAGAAAGAAATGCCATCACGTTTCGACGTGATGGCATGCGAAGAGCGTTAGAAGAGAAGGCAGTGGCCGCCTTCTCGCCAGCGTGATTAGAATGCGGTGGTATCTTTGAACAGGCCCACTTTCAGATCGGTGGCGGTATAGATCACTTCACCGTCAACCAGCACTTCGCCATCGGCGACACCCATGATCAGTTTGCGGGTAATGACGCGTTTGAAGTTAATACGATAGGTTACCTTCTTCGCGGTTGGCAGCACCTGGCCGGTGAACTTGACTTCACCGACGCCCAGCGCGCGGCCTTTGCCTTCGCCACCCAGCCAACCGAGGTAGAAACCGACCAGCTGCCACATCGCATCCAGGCCCAGGCAGCCAGGCATGACCGGATCGCCGATAAAGTGGCAACCGAAGAACCATAGGTCAGGATTAATATCCAGTTCCGCTTCCACATAACCTTTGTTGTGAGTCCCGCCGTCTTCGGTCATTTTGACCACGCGGTCCATCATCAACATGTTACCCGCCGGCAACGGTGGGCCACCGGCGCCGAACAGCTCGCCACGGCCGGATGCTTCGAGGTCTTCTTTCGTATAGGAATCGCGTTTATCTACCATGTTCTCAGTAAGCCTTATTTTAATGAAGGACGCAGGTTAGCTAACACGTGTACGCTGAACAAGTCCGATCAGCCGTGGTTGAACCAGTTGAGCCAGCGTAGCGGCCACGGACGGCGGCGTTCCTGCAGGCTCACCTGCGCAATCCGTTCCTGAATGGCCGCCAACAAATTCGGCTGTTGTTCGTCAGAGTAGAGGCAACCTGTGAGCAAAGGCAAGGCTTCCGCCGCGCTCTCTACCGCCCACAGATGGAATTGCCCTTCGCGTACCGCGTCGACGATATCCTGGCGCAAGCACAGGTGGCGCACGTTGGTTGCGGGCAAGACGACACCCTGTTTGCCCGTCAGGCCGCGGCGTAAACAAACCTCGAAGAAACCTTCGATCTTTTCGTTAACGCCACCTATCGGCTGTACGTTGCCAAATTGGTCGACGGAGCCGGTGACGGCGATCTGCTGGGTGATCGGTTGCTGTGACAGGGCGCTGATCAATGCGCACAGCTCAGCCAGCGAGGCGCTGTCACCGTCCACTTCACCATACGATTGCTCAAAGACGATGGAAGCGGAGAAGGGCAGTTGCTGATCAAGATCCAGTTCGGCGATCAGGAACGCCTGCATGATCATCATGCCTTTAGCATGCAGGTTGCCGCCCAGTTCGGCTTTGCGCTCGACGTCGGTGAACTCGCCGTCGCCGAGATGCACAACGCAACTGATGCGCGACGGTTCACCAAAGCTGCGTGGATGGCCCGGATAATCCAGGACTGACAGACCGTTGATCTGCCCGACCACTTCGCCCTCGGTCTCAATCAGGATCTGACCCAGCTCGATCTCATCCTGCATACGCTCGGCCAGATAGCTTTCACGCCATTCGCGGGCATTTAACGCCGCTTCAAGCGCTTTGGCCGTAATGCGGTCCTCTTCGGCATACAGTGCGGCTTCGGACAGTTGCTGGCCAAGCCAAACCGGCGAAAGTGGCAGGATGCCCTGGTCGCCACTGTAACGCACTGCCTGGACGAGCAGCGGCGGCCAGGCGTCGGTCGCCAGCATCGGCAACTGCTGGTCGGCAATCACGCCGTTGACGTAGCCGCACCACTGCGTCATATCATCAATTTCAGTCAGCTGCAGGTCGTCTTCGAATTCACCGTAGATCGCTTGTTCACTCAGCTCAGGCTCGATATCGTGAAAATCGGCCAGGCCGTGACGATCGCCGACCACAATCAGCCGAAGATCCAGCGGCATCGGTGGAATGGCTACCGGCAGCGGGCGGGTTTCGTCTGGCGAAACCCAATGGAACTCACGCTGGCCGATCATCTGCTTCAGCCGCAGCCACAGTAACGGCTGAGCAAGCAGCGCACGTGCCGACAGAATCAGAATGCCGCCGTTGGCCTGGTGCACCAGACCCGGCTGTAGGGTAATGTCGCCATTGTGGATCCGTACGCAGCCAAACAGCTGTTCCGGTTCAATCCACTCCTGGAACAGGCAAGCACCGCCGGCGGCGAAAGGTTCATCGCCACGGCTAGCCGGTTCTACGCTGACCTTGCCATCGTGAATGACATAGTGGCTGCCGCAGCATGCCGTGTTTTTCGGCAGCAGGGGTTTGACGGCGTTAGCAACCAGTTCCAGATACTCTCGCGTTTCTTGCGCTTTCAACAGCATGAAACGCGGTGGCGATTGAGGGTGGCAAAATAGCGTCAGGGCATTTTCCAGCCGAGGCTGAATGGCGGAAAAGGGCACGGGTGCCAACTGAGCGGCGGTATCAAATATCGCCTGATAAGGCGTTACGTCCGGCAATAAAGATTGCCATTCAAGTCGGTTATTGGTCAAAGTGTTAGATGCAATCGTTAAAAAGGGAAAGGGCGATTATACAAGAATAACGGCGGCTTGATACATGCGGAGTGCCAGTTGGCATCAGGGAGTTTGACATCACGCGGTGACTGTGCAAAAAACAGTCTAAAAGATGGCTTAATTGCCGGGGAAATTCGGCGCAAAGCTGTTATGCTTATTTGAAGTTACGCGGTCACTGAAGAGCTCAAGATGAAATATCAGCAACTGGAAAATCTAGAGAGCGGTTGGAAATGGAAGTACCTGGTGAAGAAGCACCGGGAAGGGGAGCTTATTACCCGCTACATTGAAAACAGCGCTGCTCAGGAAGCGGTTAACGAGCTGCTGAAGCTGGAAAATGAGCCGGTAAAGGTACTTGCATGGATTGCCGCTCATATGAATCCGGAACTGGATAACCGGATGAAGCAAACAATCCGCGCCCGCCGCAAACGTCATTTTAACGCAGAACATCAGCATACGCGTAAAAAATCTATCGATCTGGAGTTTTTGGTTTGGCAACGATTAGCTGCCCTGGCGCGCCGCCGTGGCGTTACGCTTTCGGAAACCGTCGTGCAACTTATCGAAGACGCTGAACGCAAAGAAAAGTATGCAAACCAGATGTCATCGTTGAAAGAAGACTTGAAGGCGATTCTTGGCAAAGATCCCAAGTAAGTGCGTGAGAGCGCCTTTGTGGCGTTTGGCCTTGAAGGGTTGTGGCAACAACAATAGGACGAAAAAAAACCCCGCTAGGCGGGGTTTTTTATTAGGCGAGTAAACTTAGCCCTGAGGCTGAGTTACAACGTCTTTGATACCTTTAACTTCGATCTCTACGCGACGATCTGGTGCCAGGCAAGCGATCTGAGCTTTGGTAGCGCGGCCAGATTTGTAGCCACAGGTGTTGCCAGTAACTGCATCTGCTTCACCCATACCACGTGCAGAGATTTTGTCTGACGGGATGCCTTTGGAGACCAGGTAGTCAACAACGCTTTGTGCGCGCTGTTCGGACAGTTTCTGGTTGTACTGGTCAGAACCAACGGCGTCGGTGTAACCCAGAACAACTACAGAACCGTCTTTAGGATCCATGGAGCTCAGCTGGGTGTACAGCTGATCCAGAGCCTGCTGGCCTTCTGCTTTCAGAGTAGACTTGTTGAAGTTGAACAGCACGTCAGACTTCAGAGTGAAACGCTTGGTTTCAACAACTGGAGCTGGAGCTGGTGCTGGTGCTGGAGCAACTACGTCATCCTGACCGAAGCGGTAAGAAACGCCCAGGCTCAGCATGGTGTTGTCTGGACGTGCGCCAACGGTACCTGCGTCACCGATGTTGCTTACGAACTGGTAATCCAGGCGAGTAGCCCAGTTTTTGGTCAGTGCGTATTCAACACCAACAGCAGCCAGCGGAGAAACGCCGGTGTCGTGGTCGCTCAGGCGCTGGCCAGTACGGCCGTAGTTAGCTTTGGAGTCTGCACGCCATACCATACCACCCAGACGAGTGTAGATGTCCAGATCGTCAGCAATTGGGTAGCTCAGTTTAGCGGCCAGTTGAACGCCCTGCGCTTTGAAAGCACCGTTGTTCACGCTGCCTTTGTAAGGCATGCGGCCGAGCCAGTCATAGCCCAGCTCGAAGCCCAGGTATTGGTTTGCCTGGTAGCCCAGGAACGCGCCGGCACCCAGCTGATCTTTGTGGGTTGGGCCGTTGCCGATACCGTTCTGGTAACCGTTACCGTAGAAACCAGTGTCGTGGTACTGGGACCAGCCCAGTTTAGCACCGGTGTACCAGGTGTTATCTTTTGGAGCGGCTTGCGCTACGGTAGCGAAACCTGCCAGTGCCACTGCTAATGCGATAGCTGTCTTTTTCATTTTGCGCCTCGTTATCATCCAAATAGGCAATGAGCTTTAAAGCTGTTTAAGCCCTTGGTTAAATTCCTTCGCCAAGGTTTAAGCCCTCGTTTGTTACTCGCCAGTTTTTCTGACGTTATAGAGCAACCTTGGCGATGTAAAGTCTACAACGTGGCGCGAAAGTTACAAGTGTGATGTGATAAGGCTCTAAAAAAAAACGCGGAATCGTACATATTTGCTAACATTCTTTGCCTAAAAAAACGGCGATTCATCGAGCATTTTTGCTTGCCAAACCGCAGCCGGACTAGCTTTGTGCCTTCCCACGTAAAGGTTCCGCTTAGGGGGTGCGAAAATGATGGGAAAAATCCTAAATTTACTTAATGATACAAAGAAGAGTGAATTTTTAGGGTGGAACAGTGTCCGTGAGTCGGGTTAATGTCACGTTGAGGCCGCATGATAAACCCATAGGCATTACCCAATTCTGCCGCACGTCTTAATTTTAGACGATCCTCCTCCGTTAGCTCAGGCAACCAGCCGAGAACCACGCTGTAATTTCCCGTTTGCAGCGCTTTTTCCATTGCCTCGACCGTATTCACCGGGCTGATCTGGCTCAATTGCATCATCTTATCTACAGGCAGGCCGGATTGCTGCAGCCATTGTTTGCTTAATTTTTGCTGCGGCGTCAGCCACAGAAGCCAGCGAGACTGTTTGCCCAGTTGTTGCAGCAGGGGCAACAGCAATTGGGCCACTGCGGGCTGGCGCTCGTTGTAAACAAGTTCACTGATCAAGCCATTTTCTTTGCCGACATCTGTGTTCTTCGCAACATTGCGCGCTGTATAAGAGCCATGGCCGAAATGAGGTTGGTAGAGTGATTGAGTACGCATAAAGTTCCCGCCCGTCGTGTTACTGTATGTTTATACAGTATCCCTGATTTAGGATAAGATCAACCCAAATTTTCGTAGCGGCTCGCATAATTGCGATCATTTTTTGTACCGATGATTTTTGTGATTGGCAGGCGGGCGGATAGTGCGTATTTTTCTAATTAGTTGTTCACGTTACTTTTTTCATTGATGAGAGAAATAATACGGCCAGAACCTAAAAAGGAGGAACGCTATGAAAAGGATGTCGACGAGAAGAATCGCGCAGGCTAAAAATTGCTTTGCGGCGCTGGGAGCCATCACAACACGGTCACAGTTTGGTGGCTACGGCCTGCTGGCCGAGGGGGTAATGTTTGCGGTGATAGCGGACGGCGAGCTGTACTTGCGGGCTACGGCGAGCATGGAACCGGCCTTTCGTGCCAGAGGGATGGTCAATATGGTCTACTCCAAGCGTGGAGCGCCCATCACTTTGCGTTATTACTGGGTTGACGAGTCGCTGTGGCGGGAACGCAACGAGCTGGTGGGGCTGGCCTGGCAGGCTGTCAGGGAGGCGCGCCGGGAGCAGCGGCTTAAGGCTGGCGATCACGGCCGACTGAAGGCATTGCCGAATATTGACGTTAATATGGAACGTCTGCTGTGGCGAGCGGGCATTCGCAACGCTTATGACCTGCGGCTGCATGGCGCCAAACGCAGCTATCTCCGTTTATTGAAACAGCAGACTAATTTGGGGCTACGAGTGCTGCTGTCGCTGGGCGGGGCGATAGCCGGTTATCATCAGGCGGCGTTGCCGGCCGAATTACGCAGCGAGCTAGTGCGTTGGTTCGATCATACGATGGCGATGCGCCGCCATGGGCATGAGCCGGTTATTCAGGGCCCATCGAACGGGCCCTGAATAGTTAGGCTGCCTTATTGATTTGGGCATGCAGCGCGGTGAGCTCTGGCAGCAGCTCGAGCACCAATCCCACCTGCTGCAAGACCAATTGTTCTTTGCTTTCAGGTTCCGGAACGGCTTTGCTGATGCGCTCCGCCAGCTGTTCCAACGCCTGCGCAATGCGCTGGCTGTTCCGTTCTTCCTGATGCAAGGCGCCGTCCACGTAACACACGGCGTCATTGAGCAGATCGAGCGTGGCCGGGGTGTTCAGCCGCTCGCGGTGCGCCCCCAATGCGGAGATATAGCTCAGGAGCGTGTGGTTCAGACAGAGCAAGCGGAAGGCGGCTTCCTGCAGCGCTTTGTCGGCTTTGGGATCGGCGGACATGTTGGAGATGACCGAAGCCAGTTCGGCATCGCTGTTGTGGGCATCACGTCGCGCGATGCGGTAAGCGAGGCCGTTATCCTTACCCTGGTGGTATTGCACCAGAATGGCGTCCAGATAACGGCAGTTGGCATTCAGCGTTTTATCCACCACCGCCGGCAGTTGGCGGAACTTCCAGTCCGGCCAGATAAAGCTGACTGCCGCCCAGGCGATGGCACAGCCCAGCAAGGTATCGTAAACGCGCGGGGCTGCCACTTCGAATCCTTCGCCCAACAGGTTAAAACACAACAGCACCAGCAGCGTGATGAACATCGTCGCGTGGGCATATTGTACGGTGCGGAAAGCGAAGAACAGAACGCCGGTGATGACGATCAACACCAGTTGCCCTTCCAATGAAGGCACGAAATAGAGGATTGGCAGGCCGATCAGGATACCGGCCAGGGTACCGATGATGCGTAGCGCCAGGCGTCGGCGGGTAGCGTTGTAGTTCGGTTGACAGACGAACAGGCTGGTCAACAGGATCCAGTAACCGTGCTGCATACCCGTGAACTGGATGAAGGCGTAACCCACGCACAGTACCACCGACATGCGGATCGCGTGGCGGAACAGGGCCGACTGAGGCGTCAAATGGCGGCTGATGCGCAGCCGAATATCGCTCCAGCCGGTTAAGCGGTCGTCGGCCAGGCTGTTCTCTTCCGCTTGCCCGCTGGCCAGCGTCTGCTCTGATTCGATATTGGCCAGCTGCGCATCGATCGCATGCAGGTTTTTCAACAGATGCGCCAGCGCCTTGGTCTGCTCGTTATTGCCCTGGGTTTCGGCGATGCGCGCCAACGCCTCCTGAATGCGGCTGAAAGCCGGTTCAAAGCGCGGATTGTGCTGGTACTTTTGCCGCAGCAGGATCGATTGTGCCAATTGGCGGCAGGCGCGTGCCTGCATGCTCAGCAGACGCTGGAAGCGGAACAAAATGTCGCTGTGACGAAATTGCCGGCTGAGCGCGTGGTACTGAACGTGGGAAGAGCTGGCACGCTCGTGGATATCCTGCGCGACAAAATAGTAGTGCAAGGTGCGGCGGGTGCCGCGCTGGCCACGATCGCCTTTCAGGCGCGTCAGCAGCGAGGCTTTGGTTTGGTTAAGCAACGCGACCAAGGCGCTGTTGGCCATTGCGACATCCATCCATGGCAGGTCGGCGTCGCGTTCGGCGTCGGGATCGAACAGATTGGCTTTGGCATCCAGATAGTTGGCCAGTTGATCGTAACAGCGCGCCAGGTTCTCTTGCAGCGGCCGGATCGGGAACAGCAGGTGGCCTGCCAACGTCAGCAGGTTGTACCACAGCGCGCCGATCACCAGCAGCAGCGGTTGCTGATACCAGGCATCGTACATCGAGGTGCCGAGCATGGTGTAAACCGCGATCAGCAGCGCGCCGAAGGCGATGGTGGCGTAACGCTGCCCCAAGGCGCCGAGCAGGATAAAACCGCAGGTCGACGTGGTTAAGCCAAGGGCGAACAACCAGGGATAAGGGAACAGCAGCTCGATCGAGGCGGAGGCAACAAAGAAGCACACCAGCGTGATCAGCAGGTTGCGTAACCTGCCGGCCAGGCGGTCATCCAAATCGGTCAGTGCTGCCGCCACGACACCCAGCGTTAGCGGGATGGTCAGCTTGGGTATGCCCAGCCACCAGGGAACGGCGGTGGTGCCGATCAGAGCAATGAGGATGCGCAAGTGATACAGCAGGTTGCTGTTGTAGGTATAACGACGAACTGCGGGTGCAAAAGAGCGCACGAAAAACTCCTCAAACGGAGAAAAATTAACGCTGATGATAGTGGCGGCGAGCATTCTCAATACGGGCTTGCTGAGCCATTTCTACCGAGACGACGCGGCGCCCCACCGGCCACAGCGCGATGGCGGCTATTTTGAAATTGGCGATACCGACCGGAATGCCGATGATTGAAACGCATTGCACGATACCGGCGGCGATGTGTGACAGGCACAGCCACCAGCCGAACAGCACCAGCCAAATAATGTTGAGCAGCGAGCCGCCGGCGGAGAGTAGCGCATTGCTTTTTTCCGGATACAGTTCATCGACGTGCATCGCTTCGTTGCCGAACGGCACCAGCGACAGCTTGGTGATTTCCCAACAGGAGCGGGTAAGCGGCAGTGTGATGACAAGCAGCACGCTGAACACCGTAGCAATAAGCCAGCCTAGCGTGGTGAAGAAACCGCCCAACACAAAATTAAGAATATTCAGTACAGTACGCATAGACGTCATTCTGCTCTAATGATAGCCAAACCGCGATGCGGGCGTATTCACGATAAAAACGCAAAATCTATTCTACCCTTTTTTTAGCGCTAGAGTGCCACTGCTTATCGCAGGTAAACTGGCAGATATCCGTTATTTAATCTCAACATAGTCATGGCGCGACGATATGGAACTTAAAGCGACATCGCTGGGGAAACACCTGGCTCAGCACCCTTATAACCGCGTGCGGTTGCTGCACGCCGGCGTTGAGGTGAGCGGGGAAAAACATGAATACCTGATCCCCTTCAATCAACTGATTCAGGTCAGGTGCAAGCGCGGCATCGTCTGGGGCGAGCTGGAATTTGAATTGCCGGACGAAAAAGTGGTGCGGCTGCACGGCACCGAATGGCAGGAAACGCAACGTTTTTATCACTATCTGCAGCAGGCGTGGCAGCAGTGGAGCTCCGAAATGAGTGAGGTCAGTGCCGGCGTGTTGCAACAGCAGGTGGCACAGATTCAGCGCATAGAGCAGCAAGATAAATGGTTCAAAAAGTCTGAGCTGGGCAAGCTGCAACAGCAAATCCGTGAGGCTTTCTCCGCGTTGCCGATGCCGGTGACGCGTCTGGAGGAATTCGATAACTGCCGGGCCGATTACCAACTGTGTCTGCAATGGCTGCAGCAGGGGCTACACAGCGTCGAACAACGCAACCGGCAGTGGACCGATCGCATGCTGGAGCAACATCACGACTTCTTCCAGACAGTCGAAAGCTCACCGCTCAATGATTCCCAGAGTCGCGCGGTGGTCAACGGCGAGGATTCCGTTCTGGTATTGGCGGGGGCCGGCAGCGGCAAAACGTCGGTGCTGGTGGCGCGCGCCGGCTGGCTGCTGCGCCGTCAGGAGGCGCAGCCGGGCCAAATCTTGCTGTTGGCTTTCGGCCGCCAGGCCGCTGGCGAGATGAACGACCGCATCAAAGAACGTTTGGGTGATGTCGGCATTCAGGCCAAGACCTTCCATGCCTTGGCGCTGCAAATCATTCAACAAGGCAGCCGCAAGGCCCCGGCCATCAGCCGGTTGGAAACCGATGCCAAAGCGCGCAAAGAGCTGCTGATTACCCATTGGCGCCAACAGTGCGCGGAGAAGAAAGCGCAGGCCAAGGGGTGGCGTCAATGGTTGACCGAAGAGCTGGAATGGGAAGTGCCGGAAGGCGACTTCTGGCAGGATAAGCGCCTGGCGGATCGCCTGGCAAGCCGGTTGGAACGCTGGTTGGGGCTGATGCGCATGCACGGCGGCAGCCAGTCGGAAATGATTGAGCAGGCGGATGAAGACATCCGCGATCTGTTCTCAAAACGTATCCGGCTGATGGCGCCGCTGCTGAAAGCCTGGAAAAGCGCCTTGAAAGAGGAAGGGGCGGTGGACTTCTCCGGCCTTATCCATCAGGCGGTCAACATTCTCGACAAGGGGCGCTTCGTCAGCCCGTGGAAACATATTCTGGTCGACGAGTTTCAGGATATCTCACCGCAGCGTGCGCTGTTGCTGGCGGCATTGCGCCGACAGAACAAGCAGACCTGCCTGTTTGCGGTGGGGGATGACTGGCAGGCGATTTATCGCTTCAGCGGCGCAGAATTGACGTTAACCACGGCCTTTGCCACGAACTTCGGCGAAGGCGCGCAGTGCGCGCTGGATACCACCTATCGCTTCAATGAACGTATCGGCGAGGTGGCCAACCGGTTCGTGCAGCAAAACCCGCACCAGCTGAAAAAACCGCTCAACAGCTTGAGCAAGGGCAATAAAAAGTCGGTGGCGATCCTGCCGCACGAGCAGCTGGAGCCCTTGCTGGATAAACTGAGCGGCTACGCCAAGCCGGATGAGCGCATCCTGGTGCTGGCGCGTTACCATCATCTGAAACCGGAAGCGCTGGCGAAGGCGGGCACCCGCTGGCCCAAGCTGGATCTGGAGTTTATGACCATCCACGCCAGTAAAGGGCAGCAGGCGGAATACGTCATCATTGCCGGTTTACATGAGGGGCGTGACGGCTTCCCCGCCGTGGCGCGCGAGTCGGTGTTGGAAGAGGTGCTACTGCCGCAGCCGGAGGATTTCCCGGATGCCGAAGAGCGCCGTCTATTGTATGTCGCGTTGACGCGCGCCAAACATCAGGTATGGCTGTTGCAGGATCGTGAACGCCCTTCGGTGTTCGTCGAACACCTGCAGGATCTTGGCGTACCGGTGCAGAAAAAACCGTAGGCATCAGGCCTGGCGCCAGCCAGGCCGTGAGGATTATTTCAGGCGGTCTTGCAGGTAGCGCTGATAGTCGGGGATGGCGATCTCCACCTCGTTTTTGAACTGCGGAGAGTCGATCAGAAAATCGGCGGTCGAGCGGTTGGTGGCCACCGGAATATTCCATACTGTCGCCAGCCGCAGTAGCGCCTTCACGTCCGGATCGTGCGGCACCGCGTTCAGCGGGTCCCAGAAGAAGATCAGCATGTCTATCTTGCCTTCCGCAATCAGTGCGCCAACCTGCTGATCGCCGCCCATCGGGCCACTCAGCATGCTGGTGACGGGAATGCCGCTGGCGCGCTGGATCAGATTACCGGTGGTGCCGGTGGCGTACAGCTGGTGCTGCGCCAGAATAGTCTTGTGGCTTTCTACCCACTCCAATAGGGCTTGTTTGCGGTGATCGTGCGCCACCAGCGCAATGTGTTTGCGCGCGGCGATAGTGCGGGTAGTCAATTCCATCTCGGTGTCCTTCGCTCATCGGGGGATGTGCGACAGATTACTGAAACTGTTTTTCACTGCCTAGCGTTTGCGCCTGAAAATGCGAAGAAAAGGCGCCTTTACGGGGAAAGACGCCGGAAGGGATCAGCGAATCGGTTGTTTATTGGCCCAGCGTAGAAAACGTTTCTGTGTTTCCTTGTCGGCCTGTTGGAACCAGTATTGCAACATCTGTTCCGACACGTTTTCACCTTTCAACGTTACCGTCGGGGCGTTCAGCGGCGCGCCGGCCAACGCGAGGGCTGAGGGATTGCCTGCGTTCGCCTGAACAAAGGCCGGAACGGAGGCCGGGCGGTTCTGGCGGTTGTAATCGGTCATCACCTTTTCCAAATCGGTATTGAAGGTGACGCTGTCGGGATGCAGCGCATCATGTCGGAACGGCAGGGCGTTGCCGTCTTTATCGACCACCAGATAATTCAACGTTCTGTCAAAGCGTTGCGCATCACGATCGTTCTCGATGCGCGGCAGTTCGATCGCCACTTGGCTAATCTTTTGCGTATTGAAGGTGGCAACCAGCGGCAGGGACGTATAGGCCTGTGTATGCTGGCCGGAACGTACGGTTTTGGTCACTTTAAACAGCAGCTGGTGCTGCCCGCCGTCCAGTTCAAGGCTGTCGGCGCCTTTTAACAACGAACCTGTCATTTTCTTGCCGTCGACCACCAGCAGGTCGATGTCCGGGGAGAGTTTCAGGGTCGTAGCCGCGGCAGGCATACTGATGCTGAGCAACGCCGCAACCACCAGACCAAATTTCATCATTATCTCCTTATAAAGTGACGTAGCTCTAAGTGTTGAACACGGCATAGGTTGTGTCAAAATTTTTCAATCGGGTATTTTGTTTACATTTTTACATATTTTATCGTGTTTAGACACGACCGTGCGCAGCTGAACCGCGACAGCCTCTGACCATAAGATTGCGGTGAAGTTTCCTTCGCATTAGCGTTTAACCGAGCGAATGCCGATCGGTTACACTCGAAATGGAAAGTGACGCAGTGATAAACGGGAGTTGAAGATGCAAGATCAAGAGATTGTTGAGCTGTTGCAGCAGGTGAAAACCATCGCGCTGGTGGGCGCCAGCGATAACCCGTCGCGGCCCAGCTATGGGGTGATGGCGTATCTGTTGGCGCAAGGGTATCAAGTGATCCCGGTCAGCCCAAAACTGGCGGGGCAGACGCTGCTGGGGCAGCCGGTTTATGCCACGCTGGCCGCTATCCCACAGCCGGTGGATATGGTTGATGTGTTTCGCAATTCGGAGGCGGCTTACGGCGTGGCGCAAGAGGCGATAGCGATCGGCGCCAAGGCGCTGTGGCTACAGATCGGCGTGATTAACGATCAGGCGGCGGAGCTGGCGCAACAGGCCGGGCTGCAGGTGGTGATGGATCGCTGCCCGAAAATCGAAATCCCGCGTTTAGGGCTGGAGCGCTAAATAAAAAAAGGGCCTGGCGCGATGCCGGGCCCTCTCGGGGTTTCTCAGGTCTTGGCGCGGTCAATTGCGCAAACGTGGCGCCTGTAACTGGTGACGGATGGATTCCGCCAGTTCATCCAGCGATGGTTGCTCGGGGTGCGCTTCCTGGGGCTCGCCATCCAGCTGCGCTTCCGCCAGATAGGTATGCACCGGTTGGCCTTCCTCGTCCTCCATCACCACGTGGTACCAAGGGGCGGAACGCAGTTCGTCGTTCGCCGCTATCTCGTCAGCTTTGGGTTGTTCTAAAGAGTATTCCGGGTCGATATCGATCACGACGCCCAAATACCCCAGCAGTTTATGCCTAACCTGTTGTCCGATACCGAATTTGCTGGCAATCATGATGACCTCCTGAGAAACAATGCCTTGCTCATATATGGGGGCAAGGCAGCGCATTTCAAGTTACATCACCCGACAAGCGAAGCCTTTCAGATACAGCCCCTCAGGATACGTGGCGATCACCGGGTGATCGGCAGCCTGGCGGAACTGTTCTATAAATTGTACATCACGTCCGGCATCTACAGCGGCATCGGCCAAAATTTTCTGGAACAGGTCGGTCGGCATCAGGCCGGAGCAGGAGAAGCTGAGCAGAATGCCGCCTGGATTCAGCAACTGCAGCGCCAGCATGTTGATGTCCTTGTAACCGCGGCAGGCGCTGGCCAGCTGATTCTTGTTCTCGACGAATTTAGGCGGATCCATGATGATCAGATCGAATTTTTCGCCTTGAGCGCGGTAGTTGCGCAGCAGTTGGAACACGTCATCACGAACGAACTCCGCCTTGTTCAGATCGAGCTTGTTGAGCTCGACGTTCTGTTTGGCGATGTCCAGCGCTGCCTGCGAGGTATCCACGCTGATCACCTGTGCGCAGCCGCCCATCAGAGCGGAAACGGCGAAGGCGCCGGTGTAGGAGAAGCAGTTCAGCACCCGGCGGCCGGCAGAGTAGTTCCGCGCCGCCAGGCGACTGTCGCGCTGGTCGAGGTAGAAACCGGTCTTGTGCCCTTGCTGAATGTCCACCAGCAGCTTCATGCCGTGCTCGGTGATAGGCAGCAGTTCCGGCGGCAGATCGCCCAGCACCGGGCCCTGCGCCAGCGGCAGGCCTTCTTTTTTACGCACCGCAACGTCGGAGCGATCGTAAATCGAACATTCCGGGTAGCAATGCTGCAGGGCGGAAAGCAGGGCCGGGCGCTGGTATTCGGCACCGGCGGACAGCAGCTGCAGCACCAGGAAATTCTGGAAGCGATCGATAGTGATGCCCGGCAGGCCGTCGGATTCGCCGGCGATCAGACGGTATCCGTCCAGACCGTCGCGCTGTGCGACCCAATCGCGCCAGCTTTGCGCTTGCTGCAGGCGGCGAATGAAGAAATCGATGTTAATCTCTTCATCCTGCTGGAAAGTCCAGACGCGTGCGCGGATCTGCGACTCGGGCGAATAGGCGCCGCGAGCCAGCCATTTGCCCTGGCTGTCGAGAATATCGATGGTTTCACCGGAGTGGGCTTTGCCCTCAACGCGTTGAACGGCACCGGAGAACACCCAAGGGTGACGGCGGAGTAAGGACTTTTCACGTCCTTTGGCGAGATATAAGCGCATGGTTAAACTACTTTTTATTCAATGGGTTAATTGGCTGGTTTAAAAAGTTGCCAAAATAAGTTCGTCATCATAGCTGAATCCTACGGTGTTCACTACCGAGTTGGTGCGGATTGTATCGCGTTATCTCTGCTGGCGTCACACCGAAGAGAGAGAAAGTGCAGTCTTTAAACGGAAGAAATGGCGACTTAAATAGGTGTATTATAGCGAGGAAGAGATGAAAGCACGTCGAACAGCGTGCGAAGGCGCCTCGTTATCTGTAGACGTCGGTATTCGACAGGGGCGTTAAGCTTTATAGTAAATAAGGCTGAGAGTGATGTTTTTATTTTAATTAATAGTGTTGTTGACTGTTTGCACAATATAAGTTGAAGGGAGTTCACCAGTGAGGTTGTTTTTATTTTTAATTTTTTTGATGTCGGCTAACACAGTATTAGCTAATGAGTGGGTTTTTAGTGAGAATGAAAATGCTATAAGTGATGGGATATTAAAGGTTTCTATTCAGGCTGGGCATTATAAGATTTCATTCCCACCCACAGCGAACCCAAATTCAGGTGCAGTGTCGATCAACGGTGAGCGGTTTTACGGCAACCGTTCTTTTGGCTTCGATGGTGAACAAGCGGACAGAGTGATTGAGATGCTCTTAAAGGTAAAGAGTGCTCAGATTGAATATGATGATCGTTATAAAACGAAGGTCGTTCGCAAGTCGGTTGATTTTTCTAACATTACAACGTCGCTCGATAAATTGAAAAATAAAAGCCATTAACGTTTCTTCCATCCTTGACGATAGAGCAGACGGCTTTACTCGACATCGAGATAGCGCGGTTGTCTGGCAGCTCGACGTCATGTTTGAACAACGACACCGGGTCGCTTTGTTTTGAGCAAGCAGAGCCTATCATTCAAGAGGGGTAATTTGTTAATTAATTGATTATTATAGTTTTTATTATCGTAGTAATTGACTTCAGACTGTCGTTTGCCTCACGGAGGAAAGCCTATCCTCCGGGCGATGGGTTTGTAAGTTTTTTGTAAGTTTTTTGTGATTTTTAGGTTTTTTCGCATTGACAAAAATCTTAACTTAATCTGTTATTGAGCACCTGATGTTTATTATTTAGATGTTAGGATTTTTCTTAAATGACTAAAGAAAGAAGCTTATCGTTTGATTTTTTGAAAGGGTTGCTTATCTTGCTCGTCATCGTGGGACATGTATTGCCTGGCAGTGCTGATGTTGGATTACGTGGGGCAATATATTATTTCCACATGCCGCTTTTTCTCGGGGTGACGGGCTACTTTGTTCGGCGTCATTTTATTGATGGCGGCGTGATTAGCGTGCTGAAAAAGTATCAGTGGCGCATGATTATCCCTTATTTTTTTGCGTTCATTGTTTACAGTGTTTATTCTCTTTACTCCTCAGAAGAAGTAGGTTTAAAGCAACTCATCGGTCTGTTTCTCTACCCCTACTATCATCTTTGGTATATCCCAGCAGTGGTCATATTTGTGCTATATACTATGGTCATTTACAAGAGTAATTTCTTACTCGGTTTCTTTCTGTTCACTTCCGCCGTATTGTCTATTGTCTGGTACTGTTACGCCGACACGCTGGAAAACCAATATGCCTGGCTGAAATTCATTGGTGATAAGCGTTTCTATTATTACTACTCCTTCTTTTTATTAGGTTTCCTGGTCGGGGATAAGAATTTTTACGGTAACCCGCTGGCGTTGTTCGCTATCGCGTTATCTGTAGGCATATTGGGGTACTATGAACCGAACGGGACACTGCTGGATGCCGCCTCATGGTTTGTATTTAATGCTGCACTATTGTTATTGATGGTGAGTTTGTGTAAGCGTCTGAAGCTGAGAGATGAGGGCTTTGTGGTCAAAGTGGGGCAGGTATCTCTGCCTATTTATCTTTGGCATGTGTTGCCCATTTTGCTTGTCGGAGCAATGGTCGCTAAGGATTCGTTAGGTTTTTATCTCGGCGTAACGGCCATTATTTTCGCTCTTGTCATCATATTTATCCGCTTACGTGGCAAAAGCAGATTTATCGACTCTTTCTTTTACGGGGAAAGGGCCAATTGGCCACCGACTGAAAAATAGAAGGTCTATCCTGGCCGAGGGGACTCGGCTGTCTGCTTTTTATGCAGGCCTCTATTAGACAGATTGTTGTTCTCCGCTCGCTTGTCTCTTTATCCTTTGTATTGAGTTTCTATACTCAATACACCTTTATTCTTTAGAGAAGATAACAGGGGGCGATTATGACACAAGTTTGCATTGCTGCGTATGTGTATGGCGTGGTGCAGGGGGTGGGGTTTCGCTATTCCACTCAGCGGCAGGCCGAGGCGTTGGGGGTGGCCGGCTATGCGCGCAACCTTGATGACGGCAGTGTCCAGGTGGTGGCCTGCGGCACACAGGCGCAGGTGGATAGGCTGGTGGAGTGGTTGAAACAGGGCGGCCCGCGCAGCGCGCGCGTCGAACGCGTGCTGGTGGAGCCGCAGGGCGTGGCTGACTACGATGGGTTCGGCATTCGCTATTAAACGCTCGCCTGCAGCGGCGCTGCGGGCGGTGCGGTCAGATGCATTTTACCGGTTTGGGCAACCCGGCGATCTTGGTGGCTTGTTTGGCCGGTCCTTTCGGGAACAGGCGATACAGATAGCGGCTGTTGCCTTTTTCTTCGCCATATTTCTGTGCCATCGCTTTGACCAGCATGCGAATAGCCGGTGAGGTATTAAATTCCTGATAGAAGTCGCGCACGAAGCGCACCACTTCCCAGTGTGCTTCGGTGAGCACGATCTCTTCCTGCGCGGCCAGCAGCGGCGCCAGGCCTTCATGCCAGTCGGCGCTGTTTTTCAGATAGCCCTGCGCGTCAGTGTCAATAACCTGACCTTCAAACTCCAACATACTGCCTCGATAACGGATAATTCGGAACGGCCGCCAGTTTAGCAAATTTTTTCAGCCGCAAAAAACAAAGCCCCGCCGGAGCGGGGCCTGGAAGGCAGGTGTAACACGCGATCAGTTGCTGCGGGCGAAGCCCAGAATGCTCAACAGGCTGATGAACATGTTGTAGAGCGACACGTACAGGCTAACGGTGGCGCGAATGTAATTGGTCTCGCCGCCATGAATGATGTTGCTGGTTTCCCACAGGATCGCGCCGGCGGAGAACAGGATGAACAGCGCGCTGATAGCCAGGTGCAGGGCAGGGATCTGCAGGAACAGGTTGGCGATCACCGCCACCAGCAGCACCACAAAACCGGCCATCATCATGCCAGACAGGAACGACATGTCTTTACGGGTGGTCAGCACATACGCCGAGCAGCAGAAGAACACCGCTGCGGTGCCGCCCAGTGCCAGCATGATCAGGTCGCCCGCGCCGGCGTTCAGGAACGAGCTGAGGATTGGGCCGAGGGCATATCCCATGAAACCGGTCAGCGCGAACGCCGCCAAGATGCCCGCTGGGCTGTTGGCCAGTTTATGGGTCAGGAACATCAGGCCGTAGAAGCCAACCAGCATCAGCAGCAAGCCCGGCGCCGGCAGCCCCAGCATCGTGCTGGCGGTGGCGGTCAGGGCTGAGAAGGCCAGGGTCAGGGATAACAGGAAATAGGTGTTGCGCAGGACTTTATGCGTGCTGAGCAGCGAGTCGCGCGAAGAAGATGAGACGACAATGCGGTCCATAATGCTCTCTCTTATCAAGCCATCACAAAATAATCCCGATAATAGGCAGCGCAAGCGGTTGATTAAAGTTTGTTTACCAATCTTTACCCTTAGTTATCATTACGGCAACAGCGGGGATGCGGACGCGTGTTTGTTCGCCGTTTGCCGCGCCTTCGCTGATTTTTCGCGCGGTTGAACGCACCCGGGCTTTACAAGCGAATAAGGTCTGTTTATAGTGCGCGTCGTTGCGGAGGGGTGGCCGAGTGGCTGAAGGCAACGGTCTTGAAAACCGTCGACGGGAAACCGTTCCAGAGTTCGAATCTCTGCTCCTCCGCCATACATTCTGACCCCGTGCTCTCTGAGCACGGGGTTTTTTGCTTTTGCGTGCGGAGAAAACGGCAAGCCTTTCCAGGAAACGCGATCGGCTATTGATAAGGGCCACGCATCGGTGAGATTATGCGTTTATCAAGGTCGGCTGCTCGGGTGCCTGCTCGTGTCAGGCGTGACCGGCGCGATAATCAACGCCGCCTTATCTATTTTCGCTTAATGCTCTATGGAGACAGAGATGAACTGGTATCAAGTCGCCTTATGGACCATGATCTTTCTGAAGTCCGGCGCTTTCCTAGTATTCGTGTGGTGGTGGATGTTCAAACGTGCGACCAAACCTTATGTGCGTCCGCAAGACGTCGTGGTGGATGAGACGCCGTATGACGATAGCCTTACGATGGAAGAAGTGATGAAGAATCACGGCATTGTACGGACTGAAAAGCCGCTCTGATCGTCAAATGTGTGTTTTGCTATAAACCCGAGCCTGTGGCGCTCGGGTTTTTTATTCCTGCCGTTACTTGAGATGCAGCCCTTTTCCCCTATCTTGCTTTACCCTTACGGCGATTTATTTAAATGAATTACCTTTCGGTATATTTTTAAATGTACTTTAAAAGTGGGATTTATATTTATATGGGAGGGTATATTTTTCTCTGAAAGAATTCAGCCTTATCGACTGAACGAAGAAAAGTGTGGGCGCTGTTTTTTGTGTGTCTGGATATTGATATGCAAAGAGTGTCGCATTTTCGGGCTGCTCCTATAGCGGTGGGTCGGAAAATTTTTAAGGTAGAGGAAAACTAAACCTTACGTGGGAGGAGAAGGGGGGAAGGAATCTAAGATTTTTCTTTATGTGTTTTTTTCTTTTTATTTCAATGGTTTTTTTGTTTTTATGCCACAAGCGCTTTATGAGGAAACGGCGACATTTATTTAACCTGCGCAGCAAGTATCCTGTCGTACTCACTCTTTTAAGGCGCGTATCTTTCCGCTCATTGCGCGATTCGTTTTTTTATGGTCATGAAAATTATTTGATTCGATGTTGCATTTTTTTTGTCTTTGGAATTAATATGTTCTGCATCTGGCGGTGAATGAGATTTTTCCCATTGCCGGATATCTTTTAGAATACACTTGGATATATATAAATATATACCGCCACATATAAACTTTTAGATGGCAGGATGCTGTCAATACTCTGCTATTGCCTAAGCTTCGTTAGCCTCTAAACGGTTTAATGGTGTAGGTCATTTTATATATGCTCTCTCAGCGAAGAAAGTAATGGGGTTTATTATGATTAAGCAAGGCATCTCTTTGGCGGTATTGGCTGCCGCGTTAACATCTGTGGGCGCAACGGCGGCAGATAATTCCGCCGGTGGCGTTATTTCGTTTAGCGGTGCCGTTACGGATACCACTTGTACCATCAATGGCGGGAAAAGCGCCGATTTTACCGTTGCGCTCAGCCCGATTTCCGTGACGGATGCGGGCACCGTTGTCGGCCCCATCACCAAAAACAAGAAATCTTTCTCGCTGACGTTCTCCGGCTGCACGCCGGCGGCGGGAACGGCCGGTACGCCGCTGAAGATCTACTTCTCTTCGGCGAATAATATCTCTACCGACGGAAAATATCTGCTGAACAGCTCCGTGAATGAAAGCGACGCCGCCGTAGCGAAAAACGTCGGTTTTTCTCTGGCCGAGCCGGGTTCATCCACGCCGATTCCGTTGAACGTGCCTTATGTCACCAAGATCAAAGGCGATAAAACGGCGCCAGATGCCGAAACGCTGACGCTGGATGCCTATTACTACAAGACCAATGCGTTGGAAGCAAAAGTGGGGGAATTGAGTTCCAACGTGACGTACACCATTTCTTACCTGTAATTGCAATTAAGCCAGGCCTGTGCCCAAGGCAAAGGCCTGGCATCTGGGGTGACTATGAAACAGTGCTTAATCTTTGCTGGATTGTTTCTCAGCAGCTTTTGCGCCGATGCCAATATTGTAATTAATGGAACGCGCGTTATTTATCCGGAAAAAAACAAGGATGTTATCGTTCAGTTAGTCAACAATGGTGACGATCCGGCACTGGTGCAGGCATGGATTGATGATGGTGATATCAACTCGACGCCTGAAACGGCAAACGTGCCGTTCTTGTTATCCCCGCCGGTTGTAAAAGTTGCCGGAAATAATGGCCAGCAATTACGCATACAAAAAATGGGCGCGGCGCTCCCCGGCGGTCGTGAGTCGGTATTTTATTTGAATGTGCTGGATATCCCGCCTACGCCGGAAAATTTGCAAGGGGTCAATACGCTGCAATTAGCCATCAAATCGCGCATCAAGCTATTTTATCGCCCGGCAGGGTTAACCGGCAGCGCAAATAACATCACCGACTTCATTGAACTCCAGGCGGCAGGGAAGGGATTTAAGGTTATCAACAAAGGTCCTTACTTTTTTACGTTGGCCAATGTTGATCAGAAAGGCAAAAAGAATCTGTTGATTGACTCAGTGATGGTCGGGCCATATTCCAGCCTCTTTGTTCCGACCAAAGTTGGTGTGAGCCGGAACATTCCCTACACCCTGCTCTATATCGACGACCTGGGGGCTTATAAATCTAAAGCCATTACAGCCCGCTAACGTGAAGAACGGCCATGAAGCTTAAACTAAAATTGCTTTCGATACTGACCGCATCTGTATTCATTCCGTTAAATAAAGTCTCGGCGATGAAATTCGACACTTCTCTATTGGCCGGCGCGTCCAGCGAATCCGACCTGTCGCGTTTTTACCTCAATAATGACATGCCGGCAGGCACGCAAACGGTCGACGTGTATGTCAACCAGAGTTGGAAAGGGCGGTTCTCGTTGCAGTTCGGCGAACATAAAGGCGATATTCGCATCGCCCATCGTGACGCCGCCCTGTTGGGCATCGATATGAGTAGTTTGTCCATCGGGGGAGACAAGGAACCGATCCCCGTCCAAACGTTGGTGCAAGGAGGAAGGGCCGACTTCGACGTGGGGACGTTGAGCCTTAAGCTGACGGTGCCTCAGTCGCGAGTGATTCGCGCAGAGGCCGGCTATGTTGACGCCAAATTTTGGGATCGCGGCGTGCCTGCGCTGCTGCTGGCCTATAACGCCACCTATTACCACGTGCAGTCGTTGCAGGGCGACAAGGCGTCAAACGACGATTTCTATACCGGTTTGGAATCGGGGATCAATCTGGCGGGTTGGCAATTCAGAGACAGCAGCAATTTCCGCAGCAGTTCGCGACAGGGTAGCGATTGGCAAAATAATACTCGCTATGTGCAGCGTGGCTTCGCCGCCATCAAATCGAACCTGACGATGGGCGATTTCTATTCGCCGGGGGACTTGTTCGACTCGATTCGGGTGCGGGGCGGCGCTTTAGCCTCGGATATCAACATGCGGCCCAATTCGCAGCAGGGTTTTTCGCCGATAGTACGGGGCGTGGCGCAGAGCAATGCCCTGGTGAAAGTATTGCAAAACGGCAACCTCATCTATCAGGAGAACGTGCCGCCGGGCTCCTTTACGCTGGATAACATATTGCCGACCGGCTCTGCGGGGGATCTGTTGGTCGTGGTCAAGGAAGCCGACGGGCGGGAACAATCCTTTACCGTACCGTTTTCCGCCGTTCCCAACATGTTGAAGCAGGGGGTCAGCAAATACGGCCTGGTGGCCGGTAAGGTCAATCAGGCGGATACCGACTATGCGCCCGCTTTCGCGCAGGGCACGCTGCAGTATGGCTTCAATAACCTGGTCACCGGTTACGTCGGTACGATCCTCAGCGAGGACTATCGCGCCTGGCTGCTGGGCAGTGGCTGGAATCTGCCGTTCGGCGCGGTATCCGTCGATGTGACTCAGGCCTCGACGCATTTGCAGGATCGCAATGAAAATGGGCAAAGTTTTCGGATCGCCTACAGCAAGTTTTTGGACGCTACCGCAACAAACTTCACGCTGGCGGCATACCGTTATTCGACCAAAGGTTATTACAGCTTTAACGATGCCATCTACACCCATCAAGGTTACCGCGAGCGTGACAAGCGTTTTCACGATTATTGGAACGATCGGGATGACGATGAGCTTGCCCCGTTGGATTTGAATACCTGGGACGCCGTTCGCGCCGCTCGTCCACGCAATACCTTCAATTTGAACCTGAACCAGAGGCTCGCAGACGGGTGGGGCACGCTCTATTTCTCCGGCACCCAACGCGATTATTGGTCGGATACGAATAAAAGCCGGGAATACCAGCTCGGGTATTCAAACGCCTTCTCGCGCGTCAGTTACAACATTTCCGCGAGTCGCGTGAGAAATTCCGATCGCAAAGAAGAGACGCGGTTTTATCTCTCTCTGAGCGTGCCGCTGTCGATGTTCGACAACAATGTCTATCTCAGCACCAGCTTATCCGCCACCGATTCGCACTATCAGCAAAGCTCGCTGAGCCTGAGCGGCAATGCGCTGGAATCAAACCGTCTGAGTTATGCGCTTGCCGGCAGCAATCAAAGCGGCGGCAACAGCATGGCGAGCGTGAATGCCGCCTATCGCGCCAACGCGACGACTGTCGGCGGCTCCTACAGTGAATCATCAGACTATCGACAATTGGGCATGAGCGCCCGCGGCAGCCTGGTGGCGATCCCTTGGCATTTGCTAGCGTCCAACGAAATGGGCAACACCATGATGGTGGTGGACGCGCCCAAGGCCAAAGGGCTGATGGTGAACGGCGACGAGAGCATCGTCACTAACGACGAAGGGCTGGCTTTGGTGCCTTACGCCACGCCTTACCGGCAAAACTCCGTGACATTGTCGGATACCGGCAACAGCTCCGGCGCCGAGATCGTCGGCAATATCGCCAACAGTGTGCCCTATGCCGGCGCCGTCAACTATTTGAGATTTGAAACCGATCAGCGTCGGCCTTATACGCTGCGCGCCTTTAAGCGCGGCAATAAACCCCTGCCATTTGGTGCGGAGGTGGCGGATCAAAGTGGGAATGCCATTGGCTTCGTCGGGCAGGCCAGCGTCCTGTATCTACGGGTTGAACAGCAGCCAACGTCGCTGGAAGTCAGGCTGAATGACGGTGTCTGCAAGATTGAACGCCCGAAAATATCGATGGACAGCGCAGCCAACACATGTCGATAAAGGATAATTACACCATGCTCAGGATACTCGCACTGACGCTGTCCCTATTGTTCAGCGGTTACAGTTACGCTTCATGCTACGGCAATGGCATCCAATATGCGCCGCCGATCTACGTCGATTTGTCGGATAAGCTCAGCGATAAGACACCGGTCTGGGAAGGCAGTTTTTATACGCAATACAGCGGTTCATTTAGCTGTTCAACCTCGAGCAGCGAATTAGGCTATACGCGTATCCTGTCAACCGACAGCACGAAGGCGACAATTCTGGGATTCAACAGCGGTAAATATTGGATACGCGCGGAAATAACCAACGACATCGCCAACAAAAAGCTTAGCGGTTGGGGATCGCACTCCGCTTCGGAATTGAATCAGCCGATGAATATCCGTTTCAGTCTGGTCAGCAAGACGGGCACATCGATACCCGGCGACACGGTTAGCCTTAAGGACGTGATGTTCGTGACCGATCTGAGCGGGATGTCTTTGCTGGAGATCATTTTGTGGCCCGCCAAGCAGTTGGTGAAGATCTTGACCTGGCTGCTCAACGGCTTCAATTGGCCTTACGATCAGCGCGACATGTACGGACAGCCGATGACCATCAAGTATGCGCCCAAGATGACGACCTGCACTTTCGACAATGCCGGCCTGGCAGTGAAGTTGCCGACGTTGGGGATATCGCAGATTACTCAGGGGGCGCAAAATGGCCTGACGCCCTTTACACTGAATTTCAGCTGTCAGAATCGGCAAAGCGGCGGCACGGCCGATCGGGATATCAATATGTTTTTATCCAGCAATAATCTGTTGGCTTCAGATAATACGGTTTTGATAGATAAAAGCCCTGAGGCGGCAAAAGGCATTGGCATCCGGCTGGTCAAGACGGCTTCGCCTAATAATCCCGTCACGCTGTCGCTTTCCAGCGTGGCACCAGGTGCGGCGACTTCATTATTTCATGTGGTAACCGGTAATGCCTTGGATGCGCAATTTTCCATCGGCATGGCGGCCTATTATTATCCTTACAGCCCCACCACAATGAGCAGTGGGGGAATTAATACATCGGCCACGCTTAACATTATATATAAATGATTCTTTTGTTATTTTTAATAATAAAAAACAGGTTGCCACATATAAGAAAAATCTTAACATGGTAATTGGTGGCGAATATTATTTACTTGAATAATATTGGTGTTTAATCCGGATCTCTATGTTGAGGATGAATTGTATGACGGAACAAATCCAGATCGGTGTCAAAGTGGAAAAATCGCTAAAAGATGAGGTTGATGTCATTCTTCGCGGTTTGGATATTAAGCCGACGACGGCGATAAATGGGCTTTATCAATATATTTCACAGCATGGAGAGCTCCCTTTTGTCATATCAACCAGCGTGAAAACACCGAAGGATATCGCCGGCGGGTTGTTCAAGAGCCTGTTTTCCTTACAAAGCACGCTCAGCGTTTTCTTGGATAAAGTGCAAATGAAGCGGTGTGTCAGCAGGGAGGAAGTATTGATTGTGCTCGATATACTGCGCGATTTTATCGTTGCTTTTCGCCAAAGCGCGCAATATCTCGGCGCTTCACCTTTCGGGCGGCGTGTAGTTTGGAAGGATGCCGTATGCGCCGTCGAGAGTATTCATGAAATTCTAGATAATAACGTAAAATACAGTGAAGATGGCATTATGAATTTGGATGAAAAATATCTTTCATCGCTGTCTGCATTGCTGATCTCATTATGTTCTTCACTTAAGTAAGTCGAACCAATAAAGTTAATTGGCATGACTGCCATGGGGGCGTTGTTAAAAACGCGCCCATGACAAATAGCAATGGGGTGATCCTGTGCGAGTGGCTATATTTTCTGATGATTACTATTTATTCTATGGCATATCGCAGATCTTGAAGTCGTTGGAGGGCGTTGAAGTTATTGGTCTGCATTCATCTGCACGTCGTGGATTACATGCCATGTCTTGTCATGCAGAAGTGGTCATCGTCTCTTTCTCGTCTATCTGTCGGGTTATGAATTTCTTATCGCATATTATCGACAGGCCTGACAATACGATCGTCTTAACCGGCGTGGAAACGCCGCGCCTGGCGAATTTTAACTGTCTGAAAAAAAACATCGGTCTTACGACGTTCGTTGAGGCGATAAAAATGTTCACCGCGAGCTGCAAAGGGCAGAGCCTGTCGCCGCGCGAGCTTTCGGTGTTGGCCATGCTGCTGGCGGGAAAACCGAATACCGGCGTCGCTAAGGCGTTGGGTATTTCCGAGAAAACCGTCAGCCAGCATAAAATGAACGCCATGCGTAAGCTGGAGATTCAACGTTTTCATCAGTTCATTTTGGCAGCGGATGAGCGAGTGTAATCGCTATTCCACAGGCGGGTGCGTTGGCCCGCAGGGAGAGCATCTGCTCACCCATGATCGGCCGGGCGTTCGAAAATATGCGCACCGGCACCCTGTTGGCCCCAAATATCGTTTGGGTTGCGCAGCGGGCAGTCGGCGAGGGACAGGCAGCCGCAGCCGATACAGCTGTCGAGATGATCGCGCAGCACCGTCAGCCGCTGTATGCGTTCATCCAGCGTTTTGCGCCAGGAGGAGGACAAAATTCCCCATTGTTCGGCGGTTAGCTTGCTGCCGGTGGGAAAACGCCCCAGTGTTGCGCGGATCTCCTCCAGCGGAATGCCCGCGCTTTGCGCGATCTTGATCACCGCGATGTAGCGCAACACCACCGGCGTGTAGCGGCGCTGGTTACCGGCGTTGCGCATCGCCTGAATTAGCCCCTTGCTTTCGTAAAAGTGCAGCGCGGATACCGCCACGCCGCTGCGTTTCGCCACTTCCCTAACGGTCAATAGCCGATTGGCGTCAATCGGTTCATTTCTTGCCATTTTGTCTTCCTCAACTTGACCTCAAGTTAACCTGAGGTTTTATAGTGCAGCCAGCCGGGCTTGGCAACCGGTATCTCTCGTCACCTCCCTGCGCTGCGTCGGGGGAAGGATGGCTTTGGCTGTAAAATCAGGAAGAAACCGTTACATGATGAAACGATACCTCATTATTGCCGCGCTGCTGGCGGCACTCGCCGTCGCCGCCGTTGCGATGCGTTCCACCGCGCGACAAAGCGAAGGCGCGCCGGCCTATCCGCCGGTTAAAGTGGCGCTGGCGCCCGCCCTGCGTGAGCAGGCGGCACGCAGCTATGCCGGCGTGGGCGAGCTGGAGGCGGCCAGCCAGGTGGAAGTGGCGGCAGAGACCAGCGGCCGCATCACACGCATTCTGTTCGAATCCGGCCAAACGGTGCGGCAGGGGCAACTGCTGGTGCAGCTTAACGATGCGGTTGAACAGGCTGAGCTGGTGCGCCTGCAGGCGCAATTGCGCAATGCCGATCTCCTGCTGGCGCGCATGCGCAAGCTGATGAACCTCAACGCTACCGCGCGGCAACAGCTGGACGATGCGCTGGCCGAGCGGGATATGGCGTTCGGTGCGGTGCAGGAAACGCAGGCCAAAATTGCGCAAAAGGCGGTCCGAGCGCCGTTCTCCGGCACCATCGGCATTCGCCGCGTGCATGAAGGGCAATACCTCAACGCCGCCGAGGCGGTGGCGAACCTGGTGGACGCCGATACGCTGCGCGTCAATTTCTCGCTGGACGAACAAAGCAGCGCCGGGCTGGCGTTGGGGCAGGCGGTGTCGGTGCAGGTTGGGGCGTATCCCGATCGCGCTTTCCCCGCCGCCATTACCGCTATCGACCCGATGATCGGCAAATCCCGCACCGTGCAGGTACAGGCGACGTTGAGCAACCGTGAGGGATTGCTGAAGGCGGGCATGTACGCGGGCATTCGCGTCACGCAGCGGCAACGCGTGGCGGTGCTGACGGTGCCGGAAACGGCGCTGACCTATACGGCGTACGGCGATACCGTGTTTCTGGCGCAGCAGGGTGAAAAGGGCATGACGGTCAAGCGCGCCTCGGTCACCGTGGGGGAGCGCAACGACGGGCGCGTCGAGATAGTCAGCGGCCTGCAGGAAGGCGATCGGGTGGTGACTTCGGGCCAGCTCAAGCTGAGCGACGGCATGGCGGCCGAGCCGGTGGCGCAGGATACCCTGAACGCCGCCCCGGCCGGTTCCTGAGGAGAGACCGATGACATTTACCGATCTGTTCGTGCGCCGGCCGGTGCTGGCGCTGGTGGTCAGCACCCTGATCCTGCTGTTCGGCGCGCTGGCGCTCAGCAAACTGCCGATCCGCCAATACCCGCTGCTGGAAAACTCTACCATTACCATCAGCACCGACTATCCCGGCGCGTCGTCCGAGCTGATGCAGGGCTTTGTCACGCAGCCAATCGCCCAGGCGGTGTCGTCCGTCGAGGGCGTTGACTACCTTTCTTCCTCGTCGGTGCAGGGGCGCAGCGTGGTGACGGTGCGTATGGCGCTGAACCGCGACTCCACCCAGGCGCTGACCGAAGTGATGGCCAAGGTCAACCAGGTGCGCTACAAGCTGCCGGAGCAGGCTTACGATCCGGTGATTGAGCGGTCCGCTGGTGAAGCTACTGCCGTGGCCTATGTCGGTTTCTCCAGTAAAACGCTGTCCACACCGGCGCTGAGCGAATACCTGACGCGGGTGGTGGAGCCGATGTTCACCACCATCGACGGCGTCGCCAAGGTGGAAGTGTTTGGCGGGCAAAAAATGGCGATGCGCCTGTGGCTGGACAGCGATCGGCTGGCCGGCCGCGGCCTGACTGCCGCCGACGTGGCCGACGCGGTGCGGCGCAACAACTACCAGGCGGCGCCGGGCAAGGTAAAAGGGCAGTACGTGGTTGCCAACGTGCGGGTGAATACCGATCTCACCAGCGTGGAAGAGTTCCGCAATCTGGTGGTGCGCAACGACGGCAACGGCCTGGTGCGCTTGAAAGACGTTGGCACCGTGGAGCTAGGTGCCGCGGCCACCGAAACCAGTGCCCTGATGGATGGCGAACCAGCGGTGTTCCTCGGCGTCTTCCCTACGCCGACCGGCAACCCGCTGGTGATCGTCGACGGCATTCGTCACCTGATGCCGGCGATCGACAAGATGCAGCCGCCGGGCGTGAAGATGGCGCTGGCGTTCGAGACCGCGCGCTTTATTCAGGCCTCGATCGATGAAGTGGTGCATACCCTGCTCGAAGCGCTGGCGATCGTGGTGGCGGTGATCTATCTGTGTCTGGGGTCGCTGCGCACCGTGTTGATCCCGGTGGTGACCATTCCTCTGTCGATCCTTGGCGCTGCAGGGCTGATGCTGGCCTTCGGCTTCAGCGTCAATTTGCTGACGCTGCTGGCGATGGTTCTGGCGATCGGTTTGGTGGTGGACGACGCCATTGTGGTGGTGGAGAACGTACATCGCCATATCGAAGAGGGGAAAACGCCGCTGGCGGCGGCGATGATCGGCGCACGCGAGGTGGCGGGGCCGGTGATCGCCATGACGCTGACGCTGGCGGCGGTCTATGCGCCGATCGGCCTGATGGGCGGGCTGACCGGCGCGCTGTTTCGCGAGTTCGCGCTGACGCTGGCCGGGGCGGTGGTGGTGTCCGGCGTGGTGGCGCTGACGCTGTCGCCGGTGATGAGCTCGCTCCTGCTGCCGGCCAAACAGAGCGAAGGGCGCGTGGCGCGCGCCGCCGAGTGGTTCTTCGGCGGCCTGACGCGGCGTTATGCGCGCGCGCTGGACTTCTCGCTGCACCACCGTTGGTTGACTGGGACGCTGGCGCTGTTGGTGATGATCAGCCTGCCGCTGTTGTACCTGATGCCGCAGCGCGAGCTGGCGCCGACCGAGGATCAGGCCATCGTACTGACCGCCATCAAGGCGCCGCAGCACGCCAACCTGAACTATGTCGAACGCTTTGCTTACAAGCTGGATGAGGTCTACAACCGCATGCCGGAAACCGAAAGCCGCTGGATCATCAACGGCAGCGACGGCACGGCGTCCGGCATTGGCGGTATCAACCTGACGCTGTGGCAGGCGCGCCAGCGCTCGGCGTCGGTGGTGCAGGCCGATCTGCAACGGGCGGTGAACGATGTCGAAGGCACCAGCATTTTCGCCTTCCAACTGCCCGCCTTGCCGGGTTCCACCGGGGGGCTGCCGGTGCAGATGGTGCTGCGTACGCCGCAGGACTACCCGCAGCTGTACCGCACCCTGGAAGAGGTGAAGCATAACGCCAGAAACAGCGGCCTATTTATGGTGGTGGACAGCGATTTGGACTACAACAACCCGCTGGCGGAGGTGCATATCGATCGCGCCAAGGCCAACAGCCTGGGGATCCGCATGAGCGACATCGGCGAATCGCTGGCGGTGCTGGTGGGGGAGAACTA
This sequence comes from Serratia sp. PL7, assembly GCF_945957435.1. NCBI lineage: Bacteria > Pseudomonadati > Pseudomonadota > Gammaproteobacteria > Enterobacterales > Yersiniaceae > Serratia > Serratia sp. PL7. The sequence goes on along the minus strand of NZ_CAMFLB010000001.1, from coordinate 1,975,004 downwards.
CCTCAATCGCTTCGGCATGGACGGGCGCGCCTATGACGTGATCCCGCAAAGTCTGCGCGAACAGCGGCTGACGCCGCAGGCGCTGGCGCGGCAGTACGTTCGCACCCAGGACAATACGCTGGTGCCGCTCTCCACCGTAGTATCGGTGGCCGTTAAGGTCGAACCGAACAAGCTGACTCAGTTTAACCAGCAGAACGCCGCCACCCTGCAGGCCATTCCCGCCCCCGGCGTTTCGATGGGCGAAGCGGTGGCCTTCCTCGAACGGCAGGCGAATGCGTTGCCGGCCGACTTTAGCCATGACTGGCAGGGGGATTCGCGCCAATATACCCAGGAAGGCAGCGCGCTGGCGTTCGCGTTCCTGGCGGCGTTGGTGATCATTTACCTGGTACTGGCGGCGCAGTACGAGAGCCTGAAAGATCCGCTGATCATCCTCATCACCGTGCCGCTGTCGATCTGCGGCGCCTTGCTGCCGCTGGCGTTGGGTTACGCCACGATGAATATCTATACCCAGGTCGGGCTGGTGACCCTGATCGGGCTGATTAGTAAGCACGGTATTTTGATGGTGGAGTTCGCCAACGAACTGCAGATGCATCAGGGGCTGACGCGGCGCGACGCGATTTTGCAGGCGGCGCAAATTCGCCTGCGGCCGGTGCTGATGACCACCGGGGCGATGGTGTTCGGTTTGATCCCGCTGCTGTTCGCCAGCGGCGCCGGTGCCGCCAGCCGCTTTGGGCTGGGGCTGGTGATCGTCTCCGGCATGCTGGTGGGCACGCTGTTTACCCTGTTCGTGCTGCCGACGGTGTACACGCTGTTGGCGCGCGATCATGCGGTGGCGTCGCCCCGGCAGCGTGAGTTGGCCGCCGCGCAAAAGGCGCTGACGGAATAAACCGCCGGCGCCCGTATGAAAAATAAACCCGCCTCGGCGGGTTTTTTCGTCAGTTTTTGCAGCCCATCAACTCCGGCAGGACGCCGGGCTTGCTCTTCAGCGAAGCCTGCACGTCGTCCGGCAGACCGGCCCAGATGATCAGGCCAGTACGCTTCTCGATCTCGTCCACCGTCACGCGGAACTGGCAGAAATCGGCGCCCTTCGGCGTGTTCTGATCGAACAGGAAGGCGGCATAGTGGTTCACCGCCGGGCTGTTGTTGATGAAAATCACCTTCCAGTAGGCGCTGGGGATGGTATGCGCTTTCTGGGTGCCCGGCAGTTTGCCCATATCGCGTTCATACAGCGGCCCGGTCACGGTATAGACCGAGGAGATATCGGCGCGATCGATCAGCTTGCGTTCCTGATCTTCCAGCCGCGCCCAGGCGCCCTGGTTAAGATCGGACTTTTGCGGCGTGATGTTGGACAGGTAGTTCAGCGATTCCCAGTCGGAAACGCCCGCCAGCGAAGCCAGCGGCGCCTGATGACCGCGATCGACCTTCAGCGCCGCATTGGCGCCGGTGTAATCGGCGGGCGCTAACGTGTCCGCCGGGTTGAGCGCCGGATCGGTTTTCCAGTTGCGCGTCTTGCCGCTGGCCGGTGTGTCTTTGGTGATGTGATAGGCCACCCAGTTGGCGAACTTGGTGGTGCTGTTGTTGTTCAACGTATAAGCATGACGCACGATAGACACGTTGCTGCTGCCACCGGTCGGGCAGCCGACCGCGCAGTTGTCGATGGATTCGAGCGTGTCGGCCGACGCCTGTGCGGCGAACAGCAGGGCGGCCAGGGCCAACATCTTGTTGTTAAAGCGCATATTCATATCCTCAATAAGTTAAAAACACTGTATATATTTACAGTAAATTAAACTTATCGCAGTGAAACGAATACAACAATGCAACATATTCATGTTGTGAATGTGTCAGTCATGGTACAGCCAAGCCGCACGTGAAATGCGGCAGAAATGAAAACGGCGTCCAACAGACGCCGTTTCAAAGGGGGGGGAGGATTACTCCAGCAGGTCGTTGACCGTGCGGCGAACGTAATGCGTCATCTGCGCCAGATCGTCCGGTGATACCGGGCCGCCGCCGGCGCGCACCACCTGCTGTTCGATCTGCGCGATTTCCTGCTCGACCTTGTTGGCGATCTGTACTTTGACTATCTTGTCCACCGAAGACAGCAGCACCTTCAAGACGACTTTCAGCGCGATGTTTTCGCAGAACGAGTCGTAGTGATGAACCGGCGGCGGCGGGGCCGGAGCCGGCTCGGGCGCGCGCGGAGCCAGAGCCTTGAAGCTGTCTACATTTTCAATAATAAGATCCATGTCTCTTATTAGTTCATCAAAATCTTTAGACACTGACTTATTCCCTTCGCTGTGCGCAAAAAACAGAACGCCCGTCCTCGGGCTGAAAGCGGATGAGCGACGGGCAGAACGAATTCGGGCCTGGCCTTCAGACGCTGAATGGCCGGGGGAGGGGCATTCTAACCTTGCGGCGGGTTGGCAACAAGATGGGGCCGTGCGAATGCGCGGCCCTTTGGATCACGGGGGCTGGAGGGTGCTTAACTTTTCAGCTTGGCGGTGATTTTAGCCACGTGTTCGCCCTGATAACGGGCAATGGTCAGCTCTTCGTTACTCGGCTGCCGCGAACCGTCGGCGCCGGCGATGGTGGTGGCGCCATACGGGGTGCCGCCTCGCACCTGCGAAACGTCAAACAGCTCCTGCGTCGCATAGCCGATCGGTACGATGATGAAACCGTGGTGCGCCAGCGTGGTCCAGGTCGAACTGATGGTGTGTTCCTGGCCGCCGCCGGTGCCGGTGGAGGAGAAGACGCTGCCTACCTTGCCGTACAGCGCGCCGGAAGCCCACAGCCCGCCGGTTTGATCGAGGAAGGTGCGCATTTGCCCGGCCATATTGCCGAAGCGGGTTGGCGTGCCGAAGATAATGCCGTCATAGTCCGCCAGTTCTTGCGGGCTGGCGACCGGCGCCTGCTGGTGTTGCTTGCCCCCGGCTTTGGCGAAGGCCTCCGGCGTCATGGTTTCCGGCACGCGTTTAATCGTCACGTCCACGTCGTTGACACGGTTCGCCCCTTCAGCCACCGCCTGCGCCAGGCGTTCGATGTGGCCGTACATTGAGTAATAAAGCACCAACAGTTTCGTCATGTTTCGTACTCCCGCTCAGATGATTAACAAAAACCCCTGATAAGCATAGAAGCGAATGACGAACTTGGCGTCGTGGCGTTACCTGATGCCGGCGATCGCCAACAGGGCGCCAAAGACAATCAGCAGCCCGCCAAAGGTGCGGTCGATGCCGCGGCGTAAACGCAAAAAGCGCGCATTGACGCCAGGCGCGGAAAACAGCAACGCAACGGCAGCGAACCAGAACACATGGACGGCGGCAATAAAGAGGCCATAGCCAATTTGTACACCGAGCGGGGTGTGCGGAGAGACGACCTGCATGAATAGGCTGACGATGAAAATGGTGGTTTTCGGGTTTAACGCGTTGGTGAAAAAGCCGGTTTTCAGCGCGCCGAAATCGCTGATGGCGGCCGGCGCGGTGCTGGGCGTGGCATCCTGATGCGCCGCGTTGCGCAGCAGCGTAAAGCCGAGATAGATCAGATAAGCGGCGCCGATGCCTTTGAGCAGGTTAAACAACCAGGGCGATTGTTGAATCAACACGCCGACGCCAATCAGCGTATAGCTGACATGAACCAGTACGCCGGCGCCGATGCCACAGGCGGTCAATATGCCGGCGCGGCGTGAGAGCAGCAGACTGTTGCGCGAGACCATGGCGAAGTCCGGCCCTGGGCTTATCACGGCGAGTAAAGTAATGGTGACGACAGCGATGAGTTCAGTCATAGTTATCCTTGCGATGTTTAACAATAGAGTGACTGATTTATAAGAGTAATTTTTCTCGGTGACAAACGATGAATAGTGACAATATCGGTGAGAAAAACTCACGCAAAACCGGCAGGCCGTTGCCGTTGGGCGGACTGCGCTGCTTCGAGGCCGCCGCGCGGCTGGAAAGTTTTACGCAGGCGGCGCAGGGGCTGAATTTGACGCATGGCGCCGTCAGCCGGGCGGTGCGGGCGCTGGAAGAGGAACTGGGCGTGGCGTTGTTTGAGCGCCGCCATCGGCGGGTACTGCTCACGGCGGCGGGGCGCAAGCTGTTTCAGGCGACGCAGCAGGCCTTCGGCATTCTGGATCATACCGCGCTGGAACTGCGTCAGCAGGCGCTCGACGCGCCGCTGGTCTTGTCCTGTGAACCGACCTTATTGATGCGTTGGCTGATCCCGCGTCTGCCGGCTTTTCAGCAGGCGCATCCGGACATCAACTTACAGCTGGTGGCCGGTGGCGGGCCGTTTTCGTTCCATGACGGCATTACGGCGGCGATCAGGCGCAATGACTTCGATTGGGGAAAGGAGGTGCATAGCCTGGCGCTGTTCAGTGAAAAGGTTGGGCCGGTGTGCCAACCCGGGGCATTGGCAAGGATGACGATCGCTGAGGGCAGCCTGCTGAGTTTGCGGCCCGGCGCGAAGCTGCTGCATGCCGCCACCCGGCCGGATGCCTGGTGGCATTGGGCGCAGCAACAGGGGATGGCCTTGGTGGGGCATCCAGAGCAGCGCTTTGATCATTTCTATTTCAGCCTGCAGGCGGCGGTCGCCGGTCTTGGCATTGCGATGGGCCCGTGGCTGCAAGTGCGAGACGATCTGGCCGCCGGCTTGTTGAGCGCGCCGTTCGGTTTTATGCCCGACGGCAGCGGCTATTACCTGCTGTCGCCACAGCCGATCGTGCCCGGCAGCGCGCTGGCTCGGCTGGCCGAGTGGTTGAGGCTCACGGCAGACGCCTGAGTTTTTGCGCCAGCCGCTGTTCCTGCCAGCGGCTGAAGACGTTACGAAGCAGCAGAGTGCGCACCGCCCGCATGACCAGCGCGAGGCTCATGCCGCCGATCGCCCACAGCGACCAGAGATAGTGCGGATGGGTAAAGACGTTGACAGCGAGCAATATCGCACCGATGACGGCGAAACGCACCGCCATGCTCAGCAGTTTGCCTTCTGCCGCGACCTGGCGACGAAGACGTTGTTCGTCAGGCGTCTCCTCCCCCATTGTCGTCTGTTGCGGCTGTGCGTTGAGATTGCTGACCTGCACGCCCAGCGCGGCGGCGATCGCGGTCAAGGTTTCCAGGCTGGCCTGTTCGCCGTTTTCAATCCGCTGTACGGTGCGGGTGCTGAGGCCGGCGATGGTCGCCAGCTGCTCCTGCGACCAGCCTTTTTCCAGACGTAATGGCCTGATGCGATACTTTTGCATGGTGCACTCCTGAGTTCGCTGTCACTGTCATTCAGTGTAGGGCGGGCGGGGTAGCTGCGCCACGACAGCGGCACGACAGCGACACGACACCCGCCGCCGGCGCGGGCTGGCGAGCAGTCAGAAGGCGACGTTGCGGATAAAGCGCAGCGGGAGATCGCCGTGGTTGGCGTAGGCGTAGCGTTGATCGCTGTTGAAGGTTTGTGCGGTGCCCGCGCTGAGCGTCAGCGTGCCTTGTTCCAACTCCAGCGTCAGGGTACCGGCAATCACGTAGATCATTTCATTCCAGCCTTCCGCGTCCGGCGCAGAGTCATAGCGCTCGCCCGGCATCAGCGTCCATTCCCACAGCTCGGCCCGTTGGCGCGCCGGCACGCTGGCGGCGAACAGCGCCTGGCTGCCCGGTTGCGCGCCTTGCCAGGCCAGTTCCCCCACCAGATGGTCGCCGCGCGCTTCCGGCGCCTGGATCAGATCGGTGAACGAAATCTTCAGGGCAGCGGCGATCTTGTCGAGCACCGCCAGGCTGACGTTGCGATCGCCGGCCTCGATGCCCGCCAGCATGCGGCGGCTGACGCCGGAAAGTTCGGCCAGCGCCATCTGGCTCAGGCCCGCCTGTTGGCGGTAGCCGCGCAGATTGCTGCTCAGGTACTGCAGCACCTTGGGGGGATCGGTTTTCGCGTTATGCGCCGTATTGCTCATCGCCGGACTTTATCTCATACTGGCAGGATCTGTGCATTATATTGCACTCAGCAGGAAGGGCAAGCCGGTGTCAGCAGCAAAAAAATCCTTTATTTCCGCCGTGGTTCCGCAAATCAGGTTGCCGGAAGCGGTGTTGATTTTCATCACCATGATCTGGGGCGGCACCTTTTTGGCGGTGCATCACGCGATGCAAGTCAGCGGGCCGTTCTTTTTCGTCGGTCTGCGTTTCGCCACCGCCACGCTGGCGTTGACGCTGTTTTCGCTGCGCGTGCTGCGCGGCCTGACCCTGTATGAACTGAAGGCGGGCGTACTGATCGGGCTGGCGATCATGTTCGGCTACAGCATGCAAACCGTCGGTCTGCAGACGATTACCAGCAGCCAATCGGCGTTCATCACCGCCATGTACGTGCCGATCGTGCCGCTATTGCAATGGCTGGTACTGGGGCGGTTCCCCGGCATCATGTCGTGGATCGGTATTCTGCTGGCCTTTACCGGCCTGATGCTGCTGGCGGCACCGAGCAGCACGGACATGACGCTGAGCCTTGGCGAAATGCTGACGCTGGCCGGCACGCTGGGCATGGCGGCAGAGATCATTCTGATCGGTGCCTTTGCCGGCAAGGTGAATATCCGCCGGGTGACCATTGTGCAGCTGGCGACCGCCTCACTGGCCTCCTTTTTGATGATGGCGCCGACCGGCGAGTCGCCGCCGCCGTATTCGGATTACCTGCTGTACAGCGCCATTGGGCTGGGGCTGGCCAGCGCCTTGATTCAGCTGACTATGAACTGGGCGCAGCGCAGCGTTTCGCCGACGCGGGCCACGGTGATTTACGCCGGCGAACCGGTCTGGGCGGGCATTGTCGGGCGGCTCGCCGGTGAACGTTTACCGGGCGTGGCGTTGTTGGGGGGCGCGTTGATCGTGATTGGGGTGGTAGTCAGCGAGCTGCGCATACGGCGCAAGGGGAAAGCGGCGGTGGCGACGGAAGCGGATTAGCGCAGAGGCGTAGAAAGAAAGGGGCGGAGAGATCCGCCCCTTTTTACATCACGCGGTTTTCTTCTTGCGCAAGAACACGTAAGACAGGCCGAGCACGATGAACCACAGCGGGGTGACGATCAGCGCCTGGCGGGTGTCTTCGCGCAGCGACAGTAGCACCAGCACGAACACGAAGAACGCCATGCACACCCAGCACATCAGCTTGCCGGCAGGCATCTTGTAGATCGATTTCTGGTGCAGCGCCGGGCGCTGTTTGCGGTAAACCAGATACGAGCACAGGATGATGGTCCAGACGAACATGAACAGAATCGCCGATACGGTGGTCACCAGGGTGAAGACCGTCATCACGTTCGGGATCAGGTAAATCAGCACCACGCCGCCCAGCAGGCAGATGCAGGAGAAGGTGAGGCCGTTGGCCGGCACCGCGCGCTTGGACAGGTTGGCGAACGATTTCGGCGCGTCGCCTTCCTGCGCCAGCCCGAACAGCATGCGGCTGGTGGAGAATACCCCACTGTTGGCGGAGGAGGCGGCGGAGGTTAGCACCACGAAGTTAATCACGCTGGCCGCGGCCGGCAGGCCAATCAGCACGAACAGTTCAACGAACGGGCTCTTGTCCGGCACCACGGAGTTCCACGGCGTCACCGACATGATGACGATCAGGGCGAACACGTAGAACATGATGATGCGGATCGGAATCGAGTTGATGGCGCGCGGCAATGACTTCTCCGGATCCTTGGTTTCCGCGGCGGTAGTGCCCACCAGCTCAATGCCGACGAAGGCGAATACTGCGATCTGGAAGCCGGCGAAGAAACCGCTGATGCCTTTCGGGAACATGCCGCCGTCATTCCACAGATGGGTGAATGAGGCCACGGTGCCGGTCGGCGATTGGAACTGCATGGCGATCATCACCAGCCCGGCGACGATCAGCCCGACGATGGCGACGATTTTGATCATCGCAAACCAAAACTCCATTTCGCCGAACATTTTCACCGTCGCCAGATTAAGGCCGAGCAGCAACAGCACGCACAGCAGTGAAGCAATCCACTGTGACAGTCCGGGGAACCAGAACTGGGCGTAGGCGGTGATCGCCACAACGTCGGCGATGCCGGTGACCACCCAGCAGAACCAGTAGGTCCAGCCGGTGAAGAAACCCGCCCACGGGCCGAGCAGATCCGCGGCGAAATCGCTGAACGATTTGTATTCCAGGTTAGACAGCAGCAGCTCACCCATGGCGCGCATCACGAAGAACAGCATAAAGCCGATGATCATGTACACGAAGATGATCGAAGGGCCGGCCAGGCTGATGGTTTTACCGGAGCCCATAAACAGACCGGTGCCGATGGCGCCGCCGATGGCGATCAGTTGAATATGTCGGTTAGTAAGGTTTCGCCGTAGATGATCTTCTGAAGCGGGCGTCGCGTCAGTCGCTATTTTAGAGTGATCTACCATCTGATGATGTCCTGTTTTACCTGTCATTAGTGAAGTCGTGAGCTCTGAAGTGGCTCTTTTTTATACATTTATCCGGTTGGTCCGGCTTTAGTAAGGTAGTGCAATAACGCCACCTTTGTGCAACATGTTTACAACATTTATACGTGGGATAAAAGTCGATCAATCTTTACACGGAGGAGGCAAATCGGACGTTCAGGGAGCGGAAGATTACTCTTCAAAAGGTGGGATTAACAGACCTTATGCGGCTTATCTCGTTGATTAAACAAAGAGTTGTAAAACTCGCATGAGAAAAAGTAATGAGTGGAAGCGTTTGACAGCGGCACTGGCGAGGAGGACAATTTATCGCGTTGGGTCGTTAGCTCAGTCGGTAGAGCAGTTGACTCTTAATCAATTGGTCACAGGTTCGAACCCTGTACGACCCACCAACCAAATCAGCGTGTTACGCACAGACTTTTCTCTGTTTTTTCCCTCATGGCGCCGTTTTAAGCGCGCATTCTGCAAAAAAATTCGCATTTTTCGACTGATGTTCAGAAAGGTGATCTGGCGCAAACTGCGATGTTGCACCGTACTTTATACGGCAAGGGAGGCTGTGCGCTGGCGCAACGTCGGCGCAGGGATGGGGCATTTGCCCAAGAATCTTTCAGGTCAAGAAGCGGGGAATAAATGCGCGGCCGACATCAAGAGGAGTGCCCAAACGGCGGCTGAGAGCGCGGCGGTGGCATAGACGTGCCTCGCCGGCAGTTGCAGCATGCCGGCCATCAGCGGCATGGTGTAGCGCATCACCGCCAGGAAACGCGAGGCGAACAGCAGCGGTAGCCCGCGCTTTTGCAAGGAACGTTGCGCTTTGTGCAGCGGAGTGTGAAAGCGTGCCGGCAGCCGGCGGCCAAGATCGTGGCGGCACAGCAGCGCGCCGCCGTGGAACGACAAGATCGATCCCAACGTGGCGCCGAGGGCGATGGCCGCCCAAACGGCACCGAGGGGCAGCGTGTGTTTGCCTGCAAGGATGCATACCAGCAGCGTCACCGAGGCGGGCGGCAAGGCGGAAGACACCACGATCACGGATTTTCCCAGCGCGAACAGGAAAATCAGCAGCAGCAACATCTCCGGTTCCGGGCTGTATTTAGCGATAATGTGCGTCAATTCATCCATTTAATACCTGCGGGGGAGAGGGCTGAGTGCCAGTGTCCCATCCGCAGGTTCAATAATGGCTAAATAACGCGCCGCTATCCGGCAATCTCTGCGTCTTGCTTGCTCACGTCGGCGCGCCGGTTTCTGAGCGCCCACAACAGCGTGGCGCACAGCAGTGAAAAGGCGGCCAGCACCAGCGGCCCGGCATGCGGGCTGTGAAAACGCTGTTCCGCCTCCGTGCGGATCAGCGGGGCTAAGAAGCTGAATGCGGCGCCGAGCGTGGTGCAAAAACCGATGCCGGCCGCCAGCGCCGGGCCGGTGAGCACCTGCGCGGGAAACGTCCAGAAAATCGGCTGTACCGCCAGGAAACTGACTGCGCAGCAGCTCAGGGCGACGATAGCGAGCAGAGGGCCGGCATAGGAAGAAACGACCAACCCCAGCGCTGCCGCGACCATGCACCCCACGGCGATCGGTAATCTTCTGGCGGTTTTTCTGTCGGCATAGCGCGGCAGGAAATAGACGCCCAGCGCGGAGAACGCCCAGGGAATGGCGGCCACCAGCGAGGCCTTGAAACCGAGATGGGTGCCCATCAGCGAGGCGACCTGCGACGGCAGGAAAAACATCAGGCCGTACACGCCGATTTGCAGGGTGCCGTAGATCAACGCCAGATGCCAAACGGTTCCGCTTCTCATTGCTGCTTTGACGCTGCTGGTTTCGGTCTGCTGCTGTTCGTCAGCCAACTGTGTGACCAATGCCGTGCGTTCTTCCTCGGTCAAAAAGCGAGCCTGCCGAGGGTTATCGTCGAGATAGAAAAAGGCGAAGACGCCGAGGGCGACGGCCGGCAGCCCTTCCAGCACGAACATCCAGAACCAGCCGGGTTTACCCAACACGCCGTGCATCTCCAGCAATGCCCCCGACAGCGGTGAGCCGAGCGTCAGGGCCGCCGGCACGCCGAGCACGAAAATGCCAATGACCGAGGCGCGCACCTTATTGGGAAAATAGATCGACGCCAGCAACAGGATGCCGGGGTAAAAGCCGGCTTCGGCGATCCCCAGCAGAAACCGCAGGATGATAAATTGCTGTTCGTTGGTCACCAGCCCGGTACAGGCCGACAGCGCCCCCCACAGTGCGGTGGTGGCGCTAAGCCAGCGTTTGGCGCCCCAGCGGTTCATCAGCAGGTTGGCCGGGATGCCGAACAGCGCATAGGCGGCAAAAAATATCCCGGCGCCCAATGCGAAAGCGGATTGCGACAGCGCGATGTCGATAGCCATCGCGTCCTTGGCAAAACCGACGTTAACCCTGTCGATAAACGCGATGAAGTACATGGCGAACATCAAGGGCACCAGTCTGCGCCAGGTTTTGCGGATGGCGGTGTTGAGCGCTGGAGCGGCATAGGTGGCGTGATTCACTGGCGATAACCTCTCTTCTGAGAATGACAAGCGTCGGTCATAAGGACCGTCCTGGCGCCGTTGCCCTCAACACGACGGTCACAGCGGATTTTCTTCGTGAGATATAAAGGTCTAAAGGACTAATGGTCAGGCCTTTAAGGGCGAAAAAAATGCCGCGTATCGGGTCGGCAGGTTGATGCAGACATCACCATGGTGAATGGTGTGTTGCTTTTTTGTTAATCAAACGTTCACACAGGGCTATGGCGCGTTCAAGCGTTTTGATCGAGATCTGTGTGCGTTATCACCGAATTGGCAACCCGGTGATAGACCTGGAGTAGGGCGCTTTCATCTCGGGAGTGAGGACGATAAGGTGAAGCACGGCAAAACAGAATGCAGGAGCGCAACATGCTGAAGGTCATCGCTGAAGATTTTATCCATCCGGAACACATTGACACCGTTATGCCATGGTATCGCGAGCTGGTGGCGAAAACCCGTCAAGAGCCGCTGTGCATCAGTTATGAACTGTGCATCGACCAGCAGGATCCCGGGCACTTTATTTTTATCGAAAGCTGGCCGGACCGCGCCGCCCTGGACGTGCATTGTCAGACCGAGCATTTCACCCGGCTGGTGCCGCAGATCAATCAGTATCAGCGCAAGCCTTGCACCTTCCTGTTTATGCAGGCGTTTCCTGAAACAGGCGATAAATAGGCGAAAAAATCCCCGCAGGGGGCGGGGTCAATGGCTTCTCACTACTATCTTGTTGTGATTAAAAAATAGGCTGATAATGATTTTCATTCTCTAAGAATGCTCTTAAATGAATCAGCTTGGTGAATGATTCACTACCCGCTTTTCGCTGGCGGTTTTAATGGCGCGCAGCATGCGGCGTCTTATCAACCCGCTCACCAGGCGAATAGCATACCAATACGGGGTAAACCGCCGCCGGCTGGCGTCGTCGGGGCAGAAGACGCGCGTTTCCGTCACCAGACGGCAGCGCCCACCCTCGAGGGGACTCACGACATACCCCAGCGCCAGTTTGGCGACGCCGGGCTGAGCGAAGGCCAGAAAGCCCGCTCCGTCAGCGACCTGCTCCAGACCGTACTCAGCCTGCCAAAAGCGGCCGATCAGGCCATAGACCAACGCGCTGTCATCCTGCTCAAGCAGGCAAAAATTATGCAGGCCAAACGGCGGCGGGCTGGGCTTATCGCGTGGCATCAGCCGCGCGGGCAATTCGCGCAGCGCTATCATGCTGCGGAAGAAACGATCGTGCTTGGGATCGTAGGCGGCCACGGCCGCCAGGATCCGAGCCTGCGGCGCGGCGATGGCGATCGCATGCCGTTCCGAGAACTGGTATTGCCCAAGGTATTTATTCAGCAGCGTCATGCCTTGCATTCTCCCGCCATTCGCTTTGCAGCAGGGCAAAGCCGAATTCGTCGCCCCATGCGCCTTTGAAAAACACGTTTTGCCGCCAATAGGCCTCGCGGCGAAAACCCAACTTGCCGAACAGCGTGGCGGCGCCAAGATTACGCGTGTCCACCACCGCAGTAATACGGTGCTTCGCCAACGGCCCGAACAGCAGAGCGATGACGGCGCTCAGCGCCTCGCGCGCCAGCCCTTGCCGCTGGTGGCTGGGCGCGAAGGTCACGCCCAGTTCAGCCTGGCGCCCCTCATCGAAGAAATGCACCGCGACATCGCCGAGCAACGCGCCGTCCTCACGGCGCTCGACCGCCAGCTGGAACCAGCTGTCGTCACGGTTGAACGCGAGCTGCCGTTGCCGTTCGAAAAAGGCCTGCGCATCGGTGGCGCTGTAGTCGCTCCAGCTTTGATAGCGCGCCACGTCAGGGTGACTGCGGTAGGCGGTAAAGTGGGGCAGATCGTCGGCCGTGAACGGGCGCAGGATCAGTCTGGGGGTCTGCAGAGGCAAAAGGCGCATTATTTTTCCTTATCAGCGCATTAGGACTACCGGCAGTGTAACCCAGCGCCGAGAAGCGGGCTGCGTAAAATGAGCGGTGGAGGACAAACGGGAAATGCCGGTTCAGACGAACCGGCAGGGGCATTATCGGCGGGCGGCGGCCTGACGCAGGCGCTCGACCGGGCCTTGTTGAAAATCGAATGAGGGGGCTTCTTGACGTGCCAGCCCCTGGCGCACGATGGCCTTCACCGCTTGGCTGGCAGCAAGATCTTTTCCGGCGATCTGTTCGGCGATGCGCAGCGCTTCTTCCCGGGCCGTCCCCTCGCTGATACGGGAAATGGCGCCGTGTGACAGCGCCTCCTGTGCGCCGACGGTTCTGCCGGTCAGCAGCCAGTCGAGCGCGACATAGGGGGAGATACGCGTCGGCAAGCGCGCGCACCCACCTTGTGCGGCGACTAACCCGAGCCCGGTTTCGGGGAAGCTGAAGCGTGCGTTCTGGCCGGCGACGATCAGATCGCACGCCAGCGCCAGCTCAAATCCGCCTCCGTACGCGATGCCGTCAACGGCGGCGATGATCACCTTGGCAATCTGTGCATGGATCAGCCCGCCAAACCCCTCCGGCGTGACGATGGGCAGTTCACCCTGATGAAAGGCGTTGATATCCATGCCGGCGGAAAATACCGCCGGTTGGCCGGCCAGCACGATCGCTCGCACCAAGTCATCGTTATCCGCCCGCCGCAGGTAGGTGCGGATCAACTCGGCCATCTGCAGGTTGATGGCGTTCTTTTTTTCCGGCCGATTAAGGGTGATGACCGCAACCTGCGCGCCATGGCGCTCATAAAGCACCGGAAGAACTTCACTCATCGCTGGCCTCTCCCCGGAAAAACAACAGCGTCAGCAGCAGGGCGATGGCGCCGAGCGGCAGCGAAAACAGCGGCAGGTAATAGGCCGGCAGCGCGTAGAGCGTCAGGCCGCCCAGCATCCCGCCCGCCGCGATGCCGGCGTACAACACCGAGCTGTTGAGCGACACGGTCAGCGCGCCAAAGCGTTTCGATAGCGACAACAGGTGATGCTGGATCGGTACCAGGTACATCCAGCCGGTAATGCCCCAGACGAGGAAGATGGCCAGTACCCACCAGGGCGAGGTGACATAAAAGGCCAGCAGAAACAGAGACAGCGTCTGGATCGCCACGGAAAACAGCAGCACGAACTTGCTGCCGAGGGCATCGGTTAACGCGCCGGAGGCAAAATTGCCGATCACCGCGCCAATGCCGAACACCAGCAGCGCGAGGGGCAGGATCGCCTCAGGGCCGAACTGGGTGTTTTTCAGCAACACGCTGACGTAGCTGTAGACGATGTGTTCCGAGCAAACGGCAAAAAAGGTGATCAGCAGCGTAGTCAGCACCGCCTTTTGCCGCAGCGGGGCGAGCCGCTCTTTCAGCGAATGCTTGCCCGATGGCGCAATGGCGCGCAGCGCCAACGACAGGCCCAGCAGCGCAATCGCCCCCAGCAGGGCGATGAACAGAAAGATTTCACGCCAGCCAATCAGTTTGGCGAGAAAGGTACCGAACGGAATGCCGAGCGCAATAGCCAACGTCATGCCGCCATAGACGATGGAAATAGCCAGGCCGCGGCGTTTTTCCGCCACCAGCCCCACCGCGGCGGCGGCGGCCTGCGGCGTGTAACAGGCCGCCCCCAATGCCGCCAGCACTCTGCCGAACGCGATCTGCAGATAGCTGGTGGCCCAGGCGCAGGCCAGGTTGCCGGCGATGAACAGCACCAGCGCCAACTGCAGGATATGCTTGCGGTTGACGTTGCCCAGCAGCCAGGCGGTGAGGGGGGCGAACAGCATATAGGCCAGCGCGAATACCGATATCAACTGCCCCGCTTGCGCGGGGCTGACGGCAAAGGTGTCGGAAATATCGCTGAGTACGCCGGCGACGATAAAAGCGTCGGTGCCGATGGCGAAGGTACCGGTCGCCATCAGGCAGAGCGTGATCAGATGGCCGTTATAATCCGCTAACTTCATCCTGCCCTCCGCAGATCGTTCGCTGCCCAGACCCGGCCTAGTGCCGCCAGGAAGGTCTCCACGTCGGCATGGGAATGTGCCGAGGTCGGCGTTACCCGTAGTCGCTCGCTGCCTGCGGGCACCGTCGGGGCATTGACCGGTTGCACGTAAATATCATGCTCATCGAGCAGCACTTTACTGATGTGTTTGTTGCGGTGCGGATCGCCGACCAGCAGCGGCAGGATATGGCTGTCTGCCGACACCAGCGGGATGCCGGCGGCGCGCAGGCCGGTTTTCAGGTGATCGACGATCGCCAGCAGGTGCTTGCGCTGGGTGTCATGCTCGAGGTTGTATCTAAAACTGGCCAACGCGGCGGCTACCACCGGCGCCGGTGACGAGGTGCTGAAGACGAATGCCGGCGCCCAGCTGCGCACCGCTTCCACCACCGAGCGGGGCGCGGCGATATAGCCACCCGCCGCACCGTAAGACTTGCCGAATCCGCCTTGGATAATAGTGATTTTATCCAACAGGCCCAGCTGTTCGGCATAGCCCAATCCCCGTTCGCCATACACGCCGGCCGAATGAATTTCGTCGAGATAGGTCAGCGCCTGATACTGTTCCGCCAGCGCCACGATCTGCGCCAGGGGGGCAAAGTCACCGTCCATGGAATACAGCGACTCGAAGGCAATCAGCTTTGGCCGCGCCGGATCGGCGGCCTGCAGCAGCTCGGCGAGGTGTGCTACATCATTGTGGCGGAAGATTTTTTTCTCCGCTTTACTGTAGCGAATCCCGTAAATCATCGAGGCGTGATTCAGTTCGTCGGAGAACACGATCAGATCGGGAATGGCGTCGCACAGGGTGGATAAGGTGGCGTCGTTGGCGCCGAAACCGGTGGTGAACAGCAGCGCCGACTCTTTGCCGTAGGCGCTGGCCAGCAGCGTTTCCAGCTCGCTGTGGTAGACCGAGGTGCCGGAAATGCTGCGGGCGCCGCAGGTGCCCAGCCCGACCCGGTTAACCGCGTCGGTGGTGGCCAGCAGCACTTTGGGGTGGTGGCTCATTGCCAGATAGTCGTTCGAGCACCAGACGTTGAGACGGCGCTCGCCGTGGTGCCCGTGGCTGGTGGCCCAGGGTTTGTCCTGCACGCCGCGTTCAAGGTTGAGAAACTCGCGAAAACGCCCCTGTTTTTTGGTTTCCGCCAGCTTTTCTTCAAGAATGTTCAGTACGCTCATCGTATGTTCCTTGTGTTAAACGGCTTTAAGGTTTAATGACAGGCCCTGACCGACGCCGACGCACATCGTCACCAATGCGTTGCTTGCCTGTCGGTCGCGTAATTCCAGCGCCGCCGACAGCACCAGGCGCGCACCGGACATCCCCAGCGGATGACCGAGCGCGATGGCGCCGCCGTTCGGGTTGACCCGCGCGTCGTTGGCGTCGATGCGCCAGTGTTTCAGCGCCGCCAGAACCTGTGAGGCGAACGCTTCGTTAATCTCGATGATGTCGAAGTCGTTCAAGGTGAACCCGCCGCGCTGCAGTAAGCGCTCGGTGGAGGCGATCGGCCCCAGCCCCATCAGCGCCGGTTCAACGCCGGCGGCCGCGCTGTCGCCGATCTCCGCCAGCGGTTGCCAGCCCTGGCGTTTCACGTAGCGACCGGAAGCCAATAGCAGCGCGGCGGCGCCGTCGTTGATGCCGGAAGCATTGCCCGCCGTGACCGAACCGCCGGCGGAGAACGCCGGTTTCAGCGCCTGCAGCTGTTGCAACGTGCTGAGCCGGGGAAATTCATCCTGCGCGAATGTGCGGGTGTTTTTACGATCCGCCGGCACGTCCACGGGCGTGATTTCCCGCGCCAGCCGGCCGCTGTCGATCGCCCGGCGGGCCTTTTGCTGCGAGGCCAGCGCGAACAGGTCCTGTTCCTCGCGTGAGATATGTTGCCGTTGGGCCACGTTTTCCGCCGTGATGCCCAGCGGGTCGCTGCCGTAGCGCTCCGCCAGCCGCGGATTGACGAAGCGCCATCCCAACGTGGTGTCATACAGCTTCACGCCTTTGTCGAACGGCGTTTCGCCCTTGCTCAGCACATAGGGTGCGCGGCTCATGCTTTCCACACCGCCGGCCAAAACCAGTTCGCTAAGACCGCTGCGGATTTTCGCCGCGGCGTAGATCACCGCATCCAACCCGGATGCGCAAAGGCGGTTGAGGGTGATGGCCGGCACCGACGGGTCTAACCCGGAAAGCAGTGTTGCCATGCGAGCGACGTTGCGGTTGTCTTCGCCGGACTGATTGGCGCAGCCCAGAACCACTTCGTCCAGATTCGCTTCCGCCGCCGGATGGCGCTGCAGCAGGCCGCGAATGATCGTCGCCGCCATGTCGTCGGGGCGGGTATGCGCCAGGCTGCCGCCATAGGCGCCGATCGCCGTGCGCGTGCCGTCGATCAGATAAACGCCGTCATCGTTAATGTTCATCATGGCTCCTCAAGGCGTGGTCGTCAGCGCCGGTTGCGCGGCGTGCAGAAGGGTGTAATGCGGCGCATAGCGCGCTGCGTGCAGCAGTTGCGCCAGATTGCTCAGCGTCGTCCTGACGTTTTTCTCCCCCAGTTTGCCGAGCCAGTCGAAAATGCCGCCGGCGTAGTTAACGCCCGCGACGGCGGCGACATCAATGTCTTCCCGGCTGCAGACGCCGCTTTCCACCATGATCACCGACTCATTGATCAGGCTGCTGAGGACGCGAGCGACGATCAGCGCCGGGGAATCTTTGATAAATTCAACCTGCGGGATCGCAGTGTGCAGCAGGCGTAAAAACAGCGCCTTATTGGCCGCAGAGGCATAGCGATTGTGCGCCGCAACCAGATACGCCGTGTCGGCGTAGTTCAGGGCGATGTCGACCACAAAAGCGTCAGCCGTCGTCTGCTCGGCTAACTGGCTCGCCGTGCGGCCATCGGTGATGCTGACGGTGAATGCGTCATTGATCTGGACGGCCGGCCCCAGGCTCGGTAAGGCCGGCCGTTGTTCCACGCGCAGCTGTGGCCACTGACGTGCGGCTCGCTGTTGCAACAGGGTAAAAAAAGGGTGTTCGCCGTAAACGCGCAGCGTCTCGACGTCTGCATCGATGGCGGCCGTCACTGGCGGGGCGGTTTCTTCGGCGGCAAAATAGGAGCGGCCGTTCTTTTTCCCCAACAGACCGGCATCGACCAGCGAACGCTGCAGATGGCCGGGGGTATAGCGCGGGTCGTATTGCATGTCCTGCCAGATTTGCCGGCTGACCTGATAGTTGATGTCCTGGCCGATAAAATCGGTCAGCTCGAGCGGCCCCATGCGGAAGTGTCCGCCGGCCTTGAGGGCACGGTCGATCTGCGGCGCGCGCGCCACGTGCTCTTCCAACAGGCGGAACCCTTCCAGGTAGTAGGGGCGGGCCATGCGGTTGACGATAAACCCCGGCGTGGCCTGACAGACGACATCGCGTTTCCCCAACGCGGCCACCAGTTGACGGCAACGTTCCGTGGTGGCGTGTGCGGTAAAGTAGGCCGGGATGATTTCAATCAGTTTCATCAGCGGCGCAGGGTTGAAAAAGTGCAAACCGATAAACCGCTCGCTGTGCGTCACCGCGGTTGCCAGCTTGTTAAGCGACAGTGAGGAGGTATTGGTGGCGATCAGCGTATCGGGCTTGACCACCGCGGCGATGGCCGCCAACACCTCAAGTTTGGTTTGTTCATGCTCGGCGATGGTTTCTATCACCAACTCGCTGTCGGCGATAGCCTCAAGCGCCGTCGAGAACACCAGATTGGCCAGCACTGAGCTTTTATCCTGCAGCGCGATCTTGCCCTGTTCGACTTTCTTGTTCAGGTCTTGCGCGATATATTCGCGAGCCTGATTGAGGGTATTGCCGTTGCGATTATAAAGCACCGTACGAATGCCCTTTTGCGCGAAAAGATAAGCGATGCCTCTGCCCATCGTTCCCGCGCCGATAATCGCAGCCGATTGAATTGCCGCATTACTTTCTGCCATAGAAAATCCCCGTCACTGTATGCCATGCGAAATTCGCAAATGCTTATTATCTCTTTGGATTTACGGCGGCACCGGGTGCCTGTTTGGAAAGTAATTGGCGGTGTCCTGGCTGTCTAACGGTAGAAATGACAGGTTTACGTCCTGAAGGGGTTATGCTATTCGCGTAGTTTTCCTGTTCGGCGCAATAAAAAGGCTTATTTTGAGGGGAATAGCTGTTTTCGTTATAGCGTTGGTATTTTTTATTATATGAAACGGCTACTGGCGCCGGGCGGCGATATTCTATAGTGAGTCTGACCTATCGATAATTGGCATCGCTATCTGGAGAACCTGCGTTATGGATACCCGCACTCAACGGCTCATGGCGGAGGTGATTGGCAGCCTGGCCGATCGCGAATGCTTTCTGACGCAACTGGGGCCCTGCGCCGAGGCGTTGGGGTTTGATTATTTCTCCTACATCGTGTTTTCCTGTTATCCGGCCAGCCGCCCCAAGATGCTGATCGAAGGTAATTTTTCAGCAGAGTATCTCGAAGATTATCGGCGGCAGCGGGTGTATTTGCAGGATCCGGTCATTGAGCGCGCTCACCATTCCACGCTGCAGTTCCAGTGGGACGAACGTTTTTATCACGATCGGCCGACGCTTTGGCGACGTATGGCGCAGTTTGGCCTGTGCGCCGGTTGGTCGCAGTCGGTCAAGGATTGCTATGGCAGGCTGGGGATCCTGACGTTTGCCGGCACAGCGCTACCGGAGCAAACGCCACAAGCGCGTGCGGCAAATGAAACCTTTTTCCTTTGGCTGGCGCAAACCGCCCATAAAACGCTGCGTGAAGCCTTGATATCGGTGAACGACGACGCGATAAAAGACGTGCTGACGCTGCGCGAAAAAGACATTTTACGCTGGTGCAGCGAAGGGAAAACGGCGGAAGAGATCGCGCTGTTGATGGGGGTGAGCGAGCGCACGATCAATTTCCACATAGGCAACTCGATTAAAAAACTTTCTGTCGCCAATAAGACCGCAGCCACCGCCAAAGCGGTTTATTTACAGCTGATTTAATCTCGAGAAATAAATAATTAATCGCCTATCCGTTATCGGTGTGATGTTTATATTTTGTTAAATTAAAAGCTATCCTTATCAGTATTTACCCCCCGATCACAAAAGCGTGATAAAGCGATTCACCGCGCCCGTGCGCGGCAGTATTCTGTTGGCACCCGGTTTACATAGAAAGGATGTGATATGTACAAGACTATTTTAGTGCCGATCGATATTGAAGAGGATCTGTTGACCGAGCATGCGCTGAAGCATGTGGAATATTTGGCGAAGATGTCCGGCGCTAAAGTGCATTTCTTCCATGCGCTACCGGATGCCTCGGCTTTTGTTACTGCCTATTCGTTCGGTCTCAAGGAATTTGAGAATCAGGCGGAGGTGAAGGCGGTGGACAAACTGAAGAAAATCATGTCGGAAATCGATCTGCCGTTGGATCGCCTTAATTACACCGTCAGCTTCGGTTCTGCGCGCGATCAGGTGTTGGAACTGGCGGAAGAGATCGACGCCGACCTGATCATTATCGGTTCACGGCGCCCGAGCGTGAAAACCTATCTGCTGGGATCTAACGCCGCCGCCATCGTTCGCCATGCCAATATTTCGGTGATGGTGGTCAGATAATCCCTCTTAAGCCCACCGTTTTCGGGCGCGCTCTGCGGTTGCCGGTCTGCGGCAGAGCGTGCCTTGCGTTTTATTGCCATCTCAGTGTGAGCTGCTACGATTTTAGCTGACGTTTTTATGCCACCCGGGTCACCGGCCTTGCGCATATTCTTCATCTCAGCCAGAAGAGGGGCAGCTATGCCATTAGAAGTCGATGGGATCATTAGAGGCGATCGGGGCAGTGAACCGAGCCGTTGGCAACATGCGTCAACCAAACCGCTTATCACGCTGACCTGGCATCACACCATTCCTTGGAACTGTTTGCGTAATGTCTGGAATGGTCTGGTGGCGGGGCAGCATTGGAACGCGCTGGACGAGTTTATGAACCTGATCGGTGTGCCAAACCGTGCCGAGGTGATCACACAGATCAAGAATAAAAACCTGCAGGATCGCGATGGATTACACACTCTGGTGACCTGGCAAGGATGGAACATCGTCGAGGGGCCTGGTAATGAGTATCGTGCGCAGGGGGACGATCCCGGTGAAAACTTCGACGGTTGGTCGGGTAAGGGGATGAGCACTAATCAGCAAGCGACGCTGCAGCAGGTCAACGTGTTGTATCAGGTGATGGCGCCGCTGGGAAGCCGTGCGCTGGACGCCGCCAGACAGGCGCCGAACATTTCTGCGGAAGAAGCGAGCGTCTTGCAACGGACGATTAAACAGACCCGTCCAACGTTGCGAGGAAAGGAACCGATCCGGTGGCAAGAAGACATGTGGCATCAGGTGCAGCCGGGTAAAGAGGCGAAACACTTCGCCCGTTGGGACACCAAACCGGTGTGGCGCAAGCGCCTGCACAGCGATCTGGCTCAGGCTGGATAAGCCTTTCCCCGCGCCGGGTTGCCGGCGCGGGGCATCAATCCGGCGCTAATCGCACAGCGCCATTATTTCGTCGTACAATGTCCTGGGAATTTCCACGCCGTATTGCTCGCTCTGCCGCCGCTGTCGATAACGCCGCTCGCCGGGGATGCGTGCGCCTTGCGCCTGCATGTCGGCAAACATCGCTTCTGCTCCGGCGAAATATTTCGCCTTATCCGCACCGAGAAAACGCTCGGGATCCAACGCGATGATCAACTCACCGCCGTAAGGCGACGAACCGGTGCCGTTGTCATAGGCCAGCGATTCCTTGCTGGTCATATCGCCGATCAGCGGCCCTGCCAGCAATTCAACCATCGCCGCCAGCGCCGAGCCCTTATGCCCACCGAAGGTCAGCATCGCGCCCTCCAGCACGCTGGCGGCATCGGTGGACGGATTGCCTGCCTTATCAATGCCCCAGCCTTCAGGCAGCGGGGTGCCAGCGCGGCGGTGCAGTTCGATTTCGCCGCGCGCCGCCGCGCTGGTGGCCATGTCGAATAAAAACGGCGGCCGATCCGGGCGTGGCCAGCCGAAGGCGATGGGGTTGGTGCCAAACAGCGGACGCGAACCGCCGGCCGGCGTCACCCACGCGTGGCTGGGTGTGCAGGCTAAGGCCACCAACCCCTGTTCGGTCAGCGGTTCTATGTCGGCCCACAGCGCGGAGAAATGCACGCAGCGGTTGATCGCCAGCGCGGCGATGCCATTGGCGCGCACCTTACCGATAAAGGCCGGCAGAGCGGTGCGGTAGGCCAGCAGGGAAAACGCGCCGCCGGCGTCGGCACGCAAGATGGCCGGCGCCTGGTCGAATAACTTGGGTACCGCATCGGCAGAGACCTTGCCTACCCGCAGCGATCGCACGCAGCCCAACAGCCGGTATAAGCCGTGAGAAGCGCAGCCGTCGCGTTCGCCCTGGGTGACATTTTGCGCCACAGCTTCGGCATGTGCCTGATTGAAACCGTTGCTGCGCAGCGTACGCAGCGCCAGTTGATAAGCCTGTTCCAACGACAGAACGTGCATGGATGTCATCTCGATGTCCCCCTGGGTTCATTCTTCTTCATCGCCGATAAAATTGGCCTGGGGTAAACAGGTATAGGCGCCCCAGTAATAAATCGCCAGCGCAATCACCGCCATGGTGAAGGTGTCCCACGGATGGGCAATAGCGCCGATGCCGCCGAAGCTGCTGAGGTAGGAAAGCCCGATCACCAGCGCATAGAAGACGATCAGCCACAACGAGGACCAAATTTGCTGCCGAAGGCTAACGGCGTGGGTCGGCACCTGATTTTTGAACAGGATATAGATGAAGAACATCAGGATCTGCAAGCCGAGCAGCCAGGAGACGGTGTCCCAGCCGGACCAGAAGACGATCAACGCCGAAATGATAAACGACAGCGGGCCGAGCACGCAGAAAGCGCGCACCCGGAACGGACGCGGCATATCGGGCGCATTGCGCCGCAGCCCGGCGGCGGTGACCGGGGCGATGGCGTAGCTCAACACCAGTGCGGCGGACACCACGCCGATCAGCTTTTCCCAGGACGGGAATGGCAGCGTCCAGAATACCGAGAGAGCGAAGGTCAACCACAGCGCCGGACGCGGGATACCGGACTCGCTATCCACCCGGGTGAACAGTTTGAAGAAGGTGCCGGCGCGCGCCCAACCGTAGATCACGCGAGGCGTGGCGTTCATATAGATGTTGCCGGTGCCGCTCGGCGAAACGATCGCGTCGCTGACTACCAGAAACGCCAGCCATCCCATGCCCAGCGTGATGGCGATGTCGCGGAACGGCAGGGAGAACTGTTGGCTGATGCCGGCCCAGCCACCGCTTAGCATCTCGCTAGGGATACTGCCGAGAAACGCTATCTGCAGCAGCACATAGATGATGGTGGACAGCACCACCGACAGGATCAGCGCGATAGGAATGGTGCGCTGCGGCCTTTGCACCTCGCTGGCGACCGAAATGATCGGCGTCAGGCCGAGGTAGGCGAAGATGATGCCGCCGGCGGAAATGGCGGCCTCAACCCCGGCGGAACCGAAAGGGGCAAAGCCCTGGCTGTGCAGGTTTTCCGGTTTGAAAAAGCTGAACAACACCACGATCACCAGCAGGGGCACCAGAAACTTCAGCACGCTGATCAGGTTATTGGATTTGGCGAAGGTTTTGACGCTGTAGTAGTTGAGCGCGAAGAAAAAACACAGCAGCGCCAGCTGCACCAGCCAGCCGATCGCTGTTGGATCGCCGGACCCCGGCTGGCTGAGGAACGGGAACCAGGCGGCAGCGTACTGCCGGGCGGCGACGACTTCGATGGCGATCAGGCTGGAGAAGGCGATCAGCGTGATAAACCCCAGCAGGTAACCCATTAGTTCACCGTGCGAGAATACCGGATAGCGAATGATGCCGCCGGCGCGCGGCAGAGCGGCGCCCAACTCGCAGTAGACGATGCCGAGCAGCAGCACCGCCAGGCCACCGATCAGCCAGGAATAGATGCCGGCCGGGCCGGCGATGGAGGAGACGTGGCTGGCGGCGAACAGCCAACCGGAGCCGAAGATGGCGCCCAGACCGATGAACGTCAGATCGGTGAGCGTAAGCTGCTTCTTGAATTTGCCTTGGGTTGTCATGGTATTACCCTTTTGTTATTGAGTGGCAGGCAGATGCGGCCGGGCTAATGTTGGGCAGGTGAAACCAGGGGATCTCGGGTGTAAGCGCCGTTAACCAGTCGCAGCAGGTTGAGCGGGTTGGCGTCCTGCAGCGCCGGCGGCAACAGCGCTGCAGGGGTGTTTTGCAAACAAACTGGCCGCAGGAAACGCTCGATCGCCAGCGTGCCTACCGAGGTGCCGCGTGCGTCGCTGGTGGCCGGGTAAGGGCCGCCGTGCACCATGGCGTCGCACACTTCCACCCCGGTCGGGTACCCGTTGAATAGCACCCGACCGGCTTTGCGCGCCAACAGTGCCGTTAGCCCGGCGGCCATATCGAGATCGTCGTCGTCCGCCAGCAGCGTGGCGGTCAACTGGCCTTGCAATGCCGTTAGCGCCGCATGCAGCTGCGCTTCGTTATCCATCGCCACCAGGATGCTGGCCGGGCCGAAGACCTCCTGTTGCAGCAGCGGGTCGGCCTGCAGCAACAGCGCCCCCTCCGCCTGATAAAGCTGCGCCGCCGCCCGAAGAGCAGGCGTTTCGCTTCGGCCTGCCAACCGCCGCATACCCGGGTGGGCATCGAGGGCCGCCAGCCCGTGACGGTAGTGCTCCAGGGTGCCGGCATTCAGCATCGGCTGCGGCTCGGCGGCGTTGACCAGGGCGCTCATCGTTTCGGTTAACCGATCGAAGGCGGCGCCGCGCAGCGCGACGATCACGCCGGGCTTGGTGCAGAACTGACCGCAGCCGAGCGTGAAGGAAGAGACCAGTTCCTGCGCGATGTGCTGCCCGCGCCGCGCCAGCGCCTTGGGCAGGATCATTACCGGGTTGATGCTCGACATTTCGGCGAAGACCGGAATAGGTTGGGGACGTTGCATCGCCAGATCGAACAGCGCCCGGCCGCCTTGCAGCGAGCCGGTGAATCCCACCGCCTGAATCGCCGGGTGTTTTACCAAATCGGCCCCTACGCGGTTGCCGAAGATCATGTTGAAGACGCCGGCGGGCATCCCCGTGCGTTCCCGTGCGCGCTCGATCGCCTGAGCGGTTAGCTCGGCGGTAATCATATGGCCACTGTGCGCTTTGAACACGACCGGGCAGCCGGCGGCGAGCGCGGCGGCGGTATCACCGCCCGCGGTGGAGAACGCCAGCGGGAAGTTGCTGGCGCCGAATACCGCCACCGGGCCGAGCGCCGTGCGGTATTGACGCAGATCGGGGCGCGGCAGGGGGGAACGCTGCGGCAGCGCGCAGTCGATGCGCACGCCTTCGACATCGCCGCGCCGCAGCAGCGTGGCGAACAGCCGCATCTGACCGCTGGTTCTGGCGCGTTCGCCGCTCAAGCGCGCCGCCGGCAGGGCCGTTTCCTGTGTGGCGAGGGCGAAGAAGGTTTCGTCCAAGGCCTCTAGCTCCTCGGCGATGGTGTCCAAAAAGTTCGCGCGTTGCTCGGCGCTGAGTTGCGAATAGGGCACAAAGGCCGCGGCGGCGGCTTCGGCGGCGGCGGCGGTTTCTGCTGCCGTGGCCTGGTGGAAGCGGTAGCCGGTCGGCTGACCGTCGTCGGCGCGCAGGCTGAGCAGCGCAGCTTCCCCTGCGGCGCGGCGCTGGCCGCCGATAAATTGTTGGCCGCTGATGGCGACGTGGCGTTCGTTGGGCATGGGTTCCCCCGGTAAATAAAGAGCGACGCCCGGCCTGGCCGGGCGGTGAAGGCGTTACAGGTCGACGTTCGGCAGTGCAGGACGAGTGGCCAGCGCTTTATCGATCACGGCATTGATCTCGGTGAGCGTTTCCCCCTGCAGCGCCAGGCGCGGTGGGCGAGTGACGGCGCTGCCGCGGCCAACCCGCTGTTCGCAGAGCTTGATGCATTGCACCAGATCGGGACGGGCATCGAGGTGCAGCAGCGGCATGAACCAGCTGTACAGCGCCAATGCTTCCTCATAGCGCTTTTCCTTAGCCAGACGGAACAGGGTTTCCCCTTCGCGCGGGAAAGCATTGGACATGCCGGAGATCCAGCCTTGCGCGCCGACGGCGATGCTTTCCAGCACCACATCGTCCAACCCGGCGAACAGCACGAAGCGATCGCCGACTTCGTTGCGTAGGTCGATAAAGCGGCGCGTATCGCCCGAGGAGTCTTTGAAACACACGATGTTCTCGCAGTCGACCAGCGAGGTCAGGATGTCGGGTGTGACGTCATTTTTGTAAATGGGGGGGTTGTTGTAGACCATGATCGGCAGATCGGTCGCGCCGGCGACGCTGCGGAAGTGTGCGGCGGTTTCGTGCGGCTTGGCGGAATAAACCAGCGCCGGCATCACCATAATGCCATCGACACCGGCCTTTTGCGCTTCACGCGCCATGTTCTGCGCGAAGGCGGTGGTGAACTCGGCGATGCCGGCGATCACCGGCACTTTGCCGTCGGCGGCGTCTCTCGCCACTTCGATCACCGCCAGCTTTTCCTGCATCGTCATCGAGGTGTTTTCACCGACGGTGCCACACACCACCAGACCGGAGACGCCGTCGCGCACCAGGTTTTTGATCACCGTATGGGTGGCGTCGAGGTCCAGAGAGAAATCGTTGCGGAACTGGGTCGTCACCGCCGGGAATACGCCGCTCCAGCTTATGGCTTTATGGCTCATAGTGTTTGTCCTGTCGTCCGAAAGTGTTAATGAAAAGTGAATCTTTAGTAAGGCTCACCGACAGATTGACCGGTATTGCGCAGGGAGGCTTGACGCTTTTCGCCGATTGCCGCGACGAAATTGGCACAATGGCGGCGGAAAGCGGGCATGAAAAAAACCAGGCGCCGGTGCGCCGTGAGGAGAGGGAGGTAACCAGGTAAATCAGCGCGTTAAGCGGAAAGCGTCAGGCGGAAATCGCGCGGCGTGGAGCCGGTCATCGCTTTGAACTGACGGCTGAAGGCGCTGTGATCGGTATAGCCGCACTGTAGCGCGATGTCGGTGATTGGCAGATCGCCGGCCAGCAGTTCCGTGGCCTTTTCCAGCCGCACTTTATGGATCATCTGGCGCGGGGTGAGGTGGAAGATACGTTTGCAGTAGCGTTCAATCTGCGCCACCGACAACCCGGTCAGCGCCGTCAGCTCTTCAAGCGCGATCGGTCGCGCGTAGTGGCGGCGGATATGCACATCGATCGCCGCCAGCCGTTGGTAGGCCGGGTGATTGGCCCTGGCCTCCTGCAGGTCGTGAGAAATACCCGCCATACCGATGATTCTTCCCTGCGCGTCATACAGCGCCAGCTTTTGCGTCAGGCACCAGCCGGTTTCTCGGCCATTGTACAGGTGCATCTCCAGTTGATCCTGGATCAGCACGCCGTGGCGCAATACCCGCAGATCCTGCTCGGTGTAGCCGGATCCGAGCTGAGCGGGAAAAACGTCGGCGGAGGTCTTGCCCAGCAGCGGCGTGACGGTTTTGAAACCGCAGCGCTTGGCCAGCGTGAGGTTGGCCAGCAGGTAGCGAGCCTGGGCGTCTTTGATAAAGAACACCACGTTCGGGATCGCGTTCAGCAACGGCGCGATCAGCGCCAGCGTATTCAGCAGATCGCGCAGGTTGTTCGGGCGCTGTTGCGCCAGTCCGTCGCACAGACGCGACAGATGTTCGACGGCAAAAACGTCCTCCTGCTCCGGCAACCCAACAAGCGAAGGCGGCGAGAGAGAAACCGGAGGCTGATAGTCTGAAGTGGATCGCATAACAGTCCCTTTTCGGTCGTTAGCCGGAAAAACAGGCGGGCCAGGTTGGCACTTTCGCATCAATATTAACTTTTCTGTAACGAAGCAAGCGCTATTTCCGGCCGGCTGCTAAATATGCGGATTGCCGCATACTTTTGCCGGGCGGAGTTTGGCAGTTGCTTGAAAACTGCGGTGTTTCTCGCTACATAAAGGTTTAGCATGGAAATAACAGTATGATAAATAAGTCATTATTATGGCATTCGTTAAGCGTATACCCGCGCCGCGTCAGACCTGACTTTTATCACTGTGCTGATTTCTTCATTCGCCGCGCCGAAACGCATCAAGCCGCCATGCTCACATTCGTTCAGGCTAATGCCATTGGTAACATCTCATTAACTCAGGAGACGCCGATGGCACTTTCTGCGCATATCACCGCTTTGCGGGCGATCGATTCTCATACCGGCGGAGAGCCGACACGTCTGATCGTGGAAGGGTTTCCCGATCTCGGCGAGGGCAGCATGGCGGAACGGCGGGCGCGTTTCGCGCAACATTATGACGATTGGCGCTGCGCGGTGATGCTCGAACCGCGCGGCAATGACGTGCTGGTGGGGGCGCTGCTGTGTCGCCCCTGCTCGCCGCAGGCCACCGCTGGGGTGATCTTCTTTAACAACAACGGCTATCTGGGTATGTGCGGGCACGGCACTATCGGGCTGATCGCTTCGCTGGCGCACCTAGGGCGCATCCACGCCGGGTGCCATCTCATCGAGACCCCGGTCGGCACGGTAAACGCCACGCTGCATGACGACGGCAGCGTCACGGTGGAGAACGTGGCGGCTTATCGTTACCGTCGCCAGGTGCGGCTTGAGGTTGGGGGATACGGGCCGGTGACGGGGGATATCGCCTGGGGCGGTAACTGGTTCTTCCTGATCGGCGAGTCGCCGTTACCTATCGATAGACAAAATCTGGAGGCATTGACCGCGTTCACCTGGGCGGTGCGGCAGACATTGGAACAGGCGGGCATCTGCGGTGAAGACGGCGGAGTGATAGACCATATCGAACTGTTCGGTGACGATCCGCAGGCCGACAGCCGAAGCTTCGTGTTGTGCCCCGGCAAAGCCTATGATCGTTCTCCGTGCGGTACCGGTACCAGCGCCAAACTGGCGTGTCTGGCGGCGGACGGCAAACTGCCACCGGAAACGCAGTGGCGGCAGGTCAGCGTGATCGGTAGCGAATTCCAGGCCTATTACCGCTGGAATGGCGAACGTATTACTCCTTTTATTCGCGGGCAGGCCTATGTGTGTGCCGATAGCCAACTGCTGCTCGACGAACGCGATCCCTTTGTCTGGGGAATACGCTGATGGGCACCGGACAGAAAGCCGATGTCATCGTGATCGGCGCCGGCATCATCGGCGCTGCCTGTGCCTGGCGGTTGGCGCGGGAAGGGTATCGTGTCTCGGTAGTGGACGATCGTCGCGCCGGTGCGACCGCCGCCGGCATGGGGCATCTGGTATGCATGGACGATAATCCGGCTGAGCTGGCGTTGAGCGCTTATTCGCTGCGGTTATGGCGTGAAGTGACGGGGCGGATGCCGCAAGCGTGTGCCTGGCGCGGCTGCGGAACGCTATGGCTGGCGGATAAAACGGATGAAATGGGCATTGCCGAACAAAAGCGGGCGCGGCTGGCGGAGCAGGGTGTGACTGCGGAACTGCTGACGGCGGAGCAGATCGCCGCCGTGGAGCCGATGCTGCGGCACGGCCTGGCCGGTGGGCTGCGGGTGCCGGCCGACGGCATTGTGTATGCGCCGCTCGTGGCTCGCTGGCTGTTGGACGACGGTAGTGCAGCGATCGACGTGGTACATGGCGAAGCGACAGCATTGGAGGAAGGGGCAGTGAGGCTGGCGGATGGCAGGCGCCTGGCTGCGCCACTGGTAGTCCTGGCCTGTGGCCTCAGGGCCAATAGCCTATTGCCGCAGGCTTTGCTGCACGCCAAGAAGGGCCATCTGGCGATCACCGATCGCTACCCGCCGCGGGTGCGGCATCAACTGGTGGAGTTGGGATATGGCGCCAGCGCGCATGCCAGCGACGGTACGTCGGTGGCATTCAATGTGCAGGCACGGCCCACCGGACAATGGCTGATCGGCTCTTCCCGCCAGTTTGACGCCGTCGATTCGGCGTTGGACATGCCAGTGTTGGCGGCGATGCTCAAGCGTGCGCAGCATTTCTTGCCCGCACTGGCGCAGATGAACATCATTCGCTGCTGGACCGGGCTGCGCGCCGCCTCTGCCGACGGGCTGCCGTTGTTGGGCGCACATCCGCGGCATTCCTGGCTGTGGTTGGCGCTGGGGCACGAGGGATTGGGTGTCACAACCGCCCTTGGTAGTGCCGCGCTGATTACTGCGCAGATCGGCCGGCAAACGCCGGAGATTGATGATTCCCCCTATTTGGCGGCGCGCGCGTTTGCCGTCGAGGAGCTGCCTGTATGAATGAAAGACAAAATACGCTCTCGTTGAGTATCGATGGAGAGCACCGGCGGGTGCCGGT
This sequence comes from Serratia sp. PL7, assembly GCF_945957435.1. Lineage (NCBI taxonomy): Bacteria > Pseudomonadati > Pseudomonadota > Gammaproteobacteria > Enterobacterales > Yersiniaceae > Serratia > Serratia sp. PL7. Next base: position 1,944,839 of record NZ_CAMFLB010000001.1, on the reverse strand, counting down.
TGGCCTCAGCGTTGCTGCGGCACTCAGCCTGTGCGGTGACGATCGTTGCCGGTTGTCGATTTCACACCAACCACGGGCCCCCTTTTGCGGCATGGGCATTTGTCAGGAGTGCCGGGTGACCATTAACGGTCTGCGTCGCCTGGCGTGCCAGACGCTGTGCCAAGCCGGCATGCGCATCGAGAGGAGCGATGATGAGTAACTTCGACTGTGAGGTGCTGATCGTCGGCGCTGGGCCGGCCGGCATGGCGGCGGCGCTGGCCGCTGCGGAAAGTGGTGGTCAGGTACGAATGATTGATGATAATCCACATCCAGGCGGACAAATCTGGCGCGATGGACCGCAGGTGGCATTGCCTGAAATGGCGAACCGCTATCGGCAGGCGGTGGTGACGAAGGAAAATATTGCGCTGCAGTCCGGCTGCAAGCTGGTGGCGCAGTGTGGCGCTAACCGATTGGCATATGAAGATGCCGAAGGCTGCGGCGTGATTCGCTATCAAAAGTTGATTTTATGCAATGGCGCTCGTGAACTCCTGTTGCCGTTTCCCGGCTGGACGCTGCCGGGGGTGACCGGCGCCGGTGGTCTACAGGCGCAAATCAAGCAAGGGCTGACAATCCGCGGTGAGCGAGTAGTGATAGCAGGCAGTGGTCCACTGCTGTTGGCGGTGGCGAACAGCGTAAAACAGGCCGGCGGCGAGGTGGTGCTGGTGGCTGAGCAGGCACCGCTTTGGCGGTTGGCGGCGTTTGCGGGCGGCTTGTGGCGCTGGCCAGCCAAGCTGCATCAGGCGTTTTCTCTGATGCCGCATCGTTATCGTGCCGGTAGCCGGGTGCTGGCGGCGTTGGGGCAAGACCGTTTAACCTCGGTGCACGTCAATAACGGTGGGCGGCAAAGAACGATCGCCTGCGACAGGTTAGCCTGCGGTTTTGGATTGGTGGCGAACATTGAGTTGGCCATGCTGCTGGGGTGTCGGATAGAACACGGTGCCGTAGCGGTGGATCATTGTCAGCAAACCAGCCAGGCGCAAATTTATGCCGCCGGGGAATGTACCGGCATCGGCGGCAGTGAATTGGCGCTCACCGAAGGCGCCATCGCCGGTTATGCCGCCACCGGTCAGAAGGAAAAAGCCGATTTTATGATGGCGCAGCGGCAGCGGTGGCGGCGTTTCGCCACGGCGACAGCGGCCGCTTTTACGCTCGATGAACGCATGAATTCTCTGGCCAAACCGCAGACGCTGCTGTGCCGCTGCGAAGACGTCGCGCTGGAACAGGTCCGCCATCAGCCGGATTGGAACACGGCTAAGCTAAGTAGCCGCTGTGGCATGGGGGCATGCCAGGGTAAAGTCTGCGCGGCGGCGGCGAGGCAGCTTTTGGGCTGGCCTTTGCCACCGCCGCGTGTGCCTTTAACGCCGGTCAGGGCGGAAACACTGGTTGCGCTGGGGCTGAACCGAAGTGATGACGACGGCTGAATGGATTAGCGGCATGTCACCCTAGGCAAACGCCGCCACATCACCATTGCGGCCAATAGTAGGTTTTCTCTCGCCAACCTTTGCTGTACATACAGGCTTCGATGGTGGCGTTTCGGGCGGACTGATTGCGGTCGGTCTGCACCGTCTTAATCGACGGCTCTTTGTCATAGCGGTATCCCGATGGGCAATCTTTCTTATTTTTCTCGCAAGGGATGTATTTGTTTTCGTAGCTGAACTCCACGTCCCGCACCACGTCCGGCGGAAAACGATCGTAGCCGCGGCTGCGGCATTCGGCATATTCGGCATCCCGGGTACTCTCGACCGCGCCGGGCCTTTCCCATTGGGTGCAGGCGGTCATCATCAAAAGCGGCAAAACAATCAAACAACGGTAATTCTTCATGGTGTCCCTAACTCTTTCTCTGTCCTGAGGCTCTCCGACTAGGAATGTTCCTAACTGGCGAGGTAGGAAAGTGTAATAAACTGGCGGAATAATTGGAAATGATAATGGTTATTGTTTAGGTATGATTGAGGAAGTGCCGCGTTGAGAGAGGATGTGGCACATTGGGGAAGTCTGTAGGGATCTGCGACCACACGACGAAGGTGGGTCGATGTGGTGCTGGTTTTATTCATTCTTTTTATGCCGTAATGATCCGAGCGCAATTGCATCGTTTTGATGAGTGAAATAATACGCATGCTAAGTATGTTCTTATCTTGCCTGACTATTATTTTTATTTAGGATATTTACCCATGCCAAGGATTTAATACTCGGTATTAATACTCTATTTTTTTATTTCTGTTTTTTTATTGGGGTTTTATTTCCGGGTTTTTTCTGGGGAAGGCTTTTAGTTACAGGGAATTCATTTGCATTTTAAATTTGGATTTTTTAAATTAATTTTAGAGGAAGGGTAATCGTACGCGACAGCGTCAAAAAAGGAGTTTATTTTGTCTGGGATAAAGAAAACGCCTGAAAGTCATGACGGTTTACCTTCACCATCAGAGGATTATGATACTTTCAAGCACCTCTCCGATGTGGGGGCCGTGTTGGGATATGGGCGAACTCGCTTTTATCAGTGGTGCCGCGGACGCGGATTTCTAACCCCAATGAACGTTCCATCACATGAAATGATCAGCCTGGGATATATGGTGGCGGTGTTATCAGAGACCGGTCATACCCGAGTTTACGTCACGCAGGATGGTTTCAGTTACGTCAGTGGTGCTTTTGCGGCAGATATCCAACGTGGCATGGTCAAGTTTTAAATCTGCAAGAATCGCCTTTATTTCAATAGCTTTAATGCAGAATCTTCTTATTCCTGCCGGTTTGTGGGTGAGTGGGAAGTTATCCGATTTTTTCGTCTCTGCAGTATGAATGCTACTGGAGACAGCTATTCTCTTGTTACGATAAGCATTATTTTCTTCAGGAGCCAAGGATGAAGCATTACGCCGCGTTGTTATTTGCCTCTGCACTGTTGACGGGATGTGCGACTCAAGTCGTACCGCCGCAACAGGCTGAATTGCCGCCCCCAAGCCGTCTGATGCTCTATCAGAATATCCCGGATACGCCTTACGCTACGGTAGTGGTGGTGCGCGACAGCGGAATGCTAGCGGGGAGCTGTCGCACCGGCGTCTATGTGAATGGGGAGTTCGCCGCTTCACTGGGGTCGAAAGAGAAAGCAGAATTTCGCGTGCCGCCAGGCAATATTACGGTCAGTATCGGGCAAGATATGATCGAGAATAATCTGTGTATTTGGCGTGAGACCGGCGGCAGTGTACCGATGACGCTGCGCGCCGGTGAAAGCCGCTATCTGCGTATCGCCGGCGATCGGCAGAGAGGCTTCGTTTTGCAGGCAGGGCGGCCGTAACATTTCCGGCAAGGGCGTTAACGCCCTTGCCACCATCCCCACAGCGTAATGAGTAGCCACGCCGCTGCAATCCAGCACAGTACCGCCGCACCCAGCGCTAACGATAGCCGCAGGCTGTTAATCAGGAAATACAGCGAAATCAAATACACCAGGTAGGGCAACACCGCCCACATGCCGAAAATCAGCGTCGTTTTTAGCGCCGCTATTGAACGTTCGCTGCCGACAACATAATGCGCAATCAAAGCAAAAGTGGGGAAGAGCGGGACTAAACCGGCGATATAATAGTTGCGCGTTTTGGCCAACAGGCCAATCAGAACCACGACCAGCGCGCCGATCAGCGCTTTGACAAGGATGCCCATAACGGTCTCGGGTGTGGGGGAAAGTCAACACACTGCCCGAAAGTCTGTGCAAGATCAATGGCGTGTTGCGTAGCGCGGGGAAAAACAGACCCGCATGAAACGCGGGTCTGAGAGGCAACGTTTACTGGCGGTAAGCGTGCTTGATTTGCTGAATGCTGTTCTTGAAGATTTCCGCCTGAGTCGGATCTTCAATCTGGGCAATGAAACGTTCCATGTTGATGATGACTTTCCCGGCGTCGGCCTGGCCGATCGACTTCAGGATCAGCGTCAGCGTAGCTTTGAGGCAGGCAACCTCGGTCGCCAAGATTTCCGGGTTTGCAGACGTAGTGAAATCAACGTTGCTCATTTTCTCTCCTGATTTTTTGAGGCCGTAGCCTGATACAAGCTGCTTTGGCGCACCGCGCGTGGGCTAAACAGTTGTCGCGCGCGGTGGCGAATTTAACTGGGCGCGGAGTATAGCATAGCATGCGTCCATCATCTGCACCGGGCTTGCTCCGGTCACGCGGGTGGGCAACGTTCGCTCATTGCTTGTCCGAATCATCCTCTATCGGCAAGTTATTTCGAGGTGGTTAACAAGTATTTGTCCGGCACGTTATTGTTGAACGATGGGGTTATTATAATTATTTGGAGCGTAGTACACCGATTTTAGCGGCGTTTGCCGGGAATAATAGTTTCGACCGTGGGTTGCCAGACCCGCGTTGGCAGCGGATTTTGCTACGCCTTTAAATATCAAATGATTACAAATAGCCAATAGCCGTGTTAATATTATTCATGTCGTGATTGCTTACACAGATTTCTCACTCGCAGCATGATTGTCGCGCTATCCTGTGTCGGGTACAGCGCCGCGGAATTATTTTCGTCGCCTGATGTTTTCCGACGTGACGATTTATCGGCGGCATAGACGGCTAAAATTGAAAAATCAGCTCTGCTCCGCAAAGTTATTCGAAAGTATGTATTAATCTGTGTTCATTCTTGTCTGAAAAACAAGTAATATCTCTGGCGAAAACAGAGGCCGATTGCGTTACTCCCTTTTTTTGGAGATTTTTCCTTGATTAGCGTTCTTCTTGTTGATGACCACGAACTGGTGCGCGCAGGGATACGACGCATTCTTGAAGATATCAAAGGTATAAAAGTTGTCGGTGAGGCCCAGTGCGGTGAAGACGCCGTAAAATGGTGCCGTGGCAACGCTGTCGATATCGTGCTGATGGACATGAATATGCCGGGCATTGGCGGGCTGGAAGCCACGCGCAAGATTGTGCGTTATGCGCCCGACGTCAAAGTCATCATGTTGACCATCCATACTGAAAATCCTTTGCCCGCGAAGGTGATGCAGGCGGGGGCCGCCGGTTACCTGAGCAAGGGCGCCGCGCCGCAAGAAGTGATTAACGCCTTGCGTTCCGTGCATGCGGGGCAGCGCTATATCGCGTCTGACATCGCTCAGCAGATGGCCTTGAGTCAGCTGGAACCGCAGGCTGAAACGCCGTTCAGCTGCCTGTCTGAACGCGAGTTACAGATCATGTTGATGATCACCAAAGGCAAAAAAGTGAATGAGATCTCGGAGCAACTGAGTCTCAGCCCAAAAACGGTGAACAGCTACCGTTACCGCATGTTCAGCAAACTGAATATCAGCGGCGACGTCGAATTGACTCACCTGGCCATCCGACATGGATTGTTCAATGCGGAGACGTTGTTAAGCAGTGAATGATCGTTTTGATGCCAAAGCCTTCCTGAGTACCGTCACCAGCCAACCCGGCGTCTATCGTATGTACGACGCCACGGGGACGGTGATCTACGTCGGTAAAGCCAAAGACCTGAAAAAGCGTCTCGCCAGCTACTTTCGGCAGCAGGTCAGCAGCCGTAAGACCGAGACGCTGGTTAAAAATATCGCGCAAATAGACGTAACGGTTACCCATACCGAAACGGAAGCGCTGTTGTTGGAACATAACTACATTAAATTGTACCAACCGCGATATAATGTTCTTTTGCGAGACGATAAATCTTATCCGCTGATTTTTCTCAGCGCGGATACCCATCCCCGTTTGGCGGTGCATCGCGGCGCCAAACACGCCAAGGGCGAATATTTCGGGCCTTTTCCCAACTCTTACGCCGTACGCGAAACGCTGGCGCTGCTGCAGAAGCTGTTCCCGATCCGCCAGTGCGAAAACAGCGTGTATCGCAACCGTTCACGTCCGTGTCTGCAGTATCAGATCGGCCGCTGTCTGGGGCCTTGCGTCGCCGGCCTGGTGAGTGAAGAAGAATATCGGCAGCAGGTGGACTACGTGCGGCTGTTCCTTTCAGGCAAAGATCAACAGGTATTGCACCAGCTGATTGCGCGCATGGAAGAAGCCAGCAAACTGCTTAATTTCGAAGAGGCGGCGCGCATTCGCGATCAAATTCAGGCCGTACGCCGCGTCACGGAGCGGCAGTTCGTGTCGGGCGACAGCGACGATCTGGACGTGATTGGCGTGGCGTTCGATGCCGGTATGGCGTGCCTGCACGTGCTGTTCATCCGACAGGGCAAGGTGCTGGGCAGCCGCAGCTATTTCCCTAAAGTGCCGGGTGGTACGGAGATGAGCGAGGTGGTGCAGACCTTTGTTGGCCAGTTCTATCTGCAAGGCAGCCAGGCGCGCACGCTGCCCGGCGAGATCTTACTGGATTTCAGCCTGCCGGAAAAAGACCTGCTTGCGGAATCGCTCTCCGAGTTGGCGGGGCGCAAGATCCAAATTCAAAGCAAACCGCGCGGCGATCGCGCCCGTTATCTGAAGCTGGCGCGCACCAACGCGGCAACGGCGTTGACGACCAAGCTGTCGCAGCAGTCGACTATTCATCAGCGGCTGGCGGAATTGGCCAAGGTGCTGAACCTGACGGAAATCAACCGCATGGAGTGCTTCGATATCAGCCATACCATGGGCGAGCAGACCGTGGCTTCGTGCGTGGTGTTCGACGGTAACGGCCCCGTGCGAGCGGAGTATCGGCGCTATAATATCAGCGGCATCACGCCTGGTGATGACTACGCGGCGATGACGCAGGTGCTGAAGCGCCGTTACGGCAAGGCGCTGGAAGAGAAAAAGATCCCGGATGTCATCTTCATCGACGGCGGTAAAGGGCAACTCGGCATGGCGATCGAGGTATTCAAATCGCTGAACGTCACCTGGGACAAGAATAAGCCGTTGCTGATCGGCATTGCCAAAGGCGCCGACCGCAAGGCCGGGTTAGAAACGTTGTTCTTCGTCCCGGAAGGCGAGGGAATTTCTCTGCCGCCGGATTCGCCGGCGCTGCATGTGATCCAACACATTCGTGACGATTCGCACAATCATGCGATTACCGGTCACCGGCAGAGAAGGGCGAAAGTCAGAAATACCAGCGCATTGGAGCTGATTGAAGGCGTAGGGCCGAAACGGCGCCAGGTGCTGTTGAAGTATATGGGCGGACTGCAACCTTTGTTGAACGCCAGCGTGGAGGAAATTGCAAAAGTGCCGGGTATTTCACAAGCATTGGCAGAAAAGATCTACAATGCATTGAAACACTGAGGGCAATGTAGCAACATACTCTTAATTTCCACTCTAGCCAGATAGTTACCGTAGCATTATGCAATTGAATATACCGACTTGGCTTACCCTGTTTCGCGTAGTTCTGATCCCATTCTTTGTGCTGGCGTTTTATCTGCCGTTCAACTGGGCTCCGATGGTTTGCGCCGTTATCTTTGTGTTTGCCGCCGTCACCGACTGGTTTGACGGCTTCCTGGCACGCCGCTGGAAACAAACAACGCGCTTCGGGGCGTTTTTGGATCCGGTCGCTGACAAAGTGATGGTGGCGGTGGCGCTGGTGCTGGTGGCGGAGCACTACCACAGCTGGTGGATCACGCTGCCGGCGGCCACCATGATCGCCCGCGAAATCATCATTTCGTCGCTGCGTGAGTGGATGGCGGAAATTGGCAAACGCAGCAGCGTGGCGGTGTCCTGGATTGGCAAAGTGAAAACCATGGCGCAGATGATGTCGCTGGTGGGCCTGCTGTGGCGGCCGGATCGCTCCGTGGAGTATGTGGCGATTGGTTTGCTGTATATCGCGGCGGTGCTGACTTTCTGGTCGATGTTCCAATATTTGAACGCGGCACGCAACGATCTGCTGGAACCGTGATCGATACGCTGCAAAAATCGGCAAACGATCGTGATGCGCCAACAATTTTATTGACTCATCACGTCAGGTAAGTAGAATGCATCGCATCAGACGACAACGATGAATTGCCGAAAGATAGCAAAGAAATCAGTAAGTTCTGGTAATGCGGGAATAGCTCAGTTGGTAGAGCGCAACCTTGCCAAGGTTGAGGTCGCGAGTTCGAGCCTCGTTTCCCGCTCCAAATTTTGATCTGCAGAGTTCTTTGGAATTCCATTGAGGTTTGTAAGTCATTGAAAAAAGGGGCGAAAGCCCCTTTTTTTATTCCAGAGGTTTTCCCTGGAATCCAGCGCCAGCCAACACTTTTTAGTCCATTTTTTAGTCCATCAATACGGACGCGAGCTTGTGCGCATTGTTGCTGTATGGCACTGGGCGATATGCCGACCATCTGTTCCTGAACCAGGCACAGAGGAGTTGGACATGGCACTTTCCGATACCACCATTCGGCAGGCAAAAGCCGTTGCCAAGGCATGCACACTCGGCGACTCTGATGGCCTCGCGTTGGCCGTGTCACCCGAAGGCAACAAAAGTTGGCACTTTCGGTATTCCTGGAACAGCAAGCAGAAATGGTTGTCTCTGGGTACCTACCCTGGAATCTCCCTCAAAGAAGCCCGCACTCGTCGCGACATCGCTTGTGAATTGGTTGCCCGCGGCATCAACCCCTGCAAGCAAAGAAACCAGGACCGCAGACACGCCTTTCTCGCTGAGAATCACACCTTCCAGAAGGTGTTCGAGCAATGGTTCGAGTTTCGCAAGAAGAGTCTGAAGGCGGGCCGTTAAAGCACACAGGAGCAGATCCAGCGAATCTTCCTCAGAGATATTCTCCTGACCCTCGGCCCTCAATCTGTCTATGAGATTAAGCGTACGGACTTGTTGGATATCCTCGAGAGCATTGAACGCCGTGGGGCTTTCACAACGGCCGTCACCCGATGTACCGCTATGCCCTGGTTAAGGTTCCGGACCTGGAGCAGAATCCGGCGTCTGACCTTGATGTAGTGGCCGCGCCCAAATCCCCCGTTCGACACAACTCCCTTCCTGCATATGGGCGGACTGCCTGAATTGTTGCAGAAGCTCCGTGCCTACAGGGGACAGTTGCAAACTCAGCTGGTGCTACGGTTGTTGATGTTGACTGGTGTGCGCACGGGCGAACTTCGCTTGGCGACGCCTGATCAGTTCCACTTGGATCAAGGTTTCTGGATTATCCCTCCGGAGATCGTCAAGCAACTGCAGCTGGATATGAACAGGGACGGCAAACAATCATCGGATAAGCGTCTGTTGTTGATGGCGATGGCGCTGTTCACGCTGGGCAATGCGGTAGTCAGCCTGGCAGTAGAGCGCGACCTGGGATTCGAGTGCCACTCCTATCCCATGCCGATCACAACTGATCCGAGTACCCCACTACAGGTTGCGTACGACATTGAGAGCCGCACTGCTCTGGGCCACCGGCATTATTTCTATCGTGTTGATATTCAGATGCTCCGGCTGCTGGATGATCCAGAATACAGTGTTGGCGATGTCCTCAGGAGCAATAGCTTTTACATCTTTGTACAGAGCTTCGACCGCTTCCATATTGCCATTGAGTCGTACCACCGAGAATTCAGTCCCAGAACACAGGCCGGGCTCGATATTGGTAACTCTCACATGGGTACCAGCCAAATCGGCGCGCAGATTCAAACTGAATTGTTTGACGAAAGCCTTGCTGGCTCCATATACATTACCTCCCGGATATGGGTAGGTCCCGGCGATCGATCCAATGTTGATGATCAGTCCGCTGTTAGCCTCAACCATCCCTGGCAGAACTCGATGAGTGACGAGGGCAAGACCGGTGATGTTAGTGGCGATCATGCGCTCCCAATTTTGTACATTGCTCTGCTGTGCACGCTCAATGCCCAACGCCAGCCCCGCATTATTCACCAGTATATCAATGGAAAACGGGGCCTCACTCACCTGCTCGAACGCCTTGTCGAGGGACAGCGGATCAGTGACATCCAGCGGCAGCGGGATGAACTGTTCGCCAAGCTCCTGCCGCAGGAGCAAGAGCTTCTCCATGCGGCGTGCAGCGCCTATGACCCGATAGCCTTCGGCAATCAGCCGATGACAGATTGCTTTACCAAAGCCGGCTGAAGCCCCGGTGACTAATGCAGTTCGCATACTATTCCTACCTTTGTTAGAAATATCGTTGGAAACTCAGGCCAGATACTTCACGCCAAGACTGGCGAACAAGCAGAGCATCGAAAATACTAGAGCTTTACGCACGACGTCATTGCCCTTACGAATTGCCAAGGCACTGCCCAGATGGTTGCCAAGGATGTTGCAGGCCACCAACGGCAAAGCAAGCAAATAAATCACCTTGCCGGCAATAACAAATGCCACCAGCGCCCCGATGTTTGAGGCAAAGTTGAATGTCTTGGAGTTTGCGGAGCTGGAAACCAGGTCCATTTTGAGCAGGTAGTGAAAGGCAATAATAAACATGCTTCCTGTGCCTGGCCCGAAGAAACCATCATAGAAGCCAATAACCAAGCATGTCAGTGGCACCACAGTAAACAGCATTCCATGAGACAAGACATGTTCCTGTACTGGCCGATCTTTTGGTGTAAGAAAAATCAGAATACCAAAGGGGATCAAAGCAAGAATGATCTTACCGACAGTTTCCTGTGGAATTGAAACAATCAGGTTCGCCCCCAGATACGCGCCCAATAGCGAAAATGGGACGCCTACAAGAGCCACCTTCCAGACCATCTTGCTATTGACCAGAAAATTCCTTATCGCCGCAAGAGTTCCCAAGGTACTGACTAATTTTTCCTGGCCCAGTGCGACTTGCGGCGGCAGGCCAACGAGCAAAAAGCCCGGCACCAAGAACAAGCCTCCACCACCTGCGATGCTGTCGACAAAGCCAGCTATAAACGCAATAGTACCCAGCAAAATAATCGCAAATATCCAATGCTCAGCCCAATAGGCTCCTAGTAGTTCCATGGTAATACCTCTATAAGAAAAAATTCAGGAAAGGACTTCGTAAAGATGATCTGCACGCGCCAAGCGCACTCGGCTCAGGCTATTGACCGCGAACAAACGAATTAGCCAACGATCTGCACCGTCATTCTGCGGCTCGAAAGCATCCCGAGCGTGGAGTACCCGCTGGTTCTTGAAGATCATGAAGTCCCCAGGTAGCAAGAGATGCGGCTTATCGAACTTACGGGTTTCAAGCATCGTTCGCAGGACATCAAGCGCGTGTGCGGCAGGGGTATTTGTGCCGTACGTGTTTTCACTATCGAAACGATACAACCACTCGTTGCCCAACCCTCGGACCAACACAGCCAGGTTAGGCGTCGAACGACGATTACTGGCGAAAGAATCCGGGCGTCGCACTTCAAAATTCGGCAAACTCAGTTCATGCACAATAGAATCCGGAAGGCTGTTGAGGACTTCATCAAGATTGACTAGTGTGGTGTTGATTCGTGGGTCGCAGCGTATGCCGACGAACGACAAGTATTCCGGGCAGCACGAAATATCGCCGACAGCCTCAGACGACAACGGCAAATCTGGGTTGTCTACGTGGTAGGAAAAGCGAAGACGGGAACCGTGAGAACTTTTCTGACTAGCTGATGCTCGTGAAGGAATCACATGCCGAAATAAACGACCGTCATTTTCACCTTCGTATACGACGGGGTGAATACCTAACAGGCTTTGCAGCGAGAGGTTCACGAGGCAGGCAATGGGGGTGCTCTTCGGACTCAACACGCCAGAGTACGGTGTCGGCGGAGTATCACGATCTCGTGGGCAATTCCTTATCACCATTGCAGTAATCGCCGGGTCTTCAACGAATGTACGGATCTGGCGAGTTAGTTCGGCTCCAATTATGTCCTGGGCCTGCTCCTTAAGCTGAAAATAAATATCCTTGGTGGATTCAAAATCCAGCGGAGTCTGGCTTAACACCGTTTGCCATGCGCTGGAGGTGACCCATGGCAGGCGGATCTCCAACGTTGTCACAGACTCGGTGTCCTGATTGTGCTGTGTGCGTTCCATTTCAACTAAGTTTCCATATTTCGGTGCTCGACTCGCTTGATTTGCGGACAGCACTCCCTGTTGTTGTTTTTTGTGATTTAAATCACGTTTTTTTTGCTTTACCTCAAGCAGGCGCCATTAATGAATCGATCAATTCAACCTAATTGCATCGATTCAATTACTGTAATTGAATCGATTGCGGAAATTCAATTAATTTCTGTCACACTGATTTAACTAACACCTGCTTTGGTGTTAATTTTTTGATTTTAAACTATTTATTTTTATTTTAATTCTCTGGTTACCTGCGGTTTTTGCGAGAATTAGGGTGGGCTAAGTAATGAAATCAAGGAAATATTCTGAAAATAGCTCGATAACCTTTAACGGGTTCCTCGATTACACCCATAACGCTTGCATATACTTTTATGCTAGGATTTGGCATTCATGAAGATATCTGGTGCTTTACCTATGTGGGTCCCTCAATACAGCGATCATGAGAAACCGGTTTACCTGATGATTGCCGATGCCCTGGAGCAGGACATCAATTCCGGGCGCCTGCAGCCTGACGAGCGGCTGCCAACGCTCAAGGATCTCGCTGGAACTTTGAAAGTCACTCCTGGGACCATTGGCCGTGCCTATGACGAAGCGGCCAAACGTGGGCTAGTGATCGGTGAGGTCGGTCGCGGGACCTTTGTCCTGCCTGCCCAAACCAAGGCTGCGCCACGCGCGATAGGCGAGCGCTCCCCCGAAGACAATGCACAGATTGATCTTTCAATAATTAAGCCTAGTGATGCCGACATAGACGGTTGGTTGCGGCAGTCAATTATTGAACTCGCGCACTCAGCGGATTTGGGCCGTGTGATGGACTACACCAGCGATGGTGGGCACGCAGTACACAAGCAAGCGGGGGCTCGTTGGGTGCAACGCAGTCTGCCAGATGCAACGTGGCAGCAGATCGTCCTCACTTCCGGAGCGCAGCATGGCTTGCTAGTGGCGATCAGTAGCCTATCGAAAACCAATGATGTGATTTTGTGCGAAGAGCATTGCTATCCTGGAATCATCTCTCTTGCTCATAGCCTCGATCGGCGACTGCAGGGCGTACAGATAGATGAATTCGGGCTACTCCCTGAGGCCTTCCGCGCCGCTTGCGTTGAGCACCGCCCAGCGTTACTAATTTGCGTAACCACCCACCAAAATCCAACTAATTCAATCATGCCCCCGGAGCGTCGCGAGGCAATCGCGCAGATTGCCCGCGAGCATGATGTATTCATTATTGACGATGATATTTACGGTTTTCTGGAGGTCCAGCCAGCGAGTAAACCGATTTCGGCCTATGCACCTGAGCGATCCATCTATTTGACGAGCCTTTCAAAGAGCATTCTTCCCGCGTTACGTATTGGCTACCTGTACGCGCCTCCTGAGACTCTCTCACGCTTGTCATCCATGGTCCGTAGCAGCGTATGGATGCCTTCGCCGATGATGGCACAGTTGGCCAGCAACGTGATCTGCAGCGGTATGGGTGAGCGATTAGTCAAAGCGCAGCAAGATGAGGCCGCTGCACGGCAGAGACTGGTCAAGGAAGTTCTTGGCAGTTATCGAATTTGCAGCCAGCCCAACAGCTTCCACGTTTGGTTGGAATTGCCCGAACCATGGACTTGCGATGAGTTTGCCAACTTGGCCCGTGCTCATGGGGTAATGGTCGTTAGCGGCAGCCAGTTCCTAGCACAGCGTACTATCGCCTCTAATGGCGTGCGAATTGCATTGATGTCACCGAGTCGCGCCGAACTGAAGTTTGCGTTAACCACGCTGGCCAGCTTGCTAGCCTCTCCCGAACCACGCTTGTTTTACTAAAGCAGCGCATACATATAAGTAGCCGTCAGGCGACAGTTCGTCGGGGGAGGCCGTGTCCAATGGAGCTTCGATCCTTAGCCTGAATCAATCTTTGGGCATTTAAGGGGCTCTGCGACTGGTTCTACAGCTTTTCCACTGGGCATACTTAAAAAGTAACTTGCACTAACTCAGCAGACCCTCCGTCCTTCTAAGTGGGCAAGCTTGTCATCGAATGATAAGCCAAGCTGCACCCAATCAGTAACGCTGCTGTCAGGGCATTGAGCTGGCACGGTAGAGTGATAGAACAACTTCATATGTCCCTATATCTCCAGTCGTTTTCATACCGTAGGATGCCCCCGTTGAACGGCGAAAACAGGCACATTTGATTGGACATCGTGCCGGTGCTCTGCAGGGGGATTGATGCCGACCCATCGTGCGTTGGACAACCTGGCGTAAGTCCCCAGCTCTGCAGTTGCGTTGGCCGTTCAGGGCTGCGGCGCTGGAGATTGCGCGATGTCCCCATGATGATGTTTTACATGATATCCCATCATCATAAGCAGGTGAAAAGCCGGAGAGGGGGAGGTAAGCGATTCCTGTAGAGAAAAAAAGATCCGATTTGCCCGTGAATTCCCGAGCCGACGCATATAAAATCAACATTCCGCTTGCCTTTCCGTCGGCATTGTGAACAGTGCGCCCACAAAATAAGCAGTTGAAAGCGTTAGAGAACTTTTTGCTATTTCGGGGGGTTGCCAAGGTGGGGGGTTTAGTCCATAATGCAGTCCATCGATTCGGCGGTAACGAAATAAATTACTTAAGAATCAGATGATTAGGATAAGCGATTTCAACATCGCCAACCAAAAGAACAAAACGAAGTGGGTGAATCACCGGCTTTGGCCTGAAAAGGCAAACAGAATAAAGGCGCGTTAACAAAGCGGTTATGTAGCGGATTGCAAATCCGTCCAGTCCGGTTCGACTCCGGAACGCGCCTCCAACTTTCCCGAGCCCGGGTGGTGAAATCGGTAGACACAAGGGATTTAAAATCCCTCGGCTTATGGCTGTGCGGGTTCAAGTCCCGCCCCGGGTACCAGGGAATAAAAATACCGAATAATCAAAGCAATAAGTAGTAATGTCGTAGACCGCCGAGAGGCGGTTTTTTTGTTTCTTTGCTCCCGCTCCTAACATCATTCCTAACATCGTTTTTACTCTATGCGCGCGCACTGAATAATTACTGCCCGCCGACCACCGGCACAATCTTGGTTTTTCTGTCGTATCTTGCTGTTTGGCTGATGCTCTTGTGTCCTGAAATCGCCTGCTTCTCGGTGAGTGATCCCTCCAGATCAGAAATGCCTTTGGCTTTGAGATCGTGGAAAGTGAAATCAAAGCTCAGCTCTGGAAACTCGGCGGCAGCTCGCTCCCTGGCGGTCTGCCAGCGGCTATTAAAACCATCCCGCGTATATCGGTGTCCTCGAGGCTGGTGTAGAACGTACATGCTCACCACACCATCCTTTAGCGGTAGGCTTGCGGCGAGGGCAATCGCAGCTTTAAGCCGGTCTGTCCATGCCTTGATCTGCTTCTTGCCCGTTTTTCCCTGCTTGATAAAAATCCCTTCCGGCAACAGCTGTGATTTTGACAGGGAAAGCAGGTCGCCTTGCCGGGCGCAGCAAAGATAAGCCAGCTCCATCGCTGCCTGTACCAGGGGAGGTGAGACTGAATACAGCGCGCTATATTCCTGATCGGTGATATACCGTTCCCGCTCATTTTCTTTGAACTGCTTTACGCCTTTGCACGGATTCATCTTTACCATGCCGCGCTCGTACGCCCAGCGGAACACGCGAGACATAAATGATTTTTCGCGATTCGACTGGGTGGTGCTCTTTACGCCGCGCTTGTCCATGTATTGGCGGATGTGCTGCGGCTTGATCTCATCAGGTAGCATTTTCCCGAACACCGGCAGCACCTTGCCTGAATACTTTCGGTAGTCCTTCTGCGTTTCGGTGCTCAGGTTGGAAAAATCAGCTGATCCAAAAAAGTCTTCAACCAGAAAATTGAAGGTTCGCTTTTTCTGCGCACCGGCGTTTTCCTCCTCAAATCGCGCCCATACCAGCGACAGTGGCGAATCCAATGCGCAAAGCGAGATTGAGCCGCCACCGGCCGGATGAAACTCGTATTGTGTTTTGCCGCGGTAAACGCGCTTTGGCAACGCGTTGTCTGCTGCATTCTTCCGTTTACCTGCCATGATCCCTCACATCGCATCAAAGTTAGGCGTGTTCTCTTCCGTGACGGTCGGCGCCATGCATCCGGATAGCGCCGCGTTAACGTGAGCCCATGTTACCCTTGGGCGCCCGTCCCGGCGTTTGATGAAAGATATGCCAGCGCGGGCTAGCGCCTCGCATTGCTTTGATGGATATTTATACCCGGTCATCTCGATCAGCTCCTCGTCGGTCAGCAGCTCGTTGTTGGTGCTCATGGTCTTTCCCCGTTATGCGGGCGATTACGTCGTCGGTCACACGACACGCCCGGGTGATATCGTCATCGCTCAGCGTCGCTTTTCTGACGCTGGCAGACAGCCGGCCAATCTTGATATCGAAATCAGAGAGTAGGCGGGCGCCTGGTTGCCATGGTTGCATTGCTGTTCCCCGTTGTGTGGTTTCCAACAATGCAAACATGGCGGTGGTGGTTATTTCTGATTTGGAGTAATCGGTTTTTTAAACGCCTGTTTCTCGCGCTTAAACCGCTCGGTGTTCGGGAAGTCAAACACCAGCTCGCTGCGGCTTTCGACCCAGATAGTGCCGGTAGTGCCGTCGGAAAACTGCACGCGCACAGCGTCGCCTTTGGCCAGGTACATTCTCAGCATGTGAGATCCTCAGTATTGGCCCCGTTGCCGGGGCCGGGTGATTACTGTACCTGCAGCGATGGTTCGCCGATTTCGATATGCGCGCCTTTGACTTCCACGCCGTTCTCGATTGCCTCTTTGATGGCTTTCTTGTCCGGTGCAACCACCGTTTGCACCGTCACCAGTTCATCCGGCAGCAGGTCGGCATTGTCGACTACCACGCTGGCGGAGCCTTTTCTCGCCGTGAAGGTGTTCGCCGTGGTTTTAATGGAGCCCTGGCCGCTGGCCAGCAGGCACGCCAGCACATACTTGCGGATCGACTTTGCGCGGTTCTCGAATGACTTTTTACGGTCGGTCAGGCGATTGATTTCCGCCGCCAGCGTGTCGGCTTGCCCCTCGATATTACGAACGTGGATAAAAGCAGCGTCCAGTTTGTCGCCGAGCGCCCCCTCGATACCCTCCAGCGTGTCGGCGATCATCTCCGGCGTCAGATCGTCGGAGGTTTCGATCAGCTCCTGAAACTTGGCGTAATCAGCTGCTAATGCAATGGCGTTAATGCTCATGATGCTTTCTCCTCGGTCAATGCGGCGATGCGTTCATCTTTCAGGGCGGTCAGTCGGCGCAGTCGTCCGGCCAGGTATTGGGCAAACTCTTTATCGCCTTTGCCGTCGGCGGCCTTGCGATGGGCTTCAATCTCACGGGCGACAGAACCGTGAACCTTGGTCGCTTCATTCGCCGTAACCGCGCCTTTGAGGGTCTCAGCCACTTTCGCCAGATGCTCGTCCAACTCTTCGCGCATGCGGGTTACGCCCTCGGCTTTCTCGCTAGCGTTCTTAAGCGCGAACTCTGCATCGTTCTCTTGGCGGTAGGTAAGATCGTCGTACAGGCCGAGGAAGATATCGGCGGAGAATCCGAGCTGAGACAGCGCTTTTTTAGTTGCATCGGTGAGGGACTTTTTCGGCGCTTCGCCGTCGCTCAAGTACCGGCCGCCCTGCGCTGCGTAGATGTAAGGTGTGCAGCCATAAGAGAGCACTTCGCCAGTTTTTCCGCCGTGCTTGTACCACAGGCGGATTTTCACGGTGTGGTTTACCTCACACAGATAACCGCCGGCGCCGTTTGAAATTATGGACTTGATAAAGCCCCCATCGGCTTGTTTAACGTTCTGCATGAGCGGTGCGCCATTGTCGAAACGCTCTTCGATGATTTCTACACCCCAGTTAATGCCCTGCGGCCCGAATACTTTGGTGGCCTGCATCACCATGTATGTGCCGTTGATCGATGTGCCGCCGCCGTTATTGCTGAATGCCTTGGTAAACTTGGCATCGGTCTTATAAACGCGGTTCCAGATTCCGAGGTTGTCGCCATCTTCTGCTGATTGTTCAGCGATCACCTGCGCAACCTGCGCGGCGCGCTGCTGGAAATCGTCGGCTTTCAGCTGCTGCGCCAGCGCTTCGGCGTGGTCGGCGTTTTCTTCCGCCTGCTGCAGTTGCGGGGATTTCTCCGCTGGCGCGTTGGCGTAAACGCCATAGCCCATCTGATCCAGTTGCTGTTTGGCCTGCGCCGCTGCTGCATCGGTAACTTGCTGCTGCTGCGCCACTTCCGTTTTTTCACCCTGATTTGAGGGGGCAGATTGCGCCGTGTCTGGATCCGCATGCTGCTGCTCACCGTTGCCGATCAGACCTTCGATAGAGAAGCGGCCGCCGCCGAGATTTTCCACTGCTACCGGTGGCGCGTTCTTTCCGTAGCTCTCCAGCTCAGGACATGCAGGGTGACCAGCAAGACGGGATTTCACGAAGTGCAGGCGTTCGGCGTCGTCGCTGATCAGCTTGAGGTTTTTCAGACCGTCGGAAATGATGCCGTGGCGCACGTCCGTTTCGACGTTGAGAATGCCGACTATCACACGCAGCGTTTTGTCCCACGCGCGCCAGGCGTTATCGCGGTTGGCGATAATCTCTTTCGCATTCTTCACGTCAGCCGCTTTCGCATCCGCAGGATTAACGCCCAAGATCGACAGTGCGGTGTGCATGCTCAGGGTGTTGTAGTCGGCCGCGCCGCCGGCATTGTCGGTGCTGGTGCTGGTGCTGGTGCTGGTGCTGGTGCTGGTGCTGGTGCTGGTGCTGTTCTGCGTGAGGTTTTCACGATCGTCAGGCTTGCCGACCCAGGCCTGCGCGAATGCGGTGGTGGCTTCTTCGGTCGGCATGGCAGTAGTGTTTTGGAACAGCGCTGAAACCAATTTGTAGACGGATGCGGGGTACATGGCGCCGACAGCGGGAACTGATACTAGCCCGTCGATCACCGCGCGCATGCCGGTATCATCTGGCGTTTCCTCATCATTGAGCAAATCCACAACAAGCGATAACTGGCTATCATCGATCTCGGCATCACCGTACATCACAACGGCGGCGATCCGAACGTTGGCAGGCTGCGCCATCAGGTCGATAGGACCGGCCGGCACTTCCGGCTCTGGCTCTTTTGGCGTCCACGCGTTGCCGTCGAACACGTTCTCAGAGGCAAACTTTTCATCGAACTGACCGACGGCCGGGCGAGGGTGTCCGGTCTGATCTTCGACGGTTTTCGGGTTGAAGAAGTTGTCGCCGCCCTCGGGGTAGGCTTCGTACAGTTTGCCGGTGGCGATGCTTTCGGCTGCGCGCTTGTTTGGCGCCTCCAACGCGATCACCAGCGGCACGGCGCCGTTAACCTGGGCCTTTTTCTTCGGCTCAAAAAGTGAAATGTAGATAGGCATTTTTGGTCTTTCCTCTGTTAAAAACCGGCGCTGGTCAGGCGCCGGGGTGGGTTAAAACTTCTCGCGCGCTACGGCTTTCACGTTGTCGCAATACCAGCTGTAAAGCTCACGCTGGCGCTGCTGCAGGGTGTCCGGCGTCGCCATCATTACGGCCATCAGCAGGCGGTCGCGGGTGTCGGCGGCGGTGCCGTCGATGTGGGTGAAAACTTCGATCGCCTCGTCGGAATAGCCGTGCGTCGCCGCGGCTTCGAATTGGTCGCGCTGCCCGGCCTCTTCATGGCGTTGCCACAGCGCCAGCTCGGCGCTCAGATTGTGGGTTTCGATATTCATGGCCGCGCCCTCAGTACGGGAGTTCGTCGGCGTCGACAGGGCAGTGCTCAATGCAAAGCAGCTGCTGCACCTGATCGTCGATCTCGGCAATGCGTTTGTAAGTGGCGTCGGCCAGACGGGCTTTTTCCAGCTGCAACGCTTCAACCTGTTTCCCGATGATGTCGATCGGTTCAGGCTGATTAACGTCGATGTGGATTGTGCGGGTTTCCAGCAGCACGTATTCCGGGTACTGAGACATATCCATGGTGAACACGGAGATTTTCTCTTGGGTGTACTGGCTAACGTTCGCGTGGATAAACAGCGTGACGGGTATCTGTAGTGCTTTCATAGCGACTCCTGATATACTGCTTGCTGATCAGTAGCGCAAGCAGCTGGTCTTTCCTCTGCGTAGGGTTGGTCCCCTACGCAACCTGATGATTGGGTTGGTCCCCTTTCATCCATCTCCCCGAGATGTAAACTCGGGGTAATCAGCCCGCCTCGTGCGGGCTTTTTACTGCCTAAAATTTGGTGCCGGTCTTTCCCGGCCGTCAGGTCAGGGCTGGTCTTGCCCTTGGTCTTTCCTCGCGGGGTTCCCTCTGTTCGAGGGCTTCAGTTCTCACTGAAGGGTCTCACTTAATTCATTGCCTGCTGTGAAAAAACTGCCCGGCGAACCGGGCTAAGTGTGACAACACAGCACGTTTACCTCTGGGATTCTTTGCCGCGTATCGCCCGGCTGGCGGAACATTTCTGAACAACCGCTGCAGGGTTAGTGCGCTGTTGATGGGCTTAATTTAGATAAATCTAACTGATTGGTCAACGATAAAATTAGAAAAAACGAACAAAAAGGGTAATAAAAAACCCAACGCATTGAAATGTTGGGTGATTTTCTTATTTGGATTTTCTGGCTTTTAGCAGTTCTTCAAACAGGCGGTTGAATCCATCAACTTTATCGCGAAGCATTGAAAGGTGAGATTCCTTCTCAGACTCAGGTAGAGCCTTGAATAGATCCAACAGTTCTTTTTCTCGCTCATCAAGTTGTGGCGGTGACTCCTCTGGTTCTCCTGGCTGCTGGTTATCGTCCCCGTAGAGAATCCAGGTGGGGGAGCATTGAAGCGCTTTGCTTAGGGCGAATAGGTTCTTTCCCCCGGGTTCGCTATCGCCCGTTTCCCACTGCGAAACGGTGACGTGTGACACCGGCACGATCTTCGCGAGAGCGCGCTGGGTTAACTTCAGTTCTTTTCTACGCGCACGTATGCGCTCGCCGGGTAATTTCATAGTTAGATAATTCTAAATTCTCTTGACTTCGTTATCTTGAACATCTAATTTGTTCGGAAAATCTAACAGGAGGTGTTCGCATGTATACCGCAGATGCAATCGCATTTTTCAAAACGAAAGCAGCCTTAGCCGCCGCCGCCGGAGTCCAAAAACCCACGGTTTACGCATGGGGTGAGTTGGTGCCAGAAGGCCGCGCTGCTCGCCTAGAACGCATCACGGAAGGCGCGCTGAAGTATGACCCTGCGCTTTACCAAAACCGTGACGTGCTCAACAAGGGTGCAGCTTAACAACCAACCCCACCGAAAGCTGATTAAGCAAAATTGGTTTTCGAGCGACAGGAGACGCGAAGTGGAAAACATCGAGAAACTGAAAAACGAGATCGTGAGCTGGGCGGCGGAGCAGGGGCAGGAACACGTTGCCATCGAGATCACCCGCGCATGGTTCCAGCTCGGCGCCGACGGTGACCGGGTTCGACTGTATCCGATCGAGGATGAAACCGGCGCCGCCGACTGGCGAGCGATCAACACCAACCGGCAGGCGATTTTCCGCCATATGCGCAGCGAGTCGAAAGCCGCGCGTGAGAAGGTGCAGGAGCTGGCCGACGCCATGCTCGCCGCGCTGCCGGCGGAACGGCGCGCCCGGTTATCTGGCCCGACTCAGCAATATTTGCTGTCAGTGGCCATCCGTGAATTTGCCGCGGCGATCATCGCCATTTTGCTCGGCGCCTGCGACACCCCGCAGCGAATAGCAGGGGCGTTAATCGCCCTGCAGGAAACCCAGCGCCTGACCAGCGCCGCGTAAAAACTTTGTACCGAGGAAAGACCAATGCGACCAGAAGAATTTATTCACAAACATGTCGTTGCTGAGCTGCTGAAAGATGGCTACAGCGAAGCGGCGGCGCAGGGGGGGGGCAAGCGAGGCCGTAGACCACTACCGCCGAGCCTCAAAGGCTTCTTCCCGTCAGGGGATCTTTGCCGACTGCCTGCACCACGCCAAAACATTCGTCAAATACGGCAAGCGGAACAAAACCCGCTCTGCCAAAGGCCAACTTTTTTGAGGGTTGCATCATGCTGAGAACGACAGAAAGCATCACATGGCGCAACGGATTCCGCATCAACGGTGCGCCAGCGGCGATTGAAGAGGTCGAGCCAATTTTCGAGGGGCGCCGGGAGGCAGCGCTCTCGCTGTGGGAACAATACGAGCAGGGCAAGGCCGCGCTGCGTGAAGAAAACTTATCGCCGGAGCAGTACCAGGACGCGTACCGCCAGCTTGCAGACTCGCTGGGGATCTGATCATGAGCATGGAACTGATGGTGCGGGCCATGAAAATCAAAGTTGGCAACCCGCTGCGCAAATTGGTGCTGCTGAAACTGGCCGACAATGCCAGCGATCAGGGTGAATGCTGGCCGTCGGTGCCTTACATCGCTGAGCAGTGCGAAATCTCCGAGCGCTCGGTGCAAAATCACATTCAGCGGCTGGTCAAGGATGGGCTGGTGCGCATCGAAAAACGCCTGGCTGAGAACGGACTTAATCGCTCAAATGTTTACCACATCACCTTATCTGGCAGTGGTGCAAATCCTGCACCCTATGGTGCAGCTCCTGCACCAGGTGGTGAATCTCCTGCACCAGGGGGTGGTGCAGCTCCTGCACCCAGAATCAGTCAGTCTTTTGAACCAGTCAATGAATCACCCCCTAACCCCCAGGAGGGGGACGACGCTGGCGCGCCGGACAAGTCAAAAATTAAATATCAGGACGTGGCTGACGCCTACAACGAAATCCTGGGTGATCGGCTGCCGAAGGTTCAGGAGCTGAACGACAAGCGAAAACGCCAAATCAAGCGCCTGCTGAGTGAGCTGCATGAACCGACCCTCGACGCGGTGAAAGCCTACCTCGAGACGTTCGCCGACACTGCAGGGCCGTTTTACTTCGGCGACAACAACCGTGGCTGGCGCGCTGGGTTCGATTATCTGCTCCGCTCCGAAGTGCTGGTTAAAACCCGCGAGGGTTCGCTATGACGCCGCAGGAGATGGAAGCGACCGTGCTGAGCGGCCTGCTGGTTGGCGGCGCCACGCCTGACGCGCTGGACGTAATCGCCACCATGCCCGAGGACGCTTTCAGCATCCGGTTTTACCGCGAGGCTTACCGGGAAATTAAAAAACAGGCGCTGACGCATGGCGTGATCGACGTGGTGCTGATCAGCGAGGCGCTCGGCGGCGATAGCCTGGCTTCGCTGGTGGAAGTCAGCCGCATGCCCGGCACGCTGGCCAACCTGAAAGGCTTCGCGACGCTGGCAACCAAGGGCTGGCGCAGCCGCCAAATGGCCACGCTGCTGCAGGATGGCGCCGACAGCATCCGCAACGCCAGAAACCAAGAACAGCGCGACGCAGCGATCCAGTCGTCCGTAACCAAGCTGATCGAAATGTCTGCCGATACCGGCGGCGTGGTGCCGGTGCACTTGGGTGAGCTGCTGGGCGGTTACATGGATTTGATGGATCGCCGCATGAAGGGCGACGCCGAAATGCGCAACCTGTACAGCGGGATTGCTGAGCTGGATGCGATCACCGGCGGCTGGAACCCGCAGGATCTGATTGTGGTCGCCGGCCGCCCGGGGATGGGTAAAACAGAGTTCGCTCTGAAAGTGATCGAAGGAGCCACGCGCGACGGCGGCGGGGCGCTGATTTTCAGCATGGAAATGGCGGCGCTGCAGATGGTAGAGCGCTCCGTCGCCGGGGCCGGAAACCTGTCAGTGTCGAAGCTGCGTAAGCCGGAATCGCTCTGTGACGAAGATTGGGGGCGGATACACACGGCGCTCGAGGTGCTGAACAATCGCGATATCTGGATCGTTGACGCAACCGATCTGAACGTTGACCAGATCCGCGCAATCACCGAAACCCACAAACGCCGCTACCCGCATTTGGCCGTCGCCATGGTCGATTATCTGGGCCTGATCGCCAAGCCCAAAGCGGAGCGAAATGATCTGGCCATGGGCCATATTTCCCGCAGCCTGAAAACTATGGCCATGCGGAGCAAAACACCGGTGCTGGCGCTGAGCCAGTTATCGCGAAAAGTCGATGATCGCCCGGTCACTGCCCGGCGGCCGACAATGTCCGACCTCAGCGAATCCGGCAAGGTTGAGCAGGACGCCGACAGCATCGTGTTGCTGTACCGCGACGGGGTTTATAACCCGGACGGCCCGGCGGCGCGCTACGCAGAAATCATCGTTGGTAAAAACCGATTCGGCCCCGGCGGTACGGTTTACCAGGAGTTTAAAAACGGCCACTTCGTCGCCTGCGATCAGGTAGTGGCACAGGAAGCAACACGCATCCAGAAGGAGGCACAGCAACCCAAACCGAAAGAACGACGTTACGCGACAAAGCCATTTTAACCGGCGCCTGACCAGCGCTTGAACGACCAAAACGAGGAAAGACCATGAGCACTATCAACGAAATGATCCGCGATAAGCGGTTTGTGATGGATGACGGCTGCGATCACCTGCCGGCCATCATGGACAGAATCAACCAGGCGGCCCGCGCCCGTTCCCGCGCGCCGTACTGCCCACCGCCAAAACCCCAGCGCGTCGCCCGGCCGGCAGCCGAATCCGGCCCAATCGTCAAAATCGGTGACCGTATCAGCTACGGCCGCCGGGTGATGACCGGAATCTATGAGCTGCAGCTCCTGGGGCGCTCTCCCGAAAGCATCGCGCTGATGCTCCGCATGCCACTCGATCGAGTGCTGCACATCCTGAAGCCTATAACGGCCGTACGCCGCGAAATACAGAAAAGCGTGGCAAGTGGGTTACCCCCACGTGAAAAAGACGTCATGCGTCGTCTGGCGGCCGAATCGAGGGCATAAACCATGGCCGGGCAATCGGACTATCTACCGCCCGGCCTGCCATTCAATCGAGGCGCATGGACGCTGGAACAACGCGATTTAGAGCAGTTCGACCTGCGCGCCTGCGGCCTGGTCCGCGATTTATTCGCGAGGAAGATCACCCGCACCACTGTGCTGGTGGCGATTGAAGAGGCGCCGGAGCAATACCGGGAACATTTCAGAGCACGTTTGAACTACTGGCGTGATCGCAGAGAGGGGAAGGAACAGTGAAAAAATTCAAAGAGTGGGTAAACAACAATCCGTCGGCGGCGCATGAGTGCGACGAGTGCGGCGAAGAAATCCCAGAAGCACGGCGCAGAACCGTGCCAGGCGTCCGCCTCTGCATCGACTGCAAAGAGCTGGAAGAACTGAACCAACGTACACACAGGTAAGGATTTGATAATGAAAAATATCGTTGAAAATCAAGGTATAAAAACTGATAAGCCGTTGCCAATGAGTTATGAGGCACTGAAGGCTGAGCGCGATGCGCTGGCAGATAAATGCGATCGCCTTGAGTACAACCTTGGAAATGCAATAGTTGGCGAGCAGGAAGCATTGCAGCGAGTTAATGCGCTGGCTGTGGAGAATCAGGCGCTGAATAAATCTCTGGACGATGTCTGTGATGCATACGAAAACGGGCAGCGTGACCTTCTCAGCGAAGCTATAGACAAAGCGATCAACCTACCGTCCCCAGCCACTGACGCAGCACTTGCAGCTATCGAAGCTCGGGGAGTTGAGAAGTTGGCTGAAAAACTCGACGCGGAAATAGAGCAAATCATGAGAGGTGCATTTTTCTACGATGAGATTTCCAGTCGTGAGGCTATCTCAAAAATGGTTCGCGAATTCGGCGCCGAACTGCGGGAGGCCAAATGAAAGAGCGCCCATACGACAACCGCAAGGCTCGCATTGAGAAGAAATTCAGCACTGAAGCGATGCGTCTGCTGATTGCACTTATGCCGCGTCAATATCCTGCCGATGCATTTGAAATGGAATGTGGTTATGAATGCCGCCTTGATTTCGACCAGTGGCAAGTAACCACTGTTGATTATTGGGGTGAGGCTGACAGCTATGATGCGTTCTATCTGCTGCACGACGCACTGATTTTGCAAACCACCGACTGGGACGGCATGAGAAAGGCTCACGATGCTGTCGGTTGGGAGAATTACAACGCCGTTGATGAATCCCCTTTCTATTCCCCTTGGCGGTTTGGTGATGTGACGCGCCGAGAAATCATTACTCACTGCCGTAAATTGGTTAAGGCAGGCGTGTGTTGGGAGGTGCGTGATGCCAGCAAATGAACTGAAGCCAACTCTGGCCGATTGGTTAGAAAGTGGTGAATACCTTCCCGAGTTCATGCGCGACTTCCATGACCAAAAGGATGTGTTCAAAGCCATGCACCACATCATCAAAAACGCAGACGAAAATGGCAACGCGCGTGATGGCCACATCTACGTTGTCGATACCTTCCTGTGGTATATGGCCCGATGCGGATACACCTTGAAGCGCAGTAGAAAACAGGTCGAGTTTCGTGACATGGAAGGCGATATCGACAAGATGAAAAAGGATGTTTACTCAGCCTTCTCAAAATTGGTGGAGTCCCAGCATGGCTAAGCGTAAGAGCAACATCATCGAAAGCGCGTGCAGATGCGGCGAGCCTATCAGCATAGAAATTAACTGCACTCAGCGGATATTTCGGGCGGATAAGAAGCGCCCTTTCTATCCAGATGAGAGTGTCGCTAAAAAATTGGCTGGCCTGAACGTTAACTTGAAAGATTACCCGGAGAACGGCATCACCGTGTTCCGCTGCCGTAGTTGTGGTGCGAGCGTTGATGAAACAGTTCCGGGAGCTGAATTTGAGCGGGCCGAGGCCCAGGAGAAAGCATTATGAGCATATTCATCGGTGTGATTCGCACACTAATTTTTGTAGCAGCAGTGCTTCTGGTTTCTGCCATGAAAGTCACTGTGACAGGGCCTTTCGGTTACTTCATCGCTGGCATGTTACTCAGCTTCTACTGCTGGTTAATTCTGAAGGCACTGGACTACATGAAGGAATACCGGCATGGACAATAAGCTGAGCGAACTGAAGCGCCGGGCCGACAAATGCCCCATCAAGCGATTTAAGGCATTCATCGGCAAAGCCAATACGCAAGCAACTCTGTGCGCCGATACAGGTATCGAAATTATTGGCTGGAGTGGTTTCGACGCATCTGATCTGAATGCCAAAAGCCACCGCGTGGAACTGGCCCGTTTTATTGCAGCAGCTGACCCAGAAACTATTCTCGCCCTGCTGGCAGAGCTGGAAGCGAAAAAGCAAGAGCATCGAGTGCATGCTGCGAGGCTGATTAGTGAGCGTGGGGTTTTGCGTGAGCGCATCGCCGAGCTGGAAGCAGAAATCACGAACATCGTAGATAGCCATGCTGAAACGGTTGCAGAATTACGCGCCAAGCTGGAGGCGAAGGATGAGCGAATTGGCGAGCTGGAAGCCATTGCCACCGAGTATGCCGGTAAATTCCAGAAGGCGCAGGATGCGAACAAGCATCTGGTTATCATGAGCAACGATGACAAGAAGCGCATCGCCGAGCTGGAAGACATCCGAGCAAACGCCTCACAGGTGTTCACAGAAATCGGCAACGAACTGGGCTGCAACCCCGACAACGAGTCGATCATGATGGCTATCGATGCGCTGAAAGAGCGGGAAAAGCGCGTGGTGGCGCTGGCCGGTGGCAACGCTGATCTGTGGGAAACCATGGCTGCGAGACTTGAAGCCGCAGAAGCCAAGCTGGCTACGCCGGTGCGGTTGCCGACCACTTCCGGCCGCCTGGGCGTGGCATACACACGGGTAATTCCAGAAGTTATCGAAGCTATCCGCGCCGCTGGCTTCACCGTAGAGGGGGATGAGTAGGATGGTCGATTACAGCAAAATGAGCGACGGTGAAATCAGCGTAAGGCTGGCCTATTACCTCAAGCCAAAATATAGCGCCATCATTAGCCCAATAGACCCTACTGGCGCGCAGCTTTCATGGAATTGGCTCAACACAGTGCAGACCACTGGATTCCACCCTCTTCGGCGTTCGGAAGAACTATTCCATGTCATGAAGAAACACAAAATCGGCCTGTCACCGTCAGGAAAAACGGTATGGCAAGCGAGCCATGAATCGGGAGCGAGCGCTACGCACAGGAACCCGCTGCGGGCGGCGGCGATTGTATATCTCATGATTAAGGAGGGTGCATGACACTAACGACTGAGCAGTTGAGAGCGAGAATTGGTCATCTGAAAGAGCGGCTGCGCGATATGAAGCAGCATAAATACCCTGGCAATTGCCCTAACGCCACTGCATACCTTGAAAGCCTCAAAGCCGAACGCCAGCAAGACATTGCTCTACTTGAAGAGCTCCTGGCTAACCGGGAGGCGCAGCCGGTGGCGTGGACAACAGTATTCGGCGACAAGCGGGCAGTTACTGTTCATGCCGAAACTGCTGAAGTTTGGAATAGTGATGGGCTGCAAGTGCAATCTCTGTTCACCGCCCCGCCAGCGCCAGACAACGCAAACCCAGTGGCATGGGAAATGCGCTACTGGAACAGCGGCCACAACTGCTGGCACGACTGGGAGCGCATCACAGCAGAGCAACACGCAGAGATGAGCGTGCAGCACGCGGCGGACAACGATTACGAGTTTCGTGTACTGGCTGAACTGAAATAGCATTACAGGTGGCATTCACTGAGTGCCACCGATAACGTCAAGTGGTTGTATTTGTTCCAGAGTGCATTTTTGCACTCTGGCTTTTTGTTTGACGCATCACACAAAACCACTGTACGCATAAACAGTATTTTTGTGCCATAATCTTCCCGTGAGATTTGTTGTGCCGGGGAGTAAACAAAAAATGATTATAGAACAAGATATTATAAAAAACTTACCATCTGACGGGCGCGTGTTGTTGAGGTGTGAAGGAGGCCGAATAACGAGCGCGAGAACACTTCGAGATAACGAGCATATAGCATCGCTTAACGCGTTGATTGACATAGCTAAACAGTCTGGTTATTCAGTTGTTTCACCGGACGGGATTACGCTATAATTAGTGGGCTGGACTGAACACCCGGCACACCATAAATCTGAACAGCTGCTGCGCCACCGGAGAAAGCCCATGGCGCAGTATTCGTTTGTAAAATCCGCAGGAAATTTGTTAGTGCCGGCCACCCCGGACGCGATCGAATTCCTGAAAACCAAAGTGAAGATCGGCGCCGTCCTGTATGCCGATTTTAGCCAGGCCCGCAACCCGGCATTTCACCGCAAATATTTCTCCCTGCTGAATCTCGGCTTCCAATATTGGGAACCGACCGGCGGCGCCATATCGCCGACCGACAAAGAGCTGGTCACTGGTTACGTGAAATTCCTCGCGTATTACGCCGGGAACGAAAGCACGCTGCAGGCAGCCGCCGACGAATATCTGCAGGATGTGGCAGAAAAGCGCGCCGGGAATATCAGCGCCGCAAAATCGTTCGAGGCATTCCGCGCCTGGGTAACGATTCAATCCGGCCACTACACCGCATACCAGATGCCGGATGGCAGCGAGCGCAAAGAACCCCGCAGCGTATCGTTCGCCAAGATGGACGATATCGAGTTCGCCCAGCTCTACAAAGCCACCATCGACGTGCTCTGGAATTTCATCCTGTTCCGCTCGTTCCCCAATCAGCAGGCTGCAGAAAACGCCGCCTCCCAACTGCTCAGCTACACGGCATAGGGGGAACCATGGCGACCAAAGACGAAAAGCAATGGTTATCCGATGTGGCAGATCTTGGCTGCGTCGTCTGCCGCAATCTGGGTTACGGCCCATCCCCAGCTGAAATACACCATATCCGCACAGGACAGGGAACAGCACAGCGCGCCACCCATAAGCAAACCCTCCCGTTATGCCCACCGCATCACCGCACTGGCGGCCACGGTATAGCCGTACACGCAGGAAGAAAAACATGGGAGGAGAATTACGGCACTGAGCTGGAATTGCTGGAACAAGTCACAAGGGAAGTGGAGGAATTGCGCGAATGCAGAATTTAATCCTATCCCTAAGAGCAGCAGGAAATAGCGAAAAGTCACAGGGCGCCCAGCGGTGGAAAAGAACAAAATCCTGTTTCGCCCATCTTCTTGCAATGGCCGGCGGCGCGTTCACTCCTCTCTATGCTCGCGCACGCGCGCGTTTAGGGGGCTGATCATGCCTCTCGTTGCAACATTCCGAACTGACTGGTTTCGCGTGATTACCGATATCAACCGCACCCGCATGGCAACGCAGAGCATCGCCGAGGAATTGGGCGTATCGAAATCTGCCGTTCTCGGCTGGAAGTCGGGATCTGAACCGCGTCACGGCGACGGTGAGGCGCTGATCGCTCTCTGGTGCCAGGCGACAGGCTCAGACCGTGGCAGCCTGCCGACGGTGCTTTACCGGCAATGGTGGACGTTCAAGCGTCCGGTAATTGGTCGGGAATCCGACCGCAAGCAAGGCAGACAATGACCGTTCATCAACCCAAGGAGTAAACGCAATGGGACGACCACGCAAAGAAATCCAAACCCCCGGGCAGGAAAATCAGCGCTCGGAAGAAAACGCCGCTGACGCACTGCTGTTGAATTCTGTCGCGCAGCAACCAGCAAATACGCCGGAACAGCTGAACGCCGCCACCGCTGGCGCTACGGTGATTACCGTTCAGGAGCCACAGCGCAGCGAAGAGGAGCTGGCATTGGCCGCCCGCAACGCGCTGCTGGGAACTATCAACGAGCAGGGAGCCGCCATCATCACGAAGTTTGAAGCGTACGCTTTCATCGATGTAAACGGCCATCCGCTGACCAATAACCTCGAATTCCTCAACCTGGTGAAGAAAGCCACCGATGTGGCTACCGGTGGCGCTGGCCCGATGGTGACGAACGAAGAGGGCAAGAAGCAGCCGGCAGCAGGGAAACCTGTTTTAACTGAACACGGCTGGCACGTACCAGGCTAAGGGGGAAATCATGTGTGGAAGCATTGACCCAGGCAAAGTTTTAGATCCTGCCGGGCTTTTC
Organism: Serratia sp. PL7; assembly: GCF_945957435.1. Taxonomy (NCBI): domain Bacteria; kingdom Pseudomonadati; phylum Pseudomonadota; class Gammaproteobacteria; order Enterobacterales; family Yersiniaceae; genus Serratia; species Serratia sp. PL7. Next base: position 1,914,084 of record NZ_CAMFLB010000001.1, on the reverse strand, counting down.
AAGAAAGACAAGATGCCCACGATCAACCAAACAGACCCGCAGGCCGAGGCGGATGCAGCAGCCAACGCGGCGGCCCGCACAGCTAATGCGGACGCTTCGGCGCGTAAAAAACGTAAGCAGGGCTCGTCACTGCTGGCGAGTGGATCGCAAGGGGCTTCTGATTCCGGCTCGTCACTGCTTGCCAGCGGAGCCAGCGGCAAACCAACGTTAGGGGCGTGATTGATGGACGACACCGCCGCAAGGCTGATTAAACGCGTGAATACGCTCAAGGCCACCCGTCAGATGCATGAAAGTGTCTGGCGGGAGTGCTACGACTACACGTACCCGCTGCGCGGCGCTGGTTTCTCGTCTGAGGTGCTGGATGCTCAGAGCGCAAAGCACAAGGTTGCCAAGCTGCTGGACGGCACGGCGACCGATAGCTCGCGCATGCTGGCGTCCGCTCTCATGTCTGGCATGACGCCGGCTAACGCGCAGTGGCTGAATCTCGATAGTGAATCCCTGCCGGACGATGCCAAGGCGTGGCTTTCCACCTGCGCAACGCTGGTGTGGGAAAACATCCACGCGGCCAACTTCGATGCTGAGGGCTACGAGGCAAATCTCGATGTTGTGTGCGCTGGCTGGTTTGTGCTGTACGTCGATGAAGACCGGGACGAAGGCGGCTATTCATTCCAGCAGTGGCCACTGGCGCAGTGCTACGTTGCATCGACCCGCAAGGATGGCATTGTCGATACGATTTTCCGCTGCTACCAGCTTACCGCCGAGCAGGCGATAGCCGAGTTTGGCCAAGATGCTGTAAGCGAGAAGATCCGCGATGCCGCCAAGAAAAAGCCAGACGACAAATTTGATTTTCTTCACGCGATTTTCCCGCGCACGAATTACATGGTTAACGCGCGCCTGGCTAAAAACCTGCGCTTCGCGTCGTACAACATCGATGTGACCGCAAAAAAAGTGGTGCGCGAATCCGGCTATCACGAATTCCCGTGCTGCGTGCCGCGCTGGATGAAAATCCCCGGCGGTTCATACGGCATCGGCCCGGTTTATGACGCGCTGCCGGACTGCAAGGAGCTGAACGAAACCAAACGCATGGAGAAAGCCGCGCAGGACTTGGCGATCTCCGGCATGTGGATCGCCGAGGATGACGGCGTGCTTAACCCTCGCACCGTCAAGGTGGGGCCGCGCCGCATCATCGTGGCCAACAGCGTCGACAGCATGAAGCCGCTGCTGACCGGTTCAGACTTCAATGTCGCATTCACCGCTGAGGAACGTCTGCAGGCGTCAATCCGCAAGATCATGATGGCCGACCAGCTGCAGCCGCAGGATGGCCCAGCCATGACTGCCACCGAAGTGCACGTGCGCGTCGCGCTGATCCGCCAGCTGCTGGGGCCGGTGTACGGACGATTCCAGGCGGAATACCTGCAGCCGCTGGTAGAGCGCTGTTTCGGTATCGCGTTCCGCGCTGGCGTGTTCCCTGAGCCGCCGGAGAGCATGAACGCCGCCAACTTCAACGTGCGCTATATCTCGCCGCTGGCTCGCGCACAGAAGCTGGAGGACGTCACGGCGATTGAGCGTTACGCCCAGAACGTTATGCAGCTGGTGCAGGTTTACCCGGACATTATCGACAACATGGACAGCGACGAAGCAAGCCGCGTTGTCGGCGAGGCGCTCGGCGTACCGGCCAAGGTTATGCGCTCGTCGGCGGACGTGTCCACACTGCGCGACCAGCGCGCCAAGGCGCAGCAACAACAACAGCAACAGGCTCTGCTGATGCAGGCCGGCCAGCAGGCTGCAGGCGCTGCAGGACAGAGTGCTGGTGAAGCAATTGGCCAACAACTGGCGGGGGGCTGATGGGCATCAAGAAAGTTTCACCACTGGATTACAAGCGGCTGTTTGAAGAGACGGCCGGCGGCGCCGAGGTGCTGGACGAATTAACCCGGCGCTTCGGTGGATCAATTTTTGTGAAGGGCGGCCCAGAGGGCGACCGCCAAACCTGTTTTAAGGCCGGGCAGCGTGACGTGCTCGATTTCATTTTGCGCCAGCTTAATCTGGCAGACGGAGTAAACGACGATGTGGAAGCTTAAACACCTTTTCATGAATGCAGATGCAGGCGCTGACGCTGGGGGGAATGGCGATGTGGATAAACCAGATACTGGTGATGCTGGCGGCAATTCTCTGCTCAGCACCGGTGCCACAGACCAGGCGGCCGAGGGTGATTTTATTCCTGAGAAGTACCGCACCAGCGGTGCTGATGGAAAATTTAACCTGCAAGACTCGGCGCGTAAGCTGGCGGATGCGTATTCGCACCTCTCCAAACGCTTCGGCAGCGGCGACGTTCCGCCGAAAACTGTCGAAGAATATTCCCCGAAGGTAGAGGTCGAGGGCTTCAAGTGGGACGAGTTCAAGGCTGACCCTGAGATGCAGGGATTCCTCAAGGCGGCGCACGCCAAGGGCATCACCAACGATCAGATGGGCTTCATCCTCGGCGAGTACATGAACCGCGCCCCGGCGCTGGTGGGTGGTGCTGCAGAGCTGGATCAGGAGGCGGCGGCTACCGAGCTGCGCGGGACGTGGAAAACCGATGCGGAATTCCAGAAAAATATCGGGCTGGCGCACCGCGCGTTTATGTCGCTGGCCGACCCTGCCGACCAGGGCAAGATGGACGAGATCGGCAACAACCCGATGGTGATCCGCATGCTGGCGAAAATCGGCGCAGAGATGGGCGAGGATACCCCCGTAGGCAATGGCCAAATCAATCTCGAAGAACAGCAGAGCATCCGCGACCTGATGAAGTCCGAGGCATACACCAACCCGAAACACGCTGACCACGAACGCGTTTCTGCCCAGGTGCGCGCGTTCTACCAGAAAACCTACGGCGATCAGGCCATCGCGTAGCACCCATCCCGCAACATCAAGCGCCAGCCTAACCGCTGGCGTTTTCATTTGGTCGGGATTCCGACCGCGTAACCGCAACAAAATCACTCCAACAGCCCGGCGTGGTAGCCGGATACCTGATTCCCCGCTGCCCGTAAGCGCCAACCGGCCAGCGTTGAACCGAGCCGGGAAACCGATACCTCGCAGGCGATAATCTTTGGAGTGATAAAAAATGGCTTTTGATCCGAACAAGAACATGATCACCGCCGCCTTTGTGCAGCAGTTCCATGATTCTTTCGAAATCGCATCGCAGCAGAAGGACTCGCGCCTGCAGGCTGCCGTACACGATCGCGGGATGATCACGGGTGCGTCGTTCACCATCAACGATATGGGCACCATCGAAATGAACCCAATCACCGAGCGCTTCGGCGATACGGTTTGGGATCTGCCTGAAGCGGGTACCCGTAACGCGCTGATGGCGGATTACGGCGTGTTCGTGCCGGTGGAAAAACGCGACCTGCGCAAGCTGATCGCTGACCCGCAGGGGCCATATCTGCAGCTGACGCTGGCGGCCGCAAACCGCAAAAAGGACGACGTGATTTATCGCGCGTTGCTGGATACCGTCCTGCGCAAAACCTCGAACACTGGCGCCTATGCTCCTGTGGCGCTGCCGGCGTCTCAGAAGATTGTGGCCGGCGGTACCGGCATGACCAAAGCCAAGTTGATCGCCGCTAAGGCCATGTTCCGCCGCAACGAGTGTGACGAACAGAACGGCGAAGAGCTGTTCATCACGTACAACGCCGACATGCTGACGCAGATCCTGAGCGACACCACCCTGACCAGCGCCGACTTTATGGCGGTGAAAATGCTGCAGGAAGGTGCGGTGTCCGGCAACTGGTTGGGCTTCAAGTGGTTGGCATACGAAAAATTGGACTCGGCCAGCGCTGGCGATCCGGCTGTCACCACCAAGACCGCCGCCGCCTGGTGCAAGTCCGCGGTGCATTTCGGTACCGGTGCAGAGTACAACACCGATATCGGCCCGCGCCGCGACAAGAACAACACCATTCAGATTTCTGTCGATGCGTCCTATGGCGCCGGCCGCGCAGCCGAAAACAAGGTTGTCGCGATCGACTTCACCGCTTAATGCCAGCGCTCCCTTGCCGGGGGTAACACCCCGGCCTTTTTTATCAGGTGATCTATGGCTAACAACTTCGCGATCAGCATCTGTTCAAATGCACTACTTGCCCTTGGTGCGCACCCAATCAACAGCTTTGACGAGAACAACGAGCACGCCCGCCTTTGCTCAAATATTTATCCCACCGTTCGTAACGACCTGCTGCGAAAACATCCGTGGAATTGCGCAGTAAAGCGCGTTGTGCTCTCACCGAGCAGCACCGCACCGGCGTTCGGATTTTCGTTTCAGTTCCCGTTACCGGGTGACCTGCTGCGTATTCTTTCGGTGGGTGAAGCCTGGGACGATATCCCGTATCGAATCGAGGGTAAGAAGCTACTGGCAAACCAGAGCGTGATCCGGCTGCGTTACATCTTCCGCAACGAGGATGAATCAACCTGGGACGCCGCGCTGGTGAACCTTGCCGAAGCCACTATGGCGGCAAAGCTTGCCTACGCTGTCACCGCCTCGGCCAGCCTGCGCGACAGCCTGACGCAAGAGGCGGCGTATTTGCTGCGCCAGGCCAAAGCCATTGATGGCCAAGAAGATCCGCCGGAAGAGCTGGGCGGCTATCCCACATACGAATCGAGGTTCTGACCGTGCGCGCTAACCTGATAAAAACCAATTTTACGGCAGGCGAGATTTCCCCGCGCCTGATGGGCCGCGTTGATATTTCGCGGTACGCCAACGGCGCCAAGCAGATCGAGAATGCGGTTTGTGTGGTGCAGGGCGGTGTTATGCGTCGCCCTGGTACCCGTTACGCGGCTGCGGCCAAATACGGCGACCGCGGCGCCCGGCTGATCCCCTACGTTTTTAACCGCTCTCAGGCGTACGTTTTGGAGTTTGGCGACGGCTACATGCGGATTTTCCAGAACGGCGCACAGCTGGTGAACGACGACAACACCCCGTATGAAATCGCCAGCCCGTACAGCGCCGACATGCTGCCGGCCGTAAATTACGTTCAGGGCGCCGACACCATGTTTCTGGTACACCAGGGCGTTAAACCGCACCGACTGCAGCGACGCGGGCAGCTTGATTGGGTGCTCGAGCCATGCCCATTTATCGTTGAGCCGTTCGACGAAATCCGCGACACGCCGGAAAAATGGTGCAAGCCGTCGGTTAAGGAATTTGTCGGCTCAGAAATCACGCTGACACTGAGCGACGACGAGCCACCGAAAGACAGCGAGGATCCGGCACCATTCACCGGCCCCGGTTGGGTTGCCGAGGATGTTGGCTCATACGTCCGTATTAACAGCGGTCTGGTGCTGATCAAGAGCATCACCAGTGAGCAGATTGCCGTCGGCGTTATCCGCACTGACCTAACCGCCACACAGGCGGCATCGCCGGGCGCGTGGACTCGCGAGGATACGGTATGGACTGACGAATACGGCTACCCTGGCGCGGTGACACTGCACCAACAGCGCCTCGTTCTGGCCGGCTCAGTCAGGTATCCGCAAACCATCTGGTTCAGCGAAACCGGCGTTTACCTGTCATTTGAACTGGGTACCGACGACGATAAGGCGATCAGCTTTACGCTGTCTTCCGACCAGCTCAACCCGATTGTGCACCTGGCGCAAATGAACACGCTGATCGCGCTGACGTACGGCGGCGAGTTCACGATCACCGCAGGCAACAATGCGGCAATCACCCCGACAAATATCTCGGTGAAAAACCCAAGCCCGTACGGCTGCAATAATATTCGCCCCGTCCGTGTTGGTACGGAAATCATGTTTATGCAGCGTGCTGGCCGTAAGTTGTACGCCGTGGCCTACGATCCGGACAGTTTTGTTTCGTATTCCGCCAACGATATGACGGTGCTGGCGGAACATATCACCGCCGGCGGGGTGATCGATATGGCTTACCAGCAGCAGCCCGACGCCTTTATTTGGCTGGTACGCACCGACGGCGCAATGGTGACGATGGCAATAGACCGGGCTCAGGAGGTGATCGCCTGGTCTCGCCAAATCACCGCCGGCGGGTTTGAGTCGGTGGCGTCGATCCCGTCTGACAGCAACGACGTGGTTTACGCACTGGTGCGTCGGGAAATTGGCGGCCAGGTGGTGCGCTATGTAGAGGTGTTCGATTCTACGCTGTACACCGACGCCGCCGTAACCGGCAGCAGCGAGGCCGGAGCAACGACCTGGGCAGGGTTAAACCACCTGGAGGGGCAGACTGTCGATGTAGTGGCTGACGGTTCTGTAATGCCTGCGCAGGTGGTTTCCGGCGGGCAGGTCACCCTGACACGAAAAGCGCACCGTGTGGAAATCGGCCTGCATTTTGAATCCACGATCCAAACGCTCACGCCAGAAGTTGGCACCACCGAGGGCACAGCGCAGAGCGCCAAGAAGCGCACCAGCGAAGTGACGATGCGTTTCCTCGAAACTACCGGCGCCGAGTGCAACGGCCAGGTGATCCCGTTCCGCACCTTCGGCCCGAAAATCCTCAACCAGCCAGCGCCGCTGTTCACCGGCGATCACTTCTTCGGAAAATTGGGATGGGAGAAGGGCGAGGACACGCTGGTAATTCAGCAGCGCCAGCCGCTGCCATTCCACCTTCTGGCCATTATCACCACTTTCACCAGTAACGGGGGCTGACAATGATACGCCGCGCTGTAAAAACTGATATCCCGGAGATTATCCGGCTATCCAAGACCATGCATATGGAATCCCGATACCGGAGCCTGCCGTACAACGGCGATAAATTCGCCGCTCTAATTAATCGGTTGATAACCAATCCTGACGGGCTGGTTGTTGTGGCGGATCGCGATGGCCAGTTGATCGGCGCTATTGCGGGAATGGTGGTTGAACACTATTTCGCAGACGCGCGTATTGCGTATGAGTTTGGGCTGTACGTTGAACCCGCTCACCGGGGTACCCTGGCGGGGTTTCGATTGGCGAAGGCGTATGTTGATTGGGCGACCAGCCAGGGTGCCGACCAGATCGACATGGGGATTACGACCGGCATCACTGAAGAGCGCACCGGGAAGATGTACGAGCGCCTCGGTTTAAAACATGTCGGCATTATTTTTTCAGGAGGCAAATGATGGCATGGGTAGCACTGGCTGGAGCCGCCATTTCGCTGCTGGGGCAGCAGCAACAAGGGCGCGCCGCTCAAGCGGCGGCAAATTACCAGGCCGAACAAGCGGACGCAGACGCGCAGGCTGCGCGCTCAGCCGCCAAGGTGCAAGCGCAGAAAATACGCGACGCCGGCAAGCAGCAGGCCGCACAGGCAAACGCCTCGCTGGCTGCCTCCGGCGTCGAAACTGGTGAGGGAACGGCACTGCGTATCACGTCCGGCATCACTGGCGACGCAGAGCAGGACGCCTACACGACGATCTTGAATGGCATGAACACCGGCGCGCGGTACAACGCGCAGGCGCAGGCCGACCGACTCAGCGGCCGCAATGCGGCGACGTCCGGCTATATCAATGCGGGCAGCTCGCTACTGTCTGCCGCCGGAACCGGTTACTCCGGCTGGAAAAAAGCCAATCCAACAACGACGACAAACACCGGCACTGCGGCGTCGAATAACATGTTCTCGAATATGGGGGTACGCTGATGCGGATACCAACCGGAAATTTTGGCAATGTGGTGCCGGAGGCCAATCCTATTCGAGTCGATGTTAGGGGGGCGGGTGCAATTGGTAGTGCATTGTCTGGCCTCGGTGTCGCGGCTGGGCAGGCCGCTGGCGATATCCAGCGCGTCCAAGATAAAGCAGATTTGGCAGCGACTCAGGCGATCCTTACCGACCTTGAAGCGAAGTCTAACGATCGGTGGGAAAACCCCGAAACAGGCGCACTTGTTACACGGCAGGGGTTCAATTCCGCTGGCGTCGGCGTTGACATGGATAAGCAAGACGCAACCGATTATGACGAGGCCAGAAAAAGAGTACCTCCAAGCCAGCAAATTTACTTTGATGCGCAGTGGAAGGCCGCGCAAATCCGCCGTGCCAGCACATATAAAAATTTCGAAATCAGCCAAACCGCATCTGCTCAGCGCCAACAGCTTAACGCCACGGTGCAAAATTCGGTAGAGCAGGAGGCTTCGGCCTTTGACGATCCTCAAGCGGCGGGGCTGATTCGTGGAGCTCGGCGCCATTCGATCGAGCTATATGGCCAGGCGCAAGGCTGGTCTGCAGATCAAATCACTGCGGCAGTGTCTGAGGCAAATCAAAAGGCCATGGAATGGCGCGCGCAAAACTATGCCGTAAGCAACCCCACCGGATGGCTGAACGGGGATTTCATGTCCAACAGCGGCAATGGATTGGATATGCGGGCAATTTCGATAGTTGAGTCCGGCGGGAAGCATTTTAATGCCGACGGGAGCATAGTCACTTCATCAGAGGGCGCGCAGGGGAAATATCAGCTGATGCCGGCCACGGGCAAGGAGTTGGCAGCCAAGCGCGGGCTGCAATACGACCCGAAAGACGAGCAGCAAAACGCGCTGCTGGCCAGCGATTACGCCAACGAACTTTACGGAAAATACGGTTCTGAAACCTTGGCAGGCGCGGCTTACAATTGGGGGCAGGGCCGGGTTGATAAGCTGATCGACAAGATTGGCGATCCGCGAAAAGGCGAGGTTTCCGAAGCTGAATTTATTCGCAATCTCCCGGCGGAGACTCGCGGCTGGCTGGCGCGGTACCGAAAAAACAAAACCGGACTCGATCCGGTATCGGTGAATAAAATCGACAGCATGGCTGAGGCGCAGATTAAAGAACAGCGCACAGCGGTTCGCAATCAAATTGACCCGATACTAAACAACACCATGTCGCAGCTATACAACGGTGAAGTGCCGGATGCCATGCCAGACAGGGCCACGATTCAATTTGCGTATGGGCCGCAGGGTTCAAGCATGGTGAAGCAGCTCGGCATCGCCATCGACAGCGCGCGAACGTTCCAGGCCATTCAGTACATATCGCCGGCGCAACAGCAGCAGGAGCTTTCGAAGGTAAAGCCACAGGTGAACGATCCGGACTATGCGATCAAGATGGACGCCTACGGCAAACTCGCTGCCCTGGTGCAGAAAAGCAACACGGTAATTCAGGCTCAGCGCGACGCCAGCCGGTTCAACGATGCACTTTTGATGGGCGAGAAACTAGACCCAACAGACAAAGCAATGCAGAAAGCGGCCGACGCAACGCCAACGGCGCAGAATTTTCGCATTAACGACGCCAGCACGCACGACGCTGTTGTGCAGCAGGTTGCGCAAACCGGGGTTATCCCTGAAAAGGTCACCACGCAACTAACGGCTATTTCTCGGGCAAAAAGCCCGGAGGTCGTGAAGCAAGGCGCCGAACTGTTCAGCCGGCTGTACGACACGGATCCTGCCTCTGTCGGTGATATGCCGAAAGAGATGCAGGGTTTTTACATGACGGTCAAGCAATTGACCGATTCAGGGATGGCGCCCGATGCGGCGATCGAGCAAGCTCAAAACGTCACCTACAACCAAACGGATGCGCTCAAGGCACAATTGGCATCTGAGCAGGGGACGGCAGCGTATAAAAAAGAGCGTGGCAAAGCTATAGGCTCTGCAGCCAGCAGTATGGCGCAATGGTTCCGCTGGGATCCATCCGCCGATGATCAAACGCCAGATGCTGCACGCTTCAGGAATGATTACCAGACGCTCTATGACCTCAACTATCGCACTGCCGGCGGCAATGCAGATGTTGCCAAAAAAATGACCAATCAACAGATTGCCCGCACCTGGAGCATCAGTGAAGTGAACGGCAATGCGCAGTTCATGAAATACGCCCCGGAAGCATTGCATAACTACGGCCCATCAGGCTGGCAGGCCGCTCAGTGGAAAGAGGAAAAATTGCAGTTGATGTACGGCGACCGTACAGAAAGTATCGAGACCAGCGGCGCCAGTCTTGGGATCACCTCCGGCCGCACGGCCTTCGTGGAAACCAAAACCCCAAAATCTAAAGTGGGGGGAGAGCTCGAAATCGCAGCTGATGTTTCAACGCCAAGGACTGGCGACTACGCGATCATGGTGCGTACGAAGGATAAAGACGGCATAGAAAGTGTGCAGCCTTATTACGACAAGTACGGACGTTCTATGCGCTGGAAACCTTCTTTGCAGGATTGGCAGCCTTACCAAAAAATGCAAAAAGAGCGTGAGGATAAAAATCAGGAAGAGATTTCAAAAGGGCAGGAAGTTCGTGACTTCAAAGCCAAGCATAGAGCCCTCGATGAAATGTATAAGCGCTTGCACGACGAGCGCGTAAATCGTCAAAAACAGTATTTTTCATGGAGCGCAGAATAATGCCGGTATATGCAAAACCCGATGAACTGAATAACGATTTCGCGCCGGCTGGCAGTATTCTGACGCAACCATCAGGCTTCGACGTTTCTCTACCTGAAGGCACAAATCCCCGACCTCAAGAAGAAACACCTTCGGTATGGGGCGCTGCTTTTCGCCAGAATAACGTCTTGGCTGGCATGTTCCAGCCAACAAAGCAATTTGAGCCCGTGGAGGGTTATAACCCCTATGCTGATAAAACTGAGCTGCAGGGTTATGAGCAATGGGCGACGGCGTTTTCTGATGCAAATTCACCGCAGGAAACCGCGTGGATCAAACAGCAGATCGATGATGAAAATGAAGATCGCCGGGCTCTGTCTGAAGCGGGTGGCGTGGGGACATTGGCCAGTATTGCAGCCGGTGCTGTTGATCCTGTGACAGTCGCTTCTATGTTTATTCCCGGCGCACAGGGCGGCGCGCTGGCGCGCATAGGATCTCAAGTGGCCATTGGCGCCGCCGGAACAGCCCTCAGTGAAGTGGCATTGAACAACCAGCAGGTTACGCGCACATGGGGAGAGAGCGCCGCTCACGTCGCCGCTGGTGCGTTGCTGAGCGGTGTTTTCGCCAGTGCTGGCACGGCCATATCTCCATCGGTAAGAACCGCGGCCACACGCGAAGTCGGCGACGCTCTGGATAACTTTAGCGTCGCCAGCGCGGTGGACAACGCCGCCGCCTCTCTGCCGGAAGGTGGAAGCGTTGGCGCTGCCCGCATAAGCGAGGCGACGCTGGAAGATTTGACGCCGGTATCAGGTGGCGCGATCGGTACGCTCGCCCGTAGAGCTGGCAGTTATCTGACGCCGGTCACGCGCTTAATGGAGTCACCATCCAAGACTGCCCGTCGCACTGCGCTGGAGCTGGCGGAAAACAACTTCACGCTCGAGGGTAACCTGCGAGGTATCGAGACGCCGATCGCGGCGGAAACCCGCGTTCGCGGTTGGCGTCGTGAAGAAGCTGCAGTCGTGGTAACCAATAAACAGGCTTACGCGAAGTATAAGGCAGATGGCGGCGATCTCGGATTTGCATCGTTCCGGGAGGAGGTGGGCAACGCCATGCGCAACGGCGACATTCACGGCAATGCCGCGGTGCAGGATGCGGCGCGCGCGATGCGCATGGTGGTGGATAGGGTGAAGGTGGCCCAGCAGAAACTTGGCCTTTTACCGGCCGACGAAGAGCTTAAAGCTATCGGCCAAACCAGTTACTTCCCGCGCGTGTACAAAGTCGGGAAGATCATCAGTGAGCGCGATAAGTTTCGCAACATGCTGGTGGATTGGTGGTCTCGCGGTGAAAAAACCATGTCGAGGGAAGAGGCTGAAATTACTGCTGACGCGACCATTAACAAAATCGTGGGCGCCAAAATTCCGCAGGATTTCGCAAACGTGTTCACGGTCAAAGCGGCCGGCAGCACCAGGTCGAGAACGCTTAGCGTTCCTGATCGATTGATGAAAGATTATCTGGAAAGCGACGCTAATTACGTCCTGCAGCGCCATATCCGCGAGGCGTCGGCGGAAGTTGAGTTAACCCGCACCTTCGGAAATAAGAGCCTCGATAAGCAGCTGAAGGACATTCAGGACGAATACGACGCGCTGATGAGAAGCAAGCCCGCAGAGCAGGCAAAATTGGCGAAAGCCAGGGATAACGATATTCGCGATATTACCGCGCTCCGCGACCGGCTGGTTGGCACCTATGGCATGCCTGACGATCCATCGTCGTTCTTTGTGCGCGCTGGCGCTTTCCTGCGTAGCGCCAACTTTGTCACAAAGCTGGGCGGCATGACCGTGTCGGCCATCCCGGACTTGGCGCGCGGCGTGATGGTGAACGGTTTCAGTAACTCCATGCGCGGTTACTCTGCGCTGATCAGCCGTTCGCCGGCATTCAAAGCCAGCCGGGCCGAGATGCAGAAAATGGCGGTTGGTCTGGAAACCATCTTGCATACGCGGGCGCGCACGATGGGCGACCTGGTGGACAGCTCGTCGCGTACTACGGCCGTAGAGGCCGGCATGGAGCGCGTTACCGATGTGTTCGGCAAGCTGACGCTGATGGGGCATTTCGACGACGTGAACAAGTCGGTAAATGGCATGATAACGTCGGACAGTATTCTATCTGGGGCGGCCGCCGCGAAGAAACTTGCGAAGCTCGGGATCAACCCCAATATGGCCGGCCGTATCCGCAGCGAGTTCCAGAAGCATGGCGAGGTGATCGACGGTTGGCATATTGGTAATTTTGAAAAATGGGGCGATCAGCACGTCGCCGGCGTATTTCAGTCGGCAGTTTTAAAGGACGTCAACAACACCGTTATTACACCGGGCATCGGCGACACGCCATTATGGGCCAGTACGCCATTGGGTAAGACGGTATTCCAGTTTAAATCCTTCGCCACGGCGTCGTATAACCGCGCCACGCTCGGCGGTCTGCAGGAGGGAACGGCGCAATTCTACTATGGCACCGCTTTCCAGATCGGCCTTGGCGCGCTGACGTACGCATTAAAACAGGCTGCCAACGGCAAAGAGGTGGAAATGACGCCTCAAAAATTGGTACTGGAAGGTCTGGATCGGTCGGGTATTCTCGGGCCACTGATGGAATACAACAACATGGCGGAAAAGGCATCGGGTGGCATGGTCGGCCTGGGGGCAATTTTCGGGACGGGAACGCAGTCGCGGTACGCCAGCAGGGGGTTTATAGGCTCAGCGTTGGGGCCAACTTTCGGTTTGCTGGATACGCTGACTGACGTCACCTCCGGCGTGCTGAACGGCGACGCCGGAGATCGAGTTATACACAATGCTCGCACGCTTCTACCTGGTAATAATTTGTTCTGGATCGCGCCACTGATTAACCAAATAGACCCAGGAATGCGTTAACTATCGTGGTACTTATAGTAAGGTAGGGCACTTATAATAACGCAATACACCAATAACGTAGATTCTTGATATACCCATAGAGTCTACGTTATCTAGTTTTACACTTCGGTCGGCCAATACTCTATCTACAATATCTTCAGCCATTCTGGGGGTTAGAAGCGTTCCTTTTGGAATGCAATACGGCATTTCAGTCCCATTTTTTGCCTTTTCAAACTGACTGATTTCATTCGCTCCAGACGCAACGCCCATTAGATATGTACTGATCATCTCCTTTGTTCTTTTCGCCGTTTCTACATCAGGTGATGTTGTTAATACCTTCAGATCTCTATACATAGATACCGTGAACTCAGCATGTGATGTCAATGGAATGAAGGTGAAGAATAATGAGGCGATAAGCAGCAATACGTTTTTTTTCATTTTATCTCTCTTGGCATAAGTAAGAACGTTATGTAGATGATGTTACTGTGTATGAAATCAGTTTCCTATCAACAAATTTAACGTATACAACCCTACGTGGTAATAGTCAGGAAACCGACCAACTACCCGCCACATCATAGCCCCATGACAACCATGGGGCTTTTTTATGCACAACGATTACAAAACCCGCCTTACCGCGCTGAGTGACAAGTTAACCGACGTCGTGCTGGAGGAAGCCGATCCGGATACCTGGCCGGGCGCCGACAAACCACTCGACAAACACACGAAGCAGGAGCGCGGCGATCGCTACTGGTGCAAGAAGAACGCGGCGGCGTCGCTCACGCTGCTGGTGAAGGTGCATTCGCTGATCGGCATGCACACGCGCGGCGGCACGCCGAAAGATGGCGGCGAGCCGGACGACGAGGCGTTTCTACTTGGGCAGCGGGTATCCGCCGCTGAACGCGCGGCGCAGGAAGTTCTCGACCGTATCCAGCAGCGGAAAAAATGATTTCGTTCGTCGCCTTTTTCATCATGTGGGCGGAGCGGATGGGGTGGGATGTTCCAGACTGCCATTACCGAGCCTGCCACTGGCTCGAGCACCGCGGCGATCTGGCGGTGCTACGCTGTTTCCGTGGCTTCGGTAAATCCACCATTCTGGCGGTGTATAACGCCTGGCGTTATTACCAGAATCGCCAGTACCGGATCCTGCACCAATCAGAGGCCGACGGCACGGCGTACAAGACCAGTCGCGACACGCAGAACGTGCTGCGCAATCACCCGCTGACGCGCGGCATGCTGCCGGACGGGCAGGGAACCGTTGAGCAGTGGTGGGTTAACGGATCGCTGGATATGCGTAACGGCAGCATGTACGCGAAAGGCATCCTGTCTAACGTCACCTCGGCCCGCGCCGACGAATGCCAAAACGATGACGTCGAAGTTCCGCGAAACATCCAGACGCCGGAGGCACGCGAAAAACTGCGCTACCGCCTCGGCGAGCAAACGCACATCCTCGTCCCCGGCGGCCGCAAGCTCTTCATCGGCACGCCGCACACCCACGACAGCCTATACGATGAGGTCGAAGCCATGGGCGCCGACTGCCTGACGATCAAGCTTTTCGAGAAAGAGCACCGCATCGATGAAAAACAGGCGACGGCGCGTAGCTACGCGCTGCCGTTCCGGCCGGAATACGTCTTTGTCGGCATCCATATCGGCGCGCGCCTGCTCGCCGAGGGCGTTGACTATCAGCTGACGGCTACCGGGATCACCTTCGCTGAGCCACCGGGAACGACGGTGGACTGCTACGCCGAATGCGCATGGCCTGAGCGGTTCACGCCGGCCGAGATGGAGAAGCGCCGGCAGGAAACGCGCACAGTCAACGAATGGGACAGCCAGTACCAACTGCACAGTAAACCGATCGGCGAATCCCGCCTCGACCCTGAACGCATCCGCGAGTACAACGTGCAGCCGGAAATCCGGTACGCGAACCGCTCTGCATCGATGTGGCTGGGCAGCCAGCAGATTGTTGGCGCTGTCGCCTGGTGGGACGTGGCCACCGGCAAAGCGAAAGCGGACGCCAGCGCCTTTTCGCTGGTGCTGACCGACGCACGCGGGCACCTGTACTGGCATGTGTGCAAGGAACTGATCGGCGATCTGGCCGAGTTCGACGAGCGCGACAAAATCACCGGCGGCCAGGTGGTACAGATCCGCGAACTGGTGATCGGGTACCAGATACCGCAGGTGGTGGTCGAGGTAAACGGGCCCGGCAGTTTCGCCGGCAAGCTGCTCCGCCAGGCGCTGAAAGGTACCGGCTGCGGTGTCCGTGAGGAGTTCACCATAACCAACAAGCAAAAACGCATCCTCGATGCGTTTGAGGCGCCGCTGTCGTCTCGCTTCCTGTGGGCGCATAGCGACGTGCTCGACGGGCCGGCCTACGACCAAATGCGAGATTTCAACCCGGCGGTAACCAACCAGCCGGACGACTTTATCGATTCTGGGGCGGGGGCTATCAGCGAGACGCCGGTGCGCATCGGAAAATTGGTCGGGAAACCGACCGCTCAGGGGCGGGAAGATTGGCAGCCATCAGATGGTGATCATGAGGTCGCCGTAGACTACTAAGAGGCTTCCCCCGATGGCGGTTCCAATCCAAACTCCTTACAACATCTACACCGCCAACGGCGTGACTACGGTATTTCCGTATGAGTTTTTAATTCTCGATGCCGGGGATTTAACAGTCTCCCTAAATGGAGAGCCTGTTACTTCTGGCTTTAGCATTACCGGTGTTGGCACAACTAATGGCGGCGATGTGATTTTCCTGACGCCGCCAGCAGCTGACGTAACTGTGATGAATCTTCGCGAAATCCCAGCTACGCGACTGCAAAACTATCAGAACAACGGAGATCTGCTCGCGGCCACTGTCAACAACGATTTCGATCGGTTGTGGTTGGCAATCCAGCAATCATACCTGTATCTCGGTTTGTGCCTACAGCGCCCGCTGCTCGGGGGCCCATTCAACGCCCACGGCTACCGAATCGAGAGTTTAGCCGATCCTGTAAACCAGCAAGACGCGGCGACCAAAAATTATGTGCTGGTAAAAATTGCCGAATCAGACGCGGCCGGTTCTGAGGCGCTGGCACAAGAGAGAGCCGCCAGAATTGCCGGGGATATAGCCGAAGCAGCCGCGCGCCAACGTGAAGACATTGCCATACGAAATGAGATTGCATCCTCAAACACGCGAAGCGTCAGATTCCCCTATGGTGTACAGCCTCTCCCACAATCAGGAACGGCAAATAAATTAATCGGCATCAATGCTCAAGGGCAGCCGGTTGCTGTTTCAGCTGACAGTGGTTCTGGTACCGATCTTTCCCTCGAACTGGCTGATCAGTCGATACCTGGCGGCGCCGGCATGATCGGCTGGAACGGAGAGACAACCGCTGACGCGCTGGCAGGTGCATTATCATGCTCGGTGGCTCGGGTTTCGGATACGGGTTGGGGCTTTGCTAACTGGCCACAAGGGAAGGCGGTGGCTATTGGCGGTCGGGCATTCATCGGCTATAACCTGGGTTCTGATCACACATCGATTAATATGGATGCGATGTGTACGTCGACACGCGACGGCCAGAATTTTAGCCAGCCTCGACGCATTGCTGCGCATACATCAAACGAATCTGCTGCTGCATTCTCGCTCGGTAGAGATGCCGCCGGCACAAAATTATTTGCGTTTGTTCGCTTCAGAAAGGGGGCGAATGATAATGCAGAAATCCGCTACGAGATTTACGAATCAGCTAACAGTGGGGTGAATTGGTCATTCGTTAAGAATTTTAATTTTCTTAGTGATGCGGGTAATCCAGCCATTGCCTTACATGGATTTGAATTGACAGGTGATGGCAGGGGGATCGTTGGCTATCATTCTATTGATGGTGAGTTTGGTTGTCTGGTATTCAACACATCAACGTATGAATATACAAAAATTAAGTTGCTAGATTCGTCAAACAACTTAAATGCTGGAAATATTATTCATGTTGAGGCTAATTTCTTAAAGCGGTCTGATAGTGGTAAAATTATCATTATCTCCAGAAGTCAGTTCGCTGGCGTTCAAAAGCCGCTGATGTGGGTTGCGGAGGACAACTTAACTTCGGTTACGGGGCCTGTAGAAACATCAGTTCCGTTTAGTGTAAACCCAGTTAGCCCGGTATTTTCACCTGATTTCACGAAGGTACTTTTTTTCTACTGCTATCGGTTCGACCAGCAAAACCCCAACGTAGAGCAGGCCGGTCTTTGGGTTTCTGAGCTTCCTGTTAACGATGCTTATAACCTGAATTGGTCTAACGCACGCACGTTTTGCCTTGTGCGCATCGCCGGTGAATATAACTTTGCTGCGGCAACTGCTGGTGTGCAGCATGCAGTTACGCTAGGCAACACTGTGCTGGTTCCGTTTGCGAGCATGGTTGAGGATAATCTAGATCGTTCAGATGTGTATTGCCTGAAGATAGATTATAACGAATCCCGCATGCAGAAAGGGGCAAGCACTCATCACTTGGGATCGCTTTCAGGAAGCCAATTTGGCGGCCGCGCAGAAATGCGACTAAATGATGTCGGCCCATTCACCCCAAGAATTCGATTCAATGGTCGATCTGTGATGGGGCTTGATGATGTTTTTAGCATTGGCACGTATGCCGCCAATTTTACGCAAGGTCTCGGTCTATATACCTATAACGGCGGCCCGAAAACACCGGCGTTATTTATTCAGCCGTATACGGTTTCATATGATGGCTCAACGGGTCCGCTGGATATCAACAGGGATCTTAGAATTCTTGCAGCAAATAAAACAATTCACCTCGGTAAAGGTGCACGAATTCGTATTGGTGGAGACACTGGAACAGTAGGCCCGAGCCTTCTTTACCATAACAATTCAAGTAACACGATCGAGATAGGGACGACGCAGAGCGCTTATAACGTGCAGATGGTTATGTATTCCTCTAACGGATTTACATTCAAACGGTCTTCATTTGCTGGGCCATCTGCTGCGGTTAATTTGATTCTCGAGGATAGCAGCGGATCGCAATCTGTTATTTCTGGCGGTGGGTCAGTTAGCGGTATTGCATTCAGCACGCCTGGGGCATCGCAAGGCGTAAAAGTTACCAATGCTGGCGGGTTAACTTCAATCAGAGATTTAACACCGGGTAATTTTCTCGTTGCAGAACTCCCCGCCGGCGAAGATAAGGGGGCTTTCGTGTATGCGAGAAACGCGAGGAAGGCTGGTGAATCGGCTGGTTCTGGGACTGGCTGCCCCGTGTATTGGGACGGTTCGTCTTGGAGAACATTCTACGACAACTCAGTCGCTGCGGCTTAATCAACGCCGCCAAACGGCGGAGGTGGAGTATGAAAATGAACGACCAACAACCAGTAAATATCGTTACGCAATTCTTTGCCTGGTTGGCCGCAATTGCATCTGCGGCTGGCATAACCACGCAGGATCTTATTTATATCGCATTCGGCGCCATAGGCGTGCTGGTTTCTGTGCTCTCGTTTGTGTTGGGGCGTATTGATGCCAGAGCGAAACGCAAGCAGGAAGAGCGCCGAACGGCGCTCTATGAGGACTATTTAGGGAAGCGTAGCGGCAGGGCTGGGGCCTCGGCCTCGGTTGACGAGGCGGACCAGTACACGCCGTTGCCAGGCGGGGAGGGTGAGGTGTGAGCATATCTAAAAAGAGTGGCGCCGCTGGCGCCGTCTGTTCTGTGATGGTAATCATCGGCCTGGTGCTATCAAGTGGCGAGGTAAAAACTAGCCGCACCGGCTTGGAGCTTATCGGCAATGCTGAGGGTTGCCTCCGTGAACCGTACAAATGCCCCGCTGATGTGTGGACGGATGGCATCGGCAACACGCACGGCGTTAAACAAGGCGTGCGCAAGTCAGATCAGCAGATCGCCGCCGACTGGCAAAAGAATATCTTGGCTGCCGAACACTGTGTAAACCGCTACGCGGCCGGCGACAATCTGCCGCAGGGGGCATTCGATGCGGCGGTGAGCATTACGTTTAATGCCGGCTGTGCGACGATGCAGAAATCGACGATGTTCAGGTTATTCCGTCAGGGTGAAACGGTGGCCGCCTGCGATCAGTTCCCGCGCTGGGTATATGCCGGCGGCGTAAAGCTAAACGGCCTGGTGAGCCGCCGTGACAAGGAGCGAGCACTATGCCTGGCAAAATAACGTCTGCGGCGGTGATCCTGCTTGCGCTGGCGGCCGTTGTCGGCGCTGGCGCCTGGCTGTCAGGACGACACTATCAGCCGACGATTGACCGTCTCAACGAGGCGCTGACGCAGTGCAAAGGCAGCAACAAGCAACAGGCGGCGACGATCGCCAGCCAGAACGCCGGCATTGAGGCGCTGCAGCGCAAACGGGATGAGCTTGAAGCCAAGGCAAATGCAGCGCAGGACAAAGCCCGCAGGGAGGCTCAGGGCGACTATGAGAGGGCAAACGAGGTTATGGCAGAGCGAACCACTGGCGAAGCGTGCGCGGCGGCGTCTGCTGCGTTTGATGCAGAGTTGAGTTGGGAGCGCGCCCAATGAAAAAGCTGATCGTGGTTTCTGTTCTGGCACTGGCCAGCTGCTCAAGCACTCAGCCGGCGCCGTCATATGTCGAAGTGAAAGTACCGATCTCGGTGCCATGCAAAACCGCCGATGTGGCGCGCCCAGCGTTCGCAGTTGACCAGTTACCTATCGGTGCTCCGATCGATGCGCAGATGAGAGCATTGCGGGCTGAGCGTCATCAGCGGATTGGGTATGAACGTGAGTTGATGGCGGCCAATGTGGCGTGCAAATGAGGTTACGGCCGGTATTCCCGGCCGCTAATTCATAGTTCGCCGTCGAAACTTAATGTCTTAATGCCGTTTTTGTGAAGCTCAGCCGACAATGAATCTGGTAATGTGAATCTTTTCCCGCCAGATTGATCCAGCTGTCGGCGCATGTTGGTACGAGCAAAGTCATTAGTGAAATTGTTTGGCGCTCCGAATGTAAAAAAGAAGCTGCGCTTTGGTTTTCCTGCTTTAAACCCGCAATAAATGTCCCTGACTTTTCTTCCTATTTTTGATTTTCCGGTCGAATCTCCCAGCATGCGCCCCATCTTCAGCAGGCCTCTCTCGAAGAAATCATACTCCTTTCCTGCATGAGTGATTCGTACATCAAAAATCACTACATCTCCTGGCTTTGTTGCTAGGGCTACAGCCTCTCCCTCGGTTAGGTTATCCTTCAGATGGGACCCTACGCGCACAGACATTCCATTGCCATCAGTTGAGTGGTCATTCATGTAGATCCCCATCTTGTAAACACGGCAATCTGGAGTGAAGTAAGGTTCAGAGAAGTAGGCACCTTTAGCATCATCTTTATGCCAGCCGAAACCCATGTTGTGATGGATGTCAGCATGTGAGGTAAAGACAAAATCGTCTTGTGCAAAAACAGAACGATAAGCCTCTATAACTTTTGGATGACTGATAACCCAAGAAAACTCGGGCTCTTCAACCGCGATGTTGGGTTGGGTTAGCCCATACCGATAAGTGACACCTTTGCGTTTGAAGAAATCGTTAATCGATCTATTCATACGCTGCATCTCTTCTTGGGTAAACATCCCCTTAATTACAACAAATCCATCGCGCTCTATCTGTTCTCTTATTGTGCTCATTATTTCTATTGCAACCTTATGCTGTGTTTCATCTTGTTGATAAATTTTTGCATAAAATAATTATTTGTAAACAGTGTAATGGTAGTTATCAGCGCTTGGCTATTCACCAACATGTTCCTAACATGGATTTTTAATAACAACACCCGAGCGGATTTTTAATCCTGTTCATGTTAGTAATTTTAAAGTTAACTAATTGATATGTATAAATAACATGATGAATTTAAAATCCCTCGGCTTATGGCTGTGCGGGTTCAAGTCCCGCCCCGGGTACCAGGGAATAAAAATACCGAATAATCAAAGCAATAAGTAGTAATGTCGTAGACCGCCGAGAGGCGGTTTTTTTGTTTCTGGAATTCGCATTACACCTGCATTCTGCCCTTTCTTGCCATACCCTATCCCCATGGATTGTCATCCTGCTTGCAGGGAGCCCCGCAGGGCTCCGAAGTACAACTCATAAGAAACCGAACGCCGCGGCGAGGATCCAACCGAAGACGCAGGAGACGCTGACGCCGATCAGGCCGGGCAGAATAAAGCTGTGGTTGATCACGAAGCGGCCGATGCGGGTGGTGCCGGAGCGGTCGAACTGGATCGCCGCCAGATCGCTGGGGTAGGTTGGCAAAATATAGTAGCCATAGCAGGCCGGCGCCGAAGCGACGATATAGGCCGGGTTGACGCCGATTGCCAACGCCACCGGCACCAACGCCGCCAGTGCGGCGGCCTGCGAATTGACGAATTTCGACACCAGCAGCAGGATCAGCGCATAGGCCCAAGGGTACTCTTTCACCAGCACGCCCAGCGTGGCTTCTATCTGCGCCAGGTGCGCGCCGAACATGGTTTCCGCCATCCAGGCGACGCCATACACCGCCACGATGGCGATCATGCCGGAACGGAACACCTCGTTTTTAGAGATAGACGCCGGGTTGGTGCGGGTAATGATGACGATCAGCGCCCCGGCCATCAGCATACACATCTGGATCACCAGGACCATGGAGAGCGGCTTGCCACCGAAGCTGGGCCGCAGGTCGGAAAAGGCTCCCAGCACCGCCACCAGGGCGATAGTGGCGAGGAAAATCCACATGGCGATCCAGTTGCTGCGCGGTAATACCCGGTCCAGCAGGGTAGCGGCGTCGCCATAGACGTAGCGATGGTTCTCCGGCACCGAGATGAATTTCTGGAACTCGGGATCTTTGTCCAGGTCTTTGCCGCGGAACCAACTGAAGATGCCGATCGCCAGAATGCCGCACAGGGTGGAAGGTATGGTGATAGACAGCAGATCGAGGAATTCCAGATGGCGGCCATTGAAGGTGTAGCTACTGAGCATCGCCACCAGTGAAACGACCGCCACTGAGACTGGGCTGGCGATAATGCCCATCTGCGCGCCGATCGAGCTGGCCGCCATCGGCCGTTCCGGGCGGATGTTATTTTTGATCGCCACGTCATAGATGATTGGCAAGATGGTGTAGACCACATGGCCGGTGCCACACAGGATCGTGAGAATGCAGGTGACGAACGGTGCGATGATCGAGACATAACGCGGGTTGCGCCGCAGCATCCGCTCGGCGATCTGCAGCATGACGTCCAACCCGCCTGAGGCCTGCAGGGTGGCGGAGGCCGCCACCACCGCGATGATCACCAGCATCACGTCTACCGGCGGTTTGCCGGGCTGCAGGTGAAAGCCGAACACCAGGATCATCAAACCGATACCGCCCAGTAACCCCAGCGCAATGCCGCCCTTACGTGCCCCATACAGCAAGCATGCCAATATAACCGCTAATTGCAGAAAGAAATCCATGATAGATACGCCTTAATAATGTTGAACTTAACTGCGTTCAGTTTCCGGCGGCGTTTACAGCAGAAAGTTGTTTTAAATCTAAAGGCGCTAAAAAATTGTGGTTATTAACTCTAAAGAGTGATGGCGGTCACGTTCAGAGAATCTGAAGAGCAGGCGGCTGACGACATCAGCACGAAAAAGCAAGTCAAGAGGTCAGACCTCTCCTATATAACCGGTTCACCACCAGAGGAGAGAGCAATGGATCCGACAAAAATGACGGGGTTGGCGTTATTACAGGCTGCGATGGCCGGCAAAATTCCACCGGCTTCAATCGCTGAAACGGTGCCCATGAAACCGGACGCGGTTGAAGAGGGGTATATCCGTATTGTGGCGCGAGCAGACGGGCGCCATCTGAATCCGTTGGGGGGCGTACATGGCGGTTTCGCCGCTACGGTATTGGACTCGGTGACCGGTTGCGCGGTGCACAGTACGCTGGGCGCAGGGATTGGTTATGGCACCGTCGATCTGCAGGTTAAAATGTTGCGCCCGGTGCCAAAGGAGAGTGATCTGATCGCCGAGGGGCGTCTGGTCTATGCGTCGAAAAATGTCGCTTTCGCCGAAGGCACGCTCAAAACGGCGGAAGGGAAGCTGCTGGCCTCGGCAACCGCCACGTGTTTTATCATTCGTCCTACCGATCAAGCCCCGCAATAACCTGCCTTTATCGGGCTTCGGGCTATCAACCCGGGGCCTGATGCATTTCTCTTCGGCTGCATACCTTGCTGCGCTACGATGACAGGCGCGATACGCCATTGTGGTCTAGTATTCTTGGGTAAAAATTTATCGGGGTGGTTATGCAGCCGTATAAAGAGGTTGAGTTTGATCATGAGCTTTGTCTGGCGATCGGCAAAGCCGTATTAGACGTGGTGGCGCAGGGGGAAGAAACCAGCGCTCCGGCGGTGATGAACGCGATTGAGCGCTCGGTGGAACAGGGGCTGAATGACGACGAAACCGCCATCGCCGACGACGCTCTGGATTTGATGGCTCGTCTCATCCACGGCTTCAGGTTTATTAATCTAGAGGGTGAAGAGGACAGTCCCCATGCATTGGTTGAATTTCAAGCGCTACAAGAGTGACGTTGCCAAACAGGCCGTGCCGCCGCATTTGAATGCGGCCGAATTTGCACGGCATTACGCCGATAAGCCGCAAACCGATACGGAAGAGTATCTTTCGCTCAGCGGGGAGATGTGCTGGGATGCGGTGGTGCTTTGTGCCCACCGTTCTGGCGCGCTCAGCAAGGCGAAATACAAGCAGTTGTGGCAGACGGTGTTCGATAAGCAATACAAACATTTCGTTAGCCCGGATGATACCGAGATCCGCACTATGGCCGATATGCTGCGCGCGCCGCAGGGATGTTTTATCGGCATATTCTCCCTGCGCGACGCGGCTGCGCCCCGTTTGCTGCATGCCATGATCGGTACCGGCGCGGGATTTGCCGCAGGCAATAAAAATCTTTGCATCGGCGTGGGGGGCGCGGTCGGCTGGGAAAATCTCAATCTGGCGCGCGATCTGCGCTGGCAGCCGGAAGGCGGTTTTTTACGCCAGGGTGATAACGAAGTGCTGCGCATTTTTTATCGGCCTTTCCCCGCCTGAGCCGGTCCGGATGCTTTTAGAGTAAAAAAACCGCCGTCTGGCGGTTTTTTGTTGGCGCGTATCCCCCTTATTTAAACCCGCCGTTGCGAATGAATTCAAGGCCGGCGGCGGTGATCCGCGTTTGATGCGGGTCGATATCATAGTTGTTCTCGTCGATGTCGCTCATCACATAGGCCTGTATCAGCCCCTTGGTTTTGAGATAGGCGAAGGGATCGGCGAAGGCGTGCGGGCTGGTGGCGTCCTGCTTCCACAGTTCGTAGGTTTTCTCATCCAGCGTGCCGGGGTGATTGGCGGCCAGCCGGGTCAGGATTTGATTGTAGAACCCATAGTCGGTCATGATGCGGTCCTCTTTATCGCGAGCGACAGTCTCGGAAAATGACGTAACGTCTTTCAATCATAGCCGATGTTTGCTCGCTGCCTGCGTTATCGCGAACCCAGGTTATCCACGTTGGCTTTCGAACCAGTGAAACAGGCGCGAAATAGTGAGGCTGAGATCGCCGATGTTGAAGAGCGCGCCGAGCCATAGGGTTAGCATAACCAGGATGCCGATGATGACGGGAAGATCCATTTTGCCCATGAGAATGTTTTGCAGAGGTGACGGTGGCCACAAGGGTAACATCGTTTCCCGGCAGGATAAAATGTGCCGCCGTTATTTCGATTGTGCCGCTGCGGAATGGCGAAGGCCGGCCATCAGGATGACCGGCCGGGTTTCAACAGCCTTTCTTGCCGCCAAACGGTCAGGCGTAGTGTCGGGCGATATGCTCGGCGGTGGCGATCGTCGTCACATTAGTGGCGACGGAGGGAACGTCGGGGAAGATGGATGCGTCGACGACCCGAAGCCCGTATACGCCGTGTACGCGGCCCTGAAGGTCAACGACCGCCTTCGGTTCGCCGGCATTTCCCATCGGCGCGGAAGAGGTCGGGTGATGATAGGTATCCAACGTCGCTGCCATCGAGGCAAGAATGGCCTCGTCGCTGTCTGCAGCGGGCGCAAGCTCGCTGTGGATAAGCGTAGACAGCGGAGCGGTTTGCCCTATTTTTCGCGCCAGTTTAACCCCCTCCAGCAAGCGAACGCGGTCGCTCTCTTGCGCCAGGAAGTTAAGGTCAATGTGAGGGGCTGCCGCTGGATCGCGGCTTTCCAGCCAGACTCGTCCGGTGGATTGTGGCCGAGTCAGCGCCACCGCCAAGACAAAACCGACGCCGGTAGGGCTTTGGTCATGAGGAAACAGATGCGTCGCGGTAATGTGCAGATCGAGCTCTCCCGGTTCCGCCTGGCTGCTGTGGGTCCACAGCTTGGCACCGATAACCGGCGATTGGCTGCCGATGACATCGGGGCGGGCGGCGTAGGCATTGTAATAAAAGGGGTGATCGACCAGGTTTTCGCCGACGGGGAGATCGGCGACGACGGGGATCCCCAGACGCTTCGACTGTTGCGCAGGCGCGATGCCGGATCGCATCAAAACGGCGGCGCTACCGTAGGTTCCCGCGCTCAGGATCACTTCAGCGGCATGGATTTCTTCGCCGCTGGCCAGGCGGACGCCGATCGCGTGCTGCCCGTCAAATATCACGCGGTCGACCAGCGTATCTGCACGCAGGGTAAGATTGTCTCTGGCGCGGGTTTTCTCATCCAGATAGGCCATGCCGGTGTTAACGCGTACGCCGTTGACGATATTCATCGGGTAGGGGCCGACGCCATTGGCTGAAGGGCCATCAAAATCATCAATCGCGTCATAGCCGTTGGCGCGCGTGGCGGCGACGAAAGCGCGTTGCATTGGCGTGATGTCATCCAATGTGAGTTGCACGACGGGAAAAGGGCCGCTATCGCCATGGATTGCGCGGTCGTGCAGGCCATGACGAGTCTCCAGTTTTTTGAAGGCGGACAGCAGGTCCTGATAGCCCCATCCCGGCAGATCCCAGCGGTTGAAATCTTCCGGACGGGCGCGGATCGCCACGGCACCGTTGACGCCTGAACTGCCACCCAGGACTTTACCGCGGATAGCGCCGATCGCGTGGCTGACATAGCCGGGTTCTGTCCGGTATCCCCATTCGAACTCCGGGTTGCCATTGGCGCCGAGGACGTCGCTGTCCGCGATGAGGCGCGGATAATCGTAGGGTGCATAACTGTGCCCGGCTTCTAACAGCAGGACCCGGCGCGCAGGGTTTTCGCTGAGGCGAGCCGCCATCACCGCGCCGGCGGAACCGCCGCCGACGATGACTACGTCGAAAGTAGGGGATGTCTCTCTGGTCCGTTGGGCCGGTTGTGATTGCGCCGATAATGCGGAAACCGATGTGGAAGCGCCGAGCGTGGCGGCGGCTGAAGCGACAAGCGTTTTTGATATCAGCTGACGGCGTGATAAGTCTTTCATGGCAGAGTCTCCAGAGCGGGCAGAAAGTGTGTGTTCTGCAGACTAAAACCCTGAAGCACAAGCAACAAGCAGGCGAAATTCGAACCTCGGGTTCGCGTTCTGCGAACCTTTCAGGTTGACGTCAGGAAAGAGGAGAGTGCGGTTTCCCAACTGGGCGTATGGCCAATGTGTTCACTCAGAAAGTCCACCAGCGCCTTGATCTTGGGGGATGCGCGTTTTGAACGGCGATAGACGGCGGAAATGTCGCCGCCGTCGGGTGAATAGGCGGCCAACACAATGCGCAGTTCCCCTGCGCGTATCGCGTCGGCGGCGATAAATGCGGGCAGGATGGCGAGGCCCAAACCGGCTTTAGCCGCCGCCAACAGGTGAAAAGCGTTATCGGTGCGCAGCCGTTTACCGATACGAAACGACCGGATTTCGCCCTCGATGGGGAGCTGCAGCATGCCGGTCGGTTCGCGCTGAATATACAGCAACCCCTGGTGCTGTTGCAGGTGTTGCGGGTGCATCGGCGTGCCTTTCTGGGCAAGATAGGCTGGGCTGGCGCAAATCAAATGGCGGTTGGCGCAGATGCGCTGCGCGATCAGGTCGGAATCCGCCAAGGGGCCGATACGGATGGCGACATCGAAATTCTCCTGATTCAGATTGGCCAGGCGATCGCTGTACTCCACGTCCAGATTGAGGCTCGGGTACTGTGCCATAAAGGTGGATAACAGCGGTGCCAGATAGCGGATGCTGAACGCCATCGGCGCGGTTAACCGCAGCGGGCCCTGCAGTTGGCCGTGCAGTGTTCGCACCGACTCTTCGGCATCGCTCACTTCGCTTAATATGAGAACGGCGCGCTGATAGAACAGGTGGCCGGCGTCGGTCAGCCCAAGCGTTTTCCCGCGTTCGAACAGCACAGTCCCAAGGCGCGTCTCCAACTGCTGGATGCGTCTGCTGACCACCGACTTGGTGGTGCCCAAGCGGCGGGCGGCGGCGCTGATGTTGGCGGCCTCGACCACGGCGATATAGGTCGCCATCTCCTGAAACTGATTCATTCATCTCTCCTTCGGCATCCGCCGGGTCAAGTTACCACTCTCTGCACGCCAGGCAAAAAAAACCACCCGGATGGGTGGTTTTTTGCTTGTCAGAGCGAATCAGTCCAGTTTGGGGTGCTGGTCGATCAGGATCTGTTTTTTCTTTTCCAGTTCGGCGATCTGCGCGTTGATGTCCTCGACTTTCTGTTCGATGTTGTCGTAGGTTTCCTGCAGCAGCTCTTTTGCCTCGGAGCGGTCAGAGGCGGCCGGCGTCGCGCCGCGCAGCGGCTTGTTGGCGGTTTCTTTCATGTACAGACCGGTGATAAGACCGATCACCGCAACGACCATCAGGTAGTAGGCCGGCATGTACAGGTTGCCGGTCGCTTCCACCAGCCAGGCGGCAACGGTCGGCGTCGCACCAGCGATCAGTACCGAAATGTTGAACGAAATCGCCAGCGCGCTGTAACGGATGTGCGTCGGGAACATCGCCGGCAGGATGGAGGCCATCACCCCAGTGAAGGAGTTGAGCAGCACCGCCAGCACCAGCAGGCCGACGAAAATCAGGCCGATGACGTTGCTGTTGATCAGAATGAAGCACGGGATCGCCAACGCCAACAGGCCGATGCTGCCACCGATAATGAACGGCTTACGGCCGATGCGGTCACTGGTCAGGCCGATCACCGGCTGCACGAACAGCATGCCGATCATGATGGCGATGATGATCAGAACGCCGTGATCTTCCGAGTAGTGCAGGTTATGCGAGAGGTAGCTCGGCATGTAAGTCAGCAGCATGTAATAAGTCACGTTGGTGGAAATCACGATACCGACACACACCAGCAAACTTTTCCAGTGTTTGGCCGCGATCTCTTTGAACGAGGTCTTTGGCGGATTTTCGATGGCGTTGCGATCCTCTTTCTCCATCTTGTCCACGTGCTGCTGGAACGCCGGGGTTTCTTCCAGCGCATGGCGCAGGTAGAGGCCGATCAGGCCGAGCGGCGCGGCGATGAAGAACGGGATACGCCAGCCCCAGTCGAGGAAGTTGGCTTCGCCGACGATGCTGGAGATCAGCACCACTACGCCTGCGCCCATCACAAAGCCGGCGATGGAGCCGAAGTCCAGCCAGCTACCCATAAAGCCGCGTTTGCGGTCCGGCGAGTATTCGGCGACGAAGATCGCCGCACCGGAATATTCACCGCCGACGGAGAAGCCCTGCGCCAGTTTGGCCAGCAGCAGCAGGATCGGGGCCCAGATGCCGATCGATGCATAGGACGGGATCAGGCCGATACAGAAGGTGCTGACCGCCATAATGATAATGGTGACCGAGAGAACCTTCTGGCGCCCGAACTTATCGCCCATGGCACCAAAGAACAGGCCGCCGAGTGGACGCACCAGGAAGGGCACGGAGAAGGTTGCCAGTGCGGCGATCATTTGCACGCCGGGAGAGGCGCCGGGGAAGAAGACCTGGCCAAGCGCATAGGCGACAAAGCCGTATACGCCGAAGTCGAACCACTCCATCGCGTTACCCAGGGCCGCCGCGGTGATCGCCTTCTTGAGTTTGCTGTCATCGATGATGGTGATGTCGTTAATGTGCATCGGTTTATGTCGTTTTTTTCTTAACTTCATATAATCATCCCTTAATGAATTATTCGTTGTTCGTGAAAGCGTAATCTCCGTTCACTGTTGTTTTCGAGTTATCAAATCGGCTAATCGAATCGCGGTTCAAGACGATTCATTATCCACATTTAAGTTGGGATGTGGATCACAAAATACCGTCGTTTATGCCGAGGTTATGTCATTTAGGTGACTAATTATTTTGCATCTATAGCTTAACGTTATATCTTGCGGCGATCAAATCCAGCAGTTTAACTTAAGTGTTTGCACCGATTTGGTGCGAGAATGGTCTAATAAATGTGCGATTTGACGATTTTTCGTCTAATTGGTCATGTTTTAAGTATAGAGAGTACGGGAGATAAAACAGGAAAAATTGATGTGTTTGCCGTCAAAAAAAACGCCTGACCCACTGGCCAGGCAGTTTGGATTAAGGTACCGATGAACCGCCGAATTCGAGATAGATTTTCGCCAGATTCTGGTACTGCGCGAAGCGGTTTTCATCCACCGACAGTTCCGCCTGACGGCGTTGTTCCTGAGCATTCAGCCAGTCGGTAATGGTGACGGCGCCCTGTCGGTAACGCACCTCGTTCAGCCGTTCCGATTTACGCGCCAACACCAATGAGGCGCGCAACTGCGTCTCCTGCGCCAGCAGCTGCGTGCGCAGTGACAGCGCGTTGTTCACATCGCCCATCGCTTTGTACAGCGCCTGCTTGAAGGCCAGAACTTGCTGTTCATAATCGTTGCGGGCGATCTTGATCTCCACGCCCATTTGCCGCCACTGCAGGAACGGCAGCGTCAGGCCGGCGCTGAGGCTGCCTGTCGGGTTACGCAGGAATTCCAGCAGCGCGCTGCTGCTGGCGCCCAGTGAACCGGTCAGGCTGAACGCAGGATAGTATTGCAGACGTTTTTCATCGACGTTGGCCAGGGCGGCGCGCAACCGCAGCTCTTGAGCGCTGAGATCCGGGCGACGGCTCAGGACGCTAGCGGGAATGCCGGTGTTGATCTGCGGCATCGCCGTCGTCGGCAGGCGCACGGGCGCGATGGTGGCCTGGCCTGATGGTGCGCCCAGCAGCACCGCCTGCTCGTTCAGCGCCTGTTGACGATCGTGTTGTAACGCCAGCAGGCTGCGTTCCTGCGCCAGCAAGTTTTGTTCCGCGTTCACTACGTCCAGCGCCGAGATGCTGCCGGCCTGATAACGGGCGTTGGCCAGCCGCAGCGTCGTTTTGGCATAGGCGATGCTCGCCTGGCTGACGCTGATTTGTTGATTGAGAAAACCGATGCGCCAGTAGTTGGTGGCGGCGTCGGCCAACAGTTTCAGGCGCGCCGCCTGCAGATCCTGCACGGAAGCCTGGCTGCTCCACTCGGCGGCGTCGCGCTGGCGCGCCAGCTTGCCCCACAGATCGACTTCATAGCTGGTGGTGAGCGACGCGTTGCTGGTTTTATTCCACGCGGAGGACTCGGACAGCGGGCGATTGATGCCGCTGCCTAATGAGGCGCTGATGCCGGGCGCGGTGCTGATGCCGACGCGTTCCGCCTCGAGCTGCGCGCGGTAAACGCGCAGTACGGCGGCGGCCAGATCGTTATTGCTCGCCATCACCTGTTGCAGCCAGCGATCGAGCTCAGGATCGTGGAAATCGCGCCAGTCGAACGGCGTGGGCGCGGCGTTGTGGGCGTCGTTCTGCCAGCTCGTCGGATAGTTGACCTGCGGCGCCCGGTAGTCGCTTTTCAGGGCGTTGCCGCAGCCGGCGGTGAGCAGGGCGACGAGGCTTAGTGCCAGGGGAGATAAAATTTTCATGGGTTACTCGCTGGCCAATGAAACGACCGGATCCATCCTTGCCGCTTTACGGGCGGGGAGATAACCGAAGATCATGCCGATTAAAGTTGAACAGAAAAACGCCGTCGCGGCAGCTTGCCAGGAATAGATGGCGGTGAACATGCCGCCCGCCAGCGAGGTGAACAGCGACCCGGCGGCGAACGACAGCGCGATGCCCAATGCGCCGCCGATCAGACAGACCAGCACCGCCTCTATCATGAACTGTTGCATGATGTCGCTGCGCCGCGCGCCGACCGCCATGCGCACGCCGATTTCGTGGGTGCGTTCGGTCACCGAGACCAACATGATGTTCATCACCCCCAGGCTGCCGATCACCAGCGCGATGGATGCCACCATCAGGATCAGCAGGCTAAAAGTCATTGACGTGCGTTCGATGGACTTTCGGATTTTATCGAAGTTGTACAAACGGAAATCTTTTACGCCGTGGCGCTGGGTCAACAGCTGTGTGATAGCGGTGACGGCCGATTCGCTGGCGACATTGTCCTTTAGGCGAACGGTGATGCCGCTGAGCGTCGGTTTGCCTACCATGCGATACATGACAGTGCTGTAGGGCATCCATACAGTGATGCGATTGGGCGCGTAATTGCGATTGCTTTTAGCCACACCGATCACCCGGGCCGGCACCGAGCCGAGAAACACGATCTGGCCGAGCGGCTCGACGCCGAAATCGCCGAACAGCGCCTGGCGCGCATTGTCGTCGATGATCACTTCCTGCAGCGCATTACGATCGTCGCGGAAAGTCACGCCTTGTAACAGCTCGACGCCGTTAACGCGGAAATAGTCGCGCCCGACGCCGGTGATCGAGGCAGTGGCGGATTTGCTGCGAAAACGGATGCTGTCGGAGGCGTCTACTTCCGGGCTGACGCTGTCGACGAAGCTTTGCTGTGCCAGCGCGTCGGCATCGGCCGGCACCAGGGTGCGGATGCTGTCGATGGCGTCATCGAAGAAATCGCGGCCCGGATAGATGCTTACCACATTCGTGCCGAGATCTTTGAGGTTTTCCAGCGTGCGCTGTTTGGCGCCTTCGCCCAGCGCCACTACCGTGACCACGGCGGCGATGCCGAAGATGATGCCGGTCATGGTCAGCGCGGTGCGCAGACGATGAGCGTTCATCGCCTTCAACGCCATGTGCAGCGATTCGCGAGTGCGGTCGATCAGGCGTTGCCAGCCGCTTTGCCGGCTGCGGTTCGGCGGCGGCAACGATGGGCCGGACGCCGACTTGCGGCCACTGTCAGCGATGATCTTGCCGTCTTGCAGTTCGATGACGCGCTGCGCATGTTGCGCCACTTTCATATCGTGGGTGACGATCACCACGGTGTGGCCGCGCTGATTCAGTTCGCTCAGGATCGCCAGCACTTCCTGGCCGGATTGGGTGTCCAGCGCGCCGGTCGGTTCGTCCGCCAGGATGATCTCACCGCCGTTGATCAGCGAACGGGCGATGCTGACGCGCTGCTGCTGGCCGCCGGAAAGCTGGCCGGGTTTGTGGTCTTCGCGTCCCTCAAGCCCTAACCGCGCCAGCAGTTGCGCCGCCCGCTGCCGCCGCTGATCGCGCCGGGCGTTGGCGTAGATAGCCGGGATTTCGACATTGCCCAGCGCGCTGAGATCGGGCATTAGGTGGTAACGCTGGAAAATAAAGCCGATATGCTCGCGGCGCAGGCGGGCCAGTTCGTCCGGCGACAGGTGGGCGGCGTTCTGGCCGCTGATGTAGTAGTCGCCGCGATCCGGCACGTCGAGGCAGCCCATGATGTTCATCAGCGTCGATTTGCCGGAACCGGAGGCGCCGATGATCGCCACCAGCTCGCCGGCGGCGATGGTCAGATCGATGTCTTTCAATACCGTCAGCGCCTGGCCGCCGTTGGTGTAGGTTCGGCTGATGCCTTTTAGTTCGATGATCGCGTTCACAGGAAGATGCCATCCTCAGCCGATTTGGCGGCGGGCTGCGACAGCACCACGGTTTCACCGGCTTTCAGGCCGCTGAGGATCTGAATGTCGACGTTGTTGGTGATGCCGGTGGTCACTTTGCGCGTTTCCAGCCGCTGGTCTTGGGTCAGCACCTGCACCTGCTGCTCTTGGCCATCGATTTTATGCACCGCCTGGATCGGCACCAGTAGGGTGTTCTTCGCGTCGCCGAGCAGCAAGGACACCTGCGCGGTCATGGCGATGCGCAGGCGGTTTTCCGGGTTGGGCACGTCCAGCAGCGCGTTGTAATAGACCGAGGCGTTCGAGGTGCCGGAGCCGGAAGCAGAGCTGGTCCCGGCGAGCGAGTCGTCTTTCATCACCGATTCCGGTGCCAGCTCGATGGTGCGCAGCGTGGCGTCGTACCGCTTATCCGGATCGGAGAAAATAGTGAAGTACGCCTTTTGTCCCGGCGAAATGCGGGTGATGTCGGCTTCGGAGATCTGCGCCTTGATGGTCATCATATCCAGCCGCGCCAGCTTGACGATGGTCGGTGCACTTTGGCTGGAGTTGACCGTTTGTCCCTGCTGCGTGACCACGGCGATAACAATGCCGTCCATCGGCGCAACCACGCGGGTATAGCCCAGATCGATTTTTTTCTTTTCGACTTCGATCTGCGATTGCACCAACTGCGCATTGAGCGCCTGCAGATCGGCGCGAGTGGTGGCGAGCGAGGCTTCGGCGGTCTCGAAGTCTTCCCGCGAACTGGCTTCGTCGTTCAGCATGCGGCGCTGGCGTTTAAAACGCGACTCCGCCTGTTTCAGCAAGGCCTGTTTGGCTAATATATTGGCTTTGACTACGTTCAGCGCTGCCTCGGCGTTGCGCAGATCGTTGCGCTGTTGCAGATCGTCGATGTCGGCGATCGGTTGCCCTTTGGTGACGCGATCGCCCAGCTTGACCTTCAGCGATTTGACTTCGCCGGAGACGCGGGCGCCGACGTTGACGCGTTCGATGGCATCCAGCCGCCCGGTGGCCAGCACGGCGTTTTCGATATCGCCCAGGCGGGCCGGCGCGGTAACGTAATCCTGCTGAGGCGGGCGTTGCCAAAAAATGGCCAGCGCGACGGCGACGGCGATGAAAACGATGGCGGCGATCAACGCCAGACGGCGGGAGGGGAGTTTCAGTGATGACATACCCAGGTTTTCCATAACGATAAAAGCGGCGGTTCCAGTCTGCCATCATGGCAGCGCCAGCTTGAACTGGCGCTAAACGTGAGGCGCTTTCCCGCTGGAAAGGGGATAGTAAAGGCTTTCCCGCTAAAGATCACGGCGAGTTATTATCCACCACGTGTGCAACCGGCTGCGTTGGGCGTTATACTGGGTAAAAAACCAGTATTCATTCATCAGCAGGATAACACCACCGCCATGATGCCAAACCGCCTCGAGCCAGAACTCGACATTTACCAATACCCGGAGCACCTGCGCGCCTGCCTGGCGCCGTTGCCCAAAGGGCCGGGCGTGTATGTGTTTCACGGTCAAAGCGAGAGCCTGCCGCTTTACATCGGTAAAAGCGTCAATATACGCAGCCGGGTGATGGCGCACTTCCGCGCGCAGGACGAGGCTAAAATGCTGCGCCAAACCCGGCGCATCAGCTTTATCGAGACCGCAGGCGAGTTGGGGGCATTGCTGCTGGAGGCGCAATTGATCAAACAGCAACAGCCGCTGTTCAACAAACGTCTGCGGCGTTCGAAACAGCTGTGCGCGCTGCGCTTGCAGGCAGATGCGGTGACGATTGCTCACGCCAAAGAGATCGACTTCGCCGTCACGCCCCACCTCTACGGGCTGTTTGCCAATCGCCACGCCGCGCTGGAAAAGCTGCGCGCCATCGCCGATGAGCATCGTTTATGTTACGGCAAGCTGGGGATCGACAAGCTGCCGGCAGGGCGAGCCTGTTTCCGCTACAGCCTGCGCAAGTGCGCGGGCGCCTGCTGTGGCGTGGAGTCGGCGCAGGAGCATGCGCTGCGGCTCGGCGCGGCGCTTGAGCAGTTGCGCATCGCCTGTTGGCCGTTCGCCGGGCGCGTGGCGCTGGAGGAGCAGGGCGAGACGCTGCGTCAGTACCATGTGATCCACAATTGGTTTTATCTGGGCTCGGTCGGCGATCTGGCGCAGGCGGAGCAGCTACAGAGCGCGGCCAGCCATTTCGACAGCGATGGCTACAAGATTTTGTGCAAGCCGCTCATCGCCGGCGATTACCCGATTATTGAGCTGCCGTAAGGCCATCATGCTGGTGATAACCTAAGATTTATCCGTAAAGTCAGGGCATTATGCTAAAAAAGCTTGAATCCATAATGTTGTTATGGATAATGGCGCCCCGAAGCGAAGGAACGCGCTATTAACTCAGTTGGCAGAGTGATTGGTTTTATAATGGCTTGTTTTGGCTTGAAAATTGATAGACGCGGGTTCGAGTCCTGCATAGCGCGCCAGCTTTCTTCCTTCGTCTCATCGCGCTTACCGTAAAGCGCACCCGGGTTGATTTGCACTATCGGCTCCTCGTTGGGATTTTCGGGTGTGCTTTACCGTAACCGCTGGCTTTCCTTCCTCTTTCTCTTTCGATCCTTTGCTAAACTGTAATCAGGCAGGCTTGCTGCCCGGCAACAGGAGGTCGATATGTCTCACTCCGATCAACTGCAGGAACTCTTGCAACGCGTCGCCGCCCTCGAGGCGAGAGAGAAAGCGCTGACCGCCGCGTCCAACGCTTATCAGGCGATTATCACCACCATGTTAGGCAATATGGAGAAGACCGAACGTGATCGGATCATCGCGATGATCGATCAGGCCCATGAAATCGCCTACGCCCGCGCCATTCAGCGCAGCAACGAACCGCAAAAGCAGAAAATCAAACAGGCTGACGATGTGGCCCAGCGCATGTTCATGTTTGCGCAAGGCAAGGCCGCTCAGCCGCGCTGAAGCCAAACTATAACAGTTGCCATCATTAAGTTGGCTAACTGATCTACCCGGCAAAACTGTACTTGTGTTACTTTTAGCAGTGAGATTTGATGGCAATGCTGTTTCCAGCATAAGGTTGTAACGATGGACGCGATTAAAAGCATCTTGGTTAAAGAGATTGAGCAGATCAATCGGCGCGAAGGGCGTGACGGCAAGCCGCGCTTCAACAGCGAATTCGCCCGTACTCACCGCTATTTGTGCCTTGCCATGTTCGCCGGCTACTTTGCGGTGATCGCCGTGATGTATCAGGTGCCGTACATGGGGGTGTATGCCTTCCTGGGCTTCACCGCCTTCGTGCTGTTCATGTTCGCCATGCTGCTGATCGAGATCCGGCCGGTCTACCGCTTCGAGGACATCGGGGTACTGGATCTGCGGGTTTGCTACAATGGCGAATGGTACTTCACGCGCGCGCTGTCGCCTTATGCGGTGCAGCAATTGCTGGATGAGCCCTCCATCGGCGCCGCGCTGAAACAGAAGATGCGAGTCATCATCGGCAACAAGGGCGAAATCGACTTCTACGACGTGTACGATATGGCATACGGAAAAAAGCCGCAGGATGAGCCACCGCAGCTGGCGGCGGCAAACTGAAAGGTTTCCGGCCGGCGGCTTGTCGATTATACTCAGCGTTTGAACATGAAGCAGAATAAGGACCAAGCGATGAGTGATGATATTTTCGATTTTGATATCGATGCCGAACTGGCGAAAGCCGAAGAAAAAGCGGCGCAGAAGGTAAAAGAGGTCCCTGAAATCCTCGAAGACGAAGCGGACTGCGAAGGTTGCAAGATCTGATCGCCTGACCCATAAAAAAAACCGCCGCGGCGGTTTTTTTTATGTCTGAGCGTCGCGTGGCATCAATCCAGCACGAATCCCCAGATCAGGAACGCCGCCACCAGAATCAGGCAAAGCGCGGACACCGTCACCAGTATTTTCCCCAGAATGTCTTTTTCTTGTTCCTGCTGCGTCACGTTAAAATTATCCAATTAAAAGTCTATGGACCAAACCGGCGATGCTGAGATCGGCTGCCGCTACACCCAGCGCCATGAGCATCATCACCGAAAGAAATCGAGTCTTGCCGTTCACACCCTTAATCCCTGTGGGCGCCGCTGTTAAGTTTTTATATCAAAGGGATATAATTCAGCGGCGCCGAATCGCATACATCGTGATAGTGATTAAGAACGTTCTTAAGGCCAGAAGTTCCCTCATCTGATTGCGCCGCTGTGCGGCAGCGTCAGTCGGTCACGATCCTGACGCCTATCTTGCTGACTTGATTGCCGTCCATTTCTGCAATGGTCCAGGTCAGGCCGTCCCACTCCACCTGGTCGCCGATCACCGGTTCGCCGCCGATCAGCTGAATGACGAACTGCCCCAGCGTCTGCTGCTCGTCCACGTCGTCTTGCAGGTTGAGGCCATAAACCTGTGAGATGTCGCTCAAACGGGCGTCGGATTGCAGGATAAAGTCGCCGAAGAAGCGTTCGTCGAGCGTCACGGCCGGCGCTTGGCTAAACAGTTTGCCGAGGATCGGCAGATCGTGCTCATGGCCGATAACGCACAGGATATCGTTCTCGCGCAGCCGGGTACTGCCGCTAGGGTGCAGCAGCTCTTTGCCGCGGAACAGGGCGGCGATGCGGGTATTGGGCGGCATTTTCAGCTCGCGCAGCGCGGCGCCGACGCACCAGTTTTCCGCCGAAAGCTGATACACAAACTGTTCCCACTGGTTTTCCGGGTGCACGTCCAGCCCAACGCGGGAGATCGGCGTCAGCGCCGGCGGCACGATCACCTTGGCCTTTTTGGCGGCGAAAGACAGCGTGGTGCCTTGCAGCAGCAGGGAGACCAGCACCACGAAGAACGCCACGTTAAAGAACAGCTGGGCGTTGGGCAGCCCGGCCATCATCGGGAACACCGCCAGGATCACCGGTACCGCGCCGCGCAGGCCAACCCAGGAAATAAAGCCGCGTTCGCGCAGGGTAAAGCTGCGGAACGGCAGCAGGCCGATAAACACCGACAGCGGGCGTGCGAACAGGATCATCCACAGCGACAGCAGCAGGGCAGGGATGGCGATCGGCAGCAGCTCATGCGGGTTGAGCAGCAGGCCGAGTACCAGGAACATGCCGATCTGGCTGAGCCAGGCCAGGCCATCGAAGGTTTGCACGATGCCGTGACGGTTGCGGATTGGACGGTTGCCCAGCAGCAGACCGCACAGGTACACCGCCAGAATGCCGCTGCCGTCCAGCGCGGTAGTCAGCGCGAAAATAAGAATGCCGCCGCTCACCGCCAGCAGCGGGTAGAGACCGTCCGCCAGCTTGATGTGGTTGATCAGCGTCAGCAGCAGCCAGCCGCCGCCGAGACCGAAGACGATGCCCATGCCGAACTGCTGCATCAGATGCAGCGGGAAGGTCCAGCTTAGCGC
Organism: Serratia sp. PL7; assembly: GCF_945957435.1. Taxonomy (NCBI): domain Bacteria; kingdom Pseudomonadati; phylum Pseudomonadota; class Gammaproteobacteria; order Enterobacterales; family Yersiniaceae; genus Serratia; species Serratia sp. PL7. The sequence continues at coordinate 1,875,746 of NZ_CAMFLB010000001.1, read as the reverse complement.
GGTTTCCCCGGCGGCGATCATCGCAATCAGCGTGATGGTGAGAAATACCGCCATCGGATCGTTGCTGCCGGATTCGATCTCCAGCGTAGCGCTGACGCGTTCGTTCAACCCTTTGCCGCCCAGCAACGAGAAGACTGCGGCGGCGTCGGTGGAACCGATGATGGCACCGATCAGCAAGCCCTGCAGCAGATCGAGGTTGAACAGCCAGGCGGCGGCCATGCCGGTTAGGCCGGCGGTGATCACCACGCCGACGGTGGCGAGAGACAGTGCTGGCCACAGTGCCACGCGGAACGAACTGACCCGGGTGCGCATGCCGCCGTCGAGCAGGATCACCGCCAACGCGAGGTTACTGACCAGATAAGCGACCGGGTAATTGCTGAAGACGATGCCGCCGGGGCCGTCGACGCCGGCCAGCATGCCGATCGCCAGGAAGATCACCAGGATCGGAATGCCGAGTCGGGAAGAAAATGAGCTGAGCAGAATGCTTGCCCCCACCAGCACGGCACCGATGACGAACAAGCTGTTAATGGTGCTGGCATCCAAAATTTCGCTCTCCTGAGGCTGGGGATAGGGGGCACTGCGCGTGTGCCGATGATAACGTGTTTAGTGGGTAAAACGCCAAGGCTGATTGTGAAAACAATCGATCAATTATTGCCCTTTGGTACGATTAAACTAAGAAAGTGAGGAGAAGAGGGGAAATTCTGCCTTTTATCCAACATTATCAGGCTGCTGTATTTTTGCTGTGGCAACAATGATCGAGCGGCTCGGAGGAAAAACCATTAAGCCCGCGCAGGCAGGCTTAATGGTTTGCAGGCGCGGTAGGGTTAGTGGTCGAGCGATTCCAGCGCCCGTTTGATCAGCTCGGTGGCCAGCTTGCTTTCCGCTTCAGAAATGCCGTCGAGATTAAAGTTGGAGAGCTCAGCGACCAAAACGCTGCGTTCTTTGCCGCTGATTGAGGCGTCCAGCGCGGACAGCAGCCTGCCGAGGATCTTCAGCAGGGTAGCGTTTTCCGCTACGGCTTCCTGAGCCGGGGTGTTCTTATCGGTCATTCAAAATCCTCTCTGTCGTGACGGAAGGGAGATGCAGCTAACGCCATCGAATGAATTAAACGATCGCGCAGCCCTTCGGGGGTGTCGAGCCCAATCACTACCGTAAGGCAGGGATATGGATTTTTACTTATGCATTGCAGTTATAACGACTAGGTAATCTATGCTACCGTATCACTGTGCCCTAACGGGCGACGCCAGGCTGAGCAATGTGTGCTCTGTATGCAAACGACCAGTATAGGCTTTCTGCGCGGCGTTAATATGACAGAAAACCCCTGCGAACGGTCAGGTTTACAGGGGACAAGGTTATTGCGGCTTGCCGGAGAACAGGAAACGCAGCACCGGAATGCGCTTGTGCAGCTCATATAACGCGAAGGCCAGCGAGAACACAAACAGCAGGCCCAGCAAAAATCCCAACAGGTTATTGCCGATATACGGCGTCACGAAAGCGCCATATATCAGGGTCAACGGGTGGTGCACCAGATATATAAACAGCGAGGCGTTGACCAGATAGGTGATGCGCGGTGAGTGATAATTCAGCAGGTTATGCCCGAAAGAGAACACCACATTGGTCATCAGGATCCCCATTAGGGTTTTGATCACCACTTCCAGCTCGAACATATAGCTGCTGTGCGCCAACAGTTTCTGGTTCAGCATATATGCGATAAACAGCAGCAGCGAGCCGAGCAGCGCCAGCGGCGAACGACGCAGAAAAATCTCTTTAAGCCACACATACTTAAACGCATAGGCGCCGAGGATGAAGAACGGCAGGTAGAACATCGTCTCCATCACCACGAAATTGAACAGGCCATTGGATAATAGCTGCGGCGCGAAAATTAAAATAATACGGTGCGCGGCCGAATAGCATACCGCATAAATAAAGAAACACAGTGAGACATTTCCTAATCCACGCATTCTGTTTATTAACGGTGGAATAGGATCGCGGGTTTGACGCTTGATTTTGCGGAACAGATAAAAGCAGGCGAAGGTCAACAATGACAGGGTCAATAAGAACCACAGATGAGACACCAATTCCCAAACTGTTACATTTATTTTCTGATAGAGAGAAAACTCGTCCCAGCCGTTTAATTTATCGGTGAAATATTTCAGCATGAAAAATTGCGGCACCGTAATTAGCGGGATGGAGCTCAACAGCGGGATCGCCACCCGCTCCAGCCTGACCTTCAACCACTGATGGCGCTCGTAGCGCTCGTAGAGCATGTAGGAGAAGTAGCCGGAGATCACGAAGAACACCTGCATGCGGAAAGCGTGGATGAAGTCGTTCAGCACCGTGAGCGAGAAGGAGGGCGACGCGCTGTTCACCGCCCAGGCGTGGCTGGAATAAATCAGGGAGAGGTGAAACGGAATGCCGAGCAACATCAAATAGGCTCGGATCGAATCGAGGAAAAACTCGCGCTGTTTGCTGCCTTTAGTCATAGATTACCGCTGGTGATTTAATCGAGAGTTCATTAACACGCTTAATAAGTCGTCAAACGTTAAATTGTTATCCGGAACCCTACTATAGCCCCCCGCATTTTTCCATAGCGTCTTGTTGCGCGGCTTGCTACGCTGGTGTTCCATCAGCTGCTTAAACAATGAGCCGTAAACATGAACCATCCATTTATCATGTTGTCGGAAAGCTGAGTAATCCATTAATATGGATTTAAATGATTTGAGCACACGAATAGGGGGGGATGTGCTAGTTAATATATTATCCGGACAACCACGCGCCGCGAGCGTTCGTTGGTTAGGTGCTACCGTATTGTTCACGCTGTTCAGTTCGCCGGCATGGGCCTTTTCTATTGATGATGTCGCCAAGCAGGCGCAGGATCTGGCGGCGAAAGGTTTCGAAGCCCCGAAGAGCAACCTTCCTTCTCAGTTCCGCGAGATGAAGTTCGCAGACTATCAGCAGATTCAGTTCAATCACGATAAAGCCTATTGGAGCAAGCTGAAAACCCCTTTCAAGCTTGAGTTTTATCATCAGGGGATGTACTTCGATACGCCGGTGAAAATCAACGAAGTCACCTCCACCAGCGTAAAACAGATCAAGTACAGCCCAGATTACTTCAACTTCGGTTCGGTCAAACACGACCCTGAATCGGTGAAAAATCTCGGTTTTGCCGGCTTCAAGGTGCTTTATCCGATCAACAGCGCCGATAAAAACGATGAGATCATGAGCCTGCTGGGCGCGAGCTATTTCCGCGTGGTGGGTAAAGGGCAGGTTTACGGGCTTTCCGCTCGCGGCCTGGCTATCGACACCGCTTTGCCGTCCGGCGAAGAGTTCCCGCGTTTTCGCGAATTCTGGGTTGAACGTCCGAAGCAGGGCGACAAGCACCTGGTGATCTACGCGCTGCTGGATTCCCCGCGTGCCACCGGCGCTTACCGCTTCACGGTGATCCCGGGCCGCGACACCACCGTGGACGTCGAGTCTAAAGTGTTCCTGCGCGACAAGGTGGGCAAACTGGGCCTGGCGCCGCTGACCAGCATGTACCTGTTCGGGCCGAACCAGCCGTCACCGACGCTGAACTACCGCCCGGCGTTGCACGATTCCAACGGTCTGTCTATCCATGCCGGCAACGGCGAGTGGATCTGGCGTCCGCTGAACAATCCTAAACACCTGTCCGTCAGCACCTATACCGTTGAGAATCCGAAAGGCTTCGGTCTGCTGCAGCGCGGTCGCAACTTCAAAGAATATGAAGATCTGGACGATCGTTACGATCTGCGTCCGAGCGCCTGGATCGAACCGAAGGGCGACTGGGGCAAAGGCAAGGTCGAGCTGGTGGAGATCCCGACGGCGGATGAAACCAACGACAACATCGTCGCGTTCTGGACGCCGGATACCTTGCCGGAAGCCAAAAAGCCGCTGACGCTGAGCTACCGCCTGAACTTCACCCGCGATGAAGACAAGCTGCATTCGCAAGACATCGCCTATGTGGCGCGGACCATGCGTTCGACCGGTGACGTGAAGCAGTCCAACCTGATTCGCGAGCCAGACGGCAGCGTGGCTTTCCTGGTCGACTTCGTTGGCCCGGTGCTGAAAGGACTGGATGCCAATACCCCGGTCGCCTCTCAGATCAGCATCGGCGACAATGGTGAAATGGTAGAAAACAACGTCCGCTATAACCCAGTGACCAAAGGCTGGCGCCTGACGGTGCGTCTGAAAGTGAAAGACGACAAGAAGCCGGTAGAAATGCGTGCGGCGCTGGTCAATGGCGATAAGACTCTGTCGGAAACCTGGAGCTATCAGCTACCTGCCAATGAATAAGCCTACTCAACCCGCCCAGGATTATCTTGCGGCGTTGCCTCTGACCGCTGAGCGGTCAGAGGCGCTCAACCCTCAAACGGCGGATGACGCTCAGGCTCTGGAGGCGCTCCATCGGCAGATGGGCGCCGCCGACGCCAACGTCAATAGCCTGTCGGCGGATGACGTGGCGCTGGCCTCGGTCAAACCGCGTATCGAAAACGCCTGGCCGGATGCGGTCAGCGATGACGACTTCGATACCGACGCCGAAGGGCGTGCCATTCTGAAGGCGACGCCGCCGATCAAACGCACCACCATGTTCCCGGAAGCCTGGCGCACCAACCCGGTGGCGCGCTTCTGGGATTCTCTGCTGGGGCGTTCGCCGCACAATCGGCACGCCACCAAAGAGGAAGCCGCGGCCGAGAACCGCTGGCGTGTCGTCGGCTCCATGCGCCGCTATGTGCTGCTGGTGCTGATGTTGGTGCAGACCGGCATCGCCACCTGGTACATGAAAACCATCTTGCCTTATCAGGGCTGGGCGCTGATCGATCCTATCGCCATGTTGGATCAGGATCTGATGCAGTCGGTCCTGCAACTGCTGCCGTATGTGCTGCAAACCGGCATTCTGATCCTGTTCGCCGTGCTGTTCTGCTGGGTCTCGGCCGGTTTCTGGACCGCGCTGATGGGCTTCCTGCAGTTGCTGATCGGCAAGGACAAATACAGTATTTCCTCTACCATCAAGGGCGATGAGCCGATCAACCCGGCGCACCGCACCGCGCTGATCATGCCGATCTGCAACGAAGACGTCGAACGCGTGTTCGCCGGCCTGCGTGCGACCTATGAGTCCGTCGCCGCGACCGGTCAGCTGGAACACTTCGATATCTACGTGCTGAGCGACAGCTACGATCCGGACATCTGCGTGGCGGAGCAAAAGGCGTGGATGGAGCTGTGCCGCGATGTCGACGGCCACGGCCGCATCTTCTATCGCCGCCGCCGCCGTCGCGTAAAACGCAAGAGCGGCAACATCGACGACTTCTGCCGTCGTTGGGGCGGTGAGTACAGCTACATGGTGATCCTGGACGCCGACAGTGTGATGAGCGGCGAATGCCTCACCGGGCTGGTGCGTTTGATGGAAGCCAACCCGAACGCCGGCATCATCCAGTCCGCGCCGAAGGCCTCCGGTATGGATACCCTGTATGCGCGCGTGCAGCAGTTCGCTACCCGGGTTTACGGGCCGCTGTTTACCGCCGGCCTGCATTTTTGGCAGCTGGGCGAGTCGCACTACTGGGGCCATAACGCCATCATCCGCGTGAAGCCGTTTATCGAGCACTGTGCGCTGGCGCCGTTGCCGGGCGAGGGCTCCTTCGCCGGTTCAATCTTGTCGCACGACTTCGTTGAAGCGGCGCTGATGCGCCGCGCCGGCTGGGGCGTGTGGATCGCTTACGATCTGCCGGGCAGTTACGAAGAGCTGCCACCAAACCTGCTGGACGAGCTGAAACGCGACCGCCGCTGGTGCCACGGCAACCTGATGAACTTCCGCCTGTTCCTGGTGAAGGGTATGCACCCGGTGCACCGTGCGGTGTTCCTGACCGGCGTGATGTCTTACCTGTCGGCGCCGCTGTGGTTCATGTTCCTGGCGCTCTCCACCGCATTGCAGGTGGTGCATACGCTGATGGAACCGCAATACTTCCTGCAGCCGCGGCAGCTGTTCCCGGTCTGGCCACAGTGGCGGCCCGAGCTGGCGATTGCACTGTTCTCCACCACGCTGGTGCTGCTGTTCCTGCCGAAGTTGCTCAGTATTGTGCTGATCTGGGCCAAGGGCGCGAAAGAGTACGGTGGGGCGTTCCGCCTGTTCATTTCGATGCTGATGGAAATGCTGTTCTCGGTGCTGCTGGCGCCGGTGCGCATGCTGTTCCATACCGTGTTCGTAGTGAGCGCCTTCCTCGGTTGGGAAGTGGTGTGGAATTCTCCGCAGCGTGACGATGACGATACGCCTTGGGGTGAAGCGTTCCGCCGCCATGGCTCGCAGATGTTGCTGGGCCTGGTGTGGGCCGGCGGCATGGCGTGGCTGGATCTGCGCTTCCTGTGGTGGTTAGCGCCGATCGTGTTCTCGCTGATCCTGTCACCGTTCGTGTCGGTGCTGTCGAGCCGCGCAACGCTGGGCATGAAGAGCAAACGCGCCAAGCTGTTCCTGATCCCGGAAGAGTACAACCCGCCGCGCGAGTTGCTGGCGACGGAAGAATATCTGCATCTCAACCGCAACCGCGCGCTGACCAACGGCTTTATGCATGCGGTGGTCAACCCATCCTTCAACGCGCTGGCGACGGCGTTGGCGACGGCGCGTCACCATCTGCGTGCGACGCTCGATCGCAACCGCGAGGAGCGGGTGAACGAAGCGCTGCAGCTGGGGCCGGAGAAACTGGTGAAGGGCAAACGTCTGGAGCTGCTGAGCGATCCGGTTACGTTGGCTCGTTTGCACCAGCGCGTTTGGCTGTTGCCGGAAGGCGCCGCCTGGCGTGAGCACTATCAGCAGTTGCCGCACAACCCGCTGGCGCACCCAACGGGCCGGCGTTAATCGCTGAACGGCAACGCTCAAACGGGGAATGCGCATGGCGCGTTCCCCGTTTTTTTTTTACCTTTTGCTTACGCGCGCCGATGCCGGTGGAGAAAGGGAACTGTGATAGACTGCGGCCGATGCGTTGTTCACTCGCGAAACAACCCTTTGCTCAGAGTCAATGTCGTGAAGCTCTCTTCCTACCTTCGGCTGGCCTGCGTGGCGGCCGGCGTGATGGTCTTAACCGGTTGCGGCAGCATCATCAGCCGCACCATGCCCGGCGCAGGGCATGGCCACCAGTACTATCCCGGCGTGCAGTGGGATTTGCGCGATACGCCCTGGCGTTACGTCACGGTGATAGATGTGCCGTTGTCGATGGTGGTGGACACCTTTATGCTGCCGTTCGATGCGCAGCACGGCCCCTATGAATAAACCTGCTCAGCGGGTGGCGAACACCACCAGCTGATAGCCTTTCTGCCCACAGTGGAAAGGTGCCAGCGCCGTCATGCCCAACCCTTGCACGTGAGCGGCCAACGAATGCGGATTGTCGTCGTCGATAAACAGCGCGCCCACGTCGTAGTCATGACTGGTGTGCGCTTTGACGGCGGCGTAGAGGCGTTTCAGCACGCCTTTGCCGCGCCAGGCGGCGTCGAGGCAAACCGGGCCGTAGAGAAACACCCGCTGCTCACTCAGCGCCCGCCCGGCGAAGGACTGCGTGGCGAGCGTCGCCAGCATCGCATCCACCACCGGTGGCCGCGGTTGCACGTCGGCAGGCATCAGGCAAACGAACCCTGCCAGTTGGTTCTCCTGTTCGGCCACTAGTATGCCGATGCCGCGGTTGATCGCCGTCAGCTGCGCCTCATTCATGCGCGATACGATAAATCCCTGCCGTTTTTGGCGCTCGTCGAGCGCTTCCGGCACGTTTTCCCCCTGCAGCTGCAAAATGGCGGGGTAGTCGGTAGAGCGGGCCCGGCGGATAATCATGTTGCCTCCTTGGCGATAAAAATGTGGTGCGGGTTAACGTTCATCCCACTCATCGGCCGCGGCCTGGCCTTCTTCGGTATCCAGCGGCGGTTCGAGCTGGAAGTCGCCTTCTTCCCATTCATACAGGGTATTTTCGTCTATCCACTCGGCGGTAATTTCCACCTCGTCGTAGTCCCCGTCGAAGATCGCCTGTGCCGCCGCACCGCTGCGCAGCGTCAGGCATTCCACCGCTTCACCCTCTTCTTCGAAGAACTCCGCCTGCCACATCGTGTCGCCATCCTGCATCACGTACTTTTGCAGATTGAACTGCTGCGGCACTGGCGGTTCGTCACCGCTGCCGCCTTCGGCGGTGTCGAGAAACTCTTCGCGTGCGGCCTCGATGGCTTCTTCCAGGGTTGCATACAGGCTCATGTTCGCCTCCGTTGACAATGAGAATAAAGCGTCCGGCGTGCTGCCGGCGCGGTGGGGAAAAACGTCAAAACTAATTGTTGTCTCACTGGCGCAGGATGCAAATTTTTTTGTTGTCCGCTCTGCGACGACGGTTGTCCGCAAAGCGGGAGAAGCAGGCGCGGAGACGGGAAATAATGACGGTATCGTTCACTCAGGCATCAGGAGAAGCCCATGTTAATCGACCCTTCAAGCAAATACCGACCGTTCCCGCCGGTTACGTTACCGGATCGCCAGTGGCCTGCGCGCACGCTGCGGCAGGCGCCGCGCTGGTGCTCCAGCGATCTGCGCGACGGCAACCAGGCGCTGGCGGAGCCGATGGATAACGCGCGCAAGCGCGAATTCTATCAATTGTTGTTGCAGTGCGGTTTCAAAGAGATTGAGGTGGCTTTCCCTTCGGCGTCGCAAACGGATTTCGATTTTGTGCGTGCCCTGATCGACGAGCAACTGATCCCGCATGACGTCACGATTCAGGTGCTGACGCAGTCGCGCGACGATCTGATCGATCGTACCTTCGAGGCGCTGCAGGGGGCGCCACGGGCTATCGTGCATCTGTACAACGCCACGGCGCCGATGTTTCGCGACATCGTGTTCCGCCAGGATAAGGCCGCTACCGTGGCGCTGGCGGTGAACGGCGCGCGGCGCATTCGCCGGCATTGTGAGGCTCAGCCCGATACCGCCTGGTGCTTCGAGTATTCGCCGGAAACCTTTTGTTTTACGGAATTAGAGTTCGCGCTGGAGATCTGCGAAGCGGTGGCGGAGGTGTGGCAACCGGGGCCGCAGCGGCCGATGATTATCAACCTGCCGGCGACGGTGGAAGTGAGTACACCCAACGTGTATGCCGATCAGATTGAATGGTTCTGCCGCCATTTCAGCCGTCGCGCCGATGTGGCGATCAGCGTGCATCCGCATAACGATCGCGGTACCGGCGTGGCCTGCGCGGAGCTGGCGCTGTTGGCCGGCGCCGACCGGGTCGAAGGCTGCCTGTTCGGCAACGGAGAGCGTACCGGCAACGTCGATCTGGTTACGCTGGCGTTGAATCTTTATACCCAGGGCGTGGCGCCGGGCCTGGACTTCAGCCGCCTGAAACAGGTGGTGGAAGTGGTGGAACAGTGCAATCAGCTGCCGGTGCATCCTCGCCATCCTTATGCCGGCGAATTGGTGTTTACCGCCTTCTCCGGTTCGCATCAGGATGCGATCAAGAAAGGTTTCGCCGCGCAACGCCAGCGACAAGATGGCTGGTGGCAGGTGCCTTACCTGCCGCTCGATCCCGCCGATGTCGGCTGCAGCTATGAGGCGGTGATCCGGGTTAACAGCCAGTCCGGTAAAAGCGGCGCCGCCTGGCTGTTGGAGCAGAACCATGGGCTGGCGTTGCCGCGCGGTTTGCAGATTGATTTCAGCCAGGTGGTCCAGCGGGCGACCGACGGCAGCGGTAAGGAAATGAGCGTCGCGCAGCTGTGGCGCTTATTCCGCGACACTTACGGGCTGGTGGAGCAGCCGTGCTTGCAGCTGTTGAGCTACCAGACGGAAAGTCACGGGGTAGAGGCCTACAGTTTCAACGCGAGAGTCGCCTGGCAGGGGGAGACACTGCGGTTGCAGGGAGCCGGCAACGGCCTGCTTTCCAGCGCGGTGGATGCGCTGCGCCAACGCTTCGGCTTGCCGTTGGCGATCGAGGATTACCACGAGCACACGTTGGGGCATCAGAGCGACAGTCGAGCGGTGGCCTATATCCGCTGTGCGCTGCCGCACGGTGAGGCGAGCTACGGCGTTGGCATCGACGTCGACTCCGCCAGTGCTTCGCTGCAGGCGCTGTTCAACGTTGCCGGGCGCTATCTGGTGTCAACGTCGGCGCGGCCCGGCTGAAATAGTCGCTGGGCGCGACCCCCAGCACTCGGCGGAACATGGCGCTGAACGCGCTGGGGCTGTCATAGCCGAGATCCAGCGCCACTTCCAACACCGAGCGGCCTGTCGCCAGCGCGTTCAACGCCGCCAACAAACGGGCGCGTCGCACCCAATCACTAAAATGCAGCCCGGTTTCTCGCTGGAAGCGCCGCGACAGGGTGCGTCCGCTGACGCTGAGCTGAGCGGCCGCCTGTTCCAGCGTCCAGGGCTGTACCAGCGTAGTCTGAATATGGCGGCACAGGGCAAGCAGTGAGGCCTCACGCGGTTCGGGCAAGTGCAGCGGCAGACTCGGCAGCATTCGCAACTCATCCAGGATCAGTTCCATCACGCGCTCATCGCGCCCGCCGCTGGGATAGCCGGGCGCAATCTCCATCGCGCTGATAATCAGCTCGCGCAGCAGCGGCGACACCTGCACCACCTGGCACTGAGCCGGCAGATCGGCGCGCGCCAGCGGATCGACAAACAGCGTCCTGGCCGCCACCTGGCCGGTGATGCGCAGGCTGTGCACCACTTTCGCCGGTACCCAGACGCCACGGCCGGGTGGCACCACCCAACTGCCGAGCCGGGTGGTGACCTGCACCACGCCGCTCAGGCTGTGGATCAGCTGCGCGCAGTTATGGTAGTGCTCCGGCTCGCTGTCGCCGTGGCGATAATCCCTGGCTAACGGCCGGATGGGCTGATCGGGCGGCAGAACGTCGTGAAACAACAGCATTGTAAGCAGTCTCCGCACGGCAAAAGGGGAAATGACAGGATGCCATGCGGCGCTGTTTCACACCAGTCTGTGGCGTGGTACGGCAAAATAGTTTATAAAATGATATTATATAATTTTATATATTGATGGAGGGGTAATGGATATTGACGCGATGCGCAAGGCGGCGGCGCAGGCCGGCGCGATGCTGCGCACTCTGGGCAACGAAGATCGGCTGCTGCTGCTGTGCCGGCTCAGTCAGGGCGAGATGGCGGTGAGCGAGCTGGCGCAGGCGCTGGATATCCGCCAGCCGACGCTGTCCCAGCAGCTTGGCGTACTGCGGGAGGAAGGGTTGGTGTCCACCCGGCGCGCCGGCAAGCAGATTTACTATGCGGTGGCCGATGCTAAAGCGTTGGCGCTGCTCCACACCCTGTATCAACTTTATTGCCCGCAACCGGAGAACCGCGATGACCATTGACTGGCCACACTTCACGCCTTATTCCGCGCTGGCGGGTGGGGCCATTATCGGCGGCGCGGTGGCGCTGCTGCTGCTGTTCAACGGCCGGATCGCTGGCATCAGCGGCATTACCGGCGGTGTCTTGAGTGCCGCTGGCTGGGAGCGGGGCTGGCGCGCCGCATTTATTGGCGGGTTGCTGCTCTCGCCCTGGCTGTATGCTGCCGCTGCGGCTTTGCCGTCCGGTGAGATCGCGGTCGGCAACGGCGGGCTGGCGGCCGCAGGGCTGTTGGTGGGATTGGGTACTCGATTGGGCAGCGGTTGCACCAGCGGGCACGGCGTATGCGGCGTCGCACGGTTGGCGCCGCGTTCGCTGGCCGCCACGGCGGTGTTTATGCTGCTGGGCTTTATGACCGTGTGGTTGATGCGCTACCTGGCGGGAGGTTGAGAATGCTTAAAACGCTGTTGGCGCTGCTGAGCGGCATCATTTTCGGTCTGGGGCTGATCGTCGCCGGCATGGCCAATCCGGCCAAAGTGTTGGCGTTTCTCGACGTTACCGGCGTGTGGGATCCCTCGCTGGCGTTGGTGATGGCGGGTGCGATCGCGGTGGCGGCGCCGGCCTTCCTGTGGGCGAGGCGACGCGAGCGTAGCCTGTTGGGGGAAACGCTGCAGATCCCGGCCGCCGGGCGTCTGGATCGTCGTTTGCTGGCGGGCAGCGCACTGTTCGGCATCGGGTGGGGTATCGCGGGTATTTGCCCCGGTCCAGCCTGGGTGTTGGCCGGGGCGGAGATAAGCCGGGTATGGCCGTTCCTGCTGGCGATGCTGGCGGGTATGGCGCTGTATGACGTTATCATGAGGAGGAGGAGTACGTGTCGATAGCCAAAGCGGTGTTGCGCATCGCGCGCCCGACCGATCGGTTGCAAGAGATTGCTACGCTGTATTGCCGCGGGCTGGGTTTCGAAAAGCTGGGTGAGTTTGTCGATCATCAGGGGTTTGACGGCATGATGATTGGGCATCCGCAGCATGCCTACCATCTGGAGTTCACGCAGCATCGTGGGGTGCGGGTCGGGCAGGCGCCGACGCAGGATCATCTGCTGGTATTTTATCTGCAGGATGAGAACGAATGGCGGGCTGCGTGTGAGCGGATGCAGGCGGCAGGGTTTTTATCGGTCGCCGCCTATAATCCCTATTGGGATCGGGCGGGGCAAACCTTTGAAGATCCTGATGGCTATCGGGTGGTATTGCAACATCAGGCTTGGCAGGCATAAAAAAACCGGCGCATCGAGCGCCGGTTTGCGAGATAAAACGGGGTATCCGTCAGACGTTGGTCGCCGGTTTTTGCGCGCTCTTGGACTGGGTATTTTCCAGCATGCGGCGAATCGGCACGATCAGCACAATAAGCACGGCGGCGCAGATCAGCAGCGCGATGGAGCAGCGAGCGAACAGATTCGGCAGCATATCCAGTTGGTCGGCCTTGACGTGACCGCCGATCAGACCGGCCGCCAGGTTGCCCAACGCGCTGGCGCAGAACCACAGCCCCATCATCTGACCGCGCATTCTCTCCGGCGCCAGCAGCGTCATGGTGGCCAGCCCGATCGGGCTCAGGCACAGCTCACCCAGCGTCAGCATCAGGATACTGCCTACCAGCCACATCGGCGATACGCCGGCGCCGCCGTTGCTCAGCACATTCTGCGCGGCCAACATCATCAGGCCAAAACCACCGGCGGCGCACAGGATGCCGATCACGAACTTGGTGATGCTGCTCGGACGCACGTTATTGCGCGCCAGCGCAGGCCAGGCCCAGCTGAAGACCGGTGCCAGCAGGATGATGAACAGGGCGTTGATCGACTGGAACCACACCGCCGGGATCTCGAAGTCGCCGATCATGCGATTGGTGTAATCGTTGGCGAACAGGTTAAACGAGGTCGGTTTCTGTTCAAACGCTGACCAGAAGAACGCGGCGGAGATCAGCAGGATGAAGCACACCAGCAGGCGTGCGCGCTCTTTGCGGCTCAGGCCGGCAAAGGCGAACAGATAGATGAAGTACAGGGTGACCGAGGCGGCGATGACGTACACTAGCACGCTGGCCACCTCGACCGGGTTGATAACGATCGTGCCCTGAGCGATCAGCACGATGGCCGCCACCAGGATGGCCGCCAACGCCAGCAACCAGGCACCGACGCCTTTTTTCTTCGCGACCGGGCTGTTCCAGGTGGAGTCCAGACCCACTTCGCGATCATAGCGTTTCATTGCTGGGACGGCGAACACCCGGAAGATCACCAGCGCCACCAGCATCCCGATACCGCCGATGCCGAAGCCCCAATGCCAGCCGTGTGACTTGATCAGCCAGCCGGAGATCAGCGGGGCGATGAACGAACCGATGTTGATGCCCATGTAGAACAGCGAGAAGCCGCCGTCGCGACGTGCATCGCCTTTCTTGTACAGCGTGCCGACCATCACCGAGATACAGGTCTTGAACAGGCCTGAACCGAGCACGATGAACATCAGACCGATGAAGAACAGGTTGGTGCCCATCACTGCGGACAGGGCGATCGACAGGTGGCCGAGCGCGATCAGGATCGAACCGTACCAGACGGCCTTGCGTTGGCCGAGCCAGTTATCTGCCAGCCAGCCGCCCGGCAGCGCCGCCAGGTACATGCTGCCGGCGAAGATGCCGACGATCGCCGACGCGTTCTCACGCGCCAGGCCCAGGCCGCCGTCGTACACGGTGGCAGCCATAAACAGGATCAGCAGCGGACGGATGCCGTAGAACGAGAAGCGCTCCCACATTTCGGTGAAGAACAAAGAACCCAGTGGATAGGGATGGCCGAAGAAGGTCCGGCTTTCTGACTTATTGACAGAGGATTGCATAACGATTTCCCAATAAAAGGCGCTGCAAGGCTGCAGCCCGTACTGTGGTATGTATGTGTATTTAATGAAGGCAATCCGCCCAATGCGGATTACCCGACAAACACCGCGGCTGCAACGCTGATAAACCGTGGAAAGCGTGCTGACCTTTTCTTCACTTGGCCGATGCTTCACATCTGGCGTGATATTATTTAACCATTTGATAACTGGTCGTTGGTTTTGTCTAGTACCTGTATCCCATTTTTTAGACGAAAAGTCGACAAGCATCTCCTTTTCTGGTTTTTCTGTTGGTTATGACAGGAATATGATTGACAGCGGGTTTTATGCGCTGAAAGTTAATTAATTGTTGATAAACAAGATGTTGAGATAAGAATGTTCTGAGCGGGGCGAAAGTTCACAGGCCTGAAGGAAGCATTATTAAAAGTAGGGGAAACGCGCCGTTGATCTGACCAACGGCGGAAAGTGGCGATAAATGCAGCTATGACTCTTCCTGCAGCGTGTCTTCCCGCCTATAGCCCGGCCGTCGCCGCAGACACCACCAGGAATAACCGGCGTTGAACAGCACCACCAGCGCGGTGACCGCGAAGACCGCGCGAAAACCGTAGCCGGCGGAGATTGCGGCGCCGAGCAGCGGGCCGCTGACGTTGCCAACATCGCGGAACGACTGGTTGTAGCTGAAAATACGGCCGGCCACCTGATTGGTGCAGTTGTAAATCAACAACGTCTGTACCGCCGGCAGCAACGCGCCGTCGGCCGCCCCCAGCAGAAAACGCAGTACCCCGAGCTGCCACGGCGTCTGCACGAACGCCATCGGGATCAGTAATAGCACCGAGACGATCAGCATAAAGACCAGAATGCGTTCCGGGCCAATGCGATCGCCCAGCTTGCCCAGCCGCGGGGCGCTCATCAATGCCGCGACGCCGGGCACTGAGGCGATAAGCCCGCTGATAAACGCCAGATTGTGGGTGGCGCCGGCCAGATCGCGCACATACAGCGTCAGGATCGGCGCAATCGAGCCGGTGGCGATCTGGATGATCATGGTGGTGACAAACAGGCTGAGCACCAGTTTCGGGTTCTTCAGCGAGGCGAACACCTGTTTTGCGTGCAACATGTCGCGTTTTTGCACCGGGGTAAATTGTTCTTTGACATACAGCAGCGTCAGTACGAAGCAGACGAATAACACTGCGGCGGTGATATAAAACACCGGGCGCAGGCCGTACAGATCGGCTAACAAACCGCCGATCAATGGGCCTATCAGCGCACCGCCGACGCCGCCGGTGGACAGGGTGCCGAGCGCCCAGCCGCTGCGGTTGCGCGGCACCTGGGTGGCGATCAGCGCGTTGGCGTTGGGAATGAACCCGCCGAGCAGCCCCAGCACCGCACGCAGCGCGAGAAACTCCCAGACCGTTTGCGCCATGCCCATCAGCGCCATGACGATCGCCATACCGAGCGCTGAACGCAGCAGCATCAGTTTGCGGCCGCGTCGGTCTGCCAGGGCGCCCCAGAACGGCGCGGCGATAGCGGAAAACAGGAAGGTGATGCTGAACAGCAGACCGGACCACATGTTGAGCGCCTGATGGCCGGTAACGCCCAGCGTCTCTACGTACAGCGGCAGAAACGGCATCACCAGGCTGAAGGCGGCGCCGGTGAGAAAACATCCCAGCCAGGCGACGAAAAGGTTGCGTTTCCAGTTAACGGGTTCTGCTGCCGAAGCCATAAATGTCCACTGCCGAAAGGTGACGCGTTTTGCCAGCGGCAAGATGAAGGGGCAAAACGTGAAAGTTAGCCTGGTAAGTATGCGCCGCAAGCGCGGCGACGGCAAACGAGGGGACAAAGATTGGGCGAAAAATGAAATAAAGTTTTAAAAATGACGTTTAAACCTTATTCCGCGCTTAGCGCGCGGAATTTACAGCGTTTTATAGTCCGGTCAGCGCCTCGAAACCGGCGGCGGTGGTGGTGGCGCTAAAGTCGGTGACCTCGTAGTGGGCTACGGCGTTGAACGGATCTTCGGCCAGGATGGCGTCTAACTGCGCACGGTCAATGCCCTTGGCCAGGATCACGCCGCCGGTGCGGGGATTCTTACGGCCGGAGGCGATGAAGGTACCGTCCTGAAAATATTTTTTAAGCCAGGCGATGTGGCCTTCAAGGTGGCTGTCTACGTCGGCGATTGGGCGATGGTAGGTCAGGCTGACAATGTACATAACGGCTCCAGGGTGGGCGGCAAAGGCTTTACCATCCCACCCTCGCCGTCGATTCTCAAGAGGCGCGCAATAAAAAACCCGCCGGTGGCGGGTTGGCTTGATCAGTAGAGCGAAGGCTCGCCTTCCGGGCGGGTCTTGAAGCGGCGATGCAGCCACATGTATTGGTCCGGCGCCATCAGGATCTCTTTCTCCACCACCTTATTCATGAAGGCGGCGGCCTCGAGTTCGTTATCCAGCGGGAAGTTTTCCACCGCCGGTTGCATAATCAGCTCATACCCTTTGCCGTCCGGCAGGCGGCGCGGGGTGAACGGAACGATCGCCGGTTTACCCATCCGCACCAGCACGTAGCTGCCGGTGGTGGTGGCGGCTTTGTCCACCGCGAACAGCGGCACGAAAACGCTGCTGCGCGGGCCGTAGTCGTGATCCGGCGCATACCAGATGATATCACCCTGTTTCAGGGCGCGGATCATGCCTTTGATGTCTTTGCGGTCCAGCATCGATTTGTTGGAACGCATGCGGCCCCAGGTTTGCAGCCAGTCCATCAGCTTGTTGTCGTGCGGGCGGTAAACGCCGATGCCCGGGTTGTGAATGCCGAAGATGCGCGCGCCCAGCTCCAGCGTCAAAAAGTGCAGGCCAATCAGCAACACGCCCTGCTGGTTGTCGCGCGCTTGTTGGATGTGCTCCAGGCCACTGACCTTGAACCAGCGCTCGATGCGCCAGTTGGGCCAGAACCACGCCATGCCGGTTTCAAACAGCCCCATGCCGACCGATTCGAAATTCTTTACCACCAGCGCATCGCGTTCGGCCTGCGGCATGTCGGGAAAACAGAGCTCGAGGTTGCGTTGGGCGATAGCGACGCGTCGCTTGAGAAAGCGCATGGAAAATCGCCCAATCGAGGTGCCGAGCCAGTAGATGACGGGGTAAGGCAGCAACACCAGCAGGTACAGCAAGCCGATGCCGACCCAGGTCAGCCAATAGCGCGGATGCAATAAGGAACGATTGAAAGTAGGAACTTGAGTCATGGGTTCTCTGTTTGAATACGGTTGTTTAAGTGTAATGACAGAGTCATCGCATGGTCTGGCAGCCGGGTGAGCTCGGCGGCAAGGTTCGTTTCTGCCGTTTGTTTGCGACTATTGTGGCATTTTTCTGGCGATCCGGGAAAACACAACGCATTAAAATCCCTCTTTGGGCGTTAAATATGCATCGAATGCCGAATTTTTCCACAATCTTTCCTGCCAAAGATAATGGCGATATTATTACTGGTAATTATTCAGAGGGTAAATATTTTGGCACCATGGATCAGTGCGGGGCTGCTGGTTTTGGGCGCGATGGTCGGCAGCGTTGGCGCGCATCTGCAGGTGAACGCGATATTGGCGCTCGCCGGCGTGATGATGGCGCTCGGCATAGTGGCTTCTGCGTTTACCGAAGGCGACGGACACTGAACGGGGCGCTGGCGCCAGGGCTGCGCGGCGGCGGTTTTTCGGGTATGATATGCGCCGCGCGCGGGCCGGCAGGCGGCGCGCGATAATCAGTCACCTCCCGAAAGACAGGAAAGTACACCATGCCAGTGTTACATAACCGAATTTCTAATGAGGAACTGAAGGCGCGCATGCTGGCGGAAACCGAGCCGCGCACCACAGTTTCTTTTTACAAATACTTCTCCATCGACGATCCCAAAGCGTTTCGCGACAGCCTGTACGTTCAGTTCGAAAAACTGAAGGTGTTCGGCCGCATCTACGTGGCGAAAGAGGGCATCAACGCGCAGATCAGCGTGCCGCAGCATCACTTCGACGCGTTCAAAGCCGCGCTGTTCGCCTCGCACCCGGCGCTGGATCAGGTACGCCTGAATATTGCGCTCGAAGACGATGGCAAATCCTTCTGGGTACTACGCCTCAAGGTGCGTGAGCGCATCGTGGCCGACGGCATCGATGACGAGAGCTTCGACCCAAGCAACGTCGGCGAGTATCTGCAGGCCGATCGCGTCAATCAGATGATAGACGATCCGAATACGGTATTCGTCGATATGCGCAACCACTATGAGTACGAAGTCGGCCATTTCGAAAACGCCATTGAGGTGCCGTCGGATACCTTCCGCGATCAGCTGCCGATGGCGGTGGAGATGCTGCAGGACAGTAAAGACAAGAATATTGTCATGTATTGCACCGGCGGCATTCGCTGTGAAAAAGCCAGCGCCTATATGCTGCACAAAGGCTTTAAAAACATCTACCACGTGGAAGGCGGGATTATCGAGTACACCCGCAAAGCGAAAGAACAGGGGTTGCCGCTGAAGTTTATCGGCAAAAACTTCGTGTTCGATGAGCGTATGGGTGAGCGCATCTCCGACGATGTGATCGCCAACTGCCACCAGTGTGGAGCGCCGTGCGACACCCATACCAACTGCAAGAACGACGGTTGCCATCTGCTGTTCATTCAGTGCCCGAGCTGCGCCGCCAAATTTGAAGGGTGCTGTAGCGAGATTTGCCGCGAAGAGCTGAAGCTGCCGCGCGAAGAGCAACGCGCGCGCCGTGCCGGCCGTGAAAACGGCGTCAAGATCTTCAATAAGTCAAAAGGCTTGTTGCAGACTACGATGCACATTCCGGCACCGGAAGAAGAAGGCCCAGCCCGCTGAGCCTGAGGAAATGAGAAGCCCGGCCGCCAAACCGGGCTTTTTTTTATTTATTTCTCGCGTACGCCTTCTACGGAGATGATCAGCTCAACGTCTTGCGACGCCGGGCCCAGATCGGTGGTGATGCCGAAATCTTTCAGCTTGATCTTACCGTTGGCCTCAAAGCCGGCGCGGTAGCCGCCCCACGGATCGTTGCCCTGGCCAATCAGTTTGGCGTCCAGCGTAACGGGCTTGGTCACGCCGTTCAGCGTCAGGTTGCCGACCACCGCATAACCGTCGCCGCTTTTCTTCACTTCGGTGGATTCAAACTTGGCTTGCTTGTTCTTCTCCACGTTGAGGAACTCGGCGCTGCGCAGGTGCTTGTCGCGCTCGGCGTGGTTGGTGTCGACGCTGGCGGTATTGATGGTCACGTTGACCTTGTCCTTGGACGGATCTTTCTCGTCGAAGGTGAAGCCGCCGTCGAAGTCTTTAAAGCTGCCATACAGCCAGCTGTAGCCCAGGTGCTGGATGCGGAACTCGATAAAGGCGTGCTGGCCCTGTTTGTCGATCTTGTAGTCCGCCGCCAGTGCGGAACCGGCGCTCAGCAGCAGGGCGCCTGCGGTCAGGCCCAATACGGTCTTTTTCAACATAGCAATCTCCATAAATCCAAAGGTTAATCGGCGCTGCTACCCAGCATCCGTTTCAAAGTGACATCACGATCGATAAAGTGATGTTTAAGCGCGGCCAGCCCGTGCAGTACCGAAAGCACTACCACGGCCCAGGCCAGGTAAAGGTGTATGGCGCCGGCGGTGTCGGCCTGTTCCGCCATGCCGGTGACGGTGGCCGGCACGTCGAACCAGCCGAATACGCTGATCGGTTGGCCGTCGGCGGTCGAGATCAGATAGCCGCTGATCAGAATGCCGAACAGCACGGCATACAGCGCCAGATGCGCGAGAATAGCGCTGACGCGAGTGAGGCGACCATAGCTGGCCAGCGGCTTGGGTGGCGGCGAGACAAAGCGCCAGATCACGCGGATCACCATCACGATGAACAGCAGCGTGCCAATGCTTTTGTGGATCTCCGGCGCCTGATGGTACCAGACGTCGTAATAGCCCAGCGTAACCATCCACAGACCGAGTGCGAACATGCCGTACACCGTCAGCGCCACCAGCCAGTGGATTAACACTGACACATGGCCGAAACGATCGGCGGTATTTTTCCAGAGCATCCTGTTTCCTTCGATTACCGATTGGCTGGCTGCAATAATTAAACTTTAGGAAACATAAAATCAATAATAAATTTAACTATGTTACTTCTTAGAAATATTAGTCAGTGAATTTGTTTGAGATGTTCGGGCTTCATCAGATAAATCGTTGAAGATGATATTATTTCCCTCATGGGGCGGTTGTGCTAGTCGTTGAAAATTAGGCTTATTATCTATTAATGTCAGCTTTTGTCATTTTACGTAAATCGTCCATGAGTTGCTCGGTGGAATTATTTGTTGGCAAACGTTATGCCTATTTCTTGCGGCAAAGAGCAGGGCGGAAAGATTAATTTTTTCGAACGGTTAGGCGAAATCCTCTGCGGCGTGACGGTGGACTTTGCTACCATTAGCGCCAAGAGTCGGCTCTTGGTGGCCGGTTAACCCAGTGAAATAACAAGGAAACGTCATGGGCCGAACCCGTGTGACCGACAGTAGCCTGCGTCTGGCCGTCCTGCTGGCGATGTTGGTGATCATTTTGGCCGGGGTGAAAGCCGCCGCCGACATCGTGGTGCCGTTTTTGCTGGCGGTGTTCCTCGCCATGGTGCTGAACCCGCTGGTGGCGATGCTGGAACGCCGACGAGTGCCGCGTATCGTCGGGGTGACGCTGCTGGTGACGGCGGTGATCGTGGTCGTGATGCTGTTTATCGGCATGCTGGGTGCTTCGCTGAACGAGTTCGCCCGCTCGCTGCCCCAGTACCGCGGCATGATGATCGAGAAGCTGCGCGAGCTGCAGCATTACGCCGATCGCTTCAATATCAGTCTCTCCAGCGAAGCGATGCTGCAGTATGTCGATCCCAGCGCGGCGATGAATCTGGTCACCCGCATGCTGGGGCACCTGTCTGGCGCCATGACCAATGTCTTCCTGCTGCTGATGACCGTGGTGTTTATGCTGTTCGAAGTGCAGCTGCTGCCGTATAAGCTGCAGCAGGCGCTGGATAAGCCGAACGAGGGGCTCGCCGCGGTGCGGCGGGCGCTGGACGGCGTGACACGTTATCTGGTGATTAAAACCATCATCAGCCTGGCCACCGGGGTGATCGTCTGGATCTTCCTGGCGGCGGTCGGCGTGCGTTTTGCCTTTATCTGGGCGCTGCTGGCGTTTCTGCTTAACTACATACCCAACATTGGCTCGGTATTGGCCGCCATTCCGCCGCTGATTCAGGCGCTGTTGTTCAACGGATTGGGTGATGCGCTGGTGGTGGCGGGTGGCTTTATCGCTGTCAACATGGTGATCGGCAATATCCTCGAGCCGCGCGTGATGGGGCGCGGGCTGGGGCTGTCGACGCTGGTGGTGTTCCTGTCGCTGATCTTCTGGGGCTGGCTGCTCGGCCCGGTAGGCATGCTGCTGTCGGTGCCGCTGACGATCGTGGCGCGCATCGCGCTGGAGACTACCGAAGGCGGCTATCGGCTGGCGGTTATCCTGGGGGACGGTCGCCCGCCGCGCCAGCCTCCAGCGGCGCCGGAGTGAGGAATATTTTGCCATTCACGCCGGGCTGGGCGGCGTGGTACAGCGCCGCTGCGTACTGACGCAAAGGATAAATCGCGGCGGGTGGGCGCAGCGCCAGCTGGCCGCGTCGCAACAGCTGGAATAACTGATAAAACGCCGTCTGCCATTGCGCCGGTGCCGCCTGTGCGTTCCATTTGCGCAAGTGGAACAGCGAAGCCCGCAGCTTTAACTCGTCCACCACGCGCCGCCAGTCTACCTGGCGGCCGCTAAGCAGGCCCAGCGCCACAAAATCGCCGCCGGTGCGGACCGCCCGCGCCAACTGCAATCCGTCTTCGCCGCCGATGCAGTCGATGGCCGCACGGGCGCCAAAATTCGTCATTTCCACCAGCTGCGGTGCTTCGATAACGCGCCAGGCGCCGGCGGCCAGTAACGCCTGGCGATGAGCGGTGTTGCGCACCACGACCGCCAGACGAATGCCGCGCAGCGCCGTCATCTGCGCCAACAGCAGGCTAACGGCGGAACCGCCGCCGTTGAGCAGCAGTAAGTCGCCGGCGTTGAGCGGCAGCCATTGCGTCAACAGCACCCAACAGGTGAGCGGGTTGATATAGATTTGCGCTGCGCAGGCGTCGTCGATGTCGTCCGGCACCCAGATCACCCGATCTTCAGGCAGCGTGACGAACGTTTGCCAACTGCCGTTACCCGCTACCGCCAGCGCGCGGCGGCCCGTTGAATGCCCATTCTGCGGGTTGACGACGACGCCCACGCCTTCATATCCCGGCACCTGAGGAAGGGCGATGCGGTGCGCGTATTGGCCGTGGATCGGGATCAGATCGGAAGGGTTGATCGGGGCATAGCGCATCTGCAATAACCGCTGTCCGGGGCGCAGCAGCGGTCTGCTCATCTGCTGCAATTCTAGCACCTGGGCGGGATCGCCGAAGCGGTTGAAGCTCAATCGGGGAAATAACGGCGGCATGGATTACATGACGAAGAAGAAATAGACATCCAACGCCAGCAGCACTAGCCACAGACACAGGTACAGCACCAGGTGCTCACGCACGTTGTTGACGATAGCCGCCAGTATTCGGTTTAACATTTCAGCTGCCTGAAGAAAGGGACCTTTGATTATAGTCCTTTTCTCGGCGTCTTTTACAGCGCGCCGCGCGTGAGTGCGGGAAGAGAGGCGATAAAAAAGCCTGCGTTATCGCAGGCTTGAGGTTACACGGCCAGCAGCGCCAGCGGCGTCGAATTTGTTGGCGTGCTCGGCGGGTAGAAATAGCGCAGCACGTTATACAGCGAGTAGAACTCCAGCCGGTTGCGCGCGTTGATCTTCTCCGTGATGTGACGCTTGTGCACGTACACCGTATGCGAGCTGATTTGCAGCTTTTTCGCGATGCGGTAGTTGGGCATCTCCGCCATCCAATATTTCATCACCGTCAGTTCCTGCGGACTGAACAAGGAACGCTCTTCGCCGTCATCGGCCAGCGCCAGCGGATTTTCGCGCAGCGTGCGTAAAGTGAGTGGCAGAATGCTTTTATTGAACAGAAAGGCGTTATCGGCGATGCGCATTGGCGTTTCGCTGTAAGGGTAAGGCGTATCGAGATAGATAAACAGCAAGGCAGACTGGCTGGCTTCCATAAACGCCAGCAGCTGCGCGTCTGCTTCGTTATAACGGCACTGGTTGCTGAGGTTCACCAGAATGTGGCTCGGCTGAAAGCTGGCCAACAGCGGCGTAGCGTATTCAATGCTGTGGCAGCACTTGATCGTCGTAATCCCACTATCAGCAAAGTAGCTGGCTATACCGACCCGGGTGAAGCAGCATTCGTCCACGACAAGTAGTTTCATGGTGACGTCCTTGTTGAAAGCCGATGGAGCATATCTTCTGTAAAATAGGACTTACACTGCAAGTGTTCAATTCGGAAATTCAAATGCTGAATATAAGAAATTTCCGTTATCAGGATTTTTACTTGGTATTTAAAAGAGTTAGCAGGTTAATAAATTGTAACCGCTAAATTTCTCTGTCCAGGGCACGACGGCAACCTGGACAGAGAAATCCTTCGCTTAGCTAAATCGTTTCAGACCAAAGCTGGAGACGTCGACCGGCGGCGCTTTGTCCTGCGCGAACAGCGCGGCAATCTCACCCAACGCGCTGGCGAACTTGAAGCCGTGGCCGCTCAATCCGCTGATGACCATCAGGCGATCGCAATCCGGCAGCGTATCGATAATAAAGTCTTCGTCGGGGCTCATATCATAACTGCAGGCTTCGCCGTGTAAACATACGCCTACACCCGGTAAAAATTGCCGCAGGAAGGAGAAAACTTCCGTGCCGTCGCTGGCGTAGCTGCCGAAGGGTTTGCGCTGCTCGGGGGCATCCATCGGCTGGCCGCCGTCGTGCTTGCCTACTTTCAGGCCGTCGTTATCCGCCGGGAAACCGTAATAGTGCGTGCCGTCTTGCGCTTCGACGGTAAAGGCCGGGAAACGATTGTTCACGCTGTAGCGGCCATCTGCCTGATGCCAGGAGAAGACTTTGCGCAGTGGCGCGACGGGTAACTGCGGCAACAGCGCTTTGACCCAGGTACCGGCGGTGATCACCGCTTTTCGCGCCGTGAAACGCCCTTCGCCGGTGATGACCTCAACGCCGCCCTCGATAGGCTCCACCGCGCTGACCGGGCAGTTGAACAACTGGCTGCAGCCGGCTTCTTTTGCCAGCTTGATCAGAGTGGCTATCGCCAGCTCAGCATGCAGGAAGCCGGCGTCGGGCTCGAACACGCCGACATAACCTTCCGGGGCCCGGAATTCCGGCCAGCGTTGAGCGATCTGTTCGGCGCTGAGGGTTTGCGCGTTCAGACGGAATGTTTGCGCGCTCTGCTGAGCATTGCGAATGAAGTCGGAGTGCTGCGGCCCCAAATTGAGGACGCCGCACGACTGGAACAGTTCCTCGCCGGATTGTTGAATCAGCGCATTCCACAACGCCTGGGCGCGCAGCACCAGCGGCACGTACTTTTCACCTTCGCCGTAAGCGTGACGGATGATGCGGGTATCGCCGTGATGGCTGCCGGTGCGGTGCGGGGGAATGGCGCTGTCGATCATCAGCACTTTCAAGCCGGCCCGCGTGGCGTAATAGCCTGCCGCTGCGCCGACGGAACCGCTGCCCACCACAATCAAATCATATTCCACGAACCCACCCTCTCTGATAGCGATTTCTTATCGCCCCATGATAAAAGGTTGGCGGGCGCAATGCACTGATTGAACGATGAAAGGCAAAGAAAAAGGCGCCGGGAATGGTCACGGCGCCTTAGAGGTTAGGAGACGATAAATCAATGTTTTCTGCGATCAAGATCCTGGTAATCCGTAGCTTCAATCTTGGCGATGCCGGCTTCTAAGATATTGATTAATTGACGGGCGACATCTGTAGTCAGCCAAAGCGTTCGGTCTACTTGGGCTTCTTCGGGCGTTTGGTCTAGTGAAGACAGGTAATGAAGGCGTATCATCATGGCGTCGTAAACGTCGACAGTACTGATATCCCAACCGACAAGCGGGTGCGTCTGAATTACTTCATCATTTCTGTCCATAAAGACCCCTTATTGAGTAGTAACTACCGTGAGTGACTAACGAGGATCAATGCGGCTCATCATCATGAGAGCAATTACAGTATACGCATCCGCTTTCATCGGTGGAGGGGGTTGTCACCGAAATTTGCAAAATAAATATTTATTTGAACAATTATTCTACAAATTTGCAGGTGCAGCAGTGGACGAGTCAAGTGCAGCGCGTTATTCCGCGTCGGCAGGTGGCGATGCACCATGCAGACATTTTTCCAGCTCTTCGGCCAAATGGGCGAAATGCTTTTGCGTTTCGGCATCACGATTCTGGCTGTGCGATTCCAGCTTCAGGCTGTGGATCAGCCGTTGGTTGGCTTTGTCATCCAGGCTGAAGGCCAGATAAGAGAAAGCTACTTCCAGTACGTTCAAGCGCCTTTTCTGATCGGCAATCAGCGCCAGCAGTTCGCCAAACGTCATTGCGTCTTCGGATTTCACCTTGTCCGGGGCCATGCTTACTCCTTTGCGTTAAATACAGCGCTGAGGCAGATTTTGTTTCAGAGTAAGGGTAAGCGATGAATGGGCAGGGCGCCAGAAACAAAAAAGCCGGAGAGCGACCCCCGGCAAAAACAGCATTGCAGTGTTATTCTGCGCTAAACCATTCGTCCGCGCTTTCCCAGGTTTCCTGAAGGATTTCCTCGATCAGATCCCGATCGGTTTTGGCGCCCCCCAGCACGGAGAGCCCGTTGGCGCCGGCATAACGTACATGAACGACGGCGTCTGGAAACTGGCGATTGACCCGTTTGCCCAGTTCACCGGTCAGCGCCTCAATGGCGCCCGACGGTAGCGGCCGGGTTTTATCTAGAGTGACTTCAACACGCATAATTGCCCCCGAAGCGATTTACTGTTTATTTATACAGTTAACCGAGTGCGAGGGCAAGAGGGCGATGCAAAAATATCAGTCTTTCAGCGACCAGTTCAGGGTTTCACCCGCCAGGAAGGGGATCACGGATTCATTGCCGAGGGTAATCTCTTCCGGTTGGGTGGTTGGCACGCGCTGCAGTTCGATGAAGTCTTCGTTGAGCGGCAGGCCATAGAAGCGTGGGCCGTTGAGCGAGCAGAAAGCCTCGAAGTGCTCCAGTGCGCCGAGCTGTTCGAAGACCGCTGCGTAAGCCGGGATGGCATTCGGCGCATTGAAGCAGCCGGCACAGCCGCAGCTGGACTCTTTGCGATGCTTGAGGTGCGGCGCGGAGTCGGTGCCGAGGAAGAAACGGTCCGAGCCGCTGGCAACCGCCTGACGCAGCGCTTCCTGATGGACGTTGCGCTTGAGGATCGGTAGGCAGAACAGGTGTGGGCGAATGCCGCCGACCAGCATGTGGTTGCGGTTGAACATCAGGTGTTGCGGCGTGATGGTGGCGCCGAGGAAACGGTTGCCTGCCTGCACGTACTGTGCCGCTTCTTTGGTGGTGATGTGCTCGAAGACGATTTTCAGCTCCGGGAAGTGACGGCGGATAGGCTCCATCACCTGTTCGATAAAGCGCGCCTCGCGGTCGAAGATATCCACGGCAGGATCGGTCACTTCGCCGTGGATAAGCAAAGGCATGCCGATTTTTTGCATCTGTTCGAACAGCGGATAAATGCCGGTCACATCGCTGACGCCGTGGCTGGAGTTGGTGGTGGCGTTGGCCGGATACAGCTTGGCGGCGGTAAACACCCCTTGCTCGAAACCGCTGACCAGTTCACTGGCCGCCAGAGAGTTAGTCAGGTAACAGGTCATCAGCGGAGTGAAGTTGTGACCCTGCGGCACCGCCGCCAGAATGCGATCGCGGTAGGCGCGCGCGGCGGCCACGGTCGTCACGGGCGGAACCAGGTTCGGCATCACGATCGCCCGGCCAAATACCTGGCTGGTATAGGGCACCACCGTTTTCAGCATCTCATCGTCACGCAGGTGGATATGCCAGTCGTCTGGGCGGCGGATTTTCAGAACTTGAGGTTGTGCGGTCATCTAGCTAGGCTCCGGCGGTCAAATACGTCTAATGAAAAGCGAATAATGGGTTTATTCACGCCGGGGTGTAAGGATAAGCGGAAAGTGCCGCAGATGCATCTGTTTGTTGGCGACAAGTTGAAATCAACGGCGCAGCAGGCGCATAGTGACAAGGATTTCAACGATGCCGACGCCAATACCGTCGACTTTCATCAAGTGGAAAGGGAGAAAACAATGGAAGTACGCGTTATCGCCACCCTGCAAGCGAAAGCGGGATTTGAGGCCGCAGTCAGTGAAGCGGTGCACGACATTCTCGAGCCGAGCCGCCAGGAGCTGGGCAACCTGCAATATGATTTGCATCGCGATCTGGAAAAGCCGGGCACCTTCGTGTTCTTTGAGCGTTGGGCCAGCAGCGAAGCGCTGGATAAGCATAATGAGACGGCGCATTTTCAGCAGTTCGTCAGTCGACTTGACGGCAAGTTGGATGTTCTGGACATCAAGAAACTGAAAAAGATCGCCTGAGCTTTTTACAGGCAAGAAAAAACCCGCCGATGGCGGGTTTTTTTAGGGTTGCAGATTAACTTATTCGTTAACCGGCTGCGGCTTTGTGGCAGGCGCGGTGGCCTGGCTCACTGCCGAGTGACCACCGGCTGAACCTTTGCCTTCAAAGTTGAAGGAAGGGCGCTGCCAGTTGCTGTGCTTGCGTTCTTCCGGCACGTAGGCTGGCGCAGGCGCTTTAGTCATCGGCGCAGTGGCGATGTGTTTGTACAGCGCGTCCTGCACGGCTTTCACCGGCGCCGGCTGCTGCGCAACTGCAGGTGCAGGTTCTGCGGCGATTGGCGCTGGGGCTTTTTCGACCGGAGCAGCTTCCACGGAGGTTGCCGCAGGTGCGGCTTCTACCACTGGCGTTTCTTCCGCTGGCGTGGCTTCTACCACTGGCGTTTCTTCCGCTGGCGTGGCTTCTACCACCGGTACAACTTCGACCACAGGCTCGTCTTCCGTTGGCGCAGGTTCAACCACTGGCTCTACAGCTACGGTTTCAGCTACCGGCTCGGCTTCCACTGCAGGGGCAGTCTCTTCCACTTTCGGCTGTTCAACTGCAACAGCTGCTGGGGCGGTTTCCACCGGCGCCGGGATTTCCTCGGCCGGAGTGGCTACAACCGGTGCTACGACTGCAGCTTCTTCCGTTACGGTAACGCTAGCAGTTTCAACGGCGGCTTCGGGTGCCGGTCCGTTGACGCTGGCCGCGGTCTGAGTGTCTTCCACGGTAACGCTGTGCTGTTCAACCGCTGCGGTGACAACCGGCGCCTGCTCTACGGCTTCGGTTTGCACTTCGGCTTCTTCAACCTGAGCGACCGGGTAGCTTACCCATACTTTGCCTGATGCCATTTCCGGCGAAGCGAACGCGCCCGCCAACGGCATTGGGGATTGCAGCGGGTAACGCTCATCGCGGTAACGACGGCGACGCTGGCCGCTGACGCGCAGGTGACGCGGTGAACGACGGGAACGACGCGGCATGCCTTCGCCGTTGCCGCGGCTTTCGCCCTGGGCATCGTCTTCCTGCTGTGCGGCAACGGTTTCCGGCAACAGCTTGACGCTATCGTCGGCGGTCGGCTGCGCGTCTTCGGCTTTCGCTACCGGCGCTTTCGGCGCCAACAGCTCTTCCGCTGCACGCTGCAGCTCTTCTTCCGCAGACAGGATACGCACTTTCTGCGACAGAGGGCGGCGCTGACGGCGCTGCATGTTCTGCTGCTGGCGCTCTTCCTGCTCTTCGTCGGTACTCTCGACTGCGTCAACGCTTTCCAGCGCTTTCACTTCCTGCTGAGCCTGACGTTTCTCTTCCTGACGACGACGCTGGCGTTCAGCACGCTGCTCACGACGTTGCTGCTGATCTTCGCGCGGCGCTTTAGCACCTTCTTCCGAAGCGGTTTCCTCCGCTACCGGCGCGTTCTGCTGCTGGTTGCGGCGGTTACGGCGCTGTTCATCGCGGGATTCACGCGATTCACGGCCTTCACGGTTCTCACGCGGTTCACGGTTATCGCGCTCGCGATTGTCACGGCCTTCACCGCGCTCTTTACGCTCGCCGCGTTCCGGGCGATCGCCACGGTCGCTACGCTCACCGCGCTCTTTACGGCCGGTGCCTTGACGGCGCTGACCGCGACGATCCTGACGACGGTTCTCACCGTTGCCTTCCGCCTTCGGCGTTTCGGCCGGTTTGGCTTCTTCGACGGCAGGTTGTTCTTCACCGGCGAACAAGTTCTTCAGACCACCGAACAGGCGGCTCAGGAAGCCCGGTTTAGCGGCGGCCGGCGCTGCGGCTTTAGCCTTGGCGGCTGCAGCGACAGGTTTGGCAACGGCGACGGGTTCTTCAGCCGGCGGCGGCACATCGGCGGACAGGGAGAAGGAAGCCAGGGCCGGTTGCTCCGGACGCTTGCGTTCCATCGGCGCATCTTCCAGCGGACGCTCCATGTCTTCTTCGTGCAGTTTCGGCAGCAGGTAGCTGAGGGTAGAGGTTTCCTCGCCCTTGCGCACGCGCAGCACCGAGTAGTGCGGGGTTTGCATTTCATCGTTCGGCACGATGACGGCTTTCACGCCACCCTGACGTTTTTCGATCGCGCTGACGGATTCGCGCTTTTCGTTCAGCAGGTACGAAGCGACCTGAACCGGCACGATAGCGTGAACTTCTTTGGTGTTTTCCTTCAGCGCTTCTTCTTCGATCAGGCGCAGGATGGACAGCGCCAGCGATTCGTTGTCGCGGATGGTACCGGTGCCGTTACAGCGTGGGCACACGTGGTGGCTGGACTCACCCAGCGACGGGCTGAGGCGCTGGCGTGACATTTCCAGCAGGCCGAAGCGGGAGATGCGGCCGATTTGGATGCGCGCGCGGTCTTGACGCACGGCGTCGCGCAAGCGGTTTTCCACTTCGCGCTGGTGGCGTACCGGCGTCATGTCGATGAAGTCGATGACGATCAGGCCGCCGAGGTCGCGCAGGCGCAGCTGGCGAGCGATCTCGTCCGCCGCTTCCAGGTTGGTGTTGAACGCCGTCTCTTCGATGTCGCCGCCGCGGGTTGCGCGTGCGGAGTTGATGTCGATGGCGGTCAGCGCTTCGGTGCTGTCGATGACGATCGAGCCGCCGGACGGCAGGCGCACTTCGCGCTGGAAGGCGGATTCGATCTGCGATTCGATCTGATAGTGGCTGAACAGAGGAATTTCACCGCTGTACAGTTTGATTTTGCTGCTGAAATCCGGGCGGCCCAGCGCAGCGATGTGCTCTTTGGCCAGATCGAGAATTTTCGGGTTGTCGATCAGGATTTCGCCGATGTCCGGGCGCAGATAATCGCGGAAGGCACGCACGATAACGTTGCTTTCCTGGTGGATCAGGAACGGTGCAGGGCGGCCTTCGGCGGCTTTTTTAATCGCTTCCCAGTGCTTCAGACGGAAGGAGAGATCCCACTGCAGCGCGTCGGCGGATTTGCCTACGCCCGCGGTGCGAACGATCAGGCCCATGCCGTCTGGCAGTTGCAGCGAAGAGAGCGCTTCTTTCAGCTCGGTACGATCGTCACCCTCGATGCGGCGAGAAATACCGCCGGCGCGCGGGTTGTTCGGCATCAGCACCAGATAGCTGCCCGCCAGGCTGATGAAGGTGGTCAAGGCGGCGCCTTTGTTGCCACGTTCTTCTTTGTCTACCTGAACGATGACTTCCTGGCCTTCGCGCAGCACATCTTTGATGTTCGGGCGGCCATGGGAAGAGTAATTGCTAGGGAAGTATTCGCGGGCGATTTCTTTAAGAGGGAGGAAACCATGTCGTTCTGCGCCGTAGTCCACGAACGCTGCTTCAAGACTTGGTTCAATGCGGGTGATTTTGCCTTTGTAAATATTCGCTTTTTTCTGCTCATGACCCGGACTTTCGATATCCAAATCATACAGCCGCTGTCCATCTACGAGGGCAACACGCAACTCTTCCTGCTGAGTTGCGTTAATCAACATTCTTTTCATCTTAACTTACTCGTTATTTTTACATTATCGACAAAGCTGCGGGCAAAATAACCTCATGGCCGGAGTTAAACCGAAAGCCCCGTGTCTTCTCGCAAAGCCGTCAACCTCACGGTTGTCGCCTGCATAGGGGCGCATTATCTCGGTAAGCCTGCTTTTCTTTGTGAAAGGCAGCACTTTTACTAGGGGAATAGCCTCTGATTTACGTCGACAGATCTGATTCCATTTGCCGGCCAAGCTGCAACCCGCAGCCCGCTAATTGTTTGATTTCGCATTACGTCTTACGCCATTGCTGCGTTTTTGCGCGATCAGACAAATTTTATAATTCCACCGTTTTCCCTGTTTAACGAGAATCAACGCGGAAAGTGACTGCATTATTCCACTGCTGATGCCGTTATAGCAAGGTGACTTTTCCTTAACTGCGGAAGAAATCGCAAACGTTCAAATCGGCTTGCTGCCTTATTGTCCGCTGGGGTTTCGTCCGCCGTCAGAGAGACAGTTAAGCACAGAAAAAGATGTGGCGCTATTCACGCGCTCTATTTAGAATCCCGCACCATGAAAACGAACAATCCAGCAGTACAATTCATCACGATTTCCGACGACGAAGCCGGTCAGAGAATCGACAACTTTCTGCTCGCTCGCCTGAAAGGCGTGCCGAAGAGCATGATTTATCGCATCGTGCGTAAAGGCGAGGTGCGGGTTAATAAAGGGCGCATCAAGGTCGAATACAAATTGGCGGCCGGCGACGTGGTGCGCGTACCACCGGTGCGCGTAGCCGAGCGCGAAGAGGCGCCGGTGTCGGCGAAGCTGGATAAAGTGGCCGCATTGGCAGACTGCATCCTGTATGAAGACGATCATCTGTTGATCCTTAACAAACCTTCCGGCACCGCGGTGCACGGCGGCAGCGGCCTGAGCTTCGGCGTGATTGAAGGGCTGCGCGCGCTGCGCCCGGAAGCCCGCTTCCTGGAACTGGTGCATCGTCTGGATCGCGACACCTCCGGCGTGTTGTTGGTCGCCAAAAAACGTTCCGCGCTGCGTTCGCTGCATGAGCAACTGCGCCTGAAAGGCATGCAGAAAGATTATCTGGCGCTGGTGCGCGGCCAATGGCAGTCCCACTGCAAGGCCGTACAGGCGCCGCTGTTGAAAAATATTCTGCAAAGCGGCGAACGTATCGTGCGTGTCAACAGCGAAGGCAAGCCCTCGGAAACCCGCTTCAAGGTGGAAGAGCGTTACGAATTTGCCACCTTGGTGAAGGCCAGCCCGATCACCGGGCGAACTCACCAGATCCGCGTGCACACTCTGCATGCCGGGCACCCGATCGCCTTTGACGATCGCTATGGCGACCGCGAGTTCGATCGCCAACTGGCGGGTACCGGCCTGAAGCGACTGTTCCTGCACGCCGCGGCGCTGCGCTTCGAGCATCCGTCCACCGGCGAAACGATGCGCATCGAAGCGCCGATGGATGAAGAACTGCGTCACTGCCTGCAAGTGCTGCGCCGGCAGGCCGCCAAATAATCCGCGTCAGACCAGCGGGTTGATGCCTTCAGCCCGCAACATCTCCAACAGCGCGATCAACGGCAGGCCGATCAGGGCGTTCGGATCCCGGCCTTCCAGCCTGTCGAACAACGCGATCCCCAATCCCTCGCTCTTGAAACTGCCCGCGCAGTTCAGCGGTTGCTCTAGACGCACATAGGCGGCGATCTCCGCCTCGCTCAGCGCGCGAAAATGCACGTGGAAAGGCTCGCACAGGGCCTGCAGCTGCTTGCTGCGGCTGTTGTACAGCGCCAGGCCGGTATAGAAGGTCACGGCCTGGCCGCTGGCCTGGCGCAGCTGCGCCCGGGCGTTCACCTCGGTATGGGGCTTGCCGGTGATGCTGCCATCGATCACGCAGACCTGATCGGAACCGATGATCAGATGCTCGGGATAGGCGAGGGCCAGCGCCTGAGCCTTCGCTGTCGCCAGGCGCAGCACCAACGCTTCGGCGCTTTCACCCGGCAGTGGGGTTTCATCCACCTGCGGCGCGGCGCAGTCGAACGGCAGTTGCAGCTTCTCCAGCAGCATTTTTCGATAGGGGGAGGTGGAGGCTAAAAGCAATCTCTGCATAATTTTTTTCGCAAACCGTAGCGTAAATGGGTACGGCATTTTAAACTGTCGGCCGCTGTGGAAGCGAATATTGGTGAAAGGAGCCGTTTTACGGCCTTTTTCTTTGACTCTATGTCGTTACAAAGTTAATATGCGCGCCCTATGCAAAAGGTAAAATTACCCTTGACCATTGATGCGGTACGTACCGCTCAGAAACGCCTGGACTATGCTGGTGTCTATGCGCCTGAGCAGGTTACTCGTGTTGCCGACTCCGTGGTCAGTGTGGACAGTGATGTTGAGGTGTCGTTGTCGTTTAATATCGACAATCAGCGCCTCGCGGTGATAACAGGGCATGCGGACGTCACGGTAACGTTGATGTGCCAACGCTGTGGAGTCCCGTTCGAACATCAGGTTCACACAACATATTGTTTTAGCCCGGTCGTCAATGATGAGCAGGCTGAGGCATTACCGGAAGCGTACGAACCGATCGAAGTTGACGAGTTTGGCGAAGTCGATCTGTTGGCAATGATTGAAGACGAAATTATTCTTTCACTGCCTGTCGTTCCGGTACATGAATCTGAACACTGTGAAGTGTCCGAAGCGGACATGGTATTTGGCCAACTGCCTCCCGAGGCGGAGAAACCGAATCCGTTTGCCGTATTAGCCAGTTTAAAGCGTAAGTAATTGAGGAGTAAGGTCCATGGCCGTACAACAGAATAAACCAACCCGTTCCAAGCGTGGCATGCGTCGTTCGCACGATGCTCTGACCACGACTACTCTGTCTGTAGACAAAGTATCCGGTGAAACTCACCGTCGTCACCACATCACTGCCGACGGTTTCTACCGCGGTCGCAAGGTTATCGGCTAAGTAGCGATACCTTGACTCGTCTAACCCTGGCGTTAGATGCAATGGGCGGGGACTTCGGTCCCTGCGTCACAGTGCCTGCTTCGTTGCAGGCACTGGCCTCTAATTTACAGCTTCATCTCCTGCTGGTCGGCAATCCCGACGTCATCTCCCCTTTGCTTGCCCACGCCGATCCGGTTCTTCTGGAGCGTCTGCAAGTCGTGCCCGCCGAGTCTGTGATCGCCGGCGACGCCAAACCTTCACAAGCGATACGCGCCAGCCGCGGCACGTCGATGCGCATTGCGCTCGAACAGCTCAGCAGCGGTAATGCGCAGGGCTGCGTCAGCGCCGGCAATACCGGTGCACTGATGGGGTTGGCGAAGCTGTTGGTCAAGCCGCTGGACGGCATTGAGCGCCCGGCGCTGATGACGGCGATCCCGAATCAGCAACGCAGTAAAACCGTGGTGCTGGATCTGGGCGCCAACGTCGAGTGTGACAGTACCATGCTGGTGCAGTTTGCCGTGATGGGCGCGGTGATGGCGGAAGAGGTGATCGGCATTGCGCAACCGCGGGTGGCGCTGCTGAATATTGGCGAAGAAGAGACCAAAGGCCTGGATAATATCCGCGAAGCGGCCGCTGTGCTAAAAAATACTCCGGCAATCAACTATATTGGTTACCTGGAAGGAAACGAACTGCTCACCGGCAAGACCGACGTGTTGGTCTGCGATGGCTTCGTGGGCAACGTCACCCTGAAAACCATGGAAGGGGTGGTCAGGGTATTCTTATCGCTGCTGAAATCGTCCGGCGACGGAAACAAGCAAGCGTGGTGGCTGAAATTGTTGGGCCGTTGGTTGCAAAAACGGGTGGTTAAGCGGTTCGGCCACCTGAACCCCGACCAGTATAATGGCGCATGTCTGTTAGGATTGCGCAGCACCGTAGTCAAGAGCCACGGCGCTGCGAACCCTCACGCGTTTGCAGTCGCAATCGAACAGGCTGTGCAGGCGGTGCAGCGGCAAGTCCCGGAAAGGATTGCTGCGCGCCTTGAGGCTGTATTACCTAAGAGTGACTGATCGTACATGTATACAAAGATTCTCGGTACGGGGAGTTATTTGCCCGTACAAGTGCGCACCAATGCTGATTTGGAAAAAATGGTGGATACCTCTGACGAGTGGATCGTCACGCGTACCGGTATCCGCGAACGTCGCATCGCTGCTGCGGATGAAACCGTCGCGACGATGAGCTTCCAGGCCGCTGAGAAAGCGCTGGAAATGGCAGGTGTGGCTAAAGAAGACATTGGGCTTATCGTCGTGGCGACCACCACAACGACTCACGCGTTCCCGAGCGCGGCGTGCCTGGTGCAGCAAATGCTGGGCATCAAAGACTGCGCGGCGTTCGATCTGGCTGCGGCCTGCGCCGGCTTTACTTATGCGCTCAGCGTGGCCGATCAGTACGTGAAAAACGGCGCGGTCAAACATGCGCTGGTTATCGGCGCGGACGTCTTGTCGCGCACGCTGGATCCTGAAGATCGCGGCACCATCATTCTGTTTGGCGATGGCGCGGGTGCGGTGGTGCTGGGGGCGTCTGAAGCGCCGGGCATTCTGTCTACCCATCTGCATGCCGACGGCAGCTACGGCAGCCTGCTGACGCTGCCGTACAAGGATCGTCAGAATCAGGACAAGCCGGCCTATGTCACCATGGCGGGCAACGAAGTCTTCAAGGTTGCGGTTACCGAACTGGCGCGCATCGTCGACGAGACGCTGCAGGCCAACAACATGGACCGCAGCGAGCTGGATTGGCTGGTGCCGCACCAGGCCAACCTGCGCATCATCAGCGCAACGGCGAAAAAGCTGGGCATGGGGATGGACAAAGTGGTGGTGACGCTCGATCGTCACGGCAACACGTCTGCCGCCTCGGTGCCTTCCGCACTGGACGAAGCGGTGCGTGACGGGCGAATTCAGCGTGGCCAACTGGTGCTGCTGGAAGCCTTTGGCGGCGGCTTTACCTGGGGCTCGGCGCTGGTTCGTTTCTGATTTGGACAGGAAGAAAAAATGACGCAATTTGCTTTTGTTTTCCCGGGCCAGGGGTCGCAGACCGTTGGCATGCTGGCCGAGTTGGCCGCACAGTTCCCGATCGTCGAAGAAACCTTCGGCGAGGCTTCCTCCGCCCTGGGTTACGACCTGTGGCAGCTGGTGCAGCAAGGCCCGGCGGAAGAACTGAACAAAACCTGGCAGACCCAACCGGCTCTGCTGGCTGCCTCGGTGGCGATTTTCCGCGTTTGGCAGCAGCAGGGCGGTAAAGCGCCTGCG
Source organism: Serratia sp. PL7 (assembly GCF_945957435.1). Lineage (NCBI taxonomy): Bacteria > Pseudomonadati > Pseudomonadota > Gammaproteobacteria > Enterobacterales > Yersiniaceae > Serratia > Serratia sp. PL7. The sequence continues at coordinate 1,839,303 of NZ_CAMFLB010000001.1, read as the reverse complement.
CTGATGGCGGGTCACAGCCTGGGCGAATACTCGGCGCTGGTCTGCGCCGGCGTGCTGGACTTCAAGGCGGCGATCCGTCTGGTCGAGCTGCGCGGCAAGCTGATGCAGGAAGCAGTGCCGGAAGGTACCGGCGCGATGTACGCCATCATCGGTCTGGACAACGACGCGATCGCCAAGGCATGCGAAGAGTCTGCGCAGGGGCAGGTGGTTTCTCCGGTCAACTTCAACTCGCCGGGCCAGGTGGTCATCGCCGGCAACAAAGAAGCGGTTGAACGCGCAGGCGCCGCCTGTAAAGCTGCCGGCGCCAAACGTGCGCTGCCGCTGCCGGTGAGCGTGCCTTCGCACTGTGCGCTGATGAAGCCGGCCGCCGACAAGCTGGCCGTGGCGCTGCAGGACATCACCTTCAACGCGCCGCAGGTGCCGGTGGTGAACAACGTCGACGTGCGCACCGAAAACGATCCGGAAGCGATCCGCAGCGCGCTGGTGCGTCAGCTGTACAGCCCGGTGCGTTGGACCGAAAGCGTAGAGTTTATCGCAGCACAGGGAGTGACGTCGCTGCTGGAAGTGGGGCCGGGCAAAGTGCTGACCGGTCTGACTAAACGTATTGTTGACACCCTGACGGCTGCGGCGGTGAACGACACCGCCAGCCTGTCGGCGGCGCTTGAACAATAAAGAGGAAAATGATGAGCTTCGAAGGTAAAATCGTTCTGGTCACCGGCGCAAGCCGCGGTATTGGCCGAGCTATTGCAGAAACGTTTGTGGCACGCGGCGCCAAAGTGATCGGTACCGCGACCAGCGAGAGCGGCGCTGAAGCGATCAGCAGCTACCTGGGCGCAAACGGCAAAGGGTTTATGTTGAACGTTGTTGATGCGCAATCTATCGACAGCGTGCTGGCATCGATTCGCGCCGAATTTGGCGAAATCGACATTTTAGTGAATAATGCCGGCATTACGCGTGATAACCTGCTGATGCGTATGAAGGATGACGAGTGGGAGGATATCCTCGACACCAACCTGACTTCCGTATTCCGCCTGTCAAAAGCGGTAATGCGCGCTATGATGAAAAAGCGGTTTGGCCGTATCATCACCATCGGTTCTGTAGTCGGCACCATGGGGAACGCAGGGCAGGCGAACTACGCGGCGGCTAAAGCCGGCCTGATTGGTTTTAGCAAATCTTTGGCACGTGAAGTTGCTTCACGTGGCATTACGGTCAACGTCGTGGCACCTGGCTTTATTGAGACGGACATGACACGGGCGTTGACAGATGATCAACGCGCAGGCATTTTGTCATCAGTTCCAGCCAACCGGCTGGGCGATGCTAAAGAAATCGCCAGCGCTGTTGCATTTTTGGCCTCTGATGAGGCCGGCTACATCACCGGTGAAACGTTACATGTCAATGGCGGCATGTACATGATTTAAAAAATGTGAAAACCATTTGCGTTATTTGAGGCAAAAACCGCAAAATAGCGTAAAATCGTGGTTTGACCAGCCGGGATTTAGTTGCATCTTTTTCAGCATTTTATACACTACGAAAACCATCGCGAAAGCGAGTTTTGATAGGAAATTTAAGAGTATGAGCACTATCGAAGAACGCGTTAAGAAAATCATTGTTGAGCAACTGGGTGTTAAACAGGAAGAAGTTTTGAACAACGCTTCTTTCGTTGAAGATCTGGGCGCTGATTCTCTTGACACCGTTGAGCTGGTAATGGCACTGGAAGAAGAATTCGACACCGAGATTCCAGACGAAGAAGCTGAGAAGATCACTACTGTTCAGGCAGCTATTGATTTCATCAACGCCAGCCAGCAGTAAGAGAACATATCTAGGCGGTCGTTCGACCGCCTAAGTTTTTTCTATCCCTAGTGTCATATTTTTCCCTCCCTGGAGGACAAACGTGTCTAAGCGTCGAGTAGTTGTGACCGGACTGGGCATGTTGTCTCCTGTCGGCAATACGGTAGAGTCCACGTGGAACGCTCTTCTTGCCGGTCAGAGTGGCATCAGCCTGATCGACCATTTCGATACCACTGCCTATGCGACCAAGTTTGCTGGCCTGGTAAAGAATTTTAATTCTGAGGATTTCATCTCCCGCAAAGATGCGCGCAAGATGGATGCCTTTATCCAGTACGGTATCGCTGCCGGCATGCAAGCCATGCAGGATGCAGGTCTGGACATCACCGAGGCTAACGCCAGCCGTATTGGAGCCGCGATCGGTTCCGGCATCGGCGGCCTGGGTTTGATCGAAGAAAACCACAGTTCACTGGTTAACGGTGGCCCACGGAAAATCAGTCCGTTCTTCGTGCCCTCCACCATCGTGAATATGATTGCAGGCCACCTGACAATCATGTACGGCATGCGTGGCCCAAGCATTTCCATCGCCACCGCCTGTACTTCAGGTGTGCACAACATCGGCCATGCAGCGCGTATCATTGCTTACAATGATGCTGACGTGATGCTGGCCGGTGGGGCAGAGAAAGCCAGCACCCCATTGGGCGTCGGCGGCTTTGGCGCAGCGCGCGCCCTGTCCACCCGTAATGACAACCCGCAGGCGGCGAGCCGTCCGTGGGATAAAGACCGCGACGGCTTCGTGCTGGGCGACGGCGCCGGCATGATGGTGCTGGAAGAGTACGAACACGCGAAAAAACGCGGCGCGAAAATCTATGCCGAAGTGGTTGGCTTTGGGATGAGCAGCGATGCTTATCACATGACGTCACCACCGGAAAACGGCGCAGGCGCTGCGCTGGCGATGGAAAATGCCCTGCTTGACGCCGGTGTGACCCCGTCACAAATCGGTTACATCAACGCGCACGGCACCTCTACGCCGGCGGGCGACCAGGCGGAAGCGCAGGCGGTGAAATCCGTCTTCGGCGCTGATGCCCAGCGCGTGCTGGTGAGCTCGACCAAATCGATGACCGGCCACCTGTTGGGTGCGGCGGGCGCGATCGAGTCCATCTTTACCGTGCTGGCGCTGCGCGATCAGGCGGTACCGCCAACCATCAACCTGGATAACCCGGATGAAGGTTGCGATCTGGACTTCGTGCCTCACGAAGCGCGCCAGGTCAGCGATATGGAGTTCACCCTGTGCAACTCCTTCGGCTTCGGCGGCACCAATGGCTCGCTGATCTTCCGCCGAGTGTAACTCGCGCGGTTGTTCGCTGATGAAAAGCCCGGTTTTTTAACCGGGCTTTTTTACGCCTGGCGTCCGGCCGTCAGCAGGGCTGCGTATTGCCTCGTCGCCTGCTATTCTGCGAGCGTAATGAAATCACCCGGCAACAGGAGGAAGCATGTACTGGATTAACGGACAACGCCACGATGCGCTGGCGCCGAGCGATCGTGGCCTGCAGTTCGGCGATGGCTGCTTTACTACCGCCCGGGTTGTCGATGGCAAAATCGAGCTGCTGCCCTGGCACCTGGAGCGGCTGCAGCAAACGGCACAGAGGCTGATGCTGCCCACTACCGATTGGGCCGCTTTCGAGCGCGAGATGGCTCAGGCGGCCGAATCAATTCCGCTCGGCGTGGTCAAAGCGATACTGACGCGCGGCAGCGGCGGGCGGGGCTACAGCCCGACGGGGTGCGAAAATCCAACGCGCATCGTCGCCCGCAGCAGCTACCCTGCGCACTATTTGCAGTGGCGCGAGCAGGGCATCACGCTTGCGCTCAGCCCGGTGGCGCTGGCGCGCAATCCGCTGCTGGCGGGGTTGAAGCATTTGAACCGCCTGGAGCAGGTGCTGATCCGCGCGCATCTTGACCAGACGGCCGCCGACGAGGCACTGGTGCTTGACACTGCCGGTATGCTGGTGGAATGCTGTGCGGCTAATTTGTTCTGGCGTAAGGGAAAAGCGGTGTTTACCCCGGACCTGAGCCAGGCGGGCGTCGCGGGCCTGATGCGGCGGCGGGTGATCGCGCTGCTGGCGGGCTCGGAATACCGTCTGCACTGCGTCAGCGAACCGCTGGAGACGCTGGCCGATGCCGACGAAGTCCTGGTGAGCAACGCGCTGATGCCGCTGCTGCCGGTAAACGTTGCTCAATCATGGCGTTATCATTCGCGCCAGCTGTATGATTTTTTGCGTCCACACTGTTAACCATGGCTGATTGATGAAGAAAAGAAAGCTGAAGGTCCTGTCTGTTATTGTTGTTCTGGTATTGGCGCTGCTGTTTTGGGGCTACCAGAAGATCGAACGCTTTGCCGATACGCCGCTGGCTATCCAGCAAGAAACCATCTTCAAACTGCCTGCCGGCACCGGCCGGGTGGCGCTGGAAGGGTTACTGGTGCGCGATAAACTGGTGCGCAGCGGCCGCTGGTTCCAGTGGCTGCTGAAACTGGAGCCGGAGCTGGCGGAGTTTAAAGCCGGTACCTACCGGTTCACGCCGGGCATGACGGTGCGCCAGATGCTGAAACTGTTGGCCAGCGGCAAAGAGGCGCAGTTCACCGCACGCTTTATCGAAGGCTCACGCCTGCGTGACTGGCAGCAGGTATTGCAGCAGTCCAAATACCTGAAACACACCCTGGCGGGCAAGAGCGAAGTGGAGATCGCTACAGCGCTCGGCATTCCTGCGGGAGAAACCCCGGAAGGGCATTTGTACCCGGATACCTATCAGTATACCGCCGGCATGAGCGATATCGCGCTGCTCAAACGCGCACATGTTCGTATGAACAAAGCGCTGCAGGCCGCCTGGGACGGCCGCGACACCAGCCTGCCGTATAAAACGCCGGAAGAGCTGCTGACTATGGCCTCGATCGTCGAGAAAGAGACCGCGGTGCCGGAAGAGCGTAGCAAGGTGGCGTCGGTGTTCGTCAACCGTTTGCGCATCGGCATGCGCCTGCAGACCGATCCGACGGTGATCTACGGCATGGGCGAAAGCTATAATGGCAACATCACGCGCAAGGATCTGGAGACGCCGACGCCTTACAACACCTATGTGATCGCCGGCCTGCCGCCAACGCCGATCGCCATGCCGGGCGAGGCCTCGCTGCAAGCGGCCGCCAATCCGGCCAAAACGCCATATCTCTATTTTGTCGCCGACGGCAAGGGTGGGCATACCTTCACCACCAATCTGGCGAGCCATAACCAGGCGGTGCGTGTGTACCGTCAGGCGTTAAAGGAAAAGAATGAAAAGTAAATTCGTTGTAATCGAAGGGCTGGAAGGCGCGGGCAAAACCACCGCGCGCGACACGGTAGTCAATGTGCTGCGCGAACATGGTATCAACGACATCGTTTTCACCCGAGAACCGGGCGGCACACCGCTGGCGGAAAAGTTGCGCGAACTGTTCAAACGCGGCATCGACGGCGAATTGCCGACCATCAAGGCCGAAGTCTTGATGCTGTACGCTGCGCGCGTGCAGCTGGTGGAAACCGTGATCAAACCCGCCCTCGCGCGTGGTGCCTGGGTGGTGGGCGACCGCCACGATCTCTCTTCACAGGCTTACCAGGGCGGCGGCCGCGGTGTGGACCCACAGCTGATGAGCTCGCTGCGCGACACCGTACTGGGGGATTTCCGCCCGGATTTGACGGTTTATCTCGATCTGCCTCCGCTGGTCGGCTTGCAACGCGCACAGGCGCGCGGCCAGCTGGATCGCATCGAACAGGAGGCGCTGCCGTTCTTCGAACGCACCCGCGCTCGCTATCTTGAGCTGGCGGCGCAGGATGAAACGATCGTTACCGTTGACGCCGCCCAGCCGCTGGAACAGGTGACCGCGGCGATCCGCGACTGCGTCGGCCACTGGCTGCGGCAGCAGGAAGGCGCATAATGAACTGGTACCCGTGGCTGAATGGCCCTTATCGCCAGCTGATTGGGCAGTACGCCGACGGTCGCGGCCACCATGCGCTGCTGCTGCATGCGGCGGCGGGCAATGGTGACGATGCGCTGGCCTACGGCCTGAGCCGTTGGTTGATCTGCCAACAGCGCAACGGCGAAAAAAGCTGCGGCGAGTGCCACAGCTGCCGGCTGATGCTGGCGGGGAATCACCCGGATTATCACGTGCTGGCGCCGGAAAAGGGCAAGAGCAACCTGGGTATCGAACCGATCCGCCAGGTGATTGAAACGCTGTACGCCCACGCGCAGCAGGGCGGCGCCAAGGTGATTTGGCTGCCGCAGGCGGAACAGTTGACCGAGGCGGCGGCCAACGCACTGCTTAAAACGCTGGAAGAGCCGCCGGAGAAAACCTATTTTCTGCTGGGTTGCCGTGAGCCGTCGCGGCTGATGGCGACGCTGCGCAGCCGCTGTCTTTATTGGCATTTGGCCAGCCCGGATGAGCAGCTCAGCCTGCAGTGGCTGGGCCGGCAGGCGGCCGGTTCTCAGACAGACCGCCTCACGGCGCTGCGCCTGCACGACGGCGCGCCGCTGGCCGCCGAACAGCTGTTACAGCCGCAGCAGTGGCAACAGCGCAGCGCCCTGTGCACCGCGTTGAGCGCCGCGCTGCCGCAGCGCGATATGCTGTCGCTGTTGCCGGTGCTGAACCATGAAGATGTCGCCGAGCGCCTGCACTGGTTGTGCGCGCTGCTGGTGGACGCGATGAAGTGGCAGCAGGGTGCGCATCACTATGTATTGAATCAGGATCAGCAACCACTGGTGCATCAGCTGGCCAGCGTGCTGAGCAGCGCCTCGCTGCAGCAGATCGTGCAGCAGTGGCTGACCTGCCGCCATCAGCTGCTCAGCGTGGTGGGTGTCAATCGCGAGCTGCTGCTGACCGAACAGTTACTTCGCTGGGAACAGATGCTTGGCGCCGCCGGCTATTCCCACCCTCATTCGCTGTAAAGTAAAAGAGTTAAAAATTATGTTGTTAGTCGATTCTCATTGCCACCTTGACAGTCTGGATTATCAAACGCTGCATCAGAATGTGGACGATGCGCTGGCCAAAGCCAAAGCGCGCGACGTCGGCTATGTGCTGGCGGTCGCCACCACGCTGCCGGGCTACCGTTCCATGACCGAGCTGATCGGCGAGCGCAACGATGTGGCTTTCTCCTGCGGGGTGCATCCGCTCAATCTGGAAGAGGGGTATGATTACGCCGAGCTGCGTCGCCTGGCGGCGGCGGAGCAGGTGGTAGCGCTGGGAGAGACCGGGCTCGATTACTTCTACCAGAAAGACAATCTTGAGCTGCAGCAGGACTCTTTCCGCGAACATATCCGCATTGGCCGGGATCTGAACAAGCCGGTGATCGTCCACACCCGCGAGGCGCGCGCGGACACGCTGGCGATCCTGCGTGAAGAGAACGCACAGGACTGCGGCGGCGTGCTGCACTGCTTCACTGAAGATTTGACCACGGCCGAAGCTTTGCTGGATCTGGGCTTCTACATCTCCTTCTCCGGCATCGTCACCTTCCGCAATGCCGAACAGCTGCGCGAAGTGGCACGCTACGTGCCGCTGGATCGCATCCTGGTGGAAACCGATTCGCCTTATCTGGCGCCGGTGCCGCATCGCGGCAAAGAAAACCAACCCGCCTATGTGCGTGATGTGGCTGAATACATGGCAGTATTGAAGGGCGTCAGCCTGGAACAACTGGCCGAAGCCACCACCGCCAACTTTTCACGCTTATTTCACCTCGATCTGTGATCTTTGACCTAGGCTATAGCTGTAGGTCATTGTCTGCGTAATTTTTTTTAAGCTCGTAATTAATCACTGAAACGGGTAAGGTTCCCTCCCGTTTCAGGGGGATTGGTGCGTGTTTTTTGCCCGGTTTTGCCAAAAAACGGCCGGTTTATGCAAAGTTGCCGCGGCTCGATCATCGAAACGTGATTGTCATCAAACATTGCGCAGGCTATTTATTTTACTCTGCGTAATAAATTCAAGGGGTGCTCAGACACCCTGAATTGCAGGGGTTTTTCTCCCCCCCTTGCAGCGCGACCAATCGCGACAAGAAGTAGCAAAGCATTATTACTCAGGAGCACACTCAACTATGTTCAAGAACGCATTTGCAAACCTGCAAAAAGTAGGTAAATCGCTCATGCTGCCGGTGTCCGTGTTGCCTATCGCAGGTATCCTGCTGGGCGTCGGTTCCGCCAACTTTAGCTGGCTACCTGCGGTAGTCTCCCACGTGATGGCGGAAGCGGGCGGTTCGGTCTTCGCCAACATGCCGCTGATTTTCGCCATCGGCGTCGCCTTGGGCTTCACCAACAACGACGGCGTTTCCGCGCTGGCGGCGGTGGTGGCTTACGGCATCATGGTGAAAACCATGGCGGTGGTTGCGCCGCTGGTGCTGCACCTGCCGGCTGAAGAGATTGCGGCCAAACACCTGGCGGATACCGGTGTGCTCGGGGGGATTATCTCCGGCGCCATCGCGGCCTATATGTTCAACCGCTTCTTCCGCATTCAACTGCCGGAATACCTGGGCTTCTTTGCCGGTAAGCGTTTCGTGCCGATCATTTCCGGTCTGGCGGCGATCGTTCTGGGCGTAGTGCTGTCCTTCATCTGGCCACCGATCGGCACGGCTATCCAGACCTTCTCGCAGTGGGCGGCTTATCAGAACCCGGTTGTAGCCTTCGGCATTTACGGCGTGGTTGAGCGTGCTCTGGTGCCGTTCGGTCTGCACCACATCTGGAACGTACCGTTCCAAATGCAAATTGGTGAATTCACCAATGCGGCGGGCCAGGTGTTCCACGGCGACATCCCTCGCTACATGGCGGGCGACCCAACCGCGGGCAAACTGTCCGGCGGCTTCCTGTTCAAAATGTACGGTCTGCCTGCTGCGGCCATCGCCATCTGGCATTCGGCCAAGCCGGAAAACCGCGCTAAAGTCGGCGGCATCATGATCTCCGCCGCGCTGACCTCGTTCCTGACCGGTATCACCGAGCCGATCGAGTTCTCCTTCATGTTCGTCGCGCCGATCCTGTACGTGATCCACGCTATCCTGGCCGGTCTGGCGTTCCCAATCTGCATTCTGTTGGGCATGCGTGACGGCACCAGCTTCTCGCACGGCCTGATCGACTTTATCGTACTGAGCGGCAACAGCAGCAAAATCTGGCTGTTCCCAATCGTCGGCATCGTCTACGGTCTGGTGTACTACACCATCTTCCGCGTGCTGATTGCCAAGCTGGATCTGAAAACCCCGGGCCGTGAAGACACCGCTGCCGAGCAGACTGCGCAGGGCGGTTCCGAAATGTCCGCGGCGCTGGTTCAGGCATTCGGCGGTAAAGAAAACATCACTAACCTGGATGCTTGCATCACCCGTCTGCGCGTCAGCGTGGCCGACGTGTCCAAAGTTGACCAGGCGGGCCTGAAGAAACTGGGCGCAGCCGGCGTAGTCGTCGCTGGTTCCGGCGTGCAGGCCATCTTCGGCACCAAGTCTGACAACCTGAAAACCGATATGGACGAATACATCCGTAATCATTGATTCAGGCAGGGGAGTTATCAAGGGAGGCGAAAGCCTCCCTTTTTTATTGCCTGCCGTCAGGTCCCAAGCCGCTGTTCGAGCTCGGCGAGAGAAGGAAGGAACCAGATCTGTTCGCCGCGATTGGCTTCACGCACAAAATCTTGCAGCGCGCAGCTTTGCGCCAGCCAGGGGGTGATATCACCCAGCAGCGTCACGCGCAGGCGGTAGTTGATGAATTTCTGCAATACGGCGCCGGCCACGCCGCTTCTTAGCTGGAAGAAGGCGGCGTCGAGGCGGTTGACGGGGAGGGCAATCATCCCGGCCTCGTGTTCAAAAGCGGGCGCGATAAACAGGCTGACGTCGTTTTCGTCTTTCAACAGCGGCCCGGCTTCGGCGAAAACCACCAGGCGCAGGCCATGAACGTGCTGCACGGCGTAGCTCATCGGCGCCCCGGGAGTCAGGGTTTGACGTGTTGCTGCAAGTAATGCTCGAACACCGCCAGCGTTTCGTCCGAGATATGGTGTTCAATCCCTTCGCTGTCCAGCTCGGCAGTTTCGCTCGGCACCCCGAGGCACATCAGCAGATCAACCACAATGCGGTGACGGCGGCGCACCTTCTGCGCCAGCTGCTCGCCTTCCTCGGTTAAAAACACCCCGCGATAAGGGCGCGATTCCACCAGCCCGGCGCTTTTCAACCGCGCGATATTTTTGATCGCCGTCGGGTGAGAGACGCCGAAGCGGCGCGCGATATCGGTGGTTCTGGCTTCACGGGTGCTTTGCAGCAAATCGGCGATCAGCTCAACGTAATCTTCGATCAGCGCATTGGACTGCGCTTCGCGGGCGCGGCTAAAACGCAGGGCGTGCTCGGCCTCGTCCGGCATGTCGGTCTGGGCGGGGCGGTCGGCGTTATCTGGCGCGCGGGTAACCATAGCGTGGGGCGTCCTGTAAGCATAAAAATGGCATCTCCCGGCAATGCGGGGAGGGTTGCCCTAAGTTAGTCCAAATAGCACACATTATCAATTCGATGCCACGCATTGTGGTAGTTAGAAATATCTCTACACAAAGCCCATTAATTTCGCCTGTTGCATAAAGTGTAGCCGATGCTACATTGTCAGCATGATCGGTGGAAAAATAACCAGCAAAAGATTAAGGGTACTTCATGCGAGACGCGGCAACTCCCTCATCGTTAACCGAACGGACCAACATTGCGATTGGTGCCGCCCTTGCCGGGCGCAAGCGCGGCGCTTTTACGCCGCTGCTGTTCGCCGGCCCGGCGGTGATTGCCTCTATTGCCTATATGGACCCCGGTAACTTCGCCACCAACATCCAGGCCGGGGCGAAATACGGCTACAGCCTGCTGTGGGTGGTGGTGATGGCCAACCTGATCGCCATGCTGTTCCAGGCGCTGTCGGCCAAGCTCGGCATCGTCACCAACCGCAATCTGGCGGAGATGTGCCGCGATCAGTTTTCGCGGCCGGTAGTGATCGGCATGTGGCTGCTTAGCGAAGTGGCGGCGATGGCCACCGATCTGGCGGAGTTTCTCGGCGGGGCGATCGCGCTGGCGCTGCTGTTCCACATGCCGCTGCTGGCGGGGATGGGGGTGACGGCGGTGATCACCTATGCGCTGTTGATGGTGGAAAAGAAAGGTTTCCGGCCGGTCGAGCTGATGATCGGCGGCCTGGTAGGCATCATCGCGCTGTGCTACCTGGTGGAGATGTTCATTGTGCCGGTGGACTGGCAGGCGGCCGGGATCGGCATGGTGACGCCGCAACTGCCGGATGCCCAGGCGCTGACCATCGCCGTCGGCATTATCGGCGCCACCGTGATGCCGCACGCCATTTTCCTGCACTCGGGGCTGACCCAGCACCGCAGCCCGGCCAGCGACAACGGCGAGCGGCGCAAGCTGCTGCGTTTCTCCAATATTGAAGTGGTGATCGCGCTGGCGCTGGCAGGGCTGGTGAATATCGCGATGGTGATCATGGCCTCGAGCGCTTTCCACGCCGGTAACAGCGACGTGGCCGAAATTGGCACCGCCTACCATACGCTGACGCCGCTGTTCGGCGCGGCCGCCGCCGGTATCTTCCTGGCGTCGCTGATCGCCTCTGGCATTTCCAGTTCGGTGGTGGGCACCATGGCCGGGCAAATGATCATGCAGGGCTTCGTCGGTTTCCGCATTCCGGTGTGGGTGCGCCGCCTGGTCACCATGGTGCCAGCGTTTATCGTGGTGGCGATGGGCGTCAACGCCACCGACGCGCTGGTCTACAGCCAGGTGGTGCTGAGCCTGGCGCTGCCGGCGCCGATGATCGCGCTGGTAATGTTCACCCGTCGCCGTGACATCATGGGCGAGTTTGCCAACGGCCGCTGGACCAGCCTGGCGGCAGTGGTCGGCACGGTGGTGATCGTGCTGCTTAACGTGGTGTTGCTGTTGCAGACTTTCGGCGTCGATATCCCTGGGTTAGGGTGAGACGCGGGATCGGGGCCCGGCGAATTTGTTGGCGAACAGTTCGCTGATGAAGTCGACGAAAACCCGAATTTTATGGCTGCGATCCCGCAGGCGCGGATAGAGAATATTGATCGGTGCCCCTGTGGGCGCCCACTCCTGCAGTATCGGTTCCAGTTCGCCTGCCTTCAGATAGTTTTCCAGCGTGCAGTCCAGCAAGTAAACCAGGCCGAGGTGGTTCCTGGCCACCTCGCACAGCGATTGTGAATGGTTGAAACTCAGCAGCGGGCTGGGCGCCAGACGGTAGCGCTCGTCACCACGAATGAACTGCCAGTCGTCCGCCGCCGCCGCGCCTGAACGGATAAATCCCAGCCGCTGATGCTGTTGCAGCTGTTCCGGGTGTTCCGGCCGGCCATGGCGCGCAAAATAATCGGGAGACGCACAGCACAAATAGCGTGGTTGCAGCAATTGACGGCTGACCATCTCGGGTATGTGGCCGGCGCCGATGCGAATAAATACGTCGGCGCGATCTTCCGCCGGATTGACCAGGCGATCGCTAACCGACACGCTGAGCTGCAATTCCGGGTATTGCGCCAAAAAAGCCGGGAGCGCCGGAGCGATATGCATGCTGCTGAGCATCGTGGCTATCTCGACCCGCAGCGGTCCTCGCGGTTGTTCAAAATCGCCCGACATGTCGTTTTTCAGCCGGTCAAACTGCTGCAGGATGTCTTGTGCGGTGTGATAGCAACGCTCCCCGGCGCTGGTCAGCGAGAAGCGCCGGGTTGAACGCTTGAACAGGGGTTGCCCGAACTGTTTTTCAAGCTGATTGATGCTGTATGTGACGCTGGCCGGGGAGAGCCCCATTTTGGTTGCCGCCTGGCTGAACCCCTCCATTTCCACCACCTGGCAGAATACGCGCAGCGCGTGCAGTTCATTCATGTTAACGGCTTCCATTATTTAAATTATTAAAAGAGTATTTTTAAATATGCCGGCTGTCAATTTGACGCAGCATTGGATAATTTATTTTCAGCGTTTTTATTTATCTGAAATCGCATCCTGTATTGCCATAATGAAATAATGCCGAAGAGGATATTTATATGAAAAAATTAACTGCCGTATTGTTATTGGCGGGTGCGGGCTTGTGCGGCCAAACTTATGCCGCAAGCAGCGAGGCCGCATCGCAAAGTTACAGGGTTTCCGCAGAGGCGGGCGTCGCGGCCGAACAGAAGGCGGTGTATGAGCTGATAAACCGCTACCAGACAGCGCTTAACGCCGGCGATACGCAAACGATTTTGTCACTTTTCGCGCCAGAAAGTTACTCGCAATGGAACGAAAAACCGACGGCGGACAGCAATGAAAAGCGCCGCCAACAATATGATGACTTATTTAAAAACGAGAAATTTGAAACCGAGTTTGCTTATGACAGCGTCAGCGTGAGCGGTAATATGGCCTATGTGCGCACGCACCATCATCGCGGCGCAACGGTTACTCGAATAAGCGACGGTGCCACCCTGATCGATTTAAACCGTGAAGTATTTGTATTGGAGAAACAGCAGGGCCAATGGAAGATCGTGGTCTACACCTTTAATACCAACCCGATTCAAGGGGTGAGCTGAGAGGAACAGATAAAGGCCGCGCAAGCGGCCTTCTTAGGGTGTCGCGCGCGGTTACAGGTTGCCCACGCCGCCATCCATCTGCAGCTCCGCGCCGACCATAAACGCCGACTCATCCGCCGCCAGAAACACCGCCGCTTTGGCCAGCTCCAGTGCGCTGCCCATGCGGCCGATCGGCACTAGCGCGCGGATATCGTCGCGCAATGCCCGTTCATCCGCTTCCGCCAGCCCCAATTTTCCCAGCGCCGGGGTTTCGGTCGGGCCGGGGCTGAGGCCGTTGACGCGAATGCCGCGCGCGTGCAGCTCGCCGGAGAGCGTTCTGGCCAGAGATAACAAACCGGCTTTGCTGGCGGCGTAGGCGCTGCTTTGCGGCAGACCGATATGGGCGCTGACCGAACCGCACAGGATCACCGAGGAAGGGGTGGCCAGCAGCGGTAGCAGCGCCTGGATCAGAAAGAACGGCCCCTTCAGGTTGATGTCCATCAGCCGCTGGTAGCTCTGCTCATCCCACTCCTGCAGCGGGCGGTGCGTGACGTCGCCGGCGTTAACGTACAGCACGTCCAGCCGCGGCCACCGTTGCTCCAACTGCTGCGCCAGCGCACGTTGCTGTGGGATGTCGCCGGCGTCGCTCAGCAGCAACAGCGCGTTGCCCGCCAATGCCTGGCCCGCCGCGTCCAGGGCGCGTTGGCTGCGGCCGGTGATCGCCACCGTCGCGCCCTCGGCGATGAACTGGCGGGCAGTTTCCAGCCCGATGCCGCTGGTGCCGCCGGTAATCAATGCGTATTTGCCTTGCAGTCGTGACATAACCGATTCCTCTTTCGCGTCTGTTGCGGCATTATTTGCGCTATGGTTCCTTTTGCATAGTAGGCACCTTTTGGATACTAAAGGACGAGGTGGGATGAAATGACGGCGCGCGCGCCCTTAGCGGCGAAAAATAATTTGTCGGCGTTGCCGACGGCGGGCGAATCCTGCCCGATGGTGGACTTTGTCAATCTGGTGTCGGGCAAATGGGCGATACCCATCCTGTATCGGCTGATTATGATCGATGGCCCGGTGCGATTCAGCGAGCTGCAGCGGGCGGTGGCGCCCATTGCGCAAAAAGAGCTGACGCGCCAGCTACGGCTGTTCGAGCAGCGCGGTCTTGTGACGCGGCAGGTGTATCCCGAAGTGCCGCCGCGGGTGGAGTACCAGGTCACCACGCTCGGCAAATCGCTGCGGCCGACGCTGGACTCGCTGGCCGAGTGGATGCGCCGACATGCCCCGCAGCTGATCGGTAGCTAGTCGCCGATGCCCGGCGGGTTGATGGTTGAGCGCTCGACCTTTTCGTCGCCTTCGCCCCAGCGTTCCAGCACCTGCGCATATTCGCCGCTGACGATCGCGCCATTGATCGCGGCGTTGACGGCGTTCACCAACCCGTTGCCTTTTTTGGTGGTGACCGCGACGTAGGCCACGTTGGGGCCGATGCCGACCATTTTGGTTTTGCCGGTCAGCGCCGCCTTGTAGGCGCCGGTGGAGTGGGGGCCGAAGAACGCATCGGCGCGCCCGGACTGAATGCTGAGGTTGGTGGCGGCGTCGTCGGTCACGTAGATCGGCTGTACCGGCGGCAGCCCGGCGGCGCGGTTTTGCTTATCCCATCCCAGCAGAATGTTTTCCTGATTGGTGCCGGATCCGACGATGATCCGCAGCCCGGCCACGTCCTGCGGGCGGTTGATCGAGGTGATGTGGCTGGTGGATTTGACGTAAAAGCCCAGCGTGTCCACCCGGTAAGTGGCGAAGTCGAATTTGGTTTTACGCTGTTTGGTGACGGCGATGTTGAAGATCGCCGCATCGTATTTGCCCGCGCTGATGCCCAAGGGCCAATCTTCCCAGGAGGTGGGCACCAGATTCAGCTCCAGCCCGAGGCTGTCGGCCACCAGGCGGGCGATGTCCGGATCGCTGCCGATCAGCGTTTTATTGTCTTCGGCGAACAGCGCCAGCGGCGGGGAGTTCTCGAATGCTACCGCCACCGTCAGCTTGCCGGGGACCGCGAAGTGAAAGTTCGCCGGGATCAGCGCGATAGCCGCCGGGTTTTTCTCCGTGCGTATCGGCTCTCGGTTAGCCTGCAGGTCGATGCCGCCCGTCGTGGCCGCCTGCACGGCAGCGCTCAGCAACAGCGCGCACAGCGCCGCAATCTTCAGTGGCATAGTGCCCTCTATCCTTTGTTAATCATGGGGTTACTATTGGCGGCGGCGCGGGGCAAGTAAAGCAACAATAGTGAATAACCAAAGTGAAAAGATGCACAAGCGGGGCGACGGCCTGCGCGAATCTGCAGCACTCGACGTGGAAAGTGCGCAATCAGGTTGAAAGCAGTAGAATTTGTCACTCATACTGCGTACAGCTAATTGTGTAAAACAAGGAACGCCAGATGGCCGAAGAAACGATTTTCAGTAAAATTATCCGCCGCGAAATCCCTGCTGATGTGGTTTACCAGGATGAACTGGTCACCGCTTTCCGTGACATCTCCCCCCAGGCGCCTACCCATGTGCTGATCGTTCCCAACGTGCTGATCCCAACCGTCAACGACGTGACCGTCGAGCACGAAGCTGCGCTGGGCCGCATGATCACCGCCGCGGCGAAGATCGCCGAACAGGAAGGCATCGCCGAGGACGGCTACCGCCTGATCGTCAACTGTAACCGCCACGCCGGTCAGGAGGTCTATCATATTCATATGCACCTGGTCGGTGGCCGCTCGCTGGGGCCGCTGCTGTCACGTTAAGCGAGGAAATCATGCGCGGTAAAAAAACTCTGCGTTGTCTGATGGCGTTGGCGCTGCCCGCCGCGTTGCTGATGGGGTGCAGTTCGCCATCCGGCATCGCGGTTAACCGGGGGCAAACGGTGGTGATGGATCCTTCGGTGCTGACCGCCGGCATTTTTGCCGATACGCCCTCTGTCTCGAACGCTTCCGGCCGGGTGATGGCGACTTCGGTGCTCAATAACAGCCAACCGACGCCGGTCACCGTGCATTATCGTTTCTATTGGTACGACGCGCAGGGGCTGGATATTCGCCCCTTCGAGAAACCGCGTGAGATCGTCGTGGCGCCTAACTCGGACGCCAAAATCTACTCGATTAACGGTAATCTGGAAGCTAAAAGCGCGCGTCTGTATCTGTACCTGTAAGCGCTTGCCAGGTTTGGAGAAAAAGCATGAAAAAGTACGTCTTAGTGGCGCTGGCCGCATTCACCCTGAGCGGCTGTCTGTCGCGTCCGCCTGAGCCGGATCAGCCGTTGCCGCCGGTCACCGTCGAACCAGAACAGCCGACGCCGCCGGTCGAGCAGCCGCAGCCGCCAACTACCGAGCCGGTGCCGCAGCCGCCGAAAATCCAGCAGCTCGACTGGCTGGGCAGCGTTCAGCCGCTGGTGAATCAGATGTTGAAGGCCGATGGCGTCACGGCCGGCAGCGTGCTGCTGCTGGACAGCGTCAAGAACAACACCAACGGCTCGCTGCAGATGGGCAAAGCCACCGCGGCGCTGTATAAGGCGCTGGCGTCGAACTCCACCTTCAGCGTGGTGCCGGAAGCGAAGCTGACCAGCGCCAGACAAACGCTGGGCCTGTCGGCGGATGACAGCTTCGGCTCGCGCAGCAAGGCGATTGGCCTGGCGCGCATCGTCGGTGCGCAGTACGTGCTGTATAGCGACGTCAGCGGCGACGTGAAGTCGCCGGCGTTGGATATGCAGCTGATGCTGGTGCAAACCGGCGAGATCGTCTGGTCGGGCAATGGCGCCGTTAAACGCTGAGGCCGCGCTGCGACGATTGATGGAAACCAGACTGCCGGCGGTGAATACCGCCGGTTGTCATTTCAGCCTGGTGCAGGGGCTGACCGGCGAGAGCTGGCGCATTGACGGTTTGGGCATCACGCTGCTGGCGCGACAAAACAGCGCGGAGAAACGCGCGTTGGGCGTGAGCAGGCGGCGGGAGGCGCAGGTCCTGAGGCGCTGCGCGCCGGGGCTGGGGCCACGGGTTTTCGCGCAGAATAATCAGTGGCTTGTCCTCGAATGGCTCGAAGGTGACGTCGTCACAGAAGCTGAGTTTGACAGGCTGAATCAGCGCGGCGAGCTGGCGGCGATGGCGGCGACGCTGCACCGGCGGCCGCTCAGCGGTTACCGGTTGGATCTGCGGCGGCAGTTCCGCCGCTACTGGCAGCAGCTGGATACGCGGCGTTTAACCCCCGCCTGGCTGAGTTGGCAGCGTCATTTCTTACGCTGCGCGCCGCCGCGGCCATTACGCCTGGCGCCGCTACACATGGACATCCATCCGGGCAATTTGCTCGCGACCGGCGAGGGGCTGCGGCTGATCGACTGGGAGTATGCCGCCGACGGCGATGTGGCGTTGGATATCGCCGCGCTGTTTCGCGGCAACCGCTGGGCGGCGGAGGCGCAGCAGCGCTTTTTGCAGCATTACGCGCGTCAGGGCTATCACGACGTCGCCCGGCTGCAGGTGCAGGTGCAGCGCTGGCTGCCGTGGGTGGATTATCTGATGCTGCTGTGGTTTGAAGTGCGCTGGCAGCAGAGCGGCGACGCCGAATTTTTGCGCTGGGGCGCGGCGCTGCGCCGGCGATTCTGTTTATCATCATCCGAATTCTGAACGAACAATAATGAAGTGAGGTGCCCGTGGGCCCAGTAATGCTAGATGTCGCCGGCTACGAGCTGGATGCAGAAGAACGCGAGATTTTGAAACATCCGCTGGTTGGTGGATTGATCTTGTTTACCCGCAACTTCCACGATGCGGAGCAGCTGCGTGAGCTGGTGCGCCAGATCCGCGCCGAATCGCACGATCGGCTGGTGGTGGCGGTAGATCAGGAAGGCGGGCGCGTGCAGCGCTTCCGCGAGGGCTTCACCCGTCTGCCGGCGGCGCAGTCGTTTGCCGCGTTGCACAATGCGCAGGAAGGCGGCCGTCTGGCGCAGGAGGCCGGCTGGCTGATGGCGGCGGAAATGATCGCGCAGGATATCGACATCAGCTTTGCGCCGGTGCTGGACATCGGCCACGGCAGCGCGGCGATCGGCGAACGTTCGTTCCACAGCGATCCGCAGCAGGCGTTGGCGATGGCGGAACGCTTCATCCTCGGCATGCACAGCGCCGGCATGAAAACCACCGGTAAACACTTCCCGGGGCACGGCGCCGTCAGCGCCGATTCGCACAAGGAAACGCCGCGCGATCCGCGGCCGCTGGCGCAGATCCGCGAGCACGACATGGCGATCTTCCGCGAGCTGATCAACCGTCAGCTGTTGGACGCCGTCATGCCGGCTCACGTCATCTATACTGAAGCGGACCCGCGTCCGGCCAGCGGCTCGCCTTACTGGCTGCAGCAGATCCTGCGTCAGGAGCTGGGCTTCGACGGCGTGATTTTCTCCGACGATCTGTCGATGGAAGGTGCCGCCATCATGGGCAGCTATGCCGAACGCGGCCAGGCGGCGCTGGATGCCGGTTGCGACATGATCCTGGTGTGCAACCACCGCGAAGGCGCGGTCAGCGTGTTGGATAACCTGTCCCCGGTCAAAGCAGAGAAGGTGAAGCGGTTATATCATCGCGGTCAGTTCACCCGTCAGGAACTGCGCGACTCCGAGCGCTGGCAGCAGGCGCACAAGGCGCTCAGCGCGCTGAGCGAACGCTGGGAGGAGCACAAGCAGCGTTCGCAAGGGTGAATCCAGGTGCCGCACCGCGGCGCAGAGCGGAAATGATGAGGGCCGCGCCCGCGGCCCTTGGCTTGTTGCGAGGATCCACATGATTATCTATTTGCACGGCTTCGATTCCACCAGCCCCGGCAATCATGAAAAGGTGTTACAGCTGCAGTTTATCGATCCGGACGTGCGCTTTATCAGCTACAGCACGCTGCATCCGCGTCACGACATGCAGCATCTGTTGAAAGAGGTGGACAAGGCGGTGCAGCAGGGCGGCGACGCGCATCCGTTGATCTGCGGGGTCGGCCTCGGCGGTTTCTGGGCAGAGCGCATCGGCTTCCTGTGCGGCATTCGCCAGGCGATGTTCAATCCCAATCTGTACCCGGAAGAACACATGCACGGCAAGATAGACCGGCCGGAAGAGTATCGCGATATCGCCACCAAGTGCGTGGAGGATTTCCGCGAGAAAAATCGCGATCGCTGTCTGGTGGTGCTTTCGCGTCACGACGAGGTGCTGGATAACCGACGCAGTGCCGAATTGCTGCATCACTACTACGAAATCGTCTGGGATGAACAGCAGACGCACAAGTTCAAAAACATCTCGCCGCATCTGCAGCGGCTCAAGGCGTTCAAGGCGCTGGGTTAACAGTTTCATAACGCTGCCGCGAGCCGCTCTCCCCGTTTTTCACCGACGGAAAGTGCGGCTTTTTTGTGCAACAAAGCCAGATTTGGCGTGGCAATCGGCAAAATTTAAAACTGTGACTCAGCGCTAACTATTTGAATCACAATCCCCAAAAAATCCCCTCGTCCAGCCTTTAACCAAAAAAAATTGATGTACGTCAATTTTGGTATGACCAAATAACCTCACATGCTATTCTGGCTTCAGAGAGCCGATTTATTTTACGCGAACCCTATGTATTCTAAGGATATTATTTATTTACCCTGGGATAACAAATGGTTCACATTTAGGGGGTTATTTTGACAACGCCAAAGAAGAAAATCGTTATTGTTGGCGGCGGCGCCGGTGGTCTGGAGCTGGCGACCAGCCTGGGCCATAAACTTGGCCGCAAGAACAAAGCGGAGATCACGCTGGTGGATCGCAACCACAGCCATTTGTGGAAACCGCTGTTGCACGAAGTGGCAACCGGTTCCCTCGATGACGGCGTGGATGCGCTCAGCTACCTGGCGCACGCGCGCAATCACCATTTCAGCTTCCAGCTGGGGTCGTTGACCAACATCAACCGCGAAACGCAAACGCTGCAGCTGGCGCAGATCTGCGACGAGCAGGGCGGCGAGCTGGTGCCGGCGCGTGAACTGCCGTACGACATCCTGGTGATGGCGCTGGGCAGCACCTCGAACGATTTCGGTACGCCGGGCGTGAAAGAGCACTGCATCTTCCTGGATAACCCACATCAGGCACGTCGTTTCCACAACGAAATGCTCAACCTGTTCCTGAAGTTCTCGGCGCAGCCGGGGCAAAAAGAGCGGGTCAACATCGCTATCGTCGGCGGCGGCGCCACCGGCGTTGAGCTGTCCGCCGAACTGCACAACGCGGTGAAGCAGCTGCACAGCTACGGTTTCGAAGGCCTGGACAACAGCGCGCTCAACGTGACGCTGGTGGAAGCCGGCGAGCGCATTCTGCCGGCGCTGCCGCCGCGCATTTCCGCTGCTGCGCACCAGGAACTGATCAAACTTGGCGTGCGCGTGCTGACCAACACCATGGTGACCAGCGCGGACGCCAAAGGCCTGAACACCAAGGGCGGCGAGTTTATCGACGCCGATCTGATGGTGTGGGCGGCCGGCATCAAGGCGCCGGACTTCATGAAAGATATCGGCGGCCTGGAAACCAACCGCATCAACCAACTGGTGGTGGAGCCGACGCTGCAGACCACGCGCGATCCGAACATCTTCGCCATCGGCGACTGCGCCTCCTGCCCGAAAGAGGGCGGCGGTTTCGTGCCGCCGCGCGCCCAGTCGGCGCACCAGATGGCCTCGCGCTGCGCCACCAATATCCTGGCGCTGATGAACGGCCAGACGCTGAAGCCTTACGTGTACAAAGACCACGGTTCGCTGGTGTCGCTGTCGCGCTTCAGCACCGTCGGCAGCCTGATGGGCAACCTGATGCGCGGCTCGATGATGGTGGAAGGGCGCATCGCGCGCTTCGTTTACATCTCGCTGTACCGCATGCACCAGGTGGCGCTGCATGGCTACATCAAAACCGGCCTGATGATGCTGGTGGGCGGCATTAACCGGGTGATCCGTCCGCGTCTGAAGATGCACTGATCCCGCCTTTGTCGACCAACCCGCGCCGGTTCGCCCGCGCGGGTTTTTTTATGGCAGCGCGAGGCGATCGGCGGCGGTTGTTTGATTCTTCAGCATAAGCTGTCGCCGATATGGGTAAAATTCTTAAGATTCCTCCTAAACAACGGGAAAACAGCCGTTTTCCCGCATTTTTGGTCCCCTTGTCTTATTGCGGGTCCTCAGATCATTGTGCAGACTTTATCTCGTTTACAGACGGCGCGTCGCGCACGCCGTAAACCGGGATACCGCAAGCCGCCCATGCGCAAAATAATAAGCGCGGTGCCATGCCGGTAACAGACCCCGGAAAAAATGCGTGGTAACACTTTCAGGAGGTTTCCTGTGAACAAGTCAATGTTAGCCGGTGTTGGAATTGGTGTCGCTGCCGCTCTGGGGATTGCCGCGGTAGCCAGCCTCGACGTCTTTTCTGCCGGTCCGCAATATGCGCAGGTGCTCGCCGCAACGCCGATTAAAGAAACCATCAAAACGCCGCGTCAGGAATGCCGCAACGTCACCGTGACGCACCGTGCACCGGTGCAGGATGAAAACCGCATCGCCGGTTCTGTGTTGGGCGCAGTGGCGGGCGGCGTGATTGGCCACCAGTTCGGCGGTGGTCGCGGACGCGATGTGGCGACCGTGGTCGGCGCACTGGGTGGCGGCTATGCCGGTAACCAGGTGCAAGGGGCGATGCAGAACAACGACGTCAGCACCAGCGTTCAGCAGCGTTGCAAAACGGTCTACGACAAGTCCCAGAAAATGCTGGGCTATGACGTGACCTACAAGATCGGCAATCAGCAGGGCAAGATCCGCATGGATCACGATCCGGGCACGCAAATCCCGTTGGACAAAAACGGCCAGCTGGTGCTGAACAGAGCCTGATCGCCACATTCAAATTAAACCCGCGGGCAGTGTTAGTTCTGATCGTTTAACCCGGTTAAGCGAGCGGCGTTAACATTGACGCGGGTTTCTGTTTTTTGCCTGTCTAAGAATTTGCGATCGTTCTAATGTCTGCGTGCGATATCACTGGGCAAAACTTCAAAAAAGCCCCCGCGTTTGTTATATTATTGTGCAATTAAGCGGTGTTATCGGCGCCAATCGCCACACCGGTCAAACCCGAGTATTTCGTCTCGCAGAGATAACGACATGTTAGATTTTCGCTTTCCGACAGCGTTGCAAATGGTCCTTAGCGTCGCCGTAGCTGAGAAGCAGGGCATGCGTTCGACAAGCGCCACCCTCGCCGCCGCTCTGGAAGCCAACCCCAGCTTTATCCGCAAACTGATGGTCCCGCTGACCAAAGACGGCATCATCGTTTCCACCCTGGGCCGAAACGGCTCTATCCACCTCGGCCGCCCGGCGGAAGAGATCACCCTGCGGGACATCTACCTGGCGGTGATCGACGACAAGCGCATCTGGGCTTCCCGTCCTGAAGTGCCGGCTCGCTGCCTGGTGAGCGCCAACGCCTGCTGGTATTTCAAGTCGGTGGTAAACGAGGCCGAACAGGCTTCGCTTGCGGTGCTGGCGCGCCACACCGTGGCCGATTCGCTGGCCGAACTGGAGCGGGGCGACAAGCGCGCCTGTGCGGAGTACGCCGCTGCGCAAGAGGCTGAAACCGCCGATAAATAATCGCGGTTCGCATGCATAAAAAAAGGTCGGGCAATGCCCGACCTTTTTGCATGTTAAGACGATGATTACGCCGTCTGCGGCTGTGCCTTGCGTGCCACCAGGCGGCGCAGGGTGACGTAGAACACCGGCGTCAGGAACAGCCCGAACAGCGTGACCCCCAGCATGCCGGAGAACACCGTGATGCCGGTGACGCCGCGCACTTCGGCGCCGGCGCCGTGGCCGAGGATCAGCGGGATGGTGCCGGCGATGAAGGCGATGGAGGTCATCACGATCGGGCGCAACCGCAGGCGACAGGCTTCCAGCGCCGCTTCGACGATGCCTTTGCCCTGCATTTCCAGCTCGCGGGCGAACTCGACGATAAGAATGGCGTTCTTACAGGCCAGCCCCATCAGAACGACCAACCCGACCTGCACGAACACGTTGTTGTCGCCGCCGGTCAACCATACGCCGAACAGCGCCGACAGCATGGTCATCGGCACGATCAGGATCACCGCCAGCGGCAGCGTCCAGCTTTCATACAGCGCCGCCAGCGCGAGGAACGCCAGCAGCACCGCTACCGGGAACACCACCAGCGCGGCGTTGCCCTGGGTCGATTGCTGATAGCTCAGATCGGTCCACTGAATGTTCATGCCGTTCGGCAACAGCTTATCGGCCATCTGCGTCAGCGCACCCATCGCCTGGGTAGAGGAGAGCACGCGCGGGTCGGCATCGCCGATCAGGTCCGCCGCCGGGAAGCCGTTATAACGGATCACCGGATCCGGGCCGTAGGTGGTGCCGATGCTGACCATGCTGCCGATCGGCACCATTTCGCCCTTGTCGTTGCGGGTACGCAGGTTGGCGATGTCTTCCACGCTGTCGCGGAACTGGCCGTCGGCCTGCGCCATCACCTTCCAGGTGCGGCCATAGCGGTTGAAGTCATTGATGTAAGACGAACCGAGGTAGGTTTGCAGCGTGCTGAACAGCGCATTGAGCGGCACCCCCTGCGCCTTGGCCTTGTCGCGATCGATTTTGGCGTCCAGCTGCGGCACGTTAGCCTGATAGGAGGAGATCGGGAACCCCATGCCCGGCGTTTGCATAATGGCGCCGGACATCGTGTTGATCGCCGTCTGCAGCGCGCCGTAACCCAGTCCGCCGCGATCTTGCACGTACAGCGAATAGCCGGAACCCTGGCCGATGCCGAGGATCGGCGGCGGCATGATCGAGAAGGCGAAACCTTCCTGGATCTGCGAAATGCGCGCGTTGATCTCGGCGTTGATCTGCGCCGCGGTGCGAGTACGGGTGCTCAATGACTCCAGCGCGAAGAATACCGTGCCGGTATTCGGCGTATTGGTGAACTGCAGCGCGTTCAGGCCGGGGAAGGCCACCGCATCGGTGACGCCGTCCACGCTCATACCGATGGCGCTCATCTTGCGGATCACCGCATCGGTGCGCTCCAGCGAGGCGCCTTCCGGCATCTTCACGCCGCCAATCAGATACAGCTTGTCCTGCGTCGGGATAAAGCCGCCGGGCACGGTCTTAAACATCACCCCGGCGGCGGCCAGCAGCAGCAGGTAAACGACGAACACCGCGCCGCGTCGGCCCAGCACGCGGGACACCCCGTGCTGGTAACGCTGCGAACCGCTGGCGAAGAAGCGGTTGAACGGCCGGAACAGCCAGCCGAACAGCCGGTCGATCAGGCGCGACGGCATATCTTTCGGTGCGCCGTGCGGTTTCAGCAAGCGCGCCGCCAGCGCCGGCGACAGGGTCAGCGAGTTGATGGCGGAGATCACCGTCGAGATGGCGATGGTGACGGCGAACTGCTTGTAGAACTGGCCGGTGACGCCGGAAAGGAACGCCATCGGTACGAACACCGCGCACAGCACCACGGCGATGGCGATGATCGGGCCGGAGACCTCGCGCATCGCCTGGTGCGCCGCCGCCAGCGGCGACAGCCCCTCTTCGATATTGCGCTCGACGTTCTCCACCACCACGATGGCGTCATCCACCACAATACCGATCGCCAGCACCAGCCCGAACAGGCTGAGGGTGTTGAGCGAGAAGCCGAGCAGATACAGTGCGGCGAAGGTGCCGACCACGGAGATCGGCACCGCCAACAGCGGAATGATCGAGGCGCGCCAGGTCTGCAGGAACAGAATGACCACCAGCACTACCAGGATCACCGCTTCCAGCAGGGTATCCACCACCGCGCGGATCGAATCGCGCACGAACACCGTCGGATCGTATGGCGCTTTCCAGCTCATGCCGTCCGGGAAGCGGGTTGCCAGCTCGGCCATCTTGCCGCGCACCGCGTCCGACAGCTCGATGGCGTTGGCGCCCGGCGACTGGAAGATGCCGATACCAACCGCATCCTTGTTATTGAGCTGGGCGCGCAGCGCGTAGCTGCCGGAACCCATTTCGATGCGCGCCACGTCGCGCAGTCGCACAATCTCGCCGTTGTCGCCGCTTTTGAGGATGATGTTGCCGAACTCTTCTTCGGTTTGCAGGCGGCCCTGGGCGTTGATAGACAGCAGATAGTCGCTGCGCGTCGGCATCGGTTCCGCGCCCAGCTGGCCGGCGGAGACCTGCACGTTCTGCTCCTGCATGGCGCTCACCACGTCGGAGGCGGTCAGCCCGCGCGCGGCAACCTTGTTCGGATCGAGCCAGATGCGCATCGCGTATTCACCGGCGCCGAAGATCTGCACCTGGCCGACGCCCGGCAGACGGGCCAGCTCGTCCTTGACCTTCAGGGTGGCGTAGTTGCGCAGGTAGAGCGAATCGTACTTGCCGGAAGGCGAGACCAGATGCACCACCAGCGTCAGCGCCGGAGACTGTTTCTGAGTGGTGATGCCCTGGCGGCGTACGTCTTCCGGCAGGCGCGCTTCGGCCTGCGCCACGCGGTTTTGCACCTGCACCTGCGCCTGATCGGGATCGGTGCCGGGGCGGAAGGTGACGGTGGTCACCAGCACGCCGTCGGAGCCGGCGACCGATTTCATGTACATCATGTTTTCGACGCCGTTGATCGCTTCTTCCAGCGGCGTGGCCACCGTTTCAGCGATCTCTTTCGGGTTGGCGCCCGGGTATTCTGCGCGCACCTGCACGCTGGGCGGCACCACGTCCGGGTATTCGCTGATCGGCAGCAGCGGGATGGCGATCGCCCCGGCGACAAAAATCAGTATCGACAGCACCGCGGCAAAGATCGGTCGGTCGATGAAAAAACGGGAAAAGTCCATGGGTCAGAAGTCTCGGCTGGGAGCTTAGTTAAGTGCGGAAGCGGTAGTGGTCATCGCGACGCTTTTCGCGTCGACCGGCATGCCCGGCATAAACACTTTCTGCATGCCGTCGACGATCACCCGATCGCCGTTTGCCAACCCTTTCTGCACGATGCGCAATCCTTCGGCCATGCGGCCCACGTCGATGTCGCGGCGCTGTGCCTTACCGTCTTTATCGACGATGTAAACGAACTTGCGGTTTTGGTCGGTCATCACCGCTTTATCGTCGATCAGCATGGCGTTGAACTCGGCGCTGCCGGGCATCTGCACGCGGGCGAACAGCCCCGGCGTGAAGCGACGATCGCGGTTGTCGAGCAGGGCGCGCATGCGGATGGTGCCGGTACCGGCGTTCAGTTGGTTATCGGTGAAATCCACCAGCCCCTGATGCGGGGTGCCGTCTTCACCCACCAGGCCAACTTTCACCGGCAGGCGGGCATCGTGCCGGCCCTGCTGCTGATAGCGCAGGAAGGTGGCTTCATCCACGTCGAAATAGACGTAAACCTTATCGAGCGACACCAGCGTCGTCAGCACGCTGGCGCTGTCGCCAGCGGTGACCAGGTTGCCGGCGGTGATCATCGCGCGGCTGGCGCGTCCATCGATCGGCGCGGTGACGCGAGTAAAGTCGAGATTAAGCTGCGCCATATCGAGCTGAGCCTGCGCCGCCAGCACGTTGCTTTGCGCCTGTGCGGCGGACGAACGACGCTGTTCCCACACCTCTTGCGAGATGGCCTGGGTGCCGATCAGCTTCTCGGTGCGCGAAGATTCGCTGCGCGCCAGGGTTGCCTGATTGCGCGCTCGCACCAGCTCGGCCTGCGCCTGTTCGCGCGCGGCGCGGTAGGTGCGATCGTCAATGGTGAACAGCACCTGGCCTTTCTTCACCTCGTCGCCTTCGGTGTAGTTGACCCGCTCGATGTAGCCGGAAACTCGCGGGCGCAGCTGTACGCTTTGCACTGCTTCGACCCGGCCATTGAACGCATCCCACTGGCTGATCGGTTTGACCACCACGCTGGCGGCGCTGACCACCGGCGGCGGTGGCGGGGCGTTGTGCGCGACGCTGTTGTCACACCCGGCGAGCAGGGCGGCCAGCAGCGCCACCCCGGAGAGCCGCTGGCCCAGAGCGAAGGCGCGCGTGCGGCCGCCGGCGTTGAACGATGAGTTTGGTTGATTTGCCATTATTTTTATTCCGATAAGTAAGCGCTGTCTGGCCCCATACCCAGCCCTGTTTTCCGGGCTTTCCCTTCATGTATGCCTGCGTTCGGCGGAAGGGGCGTTGTGCCTTGTTATGGCCCAACGTTAGGTTTTGAAACATATTGGTGTCACATTAATGTATCAATATCGGTTACATTAATTGGGTGGAGTATAGAGGCGGCTTTCTGGTAAATGCAATAATAAAAATTGCATTTAAAGCGAAACTGTTGCAACGTATGTGCATCGGGCAGAGGGGGACCCTGCCGAATGATGGGAGCATCAGCATGAACACGACGGGTTTCATTACCGATTTGAAGACGTGGATCGACAACAATCTGGAAGAAAAACTGGATATCAACACCGTAGCGGACCGCGCGGGCTACTCCAAATGGCATCTGCAGCGCATGTTCAAGCGCCAGACCGGCTACGCGTTGGGGGAGTATATCCGTATGCAAAAATTGAAGGTGTCGGCGGAGCGTTTGGCCAACAGCGGTGAACCGATTGTCAGCGTGGCGATCTCGCTCGGCTTCGACTCACAGCAGTCGTTCAACCGCAGCTTCAAGCGCCAGTTCGGCCAAACGCCGGGTGACTGGCGCCGTGCGTTGGCGCAGCCGACGGCGGTGAGATGCACGCACCACTGAACGATTGGGCAGTGGGGATAAAAAAGCCTGAATTTGCGTTCGGGCTTTTTTGTCTTTACCTGTGGGGGATTCAAAAGTTGTCGCAACTGCCTGACTTTGCCACCGTGTCGCTGTCGCGGCAGAATATACGAATCGCCTCGTTGAGAGAGTTTGAACGTGAAGGCGTCCAGTAGTTCTCAATGACCAGGTAGCGAACGGTGTGCTGGCGGGTGTGGAGACCCAGGACGTTAAATACGCTTTCAATAGCGGCAAGCACAGGGTTTGACGAGTCGATTTCATAGCGAATGTCGACGATGGCTGCCTCCGGTGCCATCCAGGTGCGATTGGAAAGCGGCGGCACGCGAAACTTGAATGAGGAGTTCGCGGATAAGCGCTGGCCATCAAGCTCTTTAAATTCTGCGGCAGGAACATAACTCTGGTTACCGCCCGGCAAGGTGATCTGCCCTTTTTCGTCGCGGGTGGCATAGACATCCTCGGTGACTTTGTAGATCACTTGCTGGACGTCGGGGGGAATGATGCGAAAGGAGGCTACGGTACGATCCGAAGGCATGTCATTCGTCAGTTGGAACTCATACGCTCTTCCGACAGGTTGAACGAAAGCTAATGAAACGCAGCCGGCGAAGTACTGATAGGTGGCGCCCAATATTGCCATGAGAATCCCTGAGCCTACCAAAAATGCCGATACTTTCGCCAAACGGTTATTCGATTTTTCTTTAACGGGGCCTGTCTTTGGCCGCGGGGCATTGCCTTTCTTCTTACGCGCCACGTTTCTCCCTTGCATTACGCATTGGCCTACCTTTATGAGGGCATTATGGTCGACAGCTTATGCCGCTGTCGAGGGGGCGCTCTCTGGCCGGTGCGCTATGCATACAAAAAAGCCTGAACGCGAGTTCAGGCTTCTTCGTAGAATATGGCGGTGAGGGAGGGATAGATTCGCTGCGCTCACCCTGCGGGCCGCCGTTGGCGGTCCAAAACGCAGGCGTTTTGTCGAACCCTGTCGAGGATTCTCACCCTCCCGGTCGGTGCGCTATGCAAACAAAAAAGCCTGAACGTGAGTTCAGGCTTCTTCGTAGAATATGGCGGTGAGGGAGGGATTCGAACCCTCGATACACTTTCGCGTATACACACTTTCCAGGCGTGCTCCTTCAGCCACTCGGACACCTCACCATATTTTTTGTTGCGAAATCATCGCTGCAACGGGGCGCTACTATAGGGAGTGGGGCCGATCCGGTCAAGAATAATTTCTGTGTTTTTGTTCGTCCGCTCAAGCCGTGTGCACTTTGCTGAAAACTGCGGCGAACGGTAGGGCAGAAGTCATGAAAGGGTGAGAAAATCAGAAGTAAGGCTCGTGGATAACCGGCGGAAATGGGAATCACGGTTGCTGAGGGGGGGAGATGCGCTGTGCACACCCCTCTCGGCGGTGCGCCATGAAAAAAAGCCTGGACGCGAATCCAGGCTTTCTCTTTAAATTTGGCGGTGAGAGAGGGGTTGATTCGCTGCGCTCACCCTGCGGGCCGCCGTTGGCGGTCCAAAACGCAGGCGTTTTGTCGAACCCTGTCGAGGCTTCTCACCCCTCTCGGCGGTGCGCCATGCAAAAAAAAAACCTGGACGCGAATCCAGGCTTTCTCTTTAAATTTGGCGGTGAGAGAGGGGTTCGAACCCTCGATACACTTTCGCGTATACACACTTTCCAGGCGTGCTCCTTCAGCCACTCAGACACCTCACCGTTTTGTTGTCGATAACGCTTTGCGCTGTCGACGGGCGCTAATGTAGGAGAATCTGATCTCAGCGTCAACCCTCTTATTTCATTCTCATGACTGTTTAGCCAAACTTGCAGCAATTTGCTGATTTACCGAACGATATTCCTACTCGTGGCCACACGTGGGCAGGGTAGACCGCAGTCGGAATCCATAAAAGACGATTGTTTGACCTTTTTCTGTACAGGTAGCTCAATATATCGCCACTGACGTTAGGTTGTCTGCTGTTATATGCATTAATACTGGATTATTAGTCAGATGTGTCGCTAAATGGAATTGTGTCGGCGCGGCGTTTTTGGCAAGGAACATCACAACGCCGCGCAGATTGCCGGGTGACAGGCCGGCGATATCGCAGACAGGGACAGACTCATTACATAATAATGCAGTAGAGGTTCGTTTTGACTCCTTCAGATGCCATGCCGGCGCCGCAAGCGCGCCATGCCATTCCCCCCGGTGCGGGGGCGCTGTTCTTCATCCAGATCTTCGCCACGCTGGGTTTCGCCGTACTCTATTCCACGCTGGTGCTGTA
This sequence comes from Serratia sp. PL7, assembly GCF_945957435.1. NCBI lineage: Bacteria > Pseudomonadati > Pseudomonadota > Gammaproteobacteria > Enterobacterales > Yersiniaceae > Serratia > Serratia sp. PL7. The sequence goes on along the minus strand of NZ_CAMFLB010000001.1, from coordinate 1,809,011 downwards.
CGCCACCAAGCGGCTGGGCTTCAACGAAAGCAGCGCCAACGCCATGATGGGCGTGTTCGGCGCCTTCAACTATGGCCTGCACATGTTCGGCGGCTATCTCGGCGGCCGTTTCCTCAGCAACCGCAACCTGTTCGTGCTCGGCATGGTGCTGCAGGTGATCGGCTGCGCGCTGATTGCCGTCGCGGGCGTGTGGGGGCTGTACTGGGGGCTGGCGATGTTCCTGACCGGCAGCGGCCTTAACGTGACCTGCATTAATATGATGCTGACTCAGCGTTTCAAGCCGGACGATGATCGGCGCGAATCGGCCTTCCTGTGGAACTACGCCGGCATGAACCTCGGGTTCTTCGTCGGCTTTACCGTCGCCGGTTATTTCCAACTGACGGAAAACTACCGCGCGCTGTTCCTGTTTGCCACGCTGGGCAACGCGGCGGCGATTATCGTCGCCGTCTGCCGTTGGCGCATTCTGGCCGATCTCAATACGCCGCTGCACGACGCCAGCCGCAGCCAATACCGTTGGCGCATGCTGGTCGGGCTGGCGGTGTTGGTAGCGCTGGTGCCGATCATCCGCGTGATGCTGACCCACGCCGAGTTCAGCGGCCATTTCGTGATTGTGCTCGGCGCGCTGATCTTCCTGATGCTGTGCGTCGTGACGCTGCGCCACCATCCGCGCGATGAGCGCCGCAGAATGGCGGCTTATCTGATCCTGGCGCTGGGCTCGCTGGTGTTCTGGGCGCTGTACCAGCTGGCGCCGATGGGGCTGATGCTGTTCTCCGAGCACAACATCAATCTGAACGTTTACGGCATTCAGGTGGCGCCGCAGTGGATCCAGAACATCAACACGCTGGTGATCGTGGTGGGCGGCCCGCTGCTGGCCTGGTGGTTCAATCGCCTGCGCGCTCGCGGTTGCAACATCGACATTCCGCTGCAGTTCTCGGGATCGCTGTTCTGTATCGGGCTCGGCATGCTGGTGCTGCCGCTGGGCATCAGCATGGCGGGCGGCGACGGGCTGGTGGCGTTTAAATGGATCGTCATCAGCTATGTGCTGCAAAGCGTTGGCGAATTGATGATCTCGCCGATCGGTTACGCGATGATCGGCAAGCTGGCGCCGCCGCGCTATCAGGGCGTGATGATGGGCTGCTGGATGATGGTGACCGGCGTCGCTTCGGTGTTGGCGGGCTACGTCTCCGGCCTGATGCCGGAAAACAGCGGCAACACGCCGCTGCAAACCAATCCCGGCTACAGCGAAATCTTCAGCGCGCTGGGCTGGGGGGCGACGGGCGTCGGCGTGGCGATGCTGATTCTCATTCCGCTGCTGCGGCGCCTTATCCGGCGCGACGGCCCGTCTGCCGCCTGATTGGCGAGTATGCGCAACAGCCCCACTGGTCGGGGCTGTTTTTATTTTGGGCTTTAACGCTTGCATCCGGCGGCGAATCGCGGAAGGCTGGAGGAAAACCAATAAAAACAAACGGGAGCCCGCAGTATGAACATCATTTATTACCACCCCTTGTTTAACGCCCAGGAATGGCTGGCCGGCATCAAGCAACGCCTACCGCAGGCCGAGATCCGCGAGTGGCAGCGCGGCGACGAGCGGCCAGCCGATTATGCGCTGGTGTGGCGCCCGCCGCACGAAATGCTGGCCAACCGCCGCGATCTGAAAGCGGTGTTCGCCCTCGGCGCCGGCGTCGATGCCATTCTTGATCAGGAGCGCAAACACCCCGGCACGCTGCCCGCCGGCGTGCCGCTGCTGCGGCTGGAGGATACCGGCATGGCGCAGCAGATGCAGGAATATGCGCTGAGCTATGTACTGCGCTATTTCCGCCGTTTCGACGAGTATCAGGCGCTGCAGCAGCGGCAGGAATGGCAGCCGCTCGATCCTCACTCGCTGGATGATTTCACCATCGGCATCCTCGGCGCCGGCGTGCTGGGGCAGAGCGTGGCGCGCAAGCTGACCGAGTTTGGCTTTCGCGTGCGCTGCTGGAGCCGCAGCGCCAAACAGATCGACGGCGTGCAAAGTTTCGCCGGGGAGGCGCAGCGCGCGGCCTTCCTCGACGGCGTCAAACTGCTGATCAACCTGCTGCCCAATACGCCGGAGACCGTCGGCATCCTCAACCGCGAGCTGTTCGCGCAGTTGAGCACGGGCGCCTACCTCATCAACATCGCGCGCGGCGCGCATCTGGTGGAAGCCGATTTGCTGGCGGCGCTCGAGCAGGGGCAGCTGGCCGCCACCACGCTGGACGTGTTCACCCGCGAGCCGCTGCCGCAGGATCACCCGTTCTGGCGTCATCCGCGTGTCACCATAACCCCGCATATTGCTGCCATCACGTTGCCGCAGCAGGCGATGGATCAGATCGCCGCCAACATCCGCGCGCTGGAGGCGGGGCACACCCCGGCCGGCGTGGTCGACAGGCAGCGGGGTTACTGATCCTTCAGCCGCCGTTCGGTAACTGATAAGCTGTTATCGTCATCGCGCCTGCCCGTACCTTTGCGGGCGGGCCCTCTGGAAGGAGAAACAATGTACCCCGTTGATTTGCACATGCACACCGTCGCCAGCACCCACGCTTACAGCACGCTGCACGATTACATCGCCGAAGCCCAGCAGAAGGGCATCAAGCTGTTCGCCATCACCGATCACGGCCCGGACATGGCCGATGCGCCGCACTACTGGCACTTTATGAACATGCACGTCTGGCCGCGCCGGGTGAACGGCGTGGGCATCTTGCGCGGTATCGAAGCCAACATCAAAAACCTACAGGGCGACATCGACTGCACCGGCCCGATGTTGACCGCCACCGACGTGATCATCGCCGGTTTCCACGAGCCGGTGTTTGCGCCGCAGGATAAAGCGTCCAATACTGAAGCGATGATCGCCGCGATGGCGCAGGGGGACGTGCATATCATCAGCCACCCCGGCAACCCACGTTATCCGATCGACATTCCCGCCGTCGCGGCGGCGGCGGCCAAATACGAGGTGGCGCTGGAGCTGAATAACTCGTCGTTCACCCACTCCCGCAAGGGCAGCGAGGCCAACTGTCGGGCGATCGCCGCCCCCGTGCGCGATGCCGGCGGTTGGTTGGCGCTGGGTTCGGATTCGCACGTTGCCTTTTCGCTGGGCAACTTTGAGCACTGCGAGCGCATCATCGACGAGGTGGGCTTCCCGCAGGAGCGCATTCTCAACGTCAGCCCGCGCCGGCTGCTGGATTTTCTCGAACGGCGCGGCAAGCCGGCGATTGCGGAATTGGCCGATTTGTGACATCGTCCCGGCAAAATTTTCCGTATTGAATAAGGCTTTATCATGAATGAGTTTTCGATTGTCTGCCGCGTGCTGGGTACGCTGTTCTACCGCCAGCCGCAGGATCCGCTGCTGGTGCCGCTGTTTGCGCTGATCAAAGAGGGCAAGCTGCAGCAGCACTGGCCGCTGGAGCAGGATGACCTGCTGAAGCGCCTGCAGCAGGGCTGCGATGTCAACCAACTGGCGACCGACTTCAACGCGATGTTCGTCGGCAGCGAGTGCAGCGTGTCGCCGTTCCGCTCCGACTACGTCGAAGGCGCCAGCGAAGCGGAAGTGCGCACCTTCTTGCAGCAGCGCGGCATGCCGCTGGCGGAGGCACCGGCCGACCATTTCGGCCAGCTGTTGCTGGCGGCGTCCTGGCTGGAAGATCAGTCGCAGGAAGATGAAGCACAGGCGCAGATCGCGCTGTTCGACGAGTTCCTGTTGCCGTGGTGCGGCCGTTTCCTCGGTAAAGTGGAAGCGCACGCCACCACCGGTTTCTACCGCACGCTGGCGCTGATGACTCGTGACGCCATCCAGGCGATGCGCGACGAGCTGGCGGAGTACGAGCAGGACGACGAAGCGGGCGACGAAGACGCGTAACGCCGCAGCTTATCCCGGCGGGCCGTCCGGCCCGCCGATCCGCTAAACACAGGTTTGCATCCCCCAGACGTAAATTGACAAAAGATCCCCTAATCTGGCGGTTTACCGTCGGTTCGGCCGCGCCCGCGCGCCGCGTTTTTTCACGCAAGGGGTAGATGATGAAAAGTAACTGGATGCAGCAGATTCAAACGTTGATCGGGCAGAAGGCCGGCGCGATGGGCGGGGCGGAAGGCATCGGCAAGCTGCTGGCGCCCACTGCGCTGGGCGGCCTGGTCGGCGTGCTGTTGGCCAACAAGTCCTCGCGCAAGCTGGTGGGCAAGTTCGGCAAGAATGCGCTGATTATCGGTGGCAGCGCGGCGGTGGGCGCAGTGCTGTGGAACAAGTACAAACAGCGGGTGAAAGAGACCCATCAGGACGAACCGCAGTTCGGTTTGCAAACCACGCCGGTGGATCTGCGCGCCAAACGCCTGGTGCAGGCGCTGGTGTTTGCCGCCAAGAGCGACGGCCATATCGATGCCGACGAGCAGCGTGCCATCGATCACAGCCTGGCGCAGTTGCAGGTGGGGGAAGAGGCGCAGGGTTGGGTACAGGAAGCGCTCGATCAGCCGCTCAACCCGGCATTGATCGCCCGCAGCGTGCAAAACGAAGACGAGGCGCTGGAGGTTTATTACCTGAGCTGTCTGGTGATCGACGTCGATCATTTTATGGAGCGCGGCTATCTCGATGCGTTGGCACAGGCGCTGAAGATCCCGGCGGACGTCAAGCAGGGCATCGAGAGCGACGTCAACGAGAAAAAGCGCGAGCTGGCGTAGCGCCGCTTGGCAAGCCGGGGGGAATCGTGTCACTCTTGCCGCAATCTATGTAAGCGGATGATTTAGCAATGATGACCCCACCGAAAGCGGAAAAACGTCCTTATCCCATCACTATCCACGGCGACACGCGCGTGGATGACTACTACTGGCTGCGCGACGACGAGCGCGCAGACCGCCAGGTGCTGGACTACCTGCAGGCGGAGAACGCCTATACCGATGCGATGCTGAAGCCACAGCAGGCGCTGCGTGAAACCCTGTACGAAGAGATGGTGGCGCGTATTCCGCAGCAGGAACATTCGGTGCCTTACGTGCGCCACGGCTATCGCTATCAGACGCGCTACGAGCCGGGCAACGAATACGCGATTTCCGTGCGCCAGCCTCAGGCCGAGAGTGAGCACTGGGAGGTGCTTATTGACGGCAACCAGCGCGCCGAGAATCACGAGTTTTATACCCTGGGCGGGCTGGACGTCAGCCCCGACAACCAGCGGCTGGGGGTGGCGGAGGATTTCCTGTCGCGCCGCCAGTATGACATTCGCTTCAAGAACCTGGCCGACGGCAGCTGGGCCGACGAAGTGCTGGAAAACACCTCCGGCAGCTTCGAGTGGGCCAACGACTCCTCGACGGTCTACTACGTGCGCAAGCACGCCAAGACGCTGCTGCCGTATCAGGTCTATCGCCACGTGGTGGGCAGCGATCCGCAGCAGGACGAGCTGATCTACGAAGAGCGGGACGATACCTTTTACGTCGGGCTGGAGAAGACCACCTCCGAGCGCTTTATCCTGATCCACCTGAGCAGCACCACCACCTCGGAGATCCTGTTGCTGGATGCCGATCGTGCGGACGCCAAGCCGCAGCTGTTCGTGCCGCGCCGCAAGGATCACGAGTACGCCATCGATCACTATCACCAGCATTTCTATATTCGCTCTAATAAGGACGGTAAGAACTTCGGCCTGTACCAGAGCGAACAGGCGGACGAAGCGCAGTGGCAGAAGCTGATCGCCCCGCGCGGCGACGTCATGCTGGAGGGCTTCAGCCTGTTCCGTGATTGGTTGGTGGTGGAAGAGCGTAATGCCGGCCTGACGCTGCTGCGCCAGATCCATTGGCAAAGCGGCGAAGAGAAGCGCATCGCCTTCGACGATCCGACCTACACCACCTGGCTGGCGTATAACCCGGATCCGGAGACCGCGCTGCTGCGATACGGCTATTCGTCGATGACCACCCCGACCACGCTGTACGAGCTGAACATGGACAGCGGCGAGCGGACGATGCTCAAACAGCAGGAAGTGAAGAATTTCACGCCGGAAAACTACCGCAGCGAGCGGGTGTGGGTGAAGGCGCGCGACGGCGTCGAGGTGCCGGTTTCGCTGGTGTATCGCCAGGATAGCTTCCAGCGCGGCACCAACCCGCTGATGGTGTATGGCTACGGATCTTACGGCAGCAGTATGGATCCGGCGTTCAGCGCCAGCCGCCTGAGCCTGCTGGATCGCGGTGTCGTGTTCGCGCTGGCGCACATTCGCGGCGGCGGTGAGCTGGGGCAGCTGTGGTATGAAGACGGTAAACTGTTCAACAAGCAGAACACCTTCAACGATTTTATCGACGTGACCGAAACGCTGATCGCCCAGGGGTACGGCGACGGTAAGCGGGTGTTCGCGATGGGCGGCAGCGCCGGCGGTCTGCTGATGGGCGCGGTGATCAACCAAGCGCCGCAGTTGTTCCACGGCGTGGTGGCGCAGGTGCCGTTCGTCGACGTGGTGACCACCATGCTGGATGAGTCCATCCCACTGACCACCGGCGAATACGACGAGTGGGGCAACCCGAACGAGCAGGCCTATTACGACTACATCAAACAGTACAGCCCGTACGATCAGGTGAAGGCGCAGGAGTACCCGCATCTGCTGGTGACCACCGGTCTGCACGATTCGCAGGTGCAGTATTGGGAGCCGGCCAAGTGGGTGGCCAAGCTTCGCGAGTTGAAAACCGACGATCGGCAGCTGCTGTTGTATACCGACATGGATGCCGGCCACGGCGGAAAATCCGGCCGTTTCAAGGCCTATGAGGATATTGCACTGGAGTACGCCTTCATTCTGGCGCTGGCGGAGTAACGGCATTCGGCGGGCGGCCTGCGCCGCCCGCCGTGTTAGCCGATCAGATAGTATTTCAGCGTGTGCTTCATGTCCGGGCTCAGATCGTCGATGGATTTCAGCATCCAGCGCAGATAGCCAGGATCTTCCTGGGCGATGCGATCAATCTCCTGCCCGCGATACTTGCCGAACTTGAACTTCTTCAGCAGCACCGGCTGTTCGGTGATCTGCACCATTTGCTCCGGCGTCCAGCCCGAATCCTTGATGATGCGTTGCAGCAGCGCGGCGGTGACGTAGCAGTCATATAGCGCGCGGTGCGGGTACAGCGTGGCGTCTGCCGGCAGCTGCACGTCCAGATTCAGCGCGTAGCGCAGATACTGGTTGCCGTACTTGATGTCCGGATACAACGTGCGCGCCAGCTTGAGGGTGCAGATCCAGGCGCCGTTCATCTCCGGCAACACCCCGCGATCAAAGGCGGCGTTGTGCGCCACATAGTAGGGGCTGCCCTGATAGCGGCCGATCGCCACCGCAATGCGCGGTTTGTCTTCCACCATCTGTTCGGTGATGTGATGAATCGCCATCGCGTCGAGGCTGATGGGGCGGTCCGGGCTGACCAGATCGCTCATCGGGTTGGTCAATTGGCCGTCGAGCAGATCGAGGGAGGCCACTTCCACCACGCCGCCGTCCAGCCCGCAGGTCTCGGTATCTATTACGCGTAACGTCATGCTTTCCTCCGCGTTGCCGTCAGGCTTCAGCTTAACCGGCACAGGCGGCCGTGCCAACCGTCGCGGGTCTTGTCGGCGATGACAAGACCAGGGGCGTCATCCGGTGCGGCAACCAAAAGCGCTCCCGTTTCATCCCAGATGGCGCTGCGGCCTGCCGGGATCCAGCCACCGGTTGGCGCTGCATGGTTGGCCATCAGCGTGACCATGCCATAACGCCGGGCATAGCCTGCCAGCGTGGCGCTGTCTTTCGCGTAACCGGCTTCAGATACCAGCACGCCGGCGGCATAAATCTGCGCACCCGCCAGCGCGGCGGCACTTGCGTGGCCGGGTTGCGAGGTGTCGGCGCAGATAGCCAGTGCGATGCGTTGCCGATGTATTTCCAGCAGCGTGCCGCCATTACCGGGCAAGAACCGTTGTTGTTCCGCGCCGTGCAGATGTTGCTTGGTATAGGCGACCACCGCGCCGTTGGGGTGAAAGATCAAGGCGGCGATATGCAGCGCCTGGCCGCTGCGCAAGGGCGCGCCGACGATGATCGTCATCTGATGCGATTGCGCCGCCGCAGCGAGCGGTTGCAGACGCGGATCGCCCAGCGTCAGCGCCAGTTCGGCAGCATCGGCCAGCTCATAGCCGCTTAGCGACAGTTCGGGAAAAACCAGCAGTTGCACCTGCTGTTCGGCTGCCTGCGCGACAAATTCAAGGTGACGTTCAAGGTTGCAGGCGATATTGGCCGCAGCGGCGGGGTATTGGGCTGCGGCGAGGGTAAAGCAGGGCATTGGCCATCTCTCCAGTGAGGCAATAAAAAACCCGCCTTGGCGGGTTTAATGACGGATGGAAGGACGCTTACTCACCAGACGGATGCGCTTTTTTGGCGCGTTTCTCCGCACGTTTCTCTGCTGGGGTTTTCAACGGCTTCTTCTTCGCATTTTTTTTGCTATCCATTCCCTTACTCATGATGGCCTCTCGTTACCTATGATTGGGTGGCTTGCTCAGCCATTAACCGCCTAAAGCCGACAGGATGCAAGCGACAAAGTGCCAGTAGTATGTAACTGGCTGTTTGCACGTGAAATTTTGTTTTTGGATGACCGGGTGCTTAAAATAATTATTATGTTATAATATTACACTTTTAGGGTTCGGAGAACGCAATGACAGTGATGACATTACCGGATGCGCAGCAACTGCTGGCCATGCCGGATTCTGATTACATGAACTCGGTTCAACGGGCTTTTTTCCGCCAGCTGCTGCAGGATGAGCGGCAAAAACTGCTGCTGCACATCGATGAGCTGAAGAAGGCGATCGACAGCGGCGAAGCGACGGGCGATGAAGCCGACAAGGCGGCGCGCGAAGAAGAGCTGCGCCTGTTGTTCCGCCAGTTGGATCGCGAAAGCCGCCTGCTGCCGAAAATCGATGCGGCGCTGGCGCGGTTGCAGAACGGCGAGTACGGCTACTGCCGGGAAACCGGCGAACCCATCGGCTTGGCGCGTCTGTTGCTGCGCCCGACGGCGGAACTGAGCATCGAGGCGAAAACCGCACAGGAGATGCGCGAGCCGCATATGCGTAAAGGCGGGTAAGGTTTCAGCCGCCGAGCGTATCCACCAAGAAATCGAGAAAGCGCCTGACGCGGGGTTCCAGCAGGCGCTTATTCGGATAGAGCGCCACAATCCTGACTTCTTCACCCTCCACGGCGCGCAGCACCTGCTGCAGACGACCGGCGGCCAAATCCTCCGCAATCATAAACTCCGGCAGATACGCGATGCCCAACCCGGCCAAGGCCGCATCGTGCAGCGCTTCTCCGCTGTCCAGCCGCAGGCGGCCGCGAACTGGGGCCTTGACCCATTCGCCGCGCTCGTCACGCAGCCGCCAGGGCTGTTTTTGGTTGCGGCTGCTGAACAGCAGAGCCTCGTGCCCGGCGAGCGACTCGACGGTATGCGGTTCGCCACGGGCGGCGAGGTAGGCGGGGGAGGCGCACAGCAGGGCGCGATACCTGGCGAGGGTTCTGGATACCAACCGGGTATCCGGCGCCGTGACGCCGATCCGTACTGCCAAATCAAATCCTTCTTCCACGACATCCGCCAGGCGATCGGAAAAACTGATCTCCACCTGCACCTCAGGCCAGGCGACGAGAAATTTCGGCACCAGCGGCAACAGGATCCGTCTGCCGAAGGCGGAAGGGGCGGTCAACCGCAGCACTCCGCGTGCGGTGCCCTTGTCGCCGGCCACGCTGGCCTCGGCATCGTCGACCGAAGCGAGGATCTGCAGGCCACGTCGATAAAACTCTCGTCCCTCGTCGGTCAGGCCAAGCGAACGCGTGGTGCGATGCAACAGCCGCACGCTCAGCCGCTGCTCCAGACGCGCGATGGCCTTGCCCGCCGCCGAACGCGATAGCCCCATCGTCTGTCCGCCGGCGACAAAACTGCCGGCGTCGACGACGGCCATGAAAACCTGAATGTCATTGAGATTCGCCCGTAGCATGCTGCCCTCCGAGAACCGGTGAAAAGACAATAAATTTAACATATTCAATATATTAAATGCATTGTCAACGTCGTTTCAGTGACGACATCCATTCGCCAATCAAACGATTATAGTCGTCATTGAAACGATAAGCGGTTGGAGAAACAGCATGAAAAATGGCATCACGCACTACCACCACGGGGTCATTTGGGAAGAGGAGAATGGCGTGTCCCAAGGCTATCGCGTCAAGGATACCCTCTACATCTCTGGGCAGTTTTCCCATGATATGCAGGGGGAGTTTGTCGGTGCGGGCGATATCGAACGGCAAACCCAACAGACGTTGGACAATCTGGATCGGGTATTGGCGGGATTCGGTGCCGAACGTTCGAACCTGGCGTATGTGGAGATCTACCTGACCGATGTACTGGTGCACTTTGAACCGTGCGTTGCGTTGTTCAAGCGCTATGTCGGCGATCACCGGCCCGCCGGTTCGCTGATCGGGGTCACCGGGTTGGCTTCGCCCGAGCAATTGGTGGAGATCAGTGCGATCGCGCACCTTAACTGATCGGGCCTGTGGGCGTTTTGCAGGCAGGTCGATGTGATTTTGAGCAAACGCGCGCCGAGTTCTCGGCGCGCGTTCGAGTTTTCGGGTTTTACCGTTGACCTGCCGGGCGGCTTCCGCTTTGATGAAAGCATGACTCACAGAGAGACGGAAAGCGCCATGGAACAATTACGAGGTTTGTACCCGCCGTTAGCGGCATACGACAGCGGTTGGCTGGACACTGGGGATGGCCACCGGATCTACTGGGAGCTGAGCGGTAACCCGAACGGTAAACCGGCGGTCTTCATTCACGGTGGACCGGGTGGCGGTATCTCCCCGCATCATCGTCAACTGTTCGATCCCGAACGCTACAAGGTGCTGCTGTTCGATCAGCGCGGTTGCGGCCGTTCCCGCCCGCACGCCAGCCTGGACAACAATACTACCTGGCACTTGGTGGCCGATATCGAGCGGTTGCGCGAAATGGCCGGCGTCGAGCAGTGGCTGGTGTTCGGCGGCTCCTGGGGGTCTACGCTGGCGCTCGCCTATGCGCAAACCCACCCGGAGCACGTCAGTGAAATGGTGCTGCGCGGCATCTTCACCCTGCGCAAGCAAGAGCTGCATTGGTATTACCAGGACGGCGCTTCGCGCTTCTTCCCGGACAAATGGGAGCGCGTGCTGTCCATTCTGTCAGATGAAGAACGTCAAGACGTGATCGCCGCCTACCGGCAGCGGCTGACCTCGGCCGATCCGCAGGTGCAGCTTGAAGCGGCCAAGCTGTGGAGCGTGTGGGAAGGGGAGACGGTCACGCTGTTGCCGAGCCGTGAATCTGCTTCGTTTGGCGAGGATGATTTCGCGCTGGCGTTCGCCCGTATTGAAAACCACTACTTCACGCATCTGGGCTTCCTGGAGAGCGACGACCAGCTGCTGCGTAACGTGCCGCTGATCCGCCATATTCCGGCGGTGATTGTCCACGGCCGCTATGACATGGCCTGCCAGGTGCAGAACGCCTGGGATCTGGCCAAGGCCTGGCCGGAGGCGGAGCTGCATATCGTGGAAGGGGCGGGGCATTCGTATGATGAGCCGGGTATTTTGCACCAGCTGATGATCGCCACCGACCGGTTCGCCGGCAAGTGACGCAAAAACCCGCCGTAATGGCGGGTTTTGTTATTTGACCTTCGGCTCGTACGGCAGGCGCGAAAATCGGTGGGATTCCGCGCGGTAGTGCGCCACGCGCTCGCGAAAATAGTCGCGCAGCGGCTCCGGCTGCTCGCGCTCTACCACTTCCGGGATCACCGGCATGTTGTAGCGCTCTTTGTACGCCACGCCTGAGGCGGCGAGATCCACGTTCACCCTGTCCATCTCTTCTTTGGACAACTCGGCCAGATTGTAACCCACGCTATGCTCCTTACTTACTTTGCCGCATTGAATCTGCGCAGAAGGTAATCCACCCGGCGGCGCTTGGCAAGCCCGTTGCGCCGCCGTCGCGGGCGATATTTATCCAGCAGTAATGCAATCTATTTATTCTTTTAAATAAGAATGATTCGCTTTATGATTAAAATAAAAGATGAAAATAATTATCATGTTAATTCTCAATGTATTGGTGATATTTTAATTTATTGATATTTATGGTTTTTATAATTAATGTGATTTGAGTGTAAATAAGGTGTTTTTATTTTTACGGCAGCAGGGCATAATGCGCGGAAATTAAATTCATGACCTGCAAAATAAAAGGAATCATTATGCTGACGCAAGAAATGACTCAAAAGCTGAATGAGCAACTGAATCTGGAGTTCTACTCCGCCAACCTGTACCTGCAGATGAGCGCATGGTGCAGCGATAAAGGCTTTGAAGGCGCCGCCGCATTTCTTAAAGAGCACTCTCAGGAAGAGATGCAGCATATGCAACGCCTGTTCGACTACCTGAGCGACACCGGTTCTCTACCGCTGCTGGGCAGCATCGCCGCGCCGCCGGTGGCGTTCGAATCGCTGGCGGACGTGTTCCAGCAGACCTACGAACACGAACAGCTGATCACCCGTCAGATCAACGAACTGGCGCACGCCGCCATGACCGCGCACGATTACTCCACCTTCAACTTCCTGCAGTGGTACGTGGCGGAGCAGCATGAAGAAGAGAAACTGTTCAAATCCGTGCTGGATAAGCTGGCGCTGGTGGGCACCAGCGGCAAAGGCTTGTTCTTCATCGACAAAGATCTGAAGAAAATGGGCGCGATGGGCCAGGGCGGCAACGGCCAGGCTTAATCTGCACCAGAACATCGAAAAACCGCGCGCGGGCGAGCCTGACGCGCGGTTTTTTTTACCCTGCGTTTATCGCGGTTATGCGGCGATACGTGCTGCCGGATCGCAAAATGCCAGTGATGCGCTCGACTTGCTGAGGCGTGGTCGTTATGATTTACCGCGATACGCTACAGGGATGGTAGAGTCAAAACAGCGGGTTAGCCGATATAACCCGTTTTTCTGTTTACCCGTGGCGCAATCACTTGCGGTGGGTTGGGGCCGCTGATACATCGCCTTGGCTGTGGCCTTAACCCTTATGACCCTCTTTTACTGTTAAGGGATACCACTGTGATCGGTAAAATTCGTTCCTCCTGTCGCCTGCTTTCCACCGTTTTCGTCCTGTTCGTTGGCCTTTCTTCACAGCAAGCCTTGGCGCACGCTCACCTGAAAGTGGAAACGCCGAAGGCCGACGCCAGCGTCAGCCCGGCGCCGAAGGCGCTGACTCTCAGCTTCTCCGAAGGCATCGAGCCGAACTTCAGCGGCGTGAAAATCACCGGCCCGGACAACGCCGTGGTGAAAACCGGCAAGCTGCAGCTCGATCCGAACAATAACACCCAGGTCAACGTGCCGATCGACGGCGAGCTGAGCGCGGGCAAATACAACGTCAGCTGGCATGTGGTGTCGGTCGACGGGCATAAAACCAAAGGCCAGTACAGCTTCACCGTAAACTGATCGTGACTCTGGCGACCCTGTTCGTTCTGTGTCGCTTGGTGCACTTTGCGGCGGTGATGCTGATGTTCGGCATCAGTCTGTTCACCGCCTTATTGTCACCGCAGCGCCTCTCCCCGATCCTCTCCCGCGATGTGCGCCCGCTGCTGCTTGCCGGCACCTGGGCTGCCGGGCTTTCCGCCGTGGCGCTGCTGGCTATTCAGGCCGGGCAGATGGGCGACGGTTGGCAAGACGCCTGGCGGCTGGAGGTTTGGTGGGCGGTGCTCGGCACCACCTTCGGAGAAGTGTGGCGCTGGCATCTGGGCCTGTCGCTGCTGGCGATCCTGAGCCTGCTGCTGCCGGAGCGGCCGCGCGCGCAGGCGTTGGCGCTGTGTTCGGCGCTGCTGCTGGTGAGCCTGGCGTTTATCGGCCACGCGGCGATGCACGAAGGCACGTTGGGCGCGCTGCACCGCGCCAACCATGCGATACACCTGCTGGCCGCCGGTTACTGGTTCGGCAGCCTGGTGCCGCTGCTGGTTTGCCTGCGCTACCTGCAGCCGCCGCAGTGGCGCAGCGACGCCATCACCACGCTGATCCGTTTCTCGCGCTGGGGGCACCTGGCGGTGGCGGCGGTGATCGTCACCGGCATCGTCAACAGCCTGATCATTCTCGGTGGTTGGCCGCTTAACCTCAGCTCGCCTTATCAGCGCCTGCTGCTGATTAAAACCGCGCTGGTGGCGCTGATGGTGATGGTGGCGCTGGCCAATCGCTACGCTATCGTGCCGGCAATGAGCCGCGTGCCGGCGCTGGCGCAGCGCGGCGTGGTGCTGGCCTGCTGGCTCGAAGTCGGGCTGGGGATGGCGGTGCTGCTGCTGGTCAGTTTATTTGCAACCTATGCGCCGGTATGACATTTCAGCTTGCCGCAGGCCGGCAAGCTGCGGGAAAATCGACGCGAATAGCAACCTTAAGGCCAACACATGAAATCGGTATTACTCGGCATTACGCTGCTGGCAACCGCGACCGGCGCGCTGGCGGCAGACAAACTGGTGAACATCACTAAACTGGAGTACGGCAAACAGTGGGCGTTCACCAAGGAAGAGGTGACGCTGCAGTGCCGCAGCGGCGGCGCGCTGTTCGTGCTCAACAACAGCACCTTGATGCAATACCCGCTCAACGATGCAGCGGAGCAGCAGGTGAAGAAGGGCCATCAGCGTGCGCAGCCGCTGGAGGTGCTCCTGCTGGACGACCCTGCCGAACCAGGGAAAAAAATGAGCCTGGCGCCGTTCATTGAACGCGCCGAGAAGCTGTGCGCTGACTAACCGCTTGTTTGCCAACGCCTTGCCCAACGTGCGCGGATTGATGCGCATTTGCCGCATAGTTATTTCGTCACGAAACTATCACGCGGCCGCCGGGCGGCTGGCAAAACTGGCGCGGTAGGCTATTCTTAAAGTGCACGGCTGAACAAGCCCTGCATTAAATGCCAACTTTTAGCGCACGGCTCTCTCCCAAGAGCCATTTCCCTAGACCGAATATAGGAATCGTATTCGGTCTTTTTTTGTGTGATTGATTTATAAGTCTTTTTTTGAAAAAATCGGAATTACTCGAAATTTACTCGAATTTTGATATTCGGCTCTTTTAGAGCATCACGTACTCCTTCCCCCTCGTTTTAAGCTATTTCAGCGTCTTCATTTCCGTTGTATGCCCCAGCAGCTTTTGGGCAAATGCCTTGTCGTTCTGCTTTTCGTACAGGCGGCCGGACAGGTTTCGGATCTCGTGGAACGTCGGCGGGCTTGCCTGAAATTCCAAACCTGATGCTTTCCGCGCGGCGATAAACTTTTTCGTTAGCCCGTTGGGATGGATTGAGTTACTCCTATGTTCCGATAGGTTGGTAATCTGCTGGTAGGTGGCTTATCATTGCGTCAATAACTAAAGGAAATGACATGTCTCAGCGCAATGATATTATTGACTTTTTTAGAGGTGTAGCGGTTATGCTCGTTACCGCCTTTCACCTTTTCCTATGGTCCGGTTCTTTAGGCCGACCGCTACCATTCGGCTTCGATGTGATGGGGCTTTTTGGTAACGGGTGGATCGGCGTTGGAATGTTTTTTGTAATTTCAGGCTATTGTATGGCTGGGTCAAGTGGAAAAGCATTTTCAAGTGGCTTTTCAGCAAAGAAGTATGGCATCTATTTTTTAAAAAGATACTTGCGGATAGCTATTCCATTTTACATATCAATCGCGGTTTGGTTTGTTCTAATTCGAGGTTTTGGCATTGCAACAAAACCTACAGGGGTCTTTGATGTAATATCCCATGCTTTATTTATTCACAATTTTTCAGAAAAGACATTTTTCTCAATTAGTGGGGTTTATTGGTCGCTGGCTGTTGAGATGCAGTTTTATTTAATTCTCCCTGCTCTGGTTGTTTTATTTACCACTGTTTTGGGAAGAGTTGTTTTGTTGGTCAGTGTGTTTGCTGTTAGTATTTTGATTAATGTTTACAGTGAGAATCAATTGTTAACATGGGGCATTCCATCTTACCTTTCACTTTTCGTTTTGGGGTGGCTTTGCGCCATATATCAAAACAGAATAGGTTCATTTATAAGAAAATTGAAAGCTCAATGGATATTGATCGCGTTATTTGTATTGCTTCTTTTCTACAAAGGGCATGGCTTTAATAACAAGATTAAACTATATGAAGTGTTGATTTCATCGGTTTTTGCATTGTTAATGGTATCACTTATTAATCGGTTCTCAGGAAAGCGTGTGCCGCACGTTGTGCGCAGTGTAGCATTTGTAGGGAAGTGCTCGTTTTCTATTTATTTGTATAACTATATTTTCTGGGCGCTAGACAGAACCGACTTAACCCCGGTTAAGTTGTTTATGGCTTTTGCTTTCGTGATAGGATTTGGCATCTTAATGTATCTAGCCGTTGAAAGGCAATCAGAGAAATTAAGAAAAAAAACCATAAGAAAGGCAGAGGTTAAATTTGCAGTGCAATAAATAATAACTTCAATGTAAGCCCTGGTAATTCAGGGCTTTTTTGTCCGCGCCCCAATTATAACAACCAGTTCATAATCTGAATTATTTCGGGGGGCCATCTATGTCATCTGAAGGATTGCCCGTGGATGGCGTCGTTGGCAAAAACATTGTGCTGGGAGCCCGCAGTACGCAACAAGCAACAGACGAAGCAAAGAGTAGCTAGTCTGCAGATAGCGCAGCTCAGTCGACTGATGCCGCGTTTAAGTTTAGTCGTGAGGCGAAAGTAGTAGCAGTGGGAGTATCTGACGATGCAGATCGCGCTGAGGGGGGCGCAAAATTGCTAAGAACATCGCGGACGCCAATACCTACTTTTGATCTCCTCTCTGATTTAGCACTACACTGATTTTGGGATAGGGTCAATGGTTATCGGGAACCCGCATTAGAACTAGTACAGCAATGGGGACGGTCAACTGTAACCACGGATGCACAGGAAACCTTAGCATCACATCACCAGGAAATAATTCTCGTAATGGTGTATTTGGGGACGAGCAAATTTCGGATAGACAGGCCATGCTAGTAATGGTGATGTGTTGCTAACACCTCGATAAATGTGACGCTTGAAGTATTTTGAAGTTGACATTTGGTTATCTATCATTCAATTATTGAATCTCAAATTTAAGTTAAAAGGATATCTAACAATGACAAAAGGGTATGTGTCTTTTTTATCAATTATTCCATTTATGGTGGCTAATTATGCATGTGCATTTTCTACGGCAGATGTTGGCGACATTATTAACAAAGAGATAATTGCCGCCAATGGCAAGCAAATCACTATCAAAGTCAATGAACCGGGTGAGATTAAATCTACAATAAAGCTTGGTGTTGGGCAAGTAATTGAGTTTTCGCCAGGCGTGTGGACTTGCAGTGCGTCACCTTGCATTGTAATTGATAATGCATCCCAAGTTATCGGCTCTGGAATCTATCGAACTCAGTTGAAATTAGCCTCGGCTTCTTCTGGGCCCATTATTCAAAGTGCTGACTATGAAAAACTATCAAGCCTGAGCGAAAAAAATGCATTGAAAATTGCATCACCATTAGATGGTGATAGAAAAAGCCTTCCAGGTGTTAAATACATAAAAATTAAAGACATTACTATTGATGGTGGTGATGGAAAAAAAGCCAGCGTTAATGGTGTTGAAATATATGGTTTATGGTTCTGGCTAGAAGATGTATCAATCGAGCGGTTCTCTGGAGATGCATTAGTTACTCAATTTATTCCAAGCGGTTCTGTTCATCCAGATGAAAATGATGCAATGGAGTCTTACTTTACTCGAGTAAAATTAATTAGCAATAAAGGTAATGGATGGACGATGCGAGGACCGCATGATTCGATTGTTTCTGGGATGATTGCTGCTAACAATGGAGGGTGGGGGATTGATGTTCTGCATAAGGAGGGCTTTTATAGCGGCGGAGGTTTAATGCTTACTAATACCCATCTGTATGCTAACGGTAATGGCATGAGGACTGAGTCAGGGGCAAATATTCTTGCTTATGGGATTGAAAGTGAGGCCAATAAAGGTGTAGGTTTGCTGCTGCGTTCTAATGATTCTATCGTACAAGGAACATTTTATGCCAACAGAACTTATGGTGTTCAAATAGGTGATGATGAGTCTTATTCTGGTGTTAATAACCTCAATCTTCAACTCCATAACAATAAAATAGCACAACTCAAATGGGGGAATAACGCAGGCCATAATATGATTAATGCTGTTGTATTTCCTAATGACTCTAGCCAGAGGTACTTTGAGGGGAGCCCCTCAAATACTGACTATGTGGCAACGTCTGGGCCCAACGCTGTTCAGCAGTTCCCCGGTGGGATTTCGATGGATAGCGATCGGAACATGTATGGGATAAAAGAATCCATAAAATAACCTTCCCTCCTATTAATTTACTATTGATTTAATAATTCACCCCGGAGAACCCGGGGTTTTTTGTATTTTTATAGAGATGTGTTCATTCTTTTGTACATATAGGTATCGTATTCGTTTTTGTTTGTGATTAATTTATAATTAAATTCCTCTTGATCCTCCAGCAACAATCCCCGCTCCTCTTTCGAATCACAGCCACCAACCCGATCTCCATCCCCACCCGCACATATCGCTAATTTAGCCGCACTAAAAGTCATTATGTCATCTATGGCGCTGATAAGCTCCGGTCATTGCTCCCATCACCGGTTAAGCGAGAGTGACATTATGGGGAATATCAAGACATTAGGCGTTGTAAAATGAAACCTGCGTTGAACGATCGGCTGAGTCGGTTGAAGAGGGCGTTGCCCGGCTACCTTGAGGCGTGGCGTGAGGGGATTTTACCCTCTGACTGGGGGCAGGTGGCTAATCCTGAAGTGGTTGCCGCCCTGTTGGCGGAGTGGGAGGCGCTAAGCGAATTGGCGTCTCGGTTCGAAACCGCCACTGAAACTCCCTCCGAACCGGCTGCATTTTGGCAGGCGCGTGCCGAGCAGATGGCGCAGCGCAATCGCGAACTCAGTGCCCAACTGGCGACGCCAGTCCGTTTGCCCGGCGCGCGGGTGGCATTCTTTGGCTATGTGAAAACGGCGGTGATGGACGCCAGGCAGGTGAGGGCGGCGATTCGTGATGCCGGTTTTCTCATTGATACCGATGATAAAAACGACAGCGTACCGTCATGACCTCTGTCCTGTAACGCATGAGTTTGGAGAATAAGCGCGAGCGAATAATGTCGCCTCTGTGATACGGAGCAAGGTTCAATTCATCCAGTCAATTTGTTAGGATCGTCTGACCTACATGACTATTGGTGCAGTACATTGAAAATCAAAGCGTTGTTATTTGTTGCGTTGGCCGCATTGGCCGGCTGCAGCCAGGAGGGAACCTCGATGAATCAGCCCGCAAATGAGAAAGGCGGCCAAACGGAAGTGTTGCTGGTGAACAGCGCGCTGGTGGACTGCGTGGGCGTCGGCCCGATGAAGTGCATGCAGGTGCGTCGCTCCGCGCAGCAGCCGTGGGAGTTGTTCTATACCGGCATCGAGGGTTTCACCTTCGAACCGGGTTATCAGTATCGGCTGAAAGTGCTTGTTACCCCGGTGGAGAACGTGCCGGCCGATGCCTCGTCGCTGCGTTATACGCTGATTGAGCAGTTGGAAAAGAACAAGGCGTAATGATTGCCGACCGGGCGAAGTGCGTCCGGTCTGCTGTTTTATAGCGTCAATCCCATCTCCGCCGCGACCTGCTTCAGCTGGTAGCGTGACGTGCGCGTCAGCAAAGGTTCCTTATCGACATAGTAGGCGTAAGCGATAACGCCAATCGACAGCGCCCAGGCGCGACCGCGACGCCAGGTCTCATCGTCCACCTTCACCGCTCGGCGGAAATGTTCGCGGGCTTCCGGCCCCATCAGGTTCCAGGCGACGATCAGATCGACCGCCGGATCGCCGATGGCGATGCCGCCCCAGTCGATCACCGCCGCCAGTTCACCGTTGTCGACCAGCAAATTGCCGGGTTGAATGTCCGTATGTAGCCAGCATGCGCCGGCGGTGTTTTCACGCACCTGGCTCACATTGTCCCACGTCCGCAGCAGGACGGCGGCATCGAGGTGAGGGGCGCACTGGGCGATAGACTCGCGCGTGAGGGCATCTCTGGCGCTGATCGGGCCGCCGCGATAGGCGGTGATCTCATAGTCTGCGGTCGGGATGGTATGGAGCGTGCGTACGAATTCGCCCAACTGCGTCGCCAGCGCCGGGCTGCATTCGCCGCAGGCGGGCGTGCGACCGCTGATCCAACGGCCGATGCTCCAGGCGAAAGGATAGGCGTCATCCGGCTTACCCTGGGCTAACGGCGCTGAAATCGGTGCCGGCAGATGAGGGGCCAGCAACGCGGGGTAGCGGTTCTCGCGCGCCAGCGCTTCGGCCGCCGAGGCGGTACGCGGCAGGCGAATGAACAGCGCGTCGCCGAGCCGCAGCATCACGTTGTCGGTACCGCCGGTGGTGACGAGTTCGATGGGTAACGCCGCCCAGGCCGGGAACTGTTCGGCGAGCATAGCTCGGACATGGGGGAGAGAGATTTCGGCCTCATCGGCATGTATTTTGGGAATGGCATTCACCCGGTACGGCTCCTTCACTGGCGCAGGGGGCGGCCCCGACTGGTCTGTTCACTGCGCTTGTTTTCGCACTTTCTTAAGTATATCGAGAAAATCAGGTATATTGTCCTTCGGTTTTTAGCTACCAAGAAAAAATTACTATGATTATCAAACCTAAAATTCGTGGTTTTATCTGCACCACCGCTCACCCGGCAGGCTGTGAAGCCAACGTCCGTGAGCAAATCGCCTACGTTAAGTCGCGCGGCGAACTGAAAAACGGGCCTAAAAAGGTGCTGGTCATTGGTGCATCCACCGGTTACGGTCTGGCCTCGCGCATCAATGCCGCTTTCGGCAGCGGTGCGGCCACCATCGGCGTATTTTTCGAGAAGCCTGGCAGCGAAGGCAAAACCGGTTCCGCCGGTTGGTACAACTCCGCCGGTTTCGACAAGGCAGCTAAAGAAGAAGGCCTGTACGCGAAAAGCATCAACGGCGACGCATTCTCCAACGAGTGCCGTCAGACCGTTATCGATCTGATCAAAAAAGACCTGGGTCAGGTTGACCTGGTGGTTTACTCGCTGGCTTCGCCGGTGCGTAAAATGCCGGAAACCGGCGAAGTGGTGCGTTCCGCACTGAAGCCGATCGGCGAGCCGTACAAATCCGTTGCGCTGGACACCAACAAAGACGTGCTGGTTGAAGCCGTGGTCGAGCCGGCCAACGAGCAAGAAATCGCCGACACCGTGAAGGTGATGGGCGGCCAGGACTGGCAGCTGTGGATGGACGCGCTGGACGAAGCGGGCGTGCTGGCGGATAACGCGCAGTCTGTCGCTTACTCCTACATTGGTACCGATCTGACCTGGCCAATCTACTGGCACGGTACGCTGGGCAAGGCGAAAGAAGATCTGGATCGCGCGGCGCAGGCCATCAACCAGAAGCTGCAGGCCAAAGGCGGCGCGGCTTACGTTGCGGTGCTCAAGTCGGTGGTAACTCAGGCCTCCTCCGCCATTCCGGTGATGCCGCTGTATATCTCCATCGTGTTCAAAATCATGAAGGAGCAGGGCATTCACGAAGGCTGCATCGAGCAGATCCAGCGTCTGTTCGCGACCAAGCTGTACAGCGGTGCGGCGCCGGACACCGACGAGAAACACCGTCTGCGCCTGGATGACTGGGAACTGCGCGATGCCGTGCAGGAAACCTGCCGTGAAATCTGGCAGCAGCTGAACGACAATAACATCAACGAACTGACCGATTACCAGGGCTACAAGGCGGAATTCCTGCGCCTGTTCGGCTTCGGTCTGCAGGGCGTTGATTACGATGCCGATCTGAGCGGCGAAGCCAACTTCGACGTGATCGAACTGGTCTAAGCGCGTCGAGCAGTCAAACAAGGTCGGGTTAGCCCGGCCTTTTTTATTGCCCGCGCATTGGCGCCCGCCGTCTGACTCATCAGTCCACTTGATCATTGACAGCAATAAATTATCGTTTTACGATAATTTATTGCTGTTGATTAAGGGATAGAAAATTATGGGCGCTGCGCCAAGGATCCATCTGCCGCTGTACGTGCGTTGTCTGTGTTTGCTCATTATGGCGATGCTGATCGTCAGCACCGGCGTTGAGATGTTCATCATTGTGCGGGATTGGCTGCAGGGCGTAGCCTATCGCGATATCGTCGCCTCTTACCGGGAATATTACCCGGAGCTGCTTGCCTACGCGATCCCGCAGCAACGCTGGGCGCTGTTCGCCACGCTGCTTATCGACATGCTCGGTTATTTGCCCTATTACAGCGCGCTGCTGTGCGGCGCCGGGCTGTTTTATCAATTTTTCCGCGGCAACGTGTGGCATCGCAACAATATGGTGCTATTGCAGATCATCGGCATCTTGCTGATCGTCGATGTGTTGTTCCCGTCGTTAGCCGGTCTGCTGCAGGTGATGGTATTGACCGCCGATGAAAAAATGCTGTTTATCCTTTATTATGGCGTCAATAGCGAGTCGGTGCGCTCGCTGATCGTAGGCTGCGCAATCCTGGTATTTAGCCGGGTATTTCTGGAAGCGTTGCGGCTGAATGAAGAACAGCTTTCTTTCGTGTGAGAATAGAGTGGCAATAATCGTAAGTCTTGATGTCATGTTGGCCAAAAGGAAGATGCGTTCAAAGGAGCTGGCGGAGCAGGTGGGGATCACCGAGCAAAACCTGTCTCTGTTGAAAAACGGCAAGGTCAAGGGAGTCAGGCTGGAAACGCTGGACAAGATCTGCCGCATTCTCGACTGCCAGCCTGGCGATCTGTTGGCCTGGCAGCCGGACGGCGAAGAGTAAGATCCCAGCGCACTCGGAAGTGCGCTGAACCTGCTGGCCCATTTCTGCGATTAGCGTTATCTTATTGAGCGATATTTGTTTTATTCAGGTTAATTAAAATAACGGGTGATTAACACCGGCGTATTCTTTTTGTCGCAGGCGATGGCATGCGGCGAGCGTTATTAAACTAAATAAACTCATTTTTCATTTACCGTCACTGCCAATGGCGTTATTTTAAGGGGAATAGTATGACATGGCGTAATTATCTTCTGGCATTGTGTCTGGTATTAAACGGATGCAGTGCCATTTACCCCACTGTTTCATCCTCATCCTCCTCCACTCACTGGGGGAATTGGGGAGCACCGCAGCCCGCAACGCGAGAACAAAAACAGCGTATTATCGCCGGCGAATCCGCCGCTTCCGTGCTGAATGAAGGCCGGGTCGGTATCGGCGGTACGCTGGACTGGTCGAAAATAGGGGGGCGCTAATCGCCACTCTTTATTCGGCGTGGCGCCAGACGTTATCTCAGAGATATTATGGAGCGGTTTATTATTAATTCGCTACTCTGTTTTCCCGATGCGTTATTTATCTTTAAACGATGAATCTCTGCTTGTTGAATTTATATCGACATACCTAGACATCATTACAGGAGTTTTCAATGGCAAAGCGTATTGTCGCCATGTTGATAATGTCGTTGTTGAGTCTGCAAGCAAATGCGGCCCGTTACGATCGGCAATGCGAGGGAGTTTCTCCCGTGCTGTTTCAGAAGAAATTGAAAGAGCTGGCGCATGGCCTGCGACAAGAGATGGCGGTGCCGACACCACCCACGGAGAACGAGGCTGAAACCTTGGCGCGTCTGGCGGAATGCGATGGCGAAAACGCGAAAACGCCGGCGACGGGAGGGCAACATGCGCCCGATCCCGCAGAGCCTCATATGTCTTCACTCAATGGCTGTTGAACGGTTCTCTGCGTCATTTTTCGTGGCGCGCCCCAGTCGGCTTATTCATGGAGCTTGTGTATTGAAAATACCCTCGTTAATCACTGCGGCGCTGGCGCTGCTGGCCTCATTTTGCAGTCAGGCGTTCATCGATCGCCATTCCTCGCCCGGCGCCTCGACGGAAAGTCCCTCTGCGGCGGGATGCCCGGCGCGGCTGGATGGCTTGTTGCAGCATATTTGGTTGGCTGAACAGATTCAGGCGGAGCGCATGCAGCTGGCGCGGCTGCGTGCGGAGCGGGAAGCGTTGGAAATGTGGTTGCAAACACAGAAAACGGCGAGACGTTCTGCGCAGGGGCACCAGAGCGCCCGATCGGCCTGCGAACAGGGAGCCGATATTGTTCGCTGCCTGTCGCTGCGTCTGCGCCGGACGTCCCTGATGGGGCCGCATCGGCCGTTTGTCGGCGCATATTGCCGGGCCTGGCTGAATGGTCGGCCGCTGAATTGCTAAAGATGAGAACAGGGACTTGTCAGGAGTTTATCGATGAAAATGATAGTGTTGACCGGCGTGGCCTTGTGTTGCGCCAGCTTCGCGCAGGCGCGGGTGGATCTGGAATACCATGCGGCGGCGCCGAAGGACAGTAAGATCACCGAGGAATACCAGAAAAAGCGTGATGCATTGCGTCACAAGGTGTGGAATGTCGATAACCTGACGCTGGTCAACGAGCAGGCGATTGCACGGGAACAGCAGCGCGAGGCAGCAGAGGCCGCCGAGCGGCAGCAGCGGAACCTGGAACAGCAGGAGAAAAAGCAGCGTTGCCTGCGCAGACACTCGAAAGATCCTCACCCCGAGGCGAAGTGTTACATGCACAACTTCTAGCCTTTAACGTCCGGGCGCTTGCTGCGCCCGGCGTCGTTTAGGCCGGGCGGCAATGCTCTTTCAGCATGGCGATCGCATCAGGTTTCAACTGATACAGATAGACCGGTCGGCCAGTGGCGCCGTACAGAATACGGGTGCCGAGAATGCCGCTCTCCGCCAGATAGATGAGGTACTTGCGGCAGGACACCCGCGAAATGCCGATGGCGTTGGCCAGGTTGTCGGTGGAAAATTCGCTGTCGTGCTGCTGTTCGATCCACTCGCACACCGTGCTCAGGGTGATGCTGGTTAGCCCTTTCGGCAGCTTCTTGCTCTCCTGGCCGCCGGGCTGGCGGCGTAGCAGGCTGTCGACGTCGGCCTGCGAAAACTCGCGCTGCGCCAAAAGCTGCGACTGTTGCCGGTAGTGGCTCAGCGCCTCCTTGAAGCGGCTGAACTGGAACGGCTTGATCAGGTAATCCACCACGCCGTAGTGCAGCGCTTTTTGCACCGTGTTCACGTCGCTGGCGGAGGAGATGATGATCACATCGGTCTTCTCGCCGAGTTCGCGCAGGCCGGGCAGCAGATCCAGCCCGTTCTCCTGCTGCATGTAGATATCCAACAACACCAGATCGATGCTGACGCTGGCATCGGCCAGCAGGGCGCGCGCCTGGCTCAGAGTGGCGACCGTCGCTTGGCAGTGAAAACCGCCGACCTGGCTCAGGTAGTATTTGTTCAGCTCCGCCACCATCGGGTCGTCGTCGACAATCAGTACGTTAATCATGGGCTCTGCTCTTGGCCTGATAGGGAAGGTGCACGAAAAATTGGGTCAGCTCGCCCGGTTCGGATTCGAAATCGATGCTGCCGCCCAGTTTCTCCAGATGGCTGCGGATCAGCGCTAGGCCGATGCCGCGTCCCGTTCCCTTGGTGGAAAATCCGTGTTCGAAGATGCGCGCGGCGATCGCCGGATCGATGCCGGGGCCGTCGTCGCTGACGATACAGTGTAATTGATCGTCGTGGTGATGGAAGCTCAGGCCGATCTCGTGTCCCTCAACGCCGTCGATGGCGTCGATGGCGTTTTCGATCAGGTTGCCGAGCACGCTGATCAGCACATGGGTGGTCTCCGCATCGTCGGTTTCTGGCAGCAGGCTGGTTTCCTCGATGGTCAGTTCGATGCCGGCCTCATGGGCGCGGCTGATCTTGCCGATGAAGAAGCCCGCCACTTCCGGCGAATGGATCTTGCGCAGCAACGCGCCGATCTCTTCCTGGTAGTTGCTGGCGGTGTTGATGATGTAGTTTTCCAACTGCTGATAGGCCTTCATGTGCAGCATGCCGAGTATCACATGCAGCTTGTTCATAAATTCGTGCGACTGCACCCGCAGGGCGTCGGCGTAGTGTGCCATGCCGCTCAGGCGCTGCAGCAAGCGGCTGACCTCGGTTTTGTCGCGGAAGGTGGCGATGGCGCCGGTCACCTGGCCGTTGACGATCACCGGCACGGTATTGGTCAGCAGTTCGCTGCCGTTGAAGCTGATCTGCCGATCGCGCAGCGGTTCGCCGCTGGCCAGCACCTCCGCCAGATGCAGCTGCGCCGGCCAATGCTTGCTGGCGGCTTCCAGCAGCAGGTTTTCCACCGGCCCGCTCTGGCGCAGCAGGCGCTTGGCTTCGTCATTGACGATGGTGATGCGGGATTCATTATCGACCGCGATCACGCCTTCTTTAATCGACTGCAGCATGGCGTTGCGCTGTTCGAACAGGTTGGAGATTTCGTAAGGCTCGAAACCCAGCATGATGCGTTTGAGCGCGGAGACCAGGAAAAAGGTGCCCAGGCTGCCGACCAGCGCGGCGAAGGCGATGGTCCAATAGATGATCCAGCGGCTCTCCGCCACCACCCGCTGCACGGTGTCCAGCGCGATGCCGAGCGCCACCACGCCGATTTGTTTTTTCTGATCGTCATACACCGGCACGAACACCCGCAGCGCCGGGGCCAGCGTGCCGCGGTTGATGGCGCTGTTGACGTTGCCTTGCAACGCGGGCGCCAGATCGTCGCCGATAAAATGCTTGCCGATCAGCCAGGGTTTAGGGTGCGAATAGCGGATGCCCTGCATATCCACCACCACCACGAACAGTAGCTCGTTTTGATGGCGCACCTGCTCGGCGAAGTGCTGAATGGCGCCGCTTTGATCGCGCCGCTGCAAGCCGTCGATCACGGTGTTGGAGAGCGCCAGCGTGTTGGCGACGGCGATGGCTTTTTGCTGCAGCTGATCTTGCCCTTCGCGGCTCATCTGCACGAAAAACAGCGCGAATACCACCAGCAGCACCGAAGCGATGATGGCGGACACCATCAGCGTGATGGAGGTGCTCAGCTTGAGCGGCACCCGTTGTTTTGGCATGGCGGTTCTCCGAATGGCGATTTCACGGCATATTCTAGCGAGGAATGAGGCAAGCTGCAGTTACCGGCAGCAGGTTATAGCATGCTGCCGGGGTGCGGAGGGGTTATTTTAGTTACAAAAGCGGGTCATTGCTGGTGGTAGAGCTCCAGCGCCTGTTGGCCGCTGGCACCTTGATGGATGATCGCCATCAGGGCGCGCACCACCTGCGACGGATTGCTGTGTTGGTAAACGTTGCGGCCATAGACCATGCCGGAAGCGCCCTGGGCCATCAGCGCGGCGGATTTTTCCAGCACCGGCCCCAGCTCCCCCTTGCCGCCGCCACGCACCAGCGTCGGGCAGCGCGCCGCTTCCACCACGCGGTGAAAATCCTCCACCCGATCGGTCGGATCGGCCTTGATGATGTCGGCACCCAGCTCGCGCGCCAGCCGCACCAGCGGCACGATCTTCTCCACGTCACCCAGAGATCCGTAGGCGGCGCCCTGGCCGGCTGGCGCCATTACCAGCGGTTCGATCATCAGCGGCATGGCGTAGCGATCGCAGGCGTGGCGCAGGCGGCCGATGTTCTCCACGCATTGGCGGAAAATGCCGGGTTCATCCGGGATCATATACAGATTGACCACCACCGCGGCGGCGTCCATTTGCAGCGCGGCGAGGATCGGCGCTTCCGGGTTGTGCAACACCGCCCACATCTCACGGTGGCGCGCGGCGTTATAGGCGTTGCCGACGTCGGTGCGCATCACCAGCGCCGGCTTTTCGCGCTGCGGCGCGCGCTGCAGCAGCTCCGCTTGGCCGTAGTTGACCTGAATGGCGTCGGGGCGCGCGGCGATCAGGTTGCCCATCACCCGTTCGATATCTTCCAGGCCGATTAAAAAATCCGGTTCGTTGGCGATGCCGTGATCGATCGCCACATCCAGGCACTTGCCGTTGTTGAACAGGCGGTTCATCCGCACCTTACTGCTGAGCTGCATGTCAGGTCCTCCTGAGATAGGGATATGTCCATTATTGCCGAGTAAGAATGGTCGGGAAACGCGGAAACCGCAAACTGCGTAGCCGCTCGCAGTTTTTGCCGGCGCACGAAAGGGGAACGCTCGCCGGTGGCTTTCATTTCATTTGTTAGATCCGTGTCATGTTTTTGTTAATAAGCCATTCCAAAATGCATGTTTCGCTTGTTTGGGTTAAAAAGTTTCAATAATCTAAATTATGAAATAAACATTTAAAAACGCGATAAAGACGCCGTTTGCTGTGCCAGGGGTTTATTTCAATTGATTGTTTTTAATCTGTTTTGAGATATCGATCACCATTTTTTTCACGGCCTTAATACGGCGATAACGCGGTAATTTCGCCGTATCAAAGGGATAACACCGACCGTATTGTTGTTTGAATGTAAAAAATATTTTTCATTAGCTGTCAACCAACAGACCTCTTCATTCTAACGATTAAAGGGTAACGAACATGAAGCTGAAGAAACTGATCGCCGCCTCGGTACTGATGTGTATGCTGCCGGCCAGCGTGTTGGCGAAAGACATCAAGATCGGCGTTTCCATGGCTTACTTCGATGACAACTTCCTCACCATTCTGCGCCAGTCGATGCAAAGCAAAATGAAGGCCGACGGCAACGTCAGCGGCCAGTTCGAAGACGCCAAGGGCGACATCGCGCAGCAAATTCAACAAATCGAAAACTTCGTCAGCCAGGGCGTCGACGCCATCATCCTCAACCCAGTGGATACCCAGGGCGTCAAGCCGATGATCAAGCTGGCCGAGAAGGCCAAGATCCCGCTGGTGTTCGTCAACCGCAAGCCGGAAGTGGCGCTGCCGGCCGGCATGGCCTACGTCGGCTCCGATTCCAAGCTGGCCGGCAAGCTCCAGATGGAAGAGCTGGCCAAGCTGATGAACGGCAAGGGCAACGTGATGATCCTGATGGGCGAGCTGTCGAGCGAAGCCACGCGCGACCGCACTCGCGGCGTGGAAGAGGTGGCGGCCAACTACCCCGGCATCAAAATAGTCGACAAACAAACCGCCAAGTTCTTCCGTAAAGAGGCCGTGGACGTCACCACCGACTGGATTTTGTCCGGCCAGCAGATTGACGCCATCGCCTCCAACAACGACGAAATGGCCATCGGCGCTATTTTGGCGCTGAAGCAAGCCAAGAAATCCGGCGTGTTGGTGGCCGGCGTTGACGGCACGCCGGACGCGCTGGAGTTCATCAAGAAGGGCGATCTGGCGTTGAGCGTGTTCCAGGACGCCAAAGGCCAGGGCGAGGGCGCGGTGCAAACCGCCGTTCAGCTGGTGAAAGGCGAGAAAGTGGAGAGCAACGTGCTGATCCCTTACCAGCTGATCACCCAGGCCAATTACCAGCAATTCGCCGATAAAAACAAGAAATAAGCCTTGAAGCCCGCCGCGGGCGCCGGTGTGGGGCGAGCGCGGCGGAAAACGTGGGTCAGTGCGGAGGTAAGCGGTATGTACCCTTATGTTCTTGAGGCCGAAGGCATCAGCAAGCAGTTCCCCGGCGTCAAAGCGCTGGATAAGGTCTCGATTAAAATCAAACCCGGCAGCGTGCACGCGCTGATGGGGGAAAACGGCGCGGGCAAATCGACGCTGATGAAATGCCTGATAGGCATCTACCACCCGGACGAAGGCTCGATCAAAATCAAAGGTCGGCCGGTCACCTTCAGCGATACGCTGCAGGCGCTGCATTCGGGCATTTCCATGATCCACCAGGAGCTAAACCTGGTGCCTGACATGACGGTGGCGGAAAACATCTGGTTGGGGCGCGAGCCGGCGCGGCTGGGGTTCGTCAACCACGAGCAGCTGAATGAACAGACCCGCGAACTGCTGGCGCGGCTGAACATCAAACTGCAGCCGGATACGCTGGTGGGCGAGCTGAGCATCGCCAACCAGCAGATGGTGGAGATCGCCAAGGCGGTGTCCTACAACGCCGACGTATTGATCATGGATGAACCGACCTCGGCGCTGACCGAAGGCGAAGTGGTGCACCTGTTCGCCATCATCCGCGAACTGCGTGAGCAGGGCAAAGGCATCATCTATATCAGCCACAAGATGGATGAGATCTTTGCCATCACCGACGAAGTGAGCATCTTCCGCGACGGCACCTTCATCGCCTGCGACAAAACCGAAAACCTGACCAAACAGTCGCTGATCACCATGATGGTGGGGCGCGAACTGACGCAGATGTTCCCCAAATTCAACAACAATATCGGCGAGGAAGTGCTGCGGGTGGCGGGGTTGCGCCGCAGCGGCTGGTTCCACGACGTGTCGTTCAGCGTCAAGCGCGGCGAGATCCTCGGCGTCGCTGGGCTGGTGGGCGCCGGGCGCAGCGAAGTGATGGAAAGCCTGTTCGGCATGCACCCGGCGGACGGCGGCGAGATCTTTATCGAAGGCCAGGCGGTGAAGGTGGATTCTCCGGCGAAGGCGATCGAGAGCGGGCTGGCGTTTCTCACCGAAGACCGCAAGAAATCCGGCCTGTTTCTGGTGCTGTCGGTGGTCGAGAACATGAGCATCGTCAACCTGTCGGAATACATCGGCAAGAACGGTTTCGTCAGCCACGTGCAGATGGCCAAAGACTGCATGGATCAGATTAAAAAGCTCAACATCAAAACGCCGACCATGGATCAGATCATCAATAACCTCAGCGGCGGCAACCAGCAGAAGGTGCTGATCGCGCGCTGGCTGCTGGCGCAGCCGAAAATCCTGATCCTCGACGAACCGACGCGCGGCATCGACGTGGGGGCGAAAGCGGAAATCTACCGCCTGATCAGCGAGCTGGCCAACCGCGGCGTCGCCATCATTCTGGTGTCTTCCGAGCTGCCGGAGATCCTCGGCATGAGCGACCGGGTGATGGTGATGCACGGCGGCCGCATCACCGGCATTTTGGACAAAGACGACGCGGACCAGGAGAAGATCCTGGCGCTGGCCTCAGAATAACGAAGGGTGAACATCATGAGTAACGTAAAGATTGAGAAGCCGCTCTCCGCCGATTCAACGGGCAAGGGAACGCTGTTCTCCGGGCTGAGCGGCAAAATGCCGAAGGATACCGGCATCTTCATCGTGATGATCGGCATCGCGCTGATCTTCGAAATCCTCGGCTGGTACATGCGCGATCAGTCGTTCCTGCTGAACCCGAACCGCCTGCTGCTGATCGTGCTGCAGGTGGCGATCATCGGCATCATCGCGGTGGGCGTCACCCAGGTGATCATCACCACCGGTATCGATCTCTCCTCCGGCTCGCTGATTGCGCTGACCGCGGTGGTGGCGGCCAGCCTGGCGCAGACCTCGGACAGCATCTCGCCGATGTATCCGGGGCTGCTCGATCTGCCGGCGGCGATCCCGATCGGTGCCGGGATCGGGGTGGGCATCGTCTGCGGCTTTATCAACGGCTTCCTGATCACCCGCACCGGCATTCCGCCGTTCATCGCCACGCTGGGGATGATGGTATCGGCGCGCGGCCTGGCGCAGTACTACACCAAGGGCAACCCGGTCAGCTTCCTGTCGGACGGCTTCACGTCAATCGGCCAGGGCGCAATGCCGGTGATCATCTTCCTGGTGATTGCGGTGATCTTCCATATCGCACTCAAACACACCCGCTACGGCAAATACATCTACGCCATCGGCGGCAACATGACCTCGGCGCGGGTCTCCGGCATCAACGTCAATAAGTACCTGGTGACGGTTTACACCATCGCCGGCGGCCTGGCGGGGTTGGCGGGCGTGGTGCTGGCGGCGCGCGTCAGCAGCGGCCAGTCGAGCATGGGGATGTCGTACGAGCTGGACGCCATCGCCGCGGCGGTGATCGGCGGCAGCAGCTTGATGGGCGGCGTCGGGCGCATTACCGGCACGCTGATCGGCGCGGTGATCCTCGGCCTGATCAAAAGCGGCTTCACCTTTATCGGCGTCGACTCTTACATTCAGGACATCATCAAAGGCGTGATTATCGTCGCCGCCGTGTCGATCGACATGCGGCGCAACCGCAAAAAACACTGATTGCCGTGAATTGCCGCCGGCGCCAAGGTGGGCCGGCGGCGTTTTTTTTACCGGGGGACACATCATGAACTACCTGAAAGGGCTGTGGCTGGTGGTGGCGCTGTGTGCGTCCACTCCGGCATGGGCGCAAACCATCGGCGTATCGATGGCCTATTTTGACCAGAACTTCCTCACCATCATCCGCCAGGCGATCGACAAGGAGGCCAAAGCGCGCGGCATTACCGTACAGTTCGAAGACGCGCGCGGCGACGTCGGCCGCCAGACCGATCAGGTGCAGAGCTTTATCAGCGCCGGGGTGGACGCGATTATCGTCGATCCGGTCAACTCGGCCAGCACCCCGGTGATGACCAAAATGGTCCAGGCCGCCGGCGTGCCGCTGGTGTACGTGAACCGCACGCCGGGCGACGCCAAACTGCCGCAGGGCGTGGTGTTCGTCGGCTCCGACGAGCGGGAGTCCGGCACGCTGCAGATGGAAGAGCTGGCGCGGTTGGCTAACTATCAGGGCAACGTGGCGGTGATGATCGGCAACCTGACCGACGCCGGCGCGCTGCAGCGCACCAAAGACGTGGAGCAGGTGGTGGCCAAGTACCCGAAAATGAAGGTGGTGCAGAAGCAAAGCGCCAACTATTCACGCAGTGAAGGCATGGATCTGATGATGAACTGGCTGACCAACGGCGAAGCGATCGACATCGTCGCCGCTAACAACGACGAGATGGCGATTGGTGCGATCATGGCGCTGCAGCAGGCGGGCAAGGCGGATAAGAAAGTGCTGATCGGCGGCATCGACGCCACGCCGGACGGCCTCAAGGCACTGGCCTCCGGCAAGATGCAGGTCACGGTGTTCCAGGACGCGGTCGGCCAGGGCAAGGCCTCGGTCGATGTGGCGCAGCGCATGATCAACGGTGAAAAACTCGAGCCGTATTACTGGATCCCGTTCGAGCTGGTGACGCCGGCCAATCAGGGGAAATATGCGGCCAGGCCGTAAGTTAACCGCCAGGTTCGCGTTGCCGGGGCGCTGCTTGCAGCGCCTTTCTTATTGGCGCCAGTTACATGTCCGCTTGCGGCCAGCGCGGCGCCGAATCTTGCCTCACACTGAGGATCTTTAAACCGCGAGAGGATGGGCGATGAACGCATTAAACGGCAAGGTGGCGGTGATCGGCGGCGCCAGTTCGGGGATCGGCAAAGCGGCGGCGCTGCTGTTTGCCCGGCAGGGCGCAGCGCTGGTGTTGGGCGCGCGGCGCGAGCCGCTGTTGGCCGAGCTGGTAGAGGTCATTCGGCGCGAGGGCGGCCGGGCGTTGGCGGTAGCCGGTGACGTGCGCGACGAAGCCTTCGCCGAACGGTTGACGGCGACGGCCGTCGATGAGTTCGGCGGGCTGGATATCGCTTTCAACAACGCCGGCACGTTGGGGCCGCTGGGGCCGTCGCTGGCGCTCAGCGCGTCAGAATGGCGCGACGTGCTGGAAACCAATCTATCCAGCGCTTACTACAGCGCCAAATATCAAATCCCCGCCATGCTGGCGCGCGGCGCAGGCTCGGTGATCTTCACCTCCACGTTCGTCGGCCACACCGCGGCGTTTCCCGGTACGGCGGCCTATGCGGCCAGCAAATCGGGGCTGATCGGCCTGACGCAGGCGCTGGCGGTGGAGTTCGGCGGGCGCGGCATTCGGGTGAACGCGCTGCTGCCGGGGGGCACCGACACGGCGATGGGGCGGCAGATGAGCAATACCCCGGAAGCGCTGGCGCAGGTGGCCGAACTGCACGCGCTGAAGCGGCTGGCGATGCCGGAGGAGATCGCGCAGGCGGCGCTGTATCTGGCGTCTGACGCCTCCTCATTCGTCACCGGCACCGCGATGCTGGTGGACGGCGGCGTTTCCATCCAGCGCGGCTGAGGTTGGCAGGGCCCGTGGCCGGGCGCCACGGGCCCTACGCGAGGCATTACCAGCCTTTGACGGCGTCGCCCTTGTAGATTTCGGTGGCGCTGGCCGCCACTTCATCGGTCTGATAGGCCTTGACCAGATCCTTCACTTTCTCGCTGTCTTTGTTGTCGATGCGGCTGGCGAAGATGTTGACGTACGGCGAGTTTTTGTCCTCGACAAACAGTCCGTCCTTGGCAGGCGACAGGCCAATCTGGCTGGAATAGTTGGTGTTGATGATCGCCAGCGTCACCTGTTGGTCGTCCAGCGCGCGCGGCAGCTGCGGCGCTTCAATCTCGACGATCTTTAGCTTTTTCGGGTTGCTGACGATGTCCAGCGCGGTCGGCAGCAGGCCGACGCCGTCTTTCAGAGTAATCAGCCCCTGTTTTTGCAACAGCAGCAGCGAGCGGCCCAGGTTGGTCGGATCGTTCGGCACCGCCACCTGCGCGCCGTCCGGCAGTTGGCTGAGTGCGGTTATCTTCTTCGAATAGCCGGCGATCGGGTAGACGAAGGTGTTGCCTACCGCCGCCAGCTTGTAGCCGCGCTCCTGCATCTGTTTGTCCAGATACGGTTTGTGTTGAAAGGCGTTGACGTCCAGATCGCCGTTGTTCAGCGCTTCGTTCGGCAGCACGTAATCGTTGAAGGTCACCACCTCCACGTCCAGATCGTATTTCTGCTTGGCCACTTTCTGCACCACCGCCCACAGCGACTGATCGATGCCGGCGCTGATGCCGACCTTGATGTGGTGATCGTCCTGTGCGGTCGGGCCGCAGGCGGTTAGCAGCAGCGTGCCGGCGGCGGCCAGCGCCAGGGTGAGGTTTTTCAGCGTAAATGTCATTTTCCCAGGGTCCTTGTCAACATTGCCTGCTAATTTTGGCGGGCAGAATAGTGGCAGTGACTGTAGGTAATCGCTGGGCTAAAACAAAATACTGATTCACTATGACTCATAGCGATTAGCTATGAGCGGCCACTGCCCGGCGCGGTGCGGATTGCTTTGACGGCGAATCGACGGGCTTATTATGATAGCCGTTGGCCCGCAAGGGCAGACTGGGTACTGAAACGAAGGAAAAGACAATGCGATTGAACACTTGGAGCAAGGCGCTGCTGCCGCTGGTGGTGTTGGCCTGCGTCTCGGCGACTCAGGTTCGGGCGGCGGAGAGCGATACCGGACCGATCCCTAAACAGCTGCTGGGCAACTGGCGCGTCAGCAAGATCGTGCCGACCCAGACCACCGGCTGTTGGGATCAACAGCAGGCGCAGAGCCTGATCGGCGGCAAAATCAGCTACAAAGCGGATACGTTCAGCTGGAACGGCACGGCGCTGAAAAGCGAAGGGGCCACCGTCAGCACCGTAGAAGCGCAGGAGTTTGTCGAGGACAATTCCGGCAGCAGCTCCTACATCGATTTCCCGATGCTGGGCATCAGCACGCCGTCGGTCGAACGCGTGGTCATTCAGCATGCGGATACTACCATCAAAGGCATCACCGATCAGGGCACCGATGGGGTGCCCGGCGATAACGTGCTGGTGAAAGACGCCAACACGCTGATCCTGTCGTTGTGCAACGTCTGGTTTGAGGCGCAGCGCGAGAAGTAATTTTTGCCTTCAGCCCCGGCAACGGGGCTTTCCCACCGCATCGCCACCCGTCGTACGCGCCATTTCTGAACTAAAATTAACCATAACGATATGACCCTGACGTGATATCGGAGCCTCGGCTCTACCGAGTCCATGACAGGAGGCGCTATGTGTTACCACCATATTGTCATCGCCACCGATCTGAGCGATGACGGCAAACGGTTGGTCGAAAAGGGGGCGCTGCTGGCGGAGGCGCTGCAGGCCAAACTCTCGCTGATCTATGTCGACGTTCACTACGACACCTACCACGCGGCGATCGGCTTTTCGGAGCGCAGCTATGACGGCGTGCCGTTCGAAGAGAAGATCCGCAAAGAGCTGGAACCTACCACGCAAAACGTCAACTACCCGATCGCGGAAGTGATTATCGGGCGCGGCGGCTTCGTTGACGAACTGCGCACGGCAGTCGTGGACAAGAACATCGATCTGCTGGTGTTCGGCCATCACCACGATCTGTGGAGCAATCTGTTTTCTTCCACCCGCAACGCCATCAACCAGCTGAATATCGACGTGCTGGTGATCCCGATCCGCTCATAAACGCGGGCCACCGCCGGGCAACGATGGCGGTGGCCGCTGCGGCTTATTGCGTGAAGAAGTCGTTATACAGCATGTACAGGTGCGCCGCGCTCCAGGAAAAGTTCGGCGCGCCTTGCTGCTTGCCGGTGAGCGGGTTGTAGTTCTCGCGGATCGGCCCGTCGGCGATCAGACCGTCGGCGTGGCGAAAGAAGGCCTGCGCCATCGCCACCGCGTCATCGCGATAGCCGTAGCGTTCCATGCCCTTGAGACCGAAATACAGCTGATCGACCCACACGCGGCCGCGCCAGTAGATATCCGCGCCGAACGCCGGGTTGGTCAGCGCCGCGGTGCCGAGCGGCACGTAGGTATTGAACTCGCGCGGATCCTTCATCACCCTGACCACCGCATCGGCGTGCGTCTGGCTGGCGGCGCCGTTGAACAGCGGCGACCAGCCCTCCGGCCCTTTGCCGCGCTCGACGATCGGTTTGCCGGCGCAGCCATTGGCCAACGCCCGGCCTTCGATGCGGATGTCATAGAAGAAACCGCTTTGCTTGTCGAACATGCAGGTGTTGATGTAGGCCGCCAGCCGGTCGGCTTTGGCGCGGAAGGCGGCGGCTTCGGCGCCTCGGCCCAGAATATCGGCCATCTCCGCCAGGTAGCGGTTGTCGCTGTACATGTAGCTGGCCTGATCCACCGATTCCTGCAGCAGTGAGTAACCAAGCAGCGTGCCGTCCGGCGCGCGGTTTTCGGCGAATTTCACCTGCCAGTCTTCGCGTTTGCCGCCCTGCGCTACATAGCGCGCCAATTGATCCGGATCGATAAAGCCGAATACCGCCGCGTCGTCGCGGCCCGATTCCCAGGAGGCGGCGGTCTGCGCCGGGATCTCGATGCTGTCGTACCGCCCCTCGCGCACGATGCGATCGTAATTGTCGAGGCCGGCCAACGTTTGCTCGCGCTGCCCGCGCTTGACGGTGAACAACATGCGCCCGTCGGGGGTATTGTGCGCTTTGTCGCGGGTGGCGCCATACTCCGGCACGCCGTTGCCGTTGTGGTCACGGTTGCGCAGCCACCAGTCATGGTAGGCCATCAGCTTCGGGTACATCTCCGCCAGCCAGCCCTTATCGCCGGTGACGCGATACACCTCCATCACTGCCCAGGCCGCCAGGCTCGGTTTGGTGTTGCGCTCGTTCCAGTTGCCGCCGTCGCCGCCGCGCTCCGGGCTGGGGTTGTAGGCGACAAGGTCGGGCAGAAAACCGGTATCCCACGGGCGCAGGGCGTCGCCCGGCCGGATCTGGTAGGCGAACACCGCGCGAATGTTGTCCTTGGCCACGTCCGGGTTGAAGTGCGCCATGGCGTAGGCCTGCTTCCAGGTGTCCCACGGCCAGGTCTGGTTGCCGGAGAACCAGCGTCCGGTGACCGACGGGGTGACCGAGTCGAACTTCATCGCCCCGGCTGCGCCGCGCCAGTTGCCGTTCAGCGTTTCTATCGCTTTGACCGCCACGCGGGTTTGTTCCGCCGTGGCGTGTGGGTTGCTGAGCCCAGTGGCGAGATAGCGTTCCCAACGCTGGGCCGACGCGGCCATATAGCGCTGCGGGTGAGCGAGGATGTCGGCGATAGTGCGCTGTTCGCGCTGCGTCTCTTCGGCGGTAAGCAGGTGCGAGTAGGTGGTATACAGCGTGGTGGAGCCGGCGATGCGCGCCGTGGCGCGGAAGCGGTGGCCGTCGACCGTGGTGCGCTGCGGCAGCGATTTGTGGATCTGATACTCGGACTGCCCGGAGGTCATCAGCTGCGACGGCGCGCGCACCTTGCCGAAGGTGACGCGCAGGCCGTCCGCCGTCGGCACAATGCGGCGCGTGTAGTTCGGGAATGCCTGCTCGAGGGTCGCCGGCGGCTGCGGTTTTTGCTCTTTGGCGGCGTAGCGCTCCAGCAATTCGCCGTCCCACACCAGCTCCAGCGGCGCGTCGGTCAGGATCTGGGTTTCCAGCAACGAGGTGCGCGCGGCGGCGAAGCGCAGCGTCAGGTTGACGGTCACGCCCGGCGCGCTGAGCCGCTGCACCAGGGCGCCGGGCAGGCTGTAGGCCGTCATGGTGAAATGCACCGGTTTACCGTCCCGATAGACGCTGAGCCGATCGAAATTGTTGGCCATAAAGTTGATGTACTCTTCGGTCAGCAGCGCCGGGCCGGGGAAGCCACCCATGCCTTCAGGGCCGCTCGGCAACAGGTGGCCGTGCCAGGCGCCGAGATCGAAGAATGGGTTGAAGCGCTGGTGATCGTCGAAGTCGTAGTCGAGCATAGAATGCGGCGCACCGTGGCGATCGATCACGTTTGGGTAGCGCTCGGCCAGCGGGGCGTCGGGCATTTTCGGCGCGCAGCCCGTCAGCATCAGCACGAGGGCAGTGGCCAGCGGGGTCAGGGGAGTCATGTTCATCGTAGGAGCCTCAACGGTTACCAATAGAAATATTGCATCAGAAACACCGAGTTGCTGGCGCCGGTGCTGTCATTGCGCATAAAGAACTTGCTGTCCAGCGCGGTGGCCAGTTTGCCGCCGGCGTATTCGTACCAGACGCCAAACTGGGCGTATGAGGTGGCGGTATCCGCTGCGTTATCAAACCGGTGGCGGGCGTAGCTGTAGGCGGTGGAGAGATACAGCCCTTTGGCGGTTTCCGTCATCGCGCTGAGCATCAGGCCCGACTCGCTGCCGGGGTGGCCACCGCTGTCGCCTTTGCCGGTGTGGTGCCAGACGCGGCCGGCCAGGTGTTTGCCGCGCAGCCCCAGCAAAAACAGCTGCCCCAGGCCGTCCGTCACTTCCAGGCCGTTCAGCAACGTCAGACTGTCCTGCAGATCGTATTGGGTGTAACCGTTGATCATCGCCCGGTAGGTGTACTTGTCGGAATAGCGATCGTATTTGCCGAAGTGCAACAGCGCCTTGCTCTCGTCGATACGACTTTCCGGCGCCGCTGTCACACTGTAGCGGAAGCGTCCGGTCAGATTTTGCAGCTTGGCGGCGTAGCTGAGATCGCGGGTGTTGGGGATCACGTAGCCGTACTCCGGCGTGAAGTCCCCCCACCATTGCAGATCGTCGAGCGACGAGTCGTTGCGTACGCTAAGCATCATCTCGGTGCCGTCGTCGGTGCGGTAACCGCCGTAAAAGCGGTTTAACCCACCCTCGAAGCCGCCCCAGCCGTGGCCCGGCGTCCAGGCATGGCCCTGGCTGTCCGCCTGCACGGTCCAGCCTTCGCCGTAAATCAGGCCGAACCAGTGGCCCTGTTTGATCTCCAGGCCGCCTTCGATATAGGTGCCGTCGCTGTATTGATGCTGATGTTCGCCGTTCAAATAGACGCTGCCGCCGATGCCGAGCTCGCCGTAAAAGCGCAGGGCGGTCGCGGCGGTTTCGGGCAACGACGGCGGCGGCAGCTGATTGCGCTCCGCCGGGGTGACAGGTTCTTGCTCCGCCCAGACGGGCGCGCTAACGAGCAGCAACCAGGGCAACAGGGCGTGATGATTTAGTGATTTCATGGGGCATAGGCCTGGTGTTGGATGGAACGGAACGTCAGCCGAGCGGCGGCT
Organism: Serratia sp. PL7; assembly: GCF_945957435.1. Classification (NCBI taxonomy): domain Bacteria; kingdom Pseudomonadati; phylum Pseudomonadota; class Gammaproteobacteria; order Enterobacterales; family Yersiniaceae; genus Serratia; species Serratia sp. PL7. The sequence goes on along the minus strand of NZ_CAMFLB010000001.1, from coordinate 1,769,425 downwards.
CACGCGAGGTCGCTCCCGGATCCCTGGGAGAAGAGAAAAAGTCCGATCGTAGAGAGCGGTAAACGGCAGGTATATTAGTAAAATATTTAGTAAAAAATACGCTTTAATCAGTAAAGCGTTAACTTGATCACAGCGGACGAAATGGGTATCTTTCGCTGCAGGCGCCCGGCAACGGCTGGCATGAGCGTGCTCTGGCCCGATTTGGGAAGGAGAGGGCGCGGGCGGCGCTGTACGCCGCGGCGCTATCCGATTAAGCTACCGTTTTTCGTCTGTGCATTGGGACTCTATGGCCACACTGAAGGAAATTGCTGAAGCTGCTAATGTGTCCGTCGCCACCGTTTCGCGCGTGTTGAATGACGATCCCACCCTGAGCGTGAAGGCGCAAACCCGCCAGAAGATCCTGGAAGCGGCGGAGCGCCTCGAATACAAGATTGCGCCTTCCAAACGGCAGAGCGGGCAACGCCTGCAATTCGCCGCGCTGTTCACCTATACGCAGGGCGTGGAGATCAACGATCCCTATTACCTGGCGATGCGTTACGGCATCGAAACGCAGTGCGAAAAGCTGGGCGTGGCGCTGAGCGCCGGTTACGACTTCAACGGCGACAAGGCGCTGCCGGCGGCCGACGGCCTGCTGGTGATCGGCCGGCCGCAGCCCGCGCTGTATGAGCAGATCAGGCAGCAGGAAACGCCGGTGGTGTTCATCGACGGCGTGGTGGACGACGAGCGTTTCGACTGCGTCAATGTCGACCTGTACAAGATCAGCCGCAAGGTGATCGACTACTTCATCGGCCGCGGCTATCAGCGCATCGGCTTTATCGGCGGGCGCGACGCTCCGGCCGGCATCGACCAGCGCGAGCAGGCGTTCGTCGAGTATGGCCGGCAGCAAAATGTGGTACGGGCGCAGGATATCTACCACGGCGATTTCAGCAGCCAGTCGGGCTATCAGTGCGCGAAAGCGATGTTGCAGAGCAAGAATGGCTATCCGCCGGCGCTGCTGGTGGCGACCGATTCGATCGCGATCGGCGTGCTGCGCGCGTTGCACGAACACGGCATTCAGGTGCCGGGGCAGATCGCGCTCATCAGCGTCAACGACATTCCCACTGCCCGCTTTATTTTCCCCGCCTTGTCCACGGTGCGCATCCCTTCGGAAACCATGGGCGCACAGGCCGTCAACCTGCTGGCGGAGCGGCTGCGCGATGAGCGCGCCGTCCCGCTGTCGATCTTCGTTCCCAGCTCGTTGCAGCTGCGCGACACCACCCTCGCCTGACCGGTCCCCGCCTCGGCGGGGGGCGTTGGCGCCCAAAATTAACGTCATGATAAAAAAAGATATTTGAGATTTATTGTGATCCTGTCGTCATTTGGTAAATATCAACTGTAGTTTTTACTAAATATTTACTATCGTTTCCGCATTGCACAGGTGTCGGGAGACGTGACGTGAATAATTGGGAAAACATTGAAAAACAGTCGGAGCACCGGTTGCCGCCGCGCGCGAGCTTCTTCAGCTATGCGGATGCCGGGCAGGCGCTGAGCTTTGATCGCAACGCCAGCCGACGCTTCCAGCTGCTGAGCGGCCGCTGGCGCTTTCGCTTCTTCGAGCATCCGGCGCAGGTGCCGGCGGCGTTTTACCGCGAGCCGATGAGTGACTGGGGCGATATGGCGGTGCCGGGCATGTGGCAACTGGAAGGGCATGGCCACCTGCAGTACACCGACGAAGGCTTCCCGTTCCCGATCGACGTGCCTTACGTGCCGACCAATAACCCCACCGGCGCCTATCAGCGCCACTTTACGCTCGATGCCGGCTGGCAAGATCAGCAAGTGCTGATCAAATTCGACGGCGTGGAAACCTACTTCGAGGTGTACGTCAACGGCCATTATGTCGGCTTCAGCAAGGGCAGCCGGCTGTGCGCCGAGTTCGATATCAGCCCCTATGTACGGCAGGGCGAGAACTTGCTGTCGGTGCGGGTGATGCAGTGGGCCGATTCCACCTACATCGAAGATCAGGACATGTGGTGGATGGCCGGCATCTTCCGCGACGTCTATCTGATTGGCCAGAGCGCCACCCACATTCACGACCTGACGTTGGTCACCACCTTTGATGAGCGCTATTGCGACGCGCAGTTGGCGATCGATGCCGAACTGCATCATCTCGGATCGCAGGCCGCCGAGGGCTGCCGCCTCCAGGCACAGCTGTTCGACGGCGATCGCTGCGTGGCGGAGCAGTGGCGCGACGATCTACGCATCGAGCAAGCGCTAAGCTGCCGTTTCGAACTGCCGGTCAGCCGCCCGCAGCAGTGGAATGCGGAAAATCCCTACCTGTATCAACTGCTGCTCAGCCTGTATGACGGCGCCGGCAACCTGTTGGGCGTGGTGCCTCAGCGGGTGGGCTTCCGCGAGATCGCGGTGCGCGACGGGCTGATGTACGTCAACGGGCGCTACTTCAAACTGCACGGCGTCAACCGCCACGATCACGATCACCTTAAAGGGCGCGCCGTCGATATGGCGCGAGTGGAGCGCGATATCGTGCTGATGAAGCAGCACAACATCAACTCGGTGCGCACCGCCCATTACCCCAACGATCCGCGCTTTTACGAGCTGTGCGATCTCTATGGCCTGTTCGTGATGGCGGAGACCGATCTGGAGAGCCACGGCTTCGCTAACGTCGGCGATCTCAGCCGCATCACTGACGATCCGCGCTGGGAGCATGCCTACGTCGAGCGCATCGAGCGCCACGTGGCGGCACAGAAAAACCACCCGTCGATCATCATCTGGTCGCTGGGCAACGAGTCGGGCTATGGCTGCAACATTCGCGCCATGGCCCGGCGCTGCAAGGCGCTCGATCCGACTCGCCTGATCCACTATGAAGAAGATCGCGACGCCGAAGTGACCGACGTGATCAGCACCATGTATTCCCGTGTAGCGATGATGAACGCCTTCGGCGAATACCCGCACCCCAAACCGCGCATCCTGTGCGAATACGCCCATGCCATGGGCAATGGCCCCGGCGGGCTGTTCGAATACCAGTCGGTGTTCAACCGCCACGCCAGTTTGCAGGGGCACTACATCTGGGAATGGTGCGATCATGGCCTGCTGAGCCACGACGAGCAGGGACGCGAGCGCTACCAGTACGGCGGCGATTACGGCGACTACCCGAACAACTACAACTTCTGCATGGACGGCTTGATCTACCCGGATCAGCGCCCCGGCCCCGGCCTGCGTGAATACCAGCAGGTGCTGTGCCCGGTGGAGGTGACGGCGGATGAGGGGGCAGGTGACGTGCTGCGGGTGAGAAACCGCTATTGGTTCAGCTCGCTGGCGGACATCACGCTGAAGGTCAGCGTCAAGACCGACGGCCGCCAGGTGGCAAGTTACGAATTCAAGCTGCCGAATCTGCAACCGGGCGAGAGCGAAGACATGCACCTGCCGGTGTTGGCGCTGGGGCAAGGGGAAACGCTGATCGACGTGGCGGTGTATAAGGACAGCGCCACCCGTTACAGCGAGAGCGGCCAGCGGCTGGGGCATTATCAGCATCTGCGCCAGACGGCGACGCGGCTGCCGGCTCCACCGTTGGCCGATGCGCCGGCGCTGCAATGCCGCGAGGAGAATCATCAGCTGATCGTCAGCGGCGGCCGGTTCCAGCTGGCGTTCTCGCTGCTGAGCGGCGAACTGCTTTCGTGGCGGGTAGACGGTGAAGACGTGGTGGGGCGCGCGCCGCGCATCACCTTCTTCAAACCGGTGATCGATAACCATAAACAGGAATATGAGGGAATTTGGCTACCGCATCATTTCCCCATCATGCAGCAGCACTTCCGCCGCCTCAGCCGGCAATGGCAGGGCGAAGATCTGCTGCTCGAGGTGCACAGCCTGATCGCGCCGCCGGTGTTCGACTTCGGCATGCGCTGCACCTATCGCTGGCGCATCTCACCGCAGGGCTACGTCAGCCTGGATCTGTCCGGTGAGCCTTACGGCGATTTCCGGCAGATTATCCCGAAAATCGGTCTCGATTTCGGCATCAGCCGCCGCTTCGAGCAGGTGGAATACTACGGCCGTGGACCGGGCGAGAACTACCGCGACAGCTGCCGGACCAACCTTATCGGTCACTACCGGCAGCGCGCCGACGCGCTGTTCGAACACTATCCGTTCCCGCAGGACAACGGCAATCGGCAGGACGTGCGCTGGCTGAGCCTGCAGGATGCGGCGGGTAAGGGGATCTTCATCCAGCCGCGGCGGCCGATTAATTTCAGCCTGTGGCCTTACAGCGCCGAGAGGCTGCACCAGGCCCAACACATCAACGAGCTGGAACCGAGCGACTGCCTGACGCTGAACCTGGACGACCAGATCCTCGGCCTTGGCTCCAACTCCTGGGGCTCCGAAGTGCTGGATACCCACCGGGTTTATCTGGCGCCGTTCAGCTACGGTTTCACGCTGGTGCCGTTCGACGGTCGGCAAACGCAGGGCGCCACGCTCGCTGGTTATGACTTCACGCCCGCTCATCACCACCCGCAGTCTGCGGAGGAAAACGCATGATCATTCTCGAATCCCTGGCGGAATTTCAGCGCATTTATCACAGCGGCAAGAAGTGGCTGCGCTGCATGGAGGCGATTGCCAATGTCGATCGCATCAGTCCGAACGTATGCCATTCGATCGGCGACTCGCTGACGTATCGGCTCAGCGTCGGCGCCGGCCGGCAGCACGGCTGGCTGGAGGGCAACCGCCGTTACTTCGACGTGCACTATTACCTCGACGGGGAAGAGACCGTCGAGGTCGCCGACAAGCGGGCGCTGACGACGGTGGCGCCCTATCAGGACGAAACCGACCGCGAGTTTTTCAGCGGCGAAGGCGAGCGGCGCCGGGTCGGTAAAGGCAACGTGGTGATTTTCGAAAACCACCAGGCTCACCGCTTCACAGAAAGCGGCAAGATAAAAAAAGTCATTTTAAAAGTGACGGTGGAAGACAGCTATTTCGTCAATAAATAGCGCGCCCGCCGAACAATAACAACAAACCGAAGTCCCCTACACCATTCGGAGAATCTCTATGGCTGCGTCGAACAGAAACACCATCGGCAAGTTTGGCTTGCTGTCGATGACGTTTGCGGCAGTGTTCAGTTTCAACAACGTGATTAACAACAATATTCAGCTCGGGGTCGCCTCGTCGCCGGTGTTCCTGGTGGCGACGATCATTTACTTCATTCCCTTTTGCCTGATCATCGCCGAATTCGTCTCGCTCAACCGCAATTCCGAGGCCGGCGTCTATGCCTGGGTGAAAAGCGCGCTCGGCGGGCGCTGGGCGTTTATCACCGCCTACACCTATTGGTTCGTGAACCTGTTCTTTTTCACCGCGCTGCTGCCGCGCGTCATCGCCTACGCCTCTTACGCGTTTTTAGGCTATGACTACGTATTTACGCCGCTGACCACGGCGATCATCAGCATCTTCCTGTTCGCCTTCTCGACCTACATCTCTAACAGCGGCGCAAAACTGCTGGGGCCGATGACCTCGGTGACCTCGTCGCTGATGCTGCTGCTGACGTTTTCCTACATCATCTTGGCGGGCGCGGCGGTGTTGGGCGGCATCGAGCCGGCCGACCCGATCAACGTGCAGGCGATGACCCCGAACTTCAACTGGGCGTTCCTCGGCATTACCGCCTGGATCTTCCAGGCGGCGGGCGGGGCGGAATCCGTGGCGGTGTACGTGAACGATGTGAAAGGCGGCAGCCGCGCTTTTGTTAAGGTGATCATCGTTTCCGGGCTGTTCATCGGCGTGCTGTACTCGGTGTCTTCGCTGCTGATCAACGTGTTCGTGCACCGCACCGACCTGCACTTTACCGGCGGTACGGTACAGGTGTTCGAAGGCCTGTCGGCGCACTTCGGCCTGCCGACGGTGCTGATGAACCGCTTTGTCGGCATTGTTTCCTTCACCGCCATGTTCGGTTCGCTGTTGATGTGGACGGCGGCGCCGGTGAAGATTTTCTTCACCGAAATCCCGAAGGGCATTTTCGGCGAGAAAACCATTCGCCTGAACCGGCACGGCGTGCCGACGCGCGCGGCCTGGATCCAGTTCTTCATCGTTATCCCGCTGATGCTGATCCCGACGTTGGGTTCCAGCAGCGTGCAGGACTTGATGAACACGCTGATCAACATGACCGCTGCCGCCTCGATGTTGCCGCCGCTGTTCATCATGCTGGCCTACCTGAATCTGCGGCTGAAGTACGACCGGGTGGCGCGCGATTTCAAAATGGGCTCGCGCCTGCAGGGCATCGCCATCGTCAGCGTGCTGATCGCCATCTTCACCGTCGGTTTCTTCGCCTCGACGTTCCCGACCGGCGCCAGCATCATGACCATCGTGTTCTATAATGTCGGCGGGTTGGTGGTGTTTCTGGGCTACGCCTGGTGGAAGTACAATCGCTACTCGAAGACCCTGAACGCCGAGGCGCGCTACCACGAAGACATGCCGCTGGCGCGCCTCGCGCTGGAAGCGCAGGAAGGGGCGCCGGCCGGGCAACCCACGTTGACCACGCCCGCTTGCAATAAGCCGCTGTAATCTCTCTTCTATCGGCTCCGCGTTCCGGCGCGGAGTCTCGTTTCACGGAAAAAATTCCTGCCCCGGCGTTTGCATAATACATAAGTGAATACTAATGTGTTTGTATGAACGAAAATGACATCTTCAAGGCGTTGGCCGATCCGACCCGCCGCGGTATCTTCGACAAACTTGCCGCCGGCAGCATGAACGCCAGCGCGCTGCGCGAAGGGCTGACCATCAGCCAGTCGGCGATGTCGCAACACCTGGCGGTGCTGCGCAATGCCGGGCTGATACGTGAGGCGAAGCAGGGGCGCTGCGTTAATTACCAGGTCGACCCGGACGGGCTGGCGCAGATCGCCCAGTGGCTGGCGAAGTACCGCGCCTATTGGCCGGCGCGCATCGACGCGCTGCAAACCTTGCTGAAGGATATGGATCAATGAATAAACGGGTTGAGCCGCCGCCGCGCGATCGGCTGGTATTGGAGTATGCGCTCGAGGCGCCGCCGGAAAAAGTGTGGCGGGCGCTCAGTATTCCCGAACTGCGCGAGCAGTGGCTGCCGCCGGGGGATCTGGCGCAGGCCGAGCCGTTGGCCACCACGCCGGGCGAAGCAGTGAGCTATCGCCTGCGCGACGACCTGCCGCCGTTTCTCGAAAGCGTCGTCACCCTGCAGATCGTGGCGGATGCCGGCGGCGGCAGCCTGTTGCGGGTGATCCACCGGCTCGACGCCGTCAACGACGGCCCGACGATGATGATGCGCGCCGCCTGACGCGTTAAACACATTTCTCTTTGTTGCCAACCCAGGAGTTCACCGATGCGTGAGAAGATGATGCTCGTCCCGATGGTGGTGGAGCAGACCAGCCGGGGAGAACGCTCCTTTGATATTTATTCGCGCCTGCTGCGTGACCGGATCGTGTTCCTTAACGGTGAGGTCAATGACGACGTGGCCGAAATGCTGTGTGCCCAGTTGCTGTTTCTGGAGGCGGAAAACCCGGAAAAACCGATCCACCTGTACATCAACTCGCCGGGTGGGGCGATCACCAGCGGGCTGGCGATTTACGACACCATGCAGTATATCCGCGCGCCGGTGCATACGCTGTGCATGGGCACCGCGCGTTCGATGGGCTCATTCCTGCTGATGGCCGGCGAACCGGGGCACCGCATGGCGCTGCCCAACGCCAGCCTGCACGTGCACCAGCCGCTGGGCGGCTTTCAGGGGCAGGCGTCCGACATCTTGATCCACGCCGAAGAAATGAAGCGCACCAAAGTGCGGGTGATCCGGCTGTATGCCCAACATTGCGGCCTGAGCGAAGAGGAGGTGGAGCGGGTGTTGGATCGCGATCGCTTTATGACCGCCGACGAAGCGGCGGCCTGGGGATTGATCGATCGGGTATTGCGGGAAAGGTAAAGGGCTCAGGAGTGCGTGGCGGATTGTTGCGTTTGCCAAACCCATTCAAGCCCGCATTCGACCATCGCGAAATAGAGGCTGAAGTAGCGCTCCGCCATGATAAAGAACGAGCTGTTGAGTTCGATCACCACGTTATTGGTGGTGGTCAGCAGGCCGGATTTTTCCGCCGCCTGCAGAATGCGATTCACGTGCGCGCGTGAGACGGAGCACGACTTGGCGATTTTCGCCGAGGAGAGCAGCAGAAAGGGGGAGTCCTGCCGGATGCTTTCGATATGCAGCATCAGCAGCACCATGTGGCCGGCGTCCTTGCTGATAAACAGTCCGGATTGCGGCACCAGATCGATCAGGTAGATCTCCTTGAGCATCAGCTGCCCGTAGGCGGCGAAAAAGGTGGGCAGAAAGTCGGGCGCCGCCAGCAGCGTCGCGATGGGCATCTGTGGCGCCAGCGCCTGATAGGGCAACGCCATTGAGGCGATCAGCGCCTGGGTTTCCGCCAGCGCGTGCGGCGTAGGTTTATAGCGCAGCTGGCGTTTGTCATGTTCGCAGGGTTTGACCTCCAGTCTACGGCCGACCCGCAAAAAAAACAGAAAGGAGTCCAGGGAGTTCTCGCTGATCAAATTTTTCCCTTTAAAAAAGGCTTTGATGTCTTTCAGCCCGGCGGCGGGCTGGTGGTAATAAATGGACAGGATAGTGGAGCAAATGATGAACCGGCTGTTCCTGAAGATGATTTTATAAAACAGCGGATGTTTCTTGTAGGTCTCTTTTAATAACTCCCCGTGTTTGACGATGGCGGCGTGAAACGCCGGTGACTGCCTGATGATGTTGGCCTGTTTCTCCAGGTGAAACTGTAGCTGGAATCTGCTTAGACTCATTTTCCCTATTTCCTGTACTTAAAAAAAATGTGCTGCTTTTTATCGTTATGGGTTTGCTGTGTATGACTTGACGATCTGTTGGCCTTGGTCGTTGATGAGGGTGGCCTGAACGGTGATCTGAGAGGGGAGCCCCGACGCCGCAACGCCGTCGAGGTGATAATCCCGCGTGTTGAATGGCGCGGTCATCATGTCGCTTTCTTGCCGCACCGGGGCATCGCGCCTGTCGGTTTGCACGGCGATGCGAGCGAAGGAGAGATAAAACGCCGACCGGTTGTGACAGCGCAGCAGATAGCCACGCGGTGATTTTTGCAGCGTGAACGAAACGGCCTCGGCCGCGTTGTCGGCGTTACCCTTCAGCGCTTTGGGGCGGTAGAAGATTTTCATCTGGGTGTTCATCGCCATCGTCACGCGCGACGCCTGCGGCGGCGTGATCGGCCGGCTGGGCGGGATCTCATACAGGTTAAGCCAGAACACCGACTCCCTGTCGGTGGGCAGGCTCGCGCCGGTAAACAGGATCCGCAGCCCTTTCAGCGCGGAAGGCGGCAGGGCGAATACGCTGGGCAGGGTGACAAACGGCGCACGGGACAGTTCGGGGGCGGCGTTGACGTCGCCGTTATCGACCCAGGTTTGCGCTACGATCGGATAGCCGTTGGTGTTGAGCAGCATCAGGGTTTTTTCCGTCTCGCCCTCGTGAAAGATCACCCGCGTGGCGGAGGCGATGATGCCCGCCTGCGCGCCCATGGTCGCCAGCGCCAGCAGCAGAGCGCATCCCATCGTCAGATATTTCTTTCTCATCATTGCACCTTAACCCAGACGTAGGCCCTGGCGTCCACTTTGCCCGCGGTGACGGTCTGCCCGGGCAGCCGGGCGAGCGTGGCAGTGAGTTGGGTGGTGTAGTGGGTAAACCCCGCCGCGGTGCTGCCCCCGCCGCTGGCGCCGTTAAGCACTGGGTACCAGCCGGCGTCATTACCTTGCGGGCATTGCCCGGCGCTGCAGCGCGCCCAGCCGACGAAGTTCATCGGCGCGCCGTTGCCGGCGTTGGCGAGCGCGATACCCACGCCGGTGGCGACGCTGCTGTCGGTGCCGTAGCCGCTGGAGAGCAGGTAGCTCACGCCGCCGTTGGCGCTGACTAACCCGAGCCGCTGCGCCGCGACATAGCTTTCATACGGCACCTGCAGGCCGAGGGCGGTATTGTTGCTGCTGACGCCGGAGACGGCGGCGTTGTCACATTCGATATTGAGGGTGAACTGCGCCTGTGAGGTTTGCCCGGCGGTCAGCTGGCTGACGGAGAGGGTCGGCAGGATCACCAGCGGCGTGACGTTGCGCGCCACGCAGGTGGCGGTATAGGTCAATGAGGAGATCGGTGCGGTGCCCATGCCCATCGCGTTCCAGCGCCCGGTGCCCCAGGTGGCGTAGTTGGTGGCGGAGTCGCTGCCGATAGGATCCGAGGCGATGCCGGGCCCCTGAAAGGTGACATAGCCGTTCGGCTGCGTGCAGGTATAGTTCGAATTGCCGGTGGTCGATGCCATGCCCACTAGCGGGTTGCCGGCGCTGTAGCCACAGTAGTTGCTGGCGCCCGCACCCGGCAGCGAACTGATGCGGATCAGGTCGGCACGGATGGCGCTGAAGTCTTTCACCCGGATCTGAATTTTGCTGCCGACGGTGGCGTAGCGGGTAATCGGCGCCGACTGCCAGTAGCGGGTAAAAACCTTGCCGGAATCCAGGTGGGTCAGACGGATGCCGACATAGGGGAAATAGGTGGCGTAGTAGTTGGGGTTGCCGTCCTGGGCCCCAAGATCGTAATAGCCGCCGACGCGATCGTCGCCGTTGGTGGCGAAGACTTCATAGATCTGCCCCGCATCGCCGGCGTCGCATTCATACAACACCTTGTTGGGATCGGGATAGCGCGTGCCGGACGTAAGATCGAACACGCTGGTGCCGAGCGGCGTACCGACGGGCTGCAGGTAAGTGCTGGTCAGATTGACCCGGCCCAGCGCCGTGCCCACCCCGCAGGGATCGCAACCGGAATCGATCCAGGGGGCGACTCGGGTGCATTGGGCCAGCGCGGCGGGCGCGCCGAACAGCGACAGAGCAAGCAGCGCCAGGGCGGCGATCGGGTAAGCAATACGTTTCATCGTCTCTCCTGAGAATAAGTTTAATGGGCTAGCGACATGGGGCGCTGAGCCGCTGAATCGGGCCGTCTTCCCCGGCGGGCAAGCGGTAATGCAGCGTGCACTGCTGGCTGGGCGCGTCGCCCCAGTTCAGCGTCAGTTCCCCGGCGCGCTTATCGCTGCGCAGATACACCTGATTGGCCTGGCCGACCATGCCCACGCTGTTGCCTGCCGCGTCAAGAACGTTGGCGCCCATCGGGATCGGTGCGTTATCGGGCCGCTGCGCGGTGATCAGCAGCGCCTGGCCGCGCACGGTGTTGAAGCGCAGGCGCACCGTGGCGCCGGCGTACGGGGCGACGCGGCGCTGGCCGTCTTCCAGTTCCGCTTTGTCGTTCATGCCCTCGGGGTTCAGCGCGACGGTGTTGTAGTGATAGGGCACTAGCGACGGCGCCAGGGCGTAGCCGAAGCGATCGACACGCGCCCCTTGGCCGTCCATCACCCGTGCGCCGCTGGCGCCGGGCGCCTCGATCAGGGCGAAGGTGTCGCCGACATACGGCCCTAATGTCACGCCGCCGCGGTGCGCCACCACGGCGCCCTGCAGCGACAGTGAGCCTTGTCGGTACTGGCGCGCGGTGGAGAACGAGCCGGTGACGTTGGCGTAAGGCAGGCGGGTTTGCAGGTTGCCGCCCCAGATGCTTTGTTGGCGATCGTCATCGGTGGTGAAGTTCAGGCCGTAGCTGACCGGCTGCTCGTCGCCGACGCTGCCCGACAGCGCAGCCTGATAGTTGCCGCCCTGACCCTGGCTGTGGTTGGCCAACAGCGAGACGCTGGGGGCGGATGATGAACGTCCGAGTGGGAAGCTCAGCGACAGGGCGGTGACGGTTTGCGTGTTCTGCGCCAGCGGCGCACTGTAGACGTTGTCCAGCGGCCCGTAGCCGCGGTAGTCGCCGTTGCTGTCGCCCAGGCTGCGGGTGCGCGTGACGGAGAGGTTAAGCGCCACGCCGTTGCCGAAGGTTTTCCCCCAACCCAACTGGAGCTGATTATCGCGGCCGCGCTGATCGCGGTAGTCCTGGGTCGAGCCGGACATCGTCAGGCTGCCGAATGCCCCCATCCCCTGATTGACGGCGACCTCGAAACGCGAACGTTGGCGGTAGGAGTCGGACTGCCAGTTTTGGCCGGTAGTGGCGGCGCGACGTACGCCGAGCACGTCGCTGAGATCGCGAAAGCCTTCGGTAGAGTAGCGGTAGCCGGCGATGGATAAGGTGGTGTCCGTCGGGCTGAAGGTTCGGCTGTATGAGAGGTGCAGCATCCAGCCGGAGGCACCGCCGTCCGGCAGGCTGGCGTGGGAATAGGTGGTATCCATGCCGAAGGCGCCCAGCCAGCTGCTGTACACGCCGCCCAGCATCATCGCCTGGTAGCCGTCCGCCAGCTGGTTGCCGAGGTTGAAGGTCAGGGCGTTGGTCAGGCCGTGCTGCCAGGTCACTTCGCTGAACAGATCGTTGTCGCCGACGTAGCGGGAACGGCCGACGATCGCGGAGTAGCGCGACTGGCCGGGGCGGATGGATTCCGGCACCGCGGCGAACGGCACGGTGAAGGTGCTGACGCTGCCGTCGGCTTCCGTCACCACCACGGTGAGATCGCCGGCGTAGTTGGTGGCGTACAGATCGTTGATGGCGAACGGCCCCGGCGCGACGGTGGTTTCATACAGCGTGCTTTTGCCCTGCAGCACCGTCACTCGCGCATTACTTTTTGCCACGCCGCGCACCACCGGCGCATAGCCACGCTGTGAATCCGGCAGCATGCGATCGTCCGAGCTGAGCTGAATGCCGCGAAAGCCCAGGCCGGAGAAGAAGTGCCCGTCGGTAAACCCTTCGCCCAGCAGCATTTCGCTGCGCCAGGGCAAAATTGCGCGCTGCACGTAGCGGCGGCTGGTGTCCAGGTGGCCGCCGAACTCCCGATCGTAGCGGTAGCTGGACTGCTGGCGGTAGCGCCATAGCCCGAGGTTGAACCCGCCGTTCAGGTTGGCGTAGGTCGAGTCGAGATCGCGGGTTTGCCCCTGTCGGTAGCTGACGTGGTACTGGTTGAGGTTGTAATTGACGAAGGCCATCGATTCGCCGCTGTCCAGGCTGGCGGGATTGACGCTGCCGCGCGGCTGGCCGTTCAACAGCGCCTGCGGAATGCTCAGATCCAGCCGCAGCCGCGAGATATCGGCGTTCACCGTAATGTCCTTCAAATCCCGGCCGGGTAGCAGGCATGCTGTTTGGGGCATCGGCGGATTTTTCAGCCCGAAGCGCGTCAGCTGCGGCCGATCGAAACAGGGCAGTACCTGCTTGCCTTCACGCACGAAGCGAATTTGATCGCGCTCGAGAAACTGGCCGTTGAGGTACAGATCGATCTGATAGCTGCCGGGGGCGACGGCGTCCTGTTGGTTGAACTGGCTCAGGGCGCTGTTGCTTAGCACGCTGCCGCGTAGCAGCGCGGGATCGAAGGTGTAGCCATCGGCGGCGGCGCAGCCCAGCGGCAGCGCCAGCAGCGCGCAATACCAGCGTGCGGGCAGCGGCGTCGCCTTGCGAGCATCGAACATGAAAACCTCCCTGTCTGGTGTCAGTGCGCGACGCTCAGGGTGCGTGTGATTTCCACCCCATAGTCATTGATGACGCGCAGTGCGACCTGCCGCACCTCCCCGTTCACCGGCCAGCTGGCCTGCGAAAACGGCGGGATCAGATCCGCCTGCGGGATCACGGTGCGTTTCGCGCCGCTGAGGATCGCGGCCTGGCTGACGTTGGCGTAGTAGCCGGTCGGGTTGTCGACGTGCAGCGCGTTGCCGGCCTGGCGCAGGCTGAGCCGATCGATAACGTGGTTGGCGTCACCGGCCAGCCCGGCGGGGCGATAGAACACCTTCAGCCGATTGGTGACCACCAGCAGCAGTTTGTTCTTGTCGCTGTCCGTCTGGCGCACCGCGGGCACCTGCAGGAAGTTGAGGTAGAACAGCGATTCGCGATCGCGCGGCAGCGGCTGGCCGACGAACGACAGCCGCACCATCTGCCCGCTGTGCGGATTCATGCGGAAGATTTGCGGCGAGGCGACAAAGGGCGCATCGGCGTTTTCCGGCGTGGATTTGGGGTTATTGATGTCGAGCCAGATCTGCATCAGCGCCGGGGTGCCGTCGTCGTTGGTGAACTGCAGCGTTTTTTCCCGTGCCTCGGCGGGGTAGATCACGCGGTTGCCGAGCAGCGTCACGCTGGCCGACGCGTGGGTAGCGGCAAAACTTATCAGGCAAAGCGACAGGGCGGCCCATCGGCGGGCGGAGCGGGTTATCTGCGGCATAAACGTGAACCGATAAAGGGAGCGAGTCATTCAGCGCCGCCCGGCTAAGGGCGGCGCTGGCATCAACAGGTATGGCGCCTGACGCCGGCTTATTTATAGCTAATGGCGAACTGTGCGGTGGCGATCACCGAACCGGCCGCCACACCGGTGTCTTCCGCGTAGTAGCGGGCCACCAGGTTCTGCGAGGTGGAGGTGGCGTCTTTCGCCAGCGTCATCGCAGAGGTAGTGACGGTCGAACCGCTGGCGAACGACAGCGGCGTGGTGGCGTCGCTGTCCAGCAGTTGGATGGACACTTTGGCCGCATCGCCCGCGTTGCCCAGGTTGCCGTTGGTGGTTGGGTTGTTGCCCGCCAGCACGGTTTTGATCGCCGTATCGCTGGTTGCCGCCGCACAGCCGGTCACGTTGACGGTGAAGGTGGTGTCGCCGGCGGTGGCGCCTTTGGCGGCGAGCTTGCTGGCGGCGACGGTCGGCAGCAGAACGACCGGGTTGGATTGGTTGCCGTTAATATTCACCGAACAGGTTTGCGTGCTGACTTCGCCTTTAAATTGCACCGTATTGGACGAAGCGGCCGCACAGGCGCCGGAGAGAGCCAGCATGGATAATGCGACTAATTTAACATTCATGTGAAATGCCCTTTAATTTACTTTGGAGAAAAGCTTTCCTGGCAGTAATAAATTACTGTCGTGCGGTTGTTGGTTAATCATGTTGCGCAATTGTTTTTTAAACGCGTCGGCAAACATGGATTTTCATCCTAGCAAACTAAGAATTTTCCCTATAGATGTTTTGAATAAGACAATAAGGCGAGGGTGTTGATTGTTACATTTTCTTTCATTTATGCTTATGTCATGAGAAATAGAAAATAGATCTATATCATTACGTTGCGTTTTTATTGAGTTGTCAGTTTTTGTGAATGAAATAATTTGAAACATTCATGCCTTTTTTGCGTATTAATCAATGCACTGGCTGTTGCGTGATTATTTGAAAAACATGTTATCAAGATGTTCTATATCGGTGTGCTTTGCAGGCGAATTACCCCAAAAAAGAGCAGCGACAAGCCGCCTGAGGTGTGGAAGCATGTTTTCATGCTGATAAGGAGAATTAAAGTGAGAGTGATTTATATCGACGGTTCGTCGTTGTGCCGGTTAGGTATGAAAACATTATTGGGCGGTGGGGTGATAACCTTATCCTCTCCCAATATTAATATTATTAAAAATATAAGCCCGGCGCCTGATTTAATTATCATGGATTTTCCCCATGAAATTTATCGGTTCGAAGCCTATTTGACGTTTATTCACCTTTGCCGCGCTGAATATAAAAATGTCCGGATATTGTTCTTCGTCGATAAGACTTCGCCGCTGATCCTGGCATTTATCGCGGCGGCGCAGCCGGATGCGATTTTGCACAAACGGGAAGCGCTACAGGTGGTGCGAGAGACCTGCGCAACGCTGGCCCGCCAGGAGACGAGCGAACGGCACGTGGTGAACCGCCAGCGGGCGGCGGCGATCACGCCTGGCGAAGCGGCGGTGCTGTGTGAAACCGCCCGCACCGAAGATATCCGCCTGACCGCTCGGCGGCTTAACCTGCACCCGAAAACCGTTTATTCGCACCTCAACAATGCCGGCAAGAAGTTCGGCATCCGCAATCGGGTGGAATTGCTGAAAATGATTGCGCTGCTGTAGATCACAACGAACGGGCTTGGCCGACGGCCAGCCGCCATTGCGTCATTTCGTCGGCGCCCGGCCCGGCCGCCAGCGCCAGGTTTTGCGCCGGCAGCGATTCGCCGGTCACGACATCCACCGCGCGCAGGGTGGCAGGGTGGCCGGTTACGCGGTCAACCACGCGCAGCGGCGGCCCGGCCAGCTCGGACAGATTCCATTTGTCGCCAATCTGAATCATCGCCATCACCAGCAGCCCGAGATCTTTTCCTTTCTCCGTCGGCAGATACTCATAACGAGCGGGGCGCGTTTGGTATTGCCGCTTTTCGATAAGGCCGTGGCTTTCCAGGGCCTTGAGCCGGTCGGCCAGCGTATTGTTGGTGATGCCGGTCGAGTGGCGCAGATCGTCATAGCGCGAGAGCCCCAGCAGCAGATCGCGCATGAGAATAGCGCCCCAGCGATCGCCCAATGCCGACAGCACGTGCGCCACCGAGCACGTCATGCCTTCAAACCCTTTTGCTTTCACGTTGCTTTACCTCCGCTTGCCGCCTGATTGCCGAGAATGTTATCGCCTCGGCTTGATAACTTCAATAATTGGAGTTATTACTCTTATTATTGGAGTTTATCATTAACAGCGGCTGATGGCCTGAACGCCGGCCGGAAACCCTAGGAGACAACGCGATGCCACTGTGGCAGATTTACCACCCGGAGCCGGCCTTCAGCGCCGCCGTTAAACGCGCGATTGCGCAGAAGGTCACCGCCCTGTACCAGGACTTTTTGCCGCGCTTTTACGTCAACGTCTTCTTCCATGCGCTGCCGCCAGGTTCGGCCTATCTCGGCGGCGAACCGGCCGATGATTTCGTACGGGTGACCATCGATCATATCGCGCGCGCCATGGACAACGACGCAGAGCAGCAGCAATTCCTGGCGGCCTGCACCCGCATCCTGCACCCCTACATCGCCGCCCGCGGGTTGCGCTGGGAACTGCACGTGGACGAAACGCCGTTCTCGCTGTGGACGATTGACGGATTAAAACCGCCGGCGCCGGGGACGGCGGCAGGCGAGAAGTGGCGCAGCGAGAATCGGCCTTCGGCGTGGGAGGGAAGTTGATGGGGGAGCGGCGGCGGCAAAACGCTTTTCGCCACCGCGAACCGTTATCAGCGCTTAGCCTTTTCGCTTAAAGACCTTCTGCCGCATCCAGTGTTTGATCTGTCCCCAATACTCTTTGCCCAGCAGGGCGATGGCAATGACAAACAAGGTTTCACCGACCACGACAAGCGTAGAGACAACGACAATCTTGTAGGGGATGTCGAGGAACGGAATGACAGGGAAGGCAAGCCAATACAGCAGAACCACGAAAAGCATGGAAAACCCGGCTTTTTTCCTACCACTCAGATTCTTGCTGCGTGCCAGCAGGCTAGGCAACTTGCGCAGCCAGTTTTCAAGATCGTCAATCAGGGTATAAACGACAGGGATAACCAGCAGGCTCAGCACGGTGGATGTAATCAATCCTCCGATGACGGCCACCGCCATCGGGCTGCGGAAGCTGGGGTCGGCACTGCCGAAACCCAGAGCCACAGGCAACATGCCTGCCCCCATCGCTAACGTGGTCATGATGACGGGGCGGGAACGTTTGTGGCAGGCATCAATCAGCGCTTCCGTTCGGCTCATGGGTTTATTGAGCACTTCGCCATTCGGACCGATGTGGCCGCGACGTGACTCGATCGCATAATCGACCAGCAGTATCGAGTTTTTGGTCGCAATCCCCATCAACATGATTAACCCGATCAGGGATGACATCGAGAAAGACTGCCCCGCCAACAGTAACCCAACGAATGCGCCGCCCAATGACAGTGGGAGCGCGGCCAGGATGGTGATCGGTTGGAAGAAGTCTTTGAACAGCAGAACCAGCACGATATAGATGGCCAGGATCCCGGCGACCATAGCCGTGCCGAAACCGGCAAACAGTTCCTTCATCATTTCGTCATCACCCTGCACAACCTGGTGCACGCCGACCGGCAGATTCTGGATTGACGGCAGCTTCGCCACCTGAGCGGCCAGATCCCCGAGTTGGGTGCCCGACAGTTCTACGTCAAGGGTCACGCTGCGCGTGCGATTGATGCGACTGATCTGCGCCGGTCCACTGCCTTGCTCAATGTTGACGATCTGATTGAGCAGCACCGGGCCTCTGGCACCGGGTACGGTCAAACGTTCAAGTAATCCCATATCCTCACGGATGTCTTTTGACAGCTTGACGACGATCGGGATCTGGCGCTGCTCCACGTTGAATTTTGACAGGAACTGATCGTAGTCGCCTACGGTCGCAATACGCAAAGTATCGGCAATAGCGACGCCCGATACCCCAAGATCGGCCGCTTTGGCGAAATTGGGTTGCAGGAGGATTTCGCTGCGCGCCAGCCCGGCACTGGAGGTAATGTTACCGAGGCCGGGGAGCTGCCGCAGATCGCTTAATACGGCATCGGCCGCCTTAGCCAGCAGCTGGGGATCATCGCCGGCCAACACCAACTGGTATTTTTCACCTGAGCCGCCAAACCCCACTTTGCTGCGCACCCCCGGAAGTGCTGCCATTGCCGTGCGTATCTCGCCTTCGATGACCTGCTTCTTCGGGCGCGCTTGACGCGCATCCAACAACACCGTCAGCGTTGCCATGCGAACATCGGTTTTCCCATCGGAAGCCATGACATCGCCGCCCGTTGCACCGCCACCGATGGTGGTATAGATGTTACGGATATGTGGGATGGGCGCCAGGCGATGCCGAGCGAGTTCTGCCATGGCCTGGGTTTGTTCCAGCGTGCTCCCTGGCGGCAGTTCCAACGTCACCTGCGTCTGGGAGTTGTCATCTGCAGGGAAAAAGCCCTGGGGCAGCAGAGGAATAAGCATCAGAGAGCCAATAAAGAACCCGCCGGCCAGCGCCAGGGTGAGCCCGCGGTGCCGCAGCGTCCACCGGCAGGCGCGCAGGTAGAGCGCCATCCAGAAAGGATCGCGCTGAGGGCGCGTATGCGGCTTCATCAGGTAGGCGGCCATCATTGGCGTCAGCAAGCGCGCCACAACCAGCGAGGCAAACACCGCCAGCGCCGCCGTCCATCCAAACTGCGTGAAGAATCTTCCGGCAACGCCGGACATGAAGGCCGTCGGCAGGAAAACGGCGATCAAGGCAAATGTCGTGGCGACGACGGCCAGGCCGATTTCCGAGGCGGCATCCATCGCGGCCTGGAACGGCGGTTTACCCATGCCGATGTGGCGCTCAATGTTCTCCACTTCGACGATGGCATCATCCACCAATAGGCCAATCACCAGCGACAGCGCCAGCAGCGTGACGATACTGAGCGAAAAGCCCATCATGTCCATACCGATGAAGGCCGGTAAAATCGACAGGGGCAACGCCGCCGCCGAGATCAGCGTCGCCCGGATATCGCGCAGAAACATGAAGACCACCAGGATGGCGAGAATGGCGCCTTCATAGATCATGTGCATGGAGGCGTCGAACTCCTCCTGCACAGGCCGGACAAAGTCGAAGACCTGCGTGATGTGCAAATCAGGCCGCTCCGTGCGCAACTGCGCCAGAACTTTCTCCACCTTGTCGCCGACCTCGACTTCACCGGCGCCTTTGGCGCGCGTGATCTCAAAGCCCACCACCTTCTTGCCGTTGAGGAGCGCAAGTGAACTGCGTTCCGCAATGGTGTCTTTCAGCGTCGCCACGTCGTCCAGGCGAAAACGTCGTCCGCCGGGCATCGACAGTTCCACCGCGGCTAGTTCATCCACGTTCTTGACGCGGGCGACCAAACGCAGCGGTTGTTTTCCCCGCCCCAGATCGACTCGCCCGCCCGTCGCGTCCATCTGTACATCGCGTAACTGGCGGGAAACCTCGGCAGCGGTGGCGCCAATCGCCTCCAGTTTGACCGGATCGAGTTCGACTTGAACCTCGCGGTTCACGCCGCCCACACGGGTGACCGACCCTACGCCGGCGACGCCTCTCAGACGCCGCGACAGGGTATTGTCCACGAACCAGGACAGCTCATTCTCATCCATCTTGCTGGCGCTGATGGAAAAGGCCAGGATAGGTTTGCCCGTGATGTTGAGCTTGCGAACGATAGGATCACGTAAATCCGTCGGCAACTCGGTGCGAATGCTTTGCACGGCTGACCGGACTTCATCCACCGCTTCCTGAACGGGTTTTTCCAGACGAAACTCCGCTGAGATATCGACCAGCCCGTCCTGGATCGTGGTACGCAAGTTCTTCAATCCCTGCACCGAAGAGACGGTGTCCTCCAGCTTGCGCGCCACCTCCGTTTCGAGCTGGGGCGGCGCAGCGCCCGGAAGCGAGGCGGACACGGTCACCGTAGGCACATCCATGTCCGGGAAGCTCTGGATCTTCATCAATTTGAAAGAATAAAAGCCGGCAACGCTCAAGATGACAAAGAGCAAGATAGACGGAATGGGGTTGCGAATGGACCAGGTAGAGATATTCATGATGGGCCTCTTAGCGTGGTTCCGATGAATGGGAAGCATCGGTCGTGTTGGCCAATTGGACTTTATCGCCCTCATTGAGGAATACGCCGCCGCTGGCGACGATGCGTTCCGCGCCTTGAAGACCGGACAGGATCTCCTGCTGGTCATTCACCAGACGGCCTACCGCGACTTTAAGCGGATGTGCACGCATCTCGTCATCTACGGTGAACACCAGGTGAAAACCGTCGCGCGCCACGACGGCGGATTGCGGCACGGTCAGCCCTTGCCGATCGCCGACCGTAATCAGACCGCTAGCATACGTGCCGGGCCGAATCGGCGAGGCGTTCTTCGCTGTCGATGGAAGGATGTCCACATAGGCAATCCCACGGCGCGAGGTTGAATTGACGGTGGGGGCGGCCAGGCGTACGACGCCTTCCCAGGTGTTACCGCCAGGTGAAGCGATCTGCGCTTTTTGCCCCGGTTGGATTTGTTCCAGCTGCTGCGCCGACAATTCCGCTCGCCATTCAAATTTTCCCTGGCGGATCAGGCGGAACATTTCAGTGCTTTGCATAGGAACTGAACCGATCGTGGCCGATCGCGCGGAGATGATGCCGTCGTCGGGGGCGCGCAATATCGTCTGGTCCAGTCGCAACTGCTGGGCCGCCATGCGTGCTTTCGCCGACTCCAGACGCGCCTGCGCCGTCTTTTCCTGGGTTAACAGTTTTTGGATATCCTGTTCACTCAGGCTGCCGACACCGCGCAGCAATCGCGCGCGTTTTCCATCCGCTTGCGCATTCAACGCGACTGCTTTCGCTTCGTTGAGATCGGCTTTCGCCAGCAGCCAGTCATTCATCACGGAGTCGCGTGTAAATTCCGCCAGCGGTTGGCCCTGGCGCACCACATCCCCTTCCTGCACCAACAGTTTTTGCACGCGCAGCCCATTGGCTTCCGGGCTGATGATCGCCTCTTGCCAGGCCGCAACAGAGCCATTGGCCGTGACGGTGCGGGAAAGGGACTGTCTTGCCGGCGTTGTCAGGGTCACTGTCAGCGTCGGTTTATCTGCCGGTGGGGCAACCTTGTCCGCCGGCGTATCGCAGGCCGATAAGGCGGCGGCAATCGGCATCGCCAGCACGGTTGTACGAAGGGTCCGTAAAGACCAAAAGCGGGGACGCGTGTTTTGAACTATCAGTTGTGTCATCGGGAGAACCCATAAGGTAAATGATTTGTCGAACCTGTCGCCAACGGCGTGGCAATGTATTGCTCTGTATTGAATTTCAAACGACTGCGACGCTGTTCTGC
Source organism: Serratia sp. PL7 (assembly GCF_945957435.1). Taxonomy (NCBI): domain Bacteria; kingdom Pseudomonadati; phylum Pseudomonadota; class Gammaproteobacteria; order Enterobacterales; family Yersiniaceae; genus Serratia; species Serratia sp. PL7. Next base: position 1,747,773 of record NZ_CAMFLB010000001.1, on the reverse strand, counting down.
AGCGGTTCAGCCTGGCGCTGAGCCATCGCTCGTTCTGACGAAGTGAACAAACGCCGTATCCACCTCCGCACAGTCGAGCGCACGCGGCTATGATGCTCATGCGGTTCAGCCTGCCAACCCGCCACACTTTCACCGGGATCGGTATCCACGCGCGATAGATCCAACGTCCAGGGAACCGAATGCTTGGTTGTGTGGCGATTGATCCCGCTTCCATCGGCAGCGGTCTTGCCACGACCGGCGACTTCCTTCTGAGCAGATTGAGACGCCCGGCGAGGGGGCGTTTGTATCGCCCATTCGAAGGATTCAGGCAATGGCGCGCTTTGGGTAGAGAACGCGTGTTGTCGCCGGCAGGTACGCGAGGCGTAATAGAGGGCCGCAGCCTCTGTCGCAACCAGTTTGCGGGCGTCATTCCATAACGCTTGAACGCACTCCAAATTTGCGCGCGCAACCGACGTTTTTGCTGCGCGCTCATTCTCTACGTGACTGGGCTTGCCGGCCGGAGCGCGCAAGCGCCGGGCGCCGGATTCATTTCGGGCGGGGGGCCATGCATTCCACACAGACACGTGCGCTGAGCCAGGCAGGGAGGCCCGCCATGTTGTTGGAACATGCTGGGTTCCTGACAAACGGTCTGATGCAGGTGCGGTTGCGCAAGCGCAGAGGATCAAAGACACGCTGAGAATAAGAGAAACGAATATGAGTCGGCGGAGCCTTGGATAGGCCCGTGTTCGCAGCATTTTTAGTTTTGAAACGGGTGGCATGATTGTTGTGTCTTTTTAATGCGTGAGTACGCACTCATTATATAATTAAAAAAAAGAAGCTAGATGGCTGTATGAACGTCAGGAAGCTCAATGGCTCGCATCATGGCTTCATAACCTGCGCGTTTGTAAATATCCAGCAGGTGAGGTTTTTGAACGGCCATATCGATAACGCCATTGGCCATTACCGTGCAGATCATGCCCTGAAACTCGCTCGACTGCGGTAAATCCAGCCCCTGGACCAACGGAATACCCAGTTGGGAAATATCACCGAACCGTACGCTTCTTTCCCTCTGCGCGCTGGATAACTTGCCGGAGACCATCAATTTGTTTCCTGTCGCATACGCGGCGGGATTGGCGAGCGCCCAGTCAATGTAGGCATCCCAGGCGGCCTGCATGTGATCTTTACCCGGCAAAACGCCCTGTAAGCTTTGCGTCAGCAGGCACTCCATTTCATCAAGCAGGTAGTCGCAGACTGCGCTCAGCAGTACGTCCTTATTTTCAAAGTAGCGGAACAGCGTACCCTCCGAGACGCCAGCCTTCCTGGCGATGGCCGATGTGGGCGCCGCTAATCCTTGTTCGGCAAAAATGTCGGTGGCGGCACGCAATAGCGCCTGCTGCTTTTCTTCACTGCGAGGACGGGCCACTTTGAGGTTCCTTTAATAAGTGAGTAAACACTCATTATAGAGGTGCAATGGAATATGACAAGCCTTTTCCTGTAGGACAAGGGATCAACACGAGAGCTTTTTTCGTGCAGCGATGCGGATAATGCCGTCATGAAGGGCGTAATAAAACGTACGGCGAAGATCGTTCAGTGGGAAAGAACCGGGAGGGTGTGACGGCGTCCCGGTTGCCAAAACGCAGGTCCTGGAGACAAAAAAATCCACGCCGAAGCGTGGATTTTTCCGTTTCCGGCAGCGGAGAAAACGCTGCGGAGAGAGGCCTAGACGTTGAACAAGAAGTTCATTACGTCGCCGTCTTTGACGATGTAGTCTTTACCTTCGGAGCGCATTTTGCCGGCTTCTTTGGCGCCTTGCTCACCCTTGTAGGTGATGAAATCGTCATAGGAGATGGTTTGGGCGCGGATAAAGCCTTTCTCGAAGTCGGTGTGGATCTTGCCGGCCGCCTGCGGGGCGGTGGCGCCCACCGGGATGGTCCAGGCGCGCACTTCTTTCACGCCGGCGGTGAAGTAGGTTTGCAGGTTCAGCAGTTCATAACCGGCGCGGATCACGCGGTTCAGACCCGGCTCTTCCAGGCCCAGTTCGGCCATGAACTCGTCGCGCTCTTCGTCTTCCAGCTCGGCGATGTCGGATTCCACGGCGGCGCACACGGCAACCACCACGGAGCCTTCGGCGTCGGCGATTTTACGCACGGTGTCCAGGTACGGGTTGTTCTCGAAGCCGTCTTCGTTGACGTTGGCGATGTACATGGTCGGCTTCAGCGTCAGGAAGCTCAGGTATTTGATCGCCGCCTTGTCTTCATCGGTCAGATCCAGTGCGCGCAGCATGCCGGCGTTTTCCAGGTGCGGCAGACATTTCTCCAGCGCCGCCAGCTCGGCTTTGGCGTCTTTGTCGCCGCCTTTGGCTTTCTTCTGCACGCGGTGGATGGCGCGCTCGCAGGTGTCCAGGTCAGACAGCGCCAGCTCGGTGTTGATCACGTCGATGTCTTCGGCCGGATCGACCTTGTTGTTGACGTGGATGATGTTGTCGTTCTCGAAGCAGCGCACCACGTGGCCGATGGCTTCGGTTTCGCGGATGTTGGTCAGGAACTGGTTGCCCAGGCCTTCACCTTTGGACGCGCCTTTCACCAGGCCGGCGATGTCGACGAATTCCATGGTGGTCGGCAGAATGCGCTGCGGCTTGACGATCTCGGCCAGCTTATCCAGACGCGGATCGGGCATCGGCACCACACCGGTGTTCGGTTCAATGGTGCAGAACGGGAAGTTGGCTGCTTCAATGCCCGCTTTGGTCAACGCGTTGAACAGGGTGGATTTGCCTACGTTAGGCAGGCCGACGATACCGCATTTGAATCCCATGTTGTAATCACCTTAAATATCTTAACTATCAGTCGGTTATATTTAACCAACTGCATAAAGGGCAAAATAATGCCGCCATTATACACGTAATGGGCGTTTATCTCGATCAGACTTGCTTGGCTGGGGCGAGTGCAGCGCGGGCGACCGGTTTTTGATTGAGATTTGGATCACATTTACCCATACTGGCCGTTCCGATTAACCGACAGGAAACGCGCCGGATGTATTTCTTGCCTACGCCACCCTGAGCTGTGCCCGCCAGCAGTCTGCCGCCCCTTGCGGTACCCCATACCCGCTACGCGGGGAGATGATGTCATCTGTCATAAGTGAATAATGCATGTTTAACCTGAGTAACGTCAGGATCGCGGACGTTAAAAATGAAGTCCTGGCGGGCTTTGTGGTGGCGGTTTCGATGATCCCCGAGGCGGTCGGCTTTTCGCTGGTCGCCGGTCTTTCGCCGATCGTCGGTTTGCATACCGCGTTTATTATCGGCCTGGTCACGGCGCTGTTCGGCGGCAAGCCGGGCATGGTTTCCGGCGCCGCAGGTTCCATTGTGGTGGTGCTGATGAGCCTGGCGGCGCAGTACGGCATGGGTTACGTACTGTGGGCCACGCTGTTTGCCGGGGGGATTCAAATCCTGATCGGCGCCTTTCGGCTGGGCAAGTTCATTCGTCTGGTGCCGCTGCCGGCGATCCACGGCTTCGTCAACGGCCTGGCGATCGTCATCATGCTGGCGCAGTTGAAGATGATCGCCGGGCAGGGCCCGCTAATGTACGGCCTGGTGGCGCTGGCGATTGCGGTGGTGGTGCTGTTCCCGCGCCTGACCAAAGCCATTCCGTCTTCGCTGGCGGCACTGCTGGTGGTCTCGGCGTTGGCGATCGGCCTCAATCTGCATACGCTGCGGGTGGGCGATCTGGCGGACATTTCCGGCGCGCTGCCGCACTTCAGCCTGCCGACGGCGCCGTTTACCCTGGAGATGGTGCGGGTGGTGCTACCCTATGCAGTAGTGATTGCCCTGGTCGGTTTGATTGAATCGCTGCTGACCATGACGGTGCTGGATGAAATGGGCGGCAAGAAGGGGAACGGCAACCGCGAGAGTATCGCGCAGGGCGCCGGTAACGCGGTGTGCGGCCTGTTCGGCTGCTTCGCCGGTTGTGCGATGATCGGCCAGTCGATCATCAACTTCACCTCGGGCGGGCGCGGGCGCATCTCCGGCACGGTGGGCGCTATCCTGCTGATTTTATTTGTGGTTAGCCTGTCGCGCTATATCGGCCTGCTGCCAGTGGCGGCGCTGGCCGGGGTGATGCTGGTGGTGTGTTACAACACTTTCGAGTGGAGTTCGCTGCGCCGTTTGCGTCGTATGCCGAAGGCGGACGCGCTGGTGATGATCGCCGTCACGTTGATCACCATCTTTACCGATCTGGCGGTGGCGGTGATCAGCGGGGTGATTATCTCGGCGCTGGTGTTCGCCTGGCAGCAGGCACGCATCCGCGTGCGCCAGCGGCAGGTGACGGGCGACGTGGCGGTGTATCGGCTCGATGGTCCGCTGTTCTTCGGCTCGGCCGCGGCTTTTGCCGAGCTGTTCGAGCCGCAAGGCGATCCGCAGAACGTGGTGCTGGACTTTGCCGGCACCCGGGTGATGGATTCCAGCGGCGTAGAAGCGATCGATAAGCTGACGGCGCGTTATCTGGCGGCGGGGAAAAGCATTCGTCTGCGCCACCTGAGCGGTGACTGCGTGCGCCTGCTCAAGCGCGCCGGGCCGTTTTGCAGCCATGAACTGGACGATCCGCAGTATTACGTGGCGGAAGAGGGGTTCGCCGCCGATGACCGCCGCGTGAGCGAGGAGACCTTCAACCCGCGCGGCTAAAAGCCGGCAGCGGGCAGGGCGCCCGCTGCGGCAAAGTTCAGGCCTGCGCCTTGAAGCTGTGCAGGCGCTGAACGGTTTTTTCCAGCCCGTCCTTCATCAGCATCTCGGTGCAGCGCAGCGACTCGTCGATCGCTTCGTCAATCATCTTCTGCTCGCTGGCCGGCGGCTTGCCGAGCACGAAGCCCACCACCTTGTTCTTGTCGCCCGGATGGCCGATGCCGATGCGCAGGCGGTAGAAGTTCGGGTTATTGCCGAACTTGTTTTGGATGTCTTTCAGGCCGTTGTGGCCGCCGTTGCCACCGCCGAGCTTGATTTTTGCCACGCCGGGCGGCAGATCCAGCTCGTCGTGCGCCACCAGGATCTCGTTGGGTTCGATGCGGTAGAAATTGGCCATCGCCAGCACCGCTTTGCCGCTCAGGTTCATGAAGGTGGTCGGCACCAGCAGGCGCACGTCGTTGCCTGCCAGATTCAAACGGGCGGTGTAGCCGAAGAACTTGCTCTCTTCTTTCAACTGCTGATTGTGGCGCTGTGCCAGCAGATCGACGTACCAGGCGCCGGCGTTGTGGCGTGTCTGGGCGTATTCCGCGCCCGGGTTGGCCAGGCCGACTATCAATTTAATACTGCTCACTGGGAGATTCACTATGATCAGGGTAATGGAAAGGGCCTTAGTCTACCTGTCGGGGCGGTGAATGACAAAATCCGATCTCTGCCTTCGGCGTTGGTAAGAAAGACGAATGATTCATTAGCTGAATCATTCAATTTGTCTGCTAATTTTCAGTGGCGTGTTAAGAAGTGTCAATAATTCTTTACCATTTGTGATCGCCTCCGCAATCCCCTTGCCATAACAAGGACTATACTTAACTTATCAAAGTGGGTTAACAAGTTGCAGCGTTATCCCGGTTGGCACATGGCAATCATGGAGGTGGCATATGAAACGTAGAAGCGCGGACAGAATGGGCAACTTTTTTATGGGGCTGGGGCTGGTCGTGATGATCGGCGGCGTTGGATACTCCATTATTGCTGAAGTTTCCCAGTTCAATTTACCGCAATTTTTCGCCCACGGCGCCATCATGAGTATCTTCGTCGGCGCGCTGTTATGGCTGGTGGGCGCGCGTATAGGCGGCCGCGAGCAGGTGGCGGATCGCTACTGGTGGGTAAAACACTTTGATAAACGGTGCCGTAACGACCAACATCGTTCGTCGCATTGATTAAAAAATCAGAAGGGAAGCAAGAGCAGGGCAAGGGAATATCTGCCGTGCATTAAGGTCTGAGGTCATGTTGGACTACGAGTAGAAAACCCGTTGTTGCTCACGCACCAACGGGTTTTTCTTTTTCTGCTGTCGGGCGCGTTATCTTTCCGGCGCAGTGGGCGCCGCACCGGAAAGACGACGAATTAATGCTCGAACATCGCAGAGATCGACTCTTCGTTGCTGATGCGGCGGATGGCTTCAGCCAGCATGCCGGACAGGGTCAGAGTGCGAACGTTTTTCAGTGCCTTGATTTCCGGCGACAGCGGAATGGTGTCGCAGACGATCACTTCATCAATCACCGAGTTCTTGATGTTGTCCACGGCGTTGCCGGAGAAGATCGGGTGCGTCGCGTAGGCGAATACGCGCTTGGCACCGCGTTCTTTCAACGCTTCAGCCGCTTTACACAAGGTACCGCCGGTGTCGATCATGTCGTCGACCAGCACGCAGTCGCGGCCTGCCACGTCACCGATGATGTGCATCACCTGAGAAACGTTCGCGCGCGGGCGGCGTTTGTCGATGATGGCCATGTCGGTGTCGTTCAGCAGTTTGGCGATGGCGCGAGCACGCACTACGCCGCCGATGTCCGGGGAAACCACGATCGGGTTTTCCAGGTTCTGCTGCAGCATGTCTTCCAGCAGGATCGGGCTGCCGAACACGTTGTCTACCGGTACGTCGAAGAAGCCTTGAATCTGCTCAGCATGCAGATCCACCGTCAGAACGCGGTCAACCCCTACGCTGGAGAGGAAATCGGCAACCACCTTGGCGGTGATGGGTACACGCGCGGAACGCACGCGGCGATCCTGGCGGGCATAGCCGAAGTAAGGGATAACGGCGGTAATACGACCTGCGGAGGCGCGACGCAGGGCGTCGACCATCACAACCAGTTCCATCAGGTTGTCGTTGGTCGGGGCACAGGTGGACTGGATGATGAAAATATCACCGCCGCGTACATTTTCGTTGATTTGCACGCTCACTTCGCCGTCGCTAAAACGACCTACAGCGGCGTCACCAAGGCTGGTGTACAAACGGTTGGCAATACGTTGTGCTAGTTCCGGGGTGGCGTTACCAGCAAAAAGCTTCATATCAGGCACGAGAAGAACCTCAGGCTTGCGTCCAGAGAAGATATTGTCATACGACATCGCCAAGGGGCAGTTGGCGACGCCGGCGCAATATACATACGGGTATGTAAAACTAAAATTGAGACCGCAGGCAGCGCAGGGATAACAGGGCCAGGTGTGCATGACCCTGCGCAGCGAAACGTTGAGCTACGACTCAAACCGCCCGGAACGAATGCGATGTAGTGGGGAGACGTTAACGCCGCGCGCTACAAAACCACACAACCACTCCGGGGCTTGATTTAACACCTGACGGGCGGCGATTTCTGTGTCGAATTCAGCAAACACACAAGCACCTGTGCCAGTCAGGCGTGACGGGGCGTATTCTAACAGCCATGAAAGAAGCTGTTCAACCTCGCGAAAACGTTTTCTTGCGATCGGTTCGCAATCATTTGCGTACGGCGCCTGCAACAGCTCACTTAAGGAGCGAACCGGGGTGTTTCTTTTTAATTCGGGGTCGCCGAAGATAACCGGCGTCGGGATGCTGACGCCAGGATGTGCCACCAGATACCATTTTTCCTGCGGCTCGGCCGGCTGCAGGCGCTCGCCGATGCCTTCGGCGAAGGCGGCGTGGCCGCGCACGAACACCGGCACATCGGCGCCGAGGCTGAGCCCCAGCGCTGCCAGTTGGTCGTCGCCAAGACCGCAGCGCCACAGTTCGTTCAGCGCCACCAGCACGGTGGCGGCGTTGGAGGAACCGCCGCCCAAACCGCCGCCCATCGGCAGGCGCTTGTCGATGCTGATGTCGGCGCCGCGCGGCGCGGTTTGCAGGCCGCGTTCATCGCAATAGCGCTGCAGCAGGCGGGCGGCGCGCACGATCAGGTTCTGCTCGTCTGGAACGCCGTCGACCGGCGTCAGCAGATGAATGCGGTCGTCCTGGCGAGGGTCGATGGTCAGGGTATCGCCGTAGTCCAAAAACTGGAACAGCGTCTGCAACAGGTGATAGCCGTCTTCACGGCGGCCGGTGATGTACAAAAACAGGTTGAGTTTCGCGGGGGAGGGCCACTGGCGGATCATTTGAGCGCCCAGTTATCCATCTTCAGCTTGATGCGCTGGTCGCCCTGCTGCAGCTCCAGGCGGTTCGGCAGCGTCGGCTGCACCTCGTTGCTGTAGCCCTGGTAATCCACTTTCCAGGTCTGGCCGCCTTGCTGGTAGGTCAGCTTGCTCAGGCGATATTGGTCATCCAGCGCAAAATCGCTGGCTTCGCCCGGCAGGCCGACCATCCACTGACGCAGGTTGTTCAGCGGGATCGCCATGCCGGTCAGCTTGCGGATCATCTCTTCCGGGTTGTCGCTGACGTAGCGTTTGCCCTGGTTGTCGGTCAGCTGCACCACGTTTTTCTGCACGTTGAGATCCATTTCCGTGCTGCCCAGCGGGTTGGTCAGCAGCAGGCGGTAGCGCTCCGGCGAAAACTGCTGCCAGAAGAAGCGAGCGTAGACTTTTTTCTGATCAGACAAGTAGGCGAAGGAGCCGCGGGTCTGATAGGTGCTGAGCTGTTGCACCGTCTGCTCATGGGCGCGCCACTGCGGTGAAGTCGGGCTGGTGGCCGGGCCGGTCGGCTTAGTGGTGGTACAGGCGGCCAGCACCAGGCTGGCCAGCGGGATCAGACGGAGCAAACTAACTTTGCGTATTGGCATAACTTTCTCTTGTCCTTTTGTCCTTGCGGGCATGCGCGATGAAACCCGGATTCAGCGCTCACGCTAACGGGGCGGCGGCGGCGCGTCAATTTTTTGCTGCATCGCGTTGAATCTTTCCGCTTTTGCCGGCGCAATGCCAACCCGTTACGCGCGTCGGGGTCGCCATTAAGCGTAACACAATCGCCTAAAGGCGGGGAGGCGCGCCCGATAAGCGGTGCCGGAGTTGCGCAAACGCCGCCGTTGCGTACGCCGAATAGCGTGCGCGTTATCGCAAACTGCGCTAAAATTTAAGCAATCAACCTAGCCTATGACTATTTATCCCGCTGTATTTATTGCTTATTCATTAATTGATGTCATCTATGACAGCGATTGAACGGAAGATGCGGTTGTTACTTTTATTGATCCCGCGCATCAAGTAGAATGCCGTTCAACGAGAACCCGTACCAAGATAAGTATTACTCGAAGCAATGACCCTGCTGGCGTTAGGTATAAATCACAAAACCGCTCCGGTTTCTCTGCGTGAAAGGGTGACCTTCTCGCCAGAGTCCATCGATGAGGCGCTGACCAGCTTGCTCCAACAACCGTTGGTGCAGGGCGGTGTCGTGTTGTCCACCTGCAACCGCACCGAGCTGTACCTCAGCGTAGAGCAACAGGAACACATGCACGAGCAGCTGGTCGCCTGGCTGTGCGCATATCACAACCTGCGCCCGGAAGAGGTGAAGAAAAGCCTGTACTGGCATCAGGGCAACGACGCGGTCAGCCATCTGATGCGGGTGGCCAGCGGGTTGGACTCACTGGTATTGGGCGAACCGCAGATCCTCGGCCAGGTGAAAAAGGCCTTCGCCGAGTCGCAACGCGGCCAGTCGCTGTCCGGCGAGCTGGAGCGTCTGTTCCAGAAATCCTTCTCCGTCGCCAAGCGCGTGCGCACCGAAACCGAAATCGGCGCCAGCGCGGTCTCCGTAGCGTTTGCTGCCTGTACCCTAGCGCGGCAGATCTTCGAATCGCTGGCCGATCTCAACGTCTTGCTGGTGGGCGCCGGTGAAACCATCGAGCTGGTGGCGCGCCACCTGCGCGAACACAAAGTGCGGCACATGATCATCGCCAACCGCACCCGCGAGCGCGCGCAGCTGCTGGCGGACGAGGTGGGCGCAGAAGTGATCACCCTGCCGGAGATCGACGAACGCCTGGCGGACGCCGACATCATCATCAGCTCCACCGCCAGCCCGCTGCCGATCATCGGTAAGGGGATGGTGGAGCGCGCGCTGAAGGCGCGCCGCAACCAGCCGATGCTGCTGGTGGATATCGCCGTACCGCGCGATATCGAGCCGGAAGTCGGCAAACTGGCCAACGCCTATCTGTACAGCGTGGACGATCTGCACGCCATCATTCAAAGCAACCTGGCGCAGCGCAAAGCGGCGGCGGTGCAGGCGGAGTCGATCGTGCAGCAGGAAAGCATCAACTTCATGGCCTGGCTGCGTTCGCAGGGCGCGGTGGAAACCATCCGCGACTACCGTTCGCAGGCTGACCAAATTCGCGCGGAAATGGAGGCCAAAGCGCTGGCCGCCATCGCGCAGGGCGCCAACGTGGAGCAGGTTATTCACGAGCTGGCCCATAAACTGACCAACCGTCTTATTCATGCCCCTACCAAATCCCTCCAGCAGGCCGCCGGCGACGGCGACGTGGAGCGGTTGCAGTTATTACGCGACAGCCTCGGGCTGGATCAGCATTAGTTTTCTCTATTAACAGGGTTTATTACCACGCATGAAGCCTTCTATTGTTGCCAAACTGGAAGCGTTACAAGAGCGCCATGAAGAAGTGCAGGCGCTGCTCGGCGATGCCGGCGTCATCGCCGAGCAAGACCGGTTCCGCGCGCTGTCGCGAGAATACGCGCAGCTGACCGACGTCAGCCGCTGCTTCCTGGAATGGCGTCAGGTGCAGGAGGATCTGGAGACGGCGGAAATGATGCTGGACGATCCGGAAATGCGCGAGATGGCGCAGGAAGAGCTGAAACAGGCGCGGGCGACCAGTGAAGCGCTGGAGCAGCAGCTGCAGGTGTTGCTGCTGCCGAAAGATCCGGATGACGAGCGCAGCTGCTTCCTCGAAGTGCGCGCCGGCACCGGCGGCGATGAGGCGGCGATCTTTGCCGGCGATCTGTTCCGCATGTACAGCCGCTATGCGGAAAGCCGCCGCTGGCGTGTCGAGGTGATGAGCGCCAACGAAGGCGAACACGGTGGTTTCAAAGAAGTGATTGCCAAAGTTTCCGGCGACGGCGTGTACGGTCAGCTGAAGTTTGAATCCGGCGGGCACCGCGTGCAGCGCGTGCCGGAAACCGAATCCCAGGGGCGCATCCACACCTCCGCCTGTACCGTGGCGGTGATGCCGGAAGTGCCGGAAGCCGAGTTGCCGGACATCAACCCGGGCGATCTGAAAATCGACACCTTCCGCTCCTCCGGCGCCGGCGGCCAGCACGTTAACACCACCGACTCGGCGATCCGCATCACCCACCTGCCGACCGGCATCGTGGTGGAGTGCCAGGACGAACGTTCGCAGCACAAAAACAAAGCCAAGGCGATGTCGGTGCTGGGCGCGCGCATTCGCGCCGCCGAGATGGCCAAGCGCCAGCAGGCCGAGGCGTCCACTCGCCGCAACCTGCTGGGCAGCGGCGATCGTTCCGACCGCAACCGCACCTACAACTTCCCGCAGGGGCGGGTAACCGACCACCGCATCAACCTGACGCTCTACCGTCTGGACGAAGTGATGGAAGGCAAACTGGACATGCTGATCCAGCCGATCGTGCAGGAGTATCAGGCCGATCAGCTGGCTGCGCTGTCCGCCGAGCAAGAGTGATGGATTATCAATACTGGCTGAAAGCCGCCGCCGCGCGTTTGACCCACAGCGACAGCGCCCGGCGCGACGCGGAAATCCTGTTGGGTTTCGTGACCGGCAAGGCCAGAACCTTCCTGATGGCGTTCGGGGAAACCCTGCTGACGCCGCCGCAGCAACAGCAGCTGGAGACGCTGCTGGCGCGCCGCGAACGCGGTGAGCCGGTGGCCTATCTGGTGGGCGAGCGCGAGTTTTGGTCGCTGCCGCTGTCGGTCTCGCCGGCGACGCTGATCCCACGCCCTGATACCGAATGCCTGGTGGAACTGGCGCTGGCGCGCCTGCCGCCGCAACCCTGCCATTTCCTCGATCTTGGCACCGGCACCGGCGCCATCGCGCTGGCGCTGGCCAGTGAGCGCCCGGATTGTTCGGCTATCGGCATCGATGTGCAGCCGGAGGCGGTTGCGCTGGCGCAGCACAATGCGCACAAGCTGAAGATCGACAACGTCCGATTTCTACAGGGCAGCTGGTTTGCGCCGGTGGCGGGGCAACGCTTCGCGCTGATCGCCAGCAATCCGCCCTATATCGACGCCGCCGATCCGCATTTGTCGCAGGGCGACGTGCGCTTTGAACCCGGTAGCGCGCTGGTTGCCGCCGAGCACGGGCTGGCGGATCTGGCCGCCATCGTGCGCCAGGCGCCGCATTATTTGCAGTCGCAGGGCTGGCTGCTGTTGGAACATGGTTGGCAGCAGGGCGAGAGCGTGCGCGCGCTGCTGCAGGCCGCCGGATTTTCCGCTGTCGCCACCCACCGTGATTACGGCGACAACGACCGCGTGACGCTCGGCCAATGGCCGGGATAAGCGCCACTCATAATAACGACGCCCGGGCCATTTAAGGGAGCATCATGACTGCATACACCGCGTTGAAACATTTCCATTTGCTGACGGTCGCCATCAGTATTACCTTGTTTGTGCTGCGTTTCTTTTGGCAGTGGCGCCGCTCGCCGATCATGGGCCGCCGCTGGGTCAAGGTAGCGCCGCACCTGAATGACACGCTGCTGTTCGTCAGCGGCATCGCGTTGGTGGTGACGTTCGGGTTTTATCCGCTGCTGGGTATGGACTCATGGCTGACCGAGAAGCTGTTTGGCGTTATTATCTATATCCTGCTTGGCTACGTCGCATTGGGCAAGAAGACCAAAAGTCAGCGGCTGCGAACCGTGGCGTTCATGCTGGCGTTGGGCTGTCTGTATCTGATAATTAAACTTGCCACGACGAAAATACCGTTTCTGATGGGATACCTATGAGTAGCATTGCTGATTTTGAATTTAACACCTCGCCGCTGAGCGAAGGGGTGATCCTGGTGTCGCAGTCGGTGCGGCGCGATTTTCCCGCTGCCGACGTGGAGCGCAAGCTGCAACAGCTGGTGGATGAAGCGCGTGCGGCGGTGCCGGTCGATATCACTCAGGAGCAGCAACTGGATGCGCTCATCGAACTGTTCTACAAAACCTGGGGGTTCGGCGGCGCCAGCGGCGTTTACCGCCTGTCGGACGCCATCTGGCTGGACAAGGTGCTGGAAGGGCGGCAGGGCACGCCGGTCTCGCTAGGCACCATTTTCCTGCACATCGCCAACGCGCTGGATCTGCCGCTGTTGCCGGTGATTTTCCCCACTCAGCTGATCCTGCGCGCCGATTGGCTGGACGAAGAGCTGTGGCTGATCAACCCGCTGAACGGCGAAACCCTGAGCGAGCACCAGCTGGAAGTGTGGATCAAGGGCAACCTGGGGCTGGGCGCCGAACTGGAAGACGACGACCTCGACGAGTCGGAGAACATCATGGTGGTGCGCAAGATGTTGGATACGCTGAAGGCCGCCCTGATGGAAGAAAAGCAGCTGGAAATGGCGCTGCGCACCAGCGAAACGGTGCTGTGCTTCGATCCGGAAGATCCTTACGAGATCCGCGACCGCGGGCTGATTTATGCCCAGCTGGAGTGCAACCACATCGCGATTTCCGATCTCAACTATTTTGTCGAGCAGTGTCCTGAAGACCCGGTCAGCGAAGTGATCAAAGTACAGATCCACTCGATTGAGCCGAAACAGGTGACGCTGCATTAATTCAATGACTCCGTGCAGTTTGCAAGGCGACGGTTACAACCTTAACAAAGGCGAAAGCATGAAACAGAAAGTGGTTAGCATTGGCGACATCGACGTAGCAAACGACCTGCCGTTTGTGCTGTTTGGCGGTATGAACGTGCTGGAATCGCGCGATCTGGCGATGAGCATCTGCGAGCACTACGTCACCGTGACGCAAAAACTGGGCATTCCTTACGTATTCAAAGCCTCTTTCGACAAAGCCAACCGTTCTTCCATCCACTCGTACCGCGGTCCGGGCCTGGAAGAAGGGATGAAGATCTTCGAAGAGCTGAAGAAAACCTTCGGCGTGAAAATCATCACCGACGTGCATGAAGTGGCGCAGGCGCAGCCGGTTTCTGAAGTGGTTGACGTGATCCAACTGCCGGCCTTCCTGGCGCGTCAGACCGATCTGGTGGAAGCGATGGCGAAAACCGGCGCGGTGATCAACGTCAAGAAGCCACAGTTCGTCAGCCCGGGGCAGATGGGCAACATCGTCGACAAATTCAAAGAAGGCGGCAACGACCAGGTGATCCTGTGCGATCGCGGCAGCAACTTTGGTTATGACAACCTGGTGGTCGACATGCTGGGCATCAACGTGATGAAGAACGTGACCGGCGGCCATCCGGTGATCTTCGACGTGACCCACGCGCTGCAGACCCGCGATCCGTTCGGCGCCGCGTCCGGCGGCCGCCGCGCTCAGGTGGCCGAGTTGGCGCGCGCCGGCATGGCGGTTGGCCTGGCCGGCCTGTTCCTCGAAGCGCACCCGGATCCGAACAACGCCAAGTGCGACGGTCCTTCCGCGCTGCCGTTGGACAAGCTGGAGCCGTTCCTGGCGCAGATGAAAGCCATCGACGACCTGGTGAAGAGCTTCCCGGAGCTGGATACCAGCAACTAAGCGTTCATCGCCAAAAAAAGCCCGACTTGTCGGGCTTTTTTACGTTTAGGCGCCGGTGGCCGCCAGCGCTTCCGGCAGCGTCGGATAGAACTGCAAGCGGCCCTCGATCGGCTGCACCCGCGCGCGCGCCAGGGTTTTCAGCGGCTGGAACGGCACGTCGGTGATCACCAGTTTCTTGTCCGCCGGCAGCACGTCGATAAAGCGACGCAGGGCGCTCAGACCGCCGGCGTCGAGCACCGACACCGCATCCCATTGCAGCACGATCGTGCGATAACTTTCGCTGCGCGTCAGCAGTTCGCTAAAGATGCGCTCGGCGGCGGCGAAGAACAGCGGGCCATTCACTCGCAGCACCAGGCGGCCGTCATCGGCGCTCAGTTCGCTTAGCCGCGTCATGCGGGCGATGCGGCGCATAAACAGCAGCGACGCCAACACGATGCCCACGGTAATGGCGATCACCATGTCGAACAGCACCGTCAGCGACATGCACAGCAGCAGTACCAGAATGTCGTCCTTCGGCGCCCGGCGCAGCAGGTAAACCACCTTGTGGGCCTCGCTCATGTTCCAGGCGACCATCAACAGCAGCGCCGCCATCGCCGCCAGCGGCAGATAAGAGAGCCATGGCGCCAGCACCAGCAGCGCCAACAGCACCAGCAGCGCGTGGATGATGGCGGACACCGGCGAGGTGGCGCCGGCGCGCACGTTGGCCGCTGAACGGGCAATTGCGGCGGTCGCGGTGATGCCGCCGAAGAACGGCGCGATGATGTTGCCCGCGCCTTGGCCGATCAGTTCGCTGTTCGAGTTATGCTTCTTACCGGTCATGCCGTCGAGCACCACTGCGCACAGCAGCGACTCGATCGCGCCGAGCATTGCCATCGAAAATGCCGCCGGCAACAGGGCGGAAACGGTTTGCCAGCTCAGGGTGAACGGCTGCCCGCCGCCGCCCGGCAGATCCCAGGGCAGCAGCAGCTGCGGCAGGATCGGCGGAATGCCCTGGCCGCTGCTGCCATCGGCCAGCAGGTAGCTGAAGCGGGAACCGATGGTCGCCACCGGGTGGTCAAACAGCGTCAGCAGCCCCATCAGCGCGGTGCCCGCCAGCAGCGCCGGCAGGTGGCCGGGCACCCGCAGGCCGAGCTTGGGCCAGAAGATCAGGATCAGCAGCGTCACGGCGCCGATCAGGGTATCGCCGAGATCCAGCGTTGGCAGCGCCTGCAGCAGGGCGTACAGCTTGCCAACGTAATTTTCCGGCGTGTGCGCCAGCTGCAGGCCGAAAAAGTCCTTGATCTGCATGGTGGCGATGGTGATGGCAATGCCGGAGGTAAAGCCCAGCGTCACCGGCAGCGGAATGTATTCGATCAGCCGGCCAAAGCGCGCCAGCCCCATCAGCAGCAGAAATACCCCGGAGATCAGCGTGGCGACCAGCAAGCCGGCCAGGCCAAACTGCTGCGAGACCGGATAGAGGATCACCACGAAGGCGGCGGTGGGGCCGGAGACGCTGTAGCGCGAACCGCCGCTGACGGCGATGACGATGCCGGCGATGGCGGCGGTATACAGGCCGTACTGCGGCGGCACGCCGCTGGCGATCGCCAGCGCCATCGCCAGCGGAATGGCGATAATACCGACCGTCACCCCGGCGATGGCGTCTTTCAGCAACCGCGCCAGGCTATAAGGTTCCCGCCAGCAGGCATCTATCAGCGCGCTGAAGGGGCGAATTTTGTTTATTTCATGCGTTTTCATCTACGGTGCGTACCAAATCTTCAAAAGTGAAAGGAATGGCGGGCCCGATGAGGTCCGTCTTGTCACGTGACAGATACCATACGCCTTTTGTTCAGCGGATTACCAGACCTGCGTCAATTTGGCACAGGAAATCAGAGAGTCGTCGTTTTATCCGGCGCTAAATGCCGTTAAGAGGTAAGTAAGCCGCAGATTCTGCGGCTGAAAAAGAAAGGAATAATCAAGGTTTTGGCGGTTAGTGCAGAGCGGGTAGGGATAAGCCGAGAAAGTGGGCTAAAGTGCTTACCAACAGCTGGTGATCTTCCTTCTGCGGCGCGCCGGAAATGCTGATGCTGCCGACGCAGCCGAGGCCGGTCAGGGTGAGCGGGAAGGCGCCGCCGTGCACCGAATAGTCGCGCACGCTCAGCCCGTAACGCTCCTCCAGCGACGTTTGCCGCTGCTGCAGACGCAGGCCGATGGCGTACGAGCTTTTGTGAAAATGGTTCACCAGATTGCGCTTGCGCCGCACCCAGTCGGCGATGTCCGGCGTGGCGCCCGGCATGGCGTAATAAAACAGCGTCTGCCCGGCCAGTTGGATTTCGATGGCGATGCTCAGGCCGCGTCGCTCGGCGGCGGTTTTCAGCGCCGCGCCCAGCTCCCAGGCGGTGGTGGCGTCAAAATGGGTAAAGGCCAGCGTCGCTTCCTGTTCGCTGAGCGCCTGCAGTTCATCGTCGATATTCATGCGTTTCTCCCCCGATATACAAAGGACAGAGTAGCCTGAAGCGAGCATCGTGAGATAGACGGCTTGGCGATAAGATAGAACTGCTACTCTATTAATAGACTGTGTAAAATGGCCGCCGCCGAAGCGGAGACGACAGGGATGCGTTATTCAACGTCTTTACATTACCCCTGGCGATCCCGAGGAGCGCGCTGACTATTTATGACTTACATTGCGTCCATTTCTATCCTTTACAGCGACGCTTGCATCACCTATGCCACGCTGTCGGTAAGCTATTTCGTTCTCAGCAAGAATGTCCCGTTTTCCTACCGTTCCGCACTGTGGAAGCGCGTCGTGTTCGGCCTGCTGGCCGGGGTGGCGGTGCTGTATTTGAGTCAGGATCGGCTGGTGTTGACCGATAAGGTACATTACAGCTTTGCGATGATCCCGATGATACTGGTGACGTTCTTCGGCGGCGGCGTCAGCGGACTGGTGAGTTTTCTGTTCGCCATGGCGCTGACCGGCGGTTTCACCGTCGATAACCTGTTCATCGCCTCGATCATCGCGCCGCTGCTGTTGTCGCAGGTGTGGTTGAAAAAATCCCACCGGGCGTTTTACCTGACGATCGGCATTATCGCGCTGTATCGCATCGCGGTGGTGTGGCTGCTGGTGGACATGAGCGGGCTGTGGCCGGATGTGTTGCTGTACCAGGCGGTTTCCGCGCTCTGTCTGGCGATTTGCTATCATGCGCTGAATTTCAAAGAGCGCCACATCTACGCCTATTTCGCGATGCGTGCGCGTGCCACGACCGACAGTGTGACCCATATCAACAACCGCGCCAGCGTCGATTATCAGCTGATGCTGCAGCGTGCCGAGCGCCGCCCGTGCGGGTTGATGATCCTCGATTTGGATAACTTTAAAAGCATCAACGATACCTACGGTCATCCGGCCGGTGACGTGCTGCTGGCCAGCGTCGGCCGGCTGCTGCAAAACAGCGTGCGTAACGAGGACTTCGTCGGGCGCTACGGTGGCGAGGAGTTTATGGTGATCACCGCCAGCTACGATCCGCAGGTCATCGGCGGGGTGGCGGAGCGCATTCGCAGCGCGGTGGAAAGTTCGACGTTCTTGCTGAATGCACACGACGAAGCGCACATCACGATGTCCATCGGCGTGTCGCTGTATCTGCCCGGCATGACGTTGGACAAGGCGATCGCCATGACCGACGAAGCGTTGTACGAGGCGAAGCGCAGCGGCAAAAACCGGGTGGTGACCAGCCGCGTGATGCAGCTGGCGCCACTGGGCGCCGGTTTTCCGCGCGGATAAGCCGCCCCCGTCGGAGCGACGGGGGCGTTGCCTTAGGCGGCCAGCGTGTGTTCGCGGAAGGCGTTCAGCAGCTCTTCGGTGAACGTCAGGCGTTTCTGGCGATCGGCCAGATCGAGCGTGAACTTCAGCTTACTGGGGCCGTCCAGGCGGTAAACCTGCGGATTGCCCTGCAACAGGCCGATCAGATAACCCGGGTCAACGCGGTTGTTGTCGCCGAACTCGATAAAGCCGCCGCGCTCGTTGCTCTCGATGCGTTTGATCCCCAGCCTCTGCGCATGCAGGCGCAGCGCCGCGCATTGCAACAGGTTGCGCGCCGCATCCGGCAGCTGGCCGAAGCGGTCGATCAGTTCGACCTTCAACTCGTCAAGCTCACCGTCGTTCTTCGCGCTGGCGATACGCTTATACAGCGACAGACGGGTATTGACGTCGGGAATGAAGTCTTCCGGCAGCAGCGTCGGCATGCGCAGTTCTACCTCGGTCTGGCTGCTGGTGAGATCTTCCAACGATGGTTCGCGACCGTTTTTCAACGCGTCGACGGCGCTTTCCAGCAGTTCCATATAGAGCGAGAAACCGACGGTGGTCATTTGGCCGCTCTGGTCTTCACCCAGCAGTTCACCGGCGCCGCGGATCTCCAGATCGTGGGTTGCCAGCGCGAACCCGGCGCCGAGATCTTCCAGCGACGCGATGGCCTCGAGCCGTTTATGGGCGTCGGTGCCCATGGCTTTCGGGTTTGGCGTCAGCAGATAGGCGTAAGCCTGGTGGTGCGAACGCCCGACGCGGCCGCGCAATTGATGCAGCTGCGCCAGGCCGAAGCGATCGGCCCGCTCGATGATGATGGTGTTGGCGCTGGGGATATCGATGCCGGTTTCGATGATGGTGGTGCACACCAGCACGTTGAAGCGCTGGTGGTGGAAATCGTTCATCACCCGCTCCAGATCGCGTTCACGCATCTGGCCGTGGCCGATGGCGATGCGCGCTTCAGGCACCAGCTCAGCCAGGCGCTGCGCCGCTTTCTCGATGTTTTCCACGTCGTTGTAAAGGTAGTAAACCTGGCCGCCGCGCAGCACTTCGCGCAGGATCGCCTCGCGCACCACCAGGCTGTCGTATTCGCGCACGAAGGTCTTCACCGCCAAGCGGCGCGCCGGCGGAGTGGCGATGATCGACAGATCGCGCATGCCGCTCATCGCCATGTTCAGCGTCCGCGGGATTGGCGTGGCGGTCAGCGTCAGGATATCGACATCGGCGCGCATCGCCTTGATGCGCTCCTTGTGGCGCACGCCAAAGCGGTGCTCTTCATCGACGATAAGCAGCCCCAAATCCTTCCAGCGCAGATCGCTCTGCAGCAGTTTGTGGGTGCCGATGATGATGTCCACTTTGCCTTCGGCCGCGTCGTCCAGCACCTGTTGCTGCTCTTTGGCGCTGCGGAAGCGCGACATCATCTCGATGCGGATCGGCCAGGTGGCGAAGCGATCGCGGAAGTTGTCGAAGTGCTGCTGCGCCAGCAGCGTCGTCGGCACCAGCACCGCCACCTGCTTGCCGTTTTCCACCGCCAGGAAGGCGGCGCGCATCGCCACTTCGGTTTTGCCGAAGCCGACGTCGCCGCACACCAGGCGGTCCATCGCCAGTGGCTGGCACATGTCGCTCAGCACCGCGTTGATCGCCTGTTCCTGATCCGGCGTGGTTTCGAACGGGAAGCTCTGGCAGAACAGCTGGTACTGCTCGCGGTTGTGTTTGAAGGCGAAACCGGCCTTGGCGGCGCGCTGGGCGTAAATATCCAGCAGCTCGGCCGCCACGTCGCGCACCCGCTCGGCGGCTTTCTGCCGCGCGCGCGTCCAGGCGTCGCCGCCCAGTTTGTGCAGCGGGGCGTTTTCGTCCGCGCCGCCGGCGTAGCGGCTGATCAGATGCAGCGATGACACCGGCACGTACAGCTTGTCCTCACCGGCGTAGGAGAGGATCAGGTACTCGGCCTTGATGCCGCCGGCCTCCAGCGTGGTCAGGCCGACGTAGCGGCCGACGCCGTGTTCCAGGTGCACCACCGGCTGGCCGGGATGCAGCTCCGCCAGGTTGCGGATCAGGGTATCGGTGTTGATGGTGCGCCGGTTGTCCTGCCGGCGGCGGCTGACGCGCTCGCCGAGCAGATCGCTTTCGCAGATCAGCGCCCGCCGGCGCAGGCCGTCGAGGAAGCCGTGTTCGGCGGCGCCGACCATCATGTAACGGCCCGCCGTTTCCGCCTGATCGAGGCGCTGAATCAGCGCCGGCGCCAGCTTGATGCGGCCGAGCAGATCCTGCAGCGTTTCACGCCGCCCCTCGCTCTCGACGGAGAAAATCACGCTGCCGTCGAAGCCTTCGATAAAGCGGCGCAGATTATCCAGCGGGGATTTATGCTGCGCCTGCACCGCCAGATCGGGCAGGGTATGGTAGTCCAGATTGGTATTGCCGGCCTTGGCCGGCAGCTCATCGGTTTTCAGCGCGATGCGCGGCCAGGCCTTCAGCTCGCCGAACAGCGCGTCAACGCGCAGCCACAGCGTATCCGGCGCCAACAGCGGGCGCATCGGATCGACGCGGCGGCTTTCGTAACGCTGATTGACGTCTTGCCAGAAGCGCTCGGCGGCGCCCTCCAGATCGCCGGTGTTGACGATCAGCGTATTGCCTGGCAGGTAGCTGAACAGCGACGGCAGCGGCTGGCTGAAGAACAGCGGCTGCCAGTATTCGATACCGGCGGGCCAGGCGCTTTTGCTGACCTGCTGATAGATGTGTTCGGCGTCGCGACGCACCTCAAACTGCTCGCGCCACTGGCTGCGGAACAGCTCGATGGCGTTCTTGTCGGTGGGGAACTCGTGGGCCGGCAACAGATTGATGGCCTCGACTTCGCTCAGCGTACGCTGGGTATCGACGTCGAAGATACGCAGACTGTCGATTTCGTCATCGAAAAAGTCGATGCGGTAAGGCTCATCGCTGCCCATTGGATACAGGTCGAGCAGCGCGCCGCGGGTGGCGAATTCGCCGTGCTCCATCACCTGATCGACGCTGCGGTAGCCGGCCTGTTCCAACTGCGCGCGCAGCTTGTCGCGCGACAGGCGCTGGCCTTTCTTCATCACCAGCGCGTGGCCGTGCAGGAATTCGTGCGGGCAGACGCGCTGCATCAGGGTGTTGACCGGCAGAATGATCACACCACGCGCCATGGTCGGCAGGTGATACAGGCTCGACAAACGATCTGAGATGATTTCCTGGTGCGGCGAGAAGCTGTCGTACGGCAGGGTTTCCCAGTCGGACAGCGTAGTCACCATCTGGTCAGTGAACTGCTGGATCTCGTCGCGCAGCCGCAGGGCGTTTTGCATATCCGGCGCGATCAGCATCACCGGGCCAGGGTGGCGTTCTACGATCTCGGCGCATTCCACGGCACAGGCCGCGCCGGTCAGTTGCCCCAGTTGGCGCAGATCGCCCGCGCGATCGGGCAGAGAATAACGAGGGGATGAAGAACGGTTACGGCTATCGGAAGTGCTCATTCAGGTATCTTTAATCAATGTGTTGGATGGCGTCCCGGCACGGATAACCCAGCGCCTTTATGCTGTTTATAGTAGCCCAGCGGCCGGCAAACTGACACAGCAAAAAGCGCTGCTCATCAATTTTCTGCCGGTTATTTAACCGGTTAATGCCGTCTGTTTTTTGCGGCTGAGGATAAATAACGCGCGAAGCTGCCGCCGTCTCCCTCTTCGCCGCCACGCAATAAAAGGCCGTCGGGTGTTCCCTAAACGAGGGAGAGCCTTTATTATCCATGATCACTTTGCTTAAGCCACGGCTATCAAACGGATTTCATGTATCAACCTGTCGCGTTATTCATTGGCCTGCGCTACATGCGCGGGCGAGCCTCAGACCGCTTCGGGCGGTTTGTTTCCTGGCTTTCCACCATCGGCATTACGCTGGGGGTGATGGCGTTGGTCACCGTGCTGTCGGTGATGAACGGTTTCGAAAAGGATCTGGAGAACAACATCCTCGGCCTGATGCCGCAGGCGTTGGTCACCAGTCCACAGGGATCGGTCAACCCGCAGCAGCTGCCGGCCTCCGAGGTGCAGAAGCTGCAGGGCGTCACGCGCGTTGCGCCGCTGACCACCGGTGACGTGGTGCTGCAAAGCGCCCGCAGCGTGGCGGTTGGGGTGATGCTTGGCGTCAATCCCGACGAGGCCGATCCGCTAACCCCCTATCTGGTCAACGTCAAGCAGCAACAGCTGCAGCCGGGCCAATACAACATCATCATCGGCGAACAGCTGGCGGGGCAACTGGGCGTCAAGCGCGGCGATTCGCTGCGCGTGATGGTGCCGAGCGCCAGCCAGTTCACACCGATGGGCCGCATCCCCAGCCAGCGCCTGTTCACCCTCATCGGCACCTTCCATGCCAATAGCGAGGTGGACGGCTATCAGCTGTTGGTCAACCAACAGGATGCCTCGCGCCTGATGCGTTACCCGGCCGGCAACATCACCGGCTGGCGCCTGTTCCTGCAACAGCCGCTGACGGTCGATACCCTCAGCCAACAGGCGCTGCCGGCGGGCACCGTCTGGAAAGACTGGCGCGATCGCAAGGGCGAGCTGTTCCAGGCGGTGCGCATGGAGAAGAACATGATGGGGCTGCTGCTCAGCCTTATCGTGGCGGTGGCGGCGTTTAACATCATTACGTCGCTCGGCCTGCTGGTGATGGAGAAGCAGGGCGAGGTTGCCATTCTGCAGACCCAGGGGCTGACCCGCCGCCAGATCATGTCGGTATTCATGGTGCAGGGCGCCAGCGCCGGCATCATCGGTTCGCTGCTCGGCACGCTGCTCGGCGTGCTGCTGGCCACCAACCTGAATAACCTGATGCCGATCCTCGGCGCCTTGATCGACGGCGCTTCGCTGCCGGTGGCGGTCGATCCGCTGCAGGTGACGATCATCGCCGTGGTGGCGATGGCGGTTTCCCTATTGTCCACGCTTTATCCTTCATGGCGCGCTGCCGCCGTACAACCCGCTGAGGCTTTACGTTATGAGTAACCATCTTTTGTTGCAGTGTGACAACCTGTGCAAGACCTATCAGGAAGGCAACCTGCACACCGACGTGCTGCGCAACGTCAGCTTTGCTATGCAGCAGGGCGAAATGATGGCGATCGTCGGCAGCTCGGGTTCCGGCAAGAGCACCCTGTTGCACCTGCTGGGCGGGTTGGACTCACCGACCTCCGGCGAGGTGATTTTCAAGGGCGAATCGCTGAACGCCATGTCTTCGGCGGCCAAGGCTGAGCTGCGCAACCGCCAGTTGGGCTTCATCTATCAGTTCCACCACCTGTTGCCGGACTTCACCGCGCTGGAAAACGCCGCCATGCCGCTGCTGATCGGCGGTGCCAAACCGGCGCAGGCGCAGGAGAAAGCGCGGGAGATGCTGGCGGCGGTCGGGCTGGAAAAGCGCAGCAAACACCGTCCGTCCGAGCTTTCCGGCGGCGAGCGTCAGCGCGTAGCGATCGCCCGTGCGCTGGTCAACAACCCGGCGCTGGTGCTGGCGGACGAACCGACCGGTAACCTGGATAAACGCACCGCGGACAGCATCTTCGATCTGCTGGGCGAGCTGAATGTGCGTCAGGGCACCGCGTTCCTGGTGGTGACGCACGATCTGCAACTGGCCAAGCGTCTGAGCCGCCAGCTGGAAATGGCCGACGGCCACCTGCAGGCGCAGCTGACCCTGATGGGGGCCGAGTAATGGCGGGAGCCTCACTGTCCTTCCTGACGGCCCTGCGTTTCAGCCGCGGCCGTAAACGCGGCGGCATGGTGTCGCTGATCTCGGTTATCTCCACCATCGGCATTGCGTTGGGGGTGGCGGTGCTGATCGTCGGCCTGAGCGCGATGAACGGCTTTGAGCGCGAGCTGAAGAACCGCATTCTGGCGGTGGTGCCGCATGGCGAACTCGAACCGGTCAATCAGCCGTTCAGCGGCTGGCCGTCGATTCTGCAACGGGTGGAAAAGGTGCCGGGCATTGTGGCCGCCGCACCGTACATCAACTTTACCGGCCTGATGGAAAACGGCGCGCAGCTGCGCGCGGTGGAAGTCAAAGGCGTTGATCCGCAGCAGGAGAGCCGGCTGAGCGCGCTGCCGCAGTATGTGCAGGGCGACGCCTGGGCCAACTTCAAGCCCGGCGAGCAGCAGGTGATCCTCGGCAAGGGCGTGGCCGACGCGCTGGGCGTCAAGCAGGGCGCCTATGTCACGGTGATGATCCCCAACAGCGACCCGGAAATGAAGCTGCTGCAGCCGAAGCGCATTCGCCTGCATGTGACCGGCATTTTGCAGCTCAGCGGCCAGCTCGATCACAGCCTGGCGCTGGTGCCGCTGGCCGATGCGCAGCAGTATCTCGACATGGGTGACAGCGTCACGGGTATCGCGCTCAAGATGAACGACGTGTTCGCCGCCAACAAATTGGTGCGCGACGCCGGCGAAGTGACCAATTCTTATATCTACATCAAAAGCTGGATCGGCAAGTACGGCTATATGTATCGCGACATCCAGATGATCCGCGCCATCATGTACCTGGCGATGGTGCTGGTGATCGGCGTAGCCTGCTTCAACATTGTCTCCACGCTGGTGATGGCGGTGAAAGACAAAAGCGCCGATATCGCGGTGCTGCGCACCCTGGGCGCCAAAGACGGTTTTATCCGCGCCATCTTCATCTGGTACGGGCTGCTGGCCGGGCTGCTGGGCAGCCTGAGCGGCGTGGTGATCGGGGTGATCGCCTCGCTGCAGCTGACCAACATCATCCGGGGCATCGAGAAACTGGTCGGCCATTCCTTCCTGTCGGGCGATATCTACTTCATCGACTTCCTGCCTTCCGAGCTGCACTGGCTGGATGTGCTGATCGTGCTGGCGACCGCCATCGTGCTGAGCCTGCTGGCCAGTTGGTATCCGGCGAGGCGCGCCAGCCGCATCGATCCGGCGCGGGTGCTGAGCGGACAATAAAACCCACGGGGAGGCAGCGATGCCGCCCCGTTTTTTTAGCCTGGGGATGGGTTATGTACTACGGTTTCGATATGGGCGGCACCAAGATTGAGCTGGGGGTGTTCGACGACAACCTGCGGCGCATTTGGCAAAAGCGGGTGCCGACGCCGCGCGACGATTATCGGCAACTGCTGGCCACGCTGTGCGATCTGACCCTGGAGGCGGATGCGTTTTGCGGCCGGCGCGGCAGCGTCGGCATCGGTATTCCGGGCCTGCCCAACGACGATGACGGCACGCTGTTTACCGCCAACGTGCCGGCGGCGATGGGGCGTCCGCTGCCGCGCGATCTGGCGGCGCTGATCGGGCGCGAGGTGCGGGTCGATAACGACGCCAACTGCTTTACGCTGTCGGAAGCCTGGGACGACGAGTTTCGCCGCTACCCGACGGTGCTGGGCATCATCCTCGGCACCGGCGTAGGCGGCGGCCTGATCGTCGACGGCAAGACGGTGCCTGGGCGCAACTATATCGCCGGCGAGTTCGGCCATTTGCGCCTGCCGGTGGACGCGCTCGAGGTGCTGGGGCGTGATGTGCCTCGCGTTGCCTGCGGGTGCGGCCATCAGGGTTGCATCGAAAATTACATATCGGGCCGCGGTTTCGAATGGATGTACGCCCATTTCTATGGCCGGCGCTTGCCTGCCACCGAGATCATTGCGCATTATCAGGCGGGTGAGCCGCAGGCGATGGCCCACGTCGACCGCTTTATGGACGTGCTGGCGATCTGCCTGGGCAACCTGCTGACGGTGCTGGATCCGCATCTGGTGGTGATCGGTGGCGGGTTGTCGAACTTCGACGCCATTTATCAGGCGTTGCCGCAGCGGCTGCCGGCTCACCTGCTGCGGGTGGCCCGGCTACCGCGCATCGAGAAAGCGCGCTATGGCGACGCCGGCGGCGTGCGCGGCGCAGCGTTTCTCAATTTGGCTCGCCCAACGTAATGGGCGTTGCGGCCAGGCGTGAATATATGCAGCCAACAACGCCGCAACGTCCAGTAAGAAGGGTAAACAGGGAAAAGTAAGGAGAGAGTTAATGCACACTCGCCATCGGCTGTGTCAGTTTCGCAAGAGTAAGCATGTGCTGCATCAGCGCTTTCGTTCACGTATTTTTCACCGTGACACCATGGCGGCGGCAGAGCTGAAAAAGCCGTTTGTGGTGGTGTTGACCGGGGCCGGCATTTCGGCCGAGTCGGGCATTCGCACCTTCCGCGCCGCGGATGGGCTGTGGGAAGAGCACCGGGTGGAGGACGTCGCCACGCCGGAAGGTTTCCAGCGCGATCCGGCGCTGGTGCAGGCGTTTTACAACGAACGCCGCCGTCAGCTGCAGACGGAGGAGATCGTCCCGAACGCCGCGCACCGCGCGCTGGCGGATCTGGAAGAGTGGCTGGGAGACAACTTCCTGCTGGTCACGCAAAACATCGATAACCTGCATGAGCGCGCCGGCAGCAAGCGGGTGTTGCATATGCACGGCGAATTGCTGAAGGTGCGCTGCACCCAGTCGGGGCAGGTGTTCGAATGGCCCGGCGATCTCAGCGTCGACGATCGTTGCCATTGCTGCCAGTTCCCGGCGCCGCTGCGGCCGCACGTGGTGTGGTTCGGCGAGATGCCGCTGGGCATGGACGACATCTACCAGGCGCTGAGCAAGGCCGATTTCTTCGTCGCCATCGGCACTTCCGGCCACGTCTATCCGGCGGCCGGGTTCGTGCATGAGGCGCGGCTGGGCGGCGCCTATGCGATGGAGCTGAACCTGGAGCCGAGTCAGGTGGAAAGCCAGTTTGACGAGAAACACTACGGTCTGGCCAGTGAAGTGGTGCCGCGTTTTGTGCACAAGTTTCTGGTGGGCAAGGTGGCGCGGGCCGACAGGCCCTGAGAAAGGCATCAGGGCGCACTGCGCGCCCTGATGGGATGGCGGGGCGTATTAGCGCCCGGCTTTCAACTTTTGGAAGTAGCTTTCGTACAGCGTGCTGGCGTCGCCGACGTCGTTTTGCCACTCGCCGTGCTCAATCACCGCCTTATCCGGATAGAGTGACGGGTCGTTGGCGATCTCCGGCGACAGCAGCTTCTTCGCCGCCAGGTTCGGCGTCGGGTAACCGATGGTCTCCGCCACCTGCACCGCGATTTCCGGCCGCAGCAGGAAGTCGATCAGCTTCAGCGCCCCTTCGACGTTGCGCGCGTTGGCCGGAATGGCCAGGCTGTCCATCCAGAAGATCCCGCCTTCCTTCGGCCAGACGATCTCCAGCGGCGTGCCGGCCTGGCGCGCCACAAAGGCCGAACCGTTCCACACCATGCCGACGTTGACTTCCCCTTCCATAAACGGGTTGCCCGGGTTGTCGGAGTTGAAGGCCAGCACGTTTGGCATCAATTTTTGCAGTTCGTGGTAGGCAGCTTCGATCTCCTTCGGATCGGTGGTGTTACCGGAATAGCCCAGCTTGAGCAGCGCCATTTGGAACACTTCGCGTGCGTCGTCAGTCAACAGCAGGCGGCCCTTGTACTGCGGTTGCCACAGATCGGCCCAGGCGGTAACGGTAGAGGGATCTTGCGCGTCGCTGTTAACGCCGATGGCAGTAGCGCCCCAGATGTAAGGAATGGAATAGTCGTTGTTGGGATCGAACGGCTTGTTCAGCAGGGTGGGATCGAGATCCTTGAAGTGGCTGAGCTTGCTCTTGTCGATTTTTTGCAGCATGCCTTCCTTGCTCATCTTGGCGATGAAGTAAGTGGAAGGCACCACCAGATCGTACGCGCCGTCTTTGTAGGTTTTCAGCTTGGCGTACATGCTTTCGTTGGATTCATAGGTGGAATAGATCACCTTGATGCCGGTTTCCTTGGTGAACTGCTCCAACAGCCCCGGCGGGACGTATTCAGTCCAGTTATAGAAGTACAGTGTCTTGCCGTCAGAGGCGTTTGCAGAGCAGAAACTCAGCGCCATCATCCCGGCTGCGAGCAGATGTGACCACTTTTTCATGCAGCGTATCCTTCAGCAGTAGTGAGCCGAACCCGTATGGGCTGCCGTTTTCGGCCGCGCCATACCCCAGAAAGGGGCCATTATAGGGGCCGGGGCGGGGTGGGTAAAGGCGGTTATCCCGTTGGCAAATCAAGGGGTTCGGCGGCTTAAAGCGCATCACAATTTGTGTGTCTCGCGCTGGACAGGCGGTGAAGCGCGTGCGAAACAATAATTTTGGCGAATAAACGAGGGCGGCGATGAATTTCAAACAGGTCTTCAGCCAGGCGGAGCTCAGCAAGACGGATCTGACGATTTTGCACTGCATTCTCGACAACCCGGACGCCTGCATCGACGACGGCATCCGCGCGGTGTCCGCACGCTGCTACAGTTCCCCCTCGACGCTGGTGCGGCTGGCTAAAAAGCTGGGCTTTCGCGGCTATCTCGAACTGGTCTATTTCATCAAGTTCAACCTGACGATGGCGCCGGCCTACCAGGTGGAACGCCCTACGTCGGCGGCACCGCCGGCCCAGCAGGCGCAGTTTCTCGATCTGCTCGACAGCGGCAAGATCCTGATCCACGGCAGCGGTTTTTCACAGCTGGTGGCGCAGTATATGTACAACAAGTTTATGACGCTGGGCGTAGACAGTTACCTGTCGCTGTGGCCGGATTTCGACATTCTTGACCGCGAGACGCGCTTTCGCTTCGACATGGTGATCGTGATTTCAAAGTCGGGCAACAGCGGCTCGGCGCTGAGCTGGAGCGAGGCGGTGAAGCGTAATCACATTCTGCTGGCGGCCTTCTGCGGCGACGGCGACAGCCCGCTGGCGCAGCAGGCCGATATGACCTTTCTGTTTGAGGATCGGCAAAAATACGATCACGATATCTACTACCCCAACCCATTTTTCGGCCACTGTCTGTTGGGATTCGAGAATGTGATCACCGCCTGGTTTGAACGACGCGGCCGCTGACGGCCGCATCGCACCGTTTAGCGCCAGTGCCTGACATACTGACGGTGGGCCAGCAGGTACTCCTCCACTAGCGTTTTCGCCAGCGAGTAGGAGTTGACCAGCGGGTGCACCATCAGCGCCTTGATGGCCAGTTGGCGGTTGCCGGTCAGGATCGCCGCCACCGCCAGCCGTTCGTACTCTTTCACCTGCGAAATCAGGTTTTTCTGGGTGTCGGGAATATCGCGCATTTTGACCGGCTGAATGCCGGCGCTGCTCAATTCGCAGCTGATTTCGATCACGTCTTCCGGGTGCAGAAAATCGAGCGAGTCGCGGTTTTGCATCGATACCACCACGCGTTTTTGCCGGCCGCTGTTGACCGCCTCCAGAATGTCGATCGCCACCCCGGCATAGCCGCCGCTGTCCGGCTGCTCGATAAACTGTTGCAGCGTCAGCATCTCACGTTTTTTCACCTTGCCCTGGTTGGACTCGCGCTGCATGTAGGAGTTTTCGCGCTGCAGATAATGGCTGAAGTAGACAGAGAAGGCGTGTTCCAACTGGTGGGGGATGTCCAGCTCGCCTAACTCTGACAGCATTTGGCGGTTGATCGCCGCGATTTGTTCGCCGCGGGTCTCGCCGCCCGCGACGATGGCGGCGATCGCCTGCTCACGGTAGTAGTAATAGTAGAGATACTCGTTGAGCATCAAATTGTCCGACAGCGCCACCAGCTCCGGCGAGAAGTATTTCATGCAGGTATCGCGATACAGGCGCGGATCCGCCAGCAACTGTTCCGTGACCGGCTCGCCGTTGACGCGCGCATTGCGGAACCAGGAAAGATGGTTGAGGCCGAAGCAGTCGACGCTCAGTTGGTCTTCGCGGCAGTCCAGCAGCTCGGCCAGTTCGCGGATAAACTCGCTGGGGGCGTCGCAGATGCCGTAGACCCGGCGCTGGAAGCCGGATTTGATGATCGCCTCGGTCACCATGCCGGAAGGATTGGTGAAGTTGAACAGGACCGCGTCCGGCGAGGAAACCTGCTCGATCAGGCGGCAATAGTCGAGGATCGCCGGAATTGAACGCATCGCCATGGCGAAGCCGCCGGCGCCGGTGGTTTCTTGCCCGAGCAACTGGTGATTGAGCGCGATGCGCTCGTCATGGATGCGGCCTTCCTCGCCGCCGATGCGCAGGGTGGTGATGATGTAATCGGCGTCTTGCAGCGCCTGGCGCGGATCGCTGCTGAGGCTGAAAGCAATGTCGCCGCGAATGCGCTGGAATACGCCCTGCGCGAGGGCGCCGTAGATCGCCAGATGGCGCTCATCGGTATCCATAAACACCACTTCGGTAATGCCGATGCGATGGGCGTTATAGGCGATGGATTTGGCGAGGAACGGGGAACGCACGCCGCCGCCGCCGAGAACGGTTAATTTCATTCGATATCTCCCATTAATAAAGCGTCAGAGTGCCGCTAAATATTTCTCTACCTGATTTTTGACCTTGCCGACCGTGACGCCGTAAATCACCTGCACTTCACGGCGATTCTTCACCACGCCTTTGGCGCCGGTACTTTTCAACGCGGCCTCATCCACCCGCGCCATATCCTTTAATTCCACCCGCAGCCGGGTAAAGCAGTTATCGACGGAAATAATGTTTTCCTTGCCACCCAGCGCGCGAATAATGATGCCGCTTGGCTCGTCCGGGGTATTTTTACGGTTCCGGTAATCCTGTTTGGAATAGAGTTTGACGTCCTGATCATCTTCACGGCCCGGCGTTTTCAGATTGAGCTTCAGCACCAGCGTTTTGAACACCAGGTAATACACCGCAAACTGCACCAGCCCGATGACCACATACAGCGGCCAGCGGGTGAGAGAGATCGGCAGCGGCAGGTTGTAGGCCAGGAACTCGACCAGCCCGCTGGCGCCCCAGGGGCGCACCTGGAACAGGTTGCAGGCTACCTGCGAGAGCGCGGTCAACACGGCGTGGATCACCCACAACAGCGGAGAGATAAACAGGAAGGTGAACTCTATCGGCTCGGTGATGCCGACCAGGATCGAGGTGGTTATGGCCGGGATCAGAATCGCCTTGGCCAGCATTTTCTTTTCCGGTTTGGCGGTGTGATAGAAAGCCAATGCCGCGCCCGACAGGCCGAAGATGGTCACCATCCCTTGCTGCGAGAAACGCAGCGCCTCGTTCATCAGCGGCGAGATGCTTGGGTCGCGCATGTAGGCCAGGAAAATCGCCTGCGAGCCGGAGACGGTCTGGCCGTCTTGTACGATCGAACCGCCGATACTGGTGAGCTGGAACGGCGACCAGATAAAGTGGTGCAGCCCGGTGGGGATCAGAAATTTCTCGAAGAAGCCGTAGACGAATACCCCGAGCGAGCCGGCGCTTTTCATAAAGCCGGTAAGCGCGATCAGGCCCTGTGAGATAGCCGGCCACAGGTAGCTGAAGGCGACGGCGTACAGCATGATGATCGGCGTCATGGCAATCAGCACCAGCTTGGCGCCGCCGTAGACCGAGAACACGCCGTTGAGTTCGACGTTGCACAGGCGGTTATGCACCCAGGCAATCGTGACGCCGAGGATAAGACCGAGGAAAATGCCCATATCTACCACGGTAAATCCCAGCAGTTCCGTTTGCCCGGTGCCGTAATACTCACCGTTGATCTTGGCCGCGACGTGGCCGCTGAATTGCAGATAAGACGAATTGGCGCCGAGGAACATGATAAAGCACATCACCGCGACCAGCGCCGCTTCGCTTTTCTTGTCTTTGGCCAGGCCGTAGGTAATACCGATACAGAAAATCAGCCCGAGATTGCCGAATAACGGCCAGAAGGTATCGCCGATCATTTTACCGATAGAGAAGACGGCGGAATGTTCATTGATTAATGTGGCATTGGTAAGAATAGAACTGAGCGCCAGAATCAGACCGATTACCGGCAGGAAAAATATCGGCCCCATCATGGCTTTGGAGAAAAGCTGCAGCTTGTTTAAGATATTATCGATAATACCTTTCATGGCAGTTCCTTTTTATATTTTAATGGATGACGACGTTGCTGAATAAACTCCCTGAAAGCGAGAAAAATAAGGCACCTTGCCTGGATTCAGTTATAGGGGGAAGTTTTCGCCGCTGCAATCGGCGGGGCGGAAATAGGCACCGATGGTCACTGAGTGACAACCGGTGCCGGTTGTGAAGGGGATCACAACCGGGCGCGGCAGCGCCCGGCGGGAAGGATTATTCTGCCTTGGGCGAGCGATCGCGCATCACCCACTGGCTGGCGATCACCAGCACCAGCGACAGCAGCAGCAAAATGGTGGCCAGCGCGTTGACCTCCGGCGAGACGCCGACTTTCACCATCGAGTAGATCTTCAGCGGCAAAATCTCGTAGCTCGGCCCGGTGACAAAGGAGGAGACGACCACGTCGTCCATCGACAGGGTAAAGCTCAGCAGCCAACCTGCCGCCACCGCCGGCATCGCCAGCGGCAGGATGATTTTGCGCAGGATGGTGAACTCGCTTGCGCCGAGATCGCGCGCGGCTTCCAGCATCTTCACGTCGAAGCCTTTCAGGCGCGCGTAGACGGTCACTACCACGAACGGCAGGCAGAAGGTGATGTGCGAGAACAGCAGCGACCAGAAGCCGAGCGAAATGCCCAGCAGCATGAACAGCACCAGCAGCGAGATGGCCATTACGATGTCCGGCGACATCATCACCACGAACAGCATGCCGCCGACGAACGGCTTGCCGCGGAAGCGGTAGCGGTACAGCGCCACCGCGGTCAGCGAGCCGATCAGGGTGGCGAAGGTAGCGGAGAGCACCGCCATGGTCAGCGAGTGCCCCGCGGCCTGCAGCAGGCTGTCGTTATTCAGCAGCGTGGCGTACCACTTGGTGGTGAATCCTTGCCAGTTGATGCCAAAGCGCGAAGCGTTGAAGGAGTTGACGATCAGGATGACGATCGGGATATACAGATAGGCGTATACCAGCGTCATAAAGCCGCCGCGTAGCAGACGTCCGATCATGCCAGATCCTCCTTCTTGTTCAGCAGGCGGGCGGCCCGGTAATAGACCAGCAGCAACAGCCCCATCACCAGCGTCAGGCAGATGCTGGTGGCCGCGCCGAACGGCCAGTCGCGGATATTGAGGAACTGGCTTTTAATCACGTTGCCGATCAATAGATTCTTGGCGCCGCCCATCAGATCGGCGACGAAGAACAGCCCCATCGCCGGCAGCACCACCAGCAGGCAGCCGGCGATAATGCCCGGCATGGTCAGCGGCACGATGATGCGGATAAAGGTCTGCAGCTTGCTGGCGCCGAGATCGCGCGCCGCCTCCAGGCAGGATTTATCGAGCTTTTCGATGCTGGAGTAGAGCGGCATCACCATAAACGGCAGCAGAATATACACCAGGCCGAGGATCACCGCTTCCGAGGTGTACATGATGCGCAGCGGCTTGTCGATGACGCCGATCCACAGCAGCGCGTCGTTGAGATAGCCGCGGGTGCTGAGAAACAGCTTCAGGCCGTAGATGCGGATCAGCGAGTTGGTCCAGAAGGGCACGATCAGCAGAAACAGCAGCAGCGGCCGCACCTTCTGCGGCAAGCGCGCCAGGATAAAGGCGAACGGATAGCCGATCACCAGGCAGCACAGGGTGGCGATCAGCGCCATGTTCAGCGAGTGCAGCAGCACCTGGGCGTACAACGGGTCGAACAAGCGCCGGTAGTTATCCAGCGTGAACACCATCTGCACCAGATTGGCGTCGTCGCGGGTCAGGAAGCTGGTGCCGATGATCATCAGGTTCGGCATGAACACGAACAACAGCAGCCAGGCGACGACGCCGACGATCACCACATTCTGGAAGACTTTACGCGATTTCTTCATCGGCCAGCACCACCTCCCAGCTTTCGACCCAGGTCACCGCCATCTTCTGGTTGAGCGAGTGATCGACGTCCGGATCGTCTTCGTTGAAGAACTCGCTGACCATCACCGTTTTGCCGTTCTCCAGCTCGACCACCGACTCCAGCGTCATGCCTTTGTAGTTGCGCTCACGCACGTAACCGATCAGCCCGTCGTGCTGCGCGCTGTCGTTCACTTCTTCCACCCGCAGATCTTCCGGGCGCAGCAGCACCTTCAGCTTTTGGCCCGGCTCCACCGGCAGATCGGCATAGATGTCGCACTCGCGGCCTTCGACGTTGGCGCGCACCCGCTGTGAATCGAGGCGCTCCAAAACCACCGCGTCGAAGATGTTAATCTCGCCGATGAAGCTGGCGACGAACAGATTCTTCGGCTCTTCGTAGATCTCACGCGGCGTGCCGTCCTGCTCGATGCGGCCTTCGCGCATCACCACGATGCGGTCCGACATGGTCAGCGCTTCTTCCTGATCGTGGGTGACGAACACGAAGGTGATGCCCAGCTTGCGCTGCAGCGCCTTCAGCTCGTTCTGCATCTGCTTGCGCAGCTTGTAGTCCAGCGCCGACAGCGATTCGTCCAGCAGCAGCACTTTCGGCTTGTTGACCACCGCGCGGGCGATGGCCACGCGCTGCTGTTGGCCACCGGAGAGCTGGCCCGGCCGGCGCTTGGCGAACGTATCCAGCTGCACCATGCGCAGCGCCTCTTCGACGCGCGGCGTCAGTTCCGCCGCTGGCACCTTTTGCATGCGCAGGCCGAAGGCGACGTTGTCGAACACTGACATGTGCGGAAACAGAGCGTAGCTCTGAAACACGGTGTTGACGTGGCGATGCTCGGCCGCAATGGCGGTGATGTCCTGGCCGTCGAGCGCGATGCGGCCCCGATCGGCGTCTTCCAGACCGGCGATCAGGCGCAGCACCGTGGTTTTGCCACAGCCGGAGGGGCCGAGAATGGTGAGGAATTCGCCGTGATTAATCGTCAGATCCAGATCGGCAATGATGGTTTTGCCATCGAACGCTTTGCTCAGGGCATGCAGTTCAACAAGGGGAGTCGGAGAGGATGTCTCAGTCATTTATCGTATTACTCTATCCCGTGGGCTAATGCAGATAGAACCGCAACTGGAAAAGACTGCCGGAGCTTGCGGGATGCCCGCTGATCAAATGAAGCTCAAACCAGTTACGCCAATGGAAATTTTTCGAGCGCGCATGATAGACGCTGAATGCCGGAATTGAAAGCCGATCCGGCCCAGATGCCGCGTTTTTCATCATGATAGCGACAAATGACCCTGTGATGACAGCATTATTCCTCTCAGAAATCATCACAAAGATTAATGATATTGGCGAATTCTGGTTAAAAATGACCTGACGCAATATTTGATCCTGATCGGTTCCGCATAATGAAACGCGATATTCTGAGGGGCCGCTACCATGGACAAATTACTTGACCGCTTTTTCAACTACGTCTCTTTCGACACCCAGTCCAAAGCGAACGTAAAGCATGTGCCGAGCACCGACGGGCAGTTGAAGCTGGCGCGTGCGTTGCAGCAGGAAATGATCGCGCTCGGCTTCGAGCGGGTGTCGCTCAGCGAACACGGCTGCGTGATGGGCACCTGGCCGGGTAACGTCGCCTGGCCGGTGCCGGCGGTCGGTTTTATCGCCCATCTGGATACTTCGCCGGATTTCAGCGGCAAACACGTCAATCCGCAGATCGTCGAGAACTATCGCGGCGGCGACATTGCGCTCGGCATCGGTGATGAAGTGCTGTCGCCGGTGATGTTCCCGATCCTGCACCAGATGCTGGGGCAGACGCTGATCACCACCGATGGCAAAACGCTGCTGGGCGCCGACGACAAGGCCGGCATCGCCGAGATCCTCACCGCCATGGTGCGCCTGCGCGCGCGCAAAATCCCGCACGGCGACATCCGCGTGGCCTTCACCCCGGACGAGGAGGTGGGCAAAGGGGCGCAGCTGTTCGACGTGGCGGCCTTCAATGCCGAATGGGCTTACACCGTGGACGGCGGCGGCGTCGGCGAGTTGGAGTGCGAGAACTTCAACGCCGCCTCGGTGACGATCAAAATCCTCGGTAACAGCGTGCACCCCGGCAGCGCCAAGGGCGTGATGGTCAACGCGCTGTCGCTGGCGACCCGCATTCATCAGGCACTGCCGGCGGACGAAGCGCCGGAGACCACCGAAGGCTACCAGGGCTTTTATCACCTCAGCAGCATCAAGGGCAGCGTGGAGCGCGCCGAAATGCACTATATCTTGCGCGACTTCGAGCGTGAGGGGTTTGAGGCGCGTAAGCGCAAGATGGTGGACATCGCTCGCGAGGTCGGCAAAGGCCTGCCCCGCGATTGCTATATCGAAGTGAGCATCGAAGACAGCTATTACAACATGCGCGAACAGGTGGCGGAGCACCCGCACGTGATTGCGCTGGCGCAGCAGGCGATGCGCGACTGCGACATCGAACCGGTGATGAAACCGATCCGCGGCGGCACCGACGGCGCGCAGCTGTCGTTTCGCGGCCTGCCGTGCCCGAACCTGTTCACCGGTGGCTACAACTACCACGGCAAGCACGAGTTCGTGACGCTGGAAGGTATGGAGCAAGCGGTGGCGGTGATCATGCGCATCGCGGCGCTGGCCGCCGAGCGGGCGCGGTAAACGGGACGCTTGCGATCGGCATAATCGCTTGCCGCAACAAGGCGTTGCTCATAGTGTGGAGGTACATTCCCCACGCATAAGGACCGCATGATGAGCACCGAATACCGTATCGCCAGCCCGCATTTGGCGCAGTTCGTTCAGGCGATTTGGCGCCAGGCCGGCAGTACGGCGCGCGAAGCCGAGCTGGTGGCCGATCATCTGGTGCAGGCCAATCTGGCCGGGCACGATTCGCACGGCGTCGGCATGATCCCCAGCTACATGGCGTCGTTGGCGCAGGGGCAATTACAGCTCAATCAGCACGCCGAAGTGGTGCGCGACGCTGGCGCGGTGCTGACGCTCGACGGCGCGCGCGGCTTCGGTCAGGTGGTGGCCAGCGAAGCGATGGCGCTGGGCATTGAACGCGCCGGCAAGCTGGGCCTGGCGGCGGTGGCGCTGCACAATGCGCACCATATCGGCCGCATCGGCCATTGGGCGGAACAGTGTGCCCGCGCCGGTTTTATCTCGATTCACTTCGTCAACGTGGTGGGCGATCCGATGGTGGCGCCGTTCGGCGGCAGCGATCGCCGCTTCGGCACCAACCCGTTCTGCGCCATTTTCCCGCGGCCGGGCCGCACGCCGCTGCTGTTGGATTTCGCCACCAGCGGCATCGCCTTCGGCAAGACTCGGGTGGCCTATAACAAAGGCTTGTCGGTGGCGCCGGGCTATCTGATCGACGAACACGGGCAACCCACCACCGAACCGAAGGTGATGCACGAAGCGCCGTTCGGGTCACTGTTGCCGTTCGGCTTGCACAAAGGCTATGCGCTGGCGGCGATGTGCGAGATCCTCGGCGGCGCGCTCTCCGGCGGCCGCACCACCCACGACGCTACGCTGAAAGCCGACAGCGACGCCATCTTCAACTGCATGACGACCCTGATCCTCGATCCTCAGGCCTTCGACGCCCCGCAAATGCAGGCCGAGGCCGAAGCGTTTATCGGCTGGGTGAAGGCGTCGCCGCCGAGCGGCGAACAGCCGATCGCGGTGCCGGGAGAATGGGAAGAGGCCAACCGCGCGACGCGGCTGGAGCAGGGCATACCGATAGACGCCAATACCTGGCGGCAGATTTGCGCGGCGGCGGAGCAGGCGGGCATGGCGAATGAAGCGCTGGCCGGCTTTCGCGCGCAGGCGCGGCAGGCATAAAAAAAGCCACCCGATAGGGTGGCTTGTTCGCGTACTCGCAATCAGTCGTTAAAGTACCAATAGCCGCTGTTGACCAGCGCGGTCAGCAGCGCCAGGAATGACGGGTCGTCCACCGCGTCGCCGAGCAGGGCGGCGTCGACGCTGAAGTGCTGGCACAGGGCATCTGCGGCCTGCAGCTGGTCGGTGTCGATCAGTTCGCCGTTGACGAAGCAGCGATCGCCGACCCGCAGCACGCGCAACCCGCCCAGGCGCTGCAGCGCTTCACCCTGTTGCAGCAGTTCGTAGATTTCCCCGGCCTGATACGGTGGCTCCGGCGGCGCCAGATCCAGCTCGTGGCGCGATTGGGAGATAAACTCGCCGAACCAGTGCTGGAAGTGTTCCGGCTGTTGCACCAGATCCAGCATCATCTGCCGTAAGGCGTCCACTTCCTGCGGCAGGATCTCCGCCGGGTGTTCGCGCAGTTTAACGTCCGGATCGCCGTAGCGTTTGCTGCCCAGCTCGCGTGCCAGCACGTAATCGGCGAAGCCGCTCACTAGCTCGCGGCCGTTCGGCGCGCGGAAGCCCACCGAGTAATTGAGCGCGTTTTCCAGCGCGTAGCCTTCATGCGGGAAGCCCGGCGGAATGTAGAGAATGTCGCCCGGCTCCATCTCTTCGTCGATGATGGCGTCGAACGGTTCGACCTGCAGCAGATCCGGGTGCGGGCAGTGCTGTTTCAGCGGCGTTTTTTCCCCGACGCGCCAGCGGCGGCGGCCAGTGCCCTGAATGATGAACACGTCGTACTGATCGAGGTGCGGGCCGACGCCGCCACCCGGCACCGAGAAGGAGATCATCAGGTCATCCATCCGCCAGTCCGGCAGCTGGCGGAACGGGCGCATCAGCGCGGCGGAAGGCTCATGCCAGTGGTCCACCGCCTGCACCAGCAGCGACCAGTTGTTTTCGCTCAGGTGATCGAAGCTCTCGAAGGGGCCGTGCGCAACCTGCCAACGGCCGTCCTGGTGGCTGACCAGGCGGCTGTCCACTTCGTTTTCCATCGCCAGCCCGGCCAGCTCATCCGGGGAGATCGGATCGATAAAGTTTTTGAAGCCGCGCTTCAGAATCACCGGACGCTTTTGCCAATAGCGTTGCAAAAAATCGTTCCAGTCCAGATCTAATTGATAATCCATGTTCTATTCCAGGATAGAGGAGTGAGCCTGAGTGCGATTATAACGGAAGTTTGGCCCCGTGGATCGGGGCCGCAGCGGCATAATTTACTCGTTGTGGTGGGTGTCGTGCTGGCGGGCGAAGGTGACCTGCATGCGCGCGCCGCCGAGCGGACTGTCGCTGATGACGATTTCGCCGTCGTATTGTTCGATGATCTCCGCCGCCACCGACAGGCCAAGGCCCTGGCCGGGGCGCAGGGTATCCACCCGCTGGCCGCGCTGGAAGATCAGCTGGCGCTTGCTTTCCGGGATGCCCGGGCCGTCGTCGTCGATGACGATGGTGAGATTTTTCTCTGAGTGCAGCGAGGTGATTTCCACGAACTCCAGGCAGTATTTGCAGGCGTTTTCCAACACGTTGCCCATCACTTCCATAAAGTCGTTCTTCTCGCCCATAAAGGTCACTTCCGGCGAGATATCCAGCGTGATCACCACCCCTTTGCGCTGGTAAACCTTGTTCAGCGCCACCACCAGGCTGTCGAGCAGCGCCGGCACCGAGTGGATCTCGCGCGTCAGCACCGTCTGGCCGGAGTTGATGCTGGCCCGGTGCAGGTAGTAACCGATTTGCTGAGAGATGCGCCCGATCTGATCCAGCATGATCGGCTCGGCTTCTTCGATGGTGGTCTGCTTGCCGCTGCGCAGCGAGCGCAGGGTGCTTTGCAGCACCGCCAGCGGCGTTTTCAGGCTGTGGGTCAGATCCGACAGGGTGGTGCGATATTTGGTGTAGCGCTGGCGCTCGTTGCGCACCAGAATGTTCAGATTGCGCACCAGCCCGCGCAGCTCGCTGGGCGGATTCTCATCCAGCTGATCGCGCTCGCCGTTCTCCAGTTCGCCCACCTGATTGACCAGCGCCTTGATCGGCCGTAGGCTCCAGTAGGCCGCCAGCCACAGCAGTGGCACCACCAGCAGCAGATTGGCCAGCAGCACGTAGCTGAACCACTCCCACACCACGTCTGAGCGCTGCAGCTCCTGCGGAATGCTGTCGACCACCACGATGGTCAACGCCGGCAGCCGGGCCGTGGCGGCATAGGTGTTGACCGCCACCGAGTGCGTCAGCGCGTTCTGATCGGTATCGTCATAATTCTTCAGCTGATCCTGCGCTTTGGGGTTATCCCCCAGCACTTCGCTACTGATGCGGGTATCGGTGTCAATTTCGTAGAAGCCGGACTCTTCCAGCCATTCCTTGTTGATCAGCTTCTCCAGCTCCGGCACTTTGCGCTGGCTCCAGAGCAGGTTGCCCTTATCGTCGTAGATAAAGACCAGCGTCGGGAAGTTGAGATCGATATCGGGGGGGATGGCGATGGTGAGCTTGTTGTCTTTCCACTGCGCCAGGCTGAAGAACAGGTTGCTCTCGCCGCGCAGCAGGCGGAAGGCGGTCTTGTCGAAGCTGACGATGTAGCCGACGACCGCCACCAAACCGTAAGAGAGCGACAGCGCCAGGATCACCCCGGCGGTCGCCATCAGGAAGCGGGCGCGCAGCGAAAACGGTTTTTTATTCTTGTTGAACATCATGTTCACTTCGCGTCAAAACGATAACCCTGGCCACGTACCGTGGTGATCACTTCATGCGGGTATTCCGCCTGCACCTTTTTACGCAAACGTCCCATCAGCACGTCGATGGTATGGCTTTCGCGCAGCTCGGCGTCCGGGTAGAGCTGCAGCATCAACGAATCCTTGCTCACCACCTTGCCGGCGTTGCGGATCAGGGTCTCGATGATGGTGTATTCAAAAGCGGTCAGCTTGATCTGCCGATCGTTGACGCTCAGTTCGCGGCGCGACAGATCGATCTGGAACGGGGGCAGCACGATCACCTGCGAAGCCAGGCCGCTGTTGCGGCGCATCAGCGCCTGCATGCGGGCGATCACTTCTTCCAGGTGGAACGGCTTGGTGACATAGTCGTCGGCGCCGGCTTCCAGCACCGCCACTTTGTCCTGCCAGCTTTCGCGGGCGGTCAGCACCAGGATCGGCAGTTTGGTCTGGTGCGCGCGCCAACGGCGGATCAGGCTCAGGCCGTCTTCGCCCGGCAGGCCGAGATCGACGATGGCAATATCCGGCGCGTGTTCCTGCAGGAAATAATCGGCTTCCTTGGCGTCTTCGGCCGCGTCGACCTGATGGCCCATCTCGCGCATCTGAACGGAAAGGTGGTGGCGCAGCAAACCATTATCTTCAACAACCAGTACTCGCATGGCGAACTCCTGTGACTGTGCGGGTGAACGTCCTGTCACCCACGCGATAAAAGGGAACACGCTCTGCGGCGTGTCAGGGGATAACGCGGCCACCTGAACCATTTTGACAAAAAGTGCTGAGGCTATGGTAGGTATAACCCGCCCGGCTCGCAAGAGAACCGAAGCAATGTATTAAAATAAGCGTTATCAATTTGTTCGCCGACATTATCGACAAGTTCTGATAAACGTCGGATAAACAGCGACGGGGCAACGTTAAACGCAACTTAAACGCGCCAGGCATTGTCGCGAAAGCAAAATGTGAACCGGGGCGCTTGATAAGCTTTAAAGGTACTAATAAGGTATTATCGAGGTATCGGCATATTTTCTCAGGAGCGACGGATGAAGCAGTTAACCCAGGCAGAACGCATAGCGGGCGCACTTTACGGACAGATGCTGGGCGACGCGCTCGGCATGCCTTCCGAGCTGTGGCCGCGCGAGCGGGTTAAGCGCCATTTCGGTTGGATAGACGGTTTCCTTGATGGGCCGGCGGAGAACTCGGCCGCCTGCTACTTCAAGGCCGGGCAATATACCGACGATACCGCGATGGCGTTAGCGCTGGCCGATGCGCTGCGGGAAGCGAAAGGCGAGGTGGTGCCAGAGTTGATCGCCCGCAACGTGATCCGCTGGGTGGACAGTTTTGACGCCTTCAACAAGAACATTCTCGGCCCCAGTTCCAAACTGGCGCTGAGCGAGCAGAAAGCGGGAACGCCAATCGCCGAGTTGGAAAACAACGGCATCACCAACGGTGCGGCGATGCGCATTTCGCCTTTGGGCTGCGTGCTGCCGTCTGCGCCGCTGGAGGAGTTCTGTCAGCAGGTGTGGCTGGCCTCCAGCCCGACGCACAAATCTGACATCGCCGTCGCCGGGGCCGTCGCGATCGCTTGGGCGGTTGCGCGGGCGGTGGAGGGCGCGGACTGGGCCTCGATTCGCCTGGCGCTGCCGGGCGTGGCGGAGTATGCCCAGCGCCGTCAGGAGACGACGTTCAGCCCCTCGTTGGCGGCGCGTATCGAGCTGGCGTTTCAGGTGGTGGATGAAGCCAGCGATCCCGAGCAGGCCTCCGAGCGGGTGTATCAACTGATCGGCGCCGGGGTCAGCACCATCGAGTCGGTGCCGGCGGCGCTGGCGATGGTGCAGCTGGCGCAAACCGACCCTACCCGGTGCGCCGTGCTGTGCGCCAACCTGGGCGGCGATACCGACACCATCGGTGCGATGGCCACTGCGATTTGCGGCGCGCTGCATGGCGCTGAAGCGATCGAAGCCGGGTTGCTGGCGGAGTTAAAACGGATGAATCCGCTGGATATCGAGGCTTACGTTCAGGCGTTCGTGCGCTTTCGCCGCCGCCGGCAGGGCGAGGCATAACGGATCAGCTTTCGCTGGTAAACTCGTACATGTCGCTGCGGCAGAAGCTTTCGCTGTATTCGATCGGCTTCTTGCTGTGGTCGAACAGCGTTTGACGCACGATCAGCAGCGGCATCGGTTCTGATAATTGCAGCGCCCGGCGGATGTCGTCGTCGGCCATCGCCGCGCTGACCTGGCTGCGCAGCGATCCCATTTCGACGTTATTGCGCCGGAAGTAGTCGTACAGCGAGATGCCGATCTCGTCGACGTTGGCAATCGCCGCCACCACCACGTAGGACACCGCCACCGACATCGGCCGCCGATCGATCAAGTGAATGCGTTTGAGTGTGTAGATCGGCGTTCCGGCCGCCAGCTGCAGCTTTTCCGCCAGTTCAGCGCTGGCGGGTACCCGCTCGCGGCTGATCCATTGCGTATCTGGCCGGCGCCCCTGCTGTAACACCTCGCTCGAGAATCCTTTGACGTCTGCCAAAGAATAGAACAGCTTCGGTTCGGGCCGTTGCAGTTGGATAAAGGTGCCGTAACCGCGTGAACGGCCGATGAGGCCGTCCTGCTCGAG
Organism: Serratia sp. PL7; assembly: GCF_945957435.1. Lineage (NCBI taxonomy): Bacteria > Pseudomonadati > Pseudomonadota > Gammaproteobacteria > Enterobacterales > Yersiniaceae > Serratia > Serratia sp. PL7. The sequence goes on along the minus strand of NZ_CAMFLB010000001.1, from coordinate 1,704,581 downwards.
GCAGGCCAACGCTTTGCGTACCGTGATGCGCGAGATGCCGAGCCGTTCGGTGAACAGGCGCTCGCTGGGCAAAAAATCCCCCGCATTCAGCAATCCTTGATCGATAGCCTGGCGCACCGAGGCGTTGAAGCACAAATACAGCGGCATCGCGCCCGCGCTGGCCAGATCCTGCTGCAGTTTGTCCAGCAGACGCTGGTTGGTCTCCTTGCTCATAGCCGACGGAAATCCTGTAGCCGCATTGCGATGGCTTATTTAAGGGGATTTCGCCGGGCAGCGCAACTGCCGCCGCCCGGCGATAACGATGGGTGGGCATAGGATGCCCACTGGTTCATGGCTGAGACGGGTTATCGCCGGAACGAATGTTTTTCACCTGATCGGCGCTGACCGCCGGGGCGCTGTTACCCCAACTGGTGCGCACGAAGGTCGCGAGCTGAGCGACCTGTTCATCGCTCAACCGCCAACCGAAGTCCGGCATGGTCAGGCCGGTAGGCGCACCGATGGTTACCGGCGTCCGTGAGCCGTGGAGGATGATGCTGATCAGCGACGACGGATCTTCGCTCAGCAACGCCGGATTGCGTGCCAGCTGAGGAAACGTGTTGCGATACCCCTGGCCGTCGCTACGGTGGCAGGCAGCGCAGTTGTCCAGGTAGGTTTGTGCGCCGGGCGTGTTGACCTTACCGGTGAACAACGCCTGGGCGATGCCGTCGTTGCGCGGCGGCGATGACTTCTCATCACCGGCAGGCAGCGATTTCAGGTAGACCGCGATCGCTTTCAGATCGTCATCGTTCAGATGTTGCGTGCTGTCCTGTACCACCTCCACCATTGAGCCGAAGGCGGCGAAACGTTGGGTATGGCCGGTTTTCAGAAAGCGCGTGATCTCCTGCGCACTCCAGTCCCCTAAGCCGCTGGCGGTATCGGCGCGCAGGTTAGCGGCATGCCAGCCCTCCAACGTCCCGCCGCTCAGATAGGCTGTATCGCTTTGGCTGAGCGCCTTTTCCTGGAAGCCGATACCGCGCGGCGTGTGACATGTGCCGCAGTGACCGAGCCCCTGAACCAGGTAGGCACCGCGATTCCACTCGGCGCCGCGCTGCGCATCCAGCTGATAAACACCGTCTTCGCGAAAGATCAGATCCCACAATGCCAGCGGCCAACGCATGCTGAGCGGCCAGGGAATGTCGCTTTCCCGATTCGGCTGCGCCACTGCGCTGACCTTTTGCGTGAAATACAGATAAAGATCGCGGATATCGTCATCGTTGATTTTGGCAAACGACGGGTAGGGCATGGCCGGGTACAGCCGCCTGCCGTCGCGCGCGATGCCTTTGCGAAGCGCATCGGCGAACTCGGGCAGGCTGTACCCGCCGATACCGGTTTGGCGATCGGGCGTGATGTTGGTGGAGTAAATAGCGCCGATCGGCGTGGTCATCTTCAGGCCACCTGCGAAGAGGGCGCCGCCGGGCGCGGTGTGGCAGGCCGCGCAATCCCCTGCGCGCGCCAGATATTCACCGTGTTCAATTCGCGCCGTGGAAGGGAGGGCGTCGGCCGCCTTAACCGCACCTGCGGCGAGCAACAGCAGCACCGGCAATGTGGGTGTAAATCCTTTCATCTTGAGCTCCTTAGGCGTTATGCCTGCACCAGCGGGCCAGGGTTTTTCAGGTATTGCTCGCGGATCGCTTCGGCAGAGTGATAAGCCAGCGCGCCGACGATGCCGGTTGGGTTGTAGGCCAGGTTCTGCGGGAATGCACAGGCGCCAGTGACGAATACATTGGGCACGTCCCAGCATTGCAGGTATTTGTTCACCACGCTGGTGACCGGATTGTCGCCGATGATGGCACCGCCGGTAGTGTGAGTGGATTGGTAGGGGCGCACGTCATAATGATCGCCGGTTTTTCTTACCGAGATAGCCATCTGCTTTGGTTTCATAGCGTTGGCGATGTCCGCCATTTTAGCGGTGATATGCTGGGTCATTTTGATCTCATTCGATTTCCAGTCGAAGGTCATACGCAGCAGAGGCTGACCGTAGGCGTCTTTATAGGTGGGATCCAAATCCAGATAGCAATCGCGGTATGGCATCACCGATCCTTCCGAGCCGATGCTCATTGAGTGCGGGTAATTGTCGCGGATGCCTTGTTTCCAGCCGCTGCCCCAGTTCGGCGTGCCCGGCGGCAGCATCATTTGCTGGATAGGCCGACCGCCGGTGCGGGTGGCGGAGATGTAGGCGCCGCCGATAAAACCGAGATCGGCGTGGTCGAAGTTTTCCCCGTTAAGATCGTCGATCACCGTTCCGGCGGCACCGGCGCCGATAAAGGGATTGAAATGGGTATCGCGATCGTAAAAGAGAGAAATGCCGCTGTTCATTTGATAGGCGTAGTTCTTGCCGACCACGCCCTCACCAGTGACCGGATCATAGGGTTTTCCGATGCCGGAAAGCAGCAGCAGGCGAACATTATGGAGTTGGAAAGCGCTGAGGATCACCAGATCGGCGGGTTGCTCTACTTCACGCCCTTGCTCGTCGATGTAGGTGACGCCGGTGGCCTTTTTGCCGCTGCTGTCCAGATTGACCTTGATCACCTGCGCCTGGGTGCGCAGCTCAAAGTTTTTACGCTGTGTCAGTACCGGCAGGATGGTCGACTGCGGCGAGGCCTTGGAGTACATGAAGCAGCCGAAACGTTCGCAGTAACCGCAGAAGTTACAGGGGCCAAGCTGCACGCCGTACGGGTTGGTATAGGGTTCGGAACAGTTGGCGGCGGGGATAGCAAACGGATGGTAGCCTAGCGATTCGGCGGCTTTGCCAAACAGTGAGCCCGAGTAGAGCTGTTTAAGCGGCGGCGTCGGGTAGTCATTGCTACGCGGCCCTTCGAACGGATTGCCGCCCTTGATGAGCTCACCCTGCAGATTACCGGCCTTACCGGCGGTGCCGCACACCTTCTCGAACTTGTCGAAGTAAGGCTCCAACTCCTGGTAGCTGAGGGGGTAGTCCTGTAACGTCATGCCTTCCGGGATCCAGTTGGCGCCGTATTTTTCAGTGAGGGTGGTGTGCAGTTTGAGATCGGAAGGCAGGGCGCGCCAGTGCATGCCGTTCCAGTGCACGCCGGCTCCGCCGACGCCGTTGCCCGGCAAAAAAGAGCCGAGCTGGCGATAAGGCACCGCGAAATCCGCCGGCGTATGGCGCACGGTGACGGTTTCATGCGCCATTTCCTGCGCCAGCTTGAGGCGAATGCCGTAAGTCAGTTCATCGGCGATACGCGGATAAGCGAAATCAGGGTAGGTATCGCGCCGTTCACCGCGTTCCAGCGCCAGCACTTGCAGGCCGCTGTCGGTCAATTCCATTCCCATAATGGCGCCGGTCCAGCCAAAGCCGACGATCACCACATCTACCGGTGGTTTTTTTATTGTGCTCATGATTATGCATTCCTTTTGCTGGAGATACTGACCGGGTGAAGAGGATAGGGTTGGTTGGGTTTGTTGACCCAATCGGCGAAGTCCGCGCGCGCACCGGGGAAGCCTATCAATTTCCATGATGCCAGCGTTTGGTTGCCGCCGTGGATCGGATCGGCCAGATAACCTTCTTTGGTGTTTTGCAGCAGCTGTTCGAAGAAAGCTTTACCCGGCAAGGTATCCGCATCGAGTTGGCCGCTTTCCAACGCGGTCAACAGCTGTTCTTGCTCGCCATGAGACAGCTCGGCGAAAACTTTGCCGAACTGACGTTGACAGAGCTCATTGAACGCGAGGATACCGTTGCGATAGGTCTCGCGCGGCGTCAGTTTGGACTGATAGCCCAACTCCGGCGCCGATGGCACGAACGGCGGGTGCATGTACCACAGGCCGCCATGGCCGTAGGGTGTTTCCATTTGGCGATCGATGAATACCGGGACCCCCTGATCGACGGCTCCGGGGCCGTTCTCGTCGCTGGGGATCAGCCGATCGCAGGCCGCCAGCAAGAATCGCCACTCTTCGTTGTTGAAATAAACCGGAACGTAATTCGGCGAGATGCCCGCAGCCGGCGCTGCCTGGGCGTTTACCATCATGAGACCGTTACCGGCAGCGGCTAACGGGATCAGCGCCAGCGTTTTTTTCAAAAATTCACGCCGGGGCGGCGTAGGGATATGCTGTTGCGACATAATTCCACCTTGAACATGCTTCACAGTAATGCCCGCGCAGGTTTTGCATCACCTGCGCCGTCGCTCTCCAGCGACGGTAAACAGGCGGGGAAAGGAGAGGTCGTCTATCACCATATATAGTTAGCAAGCTACTTGTATGGTAATTGAGTCTAAGATCGAGAAGTGTGAAGAAACAATAAATGATCTGTTTCAAAACGTTTTTTTTACATTTCAGTTGATCGGGATCAATTTGTTAACATTCACGGTGAGCCGGCGAAGTGCAATAAGGTCGTGTTCCGCTTAACTCACATTGGAGTGCCATGGAAAACTGCATCAACGAGCCGTATGCCATAGAAGAGGCGATCGCGGCGGCTTTTTCGCCAGGTCTGCAACAAGGCCTGACCCGGCGTTCGGCGCTGCATCAGGCTCTGTTGCAACTGATTGCCGCCGGAGAACTGCCCTGGCGGGCGAAGCTGCCGCCGAGCCGTGCGTTGGCTGCCCGGCTGACGGTGGCGCGCGACACGGTGGAACAGACCTACGCGCGGCTGGAGGCTGAGGGGTTCATCAGCCGAACGGTGGGGCGCGGCAGCTTTGTGCGTTATCGTAGTGACACGCTGCTCGGCCGTGAACTGCTGACGACGGCGACGGGGCAAGAGGCGCGGCTGGCGGAGCGCGAGCTGAGCGATCGCGGCCGGGCGCTGCTGGCGGTCAGCCATACGCCGCACACCTGCCGCCAGGCTTCGCTGACGCCTTCGCTGGCGGACCTGCGGGCGTTCCCCATCGAGCAATGGCTGCAGCAGGAAAAGCAGGCGCTACGGCGGCACGGCGAGCGATTATTGGGGTATGCCGATCCGCAAGGGCTGCCGGAGCTGCGCGCGGAGATCGCGCACTATCTGCAGCGGGAGCGGGGCGTCAAGGCGATGGCGGAACAGGTGATCGTGGTCACCAGCTCTCAGCAGGCGTTGGCGTTGTGTACGCAGGTGCTGTTCGATCCCGGCGATGCGGTATTCGTCGAAGAGCCGGGTTACCAGGGGGCAAAAAAACTGGTGCAGTCGGCGGGGCTGCAGGCGCGGCCGATCGGCATCGATGAACAAGGGCTGGACGTCGGGCAGTTGATGCAGGCTTCGGGCGGCGGGCGGGGCGTTTACATTACGCCGTCCCATCATTACCCGCTGGGGTATTCGCTGAGCCTCGAGCGGCGGCTGGCGCTGTTGCAGTGGGCGCAGCGCTGCCGGGCCTGGATCATCGAAGACGACTACGACGCCGAGTTCAACTACGACCGGCAAACCAAGGCGGCGCTGCAGGGGCTGGACAGCGGCGGGCGTACGCTGTATATCGGCACCTTCAGCAAGACGCTGTTTCCGGGGCTGCGCATCGGTTTCATGATCGCGCCGCCTCAATTGGTGCGGCCCTTGGTCGCCGCCAGGCAGTTTCAGGACGGCTACACGTCGGCGCTGGCGCAGATGACGCTGTTCCACTTCCTGCACGAGGGCGGCTACGCTGAGCATCTGCGCAATATGCGCACGCTGTACAAAGCGCGGCTGGACGTGCTGTACGACGCGGTGCATCGTCACCTTGCTGCCTGGACGCGTCCGGCGCTGCCGCAGGGCGGGCTGCAGCTGGTTTGCCCGTTGGCGGATGCGGCGACGGAGCGGCGGCTGGTGGTGGCGGCCGCCGAAAGGGGGATACGGCTGTACGGCCTGGCGGACTTCTACACCGGCACACCGCAGCGCGGGGCGTTGGTACTCGGCTTCTCGGCCTATACGCCGGATGAGATCGTGCGCTTTATCGCCACGCTGGCGCAGGTGTTCAACGCGCTGCCGGTGGAAAGCGATGGCTAAAATTGGTCTGCTCTGCGTTTTGAATTGGTCCGTATTACGCCGCCGCCGCGCGGTGTATTCTGCCGCTATCCGATTATTTCCCTAATGGAAATAATATCTTACACCGTGAGGCGCTATGAACCCATCAAACCCTGAAGTGACTATCCGCAGAATCAATGGCGACGACAAAGCGCAATGGCTGGCGCTCTGGCAGGGCTATCTCGACTTTTACCGCGCCGATGTGGCGCCGCAGGTGACCGATCGCACCTTCGAACGCCTGGGGCAGGATGAACAGGTGTACGGGCTGGTGGCGGAGGATGCCAACGGCCAGCTACTGGGGCTGATGAACCTGGTGTTCCACCCGTCCACCTGGAGCGCAGTCGGCTATTGTTATATCGAAGATCTCTATGTGTCGCCGCAGGCGCGTGGCCATAAGGTGTCGGAAAAGCTGTTCGAACAGGCGTACCGATTGGCAGAGACGCGCGGCAGCGATCGGGTCTACTGGATGACCCAGGAGTACAACGCGCCGGCGCGCTCGCTGTACGACAAAATCGGCAGAAGAAGCTCGTTTATCGTTTATACCCGTTAACCGCAGGAGGCGTGTATGGCAATGAATCGTTATGGTCAGCCGATTGGCGAACCGATGCCGGATTGGCAGCCGGCTCGCCGTCCGGGCGGCGCGACGCTCGGCGGGCGTTTCTGCTCGCTGGCGCCGCTCGAGCCGCAGCGGGATTACGCCGCGCTGTTCGAGGCGTTTCAACTGGCGCCGGACGGCCGCGACTGGACCTATCTGTCTATCGAGCGGCCCGATACGCCGGCGGCGATGCTGCAGCATCTGGAAACGCTGCAGGCCAACCCGACGCTGGTTAATCTGACGGTGTTCGACGCCGCCAGCGACGCGCCGGTGGGCACGGTGGCGCTGATGCGCATCGACGAGGCCAATGGCGTGCTGGAGATCGGCCACGTCAGCTGGTCGCCGTTGATGAAACAGCGCTCCAGCGCCACCGAGGCTATCGCGCTGCTGCTGCGCTATGCCTTCGACACGCTGGGCTACCGCCGCTGCGAGTGGAAGTGCGACAGCCATAACGCGCCCTCCCGCCAGGCTGCGCTGCGCTTTGGCTTTCGCTACGAGGGTAACTTCCGCTATGCGGTGATCGTCAAGGGGCGCAGCCGGGATACCGACTGGTTCGCCATCACCGCCGACCGGTGGCCGACGGTACGACAGGCGCTGGCGCGCTGGCTGAGCGCGGACAACTTCGATGCGCAGGGGCGGCAGATAGCTCGGCTGCAGGTGTTGCGCGGCGAATAATAAGCAAAAAGGCGGCCCGCGGGCCGCCTTTTTATCGGGCTAAAGCGCTTACTTCAGCTCGTCGACCAGGGTGGTGGCGCGGCCGATGTAGTTGGCAGGGGTCATCGCCTTCAGACGGGTTTTCTCTTCTTCCGGCAGCGCCAGGCCATCGATGAACGCCTGCATGCCGGCAGCGTCCACGCGCTTGCCGCGGGTCAGCTCTTTCAACTTCTCGTAAGGCTTCTCGATGCCGTAGCGGCGCATCACGGTCTGGATCGGCTCGGCCAGCACTTCCCAGTTGTGATCCAGTTCGTCCAGCAGGTGTGCCTGATTCACTTCCAGCTTGCTGATGCCTTTCAGGGTGGCCTGGTAGGCGATCAGCGCATAGCCCAGGCCCACGCCCAGGTTACGCAGCACGGTGGAATCGGTCAGGTCGCGCTGCCAACGGGAGACCGGCAGTTTGCCCGCCAGGTGGCCCAGCACGGCGTTGGCCAGGCCCAGGTTGCCTTCGGAGTTTTCGAAGTCGATCGGGTTGACCTTGTGCGGCATGGTGGAAGAACCGATTTCGCCGGCGATGGTCTTCTGCTTGAAGTGGTTCAGGGCGATGTAGCCCCAGATGTCGCGGTCGAAGTCGATCAGAATGGTGTTGAAACGCGCTACGCAGTCGAACAGCTCGGCGATGTAGTCATGCGGCTCGATCTGGGTGGTGTACGGGTTCCAGGTGATGCCGAGCGAGGTCACGAACGCTTCGCTGAACTGATGCCAGTCCACTTCCGGGTAAGCGACGATGTGGGCGTTGTAGTTGCCGACCGCGCCGTTGATTTTACCCATGATCTCCACGCGCTCCAGCTGGCGGTATTGGCGCTCCATGCGGTAAGCCACGTTGGCGAACTCTTTGCCGACGGTCGACGGGGTCGCCGGCTGGCCATGGGTGCGCGACAGCAGCGGGATATCGCGGTATTCCAGCGCCAGCCCTTTCAGCGCATCGATGATTTTACGCCAGTAAGGCAGCACCACGTCCTGACGGGCGCTTTGCAGCATCAGCGCGTGCGACAGGTTGTTGATGTCTTCGGAGGTGCAGGCGAAGTGGATGAACTCGGACACCGCGTGCAGCGCAGGCACCGCCGCCACTTTTTCCTTCAGGAAATACTCGACCGCTTTCACGTCGTGGTTGGTGGTGCGCTCGATGGTTTTGATACGCTGAGCGTCTTCTTCGTTGAATTCAGCGACGATTTTGTCGAGGAAAGCGTTTGCGTCGGCGTCAAAAGCGGGAACTTCCTTGATTTCTGCGCAGGCGGCCAGTTTTTGCAGCCAACGTACTTCAACCTGTACGCGGAATTTCAGCAGACCGTATTCGCTGAAAATGGGGCGCAGTGCGCTGACTTTATCACCGTAGCGTCCATCAACGGGGGAAACGGCGGTCAGTGAGGATAATTCCATCGGTAGCAACTCCTGGGATCGATTAACAATGAGCAACGATATTTTGCGCCTGCTTGAACAGACGATTACGGGAAAACATTAACTGCAGGCGGCTGCCGCCAACCTGTTGCCACAGCACGGCGGCGCGAATGCCGGCCAGCAGCGTGGCGCGAACCTTGGCCTGCACCTGCGGGTTCTGCAAGATAGCCGGCGAGCCGGTTACCTGGATACGCGGCCCGAGCGGGCTGACCACGTCGACGTAAATGCCGGCCAGCGCGCTGATGATGGTGTCTGACTCAAGATCGAAGTGCGCCAGCTGGCGTTCGAGTTGGCCGAGGCGTTCACCGAGCGTGTTCATCGCCTGTTTGTTGGCGTTGAGCTTGCGCTCCAGCACCATCAGGCTGATGGTGTAGCGGGTCAGTTCCGCGCCCGGCCCTTTGTTGTTGGCGTTAAGCACGCCCATCAGGGTTTCGAGGCCGACCATCAAATTGCGCTCCTCGCCGCCGAACACCGCCAGCGTGGAGGGCGGGTCCATCTGCAGCAGGCTTTTCAGCGAGGTCTGAAAGGCTTCGCGATTGCATTGCCCTTCGTGGGCCAGCTGCTGAACCAAACGCGCCGCCTGGCTGATGCCCGCCATGGCCAGCGTGATGTCATAATAATTCTTCGCCACGAATACTCCTGTAAACGCTGTGAACGGTACATGGCTTACTGCATAAGGTTGTGTGTATCGCCAGGGTAACGGCGGCGGCCGCGAACGGGAACGATCGGGCGTGGCTGTAACAACGATGACAACGAATGCCGCGGATCATGCCACAAAATCGAGGGTAAACCCAGCGTCTAATACGCCTGCGGCAAGGCGGATGCGCCGTGCGGCGCAGAACTGCGCAAATAGGCGGCGAAAATCGCCGGCGCGGCGGTGCGAACTTATTGTTGCGGCGACAAATAAAGTGCGGTGGCTGCATCTATACTGCCAACGTGAACCCTTAAATAAAGACCTCTATATGCACGTAAAAAACAAGCAGCCACTGCCGGCGGTAACGCTGGCGGCCATCGGCGTGGTGTACGGCGATATCGGTACCAGCCCGCTGTATACCTTGCGCGAATGCCTGACGGCGGAGGAGGGCATCACCCTGACGCCGGCCTCGATTTACGGCTTTTTGTCGCTGATTTTCTGGCTGCTGACGCTGGTGGTGTCAATTAAGTACATTTGTTTTGTGATGCGTGCCGACAACGACGGCGAGGGAGGCATTCTGACACTGATGTCGCTGGCGATCCGCAAGCTGGATGCACGCTGGGTACCGGCGGCGGTGCTGATCGGGCTGGTGGGCGGCAGCTTCTTTTACGGCGACGGGGTGATCACTCCGGCCATTTCGGTGCTCTCGGCCATCGAGGGGCTGCAGATTATCGCCCCCGAGCTGGACAGCTTTATCGTGCCGCTGTCGCTGCTGGTGCTAACCGCGTTGTTCGCGATCCAAAAGCGCGGTACCGGCAGCGTCGGCAAATTGTTCGCCCCGGCGATGGTTATCTGGTTCCTGACACTCGCGCTGCTGGGCATCGGCGGCATTCTGCATCACCCCGGCGTGCTGCGGGCGCTGAACCCTTACTGGGCGGTGAATTTCTTCCTCGAATACAAGGCGGTGTCATTCTTTGCGCTGGGCATGGTGGTGCTGTCGGTCACCGGTGCCGAAGCGCTGTACGCCGATATGGGCCACTTCGGTAAAAAGCCGATCCGTTTGGCGTGGTTTACGCTGGTGGCGCCGGCGCTGGTGTTGAACTACTTCGGCCAGGGAGCGCTGTTGCTGGCCAATCCGGCGGCGATCAACAACCCGTTTTTCCTGCTGGCGCCGACCTGGGCGCTGCTCCCGCTGCTGGTGATTGCCACGCTGGCGACGGTGATCGCCTCGCAGGCGGTGATCTCCGGCGTGTTCTCGCTGACGCGCCAGGCGGTGCGGCTGGGCTACCTGCCGCCGATGCGTATCATCTATACCTCCGATCAGGAATCCGGGCAGATTTACATTCCGGTGGTGAACTGGCTGCTGTTCGCAGCGGTGCTGATCGTGATTATCAGTTTCAAACACTCCAGCAACCTGGCGTCGGCTTATGGCATCGTGGTGACCGGCACCATGCTGCTGTCGTCGATTTTGCTGAGCATTGTGGCGGTGAAAAACTGGGGCTGGCCGCGCGCGTTGGGCGGGCTGATGCTGCTGGTCATGCTGTGCATCGACGTACCGCTGTTCGGTGCCAACCTGATCAAGCTGGCGACCGGCGGTTGGCTGCCGGTGGCGCTTGGGCTGACGATTCTGCTGATCATGCTGACCTGGAAGACCGAGCGTTCGCGTCTGATCCGCCGGTTGCGCGACAATCAGGAAGGGCTGAGCGCGCTGATCGAGTCGCTGGAGAAAGCGCCGCCGAAGCGGGTGCCGGGCACCGCGGTGTTTATGGAGCGCACACCGCATGCGGTGCCGCTGGTATTGTTGCACAACCTGAAGCACAACAAGGTGTTGCATGAGCGTGTGGTGCTGCTGACCATCGTCACCACCGACATGCCGTACGTGCACAACGTGCAGCGGGTGGCGATTGAACAGCTGTCGGCGAGCTTTTGGCGGGTGGTGGCAAGCTACGGCTGGCGCGAGACGCCCAACGTGACGGACATCCTTTATCGCTGCGGGCTGGAGGGGATGAGCTTCACCATGAACGAGACCTCGTTCTTCATGTCGCGCGATACGCTGGTATTAGGCAAGCGCCCCTGGTATCTGCGCGTGCGTGGCAAGGTATTCCAGCTGTTGCAGCGCAACGCGCTGAGGGCGCCGGATCTGTTCGAAATCCCGCCGAATCGGGTGATTGAACTGGGGGCACAGGTGGAATTTTGAATAAAAAAAACGCTGCGGTAAACGCAGCGTTTTTCTTGCGACAGACGAATTATGCCAGGCGCTGTTCGATAATGCCGCCGCCGAGGCAGATTTCGCCCTGGTAGAACACCGCCGACTGGCCGGGGGTGACGGCGGAGACCGGCTCGTCGAAACGCACTTCGATGCGTTCGCTGTCGAGTGGGGTCACGGTGCAAGGGATGTCCTGCTGGCGATAGCGGGTCTTCACCGTGCAGCGGAACGGGCCGGTCAGCGGCAGACGATCAACCCAGTGCAACTGCTGCGCGATAAGGCCGACGGACATCAGGCGCGGGTGATCGTGCCCCTGCGCGACCACCAGCACGTTGTTGGCCACGTCTTTATCCACCACGTACCACGGATCTTCGCTGCTGTCTTTCATACCGCCGATGCCCAGCCCTTTGCGCTGGCCCAGGGTGTGATACATCAGGCCCTGGTGTTCGCCGACGGTCTGGCCGTCGACGCTGACGATCGGGCCCGGCTGCGCCGGCAGGTAGCGGCCGAGGAAGTCGCGGAATTTACGTTCGCCGATAAAGCAGATACCGGTGGAGTCTTTCTTCTTGGCGGTGACCAGCTCCAGTTGCTCGGCGATGCGGCGCACCTCCGGCTTCTCCAACTCCCCGACCGGGAACAGGCTTTGCGCCACCTGCTCGTGGCTCAGGGTATAGAGGAAGTAGCTCTGATCTTTGTTGCCGTCGACGCCGCGCAGCAGGCGGCTCTTGCCGTCCACGTCCTGGCGACGCACGTAGTGGCCGGTGGCGATAAAATCGGCCCCAAGATCTTCGGCGGCAAACTCCAGGAAGGCTTTGAATTTGATCTCTTTATTGCACAGGATGTCCGGGTTCGGCGTGCGGCCGGCCTTGTACTCTTCCAGGAACAGCTCAAACACGTTGTCCCAGTATTCCGCCGCGAAGTTCACCGTGTGCAGTTCGATGCCCAGCTTGTCGCAGACCGCTTGCGCGTCGGCCAGATCGGTCGCGGCGGAGCAGTACTCTTCGTCGTCGTCTTCTTCCCAGTTTTTCATGAACAGCCCAGCGACCTGATAGCCCTGTTGCTGTAACAGATAGGCGGTAACGGAGGAGTCGACGCCGCCGGACATACCGACGATTACTTTTTTCTGGCTGTTGTCTGACATGGGGATCTCACGAACTTGAACACGAACCGTGCTGATAAAAACAAGCGCAGGATTTTACCACGTTGGCCGCGCCGGCGCACTGGTCATCTTGTGCTGCTCGGCGCCCTTAAAACGGCCAGGCGAAGCTGCCGACCAGCGACAGCGGATAGCGCTCCGGCTGCTGGTAGCTGCGAATGCTCTCCGCCACCAGCGCGGAACGCAGGTTGGGCGCCTGCAAAATCTCGTCGGCGCTCAGCCACAGGCAGCGATCGATGTCGCTGTCGTGCGGCTCGGTCGGCAGCGGCTGTTCCAGCTCGATAACGAAGCAAAAACGCAGAAACGGCGTGCGATCCGGCGCTATCCACTGGTGCAGGCGCAGGAACGCCTGCGGCGTGGCGCGGATGCCGGTCTCTTCCCACAGCTCGCGCTCGGCGGCCTGCACCAGCGTCTCGTCGGCCTCCAGGTGGCCGGCCGGCTGATTCCACAGCGCTTTGCCGTTGATGGTCTCTTCGACCACCAAAAATTTGCCGGCGGCGTGTACCACGCAGGCCACAGTGACGTGCGGTTTGAACATGCGGTCTCCTTACAGCGGTTTGTCGATGCGCCGGTAGATGTCGTCCAGCTCGGCGATGCGGGTGCGATAACTTTGCAGCAGGCAGGCGGTATCGCCGCCGCACCGCTGGCGTTTTGCCAGCCAGGCCTGCTGGCTGTCCTGCATCGCGCCACGCGCGCCCATGGCGAACAGGCCGCGCAGGAATTGGTACTTGGTGGCCATTTGCACATCCAAATCGTTCAGCGTGCGGTTGGCGCAGATGGCTTGCTCATCGCGGTTTGCTGCCTTGGCGCAGTCGAAGCTGGCGGCCTGGGCCGCGAACGGGGCCGCCAGAGCGGCGAGCAGCAGCGCGATCGGCGTGGATTTCATGGCGCCTCCATCAGTTATCGGTCTACAGGGAATCGATGCTTTTCCATTCACCAGGCTGCAGTGAACCCAGCGAAAGATTACCCATACTGTAGCGAATCAGGCGCAGGGTAGGGAACCCGATATGCGCCGTCATGCGACGCACCTGGCGGTTTCGCCCTTCGAACAGGGTGATTTTCAGCCAACTGGTGGGGATGGATTTACGCTCGCGGATCGGCGGGTTGCGCGGCCATAGCCACTGAGGCTCGGCCACCAACTCAACACCGGCGGGTAGCGTCGGGCCGTCTTTCAGCGTGACGCCGCTGCGCAATGGCGCCAGATCGCTCTCCTGCGGCGTGCCCTCGACCTGCACATAATAGATTTTGCCGGTGCGCTTGCCCGGCTGGGTGAGCTGCGCCTGCAGCTGTCCGTCGTTGGTCAGCACCAGCAGCCCTTCGCTATCGCGATCCAGACGCCCGGCGGCGTAAACGTCGGGGAAGGGGATGTACTCTTTCAGCGTGGCGCGGCCGGCTTCATCGGTGAACTGCGGCAGCACGTCGAAGGGCTTGTTGAATAACACAATTCGACGCGGCCCCTTCGGCGCGGCGGGTTTGGCGGCATTCGGCTTGCTGAATCGTTTAACGTTGTGATTTCTAACAGAGAATTTTTTCATAACAGTTGAGATTACGGATGATAAGCGCATTATAACCGAATCCGTTTCGGATTGGCGCGGACCGAATATTCAAGTAGTATCTACACGCATCTTACAAAGCATTAACAAAATTGCGCTTGAAGGAGAGGTTGATGGAAAGCAAAGTAGTTGTTCCGGCAGAAGGTAAAAAAATCACGGTTGACGCCCAGGGTAAACTGGTTGTTCCTCATAACCCGATCATCCCGTTCATCGAAGGCGACGGCATTGGCGTTGACGTGACTCCTGCCATGATCCACGTGGTTGATGCGGCCGTTAAAAAGGCTTACCACGGCGAACGTAAAATCTCCTGGATGGAAATCTACACCGGCGAAAAATCTACCCACGTTTACGGTAAAGACGTGTGGCTGCCGGACGAAACTCTGGACCTGATCCGCGACTACCGCGTCGCCATCAAAGGCCCCCTGACCACCCCGGTCGGCGGCGGCATCCGTTCTCTGAACGTGGCCCTGCGCCAGCAGCTGGACCTGTACGTGTGCCTGCGCCCGGTGCGTTACTACCAGGGCACTCCAAGCCCGGTGAAACAGCCTGAGCTGACCGACATGGTGATCTTCCGCGAAAACGCCGAAGACATCTACGCCGGCATCGAGTGGAAAGCCGGCTCCGCCGAAGCGGACAAAGTGATCAAATTCCTGCGCGACGAAATGGGCGTGAAGAAAATCCGCTTCCCAGAGCAGTGCGGTATCGGCGTGAAGCCATGCTCCGAAGAAGGGACCAAGCGTCTGGTGCGTGCGGCGATCGAATACGCCATCACCAACGACCGCGACTCCGTGACCCTGGTTCACAAAGGCAACATCATGAAGTTCACCGAAGGTGCCTTCAAGGATTGGGGCTATGAGCTGGCGCGCGAAGAGTTCGGCGGCGAGCTGATCGACGGCGGCCCATGGCTGAAGATCAAGAACCCGAACACCGGCAAAGAGATCGTGGTTAAAGACGTGATCGCCGACGCCTTCCTGCAGCAAATCCTGCTGCGCCCGGCGGAATACGACGTGATCGCCTGTATGAACCTGAACGGCGACTACATCTCCGACGCCCTGGCGGCCCAGGTTGGCGGCATCGGTATCGCGCCGGGCGCCAACATCGGCTCCGACTGCGCGCTGTTCGAAGCGACTCACGGCACCGCGCCGAAGTACGCCGGCCAGGACAAAGTGAACCCAGGCTCCATCATCCTGTCCGCAGAGATGATGTTGCGCCACATGGGTTGGTTCGAAGCGGCTGACCTGATTGTTAAAGGCATGGAGGGCGCAATCGCTGCCAAGACCGTGACCTATGACTTCGAACGCCTGATGGAAGGCGCTAAGCTGCTGAAATGTTCAGAGTTTGGCGACGCTATCGTTAAACACATGTAATGGTGTTTTAGCGTTAAATGATAACGGGAGCCTGATGGTTCCCGTTTTTTATTATTCAAACTGCAACGGTTATCAAAACTCGGCCATTTTGGCGCTTTAGAGCGTATAGATCTAAAGGTTGAGCTGCGTCTAAACTTTGCAATGAAATGGACGATAAACTACCTGCAGCCGCATTTTTTTGCATGAGATAAAATTCTACAAGGAGTGTTAATGAGCTTTTTCTGGGTGAATATTGGTAGCAGTTTTAATGAGGTTAAAGAACAAAATTTCCTCTGGGCTCCACAATATGGCATGAATAAGCACGGGAAAAAGTTTAGTAATGCCTCCTGGGAGACAGTGAAGGATGTAAAAGCAGGTGACGTCATCTTTTGTAATAAGGATCGAGAGATTGTCTATGTAGCGACTGCTACAGCCGATGCTGATGATGCACCGCGGCCACCTAATCGATCTTTTGATAAGTGGGAGCGTGAAGGTACCCGAGTAGAAGTAGATTTGACCGTTTTAGAGCACCCGATCGATGTTTTGCAGTTCAGTGACATATTTCTGACTGTGTTTAATGAGTTAAGTCGGCCAACAGTTTTTGCTGAAAACGGGTTTTGTACGCAGACTTACATGTGCGAAATACCCGAGGCTGCAGCAAAAATGATAGCAAGTTTTATTAACGATAACGTTTCAATAGACTTCAATAAACAGACGGCCACGGTAAAAGAGGCGAGAGGAAGCACTAAAGCAGCCGTCATTCAGGCTCGCGTTGGTCACGGCCCCTACCGCGATAAATTATTTAAGAAGTGGGGCGGAAAATGCGCGGTCACCGGCATTGCGCTTGAGTCAATGCTAACCGCTTCTCATATTGTTTCGTGGTCTATCTCAAATGACAAAGAGAAAGTTGACCCTTACAACGGATTCCCCCTGATTCCTAATCTGGACAGATTGTTCGACCGGGGCATGATCAGTTTTGATGATAATGGACGCTTATTGCACAAGAAAGAATATGCAGGTTTGCTTCATGATTTAAAAATTCCCTTGGACTCAAAAATTGATGGGCTGTTTGGGGAGAATAAAAAATACTTAAAACGGCACCGCGTGACGTTTGGGTTCGAGAAAGAGTAAAAGCTTGAGGGGGACCCTCAAGTGTATTAGTTCAGACCTGATACGGTACAGAACCAATCCCAATCTGATGGGCAGTTCTCTGCCAGAAGCGGACTTTCGTTAGAGTGCGAGCTGTATTAATCCATGGGGGCATGTCACTGTGATTATGGCCGATAGTATCGCATTGACCATGTATCGATGTTGTTATCAGTAATGTTGAAAATCGCTGGTCATACACTCTAGATTCAAACGCTGCCTAGTAATCTTGCGATGCTATCATTAAACACATGTAAGCGTGTTTGGCGCTTGAATGGGAGCGGGAGCCTTAGGGCTCCCGTTTTTTATTGTTCAAATGAGTAAGAGATATCAAACGTTAGCCGATTCACGCACGACCAGCACCGGGCAATTGGCGTGGCGGACGACGGCGGTGGCATTCGAGCCGAGGAGGTAAGTCATTGCAGAAGGGCGGTTGGAACCCATCACAATAATCTCCGCGTTAAGCGCATCAGCGAGTTCCAGGATCTGATCTTTGGGATCGCCGACGGCCACATGGGTGGTCACTCTATCCTCGGGAACGCTGAATTGTTTCGCCGCTTTTGCCAGCCCCTCGGTCGCTACCGCAATAGTTTCATCTTTGGTTTCCACCGCCGCGGTGGCGGCAAAGCCGAAGGCCGCGTAGGTGGCGCGAGACGGGATCACCGCCAGGAAATGGACGTGGGAGTCTTCGAGCCTGGCGAGCGCATTGACATGCGGGATGACCTGCTGTGTTAATTCCGGCTCGGTAATATCCACGGGAACCAAAATAGTTTTGTACATACTCCCTCCTTATCGTTATCAAATAACTCCACTTCTTGGATTATAGCCGTTCGACGCCGGGAAAGGGGAGATCCGTATGGCAAACCTGAGAACGTTGTCTGCTGAAATGTCAGGTGGTTATCGACGTTCTCATTAAACGCGGGCAGGCACGGTTGGTGTTTGAGTTGGGAGGGAGCCATGGGCTCCCTAGGTTTTAGCGGGCTAAGATTATCGGAACCTTAATGAGGGATCTCTGAAACCTCTTTGACTTCCGTCTTGTTGATTTGCTGTTTAACGCCATTGGCATCGGTATAACCGAGCAAACCGGCAGAGGTTTCTTTCGGTTTACCGTCACTGATGAGCGTTCGGCCATCGTGGGTATGAATAGCGTAGCTGGTGCGTGTGCAGCCTGACAGTGTGGCGATAGCAACCAGGGCGATCGCGGGAAGAACAAGCGCTTTTTTCATTTGAAGCTCCTTTTAGTTATCCAACTCACTCATGTTTGCAATCTGGTCTCGATTGATCTGTTCCGTTTTGCCCGTTTCTGCATTTCGGTAGGAGACTAACCCGGTATCTTTATCGACTTGAGGCTTGCCGTCGGTGACAATAGTCTTGCCATCCGTTGTTTTAATCGCCTGATTGGAAGCGCAGCCCGCCATGAACATCACCGTGGTCGCAGTAAGAAGCGCGGCAAAGAGTCGTTTACTTTTCATACTTACCATCCTGGTTACTTAAATGAATTTAATGGCAGGAAAGTAAGTATAGGCAGAATCTTCAGATTGCTAGCGTTAAAAGTGCTTTTAATGCGATAAAAAATTAAGAATTTCTTAATTTATTGATGGGATGATTGCCCATCCGAGGGATGTCGATAAGTCATGGCCTTCAGGCGTACGGCCCGCCGATGGGGTTAGGGTTTCATATCATCATCTACTCACGATTTTCCGCGTGCCAGAGCTTGATGTCATTGGCGGTTTTACGTGAATTCTGTATAAGTATTGACCGGGGATCTTGTCAAATACCACGTTGATTTGGCTGATAATCATCCATAAGGACAGGGATATGAAAATTACGCATTCAGGCTACAAAACCGGCGCCGCCATATTATTGGCGGGAATGTTCGCACTGGCATTAACGGGGTGTGCCAAGAGTACTGCCCCCAGCCAAAGCAATCCGGAAAATAAAAAGGTTGACGATCTTTTCGCCAATCTTGGCGACCCAAAGGCGCCGGCACCGGGAAAAGAGAAAGAACGCTATATCGCCCAGTTGCAGGCCGTGATTCAAAGCCATTTGAAAGATGCCGAAGCCTACTCGGGCAAGCGTTGCACATTGCGTATCACGCTGGCGCCGGACGGTATGCCAATCGGTGTTCGAACTGAAGGAGGCGATCCGGATCTTTGCCGCGCCGCCATGAAGGCAATTGCCGATTCGCGCTTCCCTAAGCCGCCGACGGCAGAGGCCCATAATGCGTTCCAAATTATCACGTTGCAACTGCGTCCTTAAGCAGCTAGATGAAATAAGGGGTTGGTATAACGCAGTGTTTTGCAGCGGGATCTTTTAGTAAAAAATTTAGGTGTTCACGTGACTTCCACCAGCCTGTGCGGCTGGTGGATTTAGATTTAAGTCTTTATTGTCCGTCTTAGTTTTAAGCAAGATGCGCCTTTGTATTCGCATTGGCCAAATATTTGGTAACCCAGATGTTGAGCTATTTTAACGGAAGGCCGATTGTTTTCACCGATAAGGCAAACTGTTTGAGCGGGTGATAACGTGCTGTCAATCCATTGATGCGCTGCGGCAGCCGCTTCTTGCGCGACTCCCTGACCTTGGGCCTCCCGGGCAATAATCCATGCGGCTTCAGGGCTCCCATCGAAGTCATTGCCCAGACCCCGATGAAAATCCGCCAACCCGGTCTCGCCCAGGAACTGTCCGTCCACTTTGCGAAATATGGCGAACAGCCCATAGCCGAAAACCGACCAGTGGCCAATATAGCGCAGTAGTCTATTCCAACCGTCTTCAGGTGAAAGATTGGGGGCGCTGATAAATTTGAACAGTTCCTTATCTGTAAACATGGCATACCAGGCATCGAAATCGGCCAGGTTGTGAGGACGTAATATCAACCGTTCGGTTTCGATGTGCACGGCAGGGAGTAAAGGCATAACGGTTCCTTTTCTGCGTTGCAGCGTATCGTAATGTTACCCTGAGAGAACGAGCGATAATTTCCCGTCTTGGCGCGCAGATGACAAGGTTACGGCTAAGGTGCGGGCAAGCTCTTTGTCGCAAATCACTTTATCATTGGGTTTAACGCGCCGGCTACTTGTTTGGTATTACCGATACATCATCGCGCTCACGCGCTCGGCCCGATCTTTAAAACCGTTGCTGCGCATCGTTACCACATAGTAGCGATAGTGATGTTTCTGTGCGTATTCGCGCACCAGATCTTCGGCGAACAGGCCGCTGAAGGTGACGGTGGTGACGAACGTCAGCCCTTTCACTTCGTAGGTGCTGATCTCTTGCGGGGTGCCGATATACGGCGGCGGGAACACGGTTTTGTGGAACTGGCAGCCCGCCAGCAGCAGGGTAAACAGCAGGGCGGCGGAGATTTGCGGTATTCTCATCGGGAAAAGCTTTCCTTCCTTGGCGTGTGTTTTAGTAACTCTATAATAGGATTACAAAATTCGGCGGGGATGTAAAAGTTATCCCGCTTCGGTTGCCGTTTCGTTGAAGCGGTGTCGCCGTCACTCATAAGAATGAGGGGTAAACATGTGTGTTCGTCTTGCCACTGAAACCGATGCCGCAGCCCTGATCGCCCTCGACAGCGTCGCCGAAGACGAGCCGCAGCGCGCGGCGCAGATCCGCACCTGGTGCGCACAGAGTGTCTGCTATCTTGCCGAAGAACGGGGCGTGGTGATGGGCTACGGTGTGCTGCACTATCACTTCTTCGGCTGCGGCTTTGTCGAGATGCTGATGGTCGGCGAGCGCTATCGCCGCCGGGGCGTCGGGCAGGCGTTGATTGCGGCGTTGAAGTCCCAGTGTCGGCACCCGAAGCTGTTCACCTCCACCAATCGTTCCAACCTGCCGATGCAGCGGCTGCTGTTGAACGCCGGGTTTGTCGCCAGCGGCCAAATTGACAATCTCGATGACGGCGACCCGGAGCAGGTCTTTTTCATCCCGCTGCGCTAATACAGCCGGACATCGACCGCCTGCTGTTGCAGCCAGGTGCTGACGTAACCATAAGCGGCATAGAAGGCCAGCAGCGCGAAGATCAGCACCGAAAGCGAGGCCAAAAACCTGACGTCACCGTGTTTTGACAGCTGATAGGCGCAATAGATAAAGGCTAACAGGCACAGCAGAGTGAAGGCGATGGCCAACGTGGCGTAAAAAATAAGCATAATGAAACCCGTTCTTCCTTGTGAGCCGGGCAAGGATACCACAGACAAAAAAAGGGGCCCAATTGGGCCCCTGTGTGATTCGCTGCGAGAGGGTTACTCCGCCGCCGCGTCGGGATGATTTTTGCCTTCCTCGATGAATTCTTCGTCGATCTCTTCGATGTTCTCCTCGCTGTCGCGGCCGGACAGGATGTTCCAGCAGGCGATGAACAGCGCGGCGATCAAGGGCCCGATGACGAAGCCGTTGATGCCGTAAATCTCCATGCCGCCCAGGGTGGAGATCAGGATCAGGTAGTCCGGCATTTTGGTGTCTTTGCCTACCAGCAGTGGGCGCAGAATGTTGTCCACCAGGCCGATCACCACCACGAAGAATACCACCAGGAAAATGGCTTTCCACAGCATGCCGGTGGCGAAGAAGTAGATCACCGCCGGTACCCAGATGATGGCGGAGCCCACGGCCGGGATGATCGACAGGAACGCCATCAGCGCGCCCCACAGCAGGCTGCCGTCGATGCCGGTAAAGTAAAATGCCAGCCCGCCGAGCGCACCTTGCACCACGGCGACCACCACCGTGCCCTTGACGGTGGCGCGGGAGACGGCGGCGAACTTCACGAACAGGTGGTGCTTCACGTGCTGGGAGAGCGGCAGCGCTTCGAGCGCCAGGTTCACCAGATAGGGGCCGTCTTTCAGCAGGAAGAACAGCAGGTAGAGCATCACGCCGAAGCCGACGACGAAGTTGAAGGTGCCTTTGCCGATCAGGAAGACGCTGCCCGCCAGATATTGCCCGCCCTTGAGTGCCACGTCGGAAAGCTGCTTTTGGATCTCGGCGGCGCTGTTGAGGTTATGCTCCGCCAGGAAGCGCTGCGCCCAGCCGGGCAGGTGACGCATAAAGTCCGCCAGCATGGTCGGCAATTGGCTGTTGTTGGTTTGCAGCTTGGTGTAGATCACGTTGAATTCCATCGCCAGCGATGAGGCGATGATCGCCAATGGCGTGAACACGATCAGACAGATCAGCGCCACCGTCAGCAGCGACACTACGCCGTTGCGTTCGCCGACGTACTCTTCAACTTCTTTTTCACCGGATGGAAAATCACCGCCAGAATAACCGCCCACAGCACTGAGGAGTAATAAGGCCCCAGCACGTCGAGAAAGGCGGCGGTAACGATGAACAGGATCAGAATAAAGAATCCCTTGGAAATGCCTTTAGACATCATAGTCGTCCCTCAAAAGATGAATTTTCAGCATAGATGAACTGAATGAAAACAACACTATCATCACCTTTGCTTAACCGGTAGGGGATTTTTAACGGCGTATACCATAGGGTTACTAAGGGAAAGGCGGGCGCTGCAGGGTGAACAGGCGGCGGCGCGAGAAAAGAAAGAGGGCTAAATAATTAACAAAATTTATCGATTGTGTTTCATTTTGTGAGCCGCGCTTGCCGCCTGCGCCAGGCTTTCCTAGTTTTTAGGAGGGCGGCCTTTCGTCCGATATCACGAAGGAGTATGCAAATGACTGAACACAAACGACTCGGTGTCATCGAGAAAACGCTACTGATCGCCTTTGCCGGCCTGCTGGTGTATTTCGCGGCCACTGGCGCATTGTCATTGTCGGGTCTCGATCATCATTGGCCTTATCCTTCGCGATAGGCAGGCACCTGCACCAGGGAAAATTCAGTACCGCTTATAACAAACAGAACGACTTTTCTGCTTATCACCCTGCATTATGCCGCCTGCTGAGAAAAGCCAGCGCCAACAGCGCCCCTAACAGGGCCGCCGCCAGCACCAGCCACGCCGGCGCCACCCAACCGGCTGCGGCCACGATGGCGCTCAGCGCGAACGGGCCGATCACCTGGCCGAGATAGTTCCCTTGCATCACCAGCCCCAGGCTCAGCGGCAACAGCGTGGGCTCCGGCGTCGCCGCCGGCGTGGCGGCCAGAATGGTGGCGGGCAGCATGCCAGCGATGGCGCAGAACAGGAAACACAGTGGGATCAGCAGGCCGTTGGGCGTCATCGGCAGGAAAATGCCGATGCCGAAGATGCCGATGACCAGGCTGGTGGCCGCGAGCAGGCTACCGGCCCGCAGACCGCGCGACAGCAAGAACCCGGCGGCGAGGTTGCCGATGATGTTCGCCGCCACCGCCGCTGCGCTGATGCCGCCGGCGGCCGCCAGCGACAGGCCGATGCGCTGCATCAGGAAGATCGGCAGAAAGGTCATCACCGAGAAAAACTGCAGGTTGTAAGTGGCGAACATCAGCGCCAGCAACAGCGGTTGGCGTGCCCGCAGCATCGCGCCCAGCGCATGCCGCAGCTGCAACGGCGGAACGTGCGTCTTGGCGGCGCGTCGGGGCGTGGTCAGCGGCAGCAGCAGGGCGGCCAGCAGCGTCAACGCCGCACCGGCCTGCCAACTCTGTTGCCAGCCGGCGAGATGGGGGCCGAAAAACAATGAAATGGCGATGCCCGCCGGCATGAAGGTGCTCCAGATGCCGAACACCAGGCTGCGCTGCGCCGGGGCGACGATGCGGTTCAGCACCGCCGGCGAGGCGACCACCACGATCACGAAGCCGAGGCCTTCGACAAAGCGGCTGACGATCAATCCGTTGAAGTCGTGCAGCGTGGCGCCGGTAAAGCTGGCGGCGCTGACGATCAGTAACCCCGCCGCCAGCAGGCGCCGATCGCCCCAGCGGCGCACCAGCAGCCCGGCGGCGATGCCGCCGAACACCCCGACGAAAGGAAAGGCCGAGATGACCCAGCTCAGCGTTTCGAGCGAACGGCCGAATTCGGCCTGCAGCGCCGGTAGCGCGATGGTGGCCTTACCTACGTGCAGCGCCGCGGCGATGCCGGCGAACAGCACGTTGATGACGGCTAGCCAGGGCGTAGCGGCGGGAAGGACGCGGTCGATGGCGTCCGGTTTAATCGCGGTCATAACACTCTCCAGAGGCGGTAACGCCCTCACTATGCGTCTGCGCTACAACAGAAGTCGTTCAAATGCTGCGCTGTCACGCGGGGAAATTATTCATTTCGAGCTTTATTTTGCGCACCTCGTTGTTTGGTTCGCCAGCGTACCACCCGGCGTGGACGCGGGTGTCCGTTCAGCGGTTTACTGTTCCGGCACGCAGCGAGCGTGCCCGATCAATTTTATTTATAAGGAGCAGTGTATGTCAGAGATGATGAATGAAAATGGAGCGCCGGTGATGGAGTGGAGCTATGGCGGCCGGGGTGATGATATCAGCAGCAGCCTGAGCCTCGACACGGTTGAGGAGCAACCGCAGGGTTTCTTGATGACGGTCGATCGGCCGGTGCAGATCTTTAAAGAAGCGCTGTCGCCGATGATGGCCTTTGTCACGCTGCTGCGCCCGCTATACGCCAAGACGGGCGAGGGCTTCCAGTACGTGCCGGTTTCCAACCCCTGGACCGACGTGCAGCGCCTGCCGGCCAGCGCAGGCTATCTGGGCGTGCAGGTTAACGCTGGCCTGTTTTTCCACGGCGCCAAACCGACGCACTATAAAGATCGCGACGGCCAGATGAAACCGATTGACGGCGGCACTATCCTGCAGAACATCACCGTGCTGCATCAGGTGGCGCAGCCGCTGGGCCCGGGCGAAGGCGGGATCTGAGGCTGAAACGTCATCACGGGGCCGGACGCGGCCCTTATCTCGCCTTGAAAACCGCCCTTGGCTTGGGTAAAAAGGGTTGTCTATTCAAGGAGAAGAGTATGTACAGCGACAACGAGAAAAAATTCTACATCATCCTCAACCGCAACCACGAACCGGCCACTCTGTTTAACGCCTCCTGCCATCTGACGGCGGGCATCACCGATCTTATCGAGCAGCGCGAGTTTCACCACTACCCGAGCAGCCTCGACGGCGTCAGCGCCAATATGAGCCACTACCCGATCGTCATCCTGCAGGCCAAGAACAGCAGCCAGCTCAGCAACCTGATCCTCAAGTGCAAGGAGGAGGGCGTGCTGTCCAACTTCTTCACCACCACCATGCTGTCGCACTCCGCCGAGCAGCAGATCGCCGACACCGCCAATACCCCCTACGAGCAGTTGGACTTCGTGGCGGTAGCGCTCTACGGCGACACTGAACAGCTTAAGCCGCTCACCAAGAAGTTCTCCGTCTACCGTTAATCGCGAACGGCATCACATCAGGGGCGTCAACGTCTATGATATTTTTCCATCAAATCGTTGATGGAGATGAACATGAGCGGCAAGAAAACCACCATGGCGGCGATCGCCAGAGAGGCGCGGGTCGGCATCGCCACCGTCGATCGGGTGATCAACCAACGCGCGTCGGTGCGGCCCGCCACCCAGTGCCGGGTGATTGAGGCGGCGAAAAAGTTGGGGTTCGCGTTGGAAAAGTCCCACTGCCTGTCGGCGGTGCTGGGCAGGCCGGAACGCCGCCTGAGAATGGGGTTCATCCTACTGCGGCGCGAACACTCTTTCTATGCGCAACTGGCTGATGAACTGATGGTGCAAGCGGCGCCGTATCATGAGCCGGGGCAGCCGCCGCAGTTCATCTTCCACTCTCTCAATGCCATCGGCGATACCGCCGCCGCCATTAGCCAATTGAGCCGCCAGGTGGACGCGATCGGCGTGTTGGCGCTGGATCACCCCCTGATCCACTATGCCGTAGAAGAAGCCACGCAGGCGGGCATCAACGTTTTCGCGCTGCTGTCGGATTTATCGGTGCCCAGCCGCGCCGGCTACATCGGTCTGGATAATCAAAAAGCGGGCCGCACCGCCGGTTGGGCGGTGGACCGTCTGTGCCGGCGTCAGGGAGATGTTGGCGTGATCATCGGCGACAACCGTTTTACTTGCCAGGAAGCCTGCGAGATCGGTTTTCGCTCCTACCTGCGTGAGCAGATGAGCGGCCAGCGTGTGCTGGAACCGGTGCGCAGCCTCGAGGACGCGGAAACGGCGCGCCGGGTCACGCGTGAACTGCTGGCGAACCACCCGGAGCTGGCGGCGCTGTACGCGCCGAGCGGCGGTGTAGAGGGCATTATTCAGGCGTTACGAGAGAGCGGCCGGCAGCGCGACATCACGCTGGTGTGCCACGGCCCGGTGCAGGGCGGTGAAATGGCGCTGCTCGACGGCACGGTGGATCTGTTGCTGTGTCACCGCATTTCTGAGTTGGCCGCCACGATTGTCGAGACGCTGCTCGCTGCCGATGAACAACCGGGATTACGCCACATCATTAATCGCTTCGATGTGATCACCAAAGAAAACCTCTGACGGCCGCTGAGTGGTGTTTGCCGAGGTCATGGCGCAGTCAGGTGTCGCCTCAATTTGATTAAAAACTATCAAATAATTCATCAAAAATAGCGCGATCTCTATCAAAAAATAAAATTTTCATTATTGATGGTTTTGGAATTTTTGTTTGATACTGCCGGCATTCCCCGCAAAAAAGGAGCCGTCGCCATGACTTTGCCTATCGCCAATGCGCCCTGCAGTTGGGGCGTGGATGATCCGAACAACCCCCATTTGCCGCCCTATGCCACGGTTCTGCAAGAAGCGTCGGCGGCCGGCTACCGCAGCATCGAGCTGGGGCCGTGGGGCTATCTGCCGACGCAGAGCGAGGCGCTGTGCGCCGCGCTGGAGCAGCATCGCCTGTCGCTAGTGGCCGGCACGATTTTTGACGATCTGGTCAGCGAGGTGAACATTGAGCGCCTGCTGGCTCTGACTCATCGGATATGCCGCAACCTCTCGCGGGCGCCCAGGGCGGAGCCGACCGAGGGCGATCGCGCCGCGCCGCCGTTCTTGGTGATTATCGATTTCGGCAATCCGCAACGCGCCAGGTTCGCCGGGCGTTCAGATTTAGCGCCGCGTTTGTCGCAGCGGGAGTGGCAGAGGATGATCGGGCACATTACGCGCATCAGCGAACTGGCCTGGCGGGAATACGGTGTGCGGCCGGTGGTGCATCCGCACGCCGGTGGCTGCATCGAGTTTGCCGACGAAATCGACCGGTTGGCGGCGGACATTCCGCATCACACCGCCGGATTGTGCCTGGATACCGGCCATCTGTATTACGCCGGGCTGGACCCGGCTGCCTGGTTGAGCAAGCACTTTGAACGTCTCGATTATCTGCACTTCAAAGACGTCGATCCGCAGGTGTTCCGCGAGGTGCTGGCGCGCGGCGTCGATTTTTTCACCGCCTGCGCCGAGGGTGTCATGTGCCCGTTGGGCAGCGGGGCGATCGATTATCCGCAGCTGCGCGCGCTGTTGGCCGAGCGCGGATACCGGGGCTGGATCACTATCGAGCAGGAACGCGATCCGCGCAATGTGCAGGGCAGCCTGCAGGACGTCACCGCCAGCTTGCGCTACTTGCGCGGCCTCGGCTTTTAATCAGGAGAAACACGATGATCAACGGCAGCAAACCTTTGGCGAGATCGTTGCGCTGGGGCATGGTCGGCGGCGGCGGCACCAGCCAGATCGGTTACATCCATCGTTCGGCGGCCTTGCGCGACGGTGCGTTTACTCTGTTGGCCGGCGCGTTCGACATTGACGCCGAACGCGGGCGTGATTTTGGCCGGAGTCTGGGCGTGGCGGCGGAGCGCTGTTATGCGGATTATGCCGAAATGTTCCGCGCCGAAGCCGCGCGGGCGGACGGCATCGAAGCGGTCTCGATCGCCACGCCGAACAACACCCATTACGCCATTTGCCGGGCGGCGCTGGAGGCGGGATTGCACGTGGTGTGCGAGAAGCCGCTGTGTTTCAGCGTCGATGAGGCGCAGGCGCTGGCGGCGTTGTGCGAGCGGCAGCGCAAAGTCATCGGCGTGACCTACGGCTATGCCGGGCACCAGATGATTTTACAGGCCCGGCAGATGATTGCCGATGGCCGTCTGGGGGAAATCCGGCTGGTGAATATGCAGTTCGCTCACGGCTTTCACGCCGCGCCGGTGGAGCAAGATAATCCCAGCACTCGCTGGCGGGTCGATCCGCGCTTTGTCGGCCCCAGCTATGTGCTGGGCGATCTGGCGACCCACACGCTGTTTCTGGCGGAAACCATGGCGCCGCAGCTGAAGATCCGGCGGTTGATCTGCAGCCGGCAAAGCTTTGTGCCGTCGCGCGCGCCGTTGGAGGACAACGCCTATGTGCTGATGGAGTATCACAACGGCGCCGTCGGCTCCGTGTGGTGTTCGGCGGTCAACTGCGGTTCGATGCACGGTCAAAAGGTGCGCATCGTCGGTGAAAAGGCTAGCCTGGAGTGGTGGGATGAACAACCCAATCAGCTACGCTTCGAAGTGCAGGGCGAGCCGGTGCGGATCCTGGAGCGCGGCATGCCGTATCTCGATGCGCCGGCGTTGGCGGACGATCGCATCGGCGGCGGTCATGCGGAGGGGTTGTTTGAAGCCTGGTCGAATCTCTACCGCCGCTTCGCGCTGGCGATGGACGCCACCGATCGGCGCGACGCGGCCTTCCTGGCCGACTTCTGGTACCCGGACGTGCAGGCTGGAGCACTGGGCGTGAAGTGGGTGGCGCGCTGCGTGCAATCCGCTGAAACCGACGCCGGCTGGGTTGCCTTCGACTGAGTGCGCGATTCGCTCAGACGCTGGCCCCGTCGTAGCTGTGGATCTGTAACGCATCCAGCGCGACGTCAGGCACGCAGCGCAGGTTAACGGCGCACATCGCGGCGCCGTCCGGCGCGGTTCCGTAGGCGAAGGGCTGGGCACCGCAGGTCCGGCAGAACTGATGGCGGATCCTGTGGTGATTGAAAGTGTAAGTGCTGAGCTGGTCCTGACCGCTGTTGAGCGTGAAAGCGCTGATGGGGAAGAACGACAGCAGCAGCCCTTTGCGGCGGCAAATAGAACAGTTGCAGCTGAGGGCTTCGGTGGGCAGTTCGGCGTCTACGGAGAAGGTGACGGCGCCACAGTGGCAGCTTCCCTGGAATGACATGGCGATGATCCTGTATCAGGGGGGAGTGTTTGCCCAGTATAGTGCAATTTATCGTCACTCGGCCGCGCCCGGCTTGGTTTCCTTAGTAAATGCGCGGTTTTCTGGTAGGTTAGAGGTTAACGTCATCAAAAGGAGATCGCGATGTTAGAACATTACTATCCGGCCAATATGGGCGCCGAACCGGTCACGGACGAACAGCACAAACGGCTGGTGGCGGTGCAGGCGGCGCTGGAACTGATCAAGGCCACGCTGTCGGATACCAACGACGGCAACGGCGTGGACTTCCAGCTGAAAGCGGCGGAAAAGCACATCGGCCCAATGGCCGACGCCATTCAGGAAGCTCTGAAGTAACGGTTCGCCGTCACCTCAACCGCCCGCATCGGGCGGTTTTTTTTTGCGCTGATTACTGCGATTTTTTTAGTGGCGCATTGCCTTTTTCCCGGCTGGTGCCGTAAGCGGCGCGATCCTACTCTAGCGATCCGAGTCCTCATCAGGGTCATGCTCATGTTCCGCTTCAGTCTCTTGTCTTTCTTATTTTTGCGCCGCCGGCGCGTCACCCAGCTGGCCGGCGCCACACTGCTTCTCGGCGTCGTTATGCAGGCGCAGGCCACGCAACGCATCGAGTTTTCGCCGGATCCCGCCGGCGCCTACCCTGAGGGCATCGCCTGGGAGCCGCGCGCCGGTGCGTTCCTGATCTCCTCCCTGCGCGGTGGCCAGCTGGGCCTGGTCTACCCGGATGGCCGCTATCGGCGGTTTTCCACCGACAAGGGACTGATTACCACCTCCGGCATGCTGGTGGACACCGAGCGCAATCGGGTGCTGGTATGCAACGAAGACGTGGGCGTCTCCCTCCATTCAGCCCCTGGCACGCGCAATCGCGTGGCGCAGGTGCTGGAGTTCAATCTCGATACCGGCGCGCTGCAGCAGACGTACGATCTCTCATCGTTAAGCCGTGGGCCGACGCTGGCCAACGATCTGACGCTCGATGCGCAGGGCAATATCTACGTCACTGACAGCTTCCAGCCGCAGATTTACAAGATCGACCGGGCAACGCGCCACGTGTCGATCCTGGTGCGCTCATCGCTTCTGCTGCCCGCCGACGCACCCGCCGCTGCGCAGGGCACACAGCCTTATCTCAACGGCATCGTCTATCACCCGGATGGCTACCTGATTGCGTCGGACTACACCCGCGGGCTGCTGTGGAAGGTGACGATGGATAACACGCCTGCGATAAGTGAAATCAGGCTGCCGCATCGGCTGAAAGGGCCGGACGGGCTGCGGCTCAAAAACGCCAACGAATTGGTGATCGTACAGTCTTTTCCGGCTGAAAAGGGGAGCATGTCCGGCGACGTGACGCTGCTCGCCTCGGCCGACGGCTGGGCCAGCGCCCATGTCGCCGCGGTCGCCACGCCGCCGGGATTGGATGGGCCGACCGGCGCCGCGTTGCGCGATGGCGAGGTGTGGGTGGTCAACTCCCGTTACCCCAAACTGTTTGCTGACGTCGCTCAGGCGGAGAGCATCAGGACGTTCAGCATCGTCAAGGTGGCGTTAGCACGGCCTGCAGCTGAGGCACGCTGATCGACGACGGTTGCCAACCTTGTCGGAATAGGATTAAATGCTGCCCTGGCTGTATAAATAAACAGGGGTGTTGCAATGAGCCTGGCGCTGAAGGGTGAGAAGATCGAACGTAACCGCTTTACCGGCGAGAAGATTGAAAACGGCAGCTTTATGCTGTGTGATTTTTCGGGTGCCGATCTGACCGGCACCGAATTTATCGGCTGCCAATTCTACGATCGCGACAGCCGACAGGGCGGCAACTTCAGCCGCGCGATACTGAAAGACGCGAGTTTTAAAAGCTGTGATTTATCGATGGCCGATTTTCGTCATGCCAACGCGTTGGGCATCGAGATCCGCGAATGCCGCGCGCAGGGCGCCGATTTTCGCGGCACCAGCTTTATGAACATGATCACCAGCCGCACCTGGTTTTGCAGCGCCTATATCACCAAAAGCAACCTGAGCTATGCCAACTTCGCCAAGGTGGTGCTGGAGAAATGCGAGCTGTGGGAAAACCGCTGGCACGGCGCACAGGTGCTCGGCGCCAGCTTCAGCGGCTCCGATCTGTCCGGCGGCGAATTCTCCGGTTTCGACTGGCGTGCCGCCGACGTCACCCAGTGTGATTTGAGCAACGCGGAACTGGGCGAGTTGGATTTGCGCACTACCGATCTGCAGGGCGTCAAAATGGACAGCCACCAGGCCGCACAGCTGTTGGAGCGGCTCGGGATCGCGATCATCGGCTGAAGAGCTGCCTGATGCCCAGGCTGATGATCAGCACGCCGCAGGCGCGATCGATCCAGGCTTTACTGCGTCGGTAGGCGCTGGCGATCGGCGCGTGCGACAGCACCAGCGCCACCAGGCCATACCACAGGCTAGCGACTACCGCGACCTCCAGCAGCATGGCGGCGAAGGTGGGCATGGAGACATGGGCAGGCGCCGCCGACGAAAACACCGCGGCGTAAAAGGCGACGGATTTGGGGTTGGCGATGTTGGTGGCGACCCCTTGCAAGAATGCCGATCTGAAGCCGGAGTTCACCCCACCCGCCGCGCCGATAACCCCTGAGCCGGGAGCTGCATGGGCGATCAGCCGATAACCGAACCAAATCAAATAACCTGCGCCGGCCACTTTTACCGCTAGCGCCAACCAGGGGAACAAGGCGAAAATTATACCGACGCCGAGCAGGGCGCTGCTCGCCCAGAACAGGTTGACCAAGACAATGCCCGCCACCAGAGCGAAAGCCTCGCTGCGGCGCGCGGAAACGGCTTTGTGGGCGACGGCGACAAAATTGGGGCCGGGGATCACCACGCCAACGATATAGACGGTGAAAACGGCGAGCACGGCTGGCATATCGATCATCGGTTAACGGCCTGTAAGCAGCGAGTTAGCCTTAGTTTTATAATGAATCGCCGATATAATCCAGCAGGGTGAAACCTTTTTTTACCTGCCCGTAGCGACAGGCGTCAGCGGCCTTTTGCGATAATAAATTTATGAGCCATATGAATATAATTTAAAATATATCTTGCTTAAATAAATTAGCTGTGTGTAAATAGCGTCATCGGTTTGTCATACAGACCTTATGAAAGCAGTTTTAGTAAAGCAGTTCTCAGTGTTAGTGATATCCCCCAGATACCTCTTCTTCCGCGAATTTTCTTCTCTAGTGCCCCATAAGTTTCCAATAAAAACAGACCTCTATCGCCCTATGGCGTCGCAAAAATATAAAGGAAATATCTCTATGTCTACTAAAATGACGGGTTTGGTAAAATGGTTTGATGCAGGGAAAGGCTTCGGCTTTATCACCCCGGCAGACGGCGGCAAAGACGTGTTCGTACACTTCTCTGCTATCCAGAGCAACGATTTCAAAACGCTGGACGAAGGCCAACAGGTTGAGTTCACTATCGAAAAGGGTATGAAGGGTCCTTCTGCCGGCAACGTGGTCGCGTTGTAATTTTCGGTCGAGGTGCGGTTTCTTACGACAGCGATGAGGGTTTAAGCCGGAGCAGTTAAGAAATAACACCTTTAGCCTGAATAAACTCCGGGTTCGCCCGGAGTCTTTATCGATACGTCATTAGCTCAGCAGGAAGAGCGGCAGCGAAATATTCGTTGGCGGACTGGGGTTCGATTCCTCGATGACGTTCCAATAATTAATTATTATTGGCAACAGAAAAACAGATTATCGCATAAATAATAATGCCACTTTTCAGTATTTTTTTCTGTTGTGAAAAAGTTGTGCTTAGGCTGCGTAATGTTGGAGTGTTGGATGGACGCTTACGCCATAACATGACAGCCGGGAAAGCCACCGGCACATGATCAATAGCCCCGGCCTTAGCCGGGGTTTTTTATGCCCGCGATTTTAACGCTGCGAGTCCAGCAGTTCGTTGTTTTTCACCACGTCCTGCGCCTTGAGGTAGCTCTCGATCAACAGCTGATAGGCCGGGAAGATTTTGGTGTAAACCTCGGCCCATTGCTGAGCGTCGGCGCGGTTCCAGCTGCCCTGCAGCTCGGAGGCGACGCCGGCGGTGTCGATCGGCACCACGCCGGCCTGCACCACGCGCGCCAGGGTGATTTCCTGCGCCATTTTCGAGTAGGTGCCGGAGGCGTCGATCACCGCAAAGACCTTATAGCCTTCGGCCACCGCGCTGATGGACGGAAAGGCCATGCAGACGCTGGTGATGGTGCCGGCGATGATCAGGGTCTTGCGGCCGGTGGCCTTGACCGCCGCTACGAAGTCAGGGTTGTCCCAGGCGTTGATTTCCCCTTTACGGGCGACGTACTGCGCGTGCGGCGCATTCTGGTGAATTTCCGGGATCAGCGGGCCGTTGGGGCCCTGCGGCACCGAGGCGGTGGTGATCACCGGCAGTTTGCTGAGGGTAGCGATGCTGGCGAGGGCGGCGGCGCGGGCGCGCAGCTCGGTCATCGGCATATCGGCGACGGTCTGGAACAGGCCGCTCTGGTGGTCGATCAGGAGCATGACTGCGTCATTGGCATCAATAACAGGACGCTGGCCGTTGAAGTTGGCTGGAGTGCTCATGGTGTTTTCCTTTTCTCGTCGTGAGGTCAGTGGGTATCTTCTTTGATTGATAAGGCTGAAACTCAGCACTTGCCTATAGTGTAGGGAGAAGAGAGAAATCCGGTAGAGCCTGAAGTCGGGATACATCGTTCCATAAATGGAACGATTTTGACGCAGGCGAAGGGCTCGGCGCTGGGCTAAACTTAAGGTGCATAAGAAACATGCGGCAAGGAACGCCATCCTGTTCATGGGTTTGACGCGGAGGGCTACCGTCATGGCTTATCAGCATATCGTTGTCGCCACGGATCTCAGCGAAGACGCCGAGTTTCTGCTGGGCAAGGGCGCCAGGCTGGCTGCCGCACTCCATGCCAAACTTTCCCTGATCTATATCGACATCCACCGCGCCGGCTATTACGTCGATCTGGGCGTGGGAGATTACAACTACACCGATCGCACCTTTTCGGAGCGGGTGAAGAATATGCTCAATGCGATCAAAGGGCAGTCGTCGTATCCGGTCGAAGAGGTGATCGTCAGCCGTGGCGCGTTGACGGAAGAGCTGAACCGGGTTGCGAAAGAGAAAGGGTTCGATCTGGTGATCTTCGGCCATCACCACGATGTCTGGAGCCGGCTGGTTTCTTCGGCGCGTCAGGCGATCAATGAGTTGAACGTCGATCTGCTGGTTGTCCCCATCGAGAAAAAATAGTCGCCGCCGCCTGCGGGCGGCTGCCTTTTTTCATTCGTATTGCTTATCTCTGAGCAGCCATAACCGCCTATCCGCAATAATCCCGCTAGCTGACAATCCGCCTGACGAATAGTGACTAACCGTGATTTTATTTTATCCATCAATATGTTGGCCAAAATCCGATAAAGGTTAATCCAGCGCATTGAAATCACTGACATACCTCCTTTTGATTAATAAACCGCACGTTTTGACTGGCTCTCAGGGGAGGGGCGTCTTATCCTCGGGGTAATGAGATTTGTATGACTTATATAAATACGTTCACATGGAGGAGGTCTCATGCGTTTTGACAATAAAGTCGTGGTTATCACCGGTGCGGGCAATGGCATGGGGGAAGCGGCAGCGCGGCGTTTCTCCGCCGAGGGCGCCATTGTGGTGCTGGCCGACTGGGCCAAGGAAGCGGTAGACAAGGTCGCCGCTTCGCTGCCGAAGGGCCGCGCGATGGCGGTGCATATCGACGTTTCCGATCACGTTGCGGTTGAAAAAATGATGAACGAGGTGGCGGAAAAACTGGGCCGCATCGACGTCCTGCTGAACAACGCCGGCGTACACGTGGCGGGCAGCGTGCTGGAAACCAGCATCGACGACTGGCGTCGCATCGCCGGGGTCGATATCGACGGCGTGGTGTTCTGTTCCAAATTCGCCTTGCCGCACCTGCTGAAAACCAAAGGCTGCATCGTCAATACCGCGTCGGTGTCCGGCCTGGGCGGTGACTGGGGCGCGGCCTATTACTGCGCGGCGAAAGGCGCGGTGGTTAACCTGACGCGCGCCATGGCGCTGGATCACGGCGGTGACGGCGTGCGCATCAACTCGGTCTGCCCTAGCCTGGTCAAAACCAACATGACCAACGGTTGGCCGCAGGAGATCCGCGACAAGTTCAATGAGCGCATCGCGCTGGGGCGTGCGGCAGAGCCGGAAGAAGTGGCGGCGGTGATGGCGTTTCTGGCCAGCGACGACGCCAGCTTTATCAATGGCGCCAACATTCCGGTCGATGGCGGGGCGACTGCCTCGGACGGCCAACCGAAGATCGTCTAAGCGTTAACCTACCGGCCCGGCCAGGATGACCGGGCCTGTTGCTTTTAGACGCCGATGCGATCGCGCAGCGTGTAGTAGGCCGCGCCGATGGCGGTGAACGGGATCTGCAGATTGCGTCCGCCGAAGAACGGCAGGTGCGGCAGCTTGGCGAAGGCGTCGAAGCGTTCGGCGTCGCCGCGCATCAGCTCGGCGATCAGCTTGCCCGCCAGATGGGTGCAGGTCACGCCGTGGCCGCTGTATCCTTGCATGTAGTACACGTTATTCTCCAGCCGACCGAACTGCGGCATGCGCGACAGCGTCAGCAGGAAGTTGCCGGTCCAGCGATAGTCGATACGCACGCCTTTCAACTGCGGGAAGGTCTTCAGCAGCTTCGGCCGGATCAGGTTATCGATGTCGTCCGGATCGCGCGCGCCGTACACCACGCCGCCGCCGTACAGCAGACGATGATCGGCGGTGATGCGGTAGTAATCCAGCAGGTAGTTGCAGTCCTCCACGCAGTAATTCTGCGGGATCAGCGCCTGCGCTATCTCCGGCGCCAGCGGTTCGGTGGTCACCACCTGGGTACCACACGGCATGCTGCGCTTGGCCAGCCGCGGCTCCAGCTTATCGCCCAGGTAGGCGTTGCCGGCGACGATGACGAAGCGCGCCTTCACCTGGCCGTTGGCGGTGCTGATGAGCGCCGGTTCACCGTGGCGAATGTTCGTCACCGCCGATTGCTCGAAGATGCGCCCACCCTGCAGGCGGATCGCCTCGGCCTCGCCCAGCGCCAGATTGAGCGGATGGATGTGGCCGCCGCTGTGATCGAGCAGCGCGCCGACGTAGCGATCGCTGGCGACCTCCTGACGCACCCGATCCGCATCGATCAGCTCGAGCTGGGTATTGCCGTAGCGCTCCCAGTTGCGCTTTTGCTCGATCAGCGCATGGAACTGCTTGTTGTTCAGGGCGGCGAAGATGCCGCCGGGGCGGTAGTCGCAGTCGATGGCGTAGCGGCTGATGCGGCTGCGAATGATCTCCGCGCCTTCGAACATCATGCTGCCTAGCAGGCGGGCGCTTTCCGCGCCGTAACGCTCTTCAATCACATCGATGTCGCGGCTGTAAGAGTTGACCAACTGGCCGCCGTTGCGGCCGCTGGCGCCGAAACCGATGCGCGCCGCTTCCAGCACCACCACGTTATAGCCGGCTTCCACCAGGAACAGCGCGGAGGAGAGGCCGGTATAGCCGCCGCCGATCACGCAGACGTCGCATTCGATCGATTCATTCAGTTGCGGATAGGGCTGATGTGCGTTGGCCGTGGCCGCATAGTAGCTTTTTACGTGTTCAGTCATGAGATAAGCCCTTATTCCAGCGAGATCCAGGTGGTTTTCAATTCGGTGAATTTGTCCAGCGCGTGCAGCGATTTGTCGCGGCCGTTGCCGCTCTGCTTGTAGCCGCCGAACGGCACGGTCATGTCGCCGTCGTTGTAGTTGTTGACGAACACCGTGCCGGCCTTCAGTTGGCGCGCCATGCGGTGCGCGCGCGCCAGATCGCGGGTCCAGACCGCGGCGCCGAGGCCGTAGTCGCTGTCGTTGGCCAGCTGCAGCGCCTGTTGCTCGTCGTCGAAGGTGGTCACCGCCAGCACCGGGCCGAAGATTTCATCGCGCGCCACGCTCATGGCATTGTCCACCCGGGTGAGGATGGTCGGCCCCAGATAGCCGGCGTGGTCGCCCTGCGGATGGTCGCGCCCGTCGAGGAACAGCGCGGCGCCCTGGCTCAGCCCCCGATCGATATAGCCGGCCACTTTCTCGCAGTGGCCGCTGTCGATCAGCGTGCCCATCGCCGTGTCGGGATCGAGCGGATCGCCGGGCACGAAGGCCGCCGCGTGTTTGCGCAGCGCCTGCAGGAACGCTTGCTCAATGCTCGCTTCGACCAGCAGGCGAGTGCCGGCGATGCACACCTGCCCCTGATTGTAGAAGATGCCGGCGGCGGCGCTGCGGGCGGCTTGATCCAGATCCGGGCAGTCGGCAAAGACGATGTTGGCGCTTTTGCCACCGGCCTCGAGCCAGACACGCTTCATATTCGATTCGCCGGCGTAAATCATCAGCTGTTTCGCCACCAGGGTGGAGCCGGTGAAGGTGAGGGCATCGACGTCGCGGTGCAGCGCCAGCGCCTTGCCGGCGTCGTGGCCATAGCCGGGCACCACGTTCAGCACGCCGTCCGGCAACCCGGCCTGCTGCGCCAGTTTGCCGAGCAGGATGGCGCTCAGCGGCGATTTTTCGGAGGGTTTGAGTACCACGCTGTTGCCGGCGGCCAGCGCCGGACCGAGTTTCCAGCAGGCCAGCAGCAGCGGGAAGTTCCAGGGCACGATGGCGCCGACCACGCCGATCGGCTCGCGCTCGATCAGCGCCAGCGCCTCGCGGCCGGTGGGGGCGATTTCGCCGTAGACCTTATCGATCGCTTCGGCGTACCAGCGGATGCAGCGGATGGCGCCCGGCACGTCGTCGCGCAGGCTGTGGCGGATGGGTTTGCCGGTGTCCAGCGTTTCCAGCAGCGCCAGCTCTTCGTGATGCTGCTCCATCAGATCGGCGAAACGCAGCAGCGTGGCTTTGCGCTGCGCCGGGGCGGCCTGCGCCCAGTCGCCACGCTCAAAGGCGGCGCGCGCCGCGCTGACTGCCCGATCGATGTCGGCGGCTTCGCCGCGCGCGACCTGCGCCAGCTCACGGCGGCCGGCGGGATCTTCCACGGCGAAACATTTCCCCGCGGCGGCCGGCTGGTAGCGGCCGTCGATAAACAGCTGGTGCTCAATCTTCAGGGCCTGCGCCCGTTGTTGCCAATACTGCAAGTGGTGAAAGTTCATGCCTGGCTCCGTTGATCAGAATGTCGTCGGCGTATGGGCGCTGATAATCCGGCAAATGCGCGCCGACGTGTTGCTGAAACTGTGGGGGATGCCGGTATTGATGGCGTAGCTCTGCCCGGCCAGCAGGTGATAGCTCTGGCCGTTGACCTGCAGCACCACTTCGCCTTCCAGCAGCGTGCCGATCTCTTCCCCTTGGTGTTTGATGCGCTCGCCGGTGGTGGTGCCCGGTTCGTAGGTCTCGATCATCATTGCCAGCGTACGATTCGGGTCGCCGTTGTGGATCAGCTTCATCGAAACGCCCTGGCTGCCGATTTCGATCAGGTCGTCGCTGTCTATCACGATCTGCGGCTCAGCCGGTTTTTCCGGCTCGGCGAAAAACGCCGACAGCGACAGACCGTACACCGTCAGCAACTTTTGCAGCGTGCTGATGGCCGGGCTGACCTTATCTTGCTCGATAGTACTGATGGCGCTGTGGGTTAACCCAGACAGTTCGGCGACCCGGCGCTGCGACAACCCCAATTGTTGACGGATCTGCGACAGACGTTTTCCCGGTGCCAAGCTGACGTCGCTCATGGGCGTTTTTCCTTTTGATAGTTCCGACAGGCGGTGATGAAACCATCAAACAACAGGCGCGACAGGGCATACTCGTCGCTGTTCCACTCGGGGTGCCACTGCACGCCGAGCGCGAAGGGTTGATCGCGCACGCTGATCGCCTCCACCAGCCCGTCGGCGGCGTGCGCCTCGATGCGAACGCTCGCGCCCAGGGTTTTGGCACCCTGGCCGTGCAGCGAGTTCACCCAGAATCTGTTGCAATCCGGTATCAGTTGCGAAAGCAGCCCCCCTTCCTGAACGATGACTTCGTGGGCGGGGGCGTATTGCTGTTCCAGCGGCAGGTCGTGATCTTCACGATGCTCCAGCAGCTCGGGCAGTTCGTACAGGCGGCGATGCAGGGTGCCTTGAGTGGCGACCACCATTTCCTGCATGCCGCGGCAAATGGCGAAAAGGGGAATGCGCCTGTCGAATGCCTGGCGGATCAGCGCCAGGCTCAACGCGTCTCGGCCAGGATCGGCGTCAGGCTCATCGCCGTTTTCACCATAAAGGTGCGGCTGCACATTACTGGGGCTGCCCGGCAGCAAAATGCCGTCGAGGCGCGGCAGCAGCTCCGCCAGCATTTCCGGCTCCGCCAGCGCGTGCGGCAGGGCGATCGGCAAGCCGCCGGCGGTGATAACGGCATTCAGGTACTTTTCTTGCAAGGTCTGTGTGAGGTGCCCGTTTAACCTATACCTGCACATGACGACGCCAATGACTGGTCTGTTAAATATATTGTCCATGCTATCCCCTTGGTACGTTCGAAATTATGAACGATAAGCTTCTCCACCGCCGATTTCGTTCAATATTCTATAAATCTAGCAGTCGATTGGGCAATATTCAAACCAAAAGTAACACTTGCAAAACAAATTTGTTTCATCTACGTTTCATTTGTGGGCATTATATTGAACAATACGGTCAATAAACATCGACGACAGCAAAACACAAACGGCGGGTGAACCATGCAGACCAACATCGTAGAAGTGGAAAACTTTGTTCAGCACAGTGAAGAGAGACGAAGTAGCGCGTTCCAGCGCGAAGTGAAGAAGTATCTGGAACGTTATCCGTTAACCCAACATGTCGACGTACTGTTGACCGACCTGAACGGCAGCTTCCGCGGCAAACGCATCCCGGTCGGCGGCCTGAACAAACTGGAGAAGGGCTGTTACTTCCCGGCGTCGGTATTTGCGATGGATATTCTCGGCAACGTGGTGGAAGAGGCCGGGTTGGGGCAGGAGTTGGGCGAGCCGGATCACGTGTGCGTGCCGGTACCGGGCACGCTGACGCCGTCGGCGGCGGACCCGCAATATATCGCGCAGGTGCTGCTCACCATGTTGGATGAAGATGGCACTCCCTTTGACGTTGAACCGCGCAATGTGCTGAACCGAGTGTGGCAGCGTTTGCGTCAGCGCGGGCTTTCCCCCGTGGTAGCGGTAGAGTTGGAGTTCTATCTCATCGATCGTCAACGTGACGCGGAAGGCTATCTGCAGCCGCCGTGCGCGCCGGGCACGCAAGAACGCAACACCCAAAGCCAGGTGTACTCCGTCGATAACCTGAACCATTTCGCCGATGTGCTGAGCGAGATCGACGAACTGGCGCGTTTGCAGGGCATTCCGGCGGACGGCGCGGTGGCGGAGGCGTCGCCGGGGCAGTTCGAGGTCAACCTGCATCATACTGATGATGTGCTGCAGGCCTGCGATCACGCGCTGGCGCTGAAGCGGCTGGTGCGCATGGTGGCCGAGAACCACAATATGCAGGCGACCTTTATGGCCAAACCGTATGAGGAGCACGCCGGCAGCGGCATGCACGTGCACATCAGCATGCTGAACGCGCAGGGCAACAACGTGTTCGCCGACGATGACGGCGAAGATTCGGCGCTGCTGAAACAGGCGCTGGCGGGCATGATCGCCCTGATGCCGTCTTCGATGGCGCTGCTGGCGCCGAACGTCAACGCCTACCGCCGCTTCCAGCCTGGCATGTATGTGCCGACCCAGGCTTCCTGGGGGCATAACAACCGCACCGTGGCGCTGCGCATTCCCTGCGGCGATCGCGACAACCACCGCGTGGAGTATCGCGTGGCGGGCGCCGACGCCAATCCTTATCTGGTGATGGCGACCATTCTGGCCGGCATCGTTTATGGCCTGGAAACCGCATTGCCGCTGCCTGAGCCGGTGACCGGCAACGGTCTGGAGCAGGACGGGCTGCCGTTCCCGATCCGCCAGAGCGACGCGCTGTACGAGTTCGAACATCAGCCGGTGCTCAATGCATTGTTGGGCGAACGCTTCAGCCACGTCTATCTGGCCTGCAAAACTGATGAGCTGGTGCAGTTCGAGCGCCTGATCACCGAAACCGAAATCGAGTGGATGTTGAAAAACGCCTGATCCCGCTCACCCTGCGACTACCGCGCGCGTCCGGCGCATTTCATCGGCTCTCCTGTGGCCGGCGAGGCTGCGCGCTGCGGTACAGAATTTCTTCTATCACGGCGTACAGGACGCCGACGAGGAAATAACCATGACTCAGTCAGCCCCCTGCGCAGACGTTTGTCTGTGCCGCAGTGCCTACGGGCCGGTCGCCGGCCGCCCGACAGCGATACCAACCCGTTTTTACCGCCGCCTGAGCAGCAGTTTCCCTGCGGCCTCTCTGAATGACGTTGCACGGTTGACAGCAGAGGACCAAGAGGGGAAATGCCATGACGATTAAAGCCATCGACGGCGGCCCGGCGGGCAAACCGCAGCTGCGCAAATCCCTCAAGCTGTGGCAGGTGGTGATGATGGGCCTGGCCTATCTGACGCCGATGACGGTGTTTGACACCTTCGGCATCGTCTCCGGCCTCACCGACGGCCATGTGCCGACCTCCTATCTGCTGGCGCTGGCCGGCGTGCTGTTCACCGCCATCAGCTATGGCAAACTGGTGCGCCAGTTTCCCACCGCCGGCTCTGCCTATACCTATGCGCAGAAGGCGATCAACCCGCACGTCGGTTTTCTGGTGGGGTGGTCATCGCTGCTTGATTATCTGTTCCTGCCGATGATCAATACGCTGCTGGCGAAGATTTACCTGACCGCGCTGTTCCCGGAAGTGCCGCCCTGGGTGTGGGTCGTGGGCTTCGTTATCCTTATCACCGCCATCAACCTGAAAAGCGTCAATTTGGTGGCCAACTTCAATACCCTGTTCGTATTGGCGCAGGTGGCGATCATTCTAGTGTTCATCTATCTGGTGGTGCGCGGCCTGCACAACGGCGAGGGGATGGGCACGGTGTGGAGCCTGCGGCCGTTCCTCAGCGAGAATGCGCATCTGCTGCCGATCATTACCGGCGCGACTATTCTGTGCTTCTCGTTCCTCGGTTTTGACGCGGTCACCACGCTGTGTGAAGAGACGCCCGACGCCGCCAAGGTGATCCCGCGCGCCATCTTCCTGACCGCGCTGTACGGCGGGGTGATCTTTATCAGCGTGTCGTTCTTCATTCAGCTGTTTTTCCCGTCCATTCAACGCTTTCACCAGCCCGACGCCGCGCTGCCGGAGATCGCGCTGTACGTCGGCGGCAAGCTGTTCCAGTCGATCTTCCTGTGCGTGACCTTCATCAACACGCTGGCCTCCGGCCTGGCGTCGCACGCCAGCGTATCGCGCCTGCTGTACGTGATGGGGCGTGACAACGTGTTCCCGGAGAAATTCTTCGGCTATATCCACCCCAAATGGCGCACCCCGGCGCTGAACGTGCTGATGGTCGGGCTGGTGGCGCTGTCAGCGCTGTCGTTCGATCTGGTGACCGCCACGGCGCTGATCAACTTTGGTGCGCTGGTAGCCTTTACCTTCGTTAACCTGTCGGTGATCAGCCACTTCTTCATTCGCGAAGGGCGCAACAAAAGCTGGAAGGATCGGTTCAACTTCCTGTTCCTGCCGTTGGTGGGGGCGCTGACGGTGGGGGTGCTGTGGCTGAACCTGGAGAAAAGCTCGCTGACCATGGGGCTGATCTGGGCGACACTGGGCTTCGGCTATTTGGCCTGGCTGACCCGACGCTTTCGCCAGCCGCCGCCGCAGTTGGAGCGGCAACCGCAGCAATAAATTCACAGGCGGGAGTATCCCGCCTTTCTTTTTGGCACGTGCGGCAGTAGAGTGAAAAACCTGATAAAAAATAACCCATTGGACCTGTCTTATGCCCGCTTTGCCCTCGCGTACCCGCGCCACGTTGTTCGGTTTGTTGGCCATTGTGCTGTGGAGCAGCGTGGTTGGCCTTATTCGCAGCGTCAGCGAAGGGCTGGGGCCGATAGGCGGCGCGGCGATGATCTACAGCGTCAGCGCGGTGTTTTTGCTGGTGGCGCTCGGCGTGCCGAAATGGCGCAGCTTTCCGCGACCTTATCTCATCGTCGGCAGCCTGCTGTTCGTCAGCTACGAGATCTGCCTGTCGCTGTCGCTCGGCTACGCCAATACCCGCCTGCAGGCGATAGAAGTGGGCATGATCAACTACCTGTGGCCCTGTTTCACCGTGCTGATGGCGCTGGCGCTCAACGGCCAAAAGGCGAAATGGTGGCTGCTGCCGGGACTGCTGCTGTCGCTGTTCGGCATCGGCTGGATCATGAGCGGCGAGGGCGGCTGGTCACCGGCGCAGATGCTGGCCAACGTGCGCAGCAATCCGCTCAGCTATACGCTGGCGTTCAGTGGCGCAGTGATCTGGGCGCTGTATTGCAACCTGACCAAGAAGATCGCCCAGGGCAGCAACGGTGTGGTGCTGTTCATCGTGCTGACCGCGCTGGCGCTGTGGTTGAAGTATGCCTTCAGCGCGGAAAGCGGCATGCAGTTCAGCGCTGGCGTGACCGTAACGCTGCTGTGCGCCGGAGTGGCAATGGGGGCGGGGTATGCCGCCTGGAACGTCGGCATTTTGCACGGCAACATGACGCTGCTGGCCACCGTCTCTTATTTCACCCCGGTGCTGTCGGCGGTGTTCGCCGCGCTGGTGTTGCACACCTCGCTGACCGCCAATTTCTGGCAGGGTGTAGCGATGGTCACGCTTGGCTCGCTGATCTGTTGGCGGGCAACTCGCGGAAATTAACGGAAATTATCCGCCGTCGGCGCAATGTTGAACTAGAATTTAACTAGCCATGTTGCCTGAAGGAACGACGACGATGAGAAGCGACATTCAATTTATTCAACAGCCTGAAATCGACGTGCATCACTATGAGCGCGGCGATACCGTGCGCCTGACCACGGCGAATCTGCGGCACGAATATCAGCTCGACGTTTATATTTTGCGCCGCGACGACAAGCTGATTTACGGTTCGGTCGTCGCGGCGGCGCCCAAGACCGACATTCCGGTTGCCAACTGGGAGGTGAAAAACGGCGAAGAGGTGGCGTTCCGCCAGGAAAACATCGCCAAGGCGGTGCCGGCGGTAAACTGATCTCAGCTTTCGCGCCGCAGTTGTTTACCGAGAAACATTTTTCGATAGTCCGCCGGCGTTACCCCCAGCCGGCGGATAAATGCCCGCCGCATCAGCTCTGCACTGGAAAAACCGCAATGCGCCGCCACCTGTTTTGGCGCCAATACGCCGAGTTCCAATAACCTGCGCGCTTCGGCGATGCGGGCTTCCTCGAGCCATTTAGCGGGAGAGGTGCCGACCTCGTTGCCGAACAGCCTGCTGAAATGCCGCGGGGTGACGCCGGCGCGTTCCGCCAGGCTGGCTACGTTGTGCGGTAACCCGATATTGTCTATCGCCCAGCGTTGCACTTCCTGCAGCATTGAGCGCCCGGCCAGGGTCGCCTGTTCCCGATAGCTGAATTGCATCTGCCCGCCGGGACGGCGGAAAAACATCACCAGCTGGGCCGCGACCCGCTGCGCGATCTCACGCCCTAAATCGTCTTCCACCATTATCAGCGCCAGATCCAGCCCTGAGGTCACGCCAGCGGCAGTCTGCAGGCGCCCGTCACGCACATAAATGGCGTCTTTATCCACCGTGACCTGAGGATAGCGGCGACACAATTGATCGGCTACCGCCCAGTGGGTGGTGATTTGCCGCCCATCCAACAGGCCGGCCTCCG
The DNA here is from genome assembly GCF_945957435.1 of Serratia sp. PL7. Classification (NCBI taxonomy): domain Bacteria; kingdom Pseudomonadati; phylum Pseudomonadota; class Gammaproteobacteria; order Enterobacterales; family Yersiniaceae; genus Serratia; species Serratia sp. PL7. The sequence goes on along the minus strand of NZ_CAMFLB010000001.1, from coordinate 1,660,057 downwards.
CCAGCAGAAAAGCGCCGCTGCACACCGAGCCGTAGCGGCGAGTGCGGTGTACCACTCTGCGTAGCCAGTCCAGCGTGCGTGTTTCGCTTTCGCCGTCGGCGATACCCGGTGCACCGGCGATGAGCAACGTGTCGATCGCCTGTTCACGCCATTGGGTGATGGCGAGATCCGGCACGAGTTTGACGCCGGATGAGGACACGATCGGCGCCAGCGTCTTTCCGACTACCTGCAGATGATAGGCGGCATAGCCGGCTTGCAGATTGGCTTCGGCGAAAACATCCAGCGGACCGGAAACGTCCAGCAGCTGCACCTGTGGCACGGCGAGAATAGCGATGGTTTTACTCATGGCATGCGATATCCCGATGGATGGGGGATGTCCCTAATCATTGATTAATGGCAATTGAGGACATTCAGTGTAACGCCTAATCTAACCGGGTTCCAGACAACGGGAGAATCGAGTTATGAGTTTAACCATCAACGGCATCAGCGTGCCGGATAGCGCGATGGCGCGTCAGGCGACCGAGTTAGTGCGCGACACCGAATCAGATCTGCTGTTTCACCACTCCAGCCGGGTGTATTACTGGGCGGCGCTGGCGGGGCAGCAGCGCAAGCTGGTTTACGATCCTGAACTGCTGTACGTCGGCTGCCTGTTTCACGATATGGGACTGACGCACGATCACTGCAGCTGCGACAAACGTTTCGAAGTGGATGGCGCCGATGCGGCGGCCGAGTTTTTACGCGGGCACGGGGTCAGCCGTCAGGATATCGATCGGGTATGGACGGCGATCGCGTTACACACCACGCCGGGGATCCCGGAATACATGCACCCGCTGATTGCGCTGGTGACCGCGGGAGTAGAGATGGATGTGTTAGGGATCAATTACCAGGGCTATGACGCGGCGCTGCGAGAGCAGGTAGTGGAGTTGCATCCCCGCGGGGCAAACTTCAAGGAAGCGATTATTCAGGCGTTTTACGACGGGATTCGACATAAGCCGGACAGCACCTTCGGCAACGTCAAAGCGGACGTGCTGGCGGATAAGGAACCGAGCTTTGTTCGCGGTAATTTTTGCAGCCTCATTCGTCGTTCGATGTGGCCAGCGTGATTGGCTGCCGCTTCTCTCTCGCCGGCGAGTTTTCGCCGGCATTTCCCGCTTGAATGCCGTACTCCTCTTCATTGCCGGTTGATGACAGTTGGCTCAAAAACTGCGCTAAAAATCGATGTGCATGACAAAAATCACAGCGAATGTGAATTTGAATGAAACATAATTTGACAAATGTGAACGCAATCGATTACCTATTCGCGAAATGCGTAACTGGATCACAGATTCTTACAGTCAGTGGTTTCTATAATGCGCGCGTCATCCGAGTTTCTGTGTGAAGACAACGCCAGGTGTCGGCAGACTCATTGTCATCTTTTCTAAACGGGCAGGAAATGGCCCTTTAAGCATGTGGTAATAAAATGAAAAAAATAGCTCTCGCAGCAGGTGTACTGCTCGCAGCGTCTTACAGTGCATCATCAATGGCTGATAGCAAAGACAGTCAATATGTCTCCGACTGGTGGCACCAGAGCGTTAACGTGGTGGGCAGCTACCACACCCGTTTCGGACCGCAGCTGAATAACGACGTGTATCTCGAATACGAAGCCTTCGCCAAGAAAGACTGGTTCGACTTCTACGGTTACGTTGACGTGCCGAAGTTCTTCGGCGTGGGCAATACCCCGGATCGCGGCATCTGGGACAAAGGCTCCCCGCTGTTTATGGAGATTGAACCGCGCTTCTCCATCGACAAGCTGACCGGCACCGATCTGAGCTTCGGTCCGTTCAAAGAGTGGTACTTCGCCAACAACTACATCTATGACCTGGGCCACAACGCCGACGGTCGTCAAAACACCTGGTACATGGGTCTGGGCACCGATATCGACACCGGCCTGCCGATGAGCCTGTCGATGAACATCTATGCCAAATACCAGTGGGAAAACTACCAGGCTGCCAACGAGAACAGCTGGGACGGTTACCGCTTCAAGGTGAAATACTTCGTGCCGCTGACCCAGGTGTGGGGCGGCAATCTGAGCTATATCGGCTTCACCAACTTCGATTTCGGTTCCGATTTGGGCAAGGACAGCCATTGGGTTGACGGCACCGGCAAACAGGTGCGCACCAGCAACTCGATCGCCTCCAGCCACATTTTGGCGCTGAACTACGATCACTGGCACTATTCTTTCGTGGCGCGTTATTTCCATAACGGCGGCCAGTGGCAGGATGGCGCGGATATCGGTACCCCGCAGGGCCCGATCAAGTCTACCGGTTGGGGTTATTACCTCGTGGTCGGCTATAACTTCTGATTTTCCGTGCTATCAGAAACAGAAAACCCCGCCTGGCGGGGTTTTTTTGTCATCACTGTGCTTGTTCAGCCGGGAGATGCTTCACCGGCATAAACAGCCTGCCTTTGATCACGTGACATTCATTATTTATCCAACTAATGATTTGTTCACGGCTGACGCCTTCCGACTGCGCGTAACGATGAAGATCGCCGTTAAAGTGTCGAGTGATGTATTCCATGAGGGTCATTTGCACGTCTTTTGCTCCTGAACGCCCACCCGTTGCCAGCCTGGCCACCGCGGGAGGTTGAGGTTTCTCAGACAGCGAATGTAAATTATCGGCAACCAAATCTCAACATAAAGCACCAGATTGGGGCGACGGCGGCGGGAAAAAGAATCCCGCACGGAGAGGCGGGAAGTATTCGCTATTATCATTATGGATGATAAGAATAAGATTTGAGGTGCGACGAAAAAGAGCACGCTAACTCTTTTTTGTTACCTTCCCACGCTAGCGTAAGGCTTATTTTTCTTCAAGAAAAATCTGAGACAAGCATCGGCATTTTCGAGGCGTTTTGCGTTGAGACAAGGTTTGAAAGCGAATGCCGTAAAAGCGCGCCGTTATCTCGGAGTTTTCCTTATACTTTGTCTGGAAAAGGCTAGCTATAGTCAACAGAGTCACCCACGCAGGAATACACAACATGAACAAACGTCGTACGACTCTCACGGTGTTAGCGCTGATTGCATCGCTGGGGTTGTCATCCGCCCCGGCCTTGGCCGACAAAGGCGGCAATGGTAACGGCAACGGGAACGGCCATGGCAACAGCGGCAATCACGGCAATAACGGTAACCATGGCAACAACGGTAATCACGGCAACAAAGGCAATAAAGATAAAGGCGGCTATAGGAACGACGATAATCTGGTCTCCGTCAGCCTTTCGCGCGACCGCGCCCGTTCGCTGGCGCACAACTACGGCCTGACAGGCTACAGCTCGCTGCCACCGGGCATCGCCAAGAATCTGGCGCGTGGTAAACCGCTGCCGCCGGGCATCGCCAAAAAAGTGGTGCCTTACTCGATGCTGCGTGAGTTGCCGCAGTACCCGGGTTATGAGTGGCGTATCGCCGGCGACGATCTGGTGCTGGTCGCACTCAGCACCGCGATTGTGGCCTCCGTCATCAACGGCGTGTTCGACTAACGCCGGTTGGGTCTCATCGGGCCTCGCTGCGGCGGGGCCTTTTTTATTTGCCGGCGCAGGGCTGACGTGGTGAACTTGGCGCCTGACCTTTTCACTGCATCATAAGGGAGGCGCCATGTTCAGGGCGTTATTGATAGCCTGCTGTTTGACCAGTTTTCCAGCGTTGGCAGACGGCGCTGCCGCCATCGGCGAACTGGTGAACCAACGGCTGTCGTTGATGAAAGACGTTGCCGGTTACAAGGCGCAGCAGCATTTGCCGATCGAAGACCTGGCGCAGGAGGCGAAGGTGTTGGCCAGCGCGCAGGCGGAGGCGGGGCGTTTGGGGCTGGAGCCGGCGTCGGTGCGGCCTTTTATCGCCGCGCAGATGGACGCCGCCAAGGCGATTCAGTACCGCTATCGCGCCGACTGGCTGGCGAGCCCGGAGCCCGGCTGGCAGCCGCGCCCGTTGGCGCAGGTGCGCCCACAGATCGCGCAGCTGAGCAGCCAGATATTGCAACGGCTGGCGGAGCGACTGCGTACCGGCCCGCTCGGCGAGGCGGATCGGGCGGCGTTTATGGCGTCTGTGGATCAGGTGAATCTCAGCGCCGCCGACAAGCGGCGGCTGGCGGATGCGCTGCTGGCGGTCAGAACCGGCAGCGCACGCTGAGCGTCAGTCGCGGCCGACGGTGCTGCGGCGGAAGGTCAGTATCCGGCTGCGGTTGGCGATGAGATCCACGTTGTAACCGCGGAAATAGAGGCAAAAGCGTTTCAACCATGGGCCGTCCTGGCACTCCACCAGCATGCGGCCCTGGCCGAGCGGGCTGAGCGTGCCGGTCTGCGCCGCCGGGCCGACGCCAATATGCACCCGATTGCCGCGAATTTCAAAGGCGGTGCGATAGTGCGGGTGATACCACAACCCCTGCACATGCTTCAGGCAGTCGCCGTTGGCCGTGACCGGCAGGAAACGGCGCGCCACATGCCCGACTTCGCCCTCGACCGCTTCGCCGGTCCACTTCAATTTGATTGGCATATGGGCGGACAGCGACACCGCGTAGCCGTCTTCGCCCTGATACAGCGGTTCATCGCTGCCCAGATAGGCCAGGTTGCCGTCTTTGACCTCCAGCCAGTGCGGCTCCGCCAGCGTGGCGTAGAGACCGTCGGGGATCGCCGTGCTGCGCTGCGGCAAAGGTTCGCCCAGCAGCGCTGCCATCACCTGCAAAGCCATCCCGAAACTGTCGCAGTCTTCGCGGTTGGCCACCAGCGCAACGCCGACCTGGCGATCGGGCGCCAGCAGGAAATAGGTTTTGTAACCGGCGTGGGAACCACCGTGGCCGAGCAAGCGGCGGCGGCCTAGCGGCGTCTGCGCCAGCCCCAGTCCATAGGCGCTGAGCTGACCCTGATTGAGGCGGCGCGGTGCGCCGAGTTGCGCCAGCACGCCCTGGCCGGGGCCCTGGTCGGCCAGCAGCGTTTGCAGCCAGCGGGTGAGGGCGTTGAGGCTGCCGGTCAGGCTGCCGGAGGCGGAAAGGTGCAGACCGGCGCTGGCGTGTTGCCAGCCCCGCGCCGCACGCCAGTAACCCGGCACCAACCCTGGCACCACGTCGAACCAGCTTTCCGGCGCTTGCATCTGCACCTGCAGCGGCCGGGCAATGTGCTGTTGCACCAGTTGGTCGAAATCATACCCTTTGCTGCGCAGCGCGGCCTCCAGCAGCCGATAGCCGGTATTGCTGTAGGCGATCTCGCTGCCGGCTTCATAGTTCAATCTTTCCAGCCCCTCGACAAACTGCATCACCGGTTGCGCCTCGCTGACGGCATGCAGCGATATGCCCAGCAGACCGAGCGTCTCGCGCACGTCAGGCAGACCGCCGGTCATGTCCAGCGCCTGGCCGACGGTAACGTCCGCCAACGCGGGCTGCAGGGTGGGCAGCAGTTCGCCCAGGCGTTGTTCGAGTCGAATGGCGCGATCGGTGGCGTTCAGCGCCAACGCGGCGAAGATGTGCTTGGTCACTGAGGCGTAGCGCACCACGCTGTCTGCGGTGAAGGGGGTATTCTGCGCCAGATCGGCCAAGCCGGCACTGGCGGTGGCGCGGAGTTGTTCGGCGTCAAACAGGGTGATGGCGCCGCCGGGTTCGCCACGCCGTTGCCAGCCGGCCAGCAATTGTTCGGCGAGAGCGCCGGCAGCGCGCCAGTTTAACGGTGTTACAGACATAGGGCCTCCAGAGTGATGGTTCGAAACGGGCCAGCTCGGCCACACGCCGCCCGGCGCTGACGATGAGCGCGGGCTTTTCGGCTGATTGTGGCGCAGCGCGTTTTTCGTCGGCCGCTGTTTTGTGCGCTGTTTAGACCAGTCAGTAGGGAATCACGCGAAACTTTGATATAGCGCGCAGATTGCGGCTGACGTTACGGTTAAGGACAGGGAGAGGAACAGGCGCCCGGCGGCGCCTGTAAAGGGGATCAGTTCAGTCTGGCGGCGCTGTCCAACAGGCCTTCAATCATCTGCTTGAGCAGGCGCTGCAGCGAGGCGGCGCGCTGCGGTTCGAACGCGAAAGGATACTGTTCGGACATGTAGTTGACCTGCGCCAGCTCGAGCTGGATCGCATGCTGTTGCTGCTGCGGTTGGCCGTAGGCGCGGGTGATGTAACCGCCCTTGAAGCGGCCGTTCAGCACGTGGGTGTACTGCTGTTGCTGCTCGCAGCAGGCGACCAGCCGATCGCTCAGCGCCTGGGCGCAGCTTTCACCGCCGTTGGTGCCGAGGTTGAGATCCGGCAGTTTGCCGTCGAACAGCCGCGGGATCACCGAGGCGATGGAGTGCGCGTCGAACAGCAGCGCATAGCCGTGCCGCGCTTTGAGGCGTGCCAACTCGTCCTGCAGCTGCTGATGATAAGGTTGCCAAATTTGCTGCAGATAGCCGGCGCGTTCTTCGTCCGTCGGCGCTTTGCCCGGCAGGAAGCTTGGGCGGCCGTCGAACAGCACATCGGGATACAGACCGGTGGTGGCGGTGGTGTACAGCGGCTTGTCGTCCGCCGGGCGATTCAGGTCGATGACGAAGCGCGAATAGTTGCCGACCAGTACGCTGGCGCCCATCGCCCGGGCAAAGTCGTACAGCTGCGGGATATGCCAGTCGGTATCGGGCAGAGGGCGGGCATCGTCGGTCAACCCGGCCTCGACCGCCGGCGTCAGTTGTGTGCCGGCGTGTGGGATGCTGATCAGCAGCGGCAGGCTGCCGATCTGGAAGCTAAAAGGATCGCGAATGGTCATTGACGTACTTCTCCTCGGAAAATCACCGTACAGGGCAGCTGGCCGCCCAACCAATAAGCCAGTTCCGCCGGCCGCGACAGCGGCCAGTGAACGAAGTCCGCCACCTTGCCGGTTTCCAGCGTGCCGTGGCTGTGTTGCAGCCCCAGCGCTTTGGCGGCGTGGGTGGTAACGCCCGCCAGCGCTTCTTCCGGCGTCAGGCGGAACAGCGTGCAGGCCATGTTGATCATCAGACGCAGCGACAGCGCCGGCGACGTGCCAGGGTTGGCGTCGCTGGCGATCGCCATCGCCACGTGGTGCTTGCGGAACAGCTCTACCGGCGGGCACTGGGTTTCGCGCAGCAGGTAGTAGGCGCCCGGCAGCAGCACCGCCACGGTGCCGGCGTCGCCCATGGCGCGGGCATCTTGCTCGGTGGCGTATTCGAGATGGTCGGCGGAGAGCGCGTGATGGCGAGCCGCCAGCGTGCTGCCGCCGAGGGCGGAGAGTTGCTCGGCGTGCAGTTTGACCGGCAAACCGGCGGCTTCGGCGGCGGCGAAGACTCGCTCCACCTGCGCCGGTGAGAACGCCAGGTGTTCGCAGAAGGCGTCAACCGCATCCGCCAGGCCGGCGGCGGCGGCCTGAGGAATGATGGTATCGCAGACCAGATTGATGTAGTCGTCGGCGCGGTTTGCGTATTCCGGCGGCAGCGCATGGGCCGCCAGACAGGTGGTTTTCACCTCGACCGGCAGCAGCTCGCCCAACTTGCGCGCCACCCGCAGCATTTTCAGCTCGCTTTCCGGGCTGAGGCCATAGCCGGATTTGATCTCCACGCAGGTGACGCCTTCTGCCAGCAGCGGACGCAGGCGGCACAGCGCCTGTTCCAGCAGCAGCGCTTCATCGGCTTCGCGGGTGGCTTTCACGGTGGAGATGATGCCGCCGCCCTGTGCGGCGATGTCGGCGTAGCTTACGCCGTTCAGCCGCTGTTCGAACTCGCCGCTGCGGTTGCCGCCGAACACCAGGTGCGTGTGGCAGTCAACAAAGCCGGGGGTGATGATGCCGCCGTCGAATTTCACCGTTTCGTCCGCGATCAGGCCGGGCGGCAGCGCCGCATGTTCGCCAATCCAGACGATCTTGCCGTCGCGTACGGCGATCGCGCCGTCGGTCAGGGTGTGATAGTTGCCGTCGCGCATGGTGACGATATCGGCGCCGTGCCACAGGCTGTCACAGTGAATCTCAGACGTCATTGCTTTCCTCCGCCGGAGCCGCAGCTCCCACATGGTTGTATATACAATTAAAAACAACCTAACGCATTCACCGGGATGTCACAAGAGGCGGGAGAGATTTTGTTATCAGGATGTGATCGACAGCGGAGATGCGGGCGCAGGGCGCGCCCGCCGGGGATCAGACTTCGCTGGTGAAGCGGCCGAACAGTTGATAACGGCTGCCGGGGTACAGCAGCCGGGCCGAGGTCACCACGGTTTTGCCGGACCAGGTGCGGCGGTGGATCAGCAGGCCGGGTTCGTGGTCTTCCAGCTGCAGCAGCTCGCTTTCGCGCCGGGTGGGGATCACCGCTTCGACGATGTGTTCGCCGGCGGTCAGCGGCGCGGCCTGCGTCAGATAGGTGTAAGGCGTGACGCGGTCGAAATCCTGCTTCAGGTAATCCGGCGCCACCAGCGGGTTGACGCAGCGGTCTTCCACCTGCACCGGCACGTCATTTTCGTAATGCACGATCTGCGAGTAGAACAGCCGTTGGCCGGGTTGAATGCCCAGCGCCGTCGCCTCTTCCTCGCTGGCCGGGCGGGCCTTCAGCTCGAGGATCTTGCTGCTGTGGCGATGACCGCGCGCGGCGATCTCATCGGCGATGTTGTGCACTTCCAGCAGCGCGGTATGCGCCTTGGCTTCGGCGACGAAGGTGCCGACGCCCTGCATGCGGATCAAAAAACCTTCGCTGGTCAGCTCGCGCAACGCGCGGTTGATGGTCATGCGGCTGACGCCCAGTTCCGCCACCAGTTCACTTTCGGAGGGCACGCGCTGGTGCGGTTGCCAATGCCCCGCACGAATTTGATTCACGATCGCCTGTTTGACCCGTTGGTAGATCGGGGCGGGGGCATCGCTCATTGCAGCCGCCAGTTGTAACACGGTCTGTTGTTCAGCCACGACGTTAACCTCGTCAAATAAAAAAATAATAACACCAGTTTACTGTTGATGTCGGCGTATGTATATGTATATACAACTAGTGGCCGTCGCGCCAGAAACTTGCCGGCGACCGCCAAAAATTCCTGAATGCGCGCCATCGCCGCGCCTCATTCGCCGTTACATCAACCGTGGAATACTGCCATGCCTGCTTATTTTGCCCCACGCGCTTTGCTCCCTGAGGGCTGGGCGCATAACGTCCGGCTGGACGTCGATGCGCAAGGTTATCTGACTCAAGTTACCGCCAACGCTGAGCCGCAAGGCTGCATCCGGCTGCACGGCGACGCGGTGCCGGGCATGCCGAACCTGCACTCCCACGCTTTCCAGCGCGCGATGGCCGGGCTGGCGGAAGTGGCGGGCAACCCGCAGGACAGCTTCTGGACCTGGCGCGATCTGATGTATCGGCTGGTGCAGCGCCTGACGCCGGAGCAGGTGGAGGTGGTCGCCCGTCAACTGTATATCGAAATGCTCAAGGGCGGATATACCCAGGTGGCCGAATTCCACTACCTGCATCACGACGCCGACGGCAAGCCTTACGCCGATCGCGGTGAGATGACCGGCCGCCTCAGCGAGGCCGCGCATCAGGCCGGCATCGGCATGACTATGCTGCCGGTGCTGTACAGCTACGCCGGTTTTGGCGCCCAGCCGGCCCAGCCGGGGCAGAAACGGTTTATCCAGGATGCCGAAAGCTATCTGCATCAGCAGCAGGTGATTGCCCGTCAGCTGGCGGATCGCCCGTTGCAGAACCAGGGGCTGTGCTTCCACTCGCTGCGTGCGGTGGAGCTGGGGCAGATGCAGCAGATTTTGGCCGCGTCGGATCGCACCTTGCCGGTGCATATTCATATCGCCGAGCAGCAAAAAGAGGTGAACGACTGTCTGGCGTGGAGCGGACAGCGCCCGGTGGCCTGGCTGTATGACCACCTGCCGGTAGATCAGCGCTGGTGTCTGGTGCACGCCACCCATCTGGATCGCGACGAGCTGGAAGCGCTGGCGCGCAGCCGCGCGGTGGCCGGCCTGTGCCTGACCACCGAAGCCAACCTCGGCGACGGCATTTTCCCTGGCGACGCTTACCTGCAGCAGCAGGGGCGCTGGGGCATCGGTTCCGACAGCCACGTTTCGCTCAACGTGGTGGAAGAGCTGCGCTGGTTTGAATACGGCCAGCGGCTGCGCGATCAGCGTCGCAATCGCCTGACGACACCGGAACAGTCGGCGGTGGGCGATGTGCTGTACCTGCAGGCGCTGCAGGGCGGCGCGCAGGCGTGCGGCGCGCCGATCGGTCGGCTGCAGAGCGGCTATCGCGCCGACTGGGTGGTGCTGGACGGCGACGATCCGTATCTGGCGGCGGCGCCGGACGCCTCGATCCTCAATCGCTGGCTGTTCGCCGGCGGCAAGGAGCAAATTCGCGACGTGTTCGTCGGTGGCCGGCAGGTGATCGAGCAGGGGCGGCACGCGCTGCAACAGCAGAGCAGCGCAGAGTTCCTGCAGGTGCTGAAAACCTTTCAGCAGGAGGCGTAATGAGCCTGACCCGTTTTAACTTCGCCGCGCTGCCGGTCAGCCCGTGGCGCAACGGCGGTGGGGAAACCCGTGAAATCGTCAGCTGGCCGCCGGGCGAGCCGGATTTCGACTGGCGCGCCAGTATCGCCACCATCGCGCAGGACGGGCCGTTTTCCGCCTTTGCGGGCATCGATCGTTCGATCACGCTGCTGGAAGGCGACGGCGTGCGGCTGTTCAGCGCCGGGCATGTCGACCATCAGTTGGCGCGTATCGGGGAGCCGTTCGCCTTTTCCGGCGACGTGGCGCTGGAAGCGACGCTGCTGGGCGGCGCCAGTCAGGATTTCAACATCATGACACGCCGCGGCCGGCAGGCGGCCGAGGTGCGGCGCAGCACGGCGCCCGTCACCCTGTCACCCAACCGGGCGGGCGTGCTGTATGTGCTGAGCGGCGTTTGGTCGCTGCCGGAGGGCGGCGAACTGCGGGCGCGCGAGGGTGTCTGGTGGACGGCGGCGGGCGGCGAAGTGGCGCCGCTGACGGCCGACGGCGCGATCCTGTGGGCGAACATCACAGCCTGCTAACGCAGAGTAGAGTCCTGCGCCCGGTTATGGGATTATTCACTTTTCCCCATTAATCATAAAGAAGGGCGCATGGCTTCGCTGAAAGACGTCGCAAAACTTGCCGGAGTCTCGTTGATGACGGTGTCTCGCGCCATCAATGAACCCGGCAAGCTGCGGCCGGAAACCTATCACCGCGTCAAACAGGCGATCGACCAGTTAGACTACGTGCCGGATCTGTCGGCGCGGCGTATTCGCGGTGACGGAAATCGCGTGCAGACGCTCGGCGTGCTGGCGCTGGACACCGCCACGACGCCGTTCTCGGTGGAAATGATCCTGTCGATTGAAAAAACCGCGCGTGAGCGCGGCTGGAACAGTTTCGTCGTCAACCTGTTTGCCGACGACAACGCCGAACAGACCGTCGATCTGCTGTTGGCGCATCGACCGGATGGGGTGATATTCACCACGATGGGGCTGCGTGAGGTGACGCTACCGGCCAAACTGCTGGACAAAAAGCTGGTGTTGGCCAACTGCGTCAGCCCGGCGCATGCGATCGCCAGCTACATTCCTGATGATGAGCAAGGGCAGTATGACGCCACGTGCACGCTGATCGCCAAAGGCTATCGCGCGCCATTGTGCATTCATTTACCGGCGGATACGCTGGCGGCGGGCCTGCGCCGCCGCGGTCTGGAACGCGCCTGGCGCGAAGCGGGGCGCGATGTTGAACAGCTGCAGCAGTATCATCTCGATCTGAGCGGCGGCGATCAAAGCTATCGCGACTGCGTCGCGTTGCTGGAGCGGCATTTCTCTGCAGGACGGCGCGATTGCGATGTCGTGGTGTGCGGAAACGATCGGATAGCGTTTCTGGTGTATCAGGTATTGCTGGCGCAAGGATGGCGGATACCGCAACAGGTGGCGGTGCTGGGCTACGACAATATGGTCGGCACCGGTGAGCTGTTCCTGCCGGCATTGACGACGGTGCAGCTGCCGCATTACGAGTTGGGCCGTCTTGCGGCGCTGCATGTGATTGAGCGGCGGGAACAGCGTGATACGGTGAAAGTGCCTTGCCCGCTGTTGGAGCGTGGTTCGCTGTAGCCACACCGGGCGCGCCGCTGCGCGCCCGGCGCTCATTCCCATTACCCCCAGATGCTCGCCAACTGCCATCCCTCGATTGACTCGAACTGCGCCCGGCCGCCTTCGGCGAACAGGCTGAGACGGCGATCGCCCGCCGTCGGATAGATGCGGCTGGTCAGGCAGGCCTGTCCCTGATTCACGAAGATCTCCAGCGATGAGCGGTCAATAAAGATCCGCAGCGACAGGATGTCACCCCCCGGCAGCGGCACACTGCGGCAGGTGCACAGCGCCGGGTGTTCATCAACACGCTCCAGCACCAGTCGGTGTGACTGATTGTCGACGAACAGCCGCGCCGCACTCCCAATGGCCAGCCCGTACCGCTCAGCGTCGCTGTCGGCCGGTCTCAACGTCAGGATGAGCTCCTGCATATCGTTCGCCAGCGGCAGATGCTGATTGGTCAGCGTCTGCGCCAAAAACGTGTGTGACTCTCGGCGCAGCGCCGTCAGTTCACGCGCCGGGCTCATGCGGACGCTGCCGTCGGCGGCCAGCGTCAGTTCGCGCGGCAGCGTGAGGGCGCCGGCCCAGCGGTGCGCTTTGCTGGGCATCGGTGATTCCCACATATCCATCCAGGCAAACAGCAGCCGACGACCGTCGGCGGCGGTGAAGGTCTGCGGCGCATAGAAATCGTGGCCGGCATCCAGCTCACAGAAGGGCTGGGTCACCGTAAAGTCGCCGTCCGGCCGCCAGTGGCCGAGCAGATAGCCGCTCTGGAAGCGATTGCGATAGCGGTAGCCCTGCGCCGCCAACCCCTGCGGCGAAAACAGCAGCAGGTGTTGCTCCCCCAGCGGGAAGAAATCCGGGCATTCCCACATATAGCCCTGATGCGCCGTTTGCGCGCCGGCCAGCACCCGATCGAAGCGCCAGGCGCGCAGGTCGGCAGAGCGGTACAGGCGCACCTGGCCCAGGCCGTTTTCTTTGGCGCCGACCACCAGCCACCATTCGCCGTTTTCGCACCAGACTTTCGGATCGCGAAAATGCTGAATGCCGTCCGGCGGGGCCAGTACCGGCCCGTGTTTGATGAAGCGTATGCCGTCTTCGCTGGTGGCCAGACATTGCACTTCCCGCACCTGGCTGTCGTCACCGGGTTCGCCCAGCCACACGTGGCCGGTGTAAATCAGCGTCAGCACACCGTTGTCATCCACGGCGCAGCCGGAAAAGCAACCGTCTTTGTCATAGGGCGCATCGGGTGCCAGGGCGATGGGCTGATGCTGCCAGCGTATCAGGTCGCGGCTGGTCGCGTGCCCCCAGTGCATGGGGCCCCAGTGTTCGCTATAGGGGTGATGCTGGAAGAAGGCATGATAGACGCCGTCAATACAGATCAGGCCGTTGGGATCGTTGATCCAGCCGGCGGGCGGCGCGAGATGGAACTGCGGGTAGTAATCGTCTCGGCGCTCTGCACGCAGGGCTTCGACCGCATGGTCGGCTTGAGCTAAGGCAGTGTTCATTGGACAGACTCACTTGATTTAATGGCGGATTGAAAGGGGGCTACGCTGGCGGAACGTTCGCCGCGCAGCAGGAAACAGGAGACAAGCGTCGTGGCGGCGACCGCGCAGCCCATCAGCAGATAGGTGTCGGCAAAGCCGATGCGGTCATAACCGTAGCCCGCCAGCGGCGACAGGAAGCTGGCCATCACCTGGGTGATGAACTGGAAGCCTACCAGGTACAGTGTGGAGGAGAGTCGGCTGTCAAAGCGGCTCGCGATGTATTTGAAGATAGCGATCAGCAGGATTGGCAATTCTACGGCGTGCAGCAGTTTCATGGCGGAGATCATCAGGGCGCCGCTGACTAAGCCTGAACCGAACATGCGCAGCGCCATCACGCCACCGGCCAGCAACAGCCCCTGTTTGGCGCCGATGCGGTTCACCAGCAGCGGCGCCAGGAACATGCCGCCGGCCTCGAGGAAGACCTGCAGCGAGTTGAGAAAACCGTACATCTCGTTGCCCTGTGCGCGAGAAGCGAACTGTGAAGCGAAGTAGACCGAAAATTGCTGATCGAAAACGTTGTATACGCTGATCCCCAGCACAAACACCACCAGTGCCCAGAAGCCGGGCATGCGCAGCAGCGCCAGCGCGTCCTGCAGCCGCAGGTTTTCCGGTTTGCCGAACGCCAGGCCGGCCATGGCGTTCGGCTTCAGCTCGCGTACCTGGCTGAGCAGCACCAGGAACACCACGGCGGCGGCGGAGGCCAGCCAGAAATTGATGTTCGGATTGATATTGAAGATAAAACCGGCCACAAAGGTGGCGCTGGCCCAGCCGAGCGAGCCCCACATGCGGGCGCGGCCGAATTCGAAACCGCTGATGCGGCTGACTCGCTCGGTATAAGATTCCAGCGCGCCGATACCGGCGAAGAAGGTCGCGCCGATGAACACCCCGCCGACCAAAGCGCCGAGCGGCAGGCTGCTCGCCAGCAGCGGGGCGTAAACGTAGATAAAGAACGGGCCGGTCAGCAGCAGCATCACGCCGAGAAACTGCAGCAGGTGTTTGCGCAGCCCAAGTTTATCCTGAATAAACCCGTACAGCGGCTGGGCGCACAGCGCCACCAACGAGATAGCGGAGAAGATCAGGCCGGTCTCGGCGCCTTTCAGGCCGATCTTCTGATTCAGCCACAGCGAGATCAGCGAAAAGCTGGAAGACCAGGTGAAGAAAAAGAAGAACAGCAGGCCGCTGAGCAGCACGTAATATTTTTTAGTTTCGCGGTTCATGGGTAGGGCCCCGGTGAGTGAAGTTAGCTCTATTGTTAACGTTAACTCGCGAAGGGATGAAGCGGCCAGATATCACGCATGAGATGTTAATCACAAAAGTTAACGTTAACATTTGTGCCTTGTGATCGAGGTCACGAGTTGGCAAGGGGGCGATGTGCCCCCGGAGGATTAACGTTCGTTAAGTGAGCGCAGATGATCGTCGCGGCGCAGCGTCATCAGCGCAAACAGGCTGACCACCGAGGTGGCGACCACGTAGTAGGCGGGAATGTCGATATTACCGGTCTGTTTGATGAGGCCGGTGATAATCAGCCCGGCCGAGCCGGAAAACACCGCATTGGACAGCGAGTAAGCCAGCCCCAAACCGGTATAGCGCACCCGGGTCGGGAACATCTCCGCCAGCATCGCCGGGCCGGGGCCGGCCAGCAGGCCGACTACGGCGCCGGCGACCATCACTGCCAGCCCTTTGGCCCACAGTGAACTCTGCGCATCCTGCAACAGGTGCAGCAGCGGGAAGGTGAACAGGATCACCGCCGCCACCGCCGTCAGCATCACCGTTTTACGCCCCAGTTTGTCGCTGATGATGCCCGCCGGCAGAATGGTCAGGGCGAAGCCGACGTTGGCCAGCACCGTCGCCACCAGCGCCTGCTGGAAAGTGGCGTGCAACGAGGTTTGCAAATAGGAAGGCATCACCACCAGGAAGGTATAGCCGGCGGCCGACCAGCCCATCATACGGCCGATGCCGATCAATATGGTTTTCGCCACGCCGCCCAAGCTCGCCTCCTGCGGTGCGGCGCTGTGTTCCGCGGCCTGTTGCGCCTGGGTAAACGTGGGCGTCTCTTCGAGCTTGAGCCGCAGCCACAGCGCCACAGCGCCCATCGGCAGCGCCAGCAGGAAGGGAATGCGCCAGCCCCAGTCATGCAGCTGCTGCACGCTGAGCAGCGCGGCCAGCAGCGCCACCAGCCCGGCCCCGGCCAGCAGGCCGAGCGCGACGGTCAACGATTGCCAGGCGCCGAACAGCCCGCGTTTGCCCTTCGGGGCGAATTCGGTCATCAGTGATACGGCGCCGCCGAATTCGCCGCCGGCGAACAGCCCCTGAAACATGCGCAGCAGCGTCAGCAGCAGCGGGGCGGCGACGCCGATCGAGGCATAGGTCGGCATGACGCCGATCAGTGCGGTGGCCAGCGTCATCAACAACAGAACCGCAATCAGCGTCGGGCGACGGCCGATGCGATCGCCGATGCGGCCGAAGATCACCGCGCCGATCGGCCGGCAGAAAAACGCCAGCGCGAAGGCGGCGTAGGTGAGGATCAGGCTGGTGACTTCATTTTCACCCTGCAGCGTGAAAAAATTGGCGGCGATGACGGTAGCCAGGAACCCGTACACCCCGAACTCATACCATTCGATAAAGTTGCCAACCGAGCCGGCCAGCAACGCCTGACGCGACCGGCGCGCGTCGAGAGTCTGTTGATTCATCCCCGTTCCCATACATTTGAATTATTGTTCGTCAGTTCTAAATTTATACGACAAAACAATCAATTGATTTGAGCGGGAACTGTGAGGCGCTCAGCGCATGCCGTCGATATGCCACCATTCGGGGCAAACATCGGCGAACGCGTGCGAGACCGGGCGCAGCTCCGGCAGATCGGCCCGATCGAAGCTGCCGGTGCTCAACGCCACCGTCGGCTCGTCGTCGATCGCCCCCAGCGTGCTGCCGCAGCGCGGGCAAAAGGCGCGGCTGGAATAGGGGGAAGAGCGGTAGAGCGTGGGCATGCCGCCCGGGCCGTTCCACTCGACGGCCTGACGCGGAAATTCGACCCAGCAGAGCGTCGGTGCACCGGAGTGGCGCCGGCAAAATTCGCAGGAACAGCTGTGTGGGTTACCGGGCAGGCCGTGCACCTGAAAGCGAATATGTCCGCACAGGCAGCCGCCGCTATAGCCTGGATTTTCCATGAGTTCTCCGTCATAAACGCGGGAATGGCGATGAAAATCACTATAGCGGCATCGCGAAAAAATAACAGGCCCCGCCGGTGGCTTACCAGAGTAACGGCGCCGGCTCGCGGCCGTTTTCGGCGTAGTACAGCGACGGCAGGAACTGTGCTAGATAGCTGAACTCGTTGTAGCAGTGGCGCATCAGGTTAAACCCGATGTCGTCCGAGAGTTCGTCGTGGGCGTTGGCGCAGGCTTTACCCAGCAGGAAACGGCTGCGCAGCACGCACCCGTACGGCGTATCGCGCGCCAGATGCAGCATCTCGCCGTCGCAGGGATCGCCGTTGTCATCCAACGCCACCTGATCGCCGAAGCCGATGCGCGCACACACGGCGGCGGAGAGCGCCTGCGCATCACGCGCCTGGCGCAGCGGCTGCGGCGCGAAGAAGTCCTCGGCGGCGTGAAACTTGAGGCGTGCCGCGATCGGCGGCAGTTCCGCCAGCCATTCGACCGCTTCGATGCTGGCGCCGACGTAGCTTTCCCCTTTTTTCCAATGGCGGTCCCAGCCGCGATGTTCGACGTGATCGTGTGGGTGCCACCAGTTGATGTGCTGCGTGTTCTCAAAGAAGGTGAACCACCAGTCCAGCATGCGCCCCTTGCAGCCGTGCATATCGGTACGGACCGCAACGGTCAGCAGGCCGTCGGCGCTGCGACTCAGCCCCATCTCCAGCCGCAGCGGTTCAGGTTTGAGCAACTCGTTGATATCGTTAACGCCCCACGGCGCCAGCAGGGAAGGATGTGTCATAATGGGTTCCTGTTTTATTTTGGAAACGAATTGTGTTTCCAAAATAAAACTATGCCGGTATGCTGAGTCTGTCAATGCTTGTGAGGAATAAATATGGCGAACCCGAATGAAGAACCGCCGCGCGCTCGCGGCCGGCCGGCCACGCCGGAAACGGCGCTGCGCGCCGCGCTGGCGCAAGCGACGCTGGCGTTGCTGCTCGACGGCGGCTATGCCGCAGCAACGGTGGACGCGGTGGCGAAACGCGCCGGGGTGGCTAAAAAAACCCTGTATCGCTTTGCGGCCAATCGCGACGAACTGGTCGCGCAGGCGGTGAGCGGCTGGACCGAGGCGTTTCAGCCGGCCTTCGCCCAGGATGCCGGGCGGTGGGAGGCGGTGGCGCCGCTGTTGGAAAAGGGGCTGAAGGCCATCGCGCAGCAGGTATTGAGCGCCGAGGCGGTAGGGATGTTTCGGCTGCTGCAAAGCGAGTTTCCGGGGCGCGAGGGGATGCTGGAGAGCTACCAGCGCAACGGCATTCAGCGCGGCCGGGCTACGGTGGCGGACTGGCTGCAGCGCCAGCAGCAGTGCGGCTGGCTGCGTGCGCGCGACTGGGCGCAAACCAGCGACCTGCTGTTGGCGATGACCATCGCCGAACCGCTACGGCAGATGACGCTGGGACTGTTGCCGCCGGGCAGCGCGATCGACGAGCGCATCGCGGCGGCGGTGGCGCTGGTGATGCCGGGTTTGCTGGCGGAAGCGTGAATACAAAAAAGGGCCGACGAATCGGCCCTTGAACAACAGGATGCAAAACGTCTGCGTTACAGCTTCGGCCCGGCGTTCACCAGCTTTTCGCCCGCCGGGGTGACGGTATATTTGGCGAAGTTATCGATAAAGCGCTGGGCCAGATCCTGCGCTTTCTCCTGCCACAGCGATTCGTCGGCGTAGGTTTTGCGCGGATCGAGAATCGACGGATCGACGCCCGGCAGCGCGGTCGGCACTGCCAGCCCGAAGATCGGCAGCGTGAAGGTCTCGGCCTGCTCAATGTCGCCATTCAGAATAGCGTCGATAATGCCGCGCGTATCTTTGATAGAAATACGTTTGCCGCTGCCGTTCCAGCCGGTGTTGACCAGGTAAGCCTGGGCGCCGGCGGCCTCCATGCGTTTCACCAGCACTTCGGCGTATTGCGTCGGGTGCAGCGTCAGGAACGCGGCGCCGAAGCAGGCGGAGAAGGTCGGCGTCGGGGCGGTGATGCCGCGCTCGGTGCCGGCCAGCTTGGCGGTGAAGCCGGACAGGAAGTGGTACTGGGTTTGCTCAGGCGTCAGGCGCGATACCGGCGGCAGTACGCCGAAGGCGTCGGCGGTCAGGAAGATGATCTTGCGCGCATGGCCGGCTTTGGACACCGGTTTGACGATGTTCTCGATGTGATAAATCGGATAGGAGACGCGGGTGTTCTCGGTTTTGCTGGCATCGTCGAAGTCGATGCTGCCGTCGGCCAGCACGGTGACGTTTTCCAGCAGCGCATCGCGGCGGATCGCCTGATAGATTTCCGGCTCCGCCTGCGGCGACAGCTTGATGGTCTTGGCGTAGCAGCCGCCTTCGAAGTTGAACACGCCGTCGTCGTCCCAGCCGTGCTCGTCATCGCCGATAAGCTGGCGTTTCGGATCTGTGGAGAGGGTGGTTTTGCCGGTGCCGGACAGCCCGAAGAACACCGCCACGTCGCCTTGCTCGCCGACGTTGGCCGAGCAGTGCATCGAGGCGATGCCCTTCAGCGGCAGCAGGTAGTTCATGATCGAGAACAGGCCTTTTTTCATTTCGCCGCCGTACCAGGTGCCGCCGATCAGCTGCATGCGTTCCGTCAGGTTGAAGGCGACGAAGTTCTCCGAATGCAGCCCTTGCTGCTGCCAGTCCGGGTTAGTGCATTTGGCGCCGTTCATTACCACGAAGTCCGGCTCGAAGTCCGCCAGTTCGGCGTCGCTTGGGCGGATAAACATGTTTTTCACGAAATGCGCCTGCCAGGCCACCTCGGTGATGAAGCGCACCTTCAGGCGCGTATCGGCGTTGGCGCCGCAGAACGCGTCCACCACGAACAGACGCTTGCCGGAGAGCTGGTTGCCCACCAGCGTCTTCAGATGCTGCCAGACTTCCGGCGAGAGCGGCTGGTTGTCGTTCTTGCCGGTGCCGTTGTCGGACCACCAGACGGTGTCGCGCGTGGTGTCGTCGCGCACGATGTATTTGTCTTTCGGCGAACGGCCGGTAAATTCGCCGGTCGCGACGTTGACCGCACCCAGTTGGGTGAGGGTGCCGCGTTCCAGCGGCGGCAGGTCGGCGCGGGTCTCTTCGGCGAACAGCAATTCGTAGCTGGGGTTATAGACGATATCGGCGGCCTGATGGATGCCGTAGCGAGCGAGAGTTTGTGGGGTAACAGCGCGTGAAGACATATTCTACTTCCTTATGAGTCATATTATGCCTCTTTCCCGAGCGGTGCCGCGCGCAGGATTAAGGTTCGGATCAAGCTGACCGGATTCAGCTACTGCGTTTCCGGTTCTTTATTAATAAATCAGGGGGCTTTTTCGCCCTCCTATAGCATAGCAGCGAATTTAAACCTGCTTACTTTAATTACAAAACGCTGACGATAATTAATTAAAACCAACCTTGGCGGAGGGTCACAATATTGAATTCCGTCGGTGTAATTTAGTTTTGCATTTTTATTTTTTATCATATCTTCAGGGCTGTCTACTGTTTTATTTCTTATTAGAAAAAGCGAAATCCACAATAGGATTTTTCGTAATCATTTGTTTTTGCTTGGCAATGGCGGGATGTTGCGCCAGGTGAATCTAACCGTACTGTACGCTTGTCAGCAGGGTGAATAATGAAACAGATAAATGCAGAACTGGCCTGTGATAAAAATACGGCATCGTCCGAATCCTCAGGATTAATTAATCAACTTCGTCAAATGGATATCGGCGCGGTACCGATCGCGTTGTTTATCACGATTTGCGCCATCGTGGCGATTTCTGCCTATGCCAACTTCCTGCCGAAAAATATGATCGGCGGCCTGGCAGTGATAATGACGCTGGGCTTTGCGCTGGCTCAGTTGGGAAAAAGCATTCCCGTGCTGCGCGATATCGGCGGGCCGGCCATTCTGTGTTTGATGGTGCCCTCGGTGCTGGTCTACTTCAACGTGTTCCAGCCCAACGTCATGGGCACCGTCCATCTGCTGATGAAAGACGCCAACCTGCTTTATTTCGTCATCGCCAGTCTGGTGGTCGGCAGCATTCTCGGCATGAACCGGGTGATCCTGATCCAGGGGATGATTCGCATGTTCGTGCCGCTGGTGGTGGGTACGATCACGGCGGTGATCACCGGGCTGCTGGTGGGCAAGCTGTTCGGCTTTACCTTCTATCACACCTTCTTCTTCATCATCGTGCCAATCATTGGTGGCGGCATCGGCGAGGGGATTTTACCGCTGTCGCTGGCCTATTCGGCGATCCTGGGCTCGACGCCGGACGTCTATGTCGCGCAGCTGGCGCCGGCGGCGGTGCTGGGTAACATCTTCGCCATCGTGACCGCCGGGGTGTTGGCGCGTATCGGCATGCAGCGCAAGGCGCTGAGCGGCGACGGCATGCTGATCCGTTCGGCGCAGGAGAACGCGATGTTCGCCATCAAGGAGCAAAGCGGCAACGTCGATTTCCAACTGATGGGCGGCGGGCTGCTGGTGATCTGCGCCTTCTTTATCGTCGGCGGCCTGTTCGAACACATCGTGCATATTCCCGGCCCGGTGCTGATGATCCTGTTCGCGGTGCTGTGCAAGTACTGCCGGGTGATCCCGGCCTCGATGGAAACCGGCGCGCACAGTTTCTACAAGTTCGTCTCCACGGCGCTGGTGTGGCCGCTGATGATCGGTCTGGGCATGTTGTACGTGCCGCTGGAAAGCGTGGTGGCAGTGTTCTCGGTCGGTTATGTGGTGGTCTGCGGCTCGGTGGTGCTGTCGATGGGGCTGGTCAGTTTCCTGATAGCGCCTTACCTGAAGATGTTCCCGGTGGAGGCGGCAATCGTCACCTGTTGTCACAGTGGCCTGGGCGGCACCGGCGATGTGGCGATCCTGTCGGCGTCGAACCGTATGGGGCTGATGCCATTCGCCCAAATCGCCACGCGCATTGGCGGCGCTTCCACGGTCATTGGCGCGACGCTGCTGCTCGGTTGGTTAGTCTGAGTCCAGAGTTTCTTATGGATAACCGGGGTTGGATTGCCCCGGTTTTTTTATGCGTTTTTTTTCGCTTATCGTGATAGTGCTGATTATTGCCTTGAGAATCATTCGCGTGGCGAAAATGTTTAGTCGTACTTTATCTGAGAAAATTCTGTACTCGGCAAAAATGTGTCTATTCTTTTCTTTTAAGGGATTATCGTTCTCATTCAGAGTGCCGAGGGAAGGCGCCAGCGCATTACCGATATCCCCGTATTGATTCAACACCGGGCCGCTGCCGTTCAGGCAATCCGCCAGTTGGGGCATCCCCCCGATTGAATTGACGAATATGGAGATAAGGTTATGTCATCAAGCAATGCTTCCGTTAAGGCCGAAGGCGTATTAGCCCTGTTGGGCGCTTATAAACCCGATGAAGACGACACCATTACCGTGCTTCATCCGTCGAAAACGTTCGAAAACGCCGGCCTGGAGCTGGTGCGCGGCGATCGCAGTTGGCACGACAAGGGCGTGACCGACACGCCGGTCTCTCTGACCTACAGCTTCTGGGAAAAGGCGCCGGGCAACATGTCGAGCATGGGCATCAGCGGCTTCAGCAGCTTTAACGCCGAACAGCGCGAGCAGGCTAAACTGTCGCTGCAGTCATGGTCAGACGTGGCTAACATCACCTTCACCGAAACCAGCAACACCGCCGCTGCCAACATCAAATTCGGCCTGTTCGACTACAGCTCGCGCGGCTCCTATGCCTTTGCGTATAACCCGGACACCTCGCCTTCGGTCGCCGGGCAAACCTGGTATAACGCCAAGAACCATACCTTCGTCAACAACCAGATCCATGAGAACGAGTACGGTCGCCAGACCTTCACCCATGAAATCGGCCATGCGCTGGGGTTGCAGCATCCGGGCGACTATAACGCCGCGCCGGGCGTCAGCATCACCTACGCTAAAGACGCGACCTACTTTGAGGACAGCCGCGCGCACAGCCTGATGAGCTATTTCAGCGAAAGTAACACCGGGCAGGACTTTAAAGGCGCGTACTCTTCCGGGCCGTTGCTCAACGACATCACGGCGATCCAGCATTTCTACGGTGCCAACATGAACACCCGCACCGGCGATACGGTTTACGGATTCAATTCCAACACCGATCGCGACTTCCTCACCGCCACCGGCGCGCAGGACAAGATAATTTTCACCGCCTGGGATGCCGGCGGCAACGACACCTTCGACTTCTCCGGCTTCGGTCAAAATCAGCGCATCAACCTGAATGAAAAGGCGTTCTCGGACGTTGGTGGCCTGAAAGGCAATGTGTCTATCGCCGCAGGCGTGACGATTGAAAATGCCATCGGCGGGTCGGGTAACGATGTGCTGGTCGGGAACGCCGCCGATAACGTGCTCAAGGGCGGCGCGGGCGATGACGTGCTGTACGGCGGCAAAGGGGCGGATCAGCTGTGGGGCGGTGCCGGCAAGGACACCTTCGTCTACTTTGCGGCGGATGAGTCGACGGCGGCGGCGCCGGATTGGATCCGCGACTTCGTGCGCGGCGAGGACAAGATCGATCTGACGTTGTTCAACACCGGCAGCGCCGACGGCATCCGCTTCGTCGATCAGTTCAGCGGCAAGGCGGGCGAGGCGAAGCTGAGCTACGATGAGCAAAATCACGTCAGCGATGTGGCGATCAACCTGGGCGGCGCCTTTGACGGCAACGACTTCCTGGTGAAAGTGGTGGGGCAGCCGCTGGATGCCGGCGATTTCGTGTTGGCGTAATGCAGGCAACAAAAATAGGGCGTTTTGGGCAAAAACCCGACAATTCCTATTAATTACGTCATATTAGCGTGACATAGTAGCGCGCAGAAGGCCGGGCTTGCATACCTCGGGCTTCTGTCGAATCGCCAACCTTTTCGGTTGGCGATTCATTTTCCGCCTTTCAGCATGTTGATGGCGGCGCCGAGTAGGATGCGCCGTTCGATATCGTTGCTGTCCGCCAACTGCCGCGCCAGATGTTTTTCCAGCGTTTCCACCGACAGCGCTTCACCGCGATGGCGCAGCTGCATCACGCCGTCGCCGATCAGGCGTGCGACCTCATCCCATACGGGTTTAATCTCCTGTTCCGAGAACGTCATGGTCTACACCTCGGTGGGTTGATTTTTGCCCAATGTAACAGCTGAACTGCGGCTTCGCTACCCGCCGCCTAAAACAGGAAGCATAAAAAACAAGCCATCAGTATTTCTTCTGGTTTTTACGCTCAATACTGACGGTGTCGAAAAGCAGGAGAAAACATCATGAACTGGGTCGAAACCTTGGCGGAGTACTACCGCCTGAGCCGCACGGGTGAAACGCAGCATTGGCTGTGTCGCCGCTGGTTGCTTCAGGGGGAGGCGCGTTTGGCCTATTTGCAGGAGTTGCTGGAGCCGACCGCGCCACGGCGGCGATGAACAGGGCGCCGGCGTTCGGCCGGCGTCGTCTCGCGGCATTAACCGAAGGCGATCGCCGCCCAACGCAACAGCAGCAACGCCAGGCAGATCAGCAGCAGCACCACGACCATTTTACTGAGCTTGTTGCCCATGCGTTTTGTTGCCACGTTGCGCCCCTTTTAGCTGAAATACCACCCGCCGGCGAGGGTGATGAGGACAAGCGTCACTAACGCGACGCCGTTGAGTAAATCGCTGAAGGTATCGTCAGCATCGATGTCATTTTGCTGCATGTTACCGCCTGGCAGTCGCCATTGGGTGAATAATGTTCACAGTATGCGCCCGGCAGCGCGGCAGGCACAGCGAAGAAAGGTAAAAACGCGTAAAAGTGGCGCTGGCAAAACGCGCAGTCGCGCTTGCGACGGATGCAGACGGCCGGCAATACGTTGTACTATCCTGTCTGCATTGATGCATTTTTCCTAAAGGTATAATCATGGCGACGGCAATTCCACAGAAATACGAGCACCTTGAGCGCTGGGCGTTCGGCGATACCGAGCAGCAGGCCGATGAAGTCGTGCAATTGATCCTCAATGGCACCAAAACGGCCACCTGTTCTAACCTGGACGGCGAAGGGATCCCACAGGCCGGCGATCTGTTCCTGGTGGTGGACGGCAAGGGTGAGCCGGTTTGCGCAGTCGAGTTGACCGCGGTGGAAATGAAAACTTACGATCAGGTTGATGAAGCGCACGCCTTTGCCGAAGGCGAGGGCGATCGCTCGCTGGCGCACTGGCGCAAAGAGCTGCAGCGCTTCTTCGAAGAGTATGACCTGTTCTCGCCGGACATGACGCTGGTGCTGATGAATTTCAAAGTCGTCGACAAATTTTAATCTTATGCGCGCCGTTCCCTACGAGTGCCAGTGGGCGAGCCCGGAGCTGGCCGCCGATCTGATCGCCGGCCGCGCGACGCTGGCGCAAGACGAAAATTGGGCACGCAGCGGCGCCCGCGATCGGGCAGAGTACGTCGAGTGGGCCAACCACGTGTGCGGCATGGCCTGCCTGAAAATGGTGCTGGGCCACCGCGACGGTGAAGCGCCGCCGCTGCTGGAGCTGGCGCGCCGCAGCCTGCCCTACGGCGCCTATGTACGCGAAGGTGAGCGGATAAAGGGGCTGATTTATGCGCCGTTCGTCGAGTATGTGCGCGAGCAGTTCGCGCTGCAAGCGGAGGTGAAGGTGGGGCTAGAGGCCGCCGAGGTGCCGGCGCTGCTTCATGAATGCCGCTACTTTATCGCCTCGGTGCATCCCTCCATTCGCCGGCCGGAGAGTACGCCGCCGCAGCGGGGCGGGCATCTGGTGCTGATCACCGCCGCCGATGCGCAAAGCGTGATCTTCCACAATCCTTCGGGCGACAGCCCGGCGACGCGCGAGCGGGTGCACCTGCCGCTCAGCCGCTTCGCCCCTTTCTTTGCCGGCCGCGGCATCGCCATCGCATAAAAAAACGCGCTGTTTCCGATGAAAACAGCGCGTCGTCAGCAGTTCTGATGCATTTTCATGCCAGCCGCATCACCCAGGCGTCCGCTTGCCGATCGTTGTGTTGCTTGTACAGCAGCGACTGTTTGCCGTCGAGGATGGCCGGGATGCTGGTATGTTCATCCCAGCCGTCCAGCTGCATGCACAGATCCGGATCGGACTTGCAGGGAATGCTCAGGGTGCCGGTGCGGTCGACGCCGGCGTGAAGATGCGCGTCATCGACCTCGAAGCTGCCAATTTTTACGACGGTTTTGCTCATGGGAACTCCTTGCTCAATGGTGTGGTAGGAGGTTAGACCAGTTTGGCCATTGGTAAGAGCATAGCCAAATGAGCAAAAAATGCCACATAAAAATTACATTTTGGAAACAATTTCCACGCCAGCAAAACACAACGCCTAGTACTCCACCACAAAACTGAGCGTGTCCTGATAGCTGCCGACCGCCACTTCCGTCTGCGCCGCATTGACCGCCGCCTTATACGGGATGCTTTGCGCCAGGCCGGTGCCGGCGCCGCTCTGTTTGTTGGTGCTATCCCAAACGGTCGTCGTATTAGGCAAGTAAATCTGGTACTGCATGAAATTACTGGTACCGCTTTTCATGCGTCGCCAACCGGAAACCGGGTTATTGCCGTTGGTGAAATAGGTGTTGTATCCCTCGGTTTTGGTGCAGGTCAGGGTGATGCTCTGATTGACAGGATTGAACTGCCCGACCAACGCCATGCTGCCGAAGTTGACGTTGGGCGCGGTGCCGATCAGGCAGTCTTTGGTGATGGTGACGCTGACGCTGACCGTGCTGGGTTTGTCGACGCCGTCCCACCAAACGCACAGGCCGAGCACGCCCAGGCCGCAAATATGGTAATTCCAGATCAGGTTGATGCTGTCGGTATAGGTGCCTGCGCGCACGTTGGCGCCGGCGGTGGTTTTGATATACAGCGGAAAGTTGACGTTGGAGGAAATCAGGATCAGCGACAGCAGGTTCAGCGAGCTGTAGTCGATGGTTTGGCCGATGCTGTAAGGATATTGGTAGTTGGCGTCGGGGTAGATCAGGTAAGCGATTTTATCGCCGGAACCGTCGGTGTTGGCAACCGCCATATTGTTGGTGGTGGAGGCGATCTTGACCGTGACGGTGTTTTGCGTGAGCAAATTGAGGCCGAGGCCGGTGCAGTTGAGGCCGGCGGTGCCCTGGGCGTTGATCTGCCCATTGTAGACCACGAAAGAGCTGCTCCCCGGTAAGGTGACGGTGCCGTTGGTGGTGGCGCAGTCGGCGAATGCGCGCTGACAGAGCAGCAGCGAAAGGGTTAACAATAAGGCTTTCAATCCCCGAAACATAGTGACTCTCCGTCGTTGAATTAGCGGCAGACAACCGGGCCGACGCGCTGGATGCCCTGAGGCTTCGCCAGACTGAATTCCGCCTGGCACGGCGGGCCGCCGTCGGCCGGGATCACGCTCAGGCGATTGTGTTGTTGCACCGGGTCGATATAGGTCATGCCATCCCAACCGACATAGCTTTGCTGATGGCCGCCAACCACCGCCACCTGGCTGCCGTTGGCCAGCGGTTTGCCTTGCTCGTCAACCAGTTCGACGTCGGCGGCGGAGATGGGTTGGATGGGGAACTCGACCAGAAAACCGCTGTGATCGCGAATGGCGACGGTTTTTTCCACCGTCGGCAGCGCGACGTCGGCGGGCAGGCTGAGCGGATCAATCTGGAATTTCGCATGGTAGTAAGAGGTGACGGTCGGCACCAGTAAATAGCCCTGGGCATCGGTCTTGCCGATCGGCTGGTTCTCATAGCTCACCGGAATGTCGGCGTATCCTTGCGTGGACACCAGCGCAAAGGCATCGTTGATGGTGTTGGTGGCATACACGCCGCCGTTCATCGCCACCAGCGAACCGCTGATTTCTCCCCAGTGGTTGGTTTCATCACGGGTACCGTATACGCCCGCTCGGGCTTCGAGCCTGCGGGTGCGCCAGGTCAGATCCGCCTGGCGGTAATCGCCGCCGCTCGGGTTATTGGCGTAGGCCAGATTCCAACCGAAACCGCCATCAGTCGGCGCGGCGCGGCTGTAACTGACGCGTTCGCTCCAGCGGTTGTTGTTGTCGCGCGCGGCGCTGAAGCTGGCGGTACCCCAACTGTCGAACGGAATGGAGAGCTGCAGTTGGGCACTGTAACCGCTGCTGCCGATTTCCCGGTTCAGCGAGGCGTACAGGCTGCTGTTGCGCCAAAGCGACACACTGTAGGACAGGTTCATCAGGCGAGTTCGTTGGGCGATGGCGTCGCGTACGTCAAAATAACCGGCGCCGAGGCTGCCGAGCCGGTCCAGGCTGACGCTGCCGGTCAATTGATCGGTGCGGCGGCTCAGACGGTAGTCGCTTTTATACACGGAAATGTCGCCAAAATCGGCGCTGCGCAGGATACGTTGCGCGTTGAGGCTGAAGCGTGAGTTGCTGTAGGTGTAGCCAAAACTGCTCTGATCGCCGTGGTTGCCGGTGTAGCGATAGACGGGCTGGGGATCCGGCTGTTGCAACGGCCTGCCGGTCAGCGGGTCATAATACGTGGGGGATTGTATCGGCCGGCCACCGTTAAACGCTTCGTCGCCGGCCTGGCTGACGCTGTAGGACGCGTTGAAAACCCCCCATTGCCCGACGCGAATGTCGGCGCCGCCGCCGCCGACCGCCAATTCGGCTGCGCCTTCGGCACGTCCTTCCAGGGTTAACCAATCAGTGACGCCGTAACGTAAGCTGGCGCTACCAACCCATTGCCCGTAATCGGCAGAATTCAACCCGTAGTTGCGCCGCAGCAAACCGGTGGAAACGCTGAAATCGCTCATGCCGGTCTGCAGCAGGTTGCTGGCCACGTAGAACGGCACCGTGGTGCTGACCTGACGGCCGAGGGCGTCGGTGGTGACGACCGTGGCCTGACCCGCGCCGTTAATGTAGGGCACGCTGTTGAGGGTAAACGGCCCGGGATTGATGTTGGTGGTGCTGTTTTTATAGCTGTTGATGTATAAATCGACGCTGCTGGGCAATGCTGCCTGGCCGGAAAATTGCGGTAGCGGATAGGTGATAAGATCCGGGCGTACCGCGAAATTGCGCGCCAATTGCAAGCCGCCGATGCGCACGGCGCTGCTCCAGGGGAGCGAGCCGGTGGTTAGGTCACCGGCGATCACACTCAGCATCCGCTGGTCATCGTTGAAGCGCCAGTAGCTGTCGTATCGAATATAGCGGCCGCCATCGTCGTTTGGCCCGCCGTTAAACCCGCTGCGGTAGATGCCGGTGTTGGCGATGACGCCGAAACCGTCGAACAGCCGCTGTTCGCTCCACGCCGACAGGTAGCCTGGTCGGCCATTGCCGTTGCTTTGGCTGGCATAGATGTCGTAGTTAAACAGCAAACCCAGGCTGCTTTGCGCCGGCAAGCGTTGCAGCGGTGAATGGGCGCCGATGGTTTGCTGCGGCAACCAGTCGTTGGGCACGTTGATCAGCAACTGCTGGCTCTCGCCGCTGTAGCTGACATCCACCTTCTCCAGCCGATCGACGGCGATGTCTTTCGCCTGTTTATCCGCTACCGGCAGCCCGGCGTCGAGCAGTTGCTGGGGCGTCATGTAGTAATGGCCGCCGCGATAGTTGACTGGCACGACGTTGCCGGTTTGGCGCCCGTTGACGACCGGCTCCAGATACAGCGTGGTGTCCGGCATGCTGACGGCACTGGGCGGTGGGGGCAGATCGTCGCCGAACGCAAACGGCAGCCAGCCGCCGGCCGCCATGCTCAGCATGGCAAACGCCAGCGGCTTGAGGTTGAAACGCCGCGTCGATAGCCTCTCTATCGGCTGCACCTGGGCCTCAATAAGACGGAATGGCTACGGGCTGTTTGTTGTCATTGACCGTGGCCATCAGCTTGCCGCTGCTGAAACCGCCGGCGGGCGGCAAAGCGAAGCGCATCTGTGAACCGGGCAGCACGTATCCCATCAGGCCGGGATTTAGGCTGCGCCCTTGCAGCGTCACTTTCGAGATTCGGGCATGCACTGCGCCTTGATTTCGCACCTCCAGCCAGCGTTCGCTGCTTTGCTGCTGTAAACGATAGCTGAGCTTGGGTTGGCTGGCGGTCGCGTAATCGCGCGGTTTTTCACTGTCCTGTTTGGTCCAAATCCCCTTGCCGCTGACGAACAGCGGCACCGAGTAGCGCATCTGGAATTTCAGCCCCATCTCTGCACCGCCGGGGGCGGCATCCGATGATTGTTCTTTCACCGGCACTTCATCGACCAAAATGCGATAGGCGCGCTCCTGTCCCGCCGCCGGCGCCGACTGTTTGATCAGGCGTATCAGCTGGCGTTTGCCTGGCGCGATCGACGCCACCGGCGGACTGGCGATCACGTCGCTTTGGTTGCTGTAATCGTCTTTGCCGGCGGTTTGCTTCCAACCCAACACGCGAATTTGCATATAGACCGGTTTGCTGTCGCGATTTTCAAGCCACAGCGCGGTGGCCTGTTGTTGATCTTCAATCACCGGATCGATCGGCCAAATGAGAATGGAAGCCGCGGCCAGGGCGTGCTGTTGGCTTGCCAGGAGCAAGGCTGCCGTTAACGGCAGACGGAAGGGTATGCGCATAACTCAATCCTTATTGCAAAAAAAACTTAATAAGTGACCGTCAACAAGACCGTATCGCTGTAAACGCCACTGGTGGGCAGGGTACTGGTCGAAAACAGACGGGCGTAAACCTTGATTTCTTGCGTGCTACCGGTGGCGGCGACGGTCTGCGCCGCGCCGCCGTTAGCGCCATCGCCCCAAAGGGTGGCGTAGTTGCTGTCTTGATAAAGTTGATACAGCAGCGTTTCCGACGTGATAGCGTTTTGTAATTTTCTGCCGCCGGCGATGGATCCGGTCACGTGATTGCCGACGCCGAGGGCCAGCGTGACGCTCAGCCCCGGGTTGCAGCGAAACAGCACCGAACCGGCGCCGCTGCTGGAGACGACGCTGACTGCGTTGCTCAGTGAGGACAACTGGCCGAAGTTCAGGGTGCCGAAGGTGGTCACGTCACTGACGCCGCTGCCCAATACGCAGCCTTTAACCACGGTTGCATTGACGGTGAACGGCTGGCTTTTGGTTAAGTCGTTGACGCCGGTATCGCTTTGGGCCGGGGAAAGCGGCAGGCAGAATAGCAAACCGCAAATTGAAGCGCGCATCGTCATTACCAATTGATCGTGACCTGTACCGTATCGGTGTAGCTGCCTGTCGGAGGTGTGGATTGCGCCGGAATCATGCCATAGACCGGCAGCCAGTTGTCCGAACCGTTGGCGGTTTGTGACACGCCCGTCAGATTATCCCAAATGGTGCTGTGAGCGGCGTTGGTATACAGGTTGTAATTCACCCGTTGGCCGGCCGCGCTTTGCAGGTAGCGGGCAGCGGTATTGCCGCTTTGCCCGCCGCCAAGCAGAACGCTGTAGCTGGTGCCGTTGGTGCATTTCACCCGAATGGCGCCGGCGTTTTGTTGCCCGGCGACGCTGGTTGCGGTGCTGAGAAAATACAGCGTGCCGAAATTCAGCGTGCCGAAGCTGACATTGCCGCCTGAGCTGCTGCCGGCCTCACAGGCGCTGAGCAAGGTCGCGCTGACGCCGAGGGTCGCGGTTTTACTGTCGGCCTGCGCCAACAGGCTGCACGCCCATAATCCGCAGCAGCAAAGCGCGCGCCGCACCGTTACCAGGTGACCGTCATCGTGACGGTGTCGTTATAGGTGTCTGCCGCCGGGGTAGAACCGGCCGCCGGGACGCGGCCATACACGATCAGCGGAACGGCGGCGCCGGTGCCGGTGCCGGTCCGCGCGTTGGCGCCGCTGCCCCAGGCGGTGGTGCGTGCGGCATCCTGGTACAGGTTATAGCTGATGAAGGCACCTGCCGTGCTGGCCATGCGGCGTTGGGTGCCTGAAGTGACATGGAGCCCGTTGTCCAGCGCCACCGTGTAGTCTGTGCCGGTAGTGCAGGTCAATGACAGCGTACCGGCCCCCCCTGCGCCGGTGGCGCTGGCGTCGATGATGTTGGCCAGTGAAGAGTAAGTACCGAAGCTGATGGAGCCGAAGTCGTTGACGGAACCGCTGCTGCTGCCGCCCCCCACGACGCAACCGGCGCCGATGGTCAGCGTCACGCCTAACGTGCCTTGAATGGTGCCTGCTGCGTTAGCCGCGCCGTTGGCGCACAGCAGGGTTGCTACCGAGGTCAATGCCATCAGAGTTTTTTTCATCTTAATTCCTTGCCGTATGAGAGAAAGCCCGCAAAGACGCCACCCAGAGGTGAGTTGAACGTATTCATTTAGCTGCACTTTAATTAATAGAATAAGAATCGGGAATTGTCTTGATGAAAACGAGAAACTTTTTATTCTCATTCCCCCGGTTGACGGGGCTTGTAGGCGAGGTATACCGATAAAGTGAAATGATTAGAATAATAACGAACGGCGATGGGAATATTATTAGCGTTATTTTATTGCCGGGGAATTTCATTCCCCGGCGCGGTATCGTTTACAGGTGGAAATCCAGCACGCCGTCGCGCACCAGTTCGCGCGGCAGGTTATTCTTTATGCGGCTGCCGATGCGTTTGGCGATGCCCAGCGGTTGCCCCTGATAGGTGACGATGCACTCGTCGCCCGCCGGCGGCTGCTCAGGGTAGAGATCGCGGCCGTGATACCACTCCTGGGCCAGCGCGGCGTCCAGCTCGAAATGCTGTTTGCCGCCGGCACCCGCGAGGGCGATCGCCGCTTCGTGCTGCCAACGGAAACCTTTCGGGAAGCGCTCCGCCAGCTTGAGGCCGATACGCGAGAAGCGCACTTTGCCAAACAGCGGCTCCAGCTCGGCCGGGAAGAGCCAGATTTCCTTGTCGCGCTCCCACAGCCTGCTGTCATCGCCCCAGGTTAAGCCGGATGCGGCGGCGGCTTGGGCGACCAGCGCCGCCTCTTTGCCGGATAGCGGGCTGAACGGGAATTTACCGACTTTATAGGTCGGCTTCGCCAACGGCGCCACGGCGTGTTTTTTACGCAGGCGGGCGACGAAAAACCCTTCGCTGTCGTAAATCTGCGGGAAGACGTGCAGGAAGCCTTCGGCGGTCAACGCCTTGTCGGCGCCGGGGAACAGCTCACCCAGCGGCTCGACGCTGACTGCGTCGCCATAGGTATCCAGCAGCCAGCGCACCACCTGCTGATTTTCCTGAGCATTGAGCGTGCAGGTGGAATAAACCATCACGCCGCTCGGTGCCAGCGCATGAAACGCGCTGTCGATCAGCTCGCGCTGGGTGGCGGCGATCTCGGCGACGCTGTCCGGCGACCAGTTGCTCATGGCGTCCGGATCCTTGCGCACCACACCTTCGCCGGAACAGGGGGCGTCGAGCAGAATGGCGTCGAAACTCTCCGGCAATGCAGCGCCGAACACCCGGCCATCGAAGTGGGTCAGCGCGGTGTTCTTCACGCCGCAGCGGCTGATATTGGCGTGCAGCACTTTCACCCGGCTGGCGGAGTATTCGTTGGCGACGATGCCGCCCTGGTTGCCCATCAACGCGGCGATCTGGGTGGTTTTGGAGCCCGGCGCCGCCGCCACGTCCAGCACTCGAGTAGGCGCCGCGTCGCCCGAGAACAGCGCGCTGACCGGCAACATCGAGCTGGCCTCCTGAATATAGAACAGACCGCTCAGGTGTTCGGCGGCGCTGCCTAATCGCAGCTCTTCATCGTCGCGCTCGATCCAGAACCCTTCCGCGCACCAGGGAATGGGCTCCAATCGCCAGTCGTAATCCTGCACCAGCGCCAGGAAGTCGGCGACGCTGATTTTCAGCGTGTTGACGCGCAGACTGCGGCGCAGGGGGCGCTGGCAAGCGGCGATAAAATCGTCCATCGCCAGCTCGGCGGGCATGATGGCGCGGGTGGCGTCGAGGAAAGCGGGGGGCAGAAAAACGGCGGTGGATTTGGCCACGGGGCGAACTCTCAGGGTGCAATAAAGACAAGGGCGAGAGTTTATCACAAAGCGGAAAAAAACAGGGCCCGGCATTGCCGGGCCCTGAGGAAAACGCGAAAGTTAATCGCGCGGAATGGCGGTGCCCCAGGTTTTCCAGTCCTTCGGCTCTTCCGGATTCAGCAGGAAGTGCTTGTTCGGCGTCGCTTTCGGCGCCAGCGGAATAGTCGGCGGGGTGGCGAAGGCGATACCGCCGCGAATGAACTGCTGGAAGGTGCCGCTCTTGATCACGCCGCCGGTCAGGCCGAACTGCAGGTTGTAACCCGACGCCAACCAGAACACGCTGTTGTTGCGCACCAGATGCTGGTACTTCTTGCTGATGCGCAGCGCGACGTGCACCCGGTCTGACATGGCGCCGAGGTAGAAACCGGTGATGGTGCCGACCTCTACGCCGCGGAACAGCACCGGCGTGCCGATCTGCAGCGAGCCGGTTTCGGCGGCGTCGAGCACGACGCTCAGGCCGTCGAGATAGCGCGAGTCGGTGATGCTGGCCTGCTGCAGTTCGAAAGTGCGCAGCTCGCGGCCGCGCCCCGGCTCCACGTTGATATAAGGCTGGAGCAGGGTATCGAGGTTGCTGACGCCGGCGGCGGAGATCTCCGGCGACACGATCGAGAAGCGGCTGCCGAGGCGCGCGAAGGTCTGCACGTATTCCGGATACAGCACCGCTTTAGCCAACACTTCGTTGCGCTCCGGCGCCAACTGCAGCGACTCCACCTGGCCGACGTCGATGCCGAGGTAACGCAGCGGCATGCCCGCCGACAGCTTGCTGGCGTCGTAGGTTTTCAGCGTGATTTGGCTGCCCACCGCGCGAGCGGCGGTTTCGCTGGCGTAGAGCACGCGGTTGGCGCCCTTGTTCAGCGTCACGCCCTGTAGATTATCGAAGCTGATGGCGCCTTTCAGCGCGCGGTTGAGCGGGGAGGCCTGCACCGTCAGGCCGCTGCCGTTGAGCTGCACTTTGGCGCCACCTTCGGCCCAGAAGATGCTTTCGCGAGTCAGCAACTTGCGGTATTCCGGGCTGATGTAGACGTCCACCTCAAACTCGTTGGCCTTCGGCCGGACGTTGACGATCTCGCCCACCTGGAATTTGCGGTACAGCACCACCGAGCCGGCCTGCACGTCCGGCAGGCTGGTGGCGCTGAGGGTCAGGGTGGTAGAAGGGGCGTTGCCGACGATGCCTTCCTCGGCTTTTTCGCTGTTGGCGTACAGCGGGTACTGGCCGCCTGGTTCCCCTTTGCTGCCGGGGATAATGCGCACGCCGCCGTCCACCCATTCCTGGGCGCTGGCGCCGAGCACTTCCATGCCGTCTATCCCGAGCTTAACGTCGAGACGGCTGTTGACCACGAATTTGCTGTCTTTATGCAGCAGGCCGCGGTACTGCGCGTCGATGGCGGCGGTGAACACCACGCCGCCGGCGGTCAAGGTGCGGCTCAGGATTTGGCCGACTTTCACGCCGTGCACCACCAGCGGCTGCCCGACGTCAATGCCGTAGCTTTGCGGCGCATTCAGCGTGACGGTCAGCACACCCGGCTGTTGCAACAGCGTTTCGCTGCTGTCCAGCACGTTGAAGCGCTGCTGCGGTTCGCCTTCACCCGGCACCAGTTCCAGCGTGGTGCCGGTCAGCAGTTGGCTGAGCTTGGCGTCGTTGAGGCTGATGCGCGGGCTGCGCATCACGATGCGGGTGCCGCTGCGCATCAGATCGACCACCGAAGGATCGATGGTCAGTTCACCGATGACTTTGCTGTCCTGTTGCAACGTCAGCTTGGTCAGGGTGCCGACCTGCAGTCCCTGGTACATCAGCGGCGTGCGGTTTTCACTCAGGCTGTTGCCGCTCGGCAGATCCAGCAAAATATTGACGCCGCGCTGGCTGTGGGCCAGATCCGGATACAGGGTATAGCTTTGATCGCCCTTGGCCTGCTGGCCATCGGCCGGCGAATCGAAGGCGATGGCGCCGTTGACCAGCGCCGCCAGGCTCTCCATTTGCACCGTGGCGCCGGACAGGCTGAAATCGCCCTTGAAGCCGGAGACATTCCAGAAGCGGCTGTTGCTCTTCACCAGGTTGGCGAAGCGGCGGTCGATCAGCACGTCGATGGTCACGCCCTTGTTGCCTTCGCTGATGGTGTAGTCATACACCTTGCCGACCGGGATTTTACGGTAATAGACCAGCGAGCCGCTGTTGAGCGAACCCAGGTCGTCGGCATGCAGGTGAATCATCAGTTCGCCGGTGTTCAGGCGGTACTTCGGCTGGGTATCGAGCGCGGTGAAGTGGGTTTGCTCCTTGCCGCTGCCGGGCATCATGCCGATATAGTTACCGCCGACCAGCGCATCGAGCCCGGATACCCCGGCCAGCGAGGCCTTGGGCGTCACTAGCCAGAACTGGGTGCCTTCGCGCAGCGAGTCTTCCAGATCGCTTTTGATGCTGGCTTCCACCACGATGCTGCGTAAATCTTTGCTCAGGCTGATTTTTTGCACCGTGCCGACCTCAACGCCCTGGTAGCGCACCGGCGTGCGGCCGGCGACGATGCCTGCCGCTGATTGGAAATCGATGGTGACGGTGGTGCCGCGCTCCTGGAAATTGTTATAGACCAGCCACCCGGCGATCAGCAGGGCGATGAACGGCAGTAACCAGAACGGTGAAATGCGGCGTTTGTTCTTGACCCGCGCTTCAGTCGGTGTAGTCGGCGTTTCCTGTTGCATGTGCATCCCAAATCAATCGGCTATCGAGCCATTCAACGGCAAGAATAGTCAAAATGACCGCCGAGCCAAAGTAAAACGCGGCCGGTCCCATAGTAAAAGATAACAGTTGATCGCGATTTACCAGCGACATCATCAAGGCGATAACGAACAGATCGAGCATCGACCAACGGCCGATCCAGGTGACCAGGCGCAGCAGACGAATGCGCGTTTTCAGGCTGTGCGAGGTTTTGAAGTGGATGCTCAGCAACAGCATGATCAGCACGATCACCTTGGTGAAGGGCACCAGCACGCTGGCGATGAACACGATAGCGGCGATCGGCACGTTGCCGGAGGTGGCCAATGAGACCACGCCGGAGAAAATGGTGTCTTCCAGCCGTGTGCCGTTGGCGTAAATGATGGAAATCGGCAGCAGGTTGGCCGGTATCAGCAGGATCATCGCGGCGATCAGCGCCGCCCAGGTTTTCTGCAGGCTGTAGGGCTGGCGATGGCACATCGGCACATGGCAACGCGGGCAGCGGCCGCGCGCGTCGGGATAGCCGGTATAGTGGCAGGACAGACAAATGTGCAGCGCCGTCGGCGGGCCTTCCGGCTGTTCCTGCGGATAGTAGCGCTCCCACAGCTGCTCCAGGTTGACGTGGATCAGCGTCAGGATGCTCAGTACCGTGAGCGACAGGTAAGCGATCAGCGCGCTGCCGGGCTGGATGTCGGCGTAATCCTGCACTTTGATCGCCGCCACCGCCATGCCGATCAGATAAATGTCCAGCATTACCCACTCTTTGAGCCGCTCCAGCATCAGCAGCACCGGGCGCAGGTTCATGCCGAGCGCATGGCCGACGCGCAGGTACAGCAGCGACAGCACCAGCGTCAGCGGGGCGCCGAGGGTGCAAAACGCCACCATGCTGGCGGTGAGCGGATCGCCCTGGCGGCTCATCTGCCAGATGCCCTCCAGCAAACTGGCGTCGATGCGCGTGCCGAGCAGACGAATGCTGATCAGCGGTTCGGTGAAGGCGAACGGCATCAGCAGCAGCATGGCGATCGCCATGGCGGTCAGACGCGTCATCGACCAGTCGCGGCCGTTCACCACCTTGGCGTTGCAGCGCGGGCAATAGGCGGCCTGATTGCCGCTGAGCGGCGGCAGCACGAACAGCAGGTCGCACTCGCAGCAGCGCTGGTGACGCGCTTTGGAAAGGGGAGCGGTGATCGCGTGTATTTTCATTTTTGACAAGTAGCTGCCCTTGAGCCCGCCGGAAGTGTCAGCGTAGCTGAAAAATAAACCGGCCGCGTCACCGGCGATCGGGCGCCGGACGGTAAAACGAGGTAAACCGGGATTCTGAGCGGCAAACATACCCCGAGCGACGGGGTTTTGTGAAGCAACAGATGATTAACCTTGTGGCTATACGCATTTAATGCTTATTTTATAGGGCCTAAGCTTTGGGCTTCTGGCCATCTTCACTGTTTCAATGGTTAACACATGACAAAAGAACAATTCTACGCGGAATTAAAACGTGACCTGAGCGCGTTGCTCGGCGGGGAAACCAACTTTATCGCGGCGCTGTCCAACGCCAGCGCGTTGCTCAACGAGCGTCTGGATGACGTGAACTGGGTCGGTTTCTATCTGATGGAGGGCGACCAGCTGGTGCTGGGGCCGTTCCAGGGCAAGATTGCCTGCGTGCGCATTCCGGTGGGCAAGGGCGTGTGCGGCACGGCGGTGGCGGAAAATCGCGTGCAGCGCGTCGGTGACGTGCATGCGTTTCCGGGCCATATCGCCTGCGATGCGGCCAGCAACGCGGAAATCGTGCTGCCGCTGGCGGTTGGCGGCCGAGCGATCGGCGTTTTGGATATCGACAGCACGGTTTATCAACGCTTCGACGAACAGGATGAAGTGGGCCTGAAAGCAGTGGTGGCGGGGCTTTGTGAGCAACTGGAACAGTGTGACAGTGCGAAATATGTGACTGTAGCGGCAAGTTGATCGACGGTTAACGTGGCAATTACCGATGGCGTCATTATAATGACGCCTGTTCATGCCTGTGGCTTGTTGGCAATACCGTTGTAATCAGGAAATTTCATGGAAAATCAACCTAAGTTGAACTCTAGTAAAGAAGTCATTGCTTTTCTTGCCGAGCGTTTTCCGCTCTGCTTTAGCGCCGAAGGCGAAGCTCGTCCGCTGAAAATCGGTATTTTTCAGGATTTGGTAGAGCGCGTGCAGGGGGAAGAAAATCTCAGCAAAACGCAATTGCGTTCTGCCCTGCGCCTATATACCTCAAGCTGGCGTTATCTGTACGGTGTCAAGGTTGGCGCACAGCGCGTCGATCTGGACGGCAATCCGTGCGGTGAACTTGAGCAGCAGCATGTCGATCATGCTCGCCAGCAGCTTGAAGAAGCCAAAGCGCGCGTTCAGGCACAGCGTGCCGAACAAAACGCCAAAAAACGTGAAGCCGCCGGCGAATCCGCCGATGCCGCTCCGCGCCGTCCGCGTCCAGCCGGTAAAAAACCCGCTGCACGTCGCGAAGGCGGAGCCGCGCCGGAAAACCGCAAGCCGCGCCCACAAACTCGCCCACAGCCCGCTCGCCAACCTCGTGCAGCCAAAGAGGAAAGCCAGCCGCGTTATGCGCCAGTCACGGATATCTCTAAACTGCAAATTGGCCAGGAAATCAAAGTCAGAGCAGGCAAGAGCGCGATGGATGCTACCGTACTCGAAATCGCTAAAGATGGCGTACGTGTGCAGCTCTCTTCCGGTCTGGCGATGATTGTGCGCGCAGAACACTTGCAGTTCTGATACGGAGGCCAACCCAGGCATGAACAAATTCGTCAGATTAACAGCGATTGCAGGGCTGCTGTGGGCGGGTGTCAGTTACGGCGCGGAAACAGCCAACATCCGCATCGGCCAACTGCCCCAACTGCAACAGGAACCCCAGCACGCTACGGTGAGTGAGCGCGTCACCTCGCGCTTCACTCGCTCTCATTACCGCCAGTTCGCCCTCGATGCGGAGTTTTCAGGCAAGATCTTCGATCGCTACCTGAACATGCTGGACTACAACCATAACGTGCTGCTGGCCTCCGACGTGGCGCAGTTCGCCGGCAAACGCAATCAGGTTGGCGAAGAGCTGAAAACCGGCAAGCTGGACACCTTCTACGCGCTGTTCAATCTGGCGCAGAAACGCCGCTTTGAGCGTTACACCTATGCGTTGTCGTTGCTGGACAAGCCGATGAACTTCACCGGCAACGGCACTATCGATCTCGACCGCAGCAAAGCGCCGTGGCCGAAAGACAAGGCCGAGCTGGATAGCCTGTGGGATGCGAAAGTCACGTATGACGAGCTGAACCTCAAGCTGACCGGCAAGACCGACAAAGAAATCCGCGACACGCTGACCAAGCGTTATCAGTTCGCCATCAAGCGCCTGACGCAAAGCAACAGTGAAGACGTCTTCCAGCTGGCGATGAATGCCTTTGCGCATGAAATCGACCCGCACACCAACTATCTGTCGCCGCGCAACACCGAGCAGTTCAACACCGAGATGAGCCTGTCGCTGGAAGGCATCGGCGCGGTGCTGCAGATGGATGACGACTACACCCTGATCAACTCGATGGTGCCGGGCGGACCGGCGGCGAAGAGCAAGGCGATCACCGTAGGCGATCGCATCGTCGGCGTCGGCCAGGCCGGCAAACCGATGGTGGACGTGATCGGCTGGCGTCTGGACGACGTGGTGTCGTTGATCAAAGGGCCGAAGGGCAGCAAGGTGCGTCTGGAAGTCCTGCCGGCCGGCAAGGGCACCAAAACCCGCGTGGTCACCTTGACCCGCGAGCGTATCCGCCTGGAAGACCGCGCGGTGAAAATGACCATCAAGACCGTCGGCAAAGAGAAGGTGGCGGTGTTCGACATCCCTGGCTTCTACGTCGGTCTGACCGATGACGTGAAAGTGCAGCTGCAGAAGATGGCTAAGCAGAACGTCAAGAGCGTGATCATCGATCTGCGCACCAACGGCGGCGGCGCGCTGACTGAAGCGGTGTCGCTGTCCGGCCTGTTCATTCCGAGCGGCCCGGTGGTGCAGGTGCGCGATAACAACGGCAAAGTGCGTGAAGACGCCGACACCGACGGCGTGACCTACTACAAAGGCCCGCTGGTGGTGCTGGTCGATCGCTTCAGCGCCTCCGCCTCCGAGATCTTCGCGGCGGCGATGCAGGATTACGGCCGTGCGCTGATCGTCGGCGAACCGACCTTCGGTAAAGGCACCGTGCAGCAGTACCGTTCGCTGAACCGCATCTACGACCAGATGCTGCGCCCTGAGTGGCCGGCGCTTGGCTCGGTACAGTACACCATTCAGAAGTTCTACCGCGTCAATGGCGGCAGTACCCAGCGCAAGGGCGTGACGCCGGACATTCTGATGCCGACCGGCGTCGATCCGGCGGAAACCGGCGAAGCGTTTGAAGACAACGCCATGCCGTGGGACAGCATCAATGCGGCGACCTACAGCAAGACCGGCGATATGACGCCGTTCGAGCCGGAACTGCTGAAAGATCACCAGCAGCGCATTGCGCAAAATCCAGAGTTCCAGTACATCGCGCAGGATATTGCGCATTACAAGGCGCTGAAGGATAAACGCAACATCGTGTCCCTCAATCTGGCGGTGCGCGAGAAAGAGAACCACGATGACGACGCGACCCGTCTGAAACGCATCAACGAGCGTCTGGAACGCGCGGGCAAGAAGCCGCTGAAATCGCTCGACGATCTGCCGAAGGATTACCAGGAACCGGATCCGTACCTGGATGAATCCGTGCATATCGCGCTGGACCTGGCTCATCTGGAAAAAGATCAGCCCGCTCAGCAGCCAACGCCGGCCAAATAAGGCCGCCTACGGCAGGATGAAAAACGCACCCTCGGGTGCGTTTTTTTATGGCGACGCGAAAGCCGGCTTCCCAGCAGGGTGAAGGGAGGTGGGCTGATGCATCGCCTGACAAATTTAGGGTAAAAAACCCTACGCCTTACGCAACAATCGTTTACAATTTGCCAAATCCCGGTCGCGTGCCGTTTTTGTAAAGTTTCGTATTTTTAGTAGGTTAATGACGCGCGACTCTTGAAACTGTGACGAATGCCCATACGATCTAGGGTATCTTAGACAGCGTTTTGTTAACATTTATGAGGAAGTAAACAATTTATGATGCGTATAGCTCTGTTCCTGCTCACCAACCTGGCGGTGATGTTGGTTTTCGGGCTGGTGCTCAGCCTGACAGGAATCCAATCCAGTAGCGTTCAGGGCCTGATGATCATGGCCGGTCTGTTCGGCTTCGGCGGCGCTTTCGTGTCGTTGCTGATGTCCAAGTGGATGGCGCTGCGCTCCGTCGGCGGGGAAGTGATTGAACAACCGCGTAACGAAACAGAAAACTGGCTGCTGGAAACGGTACGCCGTCAGTCGCAGCAGGCGGGCATCGCCATGCCGCAGGTCGCTATCTACCACGCGCCGGACATCAACGCCTTCGCTACCGGCGCACGCCGCGACGCCTCGCTGGTCGCCGTCAGCACCGGCCTGCTGCAGAGCATGAGCCGCGACGAAGCGGAAGCGGTCATCGCGCACGAAATCAGCCACGTCGCCAACGGCGATATGGTGACCATGACCCTGATTCAGGGCATCGTGAACACCTTTGTCATCTTCATTTCACGCCTGATCGCGCAGGTCGCCGCCGGTTTCCTCGGCAACCGCGACGGTGATGGCGAAGGGGAAGGCAACGGCAACCCGATGATTTACTTCGCCGTGTCGATGGTGCTGGAACTGGTGTTCGGCATCCTGGCGAGCATCATCACCATGTGGTTCTCGCGTCACCGCGAGTTCTATGCCGACGCAGGCTCTGCCAAACTGGTAGGCCGCGAGAAGATGATCGCCGCCTTGCAGCGCCTGAAAACCAGCTACGAACCGCAGGAAGCGGGCAGCATGATGGCGTTCTGCATCAACGGCAAATCCAAGTCGTTCAGCGAGCTGTTCATGTCGCACCCGCCGCTCGACAAGCGTATCGAAGCGCTGCGTTCCGGCCAGTACCTGAAGTAATCGGCTGAATGAAAGGAAAAACCCCGGCTTGCCGGGGTTTTTTTATGGCATGCCTGAACCGCTTTTTCAGCGGCGGCGGATTCAGCAATGAAATTCGGCGATGAATGGGGTAAAGCGCTTTACCAGAATTTACGGGCGTTAACGCGGTGCAGCAGCGTCCGAAGTCCCTGAAGCCCACCTGCAAACAGCGTCTTTCGGCCTCTCGGTTTGGGCCGGCACGGT
The DNA here is from genome assembly GCF_945957435.1 of Serratia sp. PL7. Classification (NCBI taxonomy): domain Bacteria; kingdom Pseudomonadati; phylum Pseudomonadota; class Gammaproteobacteria; order Enterobacterales; family Yersiniaceae; genus Serratia; species Serratia sp. PL7. Next base: position 1,617,489 of record NZ_CAMFLB010000001.1, on the reverse strand, counting down.
GCCAGTCCACCCGGTGAGAGGGCAAGCCGCATCGGGCTCGGTCACGACCGCCTGTTTGGCTTTGGATGCGCATGTTATATGCTTTGGCGCAATGACATTTTTCCCTGAGGCCCTATGAAAATCAACCACCTTCCCTTACTCAACGGTAATGAGGTGTCGGCGCGCCTGGCCGAGTTGGCTGGCGGTGTCGCCGATGCGGTTGCGGAATTGTTGAACCGGCATGATGACGATGATGAACCGCCGGCTATTCGCTGGCATTCAGGCGATCTGCGCCTGCCGGCGTTTTTCCCCGACGAGCACGACGGCCACGATTACGATTACCTGATCGTGGACGGCGATGTGATCGTGGAGGGATGCCTGGCGGTGTCACCGCAGCGAGAGGACGGCGGCATTGTCGTGCTGGGGCGGCTGCAGGCGGATACGCTGATTTGCTGGGGCGGACTGGTCGTGCGTGACGATGTCCGCATACGCCATGCCTATTGCAGCTCAGGAAACGACGGCGCGTTCGTGGTGGGGGGAGACCTGACCGCGCTCACCCTGGTAGAAACGGGGGAGTTTATCCATGTCCATGGCGACCTCGACGCGCGATGTCTCGCTTCGTTGCAGAACTTCGTTCAGGTTGACGGAGAGACGCGCTGTGACTGTCGAATCGACAGCGCGCAGTCCGAAGATCTGATAAAGCGCATGTTCACCCCCGGCCTACTGAAAGCCTTCGAGGGGATGGATCACGACGGCCAACGCATTGTTGGCTGGTATCCGGATGACGACGCCTATTTAGCCTGTTTACGACAAGGCCGAAGCCCCTTGAGGCACGGAGACTAACGCCTGGCCTGCAATGCTCACGGCATTGCATCCGACGCGGTCCGGCTCAGGCCGGCCGTCAGTGCTGGCCCCATCGGTTTTACAATCGATGGGAGCCCGGCTCGTTTATGCCCGCTATTTCACCTCGCGGCTCGGCTGCGCCGCTTGCGCCGTCGATTGGGTGATGCGCAGGCTGCTGACGGCCGCCGCCAGGGTGGCGAACACCCCAGCCAGGATCAGTGAAGCGTGGGTGCCGGATGTGGGGAACAGGTTGAACATCAGCGCCACCAGCGCAGCCCCCGAGGTTTGCCCCAGCAGGCGCGCGGTGCCCAGCATGCCGCTGGCGCCGCCGCTGCGGTTGCGCGGCGCGGCGGAGATGATGGTGTGGTTGTTGGGCGACTGGAACAGGCCGAAACCGGCGCCGCACAGTATCATGCGCCAGATGATGTCCATATTCGACGGCGCCGCCGGCAGCAGCGCCAGAGAGAACAGTCCGAGCGCGAACACCGCCAGCCCAATGCAGCCCAGCAGGCCGGCGTGCACGCGCTCCACCAGCCGGCCGGCGATCGGCGCCATCACCACGATCGCCAGCGGCCACGGCGTCAGCAGTAGCCCGGTCGCCACCTCGTCGCGGCCCAATGCACTTTGCAGGAAGAACGGCAACGACACCATCGCCAGCATTTGCGCGGCGAACGAACAGATTGAGGTGCCCATCGACAGGGCGAAGATCGGGATGCGCAGCAGGTCGACGGGCAGCAGAGGGAATTCCTGGCGTAACTGACGGCGCACGAACACCGCGCCAATCGCCAGCAGCGCGGCGATCTCGCTGAAGATCAGCGTCAGGCTCTGGCCCTGGGCGAAGCCGCTGATGGCGGTGATCAGCAGGCCGAAGGTCAGCGCGTTCAGCACGGCGCTGGTGGGATCGAAACGGCGGTTATCGCTTTTTTGGCCGTTGGCCGGCAGGAATTTCATCCCCAGCAGCAGCGCGACGATGCCGATCGGCAGGTTGATGGCGAACAGCCATTGCCAGGATGCGACCGACAGGATAGCGGCCGCCACCGTCGGCCCGGCCGCCGAGGAGCAGGCGACGATCAGCGAGTTGATGCCCATGCCGCGGCCGAGAAAACGCTGCGGGTAGATGATGCGGATCAGCGCGGTGTTGACGCTCATGATAGCGGCGGCGCCAAAGCCTTGCAGCACGCGGGCGATGGTCAGCGTGAGCAGCGAGTCGGACAGGGCGCAGAACAGTGAGGTGATGCTGAACACCAGCAACCCGGCCTGGTAGATACGGCGGTAGCCGACCAGATCGCCGAGCGACGCCAGCGACAGCAGAGAGACGGTGATCGCCAACTGATAGGCGTTGACCACCCAGATGGAACTGGCCGGGCTGGCGTTGAGAGCGCGAGCGATGGTGGGCAGCGCCACGTTGGCTATCGCGCCGTCGAGCACGGATACGGTAATGCCGAGGGCGATGGCGAGGATCGCCCCATAGCGTTGCGGGACGGGGAGGCCGTCGGAACAAGGACGCATGTTGGTCTCAGCGGTATTTATTCAGGGGAGTATTATCATGCTAATCATATTCGCCTGTGATTGCATGCCCCTTGTCCGCTTAATTGTAAACGGCGGTGAGCGGGCCAACGGTTATCCATTTGGCTTCAATTGCTTAGCGCTCAGCTGCGTTGCGCGCTGCGATCTGTTCCGATTATACTGAAACCCTTGTTTAAATTTCCTGAAACAAAACCGTTAAGTAGGGTATGCACCATGGCTAACGCAGATTCAGACAAGCAACCGGATGCCGTCTCATCCGTGATGAAAGTGTTCGGCATTTTGCAGGCGCTCGGCGATGAGCGCGAGATTGGCATTACCGAACTGTCCCAGCGGGTGATGATGTCTAAAAGCACTGTCTACCGTTTTCTGCAGACCATGAAAGCGCTGGGCTACGTTTCACAGGAGGGCGAGACGGAAAAGTATGCGCTGACGCTCAAGCTGTTCGAGCTAGGCGCCAAATCGTTGCAGAACGTCGATCTGATCCGCAGCGCCGACGTGCAGATGCGCGAATTGTCGAATCTTACCCGCGAGACCATCCACCTCGGCGCTCTGGACGAAGATGGCATCGTCTACATCCACAAGATCGACGCGATGTATAACCTGCGTATGTATTCGCGCATCGGTCGCCGCAACCCGCTGCACAGCACCGCCATCGGTAAAGTGCTGCTGGCCTGGCGCGAGCGGGATGAGGTGGCGCAGATCCTGTCGCAGATTGAGTTTACCCGCAGCACCGAACATACGTTGGCCAGCGCCGCCGAACTGTTGCCGGTGCTGGATCGGGTTCGAGCGCAGGGATACGGCGAAGATGCCGAAGAGCAAGAAGCGGGGATCCGCTGCATCGCGGTACCGGTCTTTGACAGGTTCGGGGTAGCGATCGCCGGGCTGAGCATCTCTTTCCCGACGCTGCGCTTTTCCGAAGCGGCGCGGGAGGAGTATGTGGCGTTGCTGCACGTCGCCGCCCGACGCATTTCCGAACAGCAGGGCTATCACGACTACCCGTTCTGACCCTTCGCTTCGAAGAACAAGGCGCCGCCATGGCAGCGCCTTGTTGCTATTTTGCGCCCGGCGTCAGCCGCTGAGCAATCCGCTCCAGTACTAACATCAGCAACAGCGTGGCCGCCACCAGGATCATGGTCAGCGTCGCGCCGTTGGCGATGCTGCCGCGATCGGTCAGGCTAAAAATGGTGACCGGCAGCGTTGCCCAACTCGGCGGGTAGATCATCATGGTCGCGCCCAGCTCCCCCATCGACAGCGACAGGCTGAGCGCGAAGGCGGAGATCATATAGGGGGCGATCATCGGTAGGGTGACGTGGCGCAGGCGAAACAGCGGCGACGCGCCCAGGCTGGCGGCGACGTTCTCGTAGTCGCCAGGTAGCCGGGTTAGCCCGGCCATCACGTTGCCGAAGGTAAAGGCGGAAATCAGCACGAAGTGAGCGGCGGGCACGATCAGGAAGGTGCCGTTCATCTGCAGCGGCCCCTGGCTGAACGCCACCAGCATCCCCAAACCGATAGAGACCGAAGGCACCGCGCTGGGAATGAAAAACAGCGTGCCCAGCAGCTGTCGGCCGCGTTCAGGCACGTGGCGCAGCGCCAGCGCCGCCCAGGTACCGCACAGCAGCGCGAACAGGCTGGCGCTGAAACCGATAGCCAGGCTGGCGACCAGCGCGTCCCAGGAGGCGCCGCTGAACGCTTGGCGGAAGTGGTTGAGGGTGAAACCGCTCGGCAGCACGCCGTTCCACTGCTCACTGAGGCTGGACATCAGGATCACCGCCAGCGGCAGGCAGAAGAACAGGGCGAACAGCGTGATCGTCAACGTGCAGGTCAGGGTGCGTCCGGTGCGGGACCAAATCAACATTGTCAGTTCCTCAGCCCGGCGCGCGCCGCGGCGTAGCGGTAAAGGGAGAACAGCCCGAGCGACAGCGCGATATTCACGACGGCGATCGTGCAGGCGACGGCGTAATCCGACTCCAGAATCGCTTTGGAGTAGACCATCATCGGCAGCGTGGTGACGCCCTTGGCGCCGATAAACAGCACGATGCCGAACTCATTGGTGGTCAACAACAGGCACAGGCTGCCGCCGGCCAGCAAGGCCGGCAGCGCGGCCGGCAAAATCACCTGGCGCACCACGCGCCCCGGCCGGGCGCCGAGGATGCTGGCGGCCTCGAGCTGGCTGCGATCGATCTGCGACAATGCCGCCATCAGCGGGCGCATCACCAGCGGCGTAAATACGGTGATTTCCGCCAGGATCACCCCCCAGATGGAGTAAAGAAAGTCTACCGGCGGCAGGGTGAAACCGAAGGTCGCCATCAGCGTGCCGTTCAGCAGGCCGGCGGAGCCGTAGATAAAGGTGAAGGCCAGCGTGATCAGGAAGGTCGGCATGGCGATAAAGGTATCGATCACCCGGGCGATCGGTCGGCTGCCGGGGAACGGCGTGAACACCAGCAGCAGCGACAGCAGGGTGCCGAGCACCAGGCAGCCCAGCGTCGCCAGCAGCGCAATCTGCAGCGTGTTGAGCAGGGCGCCGACAAAGCGGCGGGATTCGAACACCTGTTGCAGCGCGGCGGCGCTGAACAGCCCCTGATCGTCGGTAAATGCCTGTTTGACGATCAGCGCCAACGGGTAGAAAAACAGCGTCGCCAGCACCAGCAGCGGCAGCAGGATCCACAGGCGGCGCGGGAAACGCAGCCGCAGGGCCGGGCGAATAAGCGTAGAGTCGATCATGTCAGTCCTCGATCAGTACCGCATCGTCGGGGGCGAAATAGAGCGGCACGCGTTCGCCGATCTGCGGCATCCGGCTACGATGGGTGGTGACCACGCGCAGAGGATGGCCTTGAACGTCGAACTGCAGGTGCGTCAGTTCCCCCTGCCAGTGAATATCGCGCAGCGTGCCGATGAGGTTGTTGCTGCGCTGGGCGTCGGCATCGAGCGCAATATGCTGCGGCCGGATGCACAGCAGCTTGTCGAAGCCGCGTTGTGCGCCGTAGGTGAAACAGCCGATCACTTTGCCGGCGCAGCTGACGGTGGTCATGCCTTGCCCGGTAGTGGTCTCCAGCGCGGTGGCCGGCAGCAGGTTGGCGCGGCCGAGGAACTCGGCGGCGAAGCGGTTCGTGGGATGATGGTAAAGCGCGCGGGTCTCGCCGTGGGCGATCAGGTGGCCGTCGCGCATGATGCCGATCTTGTCCGCCAGCGTCAGCGCTTCGCCCTGATCGTGGGTGACGTACAGGATGGTCAGGTCAGGCAGTTCGCGGTGCAGGCGGGCGATCTCTTCCACCATGCTGTGGCGAATTTGCGCGTCCAACGCCGACAGCGGCTCATCCAGTAACAGCACTTTGGGGCGCACCGCGATGGCGCGGGCGATAGCCACCCGCTGCTGCTGGCCGCCGGAAAGCTGGCTGGGATAGCGCTTGGCGTAGGCGGACATGCCGACGATGGCCAGCGCTTCTTCGACGCGCTCGGCGGTGAGGCCGCGCGGCTTGCCTTGCGCGCGCAGGCCGAACGCCACATTGTCTTCGACGCGCATATGCGGAAACAGCGCGTAGTTCTGTACCACCATGCCCAGGCCGCGCTCATAAGGCGGCACGTCGGTGACATCGACGTCACCGATGGCAATACGCCCGGCGGACGGCTGCACGAATCCGGCAATGGCCCGCAGCACGGTGGTTTTGCCCGAGCCTGAGGGGCCGATCAGCGCCAGCACTTCGCCGGGGGCGATGGTGAGCGTCAGGGGTTTCAGCACCTCGGTGCCGCGATACGACACGCTGACGCGGTCGAGCTGAATGCCCGACGGCCCGGCGATGTCCTGGCTGCGATCCCGCGCCTCGGCGCGGGAAGAGAGGGTAGAAGGCATCGTCAGCGTCATTCGGTCACCTGGTGCCAGCGGGAGATATCGGCGGACAGGCTGCTCACCACCTGATTCCAGTCCGGCGCCCAGATGTCCACGCCTTTCAGCGCCGCCTGCGACTGCTTGAAGTTATCGTCGGTCGGGGTGACGTCCTTACGCACCGGCATACCGTAGGAAATGGCGCTGACGCTGCTTTGCGCTTCTTTGCTCAGCAGGAAGTCGATCAGCTTTTTGCCGTTGGCGCTTTGCGGCGCGCCTTGCACCAGGCCGACATAGTAAGGCAGCACCAGCGTGCTGCGCTTGCCGTCCGGCCCGGCCGGCCAGAACACCTTCACGTTCGGGTTGCTGCGCATCTGCGCCAGGTTCATCTGCAGATCGCCGTTGGCCACCAGCAGCTCCCCTTTATTGACCAGCGCGGTCAGCTTGCCGGTGGAGGCCGAAGGGCCGACGTTGTTGCTTTGCAGCTTGCCGAGGTAGTCGAAACCGGCGTCTTTGCTGCCGAAGCTGTGGAACGCCTGCAGCATCACCGCGGTGCCGTCACCCGCCTGGCCCGGCGTGGAGTACTGCAGCTTGTTGCGGAACTGCGCGTCCAGCAGCTGTTGGTAGCTGGCGGGCGCCTGCGGCAGCAGTTTGGCGTTATAGATGAAGCTCAGGTAGTTGTTCACCAGCGGCACGAACTGCGGCTGGGCGTTGGCGATCTGCGCCGCATCCTGCGGGGTGAAGTCCTGCAGCAGTTTTTCCGCGGCGGCGCGCTGGATGAACGGTGGCAGCGTCACCAGCACGTCGGCCTGCGGGTTGCTGCGCTCTTTCGACAGCCGCTCGACGATGGCGCCGGAACCGCCTTCGACGTACTGCACCTTGACCCCGGTTGCCTGAGTGAAGGCGTCAAACTGGGTTTGATACCAGCTGTGATCGCCGTCGTGCAGGCCATCGGCGGAGTAGACGGTCACCACCGCATCGGCGGCCCAGGCCGGCGCGGAGCCGAGTGCGATGGCGGTCATCACGACCAGACGAGAAAGTTTCATAGCTTCAGCCTCACTGTTGCGGGTTAATGCGAAACTGGTATACACCAGATATGCGGCCAAGCTAATCGGCGAATATGACAAACAAATGAAAGCGGCAAAATATATTTACCGGCAACGGGGATTGGGCGTGGGAGAGAAAAGGGGGCGGCAGGCGCAGCCCCGATATTCAGGAGATTAAAGCGTATCGACCTCGATGCGCAGGCTGTCGTGGCGCCAGTATTCGATATCGAAATCGAGAATGCGGCCGTGCTGATCGTAATTCAAGCGGCGCAGCAATAAGGCGGGCAGGCCGACCATGGCGCCGAGCGCGTTGGCGGCGCGGTAAGGCAGGGCGGTCGGGTAGAACGACAGGTGCATGTTGCTGTAAATCAAATCGTAATGCTGCTGATAAACCTCGGTCAAGCTGCCGTTGAGATCGTGGCGGAGCAGTTCCGGCACCCGCTGCGGCAGGCAGTGGTTCTCGCAATAGCAGATGGCGCGGCCGTCGGCATAGCGCACGCGGCGCAGCAGATACACCTGATCGAACGGCTCGAGCGCCAGCGGCTGCATCACGTCGAGCGGCACCGTGGTTTTTTCGCCGGACAGCAGCGCGGTACGCGGCGTGCGCCCTTGCTCCTGGCAGAGGCGGTGGAAGTTGGTGTTCTGCGTCGGATCCAGCCACAGCCGTTCCGGCGTGACGAACCAGCCGCGGCGATCGGCGCGGTAGATGGCGCCGGTGGCTTCCAGCTGCGCCAGGCTCTCGCGAATGGTAACGCGGGTGGTGGAGAAGATGGCGCACAGCTCGCGCTCCGAAGGCAGCTTGTCGCCCGCCTGCAGCGCGCCGCGGGTGATGCGCGCCTGAAGCTGATCCTTGATCTGCAGGTAGTGGGGCATATCGCCCTGATGTTCTTTCATTTCATCTCGCTATGGCATCGGCCTGGCATTCCGGCCCGCTTATTATACATAGCCAGATGAATTTTTTGTTTCACCGCGCTTTGTCGTTTGACCGGGGAAGGAATTTGCCGCCACAATGCCTGCAATCTGGTATAGACCAAATAGGTGAATGACATGTCCGATCGTAACTACCTGCTGTTGACCCCCGGTCCGCTGACCACATCGAAAACGGTGAAAGAGGCGATGCTGTATGACAGCTGCACCTGGGATGAAGATTACAACCTGGGCGTGGTGCAGCGCATCCGCCAACGGTTGGTGGCGCTGGCGACGCCGTCCGCCGGTTACACCTCGGTGCTGCTGCAGGGCAGCGGCAGTTTTGCGGTGGAAGGCGTGTTGGGCACGGTCATCGGCCCGCAGGACAAGCTGCTGATCGTCAACAACGGCGCCTATGGGGCGCGAATGATCGAAATGGCGCGGCTGATGGATATTGACCACCACGCTTTCGACTGCGGCGAGGTCAATGAGCCGGACGTGGCGGCGATGGAGGCGGTGCTGAAAAGCGATGCGCGCATCAGCCATATCGCCATGGTGCACTGTGAAACCACCACCGGCATGCTCAACCCGCTGCAGAAGGTCGCCGGTCTGGCGGCGCGCAACGGTAAAACCTTTATCGTTGACGCCATGAGCAGCTTCGGCGGCATTCCGTTGGATGTGGACGCGCTGGGCATCGATTTTCTGATCAGCTCCGCCAACAAATGCATTCAGGGCGTGCCGGGCTTCGCTTTCGTCATCGCCCGCCGCAGCGAGCTGGAGAAATGCGCCGGCCGTTCGCGCTCGCTGTCGCTGGATCTGTATGCCCAGTGGCGCTGTATGGAAGACCAGGCCGGCAAATGGCGCTTTACGTCGCCGACCCACACCGTGCTGGCCTTCGCGCAGGCGCTGAAAGAGCTGGAACACGAGGGCGGTATTGCCGCGCGCCACCACCGCTATCAGACCAATCAGCGTCGGCTGGTGGCGGGCATGCGTGAACTGGGCTTTGAGACCCTGCTGGACGATGCGCTGCACTCGCCGATCATCACCGCGTTCTATTCGCCGAAGGCCGACACTTACCGCTTCGCCGAGTTTTATCAGCGCCTGAAGCAGCAAGGCTTCGTGATTTATCCCGGCAAAGTGTCGCAGAGCGACTGTTTCCGCATCGGCAACATCGGGGAAATTTATCCGCAGGATATCGAACGTTTGCTGGCGGCCGTCGGGCAGGCGATGTACTGGAATCAATAAGGATTGACCATGAAACAGATCAACGCAGTGATCCTCGACTGGGCCGGCACCACGGTGGACTTCGGCTCCTTTGCGCCAACGCAGATTTTTGTCGAGGCGTTCAAGCAAACCTTCGATATCGACATCAGCCTGGCGGAGGCGCGCATTCCGATGGGGCTCGGCAAATGGCAGCACATCGAGGCGCTGGGCAAACTGCCGGCGGTTGACGCGCGCTGGCGGCAGAAGCTGGGCCGCTCGATGAGCCACCAGGATATCGACGCGCTGTATCAGGCGTTTATGCCGCTGCAAATCGCCAAAGTGATCGACTTTGCCGATCCCATCGAGGGCGTGCCGCAGGTGATTGCCGGGCTGCGCGAACAGGGCATAAAAATCGGTTCCTGCTCCGGTTATCCGCGCGCGGTGATGGAGGTGCTGGCGCCGGCCGCCGCGCAGCGCGGCTATGCGCCGGATTATTGGGTCGCCACCGACGATCTTGCGGCCGGCGGCCGACCGGGGCCGTGGATGGCGTTGCAGAACGTCATCGCGCTGGGCATCGATGCGGTGGCGCACTGCGTGAAGGTCGATGACGCGGTGCCGGGCATTGCCGAAGGGCTGAACGCCGGGATGTGGAGCGTCGGGCTGGCGCTGTCCGGCAACGAGTTCGGCGCTACCTGGTCGGAGTACCGTCAAATGGCGGCAGGGGAAATAGAGCAGCGCCGCACGGCGGCCGCCGATAAGCTGTACGCGGCGGGCGCGCATTATGTGATAGACACGCTGGCGCAATTACCGGATGTGATCGCCGATATCAACCGGCGGCTGGCGAACGGCGAGCGGCCGTAACGACCGAACGCGGGGCATAAAAAAACCGGGGATAATCCCCGGTTTTTTCGATCTGAGAGGGCGTTAGCTGTGAGCCAATTCGACTTCGTCTTCGCTGTCCATCACGGCTTTGTCGGTTTGCTTCATCAGCTGGCTGGTGATGGTGCCTGCCGCCATGGAGCCGTTGACGTTTAGCGCGGTACGGCCCATGTCGATCAGTGGTTCGACCGAGATCAGCAGCGCGACCAGCGTCACCGGCAGGCCCATCGCCGGCAGTACGATCAGCGCGGCGAAGGTGGCGCCGCCGCCCACGCCCGCCACACCGGCGGAGCTGATGGTGACGATGCCAACCAGGGTGGCGATCCACACCGGATCCAGCGGGTTGATGCCGACGGTCGGCGCAACCATCACCGCCAGCATCGCCGGGTAGAGACCCGCACAGCCGTTCTGGCCGATGGTGGCGCCGAACGACGCCGAGAAGCTGGCGATGGATTCCGGCACGCCCAGACGACGGGTCTGCGCTTCCACGTTCAATGGAATGCTGGCGGCGCTGGAGCGGCTGGTGAAGGCGAAGGTGATCACCGGCCACACCTTGCGGAAGAACTTCATCGGGTTAACGCCGGTGAAGGCCAGCAGCACAGCGTGCACCACGAACATGATGGCCAGGCCGATGTACGAGGCCACCACGAAGCTGCCGAGCTTGACGATGTCGTGAATGTTGGAACCGGCGACCACTTTGGTCATCAGCGCCAGCACGCCGTACGGCGTCAGCTTCATGACCAGACGCACCAGCTTCATCACCCAGGCCTGCAGGGTGTCGATAGCCACCAGCACGCGCTCGCCTTTCGGCTTGTCGTCTTTCAGCAGCTGCAGCGACGCCACGCCGAGGAAGGTGGCGAAAATCACCACGCTAATGATCGACGTCGGGCTGGCGCCGGTCAGATCGGCGAACGGGTTTTTCGGGATGAACGACAGCACCATCTGCGGCACGGTCAGATCGGCCAGTTTACCCACGTAGTTGGTCTGGATCGCCGTCAGGCGCGCGCTTTCCTGTGCGCCCTGCACCAGGCCTTCGGCGGTCAGGCCGAACAGGTTGGTGACCAGCACGCCCACCAGCGCCGAGATCAGCGTAGTGAACAGCAGCGTGCCGATAGTCAGGACGCTGATTTTGCCCAGAGAAGAGGCGTTATGCAGTTTGGCGACCGCGCTCAGGATTGAGGCGAACACCAGCGGCATGACGATCATTTGCAGCAGTTGCACATAGCCGTTGCCGACGATGTTGAACCAGCTGATGGATTCTTTCAGTACCGGGTTGTCGGCGCCGTACACCAGCTGCAGGCCCAGACCGAATACTACGCCGACCACCAGGCCGACCAGCACTTTTTTCGCCAGGCTCCATTGCTTGTGGCGGGTTTGCGCCAGCAGCAAAAGAAGCGCGACAAACACCAGCACGTTAATCACGAGCGGAAGATTCATCCCCAATGTCTCCAATAATCTTTCTTATAAAAACGACTACGCATCACGTATGTCGCGATGTAAATATCGTAACAGTTTGCTGAGTGGCCTACTTATATCCAAATGGAATTTGATATAGCTTTTTGTGTATTTTTGTTTGTTTTATATACATCAAGATGATGGATTGGGCGTATTTTTGTGATCAGAGTCTGATATTTCTGATTTGCTCGACATAGGATTGCACCGGCAGGGTGAAATCGCCTTGCCAGCAGATGGCAAACGCCACCAGGCACAGACACAGTACGCGCTCCAGCTGGTTGCCTTTTTGCGAGTTGAGCAGGGGCAGGCGAAAACGCCAGCGGCACGGCCACAGCAGCGGCACGCCGGCGGGCGTGAGCATGTCGGCCAGCAGATGGCTGAAGTAACCGATGATCATGGCGTGCAGCGCGTCGGCCGGGATCGGCCAGCTACGCGGCACGTCCAGCTGAAACAGCGCCATGCCGCCGGCGATCGCCAGCAGGCTGTGGGTGAAACCGCGGTGGCCGAAGGCGCGGGCGATGGGCAGGGCGATCCAGCGCAGGCGCTGGCCCAGTACCGACTTGGGGTGATCGATGTCCGGCAGCAGCGAGGTGAGCAGCGCGGCGGGTATGATGTGCCACCAGTCGCCGGTAGCCAGCTCTGGCGTCACTTCCGCCTTCTTGGCGAAGATCGCGCAAGCGACAGAGAAAATGAGATGTCCTTCCGCGGTCATGCTGTTGCGATTCCGGCTGGTAAACTGTTAATTTATCCAGTATATGGGAAAATTCCCAGTAGTGGAAGCAGTTACCCTGTAACCAATTGTTTATTTTTCCCTGTTTTACAACGGCTTGTTACGGTGCTGCGTAACAAATCATCGATTTTGACTGGCGAGAACAAAAAGCGGGCGATGGGCGATGCATGAAGATGAGAAAAAAGACGGTGGCTTGGCGTGTGGCGGGAGGAAGCGGCGGCCTTGAACCGCGCTGCGTGGCAGTGACAACGCGCCGTGGGCCGTCGCTTTCCCTGCCACCCAGCATAATAACAACAGCATGCCGATTCAATAATAATGAAACGATGTTTCGTTTGTTTTGAGGCACGGATCCCTTTTATGGCGCAGAGCGGAAAGCCAGGGCGCCGATGGCCGGCGCCGCAGGTCAGGCAAAGTGGGCGGGAGTGAGCTGTTCCAGGGTCTCCAGCTTGTGGTCCGCCAGCGCCCAGCGCGGATCGTGACGGTATTCGGCCGCCGGGATGACGATGGAACGCATGCGTGCGGCCTTGGTGGCGATCATGCCGTTAAAGGAGTCTTCCAGCGTGATGCAGCGCAGCGGATCGCTGCCCAGGCGCTCGGCGGCGATCAGGTAGACCTCAGGGTGTGGTTTGCTGTACGGCAGGTATTCGGCGGAAACCAGCTGATCGAAGTAACCTTCAAGATCGAACATCTTCAGCACCTGCTGTTGCATGTGCAGCGGCGAGGCGGAGGCGAGGCCAATGTTCAGCCCCTGGCTGCGGCACAGCTCCAGCGCCTGCTGAACGCCCGGCAGCAGCGGGCGCGTCTCGTGCACCAGCTCGATGGCGCGCTCGATAATCCGCGCCGACACCTCATCGAGCGAAACCCCTTGCCACGGCATCGCCTGGTACCACATCTTCACCACCAGATCGATGCGCAACCCCAGCGTGTCCGGCAGCTTGTGACGGTCAGACAGATCCAAACCCAGCGCGCCGAAGATATCCAGCTCGGCCTGCAGCCACAGCGGTTCCGAGTCGATCAACAAGCCGTCCATATCAAAAATTGCGGTTTCAATGCGTTGCGAATAAGCCATTAACGGTTAACTCCTGCCGGCGCGGGTGAATGTGCCCGACACTTTATCATCGCAGGTGACGAGACTAAAACCTTTGCCTGCGCGTTTGGCTTTTGCCAAAACGCAGGATATTCCACGCCTCGCGCAATTTTAGCCACCAGCGCTGATGTTGACGCTCGGTGACCTGTTGCAACATGCGTGCGTAGTCCAGCACCAAACCCGGCGTCCAGGTCATGCTTTCGCCGCGGCTGCGCAGTACCGCCAGCATCCACAGATTGGGATCCAACACCAGCAACAGAAAGCGGCGCCACAGGTGTTTATCGCCCAGCACGCCTTCCAACGCGCTGTCGAGCGCGCCGATGACCGTGGTGGAGCAGTTGCGTCGGGTCAGATTGTAGGTGGCGTCTTGCCGATAACGCAGCCAGAATGCGCGCAGCGCCGCCGGGTTATAGCGGTAGAATTGAATTTTCTTGTCCGGTGGGCACCAGGCGGCGATCTCACCCGGCAGGTCGGGCAGGAAACGCCCGTCGACGTTGTTCTGCTCGCCGGCATGCAACAACTGGCGGAAATCCTGAACGGAATGGCTGATGTCGTTGAGCGGGTAGTGACTGATATACACATCCGGCGCGAGCGCCAGGGCGGCATGACCGGTGGAGATATTGCCGCCGCCGTCGACCGCCGCGATGTATCGGTCGACGATGTAACGTCGGCGTGGATCTTTAGCCGCACCAATCGGTGTCCAGACGTACACCGTGAGTGGCGCAGTCTCATCCTCCGGGTGCGGTGGCTGCCGCGCGGGGTGCTGATTCAGAGAGAAGCTTGTCAGTCTCCGGGCGATACGCAATAAGGCCCAGCCGGAAAGCACCATCATCACGCCGAGGCAAAAGGGCACCGTCATCCGATGCGGCGCCGGCCAGCCGACAAAAATCATCAACGAAAGCAGGATCTCGCCGCCGCCCGCCAGCGCCACGCCTTTCCATCGACTGTGTTGAATCACCGTGGAGGAGGCGATGCGCACGGCGCCGTCAAGCAGCAGCGCGCTGCCAAACACCACGGTGGCGACGATGTTATCGTCTGCGGGCACGTCCAGCATTAAAAAGGCCATAAACACGAAACCCAATCCCTTCAGCAACACCGGCCTGCTGGCCGAAGAGCCGATCACCAGCGCAGCGGATATCGCCACCAGCCCCTCCAGCGCCAGGATGACCGCCAGCGCATCCAGCGCCAGCACCGACCGGCCATCCTGCAGTATGTCGAACAACATCAGCGCCCCTGCGGCTATCCACAGCCAACCGAACAGCACCAGCAGGCGGCGCTGGCCGTGCAGCGCCTGGGCGCCCAGCAATAAGATAATCAGTCGAATCATGGCGGCCTCTGTCCGAATGGATAACGTTACCCCTTCAATGATAGTGTGCCGGCGCCGTTAAGTTTTTGATTTCGACGAATTCGGCTAAGCTTGTAGCACAGAGGGAGTGAAGAAAACGGTGGGCGAGTTTCGCCAACAGCAGGTAGACTTAGCCGATTCGGTTACGTCGCTAACAAGGGGAACACATGACGTATCAACAGGCCGGGCGTCTCGCCATTTTGAAACGCATTCTCGGATGGGTGGTTTTTATCCCGGCGTTGCTGTCGACGCTGATTTCCGTGCTGGGCTTTATCTATCAGCACAGTGAAAAAACCAAGGGCATCAACGCAGTGATGCTGGATTTTGTCCACGTGATGGTGGACATGGTGCGTTTCAATACGCCGTTCCTGAACCTTTTCTGGTACAACTCACCGGTGCCTGACGTGGATAAAAGCCTGTTCAGCGGCGCCAATCTGATGTTCATCATCATCTATATTCTGATCTTCGTCGGGCTGGCGCTGCAGGCCTCCGGCGCGCGCATGTCGCGTCAGGTCAAATTCATCCGCGAAGGGTTGGAAGACCAGATGATACTGGAGCAGGCCAAGGGCAGCGAAGGGCACACGCGCCAACAGCTTGAGGAGCGCATTACGCTGCCGCACCACACCATCTTCCTGCAGTACTTCCCGCTGTACATCCTGCCGATCGTGATTGCGGTGATCGCCTGGTTCGTGATCCGCCTGTTGGGGCAGTTGGCCGGCGCGGCCTGAACCATGAACGGGGCGCCGCTCGGCGCCCCGGAACGTTATGACGCTTCGGGCTGCAGCAGCGCCTCCACCGCGCGTTGGGCAGCCACCAAATGCTGGCCGCCGAACAGATTGCTGCGGTTGAGCAGGTAGTACAGCTGATACAGCGGCTGGCGTTCGATAAATCCGGCCCCCAGCGGCCACACGCTCTGATAGCCGTCGTAGATCTGCGGCGGCAGCTCCGGATACAGCGGCAGCATCGCCAAATCGCACTCTCTGTCGCCCCAGTAGCTGGCCGGATCGAACAGTATCGGCCCGTTGGCGGTCATCGCGCAGTTGCCCGGCCACAGGTTGCCGTGCAGCAGGGAAGGCTGCGGCTGGTGGTGCTGCAAGCGCAGATACACCCGATCGACGATGTCGTCGATGTCGCCGAAGGTCATGCCTTTTTCCGCCGCCAGCTGCAGCTGCCAGCCGATGCGCTGCTCGGCGAAGAATTCCGACCAGCGGCGCTGCCAGGCGTTGGGTTGCGGGGTAGTGGTCAGATCGCTGTCGAAGTCGAGACCGAACTGCGGTTGCTCGCTCCACTGATGCAGGTGCGCCAACTGCTGGCCCAGACAGTAGGCGCCGTGGGCGTCGAGGGGTTTCAACTGCTGATACTCCAGCAGCAGGAAGCTGTAGTCGCGATCGCTGCCGACGCCATACACTTCCGGTACCCGCACGCTTTTGCTGCGCGCCAGCAACGCCAGCTGATCGGCCTCGGCGGTGAATATCGGCAGTTGTTCACGGGCGTCGCATTTCACGAACACCTCGTTGTCACCGTAACTCACGCGCCACGCCGGGTGAATGTCGCCCCCGGGCAGTTCAATCCTTTCGCGTATCTCTGCGCTGCCAAGATGTTCACTTAACAGACGGCTAACGGCTTGCCACATGGTATTTCCCCCTCTGTGCTGCCTGATAATTCATTAGGTTAGCGTCTTTCCCGTGGTGAAAACACGACGCGGCGCACAGCCGGCGTCAAAGGCGGCGATTTTTTCAGCGCCTCGCCAGCTCAAAGTATATACCCTATTGATTAATTTAAGCGCAATACCGATTGCAACTTGATGACAACGAATAAGCCAGCGGAGGAATAGGATGCGGCGGGGCACACCGCCGCATCAGAGGGGCGTTTAACTGCCCATCGGGGCGTTTTGGTTACCCTGTAACGGGCGCAGCTTGCTGTACAACAAGGCGACAACGAACAGCACGGCCTGCACGATGACGATACAGGGCCCGGTGGCGCCGTCGATGTGGAAGCTGATCAGGGTGCCGAGCACGCAAGAGAACACCGACACCACCGTTGCCACCATCAGCATGCGATCAAACCGGCGGCACAGCATAAAGGCGATGATGCCGGGGGCGATCAGCATGGCGATCACCAGGATCACCCCCACGGCCTGCAGCGAGGCGACGATGGTCATCGCCAGCAGGCAAAGCAGCCCGTAGTGCAGCAGCTTGACCGGCAGCCCAATCACCCGGGCGTGGTGCGGGTCGAAACAGTACAGCATGAAGTCTTTGCGCTTGAGCAACACCACCGCCAGGGTGATGCCGGCAATCAGCAGGGTTTGCTTCAGCTCGCCGTCGGTGATGCCCAGCATGTTGCCGAACAGAATGTGGCTTAGGTGTTGGTCGGTGTCGATGCGCGAGAACAGCACCAGGCCGAAGGCGAACATGCCGGAGAAAACGATGCCCATTACCGTGTCTTCTTTCACCCGGCTGTTCTCTTTCAGGTAGCCGGTGGCCACCGCGCAAAAGATGCCGGAGAGGAAGGCGCCGATCGCCAGCGGGATGCCGACCACGAACGCCACCACGATGCCGGGCAGTACCGCGTGCGAGATGGCGTCGCCCATCAGCGACCAGCCTTTGAGCACCAGATAGCAGGAGAGCACGGCGCACACTACGCCGGTGACGATGGCGGCGACGATCGCCCGCTGCATGAACGGGTAGGCGAAGGGTTCGCTGAGCAGTTGATACAGGGTGTCCATCAGCGGCCTCCGGTTTGCGAATGCGCCACACGGCGCCGGGACGCCAGCAGGCCGTGTTTCGGCGCGAAGAAGAACGCCGCCAGGAACACCAGCGTTTGCAGGGTGACGATCACCCCGCCGGTGGCACCGTCGAGGAAGAAACTCAGGTAGGCGCCGATGCCGCTGGTCAATGCGCCGATGATGATGGCGATGATCACCAGCCGGCTGAAGCGGTCGGTCAGCAGATAGGCGGTGGCGCCCGGCGTGATCACCATGGCGATCACCAAAATGGCGCCGACGGTTTGCAGCGCGGCGACGGTGCAGGCGCTGAGCAGGGTGAAGAACAGGATCTTCAGCTTCAGCGGCGACAGGCCGATCGAGACCGCGTGGCTTTCGTCGAAGAACACCGCCAGCAGGTCTTTCCACACCAGACACAGGATCAGCAGCGAAACGCCGATGATGATTTCCACCTGCAGCACGTCTTCGTCGGCGATGCCGAGGATATTGCCGAAGATGATCGACTGTACGTTGACCGAGGTGGGGTTGAGCGACACGATCAGCAGGCCGACGGCGAAGAAGGTGGAGAAGATGAAGCCGATGATGGCGTCTTCGCGCAGGCGGGTGATGTGGCGCACCAGCGTCATCGCCAGCGCCGCCAGCATGCCGGTAAAGAAGGCGCCGGCGGCGTAGGGCAGGCCAAGGGCGTAGGCGCCGGCCACGCCGGGCACCACCGAGTGCGACAGCGCATCGCCCATCAACGACCATCCTTTCAGCATCAGATAGGCGGACAGGAACGCGCAGGCGGCGCCGACGATGGCGCTGACCCAGATGGCTTTCACCATGTAGTTATAACTGAAAGGTTGCAGCAGAAGGTCCAGCATCAGGATTGTTTCTCCCTGGCCTGGCTGTTGGCCGGCGGATCGCTCTTGGTGTGGCCGTAGAACACCGCCGGGCGCTCATCGTCGGTCAATACCGTAACGGTGCGCGGATCGTTGTCGTCGTGCAGATCCGGGCCTGAGAGGTTGATATGGCGCAGCACGCCGCCGAATGCCTGCTCCAGGTTGCTCTGCGTGAAGGTGGTTTCGGTTGGGCCGGCGGCCAGCACCGTGCGGTTGATGAGGATCACCCGATCGCAAAACTCCGGCACGCTGCCGAGGTTGTGGGTGGAGACCAGGATCAGATGCCCCTCGTCGCGCAATGCGCGCAGCAGCTCGATAATGGCATTCTCGGTTTTCACATCCACGCCGGTGAACGGTTCATCCAGCAGCAGCACCGTGCCCTGTTGCGCCAGCGCGCGCGCCAGAAACACGCGCTTTTTCTGGCCGCCGGACAGCTCGCCGATCTGCCGACCGCGCAGCTCGCTGAGGCCGACCCGCTCCAGCGCCTTGTCAACCCGCAACCGGTCCTCTCGCGACGGAATGCGCAGGAAATTCATCTTGCCGTAGCGGCCCATCATCACCACGTCTTCCACCAGCACCGGGAAGTTCCAGTCGACGTCCTCGGTCTGCGGCACGTAGGCGATCAGGTTCTTTTTCAGCGCGTCCGCTACCGGTTTGTCGCTGAGCGACACCCGGCCGCTGGTGGGCCTGACCAGGCCCATGATGCTTTTGAACAACGTCGATTTACCGCTGCCGTTGACGCCGACCAGTGCGCAGATCGAACCGCCGCTCAGGGTAAAGCTGGCGTTGTGAATGGCGGTGTGTCCGTTGTTGTAGGTCACGGTGACGTCGTCCACGTTCAATTCAGGGCGGACAAACGGTTCATGGGTCATTGATCGAATCCTTTGGCGATGGTTTGCACGGTGGTGTTAAGCAGGTCGATATAGGTCGGCACCGGGCCGTCGCGGGTGGACAGCGAATCCACGTACAGCACGCCGCCGTATTTGGCGCCGGTTTCTTTCGCTACCTGCTTGGCCGGCTTGTCGGAAATGGTGCTCTCGCTGAACACCACCGGAATATGGTGGGCGCGCACCGCGTCGATTACCCGGCGCACCTGCTGCGGCGAACCTTGCTCATCGGCGTTGATCGGCCACAGATAGACTTCTTTCAGCTGATAGTCCTGCGCCAGGTAGCTGAAAGCGCCTTCGCTGGTCACCAGCCAACGCTGTGCGGTCGGAATGCGCGCCAGGCGTTCGCGCAGTGGGGCGTCCAGTGCGCCGATTTTCTCTGCGTAGGCTTTGGCGTTGCGGTTATAGGTTTCCGCATGTGCCGGATCGTGCTCCACCAGCGCTTTGCGAATGTTCTCGATGTACACCAGCGCGTTGCTTGGCGACATCCAGGCATGCGGGTTCGGGTTGCCGTTATACGGCCCTTCGCGGATCGGCAGCGGGGTGATGCCTTCGGTCACAACCGCCGCCGGCACCTGTTTGATGTTTTCGAAGAAGCGCTGGAACCAACGTTCCAGGTTCATGCCGTTCCACAGGATCAGGTCGGCGTGCTGCGCTTTGACGATGTCGCGCGGGGTCGGTTGATAGTCGTGGATCTCGGCGCCCGGCTTGGTGATGGATTCCACCACGGCGGCGTCACCGGCCACGTTCTGGGCAATGTCCTGAATGATGGTAAAGGTCGTCACCACGCGCAGCTTTTTATCCGCCAGCGCGTGTTGACTGACCAAGGCGGTGCCGAGCAGCAGGCAGGCGAGCGTAAAAGGGCGTAACAGTGCGGCAGCGCGGGAAGGGCGACTGCGACGAAAAGCGCAACTTATCAATGGCATGATGACGTCTCCTGGTTCAAATGAAAATGATTATCAATATCAATTGAAGCGAAGTCAAGCGTCACTTGCCCACCGCCGGCGGGGTATTTCTCCAACTGAAAAAATAATACCGTCCGGGGAGTTATAGCATTTTATGTATCAGTATGTAACCGCTGAAGGTAGTCCTCACAGGCGCATATCGTCACCTCCGGCTGTTTTCCCAATGCCAACTGCCCGAACCCCTGCGCCAGGCGCAGTACATCCTCTTGATCCAGCACGGTTATGAACGCGAAACTGTTGCTGCCGAGCTCATGGTGAACGCCATTTTCGTCTGTCACCGACGTGACAAAACCTTCGCGCGTCAATTGCCCGGTCAGCTTCGCCAGGTCGGTTAATCCCGCTTCCTGATAGCGAAAAGTCACCACAAAGCAGTTTGTTGCAGATTGACTCATAAATCACCTCTTGGTATATGGATAGCTTGAGATTAGCCCAAAAAATTACTGCAGGTGTCCTTACAAGTTGTATATGCTACGCAACTCATTGAAAGGAGTGAGGGATTCTGTGAAAACAAAAATAGGTTGCCTTACGGCAATTTTGCTTTTGTCGGGGTGCGCCAAAGACCCGCAAACGGCAAGCAATATTTCAGGCAGTGGCACAACGCGCGGCGGTTGGTTAAAACCCCCTCCGCAGGCACCGGTAAACCGCACAGGCACCCCGGTTGCTTATAACGATTACATTCGTCAGGCCGCCAGCAACTACGGCGTTGACGAAACGCTGATTAAAGCGATTATTCAGGTGGAGTCCGGGTTTAACCCGAACGTGGTCAGCACCTCGAACGCAGTGGGATTGATGCAGCTTAAGGCTTCTACCGCCGGCCGCGACGCCTATCGCATGAAAGGACGAAACGGGCAACCCAGCTCGCGTGAGCTGAAAGATCCGGCGGTCAATATTGATCTGGGAACGGCCTATATCAATATTCTTCAAAGCCAGCAGCTAGCCGGGATCAACAACCCTCAGACTCTGCGTTATGCCACCATCGTTTCGTACGTGAACGGGGCGGGTGCCATGTTACGCACCTTCTCCTCGGACAAGCGTGTGGCGGTGAATCGCATCAATCAGATGAGTCCGGACGAGTTTTATCAGCACATCCAGAAAAAGCACCCGGCACCGCAGGCGCCGCGCTATTTGTGGAAGGTGACCACCGCCTACCAGGCGATGTCGCAGTAACCCTCTCTTTTGTCGAATCGGCCGCTGAACGCGGCCGATTTTGTTTATGGCGCCGCTTAAGAGCACGACGCACCTCTCATTTTTCGTTATTTCCTCACCGGTTATCAGAAAAACCGCACAAAAAGTTAAATTTACGTTAGCAGATAAATCTTTACGTTCATTCAATAAGTTACCGGTAACATTTTTGCATTTGCTCGCATTCTGACCTTCAATAAATAGACAAATAAGTAACAAATTATTTTAAAAACCCGTATCGACCGCAAGGTTGCGGTTAAATAGTTGTGACTATCTTTGGATGGAATGTGACATGTCGAATCATAAAACCAACAATTCGCGGCGCGATTTCTTGTTGAAATCGATGACCTTAATTCCTGCGGCGGTAATTGGTGGCAGTGGCGTTGGCGCGCTGACGGCACCGGCACCAGCGGTCGCGGCCCCGAACACTTCAACGCAGAACGATTACCAACCGACCTTTTTCACCCCGGAAGAGTGGGCCTTCATCAGGGCCGCCGTCGCGCGCCTGATCCCGGCCGACGAACGCGGCCCTGGCGCACTGGAAGCCGGCGTACCGGAGTTTATCGATCGCCAGATGAATACCCCATACGCCACCG
Source organism: Serratia sp. PL7 (assembly GCF_945957435.1). Lineage (NCBI taxonomy): Bacteria > Pseudomonadati > Pseudomonadota > Gammaproteobacteria > Enterobacterales > Yersiniaceae > Serratia > Serratia sp. PL7. The sequence goes on along the minus strand of NZ_CAMFLB010000001.1, from coordinate 1,595,436 downwards.
GCTCCATCTGGTACATGCAGGGGCCATTCAACCCCGATGTGCCGAAGGAGATGGGTTATCAGCTGCCGCTGGTGCCCAAGCAAATCTACAACCTCGGCATCAGTGACGCCGACGCCTACAGCAAGAAAACCGCCGGCAAGCCCTTCGCCGAACTGGATGGCGCGCAGCAAGACGCCATGCTGCAAAAGTTCGAGTCCGGCGAGGCGGAGTTCCAGCAGCTGCCGTCGAAACTGTTCTTCTCCTATCTGTTGCAAAACACCCGCGAAGGTTTCTTCAGCGATCCTATCCATGGCGGCAACAAAGACATGGTGGGCTGGAAGCTGATTAATTTTCCGGGCGCGCGCGCCGATTTTATGGACTGGGTTGAGCGAGGGGAGCGTTATCCCTTCCCGCCGGTCTCGATTCGTGGGGAGAGGGGCTGATCATGGCAACGGTAATGAAAAAAGTAGATGCGGTGATCGTCGGTTTCGGCTGGGTGGGCGCGATCATGGCCAAAGAGCTGACCGAGGCCGGCCTCAACGTGGTGGCGTTGGAGCGTGGCCCGATGCGCGACACCTATCCGGACGGTTCTTATCCGCAGGTGATCGACGAGCTGACCTATAACATCCGCCGCAAACTGTTCCAGGATCTGTCGAAAAGCACCGTCACCATTCGCCACAACAGCAGCCAGACCGCGGTGCCTTACCGCCAGCTGGCGGCGTTCCTGCCGGGCACCGGCGTTGGCGGTGCCGGCCTGCACTGGTCGGGCGTGCATTTTCGCGTTGATCCGATCGAACTGCGCATGCGCAGCCACTATGAAGAGCGCTACGGCAAAAACTTCATTCCGAAGGACATGACCATCCAGGACTTCGGCGTGACCTACGACGAGCTGGAACCGTTCTTCGATAAAGCGGAGAAAGTGTTCGGCACCTCCGGCACCGCCTGGACCATCAAAGGGCAGAAAGTGGCGCAGAAGGGCGGCAACCGCTTTGCGGCGGATCGTTCCAGCGACTTCCCGCTGCCGGCGCAGAAAAATACCTACTCCGCCCAGCTGTTCGAGAAAGCGGCGCTGGAGGTGGGTTATCACCCTTACAACCTGCCGTCCGCCAACACCTCGGACTCTTACACCAACCCGTACGGCGCGCAGATGGGCCCGTGCAACTTCTGCGGTTTCTGCAGCGGCTACGCCTGCTACATGTATTCCAAGGCCTCGCCGAACGTCAACATCTTGCCGGCGCTGCGCATGGAGAAACGTTTCGAGCTGCGCACCAACGCCAACGTGCTGAAGGTCAACCTGACCGACGACAAATCCCGTGCCACCGGCGTGAACTACGTCGATGCGCAGGGCCGCGAGATTGAACAGCCGGCCGATCTGGTGATCCTGGGCGCGTTCCAGTTCCACAACGTGCACCTGATGCTGCTGTCCGGCATCGGCAAGCCTTACGATCCGGTGACCGGCGAAGGCGTGATCGGGCGCAACTTCGCCTACCAGAACATGACCACCATCAAGGCGTTCTTCGATAAAGACGTGTTCACCAACCCGTTCATCGGCGCCGGCGGCAACGGCGTGGGCGTGGACGACTTCAACGCCGATAACTTCGACCATGCCAAAGAAGGCTTCGTCGGCGGTTCGCCGTTCTGGGTCAACCAGGCTGGCACCAAGCCGATCTCCGGCCTGCCGACGCCTCCGGGCACCCCGGCCTGGGGCAGCAAATGGAAAGCGGCGGTGGCGGATGCCTACACCCACCACGTTTCGATGGACGCCCACGGCGCGCACCAGTCGTACCGCAACAACTATCTGGATCTCGATCCCAACTACAAGAACGTCTTTGGCCAGCCGCTGCTGCGCATGACGTTCGACTGGCAGGAAAACGACATCAAGATGGCGCAGTTCATGTACGACAAGATGGCGCCGATCGCCAAGGCGATGAACCCGAAACTGATCGCCGGCAGCCCGAAAAACGCCAACAGCCACTTCGACACCACCAGCTACCAGACCACCCATATGAACGGCGGCGCGGTAATGGGGGAAGATCCGAAGACCAGCGCGGTCAACCGCTATCTGCAGAGCTGGGACGTGCACAACGTGTTCTCGATCGGCGCATCGGCCTTCCCGCAAGGGCTGGGCTACAACCCGACCGGCACCGTGGCGGCGCTGGCTTACTGGTCTGCCCGCGCCATTCGCGAGCAGTATCTGAAAAACCCAGGCCCATTGGTGCAGGCATAAGGACGGCGAACGATGAAAGCATTTGTACCGGCACTGGTTCTCAGTGCAGTGAGTTTTTCCGTTTGGGCGCAGGATGCCACCGTCAGCAGCGAGCTGATCAAGCGCGGTGAATACCTGGCGCGCGCCGGCGACTGCGTGGCTTGCCACACCGACGGCAAGAGCGGCAAAACCTTCGCCGGCGGTCTGGCGATGGAGACGCCGATCGGCACCATTTACTCCACCAACATCACGCCGGACAAGAAAACCGGCATCGGCGATTACAGCTTCGAGGATTTCGACAACGCGGTGCGTAAGGGCGTAGCCAAAAACGGCAGCACCCTGTACCCGGCGATGCCGTACCCGTCGTTCGCGCTGGTGAAAGAGGACGACATGCGCGCCATGTATGCCTATTTCATGCACGGCGTGCAGCCGGTGGAGCAGGCCAACAAGGATTCCGACATCCCGTGGCCGCTGTCGATGCGCTGGCCGCTGAGCATCTGGCGCGGCATGTTCGCGCCGTCGCCGGCGGATTTCGTCGCTGACGCCAAGGCCGATCCGGTGATTGAGCGCGGCCGCTACCTGGTGGAAGGCCTGGGCCACTGCGGTGCCTGCCATACCCCGCGCAGCATCACCATGCAGGAAAAAGCGCTGAGCAACAGCGAAAGCGACGACTACCTGTCCGGCAGCAACGCGCCGATCGACGGCTGGGTGGCTTCCAGCTTGCGCAGCGACCGTAAGGATGGCCTGGGCAGCTGGAGCGAAGCCGAGCTGACCGAGTTCCTGAAAACCGGCCGTAACGACAAGGCGATCGTGTTTGGCGGCATGAGCGACGTGGTGGAGCACAGCCTGCAATACCTGAGCGACGACGATCTGACCGCCATCGCCCGCTACCTGAAATCGCTGCCGCCGAAAGACGGCAAGCAGCAGGCGGCGCCGGTCGAAGACAGCGTGGCCAAGGATCTGTGGCGCGGTGACGACAGCAAGCCCGGCGCGGCGCTGTATGTCGATAACTGCGCGGCCTGCCACCGCACCGACGGCGTGGGCTATAAGCGCGCCTTCCCGTCGCTGAAGGGCAACCCGGTGGTGCAGACCGAGGACGCGACCTCGCTGATCCACATCGTGCTGACCGGTAACACCACGCCGGCGGTGCAGGGCGCGGTGTCCAACATCACCATGCCGCCGTTTGGCTGGCGTCTGAACGATCAGCAGGTGGCGGACGTGGTGAACTTCATCCGTACCAGCTGGGGCAACAGCGCCAAACCGGTGAGCGCCTCCGACGTGGCCGACGTGCGTAAAGACCGCTCGATGATCCGCGACGAGAAGGAGATGGGCAGCGCCGAGGTGCCGGACCATCCGGACGCGAAGAAGTAAACCGCTTAAGGGCTCCGCAAGGAGCCCTTAGTTTTTCCTGCCCGTGCCGGTTTTTTCAGCATTTTCTGTTCGCAAATCATCCGTTCAGCCGATAAAACATAGACCCGCAGCGGATTTTTCATTATCCTTTGCCGTCCTTTCATCAGGCGTAAGTATGAAATATCGCTTTAATTCACTGATTACTATTAAAAAATTCGCGGAGAAGGATATCCCGTTAGGCGCAATCGTTGGCGCTGCAGATTAAGGTAGGCTGTCTCATGAGTACGATTTCTCCCGATTCAGGCACGCTGACGGCCGCTCAGCCTGCCAAATGGAACAAAACCGACACCGTCTGGATGTTCGGTCTTTATGCCACCGCGGTGGGCGCCGGCACATTGTTCTTGCCGATCAACGCCGGTTTGAACGGCCCGCTGGTGCTGCTGTTGATGGCGCTGTTCGCTTTCCCGTTGACCTATTTGCCGCACCGCGCGCTCAGCCGCTTCGTGCTTTCTGGCTCCAGCCGCGACGGCAATATTCACGATGTGGTAGTGGAACACTTCGGCGTGCTGGCCGGAAAAATCATCATGATGCTGTATCTGATGGCGTTCTTCCCGATCGTGCTGGTGTACAGCATTTCGATCACCAACGCGCTGGACAGCTTCCTGATCCACCAGTTCCACGTGGCGCCGCTGCCGCGTATCTGGCTGAGTCTGGCGGTGGTCGTAGTGCTCAATCTGGTGCTGCTGCGTGGCAAAGACAGCATCGTGGCGGCGATGGGCATGCTGGTGTTCCCGCTGCTGGTGTTCCTGATGGGTATTTCGCTGTACCTGATGCCGAGCTGGAATACCGCCAACTTCGTGCACGGCCTGGCCACCACCCGCTTCGACACGCCGGGGCTGTGGCATTCACTGTGGCTGGCGGTGCCGGTGATGGTGTTTTCCTTCAGCCATGCGCCGATCATTTCCTCCTTCGCCTCGACCCAGAAGAGCCTGTATGGCGACAAGGCGGAGCGCCGCTGCGCGCGCATCATGCGCTACAGCTATGTGCTGATCTGCGTTACCGTGCTGTTTTTCGTGTTCAGCTGCGTGCTGAGCCTGTCCCATGAAGACATGCAGCAGGCGAAAGATCAGAACATCACGGTGCTGACCACGCTGGCCAACAAGTTTTCCAACCCGCTGATCGCCTATCTCGGCCCGGTGATGGCAATGCTGGCAATGGCTAAATCCTATCTCGGCACCTCGCTGGGGGTGACGGAAGGGGCGACCAGCCTGATCGATGGCGTCACGCGCGCGGTCGGCAAGCCGCTCAGCTCGCGCATGACGCACCGCATCTCGGCGGTGGCACTGTTCCTGCTCACCTGGGCGGCGACGGTGTGGAACCCCAGCGCGCTGCACATCATCGAAACCATCAGCGGCCCGCTGATTGCAGCGATCCTGTTCATCCTGCCGATGTACGCGGTGCGTGCGGTGCCGGCCATGCGCCAATATCGCGCGGCGAGCAACGTCTTCGTGCTGGTGATGGGCTTGATTGCGCTGTCGGCGCTGATCTACGGCCTGATGTGATCCCCTGGGCGCGCCGGCTCCGGTGCGCCTCTTATCCTTCCTTTACACATCCCTTTGCAATTAATCGCCGGCATGCTGGGCGTTATCTTTGATAATGCAAGCCATTCTCATTAGTATTTCCTGAATGTATTCATGACTAAGGAGTCTTTCGTGCACCGTCGAATCACTTTGCCGGCGCTGGTCTGCGCCGCCTTACTCGCCTCTCCGGCGATGGCCACTACCTATCCGTTGACCCTGACCGACACCTCTGGCCAGACGGTCACCCTCCCGCAGGAACCGAAACGCATCGTGGTGCAGGACGGGCGCGACATTCTCACGCTGGCGCTGCTCGATCGCGCCAACCCGTTCGGCCGGCTGGTGGCCTGGAATAACCTGCTGAAGAAAAGCGACGCGGCGACCTGGGAAATCTTGCAGAGCAAATGGCCGGCGGCGAAAAACATCATCGATATGGGATTCAGCGATAAAGGCGAAGTGAATCTGGAGAGCGTGATCGCCAAGCGCCCCGATCTGATGATCGCCCAGCTGCGCTCCAAGCCTTCGCTGAGCCAAACCGGCGTGCTGGATAAGCTGAAGGCGCTGAACGTGCCGGTGCTGTTTATCGATACCATGCTCAAGCCGGTGGAAAACACGCCGAAAAGCGTGACGCTGTTGGGGGAAACCCTCAACCGTGAAAGCGAAGCCAAGCAATATACCGATTATTATCAGCAGCATTATCAGGCCATTCTGGCCAAAACGCAGGCGGTGGCACCCAAACCGTTGGTGTTCTTCGAAGCCAAGGCCGGTCTGAATGGCCTGGAATCCTGCTGCTTCACCCATGCGCACGTCGGCTGGGGCGCGTTGGTCGAAGCGGTCGGCGCGCGTAACATCGGTTCTGCGCTGCTGCCGGGTGCGACCGGCGACGTGGCGCTGGAAAAAGTGATCAGTATGAAACCGGATGCGTATATCGTTTCCGGCTCGCAGTGGGCCAGCAAGACCAATGCCGCGGTGCCGTTCGGCTATGGCGTGACGCAGCAGCAGGTGGATGAGGCTTTCAACCGTATGAAACAGCGCCCGGGGTTCTCGCAGGTGTCGGCGGTGAAGGAAGGGCGGTTCTACGGCATCTACCATAACTTCTACAACCACCCGTACAACATCGTCGGGCTGGAGTATCTGGCGAAGTTTATCTATCCGACGCAGTTCCCGGATCTGGACCCGGCCAAGACCTACAGCGAGATCCTCAGTCGCTTTACCGAAGTGCCGGAAGGCAAGGGCATTTTGGGCGCGCAGGCGCCGGCGGGGAAATAACGGCAACGGGCGCGATGTCGCGCCCGTTTTTCATGGTCAGGCGGCGGTCGGTGTATAGGTGGAGATGATCTCCAGCACGCCGTTGATGATGAACTGAACGCCCATGCACACCAGCAGGAAGCCCATCAGGCGCGAGATCGCCTCGATGCCGCTTTTTCCCACCAACCGCATGATGGCGCCGGAACTGAGCAGGCAGGCCCACAGGATCACCGCGACCGTCAGGAAGATGGCGACCGGCGCCACGGCCAACACCCAGGGTTCAAAGCCCAGCGAGTTCGCTTTGACGCTCGACGCCGAGCTGATGATCATCGCGATGGTGCCCGGCCCGGCGGTGCTCGGCATGGCCAGCGGCACGAAGGCGATGTTGGCCGACGTCTTGTGGCGCAGCTCGTGCGACTTGCTCTCCACCTCCGGCGCGTCTTCGGGGCTCTGCTGCGGGAACAGCATGCGAAAACCGATGAAGGCGACGATCAGGCCGCCGGCGATGCGCAGGCCGGGGATCGAAATGCCGAAGGTGTTCATCACCACCTGCCCGGCGTAAAACGCCACCGTCATGATGCAGAACACATAAACCGAGGCCATCAGCGACTGCTGATTACGCTCTTCGCGCGTCATATTGCCGGACAACCCGAGCAGCAACGCCACCGTGGTCAGCGGGTTGGCCAGCGGCAACAGCAGCACCAAACCCAGTCCGATGGCCTGGAATAACTGCAAAATACCCGTCATAAAATAGACTCCCTGTGCAACGTTCAAGCCGCCAAACGGCGGCCCATGAGCTGAACAGCCTAGCCTGCCGTACGCCTGGCGGCAATGGGGATAGCTCGTAACGTTAATTAACCGTCGGCCCGGGCGTTCAGTGCCGCCGGCCGGCGAAATTGGTCGGCGGGAGACTCATCGTCATCGCCGCACTCGCCGGCGAGCTCAGGTTCATCCTCACACCCCAGCGGCGCTTCGTTGACCGCGATCGCGCGCGGCACCGAACGTGCGCCAAAATGCACCAGCCCATATAACGTCGCCAATGCCGCGCACGCCACGATGAGGGCTGCGAGTAACCGGTTCATGTTGTGCGCTAAGACCCTGTTCACTGGTGGATAGCGTAAGAATAGTGATGCTAAGACGGTCTGTCAGCGTATCGCCGCTGAGAGTAGACGCACTCTTGATGTTATTATCATTAATTATTTTTAACTGTTTTCACCCTTTAACCGCCTGATTGATGAAGCGAGTCTATAATGGTAAGGCTTTCTGGCATTTCTTTATAATCGAAAACTTAAAAGGAGTTTTACTATGGAAGTGGCAAAAGAATGGGTAGCGGCGAAAAAAATCTCCTGGGGCAGCGTCATCGGCGGCGTGATCACCGTATTGGCTGTTTCACTGTTGCTGTCGACGTTAGGCACCAGTCTTGGATTCTCCATCGTGGATCCGACATCAGACGATCCGATAAACGGCGCCGGTACCACCGTAGTGATTTGGTCCGCTGTTTCAATCATTATTAGTTTGGCCGCCGGCGCTTTTATTGCTGGGCGTTTGGCTGCTAATGACGGACTTATTCATGGCTTCCTGGTCTGGGCTACGTCACTGATTGTGGCGGCGGTACTGGGTGGGATGCTGGTCGGGTCTGCAGTGAAGGCGACCGGCAATGCGCTGGGCGCTATCGCGTCGACCTCCGGCAGCTTGCTCTCCGGCGCCGGTTCAGCGATTGGCAAAGGGGCATCCGGATTGGCGGACGCCGGCGGTAAAGTGTTTGACAAGTTGGGCATTGACACAACCTTGGAACCTGAACAGCTGCAAGGCGATGTGGTTACGGCGCTTAAAAAAAGCGGTATCCCGTCATTGCAGCCTGAATTCATGCAACAGCAGTTGAATGCGGCCAAAACTGATTTGGCGGACGCAGTAAAAGCCCTGGCACTTCAGCCTGACAATAGCGACGCCATTATTAATCAACTGGTCGCCAAGCTTAAAAAACAGGGTGAGGCCATCTCGCAAGATGTGGATCAAGACGCCCTGAAAAAGGCCTTGGCAGAAAATACCGATATGACGCCGCAGGAAGTGGACCAGACGGTGAAGAATTTGGTCGAAGCCAAAAATAAAACTGCGCAGCTGGTTAATCAGCGTTTGGATGACGCCGAAGCAAAAATCAATCAGGCAAAACAGGAGTATGTGGAGCTGAAACAGAAGGCGCGCGAACAGGCTGCCGCTGCTGCAGACGAATTGTCGCGGGCTGCATTATGGTCATTCTTTGCGCTGTTGATTGGCGCAGTGGTCAGTGCGTTGGCAGGCTTGTGGGGCGTTAACACCAATGCCCGCCGTATCGCGGTATCACCTGCGCAGGCGTAATCTTCGGGCTCCTTTGCGCGTCTCGATGATAGATGGATGAGAGCCTGGAATACTGACGACGATGAAGTGACAGCCAGGAAAGACTGGCCCCACCCCGGCCCAGGTGCCGGGGTTTTTTTATTGTTTCGGCGTAATTAACGACCACCTTTCGCGTGGCTCAGGGCATTAGGCACCAATTGCCACGATCCCTGAGAACAGGTGGATACCATAGATGCGCTGTAAATAATAATGAGTGTGATTATGAAACAAGAACTGCATCTTTTACTGGGGAAAATCGGCGCATTCGCGCTTTCCGCCGCCTTCATGGCGGCATTGGTCGGCCTGGTGTTTATCGATGTGCACTGGCTGCATAACTTCGTTCATGAAACCTCGCTGACCGAAGCGGCACAGGAACTGTTGCTGCTCGCCATCTCCGGCGGTTTTTTCGCCGCGGCCCGGCGACAGGCTGAACGGCGTTCCGCCTGGCTGCTGGTTGGCGGCTTCTTTCTCTGCATGCTGATCCGCGAGATGGACTTCGCGTTCGATGCGTTGTGGCATGGCGCCTGGGTGTGGTTCGCACTGGCGGTCGCCTTGGCCTGCCTGTGGCATGCGGCACGGCATATTGCGGCCACGGTGCGCGGTCTGGCCTATTTCGTGACGCATCCCGGCTACGGCATGATGTGCGCCGGCCTGCTGTGCATTCTGGTGTTTTCACGCCTGTTCGGCATGAGCGCGCTGTGGCAAACGCTGATGCTGGACGGCTACAACCGAGTGGTGAAAAACATGGTGGAAGAGGGGTGCGAACTGTTGGGCTACGGCCTGTGTCTGTTGGCTACCCTCAGCTATCTGAAAGGCGTTTTGGCATCGAATGAGGCGAAAGTGTGAGGGCGGTTGCACTTTATTTATCCGGAACAATTTTAGTGATACTATTCGCTTAGCCGAATGCGGCTGAGAAGGTATGCGTTCCATTCTGTATACCCAGTGAGGTTTCAATCTGGCAATTGTGGGCGAGATCTGAAACCTGGCTGACCAAACCCAAAATCCAATTTTCGTACTGCATGTGATCTGTCGTGTAAGCAATGCTCGGCAGTTCACCTGATTCCATTCTGTTTCAAATTACCCCATCAACTCACTGTGGTGCTTGAAAAAGCCCTTGGCTAGTGATTCAATCCGTTTCATGTGATTTCAATCCAAGCCACTAAAATTGTGTACATACCTGTGTACATAATTGGAGATGTACACAGTGCTCACCGATGCCAAACTCCGCAAGCTTAATGGAAAACCCATCCCAAAACTGATCGAGATGCCTGACGGCGGCGGCCTGTCTATCCGTATAACCCCACTTGGGCTGATTGTCTTCCAGTACCGATACCGGTACGCAGGTAAGGCACGCCGCATGACGCTTGGAAGTTACGACGAAATTTCGCTCAAAGAAGCGCGCGATATGGTTCAAGAGGCCAAGCGCGTCTTGGCCGAAGGGAAAGACCCCATCACAGTGAAATCCATGACGCTGGAGGAGATCGCTGGCTCAGCCTCTGTGAAAGACTGTCTATCACATTGGACTACCAGCGCTCAGGCTCAGCGCCTTGTGAAATTGCAGTATTGGGAGAGGGCATTTGAGCGGCATGTAATCCCATATGTCGGCGATATGATTGTGGATGAAATGCAGATATCTCACTGGCAGCCAGTTTTCAAAAGGATGAGAACGAATGGGGCGGAAACCTTTGCAGGGATCATGCTTTCAAAGCTAAAGCAGGTGTTTTCGTATTGCCTGAGAACGGAGAAGATTCGTGTTAATCCGATCGCCGCATTGCGAATTAGTGATGTTGGAAAACCTGTCGGCGTGGTTAAACGGTATTTCAGCGATGATGAAATAGGAGCTTTTTGGCTGGCTCTTGAAGGTTCTCGGATTGTTCACCAGAACAAGATCTTCATTAAATTGTTGCTGCTTACAGGATGTCGGGGAGTTGAGCTAAGGAAGGCAAAGAAGGGCGAGTTTGATGTGAAAAACAGAACGTGGCGCGTTCCTGCGGAAAATTCAAAAACGCGCCAGCCGTTTGTGAGAGGACTATCAGGGGATGCCGCAAAGCTAATTGAGGAGGCTATGTCGCTATACCCGAACATATCGCAATTGTTCCCGCCGGCGATTGTGCAGGGCGATCGCCCTATGTCAGCAGGTGTTCTATTGAACATGGCGGAACAGCTTAGGAATGAGATGGGAGTTCATGACTGGGCAATGCATGACCTACGACGTACAGCTAAAACTAAAATGAGCGAACTAGGGATTGAGCCCCACGTATCCGAAAAGGTGCTGGGGCATAAGCTCGGTGGTGTTCTGGCGGTATATGACCAGCATTCATATCTCAAAGAGCAGCAAAATGCGCTGGATATTTGGGCCGCTCATGTGGCGTCCTGCGTTTCATCAATGAGGCCTTGAGCGCGGAAAAATCGTATCACGTCGCAATATCTATACTGCTCGCCGCCATGGATTGGATTGGTGCCAGGCGCTGGTTTAGGGAACGGTGTACCAGCCTTTTCCCACTGCTTTTTCCTGCGCCAAAATGTGGTTCGTGATATACCGCCCAACTGCTGCTGTATACCTTCTCGGGTGATCAATACTGGCTGAATTGGCAAGTTATTTATAGGCATTTTATACTCCAGCTAAAAACCCCGCTTTAAAGCGGGGTTTTCGTATATTCCAATGTTTAGTTTGACTAATTTGTCTTTAATTCAGTTTTTGCTTCTGAGACTAAGTCACTAAGTAGCTTTCTGGATATTTTCATAGTGCTCTCAGATGCTTCTAAGCTATCTATAGAGTCTTCATACCATGCATCCTTCATTTTATTTCTTGCGGAAACATAGTTATCTAGAATGATTTTCACATTTGAAGTTAATGTGAAATCAGATAGCTGTGCTATTCTTTCTAATTCTTGAATGTCTATCCAGTATTCTGATATTAATTTGCTTTCTATGTCTTTAGGGTGAGGTTTAAACCATGGATCGGTATCACCCATCCTTGCATACTCCAATTTTAAGAAGTAATCGTCACTCATCTTTATACGATAGGCAATGTTGATTATTTCAGAAAATGCCTCTAGTCTTTTTTCCCACCATTTTTCTTTATAAAATTTATTTAAAGTAAATTTGGTTGAAAAGTGCGCGGCAGATAATGCAACAACTACCGGAATGATATATTTTGATGCGATATCTATGATTTGCAGCCAAGACTGTACATCTATGGTGTTCAATTTTTATCCTTAAGCTTTATTTCTCATCATAAACTCAATAATAGCCTCTTTCTCATATTGATTTAAGTAAAGGAGTGTTTATATTTTATCTGCACCACCCTGCTTGGCAGCAGCCAGTGCAGATTCATAGATGCATAGAGCAATCCCGCCGCAGCAACGAGCTTCCATGGCGATGGCTTCGGCGATTTCGTCGGTAATTTCCAGCGGCATGAGTTTGAAGCCCTCCGGCACCACTGGCGATGGCGGGGCATCGTACAACACGCGAAACTCGTAATCGTTATCAGCCGCGTGCTGTACGCTCATCTCTGCGTGTTGCTCTGCTGTGATGCGCTCCCAGTCGTGCCACATGTTGTGGCCGCTGTTCCAGTAGCGCATTTCCCATGCCACGGCATTTGCGTTGGCTGGTGCTGGCGGAGCGGTGAACAGCGGACTCCATGAACCAGAGGATTTACGCACCTCTTCAATGTCTCTATCAAGAATAATTCGCCACGGCTCTCCCTTGTGCTGCCACGCAACCACCACCGGCTGCGCCTCCCGGTTAGCCGCCAGTTCGTCAAATGCATCGGCGTTCAGCAGCATGTCCTGAGCGATGCTCACGGATTCCCACTTCGCCTCTACTGCCTTTTCGCGCCAGAACTTAGCGCGCGCTCTCAACTGCTCAGTCGTTAGTGTCATGCATCCTCCCTTACGTAGATTGGTTGCTTCCATCCGCAGTGGCAGTCCTGAAGCTCTCCACTACCTCCCTCCAGATACTCGCCACATTCCGGGCAGTAAAGCCGTGGCATGCCGTGTGTCTCCAGCAGGTGACTAACACGGCGAACGCGCTCTATGGTCATGACGGTCATGGCTACTCATCCCCCTGTACGGTGAAGCCAGCGGCGCGCAGCTTCTTAATCACATCGTCTCGGTTCAGATAAAATCCGAATGGCTCAGGGCGCATGAACGGTTCCCCGCTTGCATGGACTGCCGGAATGAGTGCGCCAGGCAACCGCACCGGCGTAGCCAGCTTGGCGCGTAATTCAGCGATTACCGCTTCGCTATCCCCGTCAACAGGTGGAAGGTCAGGAGTGGTAACACCAAACAGCGCGGCCAGTGCCCGGTAGTTTTGCTCGCTGTGGTAGCGACCTTTGCAGCGCACCAGTTTTTCGGCGGCCGCCCGAATGGCTTCCAGCTCGGCGATGCGCTGCTCTGCCGCTGCAAGTTTCTGCGCCGGAGTTAATCCTTCAACGCGTTGCATGGTTACGGTCATCTCTCCGACTTCTGCATGCTCGAAAAGCAGTTCGAGATAGTTGATGGCGCCAGAGGATTTAAACTGGTCAGCGAAGCAATCGGCCATCAGTTGCACGGCAAGCCCAGAGAACGTGAACCCAAAGCTTCCATCCTGCTTAGGCTCTGCTTTGTTTAGGTAAAGTTCACCGGCCAAAAACTCACCCAGGCTTTTACCCGCAATGCGTTCAGTTTCGATGCCGTCGAATGCATTAACGCAAGCAATGGCGCGCTCATCTTTTTCTTTCGATTTCTCCAGCAGGGCGGAGACGTACTCTTGCGAGTAGAGCGATTCGTAAATCTGCGGCTCCGTGTTTTCGGTCGCGTTGAAAGTTCTGCCGGTGTGCTTATTGCGGCACGCAGTTGGCTTGCTCAGTTCGCTCTTATTATCCATGCCGGTATTCCTTGATGTAGTCCAGCGCCTTCAGAATGGCCCAGCAGAAGAGGCTGAGTAACACGCCAGCGATGAAGTAACCGAAAGGCCCCGATACAGTGATTTTCATGGCAGAAACCAGAAGCACTGACGCGACAAAAATTAGTGTGCGAATCACACCGATGAACATGCTCATAATGCTTTCTCCTGGGCCTCGGCCCGCTCGCGTTCTTCGCGCAGAATTTCGTTAATTATTTTCTCTACGATTAAGTTTCTGATAAGGCGGCGACTCGGCATGTGCTTGTACTTCCCTCTCGCACCGCGACGCTGGCATCGCTGAGCATGCATAACCTGACATTTGTTGATCGATTTGTTACCCACGCTCCACCTCCCTAGCGCTGTCACCAGACATCACTTTTGTAAAAGCTTCATGAACAGCACTTCTCATCTTGCCGATGTCATCTTCCATACTGCGAAATTCGACCTGTTTACGGCTTCTCTGCAGGGTGTAACCGCAGCGAGCCATGTACCAAAGGAAGGTATCAACAACGTAGATATGACCATCGCGCGCGTTGCCGTTTTGGTTGGCGTTTACGATGACGTGGTGCATTGCCTTGAACACATCTTTTTGGGCATGGAAGTCGCGCATAAACTCCGGCAGGTATTCTCCGCTTAGCAACCAATCTGAAAGTGGCTTCAGTTCATTTGCTGGCATCACTGGGCGCTCTTTCATTTGGCCTCCCCGGAAGTAATCGCGAAACCGAATACCTGCGGATTTTTTTGAATGATGCGCACCGCCTGAGTAAACTCAGCAACTTTGCGATCATCGAAATAGTTAAGGATGGTTGTGCAGCAGCCAAGGTTTCTCTCTTCGCAATTCTTGAACGCAAAGGAGGCGATCATTGGCATGTTATTTTCTTTGCAGATGGCAATGATTTTCTGCATCAGCGGGCTGATCTGCTCGTCGTAGACGTTTTCGAGGTCGAAGATTTCCATCATTTGGCCTCCCGCAGCTCGTCAGCTTTAAGTTCCGCGACCGTAGCGCTGATAAGCTGGCAGTCACACAGATGCTTGAGGGCTCGCGCGGTAGCCTCATTCCGGATAGTTGCAAGTGCTGCGTCAGTGGCCGGGGTTTTCACATTTGGTCGATATTCAGTGTCAGGAGTCTGCATCCATCCCACCACCCAATCCTTTGTGTAATAGGTGCCATCATTGGTTCGATAATCGTGTGAATACTCCTCTGGCAATGCCTTGAGGGCTGCGTACTGACCATTTTTTAACTTGGCAATAAACCATTCGCTTGCATAAAAACCATGCTGTGGCCGACCATCTTGTAGAGTGCATACTGAAGAATTTATCAACGCCGCATTCTCCACAGCCAGCGCATCGATGGTTTGATTGGCTGCATGATCACGTTGAATGGATTCTTGCTCACTGGACAGGGCGTTTCTCAGGCGAACCTCCAGCGCATCGTGCTTAGCCTTCAGGGCTTCATAGGTCAATACTTCGGTCATAGGTCATCCTTAGCCCGCACCACAGCATCAACTGGCAGGCATTCGTAAGAAGAGGGGAGGTTTTGCGCGGAGATGTCAGCAGTACAGTTCTGGTAATCCGGGTAGATGTAGCCAGCTGATTCATAGCTGCACGAATCCGCACCTGCTGAACAGATGAGAAGAAATAATCCGAACATGAGTTGTCTCAGTTTTTGGTTAGCCAGCCATTGCGCCGGAGGTTTTCTAGCAAGCGCCTATCTCCGATTAACTCAACTGAGCGACCGGTTATTTCGGCTATCTGCTGGTTTGAATGGGTAAAAAAAAGAGCCAACTCTTGTTGGCTCCATTTGTCGCATGGCTTGATTAGATGCCGCCATTTTCGAAGCGGCTGCTTCTTGTTTCGGTAATGCAGCGAGGTTCCTCCGATGCGCCTTAGCTTCAACCGGCGAGCCTCTCTAATTACCGCAGACTCGCTTCGTTCAAGCTTCCTTGCGATGATTTCTACTTCCGTGTCTTTGGTTGCTTGCCGGAGATATTTTCTTTCGTAGTCCTGCCAGCGATCTGACATGGCTTACCTCCATTGGTCGAAGAATTCAAACCCCATAACAGCCAACGCCTCGTCCATCCTTGCGATGAACTGTGGGATTTTTGTCTCAAAAGCATCCTGGTATTCATTGTCCTTCGGGATGATGATTGAGTGCATGTTTTCTTTTTTCATGCGAGGGTCGTAATTGCTAAACCACCACTCATCACAACCTGTTACCCACATCGAATACTGAACCTGAGCCATATACTCTTTCTTTACCGCATCCAGCCCGCCAAGGCGAAAGCGAATGTATTGAGAAGAGGTGTAAGGTGATTTAAGTTCAAGTCCTCTCCCATCACTGCACATGCCATCTGGAGAGCAAGCGCAACGCATGGTTTCGTCTTTGTAGTAGATAGGCGGTAGTTCGATGGTTAAATCGTTTTCGAATTCAAACAGCATGCGTGCTGCTTCTTCGTGCTTCTTGCCCCACAGCAGGGGGCGAGCAGGTATTTCATCAGGTATTGCTCCGGTGCAGACCTCAGCGATCAAATCCATCATGTATGATTCGGCCATGCCTGAAAGCAATCCAGCCTCTTTGTCGGCCTTGGCACGCGGTTCGGTCAGGATGTCGCCGACGCGTGAAGCTGTTATGCAGGCCAGTCTGCACTTCTTCCATTCATCGCTTCCCTGCGATATTGCCGAAACATCAAACCCAAGCCGAGCAGAAGCAAGATCGTTATGCAGCATTTGCCGCCTCCTTAGCGGCAAGTTTCCGCTCTAGGCTGGAAATAAGCTTATCCGCCTCGGAGCTGGTCAAATCTGCTTGGCTTTCCACGTGGCGCCCGGTCATTGATAGACAAGCTTTCTTCAGGCTATCGAAAGTCGAATCTACAGAGATAAGGATTGAGTTAATTCGATCTGACTGTTCAGGGGTAATGCCAGTGACATCCTTCTCAGGACGAGATTGTTCCTGGTTGAAGTTGATTCCCTCACCAGCCTCCGTGTTCACATAATCGATGGCTGCATCCAGGCGGTCACGTCGTGGCCAGTATTTAACGGCCTGCTTTACCACGGTCTTGAGGATCATCTGCTCTTCATCGGTAGCCCACGGAGTAGATTTAATGCGCTTAGCTACATACGCCTTCCAGCCAGAAGAACGGTCTCTGATGCTAAAGATTGAAGCAATCGGCATCGTGTGGGTTAGGTAATCACCTTCGGCTGTCTTAGCTACGCAATATGCGCCAACAATTTCACCGCGTTCCTCTGCAGTCGAAAAATCGCTGAATTCGTGTAGTGGGGCTCGATCAATCGCTGTACGAGTGAACTTGTCATTCTTCCGTACTATCAGCGCTTGACACCACTGTACAGCGCCAGACTGCTGAGCGATGTGCATTAGACCCATATAACTGATATCTAGGCATACAGCTCCATCTCTAGGAACTAGATAAGCTAGCTTTGATGCCGGGTTAAGTGAAATGCCAATGGCCGCTACGTTGATGATCGCGCTCTGCGCACTTGCCGGATTCCCTATCGCCGTTTTCGTCAGGAAATCATTCTTCTGGAAAAGCTGCATCGCGAACTGGCTTTCCTTAGCCCATGTAACTGATTGGTCAGTCAGCGCGCCGC
Source organism: Serratia sp. PL7 (assembly GCF_945957435.1). Classification (NCBI taxonomy): domain Bacteria; kingdom Pseudomonadati; phylum Pseudomonadota; class Gammaproteobacteria; order Enterobacterales; family Yersiniaceae; genus Serratia; species Serratia sp. PL7. The sequence continues at coordinate 1,578,210 of NZ_CAMFLB010000001.1, read as the reverse complement.
TAAATAACGGCTCCTGCTGCTTCACGAATTCAATGATGCTGAAGCTCATCACGCTACCTCGTCGTATCTGTGTTTGTTCCGGTATATCTCGACAGCCCGCTCACGCTTCACAATCTCTGTCAGACAATCCCAAATTGCTTTGCTGGCTATCTCCTGAAACTCGGATGAGTCAGCAGCCAGCGCGAATATCTCTGCTTCACAATGCGGAAGATGCTCTCTAAGCATTTTCTCCATGTAACCAATCCGCATCTGCTTATCGAGGCGCTCAACTTCTTCATAAACCGCTTCGTTATCTTCTTCGGTGAAATTAGAAACGATTTTTTCAACTTCCATTCTCTGGGCTACATTCATGGCCGACCCTCGGTGCGTAAGATTTCGATCAGCTTATCCAGCCAGCTCTTGCGAGGTGGAGGCGTAAAGCTAGCGCTGGTCAGGATGTTTGATTTGTGATGCTGCATTTTGAGAAGAAAGTTATTGGAGCAGCCCATGCCGGACTGCCCTGCGATGGCGTACATCATGGGCTTTTCCTTTGATATGTTGATTGATAGGTATTCATTGCTGAACCAAATCGTAAATTGGCTTAGCGATGGGTAAAAAAAAGCCGCACTTAGGCGGCTGTTAGTTAATCCTGCAGATATTCGTCTGTAGATACTGCTTGCTCACTTTGTAACAACTCGGCATGAGTGCTGGTAACAACAACCGAATGGTGAGGGTTTACATTTTCTGCAAGCCATTTAATCAGTGGGCGAACAACTTCTTCGAAGGTCTGATTTTGTTTTTCCATACTTTCTCCAGTTAAAAAAATGGCCGCACAATGGCGGCCTAAGTGATGATAAGAGGGGTTATGTCTTCGTACAGATACATCATCAGCTCACACGGATATGAGCTTTGTGATGGTCAGTTGCCTAACGCTTCTTGGATTGCTTCTCGTGCAAAATCCCATTCCACATACTCACCATGCTTATCATGTGCATGAAGAGCATCCTGCAGCGCCTCAAGAAGCTTTGGCGCAGCAGCGATTAGGTTAGCATCATCAATTTTATAAACCGTGTCGCAGACACACTCACCATCGCTTCCGAACGTTACTTCCAGATGAGTAAGCGATTTGTTATTCCAGTGCTGACCTATTACATTCACCTTCCACGGCCCCGGAGTTCCTTTAAATCCACCCATCACATAACCCTCATCAATCCAATAATCACGCCACACCAGAAGAGGGCGCATGAAACCAACATCCAAAACCAAACCTTTCCTCTGAAGCTCATGCTTACCTCTACTTTTAGGCGTAAAAAAAGCCGCTAGGCGGCTTTGATGAATATCTCGAAAGCTTTTGGTGCTAGCCGAGGCTTGAAGTCCCTTATGTCACGCAATACCTGCTTTAGCTCTGAAGTCCTTATCCCTCGGCGTTTTGCTTCCTGCTTAATCAAGTCTGCGTCCATCACTTCAAACAATGATTTTGCCACTCGCTTTGCTTCTTCAAATTCCGCTTTGGCATCGCAAATCTCTCGCGCTTTGCGTTGTTTTTCTGCTTTCAAATGGTCTTCAAGTTCTTTATGGAAATTGCCGCGCTTGATGAGCGGTAAATTAAGAATTCCATGGTCTAGTGGCATCATTACCTCGCCGTTACTGATTTTGATTTGCGATGCCCAGCTGCGAACATCGCCACTTCTGGCAAGCAGCATGAACCGCTATAAATAGGCTTCTTGGCCGGTAACTCGACCCGGGTTAACTTCGCCCAGGCTTTGCTTAACTTCTTCGCTGTATCCGCATCTTCGCGGCGTTTTGCCATCACTTCACCACGCTGGCGATAGCGACGCGTCTTGCTGTTTTCTTTCGCTGGCTTAACGATGATTGTTGTCATAACTACCTCCAGTAAGTGGCTTTGGTGGTGTGGTGGCCGGCGCTGATCTCCGGCTTGCATTGATATGGCGGCAATTTCCATATCTCGCGGTAAGCGCTGCCTAGCACCTGCGCATCAGCCTGCGCATTCACCACACCCCAAAGCCACTTCGCTTTGGTCTCCTACACTGGCAGGAGAAATTCCCATGATTGTTAAAGAGCGTTGCCAATATTCCGTTTGGCTGGTCAGCGTCCTGCTGTGATTAGAAATGTACTCGCAAGTAAAGTTTATGTCTATACCTGAAAGTAAAGTATTTTGTCGATTGAGGTAAAGTCGTTGAAATTTTAGGTAAATTATTTTCTGGAATTTGACGGAGATCTGATTTTGGCGGGATTTAGAAAACAAAAAACCCGGCATTAGCCGGGCCTGACGTGGTTGCTGGTTAGTTTAACCAGGCGCCAACCACAACTCCTACTATGTCGTATTCGTCTCCATCGAGATGAGGGAATCCAGGCATGGCAGCTCTTAGCCATCTGTTTCCACCATCCTCATAGAAGAACCGGAAGGTTAGGTCTGATTCGCTCCCGCCAATTTTGCGGGCTATCACTTTGTCCCCAGAAGAAATATGTTGGTTCAAATACGGCTCAACAAGTATCAAAGATCCCTTCGGATAGTTGACTCCAGTGGAGCCGGCCATTGTGTCATCCTTAACTTCAAGCCAAAAAGCCCGCTCTCCATAGTCTTTTATTGATGGCAACCATGTCGTTGCTCTTTGTTCTATCTCATGCATCTTGTCAGACCAGGTGGAAACGTCACCCCATCCTATCAAGGGATACTTCTTAGTCGAGATAGTTTTTATGTGTTGCACACCATACGTATTGATATTGTGAGCATCATCATAATTAGCATCTTGAACTATGCCATCAAACCAACCCGTGGGGCGACCCAGGCCGCTCTCTATGTCGCGGACAGCCTGTTCGCCTATGTTTCTTTTACCACTCTTTCCAGCAGGATAGAGCATCCTGGAAATAACTGATTCTGCTATACCCGTCTTCTCAGACAAGGCCTTTTGCGTGCCCAGGGAATCTATTATCTCCTGCAGCTTCTTTCTGCGGCGCTCAAATACATGAGACTTGTCTTCTTTTTGCATCGCCTCATCTTACCCGAAGGTATTTCTAGGTAAATGACCTCTGAGTATTGCAAGTAACTTTACTTGCAAGTATACTTTTCGTGAATACAGCAAGGAGTGACATGAATGGAAAAGCTTCAGCTTTACCTGAACTCCCTTGGCATTGAGCAACAGAAGGCCTTCGCTGGCCAGTGCAACACCTCTGTAGGCTATCTGCGCAAGGCGATTTCCAATAAGCAAAAACTAGGCGCAGCGCTTTCAGTGCGGATCGAAAGCAACTCTGGTGGCCAAGTATCGCGAAAGGATCTTCACCCAAATGATTGGTTCGAGATCTGGCCTGAGTTAACAGCTTCATTTGCAGCATAAGCACCACCGCTCTTTAACATCCCTGACCAGCTCCGCCAGTGTGGAGCATTTGAAGACTAAGCCGAGCTTAGTCGCGATTAATCATTTATCAACAAAGGAAGTATTACGCATGGAAACTGCAAGCACACGCAAGACGGCGATGAAGATTCACTCGTCGCTTCTGAACAAAATCGCAGTAATGGGTCAGCGCAAATTTGCTGACGCCATGGGTGTTCATGAGTCACAGGTTAGCCGGTGGAAATCAGGCTTGCTGGAGACTATGAGCATGGCGCTGGCTGTCCTGAACTATGGGATAGCAGACGAAGAAATGGCGGAGTTGGCTAAGCGCCTGGCTGGATATCTGTCACCAAAAGAAAACGCCCCGGAAGTTGCAGCTTTCGAGGCGTGATAGTGATGTTTGGAGATAACCACTGGAGGAAATTATGGCAAAAAATCGCCGAATTTACAAGACAGAAGAGGAACGACGGCATCCTGATTCACCGGAAGGAATCGTTGTTGCAGCCGCCAATAACCGAAGCTTTGCTGCTCGGTTCATTGGTGAATATCGGATTGCATTGGCAGGGGTGAAGAAGAATGGGCGTCGTTAGAAAATTATCCGACTACCGTAAACCTTATCAAGAGGTCATGGAGCAACGCGTGGCTGATACTGATGATGGGTATACCCGCATAGCTAACGAGCTGCTAGAAGCCATCCTGAGAGCTAATTTAACCGCTCGCCAGCTCAAGATTGCGTTTGCGATCATCCGTAAGACATATGGATTCGGAAAGAAAACAGACCGGATCACAAACACACAAATTTCCAGCATGACCGGCATTCATCACACCCATGTTTGCACTGCAAAAAACGAGATGATCATGATGAACATCATCGTAACCAGCGGAACGCAAATCGGGATAAATAAGGTAGTTTCTGACTGGAATTGCGATATTAGCCAAGGCAGCGAAACATTAGCCAAGTCAGCTAATAAAAGTTTAGCCACTTCAGCTAATGGGCATTCGCCAACTCAGCTAAACACAAAAGAAACTATTCAAAAGAAAGAAAGAAACATTACCCAAACCCACGCAGTGGGGTTGTCATTGGAAGAAAAATTAACCCCACGGCAGAAGGGCACCAATCCGCGAGCTAAGGGAACAAATCCTCGCTCTACAATGCCAGCTTTCGATCGTGAAAGACTGCGCGACACCTGGAACTGCAAAGCCGATAAGCATGGGCTCCCAAAAATTCGCAATGTATCGACCACAGTCGAGAGTGGATTGAAGCGCCTCTGGCAGTCATACCTGAAGCAGTGCAAGGAGATTGGCAGCCAGCCAACAGAGATCAACACGTTCCTGAATGGCTATCTCGCCCATGGCTACACGCCAACGAAGTGGGCTTGTGGCGACAATCCAGAAGGCAAGCGATACGGCATTGAAACCGCACTTCGCCAAGAGAAGATTGACGAAATTCTTTCCCGGGAGGACTGATGGAAAGCTACGAGTTTGAAGAGCAGTTGGTCGGCTCAATGATGATCAAGGGCGACCATATCGACTGCCGAGAAGTCGCCGGCAAGTTACCTGCAGAAGCCTTTGAAAATTTCCACCTCCGCCAGATGTATCAAGTAATCGTCACCCTCCTGAATCAGGCCGAACCAATCGACCAGTTCACCGTTCAAGATAGTCTTTCCGATTCAAGCAAGGACTTAGTGTTGAGCGTGGCGGCGCGATGCAAATCTGCAGCTAACATCCGGGCCTGGGCAAAACGTGTCCGTCAATGCTGGATGATCCGCAAAGGCATTAGCGATCTGCAGCAAGCAATCTCAATTCTGCAAAGCGTCGGCGCACATGATATTAACGAGCGAACCGCAGAAGTGGCGAGCGTTCTTTCAAAAGTGCAGTTCGAGACCAACGACAAGCTTCCTCGCCGCATCGGTGATTTGCTGCCTGACTACATGGACGTGCTTGAAAAGCGAATGCAGGGCGCTGATTCCGGGATGTACCTGAAAACGGGAATCGACCCGCTGGATGATGAGTATGGCGGATTCGACCGCACAGACTTAATCATCATCGCTGGCCGCCCTGGCATGGGCAAGACGGAGCTAGCAATCAACATTGCTAACTCGATTGGTAGGCAGAAGGGTAAGGGCTTGCTGGTGTCTATGGAGATGTCTGACATGCAGGTGGTAGAGCGTCATGTCGCGGATCGCGCAGGATTATCCATCAGCACGCTACGCAACCCGCTGAACATGATTCAAGAGCAATACACGAAGCTCACCGGCGCAACCGGCACACTGATGGACGAAAACAACTACGTAATTGATGGCGCCTTTACCGTTGACGCTGCTATTGCCCACGCAGATCGGATGAACATGGACGGCGGATTAAGCTTCCTCGCTATCGATTATCTCGGTCTTATCACAAAGCCAAAAGCAGAGCGTAACGACATCGCCATCGGGGAAATGACGCGCAAGCTGAAGCAGTTCTGTCTGCGCAGCAAGGTTCCTGTAATTCTTTTGGCGCAGCTAAACCGCGGCCCAGAAAATCGGGCAGACAAACGACCAAGCATGGCAGACCTGAAGGACTCAAGCTCCATTGAGCAGGACGCTGACGTGATTATCTTCCCGTATCGCGACGAAGTTTACGATGAGCACAGCAACATGAAAGGCATTGCCGAAATCATCATCGGGAAATATCGCTCCGGACAGCCAAAGACATTTTACATGGGCTGGAAGAATGGTCACTTCGTAAACATCGACCAAGAAGAGGCTGCGATGCGTTATGCGCAGAACGAACAACAAACCAAAGAAGCATCTGGCTGGCGCTGACCTGCCAAGCAAAGGAGACAACCATGGATAAGCAACAAGAAGAGAGTCGGAAGCAGTTTGAAAAGTATTTTGATGACGCTTACGGCTGTCATCCAACAGATAGCCACGACCAAAGACACGTGGAAGTCATATGGCATGTCTGGCAGGCCAGCCGAGCAAACATCGTGGTTGGGCTTCCAAGGCCATCATGTGTTTATGCTGACCACAGCTATCCGGCGTATTCACAAAAGCAGGTTGAGAATTTACTCAATTCTATCGGCCTATCAATCAAAGGGGATTAGGCATGAAGCCTTTAAACAAAAACGAAATGGGCGAACTTGTTGCTGCTGTTCATTCTCTCGGAAAAGACAAGGTGCGAGAACTGGCTCTGCTTATGTGGCAACACATCCATGAAATCGAAATGGAAAGCTCAGGTAAATCCCAGGAGCGATGGATAGCGTGCAGTGAGCGAATGCCAGAATTGGATAAGCGAGTTCTGCTGTATTTTGGCAGTTACGACGGTCATATCGAAGATGGCTGTATCGGTGATGATGGCGATGGGCCATATCATTACTTCTTTGATGGCGATTCACTGCAGCAAGAGCCAACCCACTGGATGCCACTACCAGAATTACCAATCACAGGTAAATAGTATGGAACATCATCTGAAAATTCTTCCTCAGCATTACGAGGCCGTATCGCAAGGACTGAAGCTTGCCGAATTAAGAAAGGACGACCGCCACTATGAAGCTGGAGACATCCTTAGACTGCATGAATGGGATGGTGCATATACCGGCAGGCATATATCCAGAATCGTAATCCATATCGCAGATGTTGGAGACTACCTGCCTGGGTACGTCATGTTAAGCATGAGTGGAAATTATAAGGGATAACAATGCAAAAGCAGGCCTTCTACCTAAGAAGCCCACAGATACGCCAGAACCTGAAAAACTTCATCGACAACATTCCACTAAATCCAGATAAACCCCTCGCAGTAACCATCCAAGAGCCAACCAGAAGTCTAGACCAGAACGCAAAACTCTGGGCAACCCTGCGCGACATCTCCGAGCAGGTCATTTGGTATGGAAAGAGGATGAGCTCTGAGAGCTGGAAGTGTGTTTTCACTGCTGCGCTGAAGAAGCAAGAAACGGTTCCTGGCATAGACGGCGGCTTCGTCGTTCTGGGGCAATCAACAAGCAAGATGACCGTTGGCGAAATGCGCGACCTCATTGAGCTGATAAACGCGTTTGGTGCTGAGCATGGTGTCAAGTTCAGCGATGAATCCCGGCTCGCTATCGAGTGGGCTAATCGATATGGAGACAGAGCCGCATGACACAGCGAAGTCCAACGCAAATCATAATGGATAACCTGATATTCAAGACTGACCACCGCAAGACCAGAAAGCCCCGTACCAATCCCGAATTGACACCGACATTCAATTATACCGCGACATTAGCCGACAGCATGTGGCTGCGTCGTCGCGCCAGGAGAAAGCCATGATAGCGATATTAATTCTTATCGGAGTAATAGCCGCCTGCGCTTACTGCTTCATCGCTGGCCGCAGCTTCGAGTTCTTCTGCAAATACGAGCCAACACTATCCACCACAAAGATGCTGCTACTCAGCCTCGCATGGCCGGGTAATGCCGTTCTGTTTCTGCTGATGAGGTGCGTGCGATGATTACTACAACAATCCCGGAAATTATGAAAGTGCCGAAGAAGTACGGCACAGATATCTGCTGCAGCTGCTTATCGGTGTTGGCTGCGGATGAGTGCTACATCTGCCAGCATTGCAACGACGAGATAGACCGTCAAGCAGATGAGGTGATCGGAAACGCGGAGGAAGGTGATGAGTAGCTGGAGAGAAATCCCTCACTGCCCAGAATGTGGGAATCGTTACCTGGATGGCAGAACAGTTCAAAGCCTGAACGCATTCACCGAAGATAGGGTTTGTCCATTCTGCGGAGAATTTATTCACTGGGAAGGGAAAGTAGAGCGCTGGGTTAGCACTTCAGTATGGTGGAAACCCTGGACGTGGCCGAGTGGCTACTGGGAGGGGAAAATTGGCTAAAGGCATCAAGCCGCCGAAGCCTAAAATATGCCCCATCTGCTCCACTGAATACCTTCCCAGAAGCTCCCTTCAAAAAGTCTGCCACAACTACAAATGCGCCATTGCCTTCAACAAGAAGCGCGATGAAGAGATTGCTTTGCGCGAAAAACGCAAGCAGGAGCGTCTACAGCGCGATGAGCTACGGCAGAGAAGGGAAAGGCTAAAGACAAAATCAGAATGGAACAGAGAGGCACAGGCAGCGGTAAATCGCTTTGTATTTTGGCGAGACTACGGGAAACCATGCATCGCATGTGGCAGGCCGCTTAATTACGGCGTACGGGGCGGCGCAGTAGATGCCAGTCACTATCGTTCCAGAGGCGCTGCGCCACATCTTCGCTTCAACGTATTCAACAATCACGCCGGGTGCGTCCATTGCAACCGAGACCTGTCAGGAAACCTGATCCCCTACCGAATAAACCTCATCGAGAAGATTAGCGCATTCCGCGTTAAACGAATCGAGCACGACAATACACCACGGAAATTCGATATCGCTTACCTGCAGCGAGTGAAGTCAATCTTCACGCGTCGGGCGAAGCATTACGAAAAACTCCGTAAGCAACAACTGGAGGCAGCCTGATGGCAAGGCAACGATCATCACTGAGTCTGGACGATGTCATATCGATAAGAATGCTCGTCGGTATCGGCATCAGCACCAAAACCATCGCAGAGCAATTTCACACCTCAAAGCAAAACATCCAAAGCATTAAATCAGCAAAACCTGGAGGAAGGCATGAGTAAGCCCGATGCAATCTACCTTCTGCCGTTTGTCCAGCGCCAATCTGATTTGCGTCGCGTGTGGTGCAAGGGTAAGAAAACAATCACTCCAGCACAGCGGGTTTGGACGCGATACATGCTGACTCTATGGGGGAGGCATCTTGGCGGTGACGATTCGCCGGCAGGTTGCGTAAACGTCATTGGTCGCTTGATGATCCGAACGGAATGGAGCGAGGGACAATCCAATCGAATCGTTGAAGTGGTTGAAGCCCTTCACGCACAAGGCTATCGAGGAGAAGAGCTATTCAAGAAGTCGCGTGAACTTGTCATTCCAGGTACATCAGCAAGCAACATCATCGCTCTCGCCAAAGAATCAGATGATGCCGCTTTTGTTGAGTCTGTGATGAGCAAAACGATAAAACGAGATAGCCCGATTCGCTCAGTGGCCATTAAACGCTATTGCAGCCGCAAACGCCCGCAAGATATTGCTCGCATGATAGAGCGTGAAACCGGGGCGGATGTACAGGCAGCGAGAAAGAGAGTTATCTGGTGCGAAGAGATACTCGAAGAGGAAGTGTTTTATGCAATAAAGCGAGAAATGGAGAAAGAATTTCTAGCTACAGCGGCTTAATTGGAAAATAAAGTTGCAAAACGGGAAATCAAAGTATATATTTTCAGCTATGCTCGGGAGCGTAAAGCGAAGAGCGGTGATTCAGGATAAACGAGGCGGCTCCTGAACACTGATTCCGCCAAGTTGGTAACTTCGTCGGGTTGACTGGAACTCCAACCATGCAGGCTGAGAGGTCTGCGCAAACAAATTATCCCTGGCTATAAACGCCGGGGATTTTTGCTGGAGCTGATGCTGAACCTGAAGTAAAATCCAAGTGAGATTATGGAAGGTGGATCGGATGAAAAAAATCATTTTAGGGATTATCGCAATTGTTGTCGTTTTGTTTCTCTATGGTGTTTACAAAGCTAAATCGCAATTGAGTGATGGTGTTTCTTTATTTGAAATCGGAGTGACTTATCAGTCAATGAATCCTGTTAGCCAATACGGCTATCAATGGGTGATGCGTAACGATTCAGATGTGCTCAGTGCAGTGAAAAAAATGAATGAATCATACGAAAAGTTAAAATCAGAATAGCCATACTTAGCAACACTAGAGGCCACCATTCGGTGGCCTTTTTGCATTTCAGCCCCAGCCAACGGACGACACATACGGCACCCTCTTACCGGCAGCGTTTACGGCTGGTGGCTGAACTCTCACAGGATGGCCTGCAAAACCCTATATCAACACCGAGTAATGTGCCAAAATACTGAATTGATTGAATAATAGAGAAACATTACGTGATTAATAGGATTTTATTTGTTTTACTTGCAATTACTTCTGTGAGTGGGTGTGTGCAGGAAAGTACAGAACAGCGTATCACCAAAGCAAAGGCAAAATATGCAGCTGAGGCGGAGGAAAGTTATCGCGCTCCATCTGCTGAGAAGGAAAACATTAATCCGATGCTCAGGTTGGAGTGCAGCACGAAGGCTGGCACGAGAATTTCTGCGCTGATGAATGGAACATCGCAAACGGTGACTATAAGCGGAGCAGTATTCCGTTTCATTGACAGGGTGGATGCTACCGAAGGTGGGGAAAGCCTAGTATTCGGTAGAAAAGTCGACGGAGAGACAAGCTTGATATTTATTCAAATGGATAGTAACCCTGTTTTTTTGAACATCTACAATCCAAAAATCACATTGGAATTTGTGTGTAAACCTTTCAGAGAGTGATAGAGCCTCTCAATCATTCAGGGCTGTGCTAATGCACGGCCTTTTTTATTTTAAGTCTACAGCACAGCCCGATAACCGGGAGGTGGAGTCATGAAGATGCCAAACAATCCTCACAACTGGGCAGAGCTCAGCGACATTCTTGCGGCCTGGTGGCGCGGTGACGTGCCTATTGGTGGCGTCGTCATGGCTGTCGTGATGGCTGTACTTCGGATGGCGTATGCCGGCAGCAGTTGGAAAGAGACCATATTCGAAGGTTTGATGTGTGGCGCCCTGGCGCTGACCACTTACTCAGCCCTGGATTACTTCGACGTGCCTAAAGCCTTAACGGTTGGCATCGGTGGATTCATCGGCTTTGTCGGCGTGAAGAAACTCAGCTCGTTCTTGTCTGGTTACGTGGGTAATCGCTTCGGCGGGGGCAATCAGAATGCAGATAAGTAAAAGCGGCATTGAGCTGATCAAGCGTTTTGAAGGCCTGCGGCTGAAAGCCTATCAGGATTCGGTTGGCGTCTGGACGATTGGCTACGGATGGACACAGCCGGTAGACGGTAAGAAAGTCGGCCCAGGAATGCAGATTGATCAGGCTACAGCCGATCGGCTGCTGAAATGCGGCGTTGTGCAGTATGAGCAGGGCGTTAATCAGCTGGTGAAGGTGAAAATCACTCAGGGCCAATTCGATGCGCTGGTGAGCTTTGCGTATAACCTCGGCTTGCGGTCGCTGAGCACATCCACGCTTCTGAAGAAGCTGAACACTGGAGAAAAGCAAGGCGCTGCCGACGAGTTCGGTAAATGGGTAAATGCTGGCGGTAAACGGCTTGATGGCCTGGTTACACGCCGTGTAGCAGAACGCGAGATGTTTTTGTCATGAACACCTCATTCAGCTTCCGCACGATGGCGATCGGCCTGTTGCTGGTGGCGCTGATTGTTGCCAGTAGGCTGGCGTTTTACTTCCACAGCAATGCAGTAAAGGCCGATGAGCAGGTTAAACAGCAGGAAAAGACGCTGGCGCAGCAGTCAGGACTGATATCCACCCTGCAAGCACAAGACAGGAAGAACAGGGCCTTGGCCGCGGAGCAACAACAAAGAGAACAGCTACTACGCCAGCAGGGCGAAACCTACCAGAGGAAATTGCGTGATGCACTTAAAGGCAGTAAATGTGGGAATAGCCCTATGCCTGCCGCTGTTGTTGAGCTCCTGCAGCAGAACGCTACCGACACCCCAGCAAGTCGTCCTGTTACCCCCTGAGTCAGTTTTCACCCCATGCGAGCAGCCAAGCCTACAAGGTGACACCTGGGGCGACGCGGTGAGTTACGCGCTGGCGCTTCAAACAGCATTAGCAATCTGCGCTGGCCAGGTGGCCACGCTGAACCAATGGCGGGAAGCCGCCGGGAAAAACAATGAGCGAAGCTAAACTTCAAGATGGCAGCACTGTGAAGGGATACCGCACGTTGACCGCCGACGATATCGCGCAAATGAACGATCTGAAAGACATCAGCCGTAATTTTTGCGAACAACTCGACCTTGAACGCACACACCTCATGCTGGAGGCGGTAGAGGCTGGCTCCCCGGAGGAGAACAACCGCATGGAAGCCATGCGCTGTCTGGCTATCGCCCGCACCAAGATGCAGGAAGCCTGCATGTGGGCCTGCCGTGCAGTGGCCCGCCCGGAGGCGGATTGCTAACACCATCGGCATTACAGAAGCCATTACCTTTTCCAAGTGGCTCTGATAATGATTTATTTCATCACTGTTCACGTGGTATTTTCTTAAAACGTAAAAAAAAGGAGTTACCATGAGAGAAGAAAGATTATTCCCATGCTGCGATTGCAGGGAAGCGTTTTACACAGTGAAGCTAAGTGATTCTGATGCAGAAAGCTATGACGAAAATGTTGACGTTTCCCCTGAAGGCGAGCCTGATATTGATTCATTCGAAAACTGGCTACATGATAACGAAGATTTAGATGACCTTTACCATGCTTGCCCCGATTGCGGGTCAGATAGTTAGAGTAAGGTTCATTGCATTCTAACCGCCTACGGGCGGTTTTTTGTTGCCCATCACAGAGCAGCTTTCCGAGGCTGCTGCGTGATGATGTATAATCCTCCCGAATAGGAGGGCTTCATGTCATACAATCTCGGCAATCTGCCAAAAGAAGAAATGGACAAGGTGAACGTAGACCTTGCGGCGTCAGGCGTGGCGTACAAAGAGCGCATGAACATGCCGATCGTGCCGGCTCAGGTGGAGGCGGAACAGCCTGAACACCTACGCGAGCTTTTCCGCGAGCGCCTACAGCATTACCGCAGCCAGAGCCACAAATTCCCAGGGCCAAACGACCCGCGATACCAGCAGATGTCTGAGGCCAACGGCAAGAAATGACTGAACCCGCCCTGGTGGTTTTTTTTCAACTTTCCTGGATAGGTACATCGTGATGATGTAAATAAGGGCGAAATTTCGCCCTTATTGTTAACCGCGGGCTTCTCGCCCGTCTTCATCTTCAGCGACACGATATCGCCAGTACTTATCAGGCTTTACCCAAACAACATTCTCGCCACTATCAACTCGAAATTTATTAACAATTTTGGTTGAAAGGACTTGGTTACCATCTGCATTTTCCTTTAGATGCTGCTCATTCCCTGCTTTAACTAGGTAATCAACTACATCCTGCTGATATAAACACCCATGCTCTTGTAATGAGCTCATCATCCATATAGATATATCGTTAACAGATAGCATTTGAAGGTTCGGGTTTACGGCTTTGGGATGTAAGGGTCTAATGACGCCTCAGGGAAGGTGCCAAAATCTAGTTTCTTCCCTGCAAACCACTGGCATTTATAAGTGCCAACGAACACGCGGTCGACATTATAAACTGGTTTTTCAACTGTCATAGTCGGGCCACCGGACTTTATGACAACTTGATCGCCTATTTTATAGGCTGGCTTTCTTTGCTGTTGAGTCGTAGTCATTGTTAAATTCCTTATTTTAAAAGGCAGATGCCTAAACATATATTGGGGCGCTAACTTAATGTTCAACTCGAAATAAATTGATCTCGGTCACAAATAAAGAGGCATAACGAATGACCAAACCAGATGGGGATGCCATCGAATCTGCGTACCGAACTGGCTTGATGCCTTTGAGTGAAATCGCTTCTCAACATGGCATCAGTGAAGGAGCTGAATGCAAGCGAGCAAAGCGTGATGAATTTCAATCTCGGTCGAGGGATCAGGAACCAGTTCTCAGATGTGATGGATTGGTTCCTGAATACATAAATTAAGAGGTAGATTCAAACTCAGAGATAAGTTGGTTAACTCTATCAGTATAAGAAGGGTTATTGCGGAGGAACTCTTCAACTGTTTGAGTCGTTTCCTCACCTTCCCATTTAAAATGGCTCACAGGGTGCGATGATCCTGCACGGACAGAGTACGTTCCGTCGTCTAGCCTATCCAAAAAAATATATGTCTCTTCATCATGGCCTCTGTTGCGGTAATAAATCTGCTTTGAAGTCACTTTTAAACCTCGCTAATAGGTAAATTATGGCACTCACAGACAAACAAGAAATGTTCTGTCGCGAGTACCTCATCGATTTGAACGCCACGCAAGCGGCTATTCGGGCGGGGTACAGCACTAAAACAGCTAACCGCACTGCGTCCGAAAACCTGTCAAAACCTGACATTCAGTTAAGGATCTCTGAACTAAAGGTTCAGCGCAATGATCTGGTTGGCATAAATGCGACATATGTCCTAAATCGCTTGGTTGAGATAGATCGGATGGATGTTCTCGACATACTCAACAGCTCTGGCGAACTAAAACCTGTGTCTGAATGGCCTACAGTTTGGCGCACTACGTTATCCGGCCTGGATATTTTGGAGATGGCTGCAGAAGGAAACTCTGCGGCGACTCTCAAAAAGATTAAATGGCCGGATAAGGTGAAGAACCTTGAATTGCTTGGTAAGCATATCGAAGTGAACGCATTCAAAGAGACGCTAGACCACAAGTCATCAGATGGAACCATGACGCCAAAGCCCACCGTGATTCAACTCATCCCCGTTGAGCCAAAAGCATGAGTGAAGCAGTACAACTACCGATCCCAGCAAAGCTAGCTCCATTATTCACGGCCATCAATAAGCGCTATCGCTGCTCACACGGTGGACGCGGTAGTGCTAAGACACGCACTTTTGCCATGATGACAGCAGTTAAAGCCTATCAGGCGATGATGAATGGCGAAGCAGGAGTGATCTTGTGTGCTCGTGAGTTCATGAACTCACTGGAAGAGTCGAGCATGCAAGAGGTTAAGCAGGCGATCCTGTCGGTGCCATGGTTAGCAGCCAATTTCGATATTGGTGAGAAGTACATCCGAACCATCGATAAGAGCGTGAATTATGTGTTCTGTGGTCTGCGGCATAACCTCGATAGCATCAAGTCGAAGGCGCGGATTTTGCTTTGCTGGGTTGATGAGGCTGAATCAGTCAGCGAAATTGCCTGGCAGAAGCTGAGCCCCACCGTTCGTGAGGAAGGCTCAGAGATTTGGGTGACGTGGAACCCAGAGCGCGACGGTAGCGCCACTGATAAGCGTTTTCGCAAAGAGGCTGGCGATGACTGCATTACCGTTGAGATGAACTACACGGATAATCCCTGGTTCCCCGATGTGCTGGAAGGTGAACGGCTGAACGATGAGCGCCGTCTTGACCCGGCAACATACGCATGGGTATGGGAAGGGGCTTACCTCGAAAACTCGGATAAGCAGGTACTGGCCGGCAAATATCGGATTGCTGAATTTTCCGACAATATCTGGAAAGAGGCGGAACGCCTGTTCTTCGGTGCCGACTTCGGTTTCGCTAAAGACCCGAATACGTTGGTGCGTTCATTCATTCTGCATAACCGCCTTTACATCGAATATGAGGCATATGGTCAGCATACCGAACTTGACCACATGCCTGAGCTGTACGACACCATCCCCGGTGTGCGTGACTGGCCCATTAAGGCCGACTCAGCGCGCCCGGAGACAATCAGTTATCTCAAGAGACAGGGATTCAATATTTCAGCTGCTGAAAAGTGGCAGGGGAGCGTTGAGGACGGGATCGCCCATCTCCGTGGCTTTGACGAAATAATCATTCATCCTCGCTGCAAGAACGTGGCGCGCGAGGCACGGCTCTGGTCTTACAAAACTGACCGTATCACCGGGGAAGTGTTACCAAAACTGGCAGATGGCAATGAGCACTGTTGGGATGGGATACGCTATAGCTTGGATGGACATATCAAACGCAAATCTCAGTCCGTTGGGATGCTGATCCCTAAGCGACTTCGGTAAACCACTCCAAACGGAAACCACATGAACAAAAATCTCCAACTGGCCGTCAACCACGCGTTGAACGACGCCAGGATTGAGCGTGCTCGTATGGCGATGCTTGGGCCGTCTATGGGCCTGGATAATAAACGCGGCTCCGCCTGGTGCGAATACGGCTTTCCTGAGCAGATCACTTACGAGAATCTTTATTCACTGTATCGCCGCGGTGGTATTGCGCATGGCGCCGTGGAAAAGCTGGTGGGCAAATGCTGGCAGACCAACCCGGGGATCATCGAAGGTGATAAGGCCGACGAGAAGCGCGCGGAAACTGCCTGGGAGAAAAAACTCAAACCGGTATTCACGAACCGGTTATGGCGCGCTTTTGCAGAGGCTGACCGCCGGCGGCTTGTCGGGCGTTACTCTGGCATTTTGCTGCACGTCCGCGACAACAAACCATGGAATACCGAAGTAACCAGAGGCCGAGGGCTCGAAAAAGTCACGGTAGCCTGGGCTGGTTCACTAAACGTGAGCGAGTGGGATACCGGGCTTAACTCGCAAACATACGGCCAGCCGAAGATGTGGCAATACACAGAGCGGCTTTCAAATGGCTCCACGCGCCGTGTCGAAATCCATCCAGATCGGATCTTCATCCTTGGCGACTACACCGACGACGCTATCGGGTTCCTTGAGCCAGCATACAACGCATTCGTCAGCCTGGAGAAAGTAGAGGGCGGTTCCGGTGAGTCATTCCTGAAGAACGCAGCGCGGCAGTTGGCGCTTAGCTTCGACAAAGAGATCGACTTCGGCAGTCTGGCGTCTATGTATGGCGTCAGCGTTGACGAATTGCAGGACAAGTTCAACGAAGCCGCGCGCGAGATGAACCGCGGCAACGATGTGCTGATGAGCCTACAGGGTGCAGCTGTTACCTCCCTTGTTTCCCCTGTGTCTGATCCAAGCCCAACCTATAGCGTGAACCTGCAAACGGCTTCTGCCGGCGTTGATATTCCATCACGAATACTGGTAGGCAACCAACAGGCTGAACGCTCAAGCACCGAAGACCAAAAGTACATGAACGGGCGCTGCCAGAGTCGCCGCGGTGTTCTGTCGTTCGAAATTGAGGACTTCTGCGACAAGCTGATCGACCTGAGAATTATCGATTCTGTCGGCCAGAAAACAGTCATCTGGGATGATCTCAATCAACAGACTCGCGCTGAACGCCTGGCGGACTCCAAGGCCATGGCAGAGGTGAACAAGGCTATGGTTGAAAGCGGTGATACGGCGCCGTTCAGCGGTGAGGAAATTCGCACTGCTGCAGGATTTGAAACTGAAGGCGGCGAGCCTCTTGGAGAGACTGGGGATGACGACGAAACCTAAGCCTCCAATCCTGCCGAGCAACATTAAAGATCCCACAGGAGTTGATAAGTTAGAGCGTGGCGCCATGCGTGAGTTTGTAAAGCGTATGAATTTGATAACGAAAGGCTACATCGACATCCTCAACCGCATCCCCTCCGAACCCGTCGTAAACGAGCGCTACACCTTCCGTCTTGATCAGGGGCTTCTGTCGATGCTGTTGCAGAACGGTGAAGCGCTGGTGGACGAAATTCTGCTGGAGGGCGGGGAGTTCAATCTGTGGTTCTTTGGCCGCTATGTGTCAGTGGCTTACCAGCGAGGGACAGCGCAGGAGTATTACAACCTCTCTCAGCAATCCTCCGCTTATGCCGCCGGCCAGCAGGATGTTCCCAACATCTTGTTGAGTGAGCCCTATCAGCTGCGTTTGATTCTGGTCAGAGCGCGCGAGTTCGAAGAGATGAAAGGGCTCAGCGCTCAGGTTAAGAGCGATATGGCGCGAATTCTGACTGATGGCATTGCCAGAGGGCTAAACCCGCGGGACGTAGCCAAAAACCTCAATGAGCAAACCGGCATTGAAACCCGACGCGCGAATCGCATTGCCAGGACTGAGATCACGACCGCACTGCGGCGCGCGCGGTGGGATGAAGCTCAGGATGCGCAAGACCGCTATGGCATCAAAACAAAGCTGCTTCACATCTCTGCGTTAAGCCCTACCACCCGAGCAACGCACGCCGCCAGGCATGCTCATCTGTACACGCAGGATGAAGTTAGGGCGTGGTACACGAAGAACGGAAACGCCATCAACTGCAAATGCTCGCAGCTTTCCGTGCTGGTGGATGACAAAGGAAACCCTCTCACTCCTTCGGTCATCGACAAGGCCAAGCAGACGTTCAACGACATGAAGGAGAGAGGCTACAAATGGGCAGAGGGTTAATCCATGAAAGTTCAAGTTAACGTCACTACGAAGGTCAACAGCCAGGCAATTCGGCGGGAGTCATACAACGGCCGCGAGCATCTTGTTTTGCCGAGCTACACACTGCCGGCAAACGTGGTCATGAATGATGGGCTGTACACGGCCAGCGAAATCGATGCTCACTATCAAGGGCTTGAAGGCACGCTGGCGCCGCTGGGGCATCCTCAGCTAAATGGCGCATTCATCTCTGCCTTTTCTCCTGAAGGTATCAACCAGGGCCATATCGGCGCCTGGAATCGCAATGTGAAGAAATCTGGCAACCGGATTTACCTGGAGAAGTGGGTTGATACCCAGATCGCCAACCAGAGCGAGGGAGGCAGGGAGCTCATCTCCCGCGTAGAGGCCATTGAGCGCGGCGAAGATGTTCCACCTATTCACACCAGCGTTGCGGTGTTTCTCGACCAGCTTGAGCCCAATGAGCAACAGAAGGCAACAGGCGCCAAGTGGGTGGCGAAGATTCACTGCATGGATCATGACGCAATCTTGCTGCATGAAGTGGGCGCAGCGACACCTGAGCAGGGCGTTGGTCTGATGGTTAACGCTGACCTTGCCACGCCGTTAAAGGCCAACTCTGGCGCGCTGATTGGCGAATCCTACCGGGATCGTGAGCAACGTCTCGACCGCGCAGCAAAAGAAAGATTTGCTCCCGGCGAAAATGAATATGCCTGGGTGGCAGACTTCACCGACTCACAGGTGGTGATCATCCGCAACGGCGGCGCTGCCCAGGTTTATGGCTACACATCGGAGGGCGGAAAAATCACCTTTGATGAAACCGGCACGCCGGTTGCGCGTCAGGAATCCTGGGTGACGGTCGTCGCCAACAAAGTTAAATCCCTTTTCAATCCGCAGGGACAACCTGCAACCAACCACCAAACGGAGGGCGACATGCCTTTAACCACTGAAGAGAAACAAGAGCTGATCACCGAAATCGGCAAAGGCCTGGCCGCCAACTTCGCCGAGGCGCTCAAGCCTATTACCGAGAAAGTTGAAGCGCTGCAGGCCAACCATACCCAACTAGCCGAAACTCTTACTGCCAACTCCCGCGCAGAAGAGAAAACCAAGCGTGAAGCAGTGGCGAAAGTTCACGGCGAAATTGTGGCAAACGCGCTGCAAGGCGAAGCGCTGGAAGCGATGTTTAAAACGCTGGGCGAATCGGCGCCGCTGGCAGGTAACTCAGGCCAGCATCAGCAAGAATCCGGCGCACCCGCCGCAGATGCATACTTCAAATAAGGGGGCTATCCAATGCCACGTTATCGTCGCGTAAACATCGACGGAAAGTCGCTGTATAAGACCGAAACCCGCACCACTGCCGCGGCACTTCTGCCAGGCACTGCTGCTGTCATCAACGCCAGCGATGAATTCGCTCAGGCTACCGCGCTAAAGGGTCGCATCTACATCATCGATGTTGCCTACCATCAAGGGCCGAAAATCACCGAGGCGGTTCCTGCTGGCGACTCCGCTGTAGGCAACTACGTGGAAGAAGGCCGTGAACTGGCGCTGCTCTGCGTACCTGGCGCGTACAAGAAAGATAGCCCGATCAAGCTTGGCGCTAACGGCCAATTCACCCTGGCAACTGCTGACACTGACTCAGTGATCGGTTACAGCCAGGATGAAGCCACCATCGCCGCCGGCGCTACCGATTTCATCCGCGTGCGTATGCGCGTTGGCACTGTCGCCGCTGGCGCTTAAAAGAAGGATAAACGCACATGTATTTCTCCAAAGAGACATTGGCTGCTAATAGCCGCCTCGGCGGTCACTGGAATGAGCTGTGGGCGAACCGCAATATGTGGAACGCCAATCATAACGCCATGATCGCTGCCAACCGCGCCCACATGACACAGGAGTGGTTGGCAGTAAACGCTGCTGGTGGCTTTACTCGTGATTTCTGGGCTGAAATTGATCGCCAGGTACTGCAACTGCGCGATCAGGAAGTTGGCATGGAAATCATCAACGATCTGGCCGGCGTTCAAACGGTTCTGTCCGTCGGCAAAACTGCCAAGCTGTATAGCGTGGTAGGTGATATTGCTGATGATGTGTCGGTAAGCATTGATGGCCAGGCGCCGTTCTCCTTTGACCACACAGAATACGCCAGCGATGGCGACCCAATTCCGGTATTCACTGCCGGCTATGGTGTGAACTGGCGTCATGCTGCCGGGCTGAACACCGTGGGTATCGATCTGGTGTTGGACTCGCAAATGGCTAAGATGCGTAAGTTCAACCAGAAGCGCGTCAACTATTACCTCAACGGTGATCCTAACATCCAGGTTCAGTCCTATCCTGCGCAGGGCATTAAAAACCACCGCAACACCAAAAAGCTCAATCTGGGGGCTGGTGCCGGCGGCGCAAACATCGATCTGACTGCAGCAACGATGACTCAGTTGTTCGAGTTCTTCGGCAAAGGTGCATTCGGTGCGCTGGCGCGCGCCAACAAAGTCGCTCAGTACGACGTGATGTGGGTATCCCCAGAAATCTGGGCAAACCTGGCGCAGCCATACGTGGTCAACGGCGTTGTGAGTGGCACTGTATTGCAGGCGGTACTGCCATTTGCACCGGTTAAAGAAATTCGCATGACCTTTGCACTGAAGGGTAATGAGTTCGTCGCTTACGTCCGTCGCCGTGATGTGATCTCTCCGCTGGTCGGCATGGCTGTGGGTGTTGTTCCGCTGCCGCGCCCTCTGCCTAACGTTAACTACAACTTCCAGATCATGTCTGCTGAAGGTCTGCAAATCACTGCGGACGATCAGGGGCTTTCCGGCGTTGTTTACTGCGCCAATCTGGCGTAAGGGGGGAACATGGCTAAATACGAAGTTATTCGCCCCTGGAATGGCGTAGAGATCGGGGACGTGTTGGAACTGGAAAAGCTTCACCCAGCGCTGAAATCTAACGTGCGATTGATGCGTGGCGAGGCCGGCGGTGAACTGACCCCGGCCACCCCTGATGCCGGCAACGAAACAAAGTCGCGCAAGGATGCTATCAAGGCGCGGCTCACTGATCTGGGGATTGAGTTCAAAGGCAACCTCGGCGAAGAAAAGCTCGCTGAACTGTTGCCGGAAGGCGAGCTCGAAAATCTGTTCCCTGCTGAATAACAGCCGCCGCTAAGGCGGTTTTTTTATGCCCCGTTTCGGCGGGGCTTCTTCTTACAGGAATCAGCCATGGTGACTAAAGAAAAGGCCAAGGAATATCTGGAGTCACAGGGTATCACTTTGCCTGATTTCGTCCTGGATGCGCTGGTGGAGCAGGTGAATAGCATTCAGGATTGTTTGGATGCGAATTACCCAGCATCAACAGCGTTACTCATCCAACTCTATCTTCTCGGGCTTATGGGATTAGGCCAGGGAGATAAATACATCAGCTCTCAAACGGCGCCAAGCGGGGCATCGCGTTCGTTCCGCTATCAGTCATTTAGCGATCGTTGGAAGGGGGCGCTGAACCTGCTGCGCGGGTTGGACAAAAAAGGGTGCGCTACAGGCCTGGTTCCACCTGACCCAACAAACAAGGCTTTTGCCGGTGTATGGATTGGCAAGGGCGGCTGCATGTGCGGTGGTGGTTGATGTCATGGATACCTGTCGCCGAACGATTACCAAAGCCTTTTGAGCGCGTCTGGGTGAAGACTGATACGGCCAGGCAAAGCACGGGATTCGTTAACGACCGCGGTGAGTGGAAATTTAATTGCCCGAAAATCGCGGCAGAACGGCCTGCGGTGATTAGCTGGAGAGAATGACATGTCATCAATAGCCAACTGGTCATACACGGCTGAGGCCACCATCTGGCGCAATCTTGGCAATAGCGAAGCGGGCGATCCTCTTGGCTGGGCTCCGCCTGAAATTATCATGTGCGATTACCAGGGCGGACTCTCGGCGAAGCTGAACAATATCGGTTCGGAAATCACTGTAAAAAACACGGTATGGACTGAATTCACTGAAGCCAAGAAAGGCGACTATCTGCTTATCGGTGTGTCTACCATGGTAGACCCGATCGCCGCGGGTGCCGATGAGGTGGTGCAGGTGATCCGCTATGCCGATACGTTTGAGCGGCTGGCTGAGGATATAGCCATTCTGACGGGAGCATAGCGATGGGCGTAAAAATAAAAGGCATCAAAGAGGCCCAGCGGCGCCTTGATTCCGTGGTTGAGGATGTCAGGACGAGAAAGGCGGTCAGGGCAATCAAATCTGCCGTGATGATAATCGCTAATGAAGCAGCGTTGATGACCCCGGTGAACATCGGCAACCTGATAAATTCGCAGTACCAGGAGACAATGATTAACGGTACACGAATTACGGGACGCATCGGCTACTCAGCGAATTATGCGGTCTATGTCCATAATGCAAGTGGCATCATGAAGGGGCTCCCAAGGCCAAACAACCGCGGCAATTACTGGGATCCTGCTGGTGAACCTAAATTCCTCACCAAGGCCGCAGAGAAAACTCGCCGGCAGGTGGACGAGATAATCAAGAAGGAGATGATGCTGTGACACCTCCAATGTATCTCCGCCTACGAAATCTTTTCGAGAATGCAGGCCTAACCGCGGGGCTCACCATCCAAACGCTGATGTGGAACGACACGGGCAAGTTATCCGACGCCTTCATCGTGTTCCGTCCTGGCGGTGGTTCAGATATTCAATACGACCGCGGCGGAGATTTCTTCGTAATGGTCGATGTTGTCGGGGCCAAAGGAAAGAACGCAGAAGCAGATGCCGCGGCGAACAAAATCGCCGACTACATCAACAGCCAGCAGGGCGATGATAGCTGTGTTGGCGCCATGCGTCTGCTTGGAGGCTCTCCAACGCCAATCCCATCAGCAGAGGGGCGATTAATCTACAGACTTTTAGTCTGCTGCACCTACGGCGAATAACGCACATATCTATCCATCAGGCTGCCTCTGGGCGGCCTTTTTTATTTGAAGAGGTAACACATGCAAGGTTGTGCAAATGATACCGGCAAGCTGATCGGTAAAGTCGCGGTGCTGCGTATGGCTTTCGGCTGTGCTGACACGCTGCCGGCACTGAGTGACTGGAAGCGCCTCGGCGCGCTGACCACCAAGGGCTTCGACTTCTCGCCAAACTCCGTGACGTCTGAAGCTGACGACGCGAAAGGGTTGGTGGAGAATCTGGTAACCAACATGGATTTCACCATTTCCGGTGAAGGTGAATTCCGCCGTAAAGACAAAACCACTGAGATCGGCGCTCTCAACATCTCCAAGTACATTTTCGATGAAGTGCAGGCTGGCCGGCAGCCGTCGATTTGGGTGCGATTCGATTTCGTCGGCGAAGATTCCGGCACCTACATCATGGGCTACTTCAACACCACATCGTGGTCTGGTGATTTTGGCACGAGCGACATCTCCACTTTCTCCGGCGAGTGGAAAGTTGCTGATGCCGATACTGTCGTATTTGAAGTCGCCGCGGATGTACCGGTTACCGGTGTGACAGTGGCGCCAGCAACAGCAAGCATTGCTGTAGGGGCTACTCAGCAGCTTACCGCCACCGTGGCGCCGGCTGATGCAAGCGACAAAACCGGCACCTGGTCATCCTCGGCAACCGGTAAGGCCACCGTCAATCAGTCAGGTCTCGTTACTGGCGTTTCTGCCGGCGCGGCCACAATCACGTTTACCACCAACGATGGCGCCAAAATATCTACCAGCGCGATCACTGTCACCGCATAGCAAATGGTCGGGAAACCGACCGTCGATCTGACAAAGACTAGCCCTGCTCATGCGGGGCTTTTTTGTACCTGAAATTCATCGCGCACCGCACGCGCAGTAGTCAAACCAAGAACCTTTCAGGATGACCCTTGAGGAACCGGCTGGCAGTCGGAGCCTTCTTGGGGCCGTTTCCTGTGCGACAAGGTTCATCACTAAAAGGTAAATCCGATGACGCATCCAACTGTAGTTAATGGAATAGACTTCCGCGAAATGGTATCCGCCGAAGAGGGCGAGCCAATTACTGACACTTTCATGATCGCCAAAGCATTCGGAAAGCGGCCGTCTGATGTAGTTCGTGCAATCGAAAAAGGGCATTTCTCTGATGATTTCCGCGCTGCGCATTTTTGCGCTGTCGAGAAAATCAATGACTTAGGGATATTTGACAAGAAGCAGAAATACTACCGAATGGACTTCAGTGGTTTCGTAATGCTTGTGATGGGTTTTAGTGGCGCTAAGGCTGCTGGCATCAAAGAGGGCTACATCAATGCCTTCAATTGGATGAGTAGTGAACTGAAGAAATATAGCGCCAGTTATGAAGCCGAGCGCAACGCGGTAATGCTGGAGTACATGAAAGAGAAAGATGTCGCCAGTATGTCAGGTCGATTGCTTAATCGCTGGGGCAGGGTGAAGAAGCCGCAGCTTTTAGCGCGTATTGAACAAGTAGAGAAGCACGGACAGATAGCCATTCCTGGCCTGCCTTCGTGACGTAGATCGGGCAGGGATGCTCGTCAATATGGATATAAAATGACACCAATCACTGAATTAGGCGAGATGGTCATCACCGATGCCGATCGCGATTACTTCCTTCGACCTTCGTTCGCAAACATGACCCGTATAGGCTCGCCAGCGGAGATTGTAGAGCGCTTTGCTGAGCTCCATACCAGTGAGGCGCCACGGTTACTTGAAGCCGCTGCAGAGGCATACGGTGAGGTTCCTGGGTGGTTGCTGGCATACATCAACGCACCGTCATTCAGTAGCTCAGCAATATTCGCCGGGATGATCGTCATGCAGGCATGCTGTGATGATGACCTTAGCGCGCTGGTGGGGGAGTTGCGACCAAGCAAACGAGGGAAAAGGGCTTTCGTGTTTCGCCGCGGCAAGATGCCGGCGAGCGATATCATCGTAATCGGCCAATCACTGATCACTCACGGTATCATCGGTAAAGCAAAGATCCGCAAGCTGCAGCGACACGAGTCGAACAGCTACGTGAACGAGTTCAACGCCTTCGAGTACATCAGCGCAGCACGGAACCACTTCCACATGCCTCGCGCCGAAGCAGAGCGCCTTTCGATGACTGAGTTTCAGTTGCTGCTGGCGGCAAAGTACCCAGAGCAGAAAGGCTTCACGCGCGAAGAGTACGATCAGGTGATGGACGAAGATGAGAAGCGCTGGCAGGCGATGATGAAAACGCAAAAAAATCGATAGCCCAAAATCGCAGCAGAACCAAACTACAGCAGCGAGTTTTGCATGCATGGGGATATGCGATGGATTTTATGGGCTCACTACAGGGCGAATAGACAGCAATAGAGAGCAATAGAGAGCAATAGACGGTGAGAAAACGTGCTGTCGACATTGAAAGAATATGACTAAGGTAATACACTTCGAAGCGTACGTAAGGTCGAATTTTGATGCAATGCCTTAAGCGTTGCATTTTTTGTCACTAAAAACAGCACATAAGAAGAATGATGATAGTCCCACAACCAAAATCTGGCGAGCTGATCGACATACTGACCCCCTCTCTTATCAAAGGAGAGAACTTGCTCAGTGACATCGAGGTTAGAAGGGTTATCGTAGAAGCAAGAAAGTTGCCAGATCGCTATCAGGGGCTCTCTATCGAAGGGCTGGTTAGGGTCGTATGTGACGATCTTGAAGAAGGGTACTCACTGCTCGAGAGGGCCCTGGCTCTAGCACCTTATGATGCTGTGTCGTGGGGGAATTTCTCCAGAGTAGTTGGAAATAAGACCTTCCACAGCAAGCAGTTGGAGATTCTCAAACGCTCTTTGGTTGTCCGAGAGCCAGCATTGCTGGTCGAGGCATTGATTATCGGAGCCTTTTGGGCTGATATGGAGTTGCTGGATAAGGTGGTTCCCATGGTAAGAGCTATGGAAATACAACTGAGCGAACCAGCCACGCAGGCAATAGCTATGTATGAGCGCATGCTTGGGTATGGAGACAAGGCAAAACAGGTAAGTGCTGTAGCGAAAGTCGTTATGTCAGTAGCCGAGCGCCATCGTCTGCCCTCAGATATCAGTCGAGTAGATGATGATGATGAAGGTTTGATGGGGTTCTGTTTGTTTGTAAATACAGACGATGCAGACTACATTCAAGCTTTGAACAATGAATTGTTAGACGAAATGATCGATGCTGGGTTAGAGACAGGTTGCTGCGTTGGGTTCTTTGAACCAGGTGGTAAAGAATGCCTGTAAATCACGATTGCTTTATGGAATTGGCGAAGGCTTCCATTGCTAAATCCGGTGAGCAATGGACTCGCAATGCCGTAAGTAGAGCCTACTATTGCATGTATCATTCTGCGCTACGAGTGGTTGGTGGCTCAGTTCCCACAGTCGATAAACAGGGTGTGAAGATACCTGGTGGCACGCACGCAAGGTTCTACACCTATCTTTGTAGTGGTGAGGCGGCTCAAGATCATGGTTTCGACCCTGTGCTGGTTAAAAAAATAGGGTTAAAGCTCAAAACTCAGCATTTCCACAGAGTTTCTGCGGATTACAAGCTTTCACAAAAAATTAATCGCGTTGCTGCTGTAGTCTGCATTCAGGATGCAGAAGAGGTAGAAAAATTAGTTTCTTCCTTGATCGAAGAAGACTAATTAGACCTGTTTAACAAAGCCCACCCAAGAGGTGGGTTTTTGCTTTTGGTCACCGGTGGTTTTCTGCCTCGTTTTGCGGCCCTTTTTCGTGGTCTATCTTTGATTTTTGTTGCAACCTTACTTCACAAAAAATCAGAGGAGGTAACCATGATAAAAATCGTAACGTTGTTAACTAATCAAAACTACCTGGCCTGTGTCGTAGCAGCATTGCTCTTCATCGTCACGGACGATGCCAGTCTTCTGCGCGGCAGCCTTAACTATGGATTTCAAGCAGTCATTAATGCCAAAGGCGAATAGCAGGCAGACTCACCGTAGATGGGGGAAGGAATTTTTGACAATATGGGAAAAGTTCTATGTTGTATATGGTACCTTGCAGCAAGAATAGTATAAGTTTATGATTGAAATTCAATGTTTATAAAACATCCTTTAAACCCGCATCTATAACTGGAATATTCAGGAAAAAGTGGAGAATATGGATAATACTCTGGCCTACTATGTAAATGAAATTTTAAATAGCAAAGAAATCATTAGAAAGCAATTAATTGACCATCTTAATCAAGTTGTTTCATGTTTTTTAAGCTTGACATCCGTTAAGATGGAGGACTTGAAAGCTATTCAGAATAATGAAGTTACGCAATTTGATGAATTGCGAATGAAAAATAATGAAATTGATTTTAATTTGCAGTTTACAATCCTAGCAGGAGCGGAGAAACTTTATTTCTCTGTGCCACTTACTATTGAAAGAATCAACTTTATGGATGGGAGCATCGGCTTTTTGACTGGTCTTGAGAAATTCCGTGATCCAGTAACAGCAGAACAGGCGAGCGAGTTGCTTAAAGAAGCTTTTAAGGAAGTGATTGTAAAACAGCTAAATGAAAATTAAACACTATTTAGTAGCCCACCTGAGTGGGCTTTTTGCGTTCTAGCCCCCAAAAATGAGGGCTATTAATCAGTGAAGTGCTGACTGCATACGCGTTATCTCAAGTCGCCAGTTCAGCGGTGGGTTAACCTGTTTAGCTATATGACTGCTCTCACGCAGAAGCAGCAGGCCGGCGCTGCGTATAAACCCATCCAGATCGTTGGCGTTTGCATTCACCTTAACAGCTATCGGAAGTCCAAGTGGTGCCAGGGATTCGGTTATCTTCTGAGTGTCCTGTCTTATCAATAGAGCCACGCTCCAGAGGCAAACAAGTTGGTAGAGTTCGCTATCGTCGAATTGTCTGGCTGGCATCTGTAGTTCTATTTGTTTACCCAGATATTCGCCATCAAGCACGACGCGGTGAACGTACTCGATAGCCTGCGGGATCTGCTCAGGCGTTAAGTCCTCTATGCTCTCTACGGCGAAGCGCTGGTGGATGATGGAATACGCCTCCGGGTACATCAGATGCTTCTTGCTGACGAGCATATTCACCGCATCGCGCAGTGGCGTTCTTTCATCGACGGTTGTTCCTGGCCTCCGAACGGCGGCGCCTTTCGTCCAGTAGTCGTGCAAAACGGTGAAGCATTCTTCCTGATAGGCGATCAGCTTGTCGCGGATGTCGGCGCGCACCTTTGACGGGTTGATGCTGAACAGCCAGCCGTTGAGCTTTCGAAGTGGCAGGCACAAAAGGTCTCTAAATTTTCGATCTGCGGCAACCATGTTCATATGAACACAGTTGAATTTATCCTGTTGCTTCATAAGCTTGGTCTGCTGAGTCGACCAGCTCATGCCGAGATTTTCAACGATAGGCTTCATTGCCACATAGGCCACGCCGGCGACCATAGCCGTGATGATAGGTTGCCCATGGAACTGGACGGACGAAGTGTTAACTGCTTCAAGAATTGATATACTGTTCATGTCTTTTATCCTTGTGGGGATGGGGGACAAATCAGAAGCCCTGGCTGTTCCCGCAGCTGGGGCTTCGCTCTTTGGTGTCAAGTACACCAGACATAACTTGTTATGTTGAGTATACAAAAGTCATAACTAGTCATGTATGATGATGCTAAAGCCGTTTTGATGAGGTGTCAATACTAACTATGACTAACGATAACTCTGTTGCTTCAAGAATCATTGAGCGTAGAGCGATGATTGGTTGGTCCCAGAATGAGCTGGCGAAGCAATCCGGTGTTGCGGCAGCCCAGATATCAAGATATGAAGCTGGGGTAAATAAACCAAGCAAGCCAGTCGTTGCACGTCTAGCAAATGCTATGCAGGTTCCATTCGAGTGGCTGGCTTTCGGCGACACTCACGATTTTAAAAATGAAAGAAATGAAAGGGGTGAATTGCCTGTTTCAATAGATGTATCTGACGAAGCGTATGCATATATTGAAAAAGAGGCGAAAAGGCTTGGGGTAGACCCTGCAGAGGTTGCTCAAAGCCTGCTTAAGATTGGTCTCGAAGTCTATGAGTTGCAGAAGAAACTGAAGTGACTTTCTACTGTTTTAGTTGCCGACTTCGCGCCCTTTGCTAAGCTCTGGTCATCTTTGATTGATGGGGATAGGGATGTGAAGAAGATTTTTTTCACCGTGATGCTGACTGTTGCGTTATCAGGGTGCGGAGGCGATGAGCAAGATGCCTATGACTTCGCACAGAAGGAAATAACAGCTTCAACTCCAAATAATGAGGCTGTTAAATTTAAAGACATGAAATTAGTCAGGGTCGTTAAATTATCCAATGGAACCAGTAAGGGAGTTGTTTGCGGCATGTCTACCAACCAGAATAGTTTCAAAGGATATAAAGACTTCGCTGTTTTCTACAAAACAGAGGCCGGGGCGGTTTCAGGGAAAGTAAACTATGTGCTAAGCGAAAAAATTCTTCCCGGCCAAGATGAACGATCAGTTATCGAAATCTGCCGCTAGACAATACCCAACATTTTATCAACCTCGCACTCGCGAGGTTTTTTTATGCCCGGAGAAAAGAACATGGCAGAGCAGGACGGCGGTAGCTTGGTTTACCAAGTTGATATTGAAACTGCAAAAATGGTCACAGGTAGCCGTCAAGCAGCTGTCGTGTTAGGGGAGATGGAAAAACAAGCCAATCGCTCATCTAAAGCTGTTGATGGACTGACATCCTCTGCCGATAGTGCTGGTCGGTCTATGTCTGGGTTTAAATCAGTGTTGAGCGGTGTTGCTAGTGCAATATCAGTTGCTTTGATTATCGATTACGGCAAGGCTTTTTTGACAGTCGCCGATAACATTACGCAACTTCAGTCACGGATCCTCAGGCTATCAACTGACGCCGCAACAGCAATGTCTACGTTTGAAGCGTTGACGGCCATAGCATCGACTACTGGCGCTAGCCTTAGGGATACGGCAAAGCTGTGGGAAGCGATGACCTCTTCGCTAAAAGGGACTGGAGCAACAAACACCCAAATACTTGCATTAACCGATACGCTTCAGAAAATAGGGCGAGTTGGCGGATCTTCTACAGAAGAGATGGCAAATGCATTAAGACAATTCGGCCAGTCTATTTCCTCCGGCACTGTAAGAGCTGAAGAATTTAACTCTATCCTTGAACAAATGCCTGAACTTGCTAGACAGATTGGCGCAGGGATGGGGCTATCAATGGGGCAGTTGCGACAAGCAATGCTCGAGGGGAAGTTGAGCGCTCAGGATGCACTTAATGCAATCATGAAGCAGTCATCGGCAGTTAACGATGAATTCTCGAAGCTTCCAAGAACGATGGATCAGGCGAGCAACTCCCTTACGATTTCCCTTCAAAATCTAATTGGGAAAATGAACGAAGCTATGGGCGCTAGCGCAACCATGGTGAAGGTTATTGACTCCATCAGCGCAGCAATAGATAGGCTAAGTGGCAAAACAGAGACGGCATCACAGAAGATTGCAGATCTCACGTCAACTGGCGAAATGTATGCACGAAGAGCAAGGACGTGGTCATGGCTTGGGCTTGATGGCTGGTCAGAACAAAATCAGGCGTTAGCGGCACTCAGTAACAAAGCGGCCACACTGATCGGCGACTTGAATTCGGTTGCAAAAGCTTCAGAAAACGCAGCCAATGGCATGATTAATTTCAATAATTCTGGCACTGCAAACCCTAAGCAAGATGCATTGGTGAAGCGTTCTCAGCGTCGCATAGAACTATCGAAACTAGAAGGGGAAGCAAGGGCCAGGCTACAGGCAGTGTATGATGCTGAAGATGCTGGTATATCTAAGAATGATCCGCGAGTGAAGAAACTCCAAGATCAGTATGCCGAGATAGAGCGGAATACCAAAGCCCAGAAAGAAAGCAATGCTGAGGGTAAAAAATCAGCCAACCAGGCGGAAAGCGTTGCTCAGAAGGTAGAAAATCTGAGGAAACAGTCTGAACTTGCGGCAGATTCAGCAAGTGAATGGAGCCGCGAGCAAGCGATCCTCAATGCTCAACTATCTCTTGGTAAAGGAGCTACACAGGCCCAGATCGCTGAGGCTGGTGCTTACGCTGCCAAAAAGTGGGATACGGCCAACGCTATCAAGGCGCAGGCGGCTGCAGAGAAGCTCCTGCCAGAAGCCAAAGAGAATGCCAGCTATGATCAGGACGTGAAGGACTTAAACACGGCGTTAGCGGCCAAGAAAATCAGCCAGGAGCAGTACAACACCACGGCTGAGCAACTGGAGCAACAGCATCAGGTTAACTTGGCAAAAATCCGGGCTGAAGCTGTGGTAAGCCCTCAACAGCAAGCCGCCGGCATGGTTGACCCAGTGCAGCAGCTTGCCAATGAAAACGCGCAAAAGTTGGCGCTGATCCAACAGTTCGAGACTGAGAAAGGGGTAATCACCCAGCGTGGACTTGAGTTGATGAGGGCGGCGAATACTCAGTACGAACAACAGCGGATCGCGGCACAATGGGAGATATTCCGCAATCAGAACGCAGGGAATGAGGCACTAGCTGCGTCACTGGATGCACTCGGCGGCAACGCATCCAATGCCTTCACTGGCATTATCACCGGCAGCATGAGCGCGGAAGAGGCAGCGCGTTCGCTTGGTTCAACCGTCCTTAATAGCCTGGTGAATGCCTTTGTTCAGATGGGAGTTGATTGGGTTAAATCGGCAGTTATGGGCTCAACAGCGCAAACTTCGGCTATCGCCGCCACCACTGCCGCGCAGGTTGCTGGAACGGCTACGACGACAGCAGCGAGCACAGCGGCGGCGGCGGCGACCACAACCGCCTGGACGCCAGCGGCTATCGTTGCTTCTATCGGTTCATTCGGTGGAGCTGCAGCGATTGGTATCGGCGCAGTTGTTGCTGCTATGGCGCTGTCTAGCAGCTTGGCAGGGAAGCGAAAGAATGGCGGCCCTGTAAGGTCGGGCAGCATGTACCAAGTTGGCGAGGGCGGTCTTCCTGAGATTTACCAAGCCAGCACAGGTAAGCAGTACATGATACCCGGTGATAACGGCAAGGTGATCAGCAATAAGCAGATGACGGCCGGCGGAAGTACGGCGCCAACCATCATCATCGAAAACTACTCATCTGGCGCTGGTGTGATGGATGCCCAGGCTAGCAGGGGGGCGGATGGTGGTGATGTAGTGCGCATTGTGCTGGCAGATCTGCAGCAGGGTGGTGAAATCAGCCAGGGAATATCCCGGTATCACCAGGCGCCTCGTAAAGCCACTGAATAGCAGAAATCAAACCTCACAACCCGCTTCGGCGGGTTTTTTATTACCGGGAGAAAACCGTGGCAATACCTTATCCCGACTGGCTATCCCTTCCCCAGAAGGCCAACAAGAGCCGCACAATTGATGCCGGGTTTCGCGCCGATCAGCCGGCAGTGGGTGCGCCGATATTCCAGCGCCTAACAGATGACCTCAAAACCACCTGGTCGCTGACGTGGATTTTCACTCTCCAGGAGGATCGAGCGTTCGAGCAGTGGTATCGCAGCCCTCGCTACCTGGATAACGGCAATCAGTGGTTCACGATGCTGTGCAATCTGGGTGGCTCTGGCCTGCAGATGCAGGAACTGCATTTCGTGGCGCCGCCGGTTCAAACGAGCATCAACGGCAACACAACGACATGGACGGCGAGCGTAATCACCCGGAAGGTCTACAACCCGGATGATGAATTCTCAGACGTCATTGTTGAGCTTCCTCCAGGCCAGTGGGGGATCATTGATGAAGTGGTTAACCGCGACATGCCGGAGTATTGAATGCCTACCTTACGAGAATTTCAGTCACAGCGGCCCAACCGGATCATCTACGACACGATGACGTTTAGCCATCCGGCATTTGGCGTTCTCCGGCTGGTGGCTAACCAGATATACCCGAAGACATTCGCTGGCCAGGTGTATTCGCCATGCAGAATGGAGGTTGCAGAGAGCCAACAGAGTAGCACGCCTGTGATCAACTCTACAGCCAAGTTTGGGCGTCTGGCTCAGGACTTTAAACAGCAACTTAAGCAGTGGCGCGCGCACTCACGCATAACGCCAATCTCTGCCATGTATCAGCGTTTCGATGCGGCGGACATGAATACGCCTCTGAAGTCGTGGACGCTCTATGTGAAGGATGTAGCAATGGACGAAAGCGATGTTACGTGCTCGCTGACGCTGCAAAACCCCCTGAACAACAATATCGGGTTCCTCTACAACACAACCGACTTCCCAGGGCTTGCCAATGCATAAATCTGACTTCATCTGTGCCATGGATGGAAAACCATGGCGCGATCGGGCGTGCTCGTTCAACGAGGCTGATTGCTGGGGGCTGGTGGTGCTTTATTACCGGCACGTGCTTGGCATAGAGATACACCAAACAGCGGACTACGAAGCCGGCAGCGACTTCCTGACGTGCTTTTCCGGTGATGTTGTGTTCTGGCACCAGGTCGAGAAAGCGTCCGACAGTAGCATTTTTATCGCTTATTACGGCGCTCAGCCAGCTCACGTCGGTTTAGTCATTGATGGGCAAGCATTTCATAGCCGCGGCGAATCGGGGCATGTGCGCTTTGACAAGCTGCGGACACTGGAACGAGTTTTCACCAAATTGGAGTTTTACGACTATGCCGTTGATCGAAGTTCAGCGTGTGCCAGGGTTGCCGAAAGAACGTCATAATCGGCCCGCCGGCAGCATGTTCTATCCTTGGCTGAAATCGGCCAACCTTCATTGCGATGTCGAAATTCTGCGTAACGGCGTAAAGCTGCAGCATGATGATGAGTTGAATTTTCCTCTCAACGATGGCGACGTGATCAACGTGTTCGACCAACCGAAAAACGGCACGCTTGGAACAATCCTCAATCCTTTAGAGCACTTTAACCCGATAAAATTTACTCAAAAAATTCTTTCATCACTCATCGGACAACCAAGCACCAGCGTAGCAGCAGGAAGTAATGCGAAAACGTCACCAAACAACAGCCTGAAAGGACAAACCAACATCGCGCGCAACGGCGAGGCAAAGCCTGACAACTACGGCCAGGTGCGCGCGTTCCCTGATCTGATTCAAGAGTCGTTATTCGAGTACGACAACAACATCAAGAAGGTCATCGAGTGGATGAACTTTGGGCTTGGTCAATATGACGTCACGTCTGTTAGATACTCAGAATCTAACCTCGGCGCGCTGGCTGGCGCCTCATACCGTATCTACCAGCCAGGCGAGAACATCCCACTAATCAATGAGGGGTTCGCTTTCGACGACATCGACGGCCAGGAGCTTCCTGGGCCTAACGAGAGCGGTGATTTCCCAGCAGAAACGGCGACATCAACAAGCGTGAATGATGCTTACTTTATTGCAGGTGAGGCAGTTATACAGATAATTAAACAGGACGAGTTCGACTATTTCTATGATCTCGCCTTTCCTCACTCTGTAACCTTTGTTGTAAACGTCACCTATGAATCAGCACAAGGTACGGTGACAAAGAATATAACGGTAAGTGGCGATATATTTTCTGCGAGGACCATACCGACCAATCCGCCTTCAGTGCCAAGCCCATTATATGAGTTCACAATCGGAAATTTATCTGGCCCAGATTTTTCTAGTTTGCCAAGTGGCACAGTGATAAACCCGGCAATTTTCACATTAAATGATAATGAAGCTTTGGTTATCGGGCCTTCGTTCTCCCCTGTACCGGGGAGTCAGCTGTGGGTGCATCTTAATGGACAGCTCGGATCTGGCGATTATGCGAGAACAGACGTAACAATCTGGCAGGTTGACGATAATAACAGCGCGATACCAGGGACGATTGAAGGATTTAACTTTGGCGTAAGCAACGACGATGAGCAAAGTGACAACAAATACTCCACGTTCAAAATAACACCAACTGCTGGCTATGGTCGTTACGCTGTATCTTTCAGGCGTACTAACAACAGTAATGACCATAGCGTGTTGAAAGTAGAGGCCATTCACAGCGTCCGAATAAGAGAGAATGTCGTTTACCCAAGCGATACTCTGGTAACAGTGACTGTCACGGCAACTGAGAGGGCGACAAGTGCACGAGATCGAAAATACAACGCGCTCATCACCCGTCACGTTATCAGTTATGACCTTGCGACCCAGACTGTCGATTACACCGAAAGGCCGTCACGTTCTTTTGCAGACGCTGTATTGCATACCTGGCTAAAGATTGGCGGTCAGCCAGAGTCGAGCATCGACATCTACGAGCTTTACTCTATCGCGGCATCGTTGCCGGATCAGCGCCTGGGCTACTTCGATTACACCTTCGATGACGAAGACATCTCGCTGGGCTCTCGAATTCAGACAATATGTGATGCGGCGACCGTAACCGCGTTTTGGGATGGCGGAGTGTTGTCCTTTACGCGCGATGAGCGTAAGCCAAGCGCAACAACGGTGTTCAACCGCGCCAACATGAAAGCGGAGGATTACAGCCTTTCCTACGACATGACTCTACCCGGTGGTTTTGATGGGGTAGAGGTCAAGTATCGCAACCCGATCACGAATAAACAGGCATTCATCCGCTACCGGATCGTCGGCAACTCGATTGAAGAAGGGGAGCCGGTAAAGGCGAAGAAATTCGATATGCTGTTTATCCGCAATTCTTTCCAGGCGCGGGATCGGGCATTGAAAGAAGTTCGCCGGCTGCTGTATTCACGCCAAACCATGGCTATTCGTGCGCTTGCCGATGGAGAGTGGGTGAATGTCGGCCAGATGGTGCAAGTAGCCGATATCTACGACGCTAACCAGCAGGATGGTTATATCGTCGCGCGCAACGGTAACAACTTTGACACAAGCGAACGTATCGAATGGGCTGGGGATATGTTTGTCGTCATCACTGATGCAATCGGTGCGCCTACAGCGCGCGTCCAGGCATTTCCTCGCACAGATAGCATATTTGGCTTCATTGCAGCAGTACCAGAAATAACCCTCAACCTCTATGACGGCTACAACACACAGTCGCCATCTCGTTACGTCATCGCCTCGCAGGTGGAGATGGATGCAACGAAATGGACGATCACGGAAAAGAAACCGAATGGCGACGGGACTACCTCGTTAACCATGTCTGAATACAACGATGAAATGTATAATTACGAGGTAACTGAATAAATGGCTACCACACCAACTACAAATCAAATCCCTAGCGAAGCGGTGCAAGATTTTCAATTTAACGCCGGGAAAGTAGACCAAATAGTAAACTCAGACGCAAAAACTTATGTTGATAGATTTGGGGTTGAAAGATATACGTGGGCAGGTGCATTGGCTAATATTGCTCCACTTGGACATCCATGGACGGAGGCTGAGGCGAGTTCTGCTATTGCATCTGGTGAAATTCCAGTTGGAGCATTTTATTTTGTCTGGACTGACGACATCAATAACATTGCTGATGTATGGCAGAACGTTGCTGGCGTGCCAATAAAAACAGAAAAAAGTTATCCAAGTACGCACTTCATCAGTGAGGTTGGCCATGTTGCAGAAAATGCCATGTCAGGCGTTGATGAGTTTAATCTTTTGAGACTCTATTACACGCTGAAAGGTAATGGTAAATTCTCCTTCTATGTAGGTAATGAAATTGATGGCGCATTAGCTATAGACAAAGATCGTGGGCTATGGCTTGCCGGGATGCAGGCGGCAATTCAGGATTATGTTTATCAGTTAATCCCTCGGGCTGTTGGTGCGTATTACAAAGGACTATCGCATGTAATAACAGACATCACCGGGAAAAAGGCATTGCAGTATTTCGATGCTGATAATGCCGCGCATTTTGCCGGATTAAGCGAATCACTACAAGCGCACGTCAGCCAGTTAATACCACGCGGGCAAGCTGTAAAATATCGCGATACCGCACATGTGTTTACCGATGAGACTGGCAGGGCTGGGTTTGGTCGCATAAATCGACGCGGTGAATGGTTTATCCCAGGCGTTGATGGGCCGCTGCAGGATGCGATCGGGAAAACGTCAGCCGATATTAAGATGGTAAACGGCAAGCCCGCCCTGTTCTGGAAAGGGGCTCAGGTGTGGAATGATTATTACGTCACCAGTGCCAGGCCGGTTTCTGATAATGCCGCGCTTTTCACTTTTGAAAAAGACGATGGCACTGGCAGTTCAGGTTTACTGTTCATCCCAAGCATTCGCGAAATTCCAGTAACCGCGGCATACATTCTTTGCTACATCTGTTTGGGGCAGAGTTTGGGTGCTGCATTTGACAAGCCATCCCAAAATATTCGAGTTGTCGGCGCTGACCCATTGTTACGCGGGCGCTGTTTGTCTCCGTCAGGCCGCGCTGACGGCAACAGCGCACCAGTTAGCCAGACCGATTTAGACCGCATCACGGACATGGGCTACAACATCGACCGGCAGGGGCATAACATCCCACTCGCAAACGGCCTGATGTACGAAATGCGTGATGCGGGCATGAATCTGCCGACGATTATTAATGCGCCGTGCAACGCTGGCGGCCAGCCGCTATCTGGGATTTCAAAAGGGACGTTCGCTTACACGAAGAGTCTGGCAATGTTGTCACGCATTACTGAGCTGTCACTGTCAATCGGTAAGCCTCTCCGCAACGACTTCATCTTGTTTGAGCACGGGGAGACCGATAACGACAACGGAAATTGCCCAACGCCGGGGAGTTACCTGTCATTGCTTGGCCCGTATTTTAATGATTGTCTTACGGACTTCAAAGGCATCACTGGCGCCACAACCGGCCCGATTATCGTGATTGACCAAGTTGGCAGCCGCATCAATACAAAAGCCAACGATGTAGATGATGAGGGTAACCCGATTGGCGATCCGATAGTTGTTCAGCCGTATTCAGTTACCGCCACCGATCAGCTCA
Organism: Serratia sp. PL7; assembly: GCF_945957435.1. Lineage (NCBI taxonomy): Bacteria > Pseudomonadati > Pseudomonadota > Gammaproteobacteria > Enterobacterales > Yersiniaceae > Serratia > Serratia sp. PL7. The sequence goes on along the minus strand of NZ_CAMFLB010000001.1, from coordinate 1,540,182 downwards.
CATATGTGCGCCAGCATAGCAACTCTATTATGTGTGGAACGAAATACTGGCTCAACTGGCTATATAACGACGGCTCACTGTCGCATTTGAACCAATACGGCAAAGTGTTGCAGGGTGAGGCTATTGAAAAGGCGGTCTATTGGCATCTTTATGACCCTGCCAAAAAGGGGACATGGAAGGGTACACGGGTGCAGAGTATCGCTGTCAACGGCAACGTGATTGACGTTAAGTATTATGTGCCGTTCCCGCCGCTGGTCATCGACACCGACTTCCTTGGCGACTGCGCTGGCAAGGGTTATTCCCTCGAATCTGGTAGCGCGTCGGTGGTGTCTGTAGAGATTGTAGGCAGCGATATTGTCCGCCTCACCCTGAACCAGGCACCGTCATCTACAGATCATTTGCTGGTTGGTTTCACAAATACTACCCCGGCAAATAATGGAAGCATATACCCACTGGTATGTGTTCATGATTCGTCACCATGGGTATCACGCTACATCACAAAAAACAGTAACCCAGTGCCAATTTATAACTGGGCAACACTCGACCGCATTCCTTTAACCGGAGATTTTTAAAATGGCAACAGGCATTAATACCGGCGTAGCATTCAACACTAGCCGCTGGGCACCGATTGATCTGAGTGGACTCATTTTGAATGCGACAACGCTTTTTAATACTCATAAAGCTCGCGTTCTTGCCGATGGCGGTATTATTCCAGACGAAGCCGGCTGTCTGGCTCGTTTTAAATTGCTTGTTGATAACGGCATGTATGAAAATATCGCCGTTTCATTAACGCCTAGATTTGGCCTCAAACTGGCCGGTGATGGTGTTTCAGTACAGAAAATCTATAACCTTTCCGGCCCAGATTTTATCAGCGTATCTCAAGCTGGCTCATGGCTGCCGCAATGGAATTCGGCAACGGGCTCTGTTCGCGTACAAGTCAACTCATCAGTCGCAGGCTATCTCCAGTCTGCCAGTAATATCACGGTTCAGGTTGGCAATTCATACGTTGTCAGTTGTGTAGGGAAAGATACAGATCCGACTGATGCGGTTGGTCTGACACTCGGCGCGGTGATCGGTAATTTGCCGATGGCCTATTGCCGTATCCAAAAAACACCGACTCAGGATGAGGCGTATCGCTACGGAACACGCGATAGCGCGTATACGAGTCCCAGCAGTGCCGGCGGTGCGGTCAGTGCCGTTAAAACTCCGTACATCGATTATCAGCCGTCTGCCGCATTTTTCGATGTCAGCGCGGGCGTTGTGACGCCGTTCGACAACGGCCGTATTGGGACGCCAGCAACGGCGACAACAGGTGCGCTCTATGCGATGCGTTCAGCTACGCCCGTGATAATCGGAAACCCGGCATTCACCGGTTCTGTGATGCAAAACTGCGATGGTTCGTTCCGAGATTTCACGATTCTGAACTCTGCTCAATCAGCAGATGCGCTGATCCTATCACGCATTGCGTAACATATGCCGGGAAGGACCCCGGCGATTCAGCAAAACTATCTTTCTTTATCGATCAATATCCTACCTTTCTAACAAAAATCCGAACTTTCCCCCGTCAAAATCTTGCGCATATACTGTATAAAAACACAGTAACAAGGCAACATTATGACTTTCTTTTATCCAACACCAAACCCAACCAAGCTCAAAATCCCGCTGTTCGCCGACAAGGTGCCGGCGGGGTTTCCCAGCCCTGCGGCAGATTACGTCAGTTCGCGTATCGATCTAAATGAGTACTGCATCAGCCATCCCAATGCGACCTATTTTCTCTATGCGACAGGTGACTCCATGCTTGAGGCCGGGATCACTGAGGGCTCTATGCTTGTGGTTGACCGCAGCATCAGTCCGGCTCATGGCGATATAGTGATTGCTAGCATAGCCGGCGAGTTCACCGTAAAACGCCTTTGTTTGCATCCTCGCGCGCAACTGGAACCTATGAACCCGAAGTATGAGCCGATCTTGCTCCATGATGGTGGCGACGATCTGGAGGTGATGGGCGTTGTTGTGTCGTCGATAACGAGGCTCAAGTGATGTACGCGCTTGCTGATGTGAACAGCTTCTACGCGAGCTGCGAAACGTTGTGGCGCCCAGATCTGCGAGGGCGTCCTGTGGTCGTTCTGTCGAATAACGACGGATGTGTCGTAGCCAGGAGCAAAGAAGCGAAGGCGTTAGGGCTAAAGATGGGAGAGCCCTATTTCAAAATTAAGCGGGAATTTGAGCGTGCAGGGGGCATCGCGTTCAGCAGCAACTATGAGTTATACGCAGACATGTCTCAGCGTGTGATGGCTGTTTTAGAAGAGATGGCGCCTCGCGTGGAAGTGTATTCAATTGACGAAAGTTTCCTTGATCTGACTGGCGTTCGTAACTGCATTGATCTGAATACTTTCGGTCGTCAGGTGAGGGCCAAGGTACTGCGCAACACAGGGCTAACCGTGGGCGTTGGCATTGCCCAAACCAAGACGTTAGCCAAGCTGGCAAACTTCGCGGCGAAGAAGTGGGACAAGACCGGCGGAGTAGTGGATCTATCCAATGAAGGGCGCCAGCGCAAATTGATGGGCCTAGTTCCTGTCGATGAGGTCTGGGGTATCGGACGCCGGATATCGAAAAAACTCAACATGATGGGGATAGAAACGGCACTACAACTGGCCGATGCAAGCACTACGATGATCCGCAAGCATTTCAGCGTTGTGATAGAGCGAACGGTGCGAGAGCTACGCGGCCAACCTTGTCTCGAGTTGGAGGAGTTTGCGCCGACAAAACAACAGATCATCTGCAGCCGCAGCTTTGGTGATCGGATCACCGAGTATGACCAGATGCATCAAGCTATATGCATGTACGCGACGCGTGCCGCGGAGAAGCTGAGGGAGGAGCATCAGTATTGCCGGCATGTCAGCGCGTGGCTCAAAACCAGCCCATTTGCCATCAATGAGGAATACTATGGCAACACCGCAAGCATAAAACTGAGCGTACCCACACAGGATACTCGCGACATTATCGCCGCGGCTATGCGTTGCCTTGATGCGATTTGGCAACCCGGTCATCGGTATCAAAAAGGCGGGGTGATGCTGCAGGATTTTTACAGCCAAGGCGTGGCTCAGTTAGGGCTGTTCGATGAGTACAAACCACGGCATAACAGTGAACAGCTCATGGGCGTGCTTGATCGGATAAACAATTCGGGTAGGGCGAAATTGTGGTTCGCTGGTCAAGGAGCGCATCAGGTGTGGTCAATGAAGCGTGAGCTACTGTCACCGGCATACACTACACGGCTTAGTGATCTGCCGCGCGCTCGGGTTTATTAAACCAGTGGATTGGCGATAGGCTTAATCAGCTCAGCGCTGTCATTGCGGATATTGCCGACTGATTTTCCTACAGGATGCCAGGCGAAATCATCGGGAGGTGCGGCCGCTTCGTTCGCGAGTTCTTCAGCTCTCGCTGATGTGATGTCCGGGCTCATCCATTCCCGTGCCGCTGCTGGTGGTAGAACGACAGGCCGCCGGTCATGAATATCGAGCAGACCCGAATCGCTGGCGCTGGTCACAATGACAAAACCGTCATCATCAGGATGCTCTTTAGCATCGGGGTGATGGCGGCTTATTGCGGCGAAAAATATAGGTGCTTTCGATTCGTGATAGATGAAATAGGGCTGCTTTACTTTGGCGTCGTGCTTGTCTTTCTTCCACTCGTACCAGCCATCTGCCATCACTAGCGCGCGACCGTGATTCCATAGCGGCTTGAACATTCTGCTGGTGGCGGCTGTTTCAACGCGAGCATTGATAACCGGCTGACGCTTCATTTCACGCCACCAATCAGGGCCATACCCCCAGTCAACAGGATCAAGGTGTAGCTCGTCGCCAAGCTGACTCAAAATCAGTACGCGAGTGCCTGGCGCCACGTTGTAACGTGCAATCGGCACGTTATCCAATGCGCCAGTAAATTCCAGATCGGATGCCAGAGCATCTAGATAATCTGCACGAGTTTGAATTTGAGCAAAACGGCCACACATACTGATATCCCTTTAGAGGACGATAGTGGAAGTATAGATAAGGGGAGGGTTTGTAAATCCTCTTGTAGATGATGGCCTTTCTCTAGTGATAGACTACTCATCCCGTTATGGCGTAACAACATAGTACATTTCAAATTGTGTACATATGAGTGTACATATCTGGCAGGGTAAAGCTGGATAGCGTCGATAACATCATGTAGTTAAACAATATTGTATTTCTTCATGTGATCTGTCGTGTGGGTCACCACTGTAGATAAGGAATTATTAATGCCTGTTATTACCCTTCCTGACGGAAGTCAGCGTCATTTCGACCACCCCGTTTCCCCGATGGATGTCGCGCGCGATATCGGCCCTGGCCTGGCGAAAGCCTGTATCGCCGGCCGCGTCAACGGCGAGCTGGTTGACGCCGGCGATCTGATCGAATCAGATGCGCAGCTGGCCATCATCACCATCAAAGATGAAGACGGTCTGGAAATCATGCGCCACTCCTGCGCGCACCTGCTGGGTCATGCGATCAAGCAGCTGTGGCCGGATACCAAAATGGCGATCGGTCCGGTGATCGACAACGGTTTTTATTATGACGTGGACATCGACCGCACCCTGACGCAGGAAGACCTGGATCTGCTGGAAAAGCGGATGCACGAGTTGGCCGATAAGGATTACGACGTCATCAAGAAGAAGGTCAGCTGGCAAGAAGCCCGTGACACCTTCGCTGAGCGCGGCGAAATCTATAAAGTGGCGATCCTGGATGAGAACATCAGCCATGACGATCGTCCGGGCCTGTATCACCACGAAGAATACATCGACATGTGCCGCGGCCCGCACGTGCCGAACATGCGTTTCTGCCACCATTTCAAACTGCAGAAAACCTCCGGCGCTTACTGGCGCGGCGACAGCAAAAACAAAATGCTGCAGCGTATCTACGGTACCGCCTGGGCAGACAAGAAGCAGCTGAACGCCTACCTGCAGCGTCTGGAAGAAGCGGCCAAGCGCGATCACCGCAAGATCGGCAAACAGCTCGACCTGTATCACATGCAGGAAGAAGCGCCGGGTATGGTGTTCTGGCACAACGACGGTTGGACTATCTTCCGCGAGCTGGAAGCCTTCGTGCGCATGAAGCTCAAAGAGTATCAGTACCAGGAAGTGAAAGGTCCGTTCATGATGGACCGCGTGCTGTGGGAAAAAACCGGCCACTGGGAAAACTACAAAGACGCCATGTTCACCACCGCGTCGGAAAACCGCGAATACTGCATCAAGCCGATGAACTGCCCGGGTCACGTGCAGATCTTCAACCAGGGCCTGAAGTCGTACCGTGATTTGCCGCTGCGCATGGGGGAATTCGGCAGCTGCCACCGCAACGAGCCTTCGGGTTCCCTGCATGGCTTGATGCGCGTGCGCGGCTTCACGCAGGATGACGCCCACATCTTCTGTACCGAAGAGCAGGTGCGCGCCGAAGTGAACGAATGTATCCGCATGGTGTATGACGTGTACGGCACTTTCGGCTTCGACAAGATTGCCGTCAAGCTGTCCACGCGTCCGGAAAAACGCATCGGCACCGACGACATGTGGACCCGTGCGGAAGAAGACCTGGCCGCCGCGCTGACCGAGAACGGCATTCCGTTTGAATATCAGCCGGGTGAGGGCGCCTTCTACGGACCGAAAATTGAATTTACCCTGCATGATTGTTTGGATCGCGCATGGCAATGTGGTACCGTGCAGCTCGATTTCTTCTTGCCGGGCCGTTTAGGCGCATCGTACGTTGGCGAAAACAACGATCGCGTCGTGCCGGTAATGATTCACCGCGCCATTTTGGGCTCCATGGAACGCTTCATCGGTATCCTTACCGAAGAATATGCCGGGTTCTACCCGACCTGGATCGCTCCGGTGCAGGTGGTGGTGATGAATATCACCGATAGCCAGTCTGATTACGTCCAGCAATTGACCAAAAAACTGCAGGATGCAGGTATTCGCGTGAAAGCGGACTTGAGAAATGAGAAGATTGGCTTTAAAATTCGCGAACATACTTTACGTCGAGTCCCTTACATGTTGGTGTGCGGTGACAAAGAGGTCGAAGCAGGCAAAGTTGCCGTTCGTACCCGCCGTGGCAAAGACTTGGGAAGCCTGGACGTAAACGAAGTCGTAGACAAGCTGCTGAAAGAGATTCGCAGCCGTAGTCTTCATCAACTGGAGGAATAAAGTATTAAAGGCGGAAAACGAGTTCAACCGGCGCGTCCTAATCGCATTAACAGAGAAATTCGCGCGCAAGAAGTTCGCCTAACCGGCGTCGATGGCGAGCAGATTGGTATTGTCAGTCTGAATGAAGCTCTTGAAAAAGCTGAGGAAGCGGGCGTTGATTTAGTAGAAATCAGCCCAAATGCCGAACCGCCAGTTTGCCGAATCATGGATTACGGCAAATTCCTCTACGAGAAGAGCAAGTCGACGAAAGAACAGAAGAAGAAGCAAAAAGTTATCCAGGTTAAGGAAATCAAATTCCGTCCTGGCACCGATGATGGCGACTATCAGGTCAAACTACGCAACCTGATTCGCTTTCTGGAAGATGGCGATAAAGCCAAAATCACCCTGCGTTTCCGTGGGCGTGAGATGGCGCACCAGCAGATCGGTATGGAAGTGCTTAACCGCGTCCGTAAAGACCTGTGTGAAGATATGGATCTGGCAGTGGTCGAATCCTTCCCTACGAAGATCGAAGGCCGCCAGATGATTATGGTGCTCGCTCCTAAGAAGAAACAGTAAGGCTTACAAGTAATGGAACCCGCGCGGCGCTTGCGCTGTGTGGGTTTTATTCGCCCAACTGATTCGTTGTTTAACAATGCGAAGTGGATTTAATTAAAATGCCAAAGATTAAAACTGTACGTGGTGCAGCCAAGCGCTTCAAAAAAACCGGCAGCGGTGGTTTTAAGCGTAAACATGCCAACCTGCGTCATATTCTGACCAAAAAAGCAACCAAGCGTAAACGTCACCTGCGTCCGAAAGGCATGGTGTCTAAAAACGATCTGGTCCTGGTTACCGCGTGCCTGCCGTACGCATAAGCCATTTTTTTTGAATTTAGAATAAGACTTTAGGAGAGAGCATATGGCTCGCGTAAAACGTGGTGTAATTGCACGCGCACGTCACAAGAAAATTATGAAGCAGGCGAAAGGTTACTACGGTGCCCGTTCGCGCGTATATCGTGTTGCCTTCCAGGCAGTAATCAAAGCAGGCCAGTATGCTTACCGTGACCGTCGTCAACGTAAGCGTCAGTTCCGTCAGCTGTGGATTGCACGTATCAACGCAGCTGCTCGTCAGAACGGTCTGTCTTACAGCAAGTTCATCAACGGCTTGAAAAAAGCGTCGATCGAAATTGACCGTAAGATCCTGGCTGACATCGCAGTCTTCGACAAAGTGGCCTTCGGCGCACTGGTTGAGAAAGCGAAAGCAGCTCTGGCGTAAGTCAGTAGAAGAGGGAGCTTGCTCCCTCTTTTAATCTTTGGTTTCAGCGACAAATATTGACTTTCATTGCCCGCCGCTATATCACTGGTGGTCAATCATCGACAAGGTACCGCAATCATGCACGCAGCTATTTTTCGTTTCTTTTTTTACTTTAGCGCCTGATTTCAGGAGGCTTTGCGCGTAAGAAAAGAAACGAAAAGTAGCGCCTAAGCCTCCCTCGTGGAGGCTTTTTTGTTTTTGGCCATCGGCTCGCCTTGCAAAGCGTTGCGGTGAGAACGGCGGGTACTCAGCCGGCCCTGTGCCGCGCAGGTGAGCCATCCGGCCGACAACGCATTGAAAAGTCTTTGAAGATTGCTCAAAGGCGTGTTCGAATAATAGATAACAATTACTTAGGGCCATCCCGGCCAGAGGAAGAGGAAAGCAATGCCACATCTCGCAGAGCTGGTTGCCAGTGCCAAGGCAGCCGTAGAAGATGCCCAGGATGTTGCCGCGTTAGATTTGGTACGCGTCGAATATTTTGGCAAGAAAGGTCATTTCACCTTGCAGATGCAGTCTCTGCGCGACGTACCGGCGGAAGACCGCCCGGCGGCCGGCGCGGTGATCAACCAGGCCAAGCAAGAGGTGCAAGACGCCCTGAACGCGCGTAAGAACGCGCTGGAAAGCGCCGCGCTGAACGCGCGTCTGGCGGCTGAAACCATCGACGTCTCCCTGCCGGGCCGTCGTATGGAAAACGGCGGTTTGCATCCGGTGACCCGCACCATCGACCGCATCGAAACCTTCTTCGGCGAGCTGGGCTTCTCCGTTGCCACCGGCCCGGAGATTGAAGACGATTACCATAACTTCGACGCGCTGAACATTCCAGGGCATCACCCGGCGCGCGCCGACCACGATACTTTCTGGTTCGACGCTACGCGCCTGCTGCGCACTCAGACCTCCGGCGTGCAGATCCGCACCATGAAGAACCAGCAGCCGCCGATCCGCATCATTGCGCCGGGCCGCGTTTATCGTAATGACTACGATCAGACCCACACCCCGATGTTCCACCAGATGGAAGGGCTGATCGTCGATAAAGACATCAGCTTCACTAACCTGAAGGGCACGCTGCACGATTTCCTGAACAACTTCTTTGAAGAAGATCTGCAGGTTCGTTTCCGTCCGTCCTACTTCCCGTTCACCGAACCGTCCGCTGAAGTGGACGTGATGGGCAAGAACGGCAAATGGCTGGAAGTGCTGGGCTGCGGCATGGTGCATCCGAACGTGCTGCGCAACGTGGGCATCGATCCGGAAGTTTACTCCGGCTTCGCCTTCGGTATGGGCATGGAGCGCCTGACGATGCTGCGTTACGGCGTCACCGACCTGCGCGCATTCTTCGAAAACGATCTGCGTTTCCTCAAACAGTTTAAGTAAGGCGGGAATATCACATGAAATTCAGTGAACTCTGGTTGCGCGAGTGGGTAAACCCGGCCATCAGCAGCGAAGCATTATCCGATCAAATCACCATGGCCGGTTTGGAAGTGGACGGCGTGGATCCGGTTGCCGGCGCGTTTAACGGCGTCGTGGTGGGTGAAGTGGTCGAGTGCGGTCAGCACCCGAACGCCGATAAACTGCGCGTCACTAAAGTTAACGTGGGCGGCGATCGCTTGCTCGACATCGTCTGCGGTGCGCCGAACTGCCGTACCGGCCTGAAAGTGGCGGTTGCCACCGTGGGCGCGGTGCTGCCGGGCGACTTCAAAATCAAGGCCGCCAAGCTGCGCGGCGAGCCTTCGGAAGGCATGCTGTGCTCATTCTCCGAGCTGGGCATTTCCGACGATCATGACGGCATCATTGAGCTGCCGCTGGATGCGCCGATCGGCACCGACATCCGCGACTATCTGAAACTGAACGACAGCACCATCGAGATCAGCGTCACGCCGAACCGCGCCGACTGCCTGGGCATCATCGGCGTTGCGCGTGACGTGGGCGTACTGAACCAGGTTGCGCTGACCGAGCCGGATATGAGCCCGGTGGCTGCCACTATCGACGCCACGCTGCCGATCCGCGTTGACGCGCCGCAGGCGTGCCCGCGTTATCTGGGCCGCGTGGTGAAAGGCATCGACGTCAAGGCGCCAAGCCCGCTGTGGATGCGTGAAAAACTGCGTCGTTGCGGTATCCGTTCTATCGATGCCGTCGTCGACGTCACCAACTATGTGCTGTTGGAACTTGGCCAGCCGATGCACGCCTTCGATCTGAGCCGCATCGACGGCGGCATCGTGGTGCGCATGGCGGAAGAAGGGGAAACCTTGACGCTGCTGGACGGTAACGAAGCCAAACTGAACGCCGACACCTTAGTGATCGCCGATCATCAAAAAGCGTTGGCGATGGGCGGCATCTTCGGCGGCGAGCATTCCGGCGTCAACGGGGAAACCCAGGACGTGCTGCTGGAGTGCGCTTTCTTCAGCCCGCTATCGATCACCGGTCGCGCGCGCCGTCACGGCCTGCACACCGATGCTTCTCATCGCTATGAGCGCGGTGTCGATCCGGCGCTGCAGTACAAAGCGATGGAGCGCGCCACGCGCCTGCTGCTCGACATCTGTGGCGGCCAGGCCGGTCCGATTATTGACGTGACCGATGAAAACGAATTGCCAAAGCGCGCCACCATCACGCTGCGCCGCGAGAAGTTGGATCGCCTGATCGGCCACGTGGTGCCGAGCGAGCAGGTCAGCGACATTCTGCGCCGCCTGGGTTGTCAGGTGACCGAGCAGGGCGACAGCTGGCAAGCGATCGCGCCGAGCTGGCGTTTCGATATGGAGATCGAAGAGGATCTGGTGGAAGAAGTGGCGCGTGTTTACGGCTACGACAACATCCCGGATGTGCCGGTGCGTGCCGATCTGGTGATGACCCAGCATCGCGAAGCCGATCTGACGCTCAAGCGCGTGAAGACCATGCTGGTCGATCACGGTTATCAGGAAGCGATCACCTATAGCTTCGTCGATCCGAAAGTGCAGGCGTTGCTGCATCCGAATGAAGAAGCGCTGATCCTGCCGAGCCCGATTTCGGTCGAAATGTCGGCCATGCGCCTGTCGCTGTGGACCGGCTTGCTGTCCGCGGTAGTGTACAACCAGAACCGCCAGCAGACGCGTCTGCGCCTGTTCGAAAGCGGCCTGCGCTTTGTGCCTGATAGTGCGGCAAATCTGGGTATCCGTCAGGACGTCATGCTGGCAGGCGTGATCGCCGGCCATACGCACGATGAACATTGGGATCTGGCGCGCAAGCCCGTCGACTTCTATGATTTAAAAGGGGATCTGGAGTCTGTCCTCGAGCTGACCGGTAAATTATCCGAAATTCAGTTCCGGGCGGAAGCCAATCCGGCCCTGCATCCAGGGCAAAGTGCGGCGATTTATTTGCACGGCGAACGCGTTGGTTTCATCGGTGTGGTTCACCCGGAACTTGAACGTAAACTGGATCTTAACGGCCGCACCGTGGTGTTTGAACTGGAGTGGAACAAGCTTGCGAGCCGCGCCGTGCCTCAGGCGCGGGAGATTTCGCGCTTCCCGGCAAACCGCCGTGATATCGCTGTTGTGGTGGCTGAAAACGTCCCCGCAGAAGATATTTTGGCCGAGTGTAAGAAAGTTGGCGCAAATCAGGTAGTTGGCGTAAACTTGTTTGACGTGTACCGTGGCAAGGGCGTGGCAGAAGGTGACAAGAGCCTGGCTATCAGTCTGGTATTGCAGGATACCGCTCGTACACTGGAAGAAGAGGAGATAGCCGCTACCGTTGCAAAATGCGTAGAGGCTCTAAAACAGCGATTCCAAGCATCCTTGAGGGATTGAACCTATGGCGCTTACTAAAGCTGAAATGTCAGAACACCTGTTTGAGAAGCTTGGGCTTAGCAAACGGGACGCCAAAGACCTGGTGGAACTGTTCTTTGAAGAGGTCCGTCGGGCCCTTGAGAATGGCGAACAGGTAAAACTGTCGGGTTTTGGCAACTTTGATCTGCGTGACAAGAACCAACGTCCGGGGCGTAACCCGAAGACCGGCGAAGACATTCCGATTACGGCGCGCCGCGTGGTGACCTTCCGTCCGGGGCAGAAGCTGAAAAGCCGGGTAGAAAACGCCAGCCCGAAAGGGTGAGTGACGTGACATCAAAAAAGGCCGCTTGCGCGGCCTTTTTCTTTTCTGGGACAAAATTCAGTTTATTCCTAATTCTCAAGGCGACTATTAAATTTGTTCGTTAAGTCGGTATGGAGGGATTAATTTAACCTCAGTTGCGGAATATTCTTATATCTTATTATTGTTGATGAGTGAATCTATTTTCTCTCCTCAGTAACGGCCGTAATAATGGCCAGGGCCATCGCCGCGGTGGCCGCCGCCCCAGTGAGGGCCCCAGCAGCAGGCGCTGAGGCTTGAGGCCAAGGCTACAACGGCTAACAACCTACCTATACGTTTAATCATTTTATTATCCTCCGATGGGAATCCGGTTAATTATAATTGTCGCGTCGCTTAAGCGATGTCAGCAATTCGTTAAGCCTTGTCAGTGGCTATGATAATTAAAGGCGGCGGCAAACAGTGTAGGGATTGTGTAAGGCCGTCGAAAACGATCTGAAAATAGGTATCGATGAGATAGTCGTTAAATAAATGCGCTGATATAACCACTGCAGCAAGAAAAATAGAGTGAGAAGGTAAAATGAAAAAAATCCTGTTGCTGGTGTGTATCCCGCTGTTGCTGCCGCTGGCGGCGCAGGCCGATGTGTCCGTCGATATCAACGTGCCGGGCGTTTCTCTGCACCTGGGGGATCAGGACCGCCGCGGCTACTACTGGGATGGCTACGACTGGCGCCCACCGCAGTGGTGGCATGCGCACCAGGGCCGAGGTCTGGGGGAGCGCAATGCGCGCGGTCTGTACTGGGACGGCGGACGCTGGCAACCTTCGCCGCCGCGTGGCTATGAACATCGCCAGCCGGCACGCAGCGGCAATCCGTTCCACGGCGATCGCGATAATCGCGACCACGACCGCCGTCATGACGATCGTGGTGACCATGACCGCCGTGATGACGCCCGCGGTCAGCCTTATCCACCGGGCAACGCCGGCCCGCATCGTTAATCCCTGAGTTTATCGGCGGCTGGTTTTGCCATCATCGTTGCGATGACGGGCAGGACCAGCCGCTGCTTTCCTGCGCCATCGCCTACGCAAGGCTTCCCCTTGCGGCGTTAACCCCCTAATATTCGACTCAGACGTCAATTATCCGGCCACGACAGCGGCCGGCAGGGAATCGCCGCGCCATGCCAACCAGCCGTACCTTCACCTTACTGTTGCAACATCAACGTTACTGCGATAAACGCCAGGTCAGTCTGTTGGCGCTGGGCGTGGCGGTGGCTTTACTGTTCAGCCTTTGCGCCGGCGACCAATGGATATGGCCGTCAGAATGGTTCAGCGAACGGGCGCAACTGTTCGTTTGGCAACTGCGTTTGCCGCGCGCGCTGGCGGTGATGCTGGTCGGCGCGGCCCTGGCGGTGGCGGGCGCGGTGATGCAGGCGCTGTTTGAAAACCCGCTGGCGGAGCCCGGTCTGCTGGGCGTCGCTAACGGCGCCGGTGTCGCGCTGGTGCTGACGGTGTTATTGGGGCACGGTTTGTTGCCGGTGGCGCTGATGAGCGCCGCCGCGATAGTCGGTGCGCTGGCGATGACTTTCTTGCTGTTGGGCTTTGCTCGCCGGCGACGCTTGACCAATGCGCGGTTGTTGCTGGTCGGCGTGGCGCTGGGCATCGTGTGTAGCGCGCTGATGACCTGGGCCGTTTATTTCAGTACCAGTCTCGATCTGCGGCAGCTGATGTACTGGATGATGGGCGGCTTCGGCGGCGTAGACTGGCGCCAAAAGTGGCTGGTGCTGGCGCTGCTGCCGGTGTTGCTGTGGCTGTGTGGCCAGGGGCGGGTGCTCAATCTGATGGCGCTGGGCGAGGTGCAGGCGCGACAGCTCGGGCTGTCGCTGCATCTGTGGCGCAATCTGCTGGTGCTGGCGATCGGCTGGCTGGTCGGTGTCAGCGTGGCGCTGGCCGGGGTGATCGGCTTCGTCGGCCTGGTGATCCCGCATATTTTGCGGCTCACGGGCCTGACTGACCAACGCTATCTGTTGCCGGCCTGCGCGCTGGCGGGGGCCGGCGTGTTGCTGGTGGCCGATGTGGTGGCCCGCGTTGCGCTGCTGGCGGCCGAGCTGCCGATCGGCGTGGTGACCGCCACGCTGGGGGCGCCGCTATTTATCTGGTTACTGACCCGGACAAAGGGCGTAAGGTAGTTTTCTTTATTCACCTGCCATTAAAAAACCAAAGGATGACAACCGATGAGTAAGCCAATCTACAATCTGCCGTTACAGACTATCGAGAATCAGGCCACCACGCTGGGGAGCTATCAGGACAAGGTGCTGCTGGTGGTCAACGTAGCCTCGGAGTGCGGCCTGACCAAGCAGTACGAAGGGCTGGAAGCGCTGTACGAAACCTATCGCGATCGGGGGCTGGAAGTTCTGGGGTTCCCGTCCAATGAATTTCTGGGTCAGGAGCCGGGCAGCAACGAAGAGATCCTGGCGTTTTGCCGCGGAACCTTCGGCGTGCAATTCCCGATGTTCGCCAAGATTGAGGTGAACGGCGAAGGCCGTCATCCGCTGTATCAGGCGTTGATTGCCGCCCAGCCGGAAGCTGTCGCCCCGGAAGGCAGCGAGTTCCTGGCGCGGATGACCAGCAAAGGGCGTGCGCCGAAGCACACCGGCGATATTCTGTGGAACTTCGAGAAATTCCTTATCGCACGCGACGGCACGGTGATCCAGCGCTTCTCGCCTGACACCACGCCAGAGGATCCGGCGCTGGTGGCGGCGGTGAAACAAGCGCTGGCGGGATAATACGGATGCTGCAACTCGTTGAGGTTGGGGTGGCGGGGCGCCTGGCGCCTTTTACGGCACAGATTGACGGCGGGTTGCAGGTTCACCTGATCGGCCCAAATGGCGCAGGGAAGAGCACCTTGCTGGCCCGGGCGGCGGGCATGCTGCCGGGGCAGGGCGAAGTCTGCCTGGACGGACGCGCGCTGTCCGGTTATTCGGGCGACGAGCTGGCGCACCGACGCGGTTATCTCAGCCAGCAACAGCCGCCGGTGTCGCTCATGCCGGTGTTTCAGTATTTGGCGTTGCACCGGCCTGCCGGCGCGGCGCAAACCGAGGTGGAGCAAGCCATCCTCTATCTGTGCCAGCGGTTGAAGCTGGTGGATAAACTGTCACGCATGCTGGCGCAGCTTTCCGGCGGCGAATGGCAACGGGTGCGACTGGCGGCGGTATTGCTGCAGGTGTGGCCCAGCGTCAACCCGCATAGCCGATTGTTGTTGCTGGATGAACCGACCAATAGCCTGGATGTGGCGCAAAAGGTTGCGCTGGATCGCCTGCTGCGCGAATTCTGCCAAAGTGGGCGCAGCGCGCTAGTGTGTGCGCACGATCTGAATCATACCCTGCAGCAGGCCGATCGGGTTTGGTTGTTGCACGCTGGGCAGTTGGTCGCGCAGGGCATCACCCGTGAGGTGATGGTGCCCGCACTGTTGTCGCAGATCTATGAAGTGGATTTCCACCTGCAATGGGTGGGGAACCAGCGTTGGATCATGACCCGCACGGCTTAATTCGCCCCGGCGGCATAAATGTAAACGAAAACTAAACGTAGTGAATATAAATAGCCGGGTAATCATCGGCTATTATTGGGCTGCCTCTCACTTTCTTATCGATTTTCTTGAAAAACGTCGATGACGTGCTACGCTTGATTCGGCAAAAATAAAATACGTAAATAATTATTAATAAATATAAGAAATTGATTTTCATAATAATTTTAAATAGATGATGGCGACACCCACCAATCAGTTGACCCACTGATGACAAGTCTCGTCTTAAGGTTTAGTTAAGCTTGCGGCCTTACATTGGCAGTTAATCCACGGAAACGATTCTTCTCTGGCGTTTAATATCCGTTAAACGAAAGGGATTTACAGTGTCATCAAAAGCAGTTCGATACGTTTGGGGTTAACTATGGATCAATTTTTGCCTTTCTCTCGTCCGGCCATCGGCGATGAAGAAATCGCCGCGGTAGAGAAAGTGTTGCGTTCCGGTTGGATCACCACCGGGCCGCAAAACCAGCAGCTGGAAAGCGACTTCTGTTCCACCTTCGGCTGTAAACATGCGATCGCCGTCAGTTCCGCCACGGCGGGCATGCACATCACGTTGATGGCGCTTGGCGTCGGCCCTGGCGACGAAGTCATCACCCCTTCGCAAACCTGGGTCTCCACCCTCAACATGATCGAGCTGCTGGGCGCCACGCCGGTGATGATCGATGTTGACCGCGATACGTTGATGGTCAGCGCCGCCGACGTCGAGGCTGCCATCACCCCGAATACCAAAGCGATTGTTCCGGTGCATTACGCCGGTGCCCCCCTGCAGATGGATGCGCTGCGCGCCGTGGCCGAACGCCATGGTCTGCCGCTGATCGAAGACGCCGCCCACGCGGTCGGCACGCGCTACAACGGCGAATGGGTCGGCGCGCGCGGCACGGCGATTTTCTCTTTCCATGCGATCAAAAACGTGACCTGCGCCGAAGGCGGCCTGATCGCCACCGACGACGATGCGCTGGCGGATCGCCTGCGTTGCCTGAAGTTCCACGGTCTGGCCGTCGATGCCTTCGATCGCCAGCAGCTTGGCCGCAAACCGCAGGCCGAAGTGGTGGAACCGGGGTACAAATACAATCTGTCCGACATTCACGCGGCGATCGCCGTGGTGCAACTTTCGCGCTTCGCCGAGCTGAACGCGCGTCGCAAGGCGCTGGCGCAGCGCTACCTGAGCGCGCTGGAAGGCTCGCCGTTCCAACCGTTGGGCGTGCCGGATTATCCGCATGACCACGCCTGGCACCTGTTTATGGTGCGCGTCGATCCCGAGCGCTGCGGCCTCGATCGCGACCAGCTGATGGAGCGCCTGAAAGAGGTTGGCATCGGCACCGGGCTGCATTTCCGTGCCGCGCACACCCAGAAATTCTACCGTGAGCGCTATCCGCAGCTTTCATTGCCGAATACCGAATGGAACTCGGCGCGGCTGTGCACCTTACCGCTATTCCCTGATATGACCGACGCCGACGTGGATCGCGTGGTCAATGCCTTGTCTTCTGTTGTGGAGTCTTTACGTGTCTCGCGTTGAACCGATTAAAAAAGTGTCGATAGTCATCCCGGTATACAACGAGCAGGAAAGCCTGCCGGCGTTGCTGGAACGCACTACTGCCGCCTGTAAGCAGTTATCTCAACCCTATGAAATCATCCTCGTCGACGATGGCAGCAGCGACAATTCCGCCGACATGCTGACTGCGGCGGCGGAAAAGCCGGACAGCAACGTGGTCGCTGTCCTGCTGAACCGCAACTATGGCCAGCACTCGGCCATTATGGCCGGTTTCAATCAGGTGACCGG
The DNA here is from genome assembly GCF_945957435.1 of Serratia sp. PL7. NCBI lineage: Bacteria > Pseudomonadati > Pseudomonadota > Gammaproteobacteria > Enterobacterales > Yersiniaceae > Serratia > Serratia sp. PL7. The sequence continues at coordinate 1,523,285 of NZ_CAMFLB010000001.1, read as the reverse complement.
CGATTTGGTGATTACGCTGGACGCCGATCTGCAGAACCCGCCGGAGGAGATCCCTCGTCTGGTCAGCGTGGCGGAAGAGGGCTATGACGTGGTGGGCACCGTGCGCGCCAACCGTCAAGACTCCTGGTTCCGCAAAAGCGCCTCGCGCGTGATCAATATGATGATTCAACGCGCCACCGGCAAGTCGATGGGGGACTATGGCTGCATGCTGCGTGCCTACCGTCGTCATATCGTTGAGGCGATGCTGCACTGCCACGAGCGCAGCACCTTTATCCCGATTCTGGCGAACACCTTCGCCCGTCGCACGACCGAGATCGACGTGCGTCACGCCGAACGTGAGTTTGGCGACTCCAAGTACAGCCTGATGAAGCTGATCAACCTGATGTACGACCTGATCACCTGCCTGACCACTACGCCGCTGCGTTTGCTCAGCGTGGTCGGCAGCATCGTGGCGCTGTCCGGGTTTGTGCTGGCGCTGGTGCTGATTGCGCTGCGTCTGCTGCTCGGCCCTGAATGGGCCGCCGGCGGTGTGTTCACCCTCTTCGCCGTGCTGTTCACCTTTATCGGCGCCCAGTTTGTCGGCATGGGGCTACTGGGTGAATACATCGGCCGCATCTATACCGACGTGCGTGCGCGTCCTCGCTATTTTGTTCAGAAAGTGGTCGGTGCACAGCAGGACCACAATACTCAGGAAGAAGAATGATGAAAGCTATTGTATTTGCTTACCACGATATTGGCTGCGCAGGTCTGAAAGCGCTGACTGAGGCGGGTTATGACGTGCAGGCCGTATTCACGCACACCGACGACCCTGGTGAGAACAATTTCTTCTCCTCCGTGGCCCGTTTGGGCGCCGAATTGGATCTGCCGGTCTATGCGCCGGAAGACGTAAATCACCCGCTATGGGTTGACCGCATCCGCGCACTGCAGCCGGACGTGATCTTCTCGTTCTACTATCGCCACATGCTGAGCGACGAGATCTTGTCGCTGGCGCCGCAGGGCGGTTTCAACCTGCACGGTTCGTTGCTGCCGCACTACCGTGGCCGCGCCCCGGTGAACTGGGCGCTGGTGAATGGCGAAACCGAAACCGGCGCCACGCTGCACAAGATGGTGAAACGCCCGGATGCCGGCGACATCGTCGGTCAGCAGAAAGTGACCATCGCAGACAACGACACCGCGCTGACGCTGCACAAAAAAGTGCTGGAAGCCGCGCAGGTCGTGTTGCAAGAGCAGCTGCCGAAGCTGAAGAACGGCACCGCCACCTTCACCAAGCAGGATGAGTCTCAGGCCAGCTACTTCGGCCGCCGCACCGCAGCGGACGGCGAGATCCTGTGGCACAAGTCCGCCAAAGAGATCAACAACCTGGTACGCGCCGTCACCGAACCGTACCCGGGCGCATTCAGCTACCTCGGCCAGCGCAAGCTGATCGTCTGGCGCTCCCGCGTGCTGGATACCCAACATGATAAACAACCGGGCACCGTGCTGAGCACCTCGCCGCTGGTCATCGCCTGTGGCGAAGGCGCGCTGGAGATCGTCGCCGGCCAGAACGACAGCGGTCTGTACGTGCAGGGCAGCCGCCTGGCGCAAGAAATGGGCATCGTCACCGACGTGCGCCTGGCCGCCAAGCCGAATGCCGTAATGAAACGCCGTACTCGCGTGCTGATCCTCGGGGTTAACGGCTTCATCGGTAACCATCTGACCGAACGCCTGCTGCGTGACGATCGCTACGACATCTACGGCCTGGATATCGGCTCTGACGCCATCAGCCGCTTCCTCGACAACCCGCGTTTCCACTTCGTGGAAGGCGACATCAGCATCCACTCCGAGTGGATCGAGTATCACATCAAGAAATGCGACGTGGTGCTGCCGCTGGTGGCGATCGCGACGCCGATCGAATACACCCGTAACCCGCTGCGCGTGTTCGAGCTTGACTTCGAAGAGAACCTGAAGATCGTTCGCGACTGCGTGAAATACAACAAGCGCATCATCTTCCCGTCCACCTCAGAAGTGTACGGCATGTGCGACGACAAAGAGTTCGATGAAGACCATTCGCGTCTGATCGTCGGGCCAATCAATAAACAACGCTGGATCTACTCGGTCTCCAAACAGCTGCTGGATCGGGTGATCTGGGCTTACGGCGCCAAAGAAGGCCTGAAGTTCACGCTGTTCCGTCCGTTCAACTGGATGGGGCCGCGTCTGGATAACCTGGACGCCGCGCGCATCGGGTCTTCCCGCGCCATCACCCAGCTGATCCTCAACCTGGTGGAAGGTTCGCCGATCAAACTGATGGACGGCGGCGCACAGAAACGTTGCTTCACCGACATCAACGACGGCATCGAAGCGCTGTTCCGCATCATTGAGAACCGTGATGGCCTGTGCGACGGCCAGATCGTCAACATCGGCAACCCGACCAACGAAGCGAGCATCCGCGAGCTGGCGGAAATGCTGCTGGAAAGCTTCAACAACCACCCGCTGCGCGACCGCTTCCCGCCGTTTGCCGGCTTCAAGGACGTGGAGAGCAGCAGCTACTACGGTAAAGGTTACCAGGACGTCGAGCACCGCACGCCGAGCATCAAGAACGCTCACCGCCTGCTGGGCTGGCAGCCAACCATCGAGATGAAGCAAACCGTCGCCGATACGCTGGACTACTTCTTGCGCACTACCGTTCAGGAAGGGAACGGTGCATGAAGAAAGTCGGTCTGCGGGTTGATGTAGATACCTTCAGCGGCACCCGTGAAGGGGTGCCGCAGTTGCTGGACCTGTTCGACAAGTACGACATTCAGGCCAGCTTCTTCTTCAGCGTGGGACCGGACAACATGGGGCGCCATCTTTGGCGCCTTTTGCGTCCGAAATTTCTGTGGAAAATGCTGCGTTCGAACGCCGCCTCGCTGTATGGGCTGGATATTCTGCTGGCCGGTACCGCCTGGCCGGGGCGCAACATTTCACGCGCGCTGGGGCCGCTGATGAAGCGCACCGCCGAAGCCGGCCACGAAGTCGGGCTGCACGCCTGGGATCACCAAGGGTGGCAGGCCAAGGTTGGCAAGTGGAGCGAAGCGCAACTGACCGAACAGGTGCAGCGGGGCGTCGACGCCCTGAGCGCCTGCACCGGCCAGCCGGTGAAATGCTCCGCCGTGGCGGGCTGGCGTGCCGATACGCGCGTGCTGGAGGTCAAGCAGCGCTTCGGCTTTCATTACAACAGCGATTGCCGCGGCACCCATCCGTTCCGTCCGGTGCTGAGCGACGGGCGCCACGGCACGGTGCAGATCCCGGTGACGTTGCCGACTTTCGACGAAGTGATCGGCAGCGAAGTCAGCATGGCCGACTTCAACGACTACATTCTGCGCGCCATCGAGAACGATCGCGGCGTGCCGGTGTACACCATTCACACCGAAGTGGAAGGCATGTCGCAAGCGGCGATGTTCGAACAGTTATTGCAACGCGCACGGCAGCAGGGCATCGAATTCTGTCCGCTTAGCGCGCTGTTACCACAAGATTTGGCGTCACTGCCGTTGGGCCGCATCAAGCGTGCTCCTTTCCCCGGCCGCGAAGGTTGGCTGGGCTGTCAAACCGATGTGAAGGACGTTACATGAAGGCGCTAAAAGGATCCTGGGCCATTCTGCTGGCCGTTTTTTTTGCTCTGGTTTACCTGATCCCGCTTAACGGCCGCCTGCTGTGGCAGCCGGATGAGACGCGTTATGCCGAGATCAGTCGTGAAATGCTGCAGCGCGGCGATTGGGTGGTGCCGCACCTGCTGGGGCTGCGTTATTTCGAAAAGCCGGTAGCGGGTTACTGGTTCAATAACATCAGCCAGTGGCTGTTTGGCGAAAACAACTTTGCGGTGCGTTTCGGCTCGGTGTTCAGCACCGGCATGACCGCGCTGCTGGTGTTCGCGCTGGCGATGCTGATGTGGCGCAATGCGCGCCGCGCCAGCCTGGCGGCGCTGATGTTCCTGTCGATGGTGCTGGTGTTCAGCATCGGCACCTACAGCGTGCTGGATCCGATGATCTCGCTGTGGCTGGCGGCGGCGATGGTCAGTTATTACCTGACGCTGAAGGCCTCCTCGGTCAAGGGAAAACTGGGCGCTTACGCACTGCTGGGCTTGGCCTGCGGCATGGGCTTTATGACCAAGGGCTTCCTGGCACTGGCGGTGCCGGTGATCGCGGTGATCCCGATCGTTATCCAGCAACGCCGCATCAAGGATCTGCTGTGCTATGGCCCGGTGGCGATCGTGACCGCGACGCTGCTCAGCCTGCCGTGGGCGCTGGCGATCGCGCAACGCGAACCCGACTTCTGGAATTATTTCTTCTGGGTCGAGCATATTCAGCGTTTCGCCGAAGATAATGCTCAACACAAGGCGCCGTTCTGGTATTACCTGCCGGTTCTGCTGGCGGCGGTGCTGCCTTGGCTGGCGCTGCTGCCCGGCGCGCTGCTCAAAGGTTGGCGCGAGCGCGTGCAGCGCCCGGAGCTGTTCTTCCTGCTGAGTTGGGCGATGATGCCGTTGATCTTCTTCAGCATCGCCAAAGGCAAGCTGCCGACCTACATTCTGCCGTGCATGGCGCCGCTGGCGCTGCTGATGACCGCCTATGCGGAAGACTATACCGCCACGCTGCGCGCCAAGCTGTTCAAGGCCAATGCCTGGTTGAACGGCCTGTTCGGGCTGATTGGCATCGTGGCGCTGGTGGTGTTGAGCTCCGGTCTGCTGCCGAAAGCGCATCTGTTTACTCCCCAAGAGTGGCCGAAAGTGGTGCTCGGCCTGATCGCCTTCGGTGGTTGGCTGCTGTTCGCACTGGTTTCCGCACGCGATAACGGCCGCCAATGGCGCTGGGCGGCGGCTTGCCCGGTGCTGCTGTGCCTGGTGATCGGTTACGCCATTCCGCAACAGGTGACCGATTCCAAACTGCCGCAAAACTTCGCCCGCGCCACGATGGCCGAGCTGGGCGACAGTCGTTACGTGCTAAGCGACAGCGTTGGGTTGGCGGCCGGCCTGGCCTGGGAGCTGAAGCGCAGCGACGTGCTGATGTACAGCCAGAAAGGCGAGGTGGCCTATGGTCTGGAGTATCCGGACGCCAAAGGCCACCTGATCAGCGATGCCGATTTCCCGCAGTGGCTGGCGCAGGCGCGTAAGCAGGGGAACGTATCGTTGGTGCTGCAACTGTCACGTGGCGAAGCGCTGCCGCAGGAACTGCCTGCCGCAGACAAGGTGGATCGCATGAACCGCCTGGTGCTGATGTGGTATAAACAGCAACCATGATCGGTTTTCTGTTGGTGATAGTGGTCAGTCTGCTCACCTGTGGTGGGCAGCTGTGCCAGAAACAGGCGGCGCACTGTTGGGAACGGGCGGGCGAGGCGCGGCTGAAACAGACGCTGCGCTGGCTGGCGCTGGCGGTGCTGCTGCTGGGGCTGGGCATGGCGGTGTGGCTCAATGTGCTGCAGCGTCTGCCGCTCAGCCTGGCTTACCCGATGCTCAGCCTTAACTTCGTGATGGTGACGCTGGCGGCGCGCTGGCTGTTTCATGAGCCGACGAGCGCTCGCCACTGGTGCGGCGTGGCGTCGATTATGCTGGGGATCCTGCTGATGAGCGTGCATTCATGAAGGGCTATGCCTGGGGCGCCGCCAGCGTACTGCTGGTGACGCTGGCGCAGTTGCTGATGAAGTGGGGCATGGTGCAGATCCCGCTGATGTCGTTCGCCGATGTCTCGTTGGCGTTGATCGGCAATTACTGGCTACCGCTGCTGGCGGTGGGCGGCGGCATCTTCGGCTATGCGCTGTCGATGCTGTGTTGGTTTTTCGCGCTGCGCCATCTGCCGTTAAATCGTGCTTATCCTCTGTTGAGCGTTAGCTACGCGCTGGTCTACCTGGCGGCGGTGATCCTGCCGTGGTTTAACGAGTCCGCTACGCTGCTGAAAACGTTGGGCACGCTGTTTATTCTGTTCGGCGTCGGGCTGATTAACAGCAAATCCGAGACAAAATCGCCGGAATAGGGGCTAAACCGGCGATCCTGCTATTATCTCCCTCATGGCGCTTGCCTTTTTCCCCGTGCGGGAGATAAATTAACGCCAAATAGCGCTCTCCTTACGTGGTGCCGGCTTTGCCTCGCAGGCGGTGTGGTGGTGTACCGGATGGCATAATGCGGCAACGTGTTCAATGAAGGGATATTATGCGGATGCGTGTGTGGTTTTTATTAGCCAGTTTGATCCTCGCCGGTTGCAGCAGCCATGCGCCGCCGCCCAGCGGCCGCCTGGCGGATTCTATCGTGGTGGTGGCCCAACTCAATGAACAACTGCGCCAGTGGTACGGTACGCCATACCGTTACGGCGGCCTGGATCGCGGCGGCGTAGATTGCTCCGGCTTTGTTTACCGCACGTTCCGCGATCGCTTCGACATGCAACTGCCGCGTTCGACCGAAGAACAGACCTCACTGGGTACCAAGGTCTCACGCGATGAGTTGATGCCGGGCGATCTGGTGTTTTTCAAAACCGGCGGCGGTGAGAACGGCCTGCATGTCGGCATTTACGATACCAATGACCAGTTTATCCACGCTTCGACCAGCCGCGGGGTGATCCGCTCCTCGCTCGATAACGTCTATTGGAAGCGTGTGTACTGGCAGGCGCGACGCATTTAACCTTAACCCGTTGATTTGGTGTATCATGGCGGCATCTCGTGTTTTGAACGGTGCCTGCCATGAACAGCCTGCGTTTACTGATCTCCGACTCCTACGATCCCTGGTTCAACCTGGCAGTGGAAGAGTGCATCTTCCGCGAAATGACCACGCAAAAAATTCTCTTCCTGTGGCGCAATGCCGAAACGGTGGTGATTGGTCAGTCGCAGAACCCCTGGAAAGAGTGCAATACCCGGCGCATGGAGCAGGATGGCATTCGGCTGGCGCGGCGCAGCAGCGGCGGCGGGGCGGTATTTCACGACCTGGGCAATACCTGCTTCACCTTTATGGCCGGCAAGCCGGGCTACGACAAGAGCGTCTCGACCGACATCATTCTGCAAGCGCTGCGGGAGCTGGGCGTGGCGGCCAGCGCGTCGGGGCGTAACGATCTGGTGATGGAAACCGCCGACGGGCCGCGCAAAATATCCGGCTCGGCCTATCGAGAAACGCAGGATCGCGGTTTCCATCACGGTACGCTGCTGCTGAATGCCGATCTGGAACGGTTGGCGGACTATCTCAATCCGGATCCCAAAAAGCTGCAGGCCAAGGGAATTACCTCGGTGCGTTCGCGCGTCGCCAATCTGGCGGAGTTTTTGCCGGGCATCAGCCATGCGCAGGTATGCGACGCCATCGTACAGGCCTTCTTCGCCCACTATGGCGAGACGGTCGAGCCGGAGATTATTTCGCCGGACGTGTTCCCCGATCTGCCCGATTTTGCCGCGCAGTTCACCAAACAGAGCAGTTGGGAATGGAATTTTGGCAAGGCGCCGGCGTTCAGCCACTTGCTTAACGAGCGTTTCGTCTGGGGCGGCGTAGACTTGTTCTTCGATGTGGAGAAGGGGGCGATTGTTCGCGCGCAGGTGTTCACCGATAGCCTGAATCCCGCTCCGCTGCAGCGGTTGGCGGACATGCTGGTGGGCTGCGCGTACCGCAGTGAGCCCGTCGCCGCCTGCTGTGACCGACTGATGGCGGAGTATCCTCAACAGGCGGCCGAATTAGCCGAGTTGCGGCAATGGCTGAGCGAAACGATCCGTTAACCGGAGTGGGAATGGTGAAGGGGATGAGCGTGCTCATCCCTTTTTTTATCGCTGAAATCGGCGTTTAGCAGGGGCGTAGCGCAGATTTTCTGAAAATCAAGATGGGCACTTTTTTACATTTTCAATGCCGAGAATAACGGGCGGAATTGATGCGTTATTAAATTTAATCAGTCGTCGTTAACGGTAGGAAAAATCCGCGTTAAGGAGGAAAGATTATTTTACTTTATTTAAGATTTTTCTTAAATAAAACAAGGGAGATAAGTCAAATTTATCCGCCAATCCATTCAACTTAAGCCAAATACCTTTTCACATAACGCGTTTGGCGATCGCTATGGCATAAGTCAGGCTGCTTTTCTTTGCGCCTTTCACGATTGTCGTATAGCTTTAATCTATCAATTAAATGATATTTCATGGGTATTTACATTGATATTTCCGATTAATCCCAGAGGGATTGATCGATAAAATATATTGATATACGATGATACGCTAGCCATTCATCCTGTGGCATTAAAATGAACATCCAACTCGAAGCTGACTTTATTAGTAGCTATGTTTTGCAACCTGTTTACTCAATGGAGGGCGGGCTGTTGGCGGTTGAAATGTTGAGCCGTTTCAACAGTCTCGACGGTGATTTAGCCATGCCGGCCGAAATTGGGATTAATTTATTGACGTCTGAACAAAGGATTGAGTTATTTAATGAGCAATTGAAACTTGCGGAGCAGCATGCGGCTTGGTTTACCGGTAACAACGTGCAGTTGACCATCAATATCGAAGAAACCATCGTCGAACTTATTCTTTCTGATTCGGCGTTATGTCAACGGATCGGGCAATATCCTTTTATTGCATTTGAAATCAGTGAGAGTTTTCCGAATCTTTCGGCCGGGAGGAACAACCCGAGCGTGCGGCGATTAAGCGAAATGTTTTCGCTGTGGCTCGATGATTTCGGTTCCGGTAAAGCCACGTTGACCGCGCTGTACGATGGTTTGTTTGATTATGTAAAGATAGACAAGCGTTTTTACTGGCAGCTGTTTACCCATCAGGGATATGACGTGGTCATCGACTCGTTGTTAAAGAATATCAACCTGTTATGTAAAGGCGTAATCGTCGGAGGAATAGAGAAAAAAGAGTACTTTAATAAACTCAGATACGCCGGTGTTTTAGGCCTGCAAGGTTTTTTATGGCCCAGCGTTGGTGTGGATAATCTGCAAGCTTTGCTGGCGAGGCCCAGCGAGTTCAATAATTAAGAAGTGATATAAAAAACTACACACAATGAGGTAAATAATGCACGGGGTGAGGTTACTGTGATCCCGTCGCCGTTATTCGCCATCGCTTTATGCTGATAACTGCGTTTGTCAGCCGACGTTAAAGCGCGTTTCCTCAGCTGAGGGGCAACGCCAAACTCCCCGCATCCGCCCTGGTGACAGGCGGATGCGTTCTCCCTGCATTCCTTCGGTGTTAATCCGCCCGTTCAGGCTCTACACTACGCTGAAACGGAGGGCCTATGCCGCAGTTCGATAACGCTTACTACCAACAGTTACCCGGTTTCTACACCGCCCTGAACCCGACACCGCTCAAGGATGCACGCCTGCTGTACCACAGCGAGCCGCTGGCACGCGAGCTGGGGCTGGATGAAAGCTGGTTTACCCAGGATAAAACCCCCATTTGGGCGGGAGAATCGCTGCTGCCCGGCATGCAGCCGCTGGCACAGGTGTACAGCGGCCACCAGTTCGGCGTATGGGCCGGGCAACTGGGTGATGGCCGCGGCATTTTGCTGGGCGAACAGGTCATGGCGGATGGCAGCCACCGCGATTGGCACTTGAAGGGGGCCGGGCTAACGCCATATTCACGCATGGGGGATGGCCGCGCGGTGCTGCGTTCGGTTATCCGCGAGTTTCTTGCCTCTGAGGCGCTGCACCATCTGGGGATCCCCACCACCCGAGCGTTGACTATCGTCACCAGCCAGCAACCGGTATATCGCGAGCAGCCAGAACGCGGCGCCATGCTGATGCGAGTGGCGGAAAGCCATGTGCGCTTCGGCCACTTCGAACACTTTTATTACCGTAAACAGCCGGAGCAAGTGCGGCAGCTGGCGGATTTCGTCATCGCCCGTCACTGGCCACAGTTGCAGGATCTGGCTGAGCGTTACCTGCTGTGGTTTACCGACGTGGTCGAACGCACGGCGCGTTTGATCGCCCATTGGCAAACCGTCGGTTTCGCCCACGGCGTGATGAACACCGACAATATGTCGATTCTCGGTATCACCATCGATTACGGCCCTTATGGCTTCCTGGACGACTACCAGCCCGGCTATATCTGCAACCACTCCGATCACCAGGGGCGTTACGCCTTCGACAATCAGCCGGCGGTGGCGCTGTGGAACCTGCATCGCCTGGCACAAACCCTGTCTGGGTTGATGACCACCGAGCAGCTGCAGCAGGCGCTGTCGGCATATGAGCCGGCGCTGATGCGCGCCTACGGTGAACAGATGCGCGCCAAACTCGGCTTCTTCACGCCGACGGCGCAGGATAATGACGTGCTCACCGGTCTGTTGAGCCTGATGGCGCAGGAAGGGCGGGACTATACCCGCACGTTCCGCTTGTTGAGCGAGACCGAACAGCAGCAGGCGCAGTCGCCGCTGCGCGACGAGTTTATCGACCGTGCGGCGTTCGACGCCTGGTATCAGCAGTATCGTCAGCGCTTGCAACAGGAACAGGTCAGCGATGCGGAACGGCAACGGGCGATGAAGGCGGTGAACCCGCGCCTGATCCTGCGCAACTATCTGGCGCAGCAGGCGATTGAGGATGCGGAGAAAGACGACGTGGGCCGTTTGCAGCGGTTGCATCAGGCTCTGCTGAGACCGTTCGACGATGCGCCGGAGTATGACTATCTTGCTGCGCTGCCGCCGGATTGGGGCAAACATCTGGAGATTTCCTGCTCCAGTTGAGATGAAAAAGGGCGCCTCATGGCGTAATGCTGGTCAGTTAGCGTTTTTATGCAGGCGTTCGTGAAATTTTCGGTCGATAAAAGTGAGATGCCCCATGTGGCTCTCACACCTCGACCGAGCCAGGGGCCGAAGGCGCGGCCCCTGGCAACCCGCGCCTTTGCCCTATCAGACGGTTGGCTTTGCCAACTCCCCTCTCTCCGCCATACCGCATTGAGGCCGGTTGCGACAGGCGTCCCTGCCTGTCTCACCTGAAACCGCCGTCCATGGCGGTTTCGCCTAATGCGCTATGCCTGCGTTCGGCGTCTTCAAGGGCGCCCAACACCGCGCTCATCTCCAACTTCTCTACCAGAACCTCATAAGCGACAGATTTCCCGGTAGCAGCCAGCTCAGGTGTTGACCTTGGGCGCGCATCACCGGCTGCCGAGCAAGACGGCGTTGTCAGGGTCAACCGGCCAGGGAAGGCCAGTTGAGGCGAGACTAACAGGGACGTTTGTCGCAGCAGACCCGCCCGACAACGAAGACGCGGCGAGGGTATCCGCGTAGCGGACAGATGGTGTTAAGCGAAGGCGCGGGTGGAGGGGTCGCGCCATCGGCCCCTCCAATTGCCGTTCATATTGGCCACAGAGAAATGCGGACATTTACGGCAATTCCCCAGCACAGAACGCCCAGAGGCTGGATAAAAAAATGCCACTCAGGATTAACTGAGCGGCATTACGCCTCATGGCGCCCTTGAACGTTTCATTGTCGCAGATAGACCTGCGGCAGAGACACTTCGGGATGATGCACCACGCCGAGATCGGCCTGATACCAGCGGGTGAGGATCTCCGTCTGCAGGACCTCTTGCGGCGTGCCGCTCGCCACCAGGCGGCCCTGATGCAACAGCAGGATCCTATCGGCGTACAGCGCCGCCAGATTGAGATCGTGCAGCACGCAGCAGACGCCCAGCGGCTGTTGACGTGTCAGCGAGCGCAGCAGGCGCAGGGTGTGCTGCTGGTGATACAGATCCAGCGCCGAGGTCGGCTCGTCGAGAAACAGCCAGGCGGGAGACGGTTGCGGTTGCCACAGCTGCGCCAACACCCGCGCCAACTGCACCCGCTGCTGTTCGCCACCGGACAACCGGCGGTAATCGCGCTGCGCCAGCGCCAGGCAGTCGGTTTGTTCCATCACCTGTTGGATCGCCTGATGCTCGTCGCGTTTGCCGTGCGGCGATCGCCCCATGCTGACCACTTCTTCCACGCTGAAGGGAAACGCCAGATCGCTGTATTGGCGCATCACGGCTCGGACTTTGGCCAACTGCTGCGGCGCCCAGTGTTCCAGCGGGCGGTCGAGCAGCCGGCATTCGCCGCAGTCCGGCGTCAGATAGCCGGTCAGCAAGCGCAGCAGCGTCGATTTGCCGGCGCCGTTAGGGCCGATAATCGCCACCATCTCACCGCTGGCGAGGCTGAGCGAAACGTCGTTGATCAAGCGGCGCGTACCGAGGCTGTAACGCAGCTCTCGGGCTGTCAGGCAGGCGGCGTTATCCACCGGTTCGCTCCCGCTGGCGCATCACCAGCCATAAGAAGTAAGGACCGCCGATCAGGCTGGTCATCAAGCCTACCGGCATTTCGGCCGGCGCCACCAGTGTGCGCGCCAGCGTATCGCTGACCAGCAGCAGGCAGGCGCCGCCCAGCGCGGAGCAGGGCAGTAGCCAGCGGTGATCGCCGCCAAGGCGCATGCGCACCAGATGTGGCACCACCAGACCGACGAAGCCGATCACGCCGCTCATCGCTACCGCTGCGCCGATCAGCAGGGCGCTCAGCAACAGCAGCTGCAGCTTGGCGCGCTGGACGTTCACCCCGAGGTAGTGGGCCTCTTCGTCCCCCAGCTGCAACAGATTCAGCCGGCGCGCCTGCAACAGCGTCAGCAGCGCCGTAGGCAGGATCAGCGAGGCGGAAACGGCCAGCGTCGGCCACTGCGACTGGCTGAGGCTGCCCATCATCCACAGCGAGAACTGGCGCAGCTGTTGATCGCTGCTGATGTAGGAGAGCACGCCGATGGCCGCCATGCACAGGGCGTTGATGGCGATGCCCGCCAGCAGCAGCCGCGACAGATTGCCGTGCCCGCTGCGGCTGATGCCGTAGATCAAAAGCGATACCAGCAGGCTGCCGAGGAACGCCGCCAGCATATGGCCGTATAGCGCGATCGTCACCGGCAACGCCAGCGGCATCACGATGAACAGGGCGACAAACAGCGCGCCGCCGCTGCTGATGCCCAGAAGGCTCGGATCCGCCAGCGGGTTGCGGAACAGCCCCTGCATCACCGCGCCGGACACTGCCAATGCGCAGCCGATCACTACTGCCAGCAGCACGCGCGGCAGACGAATGTTCAGCCAGATGTGCCAGGCGGCGTCGCTGAAGGGTTCGCGCCACAGGGTGCGAAACGACAGCGTCAGCGCGCCCAGGTTGGCGGCGACCAGCGCCAGCAACGTCAGCAGCACCAGCAGGCCGATGATGGCCAACTGAGGCGAAGTGCGACTGCGCATTACTTTTGCTCCGCCGCGTGGCGCAGTTTGGCCAGCGCCGCCGGCGTTTCCAGACCGAAGCCCAGCAGCGCCATGTCATCGACGATCAGTACGCGGCGCTGCTTGCCCGCCGGCGTCAACGCCAGGCCCGGCAGCGTCCACAGCTGCTGTTCGCCGCCGAGGGTGCGCACGCCGTCGGTGGTGACCAGCAACAGATCCGGCGCGCTGGCGATGACGCCTTCCTGCGACAGCGGACGGTAGCGGTCAAAGCCCTGCATGGCGTTTTTCAGTCCGGCGGCGGCGATCACCGCGTCGGCGGCGGTGTGTTGCCCGGCAGCCATCGGCGTAATGCCGCCGTGGCTCATCACGAACAGCACCTTGACCGGCAGCGGAGAGGTATCGACCGCCGCCAGCTGCTGTTGATAGCGCTCGCTCAGCTGTTTGCCTTGCTCAACGCGTTGCAACGCGGCGGCGATCGTAGCGATTTTCTGCGGCACCGCCTGCAGGGTGGTGTCACCCGGCACGCTGACCACTTTGACGCCGCTGTCCGCCAACTGTTTGAGCACCAGCGCCGGCTGCGCCAGCTCGGTCGTCAGCACCAGCGTCGGTTTCAGCGCCAAAATGCCTTCGGCGTTCAGTTGGCGCATGTAGCCGACGTCCGGCAGCTTTTTCACCGCCTCCGGATGCAGACTGGTGCTGTCACGGGCGATCACGTCGTCGCCGGCGCCGAGCGCGAAGGCGATTTCCGTCACGTCGCCGCCGATCGAGACGATGCGCTGCGCCGCCGCGGCGGTGAGCGGCAGCGCCAGCGTCATCATCAGCGTCAGGCGGCGGATCAAGGAAGATTTCATGCGGCGATGTCCTTGGCGGCGAGCGCGGCAACCTGCTCGCGCCACTGGGTTTGTTCCGGCTGCCCTTCGGTACGCTGGCCATACAGCTGCGCAATCTGCGTGCCATCGGCGGCGAACAGCTCCAGGCTGGTGACGATGCCGTCCTTGGTCGGTTTGCGGGTGATCCAGCTTTCGGCGATGGCGTCTTCAATCAGGTGCAGCGTGAAGCGGCGGTTGAACACGTTGATCCAGCCTTCCTGCGGCATCAAACGTTCGATCTGGCCGGTGAAGATCTGCACGCAGCCGCGGTTGCCGACGAAGATCATGATCTCGTTTTGCTGCTGCTGCGCCGCTTGCAGCAGCTGCGAGAGCGCGCTGTTGTCTACCTGATAGGCCAGATCGTCGCCGACGGCGCGGAACGCCTGCTGACGCGTGAGCTTATTGCGGCTCAGCAGCTGGAAGAACTGGTGAACGTCGGTCATCGCGCGCCATTCACCGTCGATTTTGGCATGATCCTGCGTCGTTTCATCCGCGGTGCTCACCTCGGCGGGTTGCAGCGCCAGCGCCGGGTTTTCTTCGCTCAGGTGGCGCTCCACCAGCGCCATCCAGGCCGGCAGATCGGTCTCTTCGGTGGTGTAGACCTTGTGCAGCGCATCGCCCTGTTGGTCGAAGAACTGGATGCTGTGGCGCACACCGCGTTTGTTGGTTTCGCTCATAGCGAAAACGCTGGTCCAGTGGTTGAGGAACAGGCGCAGATCCAGCTCGCGCGGGTTGAGGATCAGCCCGGCGTGGCCGTTGAGGTGCTGGTTGCGGTAGCGGCCCATCTGCTCATGCACCGCATAGCTGTTGCGGGTGATGGATTTGGTGACGCCCACTTGCTCAAGCTCGGTCAGCAGGGTGCGCGCGTCGGCCTGCAGGCGGCGAGTGTCGTGGCCGACGCGGGCGTGCGTCAGCTCCGCTTCGCTGACGCCAAGGATCGCCGCCAGATCGCGGGCGTATTTGCCGGGGTGGTCGATTTTGGCCTGTTGGTAGCGTTCGTATAGGGTGTTGCTCATGCGGGATTCTCCTGCGCTGTAATGCGAACGGCGGACAACCGGGTTGTCCGCCAGATAGTCAAATGATTACCACTGGTAGCTGACCAGCAGTTTGGCGTTGCGGCCATCCTGCGGGACGCCCTGCGGCGAGTAATATTCTTTGTCGAAGGCGTTGCCCAGTACCACGGTGGTGGTCATGCCCTGCAGTCGATCGCGGCCCTTGTAGCTCAGATAGAAGTCGTTGACGCCATAGCCGCCTTGCTCCGGCGTCCCCGTTTGTACGCGGGTGGCGCGTTCGGCGAAGGTGGCGACCCAGCCGGCGGACAAACCGGTTTCGCCCAGCGGCACGTCCAGCGAACTGGTGACGGTATCCGGGCTGATGTCGGCCAGCCAATCGCCGCTTTTCGCGTTCAATTCGCCATTGCGAGACTTGTCCTTGCCGCGTGTGCGGTTGTAAGCCAGATCCCAGTTAAACCACTTGGTCTGGTAGTTCAGCGAGGTGTCCCAACCCCAAATCTTGGCGCGAGAGATATTCGCTGAGGCGGTCTGCGTGCGAGTGACATACATGAAGATATAGTCTTTGGCGTCGGTATCGAAGTAACTGGCCTTGAATTGCAGGCTGTCATCCGCCAGCAGCAGATCGTCGAAGCGCAAGCCGAAACCGGCTTCGGTGGTGCTGGTGGTTTCCGGCCGCAGATTCGGATTAGGCACCCAATAGTTGCCGGGGAAGTGACGCGAATCGTTGTACATCTCGCCCATGGTCGGGGCGCGGAAGGCCTGGGAATAGGAGCCGAACAGCATCAGCCAGTCGGTCGGCGAGTAGCTCAGGGCCCCGCGGGACGACCATTTGTCGGCCTTGACGTCTTCGTGGCCCTGGCTGCTGCCTTTGTAATCGTCGTAGCGCGTGCCGGCCAGCACGGTGATCGGAATGTCGCGCAGCGTGATTTCATCCTGCAGCCAGCCGGAGGCGAAGTTGATCTTGGCCTGCGGGAAACTGGTGGTGGCGCCGCCCGGCTGCTGTTTCTGTTCATACACTTCGGAGCCGTAGGTCAGCAGGTGTGACGCAAAGCTGTCGGCGAACAGACGCGTGCGGTTTTCCAGCTTGCCGCCGTTGGTGGTCTGCTTGCGGAATTCGTCGGTCGCACCGGCGTTGTGCGCATTGATTTTGACTTCCGAGGTGTACAGCTTGGCGGTGGCGTCCAGCCAATCCTGGCCGACCGGCTTGAGCTTATAGCTCAGAGCGGCATCACGCTGGATGGTGGAGCGGTTGGTCATCGGGTTGCCGCTCGAGCTGCCCGGCGTCTGCGGGTTTTTCGGCTCCTGGGCGCTGTTGTTGTAGTAGCGCAGATCGCCGCTCAATGACTGATTGTCGTCGATTTTCCAGGTGCCTTTTGCCAGCACGTTGCTGATGGTTTCGTCGTTAGGCGCATCGAAGCCGTTGCCCTGACGCAGATTACCGACGTCGCGGGTGCCGAACGACAGCAAACCGTCGAGGTTATCGGTCTTGCCGTAGGCGCTGGCGCCCATGCCCAGGCTGTGATCGCCGCTGCCGGCGGTGCCGTAGACGCGGAACCCGGTATCGTGGCCCGGCAGCAGCAGATCGGCGGCATCGACGGTCTCGTAGGCGATGACGCCGCCCAGCGCGCCGCTGCCATACAGCAACGCAGAGGGACCGCGCACGATTTCAATGCGCTTGACCAGCGCCGGATCGAGGAAGGTGCCGCCGATGTGGCCGGTATCGGTCCCCTGGCGGATGCCGTCAACCAGCGTCAGCACGCCGTTTTTGCCGTAGCCGCGCATCGTTACGTCCTGACCGTTGCTGCGCCCGGTGCCGTTCACGGTGATGCCCGGCACGCGGCGCAGCATATCGGCGGCCGAGGTGGCGGTCTGGCTTTCTGGCGAGTTGCCTTCGATGACCGTGACCATCATCGGCGCTTCAAAGCTGCTGCGTTGGTTGCCGGTGGCGACCACGGTCATGGTCTCGTCGGCGGCTTTGGCTTTTTTAGCCGGCGCCGCGTTGGAAGAGGGTGTTGTGCTGGTGTTTTGTGCCAAGGCCACCGTAGGCAGAGCGCAGGCAATCGCCAGACTCAAAGCGGAAAAACGCAGCCGGGTGGAAAATGTCAGAGGCATGGTGCAACTCTCCGTATGTAATAAAACATATCAATAGATTTGCTGGCTGCCTGGATCAACCGATCGGGGTGGCTGGCGTTTGAGGGTTCTATGGTTATTTGGTCAGGATCAATTTCCCGGCTTTGGTTTGCCGCAGCTGATAGCGCTGGCCCTGATGGGTAATGAACGCGATGCCGTCGGTGCCGAGCAGCTGTGCGCTGTCGTAGCTGGGCGGCGCGTTTGCGCTGTGCTCGGTCGGGGCCGCGGCGGCGGGGGTAGGCGTGTTGGCAGTATCCATCATCATTGTGCTTATAAAACAGACCATTAAATGGTAATTAATATCAAACTGAGAATCATTATCATGTGAAGGAAAGGTTACATCAAGGAAAATTTTCTTACCGATGGAACCTTTTTGTCGAACGGACATCCGGCGGCGGGCCGAGCGCACTCGGCCCGTAAAAAAGGGGCGTTATTTCAGCAGGGTTTCGATGCGGTCAAACAAACGCTCGGGCTTAGTGATCGGCGCAAAGCGCGTGATACGCTGGCCGTCGGCGGTGAGCAGGAATTTGGTGAAATTCCACTTGATGCGGCGGCTGCCCAGAATGCCGGGTGCCAGGCGTTTCAGCTCATTGAACAGCGGGTGCGCGCCGGGACCGTTAACGTCTATCTTGCTGAACAGCGGGAAACTGACGCCGTAGTTGAGGCTGCAAAAGTTGGCGATCTCCAGCGGACTGCCCGGCTCCTGAGAACCAAACTGGTTGCAGGGGAAGCCGAGCACCACCAGGCCGCGTTCGCGATAGTATTGCCACAAATTTTCCAGCCCACGGTATTGCGGGGTGAAGCCGCACTTGCTGGCGGTGTTGACCACCAGGTAAGCGCGCGCCGGGAAATCGCCCAGCGTTTTTTGCTCGCCCTGCAGCGTGACGCAGGGGATGGATAACAGAGAGTGAATCATGCCGGGGCTCCCAGTGCGTTTCGGCGGGCGCTAAAGCGTTGCAATCAGTATAGATGAGCGGGGCAGAAGGAATAAAGCCGGGGGCGTGGCCCCGGCCTCTACTGGGTTAGAAACGGCTATCAACCGCATCCGCCAGCATCGCCAGCAACTGCTCGCTGTCGGACCAGCTCAGGCAAGGATCGGTGATCGACTGGCCATAGGTCAGCGGCTGGCCGGCGACGATTTTCTGCGTGCCTTCCACCAGGAAGCTTTCCGCCATCACGCCGGTGATGGCGGCGGAGCCGGCGCGGATCTGCTGGCAGACGTTGTCGGCCACTTCCAGCTGGCGACGGTGCATTTTCTGGCAGTTGCCGTGGCTGAAGTCGATCACCAGGTGTTCAGGCAGATCGAACTCGCGCAGGCAGTCACAGGCGGCGGCGATGTCGCTGGCGTGGTAGTTCGGCGTTTTTCCGCCGCGCATGATGATGTGGCCGTACGGGTTGCCGCTGGTCTGGTAGATGGTCATCTGGCCATGTTTGTCCGGCGACAGGAACATGTGCCCGGCGCGCGCCGCGCGAATGGCGTCGATGGCGATGCGGGTGTTGCCGTCGGTGCCGTTTTTGAAGCCGACCGGGCAGGAGAGCGCCGAGGCCATTTCACGGTGGATCTGGCTTTCGGTGGTGCGCGCACCGATGGCGCCCCAGCTGATCAGATCGGCGATGTATTGGCCGACGACCATGTCCAGGAATTCGGTGGCGGTCGGCAGGCCGAGCTGGTTCACTTCCAGCAGCAGGCGGCGCGCCATTTCGATGCCGCGGTTGACCTGGAAGGTGCCGTCCAGCGCCGGATCGGAGATCAGGCCTTTCCAGCCGACGACGGTACGCGGTTTTTCGAAGTAGGTACGCATCACGATTTCCAGACGATCCTGGTAGCGTTCGCGCAGGGCGTTCAACCGGCCAGCGTAATCGACGGCGGCGTCGAGATCGTGGATGGAGCAGGGGCCGATCACCACCAGCAGGCGGCGGTCTTCACCGGTGAGGATTTTTTCAATGCGTTTTCGTGACGCTGTCACGTTGTCGGCGACGGCCGCCGAGATCGGCAGCTTGTCTGCCAACGCTTGCGGCGTGACGAGGCTGTCGATGCGCGCGGTCCGCAGTTCATCTGTTTTGTGCATGTTGTTCCCTGGAAACTGTTCTTCTCTGCGGCAGGAGTGCCGGGAAGTGATGGCGATCACAATAACGCAAAAAGCGCTGAATTCAACCGTAGAGATTGTGTTCTGTTGATCAAAACCGCGAAAAAAAGCACAAAAAAATCAG
This sequence comes from Serratia sp. PL7, assembly GCF_945957435.1. Lineage (NCBI taxonomy): Bacteria > Pseudomonadati > Pseudomonadota > Gammaproteobacteria > Enterobacterales > Yersiniaceae > Serratia > Serratia sp. PL7. Next base: position 1,503,926 of record NZ_CAMFLB010000001.1, on the reverse strand, counting down.
CTGCTGTTGAAATAAACGGCAGGCGGCGGGGCACGGCGGCCCCGCGAGAAAATGATCAGAACATGCGGCGACTCATACCGAGGATGTCGAGGATTTTGGTGGAAATCTCTTCGACAGAATAATTGGTGGTATTGAGGTAGCGGATCTGATTTTTGCGGAACAGCGCCTCGACCTCGGCGATCTCCATGCGGCACTGGCGTAATGAAGCGTAACGGCTGTTTTCACGCCGCTCTTCACGGATCGCCGCCAGGCGTTCCGGATCGATGGTCAGGCCGAATAATTTATGCTGAAACGGTTTCAGCGAGGCCGGCAGGTGCAAATTATCCATATCGTCGGCGATAAACGGATAGTTGGCGGCGCGAATACCGAACTGCATCGCCAGATAAAGGCTGGTGGGGGTTTTGCCGCAGCGCGACACGCCGAGCAGGATCACCTGCGCCTGATCGAGGTTGCGCAGCGAAATGCCGTCGTCATGCGCCAGGGTATAGTCGATGGCGGCAATGCGCGCGTCGTACTTGCCGAGGTTGCTGGCGGTCAGGCCGTGGGTGCGGTTCGGCACCGGCGTCGGTTCCACTTCCAGCTCGCCCTGCAGCGGGCCGACCAGCGCCTGCACGATATCCTGGCAGAAGCCCTGGCTCTGCACGATCACATCGCGCACTTCCGGCGAGATGATGGAGTAAAACACCAGTGGCCGCACGCCGGTTTGATTATAAATATCATCGATTTGCTGGCGAACTGCACGCGCGCGCGCCTCGGTTTCGACGAACGGCAGGGTAAAGGTGGTCGCCGTGACCGGAAACTGCGACAGCACCGCGTGCCCCAACACTTCGGCGGTGATCGCCGTACCATCCGAAATATAAAAAACGCTTCTTTCCACCCGAGGCTCCTTACCTGAAAACGGTGTTCCTGCTGTCATCACTGTCAATATCATGGGCCGCGGACGATCCGTCGGTAAAGGGGGGAGGGAAAAAATTGTGACGGCGGGACGGTAAAGCGCTTTGCGCCGGCGCGTGAAGAAAAGCGCGTTTTGCCGGCGGTAAAAATTGTGGCGCAACGAGGTTTTTCGACCCGAAACGTAAATTTGCCGTTATTTTCACCAAAAACGGTAGCGTTTGCGCGGTCATTAAAACAGAAGTTTAAAAAGAACGTAATTTGTTGAGAACTAAGCTTTTCGTGCGATTGGGAACGGTTCCCTGCCAAATCAGCCGGTTAGGACATTCTCTTAAAAACCACTTTCTTCAGTGGGTTGATCGATTCACCTTTCCATTTTCCTCAGATCAGTGTGCTAGTCTGATTCGGCTCCGTGTTAGCGGCGCCGTAAAGCAAGCGAATTAAATCCGTCTTTACCCTACTGATAGCAATAAGGATTGTCTCGATGTCCAACAATGGCCCAGACTTGCGTAATGTGCTTTGGTACAACCAGCTTGGCATGCACGACGTTGACCGTGTCGGCGGCAAAAACGCCTCCCTCGGTGAAATGATCACCAATCTTTCCGATTTGGGCGTGGCCGTGCCGAACGGTTTTGCCACCACCGCACAGGCGTTTAACGATTTCCTCGAACAAAGCGGTGTTAACCAGCGCATCTATCAGCTACTGGATCAGACCGACGTTGACGACGTTGCCCAACTGGCCAAGGCCGGCGCCCAGATCCGCCAATGGGTGATCGACACGCCGTTCCACGCCGAGTTCGAGCGTGAAATTCATCAGGCTTACCAACAGCTCGCCGACGGCGAACCGGAAGCTTCCTTTGCGGTGCGCTCCTCCGCCACGGCGGAAGACATGCCGGACGCGTCCTTCGCCGGCCAGCAGGAAACCTTCCTCAACGTGCAGGGCATCGACGCCGTAATGGTGGCGATCAAGCACGTGTTCGCCTCGCTGTTCAACGACCGCGCTATCTCTTATCGCGTGCACCAGGGCTATGACCACCGCGGCGTGGCGCTGTCGGCGGGCGTACAGCGCATGGTGCGCTCGGATCTGGCCTCCTCGGGCGTGATGTTCACCATCGATACCGAGTCCGGCTTTGATCAGGTGGTGTTCATCACCTCCGCCTTCGGTCTGGGTGAAATGGTGGTGCAGGGCGCGGTGAACCCGGATGAGTTCTACGTGCACAAACCGACGCTGCAAAAAGGCAAGCCGGCGATCGTGCGCCGCAACCTGGGCTCGAAAAAGATCCGCATGGTGTACGCACCGTCGCAGGATCACGGCAAACAGGTGCGCATCGAAGACGTGCCTGAAGCGCAGCGCAGCCGTTTCTCGCTGACGGATGACGAAGTGCAGGCGCTGGCGCAGCAGGCGATCCTGATCGAAAAACATTACGGCCGCCCGATGGATATCGAATGGGCGAAAGACGGCCATTCCGGCAAGCTGCTGATCGTGCAGGCGCGTCCGGAAACCGTTCGCTCCAACGAACAAACCATGGAGCGCTACCAGCTGAATGGCACTAGCCCGGTGCTGGTGGAAGGCCGCGCCATCGGTCATCGCATCGGCGCCGGTCCGGTGAAAGTGATCCACGACATCAGCGAAATGGATCGCATCCTGCCGGGCGACGTGCTGGTGACCGACATGACCGACCCGGACTGGGAGCCGATCATGAAGAAGGCCGCCGCGATCGTCACCAACCGCGGCGGGCGCACCTGTCACGCGGCGATCATCGCCCGTGAGTTGGGCATCCCGGCGGTGGTAGGCTGCGGCCACGCCACCGATGTGCTGAAAGACGGCCAGAAAGTCACCGTTTCCTGTGCGGAAGGCGACACCGGCTTCGTTTACAGCGACATGCTGGATTTCAGCGTGCAGAGCTCCGAAGTGACCGAGCTGCCGGATCTGCCGCTGAAGATCATGATGAACGTCGGCAACCCGGATCGCGCTTTCGACTTTGCGCGTTTGCCAAATGAAGGCGTGGGCCTGGCGCGGCTGGAATTTATCATCAACCGCATGATCGGTGTGCACCCGCGCGCGCTGCTGGAGTTCGATCAGCAGACGCCGGCGCTGCAAAACGAAATTCGCGCGTTAATGCAGGGTTACGACCACCCGGTCGAGTTCTACGTTGGCCGCCTGACAGAAGGGATCGCGACGCTGGGTGCCGCCTTCTGGCCGAAGCGTGTGATCGTGCGCCTGTCCGACTTCAAATCCAACGAGTACGCCAACCTGGTGGGCGGCGATAAGTATGAACCGCACGAAGAGAACCCGATGCTGGGCTTCCGCGGCGCCGGCCGTTACGTGGCCGACAGCTTCCGCGATTGCTTCGCGCTGGAGTGCGAGGCGGTGAAACGCGTGCGTAACGAAATGGGGCTGACCAACGTCGAAATCATGGTGCCGTTCGTGCGCACCGTGGCCCAGGCGGAAGCGGTGGTGGCGGAGCTGGCGCGTCAGGGGCTGAAGCGCGGTGAAAACGGGCTGAAAGTGATCATGATGTGCGAGATCCCGTCCAATGCGCTGTTGGCGGATCAGTTCCTCGAGCACTTCGACGGCTTCTCTATCGGTTCCAACGACATGACCCAGCTGGCGCTGGGGCTGGATCGTGACTCCGGCGTGGTGTCGGAACTGTTCGACGAGCGCAACGAGGCGGTGAAAGCGCTGCTGTCGATGGCGATTCAGGCGGCCAAACGCCACGGCAAATACGTCGGCATCTGCGGCCAGGGCCCGTCTGACCATGAAGACTTCGCCGAGTGGCTGATGGAGCAGGGCATCGACAGCCTGTCGCTCAACCCAGACACCGTGGTGCAGACCTGGATCAATTTGTCGAAAAAGAAATAATGTCTCGGCCTCGCTGAGGCGTTAACGCCGGGCCGCAGTTAACGCTGCGGCCTTTTTATTTCCGAATGTAAATAACGGCGCGTAAAATAATCAATTCGACGAAAAAAGAATAAAAAAAAGCCCACCGTAGGAGATGGGCAAAGACTACACACAGCAATTCACATGTATGGCATTACATTGTTCAGAAAGGTTGCTTTAAAATCAGTGATTTGAAGCAATAGATGGCCATAATACTAGATTTTTGAACACGACTAGTCATTAAGAATCATCCTAATCGATAGCGCCATCACATTTTATTTGTGGGAGTTATCTCTTTTTGCCGCTTGCAACAAACAGGGATTTACATTGCACCTTTCATTCGCTGTACCGTAATCAATATAGGGCGGCATTATATTTGGCGGAGATATTACTCGAATGAGGTAGGAATAATGACCTGAGTGAAATGTTCCGCCCGACGATGCGGGCGGAAGGGGGGGATTAGCGTTTTTCCAGATCTTCGATGACTTGCTCCGGCGCGGTGGTCGGCTCCGGGGCTTCATCCATCCAGGCCGTCAGCAGGCGATAAGATACCGCCAACACCACCGGGCCGATGAACAGGCCAATCATGCCGAAGGCCAGCAAACCGCCGATAACGCCGGACAGGATCAGCAGCAGCGGCAGGTCGGCGCCCATGCGGATCAGCACCGGGCGCAGCACGTTATCCAGCGTGGCCACCACGCAGCTCCAGACCAGCAGTACGGTGCCCCAGGTGGTGTCGCCGTGCCAGTACAGCCAGATGATGGCCGGCACCAGCACCAACAGCGGCCCCAATTGTGCCACGCAGCAGATAAAGATCAGCATCGTCAGCAGGGTGGCGGCTGGTATGCCGCTCACCGCCAGACCGATGCCGCCCAGCACCGACTGCACCAACGCCGTCACCACCACGCCCAGCGCGACGGCGCGGATCGCCTGGCCGCCCAGTAGCACCGCCGCATCGCCGCGTTTGGAGCCGAGGCGTACCGCAAAGTGACGGATACCCAGCGCCACCTGCTCGCCGCGCGCATACAACAAGGCGCTGAACAGCAGCATCAGCGCGCAGTGCAGCAGCAGACGGCCGATATGCGCCGCCTGCGCCACGAACCAGGTGGCGGTTTGACCGAAGTACGGCTGTACCTTCGCCAGCAGCGCAGCGCCGCCGGCGTTAACCAATGTGTGGTAGCTGGTATAGAGCCTGTCGCCGATCATCGGCACGGACTGCAACCAGGCGAGATCGGGAATGTGCAGCTTGCCGGGTGAACTGGCCCAGGCGATCAGCGGCGCGCTGTTATCCACCACGCTGCTGATCAGCAGGGAAATCGGCAGAATGAACAGCAGGATCAGCAGCAGGGTCATGACCAACACCGCCAGCGAGCGACGGCCCCACAGCAGCTTTTGCAGTTTGAGCAGCAACGGCCAGGTGGCGATCACCACCATGCCCGCCCAGGCGAAGCCGAGAATAAACGGTTGGATCACCCAAAAACAGGCAACGATCATGATGGCGATAAACAGCACGCCGAAAATAATTCGCGGTAAGTCGTAACGCGATTGCGGGAGTGGCATCAGTGGCTTCTCATCCTGGTCAATTAAATCCCTGGCACCGGCGAATCGGGGTGCCTGTCGGTCGGTTTATCGCCGCCGGGCGGCCGCCTGTGGCGGCGCTCGCAGGGCGGTAATAATGTGAATGCCTTCACTAAACGAGTATGTTAGTTTTTAGTGTCACTAAAAAATAGGGTGGGTCTGAATTAAAGGCCCGATTCAGCGTACATCAGCGCATAAAAAATAGACGGACAGGGTCAAAAAAGCGAATGATCCCACAGATTTCTCAGGCGCCCGGCCTCGTTCAACGGGTGCTCGACTTTTTGGAAGCACTGAAGCAAAACGGATTCAACGGCGATACCGCCACCAGCTACGCCGACCGCCTGACGATGGCCACCGACAACAGTATCTATCAGCTGTTGCCCGATGCGGTGGTGTTCCCCCGTTCCACCGCTGACGTGGCGCTGATTGCGCGTCTGGCCGGGGAAGAGCGATTCAATACGCTGACCTTCAGCCCGCGCGGCGGCGGCACTGGCACCAACGGCCAGTCGCTCAATACCGGCATCGTGGTCGATATGTCGCGCCATATGAACCGCATTCTGGAGATCAACGTCGAACAAGGCTGGGTGAAAGTCGAAGCCGGCGTGATCAAGGATCAGCTGAATCAATACCTGCGGCCGTTCGGCTACTTCTTCTCGCCGGAACTGTCCACCAGCAACCGCGCCACGCTGGGCGGCATGATCAACACCGACGCCTCCGGCCAAGGTTCGCTGGTATACGGCAAAACCTCCGATCACGTGTTGGGCCTGCGGGCGGTGCTGCTGGGCGGCGAGATGATCGATACCCGCGCCATGCCGACGGCGCTGGCGGAAACGATTGCTCTGGAAGAGACCGCGGAAGGGCGCATTTACCGCACGGTGCTCAATCGCTGCCGTGAGCAGCGCGCATTGATCCTGGAGAAATTCCCCAAGCTCAACCGCTTCCTCACCGGTTACGATCTGCGCCACGTGCTGAGCGACGATCTGCAAACCTTCGATCTGACGCGCATCCTGACCGGCGCCGAAGGCACGCTGGCGTTTATCACCGAGGCGCGGCTGGATATCACGCCGCTGCCGAAAGTGCGCCGCCTGGTCAACGTGAAGTACGACTCCTTCGACTCGGCGCTGCGCAATGCGCCCTTTATGGTCGAGGCCAAGGCGCTGTCGGTGGAAACCATCGATTCCAAGGTGCTGAATCTGGCGCGTGAAGACATTGTTTGGCACTCGGTGAACGAACTGATCGCCGACGTGCCGGATAAAGAAATGCTCGGGCTGAACATCGTCGAGTTCGCCGGCGACGATCGGGCGCTGATCGACGGCCAGATGGAGGCTCTGTGCCAACGGCTGGATGAACTGATCGCGCAGCGGCAGGGCGGCGTGATCGGGTACCAGATCTGCGGCGATCTGGCTGGCATCGAGCGCATTTACAACATGCGCAAGAAGGCGGTCGGGCTGCTGGGCAACGCCAAGGGGCGCGCCAAGCCGATTCCGTTTGCCGAGGATACCTGTGTGCCGCCGCAACACCTGGCGGACTATATCGTCGAATTCCGTCAACTGCTTGACGACCACAACCTGAGCTACGGCATGTTCGGCCACGTCGACGCCGGGGTGTTGCACGTGCGCCCGGCGCTCGACATGTGCGACCCGCAGCAGGAAGTGCTGATGAAGCAGATCTCCGATCGGGTGGTGGCGCTCACTGCCAAATACGGCGGCCTGCTGTGGGGCGAGCACGGCAAGGGGTTCCGCGCCGAGTACAGCCCTGAATTCTTCGGGGAAACGCTGTACGAGGAGCTGCGCCGTATCAAGACGGCGTTCGATCCGGATAACCGTCTTAACCCGGGCAAGATCTGTTCGCCGCTGGCGGTGGATGCGCCGATGATGCAGGTGGACGCGGTCAAACGCGGCACCTTCGATCGCCAGATCCCGGTCGAGGTGCGCACCTCGTTCCGCGGCGCGCTGGAGTGTAACGGCAACGGTCTGTGCTTCAACTTCGACGTGCGCAGCCCGATGTGCCCGTCGATGAAGATCAGCGGCAACCGCATCCATTCGCCGAAAGGGCGGGCGACGCTGGTGCGCGAGTGGCTGCGTCTGTTGGCCGAGCAGGGCGTCGATCCGTTGGCGCTGGAGAAACAGCTGCCGCAGCAGCGCCTCAGCTTGCGTGGCCTGATCGAAAAGACCCGCAACAGCTGGCATGCCGGCAAGGGGGAGTACGACTTTTCGCACGAAGTGAAAGAGGCGATGTCCGGCTGTCTGGCCTGCAAGGCCTGTTCCACCCAGTGCCCGATCAAAATTGACGTGCCGGGGTTCCGTTCGCGCTTCCTGCAGCTTTACCATACCCGCTACCTGCGCCCGGTGAGCGACTACATGGTCGCCGGCGTGGAGAGCTATACCCCGTTGATGGCCCGCGCGGCGAAGGTGTTCAACTTCTTCTTCCGCCAGCCGTGGCTGCGGGAGATGAGCCGCAACGCCGTCGGCATGGTCGATCTGCCGCTGTTGTCCAGCCCGACGCTGCGTCAGCAGCTGTCCGGCCACCGCGCGACCACGCTGACGCTGGAACAGTTGGAAGGGTTGAACGCCGAGCAACGCGAAGAACACGTGCTGATTGTTCAGGATCCGTTCACCAGCTATTACGACGCCAAAGTGGTGGCGGATTTCGTTCGGCTGGTGGAAAAGCTCGGCTATAAACCGGTGCTGCTGCCGTTCTCGCCGAACGGCAAGGCGCAGCATGTGAAGGGCTTCCTGACGCGGTTCGCCCGCACCGCGCGCAAAACCGCCGATTTCCTCAACCGCGTGGCGCAGCTCGGCATGCCGCTGGTGGGTGTCGATCCGGCGCTGGTGCTGTGCTATCGCGACGAATACCGCGAGATCCTCGGCGCTGAGCGCGGCGATTTCCAGGTGCAGCTGGTGCATGAATGGTTGCAGCAGCGGATCGCGGATCGCGCCGAACAGCCGGCGACCGGCGAACCCTGGTATCTGTTCGGTCACTGCACCGAAACCACCGCGCTGCCGGCCAGCGGCCAACAGTGGGCGGCGATCTTCGCCCGTTTCGGCGCCAAACTGGAGAATGTCAGCGTCGGCTGCTGCGGCATGGCGGGGACTTACGGCCATGAAGCCAAGAACCTGCAAAACTCGCTCGGCATTTATGAGCTATCATGGCACCCGACGCTACAGCGTTTGCCGCGGCAGCGCTGCCTGGCGACCGGTTATTCCTGCCGCAGTCAGGTGAAACGCATCGAGGGCAATGGCGTGCGCCACCCATTACAGGCACTTCTGGAGATGATTGAGTGAAATTGTGGAAACGTGAAACATCGCTGGAGCAGCTGAACCGCGCCGGCGACGGCTGCATGGTCAGCCATGTGGGCATCGAGTTTACCCAATTGGGCGAGGATTTCCTCGAGGCCACCATGCCGGTCGATGGCCGTACCCGCCAGCCGTTCGGGCTGTTGCACGGCGGGGCGTCGGTGGTGCTGGCGGAATCGATGGGATCGATGGCCGGTTACCTGTGCAGTGAGGGCGAGCAGAAAGTGGTGGGGCTGGAGATCAACGCCAACCACCTGCGCGCGGTGTTCGATGGCCAGGTGCGCGGGGTATGTCGCGCACTGCACGTCGGCCGTCGCCATCAGGTGTGGCAAATCGAGATCTTCGACGCGCGCGATCGGCTGTGCTGCACCTCGCGTCTGACCACGGCGGTCATCGACTGATTCTCGCCGGTTTCCGCAGGCTGCCGGCCTGCGGAGCCTTTCGCTTTACAGCTGAAACGGCACGCGTTTGACGAAGTCCTTCTGAAACGCGTTTGCCTTCTCCCAGGTGCCTTCCATCGCATATTTTTGGCAGATCAGCGTCAGCGTGTGGCGGGCGAAGTGGTAGCTTTGCACCCGAAACAGCTGGCAGCGCTGCGGATTGTTGATCTCGACGATCAGCCGGTTGTGCAGCTTGCTGAGCGCGTGCAGGTAGCTGTCGTCATCGCCGTTCTCCAGGCACAGATTGGCCATGGTGAGGCTGACGCTGTTGTACCGCTTCAGGTGGTCGATATTGCATTCCGGGCGCCGCAGCGCCGCTTCGGCCATATAAAAGTCCACCGTGGCGTCGCGCACGCTGAATTTGTAGTCATCAATCTTGCCCAGCAACCATGCGTTGATCGAAAGAGTCATTGGCTTCGCGCTCAAATTCAAATTGAATGATAATCATTATCATATAAATTGCCGCGTTGCCGATCAATCCCCGGCGCGGCGTTTTTTCATCGTGGGGGTGTAAAAGGCCGCCGACGACCCAATTTAATCCTGAGCGACTAAACTTTAACCTGAGGGGCGCGCGCTGGTGCCGCGCCACGAAATGCCGATAAACGCACATTTACGACAGACAGAATGCAGAAATAGGTATTTTCTATGAATGTTTAGATCGGCAGTGTACCGCGGCACTGTAACGCTGACGGGCCACCGGGGAGTGCGGTACGGTGATGCAGGATAAAGAACAAATTCATAGGGATAGCATGCACACCTTGCCGCCAGATGCCGCAAGCCACCACGAATGTCCCGCTGGCTTGCCGCACGCCGCAGCGAAAAACCGCGCTCGCGGTGGATACCCCCGCAAAACAAACGGTTGAAGTGATAATCGTTATCACTAACATATAAGCAACCCAGATTGGCTGTGGCCAAACACGAGTGTGAGGTAGACCCTATGCAAACGGAAAATGTCGGCACCTTTTCTCTGGATGAAAATGTCTGGCAAGGCATTTCGCTCAGCGACAGCGCCGTACGACAAATAACGAAACTGATGCAGCAGGATCCGCAGGTGAAAGGGCTGCAGCTAGGGGTGAAACAATCCGGCTGCGCCGGCTTTGCCTATGTGCTGGATCTGACCCGCGAACCCGCCGATGACGATCTGCTGTTTGAGCGCGACGGCGCCAAACTCTATGTGCCGCTGAAGGCCATGCCGTTCATCGATGGCACCACGGTAGATTACGTCCGCGAAGGGCTGAATCAGATATTCAAATTCAACAACCCTAAAGCTCAGCATGCCTGCGGGTGCGGCGAGAGCTTTGGCGTTTGAGCGATGCAATCAACATGACACGAAGCAATGTAGAAATGCCTAATGAAGTGCAGGCTTGGGTCAGCGAAGGTCGCTACAAAGAAGGTTTCTTCACCCAGCTGGCAACCGATGAGTTGGCCAAAGGCATCAACGAAGAGGTGGTTCGCGCCATCTCGGCCAAGCGCAACGAACCCGAGTGGATGCTGGAATTCCGCCTCGAGGCCTACCGCGCCTGGCTGCAGATGGAAGAGCCGCACTGGCTGAAGGCCAATTACGAACGCCTTAACTACCAGGACTACAGTTACTATTCGGCGCCGTCCTGCGGCAGCTGCGACGACGCCTGCGGTTCGCAACCCGGCGCCGAGCAGCAACCGGGCGCGGCGACGGAAAAAGATTACCTGACCAGCGAAGTGGAGCTGGCGTTCAATCAGCTCGGCGTGCCGGTGCGCGAGGGCAGCGAGGTGGCGGTGGACGCCATCTTCGACTCAGTATCGGTCGCTACCACTTACCGTGAAAAACTGGCGGAGAGCGGGGTGATCTTCTGCTCGTTCGGCGAAGCGATTCAGGAATACCCGGATCTGGTGCGTCAGTACCTGGGGCGCGTAGTGCCGTCCAACGATAATTTCTTCGCTGCGCTGAACGCCGCGGTGGCCTCTGACGGCACCTTCGTCTATGTGCCGAAAGGCGTGCGCTGCCCGATGGAGCTGTCGACCTATTTCCGTATCAACGCCGCCAAAACCGGCCAGTTCGAGCGCACCATCCTGATCGCCGACGAAGGCAGCTATGTCAGCTATATCGAAGGCTGTTCTGCCCCGGTGCGCGACAGCTATCAGCTGCACGCGGCGGTGGTGGAAGTGATCCTGCATAAAGACGCCGAAGTGAAATACTCGACGGTGCAGAACTGGTTCTCCGGCGGTGAGAGCAAGGGCGGTATCCTCAACTTCGTCACCAAGCGCGCGCTGTGCGAAGGCGCCGGCTCGAAAATGTCCTGGACCCAGTCGGAAACCGGCTCGGCCATCACCTGGAAATACCCGAGCGTGATCCTGCAGGGCGACAACTCGATCGGCGAATTCTTCTCGGTGGCGCTGACCAGCGGCCATCAGCAGGCGGACACCGGCACCAAGATGATCCACATCGGCAAAAACACCAAGTCGACCATCATCGCCAAAGGCATCTCCGCCGGCCACAGCGAGAACACCTATCGCGGCCTGGTGAAAATCCTGCCGGGGGCGGAAAACGCCCGTAACTTTACCCAGTGCGACTCGATGCTGATCGGACCGGACAGCGGTGCCCACACGTTCCCTTACGTTGAAGCGCGCAACAACAGCGCTCAGCTGGAGCACGAAGCCACCACCTCGAAGATCGGCGACGACCAGCTGTTCTACTGCCTGCAGCGCGGCATCAGCGAGGATGACGCCATTTCGATGATCGTCAACGGTTTCTGCAAGGACGTTTTCTCCGAGCTGCCGCTGGAGTTCGCCGTCGAGGCGCAGAAACTTCTGGCCATCAGCCTGGAACACAGCGTGGGTTAATCGCCGCATTTTTAGCGCCGTCGGCGCTATCTGAGGACACAGCATGTTAAGCATCAAGAATTTGAAAGTCAGCGTGGAAGGCAACGAGATCCTCAAGGGATTGGATCTGGAGATCAAGCCGGGCGAAGTGCATGCCATCATGGGGCCGAACGGCTCGGGCAAGAGCACGCTGTCCGCCACGCTGGCCGGGCGTGAAGAGTACGAAGTGACCGAAGGGGAAGTCACCTTCAAGGGCAAGGATCTGCTGGAGCTTGATCCGGAAGACCGCGCCGGCGAGGGCGTGTTTCTGGCCTTCCAGTACCCGGTGGAGATCCCCGGCGTCAGCAACCACTTCTTCCTGCAGACCTCGGTCAACGCGGTGCGCAAATACCGCGAGCAGGAGCCGCTGGATCGCTTTGACTTCGCCGATTTCATCGAAGAGAAAATCGCGCTGCTGGACATGCCGGCCGACCTGCTGACCCGTTCGGTCAACGTCGGCTTTTCCGGCGGTGAGAAAAAGCGCAACGACATTCTGCAGATGGCGGCGCTGGAGCCGGATCTGTGCATTCTCGATGAAACCGACTCCGGTCTGGACATTGATGCGCTCAAGATCGTCGCCAACGGCGTCAATTCGCTGCGGGACGGCAAGCGCGCCTTTATCATCGTCACCCACTACCAGCGCATTCTGGACTACATCCAGCCGGATTACGTACACGTGCTGTCCCAGGGGCGCATCGTCAAATCCGGCGATTTCTCGCTGGTAAAACAGTTGGAGGAGCAGGGCTATGGCTGGCTTACCGACCAACAGTAATTCAAACGCGCTGCAGCAGCTGTATCGCCTGTTCGAAGGCCGCGGTGGCGAGCGTTCGCCGCATGCGCTGGCGCACTGGCAGCAGGCGCTGCGCCTCGGCTGGCCGACGCGCAAGCATGAAAACTGGAAATACACGCCGCTGGAGAGCCTGCTGGAGCAGCAGTTCCTCGAGCCGCAGCCCGCATTGGTGAGCGCAGAGCAGCTCGAGGCGCTGGCGCTCGGCATCGATGCCTGCCGGCTGGTGTTTATCGACGGCCGCTACAGCGCCGCGCTGAGCGATGACGATCTGGGTGATTACCAGTTCGAGTTGACCGCCTACGGCACGCCACAGGCGCTGCCGGAGGCGATCCAACCGGAAATTTTCCTGCACCTGACCGAAAGCCTGGCGCAGGAAACCAGCCTGATTCGCCTGCCGGCCGGCAAGGCCCCGGTTCGCCCGCTGTACCTGCTGCATATCAGCAGCGGACGCGGCGCCAGCGGGGAAGTGAACACCGTGCATCACCGCCATCATCTGGAGATTGGGCGCGGGGCCGAGGCGGAAGTGATCGAACACTACGTCAGCCTGGGCGAGGCCGCGCACTTCACCGGCGCACGCCTGACCGCCAACGTGGCGGACAACGCCGGACTGTTGCATTGCAAGCTGGCGTTTGAGAGCCAGCCAAGCTACCACTTTGCCCATAACGATTTGGTCATTGGCCGCGACGCGCGGGTGAAAAGCGACAGCTTCCTGCTGGGCGCCGGCTTGACGCGGCATAACACCAGCGCGCAGCTGAACGGCGAAGGCGCGAACCTGGTAATCAACAGCCTGGTGCTGCCGGTGGGCAAAGAGATCTGCGATACCCGTACCTATCTGGAGCACAACAAGGGCTATTGCGAAAGCCGCCAGCTGCATAAAACCGTGGTCAGCGATCGCGGCAAGGCGGTGTTCAACGGCATGATCAAAGTGGCCAAGCACGCGATTAAAACCGACGGCCAGATGACCAACCATAACCTGCTGTTGGGTAAGGTGGCGGAAGTGGACACCAAGCCGCAGTTGGAGATCTACGCCGACGACGTCAAGTGCAGCCACGGCGCCACCGTAGGGCGCATCGATGAAGAGCAGCTGTTCTATCTGCAGTCGCGCGGTATCGACAAGCACGCGGCACAGCAGATGATCATCTTCGCCTTCGCCGCCGAGCTGACCGAAGGCATCGCCAACGACATCATCCGGGAGCGGGTGCTGGCACGCATCGCCCAGCGCCTGCCGGGGGAGGCTGCATGAGTTATCCGATTGAACGCGTGCGCGGCGATTTCCCGCTGCTGGCGCGTGAGGTGAACGGCCAACCGCTGGCCTATCTCGACAGCGCCGCCAGCGCGCAGAAACCGCAGGTGGTGATCGACCGCGAGCTGGATTTCTATCGCCACGGCTATGCCGCGGTGCATCGCGGCATTCACACCTTGAGCGCTGAGGCGACTCAGCAGATGGAAGCGGTGCGGGAACAGGCGGCGCGCTTTATCAACGCCGCCTCGGCGGAAGAGATGGTGTTCGTCAAGGGCACCACCGAAGGCATCAACCTGGTGGCCAACAGCTTTGGCCGCCACCTGCTGCAGCCGGGCGATGCGATTCTCATCACCGAGATGGAACACCACGCCAACATCGTGCCCTGGCAGATGCTGGCGCAGGAGCGTGGGTTGCAGCTGCGGGTTTGGCCGCTGCAGCCCGACGGCACGCTGGATCTGGCGCGGTTGCCGGAGCTGGTCGACGCGTCCTGCAAACTGCTGGCGCTGACCGAGGTCTCCAATGTGCTAGGCACCGTCAACCCGGTGCGCGACATCATCGCCCGCGCCAGAGCCCTGGCGCCGGATCTGACGGTGCTGGTGGACGGCGCGCAGGCGGTGATGCACCAGCGCGTCGATGTTCAGGCGCTGGACTGCGATTTTTACGTGTTTTCCGGCCACAAGCTGTACGGCCCTTCCGGTATCGGCATGCTGTATGGCCGCCAGGCGCTGCTGCAGCAGATGCCACCGTGGGAAGGGGGCGGCTCGATGATCCGCCAGGTCAGCCTGACGGCGGGCACCACCTTCGCCGATCCGCCGTGGCGCTTCGAGGCGGGTTCGCCGAACACCGCCGGCATCATGGGGCTGGGGGCGGCGTTCGATTACGTCGAAGCCCTGGGTCTGAATGCGATCCACGATTATGAACAGTCGCTGATGCACTACGCGCTCGAGGCGCTCAAGCAGGTGCCGACGCTGAAAATCTATGGTCCGGCACATCGGGCCGGGGTGATCGCCTTTAATTTGGGAGAACACCACGCCTATGACGTCGGCAGCTTCCTCGATCAGTATGGCATCGCCATTCGCACCGGCCATCACTGCGCCATGCCACTGATGGCGTTTTATCAGGTGCCGAGCATGTGCCGCGCTTCGCTGGCGTTATATAATACCCGCGAAGAGGTGGACCGGCTGGTGGCCGGGCTGCAACGCATTCATCAGCTATTAGGTTAGGCCGGGGCGCGTCCCCGGCGGTACAAAAGGATCCCCATGGCGAATTTGCCGGACAAAGATAAATTGGTGCGTAATTTCTCCCGCTGTCTGAACTGGGAGGAGAAATATCTGTACGTGATTGAACTCGGCGCCAAATTGCCGCCGCTGGACGAGGCCGAGCGGCAGGCCGGCAACCTGATTTCCGGCTGTCAGAGCCAGGTGTGGATCGTGATGCGTCTCGATGAGCAGGGGCAGGTCGAGTTTCACGGCGACAGCGATGCGGCGATCGTCAAAGGCCTGCTGGCGGTGGTGTTTATTCTGTATCGCCAATTGACGCCGCAGCAGATTGTCGAGCTCGATGTGCGGCCGTTTTTCGGCGAACTGGCGCTCAGCCAACATCTGACGCCTTCACGCTCGCAGGGGCTGGAGGCGATGATCCGTGCCATTCGCAGTAAAGCGGCGCAGCTGGCCTGATCCTTAACGCCTTTCTCCTCAAGGCTCATTGATATATTCGCTTTGTCAATGAGTCTTTACAATCCGTTGTTTTCCCCAGGAACCATCCCCCAATTCAGTGATATTTCAGCAGCTTACCTATTGACGTTTCGTTGACAATCAACGATGGTGATTACGTTATAACGTGTTGATTTTTAGAGAACTTATTGCCTTTGATGCCAGCGTTGCTAGTATTAATCAGGTATTGTCTGATTTACCCACCGTCGGGCGCTCGTTAGCCTTGGGGGCGAACCGTCATAAAAAATATAGGGATGATAATGAAACGTGCGTTGAGTTTAATGGGCATGGTCTTCGCCACCGTACTGGCCGGCACGCAGGCCGCCAGTGCGACCGAGTACCCGCTGCCGCCGCCAGACAGCCGTCTGATCGGTGAAAACACCACTTATACCGTACCAAACGACGGCCGTCCGCTGGAGGCGATCGCCGCCGACTACAAGATTGGCCTGCTGGGCATGCTGGAAGCCAACCCTGGCACCGACCCGTTCCTGCCCAAGCCAGGCACGGTACTGACCATTCCGACCCAAATGCTGCTGCCTGACACTAAGCGTGAAGGGATTATCGTCAATCTGGCCGAGCTGCGTCTTTACTACTACCCGAAAGGCGAGAACAAAGTGATCGTCTATCCGATCGGCATCGGCCAGACCGGGATGCACACGCCGCTGGAAGTGACCTCCATCAGCCAGAAGATCCCTAACCCGACCTGGACGCCCACCGCCAACATCCGCAAGCGCTATCAGTCCCAGGGCGTGACGCTGCCTGCAGTGGTGCCGGCCGGGCCTGAGAACCCGATGGGGCTGTTCGCCCTGCGTCTGGCGATGGGGCGCGGTGAATACCTGATCCACGGCACCAACGCCAACTTCGGTATCGGCATGCGTGTCAGCTCCGGCTGCATTCGCCTGCGTCCGACGGACATCGAAGCGCTGTTCAATCAGGTGCCGCGTGGTACACGGGTGCAGGTGATCAACGATCCGGTGAAGATTTCGGTTGAGCCGGACGGCAAACGCTATGTGGAAGTGCACCAGCCGCTGTCGCGGGTAGAAAGCGACGATCCGCAGACCATGCCGATCGCGTTGTCTAAAGCGGAGAAAGCCTTTGCTGCGGATGGTCAGACCGATCGCGCCGTGTTCGATAGCGCGGTTGTACGCCGTTCTGGCATGCCGGTGCTGGTCAACGTAGGGGAGAGTCCGTCTGAGGTGAGTTTAACGCCTGCAGCGGCGCCTGCGGCGAATAAGAGCCCATTCAAGGCAGCGCCAATCAGTTCGGTGAACTAAGTTTGCAAGATTGAGCGGTCGAAGAGGGGTTCAGCGTGCTGAACCTCTTTTTTTGCCCGCTATGCAGGAAAAATCAGTCCAGGATACAGGCGAAAAAAAACGGCGCACAATGTGCGCCGTTTTCAATAACCAAAGCTATCTTACTTTTTGTAAGCGTGAGCTTGGTTGTCCAGACGCTGGTTAGCGCGTGCTGCGTCGTCTTTAGCAGCTTGAACGTCAGAACGCATTGCGTTCACGTCGTTGCTCAGCTGATCAACTTTAGCGTTCAGAGTCTGAACGTCAGAAGACAGTTGATCGATTTTAGCGTTGCTAGAGCAGCCAGCCAGCAGAGTGGAACCCAGGATTACCGCGCCCAGTACCAGTTTAGTACGATTCATTATAACACCCTCTAGATTGAGTTAATCTCCATGTAGCGTTACAAGTATTACACAAACTTTTTTCGAAAGAGAATAATTTTTTAGTGTTGAGGTGCTTTATTTTGATCGTTCGCTCAAACTTGCATCTGGTTTTACAAATTAGTTAAAAAAACGAGGGAAAACAGCCGGCTTCCATGGGACTACTCCGATTCTTTATTAGCTAAATAATGAGCGGTCCGCGGTTGCGTTTTGAGAAAAATAGGTTACTGCTGATAAAAAAAACGCCGCAAAGCGGCGTTTTGATCAAGGCAATTATGTCACGTTTTATATTACAGCACGTGTACCGAGGCAGTGTTGGTGGTGCCGCTCGGCACCAGCGCGCCGGAAACCATCACCACGACGTCGCCTTTTTGCGCCAGGCCGCTGGCCAGCGCGGCTTCTTTACCGATGCGGTAGAAGTCGTCGGTAGAAGCGATTTCCTTGACCATCTGCGGGATGACGCCTTTGCTCAGCACCAGCTGATGCGCGGTAGTCTCATTGGTGGTCAGCGCCAGGATCACCGCGTTCGGGAAGTATTTACGCACGGATTTCGCTGACTTGCCGCCGCTGGTGGCGACGACGATCAGCGGCGCGTCCAGTTTCTCGGCGGTTTCAACCGCGCCACGGCACACCGCTTCGGTGATGCGCAGCTTGCGGCGATCGTTCAGGGAGTCGATGCGGCTTGGCATCACGCGATCGGTGCGCTCGCAGATGGTCGCCATGATGTTGACCGCTTCCAGCGGATATTTGCCCTTGGCGCTCTCGCCGGACAGCATGACAGCATCGGTACCGTCCAGGATGGCGTTGGCAACGTCGCCGGCTTCCGCACGGGTAGGGCGCGGGTTTTTGATCATGGAATCGAGCATCTGGGTGGCGGTGATCACCACTTTTCGCGCACGGTTGCATTTTTCGATCATCATCTTCTGGGCGAAGATCACTTCTTCGACCGGGATCTCCACGCCCAGATCGCCGCGGGCAACCATGATGCCGTCGGACGCTTCGAGGATTTCGTCGAAGTTGTTCAGGCCTTCCTGGTTCTCGATCTTGGAGATGATCTGGATCTGCTCGCCGCCGTGCGCTTTCAGGTGCTCGCGGATCTCCAGCACGTCGGAACGTTTACGGATGAAGGACGCCGCCACGAAGTCGACGCCTTGCTCGCAGCCGAAGATCAGGTCGCGTTTGTCTTTTTCGGCCAGCGCAGGCAGCTGGATGGACACGCCCGGCAGGTTGACGCCTTTGTTCTCGCCCAGATCGCCGTTGTTCAGCACCTTACAAACGACTTCGTTCTCGGTCACGTTGGTGACTTCCATGCCGATCAGGCCGTCGTCAACCAGCACGGTGTTACCGATCTTCAGGTCGGCGGCGAAGCCGGCATAGGTGACCGCTACGCGATCGCTGTTGCCGATCACACTCTGGTCGGTGGTGAAGGTGAAGGTTTGGCCGGCGACCAGCGAGGCGTCTTTACCGCCTTCCAATTTCATGGTGCGAATTTCCGGGCCTTTGGTATCCAGCAGGATGCCGGCGTTGATACCGGTTTTCGCCATCACGGCGCGCATGTTCTTGATGCGGTTGCCGTGCTCTTCATAGTCGCCGTGAGAGAAGTTGAGACGCATCACGTTCATGCCCGCATTGAGCAGGTTGGTCAGCATTTCTTCCGATTCGGTTTTTGGACCGATGGTACAAACAATTTTGGTCTTTTTCATGGCGGAGTTTTCTACAAGTTGTGATGGATAAAAAAACGAATTTGACCGGCGCTATTTACGCCGATAGGGAATTTGAGCCGTGCCTGGTGGTGAAAAACATAGTTAAGGATAGGTGACGACAGTTGAAGTGGGGCGGAAAAATTCAGCCCGCGCGGGGGCGCGGAGATGCTGCGCAACGGGGTGAGATGAAATCGTGTTGTTATTGCGTTTTCGCAGATCAAGGGCTGAAACCATTCAACTGATAGACGTTGCGCATTATAAAGGCTAAGCGGCGGGAAACAAAATAAAAAACCGCAGCGGTGTGGCGGATATGTCAAAACGGGGGCAAATGTGGCGCAAATGCAACGCGTTGCGTACAGCTTGTTGCGCAAATAACCTTGCTGTAAATACGGCTTAGCGCGTTTGCGGGATTTCCAGCAGCACGCCGGCGCTCAGGCAGAAGCAGCCGCTGGCGACGTTGGCCGGCAGGATTAGGCTCTCGCCGGCCCGTACTGTCCGCGTATCGCCGCCGAGGGTGAACTCGAATTCACCCGATATCACCCGGGTTTGCAGCGCATGCGGGGGCTTTTGCAGTTGGCCAAAGGCGCCGGCCTCGAAACGCACTTCCGCCGCCGGCGAACCGTCGCTCATCACCCCTTCACGGCGGGCAAGGCCATTGTCGAGCGGTAAAAAGGCGGTTTTGGCGGTGAAGGTGGTCATGTGGCGTTCCTGATGGTGGATGGCGGTAGTTCGGCGCAATCGACATGAGAAATCGAGCGGTCGAGCAGAGACGAAACAACGGGAAGTATAACGCGATAGGGGGAGAGATAAATCAGCAATATGGTGCGTCCGAGTGGACTCGAACCACCGACCCCCACCATGTCAAGGTGGTGCTCTAACCAACTGAGCTACGGACGCACTGCACTGCTTCTGGAATTTGGTGCGTCCGAGTGGACTCGAACCACCGACCCCCACCATGTCAAGGTGGTGCTCTAACCAACTGAGCTACGGACGCACTGTACTGCTTCTGGAATTTGGTGCGTCCGAGTGGACTCGAACCACCGACCCCCACCATGTCAAGGTGGTGCTCTAACCAACTGAGCTACGGACGCATCTTTTCCTGTCTGTCATGGCTGACAGCGGGGACGAATATTAACGAGCTACCTGCGCGCTGGCAAGGGGAAAAGCGCAATTTTATTCGGTATTTCACGCGATTGCTGAGGTTGTGCGCAGTCCGGCGTTTTTTTCCGCAAACCGCAGCCCGGCCGGGGATGAAACCGGCCGGGAGCGAATTCAGCGCGTGGATCGCTGCAGGATGACGGCGGTCGGCTGTTTCTGCAGCCAGCGCATACGCAGCGCCATCATGATGGCGGCGAAGGTCAGGCCAATGATAAAGCCGATCCAGAAGCCGCTTGGCCCCATTGCCGGCACCACCACGTCGGTTAACGCCAGCAGATAGCCGCTCGGCAGGCCCAATACCCAATAAGCGATAAAGGTGATGAAGAAGATCGCTCGGGTGTCTTTATAACCACGTAGCACGCCGCTGCCGATCACCTGGATCGAGTCCGAAATTTGGTACAGCGCCGCCAACAGCATCAGCTGCGAGGCCATAGCCACCACCGCCGGGCTGTCGTTGTACAGCAGGGCGATCGGTTCGCGCAAGGTGGCGGTAAACAGCGCGGTGCAGACGGCCATGGTGATGCCGACGCCGATGGCGGAATAGGCGGCGACGCGCGCGCCTTCGACCGAGCCTTCCCCCAGACGATAACCGACGCGGATGGTGGCGCCGACGCCCAGCGACAGCGGCAGCACGAACATCAGCGCGCTGAAGTTAAGCGCGATCTGGTGGCCGGCGACCGCGACGATCCCGAGCGGCGAAACCAGCAACGCCACCACGGCGAACAGCGTGACTTCGAAGAACAGCGCCAGCGCCACCGGCATGCCGATGCCGATCAGGCGCTTCAGCGCTGCCCAGTCCGGGCCGCCGAGATCGCCGGCCTGGCGTTTGATGTCGCGCTGCGACGGCGCGCGCTTCACGTACCAGCGCATCATCAGGAACATGATCCAGTAGACGCTGCCGGTGGCGACGCCGCAGCCGACGCCGCCGAGTTCCGGCATGCCGAACTTGCCGTAGATGAAGATGTAGTTGATCGGGATATTCACCAGCAGGCCGAGGAAGCCGATCACCATGCCGGGCTTGGTTTTAGACAACCCCTCGCACTGGTTGCGCATCACCTGGAAGAACAGGTAGCCCGGCGCCCCCCACATGATGGCGTGCAGGTAGCCGACGGCTTTATCCGCCAGCTGCGGATCGATGTTGTGCATCATGTCGATGACGAACTTGCAGTTATACAGCACGACGATCAGCAGTACGGAGACGCCGGAGGCCAGCCAAAAACCCTGGCGCACCTGATGGCCGATACGATCGCGGCGGCCGGCACCGTTGAGCTGAGCGATAACCGGGGTCAACGCCAGCAGCAGACCGTGGCCGAACAGGATGGCCGGCAGCCAGATTGAGGTGCCGACCGCCACCGCCGCCATGTCGGTGGCGCTGTAAGCGCCGGCCATGATGGTATCCACCACGCCCATAGCGGTTTGCGATATTTGCGCGATAATGACCGGGATAGCGAGAGCCAATAAACTACGCGCTTCAATTAAGTACTTCTGCACGCATACACCTTTTCTATTTATATATGTGGGAGGGAGGGCTGCCGCGAGAGGACAACAATTAAAATAGCGGAATTTTGTCAAAAAGATTGTACCTGCTCGGCGTCGTTAAGCAAACGCCGCAGATAAATAGTTATTAAATGCGCAGCCATTCCTTTTTTACCGTCGCGGATTTGGTTTTCAGCGCCAACTGGGGCAAACTGCCGGTAGCGTTTTAACCTATTTAGCAAGAAGAGGCACATATGTTCACCGGTATCGTACAAGGCACCGCGCCGCTGGTCGCCATTGATGAGAAACCCAATTTCCGCACCCACGTGATCGAAATGCCTACCGAGCTGCTGCCGGGGCTGGAGCTGGGCGCGTCGGTGGCCCATAACGGCTGCTGCCTGACCGTCACCGCGGTGGAAGGCAACCGCGTCAGCTTCGATTTGATCAAAGAAACGTTGCGCCTGACCAACCTCGGCGATCTGGCGCTGGGCGACATCGTCAATATCGAGCGCGCGGCGAAGTTCAATGATGAAATTGGCGGCCATTTGATGTCCGGCCATATTATCTGCACGGCGGAGGTGGCCAAGATTTATACCTCGGAAAATAACCGCCAGGTATGGCTGCGCATGCCGGATGCGGAATTGATGAAATATGTGCTGCACAAAGGTTTCATCGGCATCGACGGCATTAGCCTGACCATCGGCGAAGTGGTGAATAACCGTTTCTGCGTGCACCTGATCCCGGAAACGCTGGATCGCACCACGCTGGGTAAAAAACGCCTCGGCGACAAGGTGAACATCGAGATCGATCCGCAAACGCAGGCGGTGGTGGACACCGTCGAGCGCGTGCTGGCCAACCGGGAAGCGACGCTGGCGGCGGCGGTGGCGCCGGCGCACAAAGACTGACAGCGATTCGGGCGTTGCCGCCGGAATCGAATCATAAGCAGAGAGGAGAAACGCGTGAAGTTTTATGGGAAAACGTTGTTGTTAACCGCGTTGCTGGCGCTGAGCGCCTGCAGCAGTTCGCCTGAGCAGGGCGCGGGCGCGCAAATGGCCGATGCGGACGATACCTGTGGCGCATCACAGTATCAAAACTTCGTCGGCAAACCGATGACCTCGCTGGAAGGCGTACGGATCGACGCCAAGGTGCGAGCCATTCCGTACAACTCTGCCGTCACCATGGATTTCAACCTGCGCCGCCTGAACTTCCTTGGCGACAGCGACGATAAAATCATCCGCGTTTACTGCGGCTAAGCCGTACGCTTCGAACGAGCAAAAAAGGCCCCGGCGATGTGACTACCGGGGCCTTTTTTGTCGGGCAAGTGGCTTAGCGGGCGACGCGGATGCCGCCTTCAACGCCTTTCGGGCTGAATACCACCTGCCACAGTTGCAGATCGCGCGCCCGGAACGCGCCGGCGCAGGCGTTCAGGTAATAGCTGAACATCCGCTCGAAGCGTTCGGAGTAGCGCGGGGCAAGCTGCGGCCACGCCTGTTTGAAGCGCTCGAACCAGGCCATCAGCGTGCGATCGTAGTCGGCGCCGATGTTGTGCCAGTCTTCCATCACGAAATGGCCTTCGCTGGCTTCGGCGATATGGCTCACTGAAGGCAGGCAGCCGTTCGGGAAGATATATTTGTTGATCCACGGATCGACGTTCATGTCGGTTTTGTTGGAACCGATGGTGTGCAGCAGGAACAGGCCGTGCGGCGCTAAATTGCGTTCTACCACATTGAAATAGGTGCGGTAGTTTTTCGGCCCGACGTGCTCGAACATGCCGACCGAGACAATGCGATCAAACTGCTGATGAAGATCGCGATAATCCTGCAGCAGGATCTGCACATCCAGCCCGGCGCAGCGAGCCTGGGCCAGCTTCTGTTGTTCGGCGGAAATGGTCACGCCGACCACCGACACGCCG
Source organism: Serratia sp. PL7 (assembly GCF_945957435.1). NCBI lineage: Bacteria > Pseudomonadati > Pseudomonadota > Gammaproteobacteria > Enterobacterales > Yersiniaceae > Serratia > Serratia sp. PL7. Next base: position 1,480,339 of record NZ_CAMFLB010000001.1, on the reverse strand, counting down.
TAATGCTTCGCCGCATAGGCAGAGAGGCCGCCCCAGCCGCAGCCGATGTCCAGTAAGCGCATGCCTGGCTGCAGCTGCAGTTTTTCGCAGATCATCCGCAGCTTCGCTTCCTGCGCTTCCTCCAGCGTGGTGGCGTCTTTCCAGTAGCCGCAGGAATACTGCATGTAAGGATCGAGCATCAGGGTAAACAGATCGTTGCCAAGATCGTAATGTTCTTTGCCGACGATCCAGGCGCGCTTTTTCGATTGCAGGTTGGTCAGGCGCGCGGCGGCGATCCGCAGGGTATCTTTCAGGTGGTGGGGAAGTTTCTTCTCCAGCCCGGCGCTGACCACGCGCTGGAAGAATATATCCAGCCGTTCGCACTCCCACCAACCGTCCATATAACTTTCGCCGAGGCCCAGTGACCCTTGTTGCAAAACGCGTTTAAAGAATTCGGGATTTTTAACCTGAATATCGAAAGGGCGCGATCCATTGATTTCGATACCGGCCAGACCGAGCATTTCGTGCGCGATGCGATACCACTGGTTATCCTGGATGCTCAGATCTTCTATACACGATGAACTCATAGCTTCTCCATCACCTTCTTCTGACTGATGACCCGTTAGGAAACAGCTTAGACAATTTCTGCGGGTGCATACGTATACCGACGGGAAATAAGCCCGCGGCGTCTGATATCCGACTATGAACAGAGGAAATTTAAAGAAACGACCCGACGCAAATGGCGCAGGATAAACGCCTCTTTAAAAAAGAGTGTGACGCAAGACGCGTACACAAGAGCTAATTGAGATATAGAGATTATAAGGTGTTACTTTATAAAGTTGTTTTTGAGTATAGGCGTGCCGAGGCGTTGACTCAACTGTAAATCGCACTCGGCGCGCATATTCTTTAAGTGATTATTAAGCTTGGCAATTATGACGCTGAGTTAGCATGTTTCCGCTGCGTCTTTTGCTGCGCATCGCCCGCTTTTCCCCGCTGGAGGAAATAGCCCAGCGTGGCGAGGATCACCGTAGACACCATCACCGTCACCGTCGCCAGCAGCGGCTGGGCAATAAACGCCGACACCAGCATGCTCGCCACAAAACACAGCCCCAACTGCAGCGTATTTTGCAGCGCGGCGGCTTTGCCGCTGCTTTCCGGGAACGGCATCAGCGCATTCGCCACCATGATCGGGTAGCCCGCGCCGTTGACCAGCGCCATCACGCAGAACGGGATCAGCAGCGTGGTGAGCGTCGGAGTGGTTACGGTCGCCACCAGATACAGCGCCACCATGCTGACACCATAAGCTACCAGCAGCCACGGCAGCAGGGTTTTGCCATTGATGCGTTTGAGCGCGGCGCGGCAGCCATAGCCCCCCAGCAGGAAAGCCAGCGTCTGCGGCACATAGCTCAGACCAATGTCGCTCGGGCCATAGCCCATATCACCAAGGATGAACGGCGAGCCGGTCAACCAGGCAAAGAAGCCGGCCGAGCAGGCGGCGTACATGGCGACGTTGCCGCTGAACACCGGGGATTTCAATAATTGCCAAAAACTGACGCTGCTTTTTGGCGCATCGGCGGCGGGTTGAGTTTTGGCGCGATCTTTGAGCAGCAACGTCGGCAGCAGCAGCAGGGCGGTGATAGCCAGCAACACGGCGAAGATCGCACGCCAGCTGGCGTGGTTAAGCAGCCAGGCGCCAAGCAGCGGCGCCAGCGCCGGCGACAGCGCGACCAGCGGCATGATGGTGGCGAATACGCGATTGGCCTGGCCTTCGCGATAGCGGTCGACCACCAGCGCTTGCCAGATGGCGGCGGCGGAACAGACGCCGACGGCCTGAATAAAGCGCAGTATCCAGAGCTGCACGGCATTTTCCACCCACAGCATGCCCAGGCAGCCGAACGCGAACAGCGTCAGGCCAATCAATAATACCGGTTTGCGGCCCAGCCGGTCGGAGAGCGGCCCCCACAGCAGCTGCGCGAAGGCGAAGCCGGCCAGAAATATGCTCAGGCTGGCGCTGACCGCGCCGGCGGAAATTTGCAGTTCCTCCCGCATGGCGCCAAAGGCGGGCAGGTACATATCGGTCGCCAGATAACCCAGCATGCTCAGGCCGGCGAGATAGAACATAAAACCAAAGGAGTTTCGCATGGTATTTCTCGTTAATATTTTAGTGTCGCAGGTTTTTAGCGCCGGCCAGTGTATCCGGCTGGATCTCTGCTTGTGAAACGGTAATATTTGCAAAGTGCTGTTAAAAAAATTGAAGGCAAAGCGATGTGGTCTGAATATTCTCTTGAAGTGGTTGACGCGGTGGCGCGCACCGGCAGTTTCAGCGCGGCGGCGCAGGAGCTGCACCGGGTGCCGTCGGCGGTGAGCTACACCGTGCGGCAGTTGGAACAATGGCTGGCGGTGCCGCTGTTTGAGCGGCGTCACCGTGATGTGGAGCTAACGCCGGCCGGCGCGTTATTTATCAAGGATGCGCGAGCTGTTATCAAAAAAATGCTCGACACACGCCGCCATTGTCAGCAGGTGGCTAACGGGTGGCGCGGTCAGCTGAATATCGCCGTGGACATCATCGTCAAACCGCAGCGCAGCCGCCAACTGGTGCTGGATTTCTACCGCCATTTCCCCGACGTTGAACTGATGTTGCAACCCGAGGTGTTTAACGGCGTGTGGGATGCGTTGGTGGACGGCAGGGCGGATATGGCGATTGGCGCCACCCGCGCGGTGCCGGTCGGCGGCGGCTTCGCCTTTCGCGACATGGGGGATATGAACTGGCTGTGCGTGGTCAGCCCGCAGCACCCGCTGGCGCAATTGGCAGGGGCGTTGAATGACGATCGGCTTAGGCCGTACCCTGCGCTTTGTCTGGAGGACACTTCGCGCAATCTGCCCAAGCGTGTCACTTGGACGCTGGATAACCAGCGGCGGCTGGTGGTGCCGGACTGGACCTCGGCGTTCGACTGTCTGTGCGCCGGGCTGTGCGTCGGTATGATGCCGGCGCATCTGGCGCTGCCGCGGGTGCAGCGCGGTGAGTTGAAGGCGTTGCAGCTGCAGCAGCCGTTTCCCGCCAGCCCGTGCTGCCTGACCTGGCAGCAGGATAAACCGTCACCGGCGATGAGCTGGCTGCTGGCGTATCTGGGTGATGGAGAGACGTTGAATCAGGAGTGGCTGAGTGAGGTGGAGCCGGAAGCTGCGCAGGCTTCCGGCGCGGGGGATTAGCGGCGGTAGTCGATGAACGGGCCGTCGGCGACCGAGCGGCGTTCGATCAGCTTCGGATGCACTTCGATCACCTGCGACTCTTCGCGCTTGCTGATGATGCGATCTAGCAGCATGGTGAAGGCCATTTCGCCCAGGCGCTCTTTCGGCTGGTGAATGGTGGTCAGCGCCGGGGTGAAGTAGCGGGCGTTGCGCACATTGTCGTAGCCGATCACGGAAATATCCTGCGGCACGCGCAGGCCCAGCTCGTCGGCGGCGCAGATGGCCCCCATCGCCATGATATCACCGCCGCAGAATACCGCGGTCGGTCGCTGTTTTTGCGACAGGATTTGGTGCATCGCCTTATAGCCGGACTCCGGCTCGAAGTCACCCTGGACGATCCACTCTTCGCGAATGTCGATATTCGCTTCCTGCAGCGCCTTCATAAAGCCCTGGTGACGGCCACCGCCGGTGTTGCGTGACAGTTGGCCGGGAATGGCGCCGATATCGCGGTGGCCGCGCTCGATCAGGTAACGGCCGGCCAGATAGCCGCCTTCGAACGCGTTATCGATGATGGTATCGGTGAAGTCGCCGCGCGCGGCGCCCCAGTCCATCACCACCATCGGGATGTTACGGTAGTCTTCCAGCATGCCCAGCAGCTGATCCGGATACTCGGAGCACATGACCAGCAGGCCGTCGACGCGCTTTTGCGCCAGCATCGCCAGGTAGGCGCGCTGCTTGTCGAGATTATTGTGCGAGTTGCACAGGATCAGGGTGTAGCCTTTGCTGTAGCAGCTGTTTTCCACCGCCTCGATCACTTCGGCAAAGTAGGGGGCTTCGCTCGAGGTGGCCAGCAGGCCGATCGACTTGGTGTGATTGACTTTCAGGCTGCGCGCCACGGCGCTCGGCGAGTAGTGCAGCTCTTTAATGGCGGCCCACACGGCCGCTTTGGTCTCTTCGGCGACGAAACGAGTCTTATTGATGACGTGCGAAACGGTGGTGGTGGAAACGCCCGCGCGTTTGGCCACATCTTTAATCGTTGCCATGTAAGGAATGACTCCTGAACTCACATGTTTACAGCATGTAAGTGTGATGTTAATCGTTTGCCTACGTAGATCCTTCTCCAGAGAAGCGAAAACTGAGTTTTTAGTGTGTTGAAGTCTTCAGCGCTTAATCAGGAGGGGCATGAATGCCGGTACGCAGTTGTGAACTGCGAATTTTGTCGCATATTGAACAAAAGTGGAAGAGGTAATCGAGATTATAAACCGGGAAATGATAACAAGATTTTATCGGCGAACTGTGGGAAAATGATTTGACGTACTAATTGTGCGCCTTTTATCCTTAGGAAAGCCCATTTTAAAGGAGTTGTCATGGATACCGAATTGAAGATGTCGCTGTTCACTACCGTCTGCGCGCTGGCGGTCATTATCGCTTTCAGCTTCGTTGCCGCGTTGAACTGATTTACCCCCGGTTATAAAAAAGGCGCAGCCAGGCTGCGCCTCATCACCTCAGAACCTGCGCTTACGCCAGGTTTTCCGCTGCGAAGGTCCAGTTGACCAACGCCCAGAAGTTTTCCAGGTATTTTGGACGCGCATTGCGGTAATCGATGTAATACGCATGTTCCCACACGTCAACGGTCAGCAGCGGTTTGTCTTCACCGGTCAGCGGGGTGGCCGCGTTGGAGGTGTTGACGATCGCCAGCGCGCCGTCCGGTTTTTTCACCAGCCAGGTCCAGCCGGCACCGAAGTTTTTCACTGCGGCATCGGTGAACTGCTCTTTGAACGCAGCGAAAGAGCCGAAGGATTTGACGATCGCTGCCGCCAGTTCGCCCTGCGGTTCACCGCCGCCCTGTGGTGACAGGCAGTGCCAGTAGAAGGTGTGGTTCCACACCTGCGCGGCGTTGTTGAAGACGCCGCCGTTAGAGGTCTTGATGATCTCTTCGAGCGATTTGCCCTCGAACTCGCTGCCTTTCACCAGGTTGTTCAGGTTAACCACGTAGGTGTTGTGGTGCTTGCCGTAGTGGTATTCCAGGGTCTCGGCGGAGATGTGCGGCTCGAGCGCGTTTTTCTCATACGGTAATGCAGGTAATTCAAACGACATTGCTTCCTCCTTTACAGCGCCATTCGCCTCTCGCCGGGCGAGAGTCATATGGGCCGTTTTTTATTGTGGTCATTCAATCTTAACAATTTTCATCATAAAAAACAGGAAGAAAAGCGAGAAATGCGCGTGGGGAGGTGCGATGGGCGATAGCTTGAGCAGGCGGTTGCGACCGGGGCCGCAACCGCACAGAGCAGGGAATTAACGGATAGTTTTCGGCGTTACTACGCGGCGTGCGCCGATGTAGTGGTTCTGCCAATAGTCGTTGTCGAGCTGGCTGATGCGGATCTCTTCACCGGTGCGCGGTGACTGGATGAATTTGCCGTTGCCGAGGTAGACGCCAACATGGTCCGCCACGCCGCGGTTGTTGATGCGGAAGAACACCAGATCGCCGCTTTCCAGTTCGCTTTTCTTGATCGGCGCCGCGTCGCGCAGGTGATACATCTCGTTGGCGGTGCGCGGCATTTTGATTTTCACCACGTCTTTATAGGCGTAATAGATAAGGCCGCTGCAGTCGAAGCCGGTGCGCGGCGAACTGCCGCCCCAGCGATAAGGCTTGCCCATCTGATCCATCAGCTTGGCCATCGCGGTCTGCTTGGCGTGTTGGTAGCGTTTTTTGTGCGCCGGGCTAAGTTTTAACGGCTTCTCGTCACGCACCAGTTTAGCGGTGGCCATACCGGCTTCGCGGTGGCGACCATAGCCTTTTTTATAGCCCTTCTTCGGCGGGGTGACTTTAATCTTGGCAGTTTTCTGCGCTTTGGCCTTGGGTTTTGCGCTGGCGATCTTTTTCGCGCTTTTCTCGCTTTTCGCCTTGGCGGTCTTGGTTTTTTTCGCGGGGGCCGTCACTTTGGCTTTTTTAGCGGCTTTGTCCGCTTTCTTTTTTCTGCGGTCATCGGGCCGCGCTTCATTAGCATGGCTTTTACGCTGCTCGGCGGCAACACGCGCCTGTGGCGCAGCGTGCGCCAAATTGAAGAAGAGCTGCGTAAACAGCAGCGCAAAGAGCGTAAGAATTAAACGCATGTCGACGTCACCAACCTTGGCCCCGAAGCGGATATCGAAAGAGTTACAGTATTCCCGAATTTCGCCATATAAAACAGCGAAGAACTCATAAATAATAATCCATATTGTGAGAAAACGTTAATGACATTTTTTTTGTTTCAAAATCAGCCTGTTGGTGTATAAAAAAGCGCCAGTCGGCGGTGGCGGATGTAATTAAGTCGCGCCGTCATCGCGGCGCAATATATTAGTGAAATGGTCGGATTAAAAATGTTATTCTCAACGTATGTTTTGACCGGAATGACGTGGCCGGTGAAACGCGATCGGCGGCGGGCGAATATCCTTGCAAAAGATGGCGTTTTCTTGCGACTGTTCCAGCCGCTACAATAGCCCGCGTGATGCATGTTGTAGCCATGAAATGTGGCTTGAGGAAGCAATAAATGACGACGACACTTGAAAAAATTCAGCACCAGATCGCTGAAAACCCGATTCTGCTGTACATGAAAGGTTCGCCAAAGCTGCCGAGCTGTGGCTTCTCCGCGCAGGCAGTGCAAGCGCTGTCCGCCTGCGGCGAGCGTTTCGCCTACGTGGATATTCTGCAAAACCCGGACATCCGCGCCGAATTGCCAAAATACGCCAACTGGCCGACGTTCCCGCAGCTGTGGGTAGACGGTGAGCTGGTCGGCGGTTGCGATATCATCATCGAAATGTATCAGCGCGGCGAACTGCAGCAGCTGATCAAAGAAACGGCAGAAAAGTATAAAGCGCAGGAAGACCAGCAGTCTTAATCGACAGGCTTGTGGTTATCGCGTAACGGGCGGCGCCAGTGCAAACTGGGCCGCCTTTTTTGTTGGGCTTATTCAGCGAGATCGCCGGCGGGCAGCGGCCAGCCGCCGAGACGTTTCCAGCGGTTAACCAGCTCGCAAAACAGCAGGGCGGTTTGCTCGGTGTCGTACAGCGCAGAGTGCGCCTGGCTGCTGTCGAACGGCATACCGGCGGCGATGCAGGCTTTCGCCAACACCGTTTGGCCCAGCACCAGGCCGCTCAGCGCAGCGGTGTCGAAGGTGGCGAACGGATGGAACGGATTGCGCTTCAGGCCGGCACGTTCGGCCGCGGCCATCAGGAAGCTGTGATCGAAGTTGGCGTTGTGCGCCACGATAATGGCCCGGTTGCACCCGCGGTCCTTGAGCCCTTTGCGCACCGCTTTGAAAATGGCGTGCAGCGCGTCGTATTCGCTGACCGCGCCGCGCAACGGGTTGTGCGGATCGATGCCGTTAAACGCCAGCGCTTCCGGCTGCAGGTTGGCGCCCTCGAAAGGCTCCACGTGGAAGTGCAGAGTCTCGTCCTGCTGCAGCCAGCCATCTTCATCCATTTTCAGCGTCACGGCGGCGATCTCCAGCAACGCATCGGTATTGGCGTTGAAGCCGGCGGTTTCAACATCTATTACTACGGGATAAAACCCACGAAAACGACCACTCAGGGCGTTAAGATCACTTTTTTCGGCCATCAGTTTCTTATCTTCATCGAATGCAGCGCGCATTATGGCAAATTTTGCGCCCGGTTGCAGGCGCTATCGCGCGGAGAATCAGCAGGGCGCCAGCGCGCCCTGAAGGGGTGGCTTAATGGCCGAGGCCCTGACCGGCGTGTTTGTTTTCGATCAGCTCAATTTTGTAGCCGTCCGGATCTTCGACGAAGGCGATCACCGTGGTGCCGCCTTTCACCGGGCCGGCTTCGCGGGTGACCTTGCCGCCTGCGCGACGGATGCTGTCGCAGGTGGCGGCAACGTCGTCTACACCCAACGCCAGGTGGCCGAAGGCGGTGCCCATGTCGTAGCTGTCGGTGCCCCAGTTATAGGTCAGTTCGATAACCGCGCCTTCGCTCTCTTCCGTATAGCCGACGAAAGCCAGGGAGTATTTGTACTCCGGGTTTTCGCTGGTGCGCAGCAGACGCATGCCTAATACCTTGGTGTAAAAGTCGATGGCACGTTGCAGGTCACCGACGCGGATCATGGTATGGAGTAAGCGCATAATTCCTCTGAATTGACTGTGCCGTGGCAGACGGCGGGTGGATTGAAGCACAAGCGAGTATAGCCTTGTCCCGCAAGGGAATTCAACGTAACGAGTTGGTGACAATGTCACTTCATGGTCTCGCGTCTCGGGTGTCTAAATATTGATCGAGCGTACCGATCGATACAGAGTAATTGATCTGCACAATCAATTATCTATTCCAGCGGCGATCGTGTAAAAATCGAACGGCAATAAAGATCAACACCAGGGAACACCGGCCCGCCTCGTGCGGGCCTTTTTGCGCGCGACGCATAAAAAAACGGCCATGCGATTGCGTGGCCGTTGGGGTCAGGACGGGTTACTTCGCCAGAAACGGATAGTCGGTATAGCCTTCGGCACCGCCGCCGTAGAAGGTTTCTGGCTTAGGTTCGTTCAGCGGGGCGTGCTGACGGAAACGCTCGACCAGATCCGGGTTGGCGATATAGCTGCGGCCGAAGGCCACCGCGTCGATGAAGCCTTTTTCGATTAACGCTTCGGCTTTTTCGGCGGTGTAGGCGCCAGCGCCGACGATCACCCCTTTAAAGTGGGCGCGCACCGAGTCGCGGAAGGCGTCGGAATACGGCTTGCCACCGGCCCAGTCCGGTTCGGAGATGTGCAGGTAAGCGATGTTGCGCTTATTCAGCTCTTCCACCAAATACAGCGCCGCTTCTTCCTGATCTTCACCGTTGTCCAGCCCATTGAACGGCCCCAGCGGCGAGATACGAATACCGATGTGCTCGGAACCCCATTCGGCAATGGTGGCATCGACCACTTCCAGCGTCAGGCGGGTGCGGTTCTCAATGCTGCCACCGTATTGATCGGTACGTTGGTTGGAAGCCGGTGACATGAACTGGTGCAGCAGATAGCCGTGGGCCGCATGCAGTTCGATGAAGTCGAAGCCGGCGTCACGCGCGTTGGCGGTCGCCTGGCGGAAATCGTTAACGATGCCCGGGATCTCGCTGGTTTCCAGCGCGCGCGGCGTAGAGGTCGGTACGCGTACCCAGGCGCCGGTTTCATCACGCACGGTGGTGCGGGTGTCGGCGTTGATTGCCGAAGGCGCGACCGGCGCTTGCCCGCCCGGCTGCAGGCTGGCGTGGGAGATGCGGCCTACATGCCACAGCTGTACGGCGATGTGGCCGTTTTTGTCGTGTACCGCCTGCGTGATGTGTTTCCACGCGGCGATCTGTTCCGGGGTATGCAGGCCTGGCGCACCGGCGTAGCCTTTCGCCTGGAAGGAGATCTGCGTCGCTTCGGTCACGATCAGGCCGGCGCTGGCGCGCTGCGCATAATATTCCGCCATCAGTGGCGTAGGAATATCGCCCGGTTCGATGCTGCGCAGACGCGTCAGCGGAGCCATAAACACGCGGTTGGGCAGGGTGACGGCGCCAACCTTCAGCGGAGAGAGCAATTTTTCAGTTTTCATAGTGCATCCTGTATTTAATAGACCGGTCGTCTAGTGATGGGCGATAAAAAAACACGAACTGCATTTTCACGAAAAAAGACGGTGGTGTTACGGCTGCGGCGGGCGCAGCAGCAACTCGATGCTTTCCAGCGCGCTGGTTAACGGCGCCAGCGAGTGACGGATCTTGGCGCGCAACGAGGCGCCGAGCCACAGTGAATACAGCGTTTCTGCGGTCGCCGCGGGGCTCATGGCCACCGACAGCGAGCCCTCTGCGATACCGCGCTCGATGGCCTCCTGCAAGTGGCCGATCACGCGAGCGGTGCCCGTTTCCAGCGCATGGCGCATCGGTTCCGACAGATCGCTCACCTCGGCGGAAAGCTTCACCGCCAGGCAGGCGTTATGGCATTCGCTGCGGCAGTGATAGCTGATAGCCTGGGCGTAATAGCCGAGCAGCTGGTGGCGGGCATCGCCGCGTCTGTCGGCAAACAGCGCCTGCATCTGTGCGTCATAATGCGTGAAATAGCGTTGCAGCATCGCTTCGCCGAAGGCTTCCTTCGAGCGAAAATAGTGGTAGAACGAGCCTTTCGGCACGCCCGCGGTAGCCAGCAGTTCGCTCAGCCCCATGCCGGTAAAGCCCAGGCGCAGGCTGAGGGTTTCGCCGGTGGCGAGCAGATGTTCACGTGTATCCACGTTGCAATGCGTTGATTTGGTCATCATGGCGCCGAGCATAATAGACCGATTGGTCTAGGTCAATGGGAATAAAAAAACCGGCGCACAAAACGCCGGTTGTCTGCAAACTATTGTGCCCCAGCGGCACGCGGAAGTTAAGCGCTACGCCGCGTTGCGGCAACGCTGCAGGATATCCAACTGGGATTGATATTCGCGGGTCTGTACGTTCAGCATGCCCAACAGGGTGTGGAACAGGTTGTCCTGCGACACGTCGTCCTTTTCCGCCAGCGTGTTCAGGCACTGGCGATCAATGCCGAAATTGCGCTGATAGTCGGCAGACATCCACATCAGGAAAGGCACGTGCGTTTGCTGACTCGGCGCGAAGACATAAGGCGTGCCGTGCAGATACATGCCGTTTTCCCCCAGCGATTCGCCGTGATCGGATAAATAGACCAGTGCGGTATTGAACCGCTCGTCATACTGCCGCAGCAGCTTGATGGTGGCATCGAGCATTGCGTCGGTATACAGGATTGAGTTGTCGTAGGTGTTCACCAGCTGTTCATGGCTGCAATCCTGGATCTGATTGCTGTTGCAGGTTGGCGAAAACGTCTGGAATTCTGGTGTGCTGCGGCGGTAGTAAGCCGGGCCGTGGCTGCCCATCTGGTGCAGCACGATCACGCCGTCGTCTTTCAGGCTATTGATGTAGTCGTTCAGCTTGTACAGCAGCACGTTGTCCATGCAAACCTCACCGTCACAGTCCTGCGGCAGTTTCAGCTTGGTCATGTCCACGTGCGGCACCCGGTCGCAGGCACCTTTGCAGCCGCCGTCATTATCGCGCCACAGCACATTGACGCCGGCATGCGCCAGCACGTCGAGCATGCCTTCTTGATGCGTTGCCTGAGTCGCGTCGTACTCCTTGCGGGGCATGTTGGAGAACATGCAGGGGACGGAGATCGCCGTTTCGGTGCCGCAGGAACTGGCGTTCTTGAAGTAGACCACGTCGTCCTGCTTCAGGCGCGGGTTGGTTTCGCGCCCGTAACCTCCGAGGGAGAAGTTTTCGGCGCGGGCGGTTTCGCCCACCACCAGGATCACCAGCGTTTTCTTGGTCTGCTTGGCGATCAGCGGCCCTTTACGCGCGTCTTCACCGATCTTGACCAGCGGCAGATTGCGGGTGAAGTAACGTTGTTCGGTAAACTTGATGGTGCCGGCCACGAAGTTGGAAGGCGTCAACATCTTCACCACGCTTTTATTGTTGCGGATCAGTGAAGCGTAGTCTTTGTAGAACAGCGCGGCGACGATCAGGATCACCACCAACGACAGCATGACGTTAGCGGCGCGCAGCCCGACCATGTACCACCAGGGGCGAGTCTGGCGAATTTGGGTGAAGCAGACCGCTACCGCCGGCAGAATGCCGAGCAGCGCCAGCCACAATCCCATGCGCGGCGTCAGCAGCGCGGTCGCCTCCTGCGGGTTGGTTTCGAAGGCGTTTTGCATCATGTTGCCGTCGATCACCACACCATAGCTGAACATGAAATAGTTGGCTGCGGCGCTGCCGAGCAAGAAAAAGATGATCAACGGCTTACGCAGGTAGGGCACGGTCAACACGCTGAAGATAATATTCAGCGCACAAAAGATCACCACCGGCATGCTCGCCGCGAAAATCACGCTGTGGACGCTATCGAAGGTGATATACGACCAGGCGCGATGCAGGAATAACGCGTTTTGAAATAGAGTGAAGAACAGGGCGGTGGCGAGGGTAAAACCGAGGCTGTTGCACTGTAAGCGTTGACGTAACCACATTGCCAATGTCGGGATCCTGAAAGTAGATAATGTCGTGAAATCTACCGGATGAAACTTAAGAAAACCTTAGAAATTCAGAATACTGGCGACGGAGAATACGTGAAAACCGCCAGGCCTTATGGCCTGGCGGTGGGGCAGTTTAGTAGGCGGCGGTGAATTGCGCGCGAATAAACTGAGGTTTTTCAATCTCATCAATGATAGCGACCGCCAGATCTTCCACCGAAATGCTGGCCGGCGCGTCGCCGTTCATCAGCAGTTGCGTGGTGCCGAGGCGGAACTGGCCGGTGCGTTTGCCCGGCTCCAGCAGGGCGGCCGGCGAGAGATAGGTCCAGTCGAGTGCTGATTCGTTGCGCAGTTTATTGCGCAGATCGCGCACCGCCTGCGCGCCGGGGCGGATATTTTCCGGGAACTGCGGCGTATCCACCAGTTCAACGCCCGGCGCCACTTCCAGGCTGCCTGCGCCGCCCACCACCAACAGGCGCTTGACGCCTGCCTGCCCGACAGCGGTAAGGATCTGCTGGGCGCCGCGTGTAGTCTTCTCATACAGGTTGTCTTCGCCCCAGCCGGGATTGTAGGCGCTGATCACCGCATCCTGACCGTGCAACTGCCCCGCCAGCCAGGCGGTGTCGGCGACGTCGCCCAGTGCGATGGTCAGATTGGCGTGCTCCGGCAAATCTTTTTTCTGGCGGGCGATTGCCGTTACCTGAATACCGCGAGCCAGCGCTTCATCCACCACGCGGCGGCCAACAAAACCGGTTGCTCCAATAATGGCTACTTTCATCTGTATGCTCCTTCGGGGATAGGTTCAGTATCGTAAGGCAGGCCGATGTGCCTGCTGTGTGGTGTCTACTCTAGTCCTTAACAATAGCCGTGATTAGTGCCATATTCATGCTTTCTTGATTAAGTAAAACTTCATAATCGTGGATAAACTCAATCGAATGGCGATATTCGCCACCGTGGTGGCGGAGGGATCGCTGGCCGGCGCGGCGCGGCGGCTGGGCATGACGCCATCGGCAGTCAGCCAGCACATGCGCTCGCTGGAGAAGGCGCTCGGGGTGCCGCTGCTGCACCGCTCCACCCGCCGTCTGGCGCTGACCGAGGCGGGGGCGGCGTTCTACCCCGGCTGCGAGGCGATGCTGCAACAGGCGCAGCAGGCGGAGCAGCGGCTGGCGGAGCTGCGGGATACGCTGGTGGGCGAGCTGCGCATCGCCACCCCGGTCGGCATCGGCGGTCGCTCGCTGGCGGAGGCGTTATCGCCGCTGTTGCAGGCGCATCCCAAGCTCACGCTGCGGGTGCTGGCGGACGATCGCATCGTCGATATGATAGAGCAGCGGGTCGACATCGCGCTGCGGGCCAACCGTCAACTGGCGGACGCCAATATGATCGCGCATCCGCTGACGGCGTGGCCGATGGTGCTGTGCGCCGCGCCGCGTTATCTCAGCCAGCATGGGGTGCCGGAAAAACCGCAGGATTTGGTGCAGCACCGCTGGATCTCCAGCGGCTACAGCGGGGCCCATCTGGACTTGCTGCATCAGTCCGGCCAGCAGGTTAAGCTGCGGCTGGCGGAAGGGCAGATCGTCAGTGAGAGCATGAACGTAATGCGCGCCTTTACCCGTGCCGGGCTGGGCATTTCCGTTCAGCCGCTGTATGAAATTGGCGATGAGCTGCAGCGCGGCGAGCTGTTGCTGCTGTTGCCGGAGTGGCGGCCGGCGCCGCTGCGGCTGAACGCGCTGACGCTCGAACGCACTATGCCGGAGAAAAGCCGCCAGGCGCTGCGCTATTTGCGCGACTATTTTCGCCGCAATGGCGAAAAGGGACTTGCCAGCGGCGGCGATGGCGTCTTCAATTAGCAAGAGAACGCAGGAGGAGCCCCGTGGCGCAGCAGCTTGAGTTTTTCGACATTCCCAGCCCGTGTCGCGGCATTTGCCAGGCTGACGATCGCGGATTCTGCCGTGGCTGCCTACGCAGCCGCGAGGAGCGTTTCGGCTGGATGAACATGAGCGACGCGCAAAAGCGCGAGGTGCTGCGCCTGTGCCGTCAACGCTTCCTGCGGCTGCAACGTGCCAATAAAGCGCCCGACGAGCCGCTGCCGGAGCAGCCGTCGCTGTTTTAACCTTTCCTGATCTGCCGCACGTTCGTGTGGCTTACCGCTTCCCTGTGCCTCACCGGCTTGTGTATGCTGACTGACAACTAATGTCATGAGGTTTTCGCAATGGTAGAACGTATTCGTCTCGCGCCGCAGGGGCCTGAATTTTCCCGCATGATTTGCGGTTACTGGCGGTTGATGGAGTGGGGCATGTCGCCGCAGCAGCTGCTGACGTTCATCGAACAGCATGTCGAACTGGGCGTCACCACCGCCGATCACGCCGATATCTACGGTGGCTATGCCTGCGAACAGGCGTTCGGCGATGCGCTGCGCCTGAAGCCGGCGCTGCGCCAGTCGCTGGAATTGGTGACCAAGTGCGGCATCGCCACCACCGCCAAGCCCGGCAACCCGATCGGCCACTACATCACCGACCGCGATCATATCGTACAGAGCGCGGAACAGTCGCTGCGCCATCTGCATACCGACTACCTGGACCTGTTGCTGATCCACCGCCCGGATCCGTTGATGGACGCTGACGACGTGGCCGAAGCCTTTGTCGCGCTGCACAAAAGCGGCAAGGTGCGCCATTTTGGCGTCTCCAACTTTACGCCTGCGCAGTTCCAACTGCTGCAGTCGCGCCTGCCGTTCTCGCTGGTCACCAATCAGGTGGAGATCTCGCCGATTCACCAACCGGCGATCCTGGACGGCACGCTCGACCAGTGCCAGCAGCTGCGCATCAAGCCGATGGCCTGGTCCTGCCTGGGCGGCGGCCGCTTGTTCAACGATGCTGAGTTCCAGCCGCTGCGCGACGAGCTGCAGCGAGTGGCGCAAGAGATCGGCGCCGAGACCATCGAGCAGGTGGTGTACGCCTGGGTGATGCGCCTGCCGTCTTCGCCGCTGCCGATTATCGGCTCCGGCAAGATTGAGCGGGTGCGCTCGGCGCTGAAGGCGCAGAAACTGGTGTTGAACCGCCAGCAGTGGTTCCGCATTCGCAAGGCGGCGCTGGGGTATGACGTGCCCTAAGGCGGAGCAGAAAGAGGAAAGCCGGGCGGCGAAAGCGCCCGGCTTTTTTTTATGCTGATCCTTAGGCCAACACCACCTGATCGGTATTGAAGTGATCGAGCGAGACGCCGATCAGCGTGACCTGGCTGTGCCCGAAGGCCAGCACCAGATCGTCGTTTTGCTGCGTGGCGTAGTCGCGAATATTCCCGCTGGCGCCTTCGGTACCGATAAACACCAGTTTATCGGTGGCGTTGAAGCCATACAGCTGGTCGCGGCCAAAATCCCCGCTGAACAGGAAGGTATTGCCGTTGCCGACGCCCTTCAGGATGTCATTGCCGCTGCCGCCGACGAAGGTCAGGTTGCCGCCGGCGTGGCCGATCAGCGTGTCGTTGCCAGCGTTGCCGAACAGCCAGGCGTCGTGGCCGCGAGCCTGCAGGAGATCATCGCCGTCGCCGCCGGTGGTAGTGGCGGCATAGGCTTTGAGGCCCGCATCCGATTTCAATCCGGTTGCTGTCACCTGGTGATCCACCTCTTTGCTGAAAATCAGCCAGGAGGTTTCTTTGCTGCGCAGGGTGCTGATGTCGTCCGCCAGCGTAATGCCGCCCTTGGCATCGCGCAGGTAAAGCGTGTTGCCGTCGTAGGCGACCTCGGTGTTTTTCAACGCCTGCTGGGTATCGAAGATATTGTGGCCTTTGCCGCCGGCGATCAGGTTATAGCCGCCGGCGTCGCGAAAGATATCGTCACCGTCGCGGCCCTCGAGATAGTCGTTGCCTTTGCCGCCCCTGATCAAATCATTGCCGTCGCTGCCGATGATAAACGTCGGTCCGCTGTGCGTTTCCGCGTTGCGGTTCAGGTCTTCCACCCAGGTATTGCCGCGCGTCACGTTCGACAGGTTGGAGACGATGATGGTCGAGTCCTTGTCGGTCAGTGAATAAAACTCGGAGTTCAGCACCCGCATCAGGCCGTCCTGATAAAAGAACGGCAGGTGCGACAGCCAGGTCGGAATGTTGAGAATGGAAAACGGCAGCAGGTTCCAGGCGTCCGACGCGTAGTGGTCGTTGAAGTTGACGATATTGTTGGTGGCGGAGGCGTGCGGCGCATCATGTACGCCCAGTGACGGCAGGGTCAGTGAGGTGCCGTCGAGCGCGCGGAACACCGGGTCGTTCTCGTAGCCGATGTTGATCACCTTACCGCCGGCTTCGTACTGGGTCGGCGAGGCGAAGGCGACATAGTTGGACTGCGCGTAGAAGCCGCCCCAGTTGGCGTCGCTCTGCGCCGCCATGCTATTGACCGCCAGCCCGCCGAGGCTGTGGCCGCTGACCACCACGTCTTCACCGCTCAGCCCGTGGGCCTTAGCGAATTTCGCCACGTCGCCCAGCAAATTGCCGAAGGCCTTCAGCGTATAGCCTTCGGCATAGCCTTTCGGCCCGAACCCGGCCAGCAGATCGTTAATCACATCGCCGATGGTATCGCCGATCAACGACTCGCGCGGGCCGCTGGTGCCGCGAAATGAGATGCCAATGGCGGTGAGATTGCCTTCGCTGTCATATTTGCCCAGTACTTCGGCCTGCGCGGTGGTGTAACCGGCTGTCTCGCCGTAGTAGGTGCCGCGCGCATCGGTTTTGCCGGCGTAACCGAGCTGCGCGGCGCTGATCACCGACCAGCCGGCATTGTTTACCGCCTCCTGTGCGGCCTGTTCGGAGTCGGGGTTCCAAGGGAGGCCAGGCAGGCCACCCTGCGACTGGGTACTGCCGATCAGCGCAGTGACCAGCGTCAGCGGCAGACCGAGGCCGAAACCGGTCTGGTGATAGCCTTCATCGAAGCCGTTATCGATATTATGGTAAGCGTAGGTAGAGATGGCCAAGGCGTCGGAAAACAGCGCCTTCGACGCATTTTCGTCCAGATCCTTATAGCTAAAGATGCCCATATCAGTTCCTTATGAAGTATGCCGCCTGGCCGGGGAGTGAACTCTCATGCGTCGGCGGTGGAAACAGGGAAACAACGTTAGCCGAACGACAGCTGGTCAGAGGACCAACATCGGTAGAATTATTATTAGTGCTAAATATTAGGCCTGCGAATCAAATTAGCGAGATTGTGCGTTGGTTAACAGTGCCGGCGCAGGCTCTCCTATACTGATAGCTCGATGTAGTCATTAAGGAGACTGATTGATGAAACGTTATTGGTATGCGGCGCTCGGCTTGATGGCGTGTGGCGCGGCTCAGGCGGCGACAGCTGACGTTGAGATGCATCTGGTGACCGGGCAGGGTATCGGTCAGGATATCGGCAAGGTAGTCATCAGCGAAACGCCGTATGGCTTACTGTTCACGCCGAGCCTGAAAGCGTTGCCGGCCGGAGTACACGGTTTCCACGTGCATGAAAAAGGCAGCTGCGAGCCGGGCATGAAGGAAGGTAAAGCGGTGGCGGCGCTGGCGGCCGGCGGACATTTCGACCCGCAAAAGACCGGGAAACACCTCGGGCCGTACGCCGACGGGCACCTGGGCGATCTGCCGGCCATCTATGTGACCGCCGACGGCATGGCAAACTACCCGGTGCTGGCACCGCGGCTGAAAAAAATCAGCGAAATAGAGGGCAAGGCGCTGATGGTGCACGCCGGCGGCGATAACCATTCGGATCATCCACAGCCGCTCGGCGGTGGCGGCGAACGCTTCGCCTGCGGCGTGGTCAAGTGATCATCCGCCGCTAACGGCCGGTGCGGCGGCGGGCTGCCCCATCGCCTGTTGCAATTGCTGCAGTGAGCAGTAGAGCCGCCAGATCAGGCCGGCCAGATCGCGCGCCGCCTGTTCCGGGTGGTGCGCCAACGCGTTGCTCATGCGCAGCAGCTCCTGCAGCGTGGCGTCCAGCGAACTGTGCTGCACGCCTTTCTCCGTCATAATGCCGCGCAGGCAGTGGATACAGACGTTGCGCACCGCCGACAGCGGATCGGAACGGGTCTGCCAGTCGCGCAGCTGCCAGACGATATGGCTGCAGTTGAGCAGCACCACGCCCCAGCGCAGCAGCCAGGTGCGGGCCTCCTGATCCTGACTCTGATTGAGTTGGCTGATGCGATGGTAGATCAGCGATTCGAACTGGCTTTCGCTCTGCTGCGGCTTTTTGCTCAACTGATCGATAAAATCGCGCCGCAGCGCGCGGATAATACGGCGGCTCTTTCGCTTGTCCGAACTGGGGCGTAGGATCTGAAACGCCAACCCGGCCAGCAATACACCGACGATTTTACCGATGTTGTCATTGATAAAGGACTGGTAGTCATAGCTCGGCGGGTTGCTGACGGTCAGAAACGAGCCCATGAAGACGATCAGCTGCCCCCAGAGCGCGGCATAAGGCGGATTCTGCAGCTTGAGCATTTGCATGGTCACCAGAATAGGGAACAGGAAGGCGCAGAACACCCAGAAGTCGTCAATCTGGATCATCAAACCGAATTTCACCACAAAGCAGGCGACCGAGAGCAGCAGCACCGCCTTGAGCAAGGTGCTGACGCTGTTGATCGGCGAAGGCGTGGAGGAGTAGAGCACGCAGCTGATGGCGGTGAGCGTTAGCGCCGCGCTGCCGGCGTCCCACTGCGTGTTGATCCAGTAGGCGCAGCCGATCACGATGCATAAAAAGGTGCGCAGGCCGTTATAGGCGGCTTCGTAGCTGTCGGTGTGGCGCGCCAGTGAGGTGACGTGCGGCGGCTGGAGATCGCTGACCGCCGTGGCGCTTTCCAACCGCAGCAGCCAGCGGTTGCAGCGCAGGTAAAGCCAACAGAAATCGCGCAACCGCAGCCAGAAGGCGCGATGGCGGTAGTCCGTCGCATCTTGCGGGGCGATCTGCTGGAGCAGACGCGCCAAGCGATATTTATCGGTGGCGGGATCGCGCAGCTCGTCCAGCAGCTGTGTCAGCACCGGCATCAGATTAGCAGGGCGATCCGGCCAGTTCAGCAGCATGCGGCGCAGGCTGGAAATGACGCTGGTAATGCGCAGCTGCTGGTGCAGCAGATAGTTGAGCAGGTTATTTTGCCGCCGCAGCCGGTAGTGGCTCCAGAATGCCTGAATGCGCAGCAGGTTCATGGTCAGGATCTGGCCGATGACCCCCTCGTGCGAGGTGCGCATCTGCGCGGTGACCTCCGGCTGCCACAGCATGGCGGCGTGCTCCAGCAGGCGTAGCTGCATGCGCCGCAGCGAGGTCAGCAAGGCTTCGCCGTCAGAGGTGCTGGGCAGGATCATCATCATCAACCCGCCGCACAGAATACCGGTGATCACTTCGCAAACCCGCGCCTGAGCGATATCGAATATCTGCTGGGTATCGGTGACGTTGACCGTACCGAAGGCGATGATGGCGGCGGTATAGCCCGCCAGCGCGAAGGCGTAAGAGACGTTGTTTTGGTAATGATTCGAGACGTAGGTGCACAGCCCGATCCAGGCGGCGATGAACAGCGTAAACAGCCAGGGATCGTTCAGACAGTGGCCGGCGATCGCTACCGAGGCGGCGGCGCCCACCAGGCTGCCGAAGATGCGGCCGATGCTTTTGCTGATCACGCCGCCGATGGTGGGGAAACTCACCACCGCGGCGGAGGTGAGCGCCCAATAGGGTTCGTCGAGCTCGAGCACGAACGCCACCCACAACGCCAGACACATCGCCAGCGAGTTGCGCAGCGCATAGCGCCATTGGCCGCCGGTCGCCTTACCCCAGGGGGTACGGCTCCACTCCAGAAAAGGCAGGTTCACACTTTAGTTCCGCTGATGAATCGAAATGGTGCAGGTGGTACCGGCGACCAGCGTCAAATCGGCGGGCACGTTGAGCAATTTTATCCGCACCGGCACACGCTGGGCCAAACGTACCCAAGGAACATTGGGCTTAACGTCCATTAATAGATCGTTGCTGCTGTCGACGCTCTGATCGTAAATGGCGCGTCCGATGCTCTCTACTTCCCCCTGCAGCGGCGTGTTGCCGTTATATAAAACGATGTCCGCTTTATTGCCTTCTTTTATATGCTTCAGCTTGGTTTCTTCGAAATATCCGAGCACATAAAACGAATGCACATCCACCAACGCCACCAGGGGCGTGCCGGCGTTGGCGTAGTTTCCGACGCGTGCCTGCAGGTTGGTGATATAACCGTCGGTTGGCGCATAAATTTTGGTTTTGCTCAAATTCCATTTGGCCTGTTCCAGGTTGGCCAGGGCGGCTTTATAGGCGGCCTTCATTGCCTGAGCGGCTAAATTGGACTCGTCCAAGTCTTCAGCGGAAATAACGTTACGCGGTAAACCGCGGCGGCGGGCAGCCTCATGGTCCGCTTTGGCCAGATCGGATTGCGCTTTTGCCACCGCGGCCTCGGCATTGTCCAGCGCAATCTGGTAGGGCACCGGGTCGAGGGTAAAAATCAGACTTCCCGCAGGTACGAACTGATTGTCATTCGCGCTTATTTTCTCTAATCTTCCAGAGACTTCAGGGGTGATATTGACGAGTTCTGCGCGCACTTTTCCGTCACGGGTCCATGGGGATTGCATATAATAATTCCAGAGCCACCAACCGGCGCAGACGGCAATGGCGCAGACGATCACCGTAGAGAAGTATTTTAATGTTTTATGCTGCATGGGTTACCAACTCGCTAAAATCCATAAGGAACCGCTGACGGTCAGAACAAAAATGGACAGGTCCATCAACATGGGATGCCAGATTTCACCGGAATACATCCAGTCTCTCAGCAGCTGATGAATCAGCAGCCATAAGACCAGTCCTAGTAAAAAAGCTTTAAATATAGGTGGAAAATAAAGCGATGCCCCCAGGACCAAATCGGGTAAGGGGGATGAGGTGTGTAACCATGATGTATTCACATTAACAATCCCTAAGGGTGAATATGTTGAATATTTGCATAACGATTAAACAATAGCGGCTAAAAATAGTGGTTATTTCCACAATATACATTATATACATTTGTGTTTTTAATGTGAGTTACCCAAAATAGTCTAAGCTCTGGGAGGTAATGTTAGCATGCTAATTATAAGGAGGGGTAAGTGGAGTCAACATTAGGTTCAGATTTAGCACGATTGGTTCGTGTTTGGCGAGCGCTCATCGATCACCGGCTCAAGCCGTTGGAGCTGACCCAAACGCATTGGGTTACGTTGCACAATATCAATCGCTTGCCGCCGGAGCAGTCGCAAATCCAGCTGGCCAAGGCGATCGGTATCGAGCAACCGTCACTGGTTCGCACGCTGGACCAACTGGAGGAGAAGGGGCTTATCACGCGTCACACCTGTGCCAACGATCGCCGTGCGAAGCGCATCAAGTTGACCGAAGCGGCCGATCCGATCATCAGAGAAGTCGATAGTGTGATCACGTCTACGCGCAGTGAGATTTTAAGCGGCATTACCGCCGACGAAGTGCATCTGTTGGTAGGGCTGATTGGCAAGTTAGAACAAAATATCACCGAACTGCAGAACAAATAATAATATTCTTATTTTCTACGATTACAGTTTCACAGCATCAGAAATAAAACCGGAGGCGATTGCCTCCGGTTTGCCGTGTGCCGCCGGCTGACTTACAGCGGAGAGACGGTGATGGTGTCGCCCATGCGCGCCATGCGCACGCGCTGGCCCGGGCTGAACTTGGTGTCGCCCGCTTTCTGCACCACGACGATGTTCTCTTTCTGGTCGGTTTTGATTTCCAGCTCGTAGCCTGAGGTACGGCCGGCCACTTCACCGATGCTGTTGCCCGCTGCGCCGCCGGCGATAGCGCCCGCCGCGGTAGCCAGCGTACGACCGGTGCCGCCGCCAACGGTGTTACCCAACAGCCCGCCAATCACTGCGCCGCCGATCATCCCCAAGGCGTTGGAACCTTCCCCGCCCTGAATTTTCACCGGACGCACGGAAACCAGCGTCCCGTAGGTGACGTTCTGCACCTGTTTGGCCTGCGAGGACGAGTAGACATCGCCGGACATGGATTCATTGGCACACCCAGCCAACGTAACGGCGGCGACGGCAACGACGAGAAGACGCTTGATCATATAAAACTCCTGATGGTAGTAGTCCATAACCTGGCAATGCTCACCAGGCAAGATTCAGTGAAAATGATAGACAAAGTATGGCTGAAAGTTGATACAGCGCCATGCCTCATCGCTGCACGCAGCTTAACTTTTCTCTGTTCAACCAATAATAAACCGCGGTTTACCTTTATGACAGCCTCACCGACATTCCGTTGCCGGTTAACGCACGGTTTAACACATGAAATGTGCCACCGCGGCGCACCTGGCTCACGGCCTGTAAAAAAAGCATCATAATTCATGGCGTTAATCCGGCAATTCTGGTTTATTTGTCAGGATGAAATTTGCTTACCGCGCGGGTTAGAGGATGTTGCTATGAAGTCAGGCCGCTATATAGGCGTCATGTCCGGCACCAGTCTGGACGGAATCGATGTGGTATTGGCCGCGATCGACGATCGCATGGTGGCGCAGCAGGCCAGCTATAGCCATCCGATGCCGATCGCGCTGAAAAAAGAGATCCTGGGCATGTGCCAGGGGCAGCAGACTACGTTGGCGGCTGTCGGCCGGCTGGACGCCCAGCTGGGCAGGCTGTTCGGCGAGGCGGTGCTTGGCTTGCTGAAGCAAACCGGCATCGACGCCGAGCAGATCACCGCCATCGGTTGCCACGGCCAGACGGTGTGGCACGAACCGGAAGGCGACGCGCGTTTCTCGATGCAGCTCGGCGACAACAACCGCATCGCCGCGCTGACCAATATCACCACCGTCGGCGATTTCCGCCGGCGCGATATGGCCTACGGCGGGCAGGGCGCGCCGCTGGTGCCTGCGTTTCATCAGGCGCTGCTGGGGCATCCCGTCGAGCGGCGTATGGTGCTGAACGTCGGCGGCATTGCCAACCTTTCTCTGCTGTTGCCCGGTGCGCCGGTGCGCGGTTTCGATACCGGGCCGGGCAATATGCTGATGGATGCCTGGGTCTGGCGTCACCGCGCGCAACCTTACGATCAGGACGGCGGCTGGGCGATGCAGGGGCGAGTCTGCTTGCCGCTGTTGCAGCAAATGCTGGCGGATCCTTACTTTGCGCTACCGGCGCCGAAAAGCACCGGCCGCGAGTATTTCAATATCGCCTGGCTGGAGCGGCAGCTGGCCGGATTGCCGGCGATCGCGCCGGTCGACGTGCAGGCCACGCTGACAGAGCTGACCGCCGTCAGCATCAGCGAACAGGTACAACTGGCCGGCGGGTGCGAGCGCCTGCTGGTCTGTGGTGGCGGAGCGCGCAACACGCTGCTGATGGCGCGCCTGTCGGCGCTGTTGCCGGGCACGGAGGTCGGGCTGACCGACGATTGCGGCGTCAGCGGAGACGACATGGAGGCGCTGGCCTTTGCCTGGCTGGCGTTTCGCACGCTGTCCGGCCAGGCCGGCAACCTGCCTTCGGTCACCGGCGCCAGCCGTGAAACGGTGCTGGGTGGGATTTATCCGGTTTTGCCGTTGAGGGGCCGTTAGCTCTGTTAGGATAACCTGTGAAGGATTTCTCTAAGGAGCAACAGCATGAAAAAAGTCATTTTCGTCGCCGGCGCGCTGGCGTTGTCCGGCTGCAGCTACATCCTGCCGCAGAGCAGCCAGACGATGCACTACCAGTGCGGCACTACGCCGCTGACGGTGGGGCTCGACGGCAAGGCGAGCGAAGTCAGCCTGCTGATGGACGGCGAGCAACTGCATCTTAAGCAGGTGCTGGCGCTGACCGGTGCCAAATACAGCGACGGTAAATACACTTTTTGGTCGAAAGATCGTAACGCCTATCTTGAGCGCAACGGCAAGGTAGTCATGAGCGACTGCGTGTTGACGGAGTGACGGTCACGGCGGCGTCGGAGCGATTGAGTTCCTGACGCCGCAGGCGCAGAATGTAACGACGGATTTTTTCAGTTGGTCGATAAACCAGATGATTGAAAAGAATGAGTTTGATGTTGCGGACCTGCGCCGTGAATATACCCGAGGCGGCCTGCGCCGCAACGATCTGACCGCCAACCCGCTCGAACTGTTCGAGCGCTGGTTGAAACAGGCCTGCGACGCGCGCCTGGCCGATCCTACCGCCATGTGCGTCGCCACCGTCGACGAACACGGCCAGCCGTATCAGCGCATCGTGCTGCTCAAGCATTTCGATGAGCAGGGGCTGGTGTTCTACACCAACCTCGGCAGCCGCAAGGCACAGCAGCTGGCGCAAAACCCGCATATCAGCCTGCTGTTCCCCTGGCACATGCTCGACCGTCAGGTGATTTTCCTGGGGCAGGTGGAGCGCCTGTCGACCCTCGACGTGCTGAAGTACTTCAACAGCCGGCCGAAGGACAGCCAGATCGGCGCCTGGGTGTCGCAGCAGTCGTCGCGCATTTCCGCGCGCGGCGTGCTGGAAAGCAAATTCCTCGAGTTGAAGCAAAAGTTCCAGCAGGGCGAAGTGCCGTTGCCGAGTTTCTGGGGCGGATTCCGCGTGAAATTTGACTCCGTCGAGTTCTGGCAAGGCGGCGCCCATCGCCTGCATGACCGTTTCCTGTATCAGCGGGACGGGAATGACTGGAAAATTGACCGACTGGCACCTTGAAGACGTAAAATCCCCTCTAAGCGCTGGTGCTGACGCCGCCGGCGCTTTATTCTATGCGCTACCCTGAATTTTTATTTCGCCACTGGGCGAAAGGCCGTGTACCGGCAAAGGTGCATTCGTTTATACATGGAGTCATTGATGGCAAGCAGCAACTTGATTAAACAACTGCAAGAGCGGGGCCTCGTTGCCCAGGTTACGGATGAGGAAGCGTTAGCGGAGCGACTGGCGCAAGGGCCAATTGCACTGTATTGCGGTTTCGATCCGACCGCTGACAGCTTGCATTTGGGCCATCTGGTTCCTCTGTTGTGCCTGAAGCGCTTCCAGCTGGCCGGCCACAAGCCGGTAGCGTTGGTGGGCGGCGCCACTGGCCTCATCGGCGATCCGAGCTTCAAAGCGGCGGAGCGCAAGCTGAACACCACCGATACGGTGAACGAGTGGGTCGAGAAGATCCGCAAACAGGTTTCCCCGTTCCTCGATTTCGACTGCGGCAGCAACAGCGCCATCGCGGCCAACAACTACGACTGGTTCGGCGGCATGAATGTGCTGACCTTCCTGCGTGACATTGGCAAGCACTTCTCCGTCAACCAGATGATCAACAAGGAAGCGGTCAAGCAGCGCCTGAACCGCGACGACTCCGGCATCTCCTTCACCGAGTTCTCCTATAACCTGCTGCAGGGCTACGATTTCTCCGAGCTGTACAACCGCCACCAGGTGGAGCTGCAGATCGGTGGTTCCGATCAGTGGGGCAACATCACCTCGGGTATCGATCTAACGCGTCGTCAGCACCAGAAACAGGTGTTCGGCCTGACCGTGCCGTTGATCACCAAAGCAGACGGCACCAAGTTCGGTAAAACCGAAGGCGGCGCGGTCTGGCTGGCGCCGGAAAAAACCAGCCCGTACAAGTTCTACCAGTTTTGGATCAATACCGCCGACGCCGACGTTTACCGCTTCCTGAAATTCTTCACCTTCATGAGCCTGGAAGACATCAACGCGCTGGAAGAAGAAGACAAAAACAGCGGCAAGGCGCCGCGCGCCCAGTACGTGCTGGCGGAAGAAGTGACCGGCATGGTGCACGGTGCGGAAGGCCTGGCGGCCGCCAAGCGCATCACCCAGAGCCTGTTCTCCGGCGCGCTGCATGACATGACCGAAGCGGACTTCGCCCAGCTGGCGCAGGACGGTATGCCGACCATCAAACTGGATGGCGACGCCGATCTGCAGCAGGCGCTGGTGAATGCCGAACTGGTGCCGTCACGCGGCCAGGCGCGCACCATGATCGGTTCCAACGCGGTGACCATCAACGGTGAGAAACAGTCCGATGCCGAATACCGCTTTAGCGATTCAGATCGTCTGTTCGGCCGCTACACGCTGCTGCGCCGCGGCAAGAAACACTACTGCCTGGTGGATTGGCAGTAAGCGAATAATAACGGTAAGGGGCCCTGGCGGCCCCTTTATTTTTGCGCAGCCGCCCGGCTGCCGTATTCCGAACGAGTTCTGTCGATGAAAAACATTCTTTCTATCCAGTCGCACGTGGTGTTTGGTCACGCCGGCAACAGTGCGGCTGAGTTTCCGATGCGCCGCATGGGCGTCAACGTCTGGCCGCTGAACACGGTGCAGTTCTCCAACCATACGCAATACGGCCAGTGGACCGGCTGCGTCATGCCGGCCAGCCACCTGACTGAGATCGCGCAGGGTATCGCCAATATCGATCAACTGAAGCGCTGTGATGCGGTGCTGAGCGGTTATATCGGTTCGCCGGAGCAGGGTGACCATATTCTGGAGATCGTGCGTCAGGTTAAGCAGGCGAACCCGAACGCCTGGTATTTTTGCGATCCGGTGATGGGGCATCCGGAAAAAGGCTGCATCGTGGCGCCGGGCGTGGCCGAGTTTCACTGCCGCCAGGCGTTGCCGTGCAGCGACATGGTGGCGCCGAACCTGCTGGAGCTGGAAATGCTGAGCCAGATGGCCGTCGCCAACGTGGCCGATGCGGTGCAGGCCGCCCGCGTGCTGATCGCCAAAGGGCCGCGGCTGGTGCTGGTCAAGCACCTGGCCCGCGCCGGCTATCACGCCGACTGTTTCGAAATGCTGCTGGTGACAGCGGACGAGGCCTGGCACATCAGCCGGCCGCTGGTGGACTTCGGCGCGCGTCAGCCGGTCGGCGTCGGCGATTTGACCAGCGGTCTGCTGCTGGTGGATCTGCTGAAGGGCGAGGCGCTGGATAAAGCGCTGGAGCACGTGACCGCCGCCGTGTATGAGGTGATGCTGACGACTCAGGAGATGGGGGAATACGAGCTGCAGGTGGTGGCGGCGCAGGATCGGATCGTGCAGCCGCGCAGCGAATTCAAAGCGGTAAAACTGTAAGTGCAACGGGCCCCGGCGATAGCCACCGGGGCCGAGTGTTTACTTCAATCCTTCGGCGTTCAGCGCCGCATCTACCGCCGGGCGCGCCGCAACGCGATCGAACCAGGCCGCCAGATGGGCGTGCTTGCGCACGTCAAACTGCAGGGCGAATGCCCAGCGCAGCACGGTGAACAGGTAGGCGTCAGCCACGCTGAAACGGCTCCCCAACAGGAAGTGCTGCTTCGCCAGCACCGAATCCAGATAGCTGAACTGCTGCTCCAGCCTGGCGCGCGCGATGGTTTTGTATTCCTCGGGCGTCTTCGGGTTGAACAGCGGGCTGAACCCTTTGTGCAGTTCGGTGGCGATGTAGTTCAGCCATTCGATCGCGTGGTAGCGCGACAGGGTACCCGCCGCCGGGATCAGGTTGCGGTCCGGCACGCGGTCCGCCAGGTATTGTACGATCGCCACGCCTTCGGTCAGCAGGCTGCCATCGTCCAGCAGCAGCGCCGGGACCTGTCCCTTGGGATTGATGGCGAGGTAATCGGCGCCGCTCTCGGTTTTCTTCTGCGCCAGATCGACCTTCTCCGCCGTAAAATCCAGCCCTGCCTCGCGCAGCACGATATGCGGGGACAGCGAACAGGCGCCGGCTTTATAGAACAGTTTCATCGGAAGCTCCTTGTTGATGACGAATGACGGGCATGCTTAACCTCTCATCGTAGTCCCATAGCGCCAAAATTACAGCGGCTTAGCTTACAAATTTAACCGATGAGCGCCTCGGTTGTCTGCAGCTGCGCCAGCGTTGCGGCGATCTGCTGTTGCAGCGCCTGCGGCGCCACCTGCATGGGCGAACGTAACTCATTGGCGATCAGCCCCTGTTGGGCCAGTACCGTCTTGACCGGCGCCGGATTCGGGAAGCTGAACATCTGGTGGATCATCGGCAGCAGCTCATAGAAGTTGCTGCGCGCAGCGGCCAGATCGCCGGTGGCGACTTGCTGTACCAGCTGGACGAAACGCTCCGGGTGAACATGCGCGGCGGCGGAAATGGCACCGGTGCCGCCGAGGCACAGCGTGGTGAGGATCAGATTGTCTTCCCCGGTCATCACATCGATTTCGCCGTCGGCGATCAGCGCCATGGTAGCGTCAGGGTTGCCGCCGCAGTCCTTGATGGCGGTGATGCGCGGGTGACGTGCGAGCCGGCGCAGCGTGGCCAGCTCCATGGCGATGCCGGTGCGCTGCGGAATGTTGTACAGGATCACCGGCACGGTGGAGGCGTCGGCCAACTGGGTGAAATAGTCGATCAGGCCGCATTGCGAAGGGCGGATGTAGTAAGGCGCCGGGATCAGCACGCCGGCGATGTCGCGCAGCTGAATGGCCTGCTGCATCTGCAGCGTGGCGGCCATGTTATTGCCGGAAAGGCCCATCACCACCTGATGGGCGGGCGCCACCTCCAGCACGGCGTCGAGCACCGCCAGCTGTTCTTCCTTGCTCAGCGCGGCGGCTTCACCGGTAGAGCCGCAGACCACCAGGCCGTCGATGCCGGCGTCGAGCAGGTGCCGCGCTAGGCGTTTAACCGCCGGCAGATCGACGGCATCTTGATTGAAAGGGGTAACCATCGCCACCCAAATACCCGAAAATGAGGCCATAAAATATTCCTTCTGTGTGACCGACAGAGAAGCCAGATGAGAAAATTGAAGGCGGGGCGTTGCAGGCCATCCAGTCAGCTCATCTGACGGGACAGCGCGCCCCGGTCAAATGAGCGTCTGTTTCTTCGATTTAACCGCCGCCAAACCGCCAACGGACAACGCAGGTGTCATCAGAATATCAGCGTTGCGTGGGTAGGCCATGGCAGTCTCGTGAAAAGGGGAAGTGGGGTGATAATGAATATTCTTCATCAGGCTGTCAATTTACAACAGATTGATAACATTGTTATTCATGATTCATCAGCAGGGATGAGTTTGGCTAATAAATAAAATCCCCGCCGCGGCGGGGAGGGTTTGACTGGCTCAGCGCGGCGGGCGGGAGCCGATAGTGGCAGACCAACTGAAGGTGTCGCCGCTTGGCCGGTAGCGGTTGGCTTTGCGTTCTGCACGCTCTGCCTTGGCGAGCTTTGCTCTGGCGGCCATGATGCGCGCCACCACTTCATCCTTGACCTTGTGCTGTTCGGCGTTGGTCAGCGGCCGGCCGTGGCTTTTACGCGCTTTGTCCAGCTCGGTTTTGACTTCCCGTTGCTCGCTTTCCGTCATCTCTTTCAACGTCAACTTTTTCATCTGTGCCGCCCGTTCGGTGAAGTTGGCTTTCAGTTTAACGGTGTTATGTGACCGAAAATGTTATGGGCATAACGAAAATGCCCCGTAGGCCGGCATTACACCTCCTCCAGCAGATCATCGACAAAACGCCGCATGCGTTCGGTGCGAAGCTCGGCCATGTGCCGCCCGGCGGCAGTCTGGAAGCCGTCTTGCAGTTTGAACAGCTTGGTTTCGAAGTGATCCAGGCTGAAACGTTTGTCGTCGTATTGGCGATGTTCGGCCCGCGGGTCGGCGGCGTCGTACAGCGCACTGCGCATGCGGCCGCCGATATAGAAGCAGCGCGCCACGCCAATCAGGCCAATGGCGTCGAGACGATCGGCGTCCTGCAGGATCTTTGCCTCCAGCGTTTGCGGGGGGATGCCAGCGGAAAAACTGTGCGCTTCAATGGCGTGGGCTACCGCCGCGATGTCCGCCGGCGCCCATTCCAGCCGGGTCAGCGTCAGCGTGGCTTGCTCCGCCGCCATGCGCGAGGCCAGATGGCGCTGCGGCGAGTTTTTTTCCACCGCCACGGCGTCATGCAGCAGCACCGCCGCGCAGAGAATGCGCCGGTCGCCGCCTTCCAGCTTGCTGATGTGGCGGCAGTTCTTCCAGACTCGATGTAGGTGCGCCACGTCATGCGAACCGTCGTCCGACTCGAGGGTGAGCGGCAACAGCGTTTGCGCCAGCGTTTGGTAGGGGGAAAACGGTTGTAACAACTCTTGCGTCAGCGAGGGTAAAGACACGTTCAGCTCCTGTTGGGGAAAATCGGTCAATCAGCATAGCCGTGTCGGATGCCGGGAAAATGACAGAAAAATGGCTATTGTTTACTAAAGTGCAACCCACTATTGTCATAACTGCGGTTTTTGCAGCGAAACAAGCAACCTAGAATAGCCGCATTCCGCCGTCTCCGCTTGGTGAGAGCCTGTGTCCGCGGGGATGGCCGGAATATCCTCATCAGCCATTTGGAGAAGAGACATGCCAACCCCTCTTGAAATAGTGCGCGCAACCTATGAAGGCAGCTCCGAAGAAAACGGCCGCAATCTGCTGGCGGCGCTGGCCCCCGATGCAGAGTGGACCGAAGCCGCGGGTTTCCCTTACGCCGGTACCTATATCGGCCCGGAGAACATCATCAAGAACGTGCATCAGCGCCTGGGCAGCGAATGGCAAGGTTACCGCGCCGACGTCGATCACTTTTACGATGCCGGCGACAACGTGATCGCTCAGGGTTTTTATCACGGCACTTACCGGGCCACCGGCAAATCCTTCAGCGCCTCCTTTGCGCATATTTATACGCTTCGTGCTGGAAAAATCGTGAAGTTCGTGCAGATCGTCGACAGCGCTAAAGTGCTGGAAGCAATGCAGCCTTAATCGCCGCTGCGCTTGCCGAATTTGCGGTCGAACTCGCGCCGGTAACCCCGGGCCTTGTTGCGATCGCGGATCCACAAATAGCCGCACACCAGCGCAACCGCTCCCGAGAAGGTGACGTTGCGCATATCCCGGTCATACCAAAACACCAACAGCGCATCTAGCGCCGCAATCAGCGCGATCCATTTGTACATATGGGATTGGCGCCGCGTGGCGGCGTTGAGTCGTTTTAACTGTCTGGCTTCGTCCAACACCGGTTTTTGCTGCATAGCGTTTCGTTATCATCAGGCTGTTCACGCTAAATTAGCAGAATTTCCCTAACCGCCGCAAAGATTAACGCGTGGCGTTATGCGGTTTTCACCGCCCCTGGCGCGGCGCAGAAAATTTATGCGCGGGCGCTTGAATTACCCATCGGGCGTGATAGGTTATTTATTCGCTATTTTTGGTTTTTTATTCAAAGCTCGCCGTGTCATCAAGCTGCAGCACTGGGCGGTTAACGTGATGGGTTCGACGTATGCGGCGGTTAACTTCGGCAGGAGGATGTGATGAACGATAAAACGGCACGCCCGCAGGATGTGGTTCAACAACAGCTTGACGCCTATAACGCCCGCGACATCGAGGCCTTTATGGCCTGCTGGGCGGACGACGCGCAGTATTACGAGCATCCCGACACGCTGCTGGCCAGCGGCAAGGCGGCGATCCGTGAACGGCATCTTGTGCGTTTCCAGGAGCCGAGTCTGTATGGCGAACGGATAAAACGCATGGCGGTGGGGAATATGGTGGTCGATCAGGAAGTGGTGACGCGCAACTTCCCGCAGGGGCGCGGCAAAATGGATGTCATCGCCATTTACGAAGTGGAACAGGGGCAGATCGCCAAAGCCTGGTTCAAGATCGGCCCCTGCATGCCGGATGAAGGTGCGCTCTAGCCGCAATGCCGCTCACTTAAGCCTGAGTGGCATTTTTCTTATCCAGCCTCTGGGCGTTCTGTGCAGGGGAATTGCCGTCAATGTTCCGCATTTCTTTGTGGCCAACATGAACGGCAATTGTAGGGGCCGATGGCGCGGCCCCTACACCCGCGCCTTTGCTTAACACCGCCTGTCCGCTGCGCGGATACCCTCGCCGTGTCTGCATTGTCGGGCGGGTCGGCTGCGACAAACGTCCCTGTTAGTCTCGCCTCAACCGGCCTTCCCTGGCCGGTTGCCCCTGACAACGCCGCCTTGCTCGGCAGCCGGTGATGCGCGTTAAAGGTCAACACCCGAGCTGGCAGCTACCGGGAAATCTGCCGCTGATGAGGTTATGGCAGAGAAGTTGGAGATGAGCGCGGTGTTGGGCGCCCTTGAAGACGCCGAACGCAGGCATAGCGCATTAGGAGAAACCGCCATGGACGGCGGTTTCAGGTGAGACAGGCAGGGACGCCTGTCGCAACCGGCCTCAATGTGCTATGGCGGAGAGAGGGCAGTTGGCAAAGCCAACCGTCTGATAGGGCAAAGGCGCGGGTTGCCAGGGGCCGCGCCTTCGGCCCCTGGCTCGGTCGAGGTGCGTGAGCCACATGAGGCATCTCACTTTTATCGACCGAAAATGTCACGAACGCCTGCAGAAAAACGCTTAACTGAATCAGCATTGTGCTCTAGCCGCGCCTTATTGCAACGCCATCACCGCCTCTATCTCTACGCACACCTGCGGTGAGAACAACGCGCTGACCGCCATCAGTGAACAGGCCGGCAGCGCGCCGTCGAAATAGTCAAACAGCACCGGGCGCACGCCCGCCAGATCGGCGATGTCGGTCAGGAACACGCTGATTTTAATCAAGGCCTTGAGATTCACGCCTTCGCTGGCGGCGATGGTCGCCAATTGCTCGAGGATCTCCTGTGTCTGTTCCGGCGCGTTCAAGCCTTGCGCGTCGGTGGCGAAGGCCGTCAAGCCCGACACATACAGGCGATCGCCGTGGCGCACCGCATGCACATAGGGGCCGCCCGGCGTAGGCAACTGCGGATAATTCGTGCGTTTTAATGATGTCATGATCAAACCCCGCGCAAGACCGGTTAATAAAATCGACAAACTTGGTTAGGATACTGAGGAAACGGCGGCCAGACGCCGCACACCGATGATATATGAGCGTATCATCCCTCTTTATTTTATACGTCGTCTCTCACCCGAATGTGACAGTGCGGCGCAGATCGGCCACAAGGACGCATGAGACGATGAACCCGCTTTTTACTCCCTACCTGCAACGCTGGCAACTGGAACAGGACGGTAAAGCCTTCGAAACCCACAGCAGCCTGCTGATGCCGGTGCGTTACCGGGGCGAGGCCGCCATGCTGAAGATCGCCCGCGAGCAGGAGGAGCGCTTCGGCGGCCAGCTGATGTGCTGGTGGCGCGGGGAAGGCGCCGCGCAGGTGTTGGCGTGGCACGAAGACGGCATTCTGCTGGAGCGCGCACAGGGCGAAAGCTCGTTGGCGCAGCTGGTGCGTGATGGCGACGATGAGCAGGCCACGGCGATCCTGTGCCGGGCGATCGCCGCCTTGCATGCGCCGCGCGCGGCACCGCTGCCCGAATTGATCCCGTTGCAAGAGTGGTTCAGCTCGCTGTGGCCGGCGGCGCAGGCGCACGGCGGCATGCTGCGTCTCAGCGCCACGACGGCGGCGGAATTGCTGAGTAGCCCGCGAGATGAAAGCGTGCTGCACGGTGATATCCACCATGACAACGTGCTGGACTTCGGCGAACGCGGCTGGCTGGCGATCGATCCCAAGCGTTTGTACGGCGAACGGGGCTTCGATTACGCCAATATCTTCTGTAATCCCAACTACGGCATCGCCACCGATCCGGCCATTTTCCAGCGGCGCGTGGAACAGGTCTGTCGCTTGGCCGGGCTGGAACGCCGGCGCTTGCTGCAATGGATCCTGGCCTGGGCGGGGCTCTCCGCCGCCTGGTTTATGGAAGACGGGCAGGCGGCGGATATCGACTTCCGCGTGGCCGAGCTGGCGGCGCGCGCGTTGGATCTCCCGTTGCCGGCCGGCGATTCAGGGTTCATCCTGCCAGTAATCGAGCGAGGCTGAAGGGCGTTGCAGATAACGCACCTGTTCGCCGTCATTGCCGCGCGCCATCGCCTGGTATTTGCCTGAGTCCGGATACATCACCACTTCCGGCTGTTCGCGCGTGCTGACGGACAGGTACTTCAGCGGCGCATCGGAGGTGTTGATGATCTGGTGCGGGTATTCCGGGCCAGGCGGAATGAAAATGACATCCCCGCCGACGATCGGCAGCATTTCTCCGGCCACCCGCAGCGTACCGCTGCCTTCCAAAATGATGAACATTTCCTCCTGAGCGTAGTGAAAATGGTAGGGGCAGGAGCGCATGCCCGGCGCCACACAATCGAAAGAAGCGCCCAGCTTGTCGGCGGCGGTGCCGGTGCCGAGGCGAGCGCCGACGCTGTCATACAGCGGCGGCCGTCGGTCATGCTTCATCTCTACCTGTTCGACATTGCGTATCAGGCGCTGGGCCAACAGCGCGGCTTTCTCGGTCATAAGCTTCCTTGGTGACGGTGTCACTTGTTAGGTGAATTGACATCCAGACTACAGAGAAAGTGAAGGCGCCACGGCGTCGCTTGTCAATGTAGACCGCCCGTTACGCCTCGGTGGTTCGCCGCGGCAGCGACAGCAGCAGATGGGCGATGGCGCCGCCGACAATCCCCCAGAATGCCGAACCGATGCCGAGCAGCGTGACGCCGGAGGCGGTGATGAGGAAGGCGATCAGCGCCGCGTCGCGCTGTTTTTCATCATGCAGCGCGCGTTGCAGGCTGCCGCCGATGGTGCCGAGCAACGCCAGCCCGGCAATGGTGTGGATCAAGGCGACCGGCAACGCGCTGAACAGCAGGCCGATGGCGCCGCCGAACAACCCGGCCAGCAGGTAGAAGCCGCCGGCGGCCACCGCGCCCATATAGCGCCGCTGCGGATCGGGATGCACGTCCGGCCCCATGCAGATGGCGGCGGTAATGGCGGCGATGCACACCGAGAAACCGCCGAATGGCGCCAGCAGCAGCGCGGTCAGCGCCGTCCAGGCGATCAGCGGTGAGGTGGGGACGCGGTAGCCCGCCGCCTGCAGCGTGGCGATGCCGGGCGCGTTTTGCGAAGCCATGGTCACCACGAAGAAGGGCACGCCGATGCCGAGCAGTGTCGGCCAATTGAAATGCGGCGCGATAAATTCCGGCATGGCGAACGCCGGCGCCTGCTGTGCCAGCTGGATATCGCCCTGCAGCGCGGCGATCGCCAGCCCAACCGCCAGCGTCAGCACGATGGCGTAGCGCGGCAGGTAACGGCGGCTGAGCAGATAGGCCAGCCCCATGCCGGCGCTCAGGAGGAAATTGAGCTGCAGCGAAGCGAAGGCGTCCAGACCGAAGCGCAGCAGGATCCCCGCCAGCATCGCCGCAGAGATCGCCTGTGGAATATAGTCCATCAGGCGGGCAAACAGCCCGGTGACGCCACACAGCAGGATCAGTCCGGAAGCGAAGATAAACACGCCGATCGCCTCGTTGATCGGCGTGCCGGGCAGGCTGGTGACCAGCAGCGCCGCACCGGGCGTCGACCAGGCGGTGAGGATCGGGGTGCGATAGTAAAGCGAGAGCCCGAGCGAGGTGACGCCCATCGCGATCCCCAATGCGCTCAGCCAGCCGCCGATCTGCGCCGGCGTGGCGCCCGCGGCGGCAGCGGCCTGAAAAATGATCGCGGCAGAGCTGGTGTAACCCACCAGAACGGCGACAAAGCCGGCCATGACGGCGGGCAGGGTCAGATGGCGCAGGGAGAGGGCTGGGCGCATGAGGAGCTCCAATCGGTAATTGTGCGTTATAACGCACGGTGAGAAATCAGCATAGCACCGTGCGTTATAACGCACAAGCGAGTATAATCGGGCACGATACGCAGAGGAGAACAGGATGCAGGAACTTGCCGGCCATTTGGCGCACACCCTTCGCACGCTGCGCGCACAGCGCGGCTGGAGCCTGACGCAGGCGGCGGAATACACCGGCGTCAGCAAAGCGATGCTCGGGCAGATTGAACGCGGTGAATCCAGCCCGACGGTGGCGACGCTGTGGAAGATCGCCACCGGCTTCAACGTGGCGTTCTCCGCCTTTCTTGAGGCGTCGCCCGCTCAGCAACAGGCGACGCTGCACCGCTACGGTGAACTGCCGGTGTACGATCAGGACAATGCTGATATGCGCGTGGTGCCGCTGTTTCCCTACGACCGCCAGCTGGGTTTCGATATGTTCGTCATCGATCTCGCACCGGGCGCGCTCAGCGAATCGTCGCCCCATGAGCCGGGCGTGATCGAGCATGTGATCGTGATCAGCGGCCGACTAGAATTGGCGATCGACGGCGAATGGCACAGCCTGGCGGCCGGCGAAGCGATGCGCTTTCAGGCCGATCGGCCGCACGCCTACCGCAACGCCAGTTCACAAACGGTGCGCATCCACGATCTGATCCACTATCCTCAATCCTGACTCAACGCGGTGCCCGCGGGCTTTGACTCCGCGCCGCCAAACGCCTACCTTGTTGAAAATGACTCTTATTTCACAGGCTGTCGCCCATGACGGGGCGGCGTTGTAGCCGACTCAAAAGGAGCTTGATTTTGCCGGTCACCAATCGACGTCAGTTCATTAAACTCAGTGCGCAAACCGCAGGAGCCGTATTCGCGATGACTTCATTACCTAACAGTATCCGCCTGGCGATGGCGGCGGAGGGCGGCGCGGCCGCCGGCGATGACTTCCTGTGGCTGGAGGAGCTGCAGGGTAAAAAAGCGCTGCAATGGGTGCAGCAGGAAAATCAGCGCACCGTGGCGCGTTTCGGCCAGGGTGAAGACTTTCAGCGCATTGAGCGCGAAGTCCTGGATATCCTTAATAAAGACACCCAAATCCCGTGGGTGAGCAAACGCGGCGAGTACTATTACAACTTCTGGCAGGATCGGGCCAACCCGCGCGGCCTGCTGCGGCGCACCACGCTGGACGAGTACCGCAAGGCCAAACCGGCCTGGGAGACGGTGCTGGATATCGATGCGTTGGGCAAAGCGGAGGGCAAGGATTGGGTCTATCAGGGCTCGCAACCGCTGGCGCCGGAATACCGTTATTGCCTGATGCAGCTGTCGCCGGACGGCGGTGACGCCACCGAGATCCGCGAATTCGATCTGGTGGCCAAACGTTTCGTCAAAGACGGTTTTAATGTACCGGTGGCGAAAAGTCGGGTCTCCTGGGTCGATCGGGATACGCTGTTCATCGCCACCGATTTCGGCCCCGGCTCGATGACCCAGTCCGGCTACGCGCGCATCGCCAAGCGCTGGCGGCGCGGCACGCCGCTGAGCGCCGCCGAAACGCTGTACGAAGCGCAGCCCGAGGACATGTCGGTCTTCGCCTATCACGACCGCACGCCGGGTTTTGAGCGCGATTTCGTCGGCCGCAGCCTGGACTTCTACCGCCGCGACTATTTCTTGCTGATGCAGGACGGCCGGCAGAAAAAAATCGACATCCCGGCCGACGCCGAGCTGGATACGCATCGGGAATGGCTGCTGATCAAACCGAGCAGCGACTGGGAGGTGGGCGGCAAGCGCTATCCGTCCGGCGCGCTGCTGGCGGCCAACTTCGATGACTATCTGGCGGGTAAGCGCGAGCTGCAACTGCTGTTTACCCCAACGGCGGAGCAGGCGCTGAGCGGCTACAGCGGTACCCGCGATCATCTGATCCTCAGTATCATGGATAACGTGGTCAACCGTCTGGAAGTGCTGACGCCGCAGGGCGGCAGCTGGCAACGTCGTTCGCTGGGCAACCCCGGCGCCATCAGCACCCTTTCCGCCGGCGGCATCGACGAAGAGAGCAACGCCTATTTCCTGACGGTCAGCGGGTTCCTGCAACCGACCTCACTGTATATGGGCAACCTCGATGGCGGTGAGGCGACGCTGCTGAAACAGGCGCCGCAGGATTTTGACGCGTCAGGCTACCAAGTGAGCCAGCATTTTGCGCGTTCCAAGGACGGCACCCGCGTGCCGTATTTCCAGATTGCCGCCAAAGATCTCAAACCGGACGGCAGCACGCCGACGCTGCTGTATGGCTACGGCGGGTTTGAAGTGCCGCTGCTGCCGGGCTATCTCGGCGGCAAGGCGCCGGCCTGGCTGGAACGCGGTGGGGTATACGTGGTGGCCAACATCCGCGGCGGCGGCGAATACGGCCCGGCCTGGCATCAGGCGGCGCTCAAGCAGAACCGCCATCGCGCCTACGAGGATTTCGCCGCCGTGGCCGAAGATCTCATCGCACGCAAGGTGACCTCGGCACCGCATCTGGGCGCGCGCGGCGGCAGCAACGGCGGCCTGTTAGTGGGCAATATGCTGACGTTGTATCCGCAGCTGTTCGGCTGCATCGTTTGCGAAGTGCCGCTGCTGGACATGCAGCGCTATACGCAGCTTTCTGCCGGCGCGTCGTGGATCGCCGAATACGGTGACCCGAGCAAGCCGGAGGAGTGGGCCTACATCAAGACCTTCTCGCCGTACCACAACATTCAGACGCAGACGGCCTATCCGCCGGTGTTGTTCTATACCGCGACCAGCGACGATCGGGTCAACCCGGCCCACGCGCGCAAAATGGCGGCGCGCATGCAGGCGATGGGGTATCAGCAGGCTTATTTCTATGAAAATACCGAAGGCGGGCACAGCGCCGCCGCCGACAAGCAACAGGCGGCATTCCACAGCGCACTGGTAAGCGAATTCATGTGGGCTAACCTGAGCGATAAACCCAAATCAGCGTAAACCCGTTTATTGCGGGCATAAAAAAACACCGGGGCGTTAACCTCGGTGTTTTTATTTACGCCCAATCTGCCGACGATCAGTGAGCCGCGGTGGCTTCCTGCGCTTTCTGATTGGCGTCTTCGGTGGTATCCAGCGTCATGCGGTACAGTTTCGGCGCGGTCAGCATCATCAGGATAGCAATGACGGCGGTGACGATGCCGATTTGCATAAACACATGGCTGTAGATGGCCAGCGAAGCGTGCGCGTCGTTGATGTCGCTTGGGACGGCGGTCAGACCGGCAACCTTACCGGCGATCAGCGCGGCGGCGGCGGTGGTCAGGAACCAGGAACCCATGATGAAGCCCATCAGACGCTGCGGCACCAGCTGTGCCACCATCGCCAGACCCAGGCCGGAAATCATCAGCTCACCGATGCTCTGCAGCGCGTAGCTCAGGATCAGCCAGTTGACCGACACAATGCCCTGTTCGTTGGCGAAGCTGGCGCCCCATGGCAGCACCAGGAAGGCGCAGGAGCACAGGATCATACCGAAAGCGAACTTGTGCGGCATCGGCAGGCGATCGCCCATTTTGTTATACAGCGCGGCCAGAATCGGGCTGGCGAGCATGATCCAGAATGGGTTCAGCGCCTGATACTGCTCAGGCTCGAAGGCGATGCCGAAGATGCTGTGTTCCACGTTGTGGATGGCGAAGAAGTTCAGTGAGGTTGGCATTTGGCTGTACAGCACGAAGAACACCACCGCTTCCAGCATCAACAGGAAGGCGACGATCATCTTACGGCGTGCGGCGCCGTGCAGGGCGAAGGTTTCCTTGGCGAACACCAGCACGATGCCGGCGGAAACGAGGGCCAGCGCCCAGCGCGCGATCACCTGGTTGTGCAGCAGCCAACTGGACACGGCGATCAACGCCACGATGCCGACCAGCACCATCAGCAGTTTCGGCAGATGCAGCGGCTTGAAGTCAGGCTTGGAGCCGTTTTCCTTCACCCACTTGTGGCACATCATAAAGTTGACCAGGGTGATCAGCATGCCGACCACGCTCAGGGAGAACGCCACGCTCCAGCCGTATTTCGCTGCCAGCCACGGGGTGGCCAGCATGGAGAAGAAGGAACCGATGTTCACCGACATGTAGTACATGGTGAAGGCGCCGTCGAGACGCGGATCGTCTTTCTCATAGCAGGTGGACAGCAGGGAGGACGGGTTAGCCTTGAACAGGCCGCTGCCCACGGCGATGGTCGCCATACCCATGTAGACCCAGAAGATGTCGTGGCCGGAGTAGGCCACCATGGCGTAACCGGCGGCCAGCACCAGTGCGCCGAGCACGATCACGCGTTTGGCACCCAGCACCTTGTCGCCCAGCCAGCCGCCGATGGCGACGAAGCCGTATACCAGGGCGCTGAAGGAAGAGAACAGGGTGATGGAGTCGGCTTCGCTCATGCCGAGCATCTTGACCAGATAAACCGCCATGATGCCCTGCAGGCCGTAATAGCCGAAACGCTCCCACAGTTCGATCGAGAAGATCAGATAGAACGCTTTCGGTTGTTTGAACGCGTTAAGGCTAACGCTCTCCGGGTGTTGGTTGTTTGCTGTTGACACTGGTACCTCTGTTTTTTCGCAGCCCGTCTTTGGAGGACGGGAAAGTACAAAAGTTGATGCGGAACGGCATCCTTTTGCGTT
Organism: Serratia sp. PL7; assembly: GCF_945957435.1. NCBI lineage: Bacteria > Pseudomonadati > Pseudomonadota > Gammaproteobacteria > Enterobacterales > Yersiniaceae > Serratia > Serratia sp. PL7. The sequence continues at coordinate 1,440,079 of NZ_CAMFLB010000001.1, read as the reverse complement.
GTTATAGGATGGGGACGGCGGTTAATGTTCACTATCTTTGTCAACGTGGCAAGCAGTTTGTCATATTCGGTTACATTTAACGCTCGCAGGATTATGCTGCGATGTTGCAAATGTTATGCAGTATTAACTTTCGGGTTTTAATGATTTGCCGATTTTTTGTTTTGATTAAAAGCTATACGGATTTTAAACAGGGATATATTCTGCTGAATTGCTATTTTTTAGCGCATCAGTGTATGTGTGGTTATTAATCCATTGGAATGTTGTGCATATGACGCATTTTGTAAAATTATAGAAATTTAAGAAAACGGGGCTGGCATTTGTGAACGCCTTGTGATCCTGAAAGCGTGACGTTCACCGCAATTTTCGACTAATTTTTCGCTTGAAAATAACACGGCACTGAGTTTTTCACTGAAAACCGTGATAACACCGGGGTTACTGCTGCGCGATATCACATTTCCGATAAAAAAGAGGCGCTGGCGGGGAGAGATGAAGCGACGGGTGCGGTTTGCCGCACCCAACAGGCTCAGGATTCCGGATAAACCTTTTCTTTATACTCGCACAGGTCTTCGATAATGCAGGAACCGCAGCGCGGTTTACGCGCGATGCAGGTGTAGCGCCCGTGCAGGATCAGCCAGTGGTGGCAATCGACCTTGAATTCGGCGGGCACCACCTTCAACAGCTTCTCTTCCACCTGATCGACGTTCTTGCCCGGCGCGAAGTGGGTGCGATTACACACCCGGAAGATATGGGTGTCGACGGCGATGGTCGCCCAGCCGAAGGCCGTGTTGAGCACCACGTTGGCGGTCTTGCGGCCGACGCCCGGCAGTGCTTCCAGCGCGGCGCGATCCTCCGGTACTTCGCCGCCGTGCAGCTCCAGCAGCATGCGGCAGGTCTTGATCACGTTTTCGGCCTTGCTGTTGAACAGACCGATGGTCTTGATGTACTCCTTGACGCCATCAACCCCCAGCGCCAGCATGGCGGCGGGGGTGTTGGCGACCGGGTACAGCTTGGCGGTCGCCTTGTTGACGCTTACGTCGGTGGCCTGCGCAGACAGCAGCACCGCAATCAGCAGTTCAAATGGCGTGGTGTACACCAGCTCGGTGGTCGGGTGCGGGTTGTTGTCGCGCAGCCGGGTCAGAATTTCCAGTCGCTTCTGCTTGTTCATCAGGCCTTCTCAGCACGTCCTTGTTCCAACAGCGGTTCCACTGCCACGGCGCGGGCTTTGTGCGCCTTCATTCTTTCGTCGATCAGATATTTGACCGCCAGCAGCAGCCCCAGGCCGATAAAGGCACCCGGCGGCAGCATCGCCAGCAGGAACGGGCTGTCGAAGTGCACCACTTCGATGCGCAGCGACTTGGCCCAACTGCCCAGCAGTAGGTCGGCACCGTCGAACAGCGTGCCGTTGCCCAGCAGTTCGCGCATCGAGCCCAGCGTCACCATCACGCCAGTAGCGCCGAGACCGATAGCCATGCCGTCCAGCGCCGAGAGGCCGACCGGCTTCTTGGCGGCCACCGCTTCGGCGCGGCCCACCACGATGCAGTTGGTCACGATCAATGGAATAAAGATGCCCAGCGACTGATACAGCCCGAAGGCATAGGCGTTGATCAGCATCTGCACGATGCTCACCACCGCGGCGATGATCATCACGTAGATAGGAATACGCACCTCGTTCGGTACCCAGCGGCGCACCGCGGAGATGGAGGCGTTGGTCAACGTCAGCACTAGCGTGGTGGCCAGCCCCAGGCCCAGCGCGTTGGTGACGGTGGACGTCACCGCCAGCAACGGACACATGCCCAGCAGCTGCACCAGGGCGGAGTTATTTTTCCACAACCCCTGGACGATCAATTCTTTGGCTTCACTCATTCGCTGGCTCCACACGCAGGTAAGCTTTCAAGTTTAGGCGGCAGCGTTTCCATATACAACGCCGTGCGCCGCACCGCATTGACCACCGCACGCGGGGTGATGGTCGCGCCGGTGAACTGGTCGAACATACCGCCGTCTTTCTTCACCGCCCAGCGCTTATCGTCAGGGCCTTCGATTTTCTTGCCGCTGAAGAAAGAAATCCAGTCGGAAATGCGTAGTTCAATTTTGTCACCCAGCCCCGGGGTTTCGTGGTGCTCAATCACGCGGGTGCCGAGCACCGTGCCGTTGAAATCGGCGCCGACCAGCAGCTTGATGGCGCCGGAGTAACCGTCCGGCGCGGTGGTTTCCAGCGCAGCGGCGGTTGGCTGCCCGTTTTTGCGCGCCAGGTATAAACGGTGCGGCGCGCCGTCGCCGAGCGCCGGGTTGCTGACCAGGAAGCACTCGTTCTGCATGATGTTGTCGTAGTTTTCTGGCGGTACCACCTGATCGAGCAGTGCTTTTTGCTGCAGTGCCGCCTGATGGGCGATGGTGGTTTTCGTCAGGGCGTAGACCACGGCGGTCAGGCCAGTGGTGACCGCCGCAAACACCGCCAGCGTGGTGCCGTGCTTTCTCATGGAATTCAGCATGGCGGCTCCTTAGCGATGGCCGTACACGCGCGGCTGCGTGTAGTGGTCGATTAACGGGACGGTGATGTTGGCGAGTAGCACGGCGAAGGCCACGCCGTCAGGGTAGCCGCCATAGACGCGGATCAGCCACACCAGCACGCCGATCAGCGCGCCGTAGATTAAACGGCCCTTCGGCGTAGTGGAGGCGCTGACCGGGTCGGTGGCGATGAAGAACGCGCCCAGCATGCTGGCGCCGGAAAACAGGTGGATCAGCGGCGAAGCCTGATGCGCCGGATCGAGCCACCAGGCCAGACCGGAACAGAAAGCGATGGCGGCCAACATGCTGAACGGGATATGCCAATGGATCAGGCGGCGCGCCAGCATAAACAGACCACCGGCCAGGAAGCCGAGGTTGACCCACTGCCAGCCGATGCCAGCCAGGGCGCCGCCGAACAGCGGCTGCTGCAACACCTGTTCCACGCTGTGGCCGCTGCGCAGGCCGGTTTTGAAGCCATCGAGCGGCGTGGCCTGGCTGATGCCGTCCACGCCCATCTGCAGTTCATGCAGCGTCGCGCCTTGCGAAGTATGGCCGCTGAAAATGGCCAGCAGTGTGTCGTGGAACGGTAGCGCGGTGGCGCGCAGCTCATCCGGCGGCAGCCAACTGGTCATCTGCACCGGGAAGGAGATCAGCAGCACCACGTAACCGACCATCGCCGGGTTGAACGGGTTCTGCCCAAGGCCGCCGTACAGCTGCTTGGCGATGACGATGGCGAAGAACGTACCGATGACGATCATCCACCAGGGTGCCAGCGGCGGCAGGCTGATGCCGAGCAGCAGCGCGGTCAGCAGGGCGGAGTTATCCGCCAGCCGGCTGCGCACCGGCAGCTTGCGCAGTTTTAGGATCGCGCCTTCCGCCGCCAGCGCGACGATCGCCGCCAGCGCCACCTGGATCAACACGCCGTAGCCGAAAAACCAAATCTGCGCTGCGATGCCGGGAATGCACGCCAACATCACCCACAGCATAATGCGGCTGGTGCTTTGCTGGTTGTGGGTGAACGGCGAGCTGGCGATGTGTAAGCCTTTGGCGGCTGTGGGTGATACCGGCCTGAACTTCATAGAGTAACGATACCTTCTGCGCCGCGCCTGCGGCAGTTTCGATGCGCCGAATTGCGGGCGCGGCAAAAAATAATAGCCGAGCATTCTACCTGATTCGATGCGAGGGTAATACGCCTTAATGGTAGGGGTATTCGGCTTTCCGCACATCTGGCGATCGGGACGGCGCGATTTGATTTTTTTTTGGCCGGTAAATGGGCTAACGTGAGGAATTGTCAGTGGAACTTGTGCCGCCATCGACCGCGGAAAATGGGTTAAGCGTCTGAATGAGATATCATTTTTCTCCAGATTTCCGCACAAAATAACAACTTTCACATAATCCGTGTAGGTTACTATCGCGAACATTATTGAGTCAGTGAATCCATAATAATGACAAATGAAGACATTTTTTTTATTGAAGAGATAATTGAGTGGGTGGAGATACATCTGGAGAAACGGCCAAACCTGGATGAAGTCGCGCGTATTTCGGGCTATTCCAAGTGGCATCTGCAGCGTAAATTCAAGCGTATTACCGGCATTCAACTCGCCACCTATATCCGTTCGCGCATCCTGACGCGCGCCGCGGTGGCGCTGCGCATTACTCGCCGCTCCATCATCGACATTTCCGATGAGCTGGGCTTCGATTCACAGCAGACCTTCACCCGCATGTTCAAGCAGCGCTTCGGCACCACGCCCAATCGCTACCGCTCGATGGCGCACTGGGACGTGAAAAACCTGATGCCGCGCTTTAACTTCGAAGCCAGCTACGGTGCCGGTTATTATCCGGAAGTGAAGCGGTTGACGCTGCCCGACATGCAGTTGGTCGGTTTCACGCGTCGGTTGGATTTCGCCTCCGAACAGGAGCTGGAATATTCTTCCTGCATGGCGATGAAGGACGAGATTTTCAACGACTTCTTCAAGGGGTTGCACGTTGACTGTCGGCGAATTTACAGCATTTATTCTCCTCATGCCGGGGAGGGCGACGAGCTCTCGTCCACGTTGGTGATGGCGGTCGATCCTGAACACAAAAAGGATATTCTTTCCAACCATCAGATCGACACCTTCCATCTGCCGAGCCGCGAGTTTATCTCCATCAACCATAAGGGCACGGCGAAAGAGTGTCTGCAGTTTTTCGGCTACCTGATGTCGCATGTGATGCCGGGGCTGAAGGATGAGGTGCGCGGCAGTATGGAAATGGAGATCATTCAAACCAAAGAGTGGAATCCGGAATCCAAACTGCGCCAGATTGAAGTGGATTACACCTACCTGATTTCTATCGATTAAACGGCACCCGGGGGCGGCCAGGCGCCGCTGTCATCATTTGTCTTCCGTTTCCGCCGTCAGCGATTCCCTGGCGGCTTTTTTGGCTTTGGCGCGGGCGATAGCCGCTGCCACCGCCGCCTTGCGCGGGTCTTCCTCGACGGCAGCCGGAGCCGGTTCCGCCGCTGCAGGAGCATCCGCCTGCTGCGCGGCTTTCTTGGCTTTTACACGTGCCAGTGCCGCGGCAACCGCGGCTTTGCGCGGGTCTTCCTCGGCGGCAGCCGGAGCCGGTTCCGCCGCTGCAGGGGCATCGGCCTGCTGCGCGGCTTTTTTGGCTTTGGCGCGGGCGATAGCCGCTGCCACCGCGGCCTTGCGCGGATCTTCCTCGGCGGTTGCCGGAGCCGGTTCCGCCGCTGCAGGGGCGTCAGATTGTTGCTCCGCTTTTTTGGCCTTCACGCGCGCCAAGGCGGCAGCAACGGCCGCTTTCCGCGGATCGTCCTCTGTTGCGGCCGGCGCTTCTTTACGCGCTTTCACGCGGGCCAGCGCCGCGGCCACGGCGGCTTTACGCGCGTCGTCGCCGGTGGCCGCCGGCGGTGCTTTCGTTTCCACCTCGGCAGCCAGCTGGGCACGTCGTTCGCGCGCCTGCGCTTTACGTGCTTCGCGGGCAGCGTTCATCTCGCTGTTGTCCGGCTGCTGGCCGTCGACCGGCGTAACCGCCGCTTCGGCATTCTTGCTGCGTACGCGCGCCAGCGCGGCCTGCACCGCGCCCTGATCGTCGTCGGTCAGTTTCACGGCGGCCTTTTTATGTCGCTCTTCGCGCGCCAGTTTCTCGCGCTCCAGACGGGCCTGCTTGGCTTCGAAACGCGCCTTGGCCTCGGCGGTGCGCGCCGCCTCCAGATCGATAGCCTTGATTTCGGCCTTTTCCTGCCGGTAGTACTGCACCAGCGGAATGTTGCTGGGGCAGACGAACGCGCAGGCGCCGCACTCGATGCAATCGAACAGGTTGTGGTTACGTGCCTTGTCGTGCTCCTGCCCGCGGCTGAACCAGTACAGCTGTTGCGGCAGCAGCCCGGCGGGGCAAGCGTCCACGCACAGGCCGCAGCGGATGCAGGATTGCTCGGGTTCCTGCGGCGTCATTTCATCGACCGTCGGCGCCAGAATGCAGTTGCTAATCTTGACGATTGGCACGTTCAGCGCGGGCAGGGTGAAGCCCATCAGCGGGCCACCCATGACCACCATCTGCTGCGCCTGCGGGCGGAAACCGGTGAAGTCAAGCAGGTGCTGCACCGGCGTGCCGATGCGCGCCCACAGGTTACCGGGGCGCTCGATCGCCTCGCCGGTCAGGGTCACTACGCGCTCAATCAGCGGTTCGCCGTTGACGATCGCTCGCTTGATGGCGAAGGCGGTGCCGACGTTTTGCATCAATACGCCGATAGCGGAGGAGTGTTTGCCGTGCGGCACTTCCTTGCCGGTCAAAATTTTGGTCAGCTGCTTGGCGCCACCGGACGGGTATTTGGTCGGGATGACGCGTAGCGCAATGCTGGACTGGCCGCGTAACGCCTGTTTCAGCGCCGCGATTGCCTCCGGTTTGTTGTCTTCGATGCCGATCAGCGTGAGCTTGGGTTGCAGAATGTGTTGCAGGATCTGCGTGCCTTCAATGATCTGATCGGCATGTTCCTGCATCAGGCGGTCGTCGGCGGTGATGTAAGGCTCGCACTCGGCGGCGTTGAGGATCAGCGTTTCCACGCCGCTCATGCCGCCTTGCAGCTTGCTGGCGGTCGGGAAACCGGCGCCGCCCAAACCGGCAATGCCGGCCTGATGAATACGTTGAATCAGTTCCGCGACAGGGGATTGACGATAGTCCGCCACCGGATCGCGCTCGCACCAGCGGTCTTCCCCGTCTGCCTCGATTATCACGCACAGCTCCGTCAGCCCGGACGGATGGGCGGTGATGTGCGGCGTAATGGCGCTGACGGTGCCCGAGGTCGGGGCATGCACCGGCACGGTGCGGCCGCGGCCGACGGTCAGCGGTTGGCCTTTCAACACCCGATCGCCGGCGTTGACGCACAGTTCGCCTTCCGGCCCCAGGTGCTGCTGCAGCGGAATGATAAAGGTCTTGGGCAGGGGAGCGACACGCAGCGGCGTACCGCTGGACTGCGTTTTCATTTCCGGTGGATGGATCCCGCCGTCGAAATCCCAGATCCGGTCTTTTTTAAAGGCGGCGAACAGATTAAGCATGTTGCTCCACGTGGATCACTTGCACCGGGATCGTCTTCATGTCCCACTTCCAGTTGGCGGTGGTGGTAGCGACCGGTCTCATTTCAATACAGTCGGTAGGGCAAGGGGCGACGCACAGATCGCAGCCGGTACAGAGGTCGGTAATGACGGTATGCATGGCGCGGGTGGCGCCGACGATGGCGTCCACCGGGCAGGCCTGAATGCACTTGGTGCAACCGATGCAGTTGGCCTCGTCGATATAGGCCACCTTACGCTCCGGCTCGGCGGCGGCTTCGCTACCCAGCGGCTGCGGCTCTACGTTGAGCAGCTCCGCCAGTTTCAGCATCACCTGTTCGCCGCCTGGCGCGCATTTGTTGATCATCTCGCCGTTGGCCACTGCCTCGGCATAGGGGCGACAGCCGGGGTAGCCGCACTGGCCGCACTGGCTCTGCGGCAGGATTGCGTCGACCTGCTCGGCGACCGGATCCTCTTCCACCTCAAAACGGCGCGCGGCGTAACCCAGCACCAGTCCGAACAGCAGCCCGAGCGCGCTTAAAGCCGCGATAGCTATCCACAACGCAGTCATTAGAATTTCACCAGCCCGGTAAAGCCCATAAAGGCCAGCGACATCAGCCCGGCGGTGATCAGCGCGATCGAGGAGCCGCGGAACGGCGCCGGGACGTCGGCGACCGCCAGACGTTCGCGAATGGCGGCGAACAGCACCATCACCAGCGAGAAACCGGCGGCGGCGCTGAAGCCGTAAACGGCGGACTGCAGGAAGTTATAGCCGAGGTTGACGTTAAGCAACGCTACGCCCAGCACCGCACAGTTGGTGGTGATCAGCGGCAGGAAGATGCCCAGTAGGCGGTAGAGTGCCGGGCTGGTCTTGCGCACCACCATCTCGGTGAACTGAACGACGACGGCGATCACCAGAATGAAGGAGAGCGTGCGCAGATACACCAGATCCAGCGGAACCAGAATAAAGGTGTTGATCACCCAGGCGCTGACGGAGGCCAGCGTCATAACGAAGGTGGTGGCCATTCCCATGCCGATGGCGCTTTCCAGCTTCTTGGAAACGCCGAGGAACGGGCACAGGCCAAGAAACTTCACCAGAACGAAGTTGTTCACCAGTACGGTGCCGACAAACAGGAGCAGGTATTCGGTCATTGCGATGCCTAAAAAAATAAAAGCCGCCTATTATCGGGAATCGGCGGCCGGACGACAACATATGAATCGCAGGGGTATTGCCTTTTTTGGTGAAAATTTACACAAATCACCCAATAAAACGTGCTGCAACTCCCTTTAACGTTCGGTAAAGGTCCCTTTGACCCGCTGCGAACGCTTGATGTAAGGCACCAGCAGCGCCGCCATCAGCAGCGGCCAGCCGAGGCTGCGCACCGCCACTTCATCCGGCACCGGCGCGAAGGCGAAGGCTTTCACCGCCAGAATTACCGTGATTAGCAGCCATAACAAGAACAGTTTGGGGAAGCGCTGCGAGCGCTGGCAAAACAGAAACACCAGCCACAGGGTGAAGCCCCACATCAAAAGCGTGGTCAGCACCGAAAAGTACCATTGCAGGGTAAATGCCTGGGCGTTGGTCAACAGATAGTCGCGCGACTCGGGCATGAAGATCGCCATGGCGTACAGGAGCAGCATCAGGCTGGCGCTGAGCAGGGTGACGATCAGATAGGCCAGCGGGGCCAGCAACCAACCGCCGATACGAGTGTATTCAGCTTGAGACATAAAGGCTTCCTGATTGAAACGGGGATCACAGGCGGCATAGCTTAGCGGGTAATATAGGCTTCGTCATCTCTATCAACCGGATAGCTCGGCATCGCGACGCCGGGCCGCACGTTTGGCTACGCCGGCCTCGCTTCGAATTAACATCTCATTTACTTCTTGTTCCATCCGGCCGCATGGTGTCAAATCGAAAGGGTCTGTCGTGAGCCAGCAAGAGGAAATCCCATGGCTGAGAAAATTCGTGTCGGGCTGGTCGGTTACGGCTACGCCGGCAAAACCTTTCATGCGCCGCTGATTGCCGGTACGCCGGGGCTGGAGCTGGCCGCCGTCTCCAGCAGCGATGCCGGCAAAGTGCACGCCGACTGGCCGTCGATGACGGTGGTGGGTGGTGCGCAGGCGCTGTTCGCCGATCCGGCCCTCGATCTGATCGTCATTCCTACCCCCAACGATACCCATTTCCCGCTGGCACAGCAGGCGTTGGCCGCCGGCAAGCACGTGGTGGTGGATAAACCGTTTACCGTTACATTGTCACAAGCGCAGGCGCTGCAACAGCAGGCACAGCAGAGTGGTTTATTGCTGTCGGTGTTCCACAACCGCCGCTGGGACAGCGATTTCCTCACCCTTAAAGCGCTGTTAAACGACGGTTCGCTGGGCGAGGTGGTGTATTTCGAGTCACATTTCGATCGCTATCGGCCGCAGGTGCGCCAGCGCTGGCGTGAACAGGGCGGCGTCGGCAGCGGTATCTGGTTCGATTTGGGACCGCATCTGCTCGATCAGGCGCTGCAACTCTTCGGCAAACCCGAACGGCTGTTTGTCGATCTGGGTGAGCTGCGGCCGGGGGCGCAGGCGGTGGACTATTTCCACGCGCTGCTGAGCTATGGCGATCGCCGTGTGGTGCTGCACGCCAGCATGCTGGCTGCGGCAGAGAGCCCGCGCTACGTGGTGCACGGCACCCGTGGCAGCTATGTCAAATATGGCCTGGATCCGCAGGAAGACCGACTGAAGGCCGGTGAGCGCCTGCCACAGGCCGATTGGGGCTATGACATGCGCGACGGTGTAGTGACGCTGTCACGTGACGATCTGCTGGCTGAGAAACCGCTGCTCAATATTCCCGGCAATTACCCGGCTTATTACGCGGCGGTGCGCGACGCGATTGCCGGCATAGGCGAAAATCCGGTGCCGGCCGCCGACGCCATCGCGGTAATGGCATTGATCGAACTGGGGTTGGAATCGGCCCGGCTGCAGCAGGCGCTGCCGGTGGTCTGATCCCGTTCATTCCTCTGTGCCCGGCGCAACGTCGGGCCTTTTTACGACTTTACGTGCAAGGAAATCCGTTTCATGTCCTGGTTGCAGCGTTTGCGCATTGATAAATTTTTGCTGGTTCTGATTTTGGTGGTGATCGTCGCCTCGCTGTTCCCCTGCGAAGGCATCTGGAAAACCTTCTTTGAACACCTGACCACCGCCGCCATCGCGCTGCTGTTCTTTATGCACGGCGCCAAGCTGTCGCGCGAGGCGATCATCGCCGGCATGAGTCACTGGAAGCTGCACCTGCTGGTGTTCCTCAGCACCTTTGCGCTGTTCCCGCTGCTCGGGCTGGCGATGAACCTGCTGGTGCCGGGCATCATGACGCCGACGGTCTATCTCGGCTTCCTCTACCTGTGCGCGCTGCCGGCCACGGTGCAATCGGCCATCGCCTTTACGTCGGCGGCGGGCGGCAACGTGGCGGCGGCGATCTGCAGCGCCTCGGCATCGAGCATTCTCGGCGTGTTCCTGTCGCCGCTGCTGGTGGGGGCGTTGATGCATACCCAGGGCGGCAATACCGACGTATTGCACGCCATCGGTTCGATCATTCTGCAATTGATGGTGCCATTTGTGGTCGGTCACCTGGCGCGGCCATTGATCGGCAAGTGGGTCGATCGCCATCGCAAGTTGATCAACCTGACCGACCGTTCATCGATCCTGCTGGTGGTGTATACCGCATTCAGCGCGGCGGTGGTGGAAGGGATTTGGCACCGTATCGACGGTTGGTCGCTGCTGACCATCCTGGTGATGTCGCTGGTGCTGCTGACGGTGGTGCTGGTGATCAACACCTATGCGGCGCGCTGGCTGGGCTTCAACACCGCCGATGAGATCACCATCGTCTTCTGCGGCTCGAAAAAGAGCCTGGCGAACGGCATCCCGATGGCCAACGTGCTGTTCCCGGCCGCGGCGGTGGGCGCCATGGTGCTGCCGCTGATGATTTTCCACCAGGTTCAACTGATGGTGTGCGCGGTGCTGGCGCAGCGCTATGCGCGTAAAACCGCTAAACAGCGGGCCGAGGCGGAGGCGCTGGTGGCCAAATAGGCCGCAGGCCGCTAACGGTGGCTCAGCGCGTCGAGCAGAAAGTCGGCGCGCTCATCGGGTGAAACGCGCGGCAGCGCTTGCAGCCGATAGCCATAACGGCGATAGATGGCCACCATCGCCCGATAGGTCTGCTCGGCTTCGGCGAAAGACTGTTTCCTCTCGCTGTCCTGCGCATAAATCGCTCGCCACGGTGGGGTGATGAACACCGTATCGGCATAGCGAAAGGCGTCGATCGCCGCCGTTAAGGGGGCGGGGATCGATAATCCGCACAGCGTCAGGTAACCGGCGATATCCGGCAGGCCGCGATCGAAGAACCAACATGTTGCACCCGCCGCTTCGCGCCATGAATGCAGTTCCCAATCGAGCATCCGCTCGGCGAAAGCCTGACGATCGCCCCACGGTAGCGCATTACCCCCAATATTCACCTGATGCTGAATAATCGCCCGGCCCGCCTCCAAGGAGTGCGGGTAACCACGGCGATGAAGAACGTCGATGAGCGTGCTTTTGCCCGAACCCGGGCCGCCGGTCAGCACGATGCGGCGTAGTTTGTCAGACATACGGAATTCCTCTCTTGCCACAGAGTGATGGGGTGAAAACAGCGATAAAGACGAGCAGGCGGAAGAAAACGGGGGATGAGAAGAAGGCGCCGTTTGGCGCCTTGGGAGATTTAGCCCTGCACTTTGGCGTGCAGTGCCTGTTTTTCCTGTTCGCTGAGGAAAGCCAGCTTCAGGCCATTTTCCTGAGCGGTGCGGATTTCTTCCGGCGTCAGCCCGGCCTGCGGCGCGGCGACGCGGTATTCATGCTCGATCTCGATGCCCTGAACCGCCGGATCGTCGGTGTTGATCGACGCCAGCACGCCGTGGCGCAGGAAAGTGGCCAGCGGATGCTGCGCCAGCGACGGCACGGTGCTGGTCTGGATGTTGGAGGTCAGGCAGGACTCGATGCCGATGCCGTGTTCCGCCAGGAAGTCCATCAGCGCTGGATCTTCGACCGCTTTCACCCCGTGGCCGATACGTTCGGCGCCCAGCTCGCGGATCGCCTGCCAGATGCTTTCCGGGCCGGCGGCTTCGCCCGCGTGCACGGTGATGCGCAGGCCGGCGTCGCGCGCGCGGTTGAAGTGGCTGAGGAACAGTCTACCGGGGAAGCCCAGCTCATCGCCCGCCAAGTCCAGCGCGGTAATGCCGTCGCGGTGCGCCAGCAATCCTTCAAGTTCCTGCAGACAGGCAGCCTCGCCGAAGGTGCGGCTCATGATGCCGATCAGGCGAATGTCGATGTCGCGATCGCGGCAGCCCGAGCGGATCCCGTCGATCACCGCTTCCACCACGCCGGCGACCGGCAGCTGATGCTTCATCGCCATGTAGTAAGGGGAAAAACGCAGCTCGGCGTAGTGCAGGCCGGCGTTGGCGGCGTCCTCGACGTTTTCGTAAGCCACCCGGCGGCAGGCGTCCAGATCGCCCAGCACCGCCACGCCCCAGTCCAGTTTCTGCAGGAAGCTGACCAGATCCGGTTCGGCATGGGTGATCTGCACGTGCGGGCGCAGGCTCTCCAAATCGTTGGCCGGCAGGGCGAGATTGAACTGGCGACCGAGGTCGAGAATGGTCTGCGCGCGGATGTTGCCGTCGAGATGGCGGTGAATGTCGGTAAGCGGTAGGCGGGGATCGATCATGCTGGGCACTCGCTAATTTTCGTAGGTAAAGTGCAGAACAGTATAAAAACAAATGGATGAAACTTGCCATCGCGTTGCATAAAAAAGTGACGTGAATCACAAATAATGCGAGATATATCGCATTATCGTCGTGAATCAGGCTTTCAACACGCTGACGCCCGCCTGCTGCAACGGCGCGATCAGCGCGTCATCGGTAGCCCGCTCAACGATGATGGTGTGCGCCAGCGTAATATCGCCGATCGCATACTGCGAGGCGGCGTTAAGCTTGGCGGCGGAAGCCAGCACCACGGTTTCCGCCGCGCGGGCCGCCAGCGCGCGTTTGATGTAAGCCTCCTCCAGATCGCCGGTGCTCAGCCCCGCAGTGGGGTGTACGCCGGTCACGCCCATAAAATAGAGATCGGCGCGAATATGCGACATCGCTTCCACCGCGGCGGCGCCGACGCTGACGATCGAATGCTTGTACAGCCGGCCACCGATCAGAATCACCTCGACCGTGGGGTGATCGACCAGGCCCACGGCGACGCTGGGGCTGTGGGTGACGATGGTGGCGTTGAGGTTGGCCGGCAGTTGCCTGACCAGCTCTGCAGAGGTGGTGCCTCCGTCGATAATCACTACCTGGCCGGGGGCGATCAGCGCCGCTGCCGCTTTGGCGATCGCGCGTTTGGCGCCGGATTCCAACTGATTGCGTTCGGCAAAGCTGGCAATGGCGGAAGAAACCGGCAGGGCGCCGCCATGCACCCGCTGTAGCAACCCTTCGGCGTCCAATTCGCGCAGATCGCGCCGGACCGTATCTTCCGACAGCCCGAACATTTCGCTGAGCTGCTTGGCTAACACCTGGCCGTCCTGAGCCAGTTTTTCCAGGATGATTTTCTTGCGTTGGCTGGTCAACATGGCCATTTTCCTCTCAAATTTGGTTTGCACGAAATATCTTGATCATACACGAAACTGCACGATAGTATCAATTTCCTTCCTCTGGCGGAGTAAACCGATGATAGCCACTAAAGACAGGGTTCGCATTGTCGAAACCCGGATGTTGTCCGATGACTGGTACCTGCTGAAAAAAACCACCTTTGATTTTCTGCGGCGCGACGGCGTCTGGCAGCGGCAAAGTCGCGAGACCTACGATCGCGGTGATGGCGCGGTCATTTTGCTGTTCAACCGGCAGGCGCAAACGGTGATCCTGACGCGCCAGTTCCGCTTTCCGGCCTTCGTCAACGGCCATGACGGCATGTTGATTGAGGCTGCCGCCGGGTTGCTGGACAACGCGTCGCCGGAGGCACGCATCCGCGCCGAAGCGGAAGAGGAAACCGGCTATTTCGTGCAGAGCGTGGAGAAAGTATTCGAAGCCTATATGAGCCCAGGCTCGGTCACCGAGAAGCTGCACTTTTTCGTCGGCGAATATCAGGCGGGCGACCGCATCAACGAGGGCGGCGGGTTGGCGGCGGAGGGGGAAGATCTGGAGGTGCTCGAGCTGCCGCTGGCGCAAGCCCTGCAGGCGATTCGCCAGGGCACGATCGTTGACGCCAAGACCATCATGCTGCTGCAGTTTGTCGCCTTGAACCGGACGTTGGAGGAAGAACGATGAAAGCACAACAAATCTTGATTGCTGGCCCTTATCGCAGCGGCACCGATGGCGATCCGCAGCGTATCGCCGCCAATCTGGCGCGCCTGGAACAGGCCGCGCTGGCGGTTTACCAGCGGGGGCACGTGCCGGTGATCGGCGAGTGGCTGGCGCTGCCTTTGGCGGCGGCGGCAGGTTCCACTCAGGTTGGCGATGCGGTGAGCGAGGCGTTTCTTTACCCGGTGGCGCATCGGCTGATTGCACAGTGTCAGGCGGTGTATCGCATCGAAGGGGCGTCTGCGGGGGCCGATAACGACGTGCGGCTGGCCAACGAGTGGGGATTGACGGTTTATCATCATCTGGAGGAGATCCCGTCTGTTCAGTCGTAACGCCGGGGCGGGCAGAGGCTCGCCCCCTCGCGTTATTGCTCGTCCAGCACCAACCTCAATCCGGCGATCAGCTTGTCCATGCCGGCCTCCAGCTTGCTGCGCGGGCAGCCGACGTTGAGACGCAGGAACCCGCGGCCTTCCTCGCCGTAGGTAAAGCCCGGCATGATCGCCACCTTTTCACGCTCGATCAGCACCTGCTGCAGCGCCCGATCGTCCACGGCCAGCGGCCGCAGATCGATCCAGGCCAGGTAGGTGGCCTGCGGCGGGCGCCAGCCCAGCGCGGGAAACGCCTGCTCCAGCCGCTCGGCGACGTAGGTCAGATTATCCTGCAGGTAGTCGCGCAGGGCGTCCAGCCAGGGTTCGCCGTGGCGGTAGGCGGCCACGTGCGCCGCCACCGCCAGCACCGCCGGCGAGGAGAGGCCATCGCGGGCTTTGAGCTGCTGGAAATAGGCTTCGCGGCTGGCGTCGTCACTGATAAAGCCGTAGGCGCCGGTTAGCGCCGGAATGTTGAAACTCTTGGAGCCGGAGGTCAGCAAGGCCCAGGCGCCGCTCGCCACCTGGCTCCACGGCGTATGGCGGTGTTCACCCCAGACCATGTCCATGTGGATTTCATCGCTGATCACGCGCACGTCATGGCGCTCGCACAGTTCGGCCATCTGCTGCAGCTCGTCGCGGCGCCACACTTTGCCGGTGGGGTTATGCGGGCTGCACAGCAACAGGATCTTGGTCTGCGGCCGCGCCAGCAGCGCTTCGAGATGCGCCATGTCGCAGCGCCAGTCGTCCCCGGCCTTGTGCAGCGGGCAGGCCAGCAGCTGGCGCTGGTTGGCGAGGATCACCTTGTAGAAGGCGTCATAGGCCGGGGTATGGGTCACCACATAGTCGCCCGGTATGGACCATTGGCGGATCAGCTGCGCCGCCATGTAGATAACGGAAGGGCCGTACACCGCCGTTGCGGTGTCGATAGCGGTGTTGAAGCGTTGCTGATACCAGTGGCGCAGCGCGCCGAGAAAATCCTCATGCTGCCAGCGGCTGTAGCCCAGCACGCCGTGCTGCAGGCGTTGCTGCAACGCCTCGAGAATGCACGGCGCGGTGGCGAAATCCATATCGGAGATGGTGAACGGCAGCAGGTCGTCGCTGCCGAAACGATCGGCGATATAGTCCCACTGGGTGCACCAGGTGCCGTGGCGGTCGATCGGGGTGGAGAAATCAAACATGGGTGGCTCCCTGCAGCGCCGCGGCAGGTTGCGCCGTGGCTATCAGTGAGTCTAATTCATCCTTCACCGATTGCACCTGCGGACCGATCACCACCTGCAGATTATGGTCGTTGAGATGCACCACGCCGATGGCGCGGTGGGCCTTCAGCGCCGCGTCGTCCACCTGACTCATATCGTTGACCGACAGGCGCAGGCGGGTGATGCAGTTGTCCAGCGTGATAATGTTGCCCGGGCCGCCGAGCGCCGCCAGAATCGCCGGCACGTTGTAGCCGGATTTGCCCACCGCGCCACTCGTCGCGCTTTGGCTGACGGCGCTGTCGCTCTCACGGCCCGGCGTTTTGATGTTAAAACGCTGGATGGCGAAGCGGAAAATGGCGTAATAGCCGACGAACCAGACGGCGGCCACCACCGGCACCAGATACCACTTGGTGGCGGTGCCGTGCAGAATGCCGAACACCACGAAGTCGATGATGTTGCCGTCGGTGTTGCCGATGGTCACGCCCAGCAGCGCCATCACGGTAAAGCCCAACCCGGTGAGCAGCGCGTGGATCAGATACAGGAACGGCGCGACGAACAGGAACAGGAACTCGATCGGCTCGGTGGTGCCACCAACCACGCAGGCCACCACGCCGGAAATCAACAGCCCTTTGATTTTATGACGGTTCTCCGGCTTGGCGCAGTGGTACATCGCCAGCGCCGCGCCCGGCAGGCCGCCGAGAAACGCCGGCATTTTACCCTGCGACAGGAAGCGGGTGGCGCTCTCGGCGAAGCCGGTGGTGGTTGGGCAGGAGAGCTGCGCCTGGAAGATGGTCAGGGCACCGCTGACGCTGTGGCCGCACACCTCCATGGTACCGCCCGCCTCGGTAAAGCGGATTAGCGCCACCAGAATGTGCTGCAGGCCGAACGGCAGCAGCAAGCGTTCGCCGGTGCCGAACAGCATCGGGCCAAAGGCGCCGGCGCTGTTGATCACCCAGCCCAGCCCGGTGATGCCGGCGGCGAACCACGGCCAGATCAGCGGGATCACCAGGCCGCACAGGCCCAGCACCACGGTGGTGACGATCGGTACGAAGCGCGTGCCGCCGAAGAACGCCAGTGCGTCCGGCAGGCGGATGGTGTGGAAGCGTTCATGCAGGCGATAGACGATGATGCCGACGATCACCGCGCCGAGGATACCGGTATCGATCGACTGAATGCCGAGGATGTTCTGGATATTGTTGGCTTTCAGCACCAGCGGATCGCTGGTGGGCAGCACGCCGGCGGCGGTCAGGTAGAAGTTGGTGCCCAGATTCAGCACGGCGAAGCCGACGAAGCCGGAGAAAGCGGCGACGCCTTTGTTCTCACGCGCCATGCCCAGTGGAATGGCGATGGCGAACATCACCGGCAGGAAGCTGAAGGCGAAGGAGCCTACCTTGCTCATCCAGGTAAAGATCAGCTGGAAGATCGGGTGGCCGATAAACGGCATCAGGGTGATCACGTCGCGGCTGCTCAGCGAGCTGCCGATCCCCAGCATGATGCCGCAGAAAGAGAGCAAGGCGACGGGCAACATGAAGGTTTTGCCCAGGCTCTGGAAGAACTCCCAGAGGGTGATTTTGGGTTTGTTGGCTGCTGACATAACCGACTTCTCCTGGCGAAAAGACGAGCAAAAAGGGGACTTCTGATTAGGTAAAAAGAAGATAAAACGTTTTACCTAGCAAAAATGCGCCGCCAATCACAAATCTGTCGCCCGGTTTTTGGCGACAATGCGGCAGGCAGTAAAACGTTTTACTGAGCTAACGGATTCGGTATACCCTTGATCATTACGGCGCGGGTTGCCCAGGAACGGGTTCGCAGAGACTATGAGCATCAAAAAAATCACCATCACCGATGTGGCGCAGCAGGCGGGCGTGTCGGTCACCACGGTTTCCCTGGTGTTGAGCGGCAAGGGGCGCATTTCGCCGACCACCGTCGAGAAGGTCAATCAGGCGATAGAGCAGCTGGGTTATGTGCGCAATCGCCAGGCGGCGACGCTGCGCGGCGCGGAGTCCGGAGTGATTGGCCTTATTCTGCGCGACATCTGCGAACCCTTCTATGCCGAAATGACCGCCGGGCTGAGCGAGGCGCTGGAGGCGCACGACAAGCTGCTGTTTTTAACCCAGAGCGGGCGCGATGGCCAAGGCTTGCAGCGGGCGTTTGACGCGCTGCTGGCGCAGGGCGTTGACGGCATCGTGCTGGCGGGCGGCATCCGCGCGGCGGCGGGCCTGAAGGAAAAGGCGGCCGAGCAGAGCGTGCCGCTGGTGTGCGTGGCGCGCTCCAGCGGTCTCGAGGGCGTGGACGTGGTGCGGCCGGACAATATGCAGGCCGCCAAGCTGGCCACCGAATTTTTGATCAAACGCGGCCACAGCCAAATTGCTTACCTCGGCGGCCAGAGCGACTCATTGACGCGCGCCGAGCGGCTGGGCGGATTTTGCGCCACGCTGGTACAGTACGGCCTGCCGTTTCGCAGCGAATGGATCGTCGAGTGTGATTGCCGGCAGCGTGAGGCGGCGGAAGCGGCGGAACAGCTGCTGCGCCACTACCCGAACATTACCGCCATCGTTTGCCACAAGGCGTCGGTCGCGCTCGGCGCCTATTTTGGCCTGACGCGCAGCGGCCGCAGCATCGGCTCGGACGGGGTCGACGCCTACTACGGGCGGCAGGTGGCGCTGATCGGCTTCGGCGACGTGCCGGAAGCCGAACTGACCGAGCCGCCGCTGACCTTCGTCTCCAGCTCGGCGCGGGAAGTGGGGCGCAGTGCCGCCGCGCGCCTGCTGCAGCGCATCGGTGACGCTGACCTGCCGGCGCAGAACGTCATTCTGCCGCCGACGCTGATCCGGCGCGGTTCTGCCTAGCCCTGCCGCTGCTCCTCTTCCGCCTCCCGGCGGATCCAACCGATAAAGGTTTTCATCGCCGGCGTCAGATCCCGCGACTTCAAATGGGTCAGCCAATAGGCGCCGAGCGCGGCCTCGGTGGCAAACGGCCTTTGCAGCGCGCCGGCGGCCAGTTCGCGGCGGAACATGCTGACCGGCGCCAGCGCCACGCCATCGCACTGGATCGCGCCTTCCACCATCAGCCTTGACGAGTCGAACACCGGGCCGTTGATCCGCCACGGCGTCACCTGCGCCGCCGTGAACCAGCGCTCCCATTCATCCTTGCGGTAGGTGCGCATCAGCTGCTCGTGCTGCAGATCCTGCGGCGTGCTCAGGCGCGCGGCGACCGTCGGCGGGCAGAGCACCGTCAGCGGCGCGTCGAACAGCTTAATATTGCAGGTGGCGGGCCAGAGGCCTTCGCCGAAGCGGATGGCGAAATCCATACCGTCGGCCGACAGATTGACCAGATTGTTGTGGGTTAGCACCCGCAGATCGATAAACGGGTGCGCCGTGCGGAACGCCGCCAGCCTCGGCATCAGCCAGCCGACGGCGAAGGTGCCGACCACCGCCACCGTCAGCACCTCGTGGAAATGCCCGCCTTCGAACTGCTGCAGCACCGCCTCAATGCTGTCGAAGGCGTCGCTCAACACCGGCAGCAGCGCCTGACCCTCTTCGGTCAAATCGAGCCCGCGCGGCAGGCGGCGGAACAGCTGGATGCCCAGCTGTTCTTCCAGCATGCGTACCTGCTGGCTGATGGCGGCCTGGGTCACCCGCAGCTCCAGGCCGGCGCGGGTGAAGTTCAGGTGGCGGGCGGAGGATTCGAACGCCCGCAGGGCGTTGAGGGGAAGTCGATTGCGCATTGTCGATAGCCATAAGTTTTTCTTTATGCTGGCTGAAATTATTATCGCTTGTCAACCCGGCGGCAAAATCCGATATTTGGCGCGGCTGCTGAGAGCGTCGCGGCAGCCGTAAAGGAATGACATCATCAATCAGGGAAAGCGTCGTGTATAACGCCAACAAAAACTTTTGGCCGCGGCCGATGCCCTGCAACCTAAGAGCTTCTATCATGACGAAAATGAACCGCCTGGCGGCCGCGCTGATCGCCGCACTGATCCTGCCGACCGCGCACGCCGCGCAGCAGCAGGATATCGACGCCGTTATTCAGCCGCTGATGAAAAAATATGGCGTGCCGGGCATGGCGATCGCCGTGTCGGTCGACGGCAAACAGCAGATTTACCCGTATGGCGTTGCCTCGAAGCAGACCGGCAAACCGATCACCGAGCAGACGCTGTTCGAAGTGGGGTCGCTGAGCAAAACCTTCACCGCGACGCTGGCGGTCTATGCGCAGCAGCAGGGCAAGCTGTCGTTCAGCGATCCGGCCAGCCATTATCTGCCTGAGCTGCGCGGCAGCGCCTTCGACGGCGTCAGCCTGCTGAATCTGGCGACCCACACATCCGGCCTGCCGCTGTTCGTGCCGGACGACGTGACCGACAACGCCCAACTGATGGCTTACTACCGGGCCTGGCAGCCGAAGCACCCGGCGGGCAGCTACCGCGTCTATTCCAACCTCGGCATCGGCATGCTGGGCATGATCGCCGCCAAGAGCCTCGATCGGCCGTTTATCCAGGCGATGGAGCAGGGCATGCTGCCGGCGCTGGGCATGAGCCACACCTACATTCAGGTGCCGGCGGCGCAGATGGCCAACTATGCCCAAGGTTACAACAAGGACGATAAGCCGGTGCGCGTCAACCCCGGCCCGCTGGACGCCGAATCTTACGGCATCAAATCCAACGCCCGCGATCTGATTCGTTACCTGGACGCCAACCTGCAGCAGGTGAAGGTGGCGCAGCCGTGGCGCGAGGCGCTGGCCGCCACGCACGTCGGTTATTACAAGGCGGGTGCGTTCACGCAGGATCTGATGTGGGAGAACTACCCGTATCCGGTGAAGCTGTCGCGTTTGGTTGAAGGCAACAACGCCGGGATGATCATGAACGGCACGCCGGCCACCGCCATCACGCCGCCGCAGCCGGAATTGCGCGCCGGCTGGTATAACAAAACCGGCTCTACCGGCGGTTTCTCCACCTACGCGGTGTTTATCCCGGCGAAGAATATCGCCGTGGTGATGTTGGCCAACAAGTGGTTCCCGAATGACGATCGCGTCGAGGCGGCTTACCACATCATCCAGGCGCTGGAGAAGCACTGACGCTCAGGGGCGCCGGCGAGGCGCCCCTACCACCGATGCTGCCGTTCACGCCGCTCGCGCATGAAATCGATAAAGGCGCGCAGCTTGAGCGGCAGATGCCTGCCGGCGGGAAAGTAGATGAAAAATCCCGATGCCTCGCTGGCATACTCCGGCAGCACTTCCACCAGTTGCCCCTGCGCCAGTTCTTGCACCACCGTGCCCTGAAAACGCTGTGCGATACCCAGGCCCGCCAATGCCGCATCCTTGATCAACCGATCCTCGTTAAAGATCAAACTGCCGCTGACGTCCAGCGCGCGTTCATCGTCGCCCAGGCTGAAATACCAGGGCTCCATTTTTCCGCTGCCGGGAAAGCGGTAGCGCAGGCAGTGGTGAGCTGGCAGATCGTCCGGCGTGGCCGGTACGCCGCAGCGCGTCAGATAGTCGGGCGAGGCGACCAGCACCCGGCGCTGGCCGTTGTCGATTGGCACGGCGATCATGTCCTTTTGCAGCATCGCGTGCATGCGAATGCCGGCATCGAAACTGCCCAGTACCAGATCGGAAAAGCGGTCTTCGGTAAACAGCTCAAGCTGTACTTCGGGATAGCGCCGTTGAAATTCCGCCAGGTGCGGCATCACCAGCAGCGAAGCGGCCAGTTGCGGCAGCGTGATGCGCAGCAGGCCCGCCGGCTGTGCGCCCAGGGTGCGCACGTCGTCTGCCGCCACGTCGATCTGGCTCATGGCCGGCGAGACCTTCTGATAGAACAACCGGCCCTCGTCGCTGAGGCGCACCGAGCGGCTGGTGCGGTGAAATAAGCGCACCCCCAGCTGATTCTCCAGCGCCTGAATGTTTTGTGACACCGCCGGCGGCGTGACGCCCAGTTGGTTGGCTGCGCGGGTAAAGTTGCCCAGGCGTGCGACGGCTTCGAAATAGGGCAGCAGTTGCAGGAGTGAACTCATCTATTAATAACCTGTGCTTAATGATTCATTAAATTATGCCTTATTTTAATTTATGACGAACGTTTTAGACTGGTTTTACTTTCCCTCAGCGAGATAAAAATCATGTCGGCAACACAACGGGCGTTAACAGAACGGATCGCGGCGATCGATCAACAGGCGATGGCCGAAGGGCGCATCGTGGGCAGCGTGGTGCTGGTGGCGCGGCAGGGCGAGATTTGTTACGCCGGCGCGGCCGGTTATGCCGATCGCGAAGCGCGGCGGCCGATGCGGCGAGAAACGCAGTTTCGGCTGTCGTCGGTTTCCAAACCCTATACCACGCTGGCGGCGCTGCGCCTGATTGAACGGGGCAAGCTGAGCCTGGACGATGCGGTCAGCGACTGGCTGCCGTGGTTTACCCCGGCGCTGGCGGATGGCCGGCGCCCGACGATCAAGATCCGTCATTTGCTGAGTCATACCGCCGGGCTGGACTATCGGCTGAACCAACCGCCGGCAGGCGTTTACCATCAGTTGGGGATCCAGGACGGCGTGGAGCTGTCGACGCTGACGCTGGAGCAAAACCTGCGGCTGTTGGCGCAGGCACCGTTGCTGTCGCAACCGGGAGAGCGCTTCAATTATTCGCTGGCTATCGACGTGCTTGGCGCGGTGTTGGAGCGGGTGACGGGCATGCCGCTGCCGCAGCTGTTTGTCGAATGGGTGGCGCGGCCGCTGGGGCTCGGCAATACCGCGTTTTATACGACGGACGCCGCGAATCTGGCGACGCCGTATTACAACACGCCGCAAGGGCCGCAGCGCATGCATGAAGGCCTGCGGGTGGCGCTGCCGGAGGAGATGGCGGGGGGCGAGGTGCTGTTTTCACCCGCGCGGGCGCTTAACGCGGAGGCTTATCCTTCCGGCGGCGCGGGCATGGTCGGCGATGCCGACGATGTGCTGCAGCTGGTGGAAGCGTTGCGCAGCGGTGGGCAGGGCATCTTGCAGCCGGACACGGTGGCGTTGCTGCGCAGTCCGCATGTGGGGGCGCAGGCGCAAACGCAAGGGCCGGGCTGGGGATTTGGTTTCGGCGGCGCGCTGCTGGTGGACGCAGAAGCGGCGCAGACGCCGCAGCATGTCGGCACGCTGACCTGGGGCGGCGTTTATGGCCACAGCTGGTTCTTTGATCCACAGGCGCAGCTGAGCGTGGTGATACTGACCAACACCGCGTTTGAGGGCATGTGCGGCCGCTATCCGCAGCAGATCCGCGATGCGGTGTATGCGGCGCTGCAGGGGTAAATAAAAAGGGCCCCGCAGGGGGCCCTTGTCAGGCTTTCAGGCGATTACTGCGCCGGTGCCGGAGCGGGTTCCGCTTCCTGCGCCGGTTCAGCGTCTTCCGCCGGGGCGCCCAGCATGGCGAACTGGCCGATGAACTCCTGCAGCGACATCTTGTTGCCGTTCAGGTCAACCTGATTGTCAGCGTAGTGGAACTTGCTCGCGATCACGCCGTCTTTCTGGGTGGTCAGCTTGAACATCTGGCCCATGGCCGCCAGGCCCTGCACTTGCTGCTGCGCCAGTTTCTGCGCGTCTTCCTCATTGTAACCCTGCAACAGAGCGGTCTTCGCGGTCACTTCGGTGGCCATCGCTTCCGGAATGGTCAGGCTGAGATCCAGCTTTTTAACCGCCTGAGCGATCACTTGATCCGGCGACTGTGCCGGGGAGGCGGCCTTGCTCGGATCGGTCATCGCCAGATCCAGCGTGAAGAGGCTCTCACCCTTGCTGTTTTTCCAGCTCAGCGGGGCGATGCTGAGGCTTGGGTTGCCTTTCAGCAGCATCGGCAGGTTCTTTTGCAGCATCTCGGAGGTCTGCTGTTCGTAGACGTCCGGATCCAGGTTCTCGCCCTGCTGCAGCAGCGCCATGGTTTGGCGGTTGTAGCTGTCGGAGAAGTCTTTCAGCGCCTTGCCGTCGACGTTGTCGATTTTCAGCGTCAGTTTACCGGCGCCGAAGTCGTTGCCCTGCACCTTGAGCGCGTCCATGGTGTAATCGATCTGGCCGCCGATGTTGCTGCTGCCTTGCTCGCCGAACTTGCTCACCAGATTGAAACCGTCCAACGCCACGGTGTCTTTACCGTCGATCGTCAGTTTGAACTGTTTCAGGGTCATCGTCTGATCGCCGAGCTTCACGCCGAACTTGCTTTCGTTGCTGTTGCCTTTCAGGTTGAAGCCCTGGAAGGTGATCTGCTCGTTTTGGCCGAATTCGTTCGGGCTGGCGAACACGATAGTGTCGCTATTGGCGTCCAGCGCGAATTTTTTCAGATCGCGGGACACGTCGGCGTCAATGGTGGCGCCGCTGAATTTCAACGAAGATTTATCCTTCTGGTAGTCCAGTGGGATAAAGTCGATGGTGGACGCGGTATCGCCGCTGTACGAGATGCGCGAATCGGCGGTAAACAGCGATTTGCCTTTGGTGGTTTCAAACAGGCCTTTCACCGCCGGGGTGTTTTCCAGCTCGGTATGCACCGACGCCATGCTCGGCAGCAGGTTGAATTTTTTCAGCTGCGCGAACGGGAACGGACCGTGATCGATGGTTTCCAGGAACGCCACTTCTTCACCGGCTTTCAGCGCCGCGTTTTCACTGGTATCCGTGCCGTCGGAACGCAGCACATAACGCACTTTACTGCTGAATAGGCCGCGCTGGTAATTTTCATAGCTCAGCTTGACGCCGGCTTTCGGCAGGTAGGCTTTCAGTTGGCCGTTGGCGTTGTCGACGACTTCGCCCATGTGCTGCTCGATCTGTTTCCCGGTGTACCAGGATGCCCCGGTCCATGCTGCGCCAAGAACGACAATGACGCTGACAGCGACTAACGATTTTTTCATAGCTCTGTTTCATCCTTTTTTCTTATCACCCTCCGTTGCGTGGGAGGGGCAAATAGGGGCCGCCAAAAAACGCCCGCAGGCGTTCAATTGTGGGGGCAGCTCTCGCTTTCAGCAAGCAATTTGCTGAAATTTATCAACGGTTAGGCCAGTTGGTTATAAACCCGGGCGATGCGGCCGCTGCCGCTGACGTTGACCGGGGATTCGAAGGCGCCGATAAAGCAGGATTCACCCGGTTTGAGCGTCAGGCGCTGCCCGGATTTTTCCAGCGTCGCTTCGCCGCTGACGCAGAACACGATAGCCGCGCTCCGCTGTGCCAGCGCCTGCGGCGCGGCGGTCAAATCGTGCAGTGAGAAGGCGAAATCTTCCACCGGGATCGGGAAGAACAGCTCGTTGCCGCGCCGCTCCGGTTGGGTCAGCAGGCCGGAAGCCGGCTGCGGGCGAAACTGCAGGTTGGCCAGCAGCTCGGGCACGTCGATAAATTTCGGCGTCAGGCCGGCACGCAGCACGTTATCCGAGTTGGCCATCACTTCCAGCGCCACGCCTTTCAGGTAGGCGTGCGGCGTTTCGGCATACAGGAACATCGCTTCGCCCGGCGCGAGCTGCACCACGTTCAGCAGCAGCGGTGAGAACAGGCCGCTGTCGTCCGGATAGAAACCGGCGATAAACCGCACGGTATCCCAGGGTTCACCCTGCTGGTTGTTGAGCGCGGCTTTCAGCACGCCGAGTGCCAGCGACTTCTGCTCGCCGCTCATCGTCAACAGGCTGGCGAACAGGGTAGACAGATGGGCGGTGTCCGGCTGCTGCAGGAAGGCGGCGATATCGTGGTGCGCGCCGGCGATAGGTTGCAGCAGGGAAACGATATCGGCCAATTCACGAAAACCGTTCATCGCCAGGAACGGCGTCAGCGCGAACACCAGCTCGGGCTTGTGATTGGGATCTTTGTAGTTGCGTTCGGCGGCGCTCAGCGGGATGCCGGCGGCGTTCTCTTTCGCGAAGCCGACCTCGGCCGCCGCTTTGCTCGGGTGGACCTGGATCGACAGCGGCTGATCGGCGCACAGCACTTTAAACAGGAACGGCAACTCGCCAAAACGGCTGGCGACGTTGGCGCCCAGCTGTTTTGGCTGGTCTTCGTCGATCAGATCGCGCAGCGAACGCAGTTCACCGTCGGCGCCCGGCACGCGGGAAGGGCTCTTGGGATGGGCGCCCATCCACAGTTCGGCCATCGGCTGATTATCCGGGTTGGCGATGCCGTAAAGACGGGTCAGCGCGTCGTGGCTGCCCCAAGCGTAATTCTGTACCGCGTTGGTCATTTTTTGCATGTCGATAAACGTCCTTCTACGTCATTGCCGCACTATTGGCAATTAACCTTCTGATTTTATACGGTTAACTCAATCTATGCCGACGACCATCATACCCTCGCGTCGGCAGGAAAAATCATGGGCGCGATCAAAACATCGCCGGATAACGTCGCGCCCGGCAACGGGGCCAAAGTATAGCGTGATAACGATCGGCGTCTCAATTGGTGCGCAGGTCTCAACGCGGCCCAGAAAAGCCGTCGCAAGATTATTCTTTGGGAGAATGGGTTATTGCCGATAGCCCGCTTATCCTGCGTCATTATTTATTCTTCAACATGTCAAACTATGTCGGCTGAATTTATTTTTTACCGTCTGAGCCATTCCCTTATTATTATTTTCGCGCTGCGCCGGGCGATCACACGCCGAGCTTAAACCTGCGCGTCAGACCCCTTTACCGTAACGGCCAACGAGTCGATTTAACGAAACAAGAGGTCTGTTGCATGAAAAAACTGTTGTTGTTGTTGGGCTTTTGCACCGGCGCAGCTCAGGCGGCGGTGATTGTCGCCTATCCCTACGCGGCTCCGCGCGCCGTGGTGATCGCGCCGGCACCGATCGTCGTTGCACCCGCGCCGGTAGCGGTTCCCACCGCGATCGCACCCGTGGCGCACCCGCTGGCACTTACCGCCGGCGTGGTGGCGACCGGGGTGTATCGGCATAATGAACGGCAGGACGCCTATGACGAGATCAATCATCTGCAGCAACAACGTATCGATGAGCTCAATCATTTACAGGCGCAACGCATCAATAATTTTAATTCGCGTCATCCGCGCTAATGGCTACCCACACTTTTATTCTCCGGACTCATTTCCGGCCGTTTATTTCGGCGCGGGTTAACCGGCGGAAAATAACCGCGTCATTGATGGGTAAAAGAGATGAAACGTGCTGTGAGATAACTCTCTTAATGCGAATAGTTATTATGTCACTATACTGGGAGTGCATGCCGACGGGGGGTAGCGCGTCGGCCTAACCCTACAATTTTAGGAATTATGCTAAGGAGATCATGATGGCAGGCGTTCGTATCGAAAAAGACTCTATGGGCCCCATCGAAGTCGCGGCCGACAAGCTGTGGGGCGCGCAAACCCAGCGTTCGTTGGCACATTTCCGTATTTCCTCCGAAAAGATGCCGACCGCGCTGATCCACGCGCTGGCGTTGACCAAGCGCGCCGCCGCGCAGGTGAACGTGGATCTGGGGCTGCTACCGGCCGAGCGGGGTGCCGCCATCATCAACGCCGCCGACGAAGTGCTGGCGGATCGTCATGCTGACCAGTTCCCGCTGTCCATCTGGCAAACCGGCTCCGGTACCCAGACCAACATGAACATGAACGAAGTGTTGGCCAATCGCGCCAGCGAGCTACTGGGCGGCGTGCGCGGTGAAGAGCGCAAGGTGCATCCGAACGACGACGTCAATAAAAGCCAGAGCTCCAACGACGTGTTTCCCACCGCGATGCACGTGGCGGCGGTGATTGCGCTGCGCGAGCACCTGATCCCCGAGCTGAAAGTGCTGCACAAGACGCTGAGCGACAAGGCCGAAGCCTACCGCGACATCGTTAAAATCGGCCGCACCCACCTGCAGGACGCCACGCCGCTGACCCTGGGGCAGGAAATCTCTGGCTGGGCGGCGATGCTGGCGCACAATCTGAAACACATCGAGGACAGTATTCCGCACATCGCCGAGCTGGCGCTGGGCGGCACGGCGGTCGGCACCGGCCTGAATACCCATCCGGAGTACGCGGTGCGCGTCGCTAAAGCGCTGGCGGAATTGACCCATCAGCCGTTCGTCACCGCGCCGAACAAGTTCGAAGCGCTGGCGACCTGCGATGCGCTGGTGCAAGGGCATGGCGCGCTGAAAGGGCTGGCGGCTTCGCTGATGAAGATCGCCAACGACGTGCGCTGGCTGGCGTCTGGCCCGCGCTGCGGCATCGGCGAGATCTCGATCCCGGAGAACGAGCCGGGCAGCTCCATCATGCCGGGCAAGGTCAACCCGACCCAGTGCGAAGCGATGACCATGCTGTGCGCGCAGGTGCTGGGCAACGACGTGGCGGTGAACATCGGCGGGGCTTCCGGCAACTTCGAGCTGAACGTGTTTCGCCCGATGGTGATCCACAACTACCTGCAGTCGATTCGCCTGCTGGCCGACGGCATGCAGGGCTTTAACGAGCACTGCGCGGTGGGCATCGAACCGAACCGCGATCGCATCACCCAGTTGCTGAATGAATCGCTGATGTTGGTGACGGCGCTCAACACCCATATCGGTTATGACAAAGCGGCGGAAATCGCCAAGAAAGCGCACAAGGAAGGGCTGACGCTGAAAGCCGCGGCGCTGAAGCTCGGCTATCTGACCGAAGCGCAGTTCGATGAATGGGTACGCCCGGAGGCGATGGTCGGCAGCATGCAGAAGTAATTGATCTGTGAGGCAACCGGGGGCTTACTGAGGTAAGCCCCTTTTTTATGGAGAAATTAAGATGTCGCGCGCAAAACGTTTACTCGATCTGATGCAGCTGTTGCGTAGCCACCGTTATCCTGTAGCGGGCCATGCGCTGGCGCAGACGCTGGGCATCAGCATGCGCACGCTGTACCGCGATATCGCCACGCTGCAGCAGCAGGGGGCGGAGATCGCCGGCGAGGCGGGCGTCGGTTATGTGCTGCGCCCCGGCTTCATGCTACCGCCGCTGATGTTCTCGCAGGCGGAGACAGAAGCACTGGTGCTGGGGATGCGCTGGGTCAGCCGCCACGGCGACAGTCAGCTGGCGAGTGCGGCGGGCCAGGCGCTGGCCAAGATCGCCGACGTGCTGCCGCCGGCACTGCGGGAGGAGCTTGAGGCCAACACGCTGTTGATAGCGCCGGTTCAGGCGCCGCCGGTGGCGGATGAGCTGCGGGTGCTGATCCGTGACACCATCCGCCGCGAGCGCAAGCTGCATATCGACTATCTTGACCTGGCGGGGCAGCGCAGCGAACGCCTGCTGTGGCCCTTTGCACTGGGTTTTTTCGACCAGTTCCAGATGTTGGTCGCCTGGTGCGAGTTGCGCCAGGCCTTTCGTCATTTTCGCCTCGATCGCATCCAGGCCGCCACGCCGTTGGAACCGCGCTATCCGCGCGGACGGCGGCGGCTGCTGAAAGAGTGGCGCCTCAGCGAGGGCATTGCGGAGCAATAGCGGCACGCTGCTGCCATAAACTGTCAGTCGCGCGCCTTAGTCTGTGCCTATCGGGAACCGGCCGGTTCCCATCATCCAGAGGACAGACCGATGACCCTTCCCAGCATGACCCTGCTTTACGTCGACAATCCGCTGAACAGTGCCGCCTTTTATCAACGTTTACTGGGACAGGCGCCGGTAGAGCTTTCTCCCGGCTTCGCCCTGTTTGTGCTCAACAACGGCTTCAAGCTGGGGATGTGGGCCAAACAGGGGGTAAAACCCGCTGCCACGTTGACCGGCGGCGGCGGTGAGCTGGGCTTCTTGTGCCAGGATCCGCATGAGGTCGAAGCGCGCTATAACCAGTGGCGCGAACTCGGGCTGCCTATCGAGCAAACGCCGACCGAGATGGAATTCGGTTACACCTTCGTCGCGCGGGATCCGGACGGCCATCGCCTGCGAGTATATGCCCTCAGCGAGTAGCGTCATCGGCATACAGGTGCAAGCGCGGCACCAGCAGCCGCAGCGGTCGGGCGTCGGGTTTGTAACGGTGTTTCACCGCGTCGACGTCGTAGTTGAGCAGCTCGCCAATCTTCGGCACTGCGGCGCCGCTCTCTACCTGACACAGGGCGATCAGCGGCAGCGGGCAGGGGTGCTGCACCTGCTTTTGCTGCTGCTGATACCACACGCGGGCGATAGGTTGTACTTTGACCGGCCGCTTGATTTTCAGCGTCGCGTGCTGCGGCAGACGGCTGACATCGTCTATTTCGCGGCTGACCAGGGTGGCCCACTGTTCACGGCTGTGCGGCGGCACCGCGCGGCCGGCTTTCAGGCTTTTCTCCAGCTGCGCCAGGATGTCGTCCCGCTTGACGTTTTTGATGATGTGCTTGTTGGCCCAGCCGAAGCGCACCGAGTCGGGGTTGGTCAGGGCGGTGAGGGTGCGGTAGGCGCTGAGGGTAATCAGCCCGTGCAGATGGGTGTGTACGAACTCGAAACGCTGCTCCGGCGCCAGACCGGAATCGACGGTGATAATCTGCTCCAGTTCGCCCTTCAGGCGGTTGATCAGCGCCAGCTGCGCCTGCAGCGTCAGATACTCCGGTTGCTCCACCGCCAGACAGATAACGCCGGGCAGCCGCACGGCGGCCTTGCTGCTGACATTCTCCCGGTTATGGTGGATGAACAGCCGCTGATAATGCTCCAGCGCCAGATCGCGCGCCGCTTGTCCCACATGCTGTTCGACCGCGATATGCGAAATCGCCTGATGTTCCTGGCCTTTTTCAACCTCCGGCAGGCTGAACACCCGCGCCGCCAGCAACCGCAGCGGGGTGATCTGCTGCTGCAATGCGCCCAGCGCCTGCTCTAGCTCGACAAAGCAGGCATTCATTCGGCCAATCACATCGTATCTGCTCATCGTACGCTCCTATTTTAGTTACAACATACTATAGGAGAGTAGCAGGCTGGGGGCAACATCGGCGATGGGGAAATACTCAGCTTAACTGCCCGCCCGGCTTACCAGGGGGAAATAGGGCGGGTAGCAGGGGGAATTCTCTCGCTCGTCTGCCACACATGCGGGTAAGCGTGATTGTCGAAAATAAACCTGGTCTTCTTATGGTTTTGATTCATGGATGAATTTTTTCCCGCTCGTTTATTTTTTGTTTAGTCCATTTCTCGTTTGCCGTTGTCCAATCGCTGGAACAAACAGAATGGCAGGACGCTATGAGCCCTTGGGGTTATCTTTTCTTCTGTCATTAACGGGTGCTTTAACAGGAGGTTTACTGTGGATATTAAACAGAAAGTCAAAAACATGACGCTGGAAGAGAAGATCGGGCAAAAAATCATGCTGGATTTTCGCTACTGGGATCGGAACGGTAGCAGCAATCAGGATATGACCGTTCCCGATGAAGCCATTGGCAAGCTGATCGCCGATAACCACGTGGGCGGGGTGATCCTGTTCGCCAATAATCTGAAAGACAAGCAGCAGATCAAAACGTTGACGGCTTGGTATGCCGCGATGAAAACGCACGCCGGCATTCGCCTGTTTATCGGCACGGATAATGAGGGCGGTAACGTTTTCCGGCTGCCGCGCGGCGACTATGCCTCATTCCCCGGTAATATGGCGCTGGCGGCGGCGATTGAGGGCGGTGCGGATAAACAGCTCGCCGTTGAACAGGGCAAGCTGATGGCCCAGGATATGCGCGCGTTGCATATCAATACCAACTTTGCCCCGGTCGTGGACGTCAACACCAACCCGTTCAACCCGGTGATTAACGTTCGCGCCTTCAGCGATGATAAGAACGCCGTTTCCCGCCTGGCCGAGAAAATGGTGGCGGGGATGAAGCAGCAAGTGCTGATCACCGCTTACAAACACTTCCCTGGCCATGGCAGCACCTCCACCGACTCGCATACCGGTTTGCCGCGCGTCGATCGTACGCGGGAAGAGGCGTTTGCCATCGATATCGCCCCTTATAAGCAAGCTATCGATCGCTGCGCGGCGCCGGACATGGTCATGACCGCGCATATTCAGTACCCCGCGCTGGATAACCGCCAGATAGACACCCGCAGCGGAGAAAAAATCACGGTGCCGGCCACTATGTCGCATGAAATTCAGACCCGCATCCTGCGCGATGAGCTGGGTTATGCCGGCGTAACGATTTCAGATGCGCTGGATATGGGCGCGATTGCTGAGCATTTCACCCAACAGGGGGCGGCTGAAAACGTCTTTACCGCGGGGGTGGATATCGCCCTGATGCCTGTCAGCATCGCTTCGCCGGCCCAGGCTAACCTGCTGCCGGACCTGATTCGTTATCTTGCGGAAAGGGTGAAAACGGGGCATCTCAGCGAGGCTGATATCGATGCCTCGGTCGAGCGCATTTTGCGCCTGAAATTACGCCATGGCCTGATGGGGCATAGCGATAAACCTTGTTCCAACGACGCCGCGTTGTCAGCACACAAGCTGGAAAAGCGCATTGCCGATCGCTCCATTACCGTGGTTATCAACCGTCACAGCCTGCTGCCGTTGAAAGACAAGGCGCTGCGTTATTTTATCCTGACCCCGTGGGGTGAGCAGGCCAAAGGCATCGCTAACGTGATGGCACAGGAAGGCTACCAGAACGTCGTTGCCGCGAAGGAAACGGAACTGAGCGATGCTCAGGTCAGGGCGCATATTGCCGATTGCGACGTGTTCCTGCTCGGCACGCTTTCGACCCGCTTTACGCCTGCTGAACAGGATGGGGTCATTACCTCCGCAACCGGAGCGAGTAATGACAGCATCCCTTATCCGGGCTGGTTGAAATACGCCGCCGAACAGGGGAAAAAGCGCGTTCACCTCTCACTGCGCGCACCTTACGATATCGTGAACTATGCCGCAGACGTGGAGGCGGCCGTCGCCACCTATTCTTACTACGGGTATGACAGCGGCGTGTGGCGCGGTCCCTCGATGATATCTCTGGCACAGGTGCTGACGGGAAAAATCACACCGCACGGAAAACTGCCGGTCAACACCTGGCATGACTACGATGTGGAGACCAACACGGGCAAGATCGCATTCCCTCGCGGGACCGGGCTGAGCTGGTAATGGGACAAGTACCGGCGTCGTCAGAAAGGGCGACGCCGGCAGCTTGCTCGCGTTGAGAAAGCGGGCGGTTTCTTGCTCTGCACGAAACGACATGGGATAACCGTCACTCACGGAAGGAGAATATTTATGCCGACAGGCGCAACAAAACTAGGCGGATGGCTGTTGATGGCTGCCATGCTGGGCGTGAGCGGATGCGCCAAGCCCCCCGAACCAGAGAAACCTGCACAGCCGACACCGCCAGTTACACCGATGCGGGGCATCTGGCTGGCCACGGTCATTGGCTTGGACTGGCCGCCGGCGGCCTCCCTGAAAGCGGAAACGGCGCAAGAGCGGGTGCGCCTGCAGCAGCAGGGGCTGACGGATGCGCTGGACGACATGGTGAAAACCGGGATTAACACGGTGTATTTTCAGGTTAAACCGGACGGAACGGCCCTGTGGCGTTCTGACATCTTGCCTTGGTCTGAGGTCTTGACCGGCACCGTGGGCCAGGATCCGGGTTATGATCCGCTGGCCTTTATGCTGCAAGAAGCGCACCGGCGCGGCATCAAAGTGCATGCCTGGCTGAACCCTTATCGGGTTTCCATGAATACCCGACAGCAAACGATTGATGCACTTAATCAGACGTTGCAGTCCCCACCGGCCAGCGTCTATGCGCTGCATCCTAACTGGATCCGCACGGCCAACGACCGCTTCGTGCTCGATCCTGGCTTACCCGACGTGCGCAACTGGATCACTGGCGTGGTGGCTGAAATAGTCAAAAACTATGATGTCGATGGCATTCAATTTGACGATTATTTCTATTACGAAACGCCGCAATCGCCGCTGGATGATGGGAAGACGTATCGCGCCTACGGCAAAGGGTTTGCAGACAAAGCCGCCTGGCGCAGGGACAACACGCTGCAATTGATAAAACAGGTTTCAGCCACCGTCAAAGCGTTGAAACCCGCGGTTGCGTTTGGCGTCAGCCCGGCGGGCGTATGGCGAAACAAAGCGGACGATCCTGCCGGCTCGGCGACGCGGGCAGGGGCGCCATCGTACGATACGGCCTATGCCGATACGCGCCAGTGGGTAAAACTGGGGCTGCTCGACTATATCGCACCACAGCTGTATTGGCCTTTTGATCGTGAAATTGTCCGCTACGACGTGCTGGCCAACTGGTGGGCCGAGGTGGTGAAAGGCACGCCGGTTCGGCTCTATGCCGGGGTGGCGCTGTATAAAGTGGGCACGCCATCGGCCAGCGAGCCGGCCTGGACCGTCGATGGCGGCGTTCCCGAGCTGAAAAGGCAGTTGGATCTCAACGAGAGCCTGCCGGGGATGGGGGGAACCATCCTGTTCCGGCAACGCTATCTGACCGAGCCGCAAACGGATAAGGCCGTGGAGTACCTGCGCACCCGCTGGAAAACCGGTCAATAATCACAGGCACTGGCAGGACGAGCCGCGGCAAATCGCCGCGGCTTTTTCTTTTCAAAGACGAGCGGCTTCCGGCAGGCGTTTCAGGTAATGCACCACCAGCAGCGCCAGCAACAGCATCAGGCTGATAAACGCCGCTACGCCATTCCAGCCGAAGCTGTGCCAGAACACGCCGCCGAGGGTGCCGGCCACGCTGGAGCCGACGTAATAGCAGAACAGATACAGCGACGACGCCTGGCCTTTGGCGCGGCGCGCACGGCGGCCAATCCAGCTGCTGGCCACCGAGTGGGCGGCGAAGAAACCGGCGGTGAACAGCATCATGCCGATAAAGATCGCCGGCACCTGCGGCAGCGCGGTAATCAGGATCCCGATCAGCATAATCACGATTGACGCCAGCAGCACCGGGCCACGTCCGAAGCGCGAGGTGAGCGCGCCGGCCTTGGGCGAGCTGTAGGAACCGGTGAGGTACACCACCGACAGCAGGCCGACAATCGCCTGGCTCAGGTGGTAAGGATCCGCCAGCAGGCGATAGCCGATATAGTTGAACAGGGTGACGAAGCTGCCCATCAGCAGGAAACCTTCCGCGAACAGCAGCGGCAGGCCCTTATCGTGCCAATGCAGCTTGAAGTTGATCAGCAGGGTGCGCGGGCGCAGCGAGCTGGCGCGAAAATGCCGCGAGGCAGGCAGGATACGCCAGAACATGCAGGCGGCGGCGAGGGCGAACAGGCCGATGACCCCGAGCGATACGCGCCAGGAGAAGAAGTCGGTCAATACCCCGGTCACCAGGCGGCCGCTCATGCCGCCGATCGAGTTGCCGCTGATGTACAGCCCCATAGAGAAGGCGACGAAGCTGGGATGGATCTCTTCGCTGAGATAGGTCATGCCGACCGCCGCCACGCCGCTCAGCGACAGGCCGATCAGCGCTCGCATCAGCAAAATGCCGTGCCAACTGGTCATAAAGGCGCAGATCAGCGTGCAGACCGCCGCCAGCAGCAGCGCTACCACCATCACCGATTTACGGCCGATGGCGTCTGACAGCGGCCCGGTGAACATCAGGCCGATCGCCAGCAGGCCGGTAGAGACCGAAAGCGACAGGCTGCTTTCCGCCGGCGATACGCCGAAGTCTTGCGACAGCACCGGCAGGATCGGCTGCACGCAGTAGAGCAGCGCGAAGGTTGCCAGCCCGGCGGAAAACAGCGCCAGCGTTACGCGCATAAACTGCGGCGTGCCGCGTTCGATATAGGGGAGTTTGTTGTTGAGGGTGGAGCGTTTTACGTTTGGCGCAGCGGCCGCGTCATCGTTGGCGGCCAGCGTCGACGGCATCACGGCCGCAGAACGCACAGGGGTTGTCACAGCGTTTCCTTACCGAACTTCGGGGAGATAAACAGACACTTTGCAGATAACAAAATGATAGGGAGTGGCGAATTTTTTGTCTAATATATTAATAATTCAAATTAAGACGTTTTAAATATGAATATCGAGCTGAGACACCTGCGTTACTTTATTGCCGTGGCGGAAGAGCTGCATTTTGGCCGTGCCGCCGAGCGGTTGCGGATCTCCCAGCCACCGCTCAGCCAGCAAATCCAGGCGCTGGAAGAGATGGTCGGCGCGCGGCTGCTGGCGCGCAACAACCGCAACGTCAGTTTGACCCAGGCCGGGGAAATGTTCCTCAAAGAAGCCTACCAGGTGCTCGATCAGGTCGGGCGCGCGGCGGAAAAGGCGGCGCGTCTGGATCGTGGCGAACTGGGGGAAATGACCATCGGCTTTACCTCTTCCGCGCCCTTTATCGGCGTGGTGGCGCGCAGCCTGCGCACCTTTCGTCAGCAGTCCCCGCAGGTGCATATCAAAATGCGCGAAATCAACACCAAACAGCAGATCGAACCGCTGCTGAACGGTGAGCTGGATCTGGGGGTGATGCGCAACACGCGGCTGCCGGAAGCGCTGCACTATCAGCTGTTGCTGCGCGAACCGCTGGTGGCGGTGGTGCCGGAGGGGCATCCGCTGGCGGAAACGCCCGGCGGCGCGCTGCGTTTTCAACACCTGGCGCAGGAGCCGTTCGTGTTCTTCTCGCGCGAAGTGGGCACCGCGCTGTATGACGAAATCCTGCTGCTGCTCAGCAAGGCCGACATTACTCCCTATATCACCCAGGAAGTGGGGGAAGCGATGACCATCATCGGGCTGGTCTCCGCCGGGTTGGGGGTGTCGATTTTGCCAGCGTCATTCGCCCGAGTGCGGGTGGACGGCGTGCGCTATTTGCCGCTGGCGGAGCCGGACGCCACCACCGAAGTTTGGCTGGTGCATCACCGCCGCCGGCCGCTGACCGCCGCGGCGCAGGCGCTGATGGCGTTGATGCTGAAATGACGTTGAGGTTGGGCAAATAAAAATCAATTCACGCTGAAATTGCGAGGAATTTGTGCAGCAAATCACATAACGAATCAAATAGTTGACGCTGTATGACAAAAGCCCCACCATAACCCCTAGTCTTTATTTAGAAGCGCGAAAAATAGTAGGAGCCGGTTTGTGATTGCGGTTGGGCAGCCTGGGCATATCGATCAAATCAAGCAGACCAATGCGGGGGCGGTTTATCGGCTAATCGATCAGCTGGGCCCGATTTCGCGTATCGAACTGTCAAAACGCGCACAGCTGGCGCCCGCCAGCATCACCAAGATCGTGCGCGAACTGCTGGAAGCCCATCTGGTCAAGGAAACCGAGTACCAGGAAATCGGCAGCCGGGGCCGCCCGGCGGTGGGGTTGGTGCTGGACACCGAGGCTTGGCATTACCTTTCCGCCCGTATCAGCCGCGGCAGCATCACGCTGGCGCTGCGCGATCTCAGCAGCAAACTGGTGGTGGAAGAGTTGCTGCCGCTGGCGGCCGAACACCCTGAACCGCTGCTGAAACGCATCCTGACCGAAGTCGACCAATTCTTTATCCGCCACCAAAGCAAGCTGGAGCGGCTGACGGCGATCGCCATCACGCTGCCGGGCATGATCGACGTGCAGTCCGGCGTGGTGCACCGCATGCCGTTTTACGACGTGCTGGAGATGCCGCTCGGCCCGGCGCTGGAAACCCGCACCGGCCTGCCGGTTTACTTGCAGCATGACATCAGCGCCTGGACCATGGCCGAGGCGCTGTATGGCGCCTCGCGCGGCAGCCAGAACGTGATTCAGGTGGTGATCGACCACAACGTCGGCGCCGGGGTGATCACCGGCGGCCACGTGCTGCACGCCGGCAGCCACAGCGTGGTGGAGATCGGCCACACCCAGGTCGATCCGTACGGCAAACGCTGCTATTGCGGCAACCACGGCTGCCTTGAAACCGTAGCCAGCATCGAGAACATCCTGGAGATCGCCCAGCAGCGGCTGAGCGGTTCGATGAGCTCCAGCCTGCACGGCGCGCCGCTGACCGTTGAATCGCTGTGCGACGCCGCGCTGGCGGGCGATCAGCTGGCGCGGGACATCATTCTCGGCGTCGGCCACAGCGTGGGGCGCATTCTGGCGATCATGGTCAACCTGTTCAATCCGGAGAAGATCCTGGTGGGCTCGCCGCTCAACCGCGCGGCGGAGATCCTGCACCCGGCCATCGCGTCCTGCATTCGCCAGCAGGCGCTGCCGGCCTACAGCGAGCAGGTCAAGGTCGAATCCACGCAGTTCTTCAATAAGGGCACCATGCCCGGCGCCGCGCTGGTGAAAGAGGCGCTGTACAACGGTTCGCTGCTGGTGCAATTGCTGCAAGGCTAACATCAGAACTTCTTATTAATCCCGCAAAAGATTGAGCTACCTCAAGCCCCTACGTGGCAGCATCCCCTAGAATTTTTCCGAAAGACTTCTTCGCCGCCGATGCGGCGACACATTGTTAACGGGGCATTCTGGGGCATTTTATTCATGTTGAAGCGTTTATTTGTGACAGGCACGGATACCGACGTCGGTAAAACCGTGGTTTCCCGCGGGTTGATGCAGGCTCTGGCCGCCGAAGGCCGTTCAGTGGCCGGCTACAAGCCGATCGCCGCGCGCTGCCAGGAAACCAGCGAGGGCATCCGCAATAAAGACGCTTTGGTGTTGCAGGCATCTTCAACCTTGCCGCTGTCCTACGAGGAGATCAACCCCATCACTTGTCTGGATGAGGTGTTTCACGCGCATGCGACCGAGGATATCAACTATGGCCTGATGAGCAGCGGCCTGCGGGATCTGTCCGCCAAAGCCGATACGGTGGTGGTGGAGGGCAGCGGCGGCTGGCGCGTGCTGATGAACGATCTGCGGCCGTACGCCGAATGGGTGGTGCAGGAGCAACTGCCGGTGGTGCTGGTGGTGGGCATCAAGCTGGGCTGCGTCAGCCACGCGCTGCTGACCGCGCAGTCGATCATCAACGACGGCCTGCCGCTGCTGGGCTGGGTGGCCAACCGCATCAATCCGGGGTTGGCGCACTACGCCGAAACCATCACGGCGCTGCAGCAGCGCATTTCCGCGCCGCTGTTGGGTGAAATTCCGTATCTGCCGCGCGCGGAGCAGCGCGAACTGGCGCACTACCTCGATATTTCCACGTTGCTGTAGCCCATTCAGGCACAGAACGTCGCCAACAATCGGGCGGCGATCAACAGGCCCAGCCCATACACCGTGTGGGTGAGCAGGCTGAGGAGCCGCGCCCTGCGCGGATTGGCGGTTTTCGCCGCCGCCACGCCAAAGCCCAGCGCGGGCTGCATCACCAGAAACGGCGCCGCCAGGCTTAGCCAGCCGCTCAACAGCGCGATGCGCGGTTCCGGCGCCGCATACCACTCGATGCCCGCCAAACCGAGCGGGATAAAGGCGAACGCCAAGCCGATGGCGTAGTGCAGTATCCAGCCGATTTTTCTCTCACCCTGGCGCGGCGGCGCCGTGACGATGGTGGCGTGAAACCAGCGGCCGTCGAACATGCCGAGAAACCAGCGGCCCACCAGCGCGTAATCGAGGGAAGGGATGCCGAAGCGCCGCTTCAGCAGCAGCGCCCACAAATCCATGCAGAGGGTGGCGCCGGCGCCGGTTAACAGGATGCGCACTAACATATCGGGGGTCATACGGGTGTCCTTAACTCAGTGACGTGATAATGTGCGCACAGTGTGCAACTTAAAGTCGGCTTCAAGTCAATGGCAAAAGAACTGGATATCGGCGCGGTGGCGCGCCTGAGCGGAGTAACGCCTTCTGCGCTGCGGCATTACGAGAAAAAGGGGCTGATTGCGTCGATAGGCCGCCACGGTTTGCGCCGTCAATACGCCGCCGGGGTGCTCGATCAACTGCGGCTGATTGCGCTCGCGCGCCTGGCCGGCTTTACGTTGGATGAGATGAGTGCCTTGTTTGACGAACGGGGCCAAATCGCGATCGATCGCGGGCTGCTGGCGGCGCGGGCGGATGAGCTTGATCGCCATATCCAGCGCCTGATGCAGGTGCGCGACGGGCTGCGGCACATGGTCGATTGTCCTGAACCCGAGCACCTGCAGTGCCCGCAGTTCAGGAAAATATTGCAGCAGGGTGAGTTCTAAGCCTCGCGTTTGGGCGGCTGCGCCGTGTGGTACACCGACACCGGTCGCAGGCCGCGCGACACGGTGGTGGCGATCACGCAGGCCAGCAGAATGCCGGGCAGCAGCGCGTATTCGCCGGTCATTTCAAACACCATCAGCGCCGCCATGATCGGCGCATGGGTGGTGGCGGCCAGCAGGGTAGCCATGCCGGTCAGCGCCAGCAGCAGCGGCACCGCCGCATCCATGCCCGGCCACAGGCCAAACAGCTGACCGATGATCGAGCCGAGCGCGGCGCCGACGAACAGCGTCGGGGTGAAGACCCCGCCGGGTGCACCCGACCCGCTGCTGGCAAGGATTGCCAACAGTTTACATACCAGGATCGCCCCCAGCAGCAACACCCCCGGTGGCGCAATCAGCAGCGCCTGTACCACGCTGTAACCGTTGCCCCACACCTGTGGGAACAGCAGCGAAAGCAGCCCGACGATCAGGCCGCCCAACGCCAGCTGCAACGGCGGCTTCAACCGCAGCGATCGGAACGCGCGGCCGGTGGCGGTCATCAGCCATAAAAACAGCGGCCCGCCGGCGCCGGCCACCACGCCGACCAGCGCCATCAGCAGGTATTGTGTCGGCAGAGGGGCGGATAGCGGCGTCACCAGGTAGAGCGGCGCCTGGCCGCCGTTGAGCAGGTTGGTCATCAGCAGGGCGCTCACTGCGGCGATCACCACCGGGCCGAGCGAGGCCAGCATCAGGGTGCCGAACAGGATCTCGGCGATAAACAGGCTGCCCGCCAGCGGCGCATGATAGGCGCTGGCCATCCCGGCGGCGGCAGCGCAGGCCACCCACAGTTTCCATTCTTTCTCGTGCGTAAAGCGCTGGGCAAACAACGAGCCCACCAGCGCCGCCAGCAGGATCATCGCGCCTTCGCGGCCGATGGCGCTGCCGCTCGACACCACCAGCAGCGACGCCAGACACTTCACCAGACTGGCGCCGGTATCCAGCTTGCCGTTGCCGGTCTCAATCGCTTCCATATAGTCGGTGGGCGCCGCTGGACGCTGGTGGCGGTAGCGCTGGTGAATATACAGCAGCAGGCCCGCCGCCAGACCGCCCAGCGCGGGCGTCAGCGCGCGTCGCCAGCCGGGCAGCGCGGCGGCGGCGGCCACCAGGCTGCCGTCGGCATTGCCGAGCAGCAGCCACTCGAGACCAATCATCGAACGGTGGAACAGCCACACCGCCAGGGCGGCGGCGACGCCGATAAACACGGCGATAAGCAGGCTGCGCAGCAGGGCGCGATAGTGGTGCAGGTGGACCAATCTTTTCATGCGTGGGCGGCGTCGTGAGAAAAATCAAAGGGTCATCAGCGCATTGTGCTTGGCGCTCCGGCCGATGACCAGTGAATCTTTAGCAAACTGCGGCTTAGGCGGGGCGGCGAGCGCCCCGGCGGGGGTTATTGCGGCGTCAACACCCGGCGCGTGCGGCCGGAGCTGAGGTAGTCGGCGATATAATCCTGCGAGATTTCGCCGCTGTAGCGGCCGTCTTCATCGACGATCGGCATCCAGGAGGTGTTGTGCTCGTACAGTTTCGACAGCACCACGCGCAGGTTCTCCTCCGCACGGGCGGTGACGCGGAAACGGTGCAGGCTGTCGGAGCAGACCCCGGGCGCGCCGCGCGCCTCACGGCGTTTGACGTATCCCAACGGTTTGCCGTCGGCATCCACCACCGTCACCGAGCGGGCGTCGATATCGTCCATCAGACCGAACGCCTCCACTAGCGGCGTCTCCCGGCGCACCGTCACCGTTTCCTGTTGATCGGCCACGTCGCCGGCCTGCACCAACAGCAGGCGCTTCAGCGTGCGATCCTGGCCGACAAAGGACGCGACGAAGTCGTTCGCCGGGCGCGCCAGCAGCTCATCGGCGCTGGCGTTCTGCACGATTTTGCCCTGGCGGAACACCGCGATGCGATCGCCGAGCTTCAGCGCTTCGTCGATGTCGTGGCTGACCAGCATCACGGTCTTTTTCAGCTGGCGCTGCATGTCGAGAAACTCGTTCTGGATGGTTTCGCGGTTGATCGGGTCTACCGCGCCGAAGGGCTCATCCATCAGCAGCACCGGCGGATCGGCGGCCAGCGCGCGGATCACGCCGATGCGCTGTTGCTGCCCGCCGGACATCTCTTTCGGGTAGCGGTGCAAAAAGCGCTTGGGATCCAGTGCCACCATGCTCATCAGCTCCTCGGCGCGATCGTGGCAGCGTTTTTTGTCCCAGCCCAGCATGCGCGGCACCACGGTGATGTTCTCCTCGATGGTCATGTTGGGGAACAGACCGATCTGCTGGATGACGTAGCCGATTTTGCGGCGCAGGCTGACGGTATCCAGCGCGCTGGTGTCTTCGCCATTGATCAGAATGGTGCCGCCGGTGGGTTCGATCAGGCGGTTGATCATCTTGAGCGTGGTGGTTTTGCCGCAGCCGGAAGGGCCGAGCAGCACGCAGATTTCGCCTTCCGGCACGTCCAGATCGATGTTGTCGACGGCGTTGAACGGCGTGCCGTTCTTCTGCATAAACTGTTTGGTCAGATTTTCCAATTTAATCATGAGCGGATCCCCTTGGGCGTAAGCGCAATTTGCAAGCGGTGCAATAACCAATCGAGGACGATCGCCAGCAGGCTGATCATCACGGCGCCGGTAATCAACTGGCGGATGTCGCTGCTGCTGATGCCGTTGAGCAGCAGCAGGCCGAGACCGCCGGCGCCGATCACCGCGGCGATCGCCATCACGCCGATATTCATCACCACGGCGGTGCGAATGCCGCCGAAAATCACCGGCAGCGCCACCGGGATCTCTACCCAGCGCAGGCGTTGCCAGAACGTCATGCCGATGCCGCGGCCGGCTTCGCGCAGCCCGCCGGGCAGGTTGTCGAGCGCGGTGTGGGTATTGCGCACGATCGGCAGCAGCGAGTAGAGGAACACCGCGGTGATCGCCGGTACGTAGCCAATGCCGTGGCCGATTAAGGAAAACAGCGGGATCATCAGCCCGAACAGGGCGATGGAGGGCACGGTCAGCACCAGCGTGGCCAGGCTCAGCACCGGCGTCGCCAACCATTTGTGGCGGACAATCAGCACGCCGAGCGGCACGCCGATCAGGATCGCCAGGCCGACGGCGACGCCGACCAGCAGCAGGTGTTCCAGCGTCAATCCGGCGATATAGGCCCAGTTTTGCCAGGCGTAAAGTAAGGTATTCATCATGTCTCCTAAATCAGGCCGCGCTGCTTGAGGAACGCGTCGGCGACCTGTTGCGGCGTCTGGTAGTCGATATCTACCTTGGCGTTAAGCTCGGTGATGACCTGGTTATTGAACTGTTTCGACAGCGTGTTCAGCGCCGCTTCCAGCCCCGGCGTGTTTTGCAACACGTCGGCGCGCACCACCGGCGTGACCGCATAACTCGGGAAATAGCCTTTGTCGTCTTCCAGCACCTGCAGATCGAACCCTTTCACCCGACCGTCGGTGGTGTACACCAGCCCGGCGTCGACGAAGCCGTCGCGAATGGCGTTGTAGACCAGGCCGGGGTCCATCTGGCGGATTTGCGGGCGATCGAGCGGCATGTCGTACAGGGCCTGCATCGGCTTCAGACCGTCCGAGCGGCCGGCGAACTCCAGATCCAGCCCCAGCAGCCAGTTGTGTTTAGGGTCGGTTTTACGCACCTGCTCCACTTTGGCCACCAGCTGCGACATCGTGCGGATCTGCTCTTTTTCCGCGCGCTGCCGCTGCATGGCGAAGGCGTAGGTGTTGTTCATGTCCGCCGGCTGCAGCCAAACCAGCCCGAGTTTGGCGTCGAGCTTTTTCACCGTGTCGTAGGTTTCCTGCGGCGACATGCGCTTATTGATGTGGTTAAAGATGATCAGCGAGGTGCCGGTGTATTCCCAGGTCATGTCGATCTGTTTGTTGATCATCGCGTTGCGGGTGATCACCGTAGCCAGATTGGTCTTGGGTTCGACCTGAAAACCTTTGGCCCGCAGGTATTGCACGGTGATTGCCGACAGAATGCGCTGTTCGGTAAAGTTCTTGCTCGCCAGCGTCAGCGGGGCGGCCCAGGCGGCCGCGCCGGTCATCAGCAAGGAGAACAGCAGCGCGTGGCGGAGTGGTTGTAACCATCGAGTCATCGCGTTTCTCCCGTCAAGATGCGGTATGAGGGCTGAGCCGGCGGCCGAGACCGGCCAGCGCCAGATCGAGCAGCAGGGCGATCAGCGCGGTGGCGGCGGCGCCGAGGATCAGCGTCGGGAAGTCGTTCAGGTAGATGCCGGGGAAGATCAGCTCGCCGTAGCTGCTGGCACCGATTAAAAACGCCAGCGGCGCGGTGCCGACGTTAATCGCCATCGCGATGCGCACCCCGGCGAAGATCACCGGTAGCGCGTTAGGGAGTTCGACCTGCCGCAGTCGCTGCCCGGCGGTCATGCCAATACCGTTGGCGGCCTCGACCAGCGCCGGTGGCACCGAACGCAGGCCGGCATAGGTATTGCGCACGATGGGCAGCAGCGAGGCGAGGAACAGTGCCACCACCGCCGGCCGATCGCCGATGCCGATGATTACCATCGCCAGCGCCAGCACCGCCAGTGGCGGCAGGGTGTTGCCGACGTTGAAGATCTGCATCACGTGTTCCGCCCAGCGGCGGGCAAAGGGGCGGCTCAGCAGGATGCCGCTGGGAATGCCGACCAGCAGCGACAGCAGCATGGAGCAGGCCACCAGGAACATGTGTTGCTGGCCGAGGTAGATCAAATCTTCCCGGCGCGACTTGAGGGTGTCCCAACCGATGCCGTAAACCAGCAGCGCGATGACGGCGATAAACAGCAGGCTCCCGAGGAGCAGGCGCCGGTATGGCGCTGACTTGTGCATGATGTTGCGTCCTCCGTTGCGCGGAGCGGCCGACTAGACGGCGCATTCCGCTCTGATTGTTACCCACGGCCCGGCGGGCGTGGCGGTACAAAACGGGCGTTTCGCATGAGGTTAGCGACATTGAGCGAAGGGTGCGTTCGGCACAGCGTGCTGAACGTAGGCTCAATACGTGAGTTAATCAGCATAAGATACTGATATTTAAACCCGAGAAAGCACGAAGCCCAAAGGCGTCGGCTAGGGAAGGTATAGCACCCTGTCGTTGGTCGTGCCAAGTTT
This sequence comes from Serratia sp. PL7, assembly GCF_945957435.1. Classification (NCBI taxonomy): domain Bacteria; kingdom Pseudomonadati; phylum Pseudomonadota; class Gammaproteobacteria; order Enterobacterales; family Yersiniaceae; genus Serratia; species Serratia sp. PL7. The sequence continues at coordinate 1,395,153 of NZ_CAMFLB010000001.1, read as the reverse complement.
TATGAACAAAATCAGGTGATTGAGTTTACGCCGATCTGCGCCTCAGCCCGCGTCAGCGCTGGGATGCATGGAAAGTGAAAAAAATCCGCCGCATAACGTTACGCTGTAACAATGAGTCCAAATGGTGCGATTCGCCGCCGGCAAAGACAGGATGTGAGGGCGGATAGACTCGGCGCAGGCGCTTGCTGATATACTCAGAGAAAATAAAAACGCCAGGAAAGCTGCATAACGCCATGACAAATAACGTTTCACCCGCACCCATCGCTCACCGCCCGCTGATTCTGATCGCCTGCATGCTGGCGATGTTCATGTCGGCGATCGAAGCCACCATCGTCGCCACCGCCATGCCGACCATCATCGGCGATCTCGGCGGCTTCTCGCTGCTGGGCTGGGTGTTCGCGGTCTATTTGCTGGCGCAGGCGATCACCATCCCCATCTACGGGCGGCTGGCGGATCTCTACGGCCGCAAGCGGGTGTTCTTCTTCGGCGCCACGCTGTTTCTGCTGGGATCGGTGCTGTGCGGCTTCGCCCCCGACATGTATTGGCTGATCGGCTTTCGTCTGCTGCAGGGGTTGGGCGCCGGCGCCATCATGCCGATCGCGTCCACCATCATCGGCGACATCTACAGCGCCACCGAGCGGCCGAAGGTGATGGGCTACCTGTCGAGCGTATGGGGCGTGTCGGCGATCATCGGCCCGCTGTTGGGGGCGTTTATCGTCCAGCATCTGCCGTGGGCGCTGGTGTTCTGGGTTAACCTGCCGATCGGCCTGCTGGCGATGTTCTTCCTCTGGCGCTATCTGCCGGCGCATCAGCAGCTGCGGCGGCACGCGCTGGATCTGGCGGGCACCGCCTGGCTGACGCTGTTCGTTTCGGCGCTGCTGCTGGCGCTGTTGCAGATGGAAAGTCTGGGATGGTGGGTGGCGCCGCTGTTTGCGCTGGCGGCGGCGTCGCTGGCGCTGCTTGTCCGCCAGGAGCGGCGTGCGGTCGAACCGTTGTTCCCGCTGGCGCTGTGGCAAAGCCGGGTGATCGTCGCCGGCAACATCGGCGGGCTGGTGATCGGTGCGGCGATGATGGGCATCAGCGCTTTCCTGCCCACCTTCATTCAGGGCGTGATGGGCGGCTCGCCGCTGGAGGCGGGCACCACGCTGGCCCTGATGTCGATCGGTTGGCCGCTGGCCAGCACGCTGAGCGGCCGTTTGATGCTGATGACCTCGTATCGCGCCACGGCGCTGCTGGGGGCGCTGCTGTTGGTGGCGGGCGGCCTGATATTGCTGCTGTTGCAGCCGGCGGGCGGCCTGCTGTGGGGCCGGGTGGCGGCGTTTATGGTCGGCGCCGGTATGGGGTTGTGCAACACCACGTTTCTGGTTTCGGTGCAGAACGCGGCGCATTACAGCATTCGCGGCATCGCCACCGCCTGTACCGTGTTTACCCGTATGGTGGGCTCGGCCATCGGCACCGCTATTCTGGGCGCGACGCTGAATCTCAACTTGCAGTGGCGTTTGCCGGAGATTGACGATCCGGTGCAGCGTCTGATGGAACCGGCGGTGCGCCAGAGCATGGGGAGCGAGGCGTTGGCGCAGCTGACCCAGCAGGTGGCGGCTTCGCTGCATTGGGTATTTCTGGTGTCGGCGCTGGTGTCGTTGCTGGCGCTGGCGGCGGCGATGCTGATCCCGGCGCGTTGTCGGCCGCAGGGCGAAGAAGAAGAGGCGGAGCAGGCGTAAGGGAGAAGGAAAGGGCGCTGCTGCAGAGCGCCCGGGATAGCCGGTGTGGCTTACTGCGTGTTGGAGGTATCCTGGCTGGTGCCGGTCTGCGCCGCGTCACCGCGATCGTCGCCGTTGTTCAGGCGGGTATAGACGATCTTCTGGGTGTCGTTTTCGCAGTGGCCGACCACCTGGCCACCCGCTTGATCGGCCTGATCGTTGGGCACGATCTCCAGTTTGAAGCCGGACTCCGGTACGCCGTTATTGACGATTTTTTGCGAAATGTCCGCTTTCACGCTTTCGCAGGAGGCCAGTGCCGCCAGCGGGGCGCCGGCCAGCAACACAGCGGTTAATATCAGCGTTTTTTTCATCACGTCATCCTTTTAGACAATGGACTTCCTGTAACAGGATAGCAGCAACGGCGACCGGGTTTCACGCTTGCCCGCCCGCCGCAGGCGGATTAAGGATTAATCCGACGGCCGGTCTGGCGATCCAGGCATTTACGGGTGTCCGGTTCCCAGTAGGCGTTGACGTTGTTGCTGTCGTTGCAACGGTCTTCGTCATCCGCGGCGCGATCGGCCTTGTCGAACTCTTTCTCGACGCGAGTGTTAACCTTGTGGCGCAGGGTTTTGGTATCATTCCACTGCTCTTTGCTCTGGCGCGCTTCTTCGGTGCTCATCGCGCCGCTGCCTTTGCCATCGACGGTGACGCAGGTGCTGCCCTGAGTGCAGGTGGCGGCCAGCGCCGGCGCCTGCCAGGCGCCCATAACGGCCAGCATGGCGACCGGCAGCATCCCGCGCAGCAGTCGTTGGGTCGAAAATGTTTTCATCGTTTCATCCTTATGAGTGAGTGCGCCTGATGATGGCGGCACTGGCGTTACCTCGCCCGCAGGCGTGGTGACAAATATACCACTGCGTTCCTGGAATTCACCAGCCAAGCGCCGATTCGTTTACTTTATCGAGAGAAAACTGCGACCGATGTTAAAAACCACGCTGTTGTTTTTCGCCACTGCGCTCGCCGAAATTATCGGCTGTTTCCTGCCTTACCTGTGGCTCAAGAAGCAGGGCAGCGCCTGGCTGCTGCTGCCGGCGGCATTAAGCCTGATGCTGTTTGTCTGGCTGTTGACACTGCATCCGGCGGCCAGCGGGCGAGTCTACGCGGCCTATGGCGGCGTGTATGTGGCGACGGCGCTGCTGTGGCTGCGGGTGGTGGATGGGGTGAAGCTGTCTGCGCTGGACTGGGTGGGCGCCGGGGTGGCGCTGGTGGGCATGCTGATCATCGTTTCCGGCTGGCGCGCGGCCTGAGGAAACAGGGCGGGAGTCGCCTCCCGCCGCCAGGGATCAGGCGCCGCGGTGGATGTTCAGCCCGGCGAAGGACTGGCTGACCGGCATCATTTCCAGCGTGTTGATGTTGACGCGCGCCGGCAACGTGGCGACCCAGAACACCGACTCGGCGATGTCTTCCGGCGTCAGCGCATCGGCGCCTTCGTAGGTTTTATTGACCTTGCCGTCATCGCCCTTGAAGCGCACGTTGGAAAACTCGGTGCCGCCCACCAGGCCCGGCTCGATATCGGTCACGCGGATGCGCGTGCCGTGCAGATCGGCACGCAGGCCCAGGCTGAACTGTTTGACGAACGCCTTGGTGGCGCCGTACACGTTGCCGCCGGCGTAAGGCCAGTTGGCGGCGGTGGAGCCGATGTTGATCACGTGGCCGACGTTGCGTTCGACCATGGCCGGCAGCAGCGCGCGCGTCATGTTCACCAGCCCTTTGGCGTTGGTGTCAATCATGGTTTCCCAGTCATCGGCGTTGGCCTTGTGCGCCGGCTCCAGCCCCAGCGCCAGCCCGGCGTTGTTCACCAGCACGTCGATCTGACGCAGCTCGGCCGGCAGTGCCTCGATCGCCTGTTGAATGGCGGCGCGGTTGCGCACGTCGAGCCGCACGATGTGCAGCGCTTGCCCTAATTCGTCCTGCAGCTCTTCGAGACGCTCAAGGCGGCGCCCGGCGGCGATCACCTGGTGGCCTTCACGGATAAAACGGCGCGTAATGGCTTCGCCGAAACCGGAGGTGGCGCCGGTAACAAAAATAATCATGTTGCTGTTCCTCAACTGTTTTTACCCTACATGCCTCTATCATTAGCACAAACCCGCAGGCAGTGGCAGCGGTTATCACGGCGGAAAGCAAAAAAGGTCACACCGGGCCGGCGGCCCGATGCAGATTAGCGCTGAGGCGGTAAGTGGTACACCACGGCGTCATACTTGACGCGTTCGCAACGGCCGGCCAGCACGCCGCCCAGCGACTCGACGAGGCGGCGGCTGGCGGTATTCTGTTCGGCCACCGGGTAGATAAGGTGCTGCGGCTGAAAGCGTTCGCTGACCCAGCGCGCGATGCTCTCAACGATTTCGCGGCCGTAACCCTGGCCATGCAGGCTCTCTTTGACCCAGATGCCCAGCTCCGGGGTGTGGCTGCGCAGGTTGTGTGCGCCGCCGACGCCGACGAACTCTCGGTCTTCGCGCCGGCGGGCGACGAAGATCACTTCTTCGCCTTCGCGCATCAGCGGCAGCCAGCCTTGCCAGACGTTGGCGAAATCTTCCGGTGACGCTTCCGGCTCAAAGGTCATAAAGCGCGTCAGAGTGGGGGTGATCGCCTGGTAAACATCGTCGGCGTCTGCTGCGGTAAAGGGGGCAATCAACAAACGGTCGGTGTCCACGCGGCACTGAGAAAGGTCATTATGATTCATCTTATTCCCTCGCTTTTCAGGCCAGAACGGCAAAAAATCCGCGCCCATAAATCGGGGCGGATCGTCGATACTACGCGTATTGGCGTCAGAAGCGACTTATTTTTCGCCGTTGCGGCGGCGCGGAGGAGTGGTTTTATGTGACATCGTCACGTTGATGGGAAAGGCGGCGGGCACGGTTAACCGCACCCGCCGCTGAAGATCAGAACTTCACCGAACCTTGCAGATAGATCGTGCGCGGCTGACCGATGTACAGACCTTTGTTGTTGTCGTCATAGGCGCGGGTGAAATACTCGTGGTTGAACAGGTTTTTCACCCCGACGCCCAGATTCAGACCGGCCATTTCCGGGCCGAAATCATAGGCGGCGCGCACGCCCCACAGCATATAGCCGGGAATGCGGCCGGTGCTGCCGTCGGCGCTTTCCGCCACGGTGTTGGCGTTGTCGGCGAACTGGCTGGACTGGAACTCGCCGTTAAGATTAAACGCCCAGTTGCCCGGCGTGTAGTCCAGCCCCAGCGTGCCTTTATGCTTCGGCGAGAACGGCACCTGGTTGCCCTTGTAGCCGCCGTCTTCGCGGATGGTGGCGTTGACGTAGGCGTAGCTGGCGTAGGCGGTCAGGTCGTCCAGTTTCGGCGTCAGCTGCGACAGATCGTAACGCAGGCTGCCTTCCAGCCCGGCGTGGCGGGTTTTGCCGCGCGCGGTCACGCTGTCGGTCACCTGGTTGGAGTCGTACTGGTTGTTGAAGTTGATCAGGAATAGCCCGATCTCGCCGGTCAGCGCATCGCCGGCGTAGCGGGTGCCCAGCTCCCAGGTGCGCGCCTTCTCCGGTTCAATCTTGCCGCTGTCGACCGCTTTGCCCATCTGGCTGTATTGCACGGTGCCGAAGGAGCCTTCGGTGTTGGCGTACAGGTTCCAGTATTCGTTCAGGTGATACATCACGTTCAACGCCGGCAGCGGTGCGTTATAGCTAACGTCGAGGCGGTTGTTCTTGATGTAGTTGTTCTGATACGACTTGATGTACTCGTAGCGCATGCCCGGCGTGATAGTCCAGTCGCCGATGTCGATGCGATCGTCGATATAGAAGGCGTGCGCCTCGGTGCCGGACTGGGTGTCGCGATCGTACGGGCTGGCGGTGGACGGCAGCCTGCCGGTGCTGGCCTTGCTGGTGTAGCGTAGCTCGTGGGTGGATTCGCTGACGTAGCGGTAGCCGACGCCGACCTCATGCGCCGAATCGCCCCAGCGGAAGCTCTGGCTGTAGCGCGGTTCCACGCCGCGCACCCAGTATTCGCGCGGCGACAGCGTCAGGTTTTTACCCTGATCCAGATAGCCGCTGCGCAGGGTGTAGGTGTAGAAGCTCTGCACGTCGAACTTATGCTGTTGATCCGGCTGATACTGATAGCCGAAGTTGGCCAACTGGCGGCGGCCCCAGAACTTGTCGTACGGGCGCGTCGACTGGAATGGGTTGGCGTTGTAGTCCGCCCGGCTCAGGCCGCCCGGCATGTCCGCTTCGCCTTCGTAGTATTGCAGCAGGCTGTTGAAGGTGTGCACCTCGTTCGGGGCGTAGCGGCTTTTCAGCATCACGTCGTCAATCTTGGTCGCGCTGTGCTCGCGCCAGTCGCTGCCGCGGGTGCCGGAGTAGAGCAGCGCCGCGCCGAAGCCGTTGTCGGCGGTGCCGCCGATCATCAGGTTGCCGGTGCCTTTCGGGTGATCCTGGCGCGAGGTCGGGCTGAGCTGCCCCTGCATGCCGGCCTCCATGCCGAAGGTTTTCGGGATGGCGCGGGTGACGAAGTTAACCACGCCGCCGACGCTCTGCGGCCCGTAGCGCACCGCGCCGCCGCCGCGCACCACGTCAATCGCATCCATATTGCCGAGCGAGACCGGCGCCAGCGACAGCTGCGGCTGGCCGTAAGGGGCGAAGGGCACTGGGATGCCGTCCATCAGCACGGTGGAGCGGCTGGCGAGGCGCGGATTGAGGCCGCGAATGCCGAAGTTCAGCGCCATGTCATGGCTGCCGGTGCCGTTGTTCTCCGGCGCCACTACGCCCGGCACGCGGTTCAACGCTTCGCGCACGGTGGTGGTGCCGGTTTTGACGAAGTCTTCGCGGCGCACTACGTCGCGTGCACCGGGATGTTCGAACACGTCGATCTGGCGGCCTTCCGCCAACCAGTCGCCGACCACGGTGATGTCCTCTTCTTTCTGCGGCTGCGGCAGTTTGGCCAGCGTGTAGCCGTTGTTGCCGAGCGCTTTAGCCTGCAGGCCGCTGCCCGCCAGCAGGGCGTTCAGGCCGTCATCGACGCCGTAGCTGCCGCTCAGGCCCGGCGAACGTTTACCGGCGGTCAGTGCGCCGTCCACCGAGAGCGCGATGCCGGCGCGCGCGGCGAAAGCGTTCAGCGCGCCGTCCAGCTCACCGGCCGGAATGTGATAGGCGGCAGCGGCGCTGGCGGCGCTCGCCATCTGCGGTGCAGCGAAGACCAGGCCAATGGCCACGGCCAGCGGCGTGGCCCGTTTTCCCCAAAGCGAAGCCGGAGCGACCTTTCCCCAAGCGTTGTTCATACCTTCTCCTGAATCATTTTTTATTTATTGCTGCAGTGTTTTCCTGGGAGTCGGATGAGCGAAGCAAAAGGGACAATCAAGAATGCGATTTTTTATCATTTTTATTTAAAAAGATTCAGGCGGGGACGATTTGCAGCCAATAGCGGGTAAAGCTCTGCAGGCGCACCGGCAGGGTCTGGCTGAGCAGGGCGAGGGCGCGATCGGTATCGTTGAGCGGGAAACTGCCGCTGACGCGCAGGCCGGCGACGGCCGGATCGCAGCTCAGGTGGCCGCGCCGGTAGCGCGCCAGTTCGGCGATCACCCGGTCCAGCCGCCACTGGCTGACGCTCAACACGCCGCGCAGCCAGCCGTCCTCCGTCGTGGCCGGTTGTTTGTCGCTGAAGGCCGTGGTGCTGAAGCTGATCTGTTCTCCGGCGTTCACCCGGCGCTTTTGTTGCGCGTCTTGCGCCAGCTGCGCCTCGACCGCGTGTTCCAGCACCGCCAGGCGAGTTTCGCCGTCGCTCTCGCGCACCAAAAAACGGGTGCCGAGCGCGCGCATCGCCCCCTGCGGGCTTTGTACCCACAGCGGCCGGGGATCGCGTCCGGTCACCAGGCTGATTTCTCCGGCGTGCAAGCGGATCAACCGTTGGCGATCGTCGTAATGCACGTCTACCGCGCTGGCGGTGTTCAACACCAGTTGGGTGCCGTCGCTTAACACAATGGGTTTGATTTCGCCGGTGGCGGTGCGGTAGTCGGCGCGCAGCTCCCGGCCGAGCGGCGACTGGTAGAAGAATCCGCCGCCGCCCACGCCGAGCAGCAACAGCAGACTCTTCAGCAGGGTGCGGCGATCGATCGCCGACTGGCGGTCTGCGCGATCGAGCGCACGGTAGCTGAACTTGCCCGGCACGCCCTGCAACTGACTCTGCAGCGCTTCGACGCGCTGCCAGGCCCAGCGGTGATCGTCATGCTGCTGGTGCCAGGCTTGCCATTGTTGGCGCTGGCGTTCGGTGACGTGCTCATCGCACAGCAGGGCATACCAGTGTGCGGCCATTTTCAGCGCCTGGCGCTGCTCGGGGGTGATGGCGTTGCTCATGAATAAATGTCGTTTTCGAGGCTGAACAGCAGGCAATGCTCGGTGGCTTTGGCCATGTATTTTTTAACCGAACTGACCGACACGCCGAGGCGCGCGGCGATGTCCGCATAGCCCAGACCGTCGAGCTGCGACAACAGAAAGGCCTGTTTTACCTTCGGCCCCAGGCCATCGAGCATGGCGTCGATCTGCTGCAGGCTTTCCAGCAGGCTCTGGCGCTGCTCCGGCGACGGGGCGTAGCCTTCCGGGATCAGCGCCAGCATCTCCAGATAGGCGCGTTCCAGCGTTCTGCGGCGGAACAGATCGACCATCACCCGCTTGGCGACGGTGACCAGAAAATCTTTCGGCTCGCGCAGGGTCGCCGCGGCGTCGCTTTTCAGCAGGCGCATGAAGGTGTCCTGCGCCACATCGTCCGCGTCGAACGCGCAGCCCAGCCGCCTGCGCAACCATCCCTGCAACCAGGCATGATGGGTGGCGTAAAGGCGCGACAGCGCGGTGTGCGGGGCGGAAGCGGTGGCGGACATGGTTTTCGCATTGCTGGTCAAAAAGATGCGCGGATGATAATTGAGAATGGTTATCGTTTCAAGTTTGTCGGGTGGCCTGCGGAATGGGCCAGACCGCTTTGCATCGTGTTGGAATAAACGTCACGGCCGCGAAATTATCCGCTTGCCCAATAAAGGTGCAGCGGCGCGGTGTTATTTCGGCAAGCAAACGGTTGCTATTCGTCTGCCGTTGAAGACCGCCGCGCGTTTTATTCTTTTTCATCGGTTGGTTTTCTTTGGTTGAATTAGTATCACTCTGTTTTTAAATAAAAATATATTTTATGACCGCCTGTTGGCACACGGCTTGCTATGCTTAATCCGGTCTTTGCGTTTGGGTAAAAAGGGCCTTGTTTCATCATCGCAAGTTATTACGCGGGTGGGCTTGGCCGGTCGTCACAAGGAAGAAAATAATGGCACTTCAATTCACCACGGCTATTCGTGGCAATTTTTTTGATATCGCCGCCTGTGTGGAGGCGCCGCAACAGCTTGAGGAACGCCTGCGGCACATTCCCGACGGTTTGCTGCTGCTGAACGACGGCGTCATCGTCTGGTTCGGCAGCTGGCAGCAGGGCGAGGCGCTGCTGCCACCGGGCTTCGCGGTCACGGAGTATCGCGACAAACCGATCGTACCGGGGTTTATCGATACCCATATCCACTATCCGCAAACCGAAATGATTGGCGCCTATGGCGATCAACTGCTGGACTGGTTAAACAATTACACCTTCCCGACCGAAAGCCGTTACGGCTGCGAGCAGCACGCCGATGCGATGTCGGCCTTCTTTCTGCGGGAGTTGTTGAGCAACGGCACCACCACCGCGCTGGTGTTCGGCACCGTGCATCCGCAGTCGGTCGATACGCTGTTCAGCCAGGCGGCAGCGCTGAACATGCGCCTGATCGCCGGTAAGGTGATGATGGATCGCCATGCGCCGGAGGCGCTGCTGGAAACGCCGGAGCAGAGTTACCGCCAAACGCGTGAACTGATCGAACGCTGGCACGGCAAAGGCCGCCTCGGTTACGCCATTACGCCGCGCTTTGCGCCCACCAGTACGCCGGCGTTGCTGGCGCAGGTGCAGCGGCTGCGCGAAGAATTCCCCGACGTTTGGCTGCAGACGCACCTGAGCGAGAATCCGCAGGAAGTGGCCTGGGTAAAAGCGCTGTTCCCGCAGAGCCAAAGCTATCTGGACGTTTACCACCGCTACGGCATGACCGGCAGCAAAAGCGTGTTCGCCCACTGCCTGCACCTGGAGGAGCAGGAGTGGGACTGCCTGTGCGAGACCCGCTCGGCAATCGCCTTTTGCCCCACCTCCAACCTGTTTCTCGGCAGCGGGCTGTTTGACCTGCAGCAGGCCTGGCGCAAGCGGGTGAAGCTCGGTATCGGCACCGACGTAGGGGCCGGCACCACCTTCAATATGCTACGCACGCTGGGTGAGGCGTACAAGGTCGGCCAACTGCAGCATTACCGGCTCGCCGCCGTAGAAGCGTTCTATCATGCCACCCTGGGCGGTGCCCGCGCGCTGTCGCTGGACGACAAAATCGGCAACTTCAACGTCGGCAAAGAGGCGGATTTCGTGGTGCTCGATCCGGCGGTCACGCCGCTGCAGCAGTTGCGCTACGCCAACAGCGCCACGTCTGCGGAGCAAGGGTTCGTGCTGATGACCCTGGGAGACGATCGCAACATTTATCGCACCTATGTGAATGGTAAGGTGGTTTATGAGGCGTCGCGCTGACACAGCCGCGCCTGCAGCCAAACGCTGAGCGGTGCGACGGCGACGGCACTCAGCGCGCACAGCCATAACAGACGTTGCAAACTGAGCGGGGTGAGGCCGCCGCTCAGCAGCGTGGAGGAGAGCAAGAAGGCCACCGTGGCGCTCAGGTGTATCAGGGCGGTTTGCAGTACGCCGAAGGCGGCGCGTTGCCGATTGTCCGGCCAGCGCATGCTCAGGGAAGAGATCGCCACCAGCCGCGCATAGGCCGCCGCGAGAAACGCGACCATGAACAGTTCACCGCGATCGCCACCGCGCGCCGCCAGCCACAGGCTGCCTAGCAGCAACAGCGTGGCGCCCACCGTCAGCGTCACGGCACCAAAGCGTTGCAGCCAGCGGCCTGCCAGCACGGTCGCCAGATAACCCGCCACGCCGCCGATGAAAAATAGCCAGGACAAATGCGCGTCTACCACCTGTAACCGCTGGGTGAGCAGCGGCGCCAGCACCGGGATCAGCAGCATTGGGCTGAACTGCGTCAGGCCGGCGGCGGCGGCGAACAGCAACAACCGGCGATCGAGCGTGACGGGCGCGGCAGCCTGTGGCTGCGGCGTATCCCTGGGAACGAACAGCGCCACCAATACGGCCGCCAGCAGACACAGCCCGCCGATAGCCGCCAGCGCAACGCGCCAGCTTGCCACTTCGCACAGGTACAGCATGCCCGGCATGCCGACAATGCTCACCAGCGAAAAAGACGCGATCACCGTCGCCAGCATTCTGCCGTGCAGCGCGGCCGGCGCGGCGTTGAGCAGCAAGCCGATCCCGACGCCCATCGTGGTGCCGCCCAACAGCCCGGCCAGCAGCCGCAGCGCTAACAGCCAGTAAAACTGCTGGGTTGTGGCGATCAATAAGGTGGTCACGGCCAGTAGCGTGACATTGAGCATCAGAAAGCGCTGCTTCTCAACGCCGCCGATCCAGAAAAATGCGCCGATGCCGGAAATCACCGCCGCCAGCGTATAGGCCGCGCTGACATAGCCGGCGAAGCTGACGGGCACGGAAAAATCGGCGGCCATGTAGAGGAATATCGGGTTGAATACCATGTATTCCAGTGCGTTGGTGAACTGAATAAAGGCGATGACCAGCGCTATCGCCGTCAGCTTTCTCGTGGGTGTCATAAGCATCTATCGGTTGCAGAGTCAGGCCGGCAGTGTAGCGCTTGGTGTTGATCGGGATTAGATGGTAGAAATGGCATGGTTTGTTATCAAATCAGGGATAATCATGCGCGATAAATTGGATTTAAACCTGTTACGCATCTTCGTGGCGGTGGTGGAGCAAGGCAGCTTCGTCGGGGCGGCGCGGGCGCTGGCGATGCCGACCTCCAACGTCAGCCGCTATATCTCTCAGCTGGAGCGCCAGCTCGAGCAGCGATTGCTCGAACGCAGCACTCGCTCGATGCGGCTGACGCCGAACGGCCAACTGTTGCATGAACGCACCCAGCCGCTGCTGGCGTCGCTGGAACACACCGCGCAAACCCTCAGCGAACGGCAGCAACAGCTGCGTGGGCCGCTGCGCCTGTGCGTGCCCAATGAAGTGGGGCCATACCTGTTGGGCGAGCCGCTGGCGGCGTTCGCCCTGCAGCATCCGCAGATCGAAATCAGCTGCGTGACTAACCTGGCGGGTATGACGTCGCTGCTCGACGATGTCGATCTGGCGGTGATGATCAGCCGGGGCATGCTGGACGACAGCGACTATGTCGCGCAGCCGCTGGCGTCTTTCCCCTGCATCGTGGTGGCCGCTCCGGCGTTGCTGGCGCAGTGGTCGCCGTCGTCGGAGATTGAACAATTCACGCAATTGCCCTGCATCAGCACGGTGGATGCGCTGAAGGGCATGCCGTGGCAGTTCGTCCGCCCGGACGGAACCTTCGTTACCGTCCCGGTCAATGCGCGCTATCGTGTCAATAGCGGGGAGATGGCGCTGAAGGCGGCCTTGGCCGGCGTGGGGTTCGCCATGCTCTCCGAGCTCGGCTGCCGGCCGTTTCTGGCCGATGGCCGTTTGGTTGAGGTGCCGCTGGCACTGCCGCCGGCGCCGCTGCAGCTGTATGCCGTTTACCCCGGTCGCCGCTATCTGCCGGCCAAAGCGCGCGCGCTGCTGACCTTTCTGATACAGCAGGTCGGCGAGGCGGCTCACGTCTAATCACTTGTTTTTGCTCAAACTGCCAACTGCCCTAAGCTAGGAGGTGACTCAGAGGGAGCCATTCCCCGAGACCTTATTCCGTGGACATGGAGGCGTTTCGATTTGATGCGTTTATCCACATTGCTGCTCGATCCGGCGGTCACGCCGCTGCCTATTACATATGGCGAGAGATAGAATGAATAGAGTTATTTGATTAGGAGGCTCTTTATTGGTTTTTTATCGATATGCATAGTGATATACGGCTATGTGGTTGGGTAAGTGCGTAAAAAACATTGCATTTATTCGGAACGCTCGATATCATAATGAGAATAATTATCTTTACGATATCGCTAATTAAAAACAACAGATCTGTTTTAATCTCTGCTGCTGTTTTTCGATATGCTTCCGCATTTTACGAGCCAAGGCTGGCTTGAGTTTTATTTCTGGAAAGGGATGTCATGCGTGATTTGTTTCGACAGGAAGCCACGGATCATCAGCGGGCGAAATGGGCGGGTAAGGCTTTATTGATAAACGGCTTGCCTGCCTGGTGCTTTGGTCTTTTATCGTTTTTATTTATTCTTGTTTTCCTCTCTTTTCTTATATTCAGTCATTATACACGCCGCATTAATGTTTATGGCGAAATCACCACCTTTCCCCGCTCAGTCAACGTGTTTGCGCCCCAACAGGGTTTTATCTCGGAACGCTTCGTCGAAGTGGGGGATGTGGTTAAAAAAGGCCAGCGTCTTTATCATATTGATGTCAGCCGAGTGACGGATAACGGGAAAGTGAGCGCCAATACGCGCCTGGCGCTTGAAAACCAGTTAAAACATGTCGACAGCATCATTCTTAAGTTGCAAGACAACAAGCGTATGACGCTGGAAAATCTACGCGCGCAAAAAAAACAGTATGAATTGGCGCATATGCAGTCCAAACAGCTGTTGGATAATGCACGAGAGGGGGTGGCATTTGCTCAGGACAACATGCGTTCCTATAAGGAATATCAGCAACGCGGTCTGATTACCAAAGATCAGCTTAGCGGGCAAACCTATTCATTTTATCAACAACAAAGTCTGTTCCAAAACTTGCATAGTCAACACATTCAAGAGTCGTTGCAAATTACGAATTTGGAAAGTGACATCGTTACGCGCGCGGCAGATTTTGATAACCAAATTTCGCAGTACCAGTTTCAGCGCAATGATTTGCAACGGCAGTTAGCGGAAGCCGATGCCAGCGGCGCATTGATCGTGAACGCCCCAAGCGATGGCCGCATTGAGTCTCTCAGCGTTACGCCGGGTCAGATGGTCAATAGCGGTGACAGCTTGGTACAGATTATTCCACGTAATGGCGCGATTTATCAGCTAGTTTTATGGTTGCCGAACACCAGTGTGCCTTATGTTTCAGCGGGGGACGGCATTAACATTCGCTATGACGCTTTCCCTTATGAGAAGTTCGGTCAGTTTCCCGGCAGAATAGAAAGCATCGCTTATGTACCGGCCTCCATTCAAGAAATGTCAACTTACAGCAGTTCTCCCGTGCATCAACCCAGCGCGCAAACGGCATCTTTTTACAAGGTGACCGTTTCCCTGGATAAAACGCATATCAGTTACCAGGGCAAAGCGTTGCAGCTCACTAACGGCATGCGGGCTCAATCCACGCTGTTTCTGGAAGAAAGGCCTCTATATCAATGGATGTTCTCACCTTTCTACGATATGAAAAACAGCCTGATGGGGCCAATCAATGACTGAATCTTATTTAGACGCGCTAAAGGGCAAACTCAATTTGTCGCTGCGCCGCAAAGTGCCGCAGATCCTGCAAACTGAAGCCTCGGAATGCGGGCTGGCCAGTTTAGCGATGGTATGCCATTACCATGGTTTGCAAATCGATCTGTTTAATCTGCGCAGCCGCTACGGCTTTTCTTCACGCGGGGCGACGCTCTCCGCGTTGATTGACATCGCGAGCGCACTCAAGCTGCAATCCAGAGCGTTATCGCTGAATATCGATGAGCTTAAAGCGTTGAAAATGCCCTGTATTCTGCATTGGGACATGAAGCATTTCGTGGTGCTTGTCAGTGTCAGCCGAGGGCGGGCGGTGATCCATGATCCTGCCTTTGGCCGTAAAGTGCTGGAGTTGCATGAACTGTCGCGGCATTTTACCGGCGTAGCGCTTGAGCTATGGCCAGACAGTGAATTTCAGCCGATCAAACAGCAAAGCAGATTGCGCTTTCGTAAGCTGATGAGCAATGTGCGCGGCCTTAAGGGAGCCTTGCTAAAGATCTTCTGTCTGTCGATCGTGATTGAAGCGGTTAATCTGCTGTTGCCCGTTGGTACGCAGTTGGTCATGGACCATGTGATTTTGGCCGGCGATCATGATCTTTTAGCGCTGATATGTATAGGATTGCTGTTCTTTATTTTATTCCGCACCGGCGTATCCATGTTGCGCTCGTGGATCTCTATCGTCATGGGCGCGTTGATAGACGTGCAATGGAAGGCGGGAGTGTTTGATCATCTGATGAAATTGCCGCTTTCCTTCTTTGAGAAGCGCAAGTTGGGTGATATTCAATCCCGTTTCGGCTCATTGGATACGATAAGAGCGACTTTCACTACCAGCATCGTCAGCAGCATTATTGATGGCATCATGTCTGTCGGGGTATTTGTCATGATGCTGCTCTATGGCGGCTGGTTAGTTTGGGTGGTGCTCGGCTTTACGGCGATATACGTCATTCTCAGGCTGTCGACTTATCAACATTATCGGCAGCTGTCGGAAGAGCAGTTGGTGAAGGGCGCGCGGGCCGGGTCTCATTTCATGGAGACGTTATATAGCATCAGTACGTTAAAGGCGTTGGGGTTATCTGAAACCCGTTCACAGTATTGGCTGAATCTAAACGTAGAAACGATCAATGCGGGTATCAAACTGACCAAGTTAAACATGATGTTTGGCGGTTTGGGGGCGTTTATTGCCACCTGCGATCAGGTGATCATCCTTTGGCTCGGCGCGGCATTGGTCATAGACAATCAAATGACGATCGGCATGTTTATCGCGTTTAACGCCTACCGTGGGCAGTTCTCGGAGCGTGCCAGCAGCTTGATCGACATGATGCTTCAGCTGCGAATGTTAAGCTTGCACAATGAAAGGGTGGCGGACATTGTGCTTTCGTCACCGGAACCGCAAATGCCCGCGCGTCAGCTCTTCACAAAAGGCAACGCCGCAGAGCTTCAGGTGCGGAATCTGCGCTACCAGTATGATCGTTTGGCGAAACCCATTATCACGGATTTGAATCTCAGCATTGCCGCGGGAGAAAGCGTGGCGATTGTCGGCCCCTCCGGCGTGGGTAAAACCACATTGATGAAGTTAATGTGTGGGTTGCTGTCGCCGGATGAAGGAGCCGTGCTGGTCGATGGTATGGATATCAGCAACATTGGCGTTAATAATTATCGCCAATGTATCGCTTGCGTGCTGCAAGATGACAAGCTGCTGGCGGGATCTATCGCTGAAAATATTTCAGGATTTGACGCCGAAATGGATCTGAAACGTATTGAGGCGTGCGCACGGCGTTGCAATATGCATGATGATATTCAAAACATGCCGATGGGCTACGAAACATTGATCGGCGAATTGGGGGGAAGCCTTTCTGGCGGACAGAAACAGCGTTTATTGATAGCCCGTGCGCTCTATCGTCGCCCCAGCATTCTGTTTATGGACGAAGCGACCAGCCACCTGGATCTCGATAATGAAACACATATTAACCGCGCTATTTCACAACTGAACATTACCCGCGTGATTATTGCGCACCGTCCATCGACGATTGCCTCTGCGGATAGAGTCATTCAACTCGGGTAACGTCAGCTTCGCTTCACCTGGCTTCTTCATCTCGACATTTTCGCTACGCCAACCGCGCTGCTCACCCTGTGGTGGGCCCATGACAAAAAGGGTTATCATAACGATAACCCTGGCATGAAATGACGCTTTAGGCGCTGAAGCCAACGTTAACCGGGGAGGTCAGCCGTGTGGCTGGCAGGGCCCCGATCAGTTCGAATCGGTATTGTTGTTGTTCCCCCACATGGTACCGCCGCCGTTGCTCCCGCCCCAGGGAATGCCTGATGGGCCAACAGAGCCGGGGGCACGATCGCCGGTGACATAGTTACCGACAGCACCGCCGACAATGGTGCCGACAACGCCGCCCGCCACGCCACCGATAGAGCCGATGCCACCGCCGATCGCTGCGCCGACCGTTTCCGCGGAAACCGTCAATGTACCGCTGCGATCTCCTGCACCGGAAATGATTGAACATTCTTCAGAGGTAAGATTGCGCATATTTGCTCCTTAATCATTAAATTTTCAAATAAGCCACGTTTATCATGCCGAGCGTTGCCCGCGATCGCTATTGAGCAATTTATGCGTGCCGATAACGGCAACGGCGATAAGGGCGTATTTCAAGAAGCGATTGAGGGTGAAATAATCCGCAATCGTGCCAGCAACAAGCCCAATTAAAATGGCGAACAATACAATAAGTGACTTTTTCATATGATGAACACGAATCTTCCTGTATTAGTTACTGTCGGCAGGATTGTTCGTCGATGTTTGTTTATTGCCACCCAACATGGATTCCACCATTTTGCCTGCGGTATAGGCGGCACCACCGATAACGGCACCGGCAACAGCGCCTGGGCCGGCACCGACACCGCCAGCCATGGCGCCGGTCATCGCGCCACCAACCGCGCCGGCCGCGACGGCCCCGCCCAGTTCCGCATAGCTGAAATCCCCAGCGGCTGCGATAAAGTTCACTTCATTAATCGTAAGTTCTCTCATAACGACTTCCTTATATTATTGGTTTTTGGTTTTTGCAGTTTTCCGATACCAGAAAAATGCCACTAGCAAGGTTGAAAAGATAAAGGATTGAATGATTGTGCTGGTAAACCTCCTGTCTTCGGAAAAAAATAACGAATAAAAAATATCCATGAATGTGTAGTAAAAACAGAACAAAAAAATCCAACTGCTGGGTAATTTCATCAGTGCCTCGATAGGTTTGATTGGCCAGGGGTATCTTCTCGCGTTATTCCAATGATGTGGACAACGCGCGCAGCATCCGCGTCAGCGCTAGAAGAAGTTGAGCGTTGTTTAAAATGCTGTAATGCGTTTCTGCACAATAATTGAGTTGAACGTCATGAGAGGATTGCCTCTCCCAGCGTTGTGCGAGATTGGGGTGTTTACGCTGACGTTGCTGGCTGAGCCAAAGCGTCAGCGGTATCGCTATCTGTGGCAGAGGGCCGGCGTTATTCGTCAGATCAAAGGATTTTTTCAGCGCCCAACAAAAGGCTTCGGCATGTTCCAGCGTGATCTTCTCCGCAAGCACGCTCTGATTCAGCGCATAGTGCATTTTTATCTCGTTGGCGAAGCTGTCTATCGCGTTCGTTTCTTGATGCCGACACAAATGGCGCGCAATACCGAGAGAGTCGAACAGGCTGAGGTAACTTTGCGCCACGCTGAAACCTCGATTCACTGAGGGGTGCTGGGTGGGCAAACCGCTGTCGACAAGCACCGCATGCGCAAAGGGCGCGCCTTGTTCCGTCGCCTGCGCCGCCATATGGACAGCTAATTGGCCGCCCAATGACCAGCCGGCGATAACGGCAGTGTCGCGTTTGGCACGCGGTATGGCCGCCAAATGGGAGGCGGCCAATCGCTGCAGGGTGAGTGTGTCGTCTGCGCCTGGCGCGGCCAACCCCGGGCTGGCGATGGTGATGATGTTGGCGCAGGCGTAAAGTTGTTTTATCCACTTTGCATATTGATATACCTGGCCACCGGCACCATGCACCAAATACAAGGTGGGCAGAGAGGGGCGATCGGCTGCGCCGGACAACATCGATAACGGCAGGGGCGCGTTATCGCGCAGACGCTCGGCAAGTTTATCGAGCTGTGAGTAGCCAAGGATTTCCGCCAGGGTTAATTCCACATTAAGGGCGCGCTTGATGTTACCCAAAAACGTAATGCCGGAAAGCGAGCTGCCGCCATTGCTGAAGAAGCTGGCATAGGGGTCGATCTTGTCTGGAGCACAGCCTAACGTATCCGCCAACAACTCACGTAGCAGCATGAGTTCCGCGGACGCGGCGGGAACAACATCGCTGGCCTGACTCCGTTCGGTGCCTGGCGATAGCAAGGTGCGATCCAATTTGCCGTTGCGTGAAAGCGGGAAACGTTCAATAAGATGATAGTGGGATGGCGCCATATATGCGGGCAATGCGGCCGTAACCTGCTCGCGTATTCTTTGCTCCGCCTGGACGCTGGCTTTCCCCGCCTCGGTCAATGTGAAATAGGCTTCCAGATACGGTGTGCCGTTCCTGGTTTCATCGCGACAGACGACGCACGCTTCAGCGACCAGTTCGCTGCTTTTGAGCGCGAATTCGACGTCACCCAATTCGACGCGAAAACCCTGCAGTTTCACCTGTTGGTCTTCGCGGCCGAGGAATTCGATGTAACCGCTGCGATGCCAACGGCCACGATCGCCGGTGCGGTACACGCGTTCTCCGGTGGTTGGGAGAAGAACAAAGCTGCCGGCGGTGGTTTGCCTATCGCGCCAATACTCGCGGGCAACGCCAACGCCACCGATATAAATGTCGCCGGTAACGCCGAAACCGCACGGCTCGAGTTTTTCATTCAACACCCACATGCTTTGATTCGGCAATGCGGTTCCATAGGGGATGGCGTTTCTGTAGTGCGTATCTCGTGTAAGTGGATGATAAATTGACCATATTGCCCCTTCGGTGGCACCGCCAAGGCTGGTGATGGTGGCGTTGGGGCAAAGCCGATGTGCTTCGGCGATCAGCCGCGGAGAGATACGATCGCCGCTCAGCCAGATATGCCGCAGTTGAGGCAGCGACAGGATGTTTTCTTGTGCGCAGTATTGCACCAGCATTTGTAAGATGGCGGGAACCGAGTTCCAGATGCTGATTTTCCGCTGGCGTATCGCATGTAGCCATGCTGACGGCTCTTTAGCGTCGTGCGGCGATAACACGGTTACCGATGCGCCGGCTAGCCAACTGCCGAACAGGTCATAGACCGATAAATCGAAGGCCAGGTCGGCGAGCGCCAATACGTTGTCACGATGTGAAACGTTAAACAGTTGATTCATGGTCAGCAAGGTATTGGTGACGGCGCCGTGTTCCATCGCCACGCCTTTTGGCGTACCTGTCGTCCCCGATGTATAAATGACATAGGCGAGTGCTTCCGCTTCGCCTGATGGGAAGGTTGCTGTGCCTGTGGCAGAGGGAGAAAACAGCGCCTCCAGATCCTGAAGGCGGGTTGTCTGCGGATAGCGGGCGCGATGGTGAGCCCGATTGCTCAAAACCCAGGCGCAACCCGATATTCGCATAATGGCCGCTACGCGGGCATCCGGTAATCCTTCGGCCAACGGCAAGTAGGCGCGTCCGGCGAGGATCACGCCGAGCGCCGCAATAGCTTGATGAGCGCCGCGTGGAAGATCGATGGCGATGAGCGCGCCTGGAGCGGTATGGGCGTTCAGCCAATGCGCCACGAGGCCGGCGTGCTGCAATAGCCGATCGTAATGCCACACCTGATCTCCCTCGAACAACGCCGGGCGATCCCCATGCTGGTGGGCAGCGCGTAACAGCCGATCGGAAAGAGGTTGCCGCAAGCATACCGGCATCGCCTGCCCGACGGAGAGCTGCCGCAATTGCCGGTTATCGGCCATTGGCGCCAGCGAATAGTGGTCGACGGCCCGCGAAGGATCGCAGGCAATTTGCTGCAACAGCAATGCGTAAGCTTGCGCCAATCCGTTAATACGCTCCGGCGTAAACAGCTTGGCGTTGTATTGCCACTCCAACTGAATGCCCTCTGCGCCGGAAATCACTTCCAGAACCAGATCAAACTTGGGCGGCGCATAGCGTCTTGGCAGGGTGTTAACCTGCGCACCGCCAAGATTTAGCTCGTTGCTTTTGCGATGTTGGCAGACGAACATGATTTGAAAAATGGGGTGGAACTTGCCGCGCGTGGGCTTGAGTTGTTCAACCAGGTAAGAGAAGGGCAATCTCTGATGTTTGAAAGCGCGCGCAAATTTATTGGCGTTCTTTTGCAGCAGCGCGGTGAAACTGTCGTCGCCAGTGATGATAAATTGGTGAGCGATCGTGTTGACGAAGCTGCCAACGGCGTCGTTTAACGTCGGCTCGTTCCTGTTGGCGATCGGGCTACCGATGACTACGCGATCCGTCGCCGATTCTCTGGCAATCAGTAACGCGAAGGCGGAGTGCAACAGCGTAAACAGCGTCGTACCGTTATGTTTGGCTAACTGGGCCAGGGCCGGCTGCAGTTCGTTCGTCAGCGATGTTCTGACGATATTCTGTGTTTTGCCTGCCGCGGTGATGGCGATATCGTATTCAAGCGCGTGTTTTTCCGGCGCACCATCCAGTTCATCGCGCCAAAACGCCATGCTGTCATCGACATTGGCGACGGCGAGGAAAGGGTCTTCAAGATAGCGGAAAAACGCCTGACCGTTGTCATAATGCCAATGCTCTTCGTACGCTTGATAGTCACGGCTCAGTTCATCCACCAGCAAATTGGCCGTCCAGCCGTCGACCACGCAATGGTGGAAGGTCAAGAACAGATAGTGGTGCTGTGCGCTCTTTCTCAAGATCCGGCAGCGCAGGGGATACTCAGCCGCGAGGTCAAACGGAATCGTACACTGGGCGTTAAGCGCCGCCAGCATATTTTCTTGCTGCTCTTCACTGTTCAGCCTGCTGATGTCCTCGAGGCTGTGTTCGAAAATGGTTTCATCAGGATGCACGATGTCAACGGTGATGGCTTCACCGTCTAGCCGGTAGCGGCCGCAAAGCGCACCGTGCCGCTTGAGCAGTTTTTTCAACGCGGCGAGCAAACGCTCGGGTTCAAAGGGCCCCAGGATCTCTTTAGCGATCGGAATGTTATACAGCGGGCTGTTCTTGGTGAAGTTTTCATACAGCCACAGGTATTGGCCCGCGTAGTGATTGACGGTGTAACAAGGCTTCTCGCCGGTGTGCCGCTCTGAATTGTCTGGCGTACAGACAGATAAAAATGCGGTAATGTCTTCCTGCACCGCACTGAGTGCGGCGGCGTCAACATGCTCGATGGTTTGGCGTCGAGGCGACAGCTCGCCGAATTTTGCTCCCTGTTTCGCCATTTCCATCAGATTGATCAAGCCGATGACGCTCATCAGTGCGCTCCTTCCATGTTGACGTCGATAGTTTTCGCTGTTCGACCGCTTTTATTCGGGCGTTTGTCGCTGTGGGCGGAAATCAAATTCAGCCAATGCGCTAAGCTACACAACTGCACTCCCGGGTTTCTCCGCTGCGCCATTGTGAAGGCGGCGCGATGGTCGATATTCTCGCCATCATCGAAACCGAAGATCCTCAGTACGCAGCCGTTCAATCGCTCATTGGCCGTATCGAACCGAATGTGCGGGAAATAACCCAGCCGCGCAGAGAGGGCTATCAACTCTGTAACACCGGCGTCGACGGCTTGGCGGCGCGCATCGACTTTATGCAGCAACAGTAGTCGCTCATGCCGGAAATCGCGTAGCAGGCCCTGCGTGAGTCTGGCTCCGCCGGCCGTATCATGCATAAAGATCATGTGGTTAACTCGGCCGGGCAGGGTGTGCAGCAGGGCCGAAAGTGCATCGAGCCAACTGGCATATTGAGTGGCTTCGTTCGGTACGTTGAATATGGCCGCGTTCAGCGACCATTCAGCAGGCAACGGCAGCGCCTGCGGTGACAGAATGTCCACACCGCGTTTGTCGGCGAGGGCGGCCAATAAAAGCCGTTCATCTGTGCCTTCGGGAGATTGAATAAACAGCCTGCTGCTGGTCGGCGCCTCGGTTGATAGACAGCGGCCGATAGCGCAACGGATGTCCAGATGCTGCGGATCCAGACCATAGCGTGCATGGGCCAACTGCGTCAGGTGTCGGCAGAAATCGGCGAGTCTTGGATGTTCAAGAATGTCGCTCAGGTTCAGATCCAACCGACAGTGGGCGTTAAGCACGTTAATGATTTTTATGGCCTGCAGGGACTCGCCGCCGAGCGTGAAGAAGTCGCCATCGTCACTGCCCAGCGTCGCCAGCCAAACTTCATGCACCAGGGTGTTGAATGTCGTCGAACGCAACTCCCGTGTGGGTTCAGGCATCCGGGATTGTCTCTCCAGGGTGCGATAATCAATCTTGCCGTTAGCCAGTTTGACCAGCGGCGTTGGATGATGCACGAAGCGCTGAGGAATATGGGCATTGGGCAGTTCGCCGTACAGTGTGCGGCGCATTGCCTCACTGAGCGGCTGCCGGCTGTGATAATGCGCGTACAGTTCCGTTCCCGCGTCGCCGCTTTTGGCCAGTACGGCAATCTCGACAATGGAGGGCAAGCGGGCCAGACAGCTTTCTATTTCACCCATATTGACGCGCTGCCCGGCGATTTTCGCTTCACGAATTTTGCGGCCAAGGAACACCAACTGCCCATCTTGGCGCTGGCAGGCGATATCGCCGGTACGAAAGGCGGGCATGAGATGGCCGTTGGCCTCAAGGGTGACGAACTTTTCCGCGCTCAGCGTTGGTTGATGCCAATATCCCAGGCCGACGGTCGCTCCGGCTATCAGTAATTCGCCGCTGCAGCCGAGCGGCAACGGCCTGAGATCCTCGCCGACGATCGCCGTGTATATACCATCCAGCGGTGTGCCTATCGTCACGGCGGCGCCATCGTTTTTGATTTCTGCGGCCGTCGCCACCACGGTTGTTTCGGTTGGGCCGTAGGAGTTGAATAACTTCCTGCCTTTGGGGTAGTGCGCGAACCAGCGTTCTTTGGCTCGCGGTGAAAGGCTTTCGCCGCCGATGATAACGGTAGTGACGGCCGGCGGTAGCGTCTGTTCACCGCCGGAGGCGAACAGCATTTCATTAAAGTAGGCGGTCGGCAGATCCAACAGGCTGATTTGATGATCGTCGCAGAATGTGAAGAAAGCGGCAAAGCTGTGCTTGACGGTCTCGGGGGCGATACACAGGTGGGCGCCGGCCCCCAGCGTCATGAAAATTTCTTCGATGCAGGCATCGAAATGCAAGGGCGCAAATTGCAACACGCGTTCGTGCGGTTGAATGCCATAGCATTTTATCGCCGCATCGACAAAAACGTTGAGAGCATGTCGGGCGCCTATCACGCCTTTAGGCATTCCCGTCGAACCGGAGGTAAACATGATATAGCTGGTACCGACCGGGAACGCCGGCGCCTCAGTCGATGTTTGCCGGCGAAACACGGTGAAGTGTGCGAAATCCGTCGGCATATTGAGTGTCGATGCGCGCCAATGCGCCAATGCGCCAGGCTCGGAATGAACGGAGGGACGCGTGCGATCGGTAATCAGGATAGCGTCGCTAAACTGTTCAAGCAGTTGACGGTAAGCCGCTCCATCCCCTTTGGCATTCAGGTTGACGAAGGGCATTTTCAATTGCAACGCAGCAAGCATGCAGATGATGGCCTCCGGCCCTTGCGGCAAGTCGAGCAACAGTACGGTATGTGCGGCGCGAACGGGAGCCAGGACATCGGCCAGCGCACGCCACTGCTGCTGCAAAACGGCATAAGACAGCGTTCTGAGCGATGACGAAGCGTGTTCAGGCGTGAGGATCGCCGTGCGTTGCGGCGCTTGAACGACGGCACGATCGATACGCTGCATGATATCGACCACGTTGTCGTTGGCTGTTTTACCCAGCAGCGAGAGCGGGAAACGTTGTCGCAATGCCGCGACGGAAAGATTTTCCGGATCGTCGTACAGCAAGGTGCACAAGGTCTGTATCCCCTGGCTGTGCCGCACCAGACTGGCCGCATCGTAAAGCCCTGAGTCGGCATCGATCTCCAGCCGCAGCGTTTGGTTATCGAGATCGGGACGCATGTTGAAGACCAGATCCTGCGCGCCTCCTGAGCGTAAGTTACGGATTTCACTACGCTGAGCGGGAGAGAATGAGGCTGCCGCTTCAAAGGGAATGATATTGACCACGATGTTGAACAACGGCGAGCGGCTGGCGACGCTCCTCAGACTTTTTATCTCTTCGTAACGAAACGCTTGATGTTTCTTGAGTTGCTTGAGCGCGTGTTCAATGGTTTGCGCCAACTGTCGGCATGAAGCGGTGTCCTCAATATCGAGAGTCAAAGGAACAACGTTGGTCTTGCAGGTTAGCGCCTGCCTCGACAGGGCGTCTGTTCGCGCCATCATAGGGACGCCGATCGTTTGCTGCTTCTCGCCGGTACATAGGTACAAATACGCCATCACCGCTACAAAAGTGCGCGCCAGCCAGGAAGGATGTTCGGTTTGCAGCGCAAGGCGCTCGGCAGGATAGGGCAACGACGTCACATGGCGGATGGTCTGTCCCGAGGGAATATTGGCGCAGGCTAATGTCATCGGGTCTGGCAGTGAGGCGCTGGCCGCTTGCCAAAAATGTCGGTCTGCTTGATAGGCGGCTGACTGTTTATACTCGGATTCAGCCCTGAGCAAGGCATCGATCGCCGGTACGTCTTGCGGTTGTTGTGTCTGGTCTCGGTAGGCCTGCGCCACTTGATGGATCAGCAAATAAGTGCCGTAACCATCAAGCAGCAGATGGTGGCTGCAGAAATACCACAGAAAGCGTTTCTCACCCAGCCTGATGATTTTTTGTCTGAATAACGGCGCTGCGTTCAGCGAGAAGGGGCGCTTAGCATCCGCTTCCATTAATTCGATAGCGGTGGCCATATCGTTGGCGCTCTGCGAAAGATCTACCCATTCCACTGAGATATTGGCGGTGACGGAATATTGATAAGGCGTGCCGTTATTCTCATCAAACAGAACGTGCAGCGTAGGGGTTTGGCTGATGACACGATGAATAGCACGTTTCATTCTTGCGATATCGAGAGTGTGATTTATTTCGACATATTCCGCGATATTATAGCTCGATTTATCATCGCCGATCTTGGTGCCATAGTAAAATCCTGCCTGTGAATCCAGTAATTGATGTTTGCTCATTGCCTCATCCCTGACAATTATTTTTCTTTATTTTTTACAGTCATCAGTCTGCCCGTTCGGCGGGAGCGCCACACAACCGTGCGGCGTTCTACGATGGGGTGAACTCTTTTAAGGTGTTCCAAACATAAATGCGCGCTGCCTGGCTTGCAGCAAAAATCTAAAATACACAGCGTACCGCCCTCATCCCATTCTGAGTTATGGAGAAGAAACTGCGGATCGTTAATAAATCGACTCAGCGTCTCATCTCTCAGGTAGGCCCAGGTTATATACCCTATCGGGTTATCCAAATGGTCGAATAATATTTTAAATTGGTGTTGATTAATCGCTTCCTGAGTCCATAGCTGCAACGTTTTTATATGGTACAAACTGTAATTTTTATTCATCAACATACAGTTAACGGCGAAGCCCAGGCTCTCGTATTGACTGAACCTACTTTTACCCTGCTGGTTTTCTTTGATAAAACTCACGAAATATCCTCAGCGTTGTTATTGTAATACGTTGATCGCCTGGCGCTCGAAACGGTCGAGATAGGTTTGCAATTGTTCGGTGATCTCGCTGACTTCGCCGCGCCAGCCGGAAATTTCTTGAAAAATCACTTCACGGCGCATGAACGTGCGGGAACCCAACCTTCTGGTGACGGTCTGCTTCATCGCCAGTTGTAATCCGGCGGAGGTTTGAGCTGCTGATGTTTCCTGAAGGTATTGCGCGTATAACCGACGGAACGCCAGAGAAAATCTCTCCTCCGCGGTCGTACCCTGTTGCTCGGCGGGAACCCTTACGGGTGCGTCGATGAGCCGGTGCAATAGGGCAATCGCCGGATGAGCATTCCCCAGGCCAAGACCTTGTCGACGGGTAAAGACGCCGGGAGCCAAATCGAACATTTTTTGCAAGCGTTCGCCTAAGGAGAACCACTCGGCGGTGAGAGGCAGGCGTTGTAAAAATGCAGGGTCAAAACCCGCCATACCGAGATTATCCAGCAGGCAGGCTCGTTTATAGGCCATGTTGAAGGCCGCACCGATGCCTTGGTGCGCTGCCGCGAGAAATGCCGGGCCGAATTGATGCTTGGCTAAATAAAAAGCGAGATCTTGCAAGCCTCCCAGCAACAAAGGGGCGTCTTCATTGAGCTTGTTGTGTTGAATGTAGCTGCGCCCGGGATCGCGACGTTCTGCGGGAAAAACACTGCGAACACCATGAAAGTCCAGCAGCCTACCGGCCATATCGCAATTGGAGGGTGAGGTCATCATCACCAAATGCCGGGTGCGGCAGTACGCGATCTGCGTCGCGAGACGCCGGGCAAGCTCGCAGAGCCCGTAGAATGCTTGTTCTTCCTGGGGCAATGCCAACCAGCTTGCGGCGTCAAACTCCGGGGGACGAGGCAGAAAAGCCGGTGCGGCGACAATCAGCTTTTCGACCCGCTGAATATCCGAAGGCTGCCTTTGCATCGCATCATGAGGATGATAGTAGGGTGCGCGGCAAAAATGTGCAGGGCGCACGACGGGCTCACGCACCAGCAACGCCTTGCGGTTATGGGGACTTCTCGCCGATTCAGGAGAGATGGCGGCTAAGGGGCTATCGGTCACCAAGATCGCCTTATTGGGCACGGCACCGTAAGGCAGCAGTTTGGCCATGACGTTCCCCCATAATGCCTCCAATACTGCGCCGGTCATCGTCAACTCGCCATCGACATGCTTTGCCCCTTGACCGACTAACGCATTAGCCCCAATACCTTTAACCTGCCAACGCCCATCAAAGCCACAGCGTGCTCCGCCGCCGTTGCGCGAAATAGCGCCGCCGCCATAACGTTCGGCGAAAAAGACTTTTTCATCATTTAAGCGCGGCGTACCATCATCAAAAATAGCATGGCGATTATTTTCTTCGATGAGATAGCTGGTCTCTTTTTTCAGTTCGTCTTGTTCAGCAGGGCTTAATGCATTGTGCCAGAGTAATTGAGAACCTGTCTTTTTTGCGACGAAAGGGATCAAGCTTTCGTGAAGCATGGCGAGCTTTGTCATTTTTTAATCGTTATTTTTATTGGTGCAGAGTAAGTTAAATCCCGGCCTTATTGCACAAGGAATAATAAGACTGTTTTTTTAATTTGATGAATCCGGTGTTGAAAGTGAAGACGAAGGTGAAGGGCGGCCACCGCCACTGCCATTCCAGGTTGGGCCCATAGGAACCTGTGGAATAGCAACGTTAACCGGCATGTGTGGTGCGGCTTGAATAGCTATTTCCGTCCCGACGCCCACGGCTAAGGATACGGGGGTGGGTAATTTCGCTATTGTGCTCAGGCTACCGACAATGAGCGAAGTCGGATTATAAGAATCGTTGCCGTCAGATCCGTTAATACATGACAATTCAACTTCCGTTAAGGCTCTCATTTAAACTCCTTCTTGCGAGAGGTGATAGATAAAACAAGCGAAAAAATAATCGCCATCGGCAAACCATAACTGGCCGTGGTTTTAAGGGCGGCCGTATCCAAAAGGATCGCCTGGCGCTGCAGGCAGTAGTCTAAAAATACGGCAAGGGGAAATATCAAGAACAGCATAACGATGTGGTACGTGCGCACGCCTTTTTTCTTCGCGTTTTTATAGATCGCACTGATAATGAGGATGAAAATGACAATAAGAACTATTTCCGTTATAAGATACAATTTGATTAGCTCCATTAATCAAAATTTACATCAAGTTACATTGGGTAACCTGATAAGTCAACAGGGTATTTTATGATTCCTCTTTATTTATCATGGTATTGAATTAATTAATCATAAAATGATTACCTTTTGTGACTATGTGTCGATGATGAAAAATAAAGATGTCAAAGAAGCGTTTGGCCGCGGTCGGCGAGGCGGTTAACTTCTAATCACTTGTTTTTGCTCAAACTGCCAACTGCGCCTAAGCTAGGTGATGACTCTGAGGGAGCCATTCCCCGAGACCTTATTCCGTGAACATGGAGGAGTTTCGATTTGATGCGTTTATCCACATTGGTGCTGGCGATCGGCATGGCGCTGGGCTCGCAGGCACAGGCAGCAGAAACCCAACCTCACGCCGACCATAGTGCCCTGCCCAGCGGCCAGGCGAAGGAGGCTACCGTGACCGGTGAAGCCAATCAGCACGACAAGCAAAAGACCCAAAACCCGTTCTTCTATCAAAGCCGTCTGCCGTTCCAGGCGCCGCCGTTCAACCTGATCAAGGAAAGCGACTACGCGCCGGCGATCGAGGCGGGCATCAAGCAAAAGCGGGAAGAGGTGGAGAAGATCGCCAACAACCCGGCCAAGCCCAACTTCAAGAATACCTTCGTGGCGCTGGAGCAGGCCGGTTCGCTGCTGACGCGGGTGATGAACGTGTTCGGCGCCATGACCTCGGCCAACACCAGCGATGCGCTGCAGAAGCTGGATGAAGAAACCTCGCCGATGCTGGCGGCGCTGAACGACGACATCATGCTCAACGGCAAGCTGTTCGCGCGCATCAAGGCCATCTATCAGGATCGCGATGCGCTGAAGCTGGATCCGGAATCGCGCCGGCTGGTGGAAGTGACCTACAAGAACTTCGAGCTGGCGGGCGCCAACCTGTCGGACGCCGACAAGGCCAAGCTGAAGGCGCTGAACCAGGAAGCAGCGACGCTGAGCACCCAGTTCACCAACAAACTGCTGGCGGCGAGCAAAAACGGCGCGCTGGCGATAACCGACCAGGCGAAACTGGACGGTCTGTCCGAAGGTGAGCTGGCCGCGGCAGCGCAGGCGGCCGCCGAGCGCAAGCTGGAGAAACAGTGGCTGTTGGTGCTGCAGAACACCACCCAGCAGCCGCTGCTGCAGAGCCTGAAAGATCGCGACACCCGCCAAGCGCTGTTCGACGCCTCCTGGACGCGCGCGGAGAAGGGCGACGGCAACGATACCCGCCAGACCCTTTCCCGTCTGGCCAAGGTACGCGCCGAGCAGGCCAAGCTGTTGGGCTACCCGAACTACGCCGCCTGGAAGCTGCAAAACCAGATGGCCAAGACGCCGGATGCCGCCTTGAGCTTTATGCGCAACATCGTGCCGGCGGCCACCGCGCGCGCCGAGCGTGAAGCCAAAGACATTCAGGCGGTGATCGATCAGCAGAAAGGCGACTTCAAGGTGCAGGCCTGGGACTGGCAGTTCTACGCCGAACAGGTGCGCAAGGCCAAGTACGATCTGGACGAATCGCAGATCAAACCTTACTTCGAGCTGAACAACGTGCTGAACAACGGCGTGTTTTACGCCGCCAACCTGCTGTACGGCATCAGTTTCAAAGAACGCAAGGACATTCCGGTCTACCAGCCGGACGTTAAGGTGTATGAAGTGTTCGACAAGGACGGCAAATCGCTGGCGCTGTTCTACACCGACTACTTCAAGCGCGACAACAAGGGCGGCGGCGCCTGGATGAGCAACTTCGTCGATCAGTCGAAGCTCAACGGCACCAAGCCGGTGATCTACAACGTCGCCAACTTCACCAAACCGGCGCCGGGGCAGCCGGCGCTGCTGTCGTATGACGACGTGATCACCATGTTCCACGAGTTCGGCCACGCGCTGCACGGTATGTTCGCCGATCAGGAATACCCGAGCCTGTCGGGTACCAACACCGCGCGCGATTTCGTCGAGTTCCCGTCGCAGTTCAACGAGCACTGGGTCAGCGATCCGAAAGTGTTCAGCCACTTCGCCAAGCATTATCAGACCGGCGAGGCGATGCCGCAGGAACTGGTCGACAAGATCAAGAAGGCCGACAAGTTCAACAAGGGCTACAGCATGACCGAGCTGCTGTCCGCCGCGCTGCTGGACATGCACTGGCACATGCTGACCGCCGACCAGCCGCAGCAAGACGTGGACAAGTTCGAGGCCGAATCGTTGCAAAAAGACAAGGTCGATCTCAGCTACGTGCCGCCGCGCTACCGTTCCAGCTATTTCCAGCACATCTGGGGTAACGGCTACGCCGCGGGCTATTACGCCTATCTGTGGACGGAAATGCTGGCGGACGACGCCTTCCAGTGGTTCACCGAGCACGGTGGCCTGACCGCCGAAAACGGCCAGCGCTTCCGCGACATGATCCTGTCGCGCGGTAACAGCCAGGATCTGGAGAAGCTGTACATCGACTGGCGCGGCAAAGAGCCGAGCATCGAGCCGATGCTGATCAACCGCGGGCTGAAGGACGAATAGTTCCGAGGGTATGAACAAGGAGAGTGAGTAAACCAACGGCACGCCAAATGCCGGTCGCATTCCGACGTTTGGCGGTGCCGTTTTCTGGTCGACAGAGAGAAGACAAGCTACCTGGCCTGAATTTCATGCACCAAATCGATAAATGCCTTGAGCCCCGGAGGAACATGTCGTCTGCCGGGATAATAGAGACGCAATCCGCCGAAAGCTGGGCACCATTCGTCCAGTACGCTAATAAGACGACCTGATGCGATATCTTCACGGGCAAACCAATCTGAAACGAAGGCAATCCCCACACCGCTCAATGCGGCACGATGAATGGCGCGCATTTCATTCAATACAATGCGCGGCGGTACGTTGACTCGAAGTTTCTGCTGGTGGCGTTCCAATTCCCAATGGTAAATCCCTCCGTGTGACATACGCATCCCGACGCTTTTGTGCCGTAACAGATCCTCCGGCGATTGCGGTATGCCATGTTCAGCGAAATAGTCTGGTGTAGCGACCACCAACATGCGGATATCTCCCGTTAGCTCCACGGCGATCATGTCCTGCGGGACGGACTCCGCCAAACGGATCCCCGCGTCGTAACCTTCCGCCACAATGTCCACCATTCTTGATTCGCTGGTGATATCGAGCCGCATTTGCGGGTAACGCCGCAAATACGTTTCGATCAACGGTTCGTAGAGCAGGGAGACGCACTCCTGCGGTGCGCTGATGCGCAGCGTGCCGGTTGGCGCGTCGGGCTGGGTGGCGATTTCTTCTGATGCACGCCGAATCTCGGCCAGAGCGGGGGCGATTCGTTCTACATAACGCGCGCCCGCCGGCGTCAGCGCCACGCTGCGGGTCGAACGGTTAAACAGACGTATTTTCAGGCGGCTTTCCAACCCGGCCACCGCATTGCTGACGGCGGTGGCCGACATGCCTAATTGCCGTGCGGCGGCGCGAAAGCTTTGTCGCTGCGCCACCGCCAACACGACTTCCAACTCTGTTAGTCCACTGCGATGCATAGATTATCCCGATTATCGGTACAGTTCGTACAGGATAGACCCACTTATCGTATTGATCATCTGTTTCTATACTCGTTTGACTAATCGGAACATGTGGAGCGCACCATGCAAAAAATTGACAGCATTTATATCAACGGTGAATTCGTGACACCCCACGGTGAAGAACGCTTCACGCTGTTTAACCCGGCGACAGAAGACGTGATTGGCACTGTGCGTCTGGCGGACGAGGTGGATGCCGAGCGGGCGATTGCCGCAGCCAAGGCCGCATTTCCTTACTGGTCCAAGACCAGTAAGGCGGAACGCCTTGCCGTATTGCGCCGTATGCACAAAGCGGTTATGGCCCGTGAAGATGAGCTGATGGACGCCGTCGTGATGGAATATGGCGCGCCCAAAATTCGTGGGCGCTGGATGGCCAGCTACCCGGCGGACGCGATAGCTCAGGCGATCGACGCGCTGGAAAATTTCGAGTTTACGGAACAGGCGGGTAAGGCGCAGGTCATCATGACGCCTGTCGGCGTCGCCGGGCTGATTACGCCATGGAACAGCGATGCCGGGTTTATCTGCAACAAACTGGCGACGGCGATGGCGGCAGGGTGCACCGCGGTGATCAAGCCCAGCGAAATGAGCGCGATGCAAACGCGGGTTATCACCGAAGCGTTGCACGACGCGGGCATTCCTGCCGGAGTATTTAACATTATCACCGGGCGAGGCGAGGTGGTGGGTGAGGTCATTAATCGACATCCCGATATTGCCAAGATCTCGTTTACCGGTTCCACGGCGGTGGGCAAACATATCGTAGAAAGCGGTGCAGAATCGCTGAAACGGGTGACATTGGAACTGGGGGGCAAATCGCCGACGCTGATCCTGGACGATGCGGATGTCATGCAGGCCGTGCCTTTGGCGCTTGCCGCCGGTTTTATGAATAGCGGCCAGGCCTGCATTGCAGGCACGCGAATTCTGGTGCCGCGCAGCCGTCAGGCGGAGTTTGAACAGGCGATTGCCGACGCGGTAGGCAAAGTCCGGTCGGGCGATCCGCGCGATGAAAATACGGAAATCGGCCCGATGGTGAGCCAAAAACAGTGGCAACGGGTGCAGGATTATATCCGCTTGGGCGAGGAAGAAGGGGCGACATTGTTGGTTGGCGGCGTTGGCCGTCCATCGGGTATGGATAAAGGCTGGTGCGTGAAGCCTACGGTATTTGCGGGCAATAACCGGATGCGCATTGCCCGGGAAGAAATTTTTGGTCCGGTGCTGGTGATCATCCCTTACGACAATGAGGCCGAAGCGCTTGCGATCGCCAACGACACCGCCTACGGGCTGAGTGCGCTGGTGTTAAGCGGCGATCGCGAACGCGGGGTGCGGGTGGCGCAGCAGATTGACTCCGGGCGTGTTCTGCTGAACACGTTGGATCATGAACCTAAAGCGCCGTTTGGCGGTTTCAAACAGTCCGGGCTGGGGCGCGAGATGGGCAAATGGGGGATGCAGGCCTATCTGGAAGCAAAAACGTTGTTGGTGGGGTAACCCAGAGCCCATCGTCGTTATTGACATGCCGTGTTGTGGGGGGAGAAAACGGCGTAAGAATCAAAGCAGACAACGGTCCGTTATCATCATTGTCATTGTCTTGCGCCTTTTCCCTTTCTATTAACGCTCAGCGGTTCACCACCTTGGCCGGCAGGGCCACCACCAGCAGCGAGCTGAGCAGCAGGCAGCCGGCGAAGGCCCAGAGCGCGCCGCCGCTCTTGCCGGTCAGATCCAGCGCCAGCCCCATCAGCGAATTGCTCACCAGCCCGGCGATGTTGGCCAGCGAACAGGCCAGCGCGAAGCCGGTCGCCGCCGCCGTGCCGCGCAGGAAGGTGGCCGGCAGGCTGAAGAACACCGGCACCGCGCCGATGATTGCCGCCTGGGCGATGGAGAACAGCAGCACCGTGGCCAGCGCATTGTGGGTGAAGAAGGTGCTGCCGGCCATCGCCAGCGCGCCGATGATAAACGGCACGATGATATGCCAGCGCCGTTCGCGCAACCGGTCGGAACTGCTGCCGATCAGCAGCATGCCGAGCAGGGCGGCGACGCTGGGGATCGCCGTCAGGTAACCGATGGTGGTGATGTCGGTAACGCCGGCGGTTTTGATGAAGGTCGGCATCCAAAAGCCCATGGCGTAGGCGCTGAGCAGAATAGCGAAGTCGATGCCGCCGAGCATCCACACCTTCAGGTTGAAGAATCCGTCGCGGAAGCTGTGCTTGCCGTGATCGGCCTCGGCGTCGTCGCGCGCCAGATCGTCGGCGATGCGCTGTTTTTCCTCGGGCGTCAGCCACTTGGCCTGCTGATAAGTGTTAGGCAACAGCCAGAAGGTCAGCACGCCCAACAGCACGCTGGGAATGCCCTCCAGCAAAAACAGCCACTGCCAGCCGTGCAGCCCGTGGCGCATGTCGAAATGGCCCATGATCCAGCCGGAGAGCGGCCCGCCGATCACGCTGGAGAGCGGCAGGCCGATCATGAACAGCGCGATGATGCGGCCGCGGCGATAGGTCGGGAACCACAGCGTCAGGTAAAAGAGCACGCCGGGCAGGAAACCGGCCTCCGCCACGCCGAGCAGAAAGCGAATGACGTAGAACTGGGTCGGCGTGGTGACGAACATGGTGGCGGTGGACAGCAGCCCCCAGGTGATCATGATACGGGCAATCCACATCTTGGCGCCGACGCGCTGCAGGATCAGGTTGCTCGGCACCTCGAACAGAATATAGCCGACGAAGAACAGCCCGGCGCCCAGACCAAAGGCCGCTTCGCTCAGCTGCAGCGCGTCGGCCATCTGCAGCTTGGCCAGCCCGACGTTGATGCGATCGAGGTAGGCCGCCAGGTAACACAGGCAAAGAAACGGGATCAGTTTCCAGGTGATTTTGCGGTACAGCAGCAGCGATTCTGCGTCCGCTTTCCCCGCCAGCGGGGTGTCGACAATGGCCATGATGTTGTCTCCAGGTGGTGCGTGTTGGCCTCCGCAGGAGGCGCCTGTTGTGTTTGCGTTGCATGGGCGCCGCCCTGTTTCGGGCGGTCGCGTGAGGCGCTGTCTGCGCCTTCGTTATTGTCGTTGCAGGTGAATCGTTGACTCATAACCGGTTCAGGTAGTCGAGCGCCTCCCGTTTGTGCACCACGTCGCCGTATTTGCTGTCGATGTCGAACAGGTTAGCTTCGTGCGGGCCGGGGTGACGATCGCCGACGCACTCGCGCACCACCATGGCGCGGAAGCCGTGCTGCACCGCGTCCACCGCGCTGGCGCGGATGCAGCCGCTGGTGGAGCAGCCGATCATCAGCAGCGTGTCGATCCCTTGCGCCACCAGCAGCGGCGCCAGCGCGGTGCCGAAGAAGGCGCTGGCGTATTGCTTGCTCAGCACCACCTCATCGGCCAGCGGCGCCACCGGCGGGCAGAACGCCGCCAGCGGGTTGCCCGCCACCATGTCTTTCATCACC
Organism: Serratia sp. PL7; assembly: GCF_945957435.1. NCBI lineage: Bacteria > Pseudomonadati > Pseudomonadota > Gammaproteobacteria > Enterobacterales > Yersiniaceae > Serratia > Serratia sp. PL7. Next base: position 1,360,047 of record NZ_CAMFLB010000001.1, on the reverse strand, counting down.
GGCGCTTTCTTCACCCACAGGCCGCCATCGGCAAAATGGCCTGCATGATAGCGGATATGGGTGTGGATCACCGGAATTCCCGTTCGGCGCGCGCAGGCCAGCAGCTCGCGGCTTTCCTCGACCGCGCTCACCACGCCCGGCGCGAACAGCGGCGCGCCTTCGGTGGTGTAGGCCTGCATAAAATCGATCGCCAGCAGCGCCGGGCGCCGGCCGAAGCCGATGCGCTGGCCCCAGACGCCGCGGTAGTTGTCGCTGAGGGTGTCGTTCATTCTGCCTCCTCAATAGGCGCCGGACAGCAGGGCGCCGGCGCCGGGGACGATCGGTTCCAGCTCCAGCGCGGTCAGCATCGCGTAAGTGGTGGCGATGGCGGCGGTGATCACCGGTTTGCCGGTTTGGGCCTCTACCGTTGGGACGGCCGGCAGCGAAGGCATCTGCACGCAGGCGGACAGCACGATAGCATCGACCTCGCGTAAATCCATCTCGGCGACGATCCCCGGCAGCCTGGCCGGATCGTGCCGGCCGACCTCGAGGTTGTCCGGGATCTCCAGCGCGCGCCACACCTTGACCTCGATGCCTTCGTGCTGGATGTAGTCCACCACCAGCTGGGTCAGCGGTTTCATGTAGGGTGCCACCAGCGCGATGCGTTTGGCGCCGATCACCTTCAGGCCGTTGACCAGCGCGCCGGCGCTGCTGATAACCGGCGCGGCGGCCTGATTGTCTTTCGTCACCTGCGCCAGCCGGGCCTGCGATTCGCGGTGATAGCCCAGCCCCATCGCCATGATGGCCACCAGGCAGGCGTAGCCGAGCACGTCGACCCGCGCGTCGGACAGCTCCAGTGCGCAGCGATCGGACTCGGCGTCCATCGCCGCCAATTCTTCTTTATTGACGTGTTTCATGCGCATGCGGCTGGAGTGAAAGGTGAAACGCTCCGGGCGTATCAGCTGGCGCGCGCCCAGCATCGCCGGGATCTCGGTTTCCATCGTGGTGTTGGAGCTGGGCACGATCTGGCCGATGCGGTAGTGGTTGCTCATGTCGGTGTTCCTCAGTTAATCCAGAAAATCGCCCAGGGCGCGGAAGAAGCCGTCGAAATCGTCCCACGGGATCATGTGTCCGGCGTTCTCGACCTCGACGATGGCGATCTCCGGCTGTAGCGCGCGGATCTCTGCCCGGTCTTCGGGCTGAATGACGCCGCCTTTGCCCGCGGCCATCAGCAGCGTCGGCATGGTCAGCAGCGGGTAGTCACGGTGGCTGTCCACCTGATGAAAATCGTCGTAGGCGCGTTGGATCGCCGGCTCGTAGCAGGTGTGCAGCCACTCGGCGCGCAGCCGGCGCTGCTCTTCGCTCCAGGTTGGGCAAAAGGCGCGCATCTGCTCGGCGCTCATGCCCGGCAGCGACTGCCGGATGGAGTCGGCGTACCACGGCCATTGGCCGGGATAGGCGCGGCGGCCGGGGCCGGAAACCGGCGGATCGACCAGCACCAGCCGCCGCACGCCGGCGGGCTGCAGAGCGGCGGCGCGCAGGGCGAAGCGGGCGCCCATCGAATGGCCGAGCAGGGCGTAACTGTCCAGGTTCAACGCAGCGGCGAAGGCGTTGACGTCCTGCGCGCAGGTCTCTGCGTCATAAGCCAGTTCCGGGCCGCTGGACGACAGACCGCGGCCGCGCACGTCGAGCACGTAGACGTCGTATTTTTCCCCCAGCCGCTCGGCGACGAAGCCCCAGGTGATCGCCGGGCTGGTGATGCCGGGGACCAGGATCAGCGCCGGGCCGTGGCCGCCGTAGCGCAGATAGTGTTGGCGAATGTCGTTGGCGTGAACGTGGGCGCCGTAGAGGAAGGTGCTCATGCGGCGTTCTCCGATTTCAGCGCTTGCGCGTACAGGTCGTAGCCGTAGACCCAGGCCGGATCTTCCTGGGTGCGCAGGAAGGTGTTGGCGTTGGACACCGCCTGCACCCGGGAGGCGCGCTCCTTGCGGTTGGCTTCATACAGCTGGAAGGCGGTGCGGTAGTCGCCGAGGCCGGTTTCCTGCAGGCAGCGGGTCAGCATGGCGGCGTCTTCGATCGCCATCGCCGCGCCCTGCGCCATGTGCGGTTTCATCGGGTGGCAGGCGTCGCCGAGCAGCACCAGACGGCCTTCGCTCCACAGCGGCAGCGGTTTGCGGTTCAGCAATGGCCATTTGGTGACCTGCTCGCTGGATTCGATCAGCGCCTGCACGATCGGGTGGTAGCCGGCGAAGGTCTCGAACATTTCTTCGCGGCTGCTGTCGATGAAGCTGCCCTGGAAATCCCAGGCCGGGTGCGGCACGCCGCTGACGTAGTAATACTCGTCGCGCCGTTGGGTGGTGTAGTAGACCATCAGATGGCGATCCGCCGACCACCACTTCACGCAGTCTTCGAACGTCAGGTTGTATTTCGCCAGCTTCTCGCCGCGGATCAGCGCGCGGTGGGCCACCCAGCCGCTGTAGGTCGGCGCTTCAGCGCCCAGCAGGTGCTCACGAATGCGCGAATTGATGCCGTCGGCGCCGATCACGATGTCGGCGTGGGCCGAGGTGCCGTCGACGAAGTTCAGCACCACCTCGTCACCGCGATCTTCAATTTTGCTCAGGCATTTGCCGAAGTGCAGGGTGCCGGGCTGCAGCGCGGAGAGCTGCAACGCCTGCAAATCGCCGCGGTGCACCGTCACATAGGCGGCGCCGTACTCCCGGCGGGCGAAGGCGCCCAGTTCGATGCGCGACAGGTAGTCGCCGCTTTCGGCGTCGCGGCTGAACCAGAAATCGGGGTGAGACGCCATCTGCTCCAACCGCTGCTCAATACCGAGACGGCGGAAAATCTTCAGTACGTTCGGCCCCATGTGAATGCCGGCGCCAAGGCGTGAGAACGCCGGGCTCTGTTCATACAGATCGACGGTAAAGCCGGCTTTTTGCAGCAGCCCGGCGGCGGCGGCGCCCCCCAGCCCGGCGCCGACGACGGCGATGCGTGGTTGTTTGCTCATCATGTTTCCCCTGTCTGTTGGCTTTTTTCAGCGTAGGCCCAACGCGTGGCTGGACGTTCGATTTATAGTGTATGCGCTAGATAACGCAAAGTTGCAAAAGTGTTAAATCAGATCTCGCTCACGCTAATTGACGGCGTATTACTGTTAAACTCATGTTAATCACAGGATTGATGCGGGATGAAATAGGACTTTCTTATGGTGGATATTCGCAGCTTGCTTTCCTTTGCTTTTTTGACTTAGATGAAATGAGTGTGTTCACTTTAAATTGTTTGAAAAATCACCGCCGCCTTGCGGGCGTCGGTCACCCTTGACGAGACAGGAGACAGGCCATGGCGGTCAATGAAACCCAGTTGGTACAGCTGTTCGAGCAGGTGCTTACGCTGTCGAAGGTTGATGCTTCGCAGAGCGTGGCGATTTTGAAAAGCCATTATTCCGATGCGCGCACGGTGCGCGCCGCGACCGACGCAGCGCTGCGGCTGGGCGCCAAGGTGTATGCCGTCGAACTGCCGGCGTTCAACCATCCGCGAGCGATGGGCAACGACATGACCGCCTATTGCGGCGATACCGCGCTGACCGGCAATCTGGCGGCGCAGCGTGCGCTGGAGGCCGCCGACCTGATCGTCGATACCATGATGCTGCTGCATTCGCCGGAGCAGGAACAGATCCTGAAAACTGGCACCCGCATCCTGCTGGCGGTGGAGCCGCCGGAGGTGCTGGCGCGCATGTTGCCCAACGCGGAGGACAAGGCGCGGGTGCTGGCCGCCGCCGCCGTGCTGGAGCAGGCGAAGCTGATGCAGGTGACCTCCGCCGCCGGCAGCGATTTCCGCGCGCCGCTGGGGCAATACCCGACGGTGACCGAGTACGGCTATGCCGATGAACCGGGGCGCTGGGATCACTGGCCGAGCGGTTTCCTGTTCACCTGGCCGAATGAGGAGCAGGCGGAAGGGGTGCTGGTGCTGGAGGTCGGCGATATCTTGCTGCCGTTCAAAAGCTATGCGCGTGAACGCATCACGCTGGAGATCGAACAAGGGTTCGTTACTCGCATTCACGGCGGCTTCGAGGCGGAATACCTGCGCGAATACATGAAATACTTCGACGATCCGGAGGTGTACGGCATCTCGCACATCGGCTGGGGTCTGCAGCCGCGCGCCCAGTGGACGGCGATGGGTCTGCACGACAAGAACGACGGCATGTGCATGGACGCGCGCGCGTTCTACGGCAACTTCCTGTTCTCCACCGGGCCGAACACCGAAGTGGGCGGCACGCGCAAAACGCCTTGCCATATGGATATCGCACTGCGCCGCTGCGACATTCGCCTCGACGGGCAAACGGTGGTGGCGGACGGGGAAGTGGTGGCGCCGGAAGCGTCGCGCGTGCGCCGGGCGTAATCGTTGCTGCCAACGGCGGGGGTTTGTACTATTCTCGTGGATTCCATAGATGGTGAGAGTAACGCAATGACGCCCCCCGAATACCCGTCAGCCGTGAGCGGCCAACCTGAAAATTATCATTTTACCGAGCAAGTCGGGCACCTGCTGCGCAAGGTTTATCAGCGCCACGTGGCGATTTTCCAGCAAAACGTCGGCGATTCGCAGCTGACGGCGGTGCAGTTCATCACCCTGTGCGCGGTGCGCGATATGGGGCCGAGCTCGCTGACCGAGCTGGTGCAGGTGACGGCGGTGGATCAGGCCACCATCCGCGGCATCGTCGAACGGCTGAAGGCGCGCGATCTGATCACGGTAACGCCGGATCCGATCGATCGGCGCAAGGTGGTGGTCGGCCTCACCGACGCCGGCGGCGCGCTGCTGGCGGAAACGGTGCCGCAGGCGGCGAAAATCACAGAACTGACGTTCGGTACGCTGAACCCGGCCGAACGGATAGCGCTGATATTCCTGCTGAATAAAATGCTGGAAGATCCGCCCACCGGCTGATTCGCCCGAGCAACGTCGGTTGCCTGGTGGTCGGCGGCGAGAGGCCAGCCCATAAGATCATCACGTGCAGGCGGAGACGCGAACAATGGCGATATCTGAAGTGCAATCGCCCAGGGACGGCGCGAAAACCACGCTGACGGAGCATCCGCTGATGCTGTCGGTGAACGGCGAACAGCTTCATGCGCAGGTGATGGCGGATACGCCGCTCTTGCTGGTACTGCGCAACGATCTGGCGCTCAAAGGCCCGAAATACGGCTGCGGTCTGGGCGAATGCGGTGCGTGTACTGTGTTGATCGACGGCGTGGCGGCGCGTTCCTGCGTGATCCCGGCGCTCGGCGTGTCCGGCCGGGCGATCGTGACCCTGGAAGGCCTTGGCGATCGCCAGCGCCCGCACCCGGTGCAGCGTGCCTTTATCGAAGAGCAGGCGGCGCAATGCGGCTACTGTCTCAATGGCATGATCATGACCACCAAAGCCCTGTTGGATCGTAATCCCGCCCCGAGCGAGGCGGAGATCCGTCAGGCGCTGTCCGGCAACCTGTGCCGCTGCGGCACCCATCTCGAAATCCTGCGTGCGGTTCAGCGCGCCATCATTCTCTGCCGCGATGAGGACGCCCACGCCCATGACTGATTCCCGTGTCCCATCGCCGAGCCAGGCCGACTTGCTGCAGCGCGACGGCGTGCTGCTGATCGTCGACAGCGTGCAACCGCCGCCGGGACTGGTGCCCAAAGGGCAAACGCCGGTGCTGAAGCCCAAAGAGCAGGGGCTGTTTATCGCCCTGTGCGGCAGCGGCGAAATCTATGCCTTTAACGGCCATGTCGATCTTGGCACCGGCGTGCGCACCGCGCTCGGGCAGATCGTCGCCGAAGAGCTGTACCTGCGCATGGATCAGGTGCAAATGGTGTTGGGCGATACCGAGCGCGCGCCGAATCAGGGCGCCACCATCGCCAGCGCCACGCTGCAGATCTCCGCCGTGCCGCTGCGCAACGCCGCCGCCGAAGCGCGCCGTTGGCTGTTGCGCCAGGCGGCGCAGCGCTTCGATGCGCCGGTGGAACAGCTGACGCTGGAGGAGGGCGTGATCCGCAGCCCGCAGGGGCAGGCGCTCAGCTACGCCGAGCTGGTGGCCGGCGGTCATGTCGAGCTGTCGATTTCCGGCGACGCGCCGCTGAAACCGCAGGCGGAGTATCGCCTGGTGGGCACCAGCACCGCGCGCGTCGATATTCCGGCCAAGGCGACCGGCGAAACCACCTACGTACACGATATGCGCCTGCCGAACATGCTGCACGGCCGGGTGGTGCGGCCGCCCTATGCCGGCTACGACAGCGGCGAATTTGTCGGCACCAGCCTGTTGGCGGTGGATGAAACTTCGATCGCGCATATTCCCGGCATCGTCAAACTGGTGGTGATCGGCGATTTCATCGGCATCGTCGCCGAGCGCGAAGAGCAGGCGATCAAGGCGGCGCAGGCGCTGCAGGTCAGCTGGAAAGACTGGCGCCGCAATTTGCCGCAGATGACCGACGTGGCGCAGGCGCTGCGCGACAATCCGCACTCGACCCGGGTGGTGCACGATACCGGCGATGTGGATGCGGCGCTGGCGGCGGCCGACAGGCGTTTCACCCGCAGCTACCTGTGGCCGTATCAGCTGCATGCCTCGATTGGCCCTTCCTGCGCGCTGGCGGATTACCGGCCGGAGCGCCTGCAGGTCTGGTCAGGCAGCCAGAATCCGCACCTGCTGCGCGCCGATCTGGCCTGGCTGCTGGAGTACCCGGAAGCGCAGATCGAGATCGTTCGCATGGAGGCGGCCGGTTGCTATGGCCGCAATTGCGCCGATGACGTCTGCGCCGACGCGGCGCTGCTGTCGCGCGCGGTGGGCAGGCCGGTGCGGGTGCAGCTGACCCGCGAACAAGAACATGTGTGGGAACCGAAGGGCACGGCGCAGCTGATGGAGGTGGACGGCGGGCTGGACGCCGCCGGGCACCCGGTCGCCTACGACTTTCGCACCTATTATCCTTCCAACGGCGCGCCGACGCTGGCGCTGTTGCTGACCGGCCGGGTTGAGCCGCTGCCGGTGGCCTATGAAATGGGCGACCGCACTTCGGTGCCGCCTTATGCGTATCCGGCGCTGCGCGTCAGCATCGAGGACATGGCGCCGATCGTGCGCGCCTCCTGGATGCGCGGCGTTTCCGCCTTGCCGAACACCTTCGCCCACGAATCTTATATCGATGAGCTGGCCCACGCCGCCGGCGTCGACCCGCTGGAATATCGGCTGCGCTATATCCATGACGAACGCGCCAGTGAACTGATGCGCAGCACCGCAGAACGCGCCGGCTGGACGCCGCATACCGAACCGATGCAGACCCCGGCGGAAGACGGCGTGCTGCGCGGGCGCGGCTTTGCCTACGCCCGTTACATCCACAGCAAGTTTCCCGGCTTTGGCGCGGCCTGGGCCGCCTGGGTGGCTGACGTTGCGATCGACAAAGCCAGCGGCGAAGTGGCGGTAACGCGCATCGTGGTCGGCCACGACGCGGGCATGATGGTTAACCCGGACGGCGTGCGTCACCAAATCCATGGCAACGTATTGCAATCGACCAGCCGGGTGTTGAAAGAGCGCGTTACGTTTGAGGAATCGACGGTCTCTGCCAAAGAGTGGGGAGCTTACCCGATCCTGACCTTCCCGGAGGTGCCGGAGGTGGACGTGGTGATGATGCCGCGCCCTTACGATCCGCCGCTGGGCGCCGGGGAGTCGGCGTCGGTGCCCAGCGCGGCGGCCATCGCCAACGCGGTGTTCGACGCCACCGGCATTCGTTTTCGCGAGCTGCCGATCACCTCGGACAAGCTGCGTGAGGCGCTGAACGGGCCGGATGCCGAGCGGCAGGCCGCCCCTCCCACGAAAAAGAAGCGCGGCAAATGGTGGTTCGGCGGCGCGGCGGGGCTGTTCGGCGCGGTGCTGGGCATCGCCGGCAGCGCCTTGCCGTGGCGGGCGGAGATCGCGCCGGTGGCGACGCCTGGCGCCGGCACCTGGTCGGCCACCACGCTGGAGCGCGGCCGCCAGCTGGCCGCCGCCGGAGACTGCGCGGTTTGCCATACCGCGTCGGAAGGGGCGACCAACGCCGGCGGGCTGGCGATGGCGACGCCGTTCGGCACGCTCTACAGCACCAACATTACCCCGGATGTGGCAACCGGCATCGGCAACTGGTCATTTACCGCGTTCGATCGGGCGATGCGCCAGGGCATCGCCCGCGACGGCCGCCATCTGTATCCGGCATTTCCTTACACCGCCTTCAGTAAAATGACCGACGGCGACATGCAGGCGCTGTACGCTTATCTGATGTCGCAACCGGCGGTGCGCCAGAGCAATCCGGCCAATCAGATGCGTTTCCCGTTTAACCTGCGGCCGCTGATGGCCGGCTGGAACGCGCTGTTCCTGCGCCAGGGGGAATATCAACCCGATCCGCAACAAAGCGCGCAGTGGAACCGCGGCGCCTATCTGGTCAACGGCCTTGGTCACTGTGCCGCCTGCCATTCGCCGCGCAATCTGCTGGGGGCGGAAAAGGGCGGCGCGGCTTTCCTGGCGGGGGGGATGGTGGACGGGTGGGAAGCGCCGGCGCTGAATCAATTGGCCAATGCGGACAAGCCCTGGACCGAGGAACAGCTGTTTCAGTACTTCCGCAGCGGGCATTCCGCCGAGCACGGCGTGGCGGCCGGGCCGATGGGGCCGGTGGTCAGCGAACTGGCGACGTTGCCGCAGAGCGATCTGCGGGCGATGGCCAATTATGTGATGTCGCTGAGCACCAAGGCGACGCTGAATGTGGAACCGCAGGCGCAGTTGGCGGCCCGCGTGTTGCCTGCGGGTCAGCTGGCGGGCGAGCGGTTGTTCCAGGGCGCTTGCCAGGCCTGCCACAGCGCCGCCGTCGGCGGGCCGCAGCTGTTCGGCGTCAGCCCGGATCTGGCCAATAACACCAATATCTTCAGCGATCGCCCCGATAACCTGATCAAAGTGATCCTGCAAGGGATCCCCAAACCGGCCACCGCCGAATTGGGCTTTATGCCGGGCTTCAAGGACAGCTTTTCCGATCGGCAGGTGACGGCGCTGGTGAATTATCTGCGCCAACGCTATGCCGGCGACAAACCGGCCTGGCGCGACGTGGAGGCTCAGGTGGCGCGGCTGCGTGCAGATCCGGGCACGCATTGAGCCGCCTCAGGCATGGCGCAGGAACGCCACCAGCCGCTGCGCCGGCAGCGGCAGCTGCGCCTGCTCACGTACCACGATCGATAAACGCCGGGTCGCCCACTCGTCCGTCAGCGGCAGGGCGGCGTGTCGAATTTCCGGATGGCGTTGGGCGCTCTCTTCCGGCACCACCGCCAGCCCGGCGCCGCGCAGCACCATGCGGCAGATGGCGTCGAAATTAGCCGCACGCGCCCGCAGCCGCATCGGGCCGCCGCTGCGTATCGCCAGCTGTTCCAGATGCTGTTGCAGCGCACTCTCTTCCGGCAGGCCGATGAAATCAAAAGGCAGGGCGTCCGCAAAGCTGAGCGAGCGGCGGCCGCTGAGCGCATGCCCCGGCGGCAGCGCCAGCACCAGACGATCCTGGCGAAAAGGGTAGCTTGCCAGCCCACGCAGATCGGCGTGGTCCGCCACGATGCCGATATCCGCCGCCCATTCGGCGATCGCCAGCGCGATGGCCGGGCTGGGCAGCTCCTCCAGCGCGATGTCGGTGTGCGGGTGCAGCACCAGAAAATCCGCCAACAGCTCCGGCAGAAAAGCGTCGGCGGCGACGGTATTGGCGACGATGCGCAGCTGGCTGCGCTGGCCCGGCGCGAACTCGGCCATATCACCCCGTAGCCGGTCGCGCTGTTGCAGCAGCACGCGCGCGTGTTGCAACAGGCGCTCACCGGCGGGCGTCGCCTGGACGCCGCGCGGATTGCGTGTCAACAGCGCCACGCCGGCCTGTTGTTCCAGCCCGCGCATGCGGGCGCTGGCGGCGGCCAGCGACAGCCCGACGCGCTCGCCGCCGGCGGTGATGCTGCCGGTTTCGAGCACCGCCACCAACAGCCGCAGATCGATAAAGTCAAAATGCATGCGTTATTCCTCTGTCTTTGCCGCAGGCAGGCTCTGCCATTGCCGCATTGTGCTGCGGCGCGGCGCTGGCCACAATCGAGCCGTTGATTCGCCATAAGGATAGACGCATGTCGCTGACGTTACTCGAGATTATCGCCCTGACGGGCATTTTTACGCTGGCCGGCACGGTCAAAGGGGCGATCGGTCTGGGGTTGCCGACGGTGTCGATGGGGTTGCTCAGCCTGATGATGCCGCCGGGGCAGGCCGCCGCGCTGCTGCTGTTGCCCTCGCTGATCACCAACCTGTGGCAGTTGCTGTGCGGGCCACGGTTGGGGGCGCTGTGCCGGCGGCTCTGGCCGATGATGCTGTGCGTCATGCTGGGCACGTTATTGAGCGCCGGCGCGCTCACCGACATCGATGGCCGCCTGGCGCCGCTGGCGCTGGGCGTTTGCCTGATCGGCTATGCGCTGTTGGGATTCACCCGTTTCGACTGGCGCGTTTCCGCCACGGCAGAGCCTTGGCTGGGGCCGCTGTGCGGCCTGGTGACCGGTACGCTGACCGGCGCCACCGGCGTATTCGTCATACCGGCGGTGCCCTATCTGAACGCATTGGGCCTGGCGCGTGACGATCTGGTGCAGGCGCTGGGGCTGTCGTTCACCGTCTCGACGCTGGCGCTGGCCGCCGGATTAGCCTGGCATCAGGCGCTGCCCGCTACGCTGCTCGGCGGTTCGCTGTTGGCGCTGTTGCCGGCGCTGGGCGGCATGTGGCTGGGGGAGAGGGTGCGTCGTCATTGTCGCCCGCAGCTGTTCCGTCGCCTCTTCTTTATTGGGTTATTAATCTTGGGCGTTGAGATTATTTGGCGATTCAATTAATTGAATCGATAGCATCTGCGTGTAATTAGGTTCGGTATATTATTCTGGATTTTATTCCAATATGATTATTTTCAGCAGTGAGAATACACCTTCAGTCATTCTTGTCAAAAAATAGCCCTTATGACAGCGGTTCCTGCGCCAGTGGTTTCTGGGGAATGGCAGTTCTACAGGAAATGGTTATGGCGGCAATGGCACTGGACCGAGAGAGGCCAGAGAATCCAGAACCAAACGCTAATTAACAGCTGCAATCCCAGCACAGAAGTAAAATTCTGTGCTTTTATGGGGTATATGATGAATAAATATGTTGTTTTTATAAAGAGCGATGAATCAAGGGTGCAGAGAAAGGAAGTGGTTACACGAGAAATAATTAAAGATATGAAGCAGAAAGGGTTCAGAAAGCATCATATTGAAGTAGAAGCTGAGAACGAAAATGATGCCATTAACCAACTAAATAAGAACAGCAATGACTATTTGGACTCATTGAGAAATTTTTCCGGTGATTTATTGTTTTGCTCTGTTTGCGTCATTGTTATGGTCATGGTTTATTTATTCAATTGAGCCATAATCCAGTTTTGAATCATTCATTTTTTTATACTATCCGATTGCCCGCTAAAAACCCAATAAGGCTCAGGCCTGCGGGCCGCCCAAAATGGTCTCCCACATGCCGGCGAGAATGTGTTTGCCGATTTCGCTCTTCAGTCTTCATACCCGCCGTGGGTGATAGCCATGTCTTTGCCGTGCGCCACGTCGCAGCGTTTGCGTGCCTTCAGCACCAGATCTTGATAACGCAGCAGGGTGTCTTCGATGCCCTGCGAGTGGGTCTGAACGGCGATGGGGCAAGGCGATTTTTGCTGCCCGCTTCCGCTTTCAATTTACGGCGCGGCGCATTGCGCGATATTCTGGTTTTCTGATGGGCTAACGGCGGATGAGGGAACCATGATTGACAGCCAGGTGTTTGAACAACAAAGCCTCGACAATCTGCTGAGCTATTGGCGGCGCCATCGCCGCCTGCCGGGCGCGCGCTATCCGGCCGGGCCGACAGACAGCCTGTGTGACGTGCCGGGCGTCAGCGTCGGGCATCACACCTTGGCCGACGGCGAATGCCAGACCGGCGTCACCGCCATCGTGCCGCCGGGCGATCTGTTCAACCAACCGTTGCCGTGCGGCAGCGCGGTGCTCAATGGCTTCGCCAAGCCGCTGGGATTGGTGCAATTGAATGAGCTGGGGGAGTTGCAAACGCCGATCCTGCTGAGCAACACCTTCGCCGTCGGCACGCTGTTCAACGCCATGGTGCGGCGCAGTTGCTTGCGCTACCCGCAGATCGGCCGCGGCAGCGCCACCATCAACCCGCTGGTGCTGGAGTGCAACGACGGCTACCTCAACGATATTCAGGCGATGGCGGTGCGTGAGGAGCACGTCTTCAGCGCGCTGGATAACCATTCCACCCGCTTTGCGCGCGGCAGCGTCGGCGCCGGGCGCGGCATGAGCAGCTTCGGCCTGAAGGGCGGCATCGGCACCGCCTCGCGTTATTGCCCGGGGCTTGGCACCACGCTCGGCGTGCTGGTGCTGGCCAACTTCGGTACCCTCGACTCGTTGACGCTGAGCGGCGTGCGCGTCGGCCCGGCGCTGGGCAAGCTGCTGGCGGACCCACCGCCGCAGGTGGACGCCGGTTCGGTCATTATCATCATCGCCTGCGATCGGGCGCTGGACAGCCGGCAACTGAACCGTATCGCCCGCCGAGCGGGCGCGGGTCTGGGGCGGGTGGGCAGCCATTGGGGGCACGGCTCCGGCGACATCGCGCTGGCGTTCTCCACCCGGTTGCTGGGGGCCACGCTGCCGGACGAACGGCTGGAGCCGCTGTTTGCGGCTGCCGCGGATGCCACCGAATACGCAGTATTGGATGCGTTGCTGAGCGCCGAAGGCGTTAGCGGTTTTCAGCAGCATGCGCGCGCAGCGCTGGGCCCGCTGCTGGATCGGCTGGCGGCGGCAAATCAAATAACGGGAGCCTGATGTGAAGGTCTTTATCTCTGCGGATATCGAGGGTATTGCCGGCGTGATGCGGCCGGAGCAGTGCAACCCGGCCCATGCTGACTATGCGGTGGCGCGCGAGCTGATGGAGCAGGAGGTCAACGCCGCCATCGACGGCGCTTTTGCCGGCGGCGCCACCGAGGTGACGGTGGCCGACAGCCACGCCATGATGCAGAATCTGCGCGCCGATCGCATCGATGCGCGGGCGCGCCTGGTGCAGGGCAAGCCGCGCGGGCTGTCGATGGTGGAAGGGCTGCAGCATCAACGTTACGACGGCCTGATGTTTATCGGTTATCACAGCGCCGCCGGCGAACGCGGCGTGCTGGCGCATACCATCAACGGCCGGGCCTTTTATCGCGTCAGCCTGAACGGCGAGGTGGTAGGCGAAAGCGATCTGTATGCGGCGATGGCGGCGGAGTTGAACGTGCCGCTGTGGTTGGTGAGCGGTGACGACGAGCTGCAACGTTGGATCGCTGAACGTTATCCGCAATCTGGCTATGTTTGCGTAAAACGCGCCCTCTCGCAAACCGCCGCCGAATCGCTCAGCCCACAGCGGGCGCGGGCGGAGATCCGCGAACGGGCGATGCAACAGGTGCGCCAGGGCGCCAGACTGCCGGTGGAGCGCCGTTTTATGCCACCTTACCGGCTGACGCTGATGGCGGCCAAACCGGTGCTGGCGGATCTGTTCAGCCTGGTGCCTGGCGTGGAGCGCCAGGACGCGCTGACCGTGGCCTTCGACAGCGACAACATGGCGGCGCAAATCAACCTGCTCAGCGTCTTCTCCTATCTGGCGACGACGCAGAGTTGACCCCGGTGCGGGTGCCTGCCCGCACCGCACGATTCTCCAATAGAAAAACCCTCTTCAACATTAAGTCTACTGGATAATAGGCTACGCTAATTATTGCTCTGTTGCGCTATATCACCTGACGGGCGCAACAAGCCATTCCCATAACAAGATTTGTTTCGCCGAAGGCAGTGACGCCTTCGGTTTTTTTGGAGTCATGAGCAATGAGCATATCCCAAGTTCCGCTTTCGCGGCGGCGGTTTATCGTCGGCGCCGGGGCGTTGGTGATCGGCGCCTATCTGCCATCCACCGGCGCGCTGGCGCGTTCGGCTGCCCCGATCGCCTCCGGCGCGGCGGCGTTAGACGCCAACGCCTTCGTTCAGATCGGCGCCGACGGCGTCGTCACCGTCATCAGTAAACACACCGAAGTGGGCCAGGGGGTCTATACCGGCATGGCGACGCTGGTCGCCGAAGAGCTCGATGCCGACTGGGCACAGGTGCGGGTCGTGGCCGCGCCGGTGGACACCAATATCTACAAAAACCTGGCCTTCGGATTCCAGGGCACCGGCGGTTCCAGCTCGGTGGCCAATGCCTATGAGCAAATGCGGCGCATGGGCGCCATGGCGCGCGCGCTGTTGGTGCAGGCCGCCGCGCAGAGCTGGAAAACCTCGGCGCAGGAAATCACCGTGCAGGCAGGCAAGATCCACCATGCCGCCAGCGGGCGCGAAGCGGGCTTCGGCGAATTCGCCGCGCTGGCCGCCACGCTGCCGCCGCCCGATCCCGCTAGCCTGACGCTGAAGGAGCCGGCCAATTTCACCCTGATCGGCAAAACGCGCGGTTTGCACCGCGTCGATTCGCTGGCGAAAACCAACGGCAGCGCGCAGTTCTCGCAGGATATCCACGAGCCGGGCATGTTGACCGTCACCATCAAAAAACCGCCGCGTTTCGGCGGCAAGGTGGCGACGTTTGACGCCGAACGCGCGCTGGCGGTACCGGGCGTGGTGGCGGTGAAACAGGTTGCCACCGGCGTGGCGGTTTACGCCAACAATACCTGGGCGGCGATCCAGGGGCGGGACCGGCTGCGGGTCACCTGGGACGACGCGCAGGCGGAGCGACGCAACACCGAGGAAATCTACGCCGAGTTCCGCCAGGTGGCGCAGAAAACCGGCGTGGTGGCGAAGAGTCTTGGCAAGCCGGACGAGGTGTTCGACAAGGCCGACAAGGTGATCGAGGCCGAATACACCTTCCCGTACGTCGCGCACGCGCCGATGGAGCCGCTGGACGGCTATCTGTTCTGGGACGGCGAGAGCGTCAAGGCGCGCTACGGCTGCCAAATCCAAACGCTCGACCACAAGCAGCTGTGCGATCTGTTCGAGTTGCCGCCGGACAAGGTGCAGATTGAAACCATTCTGGCGGGCGGCAGCTTCGGCCGGCGCATCGATTTAGGCAACCCGACGCTGGGGCCGGATCTGGCGGCCGACATGGCGGCGGCGGCCAAGGGCATCGGCCCCGGCCACGGCGTGAAGGTGGTGTGGACGCGCGAGGACGACATCCGCAACGGCTGGTATCGCCCGATGATCCTGCACCGCCTGCGCGGCGCCATTCGGGGCGGCAAGGTGGTGGGCTGGACCGATACCGTGGTCGGTCACTCCTGGACGCGCCACAGCGCGATGGATGCGCTGGTGGTCAACGGCCTCGATCAGATGATGGTCGAAGGCGCCAGCGAGGTCTCATACACTTTCGAAGCCTTCCGCTGCGATGCGCATATCGTGCCCGGCAAGGTGCCTACCACCTCGCTGCGGTCGGTCGCCAGCACCCACACCGGCCACGCGGTGGAGAGCTTTATCGATCAGCTGTTGCAGGAAACCGGCCAGGATCCGGTCGAAGGGCGGCTGGCGCTGATGGGCGATGCGCCGCGCGCGGCGGGCGTGCTGCGGGCGGTAGCGAAAGCCGCTGACTGGCAGGGCGCTAAAGTGGTAGACGGACGCGCGCGCGGCGTGGGCGTCGCCAAGGCGTTCGACACCTATGTGGCGCAGGTGGCCGAGGTGTCGATCGGCGAAGGCGGCATCCCGAAAGTGCATAAAGTGTGGTGCGCGGTGGATTGCGGCGTGGCGGTGAACCCCGATGTGATCCGCGCGCAGATCGAGGGCGGCATCGGTTACGGCCTGAGCCTGGCGCTGTACGGCAATATCACGCTGAAAGACGGCGTGGTCGAACAGTCCAACTTCAATAACTTCCGCCCGTTGCGCATCGATGAGATGCCGGAGATCGAGGTGATCATTGTGCCCTCGAGCGAGAAACCGACCGGCGTGGGCGAGCTGGGGGTGCCGACCATTGCCCCGGCAGTCGGCAACGCGCTGGCGCTGCTCGGGCGGCCGCGCACCTCGCTGAGCCTGCCGCTGCATAATCCCACTGCGAATCCGGCGTCTGACAAGGAGAGAACCTGATGATTCAATTAACCGTAAACGAGCAGCCGCTGACCTTCGAGGGCGATCCGCACATGCCGCTGCTGTGGTTCTTGCGTGACGAAGCCGGCCTGACCGGCACCAAATTCGGCTGCGGCATCGCCATGTGCGGCGCCTGTACCGTGCATCTGGACGGCGTGCCGGTGCGTTCATGCATGACGCCGGTCTCCGCCGCCGTCGGCAAAAAAATCACCACCATCGAAGCCGTGGGCGCCACGCCGGAAGGCAAGGCGGTGCAGGAAGCCTGGCTTGATCTGGACGTGGTGCAGTGCGGTTACTGCCAGTCCGGCCAGATCATGAGCGCCAGCGCGCTGCTGGCGCAAAGCAAGAACCCGAGCGATGCGGACATCGACGCGGCGATGGGCGGCAACGTTTGCCGTTGCGCCACCTATGTGCGCATTCGCGCCGCCATCCACCAGGCCGCCAAGGCGTTGGGTTAGGGAGAGATGCGATGAGCAATGCCTTGAAAGGGCTGTTATGGCTGATTATCGCCGTGGTGGTGTTGGCGGGAGGATACGCGCTGTATACGCTGCTGCGGCCCACCGGCGCTGAGCCTGCGGCGCCGATCGCCGGGGCGCCGGCCGGCATCACCGACAAACTGGCGCGCGGCGAGTACCTGGCGCGTGCCGCCGACTGCGTGGCGTGCCACACCGCGCCGGGCGGCGCGCCTTATGCAGGCGGCTTCGCCTTCAAGTTGCCGTTCGGCACCATTTACGGCACCAACATCACCGCCGACAAGGAAACCGGCATCGGCAACTGGAGCGACGATCAGTTCGTACGCGCGGTGCGTGAGGGCATCGGCCCACAGGGCAACCTGTATCCGGCGATGCCTTATACCTCGTACACCGAACTGAGCCGCGATGACGTGCTGGCGATCAAGGATTATCTGTTCAGTCTGCCGCCGGTGAAACAGGCCAACCCGCAAAACGAGCTGTCGTTCCCGTTCAACCAGCGTTGGGGCATGAAATTCTGGAACCTGGCGTTCTTCCAGGAGCAGCGTTTCGCGCCGGATCTCAACAAGGATGAACAGTGGAATCGCGGCGCCTATCTGGCGACGGCGCTCGGCCACTGCGGCGAGTGCCATACGCCGCGCAATCTGGGGTTCGGTCTTAACCAGAGCAAGCACCTGAGCGGTGAAGTGGTGCAGGGCTGGTTCGCCGCCAACATCACGCCGGACAAACAGACCGGCATCGGCGGCTGGAGCGACCAGCAGCTGTCGCAATATCTGGCCACCGGCCATGCGCCGGGGCGCAGCAGCGCCGCCGGCCCGATGGCGGAAGCGGTGGAAAACAGCCTGCAGTTCCTGACGCCGGCAGATAATCTGGCGCTGGTGAAATACCTGCGCGACATCGAACCCATCGCCGGCGACAGCGCGGCAGCGGTGAACTTGCAGCCGAAGGGCGCGGGGGCTTCCACCCCGATCCTGCCGGGCGGGCAAGACAGCTCGCTCGGGCGGCGGATGTTCGCCAACGACTGCAGCGGCTGCCACCAGTGGAACGGGCCGGGCCGCCAGAGCGAGTACGCGTCGCTGGTGGGCAGCACGGCGGTGAACGATCCGCAGGGGCGCAGCGTGGTGCAGGCTATCCTGAAGGGGACGAGCATCAGCGTCGGCGAGCGGCATGAGATGATGCCGTCGTTCGGCAGCGCCTATTCCGACGAGGAAGTGGCGGCGGTCGCCAACTTCGTGGTCGGCCATTTTGGCGACAAGCAGGGCAAGGTCACCGCCAAACAGGTGGCGGAGCAGCGCAAGCAGTAAAGAAAGCGGCGAGGGAGTCTCTCCCTCGCCGCAGCGTCAGCGGCTGCGCCGCGACATCACCCGTTTGTCTTTCGGTCTATCCTGCCAGTCCTCAACCTGATTATTGAAGTTGTCCGCCAGCAGGTAAGCCGGGGTTTTCGCCAGCCAGTCGGACAACGAAATATCCTGATAAATGCCGTTGTCCATCACGATCAGTACCTTCAAATCCTCATCGCCGATGTTCTCGATGTAATGGCCGAAGCCCTGCGGCACGTAACCGACGTCTGAAGGGGCGTACTCTTCCGTCTGCGCGTGGCCGTGCGAGCTGAACACCGTCATCCGGCCTTTGCCGGTAATATAGTATTGCCATTCGTTGGCGTTGGGGTGCCAGTGCAATTCCCGGATCGCGCCGGGTTTCACGATCTCGATGATGCCGGTCATGGTGGTGGAAATAGGAAATTCTTTCGATGACACCAAATGGACGCTGCCCGCATCATTTTCAAAGAACGGCTTTTGCTTCATTAATTCATAGCGGTGGGTCAGCGGGGCATTATTTAATCCGCCGTCGTTTTTCGGCAATGGCAAGGCGGGCGGGACGGCGCCGCCGACAATATAAGCTTCACCCTGTTTGGCCTTGGAAAATACCGCCGCCGGCATGTCGACGCTTTTTTCCAATACCTCTTTCGGCATATGCGCCACCCAGTCGGTGATGCTGAAGGTGCCGAATTCGGAGAAATGCCCGTTATCGAATGCCAGAATAAAATGCGCGCCGTCCGCCAGCGCCTGAATGGAATGGCCATAGCCTTTCGGGAAATACCAGACGTCGCCAGGGCCGAAATCCGCCACCTCACATTTTCCCTCGGGATCGAGTATGGTGATGCGCGCATGGCCTTCCAGCATGAATGCCCATTCGGCGGCGATGGCGTGCCAATGCAGTTCGCGCACGCCGCCCGGCTCCAGCGTCATGTCGACGCCCGCCACGCCTTCGGAGATCGGGAATTGCTCGACGGTGGCTTCGCGTGCCCAGCCGTTGGGCAGGCTGCGTTTTTTGCTGTCGGTGAATTTGTATTTATAGAGATGCTGCGCATCGGCAGGCGGCTGATAGCTGCTGGGAGGCACGATATTACGATGGTCGTCGGCAGCGGCATTTTTGGCGATGCCGCCGATCATGCCGGCGGCGGCCGCGCTGACGGCGGAGACTTTCAATATATCACGACGCGATAGCATAGCATTTTCTCCAATATAAACCGTGCGCCTGCAGCAGCAGGCGACGGGGAAGGCGCGATCGCCATTGAAATGATTTTTTGTCATCGGCGGGAATAGGCTGTGACCCTTAAATCCTAGCGGCTGGAATGTATTGCGTAGGCGCTTATTTGTTTGCGTTTGTTACTAAGTGAGTGCAGGTTTAATTAATTGCCCGGAAGTTGAATAGTCATGGATCTGAATTAATCTTCCCCTGTAATTAAATAAACAAAGTGACAATAAAGCGCATTATTTTGGGTTATTTCCTTCCGATTGCGCTATGGGTGTGCGCAAAAAGCGTGCAGCGGCGACATTGCAGTGCATTTACGCTAAATCGTGACGCCTTTCACAACGCTGACGTATGGCTATTGCCGAGTATTCGCGAGTATGGTGATACTTTTAGCGCGGTCGAGAAGACCGCACACCATTTTTATTGCGGCGTGTTACTGCTAAAGCAGGCAAGACCAAAATAGGAATGCACTTCTCCTTGTGACGAGGCGCATTTCCATTTTGGTCTTTTTTTTTGCATTTTACCGGGGAAAACGATGGACTATCAGAAACTTGGCTTAGAAATATTGGCGCGGGTCGGCGGTAAAGGCAACGTCAGCAAGCTGACGCACTGCGCGACCCGTTTGCGTATGGAATTCAACGACGACGCTAAAGTGGATTCGAAGGCGATCGAAGCCCTGCCGGGCGTTATCAGCGTGGTGGTGCGCGGCGGCCAGTTTCAGATCGTGGTCGGCAATAACGTGCAGCAAACGTTCCGCGTGCTGCAAAAGGAGATTGGCCAGCCGCAAACCGGCGCTCAAAAGCAGCAGCCGAAAGGTGGCGTGGTGTCACGGATTATCAGCGTGATTTCCACGACCTTTACCCCGGTGATCCCGGCCATTACCGGCGCGGGGATGATCAAGGCGCTGCTGGCGATCCTCAAGCTGGCCGGGGCGATAGATCCCGCCGGCACGACCTATCGATTGCTGGATACCGTCGCCGATGCGGCCTTTTTCTTCCTGCCGGTGCTGTTGGCTTACGGTGCCGCGATAAAATTCGAGTGCAATCCCATCCTGGCGATGACCCTCGCCGGCGCGTTGCTGCACCCTAATCTGGCTCAGATGCTGGCGGCAGGCACCGCGATTGATTTTCTCGGCATGCCGGTGCGGCTGGCAGATTATGCCGGTTCGGTGTTGCCGATCATTTTTACCGTGTGGCTGATGTCCTATATCGAGCGGTTTGCCGAGAAAGTTTCGCCGACGATGATCAAGTTCTTCACCAAACCGATGATTGTGCTGCTGGTCACCGCGCCGCTGGCATTGGTAGTGGTCGGGCCGTTCGGCATTTTCCTCAATGACATGGTGGCCGCCGGTGCGGCGATCGTCGATGGTAGGGCTAGCTGGCTGATTCCTATGTTGATGGGCGGGCTGCAGCCATTTTTGGTGATCACCGGCACCGCCTGGGCGATGACACCGATCGCCACCGGCCAATTGACCAAGAATGGTTTTGAGATGATTAACGGGCCGGGCATGTTGGCGTCCAATATTGCGCAAGGTGCGGCGACGCTATGTGTGGCATTCCGCACCAAGAACACGAATTTGCGCCAGTTGGCGTCCTCCGCCGGTTTTACCGCGTTGTTGGGGATCACTGAACCCTCGCTGTACGGGGTGACGCTGAAACTGCGCAAGCCGTTGATCGCAGCGATGATCGGCGGTGGCTGCGCCGGCATTTACGCCGGGTTGAGCGGGTTGGTGCGCTATGCCTTCGTTTCTCCTGGCCTGGCTGCTTTGCCGGCGTTTATCGGTGAGAACCCGATGAATATCGTGCATGCGCTGATCACTTGCGCCATTGCCATCGTCGTGACCTTTGCCCTGACCTGGATCCTTGGCTTCGACGATCCGGTCGAGGAGGCGAACGAAGTGACTCAGGTGGCGGCCGACGAGGTATCGCCGGTTTTCAGCCCGCTGACTGGCAAAGCCGTGACGTTGGATCAGGTCAACGATGACGTCTTCTCACAGGGCTTGTTGGGCCAGGGCATGGCGATCATACCGTCGGAAGGGGTGCTGCGTGCGCCGCTGGACGGCGAGATCGTGACTTTCCTGCCGTCAAAACATGCGGTCGGCATCAAGGGGGACAACGGTGCGGAGCTGTTGCTGCATATCGGCATCGACACGGTAAACCTGGGTGGCCAACACTTTGACTCCGGACTGCAGATTGGCGATCGCGTGAAGGTCGGCGACGAGCTGGTGCGTTTTGACATCGGCGCGATCGCCGCATTGGGCTTCGATCTGACGACGCCGGTATTGATCGTCAACAGCGAAGCGTTTCAGGTTCAGGTGTTACCTAAGCCGCATGGCGTTCATGCCGGTGAGACGATTATGGCGCTGAAGGCCAATAAGGAGCCGGCATGATTTATCAACGCTTGCACGATTTTCCCGCCGAGTTTCTCTGGGGCGCGTCGACTTCCGCCTATCAGGTGGAGGGCGCATGGAATGAAGACGGAAAAAGCCCGTCGATCGTCGATATGCTTGAACATCCCGCAGGCACGGCGGATTTTACGGTGGCCAGCGATCACTATCATCGCTTTCGCGAGGATGTGAAGCTGTTCGCAGAACTGGGGTTAAAGGCCTACCGGTTTTCGGTTGCGTGGACGCGCGTGTTGCCCGATGGCGTCGGCGAAGTCAATGCGCCGGGGCTGGCGTTTTACCGGCAGTTGATCGACGAATTGCTGGCGCACGGCATCGAGCCGGTGGTGACGCTGTATCATTTCGATCTGCCTTATGTGCTGGAGCAGCAGGGCGGCTGGTCCAATCGCGCCACCATCGAGGCTTTTGTCACTTACGCAGGCGTGCTGTTCGACGCCTTCGGCGATCGGGTGAAGTATTGGCTCACCATCAATGAACAGAACACCATGATCCTGCACCCCGGCGCTATCGGCACGCCCAAAGGCGGTGCGTTGCCTGACAAACGGACGCTGTATCAGCAGAGTCATCATATGTTGGTCGCTCAGGCCAAAGTCATGGCATTATGCCATCAGCGCTGTCCCGGCGGGAAAATTGGCCCGGCGATCAATACCACCTCGATGTATCAGGAGACCTGCAATCCGCTGGATGCCATTGCCGCTCATAACTGGGAGACGTTGCGCTGTTGGAGTTTTCTCGATGTGGCGGTGCATGGCCGCTACAACGCCCTGGCCTGGCGTTATCTCGAGGATCGGGGGTGGGCGCCGGACAGGAAGCCGGAGGATGCGGCGCTGCTGTTGGCGGCACGACCGGATTATGTGGCGATCAATTACTATTCCACCGCCACGATCGCCGCCAGCCGCGGCGACGGTGCAGACGTGAGCGCACGCGCCGGCGATCAGCAAATCATGCTCGGCGAACCGGGCGTGTATCGTGCGGCGGAAAACCCGTTTGTCGGCAAGACGCGCTACGGATGGGTGATCGATCCGGTTGGCCTGCGCTTAACGCTGCGCAAGACCTTCGAACGCTATCACCTGCCGATACTGATCACGGAGAACGGCATTGGCGCGCCGGATGAATTGCGGGCGGATGAGACCATCGACGATGACTATCGCATTGAATTCATGCGGCAGCATGTCGAACAGATGCGGCTGGCGATCAACGATGGCGTCGAGCTGCTCGGTTATTGCCCGTGGGCGGCGATTGACGTCGTCAGCACGCATCAGGGCTACGCCAAGCGCTATGGATTTATCTACGTGAACCGCGGAGAACGGGATCTTAAGGATCTGCGGCGCATCAAAAAACGCAGTTTTGACTGGTATCGGCAGCTTATCGCCGCCAATGGCCGGTTAGGCAAATAAGCAAGGTGACGGCCGAGACGATGAAAGTCATTAAGGTGCTCAACAACAGTCTGGTGTTAACCGCGGACGACGATAACCGTGAGGTTATCGTCATGGGCAAGGGAATTGGTTTTAACAGCAAAACCGGAGACGAGATCAACCCGGCCGCCATTGAGAAAGTGTATGTGGTGCAGGAGGGGCAAAAGGGGCGCGATTACCTGCGGCTGATTGAAACTGCCCCGACGGAACACATCGAAATTGTGCAGATGATCCTCAGTGAGGCCAACCGCCAACTGAACGGCAACATTAATGAACAGATTTTCTTTACGCTGGCGGATCACGTCAGTTTTGCTATCGAACGTCATCACAAGGGTATCGCCATCCAAAACCGCCTGCTGTTCGAGGTGAAGCGTTTCTACCCGCGAGAGTTTGCGGTGGGGCTGCAAGCCTTGGCCTACATTAACCAGCGGCTGAGTATCCAACTGCCTGAAGAGGAAGCGGGCAATATCGCCTTTCACCTGGTCAACGGCCAGACCGAAGTGCAAAACATGGAGCACACGTTGCTGGCGGTGAAGATGCTGAAAGATATTTTCAATATCATCAAGTATCACTTTCGCCTCAATATCGACACCGATTCGCTGAACTACGCGCGCTTTTTAGTGCATATGCAGTTCTTTATCCAGCGCATGCTCGACGGCAAACAGATGACCTCGAAGGCCGACTTTCTGTTTGTCCAGATGATGGCCGAGTACCCGCATGCCTATCGTGGTGCGCTATTGATCCGCGATTACGTGAAGAATCTGCTGCAAATGGAGATGTCGAACGATGAGCTGCTGTATTTGATGATCCACCTGACGCGCATCACCGATCAGCCCGAGGCCTGAACCGCCTCGGCGACCAGTTCGCGAAAGCGCTCGACGATCGGTGAGGCCGGGCTATGGCGCAGCGCCAGGTAAAGCGGGGCGCTGAGCTGCGCTTCTTCGGCGAGGGTGCGGTAGACAATGCCGTCGCCGCCCAGCCGCCGCATCGAGCCGGGCACGATTGACAACCCCAGCCCGGCGCCGACCAGGCTGAGGGTGGCCGGCAGGCGTGGCGCTTCCTGCACGATGCGCGGGCTGAAGCCGGCGCGGTGGCAGGCGGCCAGGATGGCGTCGTACAGCCCCTGGCCGGCCGGGCGGCGATAGAGAATAAACGCCTCGTGGGCCAGTTCGGCCAGCGGCAGCGGCTGCTGCGTTTCTTGCGCCAGCCGGTGGCCCAGCGGCAGGGCGACGATCATCGGCTCGCTGAGCACCGGCTCGACGCTCAGGCCGGGAATGCCGTTGGCCGGCGAACGCACGAAGGCGGCGTCGAGGCGCTGTTCCAGCAACGCCTCCATCAGTTCGCCGCTGCCGGCTTCTTCCAACTGGGTGGTGATACCCGGCAGGATGTCGCGGTAGCGGCGCAGCAGGTTGGGCACGAACGGATGCAGCGCGGCGGAACTGGTGAAACCGATGGCGATGTGGCCCTGCTCGCCGCGGGCGGCGCGCTGTACCGCTTCGCGCAGACGTTCGGCGCGCGCCAGCAGGGCGCGAGCCTCTTCAAACAGCACGCCCCCCGCTTCGGTGACGCGCACGCCGCGCGGCAGGCGCTGCAACAAGGTTACGCCCAGTTCGTCTTCCAGCCCCTGCAGCAGGCGGGTCAGCGGCGGCTGTTGGATAAACAGCCGCTCGGCGGCGCGGGTGATGTTGCCTTCTTCCACCACGGTGACGAATGCCCGCAGGCGACGCAGTTCGATCATAGCCATACCTCAAAGGTATTGTTAGTTTCTCCGGAATGCATTAGACATCATGGCACGGCGGCGCGCATGATACCAGACATCAAAACAAGCGATGTGGAACGGCAATGTCATGTCAGATATCAATACGTTAAAACCGCACCCGGCGGCAGCGCCGGGTAATGCGGAGCTGTTTTTGGGCTTTCTCTGGCTGGGGCTTATCGGCTTCGGCGGCGTGCTGCCGATGGCGCGCAGTATGCTGGTGGAGCGCCGGCGCTGGCTGAGCGGCGAACAGTTTACCGAGCTGCTCGGTCTGTGCCAGTTCCTGCCCGGCGGCAATGTGATCAACCTGTCGGTGGCGGTGGGCATGGAGTTTCGCGGGCTGCGCGGCGCGCTGTGCGCCTTGCTGGGCCTCATCAGCGCGCCGACGGCGATCGTGGTGGGGCTGGGCGTGGTGTACGCCCGCTTCCAAAACGATCCGCATGTGCAGCATGTGTTCGCCGGGCTGGCCGCCGCCGCCGCCGGGCTGCTGCTGTCGACCGGGCTCAAGATGCTGCTGCCGCTGCGCGGTAAATGGCCGGCGCTGGCGATCGTCGCGCTGGCGCTGATCGCCATCGCCTGGCTGCGCCTGCCGCTGTTGCCGACCATGCTGGTGCTGGCGCCGCTGAGCATTCTGCTGATGTGGCGGTGGCCGTCATGAGCGGGGTGTTGATGGCGTTGGCGCTGATTTTCACCGAGCTTTCTTTATTGGCGTTCGGCGGCGGCATGACCATTCTGCCGGAAATGCAGCGGCAGGTGGTGGAGGTGCATCAGTGGATGAGCGCCCAGGAGTTCAGCGCGCTGTTCGCCATGGCGCAGGCCGCGCCGGGGCCGAACATGATGATCGTGCCGCTGGTCGGCTGGCACGTCGCCGGCTGGGCGGGGCTGTTAGTGTCTTCGATCGCCAAGTTCGGGCCGTCTTCCATCGTTACGCTATTGGTGATGGGCGCCTGGCGGCGCTTTAAGGATCGCCCGTGGCGCCGCATCGTGCAGGCCGGACTGGTGCCGCTGACCGTGGGGTTGGTGGCGGCCAGCGGTATCTTGATCGCCGAGGCTTCCGCGCCCAGCTGGCGGCTGGCGGCAATCGTGGCGCTGGCGACGGGGTTGAGCATGAGCAAGCGCCTCCATCCGCTGTGGGTGCTGGCGGGCGGCGCGCTACTCGGGTTACTGTTCGCCTGAAGGGTTAGCGCGGGATCAGTACAAAGCGCGAAGGGCCATTGCGGTCGATCAGCTCATAGCGCTTCGGCGCGGTCAGGGCCAGAAACGCCACCATGCTCCCTTCGGCGTCGGTCAGCGTCATGCCGTCCGGCGTCGGCCGCCAGGCGACCGGCAGCGCGTGCAGCGCCAGCGGCTGCAGGCATTGGGCGGAGGCGCTGAAACGGAAAGCGTTGGTGTTGGCAACCGCTTCGTCGCTCAGCTGCACCTCGCAGACGGTTTTACCGTCGCCGATGGCGGCGAGTTGCCAGTCGCCCTTCAGCGCGGCGGGTTCCAGCAACGGCAGTGAACTGCCCAGGGCACTGCTGCACAATATGCTCGTAACGACTCCTGTCAGGCTGGCGCGGCGCAAGGCGCACATAAGGAAATGGGTTGGCATCGGGTCACTCCTTTCGGCTGTCCGTTCACACTTTAGCACGTACCTATCTTGATGATGAGGGAAGGATTAGGTTTTTTAATCCTCGATTATTCTGATCTGATCGGTGATAAAATACGCAAAAAGACGAATAATTAACCCGTTAATGCGCTCATTTTTCTCATTAATATAGTGAGAATACAAATTGTTATGCGTATCTCCATCTCTATGCCCGGCGCGGTGAAGCCAGGCCGGGTGGGCTCGCGCCAGCGGGGTGAGTCACTATACTGGTCATTCCTAAGCCTTGGCTTAGATTAGAACGACTGATGAATAGTCTTACAAAGCGAGTGGGTTCCTATTGTGTAAAAGGAGAATACAATGCGCAGTCGCCACAACGACATTTTGCAAGATGACGATGAGTTCACCAGCCTGGCCGCCACATCCCCCAACGATCATAACTATCAGTTTTACTATCACCAGCCCGGCAGCCCCTATGACGGATTGGGCTACGGCGCGCTGTTCACGCTGGACAACGCTAACCTGTACAGCAACCAGCGCGGCGGGGCGGCGATTAATAATTTGGGTAAAATCCGCGATAACTTCAGCTTCGATCGCGCCGCCGATCAGTTGACGCGGCCGGGCCTGACGCACAACGGCGACCAGGTGTATCACCAGTCGGTCGCGCTGACCTATTCCTTCCTGACGCAGAGCGCGCTGAACCGCATCGGCCAGACCGGTGACGGCGACAAGGGGCTGCAGCCATTGACCCAGGCGGCGCAGGCTCAGGCGCTGAAATCGATGCAGGCGTGGGCCGACGTGGCGAACGTGACCTTTACCGAGGCGGCGTCCACCGATATCAACCACCGCGCGGACATCACCTTCGCTTACTTCACCCAGCGCGCCGACGGCAGCACCGCCGCCGGCAGCGGCCCGAATGCCATCAACGCGTACGCCTATTACCCGCCGAGTTCCAAATCGGGCAGCGATAACGCCTTTGCGGGCACGGTGTGGTTCAACAAGAACTTTGCCACCCATCAGGCGCCGGTTAGCGGTGACTTCAGCAGCCAGACCTTCACCCACGAGCTGGGGCATGCCCTGGGGCTGGCGCACCCGGGATCTTATGACGCGTCGCTGGGCAACCCGAGCTACCAGAACGATGCCGCCTATTATCAGGATTCGTTGCAATACTCGATCATGAGCTATTTCAACGCCGGTTACACCGGCGCCGACACCAAAGGGGTGTACGGCTATGGCCCGATGGTGGATGACATCGCCGCGATCCAAAAATTGTACGGCGCCAACATGAGCACCCGCACCGGCGACACGGTGTACGGCTTCAACTCCAACACCGGGCGCGATTTCCTGACCGCCACGGCGGACAACGGCAAACCGGTCAACTTCGCGGTGTGGGACGCCGGCGGCAACGACACGCTGGACTTCTCCGGCTACAGCCAGCAGCAGATGATCAACCTGAACGACGGCGCGTTCTCCAGCGTCGGCGGCGGCACGCAGAACGTCGCCATCGCGCGCGGGGCGATCATCGAGAACGCCATCGGCGGCAGCGGGCGCGATGTGATCATCGGCAACGATCAGGACAACCTGCTGGCGGGCAACGCCGGCTCCGATATCCTGTACGGCGGCCTGGGGGCGGATCATCTGTGGGGCGGCAAAGACGCCAATAACTTCACCGACTATTTCGTCTATCTCAACGCCAAAGAGTCCACGGTGGCGGCGTTCGACGTGATTGAAGACTTCGAGCACGGCATCGACAAGATCGATCTCTCCGGCCTGCGCTTCAACAACAGCCTGAGCGAGCTGCGCTTTATCGACAGCGGCAGCGCCTTCAGCGGCCAGAAAGGCGAGATCCAGCTCAACTTCGACGCCTTCAACGGCACCACCGATCTGCTGATGAACACCCAGAGCAACAGCTATGCCGCCGACTTCAAGATCCACGTGGTCGGGCAGGTCGAGCAGAGCGATATCTTGTTTGCCTGAGGTGATGAAGGGAAAAGAGAAAAGGGCCGAACGGCCCTTTTTTTACGGCTGGGCCGCCGCCGCGCTTTCCGTCACGAAGGAACCGGTCGTCACCTCGCCGGCGCGGCGGTAGTGGGCCACGATCACGCCGCCGGGCGAGACCACCGAGTGGGTCAGCGTGAAGGCCGCCGGCGCCGCGTTGTCATCGAACAGCCGCTTGCCGCCGCCGAGCAGCACCGGGTAGGTGAGCAAGCGCAGTTCATCCACCAGATCGTTGGCCAGCAGCTGTTGCATCAGCGTGCTGCTGCCCTGCACCAGCAGCACCGGCCCCTGGGTGCGCTTCAGCTCGCGCAGCCGGGCGAGGATGTCTTGCCCCAGCCACTGGCTGTTCTCCCACGTCAGCGTCTCGCCGTGGTGGGTGGCGACGTACTTGGTGGCCTGATTGAACACGCGGGCGATGTCGGCGGAAAACGGATCGGCCTCGTCGGTGATATGCGGCCAGTAGCCGGCGAAGATATCGTAGGTGCGCCGCCCGAGCAGCAGATCGAAAGGCGCAGAGAAAAGATCGCTCATCGTTTCCGCGACGGCGTCATCCCAGTAGGGGGCGGTCCAACCGCCGAAGCGAAAGCCGCCGCTGCGGTCTTCGTCCTGCCCGCCGGGCGCCTGCATCACGCCGTCGAGGCTGACGAACGCGCTGGCAATAATCTGTCGCATGGCTGTCTCCTGCAATTGAGTGCCAGCTGAAAGTTTAGCCGCCGCGCGGCGGCTGCGCCAACCGGCCGCTCAGGGTTGCAGCGCCTTGAGCAACGCCTGATGGAAGCGCGCCGGCTCCTCCATTTGCGGCGCATGGCCCAGCCCGGCGAACTCGATCAGCGTGGCGTGCGGGATCAGTTTCGCCGCCTGTTTGCCCAGCACCGCGTAATGCCCGATTTTGGCCTTGACTGCCGGCGGGGCGATATCGCTGCCGATGGCGGTGGTGTCGGCGGTGCCGATCATCAGCGTGGTGGGGGTTTGCAGATCCTTGAACTCGTAGTACACCGGCTGGGTGAAGATCATGTCGTAGATCAGCGCCGAGTTCCACGCCACCAGGCGGTGGCCCGGCCCGTTGTTCAGCCCGGCCAGCATATCCACCCAGCGATCGTACTCCGGCTTCCAGCGGCCGCCGTAGTAGGTGTGCTGCTCATAATTGCGGATGCCCTCGGCGGTGGTGTTCAGCTCGCGCGCGAACCATTGATCGACGCTGCGCCACGGCACGCCTTTCGCCTTCCAGTCCTCGAGGCCGATCGGGTTGACCATCACCAGCCGTTCCACCGCCTGCGGATACATCAGGCTGTAGCGCGTGGCCAGCATGCCGCCGGTGGAGTGGCCGATGACGATGGCCTTGCTGATGTTCAGGTTCTGCAGCAGGCCGTGGGTATTTTGCGCCAGCTGCTGGAAGCTGTACTGGTAATGCGCCGGCTTGGTAGAGGAGCAAAAGCCGATTTGGTCCGGCGCGATCACGCGGTAGCCGGCCTTGCTCAGCGCCTTGATGGTGTCCTGCCAGGTGGCGGCGCAGAAGTTTTTACCGTGCAGCAACAGCGCGGTGCGGCCGTTGGCGGCGCCTTCCGGCGGCACGTCCATATAGCCCATTTTTAACGGCTGCCCCTGCGAGGTGAAGCTGAACTGCTGCAACGGGTAGGGGTAGTGAAAGCCCTGCAGCTCCGGGCCGAACGTCGGCGTTTCGGCGGCGCCGGCGTTGAACGCGGCCAGCGCGGCGCACAGCAGCGCACTACGGGTGAATCTCAGCATCCTGATCTCCTGAAAACGGACGAGAGCCGAGTATAGCCATAATCGGCGCGGCGGCGCGCCAGTGGTTTCAGATAATTCTGTATATGACGGTTTGATTCCCGGCCAGATTCCGGGCAACGCTCTTTTTCACAGTGAACGCGGTCACGCCGCGCAACATTGGCGGCGCCTGATGGTTTTATTTCAAGGCTAAGTTATGCGATGCTTAAGCATTATTTATGCAAAAGGATCCTCGCATGTCCGCTTTATCCCGCTGCGCTTTCAGCGAAGGCAGCGTCGCTTTGCCGGAAGGCTATGCCGATCGCACGGTCAACGTCCTGTTGGCCGGCGATGATGTTTCCCCCTCAGTCAATATTTCCCGCGATGCGCTGCAGCCGGAGGAGAACCTGGAAGGCTACGTCACCCGCCAGCTCGATGCGCTGGCACAGGGGCTGAAAGGTTGGGCGTTCAAAAGCCGCGAGCCGGCGACGCTGGGCGATGGGCTGGCCGCCGGTGAATGGGTGCGCGCCAGCTACCTGCGCGACGGCAAACGCATCTGGCAGAACCAGGCGGTGTTCGCCCTGGCGGAAGGCCGGGTGCTGGTGTTCACCCTGGCGATGGCGCGCAAGCTGACGCCACAAGACGACGCGCTGCTGCAGCAGGTGCTGAGCAGCTACCGGGCGGCCTAACGATGAACTCTTTGCGTAAAAGGACCTTACGATGACCGAAGCGGCTCGCGTCGGCGATATTATCGGGCATTCCCATGCCCTGGCCGGCATGATTGCCGGCACCCTTGTCGGCGGCCTGATCGCCGCCGCAGGCGCGGTGGCGGCGGGGGCGCTGTTCGTCGCCGGCCTGGCGGCCTCCTGTATCGGCGTCGGCGTGCTGCTTATCGGCGCCAGCCTGGCGGTGGGGTATCTCACCGGGGAGGCGGCCACCGCGGCGCGCGACGGCATTGCCGACGCCGGTGCCGGTAGCCTGACCCCCAAAGGCAATATCGTCACCGGTTCCCCCAACGTTTTCATCAACGGCAAACCCGCCGCGCTCGCCACCAATAGCCAGGTGGCCTGCAGCGACGACGGCCCGAGCATGCAGATGGCGCAGGGCTCCGACAAGGTCAGCATCAACGGCCAGCCCGCCTCGCGCGTGGGGGACAAAACCAACTGCGACGCGCAGGTGATGGAAGGTTCGCCCAACGTGTTTATCGGCGGCGGCACCGTCACCACCTTGCCGATCAAGCCCGAAGTGCCGGATTGGCTGTACAAGGTCTCTGACCTGACGCTGCTGTTCGCCGGCCTGGTGGGCGGCGTGGGCGGCGCCGCCGGCAAGTTGGGGGCGCTCGGCAAACTGCTGGGCAAGCTGCCCGGCATCAACAAACTGGCGCGCATCGCCTGCCGTGCCGGCACCCTGATGACCGCGACCGCCGCGGTTGGCATTATCGCCCGGCCGGTGGATATCGTCAGCGGCCAGAAATTCCTCGACGGCGAAGACGATCTCGATTTCGTGCTGCCATCGCGCCTGCCGGTCGCCTGGCAGCGCTATTGGCGCAGCGGCAACCCCGGCGACAGCGTACTGGGCCGCGGCTGGAACCTGTTCTGGGAGAGCAGCCTGCAGCCGTATCAGGACGGCCTGGTGTGGCGCGCCCCTTCCGGCGACTTCGTCGCTTTCCCTATGGTGCCGCGCGGCCACAAAACTTACTGCGAAGCCGAAAAATGCTGGCTGATGCACAACGATGACGGCAGCTGGCAGCTGTTTGACGTCGGCGAACAGATTTTCCACTACCCGCCGCTGGCGGGCGAGCAGCCGAGCCGGCTCAGCATGATCACCGACGCCATCGGCAACGCCACCTCGCTGTTCTACGACGACGAGGGGTTGCTGAATGAACTGGTGGACAGCGCCGGGCAGCGCCTGATGTGCCGCTATGCGCAGGGCCGCCTGCGCGAAGTGGCGCTGCAAACCGCCGAAGGCAAACGGACGCTGGCGCGCTACGGTTACGATGAGCAGGGCCAACTGACGACGGTGAGCAACCGCGCCGGTGAGGTAACGCGCCGCTTTGGCTGGCGCGACGGCCTGATGATCAGCCACCAGGACGCCGCCGGGCTGCTGAACGAATACCAATGGCAAGAGATCGACGGCGTGCCGCGCGTGACGGCCTATCGCAACAGCGCCGGAGAATCCCTTGAGTTCGGCTATGACTTCGCCGGCGGGCGCCGCAGCGCGGTGCGCGGCGACGGCAAGCGCGCGGAGTGGCGGCTGGATGACGACGACAACGTGGCGCAGTACACCGATTTCGACCAGCGCCGCTACGGTTTTATCTACCAACGCGGCGAGCTGTGCAGCGTGCTGCTGCCCGGCGGCGCGCAGCGCCAGAGCGAATGGGACCCTTACGGCCGCCTGTTGTCGGAGACCGACCCGCTCGGCCGCGTGACGCGCTATCAATATTCGCGCAACAGCGGCCGGCTGTTCGCCGTCGCGTACCCGGACGGCAGCAGCGAGGCGCAGCACTGGGACACGCTGGGGCGCCCGACGCGTTATGTCGATGCGCTGGGCAATACCACGCTGTACCGCTATCCGGATGACGAAGAGAGCCTGCCGGCTAGTGTGATCGACGCGCTGGGCGGGGAAGTGAAGCTGGAGTGGGACGCCCGCGGCCAGCTGACGCGCTACACCGACTGTTCCGGCAGCGTCACGGCTTATACCTACGATGCGCTGGGGCAACTGACGGCGCAGACCGATGCCGAAGGCCACCAGACGCGCTACCTATGGGATAACGGCGGGCGCCTGCACACCCTGATCCACCCGGACGGCGGCGAAGAGCGTTTTAACTGGAATGCGCACGGCCAGCTGGCCGAACATCAGGACGCGCTGGGCAGCCTGACCCGCTGGCAGTACAACGCCCTGGGGTTGCCGGTCAGCATCACCGACCGCATCAACCGCACCCGGCGCTATCACTACAGCCCGCAGGGCTGGCTGACGCGGCTGGAGAACGGCAACGGCGGCGACTACCGCTTCAGCTACGATGCGGTGGGCCGCGTGCTGGCCGAAGAGCGCCCGGACGACACCCGCCACTATTATCGTTACGGCGCGGCCGGGCTGCTGGAAGAGCACCGTGAGGTCGGCCTGCCGGGCGGCGCGGGCGAGCTGACTCAGCGCGAACAGCGCTTCCGCTTCGACGAGGCCGGGCAGCTGGTCTGGCGCAGTAACGCCAGTGCGGAATGGCATTACCGTTTCGACGCCATGGGGCGGCTGCGTGAGCTGAACCGCCTGCCGACGGCGAGCGGCGTGGCGTTGGGGATCGAGCCGGACAGCGTGCAGATGCGCTATGACGCCGCCGGGCGGCTGCTCGGCGAGCAGGGCGTGAACGGCGAGCTGCAATACCAGTGGGATGCGCTGGCCAACCTGCAGGCGCTGACGCTGCCGCAGGGCGATCGCCTGCAGTGGTTGTATTACGGCTCCGGCCACGCCAGCGCCATCAAATTCAACCAGCAGGTGGTGAGCGAGTTCACCCGCGATCGCCTGCACCGGGAAACCGGCCGCAGTCAGGGCGCGCTGCAGCAGCAGCGGCGTTACGACGCCATGGGCCGCCGCAGCTGGCAGAGCAGCGCCTTCGGCCACGACAAACTGACCCGGCCGGAAGACGGCGTGCTGTGGCGCGCTTATCGCTACACCGGCCGCGGCGAGCTGGCCGGGGTGAGCGACGCGCTGCGCGGCGAAGTGCACTACGGTTACGACGCCGAGGGCCGCCTGCTGCAACACCGCGAACCCAATCAGGGCAAACCGGGCGCGCGGCTGGTGTACGACCTGGCGGATAACCTGCTGGGCGAGCGCAGCCCGCAGAGCGATATCGACGCGCACCTGCCGCTGGCGCCGATCGCCGACAACCGCCTGACGCACTGGCAAAAACTGTTTTACCGTTACGATGCCTGGGGCAACCTGATCAGCCGGCGCAACGGTCTGTACGAACAGCACTACCGCTACGACGCCGACAACCGGCTGGTGCAGGCGCACGGCCGCGGCCCGCAGGGCGAGTTCGAGGCGCAGTACCATTACGACGCGCTGGGACGCCGCAGCCGCAAAACGGTGCACTACAAGGGCAAAACCGAACAGACGACCCATTTCCTGTGGCAGGGTTATCGGTTGCTGCAGGAGCAGCGCGACGACGGCAGCCGCCGCAGCTGGAGCTACGATCCGGCCAGCCCGTGGAGCCCGCTGGCGGCGCTGGAGCAGGCAGGCGACAGCCGCTCGGCGGATATTTACTGGTATCACACCGATCTGAACAGCGCGCCGCTGGAGGTGACCGACGCGGCGGGCAACCTGTGCTGGTCCGGGCAATACGATACCTTCGGCAAGCTGCAGGGCCAGACGGTGGCCGGCGCGGCGAAGCGGCAGGGCGCGCAATACCAGCAGCCGCTGCGCTACGCCGGGCAATACCAGGACGATGAAAGCGGCCTGCACTACAACCTGTTCCGCTACTACGAATCCGAGGTGGGGCGTTTCACCACGCAGGATCCGATAGGGCTGCGCGGCGGGCTGAACCTTTATCAGTATGCGCCGAACCCGCTGATGTGGGTGGATCCGTTGGGGTTGAGTGGTGAAAGTGTCTTTATACATTATACGGATAAAAGCGGTTTTGAGAGTATAATGAAAACAGGAGTTCTCGAGGCTAATGCCAAGGGGAAGGTTTATATAACAGATATACTTATGTCACCTAACGATGTCATGCGGGACATTCTTATTAATGATCCTAAGCATGTAGGAAGAGGTGATTATGCTATTATCTTTAAAGCAGATCCTGTGCAAATGAGTAACATAAAACAGTCATCTGCCCTTGAATACATTCATAATGGAAGGTTGAAGTTAAAAGATGTCCTTTACTCTGGGGGGAATCCTTATTCCATAGTATCTAAAATGAATTATGAAACGAGAAGTAAATTAACCTTTAATCAGATTAAGGCAAGGGGGAGCTGTGGTGGATGAAAATGAAAAGAAAATAATTGTTACTCAGGCTGAAATTAGTGCACTGAAGAAGCTTATAATGTATGTTAAGTTTTCTTGTGATGATGTTGAATCATTAGAGTATGCTGGTAGTTATGCAATCAATAGTTTCTTTGATAAGTTGATTGCTATTGATTATCTTGGAGAGTTTGAGCGAAAATTTTATGACATACAAAACCCGGACAATGAGATTGCAGTAATGAACAAAATTAATAAATATCAACATGATTCTTTAAATAAAATGAGTGACGAGACTATGAGGGAAGTCTTTAAACAATGTCTTCATCCATTTAAACCAAGATAAAGTATCTTAATAGGAGGGTAATACTCTCTCTTACTAACCACATAGTTCGAAGAGTTTATAAGCCTCCTGTGGCAGCACCGTCGGTTGTCGCAGGAGTGATGTGACAACGGCGACTGTTCGGCGAATATTTTCTGGTGTTACATTGATCGGATTAGTGCGTTATTGGAAGTAAGTGACACGGTGTATAATCTAGGTGGGTAATGATTAATATGTTTGAAAATAATAGATTAATTGACAATCTGGTGTTTTTGAATGAATCTAGTAAAAATGAAAGTGTCATTATGAATTTTTATTCTTGGGTCCATATTATTTATGGAGTGATTGTTTTTTATGGAAGAAAAAGTGAAGAGGAAGCAAGTTACATAATTAACAATACGCCTATGTTTACAACACCACCCAAGAATTTCATGGAGGCCTGTATGTTAGGTCATGAGGATGAATATTATTGGGGTATGGTAATGTCACATGGTGATAGATATTTTGAGAAGGGTTTTCCTCGTACAGCACCGAATGATTATTTTGAATGGGAAGATAGTTATATAAAAGATCACAATCTTGAGAGAAACACTCTAGTTTTTAATGATTAAAATAAGTGATGTTGCTAGAGCCGACAATTCTCAGTCGGTTCTGAATGTCTAGAATGAAAAGTATCTAAAAGAGCAGGTTTGATAAT
The DNA here is from genome assembly GCF_945957435.1 of Serratia sp. PL7. Classification (NCBI taxonomy): domain Bacteria; kingdom Pseudomonadati; phylum Pseudomonadota; class Gammaproteobacteria; order Enterobacterales; family Yersiniaceae; genus Serratia; species Serratia sp. PL7. The sequence goes on along the minus strand of NZ_CAMFLB010000001.1, from coordinate 1,324,088 downwards.
TTTGAAATATCCATCCGTACACATTGATAAATCATTTAATATTACGGTGTCTAACATGATTGATTTTAACGCGAGGATTGTGTCGGGTGTTTTCATAGGGAATGTCGTTCTAAATGAAAATATTTCACTATATATTAATGAGATGCACTCCAGATTTAGTGTTAAGATTAAAAACCACTTCCTACCTGACGGGAGTGATCGAAAGTCATATACAGTCGACAATACCTTGACCATCGTAACTGATAAAGACGGTGTCATTTTGTCACTTGGATGTAATGCTCATTATCAAGGGGCTACAATGGAATCATATTTCCCAGAATGAGTGTGATAGATATAATAAAGCTGACGATGTCGCAGAAAATATACAATGGCTCCATCATTATTAATGATGATTTTGGTGTTTCGTTTATCCTCCCATCCCCATATGATGAGATTTCCGATGCGATAAATCATATTTCTAGTGGTCTGATAATAAACGAAATTTTCGTATCTGATTTTTCATTCTGGCGTTAGCTTATGGAATATATGAGTGAGTTTAGTGAACATTTAATTAAATTTGGGGTGAGTGATATAGTTGTCACTGGCTACATAGATTCGGATACACCACCGATTTTTCACCCGATGTATGACAGGATTTACTTTATATCTGGTGAGGTTGTTTTTGAGGTTTACATCGGTAATGATGGGGTTGTTAATTCACATTTGGTTGAAAACATCGCTCCGTGGTTTGAGGTAGATGTGGATGATCAATTTTCTATGATGTCAATTTATTCCCAGTCATTTAAAACTGAGCAGGAGGTTATCATAGTTGGAGTAAATTATAGTGACGATCCGTCCTCAGGGGTTTTCTTAAAATATAAGGCAGGTGACGATGAGCGGCTATTATCTTTAGAATCAAATAATTTTTTCGGTTTTCTCATTTCATAGTTCAAAGGATTTCGAGATTATTGAATGCTAGTAGTTAATTGAAGCTTTGAGTTTTTTGATAGTGGCATTGAAAATTAGAGGGTTATTGTAAGTAACATGGTGATTGATTGTTAGAAATAGCTTATTCCATCTGTCGTAGGAGGAGGAAAGAACTGTGGAGTCCGATAAGAATTATTATAAAGGTAAATGTGAACTCATTTCTGGCGAAGGGAGGATCTATACTGAGTTTAATGGCGATGTTGCAACAAGACAAATAACTATAATAAATGATTTGTATTATTCATTCTCATCTTTGGAAGATTGGCACGAAGATATAGGTTTTTTACTTTATGATGGTAAGAAAAGTGAGCTTGATCTTTCTGAGTCAAAGTTGATAACTAGTCTTGAATTTGAAAGTGAATGGGATAAGACAATCACCCCTGATGTTTTGAATGATTATTTCAGTTTTAGTTATGGTGATGAATCTATTCCTTTGTCAAAATCTAAAATGATCATTCATATTGTGAATAATAAGGGTAAGTGGGGAAAAGGCTTTGTTGTTCCTCTATCAAAACGCTATCCAGCAGTAAAGGAAGGATATTTAAAGTGGTTCTCTGAAAAAAAGGATTTTTTTCTCAGGAATGTACAATTCATCTGTGTGAACGGAAACGAGCGGATATATATTGCAAATATGCTGGCTCAGGATGGACTAAAGAAAAGTAAAGATGATAATGCTCAGTATGTTTCATATGAAGCACTGAAAGAATGCCTGAGTCTGGTTTCTGATTATGCATTAAAAGAAAGGCTTAGTATACAATTGCCTATGATTGGTGCAGGATTGGGAGGTGGTGATTGGGATGCTATTTTTTCTCTAATTAAAGAGTGCTTGGCAAGAAAGAGAATAAAATGCAACATCGTTAAATTAGGTTGAGTGAGAGTGACATGAAATTCTATACTTTCAGTAGCTTTACATTTGGCGATAACTTGATTTATTTTCTCGATCCGAAATTAAGATTGTCCAGCTTTTTTATTTGGAATGAAGGTGATGGTAAGTTCCTATCCTACTCACTGCCAAAAGGGAAAGTGCCAAGCGCTTTGAGTAGCGACATTTTTAATTTGCATGACTATTTTCCTGCCAGTCTCGGAATTCCAATTTTTTCAAAAAGAGCTAAGGCTGTATTTGAACGCAAGGTTTCGTCTGAAATGTTATTCTATGAATGTGCGGTAGAAAACGTAACTGAAACGATGCTTCTGTGTAAAGTGAATAATTATTTTTCAATTATTGATGAGGAAGTCTCGACGTTCAGAGAGCTTGGGGATGGAAGCAAGCTCATTGATGTGCCTGCTTACAAGTGTGACAGGGAGTTCTTTATTGCTAGGGATAGCATCTATTGTGAAAGGATAATTGTCTCTCAGCAGTTTGTTGACCTATGTAATGAAGAACAGCTAAACATAGGCTTTGAGAGTTGCTAATTGACGTTCCCAAAAGATGCTCACCATCCTCTTATTCCTCCCCCAAAACTAAATACCCAATGTGCCGTTAATCAGGGTGCAGCACTGCCCGCCGATCCAAGGTTCGCCGTCAATAAAGCGCACGCTCACGCGGCCATCTCGATTCAGTTGGGTGCCCTGGCGCACCTGGTAACCCTGTGCGGTCTGGCCGCCGTCGGGGAAGCGGCTGGCTTGCAGCAAGCGCGCCAGGCAGGCGTTGGCGCTGCCGGTTACCGGATCTTCAATCAAAACACCGCATTCCACCATAAACGCGCGCATTTCGTAATCGGCCGGTTCGGTTGCGGGGCAGGCGCCATAAATCACTACGCCATCCACTTCACAAGCCGTTTGCAGCTGTTTAATCGTTGCCTGATCTGGCGTCACCGCCAGGCAGGACTGCGCGTCCGGCAGGCGCACCATCAGCCAGCGAATGCCCATCTCGGCAATCACCGGCAGGGGGATTGCTGCAATCATCGCGGGCCGTAAAGCGGCCATCAGCCGTTCTGTTTCCTCAGCCGCCATTGGGCGGAGCTCAACTTCGGGCGCGGCGAACGCCAAGGTGCCTTCCGGCTGGATATTGACCGCCACCAGACCGACGCCGCATTCCTGCATCACCGTCCCAGGCCGTTTAGGTGCCAATCCGGCTTCCAGCAGGGCGTGGGCGGTGCCCAGCGTCGGGTGGCCGGCGAAGGGCAGCTCTTTTTCGGTGGTGAAAATGCGCACCTTATAATCCGCCGCCGGGTGCGTCGGTTTAAGCACAAAGGTGGTTTCCGAAAGGTTGGTCCAACGGGCCAATGCCAGCATCTGCGCGCTGCTCAGCCCCTCGGCCTCCAGCACCACCGCCACGGGGTTGCCCTGCAGCGGCGTACGGGTAAACACGTCCACCTGTTTGTAGGCGCGGGGTGTCACATCATCACTTCTGAGCATTTGCCATCATCCATTATCAACAAAACCTGATGATAACGATATTCGCCAATGGCTTCAAAGGGTTGAGTTTTGTTTTGAGATATCCGCCCGCCGCCATTTCAGCGTCGGCTTGGCGAACATCACCAGGTTGCCCAGCAGGATCAGGCACAGCCCCAGCACGGCGTTGAAGTGCCACTGATAGCCTTCGTAGATCGTTGAGATGGTCAGCGCCACCAGCGGGAACAACAGGGTGCTGTAGGCCGCCGCGCCAGCGCCGATGCGGCCGAGCAGGCTGAAGTAAGCGGCGAAGGCGATCACCGATCCGAAAATCGCCAGGTACAGCAGGGAGCCGATATAGCGGCTGCTGTATTCCATCTGGAATGACGCGCCCTGCGCCCAGGCGATCAGCGCCATCAACAGCGCGCCGTAGGTCATGGCGTAGGTATTGGTGGAAAAGATATCCAGCCCGCGGCGCTGATGGCGCGTGCTGATCATGTTGCCCAGTGAGAAACCGTAGGTGCCGAGCGCACTCAGGCCGATGCCTTTAAGCAGCTCCGGCGCCATGCGGGTGGCGGCCAGATCTTGCCAGAACAGCGCCACGATGCCGGTCAACCCCAGCAGCGCCGCCGGCAGCAGGTTGGGACTGGGGCGCTGGCGGAAAAACAGCAGGCTGTTGAGGGCGTTGAACAGTACCGCCATCGAGAAGATCACCGATTCCAGCCCGCTGCTGATGTAGGCGGCCGCGTGGTAGAAGCAGAAGAAGTTGAAGCCGAATACGCAGCAGCCCTGCAGCACGCAGAACAGATGGTCGCGCGGGGCGAGGCGGCGCAGGCGGCGCGTTAGCAACAGCACGGCGAACATCACCGCGGCGGCAATGGCGAAGCGGTAAGCGATCGAGACGGGAATGGCCACCGGGCCTTCCTGTTGCAGGGTGATCGCAATCCAGGTGGTGCCCCAAATCAGCACCACGGCGAGGTACAACAGCGCATTCATTCTATTTGTTACTCCGAAAAAACCGATGGCGCAGTATCCGCTTTGGCGCGCGGCGGCGCTTGCAGCGCTTTGCGCCCAGTTGCATATTCTTGCGCTTTTTTTGCCAAAAGCGCGGGGCGGCTGCTGGCATGCCGCGGCGCCACTCTTTACACTGTCGGCATGTCGAACAACGGGGCCGGCGATGTCCAACTATCAGGCGTTTGAAACACTGCGTGAGCACAAGGCGCGGCTGCACGGCAGCGTGCTGCTGGGCACCGGCGTGGAGCTGGCGGCCTGGTCCAACTGCAACGATCGCGTCACGCAGGAAAGCGCCGACCACCATACCCTGAGCCTGTACGTCGCCGACGGCTATGAGTGCTACCAGCAGGTGCCGGGCGGCTGGCGCAACGGCGGCGGGCCGGATCGGTTCTGCATCATGCCGCGCCAATACGCCTCCACCTGGGATGTGCGCAGCGATCTGTCGTTCGTGCACCTGTATTGCACCGATGGGCATCTGCGGCAGCTGGCGGAGCAAACCTGGGATCGCAGCCCGGCGGCGATCAACGTGGAGCCGCGCAGCTTCGGCGAAGATCCGCAGATCACGCTGCTGTACCGCCAGTTTTTGCTCAACTGCGATTGGCAAGACAGCGCCAATCTGCTGGCGCTCAGCAGCGCGTCGAACCTGCTGATGTCACACCTGATCCAGCGTTACAGCCAGCTGCAGTGGAAGCTGCCGCCGGTGCGCGGCGGCCTGGCGCCTGCGGTAGCCCGGCGGGTGCGGGAATATATCGAAAACCACCTCGATCGGCCTTTGCTGTTGGCGGATCTGGCGGCGCAGGCCGGGTTGAGCGAATACCATTTCGCCCGCATGTTCAAGCACGCCACCGGCCTGGCGCCGCACCAGTTCGTGATGCGCGCCCGGCTGCAGCGGGCGGAACAGCTGTTGCGGCATAGCCAACAGCCGATCACCGAGATCGCGCTGGCGTGCGGCTTCAGTTCCGCCAGCCATTTCAGCAACCGCTTCAAGGCGGCCTATGGATTTGCTCCGCTGCAGGTGCGGCTGGGGCGCTAACCGAAGGGGAGTGCAGCATGGATCAACAGTTTGCCGGGCTGGGCGTGTTGTTTGTCGCCGGATTCGGGCCCATCACGCGTGAGAGCGACGAGAGTAAGGCGTTTTATGTCGAGGCGCTGGGGCTGCCGCTCAAGCCGATGCCGGGCAACGAAACCTATCTGCTGTCGGAGCAAGGCGCGCTGGACGGGGTGAAGCATTTTGCCCTGTGGCCGCTGGCGCAGGCGGCGCAGTCCTGCTTTGGCGGCGAACGCTGGCCGGCGGATCTCGCGGTGCCACAGGCGTGGATCGAGTTTGACGTGGCCGACATGGCGGCCGCCACCCAGGGGCTGGTCGATCGCGGTTATCGGCTGTTGGTCGCCAACCGCGAAGAGCCGTGGGGGCAACGCGTTACCCGGTTGCTCAGCCCGGAAGGACTGCTGGTTGGCGTCACCTATACGCCCTGGCTGCGTTAAACGCCGTGCCGTTCGCCGCCGTTTTGCAGCGGCGGGCGGCCTAAGAACAAATACGCATTAACTTAAAGCGATCTGCGCTATAGACCTATCGAATCCCCGAGTTGTTTCCTTCCCTGAAAGCAGTAATCCCGTTCATTGCGTAAAAACCAAGGGCCAGAACGCGCTATTGCCATGCCATTTTACGGCGATTTTCCCCCGTCTTTTTTTGCCGCCAGGTGATTGATGGGAATAGAGATTATTCTTATATTTCCATCAATGCTTAAGAAATAATAATGATTCTCGTTTTCAACCACGGAAAGGAGAAGGAACGATGAAAACAGTGAAACGAACGGGCATCGCGTTGGCGATAGCCCTGACTTTCCCCCTGGCATTGCCTGCCGCTATGGCGGCGCAACCCTCCCTGACAAACAGTAAGGCGGCGACGATGACGGAAAAACACGGGCAGTTTATTGCGGTCGGTAAAGTGGTGCAGGTGACCTTCGGCGATTTCGCCTTCAAGCTGGATTTTACCGATGACAAGACCATGACCTTCACCGGTATCGGCGAGGCGTCGCAGGGCATTACCGACACGGTACAGTACACCGCAGTGGAGATTCGGCCGAAGGTCTACATGGTTTATTGGCACGAACCGCAGTCCGGCGACAACGTGACGCATATCGAGGACTTTGAGCGCGGCGAGGTGTACACCAACATCGCCGCCAAGGACGGCAGCTTCACCCATCTGAAAGGGCAGCTGAAAATCGTAGGTCACTCAGGAAACTAAGGAGCAGTTATGAAAAAGGCATTGATCGCCTGTGCGATCGTCGGCGGCTTGCTGGCGAGTTACCCGGCGTTGTCAACGGATCAGGCGGCGTCGCAAAAGTCGGCCGGCAAGGGCGGCTATCATCATGCCCAGCAAAAGCTGAAGGTGGTGGAAGATCTGTACGCGGGCTTCTTCAACCGCCACGACATCGGCGTGGCGCAGAGGCTGATTGTGGAAAACTACAAGCAGCATAACCCGTTCGTCGGCGACGGCATCAAGCCGTTCCTCGATTTCTTCAGCCAGACCTTTAAAGACAATCCGCAATACAGCGCCAAAATATACCGCAGCGCGGTCAACGGCGATCTGGTCTACGTTCACGTCAAATACCAAAATAACCCGCAAGATCGCGGCACCGCCAGCGTGGATATTTATCGGGTGAACGATCAGGGGAAAATCACCGAGCATTGGGACGTCAATCAGGATGTGCCGGAAAAATCGGCTAACGACAATACCATGTTCTGAGCCACAAGGGCCGCTGCGGCGGCCCTCTACGCGCCCGCAACACTTTATTTACTTACATAAATATTAAATGACCGCCGCGTCGAGTAGGCTACGGCCGCCTTTGGCAGTGGTGGTACGGTTGATGGGCGTCATTGTCCCGCCACTGCTTGAGGCGTTTCCCCACATTCCCCGTTATCCCGCACGTTGATTTTCCACTTTTTTGAACTGATGGCGCAGCTGCAGCGCATTGCAAAGCACCAAGACTGCCGTGACGGCGAACACCCAACGGAACCCCATCATCGCCGAAATGCCCGATCCCAGCAGCGGGCCAACCACGTTCCCCAGGTACATGAAGGATTGGTTATAGCCGAAGATGCGCCCGGTCACCTGATCGGAGGAATACTTCAGCAGCAGCGCCTGCACCGCCGGCATCAGCGCGCCGTCGGCAAAACCCAGCAGGAAGCGCAGAATGCCCAGCTGCAGCGGCGTATTGACCCAGGCCATCACGGCGAACAGGCCGGTGGTGAACAGCAGCGCGGCGATCAGGATGCGCGCGGTGCCGATGCGATCGCCGAGCCGCCCGAGGCGTGGCGCCGAGATCAGCGCCGCAATGCCGGGCACGGCGGCGATCATGCCGCTGACAAAGGCGATATTGCTGACGTCGCCCGATAGCTCGCGAATGAACAGCGTCAGGATCGGGCTGATGGACGAGTTAGCCAGCTGGATCATCAGGGTACAAACGAACAGGGTGACGATCAGCGTCGGATAGGGCAGCGAACGGAATACCGCCTTGCCGCTCAGCTGATCCGCTTTTTTCACCGTGATGCGCCGCTCTTTAATCAGGAACAGCGTCACCAGGAAGCTGACGAACATCAGCCCGGCGGTGACGAAAAATACCACCCGCAGCCCCAGATGGTCGGCCATCAGCCCGCCCAACAGCGGCCCGGCGATCACGCCGGAGATCTGCCCGGTAGAGAGCGTGCCCAGCGCCCAGCCGCTTTTATCACGCGGCGCCTGCGAGGCGACCAGCGCCATGGCGTTGGGAATATAGCCGGACGTCAGCCCCATCAGGGCGCGCAGCGCGAACAGCTGCCACACGTTAGTGGCCAGCCCCTGCAGCGCGATGACGATCGCCATGCCCAGCGAGGCGCGCAGCAGCATCAGCTTGCGGCCTTTGCGGTCGGCCAGGCTGCCCCACAGCGGCGAGACCACCGCCGAGACCAAAAAGGTGCCGCTGAACACCAGCCCGGACCACAGGCTGAGGGATTGGTGATCGCTGACGCCGAGCTGTTCGACGTACAGCGGCAGAAAAGGGAGGATTTGGCTCATCGCCAGCCCGGTGAAGAAACACCCGAGCCAGACCGAGATCAGATTGACTTTCCACGCTTCCATCGGCTTACCGTACCACGTTGAATAAGGAGGGATTTATTAAGCAAAATAATAATAACACTGCAAATTAATCGGCGAGGGGCAAATGCGTGAGCAAACGTAACCCTGCCGATGCAGTGTCTTTTTTGCTATATATTAATAGCTATATTATCATAGGTAACTAGGTTAAGCCAGAGCGGCGCGGTAGCCAGGCAGGGCACTGCGCGATCCGGCGGTGTGAAAGCAGGGATAAACTGAACGCTAGATTGATGCCAATGAAAAAAGATCACCCTGAAGACGTGACGCTGCTGCGCACGCAGTTAATGTCGCTGGTGCGCCGTTTACGGCGCGAGTCGCGTAGCGACGAAAAATCCTGGGCCCAGCTGATGCTGTTGGGGGCTATCGATCGCCACGGCGGCGAGGCGACGCCGTCGCTGCTGGCGGAATCGGAGCGCATGCGTTCCTCTAACCTGGCGGCCGCGTTGCGTGAGCTGGAGGCCGACGGGCTGCTGGTGCGCACGCCGGATGCCGAAGATAAACGCCGGGTGCGGGTACGTCTGACGCCCGCCGGGCTGGGCCTGCTGCAGCAAAGCCGCAGCCGGCGCGAGGCGTGGCTGCTGGCGGCGATGGAAAGTTGTTTAACGGAGCAAGAACAGGCGCTGTTGGTTGAGGCGGGGGCGTTGATGGCGCGGCTGGCGGCGGCGCCAACGGACGAGGAATAATCGCTGGGCGGCCGGTGCGCCGCCCGTGCAGCGAGGTTACGGCATCGGCCAATCGACCGGCATGGTGCTGACCACGTCCACGTAGCGATCCCAGGCCGATGACCAGAACTGGGTGAAGGCTTCCAGGGTAAGGTGGATGCCCATCAGGCCCATCACGAACCAGCAGGCGGTAAACAGGCCCAGGCTGCTGAACATGAACGCCATGCCGTTGCGGCTGGTTTTACGGCAAACGACGTTTAACTGGCTGGCGAAGAACATCATCACGGCGCTCAGCAACTCCCAGCGCATCATGACTAAACCGGTGGCAATGGTACTCATCGAACTCGATCCTATGTAACAAAAAGCCGCATCCGGCAGGGCGCCGACAGGGAAATGCGGGGGAATATCGGTAATAGTGTGATTAAGATCACATTGTAGCATTGGGGCGAACGGGGGCTCAATGGGGATCGCGGTGAAAAAATCGCCGCCGGTAACATTCCAATATGCTGAAACAGTTATGCCATTTCATTAGCAACCTTTTCATGGGGCGTCGCGCCCGATAACGCTATGCTTGCCGGCTTTTCAGCTCCCTGATTTTGCGGGGAAATGTGACGCAAAAGGTACCGGCACTGCATGGCCCTGTTAAAAGAAACAATTCGCGACCACTCTGCGGAAGAAAGGCTGTTTATCCGCCGGGCAGGCGTGGCGCTGGCGCTGGTAGTGGTGTGCTTCGGCGTATTGATCGTCAACCTCTACCGGCTGCAAATCCGCCAGCACGGCTTTTACCAGACGCGCTCCAACCAGAACGACATCAAGATGCTGCCGCTAGCTCCCAGCCGCGGGCTGATCTTTGATCGTAACGGCACTCCGTTGGTGCGAAACGTGACACTGTATCGTATCGAGATCACGCCCAGCAAAATCACCGACATGGCGGCGCTGCTGCAGGCGCTGACGCCGATCGTCGACCTGACGCCGGAGGACATCAGCGCGTTTCGCGATGACATGCACCACAACAGCCGTTACAAGCCGGTGACGCTAAAAACCGGGCTGAGCGACACCGAGGTGGCGCGTTTTGCCGTCAATCAATACCGTTTCGACGGGGTAACAATCGATACCTATCAACAGCGTGAATATCCTTACGGCGCTCAGCTGGCGCACGTTCTGGGCTATGTGTCGAAGATCAACGACAGCGATCTCAAGCGCCTGGACAAGGCCGGCCTGAGCGAAAACTACGCCGCCGACCGCAACATCGGCAAACAGGGCATCGAAGCCTATTATGAGTCCGAGCTGCACGGCACCACCGGCTATCAGGAGGTGGAAGTGGATAACCACGGGCGGGTGATCCGCCTGCTGAAGGAGCAGCCGCCGAAGGCCGGCAAAAACATCTACCTGACGCTGGATCTGCCGCTGCAGCAGTACATTGAATCGGTGCTGAAGGGGCAACGCGCCGCGGTGGTGGTGGAAGATCCGCGCGACGGCGGCATTCTGGCGATGGTCTCCAGCCCCAGTTACGATCCCAATCCCTTCGTCAAAGGCATCGGCTATCAGGCCTATAAGGCGCTGCTCCGCAACCCGGATCTGCCCCTAATCAACCGCGTCACCCAGGGGCTGTACCCGCCGGCGTCCACGGTGAAGCCCTACATGGCCGTTTCGGCGCTGTTCGCCGGGGTGATCACGCCCACCACCACCTTTTTCGGCGCGCCGACCTGGACGCTGCCCGGCACGGAGCGCCGCTACCGCGACTGGCTGAAAACCGGCCACGGCATGCTCAACGTCACCAAAGCGATCGAGGAGTCTGCCGACACCTTCTTTTATCAGGTGGCGTATGAGATGGGCATCGATCGTATTCACCACTGGCTGAGCCAGTTCGGCTACGGCCAGTCCACCGGCATCGATCTGAACGAAGAGTATCGCGGCGTGCTGCCGAGCCGCGACTGGAAGCTGAAGGTGCACAAAAAAGGCTGGTATCAGGGGGATACGGTTTCGGTGGGCATCGGCCAGGGGTATTGGGTGGCGACGCCAATCCAGATGGTAAAAGCGCTGACCACGCTGATCAACAACGGCCAGGTGAAAACGCCGCATCTGCTGTATTCGCTGCAGCAGGGCAACCGGGTGACGCGCTACCAGCCGCCGGCGCAAGCGGCGCAGATCGGTGATCCCCACTCGCCTTACTGGGGCATCGTGCGCAACGGCATGTACGGCATGGCCAACCTGCCGAACGGCACCGGTTACAAGCTGTTCCATACCGCGCCGTACCAGATCGCCGCCAAATCCGGCACCTCGCAGGTATTCAGCCTGAAGCAAAACCAGACCTACAACGCCAAAATGATCCCGGTGCGGCTACGCGATCACATCTTCTATACGCTGTTCGCGCCTTACAAAAACCCCCGGGTGGCGATGGCGCTGATCCTGGAAAACGGCGGTGGCGACGGCGTGGTGGCGGGGCCGACCGCACGCGCGATCCTCGACCATATTTTTGACCCGGCCAACGCGCCACAGCCCGGTGATATGCCGCAAAGTAAACCGCAGTTAAACGACAGTGCGGATGTGCAACGGTGATGCGGTTTGTTTTTACTTTCTTACAAACTGCAATCTCCTGACCATTTCCGGCAAGGTAGACTGAAATAACACCATAAACCGAATAAAAACGTAGGGTTAACACAACAGTGGCGCCATCGACCAAAAAGAGCGGTAAAACCTATTCCACAGTTCGTTTCGGCTGGATTTGCGCCGGCATGCTGGTCTGTTTTTTTCTGTTGGCGTTCAGGGTCGGCTACCTGCAGCTGCTGGAACACCAGCAGTTGGCGGATCAGGCCGACCAGCGTTCGATCCGCACCCAGGTGGTGCCGACCAACCGCGCTATGATCACCGATCGCAACGATGAGGCGCTGGCGGTCAGCGTGTCGTCCAAAGACATCGTGCTGGACCCGAAGCATATTCTCGATACCCAGACCGATACCGGTAACGAACGCTGGCAGAGTATGGCCAACGTGCTGAAGATCCCGCTGGCGGACATCCAGCATCTGATCCAGAGCAACGCGCACAAACGTTTTGTCTACCTGGCGCGCAAGGTGGAGGACGACAACGCCGCCTACATCAGCAAACTGCACCTGACCGGCGTCAGCGCCGAGCAGGATTTCAGCCGCTTTTATCCGATGGGCCAGGATGCCGCCGGGCTGATCGGTATCGTCGGCCAGGACAATCAGGGGCTGGAGGGCATCGAGCTGGGCTTCAATCCGCTGTTGCAGGGAAAAAACGGCCTGCGGGTCTATCAGAAGGATGGCAGCGGAGCGGTGATCGGCGTGCTCAAAAGCGTGGATCCGGTGCCACCGCCGAACGTGACGCTCAGCATCGACAAATTTATCCAGTATGTGCTCTATGCGCAGATCCGCGACGGCGTGGTGGCTAACCAGGCCGACTCCGGCTGTGCGGTACTGGTCAAGATCGACACCGGCGAAATCCTCGGTATGGCCAGCTATCCGTCGTTCAACCCGAACAACTATGGCAGCACGCCGGCGAAAGATATCCGCAACGTGTGCAGCAGCGACAGCTTCGAACCGGGTTCGACGGTGAAACCGGTGGTGGTGATGGTGGGGTTGGAACATAAGCTGATCCGGCCGGATACCGTGTTGGACACCACGCCGTATCGGGTGAACGGTCACCTGATCAAAGACGTCGGCCACTGGTCGAAACTGACCATCACCGGCGTGCTGCAAAAATCGAGCGACATCGCGGTATCGCACATTGCGCTGGCGCTGCCGGCCACCGTGCTGCCGGCGGTCTACCGTAGCTTTGGCCTGGGGCGGCCGACCGAGCTTGGCATCGGCAACGAGAGCAGCGGCTATCTGCCGCAGCACCGTGAACGCTGGGCCGATATCGAACGCGCTACCTTCTCCTTCGGCTATGGGCTGCGCGTGACGCCGCTGCAGATGGCACGCGAATATGCTGCTATCGGTTCCTTCGGCATTTATCGGCCGCTGTCGATCACCAAGGTGACGCCGCCGGTGATGGGGCAACGTATTCTGCCGGCGGATACGGTACGGTCCGTGGTGCATATGATGGAGAGCGACGCCTTGCCTGGCGGCAGCGGGGTGAGCGCCGCGGTACCGGGCTATCGGCTGGCGATCAAAACCGGTACCGCCGAGAAAATGGGCCCCAGCGGCAAATACGACGGCGGCTACATCAACTACACCGCCGGCGTGGCGCCGGCCAGCGATCCGCAGGTGGCACTGGTGGTGATGGTCAACAACCCGAAAGCCGGCAAGCACTTCGGCGGTTCGGTGGCGGGGCCGGTGTTCGGCAAGATCATGGCCCAGGTGCTGGAGCACATGAATATCCTGCCGGATGCCCAACCGCTTAACGTGGTGTCGTCGGTCAAGAGCTGATGGGGATTAGCGCGATTCCAGCAGGCGCTTTAGCGCCCGCAGATCGGCGTTCACCAGCCCGGCGTCGCGGGCGAACAGCGCGTCGTCCATGTCCGGCTGGCGGAACAGGGTGAAGATCACCTCGGTGCCGTGCCGGTTGGCGAGCGCGCGCAGCGGCACGTAGACCACGCCGCCGTTCGGCAGCGTCACCCAATGATCCAGCACGCCGAAGGCATTCGGCGCGCTGAAGCGAATACGAAGTTTTCCCTGTGGGGTGTCTGCCACCCATTCTTCATCTTCCTGCCGTAAACTGTTGGCCAACCCTTTGGCCCACAAGGGGAAATTTTCCGGCTGGCTGAGAAAGGCGTACACCTCGTCACAGGGGCGGTTGATGGCAATATGCAGCGTTTGCGTGCTCAGCATCGTGGCTTCTCCGGTTGGCGGTGATACTTCAGTGTAGATCTCGCCGTGCTCAGAAGTAGTAACCGATGTTCACGTTAGTGCGAAAATACCATTTATTGCTGCCGGAGGATTGCGTGCCGGTCCAACCGGTGGCGTTTTCCACGCCGCCCCACGGGTTGGCGTTCTGCGCCCAGGTCAGATCCACCCACAGCATCACCGGCATGGCGAACACCTGCACCCCGAGCGTATTCATTTTGGAGTCGGAACCGCCGTGCTTATCCTTCCAGAGCACGCTGTAGTCGTTGTAGAAGCGCAGCTTTTTCACCGGCCCCCAGGGTACGTCGACGTCGCGCGCCAGGTTGATGGCGGCGGTGGTGGCCTGCGACGGGATCAGATAGGCCGGCGTCAGGCCGTTGCCGCCCATCAGGATCACCGAATTGTTGGCCCCGGCCGGGCCTTTGGCATCGTAACCGTAGCGGATCACCTGGCCGGACAGATGCCAGGGATCGTTATTCACCAGCGTATGCAGGCCCGCCGCCCAGAAGCTGCCGTTATCGCCGGTAGCCTGGTTGTAGAGCCGTGAGGCCGCCAGCGAACCGCCGAGCTCATTGTCCCAGCCGCCCTGGTGGAAAGCGCGCGTCAGCCGCAGGTTTATCTGATCGCGTTTTTCGTTGCGCTGCAGGTGCTGTGACGCATAGTTGGTGTTTTTCAGATCGCCGTAGCTGGCGACGTCGGGGGCGTAACGCACGCCGGTCGGCATCATGCGCGGGTAATAGGCGGCGTCGAAGGCCCAATCGTCATGCTGATATTGGTATTTGGCGCCCAGCCCGGTGTTGACGCCAAAGCCGAGGTAAAACGGAATGCCGTACGACCAGCCGAACTGCGGGTAGGGCATTAGGCCGAACGGTTTGAACGGCGCGCCCAGTTGCACGGCGGAACGTTCAGACAGGTGATAGCCGACATAGGCGCGGTCGATGGCGTATTTGCGCCGATCCTGAAACCAGAATCCGCCATCGAAAAATGCATCGTTTACCTGGCCGGCGGCATCGATGCGAAAGGCGTCAAAGCGTAAATGCGGAGGATTACGATAATTGCTGCTGTGCCAGTCTTCATAGCGATAATTGGCGCGCAGTGCGCCGCCGATATCAATATTCTTTTTATTATCCTCGCTTTGCCAATGAATATGCGGAAATGCCGGGCGGCTTTTTTTTACCGGCGCTGCGGTGGTGGCAGCATCGTTGGGTAATGCGGCGACGGTTGCATAACTCACTGGTGAAACAAGGAAAAAACAAAGCGTGATCTTGCGCATAGCAGGCCCCTGAAGAAAATAGACTGTTTATTAAGGCGAGCGAGTTTCACCTGTGAACAGGGCATTTACGCTCATCGGTTTTATATTTGAGACGATTTTATTGAGCGTTTCATATATTAAATGCCGCGCCGGTTAATATATGAAACTTTGTTTCTTTTTTTAATGTAAAAACTATAAATCCGGTATTAAACAAGTCAAGAAATAAAAATGAGAGTTGACGGGCAATACCGATTATTGGGGGATCTTGGCCGGCGGGGGCGACGCAGAGCAGGCTGAAATAGTCGTGTCATCAATGCCCGTTAGACTCGCGGCATCCTGGTATGACTGACTAAAAATCATGAACATAAAACTGACACTGGGCCGCAGGGTAAAACCTGCGGCAGCGCTACCGCGTGCGTTTGGCTTCGGCAAGAGCATGGGCTTATTAAGCGGGGTGATTTGCGTTATCGCGCTATTTTCTCTGCTGCAATTGTTTTCCACCCTATTTATTTCCAATATTTTGCGCGACGCCAAGGTTAATCTGGTGACGGGCGATGCGTTGCATCGCCAGCAGGCGACAATGGATCGCGCCAGACTGTCGCTGCTGACGGCCAGCGATACCCTGAACCGTGCGGGCATCTATTATCTGCAGGATAAAGCCACCGGCTCCGAGGGCAGTTGGCATAGCCTGCTGGATGAATCGTTGGCGGCGTTGGCGGCTTCAAAGCAGGCCTTTGCCCGGTTCGAGCGCTTGAGCGCGGCTGCGCCCGAAGCGACGGGCGCCCTGAAAGACAGCTATCGTCTGTTCTATGACGGCCTGAAGGAACAGGCGCAAGGGTTGCAAAGCAGCGCCAGCGTCGATGCGTTTTTCGCCGTGCCGATCCAGGCGTTTCAGGCGGATTTCAACGAGAAGTATCTTGCCTACCAGACGCTGAACGAGCGGCGTGGCGATGACGTCAACGTGCGGCAATTGGCGGCGCTGGAGCAGGCCAAGATCTTTGCGTTTGGCGCGCTGGCGGCGCTGGCGCTGATTGCCGTGGGGGTCTGGGTCGGTGTCTCTCGCTGGGTTATCGCACCGCTGCAGCGGGCAATCGCGCACCTCAACGTGCTGGCCGCCGGCGATCTTTCGCGGCCGTTGCCGCCTGAGCGGGCGTTGAACCGCGAGATGCGTCAGCTGCAGACCAGCATTGGCCATATGCAAAACGGCCTGCAGCGGCTGGTGAGCGAGGTGCGCGATGCGGCGAGCGGGATCCTGAGTGGCGTCGGCCGGCTGGCGGACGGCAATCGCCAGTTGACGGCACAGTCGGCGAAGCAGGACGGCGAATTGCAGTTGGCGACCGAGCACGTGCAGCAGCTGGCGGCGCGGGTGGAAGAAAACGGCCAATACGCCCAGCAGGCCAGCCAACGAACCGAACAAGCCCGGCAGTACGCCGGCGCCGGTGAGCAGATGATGGCAACCGTCAATGTTTCAATCCAAGGGATCGTCAACCAATCGGCCGAGATGCGTGGCATCGTCGCGCTGATCGACAGCGTGGCGTTCCAGACCCATATTCTGGCGCTGAATGCGGCGATCGAGGCCGCGCATGCCGGCGTTCACGGCCGCGGCTTTGCCATCGTAGCCAAAGAGGTGGGTCTGTTGGCGCAAAAGAGCAGCCATTCGACGCGCGATATTCAGCAGTTGATCAACCGTTCACTGCAGCAAATCGATCAAGGTTCGCAGGCGGTGGATCTGCTGACCGGCAACCTGCGCCAGATTATCGATCTGGTGAACAAATGCAGTGCCCTGATGGGGGAAATCTCGCAGGCGTCTTTCAATCAGGGGGAGAGCATTCAGGACGTGACGGCGCGCATTACGGCGCTGAATCAGGTGGTGCAACAAACCGGCGCCGTGGTGAACGCGGTGACCGACGCTTCTCAGTCGCTGCAGGGCGAATCGGAACGGTTGGAAAAAGCGATGGCGCGTTTCAGGCTGCCTGTGCAATAAATAACCCTGACGCAGGTTAATGAATAATAAAGCTGCGCTAAACGTTATTTATTATTTTCCACCGCTGAGGGACGTTATTTCGATAAATAAAAAACAGACCGGCGCTTATGGATTAAAAAAGTGCCGACCTGCAGAGATTATTTTAACGCGATGATTAACGGCTGGTCTGGTGGCCGATAATGCCACCCAGCGCCGCGCCACCGAGGGTACCCAGCGTGCTGCCGTCGGTCAGCACCGCACCGCCGACTGCACCGACGCCCGCGCCGATCGCCGTGTTGCGATCGCGATTGGACATATGCCCACATGCGGTAACGGAAAGCGTTGCCATCACCACCACCAACACACCTGCGGCACGTTTAATATTCATAATGAGTTCCTGGTAAATTGACTGATTAATGGATTAAAAATAATCCGATTAACCTGCCGGTAGAAGTTGGGATGAATGTATTCCTCCGTAAGAAAATCGAACAGGTAAAAATTCTTAATTTTGCGGCGGTGAAAAGCGATTGCTCGCCGAATGTGCGGCCGCCGGTAAAATCGTGGGTCTATACTGGAAAGACGCCTCGCGGGGTGCGGGGCGCACACTCTGGAGGCCGCCATGTCCGATCTCGTTTCCGCATCCGGCAAACCGGTGAAAACCCCCGGCCCGGACCACCCAATCACCTTGACCCGCCATCCGGCGCGGGTTGTCGTGCGTGCAGCCGGTCAGACCCTGGCCGACAGCCGCAACGTGCTCATCCTGCAGGAAGCCACCTATCCGCCGGTGTTTTACTTTCCGCGTGAGGATGTGAATCGGGCGCTGTTGCAGAAAAACGAGCACGTCAGCTACTGCCCTTATAAGGGCGACTGCAGTTATTTCTCCCTTGTGCTTAACGGCGAGCAGGAGGCCAATGTGGCCTGGAGTTATGAAATGCCCTACAACGCCGTGGTAGCGATCAAGGATCATCTGGCATTTTATCCCGATAAAGTGACGGAGATCCGCACAGAAGCATGAGCCGCCGCCGCCATCGGGCGGGGCAGGTTGACATTCTCATTATCCCTACTCATTATGTGTATTACCGTAAATTGATACGCTTTCCTTATGTTTTAATCCGACATAAACGAAACTCTGAGCAGGTGCCAAGGTGTCTACCTCTACGCGATTTGCCGTTGCCATCCATATTCTGACCAATATCACGCTGTGTCGTGGCCAGACGGTGCGTTCCGAAGACATCGCGCGCAGCGTCAACACGAATCCGACGGTAGTACGGCGCATCCTCGGCGCGCTGGCGGAGGCCGGGCTGACCTATTCACAGATGGGACAAGGCGGTGGGGCGCTGCTGGCGCGGCCGGCGGAAACGATCTCGCTGCTGGACGTGTATCGCGCGGTAGAGGATCAACCGTATTTCATGCTGCACCGTACCCGGCCTAACGATGCGTGCTATATCGGCCACGCCATTACCCCGGTGCTGGAGCAAGAATTTGCACGCGTCGGTCACGCGCTGGAAGCCAGCCTGGCGCAAACCAGCATCGCCGAAATGGCCGGGCAGGTCGAACGGTGCGCAGGCTATCCTTTTGTCCCTTGTTCACCGCAATATCAAGCGGATACGCAATAAAAAACCACGCAAATTCCCGCTACGCGCAGAGCATTTTTTGCATTGCGTTAATGTAATTGTGTAAGTTACATTAGCTCGCATCAAGTGTGATGTAGCTCACGTTTTAGACTGCCTCCCCACGATAATCGATCGATTGGCCGGAAACCTTTTCTTCCGGCGTAGATTCGCTGTGCTTATAAACCAGGAGAGAACGATGTTAGAAATGATTGAAAGCTTGGCCACCGTGGTGGTCCTGGTGCCGGTAATGGTGGCCGTCTTGCTCGGCGCGATTTACGGCCTGGGTGAAGTGTTCAACGTCTTTTCCGCTATCGGCAGAAAAAATAACGGCTGAATTTGAACGTCAGGGGACGCAACGCCCCCTGACGGAGGGTTACAATACCGTCGCCAGGAAGTTGCGCGTCCTCTCATGTCCCGGCGCATCCAGAACCTGCTGCACGCTGCCCGTTTCAACCACCTTTCCCTGATCCATAAAGACAATCTGGTCGGCCACTTCGCGTGCGAAGCCGATTTCGTGCGTGACCACCACCATGGTCATGCCCGAATGCGCCAAGTCTTTCATCACCTGCAGCACTTCGCCAACCAATTCAGGATCGAGGGCGGAGGTCGGTTCATCAAACAGCAACACCTGTGGGTTCATTGCCAGCGCGCGGGCGATGGCGACGCGCTGCTGCTGGCCGCCGGACAGTTCACGCGGCCAGGCGTTGATGCGATGTTCCAGCCCGACGCGGGTCAGCAGCTGTTTCGCCCGTTCCTGCACCTCGGCTTTTTTTTCCTTTTTCACCCGCAGCGGCGCGTCGCTGACGTTTTGCAACACGGTGCGGTGTGCAAACAAGTTGAACTGCTGAAATACCATGCCAATGCTTTTACGCTGTTCGGCCACCTCGGCTTCTTTCAGCTCGTACAGATGCCGGCCTTTTTGGCGATAGCCGATCAGCTGTTCGCCAACACGAATGGTGCCGCCGTCCAGCTTTTCCAGGTGGTTGATGCAGCGCAACAGGGTGGATTTTCCGGAGCCGGAAGGGCCGAGGATCACCGTTACCGAACCTGCCGGAATGGTCAGGCTGATGTTTTTCAACACGTCGGTGCCGGAAAAGGATTTCCGCACCCGGTTGATGTGGATAGATGCGCTCATTGTTCACCTCCCTGAGGGGCTTTGCGGTTGAGGAAGAACCGGCCGCTGCGCGTTGCCTGCGTGCCGCGGCCAAAATAGCGCTCCACGTAGTATTGACCAATCGACAGAATCGAAGTCATGGCCAGATACCACAGGGTGGCGACCAGCAGCAGCGGGATGACCTCGTAGGTGCGTTGGTAAATGATCTGCGCCGAATACAGCACGTCCTGCAGGGCAATCACCGACACCACCGCGGTGGTTTTCAACTGCCCGATCACCTCATTGCCCGCCGGCGGCAGGATGGTGCGCATCGCCTGCGGCAATACCACGCGCCACAGGATTTGCCCACGACGGTAGCCCAGTGCTTTGGCGGCTTCCAACTGGCCGCTGCCGACGCTTTGGATGCCTGCACGCACGATCTCCGCCGCATAGGCCGACTGATGCATCACCAGCGCAATCACCGCGGCGCTGAAGGTGCTGATAAGGGTATTGGTCGGTGCGCTGGCGACTTCGCCCAGAAACGGGATCCACAAGCTGATGCGGGGATAAAGCGCGGCGATGTTGTACCACAGGAACAGCTGCACCAGCATCGGCACTGCACGGAAGAACCAGGTGTAGAACCAGCTTACCGCCACCAATACCGGATTGGCCGACAGGCGCATCAGCGCCAGCAGCACGCCGCCGGCGAAGCCAAACACCACCGAAATCACCGTCAGCTTCAGCGTCATGAGCACGCCGTTGAGGATGGACGCCTCGGTAAGATTTTCCGCCACCACCGACCATTCAAAGCGCGGGTTGTGCAGCATGGAATTGACGATAACGCCGACGATCAGCAGCACAACCAGGGCGCTGAGCCAGCGCCCGTAATGCCGATGGCCAACGATGCTCAGTTCCGCGTCGTCGACAGGGTATTGCCCACTCATTTTGCGATCTCTTCATTGATGCCGGCGGTTTTCACGGCACCAAAACCGATATCCCAGCCGTCGAGGATTTTCTGGTAGCTGCCGTCGGCGATCAGCGAATTTAGCGCCGCCTGCACCGGTTTCACCAGTTCGGAGCCTTTCGGCAGTGCGATGGCCACCGTGGTACCGTCGATGTTGATATCACCGGCCAGCGTCAGCGGTTTGACGTGGGTGGCCTGGTAGCGCAGCCCTTCATACGGGCCGAAAAACATCGGCACGCGGCCGCTGATCACCGCCTGCACCCCGGCCGGACGGTCCGGGAAGATCGGCATGGTGATGGCCGGCTTGCCGGCGGCGACGCATTGATCGCTGGCCTGCTGCAGGCGGGTGATTTGCGAGGTACCTGCGCCGGCGCCGACGGTCTGGCCGCACAGCTGGGCCAGCTCGGTGTAAGGGCCAAGCGCAGCGTCTTTGCGGGCGATCAAGGCCAGTTTGGAAGCGTTGTAATAGCCGACGAAGTCCACCTGCTGGAAGCGCTTTTTGTTGGCGTCAATGTTGGCCAGCGCGACGTCATAACGGCCGGACTTCAGGCCGGGGATGATGTTGTCGAAACCGCCGGTGTCCTTCCAGTGGATCGCCACGCCCAGGCGATCGGCAATTGCGCTCATCACGTCGATTTCACGCCCGGCCAGCGTTTTGTTGTCCGCCTGGTAAAAGGTGGTCGGCGGGGTGTTCGGGTTGGTGCCGGCAACGATATAGCCGGCCTTTTTGATAGCGTCAGGCAGGCTGTCGTGCAGCGCCGGATCGGCGGCAGCTTTCACCGCCGCCTTGAAGGGAACATCGCCTTCAGCGGCATGACCGGCGGCCAACGGCGCCAGCGTGGAGGAAGCCAACAGCAGGGACAGTACGGTGCGTTTGAATGTGGTTTTCATCATGATTTCCCTGCGGATTAAGCCGATTTTACGTTAGCGAAGTTGATTGCCGGTTCCGGCAGGCCCAGGTTTTCACGCAGGGTTGCATGCTGATACTCTTCACGGAACAGGCCACGGCGGCGCAGCTCCGGGATCACCAGCTCGACGAACAGTTCCAGTTGGTTGGGCAACACCGCCGGCATGATGTTGAAGCCGTCTGCGCCTTGCTGTTCCAGCCACAGCTGGAAGTCGTCGGCGATCTCTGCGGCGGTGCCTACCACCACGCGGTGGCCACGCGAACCGGCCGCGACGGCCGCCAGCTCGCGCAGCGTCAGGTTTTCCCGCGCGGCCAGATCGGTCAGCAGTTTCACGCGGCTTTGGCCGCCTTCGGTGGCGCCCACGTTCGGCACCGGGCCGTCCAGCGGGTAATCGCTCAAATCGAAGCCAAAGCGCGCCGACAGCTGCTCAATGCCGTTATCGATATCCACCAGTTGATTCAGCTGATACCAGGTTTCCTGTGCTTCTTCTTTGGTACGGCCGACAATCGGCATCACACCTGGCAGGATCAGCAGGTGGTCCGGGTTGCGGCCGGCGTCGGCCACGTATTTTTTCTGGCTGCGGTAGAAAGCTTGTCCTTCTTCCAGGCTGGCGGCGGCGGTGAACACCACTTCGGCGGTTTCCGCCGCCAGCTGTTGGCCGGCCGGGGAAGAGCCGGCCTCAATGATCACTGGCCGCCCCTGCGGCGAGCGGGAAATATTCAGCGGGCCCTGCACCGAGAAATGCTTGCCCTTATGGTTGGCGGCGTGGATTTTCTCGTCGATAGCGTATACGCCATTTTGCTTATCGCGCACGATGGCGTCTTTTTCCCAGCCGTCCCACAGTTTGTAGCTGGCCTCGAGGAATTCCCGCGCCACTTCATAGCGTTCGGCGTGCGACGGCAGGTCTTCACGACTGAAATTGCGCGCCGCATCGCTGGAGAAAGAGGTCACCACGTTCCAGGCGGCGCGGCCGTGGCTGATATGGTCGATGGAGGCCATGGCGCGTGCCAGGTGGAAAGGTTGATCGAAAGTGGTGGAGGCGGTCGCCGCCAGCCCGATATGGCGGGTGTTAACCGCCAGCGCCGCCAGCAGCGTCAGCGGCTCCAGGCGTGACATCGTCGAGGGCAGGCGGTGCACGCTGGTTGCCAACGCGTCGCCGACGAAGAACATATCGAAGGTGCCTTCTTCGGCTTTTTTTGCGATCCAGGTGAACCAGTCGATATCGGTCGGTGAACCGCTGGCGCCTTGTGCGCGCCATCCTCCGATGTGGTGTCCCAGCGCCTGAACGAACAGGCCGAGACGGAGTTGGCGCGATGGTGTTAAAGGTGAAGTACTCATAATTATTCCTGTTTTATTATTAATTTAACAATGCAATCAGTCGCGGCAGCGCGCCAGGGGACATGAGGGCGCAGTCGCGGATAACGCTTTCGCCTTCGAGGCCCGGAAGCAGCTGCAGAATGGCGTGCAGCTTGGCGTCGAGGTCTGTCGGCCGGGCGGCGGTTTGCTTTCTTGTGACCACGTCACTTATTTGCCTTCCGTCCTGCAGCGTCAGGGTCAGGCGATGGAAGCGCATCTCCGGATCGAGCGCGTCCGGCGGGGCTGCGGGATCGACATGGCGCTCAACTTTTGCCGCCAGGGCGGCGATAGCCGCATCGACCGGCTGTTCGCCGTAATGCGTCAGCGGGACCTCGCCGTGGTATAGCGCATCGGCTATGACGTATTCGAGGCTAAAGCGCGCTTCCACACCGGTGGCCGGCTGGCGAATATAGGGTGCGGTATCTGCGCCGGGCGGAAAACTGACCTCAACCAGTGCGATCTCCGCAAGGGCGTCGCCTTGTTCCAGCAGCCGCGCGCGCAGGGCGAGCGCCGCCTCGGCCGCGCTGTGAGTGCCACCGCAGGTCGGATACCGCTTGAACTCCAGCCCTGGTTGCAGGATGCGCCAGGGCGTGCCCCAGTCGGCGGTCAGGCATTCCGGTTTTTGCCGGCCGTCGCCGTGGGAAGTCAGCAGGCTGTCCAGCACGCCCTCCGGTTGGCCGATGAAACCGGCCTGAGCCAGCAGGGCGGCATTGACCGCGTTGCGTGCCGCCAGCCCTGCGTGCAGCGGTTTGGCCGCCGAACCGAACTGGCTGCGCAGGCCCGCCGCCTGGGTGGCCGCCAGGCCGAGAGCAATTTGCGTTTGCCGCTGGTCAAGCTGCAGATAACGCGCCACGGCGGCGCAGGCGGCGACCGCGCCCAGGGTGGCGGTGCTGTGAAAACCCAGCACGTAATGTTGCGTGCCAGCGGCCAATCCCAGCCGGCCCGCGGCCTCTACACCGATGATATAGGCGGTTAACAGCTCAGTGACATTGTCACTCTCACCGTTCAGCGCCAGCAGGGCGGAGAGCACTACGGTGCTAGGATGGCCACGCAGCGCAGGATGGTAATCATCGAAGTCCAACGAGTGGCTGACATAGCCATAGCGCAGTGCACGGTTCTCACTGCTGGTCGGCGGAAACGTCGTGCCGATCGCTGCCAGACCGGCATCGCTCAACGCCCCGCGGGCAATCGGCAATGCGCAGGCGAAGTAATCTTTCACGCCGCGGCGAGCGGCTGACAGGGCGGTTTGATCCGGCTGGCTGTTCAATATCAGATGAGCGAATTGGGCGGTTATCGATAATGACAAGGCGTTAACACCTGAATTTATAGATGGTTATGCACGAGTGCGGGGTGAAAGGTATTGTGTGGCGGTTTTCTTTGTCCCGAAAGAACGAACGGCGCTTCTATATCGCTGAATGGAATATCACGACGGCACTGCGCCGCCGTCAGGGCTGCTGGCAGGCGCGGCAGGCTGCGCTTTAGCTATTTTTGTGCAAAACAAAGCTGAATTTGTTCTAACACGGTAGAGGACTTAGGCTGAGAAAAGGCGAACGCTCATGATGTCGATAAATGCCCTGAGACGCGGTGTAAGATGTTTGCTTGAAGGCCAGAGGATTTTGAGACTGCCACTGTGTCGGCATTGGTCGCCAAGCACGGGTTGGAGCCGCTGCTGCTCCAGCGCCTCCCGCACCGCGAAATCGGGCAGGCAGGCGATGCCCAGGCCCTGTTCCGCCAGGTAAATCAGCGTATCGACGGTGTTGCATACCGTGCGCTTGCCCAGGCCTTCGTCGAGCAGTTTATCTCCGCCCGCCACCGGCCAGGTCTCGACTTTGCCGGTGGTGGGGAATCTGTATAACAGGCAGGCGTGATCGCGCAGTTCTGCCGGCTGGCGGGGTATTCCCGCCCGGCGCAGATAGTCCGGCGCCGCCACTAGCTGTAGGTGAAACGTGCCCAGTTGGCGGCTCATTAAGCGAGAGTCCTCGGTATCGCCCACGCGGATCACCGCATCGAACCCTTCTTCAATCACCGCGACTCGACGGTCGGAAAAATCGGTTTCCAGCTCAATCTCCGGGTAACGCCGAACAAATTCCGCCAGCACCGGATTCAGCAGGCCGCCCACCAGCGGCAAACTGACACGCAGCTTGCCGCGCGGCGCGCTGTGCGTATCGCTGATTTCCCGTTCCGCCGCAGCCAATTCCTCCAGAATGCGCTGGCAACGGTGCAGAAACAGCCGGCCTTCGGCGGTCAGGGTCATGCTGCGCGTGCTGCGGTGAAACAGGCGCGTGCCCAGCCGGTTTTCCAGGCGGGCGATGCTTTTCCCCACCGCGGAAGCGGAAATGCCGAGCACGCGCCCGGCCTCAACGAAACTCAGCGTCTCCGCGGTCTGCACAAAGACGCTCACCCCAGACAGATTATCCATTGCTTGCCCCATTACGGACGTGAGTGTCCGCTATGAAAGGAAATCTAGCCTGTTTTTTCGTTAATCGCCACGCCCTATGCTCGGTGGCGACAGCATGGGCTGACTACCTGGGGTAATAAAGATGAATGAATACGGATCCACCGCCAACGCGATTGACGGCGCGATAGAGAAAGCCTTACGCGAAAAACGATTGGTTGGTGTGGTCGTTTTGGTGGCGCAGGGCGGTGAAATCGTTTATCGACGCGCGGCGGGCATGGCGGATCGCGAAGCCGGCTGGCCGATGGCGCTCAATACGCTGTTTCGTCTGGCCTCGGTGTCCAAACCGATCGTGTCCACGGCGGCGCTGGCGTTGATGGCGCAAGGCGCCGTGCGGTTAGACGATCCGATCACGCGTTGGCTACCGAATTTTCGTCCGCGACTGGCGGATGGCACCCAACCGTTGATGACGTTATGGCATTTGATGACCCACACCGCCGGATTAAGCTACCGATTTTTCCAGCCGGAAGGGGGATTCTACGCTCAGTCGGCGGTCTCCGACGGTATGGATGACGCGTCCGTCAGCCTGCAGGAAAACATGCGGCGTATTGCCTGCGCCCCTTTGCTGGCTCCGCCCGGCGCGGCGTGGCGCTATTCTATCGCCACCGATGTGTTGGGCGCGGTTATTGAACAGGCGAGCGGCCTGCCGCTGGCGCAGGCAGTAAAAAAATGGGTGACCGGGCCGCTGGCGATGACGGATACCGACTTCCTGGCGGTGGACGCCGCGCGCCTGGCGGCCGCTTACGCCGACCATCCCGGTGGGCCACGCCGCCTGCGCCAACCGGATCGTTTACCGTTCATCGATGGCAGCGCCGGTTTTCTTCTGTCGCCGGCGCGAGCCTTGGATCCGCAGGCTTACGCTTCAGGCGGCGCCGGTATGGTCGGATCGGCCGAGGATTTCCTGCGCTTGCTGGAAGCGTTGCGCCAGGGAGGAAAGCCGGTACTGCCAACCGAGTGGGTGACGGCGCTGACCACCAACCAAATCGGCGATTTAACGATGCCGTTTTGGCCAGGGCGCGGGTTTGGCCTGGGCATCACCGTGCTGAAAGATCCCGTCGCCGCACAAACGCCGGAGTCCGTAGGCAGCTGGCGGATGGGGGGCACCTATGGCCACTCGTGGTTCGTCGATCCAGTCCGGCAGCTCAGCGTAGTGGCGTTTACCAACACGGCGCTGGAGGGGATGTCCGGCGCCTTTGTCGGCGAGATTTGTCAGGCGGTTTATGCCGCGACGGGAGCGAGGTGATGGGTCTGATGCCACCGATTTTCTTCCTCGCGCTGGGGCTGTTCGGCGTTTACTGCATCGAGTTCGGCGTGGTGGGAATTTTGCCGCTGATCATTGCACGGTATGGCATCTCCACGGCGCAGGCCGGCTGGCTGGTCGGGATCTTCGCCCTGACCATTGCGCTGCTCGGGCCGCTGTTGGTGCTGTTGGCGTCGCGGTTCAATCGCAAACGCATGTTGTTGATCGCGTTGACCGTGTTTGCGGCGGCCAGCGCGCTGTCCGCACAGGTGGACAGCTTCTCCATGCTCATGCTGCTGCGCATTGTGCCGGCGTTGTTTCATCCGATCTATTTTTCACTGGCCATGGTGGCGGCCGCGGCGCTTTATCCGCCGCATCAAGCTACCAAAGCAACCGCTTATGCGTTCATCGGCACCAGCATGGGCATGGTGCTGGGGATACCGCTGACGCAATGGATCGCCGGACAGTTCAGCTATGAAGCGTCGTTCAGGTTCTGTGCCTGGGTGAACCTTCTGGCGGCGCTGGGATTGCTGTGGCGTTTGCCTGATGCGGCCGTACAGCGCCTCAGCTATGGCAAACAGTTGGCGATACTGCGCAGCGGTACGCTGTGGCTGAATATCACTACCTGCGTGCTGATCTTTGCCGCCATGTTTGCCGTCTATGCTTACGCGGCCGAGTACCTCAGCCGCGAAATCGGTCTCAGCGGCGGCGTCATCGGCTTTCTTCTGGTGGCGTTCGGTGTGGGCGGTGTCGTGGGCAACCTGTTGGCCGGCAGATGGCTGAGCCGCCATCGTGCGGTGACGGTGCTGCTGCATCCGATAGCCTTGATTGCGGCTTATGCGCTGCTGTATCGCTATGGCAGCGTGAATATTGGCTCGATGACGGCGCTTTGCCTGTATTGGGGAGCGGCGCACACCAGCGGTTTGATTGTCACGCAGATTTGGCTGACCGCCGAAGCCCCGCAAGCGCCGGCGTTCGCCACCGGGCTGTATATCGCCTTTATCAATCTGGGCGTGGCGCTGGGCTCGCTGGCGGGCGGCGGGTTTATTACCGCGTGGGGGCTACAGGGCAGCCTGCTGTGCGGAGCCTTGTTCGCCGCGCTGGCGGTGATTACGATCGCCGCCAGGCTGCGGTTGCAGCGGCAGGCTACCGTTGCGTTGCGTCGATCATCGCCATCACCTGCCGGAACATCGCGCTTTCCGCATCCGCCAGCTCGTTGACCAGCGTAAAGTGATTGCAGTGACGGTCGGCCAGCAGCTGGACGTCGAGGCCATGCGCCCGGCAAGCGTCATAATAGGCCTGCGTCTGGTTTTTGAAACCTTGCGTTTCCCGCTGGCCGACGTCGAGCAGGATCTGCGGCGCATGGTCTTTCGCCGGCAGTAAAAACAGCGGGCTGAGGGTTTGCGCCTGCTCGGGCGTCAGGTGCAACCAGTCGTTGATGTAGATATCGCACAGCGGGCGCAGATCGTAGAGGCCGCTCAGCGCCAGCGCGCCTTTGATCGCGTCGGGCGGCAGGCGATAGCGTTGCTGCCAACCGTCGGCGATCAGCATGCCGCACAGGTGACCGCCGGCCGAACTGCCGCTGACGAAAATGCGCGCCGGATCGATGCCGAAGGGTGCCCCGTGATGATAGAGCCAGGCGACGGCGCTGCGCACCTCATGTACGATCTCCGCGAGCGTCGCTTCCGGCGCCAGCGTGTATTCCAGCGTGGCGACCGCCACGCCGCGGCGAGCAAACGCGGCGGCCATCGAACAGGCTTCCTCTTTGCGCTGTGAATGCCAATAGCCGCCATGAATAAAGATCAGCAGCGGGGCGGGTTGTGCGCTGGCCGGGAACAGGTCGAGGCGCTCGGCGGCGCTCATGCCGTAGTGCAGATCGTAAATGCCCGGCGTCTGGGCCTTGGCGCGCTGGGCCAGCGCGGCGTATTCCGCCATGCAGGCGTCAAAATCCTCCACCGAAGCGCGGGCATTGTATTGCACGGCGCGTGCGTTCAGGTGTTCAAACGTCAGATCGATGTTCATGCGTTTCTCCGGATTGTTATGCGTTATGTCTTCATCATCATCGTCCCACAGGCGAAAAGATGTTTGATCGCCGGTGCGCACAATTGCGGCTTCTCCATTGCTGTTATCTGCTGTATATTGCTGTTTTATGCTTTTTACGGCGGAATAAGCCCATGCACAAAGCGGCACGACAGCGCCATTTACTGGATTTGCTCAGCGAACGCGGGCAGGCGGCGGTGGCGGAATTGGCCGGCGCCATCGGCGTTTCGGTCGATACCGTGCGCCGCGATCTGGCCGATCTCGAGCGGCAAGGGTTGGCGCAGAAAAATCACGGCGGGGCGATCGCGCTCGAACCGTCCGGCATGCCACGTCAGGCGCGCGCGGCGCTGTTGCCGCAGATCAAGCAGCGGCTCGGCCGCGCGGTGGCTGCGCAGATCCCGCCCGGCAGCACCCTGATGCTGGATGCGGGCAGTACGCTGTTGGCGGTGGCGCAGGCGTTGCGCGGCCCGGCGACGGTGATCACCGCTTCGCTGGATATCGCGCAGTGCCTGAGCGACAGGCCGGAGATTAACCTGATCCTGCTTGGCGGCCAGTGGGATGTGCGTCAGCGGCTATTTGCCGGCAGCGCCACGCTGGCGTTGCTGGCGCGCTACCGCGCGGACATCGCCTTGCTGGGCGCCTGTGCGGTGCATCCCCAGCTGGGACTGAGCGCCGGCGAAGAGGCCGATGCAGAGGTCAAACGCGCCATGTTGGCCAACAGCGGCGAGCGCTGGCTGGTGGCCGACCATATGAAACTGGACCGCTGCGAGCCGCATCACGTTGCGGATCTGGCGCAGATCCAACGTCTGTTTACCGATCGCCCGTGGGACAACCTGGACGAACAATCATTGATTGAACTTTGTGTCGTCGCCGACGACCGCTAGAGGAGAACACTGATGAACGATACTGCTCGACCGTTGCAGGTGGCGCTGATTGGCTACGGCTTTGTCGGCAAGGCGTTTCACGCGCCGCTGATTAACGCGGTGCCGGGGCTGGAACTGAGCGTGGTGGCTTCGCGCGATGCCGCCAAGGTGCATGCCGATCTGCCGCACGTGCAGGTGATCGCCGATCCGCTGGAGGCCATCCGCCGGCCGGAGGTGGATTTGGTGGTGATCGCATCGCCGAACGACACCCATGCGCCGCTGGCGCTGGCCGCACTGGAGGCGGGCAAGCACGTGGTGGTGGATAAGCCGTTTACGCTGGATTTGGCGCAGGCGCGTACGCTGATTGCGGCGGCGGAAAAACACGATCGCCTGTTGTCGGTATTCCAGAACCGCCGCTGGGACAGCGATTTCCTGGGCGTGAAGCAGGTGATCGAACAGGGGCTGATCGGCAAGGTGACGCACTTTGAGTCGCACATCGATCGTTACCGCCCAGAAGTGCGGGTGCGCTGGCGCGAGCAGAACCTGCCGGGCAGCGGGCTGTGGTTTGATCTGGGGCCACACATGGTCGATCAGGCGCTGCAGCTGTTCGGTTTACCGCACAGCGTGCAGGCCAACATCGCTACGCTGCGCCCCAACGCGCAGATTAACGACTGGGCCCACGTGGTGCTCAACTACCCGACGCACCGCGTGATCCTGCACGGCAGCATGCTGGTGGCGGGCGGCGTCTCACGCTTTACCGTGCACGGCGAGAAAGGCAGCGTGGTCAAAGCGCGCGCCGACGGGCAGGAGAGCCAACTGCTGGCTGGCGTGACGCCGGGCTCGGCGGAGTGGGGCAAAGACGACGATGCGATGAGCCTGTTTATCGGCACGGAGCCGGTGCGTACGCTGCCGACGCCGGATGGCGACCAGCGTCAATATTACGTCCAGGTGCGCGACGCGCTGCGCGGCGCCGGCAGCAATCCGGTTACCGCACCGCAGGCGCTGGCGGTAATGGCGGTGCTGGAGGCGGCCACCCTGGCGGCGGAAACCGGTGTGACTCAGCCGTTGCCGCTCACCGAGGCGGAAATCGCCGCCTGGTAACGGCTCGCGTCAGATAAGGCGTCAGGCGCATGGATACAGTGCACGCCGTGCGTCTTCCGCCATCCTACCTCCTGACATAGGCTAATCCTCAGTCTATGTCAGGAGTGCTTATCATGTTATCCCATCCTTCGCCGCAGGGCGTCCGCGGCATACTGGCCGCACTGTCTTTGAGCATGCTGCTGTCATCGCTCGGCATCAGCATCGCCAATGTCGGGCTGCCGGCGCTCGCCACCGCGTTCCATGCCTCGTTCCAAGCGGTGCAGTGGGTATTGCTCTGTTATTTGCTGGCCGTCACCACCTGCATCATCGGCATCGGCCGCTTGGGCGACAGCCTCAATCGCCGCCGCCTGCTGCTGGCGGGCATCGCGCTGTTTACCGCCGCTTCGTTGGCTTGTGCGTTGGCTCCGCAGCTTTGGCTGCTGCTGGCGGCGCGCCTGGCGCAGGGGCTGGGGGGCGCAGTCATGATGTCAATCGCCATGGCGCTGGCGGGCGAGGCGCTGGGCACGGAAAAAATCGGCCGCGCGATGGGGCTGCTCGGCACTATGTCGGCCGTGGGCACCGCGCTGGGGCCGTCGTTGGGCGGCGCGCTGATCGTCGGTTTCGGCTGGCGGGCGATGTTCCTGATCAACCTGCCGCTGGGGCTGCTGGCGCTGTGGCTCGCCTGGCGATACTTGCCGAATGGGCCGCGCGCGGCAGCGCCCCCGGAACCGTTCGATCGCGCCGGTACGCTGCTGCTGGGCGGCGCATTGCTCTGCTATTCACTGGCGATGACCCTTGGGCGCGGCAATTTTGGCGCGCTCAACCTGGCGTTGATGCTGGGGGCGCTGTTGGCGGGGGCGCTGTTCATCGGTGTGGAACGCCGCGCCGTATCGCCGCTGTTGGCGCCGACGCTGTTCCGCCATCCGGCCCTGACGGCGGGGCTGGCGGCCAGCGCGCTGGTGATGACGGTGATGACCGCCACGCTGGTGGTCGGGCCGTTCTATCTGTCACGCGCGCTGGGGTTAAGCGCTGCGCAGGTCGGGCTGGTGATGTCGGCGGGGCCGGCGGTGGCGATCCTGACCGGCATACCGGCCGGTTATCTGGTGGATCGTTTTGGCTCGCAGCGCATCGCCCAGTTTGGGCTGGCGGCGGTGGCCGCCGGGGCGGCATTGCTGTCGTTGCTTAACCGCTGGGGCGTGCTCGGCTATATCGCCCCCATCGCGCTGCTGACCGCCGGCTATGCGCTGTTTCAGGTGGCCAACAACACCATGCTGATGAAGGATCTGTTTCCTGAACGGCGCGGGCTGATCGCCGGCATGGTGAACCTGGCGCGCAATCTCGGGGCGATCACCGGCGCTTCGGCGATGGGGGCGCTGTTTTATCTGGCTTCGCAGCAGGTGGCGGGTACTGCGGCGGCGGCCGCGGTTGACGGCATGCGGGTGACTTACGGCGTGGCGGCGCTGTTGGCGCTGGCTGCGTTGCTCATCGCCTTCGGCGGCCGCCGACGGATGCTGCGTTACGATGCGCGCTGAACCGCGTAGCGTTCTTGCACGAAACCATTGTCCGACTGGGTGACGGCGAGCAGGCGCAGGCGCTGCTCCGGGCCATCGGCGCCGAACAAGGGAATGCCGCCACCCAGCAGCAGCGGCACGCGGGTAATCGTCAGTTCGTCGATCAATCCGGCCTGCAAGAAACGCTGTACGGTCTGGCCGCCGTCGATATACAGGTGACCGCAGCCTTGCTCGGCCAACTGTGCCACGATGGCCGCCGGTTCGCCATTCATCCAGCGAACGTGGCCTGTCTCGTGCGGCGAGGGCGGCTGCGTCGACAGCACCACCACCGGCAGGTCACCATAGGGCCATTCGGGAAAGGCGCGGACTTTTTCATAGGTATGGCGCCCCATTACCAGTGCGTCGATGTCGGCGATAAATGCCTCATAACTCAGGCCGTTTAGCAACGAAACCGCGTACTCGGGGCGCAGCAGCCAGTCGATGTCGCCGTCCGCGCCGGCGATGAATCCGTCTACGCTGGTGGCGATATAAACCGAACATTTCATCAGGCGAGATCTCCCCGGTACACCACATGGACCTTGTTGCCGTCGGGGTCGCGCAGGTAAGCGCCGTAATAGCCCTTGCCGTAATGCGCGCGTTCGCCGGGCTCACCTTCACTGCTGCCGCCCGCCAGCAGGCCAGCAGCGTAGGCGCGTTTAACCTCCAGCTCATCGGCGGCGAGAAAGGCCAGCATGCTGCCGTTGCCAGCGCTGGCTGGCTGCCTGTCGAAGGGTTGGTAAGCATAGAAACGCGGCAGCGTTTGGCCCGGCTTCACCCAGCAGCGGGCAGCGGGACCGCCGTCCGGCGTCACTTCCCGCCGCTGTAATCCCAGCGGCAACAGAATGGCGTCGTAGAAGGCGGCGGCGGCGTCCAGATCGCTGACGCCGACGGTAATATGGCTGAACATGGCGCTTCCTTTCCGAAGAGAGAGTATGAACGCAAACAGTAGCAGCGATATTGCAGAATGGACAGACCGTAACGGAGGATTCGGATTAGGGACGCGCGCAGGAGCAACGCGCGCTTCACAGTAGGCGGAACAGGCAGCCGCTCAATTGCTTTCGACGCGTGGATTGGCGTGAGTCGGCTGGCTGGGATAGTCAACCTGATGCTTGTGCAGATAATCGCGGATCAGCTGGCGTACCACCTGGGAAGGAGTGACGTCCTGCTGTAGGCACAGTTCTTCCAGAGCTTTCTTCTTGTCCGGGTCAATCAGCACCGTTAGCCGCGCCGTTTTCTTTTCCATCAGGATCCTCCAGAGAATGATAACTGAATGATAATACCACGTGGGCGAAGCGGCCAGCCAGACCGCGTCGCCGCTCGTCTTTAGCGGAAATGCAGCCGCTCTATTTTGCGTGACAGGTAGCCGAGTTCGCAGTTGAACAGCTCGCCGCTGCCGGCGGCCAGGTTGCGCAGCGCGCTCAGCGGCAATGTCACCTGGGCCGGCGTGGCGTAAATGATCACGTTGCCGCTGGGGGCGACGCAAAACAATACGGTGCCGAATATCCGGTGCAGGCTGTGGTACAGCAGGCTGTTTTCGTCGGGCAGATCGTGGTAATTCAGCACCAGCCAGCCCCCGTCGTTCAGCCGCGCGGCGCAGTTTTCCAGGAATGTCTGGGTGCCTTGCTGCGGATCCATGGCGAACGCCGAATAGAGATCGGAGAAGATCAGATCGTAACGCGTCTCGGCGGGCGGGCGCACAAAGTCCATGGCGTCGGCGGTGCGCAGGCTGATGGTGTCGGTGGCCGGCAGCGTAAAATAGCGGCGTGCGACGGCGATCACCGCAGCGCGCAGCTCGACGACGTCGAGGCGCATCGCCGGATCGAGCGCGTGCAGCGCACGCAGCAAGCTGCCGCCGCCCAACCCCAAAATCAACGCCGAGGCCGGCGGCTGCCAGGCCACCGCCATCAGCATCGCTTTGATGTAGTTGTGGATCGGCTGCGCGGGGTTGCTGAGGCTCATCTTGCTCTGTTCGCAGATGCCGTCAAACCGCAGCGTGCGGTAGTCCTTGTGGTCGGAAACGATGATTTCGCCCCAGGCGTCGGTTTCGCGAGCGATCACCTGGCCGCGCGGAGAGAAATCAAGGGTTTTGAGTAAGCTGTCAACCAGAGACATGGTATTCGCAGGGCTCCTTCGGCAAGCGGCCTATTTACGGGCGCACATGAAATCGGCGGTGCAAATGCGCTGGCCATCGATGCTGGCGCGGCCGGTAAAGCGGGCGATCGCCCCGCGGCGGCGCACAAAGGCCACCTCCATCAGCACCTGGTCGCCGGGGCGGGCGGCGCGATAAAACCGCGCACGCTGAATGGCCGCAAAATAGTAATGCTCCCCCTCGTTTAGCGCCCCGAGATAGTAATGCGCCAGCAGTCCGGTGCTTTGCGCCAGCGCTTCCACCAACAGCACGCCGGGAAAACCGGCGAAGTGCGCGTGGCCGTTCCAGAACGTCGGCTCATTGGCGGTGATGTTCTTGATGGCGCTCAGCCTCCCTTCGGCAATGCAGGTGCCGGCGGGAAGCACGCGATCGACCAACAGGCAGGGATAACGATGAGGCAAAATCGCCTGAATATCGTTGAATTGCAGGGGGTGACCAGTCAATGGCATGAGAGAGCGTGATCCTGTCTGCGGCGAAACCGGTGCAAGGGCCGGCGTTCAGTCCATAATGAGTGTAATAACATTATAATAAAATTATCATCAGATGTGCCAGATGAAAAAAACGACGGCGGGGAAACAGGCGAAGAAGGGCGCGTGAGGGAGGCACCCGATCATGACGACCGGGTGTGGCAGTACGTTTTAGTGCTTGGAGCGGGTCACTTTATCCAGGTAGCCCATCACGAAGGCGGACAGCACAAAGGTAAGGTGGATGATCACATACCACATCAGCTTGTTGTCCGGCACGTTCTTGGCGTCCATAAACACCCGCAGCAGGTGAATGGAGGAAATGGCGACGATAGACGCGGCGACTTTGTTTTTCAGCGAGGTGGCGTCCATTTTGCCCAGCCAGCTCAGTTTTTCTTTCCCTTCGGTGATATCCAGCTGCGAGACGAAGTTTTCATACCCGGAGAACATCACCATCACCAACAACCCGCCCACCAGCGCCATATCGACCAGCGACAGCAGGGTCAGGATCAGATCGGCTTCCGCGACAGAAAAAATGTTGGGCAGGACGTGCAGGATCTCCTGAAAAAATTTGATCGACAGGGCGACCAGGGCCAGTGAAAGGCCGAAATAAACCGGTGCGAGCAACCAGCGGGAGGCGTACATCGCGTTTTCTAGCAAGCGTTCCATCATAAAATTGTTTTAAATGCGTGGCAAAAAGGGCGCTCAGTATAGCGCAGGTGGCCCGGGCGAAATCAACCGGTTGCGTTATCCGAGCGCCTATCACGGCGCGGATCAGGCTGTTGCACGCAAAGAGTGGCGCGTCATGCGGATCAGCAAAGCAACACCCGCCGCGGCCGTCGTCAGCGCCACTACGCCCGGCCATCCCAGGTGTTCCAGTACGCGGCTGCCCAGTGCGGCGCCGGTGGCCATGCCGATGAATACCAGCGTGAACAGAATGGCGTTAAGGCGGCTGCGGGCAGCCGGATCGAGGCCGTAAATAATGGTCTGGTGCGCGATCAGCGTGGCCTGAATGCCGAGATCAAACCCGATGGCGCTCAGCGCAATCAGCCCCCATTGCACCGATTGCGGTAGTAACGGCAGTAAAAACATCAGGGCGAAAGAAACCGTTACCAACGCAGCGCCGATTTTAGTGACGGCGTCTGGGCCGTATCGGTCAGCCAGACTGCCCGCCAACGGTGCCGCCAGTGCACCCGCTGCGCCGGCCAGGCCGAACGCGCCGGCGACTGCGCTGCCCAGCTGATAGCGAGCGGCCAGCATCACCGCGAGCGTGGACCAGAAGGCGCTGAAGGCGACGGACAAAAAGGCCTGAGACAACGCCGCGCGCCGCAATTCAGGGTAGGTGGCCCAAAGCCGGCTCATCGAACGCAGCAAGGCGGGATAACTCAGCGTGCTGTGAGGCTGAAAGCGCGGCAAAGCTCGCCCTATCACCAGCGTGATCGGTAAAACGGCCAGCGCGGCTAACGCATAAACACTGCGCCAGCCGAAATAATCGGCGACCAGCCCGCTGAACACGCGCGACAGCAAAATACCGGCCAGCAACCCGGTCATCACGGTGCCGACGATTTTACCGCGTCGGGCATCAGGAGCCAGAGCCGCGGCGGCGGGGATGATGTCCTGCGCGACGGTGGCGGCCAGGCCGAGCGTCAGGCTGCTGAGCAACAGCAGCGAAAAAGAGGAAACCAGGCTGCACAACAGCAGCATCATGGCCAGCAGCACGCCCTTCACCAGAATGATCCCGCGGCGATCGTGGCGATCGCCCAGCGGCGCCAGTAACAGAATACCCAAGGCATACCCCAATTGGGTCAGGGTCGGCACGAATCCGGTATCGCCAACGCCGACATGGAAGTCGGCACCCATGACGCTCAACATCGGCTGACTGTAGTAAATAGAGGCGACGCTAAGGCCGGCGCCGGTGGCCAACAGGAAAACGGTTTTGGCGGAAAGCGCACCGCCGGTGGGTGAGAGGCTCATTCGATAATTCCTGACAAGGTGGATGTGCGGCTATTTTTGTCGTGAATGTTATCGGCGGGTAGACCCGATATGGGTAGAACTGTTATACGTAACACGTATGAATAAAATTAATTTACCCAACGGCGACCGTATAATCCTGCTGCAAACCCTGGTGCGTATTGTCGAGAGCGGGAGCCTGTCGGCGGCGGCGCAGCAGCTGGGCACCTCGCAGCCGACCATCAGCCGACGTCTGCGGGCGTTGGAACAGCTGTTGGGCACCAGGTTGATCCAACGGACGACGCATGCGCTCCATCTTACCGATGACGGCGAACGCTGCTATCAGCAAGCGCGCGGCTTGCTCGCGCAATGGCAAAGCCTGGAAGATGCGCTGCGCGGCGCGCGCGACGAACCGGTTGGCGCACTGCGCGTGCGCGCTCCGCACGCCTTTGGGCAGGATCAGCTGATCGGGCCGCTCGGGGAGTATTTGCGGCGCTATCCCCAAACCAGCGTGGAGTGGACGCTGAACGACCACTCTCCCGATTTCATTTCCGAAGGCGTAGACTGCGCCATTCACGTTGGCGCGGTGACCGATCCTTCGGTGGTGGCGGTGCTGTTGGCGGAAGTGCCGCGCAGCACGGTGGCGTCACCCGCACTGTTGACTGAACGACCGGCGATCGTCGATCTCGACGATTTGGCATCATTGCCGTGGCTGGCGGTAAACAGTTTTTATCGCAATGAGGTCGTCCTGACCCACGCGACCAGCGGCGAGCAGCGGCGTTTCGGCATCGCACCCAGGTTGAGCACCGACAGCCTTTATGCGGCGCGTAAAGCGGCGCTGGAAGGGCTGGGCGTAGCGATCGTGTCGTCTTGGGTGGTGAAAGAAGAGTTGGCGCAAGGATCTCTGCAGACGCTGTTGCCCCTGTGGCGAGCCGAGCCACTGCCTATCTACCTGCTGTATCCTTACGCCAGCTATTATCCCGCGCGTTTACGCAAATTCATGGAAATGATGAAAGAAACGATGCCGCGCATTATCGGCGCGCAGCCGCCGACGGGGCGCTGACGGCCTTCAGTGCCTGGCTTTTTTACCGTCGCTGTGGCCGAGAGAGCGATCGGGGAAGCTGTGATCGCGCAGCCGCTGCTTTAACTGCGCCGCATCGGGGAAGCCGCCGTCAATCTTGCGATCCCAAATCATCACGCCATCGACGCTGATTTGGTAGACCCCGCCGGTGCCCGGCATCAGGGTGACGGAGGCGAGATCGTCACCAAAGGTGTTTAGCAGCTCTTGCGCCATCCAGCCGGCGCGCAGCAGCCAGTTGCATTGCGAACAGTAGTGGATCGTCACTGCGGGGGCATTTTTCATCGTTGGCGGATCGAGTAGGAAGCGGTGCTTGCATCATCAGCTGCCGCACCGCCGTTGTCAATTTTCCTAACGGTAGGGGCCGAGGCTCGCGGCAGGGGCGCTGTCGGCGATGAATTCGCCGGTGGCCGAGTTGCCGAAGACGGTGCTCTCTGTCGGCGTCTTTGCGCCGCCGAACAGCCATTTTACGGAGCCGGCGCCGTGTGAAGAGGCCGCCCAGCCTTGCAGCGGCAGCGTTTGGCTGACGCCGATCTCCCCTACGGCGTGCCAGATCAGGCCGTCGATTGAATAACTGCCTTGTGCCTGGTGGCCATCGGCCCGAACCGTCAGCTTCAGCCATATCGGCGTATTGCTGCTGACGACGGGCTTGCCGTTGACGCCATTTGGCAGACGGGCATCGATTTTTTCCGTACCGGCGCCGTTATCCCGCCGGTACTGCATGCGGATTTCGTGAGCAGCGGTTTGAAATATTGCGATATAGGCGGCGTCATCGGCGGTCGTGGCCCGCGCCATCACTCCGCCTTTGATAAAGCCGTCGGTATGTGACTGCGGGTTGGTGACGAAGGCGCTGAGCGTGCGTTCGGCACCGATAGTGGCACGATCGAAACGAAAATAGCCGCTGTCGCGTTTATTCCAGATATCGCCGGAGTCGACCTTGATGGCGCAGAGTGCACCGGATTCGGTCAGATCCGGCGGTAGCGTGACGTCGATGCCGGTAAACGGATAGCCGGTCATCGGCAGATCGGTGCGCGCCCACCCGTCCCAATCGGCGTTAACCTTGTTGGTGGCCAGATGGTGCGCGCGACTGTTCCAGCCGGTAGCCCAACTGTTTGCGTCGTTCAGGCCGTAGGCGCGGCCGACAAAGCCGGCGGTAAACACCGCGTTCGCCAGGGCGGTGTGGGCGGCCGAGAGGTTGAACATCACGGCGCAGGCGTGTTGGTCGATTTGTTGCGCCTGGGTGATTTCCGGCGTGACGAACGCCAGCCGTTGATTGGCGGTGGCGCCGTTTTGCACATACTGATTGAGCACCGAATTCGGCGAGGCGAGATCGCCGGTGGTGCAGCCAACAATGAACTTGCCGCGCAGGGTGTCGAGCGACGGCCACCCATAGGCGGCGATCGCTGCTTGCAGATCGGTGCAGTCGCCGATCAGATCGGGTGGTCCCCAAATGTGTTCGCGCCCCAGGCGCTCGGCCAACAAACGATCGAGCGATTCGGGTGTTTGATCTCGGGCGGCGTTGAAGTCGTCTTTCAAATCCAGCCACAGGGTGACGACTTCGTGCTGCGGCACCGCGCGATGAAACGCCAACAGCGCGTCCAGTGCATCCGCCAAGGTGTTGACTGAGCTGACCTGATCGATGACCGCCAGATGATAAACGTACCAGTTGCCGTTTAACTGCGGCCAACCGGCGGCGTTATTACTGTTGTGGATATCGATCTCAAGGGAACGGATGCGCCAGTACAGCGCCTGAGCCGGGTAGCTTTCCGTGCGTTGATACGAGTTGTGGGTGCTCTTTTGCCGCACCTGATGGTAGCGAATCGTTGCATCATTCATGACGTTGCCTCTCATCAAGACGCAGGGACGGGACGCGCAGTCCCGCACCCTGCGTGGGTTATGCTTTGCCGTTGCTCCAGCCGGCGGGATCCAATACCAGCGCCGTTTGCAGCCCGATGCTGCCGGTCATCGCCGGGCTGTAGGCCTGTTGTCCATAGAAGGCCGTCGGCGGGGTTCCTGTCGCCGTGCCACCGCCGCTCGGCAGCAGCGGCGAGACGGTCTGCTTGGCCACCGCACCGCCGAGACTGCTGAAAGTTGGCAGGCTGAATTTCCCCAGGACGAAACTTTGCATTCCCCCGACCAGTGGCAGGTTGTAGTTGGGGATGCGGCTGACGAAGGCTGGCAACGGCACGATGCCCAGGCTACCGAAAGCGTTGTAGGCGTTGCTGACCTGGGTGAGCGAGGTCGGGCTGAAGGCCCAGCCGTTGCCGCCGGTCAGCTCGGCGAAACGCGCAGCCTGCTGGAAGGCGGCCGCACCGCCAACCCCTGCGGCGCCGCCACTGATCGCGCCGCCGACGGCACCGGTAACGGCGCCTTTCAGCAGCGACTGTTGCCAACTGCCGCTGTTGGCGACGCCAAAGGCGTCGTTGATGAAGAATTGGCTCACTCCCTGAGCCGCACCTACTGCCGCGCCTACGGTGGCTCCGACCCCTGCGCCGGCCGCCAGGCCCGCCGCAATGCCGCCGGCGGTGGTGGAAGCTGCCGCCGCCGCTGCCGACCCTGCGGCAAAGGCGCCGACTCCGCCGGCGGCGGACAGAGCCCCGGCGAGGGCTCCTATCCCTGCGCCGGCGAATACATAACCGGCTAGCGCGCCGCCGCGCAATCCGGACTGATAGCCGCTGTACAGGGCGACCCCGCCGCCCAGCACGGCGCCGACGGCGGCCCCGATCAGCAAGATGATAATGATTGGGGCGATCTCACCGGAAGGGTCGGTCTGATTAACCGGGTTGTTGCCGCAGTAGACGTAAGGGCCGCCATACTGGAATCTAGGATCGCAGGAGTAAAAGCGCCCCAATTGCGGATCGTAGAAGCGCGCCCGATAGTTATAGAGTCCCAAATCTTCGTCCAACTCCTGGCCGGTGTAGCGATAGCGCAGTAACGAGGACGTGCCGACGCCAGTCGGCAACGATTGGCCGAAGGGCATGTAGTCGAGCAATACGTTGACCTGACCGTTTTCCGCCACTACGGCACGGATCGAACCTTGCTGATCCTTCAGCACGTACTGGGCCTCACCACCGTCGATGAGCAGCAGCAATCCGCCGACGCCATAGAGATATTGCGTCGTACGAGCGCCGAACTCCATCAGCGGCGCGTCGCTCAGGCCGTGTACGTAAGCGAGTTTGCTGCCGTCGGCGAACCGCTTTTGCACCCGCTGATTGATGCCGTTGTAGCACAGCGCAAGCTGGCGGCCATCATCCAGTGCGATCGTTAACGGAAGATTATTCAGTGGGTTGTAATCGATACGCTGAATACCGCGACTGGCGGAGAGCGTGACGTTACCGACGACGTCATACTCGTAACGCTGCGCGACCGCGTCATTGGCGAGCACGGCGGCGACTTTGCCGCTGTTCGGCTGATACTCGTAGCTGAAGAGGGTGTCTCCCTGTTGCAGCCGGAGGATGTTGCCGCCGGCGTCGAAGGTCAGCGGCGCGCCGACGCCGAGGCTGTAAGCGGAATTGACGCTGTGCTCGGCGACCGTCAATTGGCCGCGCGGATCGTAGCGATAGCGATAAGCGAAGCTGTTTTCGGGCCTGACCGCATTGTCGTGCACTACGCCGGCGATATTGCCGTTGAAGTAACCGGCGCCCTCGTAGCCGCCGTCGGTGTAGCTGAAGCGATGTTTCAACAGCGGTGCGCCGTCGGCATAGTGGTTGTTGATTTCATTCAACCAGCCGGGAGAGTTATAACTCATGGTGCGTCGCAGCGCCCGCCCCCCCTGTGAATTCAACTGCTCTTCAGCCAGGCTGCCGTCGGCATGGTAACGGTAGCGAACGAACTTCTCCGGATCGTCCGGCGTGCCGATGGCGGCGGTTTGTCCCATGTCGTTATAGCGATAGGCCACGCTGGCGAGCGGCGCGCCGGCGGGATAATCGATGCGGATGACGTTGCCGAGGTTGTCGTAGGCATAGCCCGTGATGTAATCGCCAGCGTCCGGCAGACGCAGTTGCGACAGGGTCGCATTGCCTCCCGTATCGTAGCCATAGCAGTTTTCGACGCAGAGTCCGTCAGCGGCGCGACGGTACATTTTCCACAGGCGGCCGCGCAGAGTCGGCTCGTCGCCTTCGCCGTCATAGACGTTTTGCGTTTGCCAGTCATCATGGTGCGGGTAGTGCGGATCGTTATCGGCGATCGCCTGCAGCGCCGAACCGTCACCCCAGGCTTGCGCCACTTCGCCATCCTCGCTCAGGCGCCCCAGAACGTCATATTTTTTATACAACACGCGGTCTTTCGCGCGGCTCAGCGGCGTTGAGCTGAAACGCAGACGTCCGGCAGGATCGTAGATATACGTCGTTTCTCCGGCATCCGGCGTGACGCGTGCAGCGAGCTGACACAGGAAGTTGTAGCGATTGTGGCTGATGAAGGCGTCATCCGCCGGGGAAGACGACGGGTGGCGAACCTGCACGATATTGCCCGCCGCGTCGAAGATCTGTTGGACAGCGTCGCGAACAACGCCGCCGGCCTCGGTCTGCTTGCTCAGCGTCTGGCCACGGCGATCGTTGAGTGACAGCACGCCGGTGCCATCGGCATCGTACAGGGCGCTCACCCGCAATTCTCCAGGGCGACAGGCGATACCTGCCACCTGCGTGTGATCGGTGACGGCGTAAATGAACCGTGTAATATGCGGGTTGTCGCCGGTAATGGCGAAGATTTTGCCTGGCATGCCTTTGGCCACCGGGCGTTTCAGCGAGGAAGCCTCATAACGGGTGCCGCTATAGGGGTAACCTTCGTCCTGCGGGTAATAATCACTCACTTCACCGGTCATCACGCCGTTTGCGGCGTCCAGTGTGCGGACAAAGGCCGCCCGGTAGCCGAACAACGTGCGTTCAAAGGCGGCGATCTTGGTTTCGGCAACCGTATTGCCCAGCGCGTCGTA
The DNA here is from genome assembly GCF_945957435.1 of Serratia sp. PL7. NCBI lineage: Bacteria > Pseudomonadati > Pseudomonadota > Gammaproteobacteria > Enterobacterales > Yersiniaceae > Serratia > Serratia sp. PL7. Next base: position 1,281,227 of record NZ_CAMFLB010000001.1, on the reverse strand, counting down.
CAGCGTTTCACGCACCAGGCATCGTCCTTCGTTCAGCACCTGATGCTGCGTTTCCTGCCGGTTGGCGTTTTTATACGTGATGGCCAGCTGTGGCGAGCGGAAGGTAACCGCATTGGCAAAATAGATTTCCCCCTGTGCCTGCAGGCTGAATTCACCGTCGATCCTCGCATCGGTCTGAAGGGCGAAAACCTGACGACCGTCGGCATATAACAGAACGGCATCGTCGCCCGGTACCAGCAGCACCGAGGTGGGCAGGCAGCCGTTGGTCGCGTCGTCAGTGTAGGTGTTGCCCGCCAGCGTCAGCCGCCATCCCGCGATGGCGTCCCACTGGGCGCTCAGACTGTCGCCGATCGTCAGGCCGAAGGCGAGGTTCTGCGTCGCCGGCGACGAAAGGGTGAAGCCCACCGCGTAGCGGCCGGCGGTGGCCAACCAACGCAGGCAGTTGAACGTCGTACCGCAATGCAGTAGCCGGCCCTGGCTGAGACGCCAGGCGCTGTCGTCGTCGCGCCGCCAGCGCGTCCAGGTTTGTTCGCCCTGCGTGAAGGTTTCGTATTGCCCACCGTCGGCGGCCAGAATTTCGCAGCTGCTGGCGGGATCGTGCTGCGGGTAGCTGAATGGCAGCGTATCGTGCCAACTGCGTGGCGCATAGTTCACCACGCCTTTCTTGCTTTCGCCTTGTGGCCCGGTCTCAACGAACTTTTGCCGCAGCGGATCGTAGCCGCAGCGCTGGACATCGGCGTTGTTGCCCATAACGGCGATCTCATCCAGATACAGCGGATCGTAGCAGCGGGCCTCCATCTTGCTGGCCAACGGCGTGACGCTGACGGTGTTGAACAGCACATAGCCGACCGTTTTTTGGTTGTCGAAGGCGAGCGCGAGCGGACGCTCCGGATCGCCGCTATAGGGGATGACGCTTTGCCAGTAAACCCAAGCGCCTTCTGCCGTGGGGACGATCGGCGTGGTGTGCGGCGCGGCGTTGCCACTACGGCTGATCAAGTTTGCCGCACCGGGCGCCGCGTTGAAACCGGGCGAGGTTTTGATCCAGGCGGAGACAACGACCGGCTGCGTTTGCCGCAGCGGCGCCGTTCGGGTCAGGGTCGCACCGACGCCGAGTTTGAGGCTGCGGCTGCCGACATAGGCGTCGTCGTCGACGATCGCCGTATCGCCGTCGAGCCGCCAGGGATCGGTGCTGTGTTGATAGGGTTCGAAACCGATGAAATCGCACTCATCCGCCGCGCCGCTGACGAACGCCGCCACCGGCAGGATCTGGTTGTTGTCCCACAGCGTGCTTTCGACCTGGCTTTCGCTGTTTTTCTGGGAGAGGATCGCACCATAGAATGTTCTGGCCAGTATTGTGCCTACCGGCAACCACGCGTCACCCGGATCGCTTGCCAGCGCCGGCGGGCTGGGGGGCTGGGCGCCAATCGCGGCTTGCAGCACATAGGCTTGCGTGGCGGCCCACACTGTCGGCGCGGCTTCATCGGCAAGCGGCTGTTGCCGTTGCAGAGCGCCGTAGCGTTGCAGACTGCCGGCGTAGATTGGCAGCGCCTCTCCCAGCGCCGCGCTCCCCGCTGCGTCGAATTGGCTGAAGGGCGCGTCGATCGCATTTTTCAGTAAGAACCAGGGATAGGCTTCGAACGCATAGCCGTAGAGTTTGGCAACGCCCTGCGTTTCTCCGGTGGCGGTCACATTGTCAAAGCGCTCGCGGATCAATTTGCCGAAGCGTGAGTCATAGCGATAATCGGTACGTATCGCCAGGCCATCATTAAGGCTGTTGTCGGCGATACAGCGCGTATAACCGCCGAACAGCGGTCGCTCGACGCCGTCGATCGCTACGGAGGTGAAGGCCATCAGGTTTTTTTGTTCGTGAACCAACAGATTGCCGTCGGCGTCAAACACCTTTTGCTCGATCAATTGGCCGTCCAACAGCCCGGATGACGCTTGATCTGCAGCGCGAACTCGCTGGCCGACCTGCGGATCCTGGCGCGTCAGGCCATTGAAGTAATAGTTCTCGCGATAGCCGAAGCGCGGCGCGGACATGCTCTCGCTGCCGGGATAGCTGGCACTCTTGTAGTACTTGAAGACCGCGCCGGTAGGGTCGCAGGTCGCTGTCGCAATGTCGAACACGTAGCAGGTGGTGCTGACGGCGTAGCCGTCATCGATGCTGACCGTGTCGACGCAGTAATCCACCAGTGCGCCTTGCAGCGTGTTGTCGAGGTAGCGATTCAGCGTCAGGCTTTCCGCATTATCGAAGTCTTTGTTCAGCGGTAGATAGGTAACGAACGCGGACAGGCCGGCGGGATATTGGCCGTTGATATTGGGTTTGACCATGCCGGAGACGCCAATCTGCGTGAAATAACGTTGCGTGAGCGTGTCATCGCCGGCGAAGGCCTGATTGCGGAAGGTTTTCACGGTGGTGTTTTTGGCTGCCGTGCCGTCCAGGTTCAGATAAGAGATAAAGCGCGGTCCCTGATTGATCATGGTGGTGCTGTCTATCGCGTAGGGCACTTCGGCATATCCGGCTGCCGCGTCCAACCAATTACACCAGGAACCGCGGTGATAGACGCGGTTGCCCATGGTGGCGATATCCGCGCCTGCCGTCGGGAAGTAGTGTCTTTTTCTTTCCGAAGTCGGATCGTCACGGGTATAGAGATCGCGCGCCGCATCGTTCCAGGCGATGATTTGCCGGTTGGGATCGTAGGCTACCATGCGCGCCTGAGCCGCGAATTCGCGGTTGCTGACGGCGATTGCGTAATCGGCGCCGTAGGCGAACCAGTTGATGTCCTGATCGCTGCAGGTACTGCGTAACAGCAGGCTGTCGTTACGCAGCCAGTCTGCGCCGTTATAGCGCAGCAGATAGGGGCCGGACGCAATCATGGCGTTGTTGACGAATTTTGCCAGGAACGGAATGGTGAGGGTTTGCGACGGCGCGCTTTTCGGCAGGCGGCAGGGAAAGTCAGTGCTGGTCATGGCGCCGAATGCCGCGTCCCATCCGATGACCTTGACGGTGTAATCAACGCTGAGCGAAACCTCCTGCGTGATGTAGGTCAGCGCGATAAACGAGGCGCCGGCGGCAAAACCGAAACGGGTGGCCGACGCATCGCCGCCGAGGGTGAACACCAGCGGGAGTGAGGCGCCGTTTCGCCATTGTTCTTGGCTATCCTGATAATAAAGCGCCAGCCGATTACGGTGTTCGCCGCCGGTGAGGGGGGCATAATCCAGGACGGCGTAATAGCCGTTGGCCGCCGCGATGTAGGGGCGGGCGGTGGCGTTGAGATCGCCAGACCTATCGGCGATCGCCCACCGTTTGGTGAAGTTATCCCAGGTGTAGCGCAGCAGCGTCCGTTGATCCTTGTCGCAGACCACAAAAAAGTTGTCGCCGGCGGCCAGCTGCAGTTGGGTGGTGTTGGCGGCGATTGGCGCGCTGTCGAACCACTCGCCCCATTTGCGGTTATCCTTGTGATAGACATGCGCATAGGATTTGCCGCTCTGCGGGGTGGCATAGGTCAGGCAGGCGAAATCACCGGCAGTGACGACGTTGACACTGTTGATGTCGAAAGCGGCCTTGATCGTTTGCTGCTCGGGAGCCCAGCATTGCCAGCGCCCAAGCCAGGTGTAAAACGTGACGTGGATTTGGTCGCTCGACTCGTTAAGCCACAGGCAGACCGCGTAATCGCCGCCGAACCATACGCGCGGTTTGGCGCTGCGCGGCCAGGGACTGACGATCTGCCGCTGGCGATCGCACAGCGGCAGCGTTTGTTGCTTATACCGGTAGGCGATTTTCGCACCGTCCGGCGTGACGGCGCCACTGAGCGCGCCGGCATTGACCGTACCCGCCGGCCAGTAGCTGAACTGCATCTGCGGCAGCGCACAATTTTCCGCATAGCGCCGCTGGACGCCGGTGAGCGTGCGTTTGACGGTATCACCGTAAAGCGGATCGCTTTGCGGGTAACCGCTGAAATTACTCTGCGTGTCATAGCTCAGCTGCACCGCATAGAGCAATGTGCCCTGCGAGTTTTTGACGACGATGTTGTCCAGATAGCGCGTTTCGTAGCGATCCTGATAGGCTGAAGCGGCGTTGGCGGGGGCCTTGCTGTAGGGGGTATCCCAATGCGGAGACAGGTATTCCCGTGGGCCTGCGGGCGACTGCGTGTCGTACCGCTTCTCCTGATAGCCAAAATCGACGGTGCGATCGAACATGTCGGTGATGCGCGTCAGGTAGCAGGCTTTGGTAAAACTTAAGCCTCGTTCGCCAACCGGCTGTTCAACGGCCTCGTAACGGAAGGCGATCCGATCGCCCCACAGGCTTTCCACCTGCGCCAGATTCCAGATTGCCGCAAAGCGAGACTGCAAGGCATCGCCCTGGGGAGAGTGGGTCAAAGCGGATTGTCCCGACCAGTTGCCCCAGCGCACTTTCCATTGAATGCTCTGATCATCCTGCGCGTTGCCGCCGTAGAAGTAGCTGACCCCGTTGTCCTTGACCAGCTCCCAGCGTTCGAACTGCGGATAATACAGGACCTTGCTGAAATCATAGTGGAAGCACTCAAACGCTTCACCGCCGGAGAAGACGGCGAGTTCGGCGTCCTGGCGCAGCACGTTGAAGGTGCGCTGATAGACTGGGTCGATAATTTCCCATTGTCGATCGTCGAACCGCGTGACGACCTGAGCATGGCAACCCAACTGCAGGCCGGCGGCGATGAAAGCGGATTGGATTTCGGTGTCCACTTTGCCGCTATTGAGCGCGGTGGTGGCGGCGATTGGTAATTTCGCTCTCAGCCAATCGTTGGGCGCGCGAATTAATTCTGATGAGGCGTTGTTGGTATAAATTCGATAAAGGTTGTCACCGGGTGTTGCATTATCCCGGTGATCGACTTCAATGCGTTCGAAAGGCAATTGCCAGCCTAATCCCATAATTCCGGTTGGTGCGCTAACATTTGATTGATAAATTTCATTTTTGATGTTGCTGCCATAAAATGCAGTGACTTTGACGTCGAGTTGATTCCTTCCGGTTAACGCAACCAAATCAAGTGATAAATTCACATCGCCGCGAAACAGATTGACGCTGTCTTCGAATATGTTTTTTTCATTGCTTTCGAATTGGCTTGGCCGTACTGGCGGGATCTGACCGTTGGTTTTGTCACTCATTTTTAAATACCCTCATCGATAAAGCGCAGGGAAACAAAATGGCTTTCAATCGCCAGGGGCGATTGAAAGCCAGGCGATGCGCCTCTGCGCCCAAACGGCGGGCCAGCGGCCGCTCAACGTCTCAGGATTCGCATTCGGCGATCACCAGCACTCTTACCGTACCTGAGGTTTTATTGTTGGATTTGTCCTCCATAAAGCAGGTGGCGGACACCGTGACACTGCTGCCGCTGAGGCCGGCGATCGCGCTGGAGACGTCGATTGTTTTCAGGTGGTGGTCGGTGTTGCCGTAAGAAACGTTAAACCCCTGAACGGCGACGGAAGCATTAATCACCCGTGAACCAAAATCCAAACTTTGAGTGGAGCCGGAACTGACGCTAATAACTTTAAATTGTGTCGTCGACATATATAACCTCGAATTTTTAGACAGCTGTGGGTAGCGCCGCTAAAAATAGCGGCGATGAAAAATAGAAGGTGAAGAAAAGTCTTATCAGAGATAAACAGCATAGTTAAAACTAGGGGAGGTAATTGATTCTGTCAATGAAAGTATAAATAAAATTAAACCATTTCAAAATCATGATGATAAATAAAATAACTTTTTTATCAATGATATTAAGCGTGTTAATTATAATCTTATTCAGTCGTTATTGAACTAAGGGTATTTCTGTGACAGGTGATGTTACATTAATTAGAGAGCGTTGTTTTTATTGTGTTAAGTGAATGGCACTCATGCTTCTGCAATGCCGTGCAATTAATTCAATAAAAAAAATTTCTCTGCTATATTTTAAAGCTAACCGTTTAGCGGAAAAAGAGAATGTGAATTGTCGCCCTGGGTGACAGTAACGACCGTGATCAAGACCGTTTTTATAATCCGGCTGGAGGAATACAGCATGAAAGCTGCCGTAGTGACGAAAAACCATACCGTAGACATTCAGGATAAAGTGCTGCGCCCGCTGAAGCACGGCGAGGCGGCGTTAAAAATGGAGTGTTGCGGGGTGTGCCACACCGACTTGCACGTGAAAAACGGCGATTTCGGCGAGGTGCCGGGCATTACGTTGGGACATGAGGGTATCGGCGTGGTCTCCGCCGTCGGTGAGGGCGTTACCTCGTTAAAAGTGGGTGACCGCGCTAGCGTCGCCTGGTTTTACCAGGGTTGCGGCCATTGCGAATATTGCGTCAGCGGCAACGAAACCCTGTGCCGCTCGGTGAAAAATGCCGGCTACAGCGTTGACGGCGGCATGGCGGAAGAGTGCATCGTGGTGGCGGACTACGCGGTGAAAGTGCCGGACGGGCTCGATTCTTTCGCCGCCAGCAGTATCACCTGCGCCGGGGTCACCACCTACAAGGCGGTGAAAATTTCCGATATCAAGCCGGGGCAGTGGATCGCCATCTATGGCCTGGGCGGGCTGGGCAACCTGGCGTTGCAGTATGCCAAAAACGTGTTTAACGCCAAAGTGATTGCCATCGACGTCAACGACGGCCAGTTGGAGTTCGCCAAACAGATTGGCGCCGATCTGACCATCAACTCCAAAACGCAAAATGCGGAGGAGATCATTCAGCAGCAAACCGGCGGCGCTCACGCGGCGGTGGTGACGGCGGTGGCGAAAGCCGCCTTCAACTCGGCGGTCAATGCGGTGCGCGCCGGTGGTAAAGTGGTGGCCGTGGGGCTGCCGCCGGAGAGCATGGATCTGAGCATTCCGCGCCTGGTGCTGGACGGCATTCAGGTGGTGGGGTCGCTGGTCGGTACACGCGAAGATCTGAAAGAGGCGTTCCAGTTCGCTGCCGAAGGCAAAGTGACGCCGAAAGTGACCAAACGGCCATTGGGCGACATCAACGCCATCTTCGACGAGATGAAGGCGGGCACCATTCGCGGTCGCATGGTGATCGATCTCGGCATGGCGAAATAAGCATCGCTAAAAAAGGCCACCCGCGGGCGGCCTTCTTGTCGCTATGCCCGGCTCAGAACAGGCCCAGCGGTTTGGCGTCGTAGCTGACCAGCAGGTTTTTCACCTGTTGATAGTGCGACAACGCCGCCTTGTGGGTTTCGCGCCCGATACCGGAGTTCTTGTAGCCGCCGAACGCGGCGTGCGCCGGGTACAGGTGGTAACAGTTGGTCCACACGCGCCCGGCCTTGATCGCGCGTCCCATGCGGTAGGCGCGGTTGATGTCGCGGGTCCAGAGCCCGGCGCCCAGTCCGAACTCGGTGTCGTTGGCCAACGCTAGAGCTTCGGCCTCATCCTTGAAGGTGGTGACGCCAATCACCGGCCCGAAGATTTCCTCACGGAAGAAACGCATACTGTTGTTGCCGGTAATCAGCGTCGGCTGCAGGTAGAAACCGTTTTGCACTTCGTCGCCGCGCTGAGCGGGTTCGCCGCCCGCAACGATTTTGCCTCCCTCGTTTTTAGCGATGTCGATGTACGACAGGATCTTGTCATACTGCTGTTTTGACGCCTGGGCACCGATCATGGTCTCGGTGTCGAAGGGATCGCCCTGGCGGATGGTGGCGATGCGTGCCAGCACTTTCTCCATAAACTGCGGGTAGATGGATTCCTGGATCAACGCGCGTGAAGGGCAGGTGCACACCTCCCCCTGATTGAAGAAGCCCAGCACCAGCCCCTCAACCGCCTTGTCGATAAACGCCGGCTCCGCCTGCATGATGTCTTCAAAATAAATGTTCGGCGATTTGCCGCCCAGCTCGACGGTGCTGGGGATGATGTTCTCCGCCGCACAGGCGAGGATGTGGCGGCCGACCGGCGTGGAGCCGGTGAAGGCGATTTTTTCGATGCGTTTGCTGCGCGCCAGCGCTTCGCCGGCCTCGGCGCCGAAGCCTTGCACCACGTTGAGCACCCCCGGCGGCAGCAGATCGCCGATCTCTTCCATCAGCACGCTGATGCCGAGCGGCGTCTGTTCCGCCGGTTTCAGCACCACGCAGTTACCGCCCGCCAGCGCCGGCGCCAGTTTCCAGGCGGCCATCAGCAGCGGGAAGTTCCACGGTATGATCTGACCGACTACGCCCAGCGGTTCATAGATATGGTAGGCCACGGTATTTTGGTCGATCTCCGCCGCAGTGCCTTCCTGCGCGCGCAGGCAGCCGGCGAAGTAGCGGAAATGGTCGACCGCCAGCGGCAAATCGGCATTCAGGGTTTCGCGGATCGGTTTGCCGTTGTCCCAGGTTTCGGTCAGCGCCAGCATCTCCAGCCGCGACTCGATGCGATCGGCGATCGCCAGCAGCACGTTGGCGCGTTCTTGCACGCTGGTTTTGCCCCAGGCGTCCGCCGCCGCATGCGCCGCGTCGAGCGCCAGTTCGATGTCTTTGGCGTCGGAACGTGGGAATTCGGCGATCGGCTGGCCGGTCACCGGCGAGGTGTTGGTGAAGTAGTTGCCGGATACCGGTTCGACGAATTTACCGCCAATGTAGTTGCCATAGCGTTTGCGGAACGAAACCAGCGAGCCAGGCAAACCGGGGTGGACATATTTCATGTGAAGCACCTCTCTGCAGATGATAACCGGCGCTATTGGGCTGCGCCTGTGAGTGCGGCATGTCGCCGCAGCACGGAGAAGCACGGCCCGTGCCAGATTGATGAATGGCGAAGATGATCGTTAAAAGATCTCATTTATTAACGCGTTAAAAATTGATATGACGTGACGAATCATGCGGTACCGCCGCCGGCGCTGGGTTTTTGTGTTCCGTGTCGCAACGCCTGATACACATATGTGATACATATTTGCAACACTCGTAAACGGGGGGAGAAACGCATGTTGCCTGATGACCGCTTGCCCACCGAGGGCGCCAGTTTGTTGACCCGCCCGCTGGCGGAATCCTGGCAGCGCAGCCGGGGCTACGGCCTGACGCGCGCCGATCAACATATCCCTTTTATCAAAGCCGGATTACTCGAAGAGCTACGCAGCCGCAATGACTGGGTGCCGCAACGGGTACAGCCGCTGATCGAGCAGCTGGGCGCGCAAATTACGCGCCAGCCCGCCATCGTGGTGATCGCCGACGCCGACGGACTGGTGCTGGAAACCCGCGGCAATACCGACTTTCTGCACAAGGCGTCGCGCTTTGCGCTGGCGCCGGGCAACCAGTGGGGCGAAGCGGATCGGGGTACCAATGCCATCGGCACCGCGCTGGCACTCGGCGCGTTCTGCGAGGTCCGCGGCGACCAGCATTTCCTCAACCAAAATGCCGGATTGAACTGCACCGCCGCACCGATCTATCGGCCGGATGGCCGCATTGCCGGCATACTGGATCTCTCCGTCCCCGCGCAGCGCCCGTACCGCGATGCACAGCGCCTGATCATGCAGGCGGTGCGGCATATCGAACACCGCTGGGTCAGAAGCGCGATCGCCGACCGTCACTGGACGCTGCGCCTGCACGCCAACGCCGGGAGCTTGGGCAGCGCGCAGGAGCTGCTGCTGGTGTTTCACGACGAAGTGCTGGTCGCCGCCAATCGGCTGGCGATGCTGGAGTTCCGGCTTTCACCGGCCGCATTAGGCTCGGTTGAGTTTGCCCAGCTGTTTCCCGACCTGCTGCGACAGCCCTCCGGCGCACCGCACCAGACGCTGGCCGGCAATCAACGGCATTATTATTCGCTGCTCGAGGCGCCGCAGCGCCGCGTTAGCGCCCTGCGTTCGGTTCCGCCGCCGGCGGAACGGCATGACGAACAGCATCAGAAGGCGCTACGCATTCTCAACGCCGGCCTTTCGCTGTGCGTGACCGGCGAAACCGGCTGCGGTAAAGAGCATTTCAGCCGACGCTTGTTTCAACAGAGCCGCTGGCGCAACGGCAACTTCGTGGCGATCAACTGCGCGGCGCTGCCTGAGCCGCTGATCGAATCCGAACTGTTCGGCTATGCGCCGGGGGCGTTTACCGGCGCCAACCCGAAAGGGTATATCGGCAAGATCCGCGAGGCGGACGGCGGCGTGCTGTTCCTCGATGAAATCGGCGACATGCCGGCGGGCCTGCAAACGCGCCTGCTGCGGGTGTTACAGGAAAAAACGGTCACGCCGCTCGGTAGCCGCAGCGCTTATCCGGTCGATTTCGCGCTGGTCTGCGCCACGCACCACGATCTGCATCGGCAGGTAGAGGCCGGGGCGTTTCGTGAGGATTTGCTGTACCGCATACAGGAATACAGCCTGTGCATCCCGCCGCTCAGAGAGCGGGCGCAGCTGGAGACCTTCATTTTGCAGTTGTGGCGAGAGCTGGGCGGCGATCGGCGTGACATTCGCCTGTTGCCGGAGGCGCTGGCGATGCTGGCGCGCTATCCATGGCCCGGCAACGTGCGGCAGCTGTTGAGTACGCTCAAGGTGCTGCTGGCATTGGCGGACGATCATGCGGTGCTCACCCTGGACGATCTGCCTCAGTCCATCGCGGTGCTGGCGCCGCGCCAGGAGAACGCCGATACCGGCCAGGCGGATCTGCAGACGGCGATCGACAGGGCGGGCGGCAATCTCAGCCGGGCGGCGAAGGCGCTGGGCGTTTCGCGCAGCACGCTGTACCGCAAGTTGGGGAGGCAGAAAGCGGTGGCGGAATGAAACGTCATGATTGCTCATCAATAACCGGCCCCTCGATGCGGGGCCGGTTCATGCTCTAGTCCCCCAGCCCCGGCGGGTTAATCTCCGAATGGGCAATCTTCTCGTCGCTTTCCGCCCAGCGATCCAGCACCTGCAGATAGCTGCCGTTGGCGATGGCGCTGTTGAGCGAAGCCTGCACCGCGTCCACCAGACCGTTGCCTTTCTTCAGTGTGACGGCGATGTTGGCGGTCTTCGGCCAGCCGCCGGGCACAATGCCCACCAGCCGGGTTTTGCCGGCCAGCCGCGCCTGATAAGCGCCGGAGACGTTGGGCCCGAAGGTGGCGTCGGCGCGGCCAGACTGAATGGCCAACGTGGAGGCGGCCTTATCGGTGACGTACACCGGCTGCAGCGGCGCTAATCCCTTGGCGCGGTTCTCCTTGTCCCAGGCCAGCAGCACCGCTTCCTGATTGGTGCCGGAATCGACGATGATTTTTTTACCGGCGATATCCGGCGCCGTTTTGATCTGGGTGATTTTACTGTCGGACTTGACGTAGAAGCCCAGCGTATCCTGCCGATAGGTGGCGAAATCGAATTTGGTCTTGCGTTCGTTGGTTACGGTGATGTTGTAAACCGCGGCGTCATATTTGCCGGAGGCCACCCCCAGCGGCCAGTCTTCCCACGACGTGGGCACCAGTTTGAGTTTCAACCCCAAGCCGTCGGCCACCAGGCGTGCGATGTCCGCCTCGCTGCCGATCACCGTTTTATTGTCTCGGGCGTACAGGCCGAACGGCGGGCCGCTGCCCAGCAGGGAAATGGCCACCGTCAGCGTGCCGGGTTCCACGAACCGGAAGCCGGCGGGGATTTTGGCCACGGCTTCGGCGCTCTTCACCGTGTGGATCGGCGTTTCGTTAGCGACGAGATCCACGCCCGGTGCGGCGGCGGCGGAAAAACTCAGCAGCGCCGCAATCACTATCATCTTTTTGCTATATATCATTATGTTAATTACCTTCATTATTATGGGTGTCACACGGTCGTTGCACTATCTCTAAAGGCTGCAGATCTGTGAACGAACAAAATCAACTAACCAATCTTGGAAAAATCATGAGGCGCCTCTGGCGGCGCTGAATCGATCGAGGATGAAGCATGTCGTCGCGTTTCGCTACGTTGGGCCGCATACCGCGCGGCGTGTGGGTATTGGGTGGCGTGAGCCTGCTGATGGACGTTTCCTCGGAAATGATCCATAGCCTGCTGCCGCTGTTTATGGCGACGACGCTCGGTGCCAGCGTGATCGTCATCGGGCTGATCGAAGGGCTCGCGGAGGCGACGGCATTGATCGTCAAGGTGTTCTCCGGCGTGCTCAGCGATTACCTCGGTAAACGTAAAGGGCTGGCGCTGCTGGGCTACGGGCTGGGCGCCATCAGCAAGCCGTTTTTCGCTATCGCATCGTCGTCCGGCATGGTGATGAGCGCGCGCCTGCTGGATCGCGTGGGCAAAGGCATCCGCGGGGCGCCGCGCGATGCCCTGGTGGCCGACGTGACGCCGCCGGAAATTCGCGGCGCGGCCTTCGGGCTGCGGCAGTCGCTGGATACCGTCGGCGCCTTTTTAGGGCCGCTGCTGGCCGTCGGCCTGATGCTGCTGTGGCACAACGATTTTCGCGCCATCTTTTGGGTGGCGACGGTCCCGGCGGCGCTGGCGATTGCGCTGCTGTTTTTCGGCCTGAAAGAGCCGACCGCCGCGATAACCCACAAGCGCACCAACCCGATCACCCGCGCCAACCTGCGGCTGCTGGGGCGCAGCTATTGGTGGGTGGTGAGCATCGGCGCGATCTTTACGCTGGCGCGCTTCAGCGAAGCGTTCCTGGTGTTGAAGGCGCAGCAGGGCGGCACGCCGCTGGCGCTGATCCCACTGGTGATGGTCGCCATGAATCTGGTCTACGCCTGCTCGGCCTATCCGTTCGGAAAACTGTCTGACCGCATGAGCCATGAAGGATTGCTGAAAGCCGGGTTGCTGGTGCTGATCGCCGCCGACCTGGTATTGGCGCTGAGCGATCATTGGGGCGGGGTGCTGTTTGGCGTAGCGCTGTGGGGGGTGCACATGGGCATGACCCAGGGGCTATTGGCGGCGATGGTGGCGCATACCGCGCCGGCTCATCTGCGCGGCACCGCGTTTGGCATGTTCAATCTGATCAGCGGCGTGGCGCTGCTGCTGGCGAGTCTTGGGGCTGGAACCTTGTGGGAGCTGTTCGGTTCCGCCTCCACCTTCTACGCCGGGGCACTCATCTGCGTAGTGACACTTATCGGTATGCAGCTGGCGCCGTTTGGCGCACGGCAGGGGGCTTAACGGCCCTCGACAGATTGCGGCACCGCTTGCAGCAGCTCGGGCACCCGCTGGGATTCCACCGCCCGGCTGAACAGAAAACCCTGGCCAATATGGAAACCGGCTTCGCACAGCGTTTGCCGCTGCTGCTCGGTTTCCACGCCCTCGGCGATGATATCGATCGACAGCTTCTGACCGAGGATACCGATGCTTTCCACGATCGCCAGGATCGCCGGTTCGGTGTTCATGCGTTGAACGAAATCGCAGTCCAGCTTAATGCAGTCCAGCGGGTAATCCATGATATGGCTGAATGAGGAATGGCCGGTGCCGAAGTCGTCCAGTGCGATGCGGATGCCCATCTCTTTGAGCATTTGCAGCGCGCGCAGCACGTACTTGGAGCCATGTTTGTTGAACGCGTGCTCGGTCACTTCCAGTTCGATCAGGTGGTGGGGAATATGGAATTTCAGCAGGCGCTGCAGGAAGGTTTCGGCGTAGTTGTCGCGTAAAAATTCGATCGGCGACACGTTCAGCGAGATAGGGCGTACCGCCACGCCGGCCGTGCGCCAGCGGGCGATATCGGCGAAGACCTTCAGCTGCATGGCTTCGCTGATCTTGGTCGCCAGCTCGTAGTCGTTGAAGGCTTCGCTGACCGTCGCCGGCAGCTGTATGCCGTTTTGCGGGCAATGCCAGCGCAGCAACGCTTCGAAGCCGACGATGCTGCCGTCGGAGAGGCTGACCTTCGGCTGGTAGCTGGGACGGATGCAGTTGTCGCGCACGATCTGGCGCGCGTAGTTGAGCTGGCTGGCGCGCGCGCGGGCCTTGTCCATCATCTTGCGATCGAACATATAGACGCCGCCGCGGCCGCCGTCTTTCAGCTCATACAGCGCGGTATCGGCGCATTTCATCAGTTCCGAAGCGTCGCGGGCATCTTTGGGGTAGATGGCGCCGCCGATGCTCATGCCGCAATGCAGCGTCTTGCCACCGTGGGTGATCGGCGTCTCCAGCTGCAGCAGAAACTTGTTGGCGATGCGGAAAATATCCTGCTCGTTTTCAACGTCGCTGATTACCACCGCGAATTCGTCCCCCCCGAGGCGGGAGACGAACGAATGCGTATTCATGCAGGCGCTGAGCCTTTTACCCAGAACCCGCAGCAGATGGTCGCCCGCCGCGTGGCCCAGCGTGTCGTTCACCAGCTTGAAGTGGTCAAGATCCAGCAGCATCAGCCCGAGGGACTTGTTGCCATGCAGGGCGCGCTTCATCTCTTGCTTCAGCTTTTTCTTGAATAAGCGCCGGTTGGGCAGGCCGGTCAATTCGTCATATTCGCTGGCGAGCAACAGACGCTGTTCCATCACGCGTTGCGACGTCACGTCGCGCGAGACGCACAAGATCTCGGCCACTGCGCCGTGTTCATCGCTGACGGGAGAGAGAATGTTGTCCCAATGCTGTTTTTTTCCTTGCGGCGTCACGCTTAATCCCGCGAAGCGCGCATTTTTACCGGCTCTGACGCTGTGCAGCGCCTTGCTGCCACGGCGGCGGACTTCGGGCGACAACAGCCCCAGCCAGGGCATGCCAAACTCTTTTTGCGCCGGATCCAGGCCGAGCGCCAGGCTGCCGGAGCGGTTCATGTGCCGCAGCGTGCCGTCGCGATTGATCACTTTGATGCAGTCGACGCTGGCGTCCAGCATGTCTTGCTGGATAGAGAGCGCCTGAACGTTTTGCTGACGTTGCAGCATTTGCGGGTGGATGTCGGTGGCGGTGAGGTACCAGCTGGGCTCCAGCGCCATGCCGTCCTGACGGGCGTTAAACGCCAACATAAACCAACGGTAGGCGCCGCTGCGATCGCGCAGGCGGGCCTCACCGGCGAATGAGGAGAGGGCAACGATCGCCTGGCGCCATTGTGTGGCCAGCCGCTCGCGATCGTCGGGGTGCAGGGTATCGAGCCAATCAGCGGCGCCGTGTTCACCGGCGATTGCGCCGGTATAGTCGCGCCACTGTTTATTGAAGTAGCCGCCAAGGCGGTTGCCGAAGCAAATCAGACCGGGCAAGTCGTCTACGATTTCGCTATAGAGATCAATCGGATTTTTGTTATTGGTCTGCTTGGGCAACAGGGTCATGCGGCATTTCCTCGGAAAATTACCCATATTCTCGCTCTCTAGCAGAGCCTCTTTCAATATAGTCTTGCCAATGAAATTGGGAATAGCCAGCGGGCGCGGCTAAAAATCAGCCCGCTAGCATGGAATACATCCAGCGTGAACGCATTAGGAATACTCCTGTTATTTATAAGCCCCCCTTATATTGCAACGAAAAATAAGTGATCGGACCACGATGGGGTTTTGCCATAAAAATTAATCAATCTGATGTTTCTATTTGATGAAATGTTCAGGTGTTTTTATGCTCTTCCACCGGTTGCTCTGCTGGCGCTATGCGTCTTCACTGACGAAAATCTCACTTATGGCGGCAATAACCGCCATTTTATGCACTCTTCAGCGGTTGTCGCAGCACCGTCGCCCGGCGTTTAGAGAAAAGTTATGATGCAAATCAAGAAATGTTTTGTTTCATCTGTTGACACTTTACTTACGTATAAGATAGCCTCGCGAATGATAATCATTAGCAAAACTGGATGGTGAGGCGAAATGCACCCACAGCCTGATCCTTACGCCCGCACCCGATGGTCGGGGCATTTCGGCGCAACGGCGCCGGCAAGCGTACATTCGCCTCCTCTCCAAACGTCTGCGCCATAGGCGCCCGGCGCGATGGCATCTCTTTGTCTGTCTGCGCCCATTTGCATCTCTCAGCCTGTCTGTTCGCGCGGCCCGCGTCGGGCCCGCATGTGTTATCCGTCGTTTCACGATCATAGGAGGTTTCAGCGCGGTTAAAACGTAAGTTTTCTTCTGGGTATAAATAAACATGGAGCGTAAAATGATACTTAATAAAAGATTGAAGTTAGCGTATTGCGTTTTTCTGGGTTGTTATGGCTTATCCATTCATTCTTCTCTTGCCGCTTATCAGGATCCCGGTCGATTGGGCGTGCCTGACAGTTGGAAAACCGCGGAGTTTAATCGCCAATGGGGGCTTAAGGCTATTTCCGCCGAATTCGCCTATGCCAGAGGCTATACCGGAAAAGGTATAACCATCGGCATTATCGATAACGCCATTCTTTCCCATTCTGAATTCGCCGGTAAACTGACACGCCTGGATAACGGCAGTTATAACTTCTCGTATGATAAACAAGATAATATGTCTTTCGGCGATCACGGCACGCACGTAGCCGGTATCGCGGCGGCTAAAAGAGATGGCGCAGGTATGCACGGCGTTGCTTTCGACGCGGATATTATCGGCACCAAATTGAATGATTACGGTAATCGCAACGGCCGTGAAGAGCTGATTCAGAGCGCAGCCCGCGTCATCAATAACAGCTGGGGGATCGCGCCAGATATACGGCGAGACGCCAAAGGCGATATCATCTGGTTGCCGAACGGTAGGCCGGACTACGTGGCATTTGTAAAAAACGAAGTGATCGCCGAGATGATGCGCAGCAAATCCAGCGTGGAATGGGGCAGCGAACACCCGGTGCCCACCGGCGGGCACAGCGCCATGTCGACGCTGCTGCGGGCGGCCAGGCACGGCAAGCTGATCGTCTTCTCGGCAGGAAATTACAACAACTACAATATCCCGGAAGCGCAAAAGTCACTGCCTTACGCTTTCCCGGACGTACTGAATAATTACCTGATTGTGACCAACCTGAGTGACGAAAATCAGTTAAGCGTTTCCTCGACCAGCTGCGGACAAACGGCCAGCTACTGCGTTTCCGCGCCGGGTTCTGATATTTACAGCACCGTTGGCCGGCTGGAATCCAATACCGGTGGCGCCGTGAATCGCGAAGCTTATAATAAGGGCGAGCTGTCGGTTAATCCCGGCTACGGCAATAAATCCGGCACCTCAATGGCGGCGCCGCACGTTACCGGCGTTGCCGCCGTATTGATGCAACGTTTCCCTTATATGAGCGCCGATCAAATATCCGCGGTAATTAAAACCACCGCCACCGATTTGGGTGTTGCCGGTATTGATAATCTGTTCGGCTGGGGACGTGTCAATTTACGCGATGCGATCAACGGCCCGAAAATGTTTATTACCCAAGAGGATATCCCGCAGGAATATTATGTACCGGGCTCCTACAGTGAAAAACAGTTCGTGGTGAATATCCCCGGCCTGGGAAATATCGTCGAACCCGGTACCTCTGTTGAGCGGCGCTGCACGTCGAGCGAATGCGACTTCGATTCGTGGAGTAACGACATCAGCGGGCACGGCGGCTTGACCAAAACGGGCGCCGGTACGCTGGCGTTGTTGGGTAATAACACCTATCGCGGTGATACCTGGGTGAAACAGGGCGTGTTGGCGATCAACGGTTCGGTGGCCTCCAACGTCTATATCGAAAATAGCGGCACGTTGTCCGGTGAGGGTACCGTAGGCGCCTTCAGAGCGGTTCGGGGCGGCAGCGTCGCGCCGGGTAACGGCATCGGCACGCTGCATGTGTTGCACGACGCCATTTTTGATCGCGGTTCGCAGTATAACGTGGAAGTGGCGGACAATGGCCGCAGCGATAAGATCGCCGCGCGGCGCGCTTTCCTCAACGGCGGCAGTGTGAATGTCAGCCTGGAGCGCAGCCAAAACCTGCTGTCGCAGAATGAGGCGCAGAGTCTGCTGGGCAACAAGTACACCATCCTGACCACGACGGACGGCGTTAACGGCCGGTTCGAAAACGCCAACCCATCGTATCCGTTTGTTAAAGTCGCGCTGGATTATCAGGGCAATGACGTCGGCCTTGGCATCACGCGCACCGACGCCAGCTTTGACAGCCTGGCCAGCACTGAGAACGAGAAAGCGGTAGCTCGTGCGGTGGAGACGCTCAACGCGACGGAACCAGTCACGGAAACGGTGAAGCGCAGCGTGGCTGCCCCTACCGCTGAGGCGCTAAGCGCACTGCAAGGTGATGAAGGCAAAGCGCAAGCCGCTACCGAAGATGCGGGCGTCGTAACCGGCCATCCGGTGTATGAAAGCTTCCTCGGCTTCACGTCGGCCAGAGAGCTGCAACAGGCGACCCGTCAACTGTCCGGCCAGATCCACGCGGATATGGCTTCCGCCCAGATTAACGAAAGCCGTTACCTGCGCGATGCCGCCACCGAGCGCTTGCGCCAGGCGGAAGGCCGCCGTATCGCTTCCGATATCAAGGCGGATGATAATGGGGCCTGGGCGAAACTGCTGGGCAACTGGGGGCATGCTTCCGGCAACGACAACGCCACCGGCTACCAGACCTCTACCTATGGCGTACTGTTAGGTCTGGACAGCGAACTGTTTGACGACGGCCGGCTTGGGGTGATGACCGGGTATACCCGCACTTCGCTGGATGGCGGTTATCAGTCAGATGCCCACAGCGACAACTACCATCTGGGGCTGTACGGCGACAAACGCTTCGGCGCGTTGGCCCTGCGAGCAGGCGGCACCTATACCTGGCATCGCATCGACACCTCGCGCTCGGTGAACTACGGCGCGCAGTCGGATCGCGAGAAGGCCAAGTATAACGCGCGTACCGGTCAGCTGTTCATCGAAAGCGGCTACGATTGGTCGAGCGATGCGGTCAACCTTGAGCCGTTCGCCAACCTGGCGTATACCCATTACCGTAACGAGGAGATCAACGAGCAAGGCGGGGCAGCGGCACTGCGCGGCGACAAACAAAGTCAGTCCGCCACCGCCTCGACGCTGGGTCTCCGCGCCGACACCGAGTGGCAAACCGACAGTGTGGCGATCGCGCTACGCGGCGAGCTGGGTTGGCAGCATCAATACGGCAAGCTGGAGCGCAAAACGCAGCTGATGTTCAAACGTACCGATGCGGCGTTCGACGTAAACAGCGTGCCGGTTTCCCGCGATGGGGCGATTCTGAAAGCGGGCGTCGATGTGTCGATTAACAAAAACGCCGTCCTGTCCCTTGGCTACGGCGGGCAGCTGTCGTCCAACCACCAGGATAACAGCGTCAACGCCGGTCTGACCTGGCGCTTCTGATCGCGGTTAGCGTGCTTCGCTTTATTCAGCCCTCATCGTGACGATGGGGGTTTTTTTCGCGGCCAGCCGGCCTTCTTTGGCATGAGGTGATACTTTCTCCGCGTCCTATTCCCCCTGGCTGGTGTTTCCCGTCGGGTTAATCAATCAGAGGAAAGCAAACGCTGCTGCCAGTGCAACAGTTGGGTCAGCGTGACTGGCGCCGCGTCAGCCATGGCCACGCGATCTTCCAAGGCAATTTCTCGGGCGCGCTGCAACGATTCGGTGCTGAGGCGCTGCAAGTTTTGTTGCGTCGCCTGTTGTATTTGCGCCAGTTCACCCGCGCTAACGTGCGGCAACTCATGACGCATCTGCAATAAGAATTCGTCGGTTAACTGCCTCAGCTGTTCAACGGTGAACGTCGGGGATTGCAGCGCGAACAGCAGGCCTTCGGCATCGGCGCAGCGGTGGAAGGCGCATTGCACCACGTAACCCACGTTGCGTTCCACGCGCAGCCGCTGAAAATAGCGCTGCGCGTAAAGCTGGGCCAGCACGCGCAGCGCCCAACGGCCTTCGGCTTCATCGTTTTGCAGCGGGTAAAACTGCAGTAAGGCACTTTCGGCGCCGCTTTCCGTCAGCGTGATGGGGCAATGATGTTGATGTGTCGGCAGCGGCGGCTCCGCGGCCACGAAATAGGGGAAGTCGTACAGCAGGTGCGACAGCTGCCGTTTTAACTCGCCATCGCCGCCGATCAAGGTGGCATGCCATTGTGCTGCTTCGGTTGGCGCACTGAGCGCCGCCGGCAATTGAGCTAACAGGCGGCGAATGGCGATATCGCTTTGTTCTTTCAGCTGCGTATGGCGCAGGTTTCTCGCCGCTTCGCTGAGAACGGTCGGCGGCAACACCGCCAGCGCTCGGTTCACCTCACTCAGCCCGTGGCAGATCAGCGTGTGGCTGCCCGCCAGTTGCAGCAGCCACACGCCCTGATGGCGCTCGAAGCTCAAATGTCCCTCCCGATGCGCCAGTTCTGCCGCCCCGGTGCGCAGCGCCGCCTGTAAGCCGTAGGCCTGTCCATCGCTGAAGCGGCTCGACGGCGCCGGCCGCAGCAGCAGCACAGGCTGCGCTTCGCCGGGGAGCAGATGCCGCAGCGGCGCCAGGCCGGAAGGCAAGGTCGGACTAAGCAGCGCCGCCGAGGTGGCGAAAAAGCGGAAAGGTTCCGCGGCAGACGTCAGCGCGGCGCTGGCGAAGAGGCCAAGCGCCAGCGGCAGCCCTTGAATTTCACGGGTTTCGCCGTGGCCATCAGGCCGCACGGCCAGGCGACGGCGCGGCGCGCTAATCAGCGCCGCAATATGCCGCGGCCAATCGTCGTTCGACTCCACCGGCGGTAGCCCAAGCGCTCTGGCCCGCAGCTGATCGAGCGGCGCCAAACGGTGGAAATCGCGATTTGCCAGCCGCTCGTAATGCGCAAGCTGAGCCGGTGTCAGCACCTGCAGCGCCTGTAGCCACGCCAGCAGGGCGCTTTCGATGTGGGCAGCTTCAGCGGCTGAACCGTGATTAACGGTAAAGATAAAACTCAGCAGGGCGTTGTTCTCACTGCAGCGCGAATAATCCAGCCGAACGGCGTCACACCACGCCTGAGCGCGCAGCCGCGCCAGCAGCCCGCCGGGGGCTTCGTCCAACAGCAGGCGCTCCAGCCGCCGCAGCCAACCGCGTGAATGGGAACGCGACAGGGCAAACACCAGCCTCAGCTGCGGCGTGCCGGGAAGAGACAGGGTGTAATCTTTCGCAGCGGTCAGCGACGGTGAGGCTTCGTGCGGTATGGCGCTGCCCGATGGCAAGCGGCTGCCGTAGCGCTGTGCCAGCGCATGCAGCTGCGCCAGCGATTGCGGGCCTTGCAGCCACAGCGTCATGTTTGGCGCGCGAAAATAGCACTGGTGAAACTGCCGCAGCGCCTGCTGCAACGCGGAAATGTCGTTGCCGAAAGCGGCGCGGCTGCCGATATGAAAGCGATGCATTGCACCAAGGCCGCCGAACATCTGCCGCTGCGCCGCTTCGCAGCGGGTTTCACCATCTGCGCGCAGCAGGCGGTATTCGGCGTCGATGACCTCGATCTCCTGCTCAATCGCCTCGGTCGCCAGCTGTGGGGCGGCGAGCATATCGCTTAGCCGCGCCAACCCCTGCGCCAAATGTTCGGTGCCCACCTCGAAGAAAAACGCGGTTTGCGTAGCCTGGGTGGTGGCGTTCAGTCGGCCAGTGACCGACGGTACCCAGCTCATCAGGCCCTCTTGCGCGCTGAAGTTCGCGCTGCCGCGAAACAACATATGCTCCAGCAGGTGCGCCAGGCCCGGCCAGGCGACGGGCGCCTGAAAACTGCCCGCCTCAATGCGCACCAGCGCGGCGGCGCAGTCGGCAGCAGGGTCGCTTATCGCCTTGACGGCCAAACCGTTATCGAGCTGCCAAGAGGCGCCGGCGAGTGCCATCGTCAACCCTTGAAGATCAGTCGGGAGTTGGTCTGATTGCGAAAACGCAGCTGATCGATACCGATCTGCGAACGGTTCGCCGCTTCCCGCGCCGCCAGAATGGTGCCGTGGTGCGGCGATTTGCCGCACACCGGGTCGGCGTTGTCGGCGTTGCCGGTTAGCATGAATGCCTGACAGCGGCAGCCGCCGTAGTCTTGCTCTTTCTCCGAGCAGGAACGGCAGGGCTCCGGCATCCAGTCATAGCCGCGATAGCGGTTAAAACCGAACGAGTGGTACCAGATATGCTGCAGATCGTGCTCCAGCACCGACGGGAAGGCGATCGGTAACTGACGGGCGCTGTGACAGGGTAACGCCATGCCTTCCGGCGTCACGCTCATGAAGATGGCGCCCCAGCCACCCATGCAGCCTTTGGGGCGCTCCTCGTAGTAGTCCGGCGTGACGAACAGCAGGTTGGCCAGCTTGCCGTCGGCGGCCATGCGTTCGCGGTAGCGTTTCACCACGGTTTCCGCATCGGCGATCTGTTCGCGGGTCGGCAGCAGGCCCTCGCGATTGAGGTGCGCCCAGCCGTAGAACTGGCAGGTCGCCAGCTCGACGTCGTCGGCGTCCAGCTGGATCGCCAGTTCGATAATGCGGTCGATCTGGCCGATATTATGGCGATGCAGCACGAAGTTGAGCACCATCGGATAGCCGAGCGCCTTGACCGCCTTGGCCATGGCCAACTTCTGCTGAAATGCTTTGGCGGAGCCCGCCAGCGCGGCGTTCAACGTTTCATCGCTGGCCTGAAAACTGATCTGAATGTGATCCAGCCCGGCGTCGGCGAAGGTCTGCAGCTTTTTCTCGGTCAGGCCGATGCCGGAGGTGATCAGGTTGGTGTAAAACCCGAGATCGCGGGCGGCGGCGATCAGCTCGGGCAGGTCTTTACGCACCAGCGGCTCGCCGCCGGAGAAGCCGAGCTGCACGCTGCCCATCGCCCGCGCTTGGCGAAACACCTCGATCCACTGCGCGGTGGTCAGCTCTTTTTCCTGCGCGGCAAAATCGAGCGGGTTAGAGCAATAGGGGCACTGCAGCGGGCAACGGTAGGTCAGCTCCGCCAGCAGCCAGAGCGGCGGATTCACCGCCGGCGCACGTGGTTCAGTCACGGAAGGTCACCCATTTTTGTTCGTAGGCGCGCTGGAAAAATTCCAGCACGTCGTCCGCTAACCCTTCGGCGCCGGGGAAGCGGGCGTTCAACTGGGCGATGATGCCGTTCAGCGTAGTGTGGCCGTCGACCAGTTGCAAAATGGCGGCGGCGCTGTCGTTCAGCTTGGCCATGCCTTCCGGGTAGAGGATCACATGGCTGTTTTGCACCTGCTCCCATTGCAGGCGGTAACCGCGGCGGAAGACGGGGGTGTGTTCAGGGTTCAGCGTCATTACACCAGCCTCTGGTTGTGCCATACCCGCGCGGCGGTCACGCTGTGGTAAGGCGGGCGGTTCAGGGTGTAGGCCATGCTCATGGCGTCCAGCATGCTCCACAGAATGTCCAGCTTGAACTGCAGGATCTCCAGCATGCGCTGCTGCTTTTCAACGGTGTCGCAATAGTCCAGCGCCAGCGCCAGGCCGTGTTCCACATCGCGGTTGGCCTGGCCGAGGCGGCTGCGGAAATAGTCGTAGCCGACGGCGTCGATCCACGGGTAGTGCTGCGGCCAGCTGTCGAGGCGCGATTGGTGGATTTGCGGCGCGAACAGTTCGGTCAGTGAGCTGCAGGCTGCTTCCTGCCAGCAGGCGCGGCGCGCGAAGTTGACGTAGGCGTCCACCGCGAAGCGCACGCCCGGCAGTACCCGCTCTTCAGAGAGCAAAGTGTCGCGCTGCAGCCCAACGGCTTCGCCCAGGCGCAGCCAGGCCTCGATGCCGCCTTCGTTGCCGCCGTAGCCGTCGTGATCCAGGATGCGCTGTACCCATTTGCGGCGTGTTTCCGGCTGTGGGCAGTTGGCCATGATCGCTGCATCCTTAATCGGAATGCTGGTCTGGTAGTAGAACCGGTTGGCCACCCAGCCCTGGATCTGCTCGCGGGTCGCTTCGCCGTTGTGCATCGCGATGTGGTACGGGTGGTGGATATGGTAATAAGCGCCTTTGGCGCGCAGCGCCGCTTCAAACGCCTGTGGGTCAAGGGGGAGTGGTTGCGTCATGGCGGTTCCCTACAGTTCGATATTCATGCCGTCCCAGCTCACTTCAATGCCGGCGGCGGTCAGGCTTTGTCGCTCTACCGAGTCTTCATTGAGGATAGGGTTGGTATTGTTAATGTGGATCAGGATTTTGCGCCTGGCGGGCAAGGTGGCGAGCAGGGCCGCCAGCCCATGTTCTTCCGCCAGCGCCAGATGCCCCATGTCCTTGCCGGTATTGCGGCCCACGCCGGCGTTGGCCAGCTCGTTGTCGCGCCACAGCGTGCCGTCGATCAGCAGGCAGTCCGCGCGGCGCAGCCACGGCATTAGGGCCTCGTCCGGCTCACCCAGGCCCGGTGCGTACAGCAGCCCGACCCCGCGTGCGGTATCTTCGATAAACAGCGCCACGTTGTGGCCCGGCAGCGGACGATCGCGGTACGGCGAATAGGGCGGCGCGTTGCTGAGCAGCGGAATGGCGGTAAAGCGCACGGTCGGACAGACCGCCGTGTGGAACGGTTCGCCGGGCGTCACCGGGTGGTGAATCAACCCGCCGTTCCAATGGGAGAGCATGGGAAACACCGGGAAGCCGGTGCTGAGATCGTCATGTACTTCAGGCGTGCACCAGACCTGGTGCGGACAGCCCTCACGCAAATTGAGTAAGCCCGCGCTGTGATCGATCTGGCTGTCGGTCAGCACGATCGCGCCGATGCCGGTGCCACGCAGCACGTCGGGGTTATTCAATTCGGGCGAGGCCAACAGTTGATGGCAAATGTCCGGGGAAACGTTGCACAGCACCCAGTTTTTACCGTCGTCGCTGATAGCGATGGAAGACTGCGTGCGGCGCGTGGCGCTGATGCTGTGGTCGCGAACGCCCCGACAGTTGTCGCAGTTGCAATTCCACTGGGGAAAGCCGCCGCCCGCCGCCGAGCCGAGAACTTTTATCTGCATGTCTAAACCAGAAAGAGAGGGAAAGAAATGCCCGCGCGAAGGGCGGGCAGACGGGCGATTAACGGTTGGAAATGTACAGCGTTACTTCCAGCCCCAGACGCAGGTCAACAAACTCAGGTTTAGTCCAGGTAGTCATAGCGGTGCTCCTTAGCATGCATCGTAATATGTCGAACCCAATGAGAAACGTTCGCATTCGGCCGGCCCAATGTTGGCGAAATGTGACGGAGATCGCAACCTTTAAAGCGTAACCGGGTTATTCACCCCAGGTGGCGGCGAGCACGTTCAGCCAGTTGCGCCAGGTCAGCTTCTCCAGCAGCCGGTTATCGAACCCGGCCTGCGCCAGCGCTTGCGTCAGGCGCGGCAGGCCTGCGGCGTCCTCCAACGGTTGCGGTACGTTGACCCCGTCAAAATCAGAGCCAAACCCCACGCGATCTTCACCAAGTTTAGCGATCAAATACTCAACGTGTTTAACAATTTCTGTTAAGCCGGTCGTTGCACTGTCACGTTTACCGTCCGCCCGCAGGAAGGCGGTGCCGAAATTGACGCCGACCATCCCGCCGCTCTGGGCGATGGCGTCCAGCTGCGCGTCGGTCAGGTTGCGTGGCTGCGGGCAGAGGACATGGGCATTGGAGTGGGTAGCGACCAGCGGTGCGGTGCTCAACGCGGCGGTTTGCCAGAAGGCTTTCTCGTTCATGTGCGAGACGTCTATCATGATGCGGCGCTGATTGCAGGCACGGATCAGCGCCTCGCCGGCCGGCGTCAGGCCGGGGCCGGTATCGGGTGAGCCGGGGAACGACCCGCTGACGCCGGTACCAAAGGCGTTTGGCAGATTCCAGAATGGCCCGATGCTGCGCACGCCCAGCCGGTAGAAGGCCTCCAACTGCGTCAGTTCTGCATCGATCATGCCGGCGCCTTCGATATGCAGCACCGCGGCGATTTGCCGGTTGAGGCGGCACTGTTCTATTTCGGTGGCGGTGCGACAGATGCGCAGCTGCCCCTGAGAAGCCTGCTCCAGTTGCTGCAGGATGGCGATCTGCCGTTCGGCGATCGCCAGCGGATCGAAGGCGGCCTGCGCCTCGTCCTGCGTTTGATTACGCATCTGGGCGATATAGCTGACCGGAGGAATAAATACCGCGAACAGCCCGCCGAAAAATCCGCCGCGCCGCATGCGGGCGAAATCGAGGTGGCCCGGCGTGACGCGGGAATAAAAGGCGGCGACCGGATCGTCGTCATGCTGCAGCCACAGATTGAGCAGCAGGTCGTTATGGCCGTCGAAGACCGGCCAGAGAGGGGGAAGCGTCATGGGCGTTTCACTGAGTCAGGCATCGTGAACGCTATGTTCTCCCATCGAGCGAGGGGGAACAACCCTCGCTCGATGGGGAGATTCGAATGCAGTGAACATACGGAGATTAACCTGACCGAAATTATTTTCAGCCAGCGGTCAAGGTAATTTAAACGTGTGGATCAGCGTTGATTATGCCAATAAAATTGATGGTTCTGTAATATTTTAGACATTGATTTCTTGAATCAAATTTTATTTGTGGCAATATCGTCATCGCTTGTGTGTTGGGCACGCCGCCCCCCTAACTCACTGTTTGAAAATGAATTTCACCACTATCAATATAATAACTGTTGGTTATATTTAATGTGATAATTAAATGTTCACAGTGAATTAAGCGTTGTTCCTTGCTACATTTTTATACCGAAGGATTGATCATGACCAAAAGACTACTCCTCTCCGCCTCACTGGCGAGCGCATTATTATTAAGCGGGTGTGCAAGCATCCCTCTCGCAACAGATCAAGAATCAGCGCATGCCAAAAGCTTCCCTGCGTTGGATGAAAACAAAGCGGGCCTCTATATTTATCGTGACAGTTTTGTCGGCAAGGCGTTGAAGAAAGATGTTTATCTTGACGGCAAATGCGTGGGTGAGACCGCGGATAAAACGTTTTTCTATACCCAGGTTGACGGCGGACAACAGCATAAAATCTCTACCGAATCTGAATTTTCTCCTAACGATCTTTCCATTTATACCGAAGCGGGGAAAAATTACTTCGTAAGACAATATATTAAGATGGGTGTATTCGTCGGCGGTGCCGGTCTGAGTCAATCGACAGAGGATGAAGGCAAACGTGTTATTTCTAAAGCTGCGGTAAAGCTTGCCAAGGGCGGCCGTTGCGATAGCTAATGCTCCTTGCCCGTGGGATTTCAGGGATATTCCTCCTGAAATTCCCATTATCTGTTTAAACCTTCGCTGTTTACCCTACGGCTATGAATGGAGTGACGATGTCACTCCGTTTTTCTTTAATGACAAACCGACAACACCAACTGCCGCAGCCAGCGGTGATCCGCCTCGGCGTCCAGGCGCGGGTGCCACATTTGCGAGACGGTAATGGGCGGCGTTTTCACCGGCAGCTCGAAGACGCGCAGCGGGCCATCGGCAGGTTGAGCCTGCAGGAAAGAGGTGGGCAGCAACGCCAACAGGTTCGAGGCTTGCGCCACCGCCAGCGCGGCGGGAAAGCTTGGCACCACGGCGGCGATATGGCGTGCCAGCCCCAGCTCCGCCAGCGCGGCATCTACCGGCCCGAGAATGCGCCCGCTGCGCGAGGCCACCACGTGGCCGCAGGCGGCGTAGTCGGCGACGCCAATCTCTGGCTGTTGCGCCAGCGGATGTGCGGTTCTCATCACGCCAACGAAGCGATCGCGGAACAGCGCCTGCAGGCGGATTTCCGGGCCCATGTCACCCAATACGCCGATCTCCAGATCGACCAGACCTTCACGCAGGGGGCGGTCGCTTTTCTCCGGCTTGGGCGCAAAGCGCAACCGCACCCGCGGCGCCTGTTCGGCGGCGGCGGCGATCAGCGCCGGGCCGAAGGCCTCGACGAAGCCGTCATTGGCGCGCAGCGTGAAGGTACGATCCAGCGCGGCGGGATCCAATGCTCCCTGCGCCGGACGCAACACAGCGCGGGCTTCGAACGTCGCGTGCCGCGCCCGCTCGCGCAGCGTTTCGGCATAAGGCGTCAGCACCATATGACGGCCGGCGCGCACCAACAGAGGATCACCGGTGGCCGTGCGCAGCCGGCTGAGGGTGCGGCTCATCGCCGAGGCGCTTAAACCGAGACGCCGCGCCGCGCCGGCAACGCTGCCCGCCGTCAGCAGCGCGTCGAGTGCGATCAGCAGGTTGAAATCAGGGTCGGTCATGCGTGCGCATCCTGTCATGCTGAATAGGGGGAAAGGCGTTCGATGCAGTTTGTGCGTGCGAATGCTGCATCAGTCGCCATGCATTATGCCTGAGCCTGTTTTCGCTGTGCCATGACTTACCGCTAAAAAACCGGAGGGGGACTGGCC
The DNA here is from genome assembly GCF_945957435.1 of Serratia sp. PL7. Taxonomy (NCBI): domain Bacteria; kingdom Pseudomonadati; phylum Pseudomonadota; class Gammaproteobacteria; order Enterobacterales; family Yersiniaceae; genus Serratia; species Serratia sp. PL7. The sequence continues at coordinate 1,253,309 of NZ_CAMFLB010000001.1, read as the reverse complement.
CGTTTGCCGTCTGAACATGGCGATAAACGCGGACGGATCGTTATATCCCAGGGTAGAGGCGACATATTTGACGGCTTTCCCTTCCTGTAACAGCGTCATCGCCATGAGGGTTTTGCTTCTCAGCTTCCATTCATTGAAAGAGATGCCGGTAGCGGCGAGAAATCGCCGCGACAGCGTACGCTCACTCAAGCCCAGCATGCCCGACCATTGTGTCAGGGTGTTGAGATCGTGCGGCGCGGCGCTCATCTTTTCGGTCATGATCTTGACAACGTCATCGCTGCCGAGCGGCAGGTAGCTGTCAAAACGCTCCGACAGCGCCAGCTGCTCAAGCAACGCGGTAACCAGCGTCTGGTCCTGAGGCGTGTGCGGATAGCCAATAAGCCTTTCTGAAAAATCGGCCAGCACCGCTTTGACGATCTTATTCAGCCGCAGGGTTTGCGGTCTGCTCGGTAAGGATTGGCATAGCGAGGGGCTGACATGAAGAATGACATAGTCAATTGCACTCTTTGCTACGGATTCATGTTCGGTATTAACGGGGAGCCAAATGGCATATTCCGGTGTGGATAAATAAATATTGTTCTCAATATTTATTTCCGCCAACCCTTTCATGGAATACATCAGTTTGCCCCATGGCAACGCCTGTAAAGGGAATTGCGTTCCTGCCGGCCAGGATTTATTTCTGAACCAAATCGATATTGGGATTTCCCCGGTCAATTCTGACGGTTTCATGACGCCTTCCTGTCCGTTCATGGCTGCGCCTTCCTATTATAACAATAAGTTGTCTGATAATCGGCATTTCTATTCTATGGGGAAAGCTTACTCTGGGCAGGTCATTCCCCTGGATAAAGGTAACAATATGTACGGTAAAATCATTGATCTTTCGGTGCCGCTGATGAGCGGGATCGCTTCCGATCCGGAGCGGTTTCTGCCGGAAATCGAGTATGTTGACAACAAGCGCGGAGCGTTGCAGCTGGCGGAATCATTTCCCGGCCTGGATCCCTTAGCGCTGCCGCGTCAGGAGGGCTGGGCGGTGGAATTTGTCCGCATGAGCACCCACGCGGGGACGCATATGGACGCCCCGTATCACTACCATTCGCATATGGACGACGGCTCTGCATCAAAAACCATTGATGAAATACCGCTGGAATGGTGTATCGGCCCTGGCGTCAAATTGGATTTTCGGCATTTTCCCGACGGCTATGTAGCCACTGCACATGATATTGAGCGTGAATTAGCGAGGATCGGCCATCCTATCGCCGCCGGCGATATTGTCCTGGTCAACACGGCGGCCGGCGGGCGTTACGGCAGCGAAGATTTTATTCATCGCGGTTGCGGCATGGGCCGTGAAGCGACGCTGTATCTTACTGAACGTGGTGTCAGGGTGGTGGGCACCGATGCCTGGAGCTGGGACGCGCCATTCAGCCATACGCGCACCAAATTTGAACAAAGCGGCGATATTTCGCTTATTTGGGAAGGGCACTATGCCGGCAGTCAATATCCTTATTGCCAGATTGAAAAACTGTGCAATCTTGAATTGCTGCCGCCCTGCGGATTTAACGTGATCAGTCTGCCGGTGAAGGTTTATAAGGCATCCGCCGGCTGGGCTCGGCCGGTTGCAATTATCGATGAACGCGCAGGGGAATAAACGATGGCCAGAATAAAACTGCCGGTAGTGAGTGAATTAACGGCTGAGCAGCAGCAGCAATATGCCCGTTTTCCCGCCAATCTTACGCTGGGTCTGTTGAAAACCAGCCGTTCGGCGCAGGGATATCTGTCCCTGGGCGCTTCTTTTCCGGCCGGGCGACTGTGTGATAAAGATCGGGAAATGATCATATTAAGGGTTGGCGCGTTAAGCCACAGCGCTTATGAGCGTATGCAACACTATCCGCTGGCGATCCTTGCGGGGTGGCGCGATGACGACATCGAGAAAATAGAGCAGGGTGTGGGCATCGACGCCAGAGGGACGGCCATCTTGCATTTTGTCGATGAATGCGTGAAGCAGGTGAAGGTCTCTGCCGACACATTTAACGCGGTCAGGCGCTATTATGACGAGGTTCAACTGGCTGAACTGGCATTAATGATTGGGCACTACATGATGACGGCGCGCTTTTTGGAAACGCTGGAAATCGATCTGGACCTACAAGCGACATCCTGGGAAAACATGTCAACGGATTGAATACGCGCACGGCGTGAGCGCGATAAAAAAGCCGATAACCTGGGGTTATCGGCTTTTAATGCGCAGTGGCAGAGGGTTACGCGGGCAGCTGCTGGGCGGTTTTCTCGACCAGCGCCAGCAACAGCTTGATGTCTTCCAGCGTCACGATCGGGTTCAGCAGCGTCATCTTCAGGCAGGTCACGCCATCGAACTCGGTCACGCCGACGTTGGCGCGGCCCGATTCCAACAGGGCGTCACCGATACGCTGGTTGAACAGCGCGACGGCCGCATCGCCGTTCGCCGCCAGCTGCGCCGGACGGTAGCGGAACAGCACGCTGGCCAGCTGCGGCTGCATCACCAGTTCCAGTGCTTCTTGATCGGCGATGTAGCGCGCCACCTGTTGCGCCAGCGTCACGCCATGATCGATGATCTCGGCGTATTGCTTCTGCCCGAGCGCTTCCAGCCCCATCCACAGCTTCAACGCATCGAAGCGGCGGGTGGTCTGTAGCGACTTGGACACCAGGTTCGGCACGCCTTGCGCTTCGTCGAACTCGGAGTTCAGGTAGGCCGCCTGATAGCGCATCAGCTCGTAGTGGCGCTCGTCTTTCAGCAGGAAGGCGCCGCAGCTGATGGTCTGGAAGAACTGTTTATGGAAGTCCAGGGTGATGGAGTCCACCAGCTCCAGGCCGTCCAGGTAGTCGCGGTACTGCTCGGAAAGCAGCAGCGCGCCGCCCCAGGCCGCATCCACGTGCACCCAAATCTGCTGCTCCGCCGCCAGCCGTGCGATGTCGCGCAGCGGGTCAATGGCACCGGCGTCGGTGGTGCCGGCGGTGGCGACAATCGCCATCACCTGCTCGCCGTTGGCCTTGGCCTGCGCCAGTTTTTCCGCCAGATCGTTCACGTCCATGCGGGCGAAGCGATCGGTTTTCACCAGGGTGACGGACTGATAGCCGAGGCCCATCAGCGCCATGTTCTTCTGCACCGAGAAGTGGGCGTTTTCAGAACAGAACACCTTCAGCTTGCGCAGATCGCCCACCAGACCGTCCTGCTGCACGGAGTGGCCCTGACGCGCGAAGAACGCGTCGCGCGCCAGCATCAGCCCCATCAGGTTGCTCTGGGTGCCGCCGCTGGTGAACACCCCGGCGTCGCCGGACGGGTAACCGACCTGGGCGCGGAGCCACTCGATCAATTTCATTTCGATCAGCGTGGCCGACGGGCTCTGATCCCAGGAGTCCATGCTCTGGTTAGTGGCGTTGATCAGCACTTCGGCAGCCTGGCTAATCACCAGGCTCGGGCAGTGCAGGTGCGCCACGCACTGCGGGTGGTGCACCGACAGGCTGTCTTTCAAAAAGTACTCGATGGCGCGCTCGATCGCCGCCTGGTTGCCCAGGCCTTGCGGGGTAAAGTCTAGCTGGATGCGCTCGCGCAGTTCGGCAACGCTTTTGCCCTGATACATCTCGGGCTGTTGCAGCCACTGCACGACGGCTTCACTGCTCTGTGCGATCGCCTGGCGGTAAGCCTCGGCGCTGTGCGCCGAGGAAGCCAGAATCGGGTTTAACTTGGACATCGCGGTCATTCGCTCCAATCAGACTGGCTTGACGCCGGCGGCCAACAGCGCCTGCTCAAATTTATCCAGGAAAATACCCAGCTCATCATTGGTGATCAGCAGGGAAGGCAACAGGCGCAGTACACAGCCGTTGCGCCCGCCGCGCTCCAGGATCAAGCCGGATTCGAAGCATTTTTTCTGCAGCAGCGCGGACAGCTCGCCATCGGCCGGGTAACAGCCCATGTGATCCTGCGCTTCGTTCGGCTTGACGATCTCGATGCCGATCATCAGGCCCAGACCGCGGACGTGACCGATCACCGGATAACGTTTCTGCAGCTCGGTTAGCTTGCCTTTGAGCCATTCGCCCTGAGCGGCCACTTTATCGGCGACCTTATGCTCTTTCAGGTACTGCAGGGTGGTCAGGCCGGTGGCCATCGCCAGCTGGTTGCCGCGGAAGGTGCCGGTGTGGTGGCCCGGTTCCCAGGCATCGAACTCTTTTTTGATGCCCAGCACCGCGAGCGGCAAGCCGCCGCCGACCGCTTTCGACATCACGATGATGTCCGGCTCGATGCCGGCGTGTTCGAAGGCGAACAGCTTGCCCGTACGGGCGAAACCGGCCTGAACTTCGTCGATGATCAGCAGAATGCCATGCTCCTGCGTCACTTTGCGGATGCGCTGCAGCCACTCGGCCGGCGCCGGGTTAACCCCGCCTTCGCCCTGAACGGCTTCTAGGATCACCGCCGCCGGTTTACGCACGCCGCTTTCCACGTCGTTGATCAGGTTGTCGAAGTAGTAGGTCAGCGCCTTGACGCCGGCTTCGCCGCCGATGCCCAGCGGGCAGCGGTATTCATGCGGATAAGGCATGAACTGCACTTCCGGCATCATGCCGTTGATCGCCGCCTTCGGCGACAGGTTGCCGGTGACTGACAGCGCGCCGTGGGTCATGCCGTGATAGCCGCCGGAGAAGCTGATCACGCCGGAACGGCCGGTGTGCTTTTTCGCCAGCTTCAGCGCGGCTTCCACCGCATCGGCGCCGGACGGGCCGCAGAACTGCAGGCAATACCCTTTGCCTTCGCCAGGCAACAGAGAGAGCAGGTAATCGGAGAAACGATCTTTCAACGGGGTCGTGAGATCGAGAGTATGTAACGGCAAGCCGCTGGTAATGACATTTTGGATGCTTTGCAGGACGTCGGGGTGATTATGTCCAAGAGCCAACGTTCCCGCCCCGGCCAGGCAATCAAGATATTGATTATTCTCAACATCAGTGATCCAAACGCCCTGGGCTTTCGCAATTGCCAACGGCAATTTGCGCGGATAACTCCTAACATTCGACTCAAATTCGGCTTGACGCGCCAAATAGGTTTCATTGTTTCCGTTTAATGAGTTTGCAACTAAAGTATCAATACGGACTTTATCCGTCATCATATCTCTCCTACAACCGAAGGTCTCAAGACGCAACGATTGAATTAATGAATTAGAAAAGTAACTGCCTTGTGAAAAGCGCGACCAATATATGGCTTTTTTGCCTGGGACTCAATAGCCGATTTTGTTTTGAATTGTTTAGTTTTTTCTTAGGCTCATCAATATGTTGTTGATTTGTTGACCGTTGGTTTTGCCAGCAAAAAACAACATTTCTTTAACATTGCGTAAAAATCCTTTTCTGCTTTCCTTTGGCTACTTCTTTAATGCATTTATTATTAAGGTGAATTTCCGATTAATAACATAAATAGAAAATAGCGGCTTATTTTCATCTATTCACCACCTTAAGTCCTATAGCGGTTATATACACAAAATTTGTGATGAATATAAGCGGTCGAGCGTTAAAAGCGCAGTACCCAGAGTGGTGATTTCTTGCAGATTTTACGTAGCGCGATCAAAAAAGCGGGATTTTTGTGCGGTGCCGGCGAGTCTGCCGGCACCGCGGTTATTAACGTTGCCGTAACCAGGCGTGATAGCGCCGCAGAGTGCGGCGGGTGCGCCACCGGTCGATGAGCAGCGACCACAGCGGGGAGTAACGCACGTTGCGCGTCCGATCGCGGCTCAGGGCGTGCATGCGGCGCTTGATCAGCGCCATACGAGCGAGCAGCCTCAGCGTTTTATCGCGCCATTTTACCGGCGCGGGCAGCGCATGAGGGGCTTCGCCGGTTTGCCAGCGGTGCGGCAGATCGGGAATTTCCGCCATGGCGGTGGCGATGCCGACCACCGCGATGCCGCTGTTCAGCACCCGTTGCGCCACCGACGGGCGGGCGATGCCGCCAGTAGTCATCACCGGCATGCGGGCCACTGCGGCGAGATCGCGGGCGAAGGTCAGAAAATAGGCTTCGCGCGCCAGGGTGCTGTCGTCCGCCGCTTCGCCCTGCATCGCCGGGCTCTCATAACTCCCGCCTGACAACTCCACCAGATCGACCGGCAGTTCGTTGAGCATCAACAATACCTGTCGGGCCTCGTCCGGCGAAAAGCCGCCACGCTGAAAATCGGCGGAGTTCAGTTTGACCGCCACGCAAAAGCCTGGCGAGACACGCTGGCGCACCGCGCGCACCACCTCCAGCAGCAGGCGGGCGCGATTCGCCAGCTCGCCCCCCCAACGATCGCTGCGCTGGTTGGACAACGGCGACAAGAACTGGGAGATGAGGTAGCCGTGCGCCGCATGGATCTGCACGCCGGTAAACCTGGCCTGTTCGGCGGCGTGCGCGCTGGCGGCGAAGCGGGCGATCACCTCGGCAATCTGCGCTTCGCTCATGGCCTGCGGCGGGGCAAACTGCTTGCTGTACTTGCCCATCGCCATTGGGATGGCGGAGGGCGCCCAGGCGTTACCGCCCATGTTGGCCATCACCTGACGGCCCGGGTGGCTGAGCTGCATCCATACCTGCGCGCCTTCTTGGCGCGAGGCCGCCGCCCAGGTTTTGAACGCCTCGAGCGGCGTATCCTGTTCCAGCACTACGCCGCCGGGGCCGGTCATGGCGCGTCCGTCGATCATCACGTTGCCGGTGATGATGAGGCCGGCACCGCCGATACCCCAGTGGCGATACAGGCGCCATAGCGCGGGGCCGGGCAGTTGGCCTTCATCGGCCAGATTTTCTTCCAACGCGGCCTTGGCCAGACGGTTGGGTAAGCGGCTGCCGTTGGGCAGAATCAGTGGGGTAAACATCGGGTACGTTCCTGTCGCAGGGGGAATGGCGCTATACTAGGGTTAAAGTTAACTTTAAGGTCAATAGGGCATGAAAATCGGAGAGTTGGCGGAGCGCGCCGGCATGGCCGCCTCGGCGATACGTTACTACGAACAGCAGGGTCTGCTGCCCAAAGCGGTGCGCGGCGTTAACGGATATCGGGTGTATAGCGAAAGCGCGCTGGAGCGGCTGCACCTGATCCAAATCGGCCAGAATCTGGGGTTTTCGCTGCAGGCGATCCGCGGGGTATTGGCGCTGCAGGGCAGCGCCTATCAGGATGGGTTGATACAGGGCGTCGACAGCCGGCTGGCGGAAATCGAGCGGATGATGGCGACGCTGAACGAGCAGCGTGAGACGTTGATGGCGACGCGGCGTATTCTGTTGGAATCCGGCGTGGCGGGATTATGCCGCGCAAAAAATGAAAAACAGGCCGGTGCGTGGCCGGCCGGCAAAGCTTAGCGGTGTTTAAAGGCGGAACGCCCGGCATACACCGCCGCGGCGCCCAATTGGTCTTCGATGCGCATCAGCTGATTGTATTTTTCGATCCGTTCGCCGCGGCTCGGTGCGCCGGTTTTCAGATGGCCGGCTCGCATCGCGACCGTCATATCGGCGATAAAGCTGTCGACGGTTTCGCCGCTGCGGTGTGAGATAAAGGTGCCCCAGCCGTTTGCCTGGCAAAGCTGCACGGCGGCGAAGGTTTCGCTCAGGGTACCGATCTGGTTCAGTTTGATCAGCGCCGCATTGGCCAACTTTTCATCAATCCCGCGCTGGATGTATTTCACGTTGGTGACGAACAGATCGTCACCGACCAGTTCCACCTGATCGCCCAGGGCGTCGCTGAGAATGCGCCAGCCCGCCCAGTCGTCCTCGGCCAAACCGTCTTCAATCAGCACGATGGGAAAATCTTGCACCAGCCGCTGGTAATAGGCCGTCATCTGTTCGGCATCCAGTTCAGCGTTTTCGCTGCGCAGGCGGTATTTGCCGTTGGCATAGAATTCACTCGAGGCCGGGTCCATGCAAATGGCGATATCGTCTCCCGGTTGATAACCGGCTTTCTCTATCGCCTGTACGATCAGCTCCAGCGGTTGTCGGTTCGAGGCAACCGCCGGCGCAAAACCGCCTTCGTCGCCAACGCCGACCGACAGGCCTTTCTCCAACAGAATTTGGCGCAGCGCCTGATAAACTTCACTGCCCCAGCGCACGGCCTCGCGCAGCGACGGCGCGCCCAGCGGCGCTATCATAAATTCCTGAAAGTCCGCACCTTGCCAGCGGGCATGCACGCCGCCGTTGATGATATTCATGCAGGGCACCGGCAGCAGGTTGGCGCCGAGACCGCCCAGATAACGATACAGCGGCAGCTGCGACAATTGCGCCGCGAGGCGGGCGGCGGCCAGAGAAACGCCGAGCAGGGCGTTGGCCCCCAATCGGCTCTTGTTCTCGCTGCCGTCCAGTGCGATCAACCGGCGGTCAATCTCCCCTTGTTGGCGTACATCCACCCCGCGCAGCGCTTCATTGATCGCCGTTTTGACGCTTTGCACCGCTTCCTGAACGCCTTTACCGCCGTAACGGTGCGGATCGCCGTCGCGGTGTTCCACCGCCTCGCGTGAACCGGTGCTGGCGCCGGAGGGAACCGAAGCCCGTGCCACGACGCCCGCCGCAGTCATTTCAACTTCGACGGTGGGGTTGCCGCGCGAATCCAGGATCTCTCTGGCGGTTACGTTTTCAATTTCATAGCTCATGGATGATCACCTCATTCTAGGGAGTGGGCACGTGCTTTATCAGCACGTCGATCGACAAATGGTTAATGAACTCGAAGCCGAAGGAGGCAAAGACGCCGAACGGACGGTTCTGATGGCCTAGCAGCAACAGATCGACGCCTTCACGGGCAATCAGGGCCTCGATGTCTTTGAAGCGGTGAATACTGACAATTGCGCGCACCTCCAGGGGGATTGTGCAGTCTTCCACCAGCCGGCTGAGCATGGCTTTGGCAGCGATCACCTCGCTGGACTGGCGATCTTTGGTTTGTGCATCGCTGAGGTAGTCCAGCTCGGCATAGTCGGCGCTGATGTGCGCCACGGTAATGCGCGTATTCATCTGCTGATTGAGGCGTTCGGCATGGCGTAACAGCAGCCGGCCGTCGCGTTCATCCTGCACCAGCAGTAAAGCATGTTGATAGAGCGACATGACTTATCTCCCTGCGTTAGCAATCTGTAGGGTTAACCACGGTAAAACCTCTTTTTTCCGGCTCGTCATGCCGGGCAGCGACACCTGCCGAATGGCGAGCACCCGGTTCGACGAGAAATACAGGGTAGAGCGGTGGCGGGTGATATCGGTAACCAGCAGCGCGGCCATCTCCAGCCCGGCCTCCTGCTTAGCCTGATCGAGCGCCTGTTGCAGCGCGGGCAACAGCGGATCGATATCGCTCATAGCCCGCACTTCTATCTGCGACAGCAGCAGCGAGACGCTATGGATGCGGTAATTCTTAGCGTCACGGTGCAGCAACTGCGGGGCGGATTGCCCCGAAAGATCGGTTTTGGCGGCAAGCAATCCGGCGATGAAGGCGTCATAGTCAACGTGAGAGATTGCGCATAACCGCGCGACCGCCACCCGATCCTGTTCGGTGGTGGTCGGTGCGCTCAGCGCAACGGTATCGCTCAAAATCGCGCCCAGCAGCAGCGTGGCCTGGGCGGAAGAAAGCGGCATCGGCGTATCTGACGTCAGTATGGACAGGATCACGGTGGCGCAACAGCCAACGGCGCGGATCCAGACATCGGGCGGGTTGCGGGTGATCAAGGTGCCCAGCCGGTGATGATCGATAACGCCGACCACATCGCTGTCGGGCAATGAGGCCGGCCCTTGTTCGACGTCGGTAAAATCCACCAGCCAGACTTTGCGGTCACGGAGATCGTCTGTCAGCAGCGCAGGTGTTTGTACGCCGGCGGCGGCCAGTATGTAGCGGGTTTCCGGCGTCAATTCGCCAAGGCGGAAAGCGACGGCCGGTTTGCCGAGGTGATTGAGCCAGTCCGCGACCACCAGCGCGCTGCAGATGCTGTCGCTGTCGGGATTTTTATGGCCGAAAACGTACAGCGGCATTTCCCGCACGGCGAGATCAGGCTGGGATGGAAAAGGGGTAAGACGTGAGATTTCATTCATAGCGACTCCTGACATACCTGCCTAAAAAATAAAGCGAAGTTGTATATCAGGCGTCATCATCCGGTTCGAGCGAACGCGGCGGTTGGGAAAGGTGGAACACCATCACCTTGTGAACGACTGTAGCGCAGCGCGGTGGCAAACGCAACGCCCGGCAAAGCTGGCGAGAATGCGCAATCGGATTGATACTGAGTGAGTCTATGATGGACAAGGATATTTGCCGCTAACCGACGGATAGGCTGAACGGAATCACGCAGGCTGGCTGCGCCGGATCCGTGGGTGACACAATGGGAGACAACATGCTTGAACCCTGCTTCCCCGAAAACGAAGCCGAACGTCTGTCGGTACTGAACTCGCTGAACGTGCTGGATTCGAACTCGGTGGAAAAACTGGATCGTATTACACGGCTGGCGGCGAAATACTTCGGCGTCACCATTGCGCTGGTGTCATTGATCGACCGGGATCGCCAATGGTTTCTATCGCGCTACGGTCTGGATGTCCGGGAAACGCCGCGTAACATCTCATTTTGTGGCCATGCGATCTTGCAACGTGAAGCGCTGGTGGTGCCCGATACCGCCAACGACCCGCGTTTTTTCGACAATCCGCTGGTGATCGGCGGGCCGCGAATCGGTTTCTACGTTGGGCAACCGCTGCTGTCGCTCGACGGTTTGCCGCTCGGCACCCTGTGCATTATCGACAGCCAGCCGCAGCCGTTTTCTCCGGAACAGGTGGCCGACCTGCACGACTTCGCCGCCGTGGTGGAAGAGTACCTGCAGAGCATTGAACGCCATGTCTATACCGAAAACCTGAAGTCCAACCTGCAACGCTCGGAAGCCTTGTTCGAACAGACCTTCGCCCAGGCGGCGGTAGGGATGGCGCTGGTGTCACTGCAGGGGTATTGGCTGCGGGTCAATCCGCGCATCTGCGAAATGTTGCACTATTCCGAGCGCGAGCTGATGGATCGCACCTTTCAGGACATTACCTATCCGCTCGATCTCAACACCGATCTGGAAAAACTGCAGCAACTGCTGAGAAACGAGATCAGTACTTACTCGCTGGAGAAACGCTATTTCCGTGCCGATGGCTCGATCGTCTGGGTGCAGCTGACGGTGGCGTTAAACCGGCTGCCTAACGGCAAACCGGATCATTTCATCTCGGTTATCGTCGATATCAGCGAGCGCAAGGCGGCGGAGGCCGATCTGTTCTCTCTGCAACACGAGCTGGAACAACGCGTCGAAATCCGCACGCGGGAGCTGAACGTGGTCGTCAAGAAACTCAACGAAGAGATTGAAACCCGGGTACTCGCCGAATATCAGCTCAGCACGGAGAAGGAACGCCTGCGGGCCATTACTGACAACATGCCGGCGTTGATCAGCCAAATCGACGGTAATGAACGCTACCTGTTCGCTAACAGCGCCTATAAAACCTGGTTTGGCCTGGAAGAAAGCCGCCTTAGAGGAATGACGGTGCGCGATTTTATGGGGGAGAACGTTTATCAGATAGCGAAACCGATGATAGACAGGGCCCTGGCGGGGGAAATGGTGAGCTTCGAAAATGAGCTCCAGACCCAGAAGGGGTTGCTGATGATCCACACTACGCTGGTGCCGTGCGAGGCTCAGGGGTTTTACATTCTGTCCATGGACATTACCGAGTTGAAGCGCCTGCAGCAACGGCTGGAGTACGATGCTACGCACGACATGCTGACTGGGTTGACCAACCGCCGCGCTTTTCTGCGTCGGTTGTCCAGCACGGTGCAGGCCTGTTGCGAACAGCGGCAAATGGCGCTGGTGTTCATCGATCTCGATGGTTTCAAAGCCCTCAATGACAGCTATGGCCATGACTTCGGCGATCTGATCCTCAAGACGTTCGCCAGGTTGCTCAGCGCCTGCGCCGGCGAGCGCCATAGCGTTTCGCGCCTGGCCGGTGACGAATTCACGGTCATCCTGTGGCCGTTGGCGGAACCGCAGCGCGAGGTCAGCGAATTTTGCGAAAACGTGTTGGCGCGGCTGGCTGATATTTCGCAGATCGGGCAGCAGACGGTGAGCCTGTCCGCCAGCCTGGGGGCGGCGATTTCCTCACACACTGACGTGACGGAGGAGATGCTGTTGACCCGCGCCGACGGCGCGATGTATCAGGCGAAATCGGCCGGTAAGGGCACTTATGCCATCTGCGAGTTATGAGCGTGAAACGGTGACCGTCTCAGGGTAAGCTGTTTTCTTCTTTCCTGTGAGCAGAACTCCGGACTGACTGCATGGCGTCTAATCATCAACACAAAGACTGGCTGGAACTGCGGCGCGATGACGAAACCGGCATCGAAAGCGTCAATGCCCACTTTCAGGGGCATGCCTACGATCCCCACGATCATGACGAAATGCTGGTGGGCGTGACGCAGCAAGGTTTACAACGTTTCAACTGTCATCGTTCCTTGCATACCAGCCGGCCGGGACGTGCCATGCTGATCGAGCCGGGCGCGGTGCACGATGGTCATGCGCCGCAGGCCGAAGGGTTTACCTATGCCATGCTTTATCTGCCGCAGCATTGGGTTTCCGATGCGATGAACCGCCGCGGATTAGGGGACGTTTCTGTGCTGGAAGGCGCCTTCCACAGCACGTTGACCGACGATCCGATGCTGGCGACCGCGATACAACAGGCTTTTTTTGCGTTGCATCAGGGGGAAGGCCGGCTGGCGCGCGATCAAAGCCTGGATCAACTGCTGACGCTTTTGGCGCGGCATATACGCGTCAGGCCAACGTCCCAAAGCGATGATGCTTTGATTGTGATGAATCGCTTACGAGACTACCTGCACGAGCACATGGCGGGTAACCCCAGCCTGGATGAACTTGCGCTTCAGTGCGGCCTGGACCGCTTCCGCCTGACTCGCCAGTTCACCCGGGCCTTCGGCCAGTCGCCGCATGCTTACCTGGTCCGGCTGAGGCTGCGGGCTGCACGCTTGTTGTTGGCGCAGGGGGAAGAACCGGCGTAGGTCGCGATGCAGGTGGGCTTTGCCGATCAGAGCCACTTGGGCCGCTGGTTCCAGCGCGCCTACCGTTTATCGCCGGTGGCCTATCAACGTCAGTGCACAAACGTTCTATACCGCTGATTCGCCCATCGCCGATGATGCGCTTTTATTTTAAGAGCACAACGGAGTAGAGCGAAACATGTTTGATACCAAGATAGCGTTTATCGTACGCGACGATCTGCAGACCTGGCAGCGGCTGAATGTGGTGGCCTTTCTGGCGACGGGCATCGCCGCCGCCGCCCCGGAAATCATCGGCGAGTGTTATGTGGATGCGCAAGGCAGACGCTACGGCGGCATTTCCGGGCAGCCGATGCTGATTTTTGCCGCGGATCTGCCGGGCCTGCAAAAGGTGCATCGCAAAGGGCTGGAGCGGGAATTGACGTTGGTTCCCTATGTGCACGCCATGTTTGCGACCGGGCACGATGCAGCCAACCGGCAGGTTTTTCTCGCTGAAGACGCGGACAATCTGGATTTGGTCGGCCTGGCGTTGCGCGGGCCGAAGAAAGCGGTGGATAAGGCGATAAAAGGCCTGACGCTCCACGCCTGAGAATGTCTTTGCCTGGTTTACCGACTGGACGCGCGAAACGCTCGCGCATGTCCAGGAGGGTGACGCGTTTCCGATACGGCGCTTACGCCTGGAACGTTTGCAGCCAGGCGGCGAATTGGCTCACGACCTCATCGTCCCGATCGCGCAGCAGCAGGGAATAAACGCCGGTTCGGATAGTCAACGCTGGGAAAGGCGACACCAGCCGGCCAGACGACAGATGTTTGGCGCAGAACAGGTAAGGCACGACGGCCAGTCCCAGGCCGTCTTCGGCCGCCTGAATGGCGGCGAAGGTATGGTCGAGCGTCAGCGGCGGCGGCGAGGCGTCCAGCGCCGTCGGATAGGTATTCAACCAGCTGTGCCATAAATCCTCACGGGCGCGGATGCGAATGGCGGTATGCTCGGCCAGATTGTCTGGCGCGCTGATCGGCATGGTGCGCAAATAGCTCTGGCTGCAGACCAGCAGGCTGTCTTCCTGCAAAAAAGGGATCGCTTTCAGTCCGGAGAAGTGCGCGGGATCGCGCCGGATCGCCAGGTCAAACGGCATATTGCGATCGACGGCCCCAGTGGCGGTGGTGATATCAATCGCGACCTCCGGATGAATCTCGTTGAACGCTGCCAATTTCGGCATCAGCCAGTGCATGGTGAACGTCGGCAGGCTGTGTACCACCAGCCGCTGCCGGCCGGCGCTCGCTTTCAGTGCGCTTTCCGCCGAAAACAATTCGCTTATCACTCGGGACGCAGTGCGGGAAAAATTCTCGCCGGCCTGCGTCAGCCGCACGGACTTGTGTCCGCGATAAAACAGTTTGAGCTGCAGCTGTTCTTCCAGGCTGCGGATGTGGCGACTGACCGCGCCGGTGGTGAGAAACAGCTCATCCGCAGCGGCGCTGAAGCTGCCGAGACGGGCGGCGGCTTCGAAAGCGGACAGGTGCGGCAGGGAGTGAATTTTTTTCATAGGTTGAGTCTAGCTCAACCAAGTGAGGGAGGAAAGATCGTTTGTCAGCCGTTGATTTTGCTCACTATGATGAGGCATCTCCTTCTGATTGCTGAGTTTATGATGCGGATCTTTTGGCTATCGGTCATGCGTGTTAATGGCGTTATCCTCACCCTGCGGTTGACAGGGAGGCGCCCCTGAGATGCGAGCTTTCTTTTTGCTTTGCGTGAGCCGGGCCGGCCTCTGCCTGGGCACCATGATGTTCGCCGGCGCGCTGCCGACCATCAGAAGCGAGTGGCAGCTCGACGCCGCCTCCGCCGGTACAGTGCAGACGGTGTTCAGCCTGACCAACGCCCTGGCGTTGCTGGTGGCTTCCTGGTGGTGTGATTCGCTGGGCGCGCGTCGGGTGTATCTGCTGTTTTCCTGGCTGGGTGCCGGTGCGCTGATGCTGTTCGCCGTGTTTGCCCATTCGTATATCGGCGCTCTGGTGTTGATGGCCTTCGTCGGCCTGACGCAGGGCGGCGCCTATACGCCGGCGCTGCTGTTAGCGATGGGGATGAACGGCCCGGCCCGACGCGGTTACGCCATCGGCATGATCCTGGCGGCCAGTTCGTTGGGGTATTTTCTGTCGGTTTTCATCGCCGGTTGGAGCGCTATGCGCTGGGGCGCCGGCGTGGCGTTTGCCCTGTGCGCCGCCGGTGCGCTACTGGGGGCGCTGGCGGGTTCGTTGGCCCTGGTCGGTTATCAGGAACCGCAACCGCGCACGCTGGGGAGAAAGACGAAACGAGAAAGCTATGCTATCACCTATGCGACCCTGCTGTTGCTGATCGGGTATATCGCTCACAGCTGGGAACTGCTCGGTAACTGGGCCTGGGCACCCAGCCTGGTCAGCGAGGCGTTGAGCGGTTTCTCTCTGGATCCGCTCAGCGCCGGATTGATCGCCGCGGCGGTGATCCACCTGGCCGGCATGATCGCCACGCTGATTGTCGGCACCGTTTCCGACTATTTCAATCGTGCCTCGGTGCTGACGTTTGTGGGCGCCGCCGGTGCGTTGGGATCGCTGCTGATGGGGTGGTCGGCGAACTGGGGGCCGGGCTGGACGCTGCTGTTCGTCAGCATCGGCAGTTTCTTTATTCTTGGCGACTCCGGCGTGCTGTCGGCGGCGATGGCGGACAACGTGCCGCCGCAACAGCTCGGCAGCGTGATGGGCTGGCGATCGTTGCTGGGGTTCGGCATCGGTTCGTTCGCCCCGTTATCCTTTGGCATCGTGATGGATACCACCCAGAGCTGGGGCACGTCTTATGCCGTGTTGGCCTGCGGCGGCGGGGTAGCCTGCCTGGCGGCAGGATTGCTTTGGCGACAACACTTGAAATGAGGTTCGGACATCATTAAATGAATGGAACATCATCACGCATGGTTATCGTGGGCGCCGGGATTGTCGGCGCATCGATCGCCTATCATCTCGCGCGCCAAGGGCAGCACGTTATCGTGGTTGAGCAGGCGCATCCCGCGGCGGGAGCCACAGGCCGCTCGTTTGGCTGGATCAGCGAAGGCGTGCCTGAGGGCGCGCCCGACGCGTTTCTGCGGCGCGAGATCGTGGCTGACTGGATACGCCTGGCGCAGGAGATCCCGGATCTCTGGGTGAATTGGTCCGGCGCGCTCAGCTATGGTCAGGCGCCGGCGACGCAAAACCCCGATAATCGGCTTTTGCCCTCCGCCGAGGTGACCGCGCTGGAACCGGGGCTCAGGCAGCCCGATAGTCAAGCCTATTTTGCGGCGCGTGACGGCGCCGTCGATCCGCAAGAGGTGACACAGCGGTTGCTCGAATGCGTTCGCGCGTGGGGCGGGGAGTTGTTCCTGGGGCGAACCGTCAGCGGATTTTTGCGTGAAGACGGGCAGATAATCGGCATCGTTACCGAGGAAGGCGCGATTACCGCCGATCGGGTGGTGCTCGCCTGTGGCACGGGGATCTCGGCGCTGTTGGACGGCAGCGGATTCTCGCTGCCGATCGAGGCGTCGCCGGCCATTTTGTTACGCTATCACGCGGCGGCGCAGGTGGTGAACACGCTGATTGCGGGCGACGACATCGAAGTGCGTCATGCACAAAATGGCGATCTGCTGGCGGCGGAAGATTATCCTGCGCACGGCGATGAAAATCGCGTGGAGGGCGAAGCGCAATCGGCGATTGAAGGGCGCCTGCCAGGCACGGCGCCCTTGAAACTGCAGGCGTGTTCGGTGGGGATGCGCCCCCGGCCGCGCGACGGTTATCCCATCGTTGGGCCGCTGGGCGCCACCTGCCTCTATGTGGCGGTGATGCATCCGGCCGTGATGTGCGCACCGACGCTTGGCCGGCTGATCGGAGACGAGCTGCTGCATGGCGTCAATTCCGCCATTCCGCACGCTTATCGCCCGGCGCGATTTATTAATGATGGGGTGTGAAGGGGGAGACCATCGCGATCTCCGGCAGACGGCGCCTTGGTCTCGCCGTTCAGGTTTTCCGACTACGGATCAGCACCGTAATACGCTCAACCCTGCAGCGGTTTTTTGCGCCCTCGGCGAGGCTCTTATATATTTAGTAGCATGCCTGAGGCAGGTTAGGCATGAAACGGCGGTCGATCTGGCCGCTGCAAGTACGACAGTTAATCCGTTCGCCAAGAGGCTGCGAGCCGGTGCTTTCGGTAGGGACAGCCGCCAATCGTTTTTACGGCGACCGAAGGCGGAGCAGCTACTCACAGGTCACGAGGACACTTACCATGCATAAGAGAACACTGGCGTCACTGCATTACGAAAACATGCCTTACGATGGGGTACACTTTCACATTTTGAAACGGGAGACGCCTGGCCATACGGCGTTGCTGAAGCTCGATGCGGGCAGCCAACAACCGGCGCGTTTTCATCCGGGCTGGGTGAAACTGATGGTGCTGAGCGGTGAACTGAAGGTTGACGATCAGACGTTGCAACCCCATGAGATGTTAATCATTCCTGCCAAGACCGCCTATACGGTACAGGCCATCACGGAAGTGATTTGTCTGGCGATTTCCGAGCTGGACGGCGCCGAGTTGGCCCGTTGACGAGATAACCATTCTGGATGGAGGAGAGCCTAGGCGCTCTCCCTATCCCTTTAGCATTAAGCCGCCCCCCAGGCTGAGCTACCTGCTGATTGATGCGCATACCTCCTGATTTAAGCCACCGCGCTTTCCCTTTCCATCACTTTCGGCCGCGTCGCCCCCGCAACGAGCCGCCATTGCGCAGCGCATGCGCAACGTCATCGCCTTCGTTTTAAGCAGAACGATGAAATTTTGGTGTAAATAGTGAGTTTCTTCGCATAAGGCCCCTGGTGTGGCTTGCGAGAACGTCACTATATGGAGGATCATGCGGCCTCTCTATCAAATAAAAGACATTCGCGTTATCAAAAGGGACAAACGACCATGGGATTCGACGTCGACAACGCCGAAACGAAACGCATCGACCTCAGCAGCCACGAAAACTCTGCGTTCGAGGTGACGGGGCTGGTGAAACACTACCCGGCGGGCTTTGTCATTCCTTACCACTCGCATAAACGCTGCCATTTGCTCTATTCGCAACAGGGTGTTATGGCGGTCGAGGCGAGCTGCGGACGCTGGATCGTACCGCCTACCACCGCAGTCTGGCTGCGGCCGGGGGTAGAACATCAGTTGGTCATGCAGAGCAACATTTGCGTTTACGGGATTTTTGTTGATGAATTCACCGCCGCGCGGTTGCCGTTGCGCGACGGCGTCTTGCAGGTGTCGCCGCTGCTGCGCGAGCTGATCGCCCAGTTGGCGACGCTGGCGCCCGAGGGCGAGGAGACCAAACGCCACGCGTTGCTCAGAGCATTGTTCCTCGAGGAACTGAGCCTGCAGCCGCAGCTGGCGCTGCATCTCCCTTGGCCGATGGAAGCGAGAATGGCTGACATTTGCCGGCAGTTGGTCATCACGCCGGCCGACGATCGCGGCATTGAGATCTGGGCGGATTCATTGTCGATCAGCGCGAAAACCTTCCAGCGTCACTTCACTCAACAAACCGGCATCACCTTTGGTCAGTGGAAACAGCGTCTACGGCTGTTGTCGTCCATCCCGCTGCTGCTGGCGGGCAACTCGATCATCCACGCCGCCTTCGAAAGCGGTTATGAGAGCCACAGCGCCTATTCGGTGGCGTTCAAAAAACTGTTTGGCGTTTCGCCTTCGCGCTTTACGCTATAGCCTTATGGCAGTGATCCGCTTGGAGATTGTTGTTGCTTGCACTCAGGTGAGCATCGACTGCCGAGCGAAGATACCCGCCATCGCGCCGTGGTGACTGAGGGAGTATCAGAGAGGCTGTCCGCGTGGGCATTAACCATATTGATAGCAGGGCTGCGGCGAGACCGGCAAAGCTGCCGCCGATGATGATGACGTCATTATTCATGGTGAGATGTTCCGTTTTGTTGATTAAGTGGAGTGCCCGGGGGCGCTGTATCATCCGGCGAAAAGTCTGCCAGAGTGCAAGTGTATTTAGGGCAAACAGGAAGAAGCCTTGAACCGAATTTGAATTGTGACCATATTACCAATTGGTCACTCGTTGTCAGCCGGGCTTCATTGAGCTAGGATGGGAAAATGACTAAACAGATGAATGAAACCCCTTCCAGGGGACCTTCCGACCACAGTGTCCGCGATCAGGTCGTTGACGCGGCCACTGAGCATTTCGGTCACTATGGCTACGAAAAAACAACGGTTTCCGACCTCGCCAAAGCAATTGGTTTTTCAAAAGCTTATATCTATAAATTTTTCGATTCCAAGCAGGCGATTGGAGAAGTGATCTGCGCTAATCGGCTGGCGATCATAAGGGATATTGTCCACGCAGCGATTGCGGATGCGCCGACAGCTGCAGAGAAAATAAGGCGGTTATTCAAGGCATTGTCAGAATCTGGCTGCGATTTATTTTTTCATGACCGTAAGTTGCACGATATTGCGGCTGTTGCTGTGCGTGATAAATGGCCCTCAGCACAAGCTCATGAGCAGCACCTGCGGCAGCTAATCGAGCAGATCATTGTTGAAGGGCGCCAGGCAGGTGAGTTCGAAAGAAAAACGCCACTGGATGAGGCGGCGGATGCGATTTTTATGGTCATGCGTCCCTATATCAGCCCGGTTCAGCTGCAATATAATTTGGACACCGTCCAAGCAGCGGCGGTGTTGCTGCCATCACTGATCTTGAGAAGTTTGTCACCCTGACTTTGTGACCATTGACAATAATGGTCACAAGTATAAGTATGGGTTCCTGTCCTGTTAATTAATTAAGGGAACCCATGCTCGGACTTAAACCTGTCACCTTTGCTGTCTGTCTGTTGCCGTTTGCCCTTGTGGCCTGCGGTGAGGCTTCCGATAACCGCGATCCACGCAGTCTGCCACCTCTGGTCAGGTCTGCCGCAGCGATCAATGCAACCGACTTTTCCCGTGCTTTTACGGGGGTGGTGGTTGCACGAATTCAGAGCGACCTTGGTTTCAGGGTTCAAGGCAAAATCCTGGAACGTCTCGTCGATACCGGCCAGGCCGTGAAACGTGGCCAGCCGTTAATGCGTCTGGATCCGGTTGATCTGAGCCTACAGGCTCAGGCTCAACAGCAGGCAGTCGCCGCAGCAAAAGCGCGAGCCCGACAGACAGCGGATGATGAATCGCGTTATCGCGGTCTGGTCACTACAGGTGCTGTGTCGGCATCCGCTTACGATCAGGTTAAGGCTGCCGCAGAGACGGCCAGGGCTGACCTCAGTGCCGCCCAGGCGCAGGCGAATGTGGCGCAAAACGCCATGGGCTATGCAGTCCTGGTCGCTGACGCCGACGGAGTGGTGATGGACACGCTGGCCGAGCCAGGTCAGGTGGTCAGTGCCGGACAGCCAGTTATCAGGCTGGCGAGGGCTGGACAACGCGAAGCGGTCGTCCAACTGCCTGAGACGCTGCGCCCGGTAATTGGAAGCGTGGCACAGGCCTCTCTGTACGGCAGCGATACACCCTCTGTTTCCGCGAAGCTACGGTTACTCTCTGATGCAGCCGATCCGCTGACGCGCACGTTTGAAGCAAGGTACGTGCTCGACGGTCCATTGTCTGGTGCCCCTCTGGGGGCCACTGTCACCATCCATATTGCGCAGAGCAGAGCATCGCAGCCGTTGCTGCAGGTGCCTTTAGCGGCTGTTTTTGACGCGGGTAAAGGTCCGGGGGTCTGGAGCATTTCAGGAAATCCCGCCAGAGTGACCTGGCGGTCCGTACAGGTCGTGAGCTTCGGGGATGATGCAGCAAGCGTAACCGGCAGCCTTAAGCCTGGCGAACAGGTCGTAGCGCTGGGCGCTCATCTACTGCATGATGGTGAGACAGTCCGGCTGGCGAAGCAGAGCGATATCCGTGTCGCCGGGAGTCGTCCATGAGTCGCGGACGTTTCAATCTTTCCGCGCTCGCCGTACGCGAGCGTTCCGTTACGCTGTTTCTTATCCTGTTGATCACCGTTGCCGGTATTCTCTCGTTCCTTGGGCTGGGGCGCGCAGAAGACCCGCCTTTTACGGTCAAGCAGATGACCATCATTTCCGCCTGGCCTGGAGCAACGGCTAAGGAAATGCAGGATCAGGTGGCCGAACCGCTGGAGAAGCGTCTCCAGGAGCTCAAGTGGTATGACCGCACAGAGACCTACACGCGTCCCGGTCTGGCTTTTACCATGCTCTCATTGTTGGACAGCACTCCCCCCTCAGAGGTCCAGGAAGCGTTCTATCAGGCACGCAAAAAACTCAGCGACGAGGCTAAAAACTTGCCGGCAGGGGTGTCTGGGCCGATGGTTAACGATGAGTTTTCGGATGTCACGTTTGCGCTCTTTGCGCTGAAGGCAAAAGGCGAGTCACAGCGGCTACTGGTGCGCGATGCCGAGTCATTACGCCAGCGCTTATTACATGTTCCCGGGGTAAAAAAAGTCAATATTATCGGTGAGCAGGCCGAGCGGATATTTGTCTCATTTTCCCATGACCGTCTGGCAACCCTGGGGGTCTCTGCCCAGGATATCTTTGCAGCCCTGAACAACCAGAACGTGCTGACACCTGCGGGCTCGATAGATACCCGTGGGCCGCAGGTTTTTATCCGTCTGGATGGGGCTTTTGACACACTGGAAAAAATTCGTGAAACGCCGGTTGTGGTGCAAGGGAGGACGCTGAAGCTTTCCGATGTGGCGACGGTCGAGCGTGGCTACGAAGATCCGGCGACCTTTATGGTGCGTAATCAGGGCGAACCTGCACTTCTGCTGGGTATCGTGATGCGTGAGGGCTGGAATGGTCTAGAGCTGGGTAAAGCGCTGGATAAGGAAGCCGCCAGCATCAATGCGGACATGCCACTCGGCATGACATTCGTGAAAGTCACCGATCAGTCAGTTAACATCAGTTCCGCCGTAGATGAGTTCATGATCAAATTTTTCGTCGCGTTGCTGGTCGTGATGGTGGTCTGCTTTCTCAGTATGGGTTGGCGTGTGGGTGTGGTGGTCGCTGCTGCTGTGCCCCTGACGCTGGCTGTCGTCTTTGTGGTCATGGAGGCGTCAGGTAAAAACTTCGACCGTATTACCCTGGGCTCGCTCATCCTGGCCCTGGGGTTGTTGGTGGATGACGCCATCATTGCCATTGAAATGATGGTGGTGAAAATGGAGGAGGGGTACGACCGAATCAAAGCCTCGGCCTATGCATGGAGCCACACTGCTGCGCCGATGCTGGCAGGCACCCTGGTGACGGCCGTTGGCTTTATGCCCAACGGTTTTGCACAATCCACGGCGGGTGAATATACCAGCAATATGTTCTGGATTGTGGGAATTGCATTGATTGCCTCCTGGGTGGTGGCAGTGGTGTTCACCCCTTACCTTGGGGTGAAAATGCTGCCGGATATCAAAACGGTTCAAGGGGGGCACACAGCTATCTACAACACCCGCCGCTACAACCGTTTTCGTCAGTTGCTGGCGCAGGTCATCGCGCGAAAATGGCTGGTCGCGGCTTCTGTCGTCGCGGTATTCACCGTTGCTGTTCTCGGCATGGCGCTGGTGAAAAAACAGTTTTTCCCGACGTCTGACCGGCCAGAGGTCCTTGTGGACGTCCAGATGCCGTATGGCTCGTCCATTGAACGAACCAGCGCCGCCGTGACGAAAATTGAGGACTGGCTGAAGCACCAGAAAGAAGCAAAAATCGTGACGGCTTATATCGGGCAAGGGGCACCTCGTTTTTATCTCGCCATGGCACCCGAGCTACCTGATCCCTCTTTTGCGAAAATTGTTATCCTGACGGACAGTGAGGGAGCCCGTGAGGCGCTTAAGTTCCGTCTTCGCCAGGCTGCGGCTGATGGACTGGCTCCTGAGGCGCGAGTTCGCGTGACCCAACTGGTGTTTGGCCCTTACTCACCCTATCCGGTTGCCTTCCGTGTGACAGGGCCTGATCCGACGGTATTACGAGACATCGCGGACAAGGTGAAAATGCTGATGCAGGCCAGCCCGCTGATGAGAACGGTCAACACGGATTGGGGCTCACGCGTGCCAACACTGCATTTCACCCTGAATCAGGACCGCCTGCAGGCCGTGGGGCTGACGTCAAATGCCGTGGCCCAGCAGCTTCAATTCTTGCTTTCGGGTGTTCCTATCACCGCGGTGCGCGAAGATATCCGTTCGGTGCAGGTCGTGGGACGCGCTGCCGGCGATATCAGACTTGATCCGGCGAAAATAGAGGGTTTCACCCTGGTCGGTTCTGCAGGGCAGCGTATTCCGTTATCGCAGGTTGGCGAGGTCGAAGTGCGCATGGAAGACCCGGTCCTGCGACGTCGTGACCGTATGCTAACCATTACCGTGCGAGGCGATATTGCCGAATCCCTTCAGGCACCTGATGTTTCCACTGCGATTTTTAAACAACTGCAGCCCATCATCACAACGCTTCCGAATGGATACCGGGTTGAACAGGCAGGCTCTATTGAGGAGTCAGGGAAAGCTACCCAAGCGATGGTGCCGTTATTCCCTATCATGATAGCCATGACATTGCTGATCATTATCCTTCAGGTGCGTTCGATGTCGGCGATGGTGATGGTCTTTATGACCGCACCTCTGGGGCTGGTCGGTGTGGTGCCAACCTTGCTGCTCTTCAACCAGCCCTTTGGTATCAATGCGCTGGTTGGTTTGATTGCCCTGTCAGGGATCTTGATGCGTAACACGCTGATCCTCATTGGGCAGATCCATCACAACGAGCAGGAAGGGCTTGAACCCTATCATGCGGTCATTGAGGCAACGGTACAGCGCTCCAGGCCTGTACTGCTGACGGCGATGGCGGCCATTCTGGCCTTTATCCCGTTAACCCACTCGGTATTCTGGGGAACCCTGGCCTATACCCTGATAGGCGGGACACTGGGTGGAACCATTATTACGCTGGTGTTCCTGCCTGCTATGTATGCTATCTGGTTCCGGATAAAGAGCCCAACGGCAACCTTGCCAACCGAAAGCCATTCCACGTCTGAAGGATAAAAAAATGTCTGAATATAAAGCTGTTCTGATTGCCGGCGTTTCATCAGGCATTGGCAGGGCTGCCGCCTTGGCTTTTAAAGCCAGAGGTTGGTACCGTCAGGGATATCGATGGCGCTTCGCCGTTGAATGGCGTTGCGCTGACAGAAATGGATGTTCGTCATTTAAGCATCATGCCTAAGCTGGAATAAATTAAAGCCGATAGATATGCCAGTTGCGCAATACGGCGCAACTGGCATGATTTGGATAGTAACGTAAGATATTTTTCGTTTTCCAAGCGGACCTCGCGCATAGCGCGCTTCTCCTATAGATTGAAGCAACCTAATGACGTATAAAGCAAAGCAGTCAACCTCCGAGGCCGCCTCCCGTGATAAAAATTGTCGTGTATCTGATTATCGCCGTGACGATCGCCATTATTGCGGCAAGAGTCATCTTTCGTTTGCCGGATATTTCGCAGCGTCTGCCGCAGGCGGCATTGCCGGCTGATCCTACCGCGCTATTGCCGGCGCGGGCCGCCGAACAGATGGCGGCACATTCCGGCCTGAGCGGCGTGGTGCCGCTGGTCAGCGGCCACGATGCGTTCGCCAGCCGCCTGGCGCTGGCGCGGATGGCGGAAAGGTCTATCGACGCTCAGTACTACATCTGGCATAACGACACCTCCGGGCAGATCCTGCTGAAAACCCTGTATGACGCGGCCCAACGTGGGGTGCGCGTGCGGCTGCTGCTGGACGATAACGGCGTCGCCATGGATGAGACGCTGGCGGCGCTGAACGCCCAGGAAAACGTCGAGATCCGTCTGTTCAATCCGTCCACCGTACGTACGCCGAAGCTGGCCGGTTACGCCTTCGACTTTATGCGCATGAACCGGCGCATGCATAACAAGTCCTACATCGTCGACGGCGCCGTGGCGATCATCGGCGGCCGCAACATCGGCGACGAGTATTTTCAGGTCGGTGACGAAAACTATTTCCTCGATCTCGACGTGTTGAGCGTCGGCAACGTGGTGGCGGAGACCGCCGAGGTCTTCGATCGCTACTGGAACAGCGCCTCGGTGTTCGGCGTTGAGCAGATTATTCGGGGAAAAGGCGATCTTTCCGCCTTCCTGACGCAGGCCGCCGCCACCGAAACCAGCGAGCGCGCCCGTAAACTGGCGGTGCAGCTGGAAACCAGCGCGGTGCGCTTTCGCGATGGCGCCGTACAGCCGGAATTCACCCAGGTAGAGCTGGTGGTCGACGATCCGGCGAAAGGGTTGGGCAAGGCTTCGCGCGATCGTTTGATGGTGACGCAACTGGGTAAGATCATCGGCGGCGTCAGCCAGCAATTGGATCTGGTCTCCGCCTATTTCGTGCCGGGGCGAGAAGGGGCGACTTTCTTTGAATCGCTTGCCAAACAGGGGAAATCCATTCGCGTGCTGACCAACGCGATGAACACCACCGACGTGCTGGTGGTGCATGCGGGCTACGCCAAATACCGACGTGAGCTGCTGCAGGCGGGCGTCGAACTGTTCGAGCTGAAGCTGCGCGCCGGTCAACCGACCGGGCGCAAGGAGCTCAAGCCGCTGGGGCTGTCCGGCGCGGCGCTGCATGCCAAAACCTTCGCCATCGACGATAAGCGGGTGTTTATCGGCTCGTTCAATTTCGATCCGCGCTCGGCGCACCTGAACTGCGAAATGGGATTCTTGATCGACAGCCCGGCGCTGGCGGCCGACACCCGCCAACTGTTTGATGGCCCGCTCGAGTACGCCGCCTATCGGCCGGCATTGACGCCCGAAGGCAAAATGGTGTGGAAAGAAGCCTTCGAAGACGGCCATACCGAGGTGCACCAGCAAGAACCCGGCGCCGGCTGGGTAAAACGCATCGTTCTTACCGTGGCCGGCTGGCTGCCTATTGAGTGGATGTTGTAACGCCGGCGAATGCCGCCGCCACCCGGTGAGATAGCCGTTGCAAGGGAACCTCGCCCGCGATGATCGCAACGAGGCACGCATCCTCAAACAGGGCGAGGGAGGGCACGGATTTAATGCCGAATGCAGAGGCGAGCGTCGGCGCCTGCGCGACGTCAATGCTGCCGAAGGCGATCTCGTTGGCGTGACGGTGCAGCTGTTCAACGATCCCCTGCATATTCTGGCAGGGGCGACACCAGGAGGCGGAAAAGTAGAGGATGGCCCGCTGCCCCTTGGGTTTATCCGCATCATAGAGGAAATGGGCCACCTCATGGGGCTCTGCCAGGTTCGTTATCGTCATGGCAGGCTCCCGACGATCTCTATCCCCATCCAAAACATCGTGACGATTTGTGTGAAAAAGAAAGCGAAACGCCATGTGGCGACGTTTTCCGTCTGCTCGAAACCGATGTGAACCAGACTCTGCGCCATGCGCGCGCCGAGCAGCACCAGAGACAAGACATTCAGCGTCGTGCTTTCCACCTGAAATACAGCTATCGCCACGACGAGGGCCGTATAAACCGGCAAATTTTCAATGCAGTTGCGATGCGCCGCAATGGCGCGCTGGTAGCTATCGCTGCCCTGTGGTTTGTTCGCTTGCCATTCGCTCACCGTGGCACGGCCGGTTAAAATTCTGGACCAGCGATAAACGCCGACGGTGCCGAATAGAATCAATAAGGTCCAGCCGGCAAACGCCAGCAGTACCAGGGTTGGCATATTCATAATGCATTCTCACTTGTGTTGGGGAAGGCCTGCGGCCTCAGGGAGAGCCACTTGGCATGAATACAAGGTTATATTAGATTTATATAAATTAGCAATATCTAATTTAAAGGGTGCTAATATAATGCTGTGCCAGCGTCTGAAAGCCGCTATAATGCGGCTGAATGATGACGGGGCCGTGATTGACCATGAATGCAAAAGCTAACCAAGATCCCTTTCTGATCGAAGGGGCGATTGAAGCCGCCAGGCTGTTGAAAGCGATAGGCAACGAACACCGCTTGCTGGTGCTTTGCCTGCTATTGAAACACGATGAGATTGCCGTGGGGGAGCTACAACAATTGGTGCCGCTAAGCCAATCGGCGCTGTCGCAGCACCTGGCGAAAATGCGCAATGAAGGTCTGGTGACGTACCGACGCGAAGCGCAAACCTTGTTTTACCGCATCGATAACCCAAACGTGGCGAAAGTGATCGCCACGCTCAGAGAGATTTACGCGCCGAAGTGAACAGGGCGTTGATCGCCGGCCGAGATTCGCTTATCGGTTGGCATCTGCATCACCAGAGAGTTTAAAAGTAAACAACGCCGTTTCATGAACACGGCTCGGTGTCCAGCAGCTGCGTGCGATGGCGCTTTTGGTGTCGCGATAGAACTCTGGGGTGCCCGTCAGCACGATATTTCTGGCTTTACCCTTATCATCAACATCAAACGTTGCGCTCACTTCGCCTTCGCGTTTTTCTGCCTTCGCAGAGGCGGAATAGTGCGGCCGCTCATAAAAAACTTGTCCGTCGCATCCCAAGTTAGGCGGTTGCTTTGCCGTTGGAACATCGCTGCCTGCACGCCAGGCATAAACGCAATCATTCACCGCACTGGCTTTTTCACAGCCATCAGGCTGCATTGGCACGCAGCCGGCAAGTGCCAGGCTCAGCGGGAGGAGGGTGAGTCGTGACATGGCATTTCCTGCAGGACTTATCAATCAGATAACGTATATTTTCGCTGAGCGTAGAGTATTTGGAAAGAGAAATGATGCAGCGTCTGTCGATATAAATCGACCGTGTTTTTCGGCAGCGTGACAAAGCAGATTTTATTGGATGTTATTTTATTGAATTATATTTTTTATATTATTTACCGATAAAGATTACTGGCGTGTTTAATTATTTCCCAAGGCGGTAAAATCGGAAAAAATGACCGATTGGATTATTCTTTTCTGTAGCCACTTCGGCAGAAACCAAAGGATCTTCCGCCATGCGCATGATGAAAGCCGCTGCCTTTATCGAAAAGGGGCGAATAGAACTCATTGAAAAACCTATTCCTTCCCCTGGTCCCAACGATGCCTTGCTCAAAATAACCACGACGACAATCTGCGGCACGGATATTCATATCCTCAAGGGAGAGTATGCGGTACCGCGTAGGTTGACCATTGGCCATGAGCCGGTCGGCATTATTGAAAAGTTGGGAAGCAATGTTAAAGGCTTTCAAGAGGGGCAGCGGGCATTGGCTGGGGCTATTTGCCCCTCTTTTACCTCCTATTCATGTCAGGACGGCTTTCCCGCGCAGGACGGTTCCTATTTACCCGAATGCCGCTGCCATGGCTATAAAGCCACGGCGGGTTGGCGCTTCGGCAACGTTATCGACGGCACTCAGGCTGAATATGTCTTGGTGCCTGATGCGGAAGCTAATCTGGCGCTCATCCCCGACGGTCTGACGGATGAACAGGTGCTGATGTGCCCGGATGTGATGTCTACCGGTTTCAAAGGGGCAGAAAATGCCAACATTAACATTGGCGATACGGTAGCCATTTTCGCCCAGGGCCCGATCGGCTTATGTGCCACCGCGGGGGCTCGCCTGCGGGGCGCCAGCCTGATTATTGCCATCAGCAGCTCTCCCGAAAAGCTGATGATGGCGGGAAAAATGGGGGCAAACGTCTTGTTGAATTACAAGGAAACCGATGTGATTGATGAAATATTCAAGATTACGGCAGGGCGCGGCGTGGATGCCAGCATCGAGTGTTTGGGGACGCAGGCCACCTTTAATCAGGCGCTGCGAGTCTTAAAACCCGGTGGCACATTGTCCAGCCTTGGCGTCTATAGCGACGATATTCAATTGCCTGTCGAGGCGTTTGCCTATGGGCTTGGCGATCATACGATTCGGTCGGCTCTGTGCCCCGGCGGCAAGGAACGGATGCGCAGAATGATGAACGTGATCCAGCATGGCGGTTTGGATCTCACGCCGTTCGTGACGCATCGTTTTCAACTGGAGAATATTGCCGAGGCTTACCACCTGTTCTCCGAAAAGCGCGATGGCGTGATTAAGTTGGCGATAACCCCGTAACGTGATGAACTCTGCGCAGCGGCCGTGGCCGCCGCGCAGGGTGTTATTGGCTGATCGTCTGCTGTAGCGCCTGAACGGAAGAGACGATGCCGGCATCGACCGACATGGTCAAATCTTCCATTTCCAACGACACCCAGTCGTTGTAGCCCATCATGCGCACCACCGAGAAGAATTCCTTCCACCACTGCAGATCCCGGCCGCAGCCGACGGCGACATAGTTCCAGGCGCGGCCGGCCACCTCGTCGATCGGTTTGGTTTCCAGCAGTCCGTTAACTTCGACGACACCGCGTTCCAGGCGAACGTCTTTGCCGTGTACATGGTGAATGGCGGGGCCAAGGGCGCGAGCGACCGCGATGGGATCCGCGCCCATCCAGATTAAATGGCTGGGATCGAGGTTCAGGCCCACCATCGGGCCAACGGCCTCGCGCAGCCGGAACAGCGTTTCCGGGTTCCACACCAGCATGGCGCTGAAGTTTTCCAGCGCAAAGCGCTCAACGCCGCACGCTTTGGCTCGGGCGACCAGTGCCTGCCAATAGGGGATTGCCACCTCATTCCATTGATAATCCAGACAGTTTTTCACCGTCGGCGGCCAACTGACGGTATAGGTGATCCAGTTGGGGATGGTGTCATGCGGGCTGGCCGGCGGCAGGCCGCTCATCATGACGATCTTCTTCACCCCCAACAGGCCGGCCAGCTCCAGCGTATTGTCGGTTTGGCGCAGATGGCGCTGCCCCAGCTCGCCCGGATCGAGCGGATTGCCGGAGACATTGAGCGCGGCGATCTCCATGCCGCGGCTGGCCAGCGCCTGCTGCAGCTGCCGGCGTTTGGCGGGGTTGGCCAGCAGATCGTCGGCATCCAGATGGGGCGCCGGGGACCAACCGCCGGTGGTCATTTCCACGCCGCGCACCCCCAGCTCCAGCAGCCGATCCAGCATCGGCTCGAAGGGTAAATGGCCCAGGCTGTCGGTACAGAACGAAAGTTTCATGGTGCTTTCCTTATTGGTAATTGACCCAGGTGGCGCCGTTGTCGGCGGAGCGAACGCAGTTTTCAATCCAGCGCACGCCTTCCAATCCGGCATCGATATCCGGATAGATCAGCGCGGCCAGCGTCTGCCGATCGCCGCGCTGGCTGGCGCTGATGGCGATGGCGAACTTGAGGTAGATATTGGCCCAGGATTCGGCCAGCCCTTCGGTATGCAGCGCGCCGAGCCGCTCTTCGGCCAGCGCGCTGTCGTCCAGATAGGGCATGCCGTGGTGCAGCGTTTGGTTGGGCCGCCCCTGGATCTCATAGCGCAATTCGCCGGGCGTGGAATCGCTCCATTGCAGGCTGGCGCGTGAGCCCACCACGCGGATGCTTTGGCTGTCCATCGCGCCCGCGTTGATGGCGGAGGCCCACATGCGGCCGACGGCGCCGTTTTCGTAGTGCATGAGCACCATGGCGTTGTCTTCCAGCGGGGCGCGGGAAGAGATAAAGCTTTGGCGATCGCACAGCAGGGAGGCAATCTTCATATCGGGCATCACCAGCTGCGAGATGTAGAAGGTGTGGGTGGAGATGTCGCCCAGCACAAAAGAGGGGCCGGCGATTTTCGGATCGACGCGCCACTTTTGTGCCTCGAACGTGTCCGCGCTTTCGTTGGTATTGAAGCCGTGGGTGTACTGCAATTCGACCATGCGTATTTCGCCGATGTCGCCGTTCGCGATCATGGCGCGCATCTGCATCAGCAGCGGATGGCCGGAGAAGCCGTAGGTTACGCCGACGATAAGGCCTTTCTCCGCCGCCAGCGCCTTGATTTCTCTCGCCTCCGCCGTGGTGAAGAACAGCGGCTTTTCGCAGATGACATGCAGGCCGGCATTCAGCGCGGCGCGCGTGATTTCATAGTGGGTGCCGTTGGGAGTGGCGATGGTTACCACCTCAACGCCATCTTCGCGGTTAGCTTCTTGCTCCAGCAGCTGTTGATAGTTGTCATAGCAGCGTTCGGCGGGCACGCCGAGATTGACGCCAAACTCACGTCCGCGCGCCGCGTCGATATCAAAGGCACCGGCAACCAGCCGATAGGCGGTGTTGTCGCGCAGTGCGCCGGAACGGTGTTTGTAGCCCACCTGGCTGAGGCGGCCGCCGCCGATCATCGCCCAACGCAGCGGGCGAGGGATGCTTCTTTCACCATTTAACATGCTGACTCCTGATACTGTGGTTTTGCACTCGGGTGCAAAGTGGGTTGAAAAAGAGAGTGGCAACGGCTTATTTCTGATTCATCTGTGCAAATTGCGGGTAGTTTTCTCGCGTCACGGTGGCGTAGGGTACCCAGTTATAGGGCTCGGTTTTGGCGTGATCCAACATCGCTCGGGTCACCTGCACCGCGCCGATCGCCTGGGCTTTGGCATCCTGGAAAATGGTCACCGCCAGGTCGCCATTTTTGATAAATTGCAGGCCGTCGGGCGTGCCATCGATACCGGCAACCAGCACGTCGCGCTTTTTGGCCTGTTTCAGCGCCATGATCGCGCCGATGGCCATCTCATCGTTGTTGGCGGCGATCGCATCGATCGCCGCGCCGTTCAGCAACCAGCCGGAAACCACGTCGACCGCTTCATTGCGTTGCCATTTGGCGGTCTGTTTCTCTACCACTTTCAGGTCTTTGTATTTGGCGATCACCGTTTCCACTGCACGGGTGCGTTCGCGAGTTTCTTCGTTGGAGAGGGCGCCCATCAGGATCGCCACGTTGCCGCGGTAATTCATTTTTTTCGCCAGGGCCTCCATCTGCAGGCGGCCGCTGAGCGCCGAGTCGGAGCCGACGTAGGCCGTCGCGCCGCTGAGCGGCACTTCGGGTTTGCGGTTGACGAAGATAAGGGGGACCGCGGCGCGTTGGGCGGCCGCTATCATCGGCTGGACGCCTTGCGTATCGACTGGGTTGAGGATAATGGCGTCCACGCCCTGATTAATCAGATCTTCTACCTGCTGCACCTGCAGGGCGACATCGCCTTTGGCATCGACGAACTGGCCTTGCAGCTGTTGCGCAGCCAGTTCTCGCGCCATTTGGCTGCGTAGGATGGAGACGAAGTTGAGATCGAAGTTGGCCAGCGCCACGCCGACCTGGTAGGTCTTGGCCTGGGCGGTCACGACAAACAGCGAGCAGGCTAACATCAACAGCAGTCTGGTTTTTTTCATTACGGTATCCTGTTGAGAAGAGAGGTGTTATGTAAAAACAGTTCTTTTGCAACCGGGTGCAAAGCAGGAGACAAAACCGCGATGAGTCTCTGAATGCCACCGTGAATGTCGGCCATGAAGAAAATTTGGTCAACAGGGGAAAGGTGAAAACAGCGCGGACGATCACAAACTCTTTACCTTTTGCACCCGGTTGCATAACAAATTGCAATCGGGTGCAAAAACGGGACATAATCGCAGCAGGTATGCCGGCAGGCGCTTAGGGGATCTGAGCGAGCAGGGTATAGTGTGACTTCACCGAAGCAGGGATCGACGCAACCATGACGAAACACCACAAAGCCACCGCCAGCGACGTCGCCGAAAAGGCCGGCGTCTCCAAATGGACGGTATCGCGCGCTTTTACGCCCGGCGCGTCGATCTCAGACAGCGCGCGTGAAAGCGTACTGGCGGCGGCGGCCGAGCTGGGCTATCGACCCAATCTGCTGGCGCGCAGCCTGTCGCAAAAACGCACGCACATCATAGGCGTAGCCATCGACGAGATGAAGAACCCGCATTCGATGATGATGCTCGATATGGTCACCAAACAGCTGCAAACCCGCGGCTATATGGCGCTTCTGCTGAACATCACCGCCGGGGAAAACTACCGGGCGGTAATGGCGATGGCCGACCAGCTGCAGGTCGATGGCATTCTGTTCCTGGCGACGGTGTTAACCCAAGAGTGGGCGGCGATTGCGCAAGATCTGCATCAGATCCCGCTGGTGCAGGTATGCCGCAATACGGAAAGTGAACACATTGATGTGGTGAACATCGACGGCTACCGCGCTGGCGAAGAGATCGCCACGCTGCTGATAGAGCAAGGTCATCGGCGCTTT
This sequence comes from Serratia sp. PL7, assembly GCF_945957435.1. Classification (NCBI taxonomy): domain Bacteria; kingdom Pseudomonadati; phylum Pseudomonadota; class Gammaproteobacteria; order Enterobacterales; family Yersiniaceae; genus Serratia; species Serratia sp. PL7. Next base: position 1,220,280 of record NZ_CAMFLB010000001.1, on the reverse strand, counting down.
GGCTACATGAAGGGGCCGGATACGCAAAGTAGCCATTTACTGCGCATGGAAGGCTACCGCGACAAACTGATGGCCGCCGGTTTTCAGCTGGATCGGGTGCTCACCGCTGGCCACTACGATCGCCAGCGCGGTTTCCAACTGATGAGTGAATACCTGCAGGCAACGCCGGAAAGTGAGCGGGTTGAAGCGCTGTTCTGCGAGAACGACGTGCTGGCACTGGGGGCGCTCGAAGCGCTCAGGCAAGTAGCACCGTCGTCAGCCATGGCCGTGGTAGGTTTCGACGATATCGACGAGGCCGGCTCAGCCAACTGGGCGCTGACCAGCTACAGCCAACGTATTGACCGGCTGGTCGAAGAGGCCTTGAATCGCCTGCTCGACAATCGCGCCACGGCAGACGGCGCTTGGCGGCACGGGGAATTGCGGGTTCGGCGGTCGCATTTGGCTGGGAAACCGGCGTAAGGATTTCTTTTTGTGTGACAATGTCACTATTGAGGCTTGATGAGAGCACATCGAGATGGAAAGAAGAAACTCTATAGAAGAGAAAGCGTTACATCCAGAGGGCCCATCGCCAGCGGTGGTGAGTACCGGTGAGATGCCGTTGTTGTACCTATACGTTCCGTGCCCGTCACGGAAAAAACTGGCAAAAATCCCTATGAGAAGGAATCCTGGAAATAGTCAGGTTTCACGAGTGTCATTCTGGTGTAGATTGGACTGCCAAAGTTTGCCAGATTTCACGTAGCGCGATCAAGTACAGACTTGGTTCATGAATAAAATGTATTTATTGTGTTGTTTTTAAAGTATGTTTATTACTCACCAATAATTCACTTCATGAACCAACGCTATGTAGCTAGCTTTAGCTGGCAGGTAGTTCCAGCTCATTAAACCATCGCATATCACATTTTCAAAACGAACACCTCGTGGTATTGAAGAGTTATCGGATTGAACTATTGAATAAAGTGTAGATTGCGATAACATAGACTTGACCTGCCGCCTATTGATTAGTACACCGTGATGTTAGTAATTGATATTTTCGCCACATCCATCTTTCCTGTTTACATTGGTGAACGTTGTTTAGGGTAGGAAGCCTGACATCACTCCGGCAAGTCGCCCCTACATTTCTCGGGAGCATGTAGCTATGAAGTCAATAAGGTTTGTTTATGGAGGATAATGGTGTCATGACGGTTTCTGTAATTCCGCAGTACAAACCTTTAATCGCAGAATTTAAAGACATTGATAAACTTTCCTCTTCGGACTTTGAAATTTTCGTTCGCGATTTATTTGTCGCATCGGGATGGACCGATGCCGAAATTACCCAAACAGGCAAAGAATTCAAACACGGTGATGGTGGGGTCGATATTTTCGCCTGGAAAGGGAGGCGAAAGTTTGCCATTGAGGTGAAACAGCGCCAACTGGGTACGACAGTAGATGTGAAGGCTCTTAATCAACTAGTTACCGGCGCCAACCTGGCAAATGTTACCTATAAAATTTTAGTTACCAACTCCTGGTTTACCTCTGAAGTTAAGGCGAGGGCATTACGACTCGGCGTTGAGTTGATAGACCGGGATGAGTTGCAAAATCTGTGGGTCATCAAGCATTCCGAGATTGGCCGTGACATTAAGCCGCGAACTTATCAGCAGGATGTGATAAACGAAGCCCTTGCACTTCATGCGGCAGGAAAGTCAAAACTGTTGATTGAAATGGCGACGGGATTAGGCAAAACCTATACTGTTGCCCACTTAATTAAGCGCTTAATCCAACAAAATAGTCGCAGGCCAAGAGTGCTATTTCTGGCACATCAGGTTGAGATTTTACTGCAATCTGTTACTGCATTTAAAAACGTTTTGGGTATTGGTAACTACAGTTTTTCTGCCTGTTTCGGCGGCGCACATCCCGAAGAGACTGATTTCGTCTTTGCCTCATTTAATTCGCTCTATAGCAAACTCGATGCGCTATCTGTAGGAGCATTTGATTACGTTATTGTCGATGAAGCCCATCATACGCTGGCAAAAACCTATTCTGCGGTGGTATCGCTTTTCCAACCGCGACTCCTGATTGGCCTAACTGCGACCCCTTACCGGACGGATAACCGCGATGTAGTGAGTTTCTTTGGTGGCGCCGATGGGCATATCGGTAAATTCGATCTGGTTTGGGCTCTCAAAAATAAAAAGCTCGCATTCCCCAAATATCTTGTCCTGCTTGACGATCTGGATCAAGATAAGATCGACCAGCTTGAGAGCGGTCTTTCTCTATCCGATATCGATAAACTGCTTTTTTTGCATAAAAAAGATCATGAGATTGTCCGCCTCATCGACAAAACAGTGACCGAGCAGGGGATAGAAGACGTAAAAGGGATCATCTTTTGCCGGAATATCCAGCATATGAATCATCTTATTGCGTTCTTTGAGCCCGGAACTGCCACCCTTGTGCACTCAAACATGTATGACCAGGAACGACGGGAAAATATTAGATTGTTCAGGGAAGGAGATTATAAATACATTTTGGTCTGCGACCTGTTCAATGAGGGTATTGATATTCCAGAAACCAACCTGTTGGTCTTTATGCGTTATACCGGGTCACGTACAATCTGGTTACAACAGCTAGGACGTGGGTTGCGCAAAACGCCAAATAAAGAGTTTGTTCATGTCTTAGATTTTGTTGGATCCCTTGAGCGGTTGAATGAGATTAAGGGCCTAGCAAAAGAGATTGAACAGCAACCAAGGTATCATGACAGCACTATTGATGATCCGGAGGAGATGGACGCGCCCGGGGTTTATCATGACACTTCGCTGGAGGTGCAATTCAGCGCAGAGGCGGCGAAAGTACTGGCTCTGTTGGAAGATATGAGAATGCAGCTTAATAGCCGTGATGTACTGCTGGATAAGTTGCGCCGATATCGTGAAAAAAATGACGAGTTGCCCTCCATTGCAGAACTGGAAAAAGAGTTAGATAACGTTAGCCTTGATCAAATCGCCACCCATTTCGGCTCTTATTTGAGCTACCTGACAGCTGCATTCAATGAAGACGTAGATATTACCTCCATGCGCACGAGACTGATTGAATTTCTCGATACTTTTATCGGGGGGAACAATATGGCACCAAGTTTTTACACGATTTCACTGAATTTTTGCATGAACCCGTTGTACGAATTCAGCGAAAAGGAGATTCAACAGATTCTGCCAGATTACGACAACCTTGTCTGTGCCCGAATTAAAGTGACAGACCAGCAGGATGTGAGTGATATGCCGTTTAAGGAAGCGGAAGTTTGCCCGTGGATCGAAACGTACCGGGGACAATCTTTGAACCTTGTCAGCTTTAAGCAATTACCGTCGGATGTGCAGGAACAGATTAAGGAAAAATACCAATCGGCATTCGTGTTTCTCAAAAAGCTAAAAGACGCGCTTTAATATGGAAAAAATTGACACTGTTGTAGATCAACCTCAGCTCGAGAGAGCTCTCAATAAACTCATCCGTAACCTGGTCGAAGAAAGTCAGCTCACGCTCGGAGAAACGCTCAGTGCCTGGGAGCTCTGTGAAAAACTCAGTATGCAGCAATTCATGGCAATAAAGAAAAATGTCTATTTCGCAGATTTGCTTCGAGCAGTAGAGATTTCGGTCCCCCTCAGGCAAGCGTTTCACATAGATGGCGCGGAAATCAGGCCGGTTGAAACTGAGTTTGAGGAAAAACCTGAGGTAGCGAGTGATGAGCCGGTGATGGAATGGCTGCGGATCCCCGCCTTATCCACCTCACTGGAGACGATTCAATTGCCTGAACGATTTATTAAATTAATCAAGCGATTGAAAAACATTCAACTGATAAACCCAGATTTTGTGTCTGGTGAAACCTTCGGGGAACTCATTTCGTTGTCAGTCAACGAGCTGGCTGAACAGCCTGGCGTCGGTGTGCTGTATATTGATACTTTTAAAGAATTGCAACAGTTGGCTAAGTCTATACCTGCCGTTGAGGCTATCGACACTACTAATATGTGCATTGATTTCGCGAAGGTGGATATCAGCCAGATGCGGTTGAGCCTTGCGGGCGTGGAAGCCAAATATACGAAAGCACTGGAAAAATTTGGTCGCTATCTTAAAACGGAAGATATGGGTGAAATGTTGCAGACTATTCTGTATGCCCAACATGAGCAATTAGCAGCCATTCCGACCTGGGGAAAAGGAAGTATCACACAGTTATTGACATTCAGAGACAGGTTACGGGAAGAGGTCATCGCCATTCAGAATGGTGACATTGACTACCTAGCGCTTGAATCCGTCTTGATCGTTCCAAAACAGCTTATAAACTGCCCATTGAATAAACTTGAAGCCGTTTTACTGGAAGATATCGAATCTTACTTCGATAAAAGCAGTGAAATGAAAGTCGACATTGCCCAACGCCGCTGGGGGTTCGTCGAAGAAAAAAAGACCCTTGAAGAGATCGGGGCCGATTACGTCGTTTCGAGAGAGCGCATTCGTCAGATTCAGGTTGATATCAGACAAGAATTTCTTGGGCATATGCGGGTCAGTCAACCATCGGTTTGGGAGGCACTGGAGCCTGAGATATCGCCGGATCTTAGTGTGAAAATGCAAACGCTTTTTTCCTGTTTCTCCTCTGAACGTGACTTCTTCGAATTTCTGGATATGGTGTCAGGTCAGACAGAGCTTATCGCTCATGTTTATCCCGAGATTGATAAAGCAATCCTGAATACCTACTTTGCCGAGAATGGCGCACCAATCCACCTTGACGACATCCGGGAGTTTATCCCCTCCGTCTGCAGCATTGAAATACCCTACGTTGACAATGCGATTCGTCATCTTGCGCAACAAGGCGTCATCCAGCTAAAAGATGAGCACGTCTTCCCCCTGCAACTAAAGAAAGCGGAGGCCAGCGCCTGCGTGCTAATAAAACACGAAAAAGGGCTGCCTTGGATGGATATTGCGAAATTAATCAATGGGAATAATTATTCACGCACCCCTGTTTACGAGGACCGCCTGGATCATGAAGCATTTAATCTGCCTGATTATATCTATCTATCCGGCAAGGGTACCTACAAGCACACCAGTTTTATCGAAGCCGATGCGACGCTGATAGATAACATTTTCTTGGAAATGATGGAATACGCCGAGAAAAATTCCCGTCCGGTATTCCACTTGAATGAGTTATACCATGCCTCACGCAACCTGAAAAAGCATGACTACTATGTCATTCGTCATTTTGTGAAACATTTCGGAGAGGATTACGGTTTTTACTTTGACGGAAAATCTCAGACGGATTCGGTCGGGCTGGAGAAAGGCTTTAAGAACATCACGCAAAAGGACGTCATCATTGAAGCGATGAAAAGCAACGATAAGCCACTAACGAAACCTGAAATTGCCAATTTGCTGAAGAGCAAAAGCCTAGCACATGCGTCGCTTTATCTAGACAACATGATTGAACAGGGGAGTGTTGTTCAGGTGGATCGCATGCTCTACACCACGCCAGCCTGTGCCTATAAAAACATCGTCATCGATGACTATTTAGCGGCCCTTCATGCTCTGCTTCTGCATTTTGGTAAGCCGGTGGAACCATCCATTTTTAAAGAACAATTGAACATACAATTTGAGCGAAGCTACTCGAAATATTTCTATGCTTCTCTTGCCCGGTTAAATGCCAAAGCAAAGGGCTGGCACCGTAAACATAGCCTCTATTCGGTCACGGAGATCCCTTTTAGCAATATATCATCGGCGATGGATAAGCTCTGTGATTCCGGGGCCACCTTGCAGCAGAATATTGATGTCCTGCAGGCAAATATCGCGATTACTCGTGAAACGGCCGCCATGGCCATTCAAAACTGGCGCACTGCAAGATTTATAGTCAACGACTAACAATCGGATACGGCGCCACAGTCATCTCTGTGGCGTCAGTCCGGAGGACTCAAGATTATTGTAGCGTGTACAAAACCGGAAGGCATGTATGAATATCCATCAGCACCCACAGGCACTGCCGTTGGTTGGTATTGAACTGTGCGAGTATGTGTATACAGAAAATAACCGGCAAACATAACGCGCAGCTAGTTAAAGTTGAAGCCAAAACCAAGGGATAAAACGGAGTTAAGCAATGACGGATCAAAATAACTACCTGGCGTCGCTCGAGACCTGTAGACGGATCGCCAAAGAAGAGTACACGACTGTTCAGCGCCACTTCGAACAATGCGATGCCATTATCGATGGGTTGAGTAAAGAATTGCAACGCGTGATTGAACATGGTAGCCGAACGCTTTCCAAGGATAAGATGGTTGTTGATGGTCTTACCGACATGCTGCATAACCTTGAGAGGGATTATGGAAAGCTACTCTCGAAACGAAACGCCAATCTTGCAAAGCAGCTAAGAAGTCTTGATTGCTTTAACGTCATGCTTTTTGGTCGCACAATGGCGGGTAAAAGTACGGTTCGCGAGGCGATTACCCGAGGAGATGGTCGGACCATTGGTAAAGGAGCACAAAGAACAACACGCGACGTTCAAGAGTACGAATGGAACAACTTAAGGATAGTCGACACCCCTGGCTTCGGAGCCTATAACGGCCAGGAGGACACGCAGGTTGCCCACGAGATCCTTGAACAGTCAGACGTCGTGCTGTTCATGCTGAATAGCGACAGTATTCAGGAATCAACTTTTGTTGAGCTCGAACATGTTCATAAGCTCAACAAACCCTTGATCTTCGTGTTGAACATGAAAAAAGATCTGGAGAATGAGGGCAATCGGCGACGGGCGCTGAATAATCCGGAAAAATATATTTTCAAAGAAGAAGATATTCAAGGGCATACTGAGCGCTTAAAAAAACTCGCTGGCCGTGTAGGCATCAATCCCGGCGCGGTTCGAATCATCCCCATTCATGCCCAAGCTGCCTTCCTGGCAACGACTATCACGGGTGAAGAAGGTACTCAATTGCATGAGCTGAGCCGAATCGATCACATTCTTAATGCGCTCATTGAAGAAGTCGAAGGCAATGGCCCGATCCGTAGAGTCCAGACGTTTCTAGATTCAAGCCTTCACCATATTGAGGAGCAGAGTTTACTGATTCTAAGACAAAGGGATCAACTTTCCATGCTTTTGCCACAGTATGAAAGCGGCCTCACACGTATTTCCCAATGGAAGATGAAGACGCTTCGCGATGCACCATGGTTCCTCTCAAGGGAAGTCGATCTGGCTTTTAAACCTCTCATTGACTCTGTGGCTGATTTTGTTGATGACAATATTGAGAGTGACAATGCGGCAGGCGCCTGGGATCGTCATTATAAAAGTTTAAATATTGTTAAAAATATTGAGAAATCGGTGCAGGATTTGGCTGAGCAGGTGATGGAGGAACTTCAGGATTTCAATCGTGAAATGAATGAGGGACTTGATATTACTCTGTCTTTTGAAGTTATCCACAATGGGAAGAACTTCAGCGAGTTCGACTTCAGGCGAATAAACGGCTGGGGTTCGGCGATAGCCGGGGCTATAAGTGCTATTGCATTCTTTAATGCCTGGAATCCTGTCGGTTGGGTGGCGGCTGGTATTGGTTTAGTATTCACCATATTCTCGTTATTCTCAGATAGTCGTGCTAAAAAACTTAAAGAGGCTAAGTCTAAACAGCGTCAGGTTTTGCTTGATGATATCGAGGGAAGTAAGAAAAAAATAAAGGCTAATCTAGTCGATTGGTTCGAAATGAATATCCATCGTGCCTGCATTATCCCGGCGGAAAATAACCTATCTCTTCTTTGTCAAGCACTGAGTAAGTTTATAAGTGAAATGGATGTTGCCGACAGTCAACTCTGTACCTTGAAGCACGAGATTAACTTTAGGCTACTGAACAGAGTCGCTCATATCATCACTAAGCAACATTTTGTCCTGCCGAGGCCGATCAAGGTGGTGCGCATTCCTGGCTATGCATGTTATTTTCTTATTTCAGATTATTTCCGAAACACTGACCTTCTTATAGCTATGAGTAAATCCATGAGAGAAAAGATACTGGCAGTGTATAACACAAGCCTAGATAAAAAAATATCCCATCTTTATAAAGGGCTCGTAGATAGGGTCGAACTGACCGGAGATAATAATGTTTCCGTATTCGTTCAGAAAAAAAATCTAAGTAAAATTATTGGGAAAGACCACCGCCGCATAAAAATGGTGGCTGCGCTTTGTTCCTGTCAAATAAACCTCATTACTGTTTAAGGACGAGTCATGACCGAAATTGGTTACAACACACTCAAAGAAAAGGTCGAAAGCCTTAACCAACGTTCTCATGAACTATTGAGTGCCGGCAACGTCAACGCATCAGAAGCAAATTTCGATATTGATTTAGAGCCTTTAAATATTGTTTTTGCCGGACAGTATAGTGCTGGTAAGTCCTCTCTCATTAAGATGCTGACGGGTATTGAGAATATCAAAATTGGGTCCGGTGTTACGACAGATTCGGTTACTCAATATCAGCATAAATCGTTAAACATCTGGGATACGCCTGGGATTCTTGCTGGTGAATGCGAACAACATGATGCCAAAGCGCTTGAAGCTATATCGAAAGCAGATCTTCTGGTCTATGTTATTACCAATGAACTTTTTGATGATGTTGTGGGAGCGGCCTTCCGGGACCTGTGCTTTAAGCAAGGACGTGCCGGGGAGATAATGATCGTCTTCAATAAGTTTGAAAGCGACTCGGCCGATAAAGAGACTAAGATTTCGGGTATCACGCAGGTGCTTGAGCCCAAAATTCCTGAAGATTTTCCCATCGTCTTCACTGACGCACAGTCATTCTTCGACGCATTGGATGAGGACGATGAGCAAGAGCGTCAAGAGCTGTTGGCGCTTTCTAACGTCGAAGGGCTCACCAAAGCCATTGATAGTTTTGTGGCGCAACGTGGTTTGTACGCAAGGCTGACAACGCCTCTCCAACAGCTTCAGATCAGGCTGGAATCAAAAATGGATGAGCTGACCATTTCTGACCCGTTGCAAAAAGGCCTGGTGACTTTGCTCACTCAAAACAAGCGCATATTTCTGGCTAACAGGCGAGACCTGATTAAAAAAATCGGAGTGCATATGGACTCGCTGAATAGTCAGATTGTTGAGAATGGCAACCAACTGGCCGATGCTTTGGGAGGAGAGCAAGAAGCATTTGAAAAGATGCAGGACATCGCGGTTTACGAATGTGAGCGAATGATCAATGCGATTCTGGATGCGCTGCGGGGCACCGTAGACGAGTGTCTATCGGATCTGGAGTCCGAGTTAGTCGAATTGGCTAATACCCCTGCTAGCGAGAAGATCAACGAAGCGCTGTTAGCTGCAAAGAATTTCAATCCCGAAGCCGAGCAAGGGAAAGTCGGCAGCGTGTCAAAGGATGATCCCTTCAAGCTTAATAGTGGACTTAATCAGGGTATGGTGAAGTCCGCAGAGAAAGGGTTTTCCTTCCTGGCGAAAAGCGCTATAGGTGATGCCTCTAAAACGGGCCTGAAATCCATTTCCGGTAGCAGCCTACATAATGCAGTTAAAGAGATTGGAGGCTTCTTTGGCTACAAGTTCAAGGCCTGGGAGGCACTTAAAATAGCGGACAAAATAGGGAAGGGCGCAAAATTTCTGGGGCCCGCCATGGCGATTTTTGGGGTGGGTATGCAGATTTATGATGACTATCAGCAGGCTGAGCATGCAAAAAAGATCCTTCAAATTAAGCGGGACATTCGCAAAAACTTTAAAGAGTACAGCGAAGCCGTGCGTGAGAGCATGGATATTCAGCTCAAGGAGGTGCTTGAAATGGGCTTTGATCTGCCTATAACGAATATCGATGAGGCTTTGCATGAAATACGCTCTCAAGTTGAGGGTAAATCCGATAGTGCTAATGCGCTGCGGGCTCAACTGGATGAAGTCAAAAATTTACGCGAAGAGATTCAAGGTTCCTTTTGATACTTCAGGACGTAATTATTTTGTGTTTAGTGTACTTTGCTAAATAGGTATTCCAACATCATGCAATCTTGCCAGCCTGTTTTATCAATCAAGGAATGGGCTGGCCCCCATCTTTCTTTGCTGATACCTATCGCATCTATAATTTCTACTAAACTGTGGTTTTACCGGAAATGGAATGATACTCAGGAGGGATGAAAATGAGTATTTTCTGATAGCCTAATTCCCGCTTTATCCCTGGTTTTAAAGCTTTTTTTCGATAACGTCTTTCAGTGCCCGACATTCAAGGCTGAGATCGGCAAACTGGACTGACCCCACGACCGTAGACATATCCTGTCCTCACGACGAGGCCCGTTCAAAGGCCTCCGGACTGACGCCGCCAAGGTGACTGTGACGCCGGGCCCGGTTGTAGAACACTTCAATGTGAACGCCTCGATATACCGCTCCAGTATTTTATTGAAAAAGGGAACCTGCCCGGCATATTCGGCAGCCGACAGCATATACCCCTGATAAGGGACATTTGACGTGATATAATTGACAACGGACTATTACTGATTTGACTTCGATCTGCGTTGTTCCGTGGATAGAAATTAGTGGATTGTGAGCATTCCCGACGCAATCAGAAACAGCTATTAGCTCATCGACTCCAATGTCCAAAGTCGCCGGTTTGGAGCAGCTCATCTTGGTTCATGAAGTAAGTGAACAATCAACATGATTTAACATAATATACATTATGCGCACCTGGGTGGTGATATGTGGATTCTGCCGTCCAGGCCTGATCATGGGCTTTCTCCTGCGGCCAGCCATGCCAGCGCCAGCTGCTCATGCCGCTGAACAAATTCGTTTTTCAACCGGCCATAAGCCGCCGGGTTTTGCCGGCTGTCTTCTGCTGCCTGGCGTTTGATTGCCGCATATTGCTGAGCAACACCCTGATGCTTGCGCAGATAATCTCTGAACGCCAAATGTCTGATCGCCTGTTCACTTCCTGTAGTAAATGCATGTACGTGATGCGTGCGATCGCCGTTTCCCTTGATGTAGTAACGTCTGCCAGCAATGCCGTTCTCGCCACGCGGCGTATATCCCATGTTACGCATCCCGTCATTCAAGCCATCCAACGCCGCCAGACTTTCAACCTCCAGCAAGGTATCAATCGCTGGTTTGGCCGGCAGCGCCGGCCTGCTGATGAATTGCCGTTAACATGCCGGCCGGTATGCGCTCTGCCATTTCCCGCTCCAGTAATGATGACCGGACATGATTTTCTATGGCGGCTACCTGCCGGTATTGGCCAGAAATCCTCTGCTTTTTTGATCGCGCTACGTGAAATCTGATAAAACGTGGCGGCTACGATACTGCAGATTTCATCCAAACGCGTCACTTAAACGGGCAGTATTTGCCTGTTAAATGCGCATTGGCGTGCGTTTGCATCGCTTTCGGCGTCCAACACGGCGTTGGCTATACTGAATGGGAACATTCTTTCACGCTCAAGGAGCCTCCCCATGTTTGATCATGTGAAATTTGGCGTCAGCGACTTTGCCCTCAGCAAAGCGTTTTTCCTCAATGCGCTGGCGCCACTGGGCGTAAAGATCGTTGCCGACGGCGAACCCGACTATGGCGTTGAGCTGTGCCGCGATCGAGATAACGTGTCATTATGCCTGTTTCAGACCGATGAAAAACCGGCGCATCTGCACCTGGCATTTGCCGCAAGCAGCCGTGAACAGGTCGATGCGTTCTATCACGCCGCGTTAAACGCCGGCGGCAAAGACAATGGCGCGCCCGGCTTGCGGCCCAATTACCATGCCCATTACTATGCGGCATTTGTGATCGCCCCGGATGGCCACAATATCGAGGCGGTTTGCCATCACCCGATGGATTAGTAATTTTCCCTGTTAAAACAGTCTATTAATTAAGAATTGATACAATCTATTTAACATAACGTAATTGTGACACGGTCACCTATAGTTACCCTGTCACGTCAATCCACTCCGCTCCGGTGATGCTGGCCAGACGTTGCGGCGCAATTCTCACGCCTGAGTTATCGCTGCCGCCTGCCGGAAGCACTTCACCGTAACTGCACAGGCTGCGGTCGCAGTAAATTCTCACCGTTTCCGGTGCGGCAAAGGGGCAAACGCCGCCGGGCGGATAGCCGGTTAATGCTTCAACCTCTTCCGCCGGCAGCATACGCGCCTTCACGCCGAAGAACTGCTTGTACTTCTTGTTGTCGATTCTGGCGGTTCCCGCCATCACCAGCAGCACCACGCCATCGTTCACGCGAAACGACAGCGTCTTGGCGATCTGCCCGCTCTCCACGCCAAAGGCTTCCGCCGCCAGCGCTACCGTCGCGGTGTTCTTTGCCAGCACCGTCACCGTCGTCTCCGGTGCGTGCTCGGCCAGAAATCGCTGAACGCGCTCTATACTCATGCCCTTCCTCCTGATATTGCTAAGCCATTGATAATGCCGCAGTGATGGTTTCGGTTTTAACATCGCATGCTAAAAATGAGAATCAAAATTGTTCAAATCGCTGGATCTGAACAAAGCTTTAAGGGGCCAATGGCCTTTTTACCCATCATTTTTCATGGAGATGCCTGCATGACCACGCAAACGACAGCAAGGCCCTCAGCGGCCGCAGTGGCCGTCTATGAATGGCTCAACCCGATACCTTATGGATTTTTCACCGCGGCGCTAATTTTCGACATCATTTATGCCTGCACTGCCAATATTCAGTGGGTTAATGGCGCCAGCTGGCTAATCGCCATCGGCCTGATTTTTGCCATCATTCCTCGCCTGATTAACCTGGTGCAAGTATGGTTCGGCAGCGGCCGGCTGCTGGGTTCGTCGGTCAAACTCCATTTCTGGCTGAACCTGTTGGCCATCGTTCTCGCCATTATCAACGCTTTCGTGCATAGCCGGGATGCGTATGCCGTGGTGCCCCAAGGCCTGGTGCTGTCTGCGATCGTGGTCGCGCTGCTCAGCCTGGCGAATATTCTGCTGGCCCTTGGCGCCCGCGCAAAATAAGGAGGTTTTCATGAAGCTCTCATCTCTGGCGCTCACCCTTTCCGCCGTATTGGCCTTGGCCGGCTGCGATAACAGCGCCGTCATTTCGCCAGAGCAACAAATGGGCCCGGACCCGACGTTGCCGGCGGCGCAAGACTTTCTGATGCCGCCGATGCAGGTGCCTAAGGGCGTTGGCTGGCAACAAGATCAGACGCCGAAAGTGGCGGAAGGCTTGAAAATCGATAAGGTGGCGGACGATTTGCTTCATCCGCGTCAGTTGCTCGCGCTGCCCAATGGCGATGTGTTGGTCGTGGAGGCCAACGGGCCGGGCACGGAAGCGGTGAGCACGCCCAAGCAGCTGATCGCCGGCCTGGTGAAAGGCCAGTCCGGTAAAGGCGGTAAAGGGGGCAATCGTATCACCCTTCTGCGCCCGACCGCCGGCAGCAACTGGGAAAAGCATGTCTTCCTCGAGGGGCTCGATTCCCCGTTCGGCGTCCAGCTGATTGGCAATACGCTGTACGTGGCCAACACCGGCAATATCATGCAGTACGCCTATCAACCGGGCGAAACGCGCATCAGCGATCCGGGTAAAGAGCTAGCCGATCTGCCGAACACGATCAATCACCACTGGACCAAAGCTCTGCTGGCCAGCCCGGACGGCAAAAAGCTGTATGTTGGCGTCGGCTCCAACAGCAACATCACCGAAAATGGCCTGGCCGTAGAGTACCGGCGCGCCGCGGTACTGGAAGTGGACACCGCCTCCGGCGCCAGCCGCATCTTCGCCAGCGGGCTGCGCAACCCGACCGGGCTACAGTGGGAACCGCACAGCGGCAAGCTGTGGGCCATCGTCAACGAGCGTGACGAGATCGGCGCCGATCTGGTGCCGGACTACCTGACCTCGGTGCAGGACGGCGGCTTCTACGGCTGGCCTTACAGCTATTTCGGCCAGCACGTCGATCGTCGGGTGCAGCCGGCGCGGCCGGATCTGGTGGCGAAGGCCATCAAACCGGACTACGCCCTCAGCTCGCACGTCGCACCGCTGGGGCTGCTGTTCTACACCGCGAGCGCTCTGCCGGCCGAGTATCGCGGCGGCGCCTTTGTCAGCGAGCACGGCAGCTGGGATCGCTCGCCGCTGAACGGCTACCGGGTCAGCTACGTGGCATTTGAACAAGGCAAACCGGTCGGTAAGCTCAAGGCCGTGGTGACAGGTTTTGTCTCCGATGATGAGAAGGAACTCTATGGCGCCCCTGTGGGCCTGGCGATCGACAAGACCGGCGCTTTGCTGGTTGCGGATGACGTCGGCAACACCGTCTGGCGCGTCAGCGCGAAGTAAGGTTACGGGCGGGTTCCGGTGAACTCGCCCGTGACATTGTCACTCATCCCTCTGCGCCAGCCAGATCGTCATAAAGCGGAATAATCGTGCTCGCCAGTTTTTCCGTCATTAATATTGTCCCCGTCATGTCATTGGCGCAAAAAAATAGCCTTTGGTCAGAATTAAAGCGCTTATCCGATAATATATTCATCAACAGAGCGTTGACCAGAAATAAAAGGTTTTAACATTTCGACATAAACCAGTACAATTCCCTACCCTGTGTTAACCCTTTTTTTAGGTTGATTGTGTCGTTAATTCAGCCCTCTGCATCGCGAAATCGGGCCGCCGCCTGGTTAGGGATGTTTGCCATTCTGATGCTGTTCATTGCGCCGGTGGTCTCGCGATCCCTGGAGCATGTACGCGCCGGAAGTGCTGGAACGACCGCCATGGCGGATTGCGGCATGGATATGCCGATGCATCACGGGATGCACTCGCCGCCGTCTGAACCTGAAAAAGCCTCGCAGCCGCTGATGCAGCACGGCGGCGGCCACCACAACATGGCGATGATGATGGACGACAGCGCCTGCGGCTACTGCGTGCTGTTGCTGCACGCGCCGCTGCTGGACGTGAGCCACGCCCCGCTGTTCTGGTCCCAGTCGCTGGCTTCGCGCCCGCCGCCGATCCATTACCTCGTTCCCCTGTTTGCCCACGTCGTTCACACCGAATTACAGCCGCGCGCGCCCCCCGTCTCTTTCCTCTGATTTAACTGCCGTTCTCTGTATTGCCGTTGATTGCTTCAACCCGGCGGAATTAACTCGCCCAACGGTTAATCATCGAGACGACATTATTAGTCCGGTTATTTCCACGTCGATGGAATTAACCTCCCGTATTTACCGATGGTGATTTTCGCCAGGCCGCCCTACGCCTGAATAATCCCTCGGCCAAGAACGGAATAGAGTTAGCTTAAGGAAAGATGATGTTTAAACCGACTTATAAAAAGAACGCTGTCACCCGCGCCATTACCACCGCCATGCCGTTGTTCCTGCTGGCTGGCCACGCGGCGCAGGCGCATCAACCCCCTACCGGCGCCCAGGTTAATGATGGCGACGTGATCACCGTTACCGCACCGCTCTACTCTCCGCTGACCATCGTGACGTCACCGAAAACTCCGCGCCAGCCGGTGCCGGCCAGCGATGGCTCGGACTACCTGAAAACCATTCCCGGCTTTTCTCAGATCCGCAACGGCGGCACCAACGGCGATCCGGTATTTCGCGGCATGTTCGGTTCGCGGTTGAAGATCCTCACCGACGGTTCAGAGATGCTCGGCGCCTGCCCATCGAGAATGGATGCGCCCACCTCTTACATCTCGCCGGAAAGCTTCGATCTGCTGACCATCACCAAAGGGCCGCAGACGGTGCTGTGGGGGCCGGGATCGTCTGCGGGCACCGTGCGTTTCGAACGCGAACGCCCACGCTTTGACAAGCCGGGCGTCAAAGGCAACGCCAGCGTACTGACCGGCTCCAACGGCCGCTGGGACGAGAATATCGACGCCAGCCTCGGCGCCGAGCAAGGTTACTTGCGGGTGATGGCCAACAAATCTCGTTCCAACGATTATCAGGACGGCACCAATACGCGCGTGCCGTCGCGCTGGGACAAGTGGAACGGCGATCTGGCGCTCGGCTGGACGCCGGACAACGATACGCTGCTGGAAGTGACCATGGGCCGCGGCAACGGCGAAGCGCGCTATGCCGGCCGCAGCATGGACGGTTCGCAATTCAAGCGCGAAAGCCTGGGCATGCGGGTGGAAAAATCCAACATCGGCGAGGTGCTGGATAAGCTGGAAGCGCAGGTCTACTACAACTACGCCAACCACGTGATGGACAACGTCACCCTGCGCTCGCCGGGCAGCGGTGGCATGGGGGGGCACGGCGGCCATGGCGGTATGAGCATGGGCGGTCACGGCGGGCACATGATGTCTTCCGGCATGACGATGCAGCTCGATCGCCGCACCGTCGGCGGCCGCGTGATGGGCACCTGGCAGTGGCAGGACGTGAAGCTTGAAAGCGGCCTGGACACGCAGACCAACACCCACCGCAGCATGAGCCGCGGCAGCTGGGAAAAAGACGCCCAGTTCAACAGCTACGGCGCCTTCAGTGAGCTGACCTGGTCCACCAGCGAGCAGGATAAACTGATCGGTGGCGCGCGGCTCGATCGCACCCTGGTGGAGAATTTCCGCAGCGGCAGCGATGGGGAGCGTTCAGACACCCTGCCTAGCGGCTTTATGCGTCTTGAGCATACGCTGGCCGACCTGCCGCTGATGTTGTATGCCGGCGTCGGTTATACCGAGCGCTTCCCGGATTACTGGGAGTTATTCTCGCCGAAGCTCGGCCCGAACGGCAGCAAAGATCCGTTCTCCAGCGTCAAGAGCGAGAAAACCACGCAGCTCGACATCGGCGCACAATACAACGGCAAGCGCTTCAACGGCTGGGTCTCCGCTTATGTGGGCCGCGTCGATGATTTCATCCTGATCAAATACGATCCGCACAATGCGCGTCTCAGCCAGGCCGATAACGTCAACGCCAACATCATGGGCGGCGAAATGGGCATGGGTTACCAACTGAGCGAGCACTGGAAAACCGACGCCAGCCTGGCCTACTCCTGGGGTAAAAACACCAGCGACGGCCGCCCGCTGCCGCAGATCCCGCCGCTGGAGGCACGCTTGGGGCTGACCTATGAGTACGGCGACTGGAGCGGCACCGGGCTGTGGCGTTTGGTCAGCAACCAAAACCGTGTGGCGATCAACGAAGGCAACGTGGTGGGCAAAGACTTTGCCGAAAGCGCCGGCTTCGGCGTGCTCTCCGCCAACGCCGCCTACAAGGTGAATAAAAACGTCAAGCTGAGCGCCGGTCTGGATAATATCCTGAACAAGACCTACAGCGAGCACCTTAACCTGGCGGGCAACAGCGCCTTCGGCTATTCGGCCAACAGCGCGGTGAATGAACCGGGCCGCACCCTGTGGGCCAAGGTTAACGTCACCTTCTAAGCCATCCACCGGGCGATGGGCAACCGTCGCCCGGTCATGCGATATGCGATCCGGTTCTTAGGATATGAGTTTTAAGTTTTTCCCATTCGGTTTAGCGGCGATTACTATCACCCTCAACGTAATCAACGATCCGGAGGGAATATGCAAAAGCTCACTCGTTTTCTGGCCCTGCTCGGCGAGCTGATGATCGAAAAAGCCGACGATGTCGCGCCACAGGCTACTCAGCCAGACGATCGCGACGACGCGTTGCCACCGCGCCTCGAGCGTGGCGTTCCGCTGGCCGACCGCTTCCTGTTCATGTGATTTACCGCGCAGTTTAACCCGCTTACACTGACCGCACGATATGTTCGCGCAGCCACCGGTGCGCGGGATCCCGATGCGATCGTTCGTGCCACAGCATGGTCATTTCAAACCCCGGCACCGCCAGCGGCGGCTCGAGTTGTTGCAATAAAGGCTGGTTGCGCACCAGCCGCTCCGGCAGCATCGCCACCAAATCGGACTGCGCCAGCACCGAGATCACGAAGAGAAAATGCGGCACGGAAAGCACCACGCGCCGCGTCAGCCCCACGTCCGCCAGCGCTTGGTCGGTGATGCCGTAGAAACCGGCGCCGTCCGGCGAAACCATCACCTGCTCCAATTCGCAAAATTGCGCCAGCGTCAGGTTTTCATGCAGTTTAGGATGGCCGACTCTGCCCACCAGCACATAGCGTTCACTGAACAGCGTGCGCTGACGCAAACCGGGCGGCGCCCCTTCACGGGTGTGAAACGCCAGATCGATCTCTCCCTGTTCCGCCAGTTTGGCGATGCGTGACGGCGCGGTTTCCAGCACCGCCAGCCGGGTGCCGGGCGCCGCCGTGCGCAAACCGTTCAGCGCCGGCAGGACGATGGTGGATTCGCCGTAGTCGAAGGCGGCCACACGCCAGGTATCGGTCGCCACGGCGGGATCGAACGGCGTCGCCGGCGTTACCGCCAACTCAAGCGCCGCCAGCGCCTGGCGCAGCGGTTCCCGCAGCTGCTCCGCTCTGGCGGTAGGACGCATGCCGCGCGGGCCGGGCAACAGCAGCGGATCGTCAAAGATCGCCCGCAGTTTGGCGAGATGCACGCTGACCGCCGGCTGAGAGAAATTGAGCCGCTGCGCCGCGCGCGTAACGTTGTGCTCCGCCAGCAGCGCGTCGAGCGTCACCAGCAGATTGAGATCCAGCCGCCTTAAATTATTCATGGTTATACCTGGGATAACGGTAATTCATTTCTAATATACCTTGTGACGTCCTAACCTGCAGCTCTCACACCAAGGAGAGTTGCTATGAATGTGCTGATTGTTTACGCCCACCCGGAGCCGCAGTCGCTGACCGGCTCACTGAAAAACTTCGCCGTTGAGCGCCTGACGCAGGCCGGTCATCAGGTACAGGTGTCCGATCTGTACGCCATGAAGTGGAAAGCGGCACTTGACGCCAACGACAGCCTGGAAGGTGCATCAGGGCCCCGTTTCGATCCTTCGTTGGATTCCCAGCGCGCGTTTGCCAACGGCGTGCAGAGCGCCGATATCGAACGGGAGCAGCAAAAATTGCGCTGGGCGGACGCGGTGCTGCTGCAGTTTCCGCTGTGGTGGTTCTCGATGCCGGCGATTCTGAAAGGCTGGTTCGAGCGTGTCTATGCCTATGGTTTTGCCTACGGCGTCGGTGAGCATTCCGACACCCATTGGGGCGACCGTTACGGCGAGGGGACGCTGGCGGGCAAACGGGCGATGCTGATCGTCACCGCCGGCGGCTGGGAATCCCATTACGCCCCGCGCGGCATTAACGGGCCGATCGACGATATCCTGTTTCCGATCCAGCACGGCATACTGCATTACCCGGGATTCGAGGTGTTACCGCCGTTTGTCACCTATCGTGCCGGAAAGACCGACGAGACGCGCTTCGCCGCCCTGTGTGAACAGCTCGGACAGCGGCTCGACAATCTGTGGCACACTGAGCCGATTCCGTTTCGGCGGCAGAACGCCGGTGACTACCTGATCCCGCAGCTGACGCTGAAAGCACATCTCGCGCCGGGGCAAGACGGTTTTAGCATTCACCTGAAATAGCGCGAACCGCTCCTCTTATCGCGGCGCTGACGCAGCGCCGCCCCCGAGGAGGAGTTTGGCGCCCAATCCCATCATGACCAAGCCCGTAAATCTCTGCTGCCACACCAACAACCGAGGATTGCGGGCGAGCCATTGCCCCACGGTGCCGGAGGCCATAGCGACAGAGCCCAGCGAAAGGATCCCGGCCAGCTTCTGAATGGAACCTAAAACGAGCAATTGCAACCAAACCGGCCCGGTTTCAGGGTTAACAAACTGCGGGAGGAAAGCAAACATGAACAGCAGCGACTTAGGGTTGGTCAGGCTGTTAATTGCCCCTTCTTTCACCGCCTGCCACCCGGTCATCATCCGGGGTTTCAGCACGGCATCGGAACGCTGCCGGCTTACCTTCAGCATTTTTATCCCCAGCCAGACCAGATAGGCGGCCCCAACCCAACGCAATACGTCCAACGCCAGCGGATAACTATGCAGCAGCGTGGCGAGGCCGAGCACCAGCATGGAAACCTGCACCATACCGGCGACAAAAACCATGCCGAAAACATTGAGCAGCGCGATGCGACGGCCTTGGCCGATACCCCGGGCCAGCGTGAGCATCATGTCCGGTCCGGGAGAGAGTTCCAGAAGGGTGAGTGCAACAAGAAAAGCAATAAACGTTTCGGCTGAAGGCATGGGGTTATCACCGGCGAGTCAAAGGATACGGCAATCATATTCCTCCCCGGACATTCGCAACAGCACTATCAGACGCATCCGGGGAGTGTCGTTAACTCAGGGCGGCGAGAAATGCCTGATAGCCTTGCGCGCTGCTATCCAATTCGTGGGATTGCAGCGGTTCCACCGTCCCGTCCGAAGCGGCTTCCTTGCCGTAAAAGGCAAAGAACGAGGCATAATCAGCCCGCACGTAATCGGCGGTCACTTCAAACGGCCGGAAGATCTCCTCCAGCGAGTAGCGATAACGCCCTTCACGCGCGTAATCTTCTGCGCGCACGCCCGCCGTGACCGCCAGCGCCAGTTTCTTGTTCTGCATCTTATAGCCGCTGCGGGAACCGTAGGCCCAGCCGTAGGTGAGCACGTCGTCCAGCCATTTTTTCAGCAGCGGCGGGCTGCTGAACCAGTAAATCGGGAACTGCAGCACGATGTTGTCATGCGCTTCAATCAACTGCTGTTCTTTGGCGACGTCGATCTGCCAGTCCGGATAGGCCTGATGCAATTCGTGCACCGTATACCGCTCCGGATAGCGACGCAGTTCCTCCAGCCAACGTTTGTTAACCACCGAGTTCGCCATATCGGGATGGGCCACGATCACCAAGGTTTTCATACTGATTTCTCCAGTCAGGTGTTTCGACGCATCTTAGGGTATGCTGACAGAATGTAAAATACGCACACTCACGACACATACTTACCTTGGAGAAAGTATAAAATGACCGCCGAATCTCACTGCAGCCCAACGGGCATCAGTCTCGAAGACACCGGCTATGGCTACACCCTGTCGGTGATCAACGGCAAATATAAAATGATTATTCTCTACTGGCTGGCGCTGTATAAGCCAGTATTGCGGTTCAACGAGCTGCAGCGCTGCATCGGCACCATTTCGTACAAAACGCTGAGTTCGACGCTGAAAGAGCTGGAAAAAGACCGGCTAGTGGTGAGAAAGGAGTATCCGCAGATCCCGCCCAAGGTGGAGTACAGCCTGTCCGAACGCGGGCGTTCGCTGATCCCGGTGATCGACATGATGTGTAACTGGGGGGAACAGCACCGGCCGGAACAGCCGGTGCCCTGAGAGGTTAGTTGTCCGCCGCCGCTGAGGTTGCCGGAGCGGGATCGTCGTGCTCAACCAACGCGTCCGCCGGCCGGCACTGGCGCAGCGTGCGTACGCTGAAAGCCACCAGCACGCCGAGCACGGCGGCGAATGCACCAAACGACAGCACGCTCATCAACGGGGTGAACACCCTGCCCAGTACGCCGAGCCCCAGCGCACCGATCGAGTCGCCGGTCACGTCCTGCGCGGTGCCCAGGCTGTTCACCCGCCCAAGCAAATGATCCGGCGTGTTGCTCTGGATCAGCATGAACTGCAGAAGTGAGGCGATAGCGTTGGCGTAGCCGTAGCACACCAGCGCCAGCAGCGCCGGCGCCAGGTGGCTGAACAGCCCCAGTGACGCGATGGCGGTGAACGCGACGATAGCGGCGACCAGGATCAGCACGCCAGGGCGAGCGTATCGCCCCACCCAGCCGCTGGTCAGCGCGCCCAGCATCGCACCGAGCGGCACCGCGGAGTACATCAGGCCGATAGAGGACGCGCCAACGTGGTAAGCGTCCTGCGCCAGCGCCGGGAACAGCACCCTGACGGCGCCGACGATGCTCATCAGCATCCCCAGCAGCACCACCGAGCCGACCACCTTATTGCGCCAGACAAACTGGAAGCCGCTGGCGAGCGCACGCAGCGGGTGTTCCGGCTCCTGCTGCTGCGGCAGCAGCGTCGGCAAGCGCACCAGCGGGACCAAGGTGCCCAGCGTCCCTGCCGCCGCGACGGCGAAGGCGAGACCGACACCCCCGAACACGATGATAATCCCGCCCAGCGCCGGTGCGAGGATCGCGCCGATGCGCACCGTCACCATGCTCAAGGCCCCCGCCGCCGCCAGGTTTTCACGCCCGACCAGCAGCGGGATCACCGCCATCAGCGCCGTCATACCCAGCGCGCCGAAGAAGCCGTCCCAGGCCGCCAGCAGGTAGAGCGCCCACAGCGACGGTGCCGGGGCGAAGGCGTTCAGGCTCAGGGCGACAAAGCCCAGCCCGCAGGTGCCGCGCGCAAACAGGATAAGCTTGCGGCGATCGTAGCGATCGGCCAGCACCCCGCCCAGCATCAGGCCGATAAACATGCCCACCCCGTCCAGCGCCACCGCCACGCCCACCTGCAAGGTGGAGCCAGTCATCGCCTGGATCTGAATCGGCACCCCTACCGCCAACATGCCGAGGGAAAACACCGACAGCATGCGGGCGCAGAAAATCGCGCGAAAATGCGCATTGCTTCTCAGCAAACTGAAATCAAGAAAAAAAGAAGGTCTGGCCATAGTGTCCTGCATAATGTTTTTGTACGGGCCGGGACGCACGTCCCCCGGCCCGGTTGCGTTATACCAACCCGTATTGCCGCGTCAGCAGCTCGTGCAATAGCGGGCCGAGCGTCTCCAGCGAGGCCGGCGACAGAATGTCCGCGTGTTCGCAGCGCTGGTGATGGCAGATCAGCCCATCCAGATACGGCGCCCACACGGCGTCGATATCCATCTCCGGCGGCAGCGTCTGGTCGGCGACAAACAGCGTTGCCGTGCCGTGGAAACGCTGGCTGCGCGCCTGGGACAGAATGCGCACCGCATCGCGGTAGTTGGCGACGATGCTGTCGAACATCGCCGCCTTCTCCGCCATCAGCGCCGGATCGCCATGATCTTCCGCCATAAACTCGGCCTGCTCCTGCGCCACCTCTTTCTGCGCGTCCTCCTCGCTGGGGCCGGTCCAATCCTGGCCTTCCGGCGGATAGGTATCCAGCATGCCGAGGAACGCCACCTCTTCACCCTGCTGCTGCAGGCGCGCGGCCATCGAGTGTGCCAGCGTGCCGCCGAGCGAATAGCCCAGCAGGTAATAAGGTCCCTGCGGCTGCAGGCGGCGCAGATTGGCCAGATGACGATCGACCATCTGCTCAATGTCCTCGCAGGTGGCGATAGCGCCATCCGGCCTTGGCGACTGTAGGCCGATGATCGGGTAGTTCCCCGGCAGATAACGGCTCAGCCCCGAGTACTGCCAGGCGAAACCGGAAGCCGGATGCAGGCAGAACAGCGCGGGGCCTTGACCCGCCCGCAGCTGCAGGCACTCGCCGACGCCACGGCTCTCGGCCGAGTTGGCGGCCTGCGCGTCATCGAGCAGGTGCGCCATCTTCTCTAGGCTACGGGCAAACATGATCTGCCCGACGCTCAGTGGCCGAGGGACGCGCCGACGCAGCTCCGCCGCCAGACGCATCGCCAGCAGCGAATGGCCGCCCAGCGCGAAGAAGTCGTCGTCGGCATACACCGTCTCACGCCCCAGCAGTTCCCCGAACAGCGCTGCCAGCAGGCGCTCGCTGTCGCTCTCCGGCGTGCGGCCGCTCTGGTGGCTCAGCTGCGGCCGTGGCAATGCCTTGCGATCCAGTTTGCCGCTGGCACTGAGCGGGAAGCTGTCGGTCATGACATAGCTGACCGGCATCATGTGCGCCGGCAAACGTTGCTCCAGCGCCTGATGCAGCGCGCCGGTATCCAGCGTCACGCCCGGTTGGGCGATCAGCCAGGCAACCAGCTGGCGCATATCGGCCCCGCCCAGCCCCGTCGCGCCCTCGCCCAGTTCGATGGCGTGCACCGCCGCTTGCGCTACCCCCGGCTGTGCCAGCAGCGCCTGCTCGATTTCGCCCAGCTCGATACGCTGGCCACGGATCTTCAGCTGATCGTCGCTGCGCCCCAAATACTCGACGCTGCCGTCTTCCAGCCAGCGGGCGATATCGCCGGTGCGATACATGCGCGCGCCGTTGCCGGCGGGATCGGCGACAAACCGCTGCGCCGTCAATCCCGGCCGATGCAGATAACCATCGGCCAGCTGAATGCCGCGCAGGTAGAGATCGCCGGCGCAGCCGACGGGTACCGGCCGCAGCATGGCGTCGAGAATGCTCAGTTGGGTGTTCCAGACCGGTTTGCCGATCGGCACGCCGGCGCCGTTCACCGCCGCCAATGCCGCGCCGGACGCCGGTTGATAGGTGACATCGACCGCCGCCTCCGTCGGGCCATACAGGTTGTGCAGCGGTGCGGTAACCAACGCCTGATAGCGGGAAGCCAGTTCACACGACAGCGCTTCGCCGCTGCAGAACACGCGTTTCAGGCTGGCGGCGGCGCGCTGTGGCGCCCGCTCGTTCAAGGCCTCCACCCAGATAGCCAACATGGATGGAACGAAATGCAGCGTGGTCACCCCATAGTCGTCAATCAACGTCGTCAGCGCCTGCGGATCGCGGTGCGCCTCCGGCGGCGCCATCACCAGACGCGCGCCGACCATCAGCGGCCAGAAGAACTCCCAGACGGAAACGTCGAAGCTGCACGGCGTTTTCTGCAAGACCACGTCCTGCGCATCGAGCGCATACTCGTGCTGCATCCAGAACAGGCGGTTGACGATCGCCCGGTGGTTCACCACCACGCCTTTCGGTCGCCCGGTAGACCCGGAGGTATACAGCACGTAGGCGGGATAATCGCCGTTCCCCGCCGGTGGGCGCGGCGCCGGTTCGCGCCCGCTGTCGTCCAGCACATCGAACCGCAGCGTCGGCGCCAGTGCGGCAAAGCGGGCGTCCAACGCACTTTCGGTGATAATCAACCGTGGTTTGGCGTCCTCCACCATGTAGGCCAACCGCTCGTCCGGGTAGCCGGTGTCCAGCGGCAACCAGGCGGCGCCGGTCTGCACAATCGCCGTCAGCGCCAGGCTGAGGCGCACGGAGCGTGGTAACGCCACCGCGACAATATCGCCCGGCTGAATGCCGGCCGCCGTCAGCCGCTCGGCCAACAGCGCGGCCTGGCGCTGCATGTCACGGTAGCTGAGGCTGTGCCCGGCATCCTGCAGCGCGATGCGTTCCGGCGTGCGCCGCGCTTGATCGGCGATCGCCTGATGCAAGGTGGTGTCCGCCACCGCCTGTCCAGTGCGGTTGACCGCCGCGATCAGCGTCTGTTCCTGCGGCGTTTGCAATTGCCAGCGTGGCAGCGGCAGATCCGGCTGGGCAATCCACTGTTGCAGCAGCGCCATTAGCCGCGCGGCGAAGCGCTCAGGCTGCGGCACCGAGGCACGGTACTCCATCAGCAGGCGCAGACGGTCGCCCGGCAGCACCAGCAGCGTCAGCGGATAGTGGGTATAGCCTTTGTTGCGGATTGCGTCGCAGCGCAGCGACCCTGCGCCGCCCAGCAGAGCGTCGTTGTCCGGATAGTTCTCTACCACCAACAGCGTATCGAACAGCGTGCCCGCCCCGGCCAGGTGCTGGATCTCCCCCAACCCCAAATCGTCGTGCTCCAGCAGTTCAATCTGCCGGTGCTGCAGTTCGGTCAGCTGTTCCGTCAACGAACGGTCATGCTGCAGACGAACCCGCACCGGCAGCGTATTGCTGAACAGGCCTACGTGTTCCTCGACCCCTTCTATCTGGCCAAAGCGGCCGGAAACCGGCGAGCCGAACACCACGTCCTGATGGCCGCAATAGCTGGCCAGCTGCAGCGCCCAAATGCCCTGCATCACGGTATTGAGCGTCAACCCGCGTTCGCGGCACAGGGTCAGCAAGCGTCTTTCCTCGGCCGGCGGCAGCGTCATTTCCAGCTCATGCACGCGATCGTCCTGCACTTCACCGAACAGCAACGTTGGGCGCACATCCTGCAGCCTCTCACGCCAGATGCGGCGCGAAGCTTCAGCATCCCGCGCGGTCAGGCGGCGCACGATATCGGCGTAGTTCGAACGCAGCGGCGGCAGCGCCTGCTCGCCTTCACGCAAGGCCAGCATCAGATCGTTGAGCACCACCGGCGTCGACCAGCCGTCGACGATCAAGTGATGGGCATTGAGGAACAGCGTGTGGCGTTCGCTATCGCCGTGTTTGACCCACAGCGCATGCAGCATCGCCCCCGGCTGGTTGAACAGATCGCGCTGCAGTTCCTGCTGCTCCAATTGATTCAGCGCCTGCGCTTCTTGTTCGGCGGACAACGGCGGCAGCCTGTGGCTGTCCAGCGGCCAATGGCTTTCCTGCGGTATCAGCTGCAGCGGTTCGCCTTCGCGGTTGAATCGGGCGGCCAGCTGCGGATGGCGGCGGATCACCGCATCCAGCGCCTGCTGAAGGTGATGCGCGTCCAATTCTCCGCAGAGACTCAGGCGCGTCAGCGAGTTATAGCTGCCGCCCTGCTGCGCCGTCTGTGCATGGAACAGCAGGCCGTGTTGCAACGGCAACAGCGGCAGGGCTGCGGTTAACGGCCCATACGCCCGTTCCCAGGCGCGCACCGTCTCATCGTCAACGTTCGGCTGGGCGATCTCGGCCGCTACCAACGTCGCCGCCGCGCGATCGGGATGCCGTTCGGCAAATTCGCACAGTGCACGCACCGCTTGCTCGATGCCGCTGTGCAGCTGCGTAATGTCGCTCTCGCTGAAAATCCCCTCCAGCCAGCTCCAGTTGATCGCCAGGCACGCGCCGTCGCGCCGCTCTTCGACAAAGATATTCACCTCCAGGCCATACGACAGCGCCTGCTGCGCATCCTGCGCCACGGCGAAGGCGTCGCGGAAGCGGGTTTGGCTGCGTTGCGGCGCCCAGTTCCCCTCGTCCTGGCTGAAGCGCCCGAGGTAGTTGAATAAAATCTCCGGCGCATTGCGCTGCGCCAGCGCCGCCAGTTCGTCACGCTGCGGGTGCAGATAACGCAGCTGGCCGTAACCGATGCCGCGATCGGCTACCGCACGCGTCGCCCGTTTCACCGCGCGCACGGCCTCATTGTGCTCAGCGTCATGCAGTTCGATGCGCAGCGGATACTCCGCCGTCAGCCAGCCGACGGTGCGGGCCAGATCGAGGCCGTCGTCCAGTTCGGCGCGGCCGTGCGACTCCAGAGAGAAACGCAGCGAAGCGGCCTGGAAACGCTGGCGACAGGCCTGAGCCAGCGCGCACAGCATGATCTCTTCAACCTGCGCGCGGTATCCCTGCGGCAAGGTGCCGAGCAACGCGGCGGTCAGCCGGCTGTCGATCAGCGTGCGCCGTTCGCTCACCGAGGCGAGGCGATCGGTCTGCGGATCCAGCGCGCGCCGGCCCAAACGCGGCACGTCGTCCGCCAGCATCTGCCGCCAGAACGGCAGCTCGGCTTCGCGGCGTTCGACGTCGGCTCGTAGGCGTGCAGACCACTCATAGAGCGAGGTTTCTTCCGGCGGCAGCGTGATCGGCTGCCCCTGCATGGCGCTGTCGGCCACTTGCCGCAGTTCGTCGAGCAAGATGCGCCAGGAAACGCCGTCGACCACCAGATGGTGGATCGCCAGCACCAGCCCCAGGCTCTGCTCGTCGCGCTGCAACAGGATGGCTTGCATCATGGCGCCGGCCGCCGGATCGAGATGGTCAAGCGCGGCATCAAACGCCTGTTCCGCCGCTGATTCCAGCTCACCGGACACGGTATTAACCTGCATCAGCTCACCGGCGGCGGCGGTTTCAACCACCAACTGACCGTCGCGGATCCGCGCGCCCAGCGCCGGGTGTGCCGTGTGCAGCTGTTCCAACGCATAACGCAGCTGTTGCGGCTGCAGCTCGGCAGGTACACGCAGGAAAACGCCGTGCGCGAAGCGGCGATGCATATCGCCCGTCTCGGCAAACCAGTGCAGGATCGGCAGCCCGTCGATCGGGCCTTGCTGTACGCTGCGTGTAGCCAGAGAGTCTATGGCCAGCGGCTGCATCGCCTGCGCCATGCGCGCGGGGGTGTGCAGCGCGAAGATCTCGCGCGGCCGCAGCAGATACCCTTTGCGCCGCAGGGCGGTACCCAGCCCCATCGCCGAGATGCTGTCGCCGCCGAGCGCGAAGAAATCGTCGTCGGCACCGACGCGATCCATCCCCAGCAGCTGCGCCATGGCGCCGCAAATCAGCCTTTCCTGCTCGGTGGCCGGCTCGCGAATGCTTTGCGCCAGCGTCTCCTGCGGTTTTGGCAGCGCCTGGCGGTCAATCTTGCCATTCACGTTAAGCGGCAGCTCCGGCATCACCACCAGGATCGCCGGCACCATATAATCCGGCAGACGCTGCGCCAGTTGCCCCAGCAGTTCGCTTTGCAGCGTGGGTGAGGCGCGCCGCGCGTCATTCTGCACCGAGCAATAGCCGATCAGGCGATAGGTAGCGCCGATCGGCTCGGCGATCACCACCGCACGCCCCACGTCCGGCAAGGCGGCCAAGGCGCTTTCCACCTCACCCAGCTCGACGCGGAAGCCGCGCACCTTGATTTGGTGATCGGTCCGGCCAATGAATACCAGCTGACCCTCCGCGCTCCAGCGCATCAGATCGCCGCTGCGGTACATCACCTCGCCTTCGGCGAACGGGTTGGCGACAAAGCGCGCCGCCGTCAGATCCGGGCGCCGCAGGTAACCGCGCGCGATGCCTTTGCCGGAAATGTACAGCTCGCCCGCCGCGCCGATCGGCACCGGCTGCAGCCGGCTGTCGAGCAGCCAGACGGCGGTATTGGCGAGGGGACGCCCGATCACCGGCTGATCGGCGGCCGTGACCGGCGCGCCGAGGGTATCGACGGTATATTCTGACGGGCCGTAATAGTTGTGGATCTCCACCTCCGGATGCTGCTGCATCAGGTTCCACAGCGTCGGCGTTGCCGCCTCACCGCCGATCATCACGAACGCCGGCAGCGGGAACTGCCCCTTCAGCAGGCCGCAGTCCACCAGTTGTGAGAAGAACGACGGCGTGATGTCCAGCAGATCGATCGGCGTCTGTTGGGTTTGTTCCAGAAGCGCCCAGGGGTCGCGGCGCAGCTCCTCGTCGAAGATAACCAGTTCGCTGCCCATCATCATGCAGAACAGCGGTTCCCAGGAGGAGTCGAAAGAAAACGAGGCGGTATGGCCGGCGCGCAAGCGGCGCGCGTGGCGAGCCTGGAATTTTTCGATCGCCGGGCCAAACAGAGAGGCCTGGTGCGACAGGAACAGGTTCAGCAGCCCGCGGTGCGTGGACATCACGCCCTTGGGTTTGCCGGTCGAACCGGAGGTGTAAATCATATAGGCCAGATGCGCCTCGTTCAGCGGCGCACGCCGTTCGTCGTCCGTTATCGGCGTGGCCTCGGCAGCCGCGCAGCGCGCCAGGCACGCTGCGTCGTCCAGGCACAATACCTGCGGCAGATCCGGCATATTGAGCTGCGTCGCGCGGTGGGTCAGCAACATTACCGGCCGCGCGTCGTCGCACATCAGCGCCAGGCGTTCACGCGGGTAATCCAGATCGAGCGGCATATAGGCCGCGCCGCTGGCCAACACGCCGAACAGCGCGACCAGCGTGTCCACCGAGCGCGGAATGCCGATGGCCACCACGTCTTCAGCGCCGATGCCGCTTTCGAT
Source organism: Serratia sp. PL7 (assembly GCF_945957435.1). Lineage (NCBI taxonomy): Bacteria > Pseudomonadati > Pseudomonadota > Gammaproteobacteria > Enterobacterales > Yersiniaceae > Serratia > Serratia sp. PL7. The sequence continues at coordinate 1,190,870 of NZ_CAMFLB010000001.1, read as the reverse complement.
TAGCACTCGCCCCAACTGCATCACCCGTTCGGAGAGCTGCCGGTAGCTGAGGCGCTCGTCGCCGCAGGCCACCGCCAATGCCTCAGGCTGGCGCTCAACCTGGCGCTGGAACGCATCCAAGATTGACACCATGCCCGTCGGCGGCGTCAGATCGGCGCCGCGCCCCCAGGCCGCGAGTTGCCTTAGCTCCCCTTCGCCGATCAGCGCCAGTTGAGCGTTCGGCTGGTGCGGCTGTCGCGCCAACTGCTGCAGCCAATGGCCGATGCGCTCCGCGTGATGATGCAAGGTGCGCGGCGAGTATTTGGCCGGGTTGGCCACCAAAGACAGCGTCAGCACACCGTTGCGAAAGCCGATCTCAAACTCCAAGTCATCGACCGGCCCCATCGCCAGCGTATGGGTAACGGCCGCTTGGCCGTCGAACGACAAGGCGCTGTGGTAGACCTTGACGTTGATCACCGGCCCGTACAGTTCCTGATGGCCACCGACCAGGCCGAGATCGCGCTTGATCTGCTCCGCCTCATAGCGTTGATGGCGGCGCGCCTGTTTGATCTGCGCTACGGTCGCCTGGCAGACGTCCGCCAGCGACAGCTCCGGCGTCACGTTCAGCAGCAGCGGCAGCACGTTGACCACCGGGCCGACCGCCGCCAGCGCCTGCGACCCCATCCGCCGCATGAAAGGAAAACCGACTGAGAAGCGGGTTTCGCCGCTCATGCGCGCCAGATACATCGCCAGCGCCGCCGTGACGATGTCGGCCGGTTGCAGCGCCTGCAACGCGTCGTCGCGCAGCGCTTCGTCAAACAGTGACTCCGGCAGCACCAGCACCTGTTTGAGCGGCCGGGCGCCCGGTTCAACCTCCCGGCTTTCCGTCGATAATGACAGCGGCGACGGCAGTTCGCGCAGATGCTGGCGCCAGAATTCGGCCGCCCGCTCACGTGCGGGCGACGTTTGCCATTGCTGAAACTCTTCCACTACCTTGCCGAACGGGGTAAACGGCGAGGACACCGGCGACAGCCCGTGGCGCAGCGCGCGATAGATATCGGCGATCCGGCGGGTGATGGCTTCGAAACTGAAGCCGTCCAGGGTCAGATGATGAAAGCGCTGGTACCAAAACCAACGATTGGCGCTGACGCGGATTATCGCATGGCGATAAAGCGACCGTTCGCCGTCCGCAGGCAAATCCTGCGCCAGATCGTCGTTCATCAGCGCCAGCGCCGCCTGTTCGGCGTCCGGCTGCGCGCTGAAATCGAACCACTCCGGCGCCTGTACGCGTGCGGGGTCCGCATTAAGCGGTAAACGTTGCATTGGCTGGCCGTCCTGCGCCTCAAAGAACCGCGCCTGAACCGTATCCGCTTCGGCCAGCCCCTGACGGATCGCGCGCTCCAGCGCCGAACGATCGATAGCGCCGTGCAGTTCGGTGTAGTGCGCCACCGCGAAGCTGTTGCGCCGCAGCGCGATTTGGTCGGCGATCCAGATCCCCGGTTGCGCCGCAACCAGCGGATAATCCCGATACTCGACCTGAGTATCCGGTAAAGAAAGCGTTTCTGACATGGTGTCTGTCCTTTCCCTCAAACGGAATGTATCGATGTGGCTGCCTGGCGCTTAACGCGCCGCATCCGCCGCTTTCAGCGCCGCCGGCCGCATGTCCTGCCAGTGCGTTTCGATGTAGTCGATGCATTCGCCGCGCGACGCCGGCCCCATCAGCACGCGCCACCCCTGCGGCGTATCGGCAAACTGCGGCCACAGCGAGTACTGCTGTTGCGTGTTGATCAGCACGGAGAAACGGAGATTTTCGTCATCGAACGGGTTTTGTTGTTCCTGAGTCATTTGCCTTACCTGTCTGTCAAAATGTGGGATTACTTCATTGCGGAAAGCAGTTGGCGCACGCCGTCCACCAGGCCACCGCGCCAGCAGAGCGCATCGTGCCCGCCGGAAAACACGCGGTATTCGGCGCGGTGCCCTGCCGCTGCCAGAGCCTGATGCATCTGGCGATTAACGAATTCGATGTCCGCCTCCCGATCGCCGGCTTGCTGAATCACGGTGAGCTTGGGCGCCGCCGGGTTGCGTTGCCGAACCTGGCGTATCAGCCAGCCTTCTTCCAGCTCGTGGCGTTTTTCGAACTGGGTAACGAATTGCACCGTAGGCCACCAGAAGGAGCCGGACTGGCTCAGCACGTGGCCGAAGCGCTCTGGCCAGTGCAAACCGGCATATAACGCCGCCAGCCCGCCGTAGCTCTGGCCGGCGACGACGGTGCGCGCCCCTGCCTCGCTGAACGGTTCGCGCCGCTGCGCCTGCGGCAACAGTTCGTCGATCACCGCCTGCCAGAATGCGGCGTTGCAAGGCAGCTCGTTTTCCCGGTGTTCGCCATCGATCGCATCGATCAGCAGCCAACATGCAGGCGGCAGGTGCCCTTGTGCGGTTTCGTGCTCGATCACCGGCAACAGCGCGTGCTTTTCGATCCAGTTTTGGCCATCGAGCAGCAGCACCAGCGGGCGATTCGCTTTCATCGCCGCGTCGCCGCTGGCATACAGCCAAACTCGCCGCTGGTTATCCAGCCGTTCGCTCTGCCACTGGAAAAGCTGCAGCCGCGCCTCCTCCAGTGGCCGATCGACGGCCTGCCAGGCGCTTTGATCGTCGGCATCCGGCCCTTGCGCCAGGGATACGGGCCGCGGGCGATGAGACGGTCCCAACGAGAGACGATTCAGCGGATCGGCAATCGCCAACGGGAACAGCGATACCCACCAGGCACGCTGCTGGCGGTCGCGCAACGTTTCGTCGTCGCTGAATGCGGGGGGAAGATCCCGGTCGGTAATGGGGATCAGGCTGTAGCTACCGCGCCAGCGGCGATCGACTACGGCCGAGCCGTACCAAACGTCGGTGCCGGGGAGCCGGGTCAGGCCGCTGGGGGACGTGCTGTGGTGATCGGTAATGCCGTTGATATCGGCGTAAACGCGGCATATCGGCGAGTGCCGTTCATCGCCGGCGGGATCGCGCCATAGCCAGGTCATTTTGACGTGACTGTCATCGTGCGGTTCGACGACAGGCGTGCCCTGAGCGGCAACCTTCTGCCACCACGCGGATTGCCCTGCCGCCTCTTCACGCAGCCACTGCGCCGCCAATCCCTCACGACCGTTTTCTGGCCTCTTTTCCGGCAAAAACTCCATAGCGCCCCTTACATAACATGAGTGTCTTTTACAAAACCTGACAATCGTATTGATACTCATTATCATTTTCAATACTATTTGTCGGATTTTTACCGTCGTGCAAACACGACGTCTCCACGTCGACGGGACAAGACCGCTTGTCGGCATTTCGGGGTTTATCAGGGTGGCATGACACACAAAAGCAGGTATTCAGGAGAGATAATGAAGACTAAAAACAAAGGGATAGAAAACGCGAACGCGGAGGCGATGTCCGCCAAGCGTCTGTTGCTGGGATCGGCGCTGGCCTTATTGCCCTTGGCGCCACACGCGTCCGCCGCAGCGGACGAAACGATTTTGGTGACCGCCGACGCGCAAAACAGCGTGACCGCGCCAGTCAAAGGGATCGTCGCCAAAGAGAGCGCTGCCGGCACCAAGACCGCCACCGCTCTGCGCAAGACGCCGCAGTCCATCTCGGTGGTCACGCGCGAGCAGATGAACGATCAGGAGCCGGCGTCGGTCGCCGACGCGCTGAACTACACCAGCGGGGTGATCACCACCTACCGCGGCAACTCCAACCGCAATGACGAAGTGATCAGCCGCGGCTTCCGTTATGCGCCCAAGCTGCTCGACGGCCTGCACTTTGGCCTCTCGAGCCAAAACGGCGGCGCCGGGCAGATCGATCCCTGGCTGCTGGAGCGCGTGGAGATGGTGCACGGCCCGGCCGGCGTGCTGTACGGCCAGGTCAGCCCCGGCGGCGTGGTGGTGATGACCAGTAAACGCCCCACCGCCCAGAGCATTCACGAAGTCAAATTCAGCACCGGCAACCGCCATCTGGCGGAAACGGCGTTTGATTTTGGCGGCAAACTTAACGACGACAACACCCTGTTCTACCGCCTGAACGGTATCGCCCGAACCGAACATGAGTTTGTCAAAGACAGCAAGCAGCAACGGGTGGCCATCGCCCCGGCCTTCACCTGGCTGCCGAACGAAGACACCAGCTTTACGCTGTTGACCAGCTACCAGAACGATCCGAAAGCCGGATCGCGCAACTTCCTGCCGCGCGCCGGCACGCTGTTCCCGACCAGCGCGGGCTATGTACCCTATGACTTCAACATCAGCGAGCCCAGCTTCAACAAGTCGCGGCGCGAACAGGCGTCGATCGGCTACAGCCTCGAGCATAACTTCAGCGATGCGCTGTCGTTTACCCAGAACCTGCGCTTCACCCACCGTGATGAAGACTATAAATATCTGGTTTACAACATAAACTCGACGGTCAACGACCACACCGTCACCCGCATGGCGCAGCATGAAACGCAGATGACCAACGAGTTTGGCGTGGATAACCAGCTGAAGGGTTTGTTCGACACCGGCGAGGTGAAGCACACGGTGCTGGGCGGGTTGGATTACCGCTACAGCCATATCGATTCGAAGATGTATCGCGATCGCGGTAACGATTACCCGATCGACTGGGCCAACCCGGTTCGCCCCAGCATCGATGGCAGCACGTTGGCGCTGGCTTCCAGCGATTTGAAGACGCTGAATCAGGTCGGGGTGTATCTGCAGGACCAGCTGGAGTGGAATAACTGGAACCTGCTGCTGTCCGGCCGTCAGGACTGGTCGCAGGTCAACACCCGCGATCGCACCAGCGGCGGCAAAGAGCAGACCTATAACGATGCCCAGTTCACCGGCCGCGCGGGCCTGCTCTACGCCTTCGACAACGGCATTTCACCGTATGTCAGCTACAGTACCTCGTTCGATCCTAACCTGTACCCAAGTGCCGCGGGCGCCGATCCGCTCAAGCCGACCACCGGCAAACAAACCGAGGTGGGCGTGAAGTACCAGATCCCGGGCGGCAACACCCTGCTGACCCTCTCCTGGTTCGACATCACCCAACGCAATGTGGCGTCCTATAACCGCCTCACCTCCGCCTACGAGCAGATCGGTGAGGTGAAATCCAAAGGGATTGAGGCGGAAGTGCACGCTCAGCCTACGCCGGAGATCACGCTGACCGCCGCTTATACCTATACCGACGTAGTGACCAAAGACTCCAACTCGGCGGATGAAATTGGCCACAGCCCGGCGGGCATCCCGCGCCACGCGGCCTCCGCCTGGGGCAGCTACAGCGTCCTGAGCGGTGCGCTGAACGGCCTGACCGTCGGCAGCGGCGTGCGTTACATCGGCGATGCGCCGGCCGACGCCACCGGCCAGTACGACGTGCCGCACTACACGCTGTACGATGCCATGGTGAAATATGACCTCGGCCAGGCTTCGTCGGCGCTGCGCGGTGCGGCGCTCCAGCTCAACGTGCAGAACCTGACGGACAAGAAATACGTCTCATCCTGCAGCGGCGAGTACGCCTGCTTCTACGGCAGCGGCCGCAGCATCATCGCTTCGGTCAACTACCGCTGGTAACAAAAAGGGGTGGCCAACATCGTAATGTTTGTCAGTTAGCGTTTTTCTGAAGGTATTGATGACGTTTTCGGGCGATAAATGAAAATGAGCAAGGGGCCGTAAGATGCTGCCCCTTGCAACCCACGCCTTTGTCCAATCCCCATGCCGCACGCGGGTTAACTCGTGCGGCATGGTCATCAGGCGTTACGCCCCGCCATCACGCCGCCATCGATATCCCAGATAGCGCCGGTCACCCAGCCAGTCTTGTCAGAAAGCAGGAAAGTGATGGTTTCCGCGATGTCGACCGGTGAACCCACGCGTCCGATCGGATGAAAGCTGTCGAAGCTGTTCATCACATCCTTGACGTCGTCTTTCGGAATGAAGCCCTCATAAATCGGCGTGTGAACGACAGCTGGAGAAACCGCATTCACACGGATCCCTTTTTCACCCAGTTCAATAGCCAGGTTTTTGGTCAGCGCGTGCAGACCGGCTTTGGCCATTGAGTAGGCTGAAGACGGTGTGGCACCGATGGCCTGTCGTGCCCACATAGAGCCAATATTGACGATAGCGCCTTTGATATCGGCCTCGACCATATTGCGCACTACGTCGCGGGTGATAAAAAACGTGGCGCGGTTAATGCTCATGTACATGTCATAGTCTGACGCTTCATGTTCTGTAAACGGTTTCGGGAAGAACACGCCAGCCGCATTGACCAGCAGGCTGATATCTTTGTGTTCGGCGTTAATGATGTTCACTACATGCTGCAGACCTTCTTCTTTCATCAGGTCTGCAACGATGACGGAAACCTGGCCGTCTGCAGCCAGCGCCTGACGGGCCTGCTCGGCTTTGTCCTGACGATGGCCAACAAGCACCACGCTGCCGCCGCTTTTCAGGACCCGCTTCGCCGTTTCGAAGCCCATACCGCTTGTACCGCCGACCACTAACAGTTTTTTGCCAGCAAAAGATGTATTCATCGCTAACCTCTTTACATTCATCTGGTTGTCATTAATAAGAAGCCTGGCTTCTCATCGTGTGAAACCAGATTGCCACCCTGAAAACCGATTGACGACTGAGAAGAAATTGCGACACAGGAAAGAAAATCTTTCTCGCCGGCGTATACTGAGGAAAAGAATGAATCAGGATGATCACAATGCGATCGTTAAACCGACTTAAATGGCTGCACGCTTTTGAAGCCACCGCCAGGCATGGCAGTTTTACCGGCGCGGCACAGGAGCTGGGTGTCACACCCGCCGCCGTAGGTCAGTTGGTCCGTTCGCTGGAAGACTGGGTCGGACACCCGCTTCTTCACCGCACCCGCTCCGGCAAGGAGCGACTGACGCTGGTAGACGAAGCGCAGGAGGCCCTACAAGATATCACTCACGGTCTCGATAAACTGGAAACCGGTTTAAGTAAGCTTCGTGGTCGCCGGTCACGCTCGGTGGTCGTGGTGACGGCATCCCAGGTACTGATGATGAACTGGCTGATGGACCGCCTGAACCGGTTTGCGGAAACGCATGAGAATATCGATCTGCGGCTTAACGTCACGGAAAAGCTGATGGACGTGTCGTATGGCGAGGCTGATATCGGCATTCGCTGTGGACAGGGAGAGTGGCCCGGCGTGAGTAAAACCTGGCTAATGGATGAGGAAGCCGTGCTGGTCTGCAGTCCACGCCTGGCTCCCCCCGAGAAAATGGCCTGCAGTGAATGGCTCGCCACGCAAAAACTCATTCACGATGACACGCCGCATCCTGGTGCGGATTTTCCATCATGGGGTGATGTACTGAGAGCGGTCGGTGCGCCCGAAACGCGGGAAAGCGGGCTGCATATCAATTCTACTTCAGCAGTGATCCTGTCGGCGCTGAGCGGCAGGGGCGTGGCCATCGTTCGAAACGCTCTGGTAAAGCAGCTTATCGAGAACGGGCAGTTGGTTCATCTCCATCCCGACCATCGCTGGCCACTTAGATGGTCCTACTATCTGGTCACCCCGCAGCAACATGTCATGCGTGATGAAGTGAAAATTTTCCACGACTGGCTTCTTCAGGACGTCGTCTCAGACCGTTCATAAACGATCATCGCAGCTATTGCGCTACCTCGGCATTCGCCCTGGGGCGTCGTGCCCTTTCCCGCCGCCTTTACTCCTGCTTCAATTCCCGCAAGTGCTTGTACACCGTGGCGCGCCCCATCGACAGCACGTTGGCGATGTAGTCCGCGGCGCTTTTGGCCTTGAACGCGCCCTGATGGTAGAGATCGCTGACCAGTCGCCGTTTTTGTTCGCGGCTCAGCGCGCCGAGCGCGGCGTTTTCGCGCCGCAGCCAATCGTGCAGGAAAGTGTTGATCTTCTCCTGCCAGTCGTCTTTGAACAGCTCTTGTGGCTGAGGTTGCAATCGCGTGACCGACAGGAACATGTCCAGCGCGTTGCGGGCGTCCTCGAACATCGCGGTGCTCAGGTTGATGCACAGCAGATAGCTGGGCTTGCCCTGTTCGTCGCGTGCGGCAATGCTCACCGAACGCATCTTTTTGCCGTCCCAGTTCAGCTTCTCATAGGGGCCGGTCACGCCGGCGCCGCCATCGAGCTCGAAGTCTTCCAGCCCGGCGTCGTCGCCCGGTTTACGCTTCGACAGGTTGTTCGCCAGATAGGCAATCTTGTTGGTGGCCAGATCGTGGATCACCACTTCCGCATTCGGGAAAAACAGCGCCGCGATGCCGTCAGCGACCGAGCGCAAAAGTTCGAGTTGAGAAGAAGAGTTCGGCACGCTGGGGGTCTCCGTATGGCCCGGTTTGGTTTGCTGTTCAGCCGCTTAGCATACCGCAGTTGCCGCCGCTTGCCGAGTGGAGCGGCGGCAAGCGGCGTATCCTTCGCCGGTTATTCCGCCTCGGCGCCACGCCGATAAAACACGTAGCTCTCGTGCGCCACGCTGTCGCGGACCCGATAGCGCCAGATCAGCCCGAGCGTGGTAAACCACAGCGGCATGCTGCACAGCGCGATCAGCGTATCGCTATCGAACACCATCAGTACCAGCGTAAAGGCGAAAAATGCCAGCGTCAGCCAGGCCATCGCGACCCCGCCCGGCATTTTGAAATTGGAATCGGCGTGCAGATCCGGTCGCTTCTGGCGATACACCAGGTAGGCGACCAAAATCATGCCCCAGCTGTAAACCACCAGGATCGCCGCCACGGTAGAGACGATGGTGAACAGCGTCATGACGTTCGGCACCAGTATCAGCAGCAAGGTGCCGGCCACCATGCAGAAGCAGGAAAACAGCAGGCTGCGGATCGGAATGGCCGTGGTGCGAGACAGAATGCGGAACTGACCGTGGGCGTGCTTTTCCATCGACAGGCTGTACAGCATGCGGGTGCTGGAATACACCCCGCTGTTGGCCGAGGACATCGCCGAAGTCAGCACCACGAAGTTGATCACCGCGGCGGCAGCCGGCAGCCCCGCCCGATCGAACAGCATCACGAACGGGCTGCTGTCCGGCGAGATGTGGCTCCACGAGGTGACGGCGATAATGGTCAGCATCGAGCACACGTAGAAGACGATGATGCGCGCCGGGATCGCGTTGATCGCCTTCGGCAACACCTTCTGCGGGTTTTTGGTCTCCGCCGACATCGTGCCCAGCAGCTCGATGCCGGTACAGGAGAAAATGGCGATCTGGAACCCGGCGAAAAAGCCGAAGATGCCGTGCGGCATGAAAATGGCGGGATCGGTGACGTTATGCAGCGAAGCGGTCACGCCGTCCGGCGAGGTCCATCCGCTGAACACCATCCAGGCGCCGGTGGCGATCAATGCGACGATCGCCACCACCTTGATCATCGCAAACCAGAATTCGGCTTCGCCGAACATCTTGACCGACAGCATGTTGAACAGACACAGAAACCCCAGCGTCAGCAGCGCTGGCAACCAGGGCGAGACGTTAGGCAGCCAATACTGCACGTAGCCGCCGCACACCACCACGTCGGCAATGCAGGTCACGACCCAGCTCAGCCAGTAGGACCAGCCGAGAAAAAAGCTGGCGCGCGGCCCCAGGTATTCGGAGACGAAATCGGCGAACGAACGGTAATCGAGCCGCGTGAGCAGCAACTCCCCCATCGCCCTCATGACCATGAACATGAAAAAGCCGACGATGGCGTAAGTCAGTACGATGGAGGTGCCCGACAGCGCGAGGGTTTTCCCGGCGCCCATAAACAGCCCGGTGCCGATGGCGCCGCCGATCGAAATCAGTTGAATGTGGCGCGCGCTCAGCCCGCGCTGCAAGGTTTGGGCACAGTTTGGCCCCTCGGCTGAACCTGGGTTCAGCCGATCGCAGTGATTTTTTGTCATGGTGTTACCTGTCCGTCATTAAGGCGATTAAGCAACCGATATGCGGCTGCAGCAGGAGTGAAACGCCCGTGAGCGTTCTAACCGGCAAAAAAGTGAGACCGAACGCTGCCCGCCCCGTTGTGACAGGGAGGTAATAATAATGGGTACCGAGAAAATGCTCTCGTGAGCCGTCGTATCGCCCACGTTTGGCGAACATAGCCTGAGCGTGGTGGGTAAACACTACAATATCAAATGGTTATACTTTCCCTTGTGCAACAAAAAAACGACGCCGGACTCGTTTTAACATTAATTTAACTCTGGCGAGGGGAAATGCCATTGTCAACATGGCAGTTAAATAAAATGAAACTTTTTGATCACATTCAAGCTTCTGAAAAATAGATAAAAAGGGTTTTTATGCGCTTTATATGCATAAAATATGCATGAGCTCGCTCACCGTCGACAAAAAGTAATTAACTATTCATTTGCCGCCCTGCAGGCGGCGAAAAACCGTCCGCTGGCCCGATGAGGGGGGGGCTAACAACCGGCATAATTAGTGGTAAATTTAGCGTCGCAAAGTGTTATGCGCTTGCTAATCCACGGTTAAACGAAATAAATACCTCTAAAATATAAAGGTTGGTTATGGAAAAGCTATCCTACGCTTCAGACAGCAGCACCACCGCTTGGGCTACATATCTGCAACAAATCGATCGCGTCGCCCCTTACCTCGGCGACCTCTCACGCTGGGTTGATACGCTGCGTCACCCTAAACGCGCTTTGATTGTTGATATCCCGCTGCAGATGGACGATGGCACCATCCGTCACTTCGAAGGTTTCCGCGTACAGCACAACCTGTCGCGCGGGCCGGGTAAAGGCGGTATCCGCTTCCACCCTGACGTCGATCTGAACGAAGTGATGGCCCTGTCCGCCTGGATGACCATCAAGTGTGCCGCGGTCAACCTGCCGTACGGCGGCGCCAAGGGCGGCATCCGCGTCGATCCGTTCAAACTGTCTGAAGGTGAACTGGAGCGACTGACCCGCCGCTACACCAGCGAAATCGGCTTCATCATCGGGCCACAGAAAGACATCCCTGCGCCGGACGTCGGCACCAACGCCAAAGTGATGGCCTGGATGATGGATACCTACTCCATGAACCACGGCACCACCATCACCGGCGTAGTGACAGGCAAGCCAATCCACCTCGGCGGTTCCCTGGGCCGTGAGAAAGCGACCGGCCGCGGCGTGTTCGTCACCGGCAGCGAAGTGGCCAAGCGTCTGGGCGTGCAGATCGAAGGCGCCAAAGTGGCGGTACAAGGCTTCGGTAACGTGGGCAGCGAAGCGGCCCGTCTGTTCGTCGGCGTCGGCGCTCGCGTCGTCACCATCCAGGACCACTCCGCTACCCTGTTCAACGCCAACGGTATCGATCTGGTCGCGCTGACCGAATACCAGGCCAAGCACAAGCAGATCGCCGGCTTCCCGGGTGCCAGCGAGATCGAGAGCGAAGCGTTCTGGTCGGTTGACATGGACATCCTGATCCCTGCGGCGCTGGAAGGCCAGATCACCCGCCAGCGCGCCGAAATCCTCAGCGCCAAGCTGGTGCTGGAAGGGGCTAACGGCCCAACCTTCCCAGAAGCGGACGACATTCTGCGCTCCCGTAACATCACCGTAGTTCCGGACGTTATCTGTAACGCCGGCGGCGTAACGGTCAGTTACTTCGAGTGGGTGCAGGATATGGCGAGCTACTTCTGGAGCGAGTCCGAGATCAACGAGCGTATGGACAAGATCATGACCGACGCGATGGTCCACGTCTGGAACAAGGCCGCAGAGAAAGAGTGCAGCCTGCGCACCGCGGCTTACATCGTGGCTTGTGAGCGCATCCTGACCGCACGTAAAGAGCGCGGCATCTACCCAGGTTGATGCCGGCTTATTTGGCCTGCGAGCGGGCCATTGTTTCAGGGGGCGAAAGCCCCCTTTTTCGTTTCACCTATTTTTGAAACAAGGCCACGATTTCTGGCGAATACAGGTCGGGATATTTTTCTGCCGACCCGAGTATATTCTGACGAACCGTTTTACCTTTTACGCTTGGATCTGCTGCCACATACTCTGCCGGGAAAGCCAGCGCATCTTTATCGGCACCCGCAGCCAACAACGCCTTGACGCAGTCAGGATTATTGCTGGTCAGGCTTTCCAGCAGTGGTGTGCCAACAGGCCAGGCCTGTTGCTGGGGCGGTTGAGCATCGATAGAGGTTCCGGGTTTATGCAACAAGGCGATACGCTGTGCCGCTTGCGGGTCCGGCTGGCCGTCCTGGGAAGCATCCCGCGTGCAAACAAAGTGCAAAGGCGTTGATCCTACCTTGCTGACGCCATAAGGGTCTGTTCCGGCGGCTACCAGCAGTTTGATGACCTCCAGATTAGCCGCCCCTTCCCCCATTATCGGTGAGAATCCTTGCGGGGTAACCTGCTTGGCATCCGCACCAAATTGCAGCAACAGTTTCACCAGCGCGGGCGCGGCTCCTTGGCTTTGGGCGGCGGCAATAAGTGGTGTATTAGTCCCCCCTTGTGCAATGACGTTGGTATTGGCACCTGCTTTTAGCAAGCTCTGTAAAATGTGAAGGTCATCATCGGATAATTCAGACTTTTCGGTATTTCCCAACGCTGACAACAATACGGTTTCTCCATTGTCACTGATGGCTTGATTCACATTCACCGACATATCAAGAAAACGATCGAGCAGCGCCGGCTGTTTGTAATAGGCGGCATACCATAACGTTTGAATAGTAGGGTGAGCGCCATTTTTTATCAGTTCATTAATGGTGTCCATATCGCTACTACTCTTAGAGTAAGCATACGTCATTACCGACTCATCGAGTTTTTGGGTGAGTTCCTCTTGTTCCCCAGCGTGTGCTGCAACCGAGCTCCCCAGCAGGCCCAGCGCCAGTGCGCAGGCTGTGGCACAGCGATTTAAAATAGGCATTTTTTTGTTCCTTCAAAATAATAAAAAAATTAAACAAGTGCTTTCCATTATTACGCAATGGTAATAATCACAGAATTCTGATGTATTCGTATGACGCGTGCTAACAGATTTCCTTTCCATTTTAGTGGGGAGCCGTTTTTCTATCATAGGAAACAAACGAAAATCAAATTCATTACTGATCAGACCGCCAGGATAATTATGGCCTTTATTCTTACCAAGAAAGTCAACTCAATTTTTGCGCTTTTTTATCGTGTATTCCACAGCACTTTGCGGTTCGCATTCCCGGGGGGGCTGGGCTATACCTTAGGCATTCCCCCTCCTGCAGGAGTTGTGATCATGAGCAAGAAAAAGATCCTGATGCTGGTCGGCGACTACGCCGAAGATTACGAAACCATGGTGCCGTTTCAGGCATTGCAGATGATTGGCCATTGGGTGGATGCCGTGTGCCCCGGTAAAGCCGTCGGCGACTACATCCAGACCGCGATCCACGACTTTGACGGCGCGCAGACCTACAGCGAGAAGCCCGGCCACCGTTTCACCCTGAACGCCGACTTTGCCGCCGCCAAAGAAGAACACTATGACGCGCTCTTGATCCCCGGCGGTCGGGCGCCCGAATACCTGCGCCTGAACCCCGAGGTGATCGCGCTGGTGCAGGCGTTTGACGCCGCGAAAAAACCGATCGCCGCCGTTTGCCACGGCCCGCAGTTGCTGGCAGCGGCCGGGGTGTTGAAGGGCCGCACCTGCAGCGCCTACCCGGCTTGCGCCCCGGAGGTGCGACTCGGCGGCGGCCATTATGCGGAGATCGGCATCGATCAGGCCCACGTCGACGGCAATCTGGTCACCGCCCCGGCCTGGCCGGCGCATCCGCAGTGGCTGGCGAAATTCGCCGAGGTATTGGAGCAGTAATGCGGTGCTAGCGGAGCTGCTCGATCAGGAAGTGGATGTCGTACAGCCAGCGTTTGGCGCGTGCGGAGCGTACCAGCATCGACACGCACAGCGGCCGGGGGTGTTCTTTGCAGGCGGAGGGGGAAAACCAGCGCCCGGTGTTGGCCGGCGGCTGGAAATACAGCTCGTGGTTGTAATTGCTGCTGTCGACGCCGAAGGTATCGAAGTAGCGGCGCATCAGCGTGTTGGAGTCGCTGAACGACAGACTGAGCGCGGTGTTGATCTCGGTTTCCGGGGTAATGACCACGCCCTTCTTCTGCCGCCCAGGCGCGTTGAATGCGGCGATAAGCGCGATGACCTGTTGCTGAATGTCTTCTGCCATGACGACCTCAAGCCGGTATGAATAAAGATGAATGCGGTTCTCTGTCTGACTCTGCTCGCCGCGGCGAGTTCGGGCCGCCGCGCGGGTTTTCTGTTTCTTTACACTTTCCATAAAAAACCGCGCGCAGCCACACTTCTGGCGCGCGCGGTCGATGGTTAGCGGCTGAGCGTCGTCTTGTCGGCGATGACGCCGTCCCCCTGCCGCTCGGCGGCAATGCCGCCGCCCAACACTTTATACAGGGTGGCCTGATTGTCGTACGCGGTCTGCTGCGCGGCGATCAGCGACTGCTGCGCCGTGTACAGCGTGCGCTGCGCGTCCAGCAGCGTCAGGTAGCTGTCCACGCCCTGGCGGTAACGCAACTCGGCCAGGCGATAATATTGCTGCGCCGCCGCCACATAGCCGGTTTGCGCCGCCAGCTGTTCCTGCAGAGTCGCTTTACGCGCCAACGCGTCGGCGGTTTCCTGAAATGCAGTCTGCACCGCTTTCTCATAGGTGGCGACATACAGATCTCTCTGCGCTTTGCTGTAGTTCAGTTGCGACGTGTTATAGCCACCGCTGAAGATCGGCAGGCTGATGCTCGGGGCGAACGACCAGACGCCCGCGCCGTGGCTGAACAGCGACGAGAGTTCACCGCTGCCCACGCCGCCGCTGGCGGTCAGGCTGATCGACGGGAAAAACGCCGCCCGCGCCGAGCCGATGTTGGCGTTGGCGGATTTCAGGTTATGCTCAGCCTGCAGCACGTCCGGCCGCGTCAGCAGCACCTGCGAAGACACCCCAGCCGGCAGATTGCGCATGATTTCGCCGAGCCCATCGATACCGCTCGGCAGCAGATTTTCCGGCACGCTTTGCCCCACCGCCAAATCCAGCGCGTTTTTCGCCTGCGCGGCGCTGGTCGCATAGCTGGCGGCGTCCGATCGCGCCTGTTGATAAACGGTCTCCGCCGACGCCACGTCAACCAGCGACGCAATGCCGTGCTGCTGGTTCTTACGCGTCACGTCCAGCGAACGTTTGGCGCTTTCCATCGTCTGCTGCGCCACCGCCAGATTGCTGCGCTCGGCCGCCACCGCCACCCAGTCGGTGACGATATCGGCGATCAGCGTCAGGCGAGTACTTTTCGCCGCCTCCGAATTGGCCAGATAGGTTTCGAACGCCGCGCGCGACAGGCTGGCGTTTTTGCCGAACAGATCCAGCTCGAACGCGCTGACGCCGGCCTGCGCTTCATAACTCTGACTGATGGCGGTGGCATTGCCGCTACCGGTCAGCGAACGCCCGCGGCTGCCGTCGGCGGTGGCGTTGATCGTCGGGAACAGCGCCGAGCGCTGCTCACCGTACAGGGCGCGCGCCGAGGCGATATTGGCGATCGCCTCGCGCAGATCGCGGCTGCTGTCCAGCCCCAGCGCCACCACCTGCCGCAGCCTGGCGTCCTGCACATAGTCGCGCCAGGCGACGTCCGGGTAGCTCAACGCCTGCTTGCCGGCGGCCTCGCCCTGCGGCAGGTTGGCGGGCACCGGCGCCGCTGGGCGCTGGTAGTGTGGATCCAGCGACAGACACCCGCTCAGCAGCAGCGGTAAAGTTAACATCATGACTCGTTGCAACACGTTATTCTCCTGCCTGAGACGGCGAGTTGGTGGGCCGGCGGGTAAACATGCGGCGCACCAACACATAAAACAGCGGTACGAAAAAGATGGCCAATGCGGTGGCGGTGATCGTACCGCCGATAATGCCGGTACCGATGGCGATTCGGCTGTTGGCGCCGGCGCCGCTGGATACCGCCAGCGGCAGCACCCCGGCGGTGAACGCCAGCGAGGTCATCAGGATCGGCCGCAGGCGCATGCGTGCCGCGTGGACCGCCGCGCCAATCAGCGTTTCCCCCCGCTGGTGCATCTCCTCGGCGAACTCGACGATCAAAATAGCGTTCTTCGCCGACAGGCCGATGATGGTGAGCAGCGCCACTTGGAAGTAGATGTCGTTTTCCAGCCCGCGCAGCGTGATCGCCAGCAGCGAGCCCACCACACCCATCGGCACCACCAACATCACCGCGAATGGAATCGACCAGCTCTCATACAGCGCCGCCAGGCACAGGAACACCACGATGAGCGAAATGGCGTACAGCGACGACGCCTGGCCGCTGGTCAGCCGTTCCTGATAGGAGAGCCCGCTCCAGGAATAGCTGCTGCCGGCGGAGTATTTCGCCGCCAGTTTCTCCATCTCGCTCATCGCCGTACCGGAGCTGACGCCGGCGGCGCCCTGCCCGGTGATCTCGAACGACGACAGCCCGTTATAGCGCGACAGGTTTTCCGGGCCGTAGATCCAGTGCGAAGACGCAAAGGCGGAGAACGGTGTCATGCTGCTGTCGCCCGCCGCGTTGGTGCCGCGCACAAACCATTTGTCGAGATCTTCCGGCTTGGCGCGATACTCTACGTCGCCCTGCATATAGACCTTTTTCACTCGGTTGCGGTCGATAAAGTCGTTGACGTAGGTGCTGCCGAACGCGCTGCTGAGTGTGCTGTTGACGTCGCCGGCGCTCAAGCCGAGCGCCTGCAGCTTGCCGTTGTCGATCTCCACCTGCAGCTGTGGGGTGTCCGGCAAGGTGTTGGCGCGCACCGCCAGCAATGTCGGATTGTTGCCGGCGGCGGCGACGATCTGGTCGCGCATCGCCTGTAGCTCGGCGCGGGTGGTCGCTCCTTTGGCCTGCAGCTCGAAGGTGAAGCCGTCGGACTGGCCGAAACCGTCGATCGCCGGTGGGCTCATGGAGAAGACCTGGGCGTCGCGCAGCGAGGCGAAGTGCGCCATGGCGCGTTTGGCGATGGCGTCGGCGGTGTTTTCGCTGCCGCTGCGTTGGCTCCAGTCCTTGAGGCTGACGAACGCCATGCCGGCGTTTTGCCCGCTGCCGCTGAAGCCGAAACCGTTGATGGTGAAAATGGTGCTGACGTTGGCCTTTTCCTGGCCGAGGAAATAGGCGGTCACCGCCTCGCTCACCGCCGAGGTGCGCGCGTTGGTGGCGCCGGCCGGCAAGGTGTACTGCACCATCACCGAACCCTGATCCTCGTTGGGCAGAAAGCCGGTCGGCAAACGCAGGTACATCACGGCCGCGGCGATCAACAGCAGACCGTACAGCAGCAGATAGCGCGTCGGCCGGTGGATCACTGCGCCGACCTTGTCGGCGTACTTCTCCTGCAGACGGTTATAACCGCGGTTGAATTTACCCAGCAGCCCTTTGTCGGTCTGTTCTTCATGCGTCGATTTCAGCAATGTGGCGCACAGCGCCGGCGCCAGCGTCAACGCCAGCACCACCGACAGCACCATCGAGGAGACGACGGTGATCGAAAACTGGCGGTAGATCACCCCGGTGGAACCGCCGAAGAACGCCATCGGCAGAAACACCGCCGACAGCACCAGCGCGATGCCGACCAGCGCGCCGGTGATCTCGCGCATCGATTTCTCCGTCGCCTCGCGCGGCGGCAGTTTATCTTCACGCATCACGCGTTCGACGTTTTCCACCACCACGATGGCGTCGTCCACCAACAGCCCGATCGCAAGCACCATGCCGAACAGCGTCAGGGTATTGATCGAATAGCCGAACGCCGCCAGCACGCCGAAGGTGCCCAGCAACACCACCGGCACGGTGATGGTCGGGATCAGCGTGGTGCGCAGGTTTTGCAGGAACACGAACATCACCACCACCACTAACACCACCGCTTCAAACAGCGTTTTCACCACCTCCTCGATCGAGATGTTGATGAAGTCGGTGCTGTCTTTCGGGTAGGCCACCTTGTAGCCCTGCGGCATCGCGCTTTGGTATTCCGCCACCTTGGCCTTAACCAGTTTGGCGGTGTTGAGGGCGTTGGCGCCCGCCGCCAGCTTGACCGCGATCCCCGCCGCCGGGTGGCCATTGAGGTGCGCGCTGGCGGAGTAGTCTTCGTTGCCCAGCTCAACCCGTGCCACGTCACCCAGCCGCACCAGCGCGCCGCTGCTGTCGCTTTTCAGGATGATATTGCGAAACTGTTCCGGCGTTTGCAGCCGCGACTGCGCCTTTACCGTGGCGGTCAGCTGCTGATCGGCGGCAGCCGGTAGATCGCCGATCTTGCCGGCAGACACCTGGGTGTTTTGCGCTTCGATCGCCGTCTGCACGTCGGAAGGCATCAGCGCATAGCTCGCCAGCTTGGTCGGATCCAGCCAGATACGCATCGCATATTCCGAGCCGAACACCTGCACGTCCCCCACGCCCGCAATGCGCGACAGCGGATCCTGCAGGTTGCTGACCAGATAGTCGGAGATATCGGCCATTGTCGCCTTGTCGCTTTCGTCATACAGCCCGACGATCAGCAGGAAGCTGCTCTGGGATTTCTTGACCGTCACGCCCTGCGCAGTGACCGCGCTCGGCAAACGGCTTTCCGCCTGCTGCACCTTGTTTTGCACCTGCACCTGAGCGATATCCGGATCGGTGCCCTGATCAAAGGTGACGTTGATGCTGACCGAGCCGCTGGAGCTGCTGGTCGAAGAGAAATACAGCAGGCCGTCCAGGCCGGTGAGCTGCTGCTCAATCACCTGCGTGACGCTGTTTTCCAGCGTTTCCGCGTCCGCGCCCGGGTAAGTGGCGGAGATGGAAATCTGCGGCGGTGAGACATCCGGGTACTGCGAGACGGGCAATGAATTGATCGACATCAGGCCGCACAGCATGATGATGATGGCAATCACCCAGGCGAATACCGGCCGCCGGATAAAGAACTGCGCCATATCACTGCTCCCCGCGTTGGGTTTTGTCGACTGAAACCTCAACCGGCTTCACCGCGGCGCCGATCGTGACCTTGCCGGTGCCTTCGACGATCAGGCGATCGCCTTCGTTCAGCCCGCTGCCGATCAGCCAGTTGCTGCCCACCACCCGTTCGGCGCTGACGGTGCGCTGCGCCACGTTGTTTTGCTCGTCCACCACCAACGCGGTGGCTTCCCCTTTGGCGTTGCGGGTGATGCCCTGCTGCGGCGCCAGAATGGCTTTGGGATCGACGCCGTTATCCACCGTGGCGTGGACGTACATGCCGGGCAGCAGCTCATGCTCGGGGTTGGGGAACACCGCACGCAGCGTGACCGAACCGGTGGCCTCATCCACCGCCACCTCGGTCAACTCCAGCTTGCCGGCGTGGGCATAAGGCGTGCCGTCCTCCAGCTTGATGGCGACCGGCGTGACCGCACCGCGCTGCAAAGCGGCCTGCTGACGGCGCAGTTTAAGCAACTGGGCGCTGGACTGGGTCAGATCGACATAGATCGGATCCAACGCGCGGATGGTGGCCAACGCATCGGTCTGGCTGGCGGTGACCAGCGCGCCCGGCGTCACCGATGAGATGCCGATGCGGCCGGCGATCGGTGCCCGCACCTGGGTATAGGCGAGGTTGATGCGCGCCGTCTCCAGCGCTGCCTGATACTGGGCCACCGACGCCACGGCCGCCAAATAGGCGGCTTTGGCATCGTCCGCATCCTGCTGAGAAACGCCGTTCTCTTTCACCAGCGCCGCATAGCGCTGTGATTTGAGCCGGGTGGACTGCACCGTGGCCTGGGCGTTTTTCAGCTGGGCGGCGGCCTGATCGTAGCTGGCCTGATAGCTGGCGGGGTCAATTTGGTACAATACCTGCCCGGCTTTCACCTCGGCCCCTTCGGTGAACAGCCGCTGCTTGATGATGCCGTCGACCTGCGGCCGCACGTCGGAAGTCATGGTGGCGTTGACCCGGCCGGTCAACTCGCTGCTCAGGGTCACTGACTGGCCGCGCAGCGTGACGACGCCGACCTCCTGCTCACCGCCTGCGCCCGTCGGCGCACCGGCATTTTGCCCATCGCAGGCGGACAGCAACAGCGACAGCCCAAGCACCAAAAGCGTTTTTCTCTGCATTGCAATACGATCCCATTGAGAATGACTATTCTCAATATATCGAATGCAGACATTCGCTTCTGAAAGGGTTGCGTAAGGATTCGGTAAAAGTCCGTCGGGCTGAGCCGGCCGGAGCGGCCGGTATCGGGATTATTTGTGCCGCAGCGGCACGTCTTTCAAGAGCCAGGTCAGCGCAAAAGCCAGCGCCATCACCCCGGCGGCAATTTGATACACCGAATGGATCGCCCCGCCGAAGGCCTGCAGGTAATCCTGCTGCAGCGCCGCCGGCAAATGGTGCACCGCTTCTGCGCCGAGCGAGCGCGGCAGCTGCGCGCCTTCCGGCAACAGCGCCACCAAACGGGTATGCAACACCTGCGTGAAAATTGCCCCGAACACCGCCACGCCTATCGAACCGCCGATAGAGCGGAACAGCGTGGCGCTGGACGTCGCGACCCCGATATGTCGGGGCTCCACGCTGTTTTGCGCCGCCAAAATCATCACTTGCATCACCATGCCCAGCCCCAATCCCAGCAGGCAAAGGTACAGATACAGTTGTTGCACCGGCGTGTTATTGGTCAGGGTGCCGAGCAGCGTCATCGCCCCCAGCGCACACAGGGTACCGACGATCGGGAACAGGCGATATTTACCGCGTTTGCTGATGATCCGCCCGCTGATGATCGAGCTGACCATAAGGCCGCCCATCAACGGCAGCAGCTGCATCCCGGCCTGCGATGGCGTCGAGCCTTTTACCACCTGCAGATACAGCGGCAGGAAAGTTACGGAGCCGAACAGCGACATGCCGACGATAAAGCCGATCAGGCCGCACAGCACGAAGGTGCGGTTGCGAAACAGCCCGAGGGGAATGATCGGTTCACCGGCCAGACGTTCCTCATAGATAAAGCCGCCCAGCGACACCAGGCCAAAGGCCAGAATGCACCACAGCTGGCCGTCCGACCAGGCCATTACCGTGCCGCCCTGGCTGGTGAACAGGATGATACAGGTGAGCGCCATCGCCAGGTAACCGGCGCCGAGGAAGTCGATTTCATGTCGCACTCGATTAATCTGCGACTGAAACACCGCGCCAATCACCAGCAGGGCGAACAGGCCCAGCGGCAGATTGATGTAGAAAATCCAGCGCCAGGAAAAATGCTGCACCAGTAAGCCGCCGATCAACGGCCCCACCACCGTGGCCAGGCCGAATACCCCACCGAACAGCCCCTGATAACGGCCGCGTTCCGCCGGCGGGATCACGTCGCCGACCACCGCCAAAGTGACCACCAACAGCCCGCCGCCGCCCAACCCTTGCAGCGCGCGCATCATAATCAGCTGTGTCATGTTTTGCGCTAGCCCACACAGTACCGACCCAAGCAAAAACAGCAAAATAGCGATTTGCAGCACAATCTTGCGGCCGAAAAGATCGCCGAATTTGCCGTACAGCGGCACCACAATAGTGGAAGACAGCAGATAGGCTGTCACCACCCAGGACAGTTTCTCAAGACCACCAAACTCGCCGACGATGGTCGGCAGCGCGGTGGAGACAATGGTTTGATCCAGCGCCGCCAGTAGCATCACCAGCAGCAACGCGGAAAACAGCAACGGGAGCGAAGGCGCCTTGGCAGGCGCCCCGCCGTGATCGGGCCGGATTGTCGGGTTTTCAATCGTCATCGGAGTCAGTTCACTTGTAATTAATTAATCGCATAATTAATATATGAGTCATCCTTTTTTCCGGTCAATGGATCTTATCGCGATGACAGCACGAAACGTTCAAACTCCCGCCAAGCCTCGCCGCCCCGGCCGGCCGAGCGGCGGTGCCAAAGGGGCGGACAAACGCGAGCATTTGCTTGATACCGCGCTGAACCTGTTTGCCCGCCAGGGGATCGTAGACACCTCATTGAATGCCATTGCGCGCGAAGCAAACGTCACCCCGGCCATGCTGCACTACTACTTTCATAACCGGGAACAGTTGCTGGACGTGCTGATCGAAGAGCGCTTTCTGCCAGTGCGCAAGATGGCCGGCGAGGTGTTCGACGCCAACGCGGACGATCCCGTCACCGCGTTCACCCAGCTAGCGCAACGTTTTATCGACATCGCGTTGGAACACCCTTGGTTCGCCCCGCTGTGGCTGCGGGAGGTCATGAGTGAAAGTGGCGTATTGAAACAGAGAATGGATGAACGATTCGGTAATGAACGCCATCAGATCGCGTTGCAAGCCATCGCACGCTGGCAGGCGCAGGGTAAACTCAATTCCGATCTCGAGCCTGCCCTGCTGTTCTTTACGCTGTTCGGCATCACGCTGCTGCCGCTGGCCACCGCACCCAAATGGCGGCGCGAACGGGATAAAGGCCAGCTAAACGCCGAGGATATCGCCCGCCACGCCATTGCCCTGCTGCGCTACGGCATCGGCCCGGCGCGTTAACTCACCGGCACTGGGGGTTTAACCAGTCTAAACACCGTTTTGGTGTGCCAATAGTAGTCGATCGCCGCCGCGATATTCGGCATCCAGCCGTCCGGCTCATAGGGCACGAAGCCGGAAAAGCCCAGCCGGCGGGCAGAGACCTGGAATCCCGCGGTGGAGAAAATGCGCGCATAGTCGTCCAGAGCGCGATCCTGCACCACGGTATGCGTCTGTTCAGCCACCCTTTCGCGCCATTGCGGCCACAGCGGGTTGTCGGTGTGGCAACCGGTCACCGCATAATAAACGCCGCCCGGTTTCAGCACCCGCAGCATATCGGCGGCATGCTGCGCGATATCTTCAATCAGGTAGACGACTTCATGACTGAAGGCGATATCGAAGTGGTTCTCATAACCCGTCAACCGCGTGTCGGTCTGATAACCGATCGGCAGGTTTCCTTTCAGGCGGTTGGCCTGTTCGACGGACTGGCGGGCGATATCGACGCCGAGTCCTTCACGAAATGGCCGGATTTGGTGCAACAGACGCAGAAAACCGCCCTGATTGCAGCCGAAGTCCAGCACCCTGACGCCGGACAATTCGTGTTCCGGCACCAGGCTCAGCAGATGCCGCCAGATGGGCGCATGGCCTTCTGCCATGGCCTGTTCTGCGTGCGGATCGCGATACCAGGTGGGAATGCTCAAGGGTGAGTCGTTCATTATGGCCTCCTTATGTTTCCACTCAGCCAATCACACCCTATGGCGACAAACAACCGCGTGCGCATTTTTTGAACACTCACTGGTCTGGCTTGCCATGCACCGGCAATTGGCTGGTCACGCAGTGAATGCCGCCGCCGCCGGCGGCGATGGCGTCGATCTCCAGCTGCACCACCTTGCGCTGCGGATAGAGCGCCGACAGCAGCGCAAACGCCGCCTTATCCGCCTGCGGATCCCCAAATTCAGGGGCGATCACCGCGCCGTTGATGACGAAATAGTTGATGTAGCCCGCCGCGAAATCGGGGTTGCGGCGACTGAATCGGCTTTCGCGCGGTGCCCGCGGCGGCGAAAGCGTATGTACCTGCAGCGTGCGGCCGTCGGCGTCGGTCGCTGCTTTGAGGATCGCCAGATGCGCTTGGGTAACCGCATGATCATAAGAGGCCGGATCGGTATCCAGGTTGGCCACCACCACGCCAGGCCGCACGAAACGGGCATAAAAATCGACGTGGGCATCGGTGATGTCCCGGCCTTTAATACCCGGCAGCCAGATAATTTTGCGCAGGCCGAGCATCGCCTTCAGCTCTTGCTCAACCCGGTCTCGGCTCCAGCCCGGGTTGCGGTTCGCATTCACCCAACTGCTCTCGGTCATGATGCCGGTGCCGTGCCCATCCACTTCGATGCCGCCGCCTTCGCCTACCAGCGCGCTGCGGCGCGGTTGAGCGACGCCGTATCGCCTGGCGACAAACCCTGCCAGACGCGCATCCCTGGCATGTTGCTGCTTATCGCCCCAGCCGTTGAAGTTGAAATCCACCGCGCCCAGTTCGCCGGCGTCATTGACGACGAAATTGGCGCCGATGTCGCGCATCCAGATATCATCCAGCTCAGTGACAACATAGCTGACGTTGTGACTGCCGCAGGTGGCCTCAGCCAATTGCCGTTCATTGCCGCGGCAAAAAACCGTCAACGGCTGAAAGTCGGCGATGGCGCGGGCGATGCGCCCCTGCGCTGCCTGCACGTCCGCGGTGAACCCGCCCCAAATCGCACGCTGCGCGCCGAAAGCGAGAAACGCCCGCTGTTGCGGTTCCCCTTCGTCGGGCATCCGCCAGGCCGGATTAAGCGCAGCTTTCGCGTGACCGCGTAACGGGATGCCCAATGATGCCGTCAAGCTCACACCGGCCACCGCCGAAAGCTGCTTGATAAAGGTGCGACGCGTTGACATAAATAGCCTCTTTAAATTGATTTAAATTCAAACTGTTAGCCGGTTTTTTTACGCTCCAGCGCTTGAATCCCATGCTAGTCTTCCCCTGCCACCGCGACAAACGATATATTTAGCGGATATCTGATTAGACAGGCTTATCGATAATGTTAAAACACTGGCCCCCCTTGAGCGCCCTGCGCGGTTTCGAAGCGGCGGCGCGCCTGGGCAGTTTTCATCAGGCTGCCGAAGAGCTGCACCTGACTCAGTCGGCGATCAGCCAGCAAATCCGCAGCCTCGAGGCGTTTCTGGAGCAACCGCTGTTCTTCCGCACCGGCCGCAGCGTGGCGCTGACCGACG
Organism: Serratia sp. PL7; assembly: GCF_945957435.1. Classification (NCBI taxonomy): domain Bacteria; kingdom Pseudomonadati; phylum Pseudomonadota; class Gammaproteobacteria; order Enterobacterales; family Yersiniaceae; genus Serratia; species Serratia sp. PL7. Next base: position 1,166,281 of record NZ_CAMFLB010000001.1, on the reverse strand, counting down.
CCGGCCACGATCTGTTCAGCACCGCACAGGTGATGCTGCAACAGCTGGCCGTCGGCATTCGCCGTTTGGATCAGTACCGCAAACCCAACCAACTGATCGTTAACACCACCCCGGCCTTTGCCCGCCACTGGCTGACGCCGCGGCTGGGCGATTTCAATCGGCAGCATCCGCAGATCGATCTGTGGCTGTTCACCAGCTTTGAACCGCCGGATATGGCGACGGACAGCATCGATCTGGCGATCCGTGACGATCTCAGCGCGCAGGCGGACTGCACCTTTAACGTTCTCTGTACCGACCGACTCTACCCCGCCTGCCACCCCAGCCTGCTGGCGTTGACGCCGGAGCAGCGCGTGACCTTGCACGGCGAACGCGAGATGGATTGGAGCCACTGGGCAGTGGCGGGCGGCGCGCACGTCGGCCAGCGAGACAGCGGGCTGAACTTCTCCGATCCTGGTCTGCTGCTGGACGCCGCCTGCAACGGCCTCGGCATCGCGTTGGTCAGCCAACTGCTGGCGCAACACGCGCGCGACGCCGGGCTGCTGCAACCGTTAACCGAGCAACGCGTGCGCGGCGCCAACTGGGCGTGGCTGCTGCACCGCGACAGCGAACACAATCCGCTCGTCCGGCACTTTTGCCAATGGCTGCAGTCGGCGCTGCCCGCCGGCGCATAACGCGCCACGTCACGATTTGCTACTCTGGTCAGGCGGCCCCGCCTGCCCGCTGCTACTTTCAATAAAGCGTCGCAACAGCCCGAAGAAAACGCGCTAACCTGCTGTTTCAAAATAATTAGTTGAATTCACCTGATAACTGAACATCGCTAAAAGGATCTTCTATGTCTGCCGGTTTATTGAAAACGATAGCTCTGAGCGTGGCCCTTGCCTGCACCGTTCCCGCTGCCTTTGCCGCCGAACTGACCGCCGGCGCGGTCGCCGCCCCGGATCAGTATGGCGCCAAGGTCGCCGCGCACATTCTGCAGGCCGGCGGCAATGCGGTCGATGCGGCGGTCGCCACCGCCTTTACCCTGGCCGTTACCTACCCTGAAGCCGGCAATATCGGCGGCGGCGGCTTTATGACGCTGTACGTCGACGGCAAACCCTATTTCCTCGACTACCGCGAAGTGGCGCCCAAGGCCGCCGGCAAAACTATGTATCTGAACGAGAAAGGCGAAGTGATCGAGAATCTCAGCCTGGTGGGCAGCCGCGCCGCCGGCGTGCCGGGCACCGTGCTGGGATTGTGGGAAGCGCATAAACGCTTCGGCAAGTTGCCCTGGGCCGAGCTGCTGACGCCGGCGATCGGTTACGCCCGGCAAGGTTTCACCGTGGCGGATCAGCAGTATCAGTACCGTGAAGACGCCAACAAGCTGTTCGCCGGTAAAACCAACTTCGGCGACTATTTCGGCGCCATGAAGCCCGGCACGGTGTTCAAGCAGCCGGAGCTGGCCGCCACCCTTGAGCGCATCGCCAAATCGGGCGCCGACGATTTTTATCACGGCGAAACCGCTCGCCTGCTGGTGGCGCAAATGCAGCGCGACAACGGGCTGATCGGCGCGGCGGATTTGGCCGACTATCGGGTGAAATGGCGTGAACCGATGCGCATCAGCTGGCGCGGCAACACCGTGTATACCGCCCCGCTGCCCAGCTCCGGCGGCATCGCGCTGGCGCAGCTGCTGGGGATCAAAGAAGATCGCGCCGCCGACTTCAAGGGCGTGCCGCTGAACTCGGCGCGCTACATCCACCTGCTGGCGGAAATCGAAAAACGCGTGTTCGCCGATCGCGCCGACTACCTCGGCGATCCGGACTTCACCCAGGTGCCGGAAGCGCAGCTGATCGCCCCCGACTACCTGAAAAAACGCGCCGCCGAGATCAACCCGACGGCGATCTCGCCGACCGAAAAGGTGCGGCCGGGGCTGGAAACCCACCAAACCACCCACTTCTCGATCGTCGATGCCGCCGGCAACGCGGTCAGCAACACCTATACGCTCAACTGGGACTTCGGCAGCGGCGTGGTGGTCAAAGGCGCCGGCTTCCTGCTTAACGACGAGATGGACGACTTCAGCGCCAAACCCGGCGTCGCCAACGCCTTCGGCGTGGTGGGCAGCGACGCCAACGCCATCGAGCCGGGCAAGCGCATGCTCTCCTCGATGAGCCCGACCATCATCACCCGCGACGGCGACGTCACTCTGGTGATCGGCACCCCGGGCGGTTCACGCATCTTCACCTCGATCTTCCAGGTGATCAACAACCTCTACGATTACCACCTGCCGCTGGCGCAGGCGGTGGCCGCCCAGCGCGTGCACCATCAGCTGTTGCCGAAGGACACCGTCTACTATGACAGCTTTGCGCCGCTGACCGGCAAACCGGCAGACGAGCTGAAGGCCATGGGTTACACCCTCGAAGACCAGGGCTGGAACATGGGGGATATTCAGGCTATCCGCATCGATGGCCGCACGCCGGAAACCGCATCAGATCCGCGCGGCCGCGGCGTCGGACTGGTGGTGAAAAAGTAACGCGCCGGCGGCCCGCTTCAGCCACGCCGGGCCGCCGCTCTCCCCGCACAGACTGACGTTGCTCCCTTTTTCACTCATCTATACTGAATCGACAGGCTCGCGTTTAACGGCGACGGCGCTTGCGTTCCATCTTGGACGATAAAAATAATATTTTCAGTAAATCAATCACCTGCATTTATCGTAAGCGATGTCGGAGGCAATCAACAATGGCGAAAAGACGAGCAGTACCCGGGGTGCATCCCTACGATGGGCCCGCCGGCGGTTGGGGCGCACTAAAAGCGACGGCCATCGCCGTGCGCACGCAGATGGACACCTTAGAAGCGCCGGTGACGCTGATGCGCACCAATCAACCCGACGGTTTTGATTGTCCGGGGTGCGCATGGCCGGATAAAGAACATCGATCTACCTTCCAGTTCTGTGAAAACGGCGCCAAAGCCGTGACCTGGGAAGCGACCAGCAAGCGCGTGACGCCCGAATTTCTGGCGCAGAACACCGTAACGTCGCTGCTGCAGAAAACCGATTACCAGTTGGAAGACTATGGCCGCCTGACAACCCCTCTGTGCTATGACGCCGGGACGGACACCTTGCGCCCGCTGGCCTGGGATGAGGCGTTTCAACGCATCGCCGCCGTTTTGCAAACGCTGCCGCCGGAGCAGGTGGAGTTTTATACCTCCGGCCGGGCGTCCAATGAGGCGGCCTACCTGTTCCAGCTGTTTGCGCGGGAGTTCGGCAGCAATAACTTCCCCGACTGTTCCAATATGTGCCATGAGCCGACCAGCGTTGGCCTGCCCCAGTCGATCGGCATCGGTAAAGGCACCGTGTCGCTGGACGACTTTGACAGCGCGGAGCTGATTATCTCCATCGGGCACAATCCGGGCACCAATCACCCGCGCATGATGGGCACGCTGCATGAACTGGCGCGTAAAAAGGTGCCGATTATCGTGTTTAACCCGCTGCGCGAGCGGGCGCTCGAGCGTTTCACCGATCCGCAAAACGTCATCGAAATGGCGACCTACAGTTCGACCCCTATCGCGTCCACCTACTATCAGGTCAAGGCCGGCGGCGACGCCGCGGCGCTCAAAGGCATCGCCAAAGCGCTGCTGCAGCTGGATGAAACACAAGGCAACGCCGTGGATCACGCCTTTATTGCCGAGCACACGCAAGGCTTTGCCGCTTTCGCCGCCGATCTGGCGGCCACCCATTGGGAGGCTATCGAAGCGGAGAGCGGCCTGGCGCGCCAGGACCTGGAACGGGTCGCCACCGCCTACGCGAAATCCAACGCCACCATCGTGACCTACGGCATGGGCATTACGCAGCACAATAAAGGGACGGCCAATGTGCGCCTGATCGCCGATCTGCTGCTGCTACGCGGCAACATCGGCAAACCGGGCGCCGGCATCTGCCCGCTGCGCGGCCACTCCAATGTGCAGGGCAACCGCACCGTCGGCATCACCGAAAAACCGTCGGCCGATTTTTTGGCAAAGCTGGAAACGGTGTTTGGCTTCACGCCGCCCAAAGCCCATGGTCACGATGCCGTGAAATGCATGCAGGCGATGATCGATGGTGCCTCGAAGGCGTTGATCTGCCTGGGCGGCAACTTCGCCGTAGCATTGCCGGACCCCGAGCAGAGCTTCCCGGCGATGAAAGCCCTGGAGTTAAGCGTGCATATCGGCACCAAACTCAACCGCAGCCATCTGTTGGTGGCAAAAGAAACCCTCATTCTGCCCTGCCTGGGCCGCACCGAACTGGACATGCAGGCCGGCGGGCGGCAATCGGTGACGGTGGAGGATTCGATGTCGATGGTGCATGCGTCATCCGGCAAATTAAAACCGGCGTCGGAACTGCTGCGTTCGGAACCCGCCATTGTGGCCGGCATGGCCAAAGCGGTGATGCCCGGCAGCAAGGTGCCCTGGGATGAACTGATCGAAGATTACGACGTGATCCGCGATTTGATCGAAAAAACCATCCCCGGCTTCGACGATTACAACGCGCGCATTCGTCAACCCGGCGGTTTCCGCATGCCGCTGCCGCCTACCGAGCGCCAGTGGCCGACGGCGACGGGCAAGGCGATGTTTTCCGTATTCAGCGGGCTGCATGAGGACGAGACAACGGCAGACAAAGACACGCTGCGGCTGATCACGCTGCGCAGCCACGATCAGTACAACACCACCATCTATGCTCTGGACGATCGCTACCGCGGGGTCTTCGGCCGGCGCGACGTGCTGTTCATGAATGACAGCGATCTGCAACGTTTGGGGCTGGAACATGGCGACGTGGTCGATCTGGAAACGGCGCTGCCCGGGAGCACCCAGCGCCTGGAAGGCATCACGGTGATCGCCTACAACATCTCAGCCGGTTCGGTCGGCGCCTACTACCCGGAGGCCAACGTGCTGGTGCCGCTGCATTACATCGATGAGGAGAGCGGCACGCCTTCGTATAAATCGGTGCCGATCCGCGTGAAGTTGAGATCCAAAGAGGTGCGCGCGGTTAAGATCGCTTAGTGGGAACGCTACGGCCCCCACTGGTATCTGAGTGGGGGCCATTTTTATCCGACTACGGGGCCGCGGCTTATTTGCCGTTGGCCAATTCGCCGTACACCACCTGGCCGCGGAAACCGCGCCGCACCTGCTGGAACAGCTCGCGGAACGCCGGGTAATCCTGCGCCTGGCACAGCGCTTCCTTGCCGCGAATGGCGTTCACCTGCAGGCGGTGATTGACGGTCACCTGCTGCCCGTCGCGCCGCCACGCCACGCGATAGTCGCCCGCCGCATTGCGGAACTGTCTGTCTTGCGGAATGGCGATGATCGGCACGTTGGCCGGCAGCTGCAGACGGTAGGTTTCGTCGTAGCGCTGCGCGCTGCAGTAGAACGGCGTTTCGTTGTCCGGTGCCGCCGTGGTGGTATACAGCGTGCGGAACGATTTGCCACCGGGCGGATTAGGTAGCGTCATGCCGCCCACCACGCCGAAATCGACGTAGTCGTCCGCCTTGAAGCGGAAGCGGTAACCGAACTGTTTTTTGAGATCCAGCGGATCGCTGTTCATCGCCATTTCGCCGCTGCCGTCGATACCGGAGGCTGACATGATCGACGCTTCGGCCTGCGCCCGGTTCTGCCGGTTGATCTGCGAGAAATAGCCCCGCAGGTCAATTTCTTCCACTTCGCTCAGCCGACGCTCGGTTTGTCCGTGCAGATTGCCCGCTTTGTCAAACACGAAATCGACGCTCAGCGCGCTCTTGACCGGCTGCTCATCGCTGCCCGGCGTGCGCGCCAGCTTGGCGTCGCGCGTCAGCAGCACCGGCGCCCCCAGATCGCCTTGCGGCAGTTGCCCGAACCGCGCCCAGGGATTGGTGGAGTCCAGGTACAGTTTGAACTCCGGCACATAGGTGATGGCGTGATTAAAGCGGCTGAGCAGCGGCACTTTAGGCAGTAACGGGCCTTCATCCATACCGATCAGCACCGGTGAGCTTTCAATACCCTTGGCAGCGAGCAGCGCCTCCAGGATCACCACGTGGTCCTTACAGTCGCCGTAGTGGTTGTCGAGAATGCTCTGCGCCGAATTCGGCTCCAGCCCACCGTTGCCCAGGTACACCGCCACGTAGCGAATGTTTTGCGCCACCCAGCGATAGAGGGCCTCCGCCTGCTCGCGCCGATCGCTGATACCGGCGGTGATATTGTCCGCCAGCGCCTGGATGCCCGGCGTCACCTTCGCCGCCGCGCCGGCCTTCAGCTGGTAGGCCTTGGCCAACTGCGGCCACTCGCGGTAGGTACTGGCCATGATGGTCGGGCTGAAGGTCCAGCTGTCCGCCGCCCAGTTTTGCGCCTTCATCGGCGCGCTGCGCGAATAATGCCAGCGCCAGTGCGCTTGGCCGTTGCGGATCTGCGGCTTGTCCCCGCCTTCCACGCCACGCGTGAAGATATGCATCGGCAGCTTGGCCGGTGCCTGCAGGGTCACTTCGGCGTCGTCGAACTGATCGAAAACGCTGAACGTCTCCCACAGGCCGAAATAGTCGGGGAAATACGGGGTGTTTTGCGTGCGGCGCAGCTCATACACCACCCGCGAGCCCGGCGCCAGGTTGGAGAACACGATGACGCGCACTTTGCGGTCGGCATACAGCGGGGCCGTGGCGCTGGAGTAACTCTCCTGGGTATAGATGCGATCGGGCGCCACGTCGTGCCGCTGGCCGTCGGCAGTCAGCGTGTAGGCGGCGACCACCTCCAGCGTTTCCATTTTTTCGCTGTAGCTCAGGCGGATCTGGCTGAATTTTTCGACCGCCGCCTTGGTCTTCAGCAGCACTTCGTAGCTTTCCGTCTTCACGTTGGTGGCGTTGGCGTTGACGCGGTAATCCGCGCGATAGCGCACGAAGCTGAAATCGTTGTTGGCCGTGTCGTTCTGGCCCTGATCCGCCGCGACGGGCGGTGTAGCGGCCAACACGGTGGCCGGGTGCGTTGCCGTCAAACCGGCGAATAACAGCAGGGAAGGAATAGCGATTTTCATCTTCGGTCCTTGAAGGGCAATAAACGGCGACGCCGGGCTACGCGCCTGCCCCGGCGTCAAAACAGGCGGGCACACTAATATAATTGAGAATCATTTTCAATAAACGGACCTTCAACGCCCGGGCTAACCCTGTTCTATCAACATCACGGCGGTGGTCTCCGGCTCCAGCGCTTCGAAAACGTGCTCGCGATCGGCGGAGTAGCTGATGTAATCGCCGGCGCTCAGCTCCAGCGGCTGCTCCGCCGGCCCGAGGCGCGCTCGCCCGCTGCTGATGATCACATGCTCGACGGTGCCGGGGGGATGTGGCCGGGAAAGTTTCGCCTCTCCGGGTTGCACCCGCAGCCGGTAAATGTCGCGCTGCGCGCCCGGCGGGCAGGTGGCCAGCAGCGTGGCGGCGTAGTTGCCCTGCTCCGACAGCGCCGGCGTTCCCTCATGGGCGCGGATCACTTGCACCGGCCTGCTGGGTTGCGAAATCAGTCGGCTGACCGGCACGTCCAGCGCCATCGCCAACGCCCACAGCGTTTCCAGGCTGGGATTACCGCTGCCGGCTTCGAGCTGCGACAGCGTGGACTTGGCGATGCCCGCGCGCTTCGCCAGCTCGGTCACCGACAGGTTCAATCGCTCACGCTCGCGGCGGATCGCCGCCGACAAGAGGCCGATCGGCGTAATGTTCTGCATCAGGTTATTGCTCATCGTTCGCTATATCATCCGCTTGTTCGACTTGACGAACAGCCGCATGCGTGTTCATCATAATGTCCAATTGTTCATTTTAATGATTAAGCGGCTTCACCACAAGTACGGTCAGGCAGCGAGGGCAACAACATGAAAACAAAGACGCGCGGCGCAGTGCAAATGATCCTCGCCATGACCATCTCAGGCACCGTCGGTTGGCCGGTACTCGTTTTAGGGCAGCCGCCCACAACGGTGGTGTTTTGGCGCTGCGCGTTCGGCGCGCTGGCCATGCTGGCGACCTGCGCCGCGCTTGGGCAGTTGAAACCCGGCGCAATCAACCGGCGGCAGCTGGCTGTCGCCATCCTCGGGGGTATCGCGCTGGTGCTCAACTGGACGCTATTGTTTGCCGCCTATCAGCATGCTTCGATCGCTGTCGCCACCGTGACCTACCATGTTCAGCCGTTTATGTTGGTGGCGCTGGGGGCGCTGCTGTTCGGCGAAAAACTAACGGCTAACCGGCTGGGCTGGCTTCTGCTGGCGTTCGCGGGGATGGTGTTGATCGTCGCCGGCCGGCAAAGCGGCGGCAGCGGCGATGACTACCTGCTCGGCGTGGTACTGGCGCTCGGTGCGGCCCTGATGTACGCCATTGCGGCGGCGATCGTCAAACGGCTGGCCGCGTTGCCGCCGCAGCTCATCGTGTTGATTCAACTGACCGTTGGCACGTTGGCACTGGCACCGTTCGCCGGCCTGGCCACGCCGCCTGCGGCCCCCATCGACTGGCTGCTGCTGGCAACCCTCGGCCTGGTGCATACCGGTTTGATGTCCACGTTGCTCTATGGCGCCATTCAGAAGATCCCCACGGCCCTGGTCGGCGCCCTGTCGTTTATCTACCCGGCAGTGGCGATCGTGGTGGACTGGGCAGTGTTCGGGCACCGTCTCAGCCTGCTGCAGCTGCTGGGCACGCTGGCCATTCTCGGCGCGGCAGCGGGCATGAACTTCGGCTGGCGATGGACGCTCGCCGCGCACCGGGCCGGTAAAATCGGTTAATCCCGCCCGACGGGCAAGCTATGCACAATAAGGCATTCGCCTTGTGTCCGGCGCGGTGCTATTTATTTAAACCGTGTAGGGTAGAAGGAGTTTTCTATGTGGCATCACCGCCTGCAACGGCGCATCCGTTTCAGCTACTGGAACGAACTGTGCGTCACCAAAAAATAAGGGAAGGCGCAAGCCTTCCCTTTTGTCATTCACCGCTCAGATCAGAAACGGTCGGTTTTCACCACGTCGTCGAACGGCAGTTTGCCGATGCGCGGATAAGGCTGCCCCGCCGCCTTGCCGATGGCGACCATCAGCGCGATCTGATAGTGCGCCGGCTTATTGATAATCTCACCCACCGCGTCGAAATCAAATCCGTCCATCGGGCAAGAGTCGTAGCCCTGCGCCTTGGCCGCCAGCATCAGCGTCTGGGCGAAGATGCCGCTGCTGCGCATCACTTCGTCGCGCTGCACCTGCGGCTTACCGCGATAATACTGATCGACGGCCGGGATCATGAACTGCTGTACCGGCTCCGCCGCCTCGGCCCAGACGTTTTTAACCTGTGACTCCCAGCTCGACAGATCGCCGCACAGCACGACCAGCATCGATGCGTCGGTCACCTGCGCCTGCCCCCACGCCGCTTCGCGAATTTTCTCGCGCTGCGCGCGATCTTCGATCAGCAGCGGGCGCCAGTGCTGCAGGTTAAACGCGCTGGGTGCGCCCTGCAGCGCAATGTTCAACAGCGCTTTTTTCTCTTCGAGCGTCATCACGTACTGCGTATCGAACTGCTTGGTGGCGCGGCGTTGGCGGATTGCGTCTAACGTATTCATTTTACTGCCTCTGTCCATGTGAAAAGGTCTATTGTCGTCACCGCGGCGCGGCTGTCCAGCCCCAGGCGGCTATTTCTGCGCGGTTTCGGCGCGCAAACGGCTGACCTGCGCCGCCAAGTCCGGCCACGGCGCCTGACCGGCGTAATGCTGCCGCAGGTAGTTGAGCAGAATGGCGATCTGCGCGTCATTCAGGTTATGGCGAAAACCCGGCATATAGCCCAGCTCGGCGTTCGCCGGCCGCTGTATGCCGTCCAGCACCACACGAATGGCGTTGTCCGGCGCATCGGCGAACAGGTTGGTGTTCAGCGCCAGAGACGGCCGCACCCCCGCCATCTGCGCGCCTTTTTCCTGCGCATGGCAAGCCATGCAGGCGCCGGAAAACAGCCGTGCCCCTTCCGAACTCAGAGGCTCCACCTGCCGTTCCGCCTGAGCGTTTAACGTTGCCGCCGTAGCGCCCGCCGCCGTTTCAGGATGATAGCTGCGCAGATAGACGGCGATCGCCTGCAGATCGGCCTGCGGCAAGCGCGACAGCCCTTCTTCGATCACCGGCGCCATCGGGCCGGCGGCGACGCCGTGGTTGGCCGAGTAGCCGGTGCGCATGAAATCGACCAGATCCTGCTGCGTCCAGGCGAGCGGCGCGGGTGAGCGGCCGGTCAACGCCGGCGCCGTCCATCCCTCCGCCACGCCGCCGGCCAGGTGCTCGCCGCCGGTTTTCTCGCCGAACAGCACGTTGCGCGGCGAATGGCAGGCGCTGCAGTGCCCCAGCCCTTCGACCAGGTACGCGCCGCGGTTCCAGTCGGCGCTTTGGGCCGCCTGTTCCGGCATCGCGCCCGGCGTCAGGAACAGCAGGTTCCAGGCAAAGATGCCCTGGCGAATATTGAACGGAAAGTGCAAATCGGTGGCCGGTGGCCGGTATTTGACCGCCGGCTGCGACATCAGATAGGCATACAGCGCCTGCAGATCCTCGTCGCGAGTGCGGGTAAAGGCGGTATAGGGAAACGCCGGATAGAGATAGCGGCCCTGGCGATCGACGCCGTGCCGCATGGCGCGTTCGAACGCCGCGTAACTCCAGCTGCCGATGCCGGTTTCCACGTCCGGCGTGATGTTGGTGGTGTAAATGGTGCCGAAGGGGATCTCCATCGCCAGCCCGCCGGTGTTGCGCTCACCACCCGCACGGGTGTGGCACACGGCGCAGTCGCCGAGGTCGGCCAGCGTTTTGCCGCGCGCGATCTGCGCCTCGCTGAAACGGTGGGTCGCATCGGCGGCGAGCGGCGCGATTTCCGGCTGCCAACTGGCGACCACGCCGGCCACCACAACGGCGATCACCGTGACGCCGCCCCACCCGACGATTTTTTTCATCTTACTCATCTTTACTGTCCTTGTTCGTTACGGGGGATTAATGGCCGGCCTGGGCGCGCAGCGCGGCGAGCACCCGTGCCGGCGTAAACGGCACCTCGCGCAGACGCACGCCGAGCGCGTCAAACAGCGCGTTGCCGATCGCCGCCGCACTCGGTACCGAGGCGGACTCTCCGGCACCCATCGGCGCTTCGTCCGGGCGGTCAATCAGCTGGATATCGATCTGCGGCAATTCGTCGAAGCGCAGGATCGGATAGCCGCCCCAGTCCAATGACGTCACCCCCGTCTCGTTAAAGGTCACAAACTCTTTCAGTACCCGGCTGGCGGATTGGATAATGTTGCCGTGCACCTGATGGCGCACCCCGGCCGGGTTGATCATGCGCCCGCAGTCATGCGCCACGAAGATTTTATCGAGCGTGATCTGCCCGGAAAGGCGGTTGACGCTGAGATCGCACACCCAGGCCGCCCAGGCGGCGCCAAAGCCGGGGAATTTGCTGTGGAAGTAGCGGGCATAGGCAAAGCCGCGGCCGCTCACCACTTCGGCGCCGGCGGCGTGCGACCGGTACGCCGGGCCGTCTTGCCAGTTGGCTTGCCGCTTCAGGGCCTCAATCAAGGCCACCGCGCGCGGATCGCTCAGGTAACGCAGGCGAAACGCGATCGGGTCCTCGCCGGCGTGCCAGGCCAGTTCGTCGATCCAGGATTCATGGGCGAACACGTTGGGCAGCGCCGAAACGCCGCGCATCCACGACGCCCGCACGATCGGCGCGGCGTCCTGACAGATCACCCGCATGTGCGGATACGCGTATTGCGGAATGGCGGTACGATCGCCCATCTGTTGCACGTCGGCCCGGTTGGCCACCTTGCCGGTCAACACCAGCGGCAAGGTCACCGCATTGTTGGAGGGATAGCTGGTTTTCAATTCGTAGGCCGCCACCCGGTTTTGCGCGTCGAGGCCGCCGCGCACCCGGATCAGCTGGCCGGTGCCCTTCGGCTCCCAGCCAGATTCCTGTTCGCGCATCAGCTGCACCCGCACCGGGCGGCCGGTGGCCCGCGCCAACAGCGCCGCGTCCGCCGAGACGTCGTCGGCGCAGTTGCGGCCATAGCAGCCGGAGGCCTCCATGCGGGTGATGTGCACCTGCTCAGGCGGCAATTCCAGCAGCGTGGCGATGTCTTTGCGCAGATCGTGCGGGTTTTGCGTGCCGGACCACACCTGCGCCCGCCCGTCTTTAACCTCCGCCACCGCGCAGGAAGGGCCGATCGAGGCGTGCTGATGGTAGGGCCAGACATAGTCGGCCTGCACTTCGGTATGCAGCGCCGCCAGCGCGGCGTCCGTTCCCGCATCGTCGCGCAGGACGCGGTCGGTTTTCGGGTTGGCTTCCAGCGCGGCGGGCAGCGCTTCCGGCGACAGATCCGGCAACCCGGCCCAGGGTTGCCATTTGGTTTTCAGCTGGCGCATGGCGGCGATCGCCTGCTCCTCGCGCTCGGCCACGATGCCGATGAAATCGTTGATCACTACCAGTTTCACGATGCCCGGCAGGTGCGCGATCGAATTTTCATCCACCGACAGCAGGCCGCCGCCCAGCGGGGCGCTGCTGTCGGCGCCTACGTAAGGCGGGCGCACCACCCGGCCATGCAGCATGCCGGGCAAGCGCAGGTCGTGCACGTAGGTCAGCCCACCGCTCACTTTGGCCGGAATGTCGACCCGGGCAACGGCGCGGCCGACGTAGCGATTCTGGTGTTCGCTGTTCAACTGAACGTTTTTATCCAGCATCACGTGCAGATTCTGCCCACTCGCCAGCTGTGCATAGCTCAGTGAGCGCCCCGGTTTTTTGGTCACAAATACCTGCCCCGCCGCCGCCGTCAGCTGGTCGGCCGGCAGTTCGAAGGCTTTGGCCGCCAACGCCGTCAGCATGTGCCGCACCTGCGCCGCCGCCTGTCGCAGCGGCACCGACGTGACCTGAATGGTGGCGCTGGCGATGGTCGGCCCCTGATCCGGCGTGCGCTGCGTATCGCCAAGGATCATCGTGACGTGCTCGAACGGCACGCAAATTTCTTCGGCGACGATCTGCGCCAGCGCGGTGCGAATGCCGGTACCCAGATCGACGTGACCATTGAAGGCCGTTACCCGGCCGTCGGCGGTGAGGCTGATAAAGCTGTCCACCCGATCCAGCGGCAGATCGGCAGGCGCTACAACCGCCTCGGCGGCGAAGGCGTTAAACGGCGCGGGCAGCAGGCTGCTGACCATCACCACCCCGCCGGCCTGCAACAACTGGCGGCGAGTCAGTTCGAGGCGGCTCATGCTTGCCTCCGTGCTGCCAACAGATCGCGGGCGCGCTCGGCGGCGTGCAAGATCTCAAGGTGAGTGCCGCAGCGGCACAGGTTGTAGGCCAGCGCTTTCTTGATCGTTTGCTCGTCCGCCTCCGGCTCGCGTTCGAACAACGCGACCAGCGTCATGATCATGCCGTTGGTGCAGTAACCGCACTGCGCCGCCTGCTCATCGACAAACCCCTGCTGCACTGGATGCAGCGCGTCCGGTGTGCCCAAGCCTTCCAGGGTAGTGACGGATTTGCTTCCTACGGCGGACAGCGGCATTGAACAAGAGCGCGCGGCGACGCCGTCGATCAGCACCGTGCAGGCGCCGCATTCCCCCAGGCCGCAGCCGTATTTGGGGCCATTCAATTGCAGATCGTTGCGTAAAACGTACAGCAGCGGCGTGTCGGGCGCGAGATTGCCGAGTGGAACCACCCGGCCATTAACATTGATTTCCATGGTGAAACTATCCCTTAAACAAACGGATTTAATCCGTAACATCACTGCGAAGAACAATTGATCAGTGTGCTAATAATTATCATCAAAAGACATGATGATGTTAAGGGAATGTAGCCGCCATGGCTTTAACGAAAAGTGGGTATTTCCTATAAATTTCCTATAGATAAGCCCGGTTTTATGATTGCTGGCCGTGATTATTGTCGATCGTCAATTCGGCCTCGGCGCCGTCAACCAACAGCCGCACGCTGGCTTCGAACAGCGCGTCTGCGCCCTTATCCTGCAATGTTTCCCAGCCTTCGCACAGCAGCGGGTAACGCTGGCGATCGGCGTCATTCAGCGCATCGTCCGACTGCATTTGTTGCTCTTCCAGCACCCAGCCCACCACGAAACGTCCGACGGCGAACAGCAGATTAACGGCGCGTTCCGGCGTCAACCCCGCCCGACACAACAGCGCCACCTTGGCCTCAATGATGGCGAATTGCGGTTCCTGCGGCCGGGTGCCGGCATGCAGACGCGCGCCGTCGCGGTAAGCCAGCAGCGCCCGACGGAAATGGCTCGCATTGGTAACGACCCAATCCTGCCAGGGCATGTCGGCGGGCACCTCTTCACGGTGATCCAACATGATGGTTTCCGCCATCGCCTTCAGCAGTTCGGCCTTGTTCTTGAAATGCCAATAGAGCGTGGGAGATTGCACCCCCAAATGTTGTGCCAGGCGACGGGTGCTCAGGGCATCGATGCCGATGTCATTCAACAACGCTAGCGCCCCGCGCAGGACGGTCTCTCGCGTTAAACGCGTCGCGGTATTTTTTTCGCTCATCTCTCTATCACTGATAGGGTTACTATGGAATACTCAATACTCTATCACTGTTAGAGTCGCAATTTTGAAAAAACCTATGCTGGTTATTTTGTTGACGGTATTGCTGGATGCGGTAGGCATCGGCCTGATCATGCCTATCCTGCCGGCGCTGTTGCGCTCACTGGGCGGCCTCGACGCCGGCAGCGTGCATTACGGCGCGCTGCTGGCGGCGTATGCGTTGATGCAATTCCTGTTTTCACCGATCCTCGGCGCACTGAGCGATCGTTTCGGCCGGCGTCCGGTGCTGTTGATTTCGCTCGCCGGCGCGGCGGCCGACTATCTGCTGATGGCGTTCGCGCCGACGCTGGCCTGGCTCTATCTGGGCCGGTTGCTGGCGGGCATCACCGGCGCCAACATGGCGGTCGCCACCGCTTACGTCACCGATATTACCCCCGCCGGCCAGCGCGCGCGGCGTTTTGGCCTGGTGGGCGCGGTGTTCGGCGTCGGTTTTATCGTCGGTCCGCTGCTCGGTGGATCGCTGGGCGAATGGCATCTGCATGCCCCCTTCCTGGCGGCGGCGGCGATGAATGCCCTCAACCTGATCATGGCGTTTTTCCTGCTGCCGGAATCGCGTAAACCCCGCGCCCGCGCCGCCGAGAAAATCCGCCTTAATCCGTTTTCGTCATTGCGTCGGCTGCACGGCAAACCGGGCCTGCTGCCGCTGGCCGGTATTTACCTGATCATGGCGCTGGTTTCACAGGCGCCGGCCACGCTGTGGATTTTATACGGCCAGGATCGTTTCGGCTGGAGCATGATGGTGGCGGGCCTGTCGCTGGCCGGTTACGGCGCCTGCCACGCGCTGTCGCAGGCCTTCGCCATCGGCCCGCTGGTCGCACGGCTCGGCGAGCGCAAGGCACTGCTGATCGGCCTGGCGGCCGACGCGCTGGGTCTGGTGCTGTTATCGATCGCCACCCGCGGCTGGGCGCCCTTTGCGCTGCTGCCGTTCTTCGCCGCGGGCGGTATGGCGCTGCCGGCGCTGCAGGCGTTGATGGCGCACAAGGTGGACGACGATCATCAGGGCGAGCTGCAAGGGACGCTGGCCAGCATGGGCAGCCTGATCGGCGTCGCGGGGCCGCTGGTCGCGACGGCGCTGTACGCCGCCACGCGCGATGTCTGGCCCGGCCTGGTCTGGGCGTTGGCCGCCGCCCTGTATCTGTTGGTTCCGCTGTTGCTGGCGCGTTCGCGTGAGCGTGACGCGGCGTAGCGTCAAGCTCACCCTCTCCCGATTAAGCTCATTTATGGCTAAGCAAGGCATTATTCAGCATAAGCGGGCGCTTTACACGCCACTGCGCCGCTCATTATCATCGCCCTTATCCCGCCGCAGGAAAATTTAAATGCCGTTTCATGGCGTTACGCCCAGCGCGTCATCGCTACCGTTCACTTCGCCTATCGGAAAATCAGGATGAGAAAACTCACAACGCCGCTGATCGCCGCCCTGCTGCTCGGCCTGTTTGGCCTGCCGGCCGGCGCGCAGGAGAAACCGCAACAAATCACCATCGGTTACCAGAAAGCCAACATTTTTGCGCTGCTGAAATACCGCGGTACGCTGGAAAAAAACCTGGAGCCGCAGGGTATCAAGGTTCGCTGGATAGAATTCCCCGCCGGCCCACAGATGTTGGAAGGGTTGAACGTCGGCAGCATCGATCTGGCGGCGACCGGCGACGCTCCGCCGGCCTTCGCGCAAGCCGCCAAGGCCGATCTGGTTTATTTGGCACATTCGCCGCCCAGCCCGAAAACCGAAGCCATCGTGGTGCCGCAGGATTCGGCGATCCGCTCCGTGGCCGATCTGAAAGGGAAACGCGTGGCGTTGAACAAAGGGTCTGACGTCAATTACCTGCTGGTGAGCGCGCTGGAACAGGCCGGCTTGAGCTACAAGGACATCACGCCGGTCTACCTGCCGCCGAGCGATGCCCGCGCCGCCTTCCAGCGCGGCAGCGTCGACGCCTGGGTGATTTGGGATCCCTACTACGCCGAGGTGGAAACCCGTGCCAACGCCCGTCGGCTGAAAGACGCGGAAGGCCTGGTGCCGCACTACACCTTCTATCTCGCCAGCCGCCGCTTTGCCGAAACGTACCCGGACAGCGCCAAACAGGTGATTCAACAGCTCGGCGTGCTGAGCGACTGGGCCAACGGCCATCCGCAGGAAGCGGCGGCGATCCTCGCTCAGAGCACCGGCCTGGATCAGGCCATTTGGGCCAGAGCCATCGCCCGCATGCCGTTCGGCAGCCAGCGCATGTCGCCGGAGGTGTTCAGGCAGCAACAGCAGTTGGCGGATAAATTCACCGCCATCGGGCTGCTGCCGGTTAAGGTGGACGTCAACGCCGCCCGCTGGTCCGAAGATAAACCCGAGACGCCATAGCCTTTGCCGCGCTTTGGCTTTAGAAAGCAGAAACCGGCATTTTGCCACCGGAATAAGCTGACCTATGCTAACCCTGTGTGATGAAACGCGTTTTCATGGCATGTCTTCCGGAACGTTTTGCTTTAATTTGTTCGTCGTGAACCCTGGGCCGCGCCTGACTGGTGCGGCTTTTCTTTTTGCCCGGCAGTGCCAGCGGCGGGGAATTTTGCTATGTTAACCCGCAGATAAGCTTCCCGTTTTCAGCCGCCGGACCGACTCATGTTTACCCATAAAGCAATCGCCGAGCTCAACGCCCTGGAGCTGATGGTTTATACCTACGTCAGCAAACACAAGAATCAAGTGATGTACATGACCATCCGCGAGCTGGCCGAGGCCGCCGGCGTCTCCACCACCACCGTGCTGCGGTTTTGCAAGAAAATGGGCTGTGACGGCTATTCGGAATTTCGCATCCGTTTCAAGCTGTATCTGGAACAAACCGATGCGCCACCGGTCGATTCTGGCATCGGCGAAATCCTCAGCTTTTTTAAAAGCGTCAGCAACGAAGAATTTAATCAGCTGATCGATCAGGCGGTGCAACATATCGCCGCCGCCGAGCGAATTATTTTCGTCGGCATCAGTACGTCGGGCGCATTGGGGAAATATGGCGCGCGTTTCTTTTCCAACGTCGGGAAATTCAGCACCCATATCGACGATCCTTATTATCCCGTCAACAGCGATATGTATAAAAACGCGGTGGCGATCATGCTGTCGGTCTCTGGCGAGACCGAAGAGATCCTGCGTTTGGCCAGCCAGTTCAGCCTGCACCACTGCAAGATCATCAGCATCACCAACAACGAAACCTCTTCGCTGGCGCGGCTGGCGGACTTCAACCTCTCCTACCACGTTCCGCAGCATTTGATCGGCGGGCATCACAATATTACCACGCAGATCCCCGTACTTTACATTATTGAAACCATCGGCAAACGGCTCGGGCATATTAATTCGGAAAAATAAAACAGGCTGTTTTTTTATTGTGACAAATCACTTTTCACGGTGATTTGTTATATCGTGACATTTCTTTCGGTCTTGCTACTCTGTTCTCAACGCAGCGTTATTACCCTTCATTAAATAAACCGATGAGACATTGACGATGAAACAGTTGCCAAAGGATTTTCTGTGGGGGGGCGCGGTCGCCGCGCACCAGGTTGAAGGCGGTTGGGATCGGGGCGGCAAAGGGCCAAGCATCGCCGACGTGCTGTCCGGCGGCTCGCACGGCGTGGATCGCGTGATGACCGACGGCGTGCTCGACGGCTATCGTTACCCCAACCACGAAGCGGTGGACTTCTACGGCCGCTACAAGCAGGACGTGGCACTGTTCGCCGAGATGGGCTTCAAGTGTTTTCGCACCTCGATCGCCTGGACGCGCATTTTCCCGAACGGCGACGAAGCGACGCCGAACGAGGCCGGCCTGCAGTTTTACGACGACCTGTTCGACGAACTGCTGAAATACGGTATTCAGCCGGTGATCACCCTGTCCCACTTCGAAATGCCTTACCATTTGGTGAAAGCTTACGGCGGCTGGAAAAATCGCCGGGTGGTGGAGTTCTTCGTGCGCTTTAGCGAGGTGGTGATGCGTCGCTACCGCGAAAAAGTGAAGTACTGGATGACCTTCAACGAGATCAACAACCAGAGCAACTACCGCTACCCGCTGTTCGGCTACTGCTGTTCCGGCGTGGATTACACCCAGGAAGACAACCCGGAACAGGCGCTGTACCAGGTGTTGCACCACCAGTTCGTCGCCAGCGCGCAGGTGGTCAAACTCGGCCATCAGATCAACCCGGAATTCAAAATCGGCTGCATGCTGGCCTGCGTGCCGTTCTATCCTTATTCCTGTAAACCGGACGACGTGATGTACGCCGTGGAAGCGATGCACCAGCGCTATCTGTATACCGACGTGCAGATGCGCGGCTACTACCCAAGCTACCTGCTGCGCGATTGGGAACGCAAAGGGCTGAAGATCGAGATGCAGCCGCAGGACGCGCAGATCCTGCGCGAGGGCTGCACCGACTACATCGGTTTCAGCTACTACATGAGCAATGCGCTGCAGGCCAACGCGGTGGACGGCAGCGACGGCATGTTCGGCTTCCCGGGCAACGTGCCGAACCCGCACGTCAAGGCCTCCGACTGGGGCTGGCAGATCGATCCGGTCGGGCTGCGCTATTCGCTGAACGTGCTGTATGAACGTTACCAGAAGCCGCTGTTTATCGTGGAAAACGGCTTCGGCGCCTTCGACAAGGTGGAGGCGGACGGCCAGATCAACGATGACTATCGCATCGACTATCTGCGCGCCCATATCGAAGAGATGAAGAAAGCGGTGATTGAAGACGGCGTAGACCTGATCGGCTATACGCCCTGGGGCTGCATCGACTGCGTGTCGTTCACCACCGGTGAGTACAGCAAACGCTACGGGTTCATCTACGTCGACAAACACGACGACGGCACCGGCACGCTCGAACGTTCGCGCAAGAAAAGCTTCGACTGGTATCGCCAGGTGATCGCCAGCAACGGCGAACAGCTGTAACCGCACGACAGACAATCAGGGGCGATTTTCGCCCCTTTTTACTGTGCCTTACTCCGCCGCCTGCCCGGCGGCGAGGTACTTCGCCATTTCCGCCGACGGCACCATGCCGCCGCCGGTCGCCCACACCAGATGCGTCGCCTGCGCCAGGAGCTCGGCGCTGATGCCTTGCTCGCTGAGCGCCTTCGCATGGGCGGCAACGCGCCACGGTCCGGCCATGCCCGCCAACGCGGACGGCTCCAGTTGGATATGCTCGTACCGGTCCAACAACCCGAGCAGCGCAAACATCTCTTCATCGCTGAGAGTGTAAAACGCGTTCAGCAGACGTTCCATCGCCCGGCCGACAAAGCCGGAGGCGCGCCCCACCGCCAGCCCGTCCGCCGCCGTGCGGTTGTCGATGCCGAGATCTTGCACCGCAATGCCGTCATGCAACCCGCTGTAGACGCCGAGCAGCATGCAGGGCGAATGGGTCGGTTCGGCAAAAATGCAGTGAACGTGATCGCCGAACGCCAGCTTGAGGCCAAAGGCCACACCGCCCGGCCCGCCGCCAACGCCGCACGGCAGATACACGAACAGCGGATGCTGCGCGTCCACCACAATGCCCTGTTCGGCAAATTGCCGCTTCAGGCGACCGCCGGCCACCGCGTAGCCGAGGAACAGGGTTTGCGAGTTTTCATCATCGATAAAGAAGCAACTCGGATCGTCCGCCGCCTGTTTGCGCCCTTGTTCGACCGCCACGCCGTAATCGTCGGCGTACTCCACCACCGTCACGCCATTTTCGCGCAGCTTCTGTTTTTTCCACTCTCGCGCATCCGCCGACATGTGCACGCTGACGTCAAACCCCAACCGGGCGCTGATGATGCCGATGGATAATCCCAGATTGCCGGTCGATCCGACGGCGATGCGGTACTGGCTGAAGAATTGACGGAACTCGTCGGAAAACAGCCGGGCGTAGTCGTCGCCGGTGTGCAGCAGCCCCGCCTCCAGCGCCAGCTTTTCCGCGTGCGTCAGCACCTCATAGATGCCGCCGCGCGCCTTGATCGAGCCGGAAATCGGCAGATGGCTGTCCTTTTTCAACAGCAGGCGTCCGCCCAACGTCTGCCCATAGCGCCGATCCAACGCGAGCTGCATGACGGGGAGCGCCACCAGCTCGGACTCGATGATCCCCTTTGTGGGTTGGGTTTCCGGGAAGGCCGCGGCGAGATAAGGCGCGAAGCGCGCCAGGCGCTGCTCCGCGTCGGCGACGTCGGCGGCGGTCAACCCGACGTGGGGCAGCCCTGTGGCCAACGTTGTCGCGCGTGGATTGAACCAGGTGATTGGCTCTAGCGCGACCATGCGTTGCAACAGCGGATGCTGGGCGACCCACGATAGGATCTGTGATTTCTGCATAAGTGTCCCTGACTGAGGTTGGCGTTGCCGTCACCTTGCCGCGAACGCCGGCGGCTGACAAATGATAAATTCTGAGCTTGAGGTGCAATAGATTGATGCAAGTGCGACGTTAGCCGGCCGTCACGCCAAACAGCAGGCCGACGCCGGAAGAAACCGCCATCGCCAGTGCGCTCCAGATGAGGATGCGCGCCACGCCCGGCAAGATCGGCGCCCCGCCGGTTTTCGCGGCGATGCCGCCGAGAACGCCGAGGGAAATCAGCGCCGACGCCACCAGCGCCGGCCGCGTCCAGGCGACCGGTACCCACAGCGCCACCAGCAGCGGCAACAGCGCGCCGAGAGAGAAACTCAGGGCCGACGCCAACGCGGCCTGCAGCGGCCGGGCGCGGGTGGCAGAGGAAATGCCTAGCTCGTCGCGCGCGTGGGCCTCCAGCGCATCATGCGCCATCAGCTTTTCCGCCACCTGCCGGGCCAACGCCGGATCCAGACCGCGATGCACGTAGATTGACGTCAGTTCGCGAAACTCCCCCGGGTAGTCTTCAAGCAGTTCCGCCTGTTCCTCCGCCAGCGCGGCCTTTTCGGTATCCGCTTGCGACGAGACCGACACATACTCGCCGGTGGCCATCGACATTGCGCCGGCCACCCACCCGGCGACGCCGGCGATCATCAGCGCGGAATGCGAGGCGCTGGCCGCCGCGACGCCCAGCAGCAGGCTGGCCGTTGAAACGATGCCGTCGTTGGCGCCGAGCACCGCCGCCCGCAGCCAGCCGATGCGTTCAATACTGTGCCGTTCTCGGTGCATCCGTTCTCTCCCTCAGTGAGCGTTGCGCTACTCGCGCGCCGCCGCTTCCAACCCGGCGATGTCGATTTTGCCCATCAACAGCATCGCTTCCGTGACACGCCGCACGCGGGCGGCGTCGGGATCGTTCATCAACTCCGTCAGGCGCCGCGGCACGATCTGCCAGCACAGCCCCCAGCGATCGCGCAGCCAGCCGCACTGCTCCGCCTCGCCGCCCTCGCTCAGCGCGCCCCACAGCCTGTCGACCTCCGCCTGATCGTCACATTCCACCATCACGGAGAAGCTGTGATTGAACGGATCCAACGGCCCGGCTTCGATCGCCGCATAGCGCTGGTCGCCCAACGTGAAGGAAGCCAGCTTCACGCTGCCGGCCGGGCCGCTCGGCGTATCCGCCGGCAGCTCGGAAAACCAGTTCACGGACGAACCGGGGATCAACGCGACATAGCAATTCAGCGCCGCTTCCATGTCTTTTTCAAACCACAGATGTTGCGTAATTCTGGCCATCTGTGCCTCCTTTACGCATCGAGGATCGGCGCGAAACCGCCGAAGATCATGCGTTTGCCGTCGAACGGCATCTCGCCCAGCGCTTTCATGCGCGGGTCGTTCATCATTTTTTCGTTGGCGGCGTCGCGTACCGCCTTGGAGGGGTACTCTATCCAACTGAACACCACCACTTCGTCTTCCTGGGCTTTCACCGCGCCGCGAAAGTCGGTAAGTTTGCCGTCGGGCACGTCATCGCCCCAACATTCCACGATGCGCGTGGCGCCAAACTCTTTGAACAGCGGCGCCGCTGCGGCCGCCAACCGGTGATAGGCCTCCTTATTGGCGGCCGGTACCGCCACCACAAACCCGTCTACGTATTTCATTCTGGCATCCTCTTGTCTGATTAAGGACAGTCGGTTCGGCGCAGGCGGAAATGCCCGCGCCCCCTACCAGTTTAGACGGCCGGGGCAGAGCGCGGATCGGAAGTTCAGCGGCCATGAGCAGCCGGCGGAGACGATTCCGGTGTGGCAACCCGGTTACGGCCGGCGTTTTTCGCTTTGTACACCGCCAGATCCGCCAGCTTCAGCAGATCCGCCAGGCTTTGGCCGGCGCCGCCCGGGCAGGTCACCATGCCGATGCTGACGGTGATCTGCAGCGGATGCCCGGCCGGCATGAGGATAGACTCCGTTTCGATGCGTTGCCGCAGGCGTTCGGCCAATTGCCATCCTTGCTGCGGCTGGCCGAGCGTCGAAACGATGGCGAACTCTTCGCCCCCCATGCGGCCGAACAGGTCACCGACGCTCAGATCGGCGGCGATCGCGCGGGTAAAGGCCATCAGTGCCTGATCGCCGCCAGCATGGCCAAAACGGTCATTAATCGATTTGAAATAGTCGATATCGAGCATCATGACGCACACCAGCTCGCCCTTTTGGTCTATCAACCGTTCGCCGCGCTGCATAAACGCATTGCGCGTCAGCACGTGCGTTAACGCATCGTGATTCGCCACGTGCTCCAGCGTGCGCAGCAGCGCATTACGCGCATAGTTCATGCTGGCCACGGCGATGGGCCCCAGCGCCAGCAGCGCGATGCCCAAACGCATCGATACCGCGTTTTGCAACACCTTCATGTCGTGCGTCGTGCTAAGCAACCCGAAATCGATCGCCAGATGGCACCACAGCACATAAATCAGCACCGCAATCATGGTGCAGAACAATGAGAAGGACATCGCCAGCCATAGCAGCACCGGCATGGGAAAGATCACCGCCCCGGGGCCGCCGATCAGCACGCTGCACACCGCCGCCAGCAACAGCAGCGCCAATACCGTGAGTTTTCGCCCCGCCCGCGGCCATTGGCTGCGCTGGGTGAACAGGGCGCCGGCCGCCGCAAGGCGACGTCGCCAATCGGCGGGAAACGCCAGAATAAACGGCATCAGCGTGACGTAGTTGGTGAACTCGGACGAGAACCACAGCGCCAGCGAGGTCAGATACGGTCTGCCGAACAGCCACTGCGAAGTTGCGGCGCCCACCGCGCCGGTCGCGGCGGCGGCAGCCAGGCAGATACCGAACAGGTACATGCTGGACGTGCCGCGCTGCAACGTGCGCGCCGGCGGCGACAGCCGCATGAACAACAGATACCCCACCACGACGCCGGTCAGATTGGCGACGTTCAGCAGCAGCGTCTTTTGCAGCGAACTGCCGGTCAACAGATCCGCCGCCAGATAGCCCAGCACCGCCATGCCCCAGCCGGCCCGCGTAGCCCACTGTGGCCGCCGCACCAAAACGGCCAGCAGTACGGCGTTCACCGGCCAGAATATCGCCAGAAAGCTGCCGGGGCGACTCACGATGCCCAGCAGACACAGGGTGAACACCAGCAAAAAAATGATGAGCGCGGGCCAGATTTTCCGGGTATCGGACAACGAGGTGGTTTGCATCTTGGATCCAGAGACTTCCGCTAGCATAAAGTGACCGTCTGTTCGCGTCACAACCGTCGGCGATGAGGCGAAGATAAACGGCCGACCCGCCTATTATTGCCAGTTTTGCCTGCCCGGACACCTGTTTATTCATCAAGGGAAAATATATTTGTGTATCAATATATTGACAGGAATCCCCCTTCCGGCGAACAAACTGCCGCGCCCCTCCCGTCACTACGATCGTTATTGCCACCCAGCCGATTTTTTACCGGCAAAATCGCCGCCTTTTACCGTAAAGACAAAATTAAATCGCGCAGTGAAGGGATACAGGCATTCCCCACTATTCAAAACGTATAAATGATAATTATAATGATAATCGTTACTATTTATTATTTTTTACGGAATTATATGCGCCAGTCAGTTCTTCGCCACCCCAACAAAAACAAAAAAAATCACGTTTTTCGCTCGCTGCCCCTGTTCGCCGGCCTGTTCCCCGCCCTGGCGATCGCCGCCGCACCCGGCGCAAAAACGGAGGAATCCATTACGGTGACCGCCGCGGCCCAGCCTTCTGGCAGCTATAGCGCCGACACCGCCTCGACCGCCGGCAAGACCGCCGCGCCGATCGCCGAAGTACCGCAATCGGTCAGCGTCGTCACCTCTCAGGTCATTGACGACTTCCAGGTCAAAAGCGTCAATGACGCGATGAAGTTCGTCAGCGGCGTCACCCAGGGCAACACGCTCGGCGGCACGGAGGATGGCTTCGTCAAACGCGGGTTCGGGGTTAACTCCGACGGCTCGGTCTTCATCGACGGCGTGCGCAGCAATCAGGGGTTGAGCATGGACGCCACCACCGATCGCGTTGAGGTCCTGAAAGGTTCCGCTTCGCTGCTGTATGGCATCCTCAGCCCCGGCGGCGTCATCAATCTGATCAGCAAAAAACCGCAGTATGACTGGAACACCCGCATCAGCGGCGCCACCAACAGTGTTGGCGGCGGCAGCGGCAGCGTCGATGTGACCGGCCCGCTGGGCGGCGGCTTCGCCTTTCGCCTGATCGCCGAACGCCAGCACGCAGATTACTGGCGCAATTTCGGCAGCGACGAACACACGCTGATCGCCCCCTCGCTCAGTTGGTTCGGCGACCAGGCTTCCTTTAACATCGCCTACAGCGAATACAAGTACGACATTCCTTACGATCGCGGCACCGCATTTATCGACGGCAAACCGGTCGATGTGCCCTATGACCGCCGCTTGGATGACTACGCGAACCATGCCTGGGGCAAGAACAAACGTCTGAACGCCCATTATGAGTACGCGCTGGATCCGATCTGGACGACCCGCTTCAACTACGCCTGGCTGCAACGCCGTTACGACAGCAACGAAGTGCGCGCCACCGCGGTCGACACCACGACCGGCATCGTCTCGCGCCGCGCCGACGCCAATCGCGGTTTCAATCATCAAACCCACTATTACTCCTGGGATCTGACCGGTTCGCCGCAGCTGTTCGGCATGCAGCACGACCTGCTGCTGGGCGTGGACTACGAGAAAAATCAGACCTACAAGGCCTATTCCTACCGCGGCAAGGTCTCGAAGACCTTCAACATGTACGATCCGGTGTATGGCGAAACGCCGGTCACCGACAGCACCACTTACAGTGACGCGTCAAGCAACCTGCGCGCCACGCTGTTCAGCCGTTCCCTGTACGCCAAGGACAGCATTCATCTCACCGATCAATGGATCGCGGTGCTGGGCGCGCGCTATCAGTCGTATTACCAGAACAACAGCAACGGTTTCCAGAAACCGAAAAATACGCTCAATGACAAAGACGACCAGTTTTTGCCGCAGGCGGGGTTGGTGTATAAGCTGACGCCGAGCCTGTCGCTGTACGGCAATTACAGCCGTTCGTTCACGCCGTCCACCGCCATCGACGACAATGGCGACGTCGCCGCGCCGGAAACCGGCACCACCTATGAGGTAGGCGGAAAATGGCAGATCACTCCGGCGTTCGACGCCACGCTGGCGCTCTATCGCATCGATGAAAGCAATATGTCGATCTTTATCAACGGCGTGACCCGCAGCATTCCCAAAGCGCGCTCCACCGGTGCGGAATTGGAGTTGAACGGCGAAGTGGCGCCCAACTGGGATCTCACCGCCAACTACAGCTACGACAAAACCGAGATCGTCGAAGACAACCTCAATCCGACCAACGTCGGCAATCGGCTGGTCAACGCCCCGACCAACATGGGCGGCCTGTACCTCAGCCGCCGCATGACGCTGCCGGTGGTGCCCGGCGAGGTGCGCATTGGCGGCGGCGCGCGCTACGTCGGTCGCCGCGCCGGCGATCCGGAGAACAGTTTCACCATGCCGGCCTATACCGTGGCGGATGCCTTTGTCGCCTGGGACAGCAAGCTGCTGGGGAAACATACTCAGCTGAAACTGAATGTGAAAAACCTGTTCAACCGCGAATACTATGCTTCCAGCGCCGGTAATTTACGCGTGATTGAGGGTGAGCCGCGCAGCCTGAGCCTGCAGGCGACGGTCGATTTCTAACCTGTCACGCCTTGGGCGCCGTTTGGCGCCCGTTTTCTTTGCGGCGGCCCTCAAAACGCCTTGCGACACATCACATCGGCGAGAAAATCCAACAGCGCGCGGTTGAACACCGCCGGCCGCTGCAGCGGCGCGAAGTGGCTGACACCCGGCAGCATCACCAGACGGGCGCCAGGGATGCTGCGGCTCAAGTAGACGGCATGCTCGACGCGGATAAACTCATCGTGCTCGCTATGAACGATCGTCACCGGCACGCGAATGGCTGCCAATTCCTGTACGCGGTAGTCTGGCTGGCTGCTCATCATCAGGCTCACGGCAGCGACGAACGCGTCGAACTCCTCCGGCGTCGGCGACAAGGCGGCATAGTCCTGCGCATGACGCGCAAAACAGCGCTCCACGATGGGGTTGGACGCGGGCGGTTTAACGCCGCTGGCGTCCATATTGCAACCGAAGAAAAAAACGCCGTCCACCCGCTGCGGCGCCCGATGGGCAGCGATAAGCGCAACACAGGCGCCATCGCTCCAGCCCGCCAGCGCGGCGTGCGGGATCCGCAACGCATCCATCACCGCCAACAGATCATCGGCCATCCGATCGTAACGATACGGTCGGCCGTCGCGCGTGCTGCGCCCGTGCCCGCGGCTATCGATGAGCAACACCCCATACCCGGCGGCCAGCAGCGTCGGCAGCTGATACCCCCAGTTGCCGCTGTGGCCTAGGCCGCCGTGCAGCAGGATCACCGTCGGATCCGCGCCATAGGCCGCATACCAGATGCGCGCGCCGTCATGTTCGACATCACCCTGCTTGGTAAAGGGCGGCAACGGCGGCGCACCCTGCGCGGCAAAGTGGGTCAAATCGTCGTCGGTTTGCATCTTTCCCTCCTCGTTCGCCGCCGTTGTGCGCCGAAAAGTTATCATAGGAGTATAGATTGCACCGGTGAGCGGTGCCGTTCGCTTTCCCGACATATACTTAAGGGAGGAATCGCAATGGAGGACGGTGAGATGAAGAAGATAATTCTCGTGTTTTTGATGCTGATGCTGAGCGGTTGTATCGGCGGAGGCGGCGGCCCATCGAATGCGCCTTCGGCATCGCCGAATGAACCTTACACCTGCACCAAATCCAGCGCCAACAGCGACTGCTCGCAATCGGTGGAGCCGTCGATGTACTAGCCACGTTCGGCGGGCCGTCACTTAACGGCCCGCCGCCTCAGGGCTGGGTTAGGAGGAGTGTTCCTCTTCGTTGGCCTGATACCGCGTCGCCTGCTGTTTCATAAACACCACTTCTTGCGGGCTGGACAGGCTCACTTCCTGCGCGCGCAGCAGCTTGAGGATATTGAACAGCAGTTCGCTCTTGGTGGCGCCGACCATGCGCGGGCTCGGCACGTAGCCAGTCACGCTCAGGATAATACCGTCCGGCCCCAGCTGGCTAAAGCGCACATAAGGTGCCGGCGTCTCCAGAATGGTTTCGTACTCGTTATAGGCGCTGAGCAAGATATTGCGCACCTGCTCCGGATCGATCGAGGTCGGGAACGTCAGCGCGATGGTCACTACCCCTTGCGCGTTGCCCATGGTGGCGTTGCGCACGTTCTGCGAGATCAGCTGCGAGTTCGGTACGATCATGGTGGAGCGGTCGCTGAGCTGGATTTCGGTGGCGCGCACGTTGATGCGCCGCACGTCGCCTTCCACGCCGCCGATGCCGATCATATCCCCGACCTTCACCGGGCGCTCGGTTAGCAGGATCAGGCCGGAAATAAAGTTCTTCACGATCTCCTGTAAACCGAAACCGATACCGACCGACAAGGCGCTGACGATCCACGCCAGGTTGCTCCACTGGATGCCGAGCGCCGCCAGGGTGATCAGAATCACCAGCACATAACCGATATTGCTGAACAGCGTCACCAGCGAGGCCCGGATGCCGACGTCCGAAATGGTTTTCGGCAGCAGCTCAGAGCCCAGCCAGCGCCGCACCGCGCGCAGAATGTAGATACCGATCGCCAGACAGATCACGGCGTTGAGCAGGTTGCCGGGCACGATGTTGAAACGCTGTAAGCCTTCGCCGGTCAGGATCGAGACGATTTTCTCCATCAGCGAGCCTGGCGTGGTGCTGCCGAACGAGCCGTTGAACAACGCGACGATCATCAACAGCAACAGCGAACATTTGGCCAGCGCGGTGGTGATGATCGCCACCTGCTCCAGATGGCGATCCTTGAAGCTGAGCGTTTTCTTCAGCATCTTGCCGCTGACGGTCTGCGGCGAAAACAGCGCGGCGCACAGGTCAGTGGCGAACAACACCATGAAGTAGAACGCCATCAGCACCAGCACCACCCAGATCAGCTGGTAGGTCAGGAAGCGGGCGAAGGCGATGTAACCCACAAGCAAGGAAAGCAGGATCACCACCGAACACACCAGGGTGACGATGTGCACCAGCCCGCCGACCAGCGTGCGTTTTTCCAGGTGCGCGCCCTGCTGCTCCAGACGGCGACGAATGCGCTGGCCGCGCAGCGGCGCCGCCAGCAGCACCATGCCGATCAATCCCGCTACCAGGCCGTTGCCGAAGATGGTGGTGGCCAATGAGGCGCTGACGACGTTGTTGATCAGCTCAACGGTGCCGAACGCCAGCGCCAGACCGGCCAGCAGCGGCGAGAAGTAACGCAGCCCGGCGGCCACTTCATTGTCCAGCGACGCCAAACGCCACGACGGACGATTCAGCGACAGCGCCGCACGCCCCAGCCCGGCGATCAGCGCGCAGAAAATCCCCAGACGGTTAAAGCCTTCGGCGAAGTCTTCCAGCATCACCGGCAGCGGCTGCACGCGGATAAAAACGTAATACAGCAAATTCAGCGCGATCGAGGTAGTGAACACCGTCACGGCCACGGTGATGATCGCCATAAAGCTGCGGCGCAGGCGCCCGTCCGGCAGGAAGCGAATGCTGACCCAGGCGAGGAAACGCTCGGACAAATAGCGCCCCCAGGACCAGACGATCACCGCCAGCGCCAGCAACGCCAGCGTGCCGTAACGCCATTCGTCCTGCCAACTGGCGTCCCAGGCCGCTTTCATCTCGGCGTTGAACTGGTCCAGCCGCTGCACGTCATCCGCTGACGGCTGCACCACCGGCGTCCAGAATTTGACGCCCAAAATGCTGCCGGTGTTCAGCGCCAGCTGGGTTTTAAACGCTACCCGCCGCAGATCGCTGATCTGCTGCCCCAGGTCGAAAGCGCTGGTCTTGATGGCCTGTGCACGTTTTACCGCATCGTCCAGCTGCTTCTTGCTGCTGTTCAGCGCATTACGCTGCTGGGCGACAGCCGGGGTTTCCGGCAGCGCGCCGGCCACCGGGGCCGGCCCCAGCACGTCCAGCTGTGCCTGCAGTTTTTCCTGCAGCGGCTGCAGATCGGCAGACAATTTATCCATGCTGGCGACCAGATCGTCGGTCGCCAGCCGCAGCTTGCTGAGCTGGGTGTCGGTGGTAGCCTTTGAAACCAGCTGCTTCATGCTGTCCAACTGCTTTTGCGCGGCTTTCAGCTGCGTAGCGGGATCGGGCGCGCTTTCGGCGGTGGGATCATCCTGGGGGGCGGCGACGGCGCCGAGCGGCGTCAGCTGCAAACCCAACAGCAATAACAACAACAGCAGGAACGAACGGGGCTTTAACATAAATTCAGTGCTCAGCATCATTATCTGATAGACAGACGAAAAGGCGGCGGATGAACCGTCGCTTAACCATAAACGCTAATTATAATAGCTGCTTAATGTCGGCCGAAATACAGTAATTATTCCCATTGTGTGCCACGCGCCCGTGCTCGCCTTAGCCTGCTGATTATTCAGGCGCTTTTACACTGGCGATACGGCATAAAGCGCTCTATACTCCAGCCACCGATTAACCTGCAACCAATAAAAGGAGACTTACTATGCTGACGTGTGAATTGGTTTTTCACTCACACTTCTTTGGTAATCGTCGCCGCTCAAGCATTACCGGTATCGTGCTGCGATAACCCAGCTTGAGCGAAGCTTACTAAAATCCAGGATCTTCCCTCCGGCTTACCGGGTTGTCGTCAGCGATGTTTGACGATAGGCATTGTCATGCCTGTAACTCTTGAGTAAGCAATGAGCACATTACTGTCTGCACAATCTGTCGGTTACGACAACGCGTTCGGCGTCCTGCTGAGCGAGATTTCCTTCAGCCTGAAAAAAGGCGACCGCATCGGTTTAATCGGCGATAACGGCTGCGGCAAAAGCACCCTGCTGCAAATTCTCAGCGGTGACCTACCTGCGCACACCGGTTCAGTGACATTGTCACACCAATGTCTGATGGCGCGCATCGAGCAGCACCTGCCGCCGGAGCTGCACGCCAGCACCCTGCTGGATGCGGTGCTGGCGCGGCTGCCTGCGGGCCAACACCTCAGTGAACGCTGGCGCTGTGAAGCGTTACTGGCCGAGCTGGGGTTTGAACCGGCGAGCTGGACGTTGACCGCCGGCACCCTCAGCGGCGGCCAGCATACGCGGCTGCTGTTGGCGCGCGCGTTGATCCGCCAACCCGATCTGCTGTTGCTCGACGAACCCAGCAACCACCTGGACCTGCCCACGCTGCTGTGGCTGGAACAGTTCTTGCGCAGCTGGGCCGGCAGCTTCGTGCTGGTGTCGCACGATCGCTACCTGCTCGATCAGGTGACTAACTGCACCTGGATCCTGCGCGACAAAACGCTGCAGTTCTTCCGTTTGCCCTGCTCTGCGGCGCGCACCGCGCTGGCGGAACAGGACGCCGCGGACGAACAGCGGCGCTACGCCGAGCAGAAAGAGATAGACCGGGTGGAAAAAAGCGCCAAACGCCTGGCGACCTGGGGCAAGGTCTACGACAACGAAGATCTGGCGCGCAAGGCCAAGCAAATGGAGAAGCGCGTCGATCGGTTGAAGGAAGAACAGACCACCCTGACCGCCGGCAGCCCGTGGCGGTTGCGGCTGCAGGGAGAAGCGCTGGATGCCGATCGCCTGCTGGCGCTGCCGCACTGGGCGGTGCGCCCGGCGCCGGATGCGCCGGTGCTGTTCAGCCTCGAACATCTGCGCGTGAAAAGCGGCGATCGCATCGCCATCGTCGGGCGCAACGGCTGCGGTAAATCGTCGCTGCTGCGCCTGTTGTGGCGTGAGTATCAGCAACAAACGGAGCGCCCGGCGCTGTTCCATCCGCGCGTGCGCATCGGCTATTACGATCAGAGCCTGCAACAGCTGCGCGATGAAGACACGTTGAGCGACGCGTTGGCGCAGTTTGCACCGCTGACCGAGGAACAGCGGAAACTGGCGCTGATCGGCGCCGGTTTTCCTTACCTGCGCCACCATCAGCAGATCCGTTCGCTGAGCGGTGGTGAGCGTTCGCGGCTGCTGTTCGTCGGTCTGACGCTGGCCAACCATTCGCTGCTGCTGCTGGACGAGCCCACCAACCACCTGGACATGGCGGGCAAAGAGGAGCTGGCGGAAACGCTGCGCCAGTTCCCCGGCGCCGTCATGCTGGTTACCCACGACAGGATGCTGATCGAACAGAGCTGCAACCGCTTTTGGCTGATCGACCAGCAAAAACTGGAGGAGTGGCACGATCTGGCGCCGGTGTATCAGCGCCTGGCGGGCGAAGCGCCGGCACTGCCGACGGCGGACAGGGCTAATGCTGATGGCCCGACGCCGGACGATCGATTGGAAGGCGAAGAAGCGCTGTTGACCGCCCTGTTTGCCCTCGAAAGCAAATTGGAGGCCGACCAGGCGCGCAAGCCGAAGCACCAGAAACCGGAGCTTCAGGCGCGCTGGCGCCGCGAGATTGCCGACATCACCGCCCGGTTGCATCTGGGCTAACCTTGACAGGCCGCCATCCGGCGGCCTGTTTTTTGATGGAGTGCGACATGGCATTTTCCCTTGAGCAAGCCTCACTCGCGCAGCGGCCACTGCTGGCGGCCATGCTGTCCGATTGCCTTCGCGAGTTGGGCGCCGATGGAGATTACCCCTATCTGCCGCTCTACTGGCGCGAGGTCGGCCGCTACCCTTATTTGATGTTGAGCGATCGGCAAACCGCCGGTTTCGCGTTGGTCAGGCGTCTGGATAGCGCCACCGTCGAAATGGCGGAGTTCTACATCAAACCCGAATGGCGACGCAACGGGCTGGGACAACGGGCCGCTCATTCCTTGTTCGCGCAGCATCCCGGCGGTTGGTCGCTGTCGGTCAGCCAGGATAATCCGCGCGGGCTGGCGTTTTGGCGCTCGGTAATACCGGCCGGGACCATGACTCAACCACTTTCGGCCCCCGATGCCATGATGCAGCTGCGCTTTTCATCCCCGCCGCCCTGAGCGACACATTACTTTCATCCTTTTATGGCAGAGTAAATCGATTCGTTCTTTGCTATCGAGCCTGCCATGACTTCACTTTCCCCACGGGACATCGAGGCGCGCTACCGCTTCGCGCGTGAGATCGCCCGCGCCGCCGCCGATCTCGCTTTCAGTTTTTATCAACGGCGGCAAAGCCTGGCGGTCGACTTTAAACAGGGGCTGCAGGACGTGGTCAGCGAAGCCGACCGCCGCGTCGAAGCGCTGATCCGCCGCATGATCAATCGCCGGTTTCCCCAGGATGGCTTTCTCGGCGAAGAGAGCGGCAGCAGCGGCGAGCACGCCGCCTGCGTTTGGGTCGTCGATCCTATCGATGGCACCGCCTGCTTCCTGAACGGATTGCATACCTGGTGTATCGCGATAGGCGTGGTGATCGACGGCGAGCCGACGATCGGTGTGGTCTACGATCCCAACCACCGCGAGATGTTCCGCGCCTGCCGCGGCGGCGGCGCCTTCCTCAACGGGGAACCGATAGGCGTGCATGCCGGGCGCAGCGTTGCGGATGGCGTGATGGGCGTCGGGATATCACCACGCGCCTCGGCGGCGGAATTCAGCGGCTTTCTCTGTCGCCTGCTGCAGGCGGGAGGAATGTTTGTGCGCAGCGGCTCCGGCGCGTTGATGACCGCCCAGGTGGCCGCCGGACGGCTGCTGGGCTATTACGAACCGCACATGAATGCCTGGGACAGTCTGCCTGGACTGGTGCTGACGCGCGAAGCCGGCGGCGTGGCGAATGACTTTATGCACAACAACGGGCTGCGGCGCGGCAACCCGCTGCTGCTGGCCAACGCGGTGCTCTATCCGCAGTTGGCCGAGCTGATTCAAATGCCGGGCTTGATCGGCTCGACGTGCCCTATCGCGCGCGTGATGGCCGGATAAAGCGCGCGCAGCCGCCGCTCGACCCGATCGACCGCATCGTGCGCGGCGGCGATGGTTACCGCCGGCGACACGCGGCAGTGGAAGTTGACGATGATGCCGCCGTCGGTCTTGCGCGCACGGATGTTGTGTACGTCTTGCACATTCTCCCCCTGCTCCAGCGCCGATTGCAGGATACGGCGAATAGCGGCCAGCTCCACCGCATCGACATCCTCGCTGGTCAGCCAGTGCGGCGTCTGCGGCTCCAGGTGCGTCTCTATTTCAGTGTCTTCGCCGATCGCCTGGCGCAGGATCCCTTCTATTTCCGTGGCGATGTCATGCGCCTGCGCCACGCTGACGTGGGCCGGCACCGCCAAATCCATGCCGATCGCCATACGCGTCGGCAACTGCTGCAAGGTCACATTCTGCACCTGCGCGCCGTGGTTGGCGGCAATCGCCCGAATGCGCGTCGCCATGTCTTCGTCGCTGCGGGTCTGCGGCACCGCGATGACGGTGAATTCCGCCCTGGCGTACTGCTCCCGCAGCCGTTCGATGATTTCTCGCTTCAACGTATCGATGCGCTCCAGCGGCAAGGTGCGGCACACCGCCACCGTGATCTCGACAAACATTACGGCGCCGGCGTTGCGAATGCGCACGCTGTCGCAGGCCAGCACCGCCGGAAAGCTGTCCAGCGTGGCGCGAATCGCTTCGGTGGCTCCGGCGGGCGCAGTATCCATCAACGAGTCGAAGGAGCGTTTACCGAGCTTGATTGCGGCGACAAAGATAAAACCGGCGACGATCAGCGCGGCGATGGCGTCCGCACGGCCAAAGCCTAGCAGCACAAACACCATGCCCAGCAGCACCACGCCGGATGAAAGCATGTCGGAGAAGAAATGCAGCGCATCCGCCTCCAGCGCCGCGCTGTCGGTGGCTTTGGCGACGCGGTTGAGCGCCCGCACGCGGAAGAAATCGACGCAGATGGAGATCAGCAACACCGCGATCACCACCGGCGCCGCGACGATCTCATGCGGTTGCCCGAGCAGGCTGCTGCCCGCCTCATAGACAATCCAACCGGCGGCGCCCAGCAACAACAGCACTTCGAACAGCGCCGCCAGGTTTTCCACTTTGCCGTGGCCGAAGTGGTGATCGTCATCGGCGGGTTTATCGCTGATGCGCACCGCCAGCCAGGTGATGCTGGTGGCGATAAAATCGGTGAAAGAGTGGATCCCTTCGGATATCAGGCCAATACTGCCGGTAAAAATGCCGGCGACGAATTTGCCCGTGGCCAGCACCCCGCTGGCAATCATCGAGTTTCTGGCCACGGCCTGTTTTTCATTCTGCATGATGCTGCTCACATTCAGACGGTGATTTATTTTTTTACTTTAGCGGATAATTGCCAGACAAAGGCGATCAGCAGCATACTGCCAGAGAATGTCAGCATGAGGCTAGTAAGAAAATTGGATTTTCCGGTGGAATAAAAATAAATCTCATTAACGCCCACCGAGATCATTAAAATGGCGTAGAGCAATCCCAAAATAAGAATCGTCATTATTATCAACTCCCGTATCAGGCCGCGCGTTCAGCGCGCCACTAAATCCTCCCCATAATAAATAGCGGTTACGGGGAGGATGCATCTAGGCGGATCTTTAGCGTTCATCAATCATCCCATTTGGTGCTCATATAGGCCGCCAACAGGCCCAGCGAGCTGATCATTGCCAGGAATCCCATAAAAATAGTCATGTTTCCCATTATTTTGTCCTCAGGTTAAATGTTATCGATAAAAGCCCCTTGCGTTAAATATCGGGGTTGGTCGGTATCCATGGTTTTTTAACGTCCTCCTCTTTTTGGCAACATTCCCGCGCTTTCAAGCGCGGGACCCGTTTAAATTCCCAGGACGTGCTGGGCGATTTTGAAATAAATAATCAGGCCGGTGCCGTCGATAAAGGTGGCGATAAACGGCGCCGACACCACCGCTGGATCGATACCGAGCCGTTTCAGCAGCATCGGGATGATCGACGAAACAATGGCGCTCCATACGGTGATCGCCACCAGCGACAGGCTGACCACCAGCGTCACCTCCATGCCGACGCCCATGATCCAGGCGCGCACCCAGGCCGCCAGACCGATGGTGACGGCGATCAGCAGCGAGGTCGTGACCTCTTTGCGGATCACCGCGCCCAGATTGCGCAGGCTGACCTCGCCCAGCGCCATAGCACGCACCAGCGTCGAGGTGATCTGGGTGCCGCTGTTGCCGCCGGTGCCGATCAGCAACGGGATGAAGAACGCCAGCGCAATCGCCGCTTCGAGCTGATCTTCAAACGCTTTCAGCACGTTGCCGGTGTAAGCTTCGGCCACGAACAACATCAGCAGCCACACCGAGCGTTTGCGCCACAGCGCCCACGGGCTGGTCTCCAGATAAGGCTTGTCCAGCGGCAGGCTCGCGCCCTGACGCTGCGCGTCTTCGGTGTTTTCATCTTCGACCAGCCGAGCGATCTCGCGCTCGCCCAGCACGCCGACCAGCGTGTTGTTCGCCACGACCGGCACCACGTCCAAACCGCCTTTGCCGAGCAGATGCGCCACGTCGTTGCGATCGTCGTCGGGTGAAACCTGGAAATAGCTGTAATCCATCATTACGCCGACCGCTTTATCCTCATCGTCGCACTGCAGCAGTTTTTTCACCGACAGCGTGCCGCGCAAATGATAGTCGTCCGCGGTAATAAAGACCCGGGTGGGAATTTCGTCCGTTTTTAGCTGCGAAAGTAAATATTCCCGGGCATGCGTGACCGTCATCGTCGCGGGAACGGTAATAAAATCGGCGTTCATATAACCGGCAACTGAAGTTTCATCGAGAGTTTCAGTCGCGCGCAGCGCCGGAGAAGAAGAGTATTGATGTGACTTGATCATTTTGTCAGTCCCTATTTCTGTTGTGAACTTCAACAGCGAATCGCATAGGGGCGTAACCACAGAGGGAGTGCAGACTGCCTATCTCCGCGTCCAGGTTTTAGCACTATACAACGTATCCGAATTGTTGCTCGGAAGTTACTTTGGGCTGAACCTTAATCCGATAAAGCCTGTCTTAACCTTGGGCATCTCTCGATGTCGTCAGATCAGTAACCTGTGTTTGTATAGGAGCCTCGCCAAACGAGATACTGCATATAAACTACCGGCGCAGTATAGGCGTTGTTTTATCCGGCGGGAAGAAAAGATTGCCCGTCGTTTATGGAGTATTTAGGATAATTTTATTAAATGTGAATCTATAAAAACGGCTGATATAAATCAGCCGTTTTTTTATTTCTCAGTGCGCGAGAATGTAGACGTTTTTATCGTATAGTGCGCCCTGACGGGTAAAGTCGATCCCCTTCACGTAAGGTTTGACCAGCGTGGCGTTGGCTTCGTAGTACACCGGCGCGACCGGCGTATCGACGGCCAGCACCGCCTCGGCCTGCTGGAAATACTGCTGCACCTGCTGCGGTGTCGGCGCCGCCGTCGCCTGATGCAGAATGCGATCGTACTCCGGATTGCGGTATTTGGGGCTGTTTTCGCTGCTGTCGGAACGGAACACGTTCAGGAAAGTAGACGGATCGTTGTAATCCGCCAGCCATCGAGTAAAGGCCACGCCGTACTGCCCGCGGTTGATATTATCCAGCGTCACTTTACGCTCCTGGCTTTGCAAGGTGGCCTCTACCCCGAGGTTCTTTTTCCACATGGCGGCGGCGGCGATGACGATCTTCTTGATGGTGGCGTCGTTACTGTACAGCACGGTAAAGCGCAGCGGA
Organism: Serratia sp. PL7; assembly: GCF_945957435.1. Lineage (NCBI taxonomy): Bacteria > Pseudomonadati > Pseudomonadota > Gammaproteobacteria > Enterobacterales > Yersiniaceae > Serratia > Serratia sp. PL7. The sequence continues at coordinate 1,128,752 of NZ_CAMFLB010000001.1, read as the reverse complement.
TGCTCGGCGTTGAAACCGGCCTGCGCCAGCAGTTGCTTCGCCTGGGCGTGCCGTTGTTCCGGCGTCCAGCCGGCCGCGGCACCGGGCTGCAGGCGATAGCCGCCCGCCCCCGTTGGGGTAAAGGTCCAGGCCGGCTGCTGGCCATATCCCAGCACCTTGCCGGCGATGATCTCTTTATCCAGCGCCAGATTCAGCGCCTGACGCACCCGCACGTCGTTGAACGGCGCCTGGCGGTTGTTGAAGGCGAAATAGCTGGTGGAGAGCAGCGGATAGGTCACCAGCTGTTGCTCACCGAGCGTTTTTTTCAGCTGCTGATACAGCTCCGGCGGCGTGGTATACCCCAATTCCACCTCGCCGGCGCGAAAACGCGCCACTTCCGGGAATCCCTGTATCGGCAAGAACGTCACCTTGTTGAGCACGGTGTTGGCGTTATCCCAATACTGCGGATTGCGTTCCACCACCACCTTTTCGTTCACCACCCACTGGCTGAGGCGGAACGCGCCGTTGCCGACAAAATGCGCCGGTTGAGTCCAGTTTTTGCCGTACTGCTCCACCACCTTGCGGTTAACCGGCAAGACCGGAAAATGCACCAGTTGTTTGAGCAGATAGGAGTTGGGCTCCGACAGCGTCACCTGCAGGGTGTGCGCATCTAGCGCCTTGACGCCCAGCTCGCTCGGCGGCTTGCTGCCGGCGTTGATCGCCGCCGCGTTCAGCACGTAGGCCGAAGCCAGATAGCTGCCGTACGGCGACGCGGTTTTCGGATCGGTGAGGCGCTGCCAACTGTAGACGAAATCGTCGGCGGTGACCGGATCGCCGTTCGACCACGTGGCCTGCGGCCGCAGATGGAAAGTCCAGACGTTGCCCTGGTGCTCCCACTTCTGTGCCAGCGCCGGGATCACTTCGCCGTCTTTTCCGACGCGCAGCAAGCCTTCGAACAGATCGTTGAAGATGTAGAACTCCACATTGCTCTCGGCCAGGTTTGGATCCAGCGTCGCCGGTTCATACCCGTTGGCGCGCACCAGTTCTTGCGCCGCCGCCAGTTTAGCGCCCGCCGGCACCTCGGCCGCCTGTGCGACCGTCGCGTTAAAAGCCAGGATGATTAAACCAGCCAATTTCTTGCTATTGAATGAATATTTCACGTCGATATCCCTGATGAGTGTTTTATCGCGTTCAATATGCAATGAGGCAGTGGAATAAATTAAATCATTAATCGCTATGAGTCATAACCAAAAGCGGTGTTGAATTTCTTTCATTATCAAAGGAGTACTGGTGACGGAACGATAAAGAACACGAGGATAAACGCGGAGACCGGCATTGCCGCCGGGAACGCCGTGAATCGGCGGTGACATAAATTCAGGCAATCAATATAGATTATTCCAGCCGAAGCTTAACGTATCCTTAGGGCAATTCATTTTGTGAGCGATCGTCAAAAATAATTTAATACGAATCGTTTTCACTATCATTATTGATGTTCTTGGCTAAAATCGGCCTGCTTGCGCTTGCCAGGCGATATTCGTTTTCTTCATTCGAACGCTAAAAAGGATAACTGCATGAAGCTGCGTATTTCATCTCTCGGCCCCGTCGCCCTGCTCGCCTCCTCGATGATGCTGGCCTTTGGCGCTCAGGCGGCCTCCGCCGACCAGGGCATCGTTATTTACAACGCCCAGCATGAAAATCTGGTGAAATCCTGGGTCGACGGGTTTACCAAAGACACCGGCATCAAAGTCACGCTGCGCAACGGCGGCGACAGCGAGCTGGGCAATCAGCTGGTGCAGGAAGGCAGCGCCTCGCCTGCCGACGTGTTCCTGACGGAAAACTCCCCGGCGATGGTGTTGGTGGATAATGCCAAGCTGTTCGCCCCGCTGGACGCCACGACGTTGGCCCAGGTAGAGCCGCAATATCGCCCCAGCCACGGCCGCTGGACCGGCATCGCCGCCCGCTCTACCGTGTTCGTCTACAACCCGGCCAAACTGACCGACGCGCAGTTGCCGAAGTCGCTGCTGGATCTGGCCAAGCCGGAATGGAAAGGCCGCTGGGCCGCTTCACCATCGGGCGCCGATTTCCAGGCGATCGTCAGCGCGCTGCTGGCGCTGAAAGGCGAGAAAGCCACGCTGGAGTGGCTGAAAGCGATGAAAACCAATTTCACCGCCTATAAGGGCAACAGCACGGTGATGAAAGCGGTCAATGCCGGCCAGATCGACAGCGGCGTGATCTATCATTACTACCCGTTCGTCGACGGCGCTAAAACCGGCGAGAACAGCAACAACATCAAGCTGTATTACTTCAAACATCAGGATCCGGGCGCATTCGTCAGCATCTCCGGCGGCGGCGTGCTGGCTTCCAGCAAGCATCAGCAGCAGGCGCAGGCCTTCATCAAGTGGATCACCGGCAAACAGGGCCAGGAGATCCTGCGCACCAACAATGCCTTCGAATACGCCGTCGGCGTCGGTGCGGCCTCCAACCCGAAACTGGTGCCGCTGAAAGATCTGGACGCACCGAAAGTAGACGCCGCGCAGCTGAACAGTAAAAAAGTGGTCGAACTGATGACCGAGGCCGGCCTGCTGTAAGGCCCGCCGGCAAACCGAGAGTTTTTGATCGTTATGTCAAACCTGAGTACCCACGCCGCGCAGACCGCGCGGCGTTATTCTGTTGTCCCCCGTCACCCGCGGCCAGGGGCGATCGTGGTGGCCAGCGCCGTGCTGCTGTCGCTGCTGGCGCTGTTGCCGCTGGGATTCGTTATCGGCGTGGCGTTTGAAACCGGCTGGCAAACGGTCAAAGCACTGGTTTTCCGCCCACGCGTGGCGGAACTGCTGTTGAACACCCTGCTGTTGGTGGTGTTGACGCTGCCGATCTGCGCCGTGCTGGGCGTGGCCCTGGCCTGGTTGACCGAACGCACCACGCTGCCGGGCCGCCGTCTCTGGGCGGTATTGGCGACCGCGCCGCTGGCGGTGCCGGCCTTCGTGCAAAGCTATGCCTGGATCAGCCTGGTGCCGTCGATGCACGGCCTGGGCGCCGGCGTTTTCATCTCGGTGCTCGCTTATTTCCCGTTTATCTACCTGCCGGCCGCCGCCGTGCTGCGCCGCCTGGATCCCGGTATCGAAGACGTCGCTACCTCGCTTGGTTCCCGGCCGCCGGCGGTGTTTTTCCGCGTGGTGCTGCCGCAGCTGAAGCTGGCGGTCTGGGGCGGTTCGTTGCTGATCGCGCTGCACCTGCTGGCGGAGTATGGCCTGTACGCCATGATCCGTTTCGATACCTTTACCACCGCGATTTTCGATCAGTTCCAGTCGACCTTCAACGGCCCGGCGGCCAACATGCTGGCCGGCGTGTTGGTGCTGTGCTGCCTGGGGTTACTGTTGCTTGAGGCGATAAGCCGCGGCCGCGCGCGCTATGCCCGCGTCGGTTCCGGCAGCGCCCGCAGCCAAACGCCGCGTCGCCTGTCAGCGCCGTTCGCCGCACTGGCGCTGCTGCTGCCGATCGCGCTGACCGCGTTGGCGCTGGGCGTGCCTTTCATCACCCTGGCCCGCTGGCTTTGGCTGGGTGGATTCGAGGTGTGGCGTAACGCCGAGCTGTGGCCCGCGCTGTGGCAAACGCTGTCGCTGTCCGCCGCTGGCGCATTGTTGATTACGCTGTGCGCCATTCCGATGGCCTGGCTGTCGGTACGCTATCCGGCCCGGCTGTATCGGGTGCTGGAAGGCTGCAACTACGTGACCAGCTCGCTGCCTGGTATCGTGGTGGCGCTGGCGCTGGTGACCATCACCATTCACAGCTTCCGGCCGATTTACCAGACCGAAATCACCCTGCTGCTGGCATATCTACTGATGTTTATGCCGCGGGCGCTGATCAATCTGCGCGCCGGTATCGCACAGGCGCCGGTGGAATTGGAAAACGTGGCGCGCAGCCTCGGCAAATCGCCGGCGCAGGCGCTGTGGAGCACCACGCTGCGGCTGGCGGCGCCGGGCGCCGCTGCGGGCGCCGCGCTGGTGTTTCTGGCGATCGCCAATGAACTGACCGCCACGCTGCTGCTGGCGCCGAACGGCACCCGCACGCTGGCCACTGGATTTTGGGCGCTGACCAGCGAGATAGACTATGTCGCCGCCGCGCCTTATGCGCTGATTATGGTGGCGCTGTCGCTGCCGCTCACCTGGCTTCTTTACTCTCAATCTAAACGTACGGCGGGACTATGAGCACGCTCGAACTGCACGGTATCGGAAAATCTTACAATGCCATCAGGGTGCTGGAACACATCGACCTGCAGGTTGCCGCCGGCAGCCGCACGGCGATCGTCGGCCCTTCCGGCTCCGGCAAAACCACCCTGCTGCGCATCATCGCCGGCTTTGAAATCCCCGACGGCGGCCAGATCCTGCTGCAAGGGCAAGCCATGGGCAACGGCGGCGGCTGGGTGCCGGCGCATCTGCGCGGCATCGGCTTCGTCCCGCAGGATGGCGCACTGTTCCCGCACTTTACCGTTGCCGGCAACATCGGTTTTGGCCTTAAAGGCAGCAAACGCGAGAAACAGCACCGTATTGAGGCGCTGATGGAAATGGTAGCGCTGGATCGCCGCCTGGCCGCGCTGTGGCCGCACGAGTTGTCCGGCGGACAGCAGCAGCGGGTCGCGCTGGCGCGCGCTTTGTCGCAACAACCTCGGCTGATGTTGCTGGATGAGCCGTTCTCGGCGTTGGATACCGGCCTGCGCGCCGCCACCCGCAAAGCGGTGGCCGAACTGCTGACGGAGGCCAAAGTGGCGTCGATTCTGGTTACGCACGATCAGAGCGAGGCGCTGTCGTTCGCCGATCAGGTGGCGGTGATGCGCAACGGCCGGCTGGCGCAGGTGGGCGCGCCGCAAGATCTCTATCTGCGCCCGGTCGATGAACCGACCGCCAGTTTCCTTGGCGAAACGCTGGTGCTGACCGCCGAACTGGCGCAGGGCTGGGCAGACTGCGCATTGGGGCGCATCGCCGTCGACGATCGCCAACGCAGCGGCTCAGCGCGCATCATGCTGCGCCCGGAGCAGATTCAAATCGGTTTGTCTGATCCGGCGCAGCGCGGCCAGGCGGTGATCACCGGCATCGATTTCGCCGGCTTCGTCTCCACCCTCAATCTGCAAATGGCGGCCACCGGCGCACAGCTCGAGATCAAAACCGTCAGCCGCGAAGGCCTGCGGCCCGGTGCACAAGTCAATCTCAACGTGATGGGCCAGGCGCATATTTTCGCCGGCTGACTCTCTTGTGGCCGGGCTGCTCCGGCCTCCTCAGCGGCAAACCTTGTCGCGGCGCGGCTTTTTCGGCGCCAGCAGATACTCCACCACGCTTTCGTCAACGCAGCTGTCGATGCCGTTCAGCGCCAGCGTATGTCCGTCGCGTTCGCGGGTGATCAGCGGGCTTTTAAAGGCGGCGGCCATCACCTGGGCGTTGCGGTACGGCGTGGTCGGATCGTAGCGCTGGGCGACGAACAGCAGCGGCGGCAGCGCGGCGGACGCCACCGGGGTGTGCGGCCGATCTTTGCCGCGGTACGGCCACAGATCGCACATTTCCAGCGGATACTCGTGTAGCGGCAGGTAGTGAGCGTACAAAGCGGCGGTATTGATCTCCTGCCGCTGCCTGCGCAACTGCTGCGGATCGGCTGTCGGGTTGGCGACGTCGGCGCAGGTGATGACGTTCAGGGCGTCATCGGCATCCGGCGAATAGCTTTCGTCAATCAGATCGGAAACCTGCTGCCCGGCGATGCCGGCATCGAGTTGACGCAGCACGGTCGCCAGCTCATGCCAGCGCTCCGGCCACAGCAGCAGCGAACGCGTGACCGTCAGCACATCGTCGGCGGAGATTTCATAGCCCGCGGCGGTAACGAACGGTTGATCGTGCAGCTTGCGCAGTAAGGCATGATAGCGCTGCAGCGCCTGATTAGCGCCGCCGCCCAGCTGGCAGCTGTCGGTTTTGCCGCAGTAGGCGGCGAAGCGCAGGAAGCTTTGCTGGAAGCCCCGCTCCTGGTTCATGCGCTGGGTGAAATCGTCCTCCGCCAGATCCACCACCCCGTCCAGCACCAGCGCGCGCGTCTTCTTCGGAAAACGTTCGGCATACAGCGCCGCCACCTTGGTGCCGTAAGAGTATGCCACCGCCGTCAGCCCCGGTTCGCCCAGCGCGTGGCGGATTGCGTTCAGATCGTTGACCGCCTCGTCGGTGCCGATGTGTTGCAACACGTCCGCGCCGGTTTGTTTGATGCAGGCGGCAATCAGGGTGCGCGTCTGATTCTCCGCGCCGGCCACGTCGTTATCGTCCGGCGTCGGGGTTTCGTCGCCTTCGGCCAGTTGACAAGAAATTTTCGGCGTCGACTGACCGACGCCGCGCGGATCGTAACCGATGATATCGTAGGATTTTCGCAGCTTGGCGACGTGGGCGTCGTTGCCCAGATAGGGGTTGATGCCCGGCAGGCCTGGGCCCCCGCTGATCATCACTACGCTGCCCTTTTTCGGCCCGGTGGCGGGCTGCAGGGTCAGTGCCAGACGCACGGTCTGTTCGCCCGCCTGCGCCGCATGGGCGGGCGGCGTGGCGTAGGCTAACGGCACCTCGAGGTAACCGCAGCGCAGCCCCGGCGGTGGCGCCTCATCGAACCAGCGCTGAAAACCGCTGTTGAGACAAGATTGCCAACGAATGCCGTTCTCGACCGCCATGCCGTGAGCCGCCGGCTTGGCCAGGGCGGGCAACGCGGCGGCGGTCGCGGCGAACAGCGCCAGAATACGCAGTACTGACATGGGGAGTCCTTTCAACTCAACGAATCGGTCAAAGGGTAAAGATACTCGGTTAAACCGCTAGCCAATAGAACATAAAAAAACGCGCGGGTGAAGCCGACGCCGTGCGTATGGAAAGACTTTTCTTTGCTCAGATTGATCTTATAACGCACAGAATGCTGCAAAAAATGCCATTCACCTGCTAGGCTTAGTGTTCGTTAACCCACAAGGAACAGGAGAGCAGCATGTTTGGTAAAGCGGAAGACAAAGCCAATGAAGCCGCAGGCGCGGTACAAGAAGCGTTCGGCAAAGCCGTTGATTCGCCGGAGCATCAGGTGCGCGGCGCGGCGCGCAAATACGCCTCCCAGGCCAGCTATGCCGCCCGTGACGCAGCGGACAGCGTAAGAACGCAGGTGGAAGCCAACCCGCTGGCCGGCGTAGCCGTTGCAGCAGCGGTCGGCATCGTTTTCGGCTTCCTGCTGGGACGCAAATAAGCGGCGAATGCGCCCTACGACAATAGGCCCGTTACGGGCCTTTTTTTTCGCCCTTTTCTGCACCGGCGCCGTTATGCGCGCAAACTTTCATCTATCACAGCCATCGCTTAAAAAAACTAACGCCTTCAACTACGATTAGTTTGTGACCAGAGCGAGGCTCTGCAATCCGGCGGATAACCCTATGAGGATTATCATCATTATCCATGCTGTTTAAGCCGCTCTCCTTCATGCGGCTAAGAAAGGTTAATTATGGCTCGCACCACCCCTATCGAACGTTACCGCAATATCGGCATCTCCGCGCATATCGATGCCGGCAAGACCACCACCACCGAGCGGATTCTGTTTTACACCGGGGTCAGCCACAAGCTGGGTGAAGTGCATGACGGCGCGGCGACCATGGACTGGATGGCGCAGGAACAGGAGCGCGGCATCACCATCACCTCGGCGGCCACCACCTGCTTCTGGAACGGCATGCAGCATAATTATCCGCAGCATCGCATCAATATCATCGACACCCCCGGGCACGTCGATTTCACCATTGAAGTGGAGCGTTCGATGCGCGTGCTGGACGGCGCCGTGATGGTCTATGACTCGGTGGGCGGCGTGCAGCCGCAGTCGGAAACCGTCTGGCGCCAGGCCAACAAGTACAAAGTGCCGCGGCTGGCGTTCGTCAACAAGATGGACCGCATCGGCGCGGATTTTTTCCGCGTGCGCAAAATGATGATCGAGCGCCTGAAAGCCAACCCGGTGCCTATCGTTATCCCTATCGGCGCCGAAGATCACTTCAGCGGCGTGGTGGATCTGGTGCGGATGAAAGCCATTCTGTGGGACGAGGCCTCGCAGGGCATGAACTTCAGCTTCGAAGAGATCCCGGCAGAGCTGCGCGACTCGGCACAGGAGTGGCGTGAAAACATGATTGAGGCCGCCGCCGAAGCGTCGGAAGAACTGATGGAGAAATACCTCAACCAGGTGCCGCTGAGCGAAGAGGAGATCGTTCACGGGCTGCGGGTGCGCACCGTCGCCGGCGAAATCCAGCCGATGCTGTGCGGCTCTGCGTTCCGCAACAAAGGGGTGCAGCGCATGCTGGATGCGGTAATTGAACTGATGCCCTCGCCGCTCGACGTGCCGCCGATGGAGGGCCACGGTGAACACGATGAAATCATCACCCGCAAAGCCGACGATAATGAAAAATTCTCGGCGCTGGCGTTCAAGCTGATGACCGACCCGTTCGTCGGCCAGCTGACTTTCGTGCGCGTCTACTCCGGGGTGCTGGCCAAAGGCAGCAGCGTTTACAACCCGATCAAGGGTAAAAAGGAACGCATCGGCCGCATCGTGCAGATGCACGCCAACGATCGTAAGGACATCGACGAACTGCACGCCGGTGATATCGCCGCCTGCGTTGGCCTGAAGGACGTCACCACCGGCGATACGCTGTGCGACCCTGGCGCCATCATCACGCTGGAACGCATGACCTTCCCCGAGCCGGTGATCGCCCAGGCGATCGAGCCAAAGACCAAGGGCGACCAGGAGAAAATGGGCATCGCGCTGCAGCGTCTCTCTTCGGAAGATCCGTCGTTCCGCGTGCGCACCGATGAAGAATCCGGCCAAACCATTATCTACGGCATGGGCGAGCTGCACCTCGAGATCATCGTCGATCGCATGCGCCGCGAGTTCGGGGTGGAGACTACCACCGGCAAGCCGCAGGTGTCGTACCGCGAAACCATCCGCAAACGGGTAACCGACGTGGAAGGCAAGTTCGTGCGCCAGTCCGGCGGTAAAGGGCAATACGGCCACGTGGTGCTGACCGTCGAACCCAACGACCCCGGCAAAGGCTTCGAATTCTTCGATGAGATCAAGGGCGGCGTCATTCCGGGCGAGTTTATCCCGGCGGTGAAAAAAGGCGTGCTTGAGGCGCTGAATAACGGCGTGCTGGCCGGTTATCAGGTGGTGGACGTCAAGGTACACCTGACCTTCGGTTCTTACCATGATGTCGACTCGTCGGAACAGGCGTTCCGCATGGCGGCGATCTTCGGCTTCAAGGAGGCCTGCCGCCTGGCGGACCCGGTGATCCTTGAGCCGATCATGTCGGTAGAAGTGGAAACGCCGGAAGATTATGCCGGCAACGTGATGGGCGACCTCTCCTCACGCCGCGGTCTGGTACAGGGTATGGAAGAGATCCCGGGCGGCGGCGGCAAGGAAATTCGCGCCAAGGTGCCGCTGTCCGAGATGTTCGGCTACTCGACCACCCTGCGTTCGATGTCGCAGGGCCGCGCCACCTACACCATGGAATTCAGCCACTACGCCGAAGCGCCGCGCAACGTGGCCGAAGAGATCATTCACCACAGCAAGCGTTAACCCTCACGCCCGCCTTCGCGGCGGGCGTCACCTCGGCTTGTCTTCCAGCGCCACCACCACCGGCTGCGGTTTGATGCGCATGGCGTACACCACGCCGGCGATCAGGCAGACGATGCCCGCCAGCGTCAGCAGCGGCGGCCAGGCCTGGCGCAACAGAAAGGTATACGCCAGCCCCGCCAGAATTTCGAACACGATGAGCGGCCCCACCAACACCGTCGGCAGCCGCTGGCTGGCTTCGTTCCAGCACAGCGCCCCCAGCCAGGAGCAGAACACGCCAATAACTAGCATCAGCGGGATAAACACCTCAGGGCGCGGGCCGAACGGCAAGGCAAACGCCGGTTCGCTCAGCGCCAATTGGCCGCAGACCGCCAGATAGCCCAGCAGCGCCAGCGGCAGCGTCACCAGCCCCTGCGCCGTGGCCCAGGTGGCCGGCCGCTGCGTCGGGTTCTCCCGCAGCCAACGCGAATTGCGCAGCGGGAACCAGGTCCAGCACGCCACCGCCAACACCGCCAGCCCAAGGCCGCTGAGATAGCGCCAGCCGTCGATCGGCACCGCATTGCCGCGCAGTTCGGCGATGTTTACGCACGCTAACCCGCAGACGATCAGCAGCAGCGCCGGCGCCAGCTTGCTCCAGGCCAGCCGCCCGTCGTGCCTGCCGTAAAACAGATTGGCGCAGATGGCGATCACCACCGGCAAGGTGCCGATGATCATGGTCGATACCGGTGCGCCGGTACGCTGAATGGCGCTGGCCAGGCACAGGTAGTACAGCAGATTGCCGATGGCCGTCAGTTTGAGCGCTTCCAGCCAATCCTGGCGCCGCAGCTTGCGCAGGCGGCGGCGATCGAACCACGCCAGCGGCAGGGTGATCAGCCCGAAGGCCAGATAGCGCCCGGTGGACTGCAGCGCGGCGGGATAATCCGGCACCAGCAGCGGACCGACGAAAATCAGTCCCCACATCAGCCCGGCGGCCAGGGCAAACACAACGCCAATCAACATAACGACTCCGACAAACGGCCGGCGCGGCCAACCCGCCCGACAAGACAGCGGCAGAGTAACGAAAACGCGGGGAGGAATTATTGTAGCAGGTTGCTGTTTTAGCCCAATTTCACCTGTTTCTGGAAACGCACTGGCGTGACGCCGTAACGGTTGGCGAAGGCACGCGTCAGGTGAGCCTGATCGGTCAGCCCCGCCGCCGCCGCCACCTGTGCAGCGGGCATGCCGCGCTCCAGCATGCGTTTGGCCTGTGACAGCCGGATCGCCATCAGCATCTGCTGCGGCGAAACGTGATATTCGGCCTTGAACTTGCGCAGGAAATGGTACGGGCTGAGCGACACCAGCTCGGCCAGTTGGTTGAGCGTTATGGCCTCGGCGAAGTTATCGTGCAGGTAGCTTTTCACCACCTCGAAACGGTGCGCCGCCTCGGCTTTCTCTCGCCGCCCGGTACGGATGTGCGGGTGCAACACCTCGACCGCCTCCAACAGCAGGCCGTCGAGCGTGAGCGGATCGTCGGTTTGCCACAGCGTGGCGAGAATGGCGGACAGGCGCTGCGCCGCCCGCGGATCGTGGCGCACCGCATCGGTAAACCACTGGCACCGATCGCCGGACAGCTGCTCCAGCGCCTCGGGCGCCAGGTAGAGCATGCGATAACACCAGCCGCCCGGCGTTTCGGCTTCGCCGGTGTGCAGCTCGTCCGGGTTCATCAGCACCAGCGCGCCCGGCGCCGCCAGGTGCTGCGCCCCGCGATAGCGAAAACGCTCCGCCCCGGTGTCCACGGTGCCGATGGCGAAGGCGTCGTGGGTATGCGGCTCGAAGGCATAGCGTTCGATATGCGCCTGATAGAGTTCGACGCCGGGCAGATGCGACAAATGCCGGAACTGCGCGCAGTCCTTCTCGAACGGAAACTGTTGTGGAACCCCTTGCACCCGACCTCCTCATCCGTGCTGACAATCTGCTCAGCATAGCCAAAACATCGCCGGTTGAGTAGCCGCCCTGCTCCTTTCGTGCCCCTCGCCTGGACGATCGCCGCCATTCGGCGTAGGGTTAAGGTCCCTGTCCCTTTCAGACGGGCCGCATCGCGAAGCTCATCGGCCCCTGACACTCCGCAAACAAGAGGCAACAATGTATCCGGATACTCAACTGTATATCGATGGACAATGGCGCAGCGCACTGGCCGGAAAAACCCTGCCGGTCACCAATCCCGCTACCGACGAGGTCATCGGTCAAGTGGCGCATGCCGCCGCAGAGGATCTCGATCTGGCGCTGGCCGCCACCGAGCGCGGATTTAACGTCTGGCGCGACACCGCCGCGCACCAGCGCGCCAACCTGATGCGCAAAGCCGCGGCGCTGCTACGCGAACGCGCCAACGCCATCGCCGCCGTCATGACGCAGGAACAGGGTAAGCCGGTGGCGCAGGCCAAAGTCGAAATTCTCAACGCCGCCGACGTTATCGACTGGTTCGCCGGCGAAGCCACCCGCACCTACGGGCAGATCATTCCTTCCCGCGCCCGCGATGTACAGCAGCAAACCCTCAAGCTGCCGGTCGGCCCGGTGGCCGCCTTCACGCCGTGGAACTTCCCGATCAACCAGATCGTGCGCAAGCTGTCCGCCGCGCTGGCGGCGGGCTGTTCCATCATCGTCAAAGGCCCGGAAGAAACGCCGGCCTCACCGGCTGAACTGATCAAAGCCTTCGCCGACGCCGGTATTCCGGCCGGGGTGATCGCGCTGGTGTATGGCACCCCGGCGGACATTTCGGAATACCTGATCCCCCATCCGACCATTCGCAAGATCTCCTTCACCGGCTCCACTCGCGTGGGCAAGCATTTGGCGGCGCTGGCCGGCCAGCATATGAAAAAGGCCACCATGGAGCTGGGCGGCCACGCGCCGGTGCTGATCTTCGACGATGCCGATCTCGACGCGGCGGCCAAAGAGCTGGCGCAGTCCAAGTTCCGCAACGCCGGCCAGGTCTGTATCGCCCCGACCCGCTTCCTGATCCAACAAGGCGTTTATGAGGCCTTCGTGGAGAAATTCACCGCCGCGGTGCGTGAGCTCAAGCTCGGCAACGGGCTGGAAGACGGCGTGACGATGGGGCCGATGGTGTTGGGCCGCAGCGTCGACAATATCGAGGCGCTGGTGCAGGATGCCGTCGCCCACGGGGCGAAGGCCAGCACCGGCGGCAAGCGCGTGGCGGGCAAAGGCAACTTCTTCGAGCCGACGGTGCTACGCGACGTGCCGCTGAGCGCGCGCGCCATGTCGGAAGAGCCGTTTGGCCCGGTCGCCCTGCTGCGCCCGTTCGCTACCTATGACGAGGCGATCGCCGAAGCCAACCGCCTGCCGTACGGGCTGGCCGCCTACGCTTACAGCCGCAACATCGCCACCGTCAATGCGCTGGGGCGTGACGTGGAGAGCGGCATGCTGAGCATCAACCACATCGGTTTCGGCCTGCCGGAAACGCCGTTTGGTGGCGTGAAAGACTCCGGCCACGGCACCGAAGGCGGCAGCGAAGCGATCGAATCCTACCTGGAAACGCGCTTTGTCACCGTCGCCGGCCGATAATCGCCCGGCGGATGAATAGCCAGAAGCCCCGCAATGCGGGGCTTTTTTTTACTCACCGGCCAGTTCGAACAGCTGCCGCGCCGCCGGGGTCAGCCCCAGCATGTGAATACAGGCATGCACCATGCCCGGCAACCGTTCGCAGCGCACCGGCACGCCCGCCTCGCGTAGCCGCTGCGCATACTGCTCGGCCTCATCGCGCAGCGGATCGTATTCGCAGCTCAGGATGGTGGCCGGCGGTAACCCGCGCAGCGTGGCGGCATACAACGGTTCCGCGCCGGGATCACGCCGCTGGCCCAGATACTGCTGCCAACAAAACCCCATCGCGTCGCGCGTCAGAAAGTGCCCCTCGGCAAACTCGTGATAGCTCGTCGTCGTCATCTCGCGGCTGAGCGCCGGGTACAGCAGCAGCTGACGTTCGATGTACGGGCCGCTGCGATCCCGCGCCAACAGTGCGACCGCCGCCGCCAGATTGCCCCCTGCGCTATCACCGCCCACTGCCAGGCGCTGCGCGTCAATCCCCAACTGCGGCGCCCGTTGTGCCACCCAGCAGAGCGCCTGATAGACATCTTCCAGCGGCTGTGGAAACGGGTATTCCGGCGCCAGACGATAGTCAACCGACAGGATCACCCGGCCGGTGGCGTTAGCCAACGCCTGACAGGGCCGATCGTACAACGCCAGTGAGCCGAGGCACCAGCCGCCGCCGTGGGCGAACAGCATCGCCGGCTGCGCGGTCGTGCCGTTTTCCCCCGCCGGTAGATAGGCGCGCAGTGCAATCCGGTGTCCATCGGCGGCGACCACCGTATGGTCCCTGACGCCGCCGCTCGGTTCCGCCTCGCCCTGCAGCTGGCGTAAACCGGTTTCCGTGGCCGCGCGCATTGCCGCCAGCGAAGCGGGCGGTGGCACGTCGGCCGATGCCGTCAAAAAGGCGGCGATGCGTTCATCAAGCGGCATACGGCTCTCCCGCCAGGAATGACGTAATCAGTGCAATAAATTCCTCATGACACTCCTCGGTGATGAAATGGCCGCAGCCGGCGACGGTTTCGCCCCGCAGATCGTGCGCATTGCCCTGTAGCGTCGTCAGCGGCGCGTCGCCGGTGGCGTGCTCCGCTCCCACCGTCAACACCGGCATCGTCAAGGGCGTAGCGGCGCGCAGCCGGTTCTGCCGCACGGTCTCCGGGATCGCCCGGTAATAGTCGAATCCGGCGCGCAGGCCGCCCGGTGCCGAATAGGCGGCGATATACACCTCCGTCGCCACCCGATCGCGCCGATAGGACCAGCGGTTGAAGATATAGCCAAGATACTCCCGTTCGCGCCCCTGGGTCAGGGTCTCCGGCAAATCCGCCAGTTGATTGAACATGAAATGCCACAGGAAGATGTTCTCCTCCGGCGCAACGAAAATCGGCGGCGGCGGCGCCAGCCCGGGGATCACGGCCTCCGTCAGCACCAGACGCTCCACCGCCTGCGGGAAATCGCTCGCCATGGCGTAACCGATCCACATGCCGATGTCGTGGCCAACCAGTTGGTAACGTCCATGGCCCAGTTGCGCCATCATTGTGTGCAACACCGCGCCGATGCTGCCGGTGTCGTAGCCGCCAGCGGGCTTGTCAGAATCGCCGATGCCCGGCGGATCGACGGCGATCGCCTGAAAACCGGCCGCCGCCAGCGCTTGCATCACATGGCGCCAGGTGTACCAGGTTTGCGGCCAGCCGGGGATCAGCAGCACCGGCCGCCCTTCACCGGCCACCACGCAGTGAAGGCGCCGGCCGTTCACCTGGAGATAGACGTGTTCCGCCGCGAGATCCGCCAACGGGACCTCGTTCTGTAGATATTGCATGGGTGACTCCCTGAAAAGTTGGGCTCAGCGAATGCCGAGCAAGGCGTTGATCTGCTGCGGGCTGACCGGCGCACCGGCGAAGTCATCGAACACTTTGTCGGTGACGCAGATAATGCGATCGCGAATGAAGGCTGCGCCTTCGCGCGCGCCGTCCTGCGGGTTTTTCAGGCAACATTCCCACTCCAATGCCGCCCAGCCCGAATAGCCGTACTGCGTCAGGCGCGAAAAGATGCCGTTGAAATCAACCTGGCCGTCGCCCAGCGAGCGGAAGCGGCCGGCGCGATCGATCCAGGATTGATAGCCGCCGTAAATGCCCTGGCGACCGGTCGGATTGAACTCGGCGTCCTTGACGTGGAACATGCCGATAACGTCCTTATAGATATCGATAAACTCCAGATAGTTAAGCTGCTGCAGCACCATATGGCTCGGATCGAACAGCACCCGACAACGCGGGTGGTTACCGACGCGCTCAAGAAACCTCTCGAACGTCACGCCGTCGTGCAGATCCTCACTCGGGTGAATTTCATAACACAGGTTGATGCCCTGCTCGTCGCAGGCGTTCAGCACCGGCAGCCAGCGTTTGGCGAGTTCGTCGAACGCGGTGTCGATCAATCCTTCCGGGCGCTGTGGGAACGGGAACAGATAGGGCCAGACCAGCGAACCGGAAAAGGTGCCCAGCTCGCTGAGCCCGAGCCGCGCCGACGCCTTCACCGCCAGCAGCATTTGCTGCCGCGCCCACTCGCCGCGCGCCTGCGGATTGCCCTGCAGCGCCGGCGGCGCGAAGCTGTCAAACAGCGCATCGTAAGCCGGGTGTACCGCCATCAGCTGGCCGAAGATATGGCTGGTCAATTCACTGACCACCAACCCCTGCTCCGCCAACATGCCGGTCAGATCGTCGCAGTATGTTTGGCTTTCCGCGGCGGTGGCCACGTCGAATAAACGCCGATCCCAGGCCGGGATCTGCAAGGCGGTAAAACCGGTTTGCGCCGCCCACTCGGCGATGGCCGGCAGGCTGTTGAACGGCGCTGTCTCATCGCTGAACTGCGCGAGATGTAGGCTTGGACCTTTGAGGGTTTTCATCGTAAACTCCTATTAGTTGTCAATTGACAAACAATAGAGGCAAGGCGCGATGACCGCAAGCGAAATTTATAAAGACATTGGTATTCCCGCCGATTTAAGCGATCCTATGTCGCTGAATGGCAGGTAAATTGGAGCAGAGAATGGCTGGCAGACCGCGTGAGTTCGACCGCGAACAGGCGCTCTTGAAGGCGCGAAACTTATTTTGGCGGCAAGGTTACGAAGGCACCTCGATGTCGGATCTGGTGGCGGAATTGGGCATTGCTTCCGCGCGCATCTACAAGGCGTTCGGCTCCAAAGAGCAGCTGTTCCGCGAGGCAATCGCCAGTTACGAAACCGAGGAAGGCGGTTTCGCCGATCGCGCCTTCGCGCAGGAAAGCGGCATTCGCCCGGCGATCCAACGTATGCTGGAAGATGCCGTGCGTCTCTACAGCCGGCCAGATCTGCCGCAGGGCTGCATGGTGGTCTCCGCCGCCGCCAGTGTCAGTGCGGAAAACGATGGGCTCAAAACCTGGCTGGCAGAGCATCGGTTGCAGCGTACGCAGCAGATCATCGAACGGCTGCGGCAGGCGGTGCAAACCGGCGAATTGCCGGCCGATACCGACGCCGACAGCCTGGGTGACTATTTCGCCGTCTTCCTGCACGGCCTGTCGATTCAGGCACGTGACGGCGTCACTGAAGAGCGGCTATTGGCAGCGGTAAAGGTGGCGCTGGCGGTCCTGGGCGCCGCTTAATCCTCCGGCAGATCGACAATCACCAGCGTGCCTTCGCTGCCCGGCAACACGCGATGCGGCACGCCGGCCGCGGCCTGATACAGCTGGCCGGCGCGCACCACCACCACTTCCCCCGCCACCTGCAGCCGCAGGTGGCCGCTGATCACCAGCAATCCTTCGCTGTAATCATGCACTTCATCCGCAATGCTGCGCGCGTCCATGCGCAGCACTTTGATATTGGCCGCACCGACGCGGCCCAGCACGGCAGAACGCCAGGCCTCGGGCAGTTCGTCCGCCTGCTGGTTTAAATCGAACAGCATCGTCATACCTTATCGCGACACAGGAACCCGCACTCTACTGCAAGCCGCCAGGTGCTGAAAGACGCGTTGGTTGTAGATTATTCCCCGACGTTCTGAGCCGCCGCCTCACGCCGCAGCCATTGCCGCAGATTTTCGCCTTCCTGCGACAGCTCGCTATCCAGTCGAGCGCACAGGTAATAATCGCGGCCGTCGTCGATCGGCAGATCGAACATTTTGATCAACTCACCGCTCTCAAGGTATTGGGCGATTAACGGTTCACGCATCAACGCGCACCCTAGCCCCGCCTGCACCGCCGCCAGTGTCAACAATCCGTCTTCAAACATCGGTCCGATGCTGCGCAGCGGGCGTTTAACGCCGGCCTGCTGAAACCATTGCATCCAGGTATTGCGCTCCTCGTCGTGCAGCAGCGGCAGCGTCGCCAGCTGATCCGGCGTATCCAGCAAACCGTGCAGTTTACTGAATGCCCGGCTGCACACCGGCACCATTTGGCCAGACATCAGCTTTTCGCTGCGATAGCCGGTCCACTGCCCAACCCCGAAGCGGATCGACAGATCGGCGGCGTCGCTCAGGTAATTGCGGTGGTTGGCGTAAACCACATTGATGTCGATATCCGGATTTTCGCGCAAAAAGCCACGCAGCCGCGGAATGAACCAGCCCATGCCGAACAGCGGGATCAGGCTGATGGTGACCTGCCGCGATGCGGACTGCTCGCGCACGTGTTCGGTCGCCTGGCGCAGCACGTTAAACGCCGAGCGAATCGAACGGTAATACTCTCGCCCCTCGCTGCGCAGCACCAGGTTACGCCCCTGCCGTTCGGTCAACGGCATCTGCAAAAATGCCTCCAGCGTTTTGAGTTGATGACTGACCGCCGAAGGCGAAATCATCAGCTCGTTAGCCGCCGCGCTGATGCCACCCAGGCGCGCGATGGCTTCGAACGCCCGCACGGCGCGCAGCGGCGGATCGTTCGGCAGCATCGGCAATGGCTCATCGTACTGTTCTGTTTTTTTCATATATTGACTGTTTTTGGGAAATCGACACTGAAGGGATGGGTTTAATATACATAAAAATCAACGCATTAAAATCACTCGTTTTTTGTATAAGAAAGTATTTTTCCGTATTTTACAATTTTTTTAAATTCTCTACTGTGAGCCTCCTGACTCATTATCTCCGGACTCTCCTTATGGATACGCTGGTACAGCAAACCGTCAACGGTTTGATGCTCGGCAGCATCTATGCGCTGATCGCGCTCGGTTACACCATGGTGTACGGCATCCTGCGCATCATCAATTTCGCGCACGGCGACGTGCTGATGGTCGGTGCGCTGAGCGCGTTGTCGGCGATCGGCGTGTTGCAACACCACTTTCCCGCGTTATCGCCGTACGCCACGCTGCTGCTGGCGGCCCTGTTCGCCATGGCGGTCTGCGCCATTACCTCGATGGCGATCGAGCGTCTCGCCTACCGCCGGTTGCGCACTGCGCCGCGCCTGGCTCCGCTGATCAGCGGCATCGGCGTCTCGCTGCTGCTGCAAACCCTGGCGATGCTGATCTGGTCACGCAATCCCCTGATGTTTCCGCAGCTGCTGCCAATGACCCCCATCGCCCTGACCGCAGGCAGCGGCGGGCATGCGCCGGCGGTGATCACCGGCACGGCGATCGTCACGCTGGCGGTGGCCGTGGCGGTCATGGCCGGCCTCTGGCTGCTGGTCGAACACAGCCGTTTCGGCCGCGCCATGCGCGCTACGGCGGAAAACCCGCAGGTCGCCGGCCTGATGGGCATCAGTCCTGACCGCATCATCGTTCTGACCTTTGCGCTCGGCGGCGCGCTGGCGGCGGTGGCCGGCATCATGATGGCCAGCAACTACGGCAACGCCGGTTTCTCGATGGGCTTTCTGCCGGGCATCAAGGCGTTTACCGCCGCCGTGCTCGGCGGCATCGGCAACCTGCGCGGCGCGATGCTCGGCGGATTGCTGCTGGGCCTGTTCGAATCGCTGGGCACCGGCTATCTCGGCGAGCTGACCGGCGGCGTGTTCGGCAGCAACTACCAGGACGTGTTCGCGTTTCTGGTGCTGATCGCCGTACTGGTCTTCCGCCCCTCCGGGCTCTTGGGCGAACGCATCGCCACGCGCGCATAAGGACATCACCATGACCGTTTTGACTCCCCCCGTTCCTCTGGCCACGCCGCGTCGCGCCAGGCTGGGGCTGACGCTGTTCATTCTCGCGCTGCTGCTGGCGCCCTGGGTGGCGGGCGCCGCCGGTGGCAACTACTGGGTGCGGGTCGTCGACTTCGCCCTGCTGTACCTGATGCTGGCGCTCGGGCTGAACATCGTAGTGGGCATGACCGGGTTGCTGGACATGGGCTTTATCGCCTTTTACGCCGTCGGCGCCTATTTGGCCGCGCTGCTGTCATCACCGCATCTGACGCAGCAATTCCCGCTGCTGCTGCAGTGGTTCCCCGACGGGCTGCACCTGTCGATGCTGTGGCTGATCCCGCTGGCGGCGCTGCTGGCGGCGGCGTGCGGCATCCTGCTTGGCGCGCCGACGCTGCGGCTGCGCGGCGACTATCTGGCGATCGTCACGCTCGGTTTCGGCGAGATCGTGCGCATTCTGATGCGTAACCTCGATCGCCCGGTCAACCTCACCAACGGCCCTAAAGGCATTTCCGGCATCGACCCGGTCAGCCTGTTCGGCCTGAAGTTTTCCGGCATGCATGAGTGGTTCGGCGTGCGTTTCTCCGGGCTGTATCTCTATTACTACCTGTTCGCCGCGCTGCTTCTGGCGATCCTGTTTATCAGCCTGCGGCTGCAAAACTCGCGCATTGGCCGCGCATGGACAGCGATCCGCGAAGACGAGGACGCCGCGCGGGCGATGGGCATCAATACCCGCAACTTCAAGCTGCTGGCCTTCGCCATCGGCGCCACCTTTGGCGGTGTGGCCGGCGCGTTGTTTGCCGCGTTTCAGGGCTTCGTGTCGCCGGAATCGTTCACTCTGCAGGAATCGATCGCCGTACTGGCGATGGTGGTGCTCGGCGGCATGGGGCACATCCCCGGCGTGATCCTGGGCGCGCTGCTGCTGGCCGCCCTGCCGGAGCTGCTGCGCAGCAGCATGGGGCCGCTGCAGCAGGCGCTGTTCGGTCAGGTGCTGATCGACCCGGAAATCATTCGCCAACTGTTTTACGGCCTGGCGTTGATCCTGGTGATGCTGTATCGCCCGGCGGGCCTGTGGCCGGCTCGCCATGCTGGGAGGACCGCCGCATGACGCCACTGCTCGCTTTAAATCACGTCAGCAAACGTTTCGGCGGCCTGACGGCGGTGGATGACGTCAGCATGAGCATCCGCCAGGGGGAAATCTACGGCCTGATCGGGCCGAACGGCGCCGGTAAGACCACCTGCTTCAACCTGATCACCGGCCTGTATCGCGCCGACGCGGGCGAATTCCGCCTGGCGGGCCAGCGCTATAAGCCCCAGGCGATCGACAAAGTGGCGCAGGCCGGCATTGCCCGCACCTTCCAAAACCTGCGGTTGTTCAATGAAATGAGCGTGCTGGAAAACGTGATGGTCGGCTGCCACGTGCGCACCCGCAACGGCCTGTGGGCGGCGATCGCCCGGCACCGTCGCGCCAGGGAGGAGGAACAGGCGGTGCGCGATAAATCTCATGCGCTGCTGGAGTACGTCGGCATCAGCCAATTCGCTCATTACCGCGCCGGCGATCTCGCCTACGGCCATCAGCGGCGGCTGGAGATTGCCCGCGCGCTGGCGACCGAGCCCCGGTTGCTGGCGCTGGACGAACCGGCGGCCGGCATGAACGCCGGAGAAAAAGTGGCGCTGCGCGAACTGCTGCTGCGCATCCGCGACAGCGGCAAAACGCTGCTGCTGATTGAACATGACGTCAAGCTGGTGATGGGTCTGTGCGATCGGCTGACGGTGCTGGATTACGGTAAAGCGATCGCCGAAGGCGAACCGGCGCAGGTGCGGCGCGAACCGGCGGTCATTCAGGCCTATCTGGGAGGTGGCGCGCATGTCTGAAGCCCTGCTGAGCGTTAAACGACTCAAAGTGTCTTATGGCGGCATTCATGCGGTCAAAGGCATCGATTTCACGGTGAACGCCAGCGAACAGGTGACGCTGATCGGCGCCAATGGCGCGGGCAAAACCTCCAGCCTGCGGGCGCTGACCGGCCTGCAGCCGTTTGAGGGCGACATCCTGTTCGACGGCCGTTCGATTCGCGGCATGCCGCCGCACCGCTTGCTGCAACAGGGGCTGGTGATGGGGCCGGAGGGACGCGGCATTTTCACCCGCCTGACGGTGCGAGAAAACCTGCAGCTGGGCGCCTATGCGCGGCGTGACGCATCGGCGGTGCGGCAAGATTTCGAACGCGTGTGCGCCACCTTCCCACGGCTGAGCGAGCGCCTGCATCAACCGGCCGGGCTGCTTTCCGGCGGTGAACAACAGATGGTGGCGATGGGCCGCGCGCTGCTCAGCCGCCCGCGGCTGCTGATATTGGACGAACCGTCGATGGGGCTGGCGCCGATTGTGGTGGAGGCCATTTTCTCGGTCATCAAGCAGTTAGCCCGTGACGGCGTCACGCTGCTGTTGGTCGAGCAGAACGCCCGCCTGGCGCTGGCGTCCACCGATCGCGCCTACGTATTGGACAGCGGCCGCCTGAGCCACAGCGGCCGCTCCGCCGACATGCTGGACGATGAAAAAATCAAACAGATCTATTTGGGTGAATAACCGTTGTTACCTTTAACCGCACCAGGAGTATGACATGCAGCAGAACATTCGCATCAAGCCGTTGGCGCTGGCCGCCATGACAATGATCCTGAGCCTCCCGGCGCTGGCGGACGACACCGTGCTGATCGGCCTGGCCGGGCCGCTGACCGGCCCTTCCGCGCGCATCGGCAAAGATCTCGAAAACGGCGCACGGCTGGCGATCGCCGACGCTAACGCACAGAAACCGACGCTGAACGGCAAACCGGTCACCTTCAAATTACTGTCCGAGGACGATCAGTCCGACCCGCGCACCGCCGTGGCCGTGGCGCAGCGCTTGGTCGACGAAGGCGTCGCCGGCGTGGTCGGCCACTGGAACACCGGCACCAGCATCCCGGCGGCGCGCATCTACCACGACGCCGGTATCGCTCAGGTGGCGCCGGTGGCGACCGGTCACGGCTACACGCAGCAAGGCTTTGACACCAGCTTCCGCGTGATGGGCCACGACGACGACGGCGGCAACTACGCCGGGCAATATGCGGTGAAAACGCTGAAAGCCAAGCGTATCGCGGTAATCGACGATCGCACCGCTTTCGGCCAGGGGCTGGCGGACGAGTTTATCAAATCGCTGCAGGCCCAGGGCGTGCAGCCGGTCACCCGCGAGTATGTGGATGACAAGACCGTCGATTTCAGCGCCGTGCTGACCACCGTGCGCAGTAAAAACGCCGATCTGATTTTCTTCGGCGGCGTGGATTCTCAAGCGGCGCCGTTGGCACGCAAGCTGAAACAGCTGGGCATGAACGCGCAGCTGATGGGCGCCGGCGGCTTCGTCAGCCAAACCTTCCTGACGCTGGCGCAGCGGGAAGGCGAAGGCGTCGTCGCGCTGGAGCCGGGGCTGCCGCTGGAACAGATGCCGGGCGGCAAGGCGTTTGAACAAGCCTACCGCGATCGTTATCACACCCACATCGAACTGCATGCGCCCTTCGCCTACGACGCCACCCGGGTGCTGATCGCCGCCATTGAGCAAGCCGATTCGGCCAATCCGGCCGATTATCTGCCGAAACTGCGCGCCATACATTACCAGGGCGTCACCGGCGCCATTGCCTTCGATGCGCAAGGCAACCTGCAACAGCCGAGCTTCACCCTGTACCGGGTGGTTGACGGCAAATGGCAGCCGCAAACCGTGTTGGGCGGCGCCAAGTCACAATAAATCAAGAGGAGCAAGGCGATGAGCTGTGCAAAAAACGAATTGGGCATTTTGGCCCGCAGAAAGATCGAGGCGGAGATCATCAAACCGATCTACCAGATCCTGGTGCGTGAAATCGGCAAGGCGCGCGCCCAGGCGGTGATCGGCGAAGCCATCGAGAATGCCGCCATCGAGGCGGGCAAACAGTTCGCCGCCCAGGAACCGAACGGCGCGGATCTGCGCAGCTTCGCCGCCTTGCAGTACCTGTGGGAAAAAGACGATGCGCTGCGCGTCGAGGTGATCAATCAGGACGCGCAGCACTTCGACTATAACGTCACCCGCTGCCGCTACGCCGAGATGTATCACGAGATGGGGCTGGGGGAGATCGGCCACCTGCTCTCCTGCGCCCGCGACAGCCAGTTCATCGTCGGCTATGCCCCAGAGGTTGACCTGCAGCGCAGCCAAACCATCATGTCCGGCGCCCCCTGCTGCGATTTTCGCTACACCGCCAAAACGTCGGGAGAAGAACAATGACGTATCGGGTCAACGGCGAGCGCCTGTGGCAAAGCCTGCACGCGATGGCGCAGTTCGGCGCCATCGCCGATAACGGCGTCACCCGGCTGGCGCTGAGTGAAGAAGATCGCCAAGCGCGCGAGCAGCTGCGCGCCTGGGCGCTGGAGGCAGGTTGTAACGTGCGCGTCGATCGGATGGGCAACATGTTCCTGCGCCGTGAAGGCGCGCGCCCCGAATTGCCGCCGGTCGTCACCGGTTCTCACGGCGACTCGCAGCCCCGCGGCGGCCGTTTCGACGGCATCTACGGCGTGCTGGCCGGATTGGAGGTTATTCGTACCCTTAACGATCGGCAGATCGTCACCGAACGCCCGATTGAAGTGATCAACTGGACTAACGAAGAAGGCGCACGCTTTGCGCCGGCGATGATCGCCTCCGGGGTGTTCGCCGGGGTATTCGACCTGGAATACGGCCTGACGCGCCGCGACGAGCACGGCGTCAGCCTTGGCGACGCACTGGAACGCATTGGTTACGCCGGCGAGCACCCGGTGGGCGGCACGCCGATCCACGCCGCCTTCGAACTGCACATCGAACAGGGGCCGATTCTGGAAGCGGAACATCTCGACATCGGCGTGGTGACCGCCGCACAAGGGCAGCGCTGGTATGAGCTGGAGGTCGTCGGCTTCAGCGCCCATGCCGGCACCACGCCAATGGATCGACGCCGCGACGCCCTGCTGGGCTTTACGGCGCTGGTCACGGCGGTCAACCGCATCGGTTGGGATTTTGCGCCCGATGCGCGCGCCACGGTGGGCATGGCGCAAATTACCCCCAATTCACGCAACGTGGTGCCGGGACGCGTCTTTTTCAGCGTCGAATTCCGCCATCCGCAGGAGTCTACCCTGGAGCAGATGGAGCAGCGTCTGCTGACGGCGGTGAACGCCGTCAACGGCGGTGGTCTGACCGCCCGCGCCGACCGCATCTTCCAGTATCCCCCGATCGCTTTTGATCGGGGCTGCATCGACAGCGTACGCCAAGCCGCGCAAGCATTGGGCTATCGCCATCGCGACATGATTTCCGGCGCCGGCCACGATGCCTGTTACCTTAACCGCGTCGCCCCGACCGCCATGATTTTCATTCCCTGCGTGGACGGCATCAGCCACAACGAGCGGGAAGATATCACCCCCGCCTGGGCAGCCGCAGGCGCCGACGTGTTGCTCAACGCCCTGCTGGCGCACACCTGCGCCTGATCCTCGCCCCGGTTTCTCGCCGGGGCAAAAAAATATTCAACAAAACGGTTGAATATTAGCCCACCTGTTCTATATTCAACCATATGGTTGAATTATCTTCCTCACAGCTGGACGCCATTTTTCATGCGCTGGCCGACCCGACCCGCCGTTCGATGTTACGCGCGCTGGCCGGCGGTGAGCGCAGCATCGGCGAACTGGCCGCGCCGTTGCAGATGTCGTTCGCCGGCGCCTCCAAGCACGTGAAAGCACTGGAACATGCGGGCCTGGTGCAACGCACCGTGCAAGGAAGAAACCATATCTGCCGGCTCGAACCCGAGCCTATGGCGCAGGCCATGCACTGGCTGCAAACCTATGAACATTTCTGGACTGAACGGCTGGATGCGCTCGAACAGGCGCTGCTACAGCCCGAACAGCTTCCTCCCAAGGAGTGAACCATGAATGATTACGGCATGATTATCGAACCCGGCACGCTGCGCATCCAGCGGCTGCTGCCCGGGCCCATCGAGCGGGTGTGGGCTTACCTGACCGAATCCGACAAGCGCGCCACCTGGCTGGCGTCCGGCGCCATGAAGTTGGAAAACGGCGCACCGCTGGAGCTGGAGTTTCGCAACTCCGATCTGGCCGGCGAGCACGAGCAACCGCCGGCCAAGTACAAACAGCACGGCGGCTGTGTCAGCAACCGCGGCCACATCACCTGCCTGTTCCCGCCGCGCCTGCTGAGCTTTACCTGGGCCGAACAGGATCAGGGGCGCCCTTCCGAAGTGACCTTCGAACTGACGGAGCAGGGAAACGCGGTGCTGCTGACGGTCACCCACCGGCGCTTGGCCAACCGCGACGAGATGCTCAGCGTCGCCGGCGGCTGGCACACTCATCTGGATATCCTGCTGGATCGCCTGCACGACCGGGCGCCGCAGCCGTTCTGGAGCACCCATGCCCGGCTGGAAGAAGAGTACCGCGCCCGCCTGTAATTACGTCTCGTCCCTGCGCCTGAACGCCAAATAACCGGCGATCAGCGTAAAACTGCCGACCAGCAACACCAGCAGGATAAAACCGTGGTGATTGCTGGCCAGCGGGATCCCCCCCACGTTCATGCCGAAGAAACCGGCGACGATATTGATCGGCAATGCCAGCACGGTGATCACCGTCAGCGTATAGAGCGTGCGGTTATTCTGCTCCATCAGCTTGGCGCTCAGCTCCTCCTGCAGCAGCCGAATGCGTTCGGTCAAACTGGCCAGATCGTTCAACACCACGGTGAACTCTTCGGTAAACTGCCGCAGATCCTGCACCACCTCACGGCTCAGCCAGCTCGGCGGCCGGTTCAACAGGCGAAACAGCGCGGCCGGCTCAGGCGCCAACAGGCGCTGAAAGCGCAATAGCATGCGGCGCATGCGCCCCAGCTCGGCGCGGTTGCGTTTAACGCGGCTCGTCAGCAGACGATCCTCGATGGCATCAACATACTGGTTGGCCTGCCGCACCACCTGCTCCAGCACGTCCTCCTGCTCTTCCAGCAGGTGCGCCAGCAGCTCGGTAGACGACGCCAGCTGCAGCGCCGTCAGGCGGCCGAGCAGCCGTTCAATCAGTCGCACCGGTTTGTGACGCACGGTGACCACCAGCCCACGGCAGCAATAGAGCCACAGCGTCGCCGTTTCCGGGTTACTGTCCTCGGGGTGGAAAATCACGTCGTTGAGCACCGCGAACAGATCGTCGCCCTGGCGCTCGATGCGCGTGGTGTGGGAACCGTGGCGAATTTCGTGAAAGAAAAAATCGGAAATGGCGAAATGGTTTTTCAACCACTTCTCCGCCGCCGCGTGGTTGAGATTGAGGTGCAGCCAGACAAAACCGTCGCCGGGCGGCAACGCTTGGTAGGCCTGACAAACCTGCTGCGAGTTCAGGCGCGCCGGCACCTCACCGGAGCGGAACACATGGCCGTAGATCAGCCCGGTCACCTCATCATCAAAATCCAGCTTGTGCATCTTTTCCGCTAACCGTTGCACCATAACGCCATATCCTGCCTGTTGCCGTTAACCCAAGACCTTCCCCGCTGTTATAACAATCTTTATTTATCGGCGTTAATGATTTTCGCCGTTCCCGATGATTAATATTTTCGTCATAAAAAGGCCACATTCATTCAGAATACTTTTCAGGCGACAGCTACCGCATTCAATCCTTTCAGGAAGGTCATTATGAGCGATAACAGCGCCGTTCAAACGGGTGTGCCGGCCGCATCCAGCCTGCCCAAGCTGCATCAAAAGAACAGTCGACTCACTGTTCTTTTTTTTGTTTTCTTATTAATTCTGGGGATCGCGTTTGCCGGGGTGAACTTATTTAACGACGTCAGCGATGCCGGCGCCGTCTATACCAGTTACATTCCGTTTTTATTATTGGGGCTGGCGCTGCTGATCGCGCTGGGCTTTGAATTCGTCAACGGCTTCCACGATACCGCCAATGCGGTCGCGACGGTGATTTACACCCACTCGCTGTCGCCGATGGTCGCCGTGGTGTGGTCCGGTTTCTTCAACTTTCTCGGCGTGTTGCTCTCCAGCGGCGTGGTGGCCTTCGGCATCATTTCACTGCTGCCGGTCGAGCTGATCCTGCAAGCCGGCACCGGCAACGGTTTCGCCATGGTGTACGCCCTGCTGTTCTCCGCCATCATCTGGAACCTCGGCACCTGGTGGCTCGGGCTGCCCGCCTCATCGTCGCATACGCTCATCGGCTCGATTATCGGCGTCGGCGTGGCCAATGCCCTGATCCACGGCCGCACCGGCACCAGCGGCGTGGACTGGGGCCAGGCGATCAAGGTGGGCTATGCGCTGCTGCTGTCGCCGGTGATCGGCTTCGTGTTCGCCGGCCTGCTGCTGCTGGCGCTAAAGCTGTTCGTCAAGAACCGCCAGTTGTACAGCGCGCCTAAAGGCAATACCCCGCCGCCGCTGTGGATCCGCGGGCTGCTGATCCTCACCTGCACCGGCGTTTCCTTTGCCCACGGCTCCAACGACGGGCAGAAAGGCATGGGCCTTATCATGCTGATCCTGGTGGGCACCATGCCGATCGCCTACGCCCTGAACCGTTCGATGCCGCCGGAGCAGATCCCCCGGGTGGCGGCGCTGGCGGAGGTGACCAAAAACGAGCTGCTGCGCCAGTTCCCGGCCGGCGGCCAAACCCCGCCGCGTGAGGTGTTGACCGGCTATGTGCGCACCAGCGAACTGACGCCGGAAGTCGTACCGGCGCTGGCGCAGCTGGCCGGCGCGATCGGCGATCAAATCCGTCAGTACGGCTCGGTCGACAAGATCCCGGCGCAGGCGGTGTCGAACACCCGCAACGACATGTACCTGGCGTCCGAGACCATCAAGCACCTCAAAGCAGAGCGTCAGCTGCAGATCAATCCCGATGCACAGCGCAACCTCGACGCGCTGAAGGGTGAACTCGATAACGCCACCCGCTTCATTCCCTTCTGGGTGAAAGTGGTGGTGGCGATTGCACTGGGGCTCGGCACCATGGTCGGCTGGCGCCGTATCGTGGTGACGGTGGGCGAAAAGATCGGTAAATCGCACCTGACCTACGCCCAGGGCGCCAGCGCCGAACTGGTGGCGATGACCACCATCGGCGCGGCCGACGCCTTCGGTTTGCCGGTTTCGACCACTCACGTACTCTCGTCCGGCATCGCCGGCACCATGGCCGCCAACCGCTCCGGCCTGCAGATGGCCACCCTGCGTAATCTACTGATGGCCTGGGTGCTGACGCTGCCGGCCTCGGTGCTGCTGTCGGCGGTGCTGTACTGGATCTTCAACCATTTCTAACACCGGGCTGATACGGAGAAAATCTGATGACCATGCATGAATTCAACCGCGATGACGGTTTCAACCAGCGCCTGCTGCAAGAATTTTACGACAGCTACGATGAAGAGCTGGAAATGGAGCTGGACGACCTGCGCTTCGACGCGGCAGAAGTCGACAGCGACGCGAAAAAAGCCTGGCGCAAACAATACTTCCGCGAACTGCTGCGCCTGCAGGGCGAACTGGTGAAGCTGCAGGATTGGGTGATGCGCACCGGCCACCGGCTGGTGATCATCTTCGAAGGCCGCGACGCCGCCGGCAAGGGTGGCGTGATCAAACGCATCACCCAGCGCCTCAACCCGCGCACTTGCCGCGTGGCGGCGCTGCCGGCGCCAAACGATCGCGAACGCACCCAGTGGTATTTTCAGCGTTACATCGCGCATCTGCCCGCCGCCGGCGAAATGGTGCTGTTCGACCGCAGCTGGTATAACCGCGCCGGCGTGGAACGCGTGATGGGCTTTTGCAACGACGAAGAGTATGAGGAGTTTTTCCGCAGCGTGCCGGAATTCGAAAAAATGCTGACGCGCAGCGGCATCCAAATCGTCAAATATTGGTTTTCGATCACCGATGACGAGCAGGAGCTGCGGTTCCTCAGCCGCATTCACGATCCGCTCAAACAGTGGAAGCTCAGCCCGATGGATCTGGAAAGCCGCCGCCGTTGGGAAGACTACACCGAAGCCAAAGAGATCATGTTAGCGCGCACTAACATTGCCGAGGCACCCTGGTGGGTAGTTCAGGGCGTCGACAAAAAAAAGGCCCGCTTGAACTGCATCACCCACCTGCTGCAGCAGGTGCCTTATGAGGAGGCCGAAGGCAACGTCATCACGCTGCCGCAGCGCAAACGCAGCCCGGAATACCACCGTAGCCCGGTGCCGGACAACATGGTGGTGCCGGAAATCTACTGACCTTAGCGCAGAGAAGCGGTTGCCGCTTCTCTGTACGAAGACAACGCTTTGATTTCTCTCACGCTACTGTGCCAAACCCCATGTTAAAGTGGTTGTTTTCCATTTTGACAGGAGTCTTCCATGCGCCAACGCATCATTGTCTGCCCGCTGATTGAAAACGATAACGCCTTTCTGCTGTGCAAGATGGCGGCGCACAAGGGCGTGTTTCCCGGCCAGTGGGCGCTGTCCGGCGGCGGCGTCGAGCCGGGTGAACAGATAGAACAGGCGCTGCGGCGTGAAGTGCGCGAAGAGCTGGGCGCCGCGCTGATCCTCGACAGCATTACGCCCTGGACCTTCCGCGACGACGTGCGCATGAAGACCTACGCCGACGGCCGCCAGGAGCAAATCTACATGATTTACCTGATTTTCGACTGCCATGCCGCCAACCGCGACGTAACGATCAACGACGAGTTCGACGACTACGCCTGGGTGCCGCGCGAGCGCCTGGGGGACTACGATTTGAACGAGGCTACCCGCTTCACGCTGCAGCAAAAGGGATTGTTGTAACAGTTTGAGCGATTATCGCCCTATTTCCTTCACATTTGCCGGGCAGACTCTTTTGATATTTTTTAATCACTTAGGGTCACTATTTCCGCCGTTATGCTTTTATCTCACGCTTTTCTCCGTCTGCCTGTCCGGCGCTTCGGCGCCGCCCTTCTGTTCAGCCTGCTGTTCGTTTTGGCGCCCGCGCATGCGGCTGCGCCGCCGCTGGTGCTGAATGCAAAATCGGTGCTGGTCGTCAATCAACGCACCGGAAAGACCCTCTATCAGAAGCAGCCGAACCGCGTGCTGCCGATCGCCTCGCTCACCAAGCTGATGACCGCCATGGTCGCCCTCGACAGCAAACGTCCGATGGCCAGCAAGCTCAAAGTCACCGCCGCCGATCGCGATCTGCTGAAGAAAACCCATTCGCGCCTGACCATCGGCTCGGTGCTCAGCCGCCGCGACATGCTGCACATCGCCCTGATGTCTTCGGAGAACCGCGCTGCCGCGGCGCTGAGCCGCAGCTATCCCGGCGGGCGCAAGGCCTTCGTGGCGAAAATGAATCAGAAAGCGCGCGCCATCGGCATGAAACGCGCCCGCTTCTACGATCCGACCGGGCTGACGCCGCGCAACGTGGCGAGCGCCAACGATCTGCTGAAGATGGTCAATCACGCCTATCGCTATCAGTCGATCCGCCGCTTCAGCACCGACAAGCAGCAGATCGTACGCCCCGGCCGCGGCCAACTGGTCTACCGCAGCTCCAATGGCTTAATCAATAACCCGGCCTGGAAGATCCTGCTGCAGAAAACCGGCTTTACCGACGAGGCCGGTCACTGCCTGGTGATGCGCACCACCATCAAAGGCCAACCGGTGGTGATGATCCTGCTCGGCGCGCAGCCGCGCTACGGCCACTACCGTGACGCCATTCGCCTGAAGGCCTGGCTCGAGGGGTAACACCGTGGCGCTTTACCGTCCCACGCATATCCAAATCCGTTTTGGATCAATGGAATATCCTATCGCCAATCAGTATTAAGCCTCACGCCGCCCGCATGGTATTTGTCAGGCATATCTGATGATCAAAGGAGCGGGAAAATGGCTTATGCCTTGAGCATATTGGAAAAAAGTCCGATCGCCGACGGGGAAAGCGCCGCGCAGGCGTTGGCACGCACGCTGCATCTGGCGCAACAGGCGGAACGCTGGGGCTATCGGCGTTTCTGGCTGGCGGAACACCACAACACGCCGCAGCTCGCCTGCCCGTCGCCGGAAATACTGATCGGCTACCTGCTCGGCCAGACGTCGCGCATTCGCATCGGCTCTGGCGGCGTGATGCTGCAACACTACAGCGCCTACAAGGTAGCCGAAAACTTTAACCTGCTGGCGGCGCTGGCGCCGGGGCGCGTCGATCTCGGGGTAGGCAAAGCGCCCGGCGGGCTGCCGCTCGCCACCCAGGCGCTGCAGGCCGCCCATGACCGACAAAACAAACCGGCATTCCCGCAGCAGCTGTCGCAGCTGACCGCCTACCTGAACGACGACGCCGAACCG
Organism: Serratia sp. PL7; assembly: GCF_945957435.1. Taxonomy (NCBI): domain Bacteria; kingdom Pseudomonadati; phylum Pseudomonadota; class Gammaproteobacteria; order Enterobacterales; family Yersiniaceae; genus Serratia; species Serratia sp. PL7. Next base: position 1,097,241 of record NZ_CAMFLB010000001.1, on the reverse strand, counting down.
GGCCTGAGCGCCACACCGCTGCCGCCGCACGCCGCCCAGCGCTTTCTGCTCGGCGCCAGTAAAGAGAGCGCGACGCTGGCGGCCGAATCCGGCTGGGCCTTCGTGTTTGCCGCGCATCTGAACGGCAATCCGCAAGATATCCGCGAGGCGCTGGCGCACTACACCGCACTGAGCGACGGCCGCAAGGCGCTGCTGGCGGTGGCGGCGATCGTGGCGCAGAGCCCGGAGCAGGCCGCGACGCTGGCGGCGGATATTCAGCAATACCGCGTGCACGTCGCCGGTGAGCAGAGCGTGACCGTCGGTAGCCTGGCGCAGGCAGAGAGTTTCGTGCAGCAGGCCGGCGCCACCGACTACCGCATCGAGCCGCGGGAAAGCCATATCCTGCTTGGTACCGCGCCGCAGGTACATCAGCAACTGGCGCAGCTGCAGCAGCGGTACGACGTGGACGAGTTCATCATCGACACGCCGATCGGCGAACCGAGCGCCCGGCTCACTTCGCTACAGCTGCTGGCGGAGGAGAGCCTGACGCCGGCCTAGTTGATCGCCGCGCTGGCCCGCATGGCGTCGGTCAGATCCTGCGCCAGCGGCGCCAACTGCGCCGGCGTGACGTTAGCCAGGCTGACGCGGAGCGCCGGGCCGCCCTTGAGGCGGAAAGGTTCACCGCCCTGCACCAACCACCCCCGCTGCGCCATCAGCTGCGCGGCGGCGGTTTCTGATCTCACCGGCAACCACAGATGCAGCCCTTCACCCGCCGCCAGCGCCGTGTGATTCAACGTATTGAGCCGCTGTACCAGTTCATCCCTTCTGGCCTGATACGCCTGTTGAGCCCGCTTCAGTTGCCCTTCCTGCAACGCCTGTTCCCACAGTCTGGCGGCGATCTGCTGCAAGATATGGCTGACCCAGCGTTCGCTGATGTACTGATCGGCGCGCATCGCCTGCAGCAACGTCGGGTCGCCGCAGGCCAGCGCGATACGCAGATCCGGGCTGAGAAACTTGCTCAGCGACAGCACGTACAGGCCGCGATCGCCGTCGAACGGCAGATGCAGCGGCTGCTGCGACAGCGGCCCCCAGAAATCGTCGACGATCGCCAGACACTGCGGGTTGTCGTGCAGAAAACGCCGCCACTGCTGCGCGCGTTGCGCAGAGAGCGAGGCGCCGGTCGGATTGTGGGCGCGCGGCGTCAGGATCACCGCAGCGGCCGCCCCGCTTTCCGGCAACCGACAGCCCTGTTCATCTACCGCCAGCGGCAGCGGCCGCAGGCGCAGGTGGCGCAACAGCGTCAATAGCGGCGGCCAGCAGGGATCTTCCACCCACACCGCCGCGCCCGGCTGCACATGGCAGCGCAGCGCCTTTTCCATCGCATCCAGCGCGCCGGAGAACACCGCCGGCTCCCCCAGCGCGACGCCCTGGCGGCCGAGCCACTCGCGACCCAGACCGGTCAATATCGGCAGATCACCGCTGATGTCATAGCCGTTTTGCTGCGGGAACACCTCCGCCGTGCCAAGCGCCAGCACCGGCAACAATGCGGCATCCAGGTTACCGCTGGCCAGATCGCACATCCCTGCAGGCACCTGACGCGGCACATAGGCCGCACTCACCGCCGCCAGCGGCGGCTCCAGCACCACCGTTCCGGCCCGCCCGCGCGTCGCCACCAGACCGGCGTCGCGCAATCGGGCGTAAGCGCTGGCGACGGTATTCGGATTGACCTCCAGCTCCGCCGCCAGTTGGCGTACCGGCGGCAACAGCTCACCTGGCCGCAGCACGCCGTCTTTGATGCGTGCGGCGATCTGCTCGGCAATCTGGACAGCGCCGCCGCCTTTTGCATACAATGAATTCATACATAAATCCTTTTGTACTAGTTCAAAATAGATTACCCGTTTCCGCGGCCAAAAGTAAGGGGTTCCATGGATAAACATTACGTGCTCGACATTCAGTATGCAGGAAAAGCCTTTGCCCGCCTGCAGATGTTCACTCCCTGGGCAGCCGATCAGCTGGAACAGGCGTGCGCGCTGTTCCCGGCCGCTCAGGGTTATCAGGTGCAGCTCAGCCAGGTCAGCGAACGTCGCATCGTCTACCAGAGCGGTGCGCAAGGCATCACTGTGCTGGGCGAGTCGCTGGCGCTGACCCCTTTCACTCACGCTAGCGAGGTTGAACAATGAAAAAAGCCGTCGCCATTCGACACGTCAATTTTGAAAACCTGGGTATCCTCGGTTCTCTGCTCTCGCTGCGCGGCTATCAGATCGACTATTACGATGCCGGCCGCGATGATATTCGTGCTATCAATAATGAAGAGACCGATCTGTTGGTAGTGCTCGGCGGGCCGATCAGCGCCGCCCAACACTTTTCCGGTGAGCAGCGCTATGATTTTCTCGACCATGAATTAGCGCTGGTCAAACAGCGCCTGGCGCAGCAGCGACCGACCCTCGGGGTTTGTCTCGGCGCGCAGGTGATCGCCCAGGCACTGGGCGCCGACGTGATCTCGCTCGGCGTCAAAGAGATCGGCTTCGCCCCGCTGAGCACGCTCGCGGCGGAAGACGACTCGGTGCTGGCCCCGCTGGCCGATACGCCGGTGCTGCATTGGCACGGCGATATGTTCATGATCCCGGACGGTGCCCGCTGCCTGGCCGGCACGGCGATTTGCCCACATCAGGCTTTCGACTATCAGGGGTTCGCGCTCGGCCTGCAGTTCCATCTGGAGGCGGATCATCGCGATATCGAACGCTGGCTGATTGGCCATGCCTGCGAGCTGGAACTGGCCGGCGTTGCGCCACAGAGCCTGCGCGAACAGGCGGCGTGCCACGGCGCACAGCTGGAACAACGCGCGCGGCAGGTGTTCGCACGCTGGCTGGATAATAACGAACCAAGGATGTAACTCATGCAACAGTCTTCACCCTTGCGGTCACCGTCCATCGACGTGATCAGCATTCAATCTCAGGTGGTCTACGGCAGCGTCGGCAACGGCATCGCCTACCGCGCCCTGCTGAAAAAGGGGCTGGAAGCGCTGCAGGTGCCGAGCGTGCTGTTCGGCTGCCCGCCCTATTACGGCAAGCCGCACGGCGGCGTCATTTGCGGCGAGTGGTTCGGCGGCTTTCTCGACGATCTGATTGCCCGCGGCGTGATGAAGCGCACCCGGGCGGTGATTGTCGGCTACCTGGGCGATGTGATGCAGTGCCATATTCTGGCCAACTGGCTGCAGCGGGTGCGCTCGCTCAATCCTCAGATAAAAATCTATATCGATCCGGTGATGGGCGATTACGGTGAAGGGATCTACGTGGATGAGCGCATCGTCAACTGCTATCGATCGCCGTTCCTGCGGCTGGCCAACGGCCTGACGCCGAACGGCTTTGAACTGGAACAGCTGTGCGGCCGACAACTGAGCAGCCGGGAGCAGACGCAGCACGCCGCGCAGGCGCTGTTGAACGACACCACCGAATGGGTGCTGGTCACCAGCGCGCCGGGCGTCGCGCAGCACGAAGACGAGGTGGGATTGATGCTGGTCACCCGGCAGGAAACACAGTGCTTTACCCATCCGAAGGTTAAATCGGCGGTCAAAGGCACCGGCGATCTGTTCGCCGCATTGCTGGTCAGCCATCTGCTGCACGGCGCTGCGCTCGACGCGGCCGTGGTCGCCGCCGGGGGGGAAGTGTGCGACGTGCTGGCCGAAGCGGCACATTTCGGTTGGGAAGAAATCGGCAGCCTGCGGGCGTTAAAGCCGTAAGGCCGGTGGAGAGTCAGGGGCAGCGTGCCGCCCCTGATCACTATCAGCGTTTTTTCTTTTTGTTGAAATCTAGCTCGAAGGCGAACACGGCGCTCTGAATTTTGCGCTCCATCGCCAACCCCAGCTTGAGGAAACGGCATGACAGGCGCGAGAAGTGCACCACCTGATCGTTATCGTCGGTTTCCTGATCGTCGTTGACCACCACCAGCTCCATGTTGACCTTGAAGCTGCCGTAGCTGCCCAGATCCAACTCCGCTTTCTTGAACTGCAGGCCCGGCTGGAAGAAATCCGGTAGCGGCCCGTCGAAGCGCAAACCGACGCCGCCGGCAGACAGATCGTGGATCCGCAGCTCATAAGGCGTGCCGTCCGGGTATTCGCCGGTACAGAAGAATTGACGCCAGTGTGGCGTGGTGATGCGGAACTGACGGCGGCGCTGGATGTAGACCAACTCCTGCGGCAGCCGGGTCGAGCAGGCCTGGACGCCTTGATGTTCGGTCAGTTCCGCCTGGCCGACGGAAAACTCGATTTTGGCGTCGTTGCTTTCAATCACGATGGTGCAGGCGCCGTCGATGGCATTTTCCGCTTCCTCACCGCTAAACACGATATTGTCCGGCCCGACGCTCAATAACAGACTTTGAAACCGGTGCTGCTGATTTTCTACGCGCAGCGGCGTGCGTTGTTTGCAAATTTCACGCAGAATCGCCAGAACTTCAAAACGCTCCCGTTTGATAAACAGTCCGTTATCGCTGTGCTCCACACGTCTCTCCTGACTTTTTTTCTAATGACGTATTACGTATTCCTTACGGTTATCATCTCTGGGAATATTCCTAAAGTCAAATTTGCCAACGCTGCCAGGCCTGCGGCAGCAGGCGTGCGAAACGTTTCGCCCATGCCTGCTGCCCGCGTTCATCGGCGATCAGATCCTGGCGGATTTCGATGCCGACATAAGGCAAACCGCGACGTTCCGCATGCACCGGCAACGTGTAGTCGGTGGCGTCGGTCATCGCATAGGGTTCGTTGATCCCCACCTGCAAATCCCCCTCTTCGCGCAGCAGTTCGGCCAGCAGCAGCGCAAATTCCGGGTAGCGGTTAAACAGCAGGCCCACCTGCCAGGGGCGCGATTCGCCCTTGAACACCGGCGTGAAGCTGTGCATGGCGATCACCGCCGTCGGCAGTTCGCGCAGTTGGCGTTGCCCCAGATGATCGTCGATGGCGTGGTGATACGGCAAAAATACCTCACGCTCGCGCGCCAGCGCGTGTTCGCCGTCGATGCCGATATTGCCGGGGATGGGCGTCAGTTCGGACAAAGGCGGGATCGAGCTGGCGATGCCGGGCGCCCGGTTGCAGTCGATCACCAGCCGTGAGTAACGCTGATGGATCAGCGTGGCGTCCAGTTGGCGGCTCAGATGGCGCGACACGCTCAGCGCGCCGATATCCCAGCCGATGTGGCGTTCAATCTCCCCCGGCGGCAAACCGAGGTCGCCAAGGGACTGCGGTATCGCCTTGCCGGCGTGATCGCACAGCAGCAAAAAAGGCGCTTTGCCGCGCGGGATTTCAACGGCGGCGGCAGGCGGTTCATCGGCGGACAATAACGGCGGGATAAACGAATGGGGCATGACGGGCTCCGGCGGTGGAAAGCAAAACGTTTATCGTAGCGCTATCCCGTCGCCGGCCCCAAGGTCGTGCTTAGATCAAAAAGGCATGAGTCAGACTGTAGTCATGCCGTCTCGGCTGGCTGTGGCTGGTGCACCGCGATATAACGCTGATAGCGCGACGGCTTGAGCCGCGTGGTATCCACCAGCACCAGTCCGTCGATACAGTTGTTGAACGCCGGATCGGTGCCGAAGTCGATGAACTGCACCCCACCCGGTTCGCACAGCTCGGTGTATTGCTTGTACAGCGTCGGGATCGAGCAGCCGATGTTGCTGAGCAGGCTCTTCAGCCGTACCAGATCTTCCTGGTAGTTGTCCCCGGCAAACTGCGCCAACACCTGCGGCAGCGACGCCGGATAAGGCCGGCGCGACTGCGCGAAGGCGTGATCCGGCGAGAAATAGAGCCGGTAGAAGGCGATCAGCAAATCGCGCGCCGCCAGCGGCATGCCGCCGGAGATCGACACCGGGCCGAACAGATAGCGATATTGCGGGTATTTCGACAGATAGGCGCCGATGCCCAGCCACAAATAGTCCAGCCCGCGCTTGCCCCAATAGGCCGGCTGAATGAAGCTGCGCCCCAGTTCGATGCCCTGCGCCAGGATCGGTTCCATATCGCGGTCATAGTGGAACAGGCTGTTGCTATAGATGCTTTCCAGCCCTTTGCGTTCGATTTGTTCGGCGGTGGGGATAAAACGGTAGGCGCCGACGATCTCCAGCTCCTCCTCATCCCACAGCACCAGGTGGTAGTAATCGTCGTCGTAGCTGTCCAGATCGCGGCGGCGGCCGGATCCTTCCCCCACCGCGCGGAAGGCGATCTCGCGCAGGCGCCCCAGCTCGCGCAGGATTGGCGTACGCGCTTCGTCACGGCGGCGATAGAGGTAGATGGTTTTACCGTCCGGCGTTACCCCCAACCGTTCGCAGTTTGCCAACGCCTTTTTCAGCTCCAGACGCTCTTCCGGCAGTGCGATCGGCGACTCGCTGGCGAACAGCCCCGGTTTACCCTGGCCCAGGCGATAGACGTGGCGGCGAAAGCGCTCCGCCAGATCCTTGGCGCTGGTGTGGCCGTCGTGCCAGCTGGCGAACGGCACACGGCCGCCGACGCGGATCTTGATGCGCCCGCCCCGCTGCTGGAACATTTCACGCACCAGCAGCAGCGTCGACAGCGGCCGATAAACCAGCGAGGTAAAGTAGAACAGGTTGCTGTTGCGCGCGCTGATGTGGATCGGCACGATCGGCGCGCGCGCCTTGGCGGCCAGGCGCAGAAAGCCGGTATGCCAGTGGCCATCGCGGATGCCTTTCGGGCTCATGCGCGACACTTCGCCAGCCGGGAACAGGATCAGCGCGCCCTGATTGTCCAGTTGCTGCTGCATCCCTTCAATCTGTTTGCGGCTGGTTTTATAAGCGACGTTATCCACCGGCACGAACAGGTTGCGCAGCGGTTCGATATAGGTCAGCAGCTGGCTGGCCACCACTTTCACATCCGGGCGCACCGCCGCGACGGCGCGCAGCAGCACCAGGCCGTCGAGCGAGCCGATCGGGTGATTGGCGACGAGCACCACCGGCCCCTGGCTCGGGATGTTTTCCAGATCGCCGTCCACCAGCTCGCAGCTGAGGTTGAAGTAGTCCACCACCTGCTCGATCAGATCGAGCCCTTTCAGGTGGGGATAGTCGGCAGCGAACTGTTTGAATTCTTTTTCGAAGAGAAGGGTTCTTAGCAGGCTGCGCTGCCAGGCAGGGGTATTGCGGTGTGGAAATGCATCTTGCAACAGAGAATCCAGGCTGAACATCGCGTTATCTCCTGACGTAGTCGCTGCAAACTTAAGCCAGAGCCGTGACTCTGACGTGTCAGTTACATGACAATAAAATGAATCCATCGACTATCAGGTATAGCAAAGTAATGACGAATTGGGAGCGAAAGACGCATTTTCGCCCCCACTTGCCCTCACATCGGCGCCAGCAGCGCTTCGATGCGGCGGTTCACCGCTTCGCGCAAGCGCAGCAGCGGCCCGGCCTGGTGCGGATAACGTTTGAAGGTAATGCGCATGCCCAGCTCGCGTTCGATCAGCGCCTCAACCGTCGCCCGGTCGGTCAGACTCTCCAGCAGCTGCAGCGCGCGCATGTCCTGCAGCCCCTGATGCAGCACCCGCAGGCGCAGCGACTCCACCGGCTGCAGATCCTCGCCCGGATAGACCACGAACGGATCGCCGGAGGGAAACGCATGGCCGCTGTCGGTCACGGCGTAAGGGTTGATGCGCTCTCGCGAATGAGCGCTGTTATAGAAGTTGAATCCCCAATGCAGGAAGCCGGCGATGCGGTACAGATAGAGCTGCACGCCCAATATGCGGTTGCGCGCCGAAGGCTGGGCGAAGAACCGGTTGGCGACCTCGGTCTTCTGTACGCAGCAATAATAGGCCCACAGGCCAGGCACCCGGTGTTCGATAAAGGGTTCGATATGATCGGTGGCAGCGACCGGGATTTCCACCAGGCCTCGCTGATAGAAAGCGAAATCCGACAGCGCATCGAAGGTGCGAAAGCCATCCAGCAATGGGCGTAGCGCGGCGCTGGCGCGCTGGTAGGCCGCCAGGTTGTCCAGCGTCGGCTCATCGGAAACATGGAACCACACCTGCCGTTCCAGCCCCCGTTCGCGGAACCAGGCGGTCAACGCCGGCAGCAGCGTCTGCAGAAAACGCTGGTACGCTTCGCCCTGCGAATCGGTGTGCCAGCCGAAAAGCGGTCGCGCCTCGCCCTGCTCCTCCACCACGATCTTCGGCGCATGTGCCGCGCCCCATTGGGTAAACAGCGGCGCGATTTCGAAGTGCTCGATGCCCTCTTCCTGCGCCAACGCTATCCACTGCGCCAGGAGACTGAAATCGAAGTCATACCCCTGCGCCGAACGCGACACCCTCACCAACTGCACCGTGGTGCGTTCACCGCCGACGGCGGTATCCAGCGGCGGCGTAAACAGCGGCGTCAGCAGCATATTAACCCCGGCCTGAACCGCACAGCGCACAAAGTTGCGCACCGCGCGCCAGTAATCCGGGCTGAACACCGCCAGACGGTAGTAATCCGCCAGGCAGTCGGTGTGCAACCACTCGGTGTGCAACAGCGTTTGCGGCGGCAACGCCGCCGGCACCAGATGCAGCGTCAGCGTGGCCTCGGCCAGCGCCTCGCCGCTCTGGGCATCCCGCAGCCGCAGGGTCAACGGAAAGTCACCAGCCAGTTGCGCGTCGGCCGGCGGCGTCAAGGTCAGCCACAGGCTGCCATAATAGCGGCAGGCGGCAAAAAAACGCCGTTGCGGCAGCGGCATCAGCGGATCGGGAAATAAGCCCGGCTCGGTCGTCAGGTAATTCTCATCGGTCTCGCGATAACAGGGAAAACCGCTCGGTACCGATTGCACCTGGCGCACGCTGATATACGCCGCCAGCGGTCCGTCAAGTTGATAACTGAGCTCATGGCGAGTCTCGTTGCCCGGGGTTTGCAAACAGTACACCGCCTGCCAGGAAAGCACCTCGTTATTTAACCCGCTCAGCCGATTTTCTACGGCAACGGGCGGCATATTTTGGCAATGAAATACTTTCTCCAGGCAATGCGTAAATACCAGAGACAGGCGCATGATAATCGGGCCTCTTTATTTTGGATAAGTCAATATTGTGAAATTCAGGCTAACGTCTTTTATCGCCACAGACAATAGCCGGCAATAAAAAACGTTCCTGCACCTTCCTCTGACAGCCACAGCAAGATTTTTTTTGTTTATTTGCATCACAAAAATGAAAGAAGCAGAAGCTTGCACAATAAAAATGTTTTTAATCCCCATTATGGTGCAAGGGTTATCAGTTATTCCTATGCCTGCGAAGGCCGCTAAATGCCGCGCCACCGGGGAAAAAACCCGTCAAAAGGTTAACGAATTGTGAATAAACACACCTTTCACTTGGCCGTCAAAGCCTTTCGATTTTAACAACAATGAAACATCAACGCCCCATTTTTGGGCGTTTGGGGGTGTATTGACACATTGAAAGTTAAGGGATAGAAAGAATTTACGTTGCGAAAAACGCTATTCGTCGCTCACCGAGGGGAAAGCAATGTCACCGATAAAAAATACCGGCCGCCTGCTGGCGCACTCTATTCTTGCCAGCGCATTATTATTGCCCACACTGCTCCACGCCGCAGATAAAATAACATTGCGCTATGCCGTTTGGGACAGAAATCAATTATCATCCGAACAGGAGATTGCTAAGCGATTTGAGCAGGCCAACCCGGATATAAAAATAGAAATAGAATTAACCCCCTCGGCGCAATATTTCGTTAAATTAGATTCCGCAGCCGCCGGCGGCGTGGCGCCGGATATATTCTGGATCAATATGCCTTATTTTGTGCAGTACGCCAAAAACGGCATTATGGAGCCGCTGGCACCCTATATTAAAGACAGCGGCCTTAAGCTGGACGACGTGGTCGCCAGCTCGGTGAAAGCCTACCAGTACGACGGCCAGCAGATGGCCATCCCGCGCGACGTCGATTCCATCGCCGTGTGGTACAACAAAAAACTGTTCGATCAGGCCGGCGTCAGCTACCCCACCAGCGACTGGAGCTGGGACGATCTGAAAAGCAAGGCTACCGCGCTGAAAAACGGGCTGAAAGGCACGGCCTTCCCGCTGGTGATGGATCTCAGCATCGACGGTCAGGACAGCTACATGAACCTGCTGTTCCAAAACGGCAATCACATCGTGCCGAAAGACGGCCAGCCCACCGACATCGCCAACGACAAATCCCTCTGGGTCTACCAGCAGCTGCAGGGCATGATGAAAGACGGCCTGATGCCAAGCGCCCAGCAGATGAGCGAAGTCAAAACCGAGAACATCTTCCAGTCCAACCGCGCGGCGATGGTCTATGCCGGTTCCTGGCTGGCGGCACCGTTCGCCAATAACCCGCTGATCAACGACCACATCGGCGTGGTGATGATGCCCAAAATTGAACGCCAGTCCGGCGTGGCGCACAGCCTGGCCTTCGCCATGTCGGCCAAAAGCGCCCATAAGCAGGCCGCCTGGAAATATATTGCCTTCATGAGCAGCGAAGCCTCACAGGCTGAGCTGGCCAAGGTGGTGATCCCGGCCAACAAGACGGCGGCCAAGGTCTGGGCACAGCAGATTCAGAAAGTCGACGTTTCGCCTTATATCCAGACCCTTGAAGTGACCCAGGCTTACCCCACCGCCGGCACCAATACGCCGAAGTGGCAGAACATGTGGATCGCCAGCCTGAAGAAGATCTTTATGGGCGCGGACGCTAAGCAGGAAATGGACAAATCGGTCAAGAAGATCGCGCGCGTCATGGAGCAGTAATCGCCCCGCCGCGGCGCGCAGCCCCGAGCGCGCGCCGCGGTGGACCCACGCTGAACGTCATAGGTGAGGAATGGCAACATGTCGCTGGCAGAAACGGCTACGGTCACCCTAAAACCATCCCGGCGCACCGCCCGCCCCGCGCTCAATCGGCTCGAACGCGCCGAACGCTTCTGGGGCTGGGTGATGATCCTGCCGCTGTTGTTGGGGGTGACGGTGTTTTACCTGATCCCCTTTTTGCAAAACATTTTTTACAGCTTTACCGATCTGAACCAGTTCATGCGCTGGAGCAGCATCAGCGTCGATAACTATCTCAACCTGTTCGAAGACGATGACTTCTACACCGCCGCCGCCAACACCTTGTTCTACGTGGTGGTGTGCGTGCCGATCAGCCTGAGCCTGTCGCTGCTGCTGGCGATCGGCCTCAATCAGAACATCCGTGGCAAAGGCCTGCTGCGCACCCTGCTGTTCCTGCCGGCGGTCACCATGCCTGCGGCGGTGGCCATGGTGTGGCAATGGCTGTTCAACAAGGATTTCGGCCTGATCAACCAGGCGCTGGGCCTGCTGCACATTGCGCCGGTCGCCTGGCTGTCCGATCCGGACGTGGTGCGCATCAGCGTGTCCATCATCATCATCTGGTCGTCGCTGGCGCTGAAGATCATCATTTTGCTGGCCGGGCTGCAGAGCATTCCGCGCCAGCTGTACGAGGCGGCGGATATCGACGGCATCGGCACCCTGCGCCGCTTCTTCTGTATCACGTTGCCGATGATGGTGCCGACGCTGTTTTTCGTGTCGGTGATGAGCTTTATCGAGATCCTGCAAATCTTCGACGTGGTGTTCCTGATGTTCGACCGTGCGCTGGTGGAAAACGACGTGATGACCGTCACCAACCTGTTCTACAAGTACGCGTTTTACCTGCAGGAAAAAGGCTACGCTTCCGCCATCACCGTGGTGCTGTTCGCCGTCACGCTGGTGATCACCCTGATTCAAATGGCGATCGGCAAGCGCCTGAAAGTCAGCTGAGGAGCTGCACATGAACGCAAGCAAGAAAACGCTGGTGTACCTGTTTATGGGGCTGGCGGCGCTGGCCTCGGTGGTGCCCTTTATCTGGATGCTGGTGACCTCGCTGAAAACCCAGGCCGAGAGCATTCAGATCCCGCTGACGCTGCTGCCGGCGCACCCTAGCCTGCAGGCCTACGGCCGGGTGATGCACGAAATCCCGTTCGCCGGCTTTTACCTCAACTCGCTGCTGGCGACTTTCTTCACCGTCACCCTGCAGATGGCGATCGCTACCCTGGCCGCCTATGGCTTCTCGCGCCTGCATTTTCGCGGCCGCGACGCGGTGTTTCTGGTATGCGTGTCGATCCTGATGGTGCCCGGCCAGGCGTTTCTGATCCCGCAATTCCTGGTGGTACAGAAGCTGGGGCTGGTCAACAGCATCACCGGGTTGGTGCTGCCGGGCATTTTCAGCGTTTACGCCACCTTCCTGCTGCGCCAGTTCTTCCTGGCGGTACCGAAGGAAATGGAAGAAGCGGCTTTGATCGACGGCTACAGCTACTTCGCCATCTTCTGGCGCATCATGCTGCCGCTGATCCGGCCAGGCATTATCGCCTGCGTCATCATCAATGGCCTGTGGAGCTGGAACAACCTGATGTGGCCGCTGATCGTCAATACCACCACCGAGAAGCTGACGCTGCCGGTTGGCCTCGCCTCGCTCTCCAGCCGCGCCGGGGTGGAATACCCGTTGCTGATGGCCGGGGCGCTGATGGCGGTGATCCCGATGTTGATGCTGTTCATTATTTTCCAACGCTATTTCATCCAGGGCATCGCCAGCGCCGGGGTGAAAGGCTAACGCGCAGACAAGGTAAACGACATGGCCGGAATTCAGTTAAACAGCGTTAAAAAAGTCTACCCCAACGGTTTCCACGCGCTGCACGGCGTCGATCTGGAAATTGAAGACGGGGAATTTATGGTGTTCGTCGGCCCGTCCGGCTGCGCTAAGTCTACCCTGCTGCGGATGATCGCCGGGCTGGAGAGCGTCAGCGAGGGGCAGATCCTGATCCACGATCGCTGCGTCAACGACAGCATGCCGAAGGATCGCGGCATCGCCATGGTGTTCCAGAACTATGCGCTGTACCCGCACATGACGGTGTACAAGAACATGGCGTTCGGCCTGATCGGCAAAGAGAGCAAGGCCGAGATCGACCGCCGGGTGCGCGACGCGGCGGAAAAACTGGAGATCACCAACCTGCTGCAGCGCAAGCCGGGCCAGCTTTCCGGCGGCCAGTGCCAGCGGGTGGCGGTCGGCCGCGCCATCGTGCGCAAGCCCAAGGTGTTCCTGTTCGATGAGCCGCTGTCCAACCTCGACGCCAAGCTGCGAGTGTCGATGCGCGTACAGCTGATCGAACTGCACAACCAGCTGAAGCAGGAAGGCGCCGCCGCCACTATGGTGTACGTCACCCACGATCAGGTCGAAGCGATGACCATGGGCGATCGCATTTGCGTGATGAATCGCGGCGCCATCATGCAGGTGGATAAACCGATCAATCTGTACCACCACCCCGCCAACCGTTTCGTCGCCGAGTTTATCGGCAGCCCGTCGATGAATTTGCACGATCTGGCGATCGTGCGCGACGGCCAAACGGTGCGGCTGCGTATCGGCCTGCAGCACCAGCTCGATCTGCCGCCGGCGCTGCAACGGCAGTTGGCCGACTACCCGCATGCGCGGGTGTGTCTCGGCATCCGGCCGGAGTCCCTGCGGCTGTGTGCGCCCGGCAGCGCCAACTGTTTCCCGGCGCAGATCGTCACCATCGAGCGCATGGGCAACGAAGAGTTGCTGCACTGCGAACTGGCTGACCTGCGCTTCGTGCTGCGCATGGCGTCGCTGCCGGACTGGGAGCCGCGCCTCGGCGAAAGCATTCATCTGGCATTCGATCTGACGCGCGCGCATTTGTTCGACGAGCTCAGCGGCCAAAACCTCAAATAACAACAGCGGAGTATCAGCAATGTCGTCAACACAACCCAACAACGTTGCCCAGCGCCCGGTGCGAGTGCTGGTCGTCGGCGCCGGTGCGCGCGGTGAAATCTACTCGCGCTATGCGCTGGCGCACCCCGATTTGATGCAGGTGGTGGCGGTGGCGGAACCGCGCGATGCCTACCGCGAGCCGTTCGTGGTGCAGCACGCCATCGCGCCGGAAAACGTCTTCACCGACTGGCGCCAGGCCGCCGACGCCGGCAAGCTGGCCGACGCGGTGCTGATCTGCACTCAGGATCAGATGCACCTAGAGCCGGCGCTGGCCTTCGCCCGTCAGGGCTACGCCATGCTGCTGGAAAAACCGCTGTCGCCGGACGCCGACGAGTGCCGGGCCATCGTCGCCGAGGTCGTGCGCCAAAAGCTGATCTTCTCAGTCGGCCACGTACTGCGCTATACCCGCTATACCCAAAAGCTCAAACAGCTGCTGCGCGATGGCGCGATCGGCGACATCGTCAGCCTGCAACACTTAGAACCGGTTGGCTACTGGCATCAGGCGCACTCCTTCGTGCGCGGCAACTGGCGCAACGATCAACAGGCCGCGTTTATGCTGTTGCAGAAATCCTGCCACGACATCGACTGGATCCGCTACGTGATGGAACAGCCCTGCGAACAGGTCAGCTCCTTCGGCAACCTGCACCACTTCCACCAGGAAAACCAACCGGCCGGCGCGGCGGACAACTGCCTGGATTGTGCGGTGGAGGCAGCCTGTCCCTATTCCGCCAAACGCATCTATCTGGGCGACGACCACAAGGCCACGCCCGGTTTTCTGCGGGTGCTGACGCCGGAACCCGACCAGACGACGCTGCGGGCGGCGCTGCGCGACGGGCCCTACGGCCGCTGCGTCTACCGCTGCGACAATAACGTGGTCGACCATCAGGTGGTCAACATGCAGTTCGCCGGCGGCCGCACTGCGTCGTTCACCATGACGGCCTTCACTCGCCACGAAGATCGCCACACCCGCATCTTCGGCAGCCGCGGCTGCCTGGAAGGCGACGGCCGCCATATCCGCATCACCTCGTTCCTCGACGACGGCGAAACGCATTACGACACCGACGCCGGCCAGGATCTGCACGCGATGGGTGGCCACGGCGGCGGCGACTACTACCTGATGCAGCACTTTATCGCGGCCATTCGCGCCAACGATCCGAGCCAGGTGCTGGCCGGCCCGGCCGAAGCGCTGGAGAGCCACCTGATGGTGTTCGCCGCCGAACGCGCACGCCGTGAAGCGGCGGTGATCGCCCTGAACGGAGCCTGAAGCATGGCCACGACAGAGATGCGTTACGGCTTCGACATCGGCGGCACCAAGATTGAAATGGCCGCTTACGATCGCCGGCTCAATCAGGTGCTGATCCAGCGGGTGCGCACCCCAACCAGAGATTACGGCGAATTCGTGGCCTGCATCGCCGGGCTGGTCGAGCAGGCGGATCGCGAACTGCATACGCGCGGCAGCATCGGCATCGGTTTACCGGGGATCACCGATCCCGTCAGCCGCCGCCAGCTGGCGGTCAACGTGCCCTGCCTGACCGGGCATTGCCTGGCGGATGATTTGACGCAGGCGCTGGCGCGGCCGATCGCCATCGAGAACGATTGCCGCTGCTTCGCGCTGTCGGAAGCCAGTACGCCGCAAACCGCACACCTGCCGCTGGTGTTCGGCGCCATCATCGGCACCGGTGCCGGCGGTGGCCTGGTGGTGAACCGGCAACTGCATAAGGGACGCAGCGGCGTGGCGGGTGAATGGGGCCATATGCCGATCTCGGCCCAGTTGGCGCAGCGTTACGATCTGCCGCTGTTCGGCTGCAACTGCGGGCTGACCGGCTGCTTTGAGCGCTACGTCTCCGGCAGCGGACTGCTAGCGTTGAGCCGCCATTTCGCCCATCCGGCCGCCGACGTGCCAGCGCTGGTCGCCAGCTATCGTGCCGGTGATGCGCTCGCGCATCGGCTGATGACGATTTACGTCGACATTCTGGCCAGCGCGCTGGCCGGCTTACAGCTGCTGCTGGATGTTGATGCCTTCGTGCTGGGCGGTGGCTTGTCCAACGTCGGCGAGCTTTACCGGCTGTTGCCGCCGGTGATGCGGCGCTGGCTGCTGCCGGGCGTGGAACCGGCGGCGGTGTTCCCGCCGGTGCACGGTGACAGCAGCGGCGTACGCGGCGCGGCGCTTTTACGCGCGCCGGCATAAAAAAACAGTGAAAGCCCGGCGGTTGTCGAGCGATCGTTGCGGCTTTCGGCCTCGACGGGCTGAATAATTAAATGCCGGGAATTGGCGACTGAAAAATAACGAATTTGCCGTTTTCACTTTGCGTTAACACCGCTTTCGGTTGGCATTAAACTAAAACCAAAATTAAATATAACCATCTGATAGATATAGGTATTTTAAAATTAATCGATTGCATTTCAGTGTTTCGTTTGCTGTAATTCGCGACGAACAACTGAAAGCGCTCCGGTCGGTATCGCTGCGGCTTATTAAGCCGCGGTCGGGCACGGCTACAGGTAAATCAGGAGTCTGCGTTAATGATCAATACCGCAAAACGCCGGGAATTAATTATCGACCAGCTGTGCCGCGAGGGCACAGTGCGCGTGGAGCAGCTCAGCCAGCAGTTTTCGGTGTCCAGCGTCACCATCCGCAGCGATCTGCGCCAGCTGGAAAAACACGGCTGCGCGGTGCGCGCCTACGGCGGCGCCATGTTGAACAAACAGTTCGCCTTCGACCGCCCATTGCAGGACAAGGGCCGCCTCAATCGCGACGTAAAACACGTCATCGCCTGCGCGGCCGCGGCGCTGATTGAAGACGGCGATGCCGTCATCCTCGACTCCGGCTCCACCACCAGCCAGATGGCGCCGCAGTTGGCGGGGAAAAAGGATCTGGTGGTGATGACCAACGCGCTCAACATCGCCTTCGAATTAGCCAGCAACGAGCAGATCGATCTGATGGTGGTCGGGGGCAGCGTGCGCCGCAAAGCCTGGTCGCTTTACGGCCCGGCCGCCGAACAGCAGCTGCGCCAATACCGGTTCGACAAGCTGTTTCTCGGCGTCGACGGTTTCGATCTCACGAGCGGCATCACCACGCCGGATCCGGGCGAAGCGCAGCTGAACCGCGTGATGTGCGAGGTGGCGCGTGAAGTGATCGCCATCGCCGACGCCAGCAAATTCGGCCGCACCAGTTTTTGCATGATCCGCGAAATCGGCCAGATCCACCGTCTGGTCACCGACAGCCGCATTCCGGCGCACTACCTGCAGGCGCTGCACCATTTAGGGATCGACGTGATTATCGCCGACCGTTAACCGAGGCTTTTTAAGGAGCTGTCATCATGAACGCGTATTTCTCTTACGAGGCGGATTGGCTGAAGCAGCGCAACGCCTGGCACACCGCCGCAGAAATTTGGCAACAGCCGGATCTGTGGGCAGCGCTGCACCGGCAGCTGCAGGATCAACAGGCGCAGTGGCAGCCGTTCCTGGCGCCGCTGCTGGCCAATCCGCGCCTGCAGATCGTCCTGTGCGGCGCCGGCAGTTCGGCATTTGCCGGCCGTGCCCTGGCGCCCTGGCTGCGCGAACGCACCGGCCGCGACGTGGTAGCCTACGGCACCACCGATATCGTCGCCAACCCGCTGCAGTATCTCGACCCTGATCGGCCGACGCTGCTGGTCTCTTTCGCCCGCTCGGGCAACAGCCCCGAAAGCGTGGCGACGGTGGAGCTGGCCGACCAGCTGCTGCCGGAAAGCTATCACCTGATGCTAGTGTGCAACCCGGACAGCCGGCTGGCGCAGTACGCGCATCGGCGTGACAACGTCTGTTCGTTGGTGATGCCGCAAGGTTCCAACGATCAGAGCTTCGCCATGACCTCCAGCTTCAGCTGCATGATGCTGAGCGCCGCGCTGCTGCTCGGCCCAACGTCGCTCGAGGCCGCCCAGGCACCGCTGAGCGCCATGGTGCAGCGCTGCCGCGCACTGCGCGAAACGCTGCAGCCGCAGGTGAAAGTGCTGGCCGCCAGCGGTTTCCGCCGCTACATCACCCTCGGCGGCAGCTGCTTTACCGGCCTCGCCGAAGAGGCCTCGCTCAAGATGCTGGAGCTGACCGCCGGCCGCATCGTTACGCGCTACGACTCGCCGCTCGGCCTGCGCCACGGCCCGAAATTCATGGTCGACGGCCAGACGTTGGTGGTGCTGATGTTCTCCCTCGACGACTACGCCCGCCAGTATGACCGCGATCTGTGGAACGAGCTGCAGCGCGACGGGCTGGCGATGCAGTTGGTCGGATTGACCGGCGAACGCCAACCCCTGTCCGACGCTCTGCTGAATATGCACGACGCGGCTGACGATATCTGGCTGCTGTTCCCGTATCTGCTGTTCACCCAGATGCTGGCCTTCGAGAGTTCACTGGCGCTGGGGCTGACCCCGGACAACCCGTGCCCGACCGGCGAGGTCAACCGGGTGGTGAAAGGCGTGACGATTTACCGTTTTCCCTCCCCTGAGTTGTAAGGAGATCCCATGTATCTGATAGCCAATCGAGAAATGCTGCTCAAGGCACAGCGCCAGGGTTACGCCGTTCCGGCGTTTAACGTCCACAATCTGGAAACCGTGCAGGTGGTGGCGGAGACCGCCGCCGAGCTGCGCTCACCGGTGATCATGGCCGGCACGCCCGGCACCTTCAGCTACGCCGGCACCGACTACCTGATCGGCATTTGCCAATCGGCCGCGCACCGCTACGATTTGCCGCTGGCGCTGCATCTGGATCATCACGAAGAGCTGGACGACATCGAGCACAAGGTGAAAAGCGGTATCCGCTCGGTGATGATCGACGGTTCCCATCTGCCGTTCGAGCAGAACATCGCCAAGGTGGCCGCCGCAGTGGCCCTGTGCCACCGCTATGGCGCCAGCGTGGAGGCGGAGCTGGGCCGCCTGGGCGGGCAGGAAGACGATCTGATCGTCGATACCGCGGACAGCTTCTATACCGACCCGATGGCGGCACGCGAGTTTGTCGCCGCCACCGGCATCGATTCGCTGGCGGTGGCGATCGGTTCCGCCCACGGCCTGTATCACGGCGAGCCGAAGCTGGACTTCGAGCGCCTGGCGCTGATCCGCGAACAGGTGGACGTGCCCCTGGTGCTGCACGGCGCCTCCGGCATTCCGGAAGCGATGGTCAAGCGCGCGATTTCGCTCGGCGTCTGCAAGGTCAACGTCGCTACCGAACTGAAAATCGCCTTCGCCGATGCGGTAAAAAGCTACTTTTCGCAGCACCCGGATGCTAACGATCCGCGCAAATACATCGTCCCCGGCAAGCTGGCGATGAAAGAAGTGGTAGCGGAAAAGATCCGCATCTGCGGCAGCAGCGGCATGCTGTAAGCCCGCTCTCGCCCCCGGTTCCTGCCGTTACACCACGGGGGCGAAAACATCCCGCCATTCCCCGCTTTCCTGAGAGAACGATCACAGCCTTTTACCCTGCCCGCACCGGAAACCATTAACCGGTCTTCACTATGATCCAAATCATGGTTTTGCTCACCCTACCTCCCTATTATCAAACCCATTGGATGAAGGCAGTAGGAATTTTGCCCATTCGTTTTTATTTCGCCACACGAAATAGCTTATTTAATGAAAACAAGCATGCTTGTTTTTAATTGGCAGCATTCTTTACTCTAAGAGGAACAGCGTATGAACCATTACTTAGCCGTATTAAGCACATTGGTCATTCTGCCCTTCGCTCTGCAAGCAAAACCGCTTTCCGGAAGCCAGGTCGCCTCCGGCGTCGTGCGCTTCACCGGCGCCATTACTACGCCAACCTGCGCCATCACACATCAGGATGAACAGCTTATCTCCAACTGTTTCGGCAAAGTGACGGAATATCAGAACGGGTATATTTCTTCTTCGTTAAAAGAGATGCCAAAAGAATTAGTCTCTGCCGTCACCAGTGAAATGGTGAATAACAATCCCTATTTAAAGCGTGTGACCATCAGCTATAAGTAACCCCAATGTGTCAATGCTTGATGAAATAATAAACAAGAAACAACTTGTCTTGATAACTTATAAATTTATTTTATAAATTCGTCGAACAATGACTCCCTGGCTTCCCCTGAGCCGCCTATTTGGGTAACCCTGCGGTTGCCCATCAACATGTCCGAAATCCGCCATCGTCTCCCTCCGTTTCATGCGATAATCCCCACACTAAACCGAGGAGTGATCCAGATGCAGACTTTTTTGATTGATCGTACCGCTACGCCGGTGGGTGAACTGGTGCTGATTGCCGATGAACAGGGGCGCCTGCGGGCGATTGACTGGACCGATCACGAAGCGCGCCTCATGAAGCTGCTGAATACCCACTACCGCGCCGATCGCTTCACCCTGCGCGAACAGCGCGATCCCAGCGGGCTGACCGACGCCATGCAGCGCTATTTCGCCGGTGAACTGAGCATTATCGATCGGTTGCCGGTGATGACTGCCGGCACCGAGTTCCAACGCACCGTGTGGCAACAGCTGCGCCAAATCCCCTGCGGCGAGATCCTGACCTACGGCCAACTGGCGCAACGCATCGGCCGTCCGACCGCCTCGCGCGCGGTCGGCATGGCCAACGGTTCAAATCCGATCAGCATCGTGGTGCCCTGCCACCGAGTGATCGGTTCGCAGGGCGCGCTGACCGGCTATGCCGGCGGCGTACAACGCAAGCAGTGGCTGCTGCAGCACGAAGGCTACCTGCCGAAAAATTTGCTGTAGCCACCTATCCAGCGCCATTGTTTGGCGCTGCTTAATAAAACACATTGCTCTACGCCGCGCGCGTGACCACTTGGGTACTATTAATAGCTTGTGTGAATAAAACGCATAAGTCACAAATAATACTCATAACTTCAGTCCCATACAGAATAATCGGCGGCATGTGTGCGCAAAATTCGCACACAATACCCCTATTCATGCTAATGCCACCCTTATCAGCTGCAGCAAAAGATGTTAAAATTGACTCATATCAATTATTGAATGAGCGTAATCTATGATCCCGGAAAAACGCGTGATTCGTCGTATCCAGTCTGGTGGTTGTGCGATCCATTGCCAGGACTGCAGCATCAGCCAGCTGTGCATTCCTTTCACCCTTAATGCTCACGAGCTGGACCAGCTCGACAACATTATCGAGAGGAAAAAGCCCATCCAGAAAGGCCAGACCCTGTTCAAGGCCGGCGACGAGCTGAAATCGCTGTACGCGATCCGTTCCGGGACCATCAAAAGCTACACCATCACCGAGCAAGGCGACGAGCAAATCACCGGTTTCCACCTGGCGGGTGACCTGGTGGGCTTCGATGCCATCGGCGGCCTGAAGCACCCGAGCTTCGCCCAGGCGCTGGAAACCTCGATGGTGTGCGAGATCCCGTTCGAGACCCTCGACGATCTGTCCGGCAAAATGCCCAACCTGCGTCAGCAGATCATGCGGCTGATGAGCGGCGAGATCAAAGGCGACCAGGACATGATCCTGCTGCTGTCGAAGAAAAATGCCGAAGAGCGCCTGGCGGCGTTCGTTTACAACCTGTCGCGTCGCTTCGCGGAACGTGGCTTCTCACCGCGCGAGTTCCGGTTGACCATGACCCGTGGCGACATCGGCAACTACCTCGGCCTGACGGTGGAAACCATCAGCCGCCTGCTGGGCCGCTTCCAGAAAAGCGAAATTCTCAGCGTGAAAGGCAAATACATCACCATCGAAAATGCCGACGCCCTGTCGGTGCTGGCCGGAACGCCACGTATCAACGTGACCGTCAACGCCTGATCCCCCTGCCGGATCAACATTTCCCCGAAATTGTTGATCCGGCACGCTTCTGTTGTTGTTCTGTTTTTCAATGTTGGGTTACTCTGTAAATTAACAGACTGTTGATTTCAGCTGTAAGGAGGCCCTATGGCGAAGTATCAGAATCTTCTGGTGGCTATTGACCCCAATCAGGACGATCAGCCGGCATTGCGCCGCGCCGTGTACCTGGTAAAACGGAACGGCGGGCGCATCAAAGCCTTCCTGCCCATTTACGACTTCTCTTACGAAATGACGACCCTGCTCTCCCCGGACGAAAGAACGGCGATGCGGCAAGGTGTGATCAGCCAACGCGCCGCCTGGATCAATGAACAGTGCCGCTTCTACCTCAACGACGGCGTGCCGATCGAAATCAAAGTGGTCTGGCATAACCGCCCCTTCGAAGCCATCATTCAGGAAGTGCTTTCTGGCCAACATGACCTGCTGCTGAAAATGGCGCACCAGCACGACCGGTTGGAGTCGGTGATCTTTACCCCCACCGACTGGCACCTGCTGCGCAAATGCCCTTGCCCGGTGTGGATGGTGAAAGACCAGCCCTGGCCGGAAGGCGGCAAAGCGCTGGTGGCGGTCAACCTGGCCAGCGAAGAACCCTATCACGACCCGCTCAATATCAAACTGGTGCAAGAAACCGTCGAACTGGCGCAAAACGTCAACCAGACCGAGGTTCACCTGGTCGGCGCCTATCCCGTCACGCCGATCAACATCGCCATCGAACTGCCCGACTTCGACCCGAGCGTCTACAACGACGCCATTCGCGGCCAGCACCTGATCGCCATGAAGGCGCTGCGGCAGAAATTCTGCATTAAGGAAGAGTTCACCCACGTAGAAAAAGGCCTGCCGGAAGAGGTGATCCCCGATCTGGCCGAACACCTGCAGGCCGGCGTGGTGGTGCTGGGCACCCTGGGCCGCACCGGCATTTCAGCCGCCTTTATCGGCAACACCGCGGAACATGTGATCGATCATCTGAAATGCGACCTGCTGGTGATTAAACCGGAAAACTTCAACTGCCCGATCGAAGCGGATGAAGACGACGAACACGACGACGAAGATTAAGCTTCGCGCATAAAAAACGGGCCGCTAAGCGGCCCGTTTTTCTTTGGTTGCCCAATTTTACTTCTGCAACGCCCGCAGAATCGCTTCCACGCTGTCTTTGGCGTCGCCAAACAGCATCTGAGTGTTCTCCTTGAAGAACAGCGGGTTTTGCACGCCGGCGTAGCCGGTGTTCATCGACCGTTTGAACGCGATCACGTTCTGCGCTTTCCACACTTCCAGTACCGGCATGCCAGCGATCGGGCTGCGCGGATCTTCCAGCGCCGCCGGGTTCACCGTGTCGTTGGCGCCGATCACCAGCACGGTGTCGGTATCCGGGAAATCTTCGTTGATTTCATCCATCTCCAGCACCACATCGTACGGCACCTTCGCCTCCGCCAGCAGCACGTTCATGTGGCCCGGCAAGCGCCCGGCGACCGGGTGAATACCGAAACGGACCTTCACGCCGCGCGCCCGCAGTTTCTCGGTGATTTCCGCCACCGGATATTGCGCCTGTGCCACCGCCATGCCGTAACCCGGGGTGATGATCACCGAGGTGGAGTTCTTCAACTGCTCGGCCACCTCTTCCGCCGTGGTTTCACGGTATTCGCCCATCTCTTCGGCATCGCCGGTGGATGAACCGTCACTGCCGAAACCGCCGGCGATCACGCTGATAAACGAACGGTTCATCGCCTTACACATGATGTAAGACAGGATAGCCCCCGAAGAGCCCACCAGCGCGCCGGTGACGATCAGCAGATCGTTGCTCAGCATGAAGCCCGCCGCGGCCGCGGCCCACCCTGAGTAAGAGTTGAGCATCGACACCACCACCGGCATGTCGGCGCCGCCGATCGAGGCAACCAGATGCCAGCCGAACGCCAGCGCGATCGCCGTCATCAGCAGCAGCGTCACCACCTGCCAGCCCACGCTGTCGGCGCGCACGAACGCCACCAGCAGCAAGAACGAGATCACCAGCGCCGCCAGGTTCAGCTTGTGGCGATTCGGCAGCATCAGCGGCTTGGAAGAGATGATGCCGCGCAGCTTACCGAAGGCGACGATCGACCCGGTGAAGGTCACCGCACCGATAAAGATGCCGAGGAACACTTCGGTCAGATGGATATTCGCCATCACCGGTTCCATCGGCGCGCCGTGATCCAGGTAGCTATTGAAACCGACCAGCACCGCGGCCAGGCCAACGAAGCTGTGCAGCACCGCCACCAGTTCCGGCATTTCGGTCATCTCGACCTTCTTCGCCAGATAGACGCCGATCGAACCGCCGATGATCATGGCGATGATGATCCAGCCGACGTTGCCGGAATCCGGCCCCAGAATGGTGGCGATCAGCGCGATCGCCATACCGGCGACGCCGAACAGGTTGCCCTGCTTCGACGTTTCATGACGCGACAGGCCCGCCAGGCTGAAAATAAACAAAATAGCGGCAACAATGTATGCAGCTGTAACCAATCCTCCAGACATTTGTTACCCCTTAGTTCTTGCGGAACATCTTCAGCATGCGCTGAGTGACGGTGAATCCACCAAAAATGTTGATGCTGGCGATCAGCACGGCGATAAAGGAGAGGAAACTCACCCAGCCGCCGTGGCCAATTTGCAGCAGCGCACCGACCACGATAATCCCTGATATCGCGTTGGTGACCGACATCAACGGAGTATGCAGCGCATGGCTGACGTTCCAGACCACGTAGTAACCGACCACGCAGGCCAGCGCGAACACGGTAAAGTGCGACAAGAACTCTTTCGGCGCCGCGTCCGCCAGCCAGCCGAACAGCAGGATCGCCAGGGCCATCAGGCCGTACTTCAGCCACGGCGAGGTCGGTTTGGCTTCGGGTTTGGCGACCGGTGCAGCGGCAGGTGCCGCTTTCGGCTGGGCGGAGACCTGGATTGGCGGCGCTGGCCAGGTGACTTCACCGCTGCGCACCACGGTAACGCCGCGGATCACCGTATCGTCGAAATCGATGTCGATCTCGCCGTTTTTCTCTTTCGATAGCAGCTTCAACAGGTTGACCAGGTTGGTGCCGTACAGCTGCGAAGATTGGGTCGGCAAGCGGCTCGGCAGGTCGGTATAGCCGATGATTTTCACGCCGTTGCCGGTCACGGTAATGGTGTCGGCCACGGTCAGTTCGCAGTTGCCGCCGGTTTGCGCCGCCAGATCGACGATCACGCTACCCGGCTTCATCGACGCCACCATCTCTTTGGTGATGAGCTTCGGCGCCGGTTTGCCTGGGATCAGCGCGGTGGTGACGATGATATCAACCTCCGCCGCCTGTGCGGCAAACAGCGCCATCTCGGCCTTGATAAAGGCTTCGGACATCACTTTGGCGTAACCGTCGCCGCTGCCCGCTTCCTCTTCAAAATCCAGCTCGAGGAATTCCGCGCCCATGCTCTGCACCTGCTCTTTCACTTCCGGGCGGGTGTCGAAGGCGCGCACGATGGCGCCGAGGCTGCCCGCAGCGCCGATCGCCGCCAGGCCGGCCACGCCGGCGCCGATGATCATCACCTTAGCCGGCGGCACTTTGCCGGCGGCGGTGATCTGGCCGGTGAAGAAGCGGCCGAACTCATGCGCCGCTTCGACGATCGCGCGGTAGCCGGCGATATTGGCCATCGAGCTCAGCGCATCCATCGACTGGGCGCGCGAGATGCGCGGCACCGAATCCATCGCCAGCGCGGTGACGTTGCGCGCCGCCAGCTTGGCCATCAGCTCGGGGTTTTGCGCCGGCCAGATAAAGCTGACCAGCGTGCTGCCTTCGCGCATCAAGGCGATCTCGTCGTCTTGCGGCGCGTTGACTTTCAGGATCAGATCCGACTGCCACACTTCGTTTTCGTCGACCAGCGCCGCACCGGCGGCTTCGTAGGCGACGTCGTCAAAACTGGCCAGTTTGCCCGCCCCGCGTTCAATCGCGACGGTAAAACCCAGCTTCAGCAGTTGTTCCACCGTTTTCGGCGTGGCTGCGACCCGGGCTTCATTGGCCAACCGCTCTCTTGGTACACCAATACGCATAATGTTCCCTTCTCACCTGTCTTGGATGATGTTTATTATTTTCCTGCCCATAGCACGACGCCACCGGCGAGCAAGGCGTTAACTTGCCCGCACTGATTTCAGACGCCAACTATAACCTACTGAAAATAAGGTCGATGATCCATAATTGCTTACGCATTCAGCTCTGTTTTTACATAAAAATGCCGCGCGTGATATGACAAATCGCAATTTACTGTGAAAAAATCCATACAGAACAGCACATTCTGCGTGACAAGAGGTTTACGCCCGGCGTAACGATTGATGGCCACACGCGGCGAAAAAGCATAAAAGTTATCATTTTGTGAATAATTAACATTAATGACACCAAAGCCTTTATTATGGAAACTTATGATGATGGCGCCATCCGTGCGGCCCGCGTCACCGTAAGCGATTTGTCGCACGGGATAACATAAAATGCTGAGACAGTTTTCAGAATTACATGTAATAATCGACGGCTGAATTACACTTAAACAGTTCAGTACGTTATAAACGTTAATGCGCTAGGCGAAAGGATTTTTTATGAAGCTGAAGACCACGATCATCGCGTCAGCCTTGTTATCACTCACCGCGCTGTCTGCTCATGCGGCGCAAGAGTTAACTCCTGAGAAAGCAGCGGCGCTGAAGCCGTTTGATCGCATCACGATTACCGGCCGCTTCAATGCCATCAATGAAGCCGTCGACGCCGTATCCCGCCGTGCAGACAAACTGGGTGCCGATTCCTTCTATATCCAGGACAGCAACAACAGCAACAACGGCGGCAACTGGCGCGTCACCGCAGACCTTTATCATAAAGATGCGCCAGAAGTGAGCAAAACACCAAAATACCGCGTATTTAACGGCGTGAATGAACTGCCTAAAGAGGAAGCCTACCTGCTGGAGCCTTACGATACCGTGAGCGTCAGCGGTTTCTACCGCAGCCAGCCGGACATCAACGACGCCATCTCCAAAGAAGCGCAGAAAAAAGGCGCCGCCTCGTTCTTCATCGTGCGCCAGGTTGACGCCAACTCCGGCGGCAACCAGTTCGTCACCGCGTACATCTATAAGGCCGATGCGCCGAAACGCCGCGTGCAGAGCCCGGACGCTATCCCGGCTGATTCTGACGCCGGCCGCGCCGCACTGGCCGCCGGTGGTGCCGCAGCCGCGAAAGTCGAAATCCCTGGCGTCGCGTCTTCCGGTTCGCCAAGCCGCGAAGTGGGCCGTTTCTTCGAAACGCAGTCCTCTACCGGCCAGCGCTATACCGTCACGCTGCCTAACGGCACCAAGATCCAGGAAGTGAACAACGTGACCGCCGCGCAGATGGTGCCGTTCGATTCCGTCACCTTCACCGGCCACTTCAACAGCATGACCGACGTGTCCACCGAAGTGGCGAAACGCGCGGCCGAGAAAGGCGCCAAGTACTATCACGTCACTCGCCAATGGCAGAACAAGAGCGGCGGCAACCTGACCGTCAGCGCCGATCTGTTCAAATAAAACCCGCTTTTCGGTTTACCATCGGGCAGCCCTTGAGCTGCCCGTTTTTATTGCCGTTCTTTTCGCCGCTCGTTGAATAGTTTTTTGTAAATTCCGCATATTCAATCATTGCATCTCTAATCATCCCTCCGTAGAATTTGCGCCAATTTTTAGGGCTATTGTCTATTCGCGCAGTGGTTGTTAACACATTGTTGCCGCCAAGCAGTTCCCTTCCAGTTGTTTATTCTGCGTTCAGGATCCGTCATTGGAAAAAAAACTCGGTCTTACCGCGCTAACCGCTTTGGTGCTCAGCTCGATGCTGGGCGCCGGCGTGTTCAGTCTGCCGCAAAACATGGCGCAGGTCGCCAGCCCCGCCGCGTTGCTGCTGGGTTGGGGGATCACCGGCGTCGGCATTCTGTTTTTGGCGTTCGCCATGCTGTTGCTTACGCGTCTGCGCCCGGATCTGGACGGCGGCATCTTCACCTACGCCAAAGAAGGATTCGGCGAGCTGATGGGCTTCTGCTCCGCCTGGGGTTACTGGCTGTGCGCCGTGATCGCCAACGTCTCGTATCTGGTGATCGTGTTTGCGGCGCTGAGTATTTTCACCGATCGCGGCGGCAACGTGATTCTCGGTGACGGCAATACCTGGCAGGCGCTGATCGCCGAATCCGCCCTGCTGTGGATCGTGCACGCGTTGGTACTGCGCGGCGTGCAAACTGCCGCCAGCATTAACTTGGCGGCCACCCTCGCCAAGCTGCTGCCATTGGGGATGTTCGCCGTTTTGGCGGCGATCGCCTTCAAAATGGACGTGTTCACGCTGGATTTCAAAGGTGTCGCCCTCGGCAAGCCGGTGTGGGAACAGGTCAAGGATACCATGCTGATCACCCTGTGGGTGTTTATCGGCGTGGAAGGCGCCGTGGTGGTTTCTGCTCGCGCCCGCAATAAGAAAGACGTGGGCCGCGCCACCATGCTGGCAGTGCTGTCGGCGCTGGCGGTGTACCTGATGGTCACCTTGCTGTCGCTGGGCGTGGTGCCACGCAGCGAACTGGCCGACATGCGCAATCCGTCGATGGCGGTGCTGATGGTGGAACTGATTGGCCCGTGGGGAGACGTGATCATCGCCGCTGGACTTATCATCTCCGTGTGCGGCGCCTACCTCAGCTGGACCATCATGGCGGCGGAAGTGCCGCTGCTGGCCGCACAGCACGGCGCGTTTCCGCGCGTGTTCGGCAAGCAGAACCGCCATCACGCCCCAGCGTCTTCGCTGTGGCTGACCAACATCGCGGTACAGCTGGCGCTGGTGCTGATCTGGCTGACCGGTAGCAACTACAACTCGCTGTTGACCATCGCGTCGGAAATGATCCTGGTGCCTTACTTCTTGGTCGGCGCATTTCTGTTTAAGGTGGCTTACCGCCGCCGCGACAAACGCCTGATCTTCGCCGCCACCGGCGCCTGCGTCTATGGTTTGTGGCTGCTGTACGCTTCCGGTCTGATGCACCTGCTGATGTCGGTGCTGCTGTATGCGCCGGGCCTGTTGGTGTTCATGTACGCCCGTCGCGGCCATCAGGATATCAATCTGCTGAATCGCCTGGAAAAAGGCAGTATCTTACTGCTGCTGGTGGCCACGCTGCCCGCCGGCTGGTTTATGCTGCACTAAAGTGCCCCGTCAATGCGGCTGCCCGTCAGCCGCATTTTGCTTCCTCTTTTCCCCTGCTACCACGCTTACCCTCCCTTTGCACAGTCAGCCATGCGCCACGCTTGCGATCTCAAATGCAATTAATTATCATTATCATTTATTGATTAATGGTAAGACGCGAGTGCCCCTGGCGAGAGGCGTCAGGCGGCGGATGAAGACAGGCTAAAATGGAAGGCATTTCATGGCTGAGAAACTGCTGCACGCATTACCTTTGTTTGCCGCCTGGGAGGCGCTGATCGCCGAGGGCAACACGGCGTTTAATCAGCGGCACGATCGCCAGGCGATGACCAGCTATCAACAGGCGCTGGAGGGGGCTCAGGCGATCATCGCCGAGAAGCCTTGGCTGAATGCGGACTATACCGCCAGATTTGAAGCGCTGAATATTTTCGAGTCTGCCCTTGCCGCGCTGATCGTCACGTTCAACAACATCACCCATCTGCGCCTGCGGCAGAAGCCTCTGCGCGGCGTCGAGCTGCATGTTCATCAGGCCCGAGTCGCTATCGAGCAACTCTTAGCCGATTCGTCGCTGTGCGAACAGATGCAGCAGATCGCTGAGCGGCACCTGCTGCGCTTCAGGATTGAAACCCTGCACTTACTGCGCGAGCACCGTCTGCCGGAAACCAGCATCTGCGCGCCCGCTACCCACCATTCCGCCACCGTGCATTAACAGTGACACATCAACCTGAGGGGTAATCTGCCCATGAATGAATTGAATGACGAGATGAAGAAGATGCTGGCTAAACAGCTGCCAGTGCAGGCAACCAGCAGCCCGAGCGGCGTGCCCGATATCGGCCCCAAGCGTTCTCTGCGCCTCTATGATGACCGTACACTGATTTACAACGAAAATACCGGTGGCCAAACGCTGCAAAACATCAAGGAAGGCTCGAAAATGGCCGTTGTGGTCATCGACCGCGAGGCACTGGACGGCTACCGCTTCGTTGGTACACCCGAACTGTTTCTGACGGGCAAACCGTTTGACGAGGCGCTGGCATTTGCAGAAAAAAACGGGATGAATCCGCCGAAATACGCGGTGTTAATACATATAGACAGTATTTACACCCTGCGTTCCGGTCCCAATGCCGGGACCCGACTTTAGACAGCACGCGTCACGCGGCGTGAGATTTCACGTTCATGGTTAGGCGATCGCAGCAGGTCAATTGCCTAACCATGAACGGGCGGCCGGGTTGATTCCCGGTCAGCTTTTAGGGGGAATGGTGACGGTCATACGCTCACCCACCAGGGCGATCGCAATGCCTTCCGCGCACTCTTTTTGAATGGCCGCCAGCTGTTGCGCCTCCAGCGCATAGGGCAGCTGAATATCAAATACCGTCAGGCCCTGCTGCTGCGCCAGGTCAATCAGGCGCACGATATTGGTTTCATCGCTAACCTGCGTTGACACCACCTGCAGCGCCAGCTCTTTCAACTGCTCTTTGCGCGTTTGTGACGTGGTCACGCGCGATTTCAACACCATGCCGAAGATCGGCATCACACCATAAATAGCATCAACAAAGCGCCAGTGCTTCCTGCACGATGCGGACAGAAAATCCATGTAGTCAAAACAGATTTTCTCACTGCGCGCGATGGATGCAAGGTGATTGCTGTTCATCCCCTCATTCCTCTCATGGCCAGTGTTAACCCGTGGTCTTTCAAGCCGCCGCCGGACGGCAACCTGAAATGCATTGGGGATCTTACATCCAGAAATGGATAATCATGCGAAGCTTTAACGACTTTCCGCCGTATGATGGCATAATTCCCCTATTGTTTGCCAGTCTGTCCAGGAGCTTTAATCAATGGAACACCCCAACTCTGCCCCGGTGCTGATTACCGGCGGCGCGCGGCGCATAGGGCTGGCGCTCGCCAGAGCGTTTCTCCAGCGCGGCGTTCCGGTCATTATCGCCTATCGCAGCGAATATCCGGCGATGGCCGAGTTGCAGGCCTTGGGCGCCCGCTGCATTCAGGGCGACTTTGCCACACATGAAGGTATCTACCGTTTCGCCGACCAGGTGCGGCAAGTGGCGCCCAAGCTGCGCGCGATGATCCACAACGCCAGCGCCTGGCAGGCCGAGTCACCGGAGGTGCCGCCGGAACAGCTAATGGCAGCAATGCTGCAAATTCACGTTTACACGCCCTATTTGCTCAACCAGCTGCTCGAATCCTGTCTGACCGGCCAGGGCCAGGCTGGCGCCGACATTATCCATCTCACCGACTACGTGGTGGAAAAAGGCAGCGACAAGCATATCGCCTACGCCGCCAGCAAGGCTGCGCTGGACAATATGACTCGTTCGTTTGCCCGCAAGCTGGCGCCGGAGGTCAAGGTCAACGCCATCGCGCCGGCGCTGATCATCTTCAATCCGGGCGACGACGAAGCCTATCGCCAGCAGGCGCTGGCGAAATCGCTGATGAAGGTCGCGCCCGGCGAAAGTGAAGTGGTCAATCTGGTGAACTACCTGCTGGAAAGCCGCTACGTGACCGGCCGCACCCACGGCGTCGACGGTGGTCGGCCGCTGCGCTGACGCCAAGATCCGCATGGCGCAACGTCGCGGGCCGCGCTATGCTCAAATCCGCTTTTTATATTAAAACACGGGCATATGCATAAAATTGTTTTTGTGGAAGACGATCCTGAAGTCGGCAAACTGATCGCCGCCTATCTGGGCAAACATGACATCGAGGTGCTGATCGAACCGCGTGGCGACAGCGCGCAGGCGCGCATCGAGCGCGAGCAACCCGATTTGGTGCTGCTGGACATCATGCTGCCCGGCAAAGACGGCATGACGCTGTGCCGCGATCTGCGCCCTACCTTCCCCGGCCCGATCGTGCTGCTCACTTCGCTCGACAGCGACATGAACCATATCCTGTCGCTGGAGATGGGCGCCAACGACTATATCCTGAAAACCACGCCACCGGCGGTGTTGCTGGCGCGCCTGCGTTTGCACCTGCGCCAACACAGCCAACAGCCGAAAGAAGAGTCGGTTCAGCCGCTCACCCAGCATAACGCGCTGCATTTCGGGCTGCTGTGCATCGATCCGGTCAACCGTCAGGTTACGCTGGGCGAAGAAACCATCACCCTGTCCACCTCGGATTTCGATCTGCTGTGGGAGCTGGCGACCCACGCCGGGCAGATCATGGATCGCGAGGCGTTGTTGCAAAACCTGCGCGGCGTGAGCTACGACGGTATGGATCGCAGCATCGACGTGGCGATCTCCCGCCTGCGTCGTAAGCTGTACGACAATGCGCTGGAGCCGTTCCGCATCAAAACCGTGCGCAACAAAGGCTATCTGTTCGCCCCTAACGCCTGGGCATCGGTGCAACAATGAGAAAACTTTTCGTCCAGTTCTTCCTGCTACTGTTCGTCTGTTTTCTGGTGATGGCGATGCTGGTCGGCCTGGTGTACAAGGTGACCGCCGAGCGCGCAGGCCGCCAGTCGATGGACGATTTGATGAAAAGCTCGCTGTACCTGATGCGCAGCGAGCTGCGCGAAATCCCGCTGAAGGACTGGAACAAGACTATCGCCACGCTGGATCTCAATCTGTCGTTCAAGCTGCATATCGAACCGCTCGGCAAACAGGAACTGAGCGAGGATCTGAAAAAGCGGCTGCGGCTGGGTGAAATCATCGCCCTCGACGATCAGTACACCTTTATGCAGCGCATTCCGCGCAGCCACTATGTGTTGGTGGTCGGCCCCATTCCTTATCTGTTCTATCTGCACCAGATGCGCCTGCTGGATCTGGTGTTGCTGGTGTTTATCGGCATGTCGCTGGCGCTGCCGGTGTTTCTGTGGATGCGGCCGCACTGGCAAGACCTGCTCAAACTGGAAAACGCCGCCCAGCGGCTCGGTGCCGGGCATCTGGATGAACGCACCCACTTCGATCCCACTTCCAGCCTAAGCCGGCTCGGCGTGGCGTTCAACCAGATGGCCGACAGCGTCAACACCCTGATCGCCAGCAAGAAACAGCTGATCGACGGCATCGCGCACGAGCTGCGCACGCCGCTGGTGCGCCTGCGCTATCGGCTCGAGATGAGCGATAACCTGTCCGAAGGCGAACAGCAGGCGCTGAACCGCGATATCGGCCAGTTGGAGTCGCTGATCGACGAGCTGCTGACCTATGCCCGCCTGGACCGGCCGCAGGTTGCGCTAAACATTGAACCCATCGATCTGCCAAAGTGGCTGGAGGACAAGGTCGACGATATCCGTCTTATTCATCAGGAACGCGACATCCAGCTCGATATCCCGCACGTCGGCGACTTCGGCGGCGTCGATCTGCGCCTGATGGAACGCGTGCTCGATAACCTGGTCAATAACGCGCTGCGCTATTCCGAGCAGCGTCTGCGCGTGGGTCTGTGGTTCGACGGCGACCTCGCCTGTTTGCAGGTCGAAGATGACGGGCCGGGTATCCCGCCGGAAGAGCGCGAGCGGGTATTCGAGCCTTTCGTTCGCCTCGATCCCAGCCGCGATCGCGCCACCGGCGGCTGCGGACTGGGGCTGGCCATCGTCCATTCCATCGCCGTCGCCTACCAGGGACAGGTGTTCGTCGAGAGCAGTTCGCTCGGCGGCGCCAGTTTCCGTTTCTGTTGGCCGGTGAAGCCGACATTCAGTTTAAAAGCCGATCTGGCGTAATACCGCCGGACCCTTCTCATTGGAGTCGAATAATAATGACATCTGCACATTCCAACACGTCTGCTTACGATCACCTGCGCGCGCTTTTTAGCCGTCTGTCGCGTTTCGGCCACCTGTCCGCCATCGCCGGTTGGGACATGCAAACCATGATGCCGCCGGGCGGCAGCAAAGCGCGCTCCGAAGCGCTGGCCGAGCTGAGCGTGCTGCAGCACCAGCTTTTAACAGCGGAAAGCACCGGCGCGCTGTTGGATCGCGCGCAGCAAGAGACGCTGGACGAGATCGACCGCGCCAACCTGCGCGAAATGCGCCGCCAGTATGAAGACGCGGTGCTGCTACCGGCGTCGCTGGTCGAAGCCAAATCGCTCGCCGGCGCGCGCTGCGAACACGCCTGGCGCGCCCAGCGCCCGGCCAACGACTGGGACGGCTTCGCCGAGAACCTGCGCGAAGTGGTCAAACTCAGCCGGGAAGAGGCGCAGATCCGTGCGCAGGCGGCCGGCACCAGCCGTTACGACGCCCTGCTCAATCTGTATGAACCGGGCATGCGCAGCAGCGATCTCGACCGCATCTTCGGCGATCTGAAAACCTGGCTGCCGGATCTGCTGCAGCGCGTGGTGGCCAAACAGGCTAATGAACCCTGCCAGGCGCCACAAGGTCCGTTCAATGTGGACACCCAGCGCCAGCTGAGCCTGAGCGTCATGAAACTGCTCGGTTTCAACTTCGACAACGGCCGTGTCGACGTCAGCGCCCACCCGTTCTGCGGCGGCGTGCCGGAAGATGTACGCATCACCACGCGCTACAACGAAAAAGAGTTCTTGACCGCGCTGCTCGGTATCGTGCACGAAACCGGCCACGCCCGTTACGAACAGAACCTGCCGCGCGATCTGCTCGGCCAGCCGGTCGCCCTGGCCCGCTCTACCGCCATCCACGAATCGCAGAGCCTGCTGTTCGAAATGCAGCTGGCGCGCGGCAATGAATTCCTGAAAATCTTGCGTCCGCTGGTCACCGCGCAATTTGGCGAACAGCCGGCGCTGGAAGAAGCCAACTTCATTCGCCTCAACCAGCGCGTTAAACCGGGCCTGATCCGCGTCGACGCCGACGAGGTGAGCTATCCTGCCCACGTCATCCTGCGCTACGAAATTGAAAAAGCGCTGATCGAAGGCGAGGTCGAAGTGGAAGACATTCCGGCATTGTGGAATGAAAAGATGCACGCTTACCTCGGCCTCGACACCATCGGCAACTATCGCAACGGCTGCATGCAGGATATCCACTGGACAGACGGCGCGTTCGGCTACTTCCCGACTTACACCCTCGGCGCGATGTACGCCGCGCAGCTGTTCCACAGCGTGCGCCAGGCCCTACCTTCGCTGAGCGAGGATATCGCCGCCGGCAATCTGCAGCCGCTGTTCCACTGGCTGCAGCACAACATCTGGCGCCACGGTAGCCGCTTCCCGACCGAGACGCTGATCGCCAACGCGACCGGCGAAGCGCTCAACCCACGCTACTTCCGTCAGCATTTGGAAAACCGCTACCTGTAATCTCTCCTGGCGCGGCCCTGCCGCGCCCTTTTTTCCTCTGGTTGACCTGACACTGTTCCATAGTGCACTTTCCTGCGGGTAACGCCTTGGCTACAGAGTGGCGGGTGGCCACCCACCATTAGTATGTTGTAACTAAAAAAGCAAAAATACCGAACCAACCGGCCTCTCATCCCAATGCATGGCGGGCGATCATCGCCGCCAGCTGCGGCCTCAACGGTGCGGGCAGGTCATGCCCCATGCCCGGCATAATATGCAGCTTGGCGTTGGCGACCGCACGGGCGATCGCCACCCCGCCGGCCTTGCGCACCAGCCGATCGCGATCGCCGTGAATCACCAGCGTCGGCGCGGCGATGCGCCGGCTGTAACGCCGCAGATCGCCGCTGCCGAGCAACGCGGAAAGTTGCCGCTGCATGCCTGCCGGATCCACACCCCGCTTCAGCAACCGCGTCACCAGGGCATCCAGCTCCGCCTCCTCCGGTGGATAAGTCGCGGTGCCAAGCGCGCGCAGAAAGGCCTTCATCCCTTCCTGGCGCTGCTGCAGCGTCATATCGGCGGCAGGCCGGCGCACCAGCAACCACAGCAGCGAAGGCGCCGGCGGCGGCAACAGCGGCTGATTGGTGCTGGAAAACAAGATGCATAACGAGGCGACGCGCTGCGGGTATTCGGCGGCCAGCACCTGGGCGATCATCCCCCCCATCGAAGCGCCCAGTACGTGAGCCTGCGGAATGCGTAAATGATCGAGCAGATGCGCCGCGTCCGTTGCCATGTCCGCCAGGGTATAAGGCACCGGCGTTTGCCAGCCAAGCTGGGCGCGCAACATCAGCAGCCACAATGGCTGTGAGCGTTGTGCCTGCGTTTTTCCTGAAAGGCCGACGTCGCGGTTGTCATAACGGATCACCCGAAACCCCATGGACACCAGGGCGCGGCAGAAGTCGTCAGGCCACAACAGGAGCTGCGCGCCGATGCCCATGATGAGCAACAACGGCGGGTGCGTCTCATCGCCCCAGTCCTCATAGGTCAGCGGCACCTCGCCCTGTTCAGTCACGCCACAACGAATCGTTATCTCGTTCATTTTAAATCCCTTTTTCCTTGTCTGGCGGTCATTATAGCAGCAATCCCCCTCGCCACCGCCGCCCTGTACATTAGGTTACATGCCGAAACCAATCACTCACGGAAAGCCGGACGCCGTTTGCCTACTATCATCTCAACGGCCCCGCAGTGGGGTTGGTACCCAAAAGTCATGTTGAGGATTCTGCGATGAAAAAAGTATTAGCTCTGGTTGTTGCCGCTGCAATGGGTCTGTCTTCCGTGGCTTTCGCTGCCGAGGCTGCCACCACCGCACCTGCGGCTACCGCAACCACCGCCACCGCTGCGCCGGCTAAAGCTCAGGTGAAACACCACGGCAAGAAAGCCCCGGTTCAGAAAGCTCAGGCGGCCAAAAAGCATCACAAAAAAGCCGGCAAGAAAGCCCCGGCGCAAAAAGCCCAGGCGGCTAAAAAGCACCACAAGAAAGCCAGCCACAAAAAAGCGTAATATCGTGAGGGTCCCCTCACCGTTTCAGGCTTGACGTGTACGACACCCGGTTCACCGGGTGTTTTTTCATCGGGGGGTTCTCATTGATGCTGCGCCGCTACCTGTTCGAGATCGTTCTGACCGCCCTGATCCTTTGCGGACTGATCGCCGTCTTTTTTTACCTGTAGCCTGCCGCATCGCCGGCGGGAAATTATTGAAAAATCAATTATTGCCCATCCACATGGCTGCTAAATCAGTCTATAGTTAGCATTCAGTGTGTTTATGGATGATCCGTATTTGTCAGGCAAGAGATCTATGCGCATATCCGTTTTACTGTTGCTGTGTTCACTCCCGCTCATCGCTTCTCAGGCGGCACGCGCAGACGGCCCGTCCAAGGCCGAGCAAACGCGTCTGTTTTTCGGCAAAGATGAACGAATCAAGGTCACGGATACCGCCGCCAAGCCGTGGCAGGCCATCGGCCAGGTCGAAACCGCCAGCGGCAATCTGTGTACCGCCACGCTGATCTCCCCACACCTGGCGTTGACCGCCGGCCACTGCGTGCTGGCACCGCCGGGGCAATTGGATAAAGCCATCGCTCTGCGCTTCGTGGCGGGTGATAAGTCGTGGCAGTATCAAACCGACAATATCGAGACCCTGGTCGACAGCAAACTGGGCAAAAAGCTGAAGCCGGACGGTGATGGCTGGATCGTCCCGCCCGCCGCGGCCGCTTATGACTTTGCGCTGATCCGTCTGAAAGACAAAAAACCGCTGCCGATCGCACCCTTGCCGCTGTGGCAAGGCGACAGCAAGGCGCTGACTCAGG
Source organism: Serratia sp. PL7 (assembly GCF_945957435.1). Taxonomy (NCBI): domain Bacteria; kingdom Pseudomonadati; phylum Pseudomonadota; class Gammaproteobacteria; order Enterobacterales; family Yersiniaceae; genus Serratia; species Serratia sp. PL7. The sequence continues at coordinate 1,060,041 of NZ_CAMFLB010000001.1, read as the reverse complement.
CCCTGAAACAGGCCAAACGGCTGATAACTCAAGCGGGCTACCCGGAGGATCATCTGGATGACCTCTACAGCCACCAAAACTGCAAGGTCACCGGCTGGGCCCAGCAAAGCGTACTGTCGCACCAGTGCGATACTCTGCCCGGCGACAGCGGTTCGCCGTTGCTGTTGAAAACCGCCGACGGCTGGCAACTGATCGCCATCCAAAGCTCGGCTCCGGCGGCGAAAGATCGCTATCGCGCCGATAACCGTGCCCTGGCGGTGCCCGGTATCCGCGAAGCGCTGGACGCGCTGGCGGCAGGCAAATAATCCTCTCTCAACGGCGCATTATGCGCCGTTGCTGTTTCTCTGCTCTGCGAATTTCAACTTGCGCCGCGCCGGCCGCTTGCCGGCCGGTGCGGCTGAGCTTAGCTCGAAAGCTGCTCGATAGTTTGCAGAATGCGCTTATCGGAGATCGGGTAAGGCGTGCCCAACTGTTGCGCGAACAGGCTGACGCGCAGCTCTTCTATCATCCAGCGCACCGCTTTTACTTCTTCCTCCTGCTGTCGCTTCGGCGGCAGCTTGTTCAGCCACTGCTGCCAGGCCTGCTGCACCTGCTCCACCCGCAACATCTGCGCGCGATCGCGGTGCGGATCAATAGCCAGTTTTTCCAACCGCCGCTCGATCGCCTGCAGGTAGCGCAGCGTATCCGGCAGGCGCTTCCATCCGTTGCCAGTCACGAAGCCGCGGTAAACCAGCCCGCCGAGCTGGGTCTTGATGTCCGACAGCGCCAGCGCCAACGACATGTCCACCCGGCCTTTCAGCCGTTTGTTGATGTTGAAGACCGCCGTCAGGATCTGTTCAACCTGCTTGGCCACCTCGACGACCGTGTCGTTCAGCTCGGCGCGGATCTGCTCCTGCAGCCGTGCAAAGTTTGCTTCTTGCCAGACCGGGCCGCCGTGTTCGGCGATCAGCTTGTCGATGCCGCACGATATGCAGTCGTCGATCAGCTCCAGCACCTTGCCGTACGGGTTGAAATAGAGCCCCAGCTTGGCTTTGTTCGGCAGTTTCTCATGCAGGTATTTGATCGGTGAAGGAATATTCAACAACAGCAGGCGACGCGTGCCCTGCCACATCGCCTGTTGCTGCTCGCTTTCGCTGTCGAACAGGCGGATCGCCACGCTGTCCTTTTCATCCACCAGCGCCGGGTATGCCTTCATCGAATAGCCGCCGCGCTTCTGCTCGTAAAACGCCGGCAATTGGCCAAAGCTCCAGACATGCAGGTTACTCTGCTCCAGTCCGTCATCGGCCACCGCCGACAGCGTCTCCTGCACCTTCTCTTTCAACTGCAGGCGCAAGGCGGCCAGATCTTTGCCTTCGCGCAGCGTCTGGTTTTTCTCGCCCACCACGCGGAAGGTCATCTTCAGATGATCGGGCACCTGATCCCACTGCCAGTCATCACGTGACACGGTCACGCCAGTCATGCGCCGCAGCTCGCGCTCCAGCGCGTCCAGCAGCGGCAATTCCAGCGCCGTTACGCGGCCAAGGAACGCCTCGGCGTAGTTCGGTGCCGGCACGAAGTTGCGACGCACCGGTTTCGGCAGCGACTTGATCAGCGCAATCACCAGCTCACGGCGGATGCCGGGGATCTGCCATTCGAAGCCCTGCTCCTCCACCTGGTTGAGGATCGGCAGCGGGATGTGCACCGTCACGCCGTCAGCGTCGGTGCCCGGTTCAAACTGGTAGCTCAGCCGCAGCTTGAGGTTGCCCTGATGCCAGAAGTTCGGGTAATCCAGCGCGCTGATCTTGTTGGCGCCGTCTTTGATCAGCATCTCTTTTTCGAAGTTCAGCAGATCCGGCTGCTGCTTGGCCGCGCTCTTCCACCAGCTGTCGAAATGACGGCCGGACACCACGTCGTTGGGGATGCGGCGATCGTAGAAGCCGAACAGCATTTCGTCATCCACCAGAATGTCGCGGCGGCGCGATTTATGCTCCAGTTCTTCCACCTCGGCGCGCAGCTTTTGGTTTTCGCGGAAGAAGGCGTGGCGCGTCTGCCAGTCTCCCTCTACCAGCGCATGGCGGATAAACAGCTCACGGCACAGCAGCGGATCGATGGCGCCGTAGTTGACCTGGCGCGCCGCAACGATCGGCAGACCAAACAGCGTGACCTTTTCGCTGGCCATCACCGCCCCCTGCGACTTCGACCAGTGCGGTTCGCTGTAGCTGTGTTTCACCAGGTGCTGAGCCAGCGGCTCGATCCATTCCGGTTCGATGCGCGCGGCGATGCGTCCCCACAGGCGGCTGGTTTCCACCAGTTCGGCCACCATGGTCCACTTCGGTGGCTTCTTGAACAGGCCGGAGCCGGGGAAGATCGAGAAGCGGGCGTTGCGCGCGCCGGTAAATTCCTGTTTGTCCGCATCTTTCTGGCCAATGTGCGACAGCAGGCCGGTCAGCAGCGCGGTGTGGACGCTGCGGTAGTCGGAAGGCGTGCTGTTGATCGGCAGCCCCAGTTCTTTCACCACCTGGCGCAGTTGGGTATAGATATCCTGCCACTCGCGCACCCGCAGGTAGTTGAGAAAATCGTTGCGGCACAGCCGGCGGAACTGACTGGAAGAGTTCGCCTTTTGCTGCTCCTGCAGATAATCCCACAGGTTGACGAACGCCAGGAAGTCCGAGTCTTTGTCGGCAAAACGGCGGTGTTTTTCATCCGAGGCCTGCTGCTTATCCATCGGGCGCTCGCGCGGATCCTGAATCGACAGCGCGGCGGTAATGATCATCACCTCGCGCACGCTGCCGCTCTTCTGCGCTTCCAGCACCATGCGCGCCAGACGCGGGTCGATCGGCAACTGCGCCAGCTGCCGGCCCTGCGGCGTCAGCTGATAGTGGCCGTTATCGGCGGTGGTGATCGCCCCCAGCTCTTCCAGCAGACGCACGCCATCCTGAATGTTGCGCTTGTCCGGTGCCTCGACAAACGGAAACGCGGCGATGTCGCCCAGCCCCAGCGAGGTCATCTGCAGAATGACCGACGCCAGGTTGGTGCGCAGAATTTCCGGATCGGTAAACGCCGGCCGCGAGAGGAAATCCTGTTCAGAGTACAGACGGATGCACACGCCCTCCGACACACGGCCACAGCGCCCTTTACGCTGGTTGGCGGAGGCCTGCGACACCGGCTCGATCGGCAGGCGCTGCACCTTGGTGCGGAAGCTGTAGCGGCTGATGCGCGCGGTGCCCGGATCGATGACGTATTTGATGCCCGGCACCGTCAGCGAGGTTTCCGCCACGTTGGTGGCCAGCACGATGCGGCGGCCGTGGTGCGACTGGAAAACCCGGTTCTGCTCGCTGTTCGACAGGCGCGCATACAGCGGCAGCACCTCGGTGTGCGGCAAATTGAGGCGGTTCAAAGCGTCGGCGGTATCGCGGATCTCGCGCTCGCCGCTCATGAAGATCAGAATGTCACCCGGCCCTTCGCGCCCAAGCTCGTCCACCGCATCGAAAATCGCCTGCAGCTGGTCGCGGTCGGTATCATCGCCGTCGTCCACCACCGGGCGGTAACGCACCTCCACCGGGTAAGTGCGGCCGGAAACCTCGATGATGGGCGCATTGTTGAAGTGGCGCGAGAAACGCTGCGGATCGATGGTCGCCGAGGTGATGATCACCTTGAGATCCGGGCGCTTCGGCAGCAGTTCGCGCAGGTAGCCGAGAATAAAGTCGATATTCAGGCTGCGCTCGTGCGCTTCATCGATGATCAACGTGTCGTACTGCATCAGCAAGCGATCCTGCTGAATCTCCGCCAGCAAGATACCGTCAGTCATCAGCTTGACCAGGGTGTTTTCCCCCACCTGATCGTTGAAGCGCACCTTGTAGCCTACGCTGCCGCCGAGCGGGGTTTCCAGCTCGTCGGCGATGCGGTTGGCGACGGTGCGCGCCGCCAGGCGGCGCGGCTGGGTATGGCCGATCAGCCCTTTCACCCCACGCCCCAGCTCCAGACAGATCTTCGGCAACTGGGTGGTTTTTCCCGAGCCGGTCTCCCCGGCGACGATCACCACCTGGTGGTCGCGGACAGCATTTAAGATGTCCTGCTTTTTCTGGCTGACCGGCAGGCTTTCCGGATAGGTAATGCGCGGGCAAGACGCGGCGCGCGCCTGCACTTTTTGCCGCGCCGTCGCGATGTCGCTTTCCACGTCGGCGGCGACCGCCAGCTGGGCATCGGGATTTTTGATTTTTCGTGCGCCCTGCAGGCGACGACGCAGGCGTTGTTGATCGCGGAGCATCAGCTCGCCCAGTTGGGCCGGCAGTGCCTCGAGCGGAGATTTCACGTTCGGTGTTCCTTGTTTCTTCGCCGCCAAGGCCAGGCTTGGCAACGGTTTAATGTTTTTTTAGCGATTTTTTTGCTTTAGCCGCACAGCCTATCACAAACGGCTTTCTCCCCCTACTTCCGCGAGTAAAGCGTCGCCATGTCATTCAATAAAATTGAACGGAGATCTCGAAATATTGCGCTATCACTGTTGGGGGAATGTGAATAGCATGTACTTCATGCAAGGGACGCTGAGTCCTGATGTCACTGTCACAACGTAAGGAATTATCGATGAGCAACGTATTGGTTCTGAAATCAAGCATCCTGGCGACCTACTCTCAGTCTAACCAACTGGCCGATTTCTTCGTAGAGCAATGGAGCAACGCCCACAGCGGCGACACCATCACCGTGCGCGATCTGGCCGCACAGCCAATCCCGGTGCTGGACGGTGAACTGGTCGGCGCGCTGCGTCCTTCCGATGCTCCGTTGACTCCACGTCAACAAGAAGCGCTGGCCCTGTCGGACGAGCTGATCGCCGAGCTGCAGGCCAATGACGTCATCGTGATTGCCGCACCGATGTACAACTTCAACATTCCGACCCAGCTGAAAAACTATTTCGACCTGGTTGCCCGCGCCGGCGTGACCTTCCGTTACACCGAAAACGGTCCGGAAGGCCTGGTAAAAAACAAACGCGCCGTGATCCTGACCAGCCGCGGCGGCATCCATAAAGGCACCCCGACCGACCTGGTAGAACCTTACCTGCGTCTGTTCCTGGGCTTCATCGGCATCACCGACGTGGAGTTCGTCTTCGCGGAAGGCATCGCCTATGGCCCGGAAGTGGCGACCAAAGCACAGGAAGACGCCAAGGCGGCCCTGTCTCAGGTGGTTGCTGCCTAAGACCCTGTGCAGGGGCGCCGAGCCCCTGCCGGACAAGAGGCAAGTCCTGTCAAACCTGCACTACCCTCATAATAATCATCTATCCGTATCTTTTGGCGCGCCAGACGGCGCGCTTTTTTTATTTCTTCAGCCACTGCCCGTTGATGCCGCGCACATACTCGCCGCTCTGCGCCCGCGTCACCAGCTTCTGCCCGGCCATGCGCGCCACTTCGTCGACGGCGATATGGTTGCCGTTCGCCACTTCCTGATACTTCTCGGCGCGGCCGGCGTTGATGCGTTTCACCAGCGCCAGGGTTTCCGCGTCCTGCTTCACCGGCGCGATGTAGCCGCTCAGGGTTTCACCTACCCGCCCTTGCTGCTTCGCCTCATCCAGCGTCAACGCCATCGCCATGCCACTGAACAACCAGGCGGCGCCGGCCAGCCACAAATAACGTTTTTTCATGTCGGCTCCTAGAACAGACCGCTTTGGGTTTTCAGCAGGTTTTCGACGTCCTTATCCACCTTGATATGAATTTCATGCTCGATCTTGACGTTCATATTGATGGTGATCGGATCCTTCGGCGTCGCCACCTCGATGCGCGGCACGCAGCCGCTCAGCAGCGAAACGCACAGCACCGCTGCCAGCGTCGACACACTCATGATTTTCATTGTTGCTCCCCAGGTTGTGAGAGGGCCTGCTCCAGCCACTCCTGTAAATTGTCGCCGAAGCGCAAACTGCGCCACAGCTGAAACACGTTTTCCTGATGGCGATAGTTCAGGATCACCTCGCGCTTGGCGCTTTTCTGCGGGTTGATGCCGTCGATGCGCGCGCTTAGCGTCAACTCGCCCAGGTTGTCGAGATCGACCCGGGCATGCGAACGGTTGATTTCCATGTAGCGCAGCCAGTCGATCGCCGCGCCGGTCGCCAGGTTATTGCTGCCGATGGCGTCGGCCATGTCTTTGTCCAGGCGCAGCGTCAACGTGCCGGCGTTGGCGATCCAGCCGTTTTGCACCAACCACTTCGGATGGTTCAGGAACAGCGGCAGCTCGCCGTCGACCCGGCCGGACATGGCGAACTGCTTCGGTTTCAGGGCGGTAAACAGCGCGCTGAGATCGACCTTATCCAGCTTCAGCACCGCGGCGTCATGCTGCGGCAACCGCAGCGCCGACAGGCTGATATGCCCGTTGAGCATGTCCACGCCGACGTTGCTCAACGTCAGCGGCTGCCCTTCGCTATAAGGATAGGTGCCCTGCAGATCGGCGGAAATGTTCTGCATCTCGAACAGGTTGGTGAAAGACTTGATGCGCAGCGATACCGGCTGTTTAGCTCCCAATTGCCAGTGATGCTGCTTGAAACGGTACGACAGGATGAAATCCAGGCCGCTCATTTCGCCGTCTTTCAGCCACATGCCGCCGTTTTTCACCACCCAGTGGCCACCGGCCTCGAACCCTTGTTCACGGGCGGCGGAAAACGCCGACTGCGCGTAAAACTCGCCGTCGCGCAGCGTGAGATTGAGATCCGGTGCCAACAGCGGTTGGAAGACCTTCAGCGACTGTTTCGGCCACCAGCCTTCGCCGCGCAGACGTTCGCCGTCCCAACGGCCGCGCAGCGCGATCGGCCCGATCTGTTGCGCCTGCAGCTTGCCCTGCATCTGGAAACTGTCCGGCGAACGGCCGTTCACCTGCAGCGCCAGCACCGGCGCCGGCAGATAGCCACCGTCGCTGAAGCTGACCTTATCCGCCGCCAGCTGGAATTCGCCGTTGAACTGCGGGCTTTGTTCATCACGCTGCCAGCGCAGCGGCTGGTTGAGGCTCAAGCGCGGCGCGGCGACCGTCACCAGACCGTACTTCAATTTGTCGAAACCGGTGGAGAGCTTGTCGAGCACCAGCTCGCTGTCCTGCCAACGACCGCTGCCGGCGACGTCCCAGGCGGCCTGCAGCGGCGGCAACCGGCCGTTGCCCCAGTAACGCCACTGCCAGTCACCCTTGTCCGGCCAGAAATCCTGCGCCTGGCCGTCCAGGTGGAGCTTGAAACGCCCCCAATAACTGTCGCTGGCGCTCAAAATCGCCTGCAGGCGGCCGGTGATGCCGGCGGCGGTCACCTTCACGCCGGCCAGCGGTAGACGCGCCTCTTCCAGCGTCATTTCCGGCGTCACTTTGCCCCACAGACGCAGCAGCGAACCTGGCTGCAGAACCAGCGTCGGGTTAAGAATGCTGCCGCCGATCACGCCCGGGATCGACGCGGTGGTGGAGAAATCGGCCAGATTGGCCTGCCCGGTCAGTTGGAAGCGCAGATCGCTGTCGGTCAACCCCACCTTGCCCGGCCCGAGGGTGAGCACCGCATTACCCTTGCCGTTGTGGCCGGCGGTGATCACGTTCAGCCGCGCGCTGATCTCCGTTTCATCCAATCCCTTGCTCCAGTCGTGCAGCGCGATGCTGAGGCCGCCGTTCAACGGCTGTCCGCTGTAGGGCCAACGCCACTCGCCCTGCTTGATGCTGACCCGCTGCGGGGTCACTTCCCACGGCAGCACCGCCAGCGGCCGATCGTCGCCTTTCTCGCTCACCGTCAACACGCCCTGCTGCTGTTGCCAGCGCATATCCAGCAAAACCGGTTTTTCCAGATAGGCCGTCTGCATTTCACCCTGCAACGCGCCCTGCTTCGGCAGGCTGGCCAGATCCAGCGGGAGAGTTATCTTACCGGCTAGGTGCAGCGGTTGCGCGCTGTTGGGCGGGACGACGGTCAGACTCTGCAACGTCAGCTGCTGTTTTTCATCCAGCCGCGCCTCGGCGCTGAGATTCGGTCCCCGATAATGCAGACGTTGCCCGTCGGGGCCGGAGGAAATCTGTAGCTTGCCGGCATAGCGCTGCCAGGGAATAAGCGTCAGATCATTAATGGTGAGATCCAGCGCCGGCAGTTGCCGCTGCAATTGATCGAGCGCCAGCGGCGCGCTGTTGGCGTCGCCGCCCGGCAGTTTTGACAAACAGGCGCTATCGACGCTGACCTTATCGCTCGACAGCTGCCAGCGGCCTTGGCGGTAAGCCAGCCGCGTCGGACCGACGTTGGCCAGCAGGCAATCTTGCGCGGTGAAACGTGCCCCCGGCAACGCCAGGCCGCCTTGGCGCCAATGCAACTTGCCCTGTAACTCAAGTCGGCTTCCCGCCGGCAACCAATGCGATAACACCCCCGGCAGCCAGCGCGGCAAAGTTTGCCATAACGCCAGCACCAGAATTGCACAGCCCGCCACGGTCCCTATGAATACTTTCAATCGCCTGGTCATTAAATGATTGCTTCGTTCCTGAGTTAGGCATTGGTTAAGTCTATGCCTGAATTGACAATAATGATGGCACGAATTTGACATAGGGTGAAGCTGAGCGGGGTCGCAAAGGCGATTTGCACCTTTTTAGCGCAAACGTGTGCGAAGTTGTAGATTTTCGTTACATATACATCACATAAATAGGACGGTTTTCAGACTTTTGTTATTGTCGTTACCGTTGATGATTAATAGTCTTGCAACCATTCTAATAAAAGTTTAGCTGCTAGCTAACTGTGTACTAGAGAAGCCATTCCCCACACCCCCGTGGGGATTTTTTTGCCGCTAATTTCAAATCACGGCCTCAATAAAAGCCTGTACTATGCGGCTGTCGCTCGCTTTACGCCAGATAGCATAAATATCGCTGCGCATTTCATTCCCGCACTCGGTATACGCAACCTCCCGCTGTCGCGCCAGGCTCTCAGGGACAAACGCATACCCCAACCCCGCGCTTACGCAGGCGAATATCACGTCATAGCATTCCACCTCCAGCAGCGCGGCGGGGATCACTTGCTGCTTTTGCAGCCAGGCGTCCACCAGATGGCGATAGTGGCATTGACGCGAATAAACATAGAGATCGCTTTTTGCCAACAACGCTGGCTGATACGCCCCGCCAATGAAGACCAAACGCTCCTGAAAAGCACGCCGGCTCTGCAGCTGCGGATGTTCTATCGGCCCATCTGAAAACACCACGTCCAGAGTTCCTTTTTGCAATTGAAACTCCAGATCCAGCGAATAGCCCTGCACCACACTCAACTGAACGCGGCGGTTCTGCGCACGGTAATGCGCCAACTTTTGCGGCAGATGATGACTCAAGGCGATATCCAGCGCGCCAAGCTTCAGTTCACCCTGCACCGGATCCTGTTCAAGCTGCGCTCGCGCCCGCTCTTCGATAGCCAAAAAGCGCTTGGCTTTATGGTAAAGCGCCCGGCCTTCCGGTGTGAGCGACAGTCGATTGCGCTCACGATCAAATAGCGTAACGCCACACGCCATTTCCAACTCTTTTAATTTCTTGGTCACGTTAGAGGGCACGCAAAACAGCCTCTCAGCCGCTGCCGTGAGACTCTCTGACTCAACCACCATGCAAAAGGTCACCAACTGAGCACGTTTCAACATCACAAACCTTCACCAAAAATGAATAGCAACGGAACTTTATTTCACTTTTAGTCAACCATCAAGTCCGTAGAATCCTCGCAGTCAGCACATTGCTGCCACCTGGAAATTCCAGTTTCATTATCGACTGAGGAAATAAACCATGATCACGCTCAATGTCTTTTTTCAGGTCAATCCGGCCAAACGCCCCGCGTTTCTCAGCCTGCTCAACACCATGGTGCAGGAATCCAATAAAGAAACCGGCTGCTCTTTTTACCAGCTTTGGCAATGCCAGAACGATGAAAACAGCTACGCGCTGATCGAAAACTGGGACGATAAGGCGGCGCTTTCGGCACACCAGAAAACCCCGCATTGGGTCGCCTTTAACGATGCCGTCAACGGGTACTTGACCCATGACTACGATGAGCATCATTACACGGAAATCGCTCGCTAACATCGCGTGAACCGGCCCAATGCGGGCCGGTTTCATCCTCCTGGTTGACCGAACAAACCCCACGCTGGCCAAACCGCTAACCAATTGTCGAATTTACTAAAATCTGTTAAATTGATCACAAAATCACGGTGGAGAAACCACGATGAAATTGGCGATATACAGTACCAAACAGTATGACCGTAAATATCTCGAACTGGTGAATCAGCAGTTTGGCTATGAGCTGGAATTCTTCGACTTTTTACTCAGCAAAAAAACCGCCAAAACGGCCGCCGGTTGCAAGGCGGTGTGTATCTTCGTCAACGACGACGGCAGCCGTGAAGTGCTCGAAGAACTGGCGGCACTGGGCGTCGAGATCCTCGCCCTGCGCTGCGCCGGTTTTAATAACGTCGATCTGGACGCCGCCAAAGAACTGGGCATCAAGGTGGTGCGCGTGCCGGCCTACTCGCCGGAGGCCGTGGCAGAACACGCGGTAGGCATGATGATGTGCCTGAACCGCCGTATTCACCGCGCTTATCAACGCACTCGCGACGCCAACTTCTCGCTGGAAGGGCTGATCGGTTTTAACATGCACAACCGCACCGCCGGCGTGATCGGCACCGGTAAAATCGGCGTGGCGACGATGCGCATTTTGAAAGGCTTCGGCATGAAGCTGCTGGCCTACGATCCGTTCCCGAGCGAACAGGCGCTGGCGCTGGGCGCGGAGTATGTCGACCTGAAAACGCTGTACGCGCAATCCGACGTGATTACCCTGCACTGCCCGTTGACGCCGGAAAACCACCATCTGCTGAATGCCGACGCCTTCGCGATGATGAAAAACGGCGTAATGGTGATCAACACCAGCCGCGGCGCGCTGATCGACTCTACCGCCGCCATCGACGCGTTGAAGCAGCAAAAAATCGGCGCGCTCGGGATGGACGTCTACGAGAACGAACGCGATCTGTTCTTTGAAGACAAGTCTAACGACGTGATTCAGGATGACGTGTTCCGCCGCCTGTCGGCCTGCCACAACGTGCTGTTCACCGGCCATCAGGCTTTCCTGACCGAAGAGGCGCTGACCAGCATTTCGCAAACCACGCTGCAGAACATCAGCCTGTTGGATCGCGGCGAAGCCTGCCCGAACCAGCTGAACGCCTGAGCGTAACTTCGGGGCGCCCTTGCGGCGCCCTGTTTATTTGAGAGAACGCAATGAGAAAAACCACGGTGGCCGCCCTTGCGACGCTGGTCCTAGGGGGATGCAGCATGAAACCACAGTCTACCGTCACACCCGGCGATCTGTTGCATCACAACTTCGTGTTGCAGAGCGTAGATGGTGAAGCGGCACAATCACGAACGGATGGCGGCCTGCTCAATTTGGAATTTGGCGAGAACCTGCATGTCTCCGGCGCGATGTGCAACCGCTTCTTCGGCCAGGGGCAGTTACGCGACGGCGTGCTGACGGTAAAACCGTTGGCCTCGACGCGCAAGCTGTGCCCTGATGAGCAGCGCAACCGCTGGGATCGGGTGATCGGCACCGTGCTCGAAAACGGCGCCGACGTGATGCTGAACGCGCAGCAACTGACGCTCAACGGCAGCGGCCACACGCTGGTTTATACCCTGCGCGACTGGGTGTATTGATCCGGGCCTGTCGCTGCGGGCTTACCCGGCGCAGCTGCCCAGGCCCAGCGTGCGTTCTTCGCACTGCTTGCCATTCGGCATTTGGCACATGCGCAGCGCTTCACCGTTCAGGTTATGCGCGATGGTAGTAACGCCACCGACCGCCGCGCAACCGGCGCTGGTCTGCAACGTATTGATTCTGGCACTGTTGCCCTGCTGTACTGGCTCTTCGTTATTGCTGCTGCAGGCGGCTAAAAGCAGCACGGCGCTGGCAAGCAACCATTTTGATGTCGTCATTATCCCACTCCTGAACCCGGAACTGCGCTGTGTAAAATCGCCATTGCTGATAACGCGCGTCACTTAGCGGACACGTTTCGCTATCTTTGATGCAAACTTGTTTAATCTAGCTCGATATATAAATAATGAAAATATATTCCAGCCATTATTTGTCATTTTTTTGCACCGGCCGGACATTTATTTTGTTTGCAGAATATTTCCGCCCCGGCGCGATACGCCAAACGTGACAGCGCCACCCTGTGCCTGGCCCCGGCCGCACGCAGAAAGTGATAACGTCACCGCTGCTGACGAAGAGATTTCTCCCGCGATATCGGTATTCATTATCTTCACGTGCTTTCAGTGAGACGACGCATTTTTTGCTACCGGAGAGGACGATATTTACGTCTATGCTGGCGGCGCTAAGTAATTAGCATTCCACTATTTTCAGTGAATGATGGCTGAATTCTTCAACCGGCGCGACTTGCTGTCACGCCGGCCTTTTTTCACATTAAAATAACACTCAGTGCACCGAGGCTTTAGACAGTAAATTAATCACCAGCACGCCGGCAATAATTAATCCCATGCCGACAATCGCTGGCCAATCCAATTTTTGCTGGTAAACGAATACCGCGGCGATCGACACCAGCACGATGCCCATACCCGACCAAATCGCATACACGATGCCCAGCGGCATGCTCTTGACCACCATCGACAGCCCCCAAAAGGCCACGCCGTAACCCAGCACCACCAGCAGCGACGGCCACAGGCGGGTAAAGCCCTCGGAGGCTTTCAACATGGTGGTGGCGATCACTTCCGCGACTATCGCCATCGTCAAATACATAAATGCGCTCATGATTTTCTTCTGTCAGTTTGCCGATGCGCAATTATGACGCGCCGGAAATAAATTGTCTTTAAACGGTCAAAACAATTTATTGCCACTGCATCTCATTCGGCGAGGAAATACGCCATTGACGATTTATCACCCGCCACACAAACGCGATAAAGCCACGTTCAAACCCTCTGTTAGACTTTTTCCCATTACTGCGAAAGTGTGCTTTCGCGGCTTTGTGAGCAATGAAAAGGTAATGTCGATGATAACTACAGATGGTAATAACGCAGTCGCTTCCGTGGCCTATCGCACCAACGAAGTGATTGCCATCTACCCTATCACGCCAAGTTCCACCATGGCGGAGCAAGCAGACGCTTGGTCCGGCGATGGCCGGCAAAACATCTGGGGCGATACTCCGCGGGTGGTGGAAATGCAGTCTGAGGGCGGCGCGATCGCCACCGTGCACGGCGCCTTGCAAACCGGCGCACTGTCGACTTCGTTCACTTCATCGCAGGGTCTGCTGCTGATGATCCCGACGCTGTACAAACTGGCCGGAGAGCTGACGCCGTTCGTGCTGCACGTCGCCGCCCGCACCGTAGCCACACACGCGCTGTCGATCTTCGGCGACCATTCGGACGTGATGGCGGTGCGCCAAACCGGCTGCGCCATGCTGTGCGCCAGCAACGTGCAGGAGGCGCAGGACTTCGCGCTGATCTCACAGACCGCCACTCTCAACGCGCGCGTGCCGTTTATCCACTTCTTCGACGGGTTCCGCACCTCGCACGAAATCAACAAGATCGTGCCGCTCAGCGACGATACGCTGCGGCAAATGCTGCCGCAGGCGGCGATCGACGCTCACCGCAGCCGGGCGCTGTCGCCCGATCATCCGGTGGTGCGCGGCACTTCCGCCAACCCGGACACTTATTTCCAGTCGCGCGAAGCCACCAACCCGTGGTATGACGCCACCGGCCAACACGTGATCGACGCCATGGCGGCCTTCGCCGCCCTCACCGGCCGCCACTATCGGCCGTTCGACTACTACGGCCACCCGCAGGCCGAACGCGTGGTGGTGGTGATGGGTTCCGCCGCCGGCACCTGCGAAGAGGTAATCGACACCCTGTTGGCCCGCGGCGAGAAAGTCGGCGTGCTGAAAGTCCGGCTGTTCCGGCCGTTCTCCGCCAAATACCTGCTCGGCGCGCTGCCGGACAGCGTGCGCAACGTCGCGGTGCTCGATCGCACCAAAGAACCGGGCGCGCTGGCCGAACCGCTGTATCTGGACGTGATGACCGCGCTGGCGGAGGCCTACAGCCGGGGTGAGCGCGCCACGCTGCCGCGGGTGATCGGCGGCCGTTACGGCCTGTCGTCGAAAGAGTTCGGCCCGGACTGTGCGCTGGCGGTGTTTCGCGAGCTGGCCCAGCCGCAGCCGCGCCCGCGCTTTACCGTCGGCATCTTCGATGATGTCACCGGGCTTTCACTGCCGCTGAGCGACGAAATCCTGCCGCAGCGCGCCTCGCTGGAAGCGCTGTTCTACGGTTTGGGCAGCGACGGTTCGGTCTCGGCCACCAAGAACAACATCAAAATCATCGGCAACGCCACGCCGCTGTATGCGCAGGGCTATTTCGTCTACGACTCCAAAAAGGCCGGCGGCCTGACGGTGTCGCATCTGCGCGTCAGCGAGCAGCCGATCAACTCGGCCTATCTGGTCAGCCAGGCGGATTTCGTCGGCTGCCACCAGCTGCAGTTTATCGATAAGTATCAGATGGTTGAACGTCTCAAACCCGGCGGTACCTTCCTGCTCAATACCCCTTACGGCGCCGACGAGGTCTGGTCACGCTTGCCGCAGGAGGTACAGGCGCTGCTGCATCAACGCCAGGCGCGTTTCTATATCATCAACGCCGCCAAGCTGGCGCGCGAATGCCGGCTCGGCGCGCGCATCAACACCGTAATGCAGATGGCGTTCTTCCACCTGACGCAGATCCTGCCGAGCGACGTGGCGCTGCAACAGCTGCAGGATGCCATCGCGCGCAGCTACAGCAACAAGGGCCAGGAGATCGTCGAGCGCAACTGGCAGGCGCTGGGCGCCACCCGTGGCGCACTGATTGAAATTCCACTGCAGCCGGTCGACGACAGCAGCCCGATGCGCCCACCGGTGGTCTCGGACGCCGCGCCGGACTTCGTCAAAACCGTTACCGCCGCGATGCTGGCCGGGCTGGGCGATGCGCTGCCGGTTTCCGCCTTCCCGCCGGACGGCACCTGGCCGGTGGGCACCACCCAGTGGGAAAAGCGCAACATCGCCGAAGAGATCCCGGTCTGGCAGCCCGATCTGTGCACCCAGTGCAACCACTGCGTCGCCGCCTGCCCGCACTCCGCCATTCGCGCCAAAGTGGTTCAGCCGTCGGAGATGGAACACGCCCCCGCTTCCCTGCAGTCTCTGGATGTCAAATCACGCGATATGCGCGGCCAGAAATACGTACTGCAAGTGGCGCCGGAAGATTGCACCGGCTGTAACCTGTGCGTCGAGGTCTGCCCGGCGAAAGATCGCCAGAACCCAGAGATCAAGGCCATCAACATGGCTTCGCGCCTCGATAATCTGACGGCGGAAAAAGACAACTACGACTTCTTCCTGCAGCTGCCGGAAATCGATCCAGCGCAGCTGGAGCGCATCGACATTCGCACCTCGCAGCTGATCACGCCGCTGTTCGAATACTCCGGCGCCTGCTCCGGCTGCGGCGAAACGCCGTACATCAAGCTGCTGACCCAGCTCTATGGCGACCGTTTGCTGATCGCCAACGCCACCGGCTGTTCCTCGATCTACGGCGGCAATCTGCCGACCACGCCGTACACCACCAACGCCGAAGGGCGCGGGCCGGCGTGGGCCAACTCGCTGTTCGAAGACAACGCCGAATTCGGCCTGGGCTTCCGTCTGACGGTCGATCAACATCGCGCACGGGTGCTGCGCCTGCTGAATTCGCTGGCGCCGCAGCTGCCGGAGCAGTTGGTCAATGCCCTGCAGATGGAAGATGTGGCGCCGGAGCCGCGCCGTAAGCAAATCGCCGAATTGCGCACGCTGCTGGCGAGTATTGAAGGTGAAGACGCACGCCAGCTGGCGGCCGACGCCGATTACCTGGTCGATAAATCCATCTGGCTGATCGGCGGGGACGGCTGGGCCTACGACATCGGCTTCGGCGGGTTGGATCACGTCCTCAGCCTGACGGAGAACGTCAACGTGCTGGTGCTCGACACCCAATGCTACTCCAACACCGGCGGCCAGCAGTCGAAAGCCACGCCGCTCGGCGCGGTGACCAAGTTCGGCGAGCACGGCAAGCGCAAGGCGCGCAAGGATCTGGGCGTCAGCATGATGATGTACGGCCATGTCTACGTCGCGCAGATCTCGCTGGGGGCGCAGCTTAACCAAACGGTGAAAGCGATTCAGGAGGCCGAGGCCTATCCGGGCCCGTCGCTGATCATCGCCTACAGCCCGTGCGAAGAACACGGCTACGATCTGGCGCTCAGCCACGATCAGATGAAACAGCTGACCGCCACCGGCTTCTGGCCGCTGTACCGCTTCGATCCGCGCCGTAGCGCCGAGGGCAAGGCCGCGTTAGCGTTGGATTCGCGGCCGCCAAACAGCAACCTGTCGGAAACGCTGCTGAAAGAACAGCGTTTCCGACGCCTGAACGCGCAGCAGCCGGAGGTGGCCAGCGCGCTGTATCAGGCCGCCGAGAAAGAGCTGAAGGAGAAATACGATTTCCTCAGCCTGCTGGCCGGTAAGGCGGAAAAGTCCGCTGCTGAGTAACCTCCCTCAGGGCGCGAGCGATTCGCGCCCTGTTTTTCACATACCGTTTGAATCAGCGGTGGGCCTCAATGCTCAGGGGTTTCACACTTAGCGAGCCGCACTTTTTTCTTTTATCCATTGGGCCATGACGCGTGCTGAGAACGGCTTATCCGTTTTAATCTCCGCTAAAGCGCAAACCTTGTCTTTGAACGTGGCGCCCAGCGAGAATAATTTCCCGTCATAATAACAATAAAGTGCATCTCCCTTATCCTTGTCATCAAGATGCTCTTTTTGCTCGCGCGGTACCAGTACCACGGTTTCGGTCGGTTCGCTCAGACCAACAGGTATCGTGTCAAACGCCAGTGCGTTTTCTGCGTAGGCAAAAAACGATGCGTAAAATCCAACAACAGCGATTCCTTTCATGCTCTCAGTGCCTCTCGAAGTAAGTTCTGTCTGAGATGAGACCTGCACCGCGAAACAACGTTCCCTCAAGGCCTTCGTTCAAATGACGGCGAAGGCTTTTAAGGGAAACCGATAAAGCGGCGAGCTGAAAAACCTGCTGGTATTCATCGCTACAATCCGTACCATACAGACCTCGCGTCGGGTGCGTGGCGGCTGGATGATGAATAATGATCAAAATCGGCCGGTTGAATGGTAAACTCGCGGTCTACAACGCCATGCCCCTAGTGCCCCCTATTGAGAATGAGCACGATTTAAATGTCAGAAAAGCAATCCGTTAGCCAAAAAGAGCAGTACAACCTGAACAAATTGCAAAAGCGCCTGCGCCGCAACGTGGGCGAAGCGATCGCCGATTTCAATATGATTGAAGAAGGCGACCGCATCATGGTCTGCCTGTCCGGCGGTAAAGACAGCTACACCATGCTGGAGATCCTGCGTAACCTGCAGCAGAGCGCGCCGATCAACTTCTCGCTGATCGCGGTGAATCTCGATCAGAAACAGCCCGGCTTCCCTGAGCATATTTTGCCTGCCTACCTGGAAAGCCTGGGGGTGGAATACAAGATCGTCGAAGAGAACACCTACAGCATCGTCAAAGACAAGATCCCGGAAGGCAAAACCACCTGTTCACTGTGCTCGCGCCTGCGCCGCGGCATTCTGTACCGCACCGCCACCGAACTGGGTGCCACCAAGATCGCGCTGGGCCATCACCGTGACGACATTCTGCAGACGCTGTTCCTCAACATGTTCTACGGCGGCAAGATGAAAGGCATGCCGCCCAAACTGATGAGCGACGACGGCAAGCACGTGGTCATTCGCCCGCTGGCCTATTGCCGCGAGAAAGACATCGAGCGTTTCTCGATCGCCAAAGCGTTCCCGATCATTCCATGCAACCTGTGCGGCTCGCAGCCTAACCTGCAGCGCCAGGTGATCGGCGATATGCTGCGTGACTGGGACAAACGTTATCCTGGCCGGCTGGAAACCATGTTCAGCGCCATGCAAAACGTGGTGCCTTCGCACCTGAGCGATATCAATCTGTTCGATTTCAAGGGCATTCACCACGGGAGCGCCGTGGTAGACGGCGGCGATTTGGCCTTCGATCGCGAAGACATCCCGATGCAGCCGGTCGGCTGGCAGCCGGAAGACTCGGACGACGCGATACCTGCGCCAGAACGTTTGAACGTGCTGGAAATCAAATAAGCCCCCTCGCCGCTTGCCATCCTGCGAGCGGCGACATTTCCCTTTCTCGACGATCTCGATCCTGTTCACAGTTTGCGCAAAATTTACTGGGCAGTGCCGTTTTTACCCTATACTGTTTATTTATACAGCCATATGGAGATCGCGCAATGAATATTACCCCCTGCCTGTCCCACATCTCGCTGGGCTCCAACGATTTCGAGGCCGCCGCCGCCTTTTACGATCGTGCGCTGGCCGCCTTGGGATGCCGACGGGTGCTGGAGCATCCCGGCGCCATCGGTTACGGCCGCGACTACCCGGAGTTTTGGCTGCAGGTGCCGATCGACGGCCGCCCGGCCTCACCCGGCAACGGTACGCACGTCGGTTTTTTCGCCACCAGTAAGCAACAGGTGGATGAATTCCATCACCAGGCGCTGCTGGCCGGTGCCGTCGATGAAGGCGCGCCCGGTTCGCGGCCGCATTACGGTGAGGCTTACTACGGCTGCTTTGTCCGGGATTTGGATGGGCACAAGATTGAAGCCAGCTTCTGGGATGAAAGCGCGGCCTGAAGAAGAAGGGAAGCCGAATAAAAAAATGCCGGTGATTAAACCGGCATTGTACGAATCAAATGTGCTATGCAGTAATTCAAAAATAAGAAAGTAAGACAATTATGGAGCGCAACGCCCATCGCTTGACGTTGCATTCACCTGCGAGAGAGATCATGCCCCATTTCCCCCGGCTAAATGTTGATTTTGCTCAATGTTAACCGGGTTTTCGTCATTTTCACCTACAGCCAGCGGCTGCGCTTCAGCCACCAGGCGACGCCAAGCACCAACCCGACCAACATCAGGCAAAATGCCGCGAAACCGAAGGGGTTACCGCCGCCCGGTATGCCGCCAAGGTTGACGCCAAACAGCCCGGTCAGGAAGGTGGTAGGTAAAAAGACCATCGCTAACAATGACATGGTGTAAGTGCGGCGGTTCATCGCGTCGGCCATCACCGTGGTGATTTCGTCGGACAAGATAGCGGTGCGCGCGATGCTGCCGTCCAGATCGTCCAACCCGCGCCCCAGGCGATCGGCGATGTCCTGCATGCGGCGGCGATCGTCGTCGCTCATCCACGGCAGGCGGTCGCTGGCCAGCCGTGCGAAAACGTCACGCTGCGGCGCCATGTAACGGCGCAGCACGATAAGCTGTTTACGGATCAACGCCAGCTGACCACGCTCCGGCACCTGCTGTTCCAGCAAGGCGTCCTCCAGATCGATAATCTTGTCGTGCAGATCCTCAATGAATTCGCTGGTGTGATCGGTCAACGCATCGGAAATCTCCACCAGCCAGTTGCCGCTGTTGGTCGGCCCGGCGCCGCTTTGCAAATCGTTCACCACCTGATCGATGGAATACACCTTGCGGTGCCGCGTGGAGATAATCAGTTTATCGGTGATGTACACACGGATGGTGACCAACTGGTCCGGCCGTGAGTTGGCGTTGAAGTTGATGCTGCGCAGGGTGATCATGGTGCCTTCGCCCTGGCGGCTGACGCGTGGCCGAGAGCTTTCGCCGGAGAGCGCTTCGCGCACCGAGTCCGGCAGCAGCGGCGTGGTGCTCAGCCATTCGGCGCTGGCCGGGTGCGCGTAATCAAGATGCAGCCAGCACGGCGCGTCGCAGGTGATCTTGTCATCTTGCTCGATCGGCGTGACGCCGCCCTTGCCGTCCAGCTGGTAGGCGTAAACCGCATCGGCGATCTGCAGCTCGCTCCCCTCAATCACATCCATTCATTTATCCCCTCAGTCTTACTTATGTTGCTGAGTCTAGCCTTAACGCCTTGGAGATCAAAGGCCAAGCTGTAACGCCAGTTTTCACGCCAGGTGAAAAACGTGCTCTATACTTCTGGCCTTAGGGAACACATCGCAACGACAGGAAGCCCCCATGTTTGAGATCAGCGCCGCAGATATTCTCAAAGTCAGTTTGACCGTTATCACCCTGTTTATCGCCGTTGTTAAAACGCCATTTCGTATTCGGCGGGAAAACCATGACAAGCTGCTCAAGCTACTCGAATCCGTCGAGAAGCCCCACAGTGAGCGCATGCAGCTCTTACTGTTTAGGGATTACATCGGTAGCAAAACCGTCGGGCTGGCGGAGTTGCAGCAATTGCTGGCACTGCCGGACGGCGTAACGGCGCTGGAGCGCTACAGACCTACTGGCGGCCGACAGCAGATCCTGCGCACCACGTCCAAGGGTTTCGTTTTGCAACGACGCGCCGACAGTGCGTTAAAACGCTCGCTGCTTTCCTGTCGCTATCTGTTGAAATACCTGCTATTCGTCACTCTGTTGGTGCTAATGCCTGTGCTGGCGCAATGGGGCTTGCGGCAGCTTGGCGTGCTGGTTATCGCGCCGTCGCTGGTGTTTATGTCCGGTGCGCGCATCACCGACGGCTGGCAGCTGCTGTTCCCCGGCTTTATATTTATTATCATCATGCTCAGTCTGACATACTTAATCTTCAGGCAACTGGCGCTGGCGGGTAACCTCAGTTCGGAACGCGCCTTTTATCGCTACTATCAACGAGCGCGTGAGGAACAACGATGCCGGGAAGTCCTGAGACAACTGCGCACTGCGCTGCGCCGAACCTGACGAGGATGCGCCGCCTGCGCTACATCGCAATGGCCGCCCTGCTGCTGTTCGGCCAATCGGTTCGTGCAGAGCCGGTATTAGAACGCCTCGCCACGCCCTATCACGCGCCGACGGCGGCGGGTTCACTGCCTTATTTTGTCGCTCACGCTCACTCCCGCCAGCCGCGCACCGCACTGGTGGTGATGCACGGCCGCCCGCGCGATGTCGCCAAGACGTTGCAAGCGGCGATCGATGCCGCGCAGGAAGCGGGAGACAATGGCTTATTGGTCGCCCCGCTGTTCCAGGTGCCGGAGAAACTTGCCGTTCATTGCCATTCCGCCGGGCTCCCGTCACCGCAAGACGGCGATGCCCTGTGGCGCTGCGGCTCCTGGATCGCAGGCGATTTGGATAATAGCGGGAAAACCGGTTCGTTCAACGCCCTGGATAACCTGCTGGCCGATCTGAAACGGCGCTGGCCATCGCTGCAGTCGATAACCGTGGCCGGTTTTTCCGCCGGCGCCCAGTTCGTGCAGCACTATGTCGGCTTTGCCCATCCGCCAAACGGGGTGCGTCTGCGCTATGTGGTGGCCGATCCCGGCAGCTGGCTCTACTTTGAGAATCTGCGTCCTCAGCCCACAAGCTGGGGAAGCTGCGGCAGTGAAAAAACCTGTCGATTCCGTTGGCAAACGGTGAATGGCGGCCAGTGCCCACAGGCTAACCAGTGGAAATACGGTCTGGAAGCGCTTCCCGCTCATCTGCAACGCACCGCAGACACGGCACGCCGGCGTTACGCCGCCGCCGATATCACCTATCTGGCTGCCGCCGAGGATACCGGCACCGCGCCGGGCGCCTACTATCGGATACTCGACAAATCCTGCGCCGCCCAGCTGCAGGGCCCCTACCGGTTGCAGCGCGCCCTGGCCTATGCCGACTACGATCGGCGTTACCTGGCGCCGAAGAAGCCGCATCGGTTAACGATCGTTCCCGGCTGCGGGCACAACGTCGCCTGCGTCTTTCCCGCCCCGGCGGCCAGGCAGGCGCTTTTCCCGATTAATGCAGACTAATAATAACGGTAATGAAATAAACCATTGCCGATAAATCGGGCAATATCGCCGATAAAGCACTGGTAATGCCGTTATTATTATGACTTAACATATTGCTATCACTTTTAATTCAAAATGATAATAATAAATCAACATAAAGCTGTTTCAGCGCAAATTTTAGGGGCATATACTTTTCTCACTACGAGGAGGTAGTTATGTTACGCGACCATTTAAAAATAAACGCCAGCGATACGCTGGAAAAAATCAGCAATATCCATTTGCAAAACCAGGGGCAGGAAGAGATCAGTGAATTCGTGGTAAAAAACGCCGCTGGCCTGCAGATTGGCAAGGTCTCCGTCCACGATCGTTTCAGCACTCGCCGCTCTTATCCCACCAGCTATCGCATCACCCAAACCGACATGAGCGGCCGTGTGGTGGTGGATGCCATGCGGGACTGTCTATAAGCGTAACCGCTCTCTGAAATAGCAAAAAAATAATGTGATGATGGCAACCCTGTTTATTATTAAACGGGGTTTATCGCGTGGATAAATTAATTACCTTCTTCATTTAACCGTCAATAAAAATAAATCCCCCGCGTTATGCGGGGGTGAAAAATAAGCCCAATCAGTGTTTGATAATATACATCGTTTGGCTATAGGCCACGTCTTCCGGATTGGTGATCGGGTAGCCTTTTACCCACGGTTTGATCAGGCGGCCGTTGGTGTACTGGTAAATCGGCGCGATCGGTGCCTGATCGGCAATGATTTGCTCCATCTTGTTGTAATCGGCGGTCACCGCCGCCGGGTTGGTTTCCCGCCCCGCCTGCGCCAGCAGCTTGTCGTAGTCCGCGTTCTTGAACTTGGCAATGTTGCCGCTGTGGGTAGAGGTCAACAGCGACAGGAAGGTCGACGCCTCGTTATAGTCACCTACCCAGGAGGCGCGGATCACGTCGAAATTACCGGTATTACGGCTGTCGATATAGGTTTTCCACTCCTGGTTTTGCAGCTTGACGTCAATGCCGAGCTTTTTCTTCCACATTGAAGCCACGGCGATGGCGATCTTCTGGTGGCTTTCCGAGGTGTTATACAACAGCGTCAGCTTCAGCGGGTTGTTCGGGCCGTAACCGGCCGCCTGCAACAACGCCTTGGCCTGCGCATCCAGCTCCGCCTGCGATTGCTGTTGCAGCAAACTCGCCTCCGGTTTGAACCCGGCAGTCACGTCCGGCGTGAAGTGATAGGCCGGTTTTTCGCCGGTGCCCAGCACTTTTTCCGCGATAATCTTGCGATCGATGGCGTAGGACAAGGCCTGGCGCACCCGCACGTCGTTGGTCGGCGCGCGCTGGGTGTTGAACGCGTAGTAATAGGTGCCGAGCTGATCCGGCGTGTACACCTGCCCCGGAATATCTTTCAGCAGCTTCTGATACATGTTTTTCGGGAAGGATTCGGTGATGTCGATATCGCCCGCCAGGTAACGCTTGGTGGCGTTGGATTCCTGATTGATCGGCACGAAGGTCACTTTGGTCAGCACGGTTTGCGCATGATCCCAGTAATGATCGTTAGGCGTCAGCACCAGCTTCTCGTTCACCACCCGCTCTTGCAGTTTGAACGCGCCGTTGCCCACCAGATTGCCGACCTTGGTCCAGTCGTTGCCGTATTTTTCCACCACCGCCTTATTCACCGGGAACAGGCTGAAGTTAGCCGTCAGGCTGACGAAGTACGGCACCGGCTTGTCCAGCTGTACTTTAAGCGTATAGTCGTCCGGCGCCGACACGCCCAAGCGATCGGCCGGCAGTTTGCCGCTGATGATCTGCTCGGCGTTCTGGATCCCCGCTAACTGCGCGAACCAGGCGAACGGCGACAGGTTTTTCGGTTCGACCAGCCGCTGCCAGCTGTAGACGAAATCCTTCGCCGTGACAGGGTCACCGTTTGACCACCGCGCATCTTTGCGCAGATGGAAAATATAAGTCTGGTTATCGCTGGTCTGCCAGCGCGTGGCGACACCGGGGATCACTTTCCCATTGGCGTCCTGATTGACCAGCCCTTCGAACAGGTCGCGCGCCAGCTGGGCCTCCGGCAGGCCTACCGCTTTAATCGGATCGAGCGAGGCCGGTTCGTCTTTAATGTGGCGCACGATTTCCTGTTTGGCCGCCAACGCGGTGCCCGGGGGAACCTGCGCCGCCATAGCGCTGCTCATACAGGCGCCGATCGCCGCCGCGCAAAGCGCCAAACGAAAACCCCGTTGCATTTTTCTTCCCGTCATTATGATTTACCCCCGTTAACCATCTGAATTTTTTATCATATAGCACAAGATCCGTCCGGCCTAGCGCTCACGGCCGAGAAGTTGCAAAAAGTGCGATTCAGGCAATAAAAAACCCGTGCGGCGCAGGGCGGCACGGGCGGTGTTTGCAGCGGCGACCGTCAGTCGTACAGGTGGATGCTGTTGATGCGGTAGCTGAACTCTTCACCCTCTTCTTCATCGAACACGGTGAAAAAGCCTTTCTCGGCCAGCGGACGGGCCGAGATATCGGTTTTTTGCAGCTGGCGCGCGTCGGCGTCGTCGTAGCCGTAGTCGAGGTAGAAGACATCTTTTTGGTAATCGATATGCAGGGTGAACGGATAGTTCGATTCGTCCCCGCGCCCGTCGTCATTTTTCACCACGCCGAACCATTCCCCCTGACGGATCTGGTTTTCAGCATCCACGCCGCACAGCAGCGTGATGGTGTCATTTTCATTTTCGCTATAGCTGGCGATGATTCTGGCTACTGGCATGTTAAATCCTCTTGCGGGTGATTGGCTTAGCTCTGCCGTTAGTATAACAACAGCGTCAGGCCAGGTGCGGTTTAATTGGCGTTTTCACCGCCGCGGCGTCACAGATTGCGCAAACGTCGCACAATTGCGATGGGAAAGATGCCTCAAAGCGTAATACACTGAATAAAATGACAATGACTCTCGACCTTTAATCCAGGGACAACACCATGACCGAACATCGACCACGCAGTGAACGTGGCCAGTTGGCCATCGCAGGAGAGAACTACGGCAGCTCGCTGCTGGGCGCGCCGCTGCTCTATTTCCCGGCGGCGATCAGCGGCCCGGAGACCGGGCTTATCATCGCCGGCACCCACGGCGATGAGAGCGCCGCCATCGTGACCCTATCTTGCGCGCTGCGCAGCATCGCCCCCGAACAGTTGCGCCACCACGTGGTGCTGGCGGTCAACCCCGACGGCTGTCAGCTGGGGCTGCGCGCCAATGCCAACGGCGTCGATCTGAACCGCAACTTCCCGGCTGCCAACTGGCGCTCCGGCGACACCGTCTACCGCTGGAACAGCGCGGCGCCGGTGCGCGACGTCAAGCTCTCCACCGGTGGGCGCCCCGGTTCCGAACCGGAAACCCAGGCGCTGTGTCATCTGATCCATCGTCTGAAGCCGCACTGGGTGGTGTCGTTCCACGAACCGCTGGCCTGCATCGAAGATCCCGCCAGCTCGCGGCTCGGCGTTTGGCTGTCGCACAAGTTCGAACTGCCGCTGGTGACCAGCGTCGGCTATGAAACGCCCGGTTCGTTCGGCAGCTGGTGCGCAGATCTGTCGCTGCCGTGCATCACCGCCGAATTCCCGCCGATCTCCGCCGATGCCGCCAGCGAGCGCTACATCGACGCGATGACCGAGCTGCTGACCTACCCGAATTAATCCCTACGGGGCGATATCGACGATCGCCCCGCATTCGAACGCCAGACCCGGTTCGACGTCCCGCGCCAGCCAGGTCGGGCCGTCCAGATCGACGAAGCGCGCCGCCGGCGCCAGCGGCAAGGCGGCGGATATCGCCCGTGACGTGCACAACATGCAGCCGAGCATGATGGCGAACCCTTGTTCGCGCGCGGCCTGCGCCAGCGCCAACGCCTCAGTCAAGCCGCCGGTTTTGTCCAGTTTGATATTGACCATCTGATAGCGTTGCGCCAGCCGCGGCAGATCGGCACGGGTGTGGCAACTCTCATCGGCGCAGATCGGCAGCGGATGGATAAAGTGCTCCAACGCAGCGTCGTCACCGGCCGGCAGCGGCTGCTCCAGCATCGCCACGCCGAGATCGGCCAGCAGCTGGCAGCGCGCCACCAGCCCTTCCGCCTGCCAGGACTCATTGGCGTCGACGATCAGCGTCGCCTGCGGTACCGCGGCGCGGATCGCTACCAATCGTTCGCTGATATAGTGATCGTCGAGTTTGATCTTCAGCAGCGTGGCGCCCTGCTGCTCCAGTTCACGCGCGGCGAAGGCCATCGCTTCCGGCGTGCCGATGCTGACGGTCTGCGCCATACGGATATGCGCCGGGGCCGTCACACCGCTGCGCTGCCACAGGCTCTGCCCGTGCAGGCGGCACTCCAGATCCCACAGCGCCGAATCCAGCGCGTTGCGGGCGGCGCCCGCCGGCATCTGCACCAGCAGCTGTTCGCGGGTCATGCCTTGTGCGATCGCCGGCGCCATCTCTGCCAGCTGTGCCATCACCGATTCCTCGCTCTCGCCGTAACGCGGGTACGGCGTACATTCACCGGTGCCGCGCACGCCCTGCTGTTCGATTTCGACCACCACCACCCGGGCTTCGGTGCGGCTGCCGCGCGCAATCACGAAGGCAGTATGCAGCGGCCAGGCTTCCGGGTAAAAACGCATGTCTCTCATAACGGCTCCTGAGCGAAAACTGCGCATTCAGCCAGGCTGATGCGCCGGTGATGTTTTATAGAACAGCCTAATATATACAACTATTTAGCAAACTTTGATATCCAATCCGCCCCGGTTGTCATAAACTGGCGCCAGGGTGTGAACCTGATGTTAAATGCCGTTGCCGGCGCGCCGTTTCATCAGGTTCATACCCTTTGTATAAACACCTGTAAAAGGAATCTAGCAATGACTCAGACAGTACATTTTCAAGGCAATCCGGTCAGCGTAGCAGGCAAACTGCCACAGCAGGGCGAACAGGCCAAGGCCTTCTCGCTGGTTGCCAAAGACCTGTCAGACGTGGCGCTGAGCAGCTTCGCGGGTAAACGCAAAGTCCTGAACATCTTCCCAAGCATCGATACCGGCGTCTGCGCGACGTCGGTGCGTAAATTCAACCAGCTGGCCAGCGGCCTGGATAACACCGTGGTGCTGTGCATCTCCGCCGATCTGCCGTTCGCGCAGTCTCGCTTCTGCGGCGCGGAAGGCCTGAGCAACGTGGTTACCCTGTCTACCCTGCGCGGCGCCGAGTTCAAGCAGGCGTACGGCGTCGAAATCGCCGAAGGCCCGTTGGCAGGCCTGACCGCGCGTGCGGTCGTGGTGCTGGATGGCCAGGACAACGTGCTGTACAGCGAGCTGGTGAACGAAATCACCACCGAGCCTGACTACGACGCGGCGCTGGCTGCGCTGAAATAACAAAGCCGGCGTTCGCCGGCTTTGGATACCCATTAAAGGCGCCGCAAGGCGCCTTTCTTATTCTTCGCCCTCAGCGCCGCCTTTGCGGCTGCTCAGGCCATACTCGCGCAGCTTGTTGGCGATGGCGGTATGGGAAACGCCCAGCCGCTTCGCCAGCTTGCGGGTGCTGGGATAGGTGCGATACAGGCGCGTCAGCACCGAGCGCTCGAAACGCTTGCTGATGTCGTCCAGCGAACCGTCCAGCACCTCGTCGCCCAGCGACATCTCCACCTCAAACTCCGGCAACACGATATCCTGTGGCCGCAGTTCGTAGCCTTCGGTTTGCGTCAGCGCGCGGTAGATAGCGTTTTTCAGCTGACGCACGTTGCCCGGCCAGCCGTACTTGCTGAGGAAGCCGCCCAGATCGTTCGCCAGCTTGGGCCGCGCCACCCCCTGCTCATCGGCGAAGCGCGCCACGAACAGCTCGGTCAACGGCATGATGTCCTGCGGACGTTCGCGCAGCGGCGGGATGGTGATGGTCAGTACGTTGAGGCGATAATAGAGATCTTCGCGGAATTCGCCGCGCTGCACCAACTCGGTAAGGTTTTTCTGGGTGGCGCAGATCACGCGCACGTCGACGTGCACCTCATGCTCTTCGCCAACGCGGCGGAACGTGCCGTCGTTGAGGAAACGCAGCAGCTTGGTCTGCATACGCGGCGACATTTCGCCGATCTCATCCAGCAGCACCGAACCGCCGTTGGCCTGCTCGAAGAAGCCCTTCTTGCCTTCCAGCGCGTTGGGATAAGCGCCCGGCGCATGGCCGAACAGTTCGCTCTCCACCACGTCATCCGGCAGCGCGGCGCAGTTCAGCGCCAGGAACGGCTGTTTGCCACGCGGGCTGCGCAAATGGCAGGCGCGGGCCAGAATATCCTTGCCGGTACCGGTATCGCCGACGATCAGCAGCGGCGCATCGAGCATCGCCAGCTTGCGCGCCTGCTCCAGCACGTGACGCATCTTGGCGCTCACCGCCACGATGTGGTCGAATTCGGTATCGTCGTTCACCGACAGATTTTGCAACTGGCGGCCCATGCGCGCGGTGGACTTCAGCATCACCACCGCGCCGACCGCGGCCGCCTGCTGCTGTTCGTCTTCCAGATAGATGGGCGTGATGTCCATCAGGAAGTCCTGGCTGCGGATCACCACCCGCTCAGCGTGCGGCGCCGTATGCTCGCTCTCCAGCCAACGGCTGAAGTTATAGCCGCCGATCAGCGCCCCGGCGGTCTGGTTGCGGATCTTGTCTTCGTTCAGGCTGAACAGCGCCTGCGCCGCCGGGTTGGCCAGCTCGACCTTGCCCTTCATGTCGATAGAGAACACCGGTTCCGGCATCGATTCCAGCAGCGCACGCAGCGCGCGATGTTCGCGTTCGGAAGGCATAAAGCTGACGGTGCGCACGTCTGTCACGCCGGCGATGCGGCGGATCTCCGCCATCAGGGCGCGGAAAGTATCGAAATCCAGCTGGGAGAAATTGAGGTAAATGCGGCCGATGGGATCGATTTCGATGCCACGTAAGTCAATGCTGCGCGATACCAAAAGATCGAGTAATTCTCGAGTGAGACCGAGGCGGTCTTCGCAAAATACTTCCAAACGCATCAGTGTTGGCCTTATCTCTGCAGGTGCGGGGATCGTTGACGATGATGATACTCCCTCGCACCGGGCGGTAGAAGCGATCTGTCAGCAAAAGTTGACAGAACTCTGATTTATTGCCGTGGTTGCTGATTTTAAACGCAAGCGGATAACAGCATCGGCGTCATTTTAGCCTACAAACAGAGAGTTATCACAACCAGAATTAATTTTGCAGAGATTTATCACGCAATCACAGGGGGATCGACTGTCGTCAAGTCTCGATTACGTCCGGCGTCGGTGCCGTTGAGAAAACGGCGCTCCTGGGAGCGCCGTCGCGGGGTTATTTGGCCTTGCCGTCGCTCTTTTTCAGCGTGTCTTTCAACTGGCCGATCAGCTGGCTGCGGAAATCGCCAAGCTTCGGTTTTTCCCCTTCCAGCCACGGCAGCGGGCGACACAGCTCCATCGCCTTGATGCCCAACCGCGCGGTCAACAACCCCGCGCCGATGCCCTGCGCCGCGCGCGCCGATAGCCGCGCCGCCAGATCCTGCGACATCCAGTCCATGCCCACTTCACGCACCAGTTCAGAGGCGCCGGCGAAGGCGATGTTGAGCAGCACCAGGCGGAACAGACGAATGCGGCTGAAGTAACCCAGTTCGATGCCGTACAGCGCCGCGATGCGGTTAATCAAACGGATGTTGCGCCAGGCGATAAACGCCATGTCCACCAGCGCCAACGGGCTGACGGCAATCATCAGCGTCGATTCGGCGGCGGAGCGGCTGATTTCGCGCCGCGCCTGGTTGTCGAGCACTGGCTGTACCAGCTTGGCGTACAGCTCCACCACTTCACGGTCATTTTGGGTTTCATGCAGCGAGGCCTGCCAGCGCTGCAACGCCGGATGCCCCTGATCCAGCCCGGCCTGACGCGCCAGCTTCTCGCAGAATTCGCGCCCTTGCCCCAGCCCGTGGCTGTGCAACAGCTCGCGCGCCACGTCGCGCTCTTCTGCGCGCTGGCGCAGCCGATACAAACGCCGCCATTCGGTGACCACCGAACCGACGCCGGCGAACACGATCAGGCCGCCGGCCACGCCGCCGCCCATGGCGATCCAGTCCTGTTGCACCCAAGCGGTATGCACCCACTGCACGCCCTGCGCCACCACGCTGACGCCGAACAGCGCCAGCCCGGCAGTGACCATTTTGCGCCACAGGCTGCGTTTAGGTTTCAGCGCGGCGTTGATGATGCCTTCGGCGCGCCCTTCTTCCTCTTCCTGCTGCAGTTCCGGCGCCGCCGGGAAAAAGCTTTCTGCCTGTTCGGCATCGAAAGCGACGCCGGCGCGCAACGCTGGCTCCTGCGGCGGCTGCAGCGGCTCGTCAAAATCGATACGCGGTTTGATCGGCTCGCTCATCGCAATTTGTCTCCCAATAAAAACTCCATCACCGCATCCAGACGGATGTGCGGTAACGGGCTGTCCACGCTCATGGCGCGCGGACGAAACTCATCGAAGTGGAACCCCTGGTTCTGCCAGAACGCCGGTCCCGGCAGGCGGGCGGGCACTTCGCCGGGGAACACCGTCAGCGGCGCGCCGTCGCTCAGGCGGTTGCCCTTCAATGCCGGAATGCGTTGCCCCTGGTGATCGACGATGCCGCTCTCGGTCGCCTGCACCGAGGCCAGGCCGACGCAATCCATGCTAATGCCCTCGAACGCCGCGTTCTGCCACGCCTCTTGCACCAGCTGCTGCAGCAATGACACCAGATTGGCGTGCTGATCGGCGGTGATATGGTCCGCCTTGGTGGCGGCGAACATCAGTTTGTCGATGGTCGGCGAGAACAAGCGGCGAAACAGCGTGCGCTTGCCGTAATGGAAGCTCTGCATCAGTTGGGTCAGCGCCAGGCGCATGTCGTTGAACGCCTGCGGGCCGCTGTTGAGCGGCTGCAGGCAGTCAACCAGCACGATTTGCCGATCGAAACGAACGAAGTGTTCTTTGTAGAAGTTTTTGACGATCGACTGGCAGTAATAGTTGAAGCGAGCGCGCAACATGCCGATGTTGGTGTGTTTGTCGGCCTGCGCCAGCTTCGATTCGCCGATCGCGGCCACGTCGGGCCACGGGAAAAACTGCAGCGCCGGCGCGCCGGCCATGTCGCCCGGCAGCACGAAACGCCCCGGCTGAATGAAGTGCAGCCCTTCGCTTTTGCAGCGCAACAGATAATCGGTGTAGGCCTGGGCGATCGCCGCCAGCCGGTTTTCGTCGGCCGGGGCCAGCGGATCGCAGGCCTTGCACAGTTCAAGCCAGGGCTTGGCCCATTCGGCGCGTTCGCCCTGCAGCAGCCCGGTCATCTGGCGCGACCAGGCCAGGTAATCCTGTTCGAGCATCGGCAGATCCAGCAACCATTCGCCCGGATAATCGACGATCTCCAGGTACAGCGTGGAGGTGTCTTTGAAGTGCCGCAGCAGCGAATCGTTGGAGCGGTAACGCAGCGCCAGCCGGATTTCGCTGACGCCGCGCGTCGGCGTCGGCCAGGCCGGCGGCGTGCCGTACAGCTGCGCCAGCCCTTCGTCATAGGTGAAACGCTGGATGCCGAGATCGCGTTGCGGGATGCGTTTGACGCCCAGCAGGCGCTCTTCGCGCACCGGTGAAAACAGCGGCATGCGCGCGCCGCTGTGCACATGCAGCAGTTGGTTGACGAAGGCGGTGATAAAGGCGGTTTTGCCGCTGCGGCTCAGGCCGGTCACTGCCAGGCGCAGATGGCGATCCATTCCGCGGTTGACCAGCGAGGTTAACTCATTTTGCAGTCGTTTCATTGCTCTCCTTGACGTAACGCCCGAATGCCTTGTTCAGGCCTTTACGGAACAGCGGTTCCAGCACCAGCGCCAGCACGACGCGCACCGGTTTACGGCCGACGGTTTTCAGCAGCCAGCCGGCGGCGCCCGCCGGGCCATAGTTCAATAACGCTATGATGATGACTTTAGCCAATGTCTTCAACATTGCCGCCGCTCCTCGTTTAAATCCACCCGTTCTGGCGGTGTTTGCAACATCGATTTTATTCATGACAATGCCCTCCGGCACAAGAGATTAAGGTTACATTCAACGGGATAACGGCGGCGAAGATGCCCGGCCTGCGCAGGCCGGGTATCGCAAGAAGGGTTACAGCTTGCGGAAACGGCTCTGTACGCCGAAGGTATCGGACGTCACGTAGCGCTCGACCTGACGCAGCTGCTGCTCGCCGCTGCCCAACTCATACTCCAGCTGATCGAGCAGCTGGCGCGGCGTCTTCTGATGCTCGCCTTCGAAACGGCTGGCCGGCGCTTCATCCAACACGAACACCAGCGCGATATAGGCCACCAGCGTGAAGAAGAACAGCCCGAAGAACAGCGACAGCACCACCATCACGCGGATCAGTCGCACCGGTACGTCGAAATAGTGCGCCAAACCGGCGCAGACGCCTTTCACCATGCCTTCTTCGGGAACGCGATAAAGCTTTTTACTGCCCAGCGTCGTGCTCATCAGGACTGTCTCCAGTTCGGGTGTTCCGCATCGAGGATCTCTTCCAGCGCCTGAATGCGTTCACGCATGCGTTTGGCATCTTCCGCCAGCTGCGCCAGGCGCTGCATTTCTTGCTGACTCAGCTGTATGCCGGTCTGTTGCCGATTGCTGTAATGCAGCCAAAGCCAAATCGGCGCGACAAACAGCACGAAAATTGTCAGCGGAATGGCAAGTAATAAAGCACTCATTGTTGTTCCTTCTTATCGGATCCTGGATAGGCGGCCACCTCCGGCGTGTGGCCGCGGCTCGCCTTACTCGGAGCGGTTCATTTTGGCTTTCAGCGCCGCCAGCTGCTCACTGATGGCGTCGTCGGCTTTCAGCTCGGCAAACTCCTGGTCCAGCGACTTCTTTTTACCAATGCTGATGCTTTCCGCTTCGGCTTCCATATGGTCGATGCGACGTTCGAACTGTTCGAAACGCGCCATCGCCTCATCCAGCTTGCCGCTGTCGAGCTGGCGGCGCACGTCACGAGAAGAAGATGCGGCCTGATGACGCAGCGCCAACGCCTGCTGCCGCGCACGGGTTTCGGTCAGCTTGTTTTCCAGCTCGCCGATTTCGCTCTTCATGCGCGCCAGCGTTTCTTCTACGGTCGCCACTTCCTGCGTCAGCGTAGCGATCAGATCGGCCACTTTTTGTTTTTCGATCAGCGCCGCACGGGCCAAGTCTTCTTTATCTTTGCGCAGCGCCAGTTCGGCTTTTTCCTGCCAGTCACTGACCTGGTTTTCACCCTGCTCGATGCGACGCAGCAGCTGCTTTTTCTCCGCCAGCGCACGCGCCGACGTAGAGCGAACTTCAACCAGCGTGTCTTCCATCTCTTGGATCATCAACCGCACCAGCTTCTGCGGATCTTCCGCCTTGTCCAGCAGGGTGTTGATGTTGGCGTTCACGATGTCGGCAAAACGAGAAAAAATACCCATAATTCACTTCCTCTTGGTTCTGATGGCGTCTGAAGCGCCGCGTTAAGTCGTACAGCTTGCCCAAAGAGACAATCAAAACCCGTGCCAACTTTTATTTCATTGAAAAACAACAACTCTTTATTTTTGACTCTCTGCGCGCTTGCTGTAGAGTGATTATTTTCACCAAACATTGGCGAATTTCATCATGAACGAACAGCCAGAGAATTTGTTGGGCGAAGCAAACGCCTTTGTCGAAGTCTTGGAGCAAGTCTCCCAGGTGGCAAAGCTGAACAAGCCGGTGCTGGTGATCGGCGAACGCGGCACCGGCAAGGAGTTGATCGCCCACCGTCTGCACTACCTCTCCAACCGTTGGCAAGGGCCGTTCATCTCGCTTAACTGCGCGGCGCTGAATGAAAACCTGCTGGATTCCGAACTGTTCGGCCACGAGGCCGGCGCGTTTACCGGCGCCCAAAAGCGCCATCTGGGCCGCTTCGAACGCGCCGACGGCGGTACGCTGTTCCTCGATGAGCTGGCGACCGCACCGATGCTGGTGCAGGAGAAATTGCTGCGGGTGATCGAATACGGCCAGCTGGAACGCGTGGGCGGCAGCCAGCCGCTGCGGGTGGATGTGCGCCTGGTGTGCGCCACCAACGACGATCTGCCGGCGCTGGCGGCGGCGGGCAAATTCCGCGCCGATCTGCTAGATCGGCTGGCGTTCGACGTGGTGCAACTGCCGCCACTGCGCCAACGGCGGCCCGATATCATGCTGTTGGCCGAGCATTTCGCCATTCAAATGTGCCGCGAGCTGGCGCTGCCGCTGTTTCCCGGCTTTACCGAACGTGCCAGGCAAACGTTGCTCGAGTATGGCTGGCCGGGCAACGTGCGCGAACTGAAAAACGTGGTGGAGCGTTCAGTCTATCGTCACGGCGACAGCGACAGCCCGCTGGATGAGATCGTCATCAACCCGTTTGCGCCACGCGAGGCCACGCCGGTCGCGCCCATTCCTGAAGACGCCGGCGCGTTACCGCCGCTGCCGTTGGATTTGAAACTCTGGCAGCTGGAGCAGGAGAAGGCATTGATCGAAGCGGCGCTGCAGCAGGGGCGGTTCAATCAGCGCAAGGCGGCGCAGCTGCTGGGGCTCACCTATCATCAGCTGCGCGGTATGCTGAAAAAGCATGCGCTGCTGCAAAACGGCGAAGCGGACGAGGAATAACAGGCAAAAAAAAAAAAGCCAGCACCCGAGCTGGCTTAAAAAACACTGGAAGCAATGTGAGCAATGTCGTGCCTTCCACATCAGAGCCGCAAACTGTGGCCTTCCGTGAACTGCCAGGCGATGATAATAGTTATCAGTATCGTCTGTAAAGCACTTTGTTGAGAATTTTTCTCATCTCCACACGAAGATTGCGCAATTACCACTCAGGGAACGGGTCTGCCATGTCCAGCCAATAGTCCACGCCGGCGGCCATTTCATCGTCGCTCAACAGGCAGTCGTCCAGCAGACGCACGATCGTCGCCTGCTGTAAATGCTGGCCGATAAACACCAGCTCCTGGCGCATGTCGCCGAACGGTTCCACCCATTTCTCCTGAATATGCGCCCGCGTTTCGGGATCCTGTGGCCAGTTGTCTTGCGGGATGGCGCGCCAAAAGGTGCCCGCGAGGCCATAATGGGCGATGCCGCCCGCCTGGCTCCACTGCCCGGCCTGCCGCGGCCGCGTCGCCAGCCAGAAGAAGCCCTTCGACCGCAGCAGCTTGCCGCCTCCCCAGTCGCCGTTGATCACGCGGTAGAACTTGTCCGGCGCAAACGGCCGCCGCGCCTGATAGACAAAGCTACTGATGCCGTAGCTTTCCGTTTCCGGCACGTGTTCGCCGCGCAGCTCTTTCAGCCAGCCGGGTGCCTGCTGAGCCTTTTCAAAGCTGAAGCTGCCGGTATTCAGCACTACCTCCAGCGGCAGTTTGCCCGGCGCGATCGGCACAATGCGGGCGTCGGGGTTCAGGCTGGCCAGCAGCGCCATCACTTCGCCCTGCTGGGTTGGCGTCAATAGATCGGTTTTGCTGACCAGGATCACGTCGCAGAATTCGATCTGCTCAATCAACAGGTCCGCCACGCTGCGCAGATCGTCCTCGCCCAGGCTTTGACCGGCCTCCTGCAGGCTTTGCGCCTGCTGATATTGCTGGATGAAATTTACCCCGTCGACCACCGTCACCAGGGTATCCAGCCGGGCGAACTGCGACAGGCTTTCCCCTTCTTCATCCTCGAAAGTAAAGGTTTCCGCCACCGGCAGCGGTTCGGAGATGCCGCTCGATTCGATCAGCAGATAATCGAAGCGCCCGTCCTGCGCCAGCTCGCGCACCGACACCAGCAGGTCTTCGCGCAGCGTACAGCAGATGCAGCCGTTGCTCATCTCCACCAGCTTTTCCTGCTGGCGATCGAGGTGCACTTCATTCTCCACCAGCGCGGCGTCGATATTCACCTCGCTCATGTCGTTGACGATCACCGCCACGCGCATGCCCTGCCGGTTGTTCAGGATGTGGTTCAGCACCGTGGTCTTGCCGGCGCCGAGAAAGCCGGAAAGCACGGTCACGGGAAGTTGTTTCATGAGAGCCTCACTAAAATTCATTGCGTAATGCCTGGTAACCGCGCACCAGCTCGACGTTGGTGGCGGCCACTTCTTCCGAAAACTGCAGCGCGCCGCGGTCGACCTGGCGATAGCGCGACAGGTCGCTGTCCGGCCCCACGCGCTCGGTCGAGGGGATATAGCGGTTTTCCGGCAGCGTCACGCCATCCACCACCGCGTTATAACGCACCACGCAGCCGGACTGGATGTGGCAGTTGAACAGCACGCTGTTGAAACCGATAAACACCCGATCGTCGATGCGACACGGGCCGTGAACGATGGCGCGGTGGGCGATCGAGCTGTAACGGCCAATGGTGACCGCCGCCCCGCTCTTGGAATGGATCACCACACCGTCCTGAATATTGGAGTGCGAGCCGATGACGATAGGTTCCATGTCGCCGGCGGCGTTCAACTCGTCGGCGCGAATTACCGCATACGGCCCGACGTAGACGAAATCTTCGACGATCACCCGGCCGCAAATAATGGCGGTGGGATCGATGTAGGCCAGCGGCGAGACCTGCGGCAGATGGCCGCTGGGATTTTTACGCAGCATGGTGTTCTCCCCGCCAGCTCAGCTCCGCCACCGCATTGTGGGCATGCAGGCTCTCCTGATGCTCGACGCGCAGCGAAAAAGCGCGGTAGTCGCACTGGCTGCGCAGCATGCCATACAGACGGCGCGCCGCGTCCTCGCAAAACATCAGGTTCTGACCGTTGGCTAATGCGAAGGCCTGCTCGTCGCGGCGTTTCACCAGCGTTTGTACCGGCGTGCCCAGCGCGTGTTCGATGCGGTCAATCAGTTTCACCGGTTCGAACGCCCGTTCATTCTCGGGCGTCACGGTGATCCAGGCCCAGCTGCGTTGGCTGTGGGGCGTGGCCGGCATACCTTGCTCCAGCAGCCACTCGCTCACCTGGCGTTGGCTGACCCGCTCCGCCGCCTGTTCAAAATCAAACTGAAACTGTTGCTGCGCCAACTGACGGCTGAGCGCCGCCGAACTCGGGCAGGTAGAGGAGTAAGGCACGCCGACGGTCAGCGCCAGCGTCAGCGTGCCTGCCAGGGTGGCCTCGATGCGCAGCGGGTAAGCCTTCCAGCCACGCTGTGGCGACAGCAGCGCCGGACGTGACAGCAACAGCTCGCCGCCGATCGACAAGCTGGCGCGATCGCTGTGTTCTGGCTGCGAATCCAGAAAGGCCTGCAGCGTCCGGCCGATGCGCTGCGGCGTCAGCTCGCCCTGCGTCAATTCGTCCAGCGCCAGATACAGCCGCGACATGTGAATACCGCGTTCGCCCGCCGCTTCGGCGCGCAGGTTGATGCCGGCGTCGACCTTCGCCATCAATGGCTTGCCAGCCAGTTCCAGCGGCAGCGCGATCCCTTGCATCCCGACCCAATCGAGCCCGACATCACTCATTTCGCCGCGCCATGCCTGAGCGTCCGGCAGCGAACGGCGTGGTGGAAGTGCAACTTCGTTCATACATCCCCTTGCGTTATTGTGACTTTGCCGGGGAACGGTAACACGGTTTTGTTATATTATAACATAACATGAAAAACTTTTTTCTTGCCGCTGAACGGCCTGATTAATCAAGTCGCAGAAAACTCAGCGATTTTGTTCAATGGATTGGGCTGCTGGTCAGAGTACGATACACTAACGCTATTGCTGATTAACCCATGAGCCTCTATGCGTGGTTTACCCTTTTGGATACTGTCGTTGTGCCTGACGGGCTCTGCCCTGGCCGCGACAACACCGCCCGTGCCCAGCGCGGCGCCGCTGCCGGACATTCGCCAGAGCGGCTTTGTTTATTGCGTCAGCGGCATACTGAATACCTTCAACCCGCAAATGGCCAGCAGCGGCCTGACGGTGGATACCCTGGCCGCCCAGCTGTACGATCGCCTGCTGGACGTCGACCCGTACACCTACCGGCTGATCCCCGAACTGGCGCAAAGCTGGGAGGTGCTGGACAACGGCGCCACCTACCGCTTCCATCTGCGCAAGGACGTACCGTTCCAGACCACCGCCTGGTTTACGCCCACCCGCAAGATGAACGCCGACGACGTGGTGTTCAGCTTCGCGCGCGTATTTGACCAAAAACACCCGTATCACGACGTCAACGGTGGCGAATACCCCTATTTCGACAGCCTGCAGTTCGGCGATTCGGTGCAGAGCGTGAGAAAGCTCGACGACTACACGGTGGAGATTCGCCTGCAGTCACCGGACGCCTCGTTCCTGTGGCACCTGGCGACCCACTACGCGCCGGTGCTGTCCGCCGAATACGCCGACACGCTGACGCGCCAAGGCCATCAGGAGCTGATCGACCGCGAGCCGGTCGGCAGCGGCCCGTTCCTGCTCAACGAATACCGCTCGGGGCAATATATTCGCCTGGCGCGCAACGCCGCCTACTGGAAAGGCCTGCCGCGCATGCCGCAGGTGGTGATCGATCTGGGCGCCGGCGGCACCGGCCGCCTCTCCAAGCTGCTGACCGGCGAGTGCGACGTACTGGCTTATCCGGCGGCCAGCCAGCTGTCGATCCTGCGCGACGATCCGCGCCTGCGCCTGACGCTGCGTCCGGGGATGAACATCGCCTATCTGGCGTTCAACACCCGCAAACCGCCGCTCGACAACCTCAATGTGCGCCAGGCGATCTCGCTGGCGATCAACAACCAACGATTGATGCAGTCGATCTATTACGGCACGGCGGAAACCGCCGCCTCAATCTTGCCGCGCGCCTCCTGGGCCTATGACAACGACGCGCACGTCACCGAGTACGATCCGGCCAAATCGCGCGAGATGCTGCGGCAGGCCGGCGTCGGCCAGCTGAACCTGAAGCTGTGGGTGCCGACCGCCTCGCAGTCTTACAACCCGAGCCCGCTGAAAACCGCCGAGCTGATCCAGGCCGATCTCGGCCAGGTGGGCATCAACGTCACCATCGTGCCGGTAGAAGGCCGTTTCCAAGAGGCGCGCCTGATGGAAATGAACCACGATCTGACCCTGACCGGCTGGGCCACCGACAGCAACGACCCGGACAGCTTCTTCCGGCCGCTGCTGAGCTGCGCGGCAATCCGTTCGCAAACCAACTATGCTCACTGGTGTGACCCAGGCTTCGACGAGGTGCTGCAGAACGCGCTGTTGTCACAGCAGCTGTCTCAGCGCATCGACAACTACCGCAAGGCGCAGAAAATCCTCGAGCAGCAACTGCCGGTGCTGCCGCTGGCCTCTTCTTTGCGTCTGCAGGCCTACCGCTACGACATCAAGGGATTGGTGCTGAGCCCGTTCGGCAACGCCTCGTTCGCCGGGGTGTACCGTGAATCCGCGCCGGAGGTGAACAAGTGATTATCTTTACCCTGCGCCGCATTCTGCTGTTGTTGATCACGCTGTTCTTCCTGACGCTGGTCAGCTTCAGCCTGAGCTATTTCACGCCGCGCGCGCCGCTGAACGGCGCCGCCCTGCTGGACGCCTATCAGTTCTACTTCGTCAGCCTGCTCCATTGGGACTTCGGCGTCTCCAGCATCAACGGCCAGGCGATCAGCGAACAGCTGCGCGAAGTATTCCCGGCCACCATGGAACTGTGCCTGCTGGCGTTCGCCCTGGCGCTGTTTATCGGCATTCCGCTGGGCATCATCGCCGGCGTGCTGCGCGGCAAGTGGCAGGACACCGCCATCAGCACCTTCGCGCTGCTGGGCTTTTCAATGCCGGTGTTCTGGCTGGCGCTGCTGCTGATGCTGTTCTTCTCGCTGCATCTCGGCTGGCTGCCGGTTTCCGGCCGTTTCGATCTGCTGTATCAGGTGAAGCCTATCACCGGTTTCGCGCTGATCGACGCCTGGCTGTCGGACTCGCCGTATCGTGCCGAGATGATCGGCAGCGCCCTGCGTCACATGATCCTGCCGATCGCCGCGCTGGCGGTGGCGCCCACCACCGAAGTGGTGCGCCTGATGCGCATCAGCACCGACGATGTGCTGAGCCAAAACTACATCAAGGCCGCCGCTACCCGCGGCCTGTCGCGCTTCACTATCATTCGCCGCCACGTGTTGCACAATGCGCTGCCGCCAATTGTGCCCAAGCTGGGGCTGCAGTTCTCCACCATGCTCACGCTGGCAATGATCACCGAAGTGGTGTTCAGTTGGCCGGGCCTCGGCCGGTGGCTGATCAACGCCATTCGCCAGCAGGACTATGCGGCGATTTCCGCCGGCGTCATGGTGGTCGGCACGCTGGTGATCACCATTAACGTTCTGGCCGACATTCTGGGTGCGGCAACCAACCCGCTGAAACATAAGGAATGGTATGCCCTTCGATAACGTATACCGCGAGAAAAAGATGCCGAGCCCGCTGCGCTACACCTGGCGGATTTTCTATGGCGACGCGCTGGCGATGATCGGTTTTTACGGGGTGATTGCCCTGCTGCTACTGTCGCTGTTCGGCAGCCTGCTGGCGCCCTACGCGCTGGATCAGCAGTTCCTTGGTTATCAGCTGCTGCCGCCGTCGTGGTCGCGCTATGGCAACGTGTCGTTTTTCCTCGGCACCGACGATCTCGGGCGCGACATCCTTAGTCGCCTATTGACCGGCACCGCCGCCACCTTCGGCTCCGCGCTGGCGGTGACGCTGGCCGCGGCGTTCTGCGGGGTGATCCTCGGCGTGTTCGCCGGCGTCACCCACGGGCTGCGCTCTGCGGTGCTCAACCACATCCTCGATACCCTGCTGTCGATTCCCTCGCTGCTGCTGGCGATCGTGGTGGTGGCGTTTATCGGCCCCAAACTTGAACACGCCATGCTGGCGGTGTGGCTCGCCTTGTTGCCGCGCATGGTGCGCACTATCTACAGCGCGGTGCACGACGAACTGGAGAAAGAGTACGTGGTGGCGGCCCGGCTTGACGGCGCTTCCACGCTGCAGATCTTGTGGTACGCGGTCATGCCGAACATCGCGGCGGTGTTGGTGACCGAGTTCACCCGCGCGCTGTCGATGGCCATTTTGGATATCGCCGCACTCGGCTTCCTCGATCTCGGCGCGCAGCTGCCTTCGCCGGAATGGGGAGCGATGCTCGGCGATTCGCTCGAGCTGGTGTACGTTGCGCCCTGGACGGTGATGCTGCCCGGCGCGGCCATTCTCGTCAGCGTGCTGCTGGTTAACCTGTTAGGCGACGGTATGCGCCGCGCAATCAATGCCGGGGTGGAATAATGCCGTTACTCGATATCCGCAATCTGACGATTGAATTTATGACCGCCGAAGGGCCGGTCAAGGCGGTCGATCGCGTCAGCATGACGCTGACCGAGGGCGAGGTGCGCGGCCTGGTGGGTGAATCGGGCTCCGGCAAGAGCCTGATCGCCAAGGCCATCTGCGGCGTGACCAAAGACAACTGGCGCGTCACCGCCGATCGCTTTCGCTTCGACGACATCGACCTGCTGCAGCTAAGTCCGCGCGAGCGGCGCAGGCTGGTGGGCCACAACGTCTCGATGATCTTCCAGGAGCCGCAGTCCTGTCTCGATCCTTCCGAAAGCATCGGCCGCCAGCTGGCGCAGGCCATACCGGGCTGGACCTACAAGGGCCGCTGGTGGCAACGCTTCAACTGGCGCAAACGCCGCGCCATCGAACTGCTGCACCGCGTCGGCATCAAGGATCACGACGACATCATGGGCAGCTTCCCGTACGAGCTGACCGAGGGCGAGTGCCAGAAAGTGATGATCGCCATCGCGCTGGCCAACCAGCCGCGCCTGCTGATCGCCGATGAGCCGACCAACGCCATGGAGCCGACCACCCAGGCGCAGATTTTCCGCCTGTTGGCGCGTCTCAATCAGAACAACAACACCACCATTCTGCTGATCAGTCACGACCTGCAGATGATGAGCAAGTGGGCCGACCGGGTGAACGTCTTGTACTGCGGGCAAACGGTGGAAAGCGCCCAGTGCGAAGAGCTGCTGGCGGCGCCGCACCACCCTTATACCCAGGCGCTGATCCGCGCCATGCCGGACTTCGGCCGCTCGCTGCCGCACAAAAGCCGGTTGAACACGCTACCGGGCGCCATTCCTTCACTGGAACACCTGCCGATCGGCTGCCGCCTGGGGCCGCGCTGCCCTTACGCGCAGAAGAAGTGCATCGAAACGCCGCGCCTGCGCCCGGTCAAAAACCACTTCTTCGCCTGCCACTTCCCGCTGAACATGGAGGAGCAATAACATGGAAACGCTGTTGGAAGTGCGCAACCTGAGCAAAACCTACCGCTACCGCACCGGGCTGTTCCGCCGTCAGCACGTCGAGGCGGTGAAGTCCGTCAGCTTTACCCTGCGTGAAGGTCAGACGCTGGCGGTGATCGGTGAGAACGGCTCTGGCAAATCCACGCTGGCGAAAATGCTCTCCGGCATGGTGGAACCGACCGCCGGCGAACTGCTGATCGACGATCATCCGCTGGCGTTCGGTGATTATCGCTACCGCAGCCAGCGCATTCGTATGATTTTTCAGGATCCGAGCACCTCGCTCAACCCGCGTCAGCGCATCGGCCAACTGCTGGATGCGCCGCTGCGGTTGAACACCGATCTGGAGCCCGCCGAGCGCGAGCAGCGTATCAACCAGACGCTGCGCCAGGTCGGCATGCTGCCGGATCACGCTTACTACTATCCGCACATGCTGGCTTCTGGGCAAAAACAGCGCGTCGCGCTGGCCCGTGCGCTGATCCTGCAGCCGAAGGTGATCGTCGCCGATGAGGCGCTGGCCTCGCTGGACATGTCGATGCGCTCGCAAATCATCAACCTGATGCTGGAACTGCAGGAAAAACACGGCATTTCCTATATCTACGTCACCCAGCATCTCGGCATGATGAAGCATATCAGCGACCAGGTGCTGGTGATGCACGAAGGGGAAATCGTCGAACGCGGCAGCACCGCCGAGGTGTTGGCGGCGCCGCTGCACGAATTGACCAAGCGTCTTATCGCCAGCCACTTCGGCGAGGCGCTGACCGCCGACGCCTGGCGACGCGACGGCGGCCGTTTCTGAGCCCCGTCCTGGCCTGCAACAAACCCGCTGCGGCGGGTTTTTTATTGCTGCGCGCCTCGGTCGCTTAGCGAGAAAATGCACATACAAATTACATTCTTGTTATATATCCTTATATTTTATTCCTTTCAGTTATTGATTAGTCCGTAACATTATTTTATCTCGCCAGGGCGATCGGTGAGGATATCCCCTACGTTGAGCCTCTCATACGACAGGATATCGCACTGATGAACAGCCTTCGCCATCGCCGCTTCGCGCAGTTTCTGCTCACGCTGGCCACCGGTTTCTCTGTTTACGGCCACGCGCTGTACTGCGATGAGCTGCGCTAAATCCGCCTTTCGCCCCGCCTGCGGGCATGTTGCCTCTTTGTCCAGCCACCGCTGCCGTACGCAGCGGTGGCTGTTGATCATGATTAAGGATTGACCCTATGGAACGACTCCGTCGACAACATAATGCCCAGTGGTATCACGAAACCCAAAGCAGCGTGCGGGGCGATACGCCGTTGGAGCCGCAGGCGGCTACCCTGCGCGATCGTTTTCTGCTGGGGCTGGGTGCCTTCGCCGATGAAGCGTTAAACAGCGCGCTCGGCGCCCGCGCCGGGGTATTCAACGCCTCACTGGCCGGTTACCACGCCCTGTTTCCCGACCAGGTATCGCTATCACGATACGTGACATTGTCACCCTACGATCGCCTCAGCACCGCACTGACCGTCGCTCAGGTGACCGGCGTGCAGTCCCTCTGTAGCCACTACGCCGCCCGCCTCGCCCCGTTGCACAGCCCGGACGCCTCCCGGGAAAGCAATATCCGGCTCGCCCAGATCACCCAATATGCCCGCCAGCTTGCCAGCCAACCCACGCTGATTTGCCGCAAGGCGCTGCAACAGCTTGTCGACGTCGGGCTGAGCCCTGCGGATATCGTCACCTTTTCGCAAATCATCGGTTTTGTCAGCTATCAGGCGCGTGTGGTAGCTGGCATCGCGGCGTTAGCCGGCCGACCGGCGGTAGTGGTGCCCGGCTTCCCGAATGTCGAAGACGCCGATGGCGTCGCTTTCAGTACCGAAGAATTGAGCTGGACTGCGCGGCTGTCGCCGATCGACACGGAAACCGCCGCCGCCGAACAGCTTGACGTGTTGGATCAGAGCCACCCGCAGGCGCGCGCCGAATCTTATTATCTGCTGTTAGCGCACGATGCCGCCGCACTGCGCGAACGCAACGGCGTGTTCAATGGCATCAATGCCGAAGGGTATGGGTTATCGAGCCGCCTGAAGGCGCTGGCGACGCTGGTGGTCTCGCGCATCAACGGCAGCCGTTACTGCGCGGCCACGGTGGCGCATGAAATGCAGGATGACGGATTGGTACAGGCGCTGTTCACCGGGCTGCCTCAGGGATTGGCCTCTACCGAGGATACGGTCAAACGCGCGGTGATCCACACCGCCGCCGAGCTGACGCGCGCACCGGAGAAATTTACCCCGCAGAGCGTGCAGCCGTTGTTCAACAGCGGTCTGAATCAGGCGCAGGCGCTGGAAGTGATCCTCACCGCCGCACTCTACGCCTGGGAAAATCGCCTGCGCCAAACGTTGGGCGATGCAACATCTTCCATCACCGCCGACTGAATACCGCTATGCGGCCTTATTACCGGCCGCAATACGGCGCGTTTTAGACATTCTGCTGACGCAGCCACTCGCTGGCGGCATCGAAGAACTTTTGCGCCAACGGCGTAGCGCGCTCCGCCATATCGACGACCACCGCCGCATGACGCGGCATGGCGCCGATGGCCACCGGACGCCGCTGCAACGCCGGCATCAACGGCGATTGCAGCTGGCCGCGCGGGAACAGTCCGCAGCCCAAACCGACGAAAATACCTTCGAGCAGTTGGAAGATCGACGCGGTCTCAAGCCGCGGGTGCAGCGTCAACCCGGCGTCGCGAAAGTGTTGATCGAGATAGCGGCGGAAATAACGCGTCGGCTCGGCGAGACACAACGGCAAGGCGGCCACCGCCTCCAGCGGCAACGGCGTATCGCCCACCAGCTTCGGGAAATGTTGCGGATGAAATACCAGCTCGACGCCGGTTTCCACCAGCGGTTGCGATTGGAAATGCAGCTCCTTCAAGGTCGACAGCTCGAAAAAGCCGATGCCGATGTCGACGGTGTGCGCCGTCAGCGCCTCCAGCAGCTGATCAGCGCTCAG
The DNA here is from genome assembly GCF_945957435.1 of Serratia sp. PL7. Lineage (NCBI taxonomy): Bacteria > Pseudomonadati > Pseudomonadota > Gammaproteobacteria > Enterobacterales > Yersiniaceae > Serratia > Serratia sp. PL7. Next base: position 1,015,094 of record NZ_CAMFLB010000001.1, on the reverse strand, counting down.
CACCGCCAGCCGGTAATCGAGATGCGGGTAACGTTCGCTGACCGCCTTGAGCATTTCCGATACCGAGATACTGCACTGCGGCACCACGCCGAGGCGCAGCGTGCCGTGCAAACCGTGCTTGAGCGACTCCACTTCCAGCTTCAGCCCCTGATAAACCGAGACGATCTCACGCGCCCACGCCAACACCCGCTCGCCTTCGGCGGTAAAACCGCCGAAATGGTTGCCGCGGTTAATCAGCGAAACGCCCAGCTCTTTTTCCAGATTTTTCAATCGCATGGATAGCGTCGGCTGGCTGACGAAGCTGGCCTCCGCCGCCCGGCCGAAGTGGCGCTCTCTTTCCAGATTGCACAAATAAATCAGTTGTTTAATATCCATAGCGCAGCTCAATGATCGGCATTCGCACCAGTATACCACCGGGGGCCGCCGCCCGCCCGACGAGTCAGAGCCTCAGCTTCACGTAATCCACCAGGCGCGAGAACACGCCGCCCTGCGGTACCGCCTGCAGCGCCACCAGCGGTAGGGTTTTCACTACCTGGCCATTGTCGCTGATGCGGATCTCGCCGACGGTTTGCCCTTTACCAATCGGCGCTTCCAGCCGCGCGGTATTGATCACGTACTGCGCCTTCAGCTTGTCCGCTTCGTTTTTTGGCAGGCTGAGCGACTGCTCTTGCACGCTGCCGACCGGTAACCGGTGATTCTCGCCGTACCAGACTGGCTCTTCCCCCAGGCTCTGGCCGGCGCTGAACAGGTGTACCGTGGTAAAGTCGCGCAGCCCCCAGCTCAGCAGCTTGCGCGCCTGTTCCTCGCGGCCTTTGGAACTTTTGCCGCCCATCACCACGGCAATCAGGCGGCGATCCCCTTCGGTGGCGGAGGCGATGATGTTGAAGCCGGCCGAGGCGGTGTGCCCAGTTTTCAACCCATCGACGTGCAGCGTCTTATCCCACAGCAGGCCGTTGCGGTTCTGCTGCGTGATACCGTTCCAGGTCAGCGATTTCTCGCTGTACATGTGGTATTCCGCCGGCTCACTCATGATGATGGCGCGCGCAATCACCGCCAGATCGCCGGCGGTGGTGAATTGCCCCGGCGCATCCAGCCCGTGTACCGTTTCGAAATGGGTGTTCTGCAGGCCCAGCTGCGCGCTCTTCTCGTTCATCAGCTTGACGAAGTTGGCCTGGCTGCCCGCCACATAGTCCGCCATCGCCACGCAGGCGTCGTTGCCGGAATCGATGATGATACCGCGGCTGAGATCGCGAACCGTGACCCTGTCACCAGGCTTCAGGAACATCAACGAAGAGCCTTTGAACACCGGGTTGCCCTGCGCCCAGGCGTCTTTCCCCACGGTGACGACATCGTCGAGGCCAATCTTGTGCTGATCGAGCGCATGGTCGATCACCAACCCGGTCATGAGTTTGGTCAAGCTGGCCGGGTTGCGCCGTTCGTCGGCATTGCCGGCCGCCAGTACCTGGCCGGTGGTGTAATCCATCAAAACGTAAGAGGCGGCGTCTATCGCCGGTGGGGTCATGGTGGGAAAATGGGGCGTCGTTTCCGCCGCCTGCGCCGCTAAAGGCAGTAATATACCGCCGATCACCACTGATACTGAACGCTTCACGCTGTGTTCCTCAGGCCCGCAGGCTGAATAAAATGCCAATATAATCCGCGAGATAGACTGCATGAATTCACTTTCAGACGAAACCATTACTCTTTTGCAGCGGGTGTCTTTATGCAACCATTTGTTTAGGTCAGCGTCCGCCTGCGATAGATACGCTCTATGCCGCCATTGCCCCATTCGATTAGACGCCTGCCTGCCACGCCCCTAAACTTGTGACATAAATACGCAAGACGCATAAAAAAGCGTTTACTTTTTAGCTACAACCACCTGCGAAGTGTCACCATGAAATTCAAACCGTCAATCAAGCCTTATACCGGCCCAGCGGGCGGCTGGGGTTCGCTTGAAGCCACCACCCGCTTTGTCCTCGACAGTAAACAAACGCTAAAAAACATGCGCAACCTGATGCGCGTCAACAAGGCACGCGGCTTCGACTGCCCCGGTTGCGCCTGGGGCGACGACAACCACAGCACCTTCAGCTTCTGCGAAAACGGCGCCAAAGCGGTCAGTTGGGAAGCGACGCGCAGCGCCGTGGAGCCTGAGTTCTTCGCCGCCCACAGCGTCAGCACCCTGCAGCAGCAGAGCGACTATTTCCTCGAATACCAGGGTCGCCTCACCCATCCGATGCGCTACAACGCCGAAACCGACCACTATGAGCCTATCCATTGGCCGGACGCGCTGGCGCTGATCGCCAAGCACATCAACGGTATGGACAACCCGAACCAGATCGAGCTGTATACCTCGGGCCGCGCCAGCAACGAAGCGTCGTACCTTTATCAGCTGTTCGGCCGCATGCTCGGCACCAGCAATTTCCCCGACTGCTCCAACATGTGTCACGAAGCGAGCGGCGTCGGGCTGAAGCAGAGCATCGGCGTTGGCAAAGGCACCATCCGCATCGATGACTTCGAAAAGGCCGACGCCATCTTCGTGTTCGGTCAAAACCCCGGCACCAACCACCCGCGCATGTTGCACAGCCTGAAAAACGCCGCCCGACGCGGCGCGCGTATCGTCAGTTTCAACACCCTGCGCGAACGTGGGCTGGAAAGGTTCGCCGATCCGCAGGATCCGGTACAGATGCTGACGCCAAAATCCTCGCCGATCAGCTCTTCCTATTACCAGCCAAATCTGGGCGGCGATATGGCAGCGGTGCGCGGCATGGTGAAAGCGCTGCTGGAAACTCACCGCCAGCGTATGGCCGCCGGTGAACCCGCCCTGTTCGACCTGGCATTTATCGAACAGCACAGCGTCGGCGTGGAGGCTTACCTGGCGCAGGTGGACGCGACCGAGTGGCAGACCATTACCGCGCAATCGGGCCTGAGCGAAGCGCAATTGCGCCAGGCGGCGGCCACCTACCAGGGTGCCGAACGGGTGATCTGCACCTGGGCGATGGGCGTGACTCAGCATAAACACTCTATTGCGACGGTGCGTGAAATCACCAACCTGCAGCTGCTGTTCGGGCAACTGGGCAAACCGGGCGCCGGTCTGTGCCCGGTGCGCGGCCACAGCAACGTCCAGGGTAACCGCACCATGGGGATTGATGAGAAGTCGCCGAAGGCACTGCTCGACAGCCTGGAACGCCACTTTAACTTCACCGCCAATCGCGCGATGGGGCACAACACGGTGGAAGCGATCGAAGCGATGCTGCGCGGCGAAGTGAAAGTGCTGATCGCGCTGGGCGGCAACCTGGCCGCCGCAGCGCCGGACACCGAACGCACCGCCCGCGCCCTGCGCAACTGCGATTTGACGGTGCATATCAGCACCAAGCTTAACCGCAGCCACCTGGTGACCGGCAAAGACGCGCTGATCCTGCCGACGCTCGGCCGCACCGAACTGGACATGCAGGCCAGCGGCTCGCAGTACATCACGGTCGAGGATTCATTCAGCATGGTTCACGCTTCGGAAGGCATCGGCAAACCGCTGGCGGATACTCAACGTTCGGAGACGGCGATCGTCTGCGGCATCGCCGACGCCGTGCTAGGTACGCAACAGCTGGACTGGCTGGAACTGGCCGACGACTATTCGCTGATCCGCGATCATATCGCCGCCACCATTCCCGGCTTCGAGGATTTTAACCGGCGCTGCGACCAGCCCGGCGGTTTCTACCTGGGCAATGCTGCCGCCGAACTGCGCTTCGCCACGCCGAGTGGCAAGGCGGAATTCAGCGCCGCCGCGCTGCCGACCACCCTGTTCCCGCAGCTGGGCGACGAGCAAGCGCCGTTTACCCTGCAGACGCTGCGCTCGCACGATCAGTACAACACCACCATCTATGGTCTGGATGACCGCTATCGCGGCGTTTACGGCCAGCGCGAAGTGTTGTTCATCCATCCGGAGGATCTGGCGGCACTGGGCCTACAGGATGGCGAACGGGTAGAGATAGAAACCCTGTGGAACGATGGCGTGGTGCGTAAAGTGGACGGGTTCAAGCTGGTGAGTTACGACATTCCGCGTGGCAACCTGGCGGCCTACTACCCGGAAACCAACCCGCTGGTGCCGCTGGCCAGCTTCGGCGACGGTACCGGCACCCCGACCTCGAAGTCGATCCCGGTGGTGATTCGCCGCAGCGAGCAGCAACCCTCGCTGCGTATTGCCTGAACATGCGCGCCCGGTTTACGCCGGGCGCGCCAATATTTCCAGGATAGTCTGCAACTCGTCGGACAGCTGATGCCGTCGCCAGACGAAGTACAGATCGCTCACGCCCTCCTCACCCATTTCCACCACCTTCAACCCTGGTGTCGGCAAGATCAGCGGCAGCAACGAACCGGGCACGCAGGCCACGCCGCAACCGGCCTGCACGCAGGCCGCCATCGCGGCATAAGACTCCATTTCCAGCGTCATGCGCGGTTTCAGCCCGCGCGAGGCCAGCCAGTGATCCACCTTCAGGCGAAACGAACATTCGCGGCTGAACGTGTAAAACTCCAGCGGCACCAGCGTGGCGGCGTCGGGTTCCCCGACATCGGCCGGCATCAGCAATACCAGCCGTTCATCGAATGCCTTTTGGCTGGCCAGTAACGGATGCTCAATCGGGCCGTCGGTGATCGCCAGGTCGAGATCGCTGTCGATCAGCATGCGTTCCAGCACCAGCGAGTCGCGGCTCAGTACGTTGATGTGCAGATGAGGCTGTAAACGGCGCAGCCTGGCAATACGCGCCGGTAAATGGCTGACCAGCGAGAAATCCAGCGCCCCGAGGTTCAGCAGCCCATGCTGATGCTCGCCGGCGAACAGCTGCTTGCTGCGCTCCGCCTGCGCCACGATGTCGCGCGCCTGCTGGTAGAACAGCCGCCCTTTGGGATTGACGTACAGCCGGTTCTTGTCGCGGAAAAACAGCTCGCCGCCCAGCGACTCCTCTAGTTCGCGCAGCCGCAGCGTGACGTTGGAAGGCACGCAGTGCAGCTCGCGGGCGGCGGCGGCGATGGTTTTTTGTTCCACCACGGTGCAGAAATACTTCAGCTGGCTCAGCTTCATCTATCATTCACTTTTAGTTAGTGTTTTAGTTAAAAACAATTACTTTAGATTAGCATCGATTTCACCTACAGTCTGCCGACACCCTGAGGAGGATCACTGATGCCACTGAATGATTTACTGACGCTGCCCGGCGTGGCGGCCCAACCGGACGCGGTTACCGACGGTTACGTGTTCAACCACACCATGATCCGCGTGAAGGATCTGGCCAAAGCGCTGGATTTCTATACGCGCGTGCTGGGCTTTACCCCGGTCTATCTGGAAGAGTTCAAAGAAGCCGCTTTCACCATCTGCTACCTGACGCGCAGCCCGCGCGAGCAGATCCCGCAGGATGACGACGAACGCAAACGCTGGGCGCTGAGCCAGCCGGGTATTCTCGAGCTGACCCATAACCACGGCACCGAAAATCAGGCGGATTTCCACTACCACAACGGCAACAGCGAACCGCGCGGCTTTGGCCACCTGTGTGTCACGGTGCCGGACGTGCGCGCCGCCTGCGAGCGGTTTGAGCGCCTGGGCGTCACCTTCCAGAAACGCCTGCATGAAGGCCGCATGAACTACGTGGCGTTCATTCGCGATCCGGACGATTACTGGATTGAAATCCTGCAGCCGACGCCGCTGCGGGACTGATTGTCCCACGCCCTTCACCCCGGCCTGCGCGCCGGGGTTTTTCATCGTTCGCCCTTCGATTGACCATTCTTGCGCAAAATCGCGCGGCAACGCGGGGTTCCGTGACGTTAGGCTTGCTCGCAGCGGGTGATTCGCGTAAAACTGTCAGCCGCAAATCTTGCCACTCACAACCCATTCACTGGACGATATGTTTCAAGATAACCCGCTGCTGGCGCAGCTTAAACAGCAACTTCACTCTCAGACCCCGCGCGTTGAAGGCGTCGTGAAAGGGACCGAGAAAGGCTTTGGCTTTCTTGAAGTAGACGGTCAAAAAAGCTACTTCATTCCACCGCCGTACATGAAGAAAGTCATGCACGGGGATCGCATTATCGCCACCCTGCACACCGAGAAAGAGCGCGAAATCGCCGAGCCGGAAACCCTGGTCGAGCCGTTCCTGTCGCGCTTTGTCGGCCGCGTGCAAAAGCGCGACGATCGCCTGTCCATCGTGCCCGATCATCCGTTGCTGAAAGATGCGATTCCGTGCCGCCCGGTGCGTGAACTGACCCACAACTTCCAGGCCGGCGACTGGGCGGTGGCGGAAATGCGCCGCCATCCGCTGAAAGGCGATCGCGGCTTCAACGCCGACCTGACCCACTTTATCACCGAAGGCGAAGACCATTTCGCCCCGTGGTGGGTGACGCTGGCGCGTCACAACCTGGAAAAAGAGGCGCCGGAGATGCAGGCCCTCAGCGAGCCGGACGCTGCGCTGGTGCGTGAAGATCTGACCGCGCTCGAATTCGTCACCATCGACAGCGCCAGCACCGAGGACATGGACGATGCGCTGTACGTGACCGACAACGGTGACGGTTCGCTGCAGTTGACCATCGCCATCGCCGATCCGACTGCCTACGTCGAACAAGGCAGCAAGCTGGACGATATCGCCCGCGTGCGCGCCTTCACCAATTACCTGCCGGGCTTCAACATCCCGATGCTGCCGCGCGATCTGTCGGACAACCTGTGCTCGCTGCGCCCTAACGAGCGCCGCCAGGTGCTGGCTTGCCGCGTGACCATCGCCGCCGACGGCGCGCTAGGCGACGATATTCAGTTCTTCGCCGCCGAGATCGAATCCAAAGCCAAACTGGTGTACGACGAAGTCTCCGACTGGCTGGACGGCATTGCCGGCTGGCAACCGCCGAGCGACGCCATCGCGCAACAAATCACCCTGCTGAAGCGCGTTTGCGATGCGCGCAATGCCTGGCGCCACCAGCATGCGCTGGTGTTCAAAGATCGTCCGGACTACCGCTTCGTGCTGGGTGAAAAAGGCGACGTGCTGGAGATCGTTACCGAGCAGCGCCGCAGCGCCAACCGCATCGTTGAAGAGTGCATGATCGCCGCCAACGTCTGCGCCGCCATCGTGCTGCGCGATCGCCTGGGCTTCGGCGTGTACAACGTGCACACCGGTTTCGATCCTGCGCTGGTTGAACAAGCGGTCACCGTGCTGCAGGCCAACGGCGTGGAAGCCGAAGCCGAGAAGCTGCTGACCCTCGACGGTTTCTGCGAACTGCGCCGCCACCTGGATGCGCAGCCGACCCAATTCCTCGACAGCCGCATCCGTCGCTTCCAGACCTTCGCCGAGATCAGCACTACGCCGGGGCCACACTTCGGTCTGGGTCTGGAGGCTTACGCCACCTGGACATCGCCGATCCGTAAATACGGCGATATGGTCAACCATCGTCTGCTGAAGGCGATCATCAACCAGCAACCGGCGGAAAAGCCACAGGATGACGTCACGGTGCAGCTGGCGGAGCGCCGCCGCCTGAACCGCATGGCGGAGCGCGACGTCGGCGACTGGCTGTACGCCCGCTTCCTGCAGGACAAGGCCGGTACCGATACCCGCTTCAACGCCGAGATCATCGACGTGACCCGTGGCGGCTTGCGTGTACGCCTGCTGGACAACGGCGCGGTTGCCTTCATCCCGGCACCGTTCATTCACGCGGTGCGTGACGAGATGCAGTGCAGCCAGGAAACCGGCACCGTGCAGATTAAAGGCGAAGTGGTTTACCGCCAGAGCGATACCTTGCAGGTCACCATCGCCGAAGTGCGCATGGAAACCCGCAGCGTGATCGCCCGCCCGGCGGCCTGAACGCCAGCCTGAAACGGTCGCAACGCAAAGCGCCGACGGTGAAAACCGCCGGCGTTTTTTTTCGGCTAGCGCAGCGGCTCTCCGCCGGTTTCACGCAGCAATGGCAGCACCGCCAGCGAAGCCAGCGTAGCCACCATCAGATAGACGGCGGGCGCCAGCAGCGAACCGCTCAGCGCGATCGACTGCGAAGCGATGTACTGGGCGAAGCCGCCGAAGATCGCCACCCCGAGGCTGTAGACCAACGCAAACCCCAGCGCACGAATGCGCTGCGGGAACAGCTCCGAAATCATCAGCATGGTCGGCACCGAACCGAGCGTGGTCAACCCGACCAGCACCGCGACGATCAGCAGCAGCACCGCAGGATGCGGCACCGCGCTCAGCCACCAAAACGCCGGCAGGGCCACGATCAGAATCGCGATCCGCGACCCGCGGATCAGCGGCAGACGGCCGTAACGATCGCACCAGTGCCCGACCAGCAGACTGCCGCCGAAGGTGATGAGCCCCGCCAATAGCATCGCGGCATAACCGTAGGCCTGCGCCATTCCCAGGTATTTCACCGCGTAGGTGCCGAGATAATACATCGAGATGTAAGTGGCGACGGTGGCGCCGATGGTCAGCATCACACCGAGCACTACCGCCCGCGAGTGCTGGCGCAGCTGAGCAGGCGGCTCGTGAGCCCGCGCCACCGACGGCCGATCGCTTTCCAGCCCGAGACGCAGCCAGCAACCGAGCGGCGCCAGCGCCACGCCGATAAAGAATGGAATGCGCCATCCCCACTCGGCCATGGCGTTCGGTTCGCCGGAAAGCACCGGCAAGGCCGCACTGAGCGCCAGCGCGGTGACGCCGCCAACCACGGTGGCGATGCCCTGCGTCGCCAGTGACCAGCTGGAATAGAAACCGCGCCGATTGGGCGGCGCCGACTCCACCAGCAACGACATCGACGCCCCCACCTCGCCGCCCGCCGCTACGCCCTGGATCAGACGCGCGGCCACCAGCGTGGCGGTTCCCCAATAGCCGGCGCTGGCGTAGGTCGGCGCAAAGCCGATCATCGCCGTGCCCAGGCTCATCAAGGAAATCGTCAGGATCATCGCCGGCTTGCGGCCACAGCGATCGGCATAGGCGCCAATCAGAATGCCGCCCAGCGGCCGCATGAAAAAGCTGACGCCGAACGTGGCAAACGCCAACAGCAACGCCAGATGCGGATCGCTAGACGGGGGAAAAAACAATACGCTGATATAAATAACGAAGAAGTTATAAATACCGAAATCGAAAAACTCCAGCGCATTACCGAAGGAGGCGGCGAATATGACCTTTTTGCCACCGACCTTCGGGGCCGATATTATTTCCGTTTGGGTTTCAGTCGTATTTTCACTCATCATTATCTTCCCTGTTATTATTTTTCGCGTTTATTTTAAATACGCTTCCGCCAACGCTCCCCAATACTGGCTGCCGGCCGCCAGACAGCCGTCATTGAAGTCATATCCCGGGTTATGCACCATGCAGCTGCCTTCGCCATCGCCGTTGCCAACGATCAGGTAGCAGCCCTGCGGATGTGCATCGAGCATGAAGGCGAAATCTTCGCTGCCCATCAGCGGCCGGGCACCGTAGTGCGCGCGGGCGGCGCCGAACTGCTGCACCGCCACACGGTGGGCAAAGCGGGTCATCGCTTCTTCGTTGACCAACACCGGCGTACCGTTAACGTGCTCCACCACCGCGTGGGCACCGAAGCTTGCCGCCTGCGCCTCGATCAGCGCCGGAATGCGCGCCAGCAGGGTTGCGCGCGCCTGACGATCCAGAGAGCGTACGCTGAGCTTCATTTCCGCGCTGTCCGGGATCACGTTGGCCGCCTCACCGGCCTTGATGCTGCCGACGGTGATCACGGCCGCCTCCAGCGGATCGATATTACGCGAAACGATGCTCTGTAGGGCGACAGTGATATGCGAGGCCACCAGCACGGGATCGACCGCCAGCTGCGGGATGGCGCCGTGGCCGCCACGCCCCTGCACCCGCACGTTGAACTGATCCATCGAGGCCATAAACGGACCGTGTTGGAAGAAGAAATCACCGAGCGGCATCCCCGGCATGTTGTGCATGGCGAAGATGGCGTCGCAGGGGAAGCGCTCGAACAGCCCCTGTTCCACCATGCGCGCGCCGCCGTTCAGCATCTCTTCCGCCGGTTGGAAAATCAGGTGCAGTGTGCCGTTGAAGTTGCGCGTTTGCGCCAGATAGCGGGCGGCACCGAGCAACATAGTGGTGTGACCATCATGGCCGCAGGCGTGCATGCGGTTGGACACGCTGCTGCTCCAGGGCTTGCCGTTGTTCTCTTCGATCGGCAGAGCGTCCATATCGGCACGCAATCCGAGGCGTTTAACGCCGTCGCCCACCCGCAGCGTACCCACCACGCCGGTGCCCGCCAATCCGCGGTGCACCTCATAGCCCCACGAACTCAGATAATCCGCCACCAGATCGCTGGTGCGAAACTCTTCGAAACCCAATTCAGGGTGCTGATGAATATCGTGCCGAATGGCCGTGAGCTGCGGTAAATATCCTTCGATGATTTTATTTATCATAATTAAATTCCTTTCGTAGCTTTATTATTTATTTGATGAATGATTAAGCCTGCGGGTGAAAATAAAGGTATAACACGGCATGAATAATTTTATTTCAGCACGCCTCGACAGATAAAATAATAATCCGCCAGACACCGTGCCCAGATAAAAAACGACGATAATTCGCTGTGCGCGCCGTGAAAATGCAGAATGAATAACTGCTCAGGATGGTGTGGGCGACAGCCTGCGCCAACGCGGTTTCATCACGTTGTTTTTACACTAAAACCCCACCTGCTTCACATTTCTCATCCGACCTGCCGCGGTTCGGCGGCAAAACTTCTACTGTTAAAACGTCATTCCTAATAACAACGTTGATTTTTACCTCTGCACGCCAAGGAGTTGTTTCATGAAAAACATCAGGTCCGGATTTATCTGGCTGCTGGTGGCGTTGGTCGGCGCCTTCGCTTTCGCCATGCTGGCGCTCAGCCGTGGCGAGCACGTCAACGCCGTCTGGCTGGTGGTCGCCGCCGTCGCCTGCTACAGCATCGCCTACCGCTTCTACAGCCGGTTCATTGCCGACAAGGTCTTTGAACTGGATGACCGTCGTCTGACCCCGGCAGAACGTCACAACGACGGCCTGGACTACGTGCCCACCAACAAATGGGTGCTGTTCGGCCACCACTTCGCCGCCATCGCCGGTGCCGGGCCGCTGGTGGGGCCGATCCTGGCCGCGCAGATGGGCTTCCTGCCGGGAACCATCTGGATCCTGGTCGGCGTCATGCTGGCCGGCGCGGTGCAGGATTTCCTGGTGCTGTTCATCTCCACACGCCGCGACGGCCGTTCGCTGGGGGAAATGGCCAAGCAAGAGCTGGGCGCATTCGCCGGGGTGATCACCATGCTCGGCGCACTGGGGGTGATGATCATCATCCTGTCGGCGCTGGCGCTGGTGGTGGTAAAAGCGTTGGCCGACAGCCCGTGGGGGCTGTTCACCATCGCCGCCACCATCCCGATCGCCCTGTTCATGGGCATCTACATGCGCTTTATCCGGCCGGGCAAAATCGCTGAAATTTCGGTGATTGGCTTCGTGCTGATGCTGCTGGCGATCGTTTACGGCGGCAACGTGGCGCAAGATCCCTATTGGGGGCCGTTCTTCACGCTGCACGGTACCACCCTGACCTGGGTGCTGGTGATCTACGGCTTCGTCGCCTCGGTGCTGCCGGTGTGGCTGCTGCTGGCGCCGCGCGATTACCTTTCCACCTTTATGAAAATCGGCGTCATCATCGGCCTGGCTATCGGCATCGTCTTCGCCATGCCGGAGATGAAAATGCCGGCGGTCTCGCGCTTCATCGACGGCAGCGGCCCGGTGTTCGCCGGCGCCCTGTTCCCGTTCCTGTTCATCACCATCGCCTGCGGCGCCATTTCCGGCTTCCACGCGCTGGTCTCCAGCGGCACCACGCCCAAGCTGGTGGAACGCGAAAGCCACATTCGCTTTATCGGTTACGGCGCCATGCTGATGGAGTCTTTCGTCGCCATCATGGCGCTGATCTGCGCCTCGGTGCTGGATCCGGGCGTTTACTTCGCCATGAACTCGCCGGCGGCACTGATCGGCACCACGGTGGAAAATGCTTCGCAGGTGATCAACAGCTGGGGCTTTATCGTCACGCCGGAAACGCTGGCGCTGATCGCCAAAGAGGTGGGCGAGAACTCCATCCTGTCGCGCGCCGGCGGCGCCCCGACCTTCGCCGTGGGCATGGCGCACATCATCAGCGAGGTGTTCAACAGCCGGGCGATGATGGCCTTCTGGTACCACTTCGCCATTCTGTTCGAAGCGCTGTTCATCCTGACCGCCGTCGACGCCGGTACCCGCGCCTGTCGCTTTATGGTGCAGGATTTGGTGGGCGTGGCGGTACCGCAGTTGGCCAACAACCGCTCCTGGTTCGGCAACCTGGCGGGCACCACGGTGGCGGTGGCCGGTTGGGGCTTCTTCGTGTATCAGGGCGTGGTCGATCCGCTCGGCGGCATCAATACCCTGTGGCCGCTGTTCGGTATCGGCAACCAGATGCTGGCGTCGATGGCGCTAATCCTCGGCACCGTGGTGCTGTTCAAGATGAAAAAACAGCGCTACGCTTGGGTGACTATTCTGCCGACCGCCTGGCTGTTTGTGACCTCCATGACCGCCGGCTGGCAGAAGATCTTCCACGAAAAACCGAGCATCGGCTTCCTGGCGCAGGCGAAGAAGTTCTCCACCGGCATCGAGCAAGGCACGATCATTGCGCCGGCCAAGTCTTTGAAAGACATGGAAACCATCGTGTTCAGCAACCAGATCAACGCCGCGCTGTGCGGGTTCTTTATGCTGGTGGCGGTAACCATGCTGATTGCCGCCTTCTTCGCGATCCGCCGGGCGCTGCGTTCCGAACAGCCGACGACGCACGAGGTCGGCGCCGCGCTGCGAGAGGAGACCGGCCGCGGCTAAACGAACCGAGCATCAAGCAAGGGCGCCGCGGCGCCCTTTTTACTGGCTTTAGCCTAACAGCGTTGAGCCGAACGCCCCCTGCCAATCCTGCTCGAATTTCTCGACCGCAGCCTGCACCGCCGGCGCGCTGAGGAACTGCTCCGCGACGTCCACCGGCAGCGTGATGGCCTGGCAGCCCGCCAACAGGCACTCCAGCGCCTGGCGCGGTGTTTTGAAGCTGGCGGCCAGCACCTGCGCCGACGGCGCGTGCAGGCTCAGCAGCTGCTGCAGCTCGTGCACCATTTCAATACCGTCGCCGCCCTGCGCGTCAACCCGATTGACGTAAGGCGCCACATATTCCGCCCCGGCCAAGGCGGCCAACAGCCCCTGCCCGGCACCGTACACCGCGGTGCCCAGCGTCGGGATGGACATCGTTTTAAGCTTCTTGATCGCCGCCAATCCCTCCGCGGTTGCCGGGATCTTCACCACCAGCCCCGGTACCCGCTGGCTGAGCAGCGACGCCTCCGCCACCATGCGCTCCGCATCGGCCGCCATCACCTGCGCGAATAGCTTGCCGGTGCCGCCAAGGGCGTCGCGCAGCGCAGGCAGCACTTCCCAGATCGGCTTGCCTTCCTTCGCCACGATGCTCGGGTTGGTGGTGACGCCGTGCAGCGGCAGAATGCGCGCCAGGCGTTTTACCGCGGTCACATCGGCGGTATCGAGATAAAGCTCCATCACGGACTCCTGTGTCATGTTCTGTGGGCGGATTCAAACTCTGATCATCATAGGGCAAAAACCCCGTCAACTTTTGATCAAAATCAATTCAACTTTCATTCGAAACACCTTTAATGGCGAAAGATTCAGCAACGCCAAACGGGTGATTCATGTTCTTCAATCTGCAGCGCTACTCGACCCATGATGGCCCCGGCATCCGCAGCGTGGTCTTTTTAAAAGGGTGCCCGCTGAGCTGCCGCTGGTGTCAGAACCCGGAAAGCCGCTCGCGCCACGCGGATCTGCTGTTTGACGAGCGCCTGTGTCTGAGCGGCTGTACGCTGTGCACCGAGCGCTGCCCACAAGGCCTGCTACGTGACGAGGGCGCACTGACGCTGCGGCGCGACGTCATCAGCGCAGACGACTACGCGGCGCTGGCCGCCGCCTGCCCAACCGGCGCGCTCAGCCTGTGCGGCAGCGTGGTCAACCCCGACGATATCATGGCCGAGGTGATGCGGGATAAGCCTTTCTACCTGCGCAGCGGCGGCGGTTTAACGCTGTCCGGCGGCGAACCCTTTATGCAGCCGGAAGTCGCGGCGGAGCTGCTGCGGCGCGGTCGCGAAGCCGGCATCCACACCGCCGTCGAATCCTGTCTGCACGTGCCGTGGCATTACATCGCCCCTTCGTTGCCCTGGCTGGATCTGCTGTTGGCCGATCTCAAACACACCGATGAAGCGCGTTTCAAAACCTGGACCGGCGGCTCGGCCCGCCGGGTGATGAACAATTTTCGCCGGCTGGCGGCGCACGGCGTGCCAATGACCGTGCGCGTACCGCTGATCCCCGATTTCAATGCCGATCGCCACTCTGTCCGCGCGATTGTCGACTTCGCCGCCGACGAGATCGGCGTATCGGAGATCCACTTTCTGCCGTACCACACGCTGGGCATCAACAAGTATCACCTGCTCGGCGAACCCTACCGCGCCGCCCGCACACCGCTGGACGCGCCCGATCTGCTGGCCTTCGCCGAAACGTACGCCGGCGCCAAAGGCCTGACCGCCATTTTGCGAGGATAACGCCATGACCACATTGGATTTGACCACCCTCAGCGCCCGTATTCAGGCGCATAAGAACGCGCTGATCCACATCGTCAAACCGCCGGTGTGCACCGAACGCGCGCAGCACTATACCGAGGCCTATCAGCAGCATCAGGATCGGCCGCTGCCGGTGCGCCGTGCGCTGGCGCTGGCCAACCACCTGGCGAAGCGCAGCATCTGGATCGCCAACGACGAGCTGATCGTCGGCAACCAGGCCAGCGAGCTGCGCGCCGCGCCGATCTTCCCCGAATACACCGTCGGCTGGATAGAAAACGAGATAGACCAGTTGGCAGACCGGCCGGGCGCCGGCTTCTCGGTCAGCGAAGAGAATAAGGCGATTTTGCACCGTCTGTGCCCATGGTGGCGCGGCCAAACGGTGCAGGATCGCTGCTACGGCATGTTCACCGACGAACAAAAGGCGCTGCTGGCCACCGGCATCATCAAGGCCGAGGGCAACATGACCTCTGGCGACGCCCATCTGGCGGTCAACTTCCCGCTGCTACTGGAACAAGGCCTCGACGGCCTGCGCGAAAAAGTGAACGCGCGCCGCAGCCGCCTGCGCCTGACCGAGTGGGAAGATCTGCACAAAGCGCAGTTTCTCAACGCTATCGATATCGTGCTGACGGCGCTGAGTGAGCACATCCTACGCTTCGCACGCCTGGCGCGCGATATGGCGCAACGCGAAACCCGCGACTGGCGTCGCACCGAGCTGCTGGCTATCGCAGACAACTGCGACCTGATCGCCCATCGCCCGCCGCACACCTTCTGGCAGGCGCTGCAACTGTGCTATTTCATCCAGCTGACGTTGCAGATCGAATCCAACGGCCATTCGGTTTCCTTCGGTCGCCTCGACCAATATCTTTATCCCTGGTATCGGCGCGACGTGGAGCTGGAGCAAAACCTGGCGCGGGAAGACGCCATCGAGCTGCTGCACAGCTGCTGGCTGAAGCTGCTGGAGATCAACAAGATCCGCTCCGGCTCGCACTCCAAGGCCTCCGCCGGCAGCCCGCTGTACCAAAACGTCACCATCGGCGGGCAAAAACGGGTCGATGGGCGGCCGTGTGACGCGGTCAATCCGCTGTCCTACGCCATTCTCGAATCCTGCGGCCGCCTGCGTTCCACCCAGCCCAACCTCAGCGTGCGTTACCACGCCGGGATGAGCGCCGATTTCCTCGACGCCTGCGTACAGGTGATCCGCTGCGGCTTCGGCATGCCGGCATTCAATAACGACGAAATCGTCATTCCCGAGTTCATCAAGCTAGGGGTCGAGCCGCAGGACGCTTACGACTACGCCGCCATCGGCTGTATCGAGACCGCCGTCGGCGGCAAATGGGGTTATCGCTGCACCGGCATGAGCTTCATCAACTTCGCCCGCGTGCTGCTGGCGGCGCTGGAACAAGGCCGCGATGCCACCTCCGGGCAGATCTTCCTGCCGCAGGAACAGGCGCTGTCCAAAGGAAACTTCGCCGATTTCGAACAGGTCTTAACCGCCTGGGATCGGCAAATTCGCTACTACACGCGCAAGTCGATCGAGATCGAGTGCGTGGTGGACAGCGTGCTGGAGGAGAACGCCCACGATATCCTCTGCTCCGCGCTGGTGGATGACTGCATTGAACGCGGCAAAAGCATCAAGCAAGGCGGCGCCAAATACGACTGGGTTTCCGGCCTGCAGGTCGGCATCGCCAACCTGGGCAACAGCCTGGCGGCGGTGCGCAAACTGGTGTTCGACCAAGGGGCAATCGGCCAGCAGCAGCTGGCGGCCGCGCTGGCCGAAGACTTCGCCGGACTGGATGGCGAACAGCTGCGTCAGCGGCTGCTCAACGCCGCGCCCAAATACGGCAACGATGTGGACGAGGTCGATCGGCTGCTGGTGCGCGCCTACCAAACCTACATCGAAGAACTGAAACAGTACCGCAACACCCGCTTCGGCCGCGGGCCGATCGGCGGCGGCTACTACGCCGGCACCTCGTCGATTTCGGCCAACGTGCCCTTCGGCGCCGCCACCCTGGCCACGCCGGATGGGCGCAAGGCGCACCAGCCTCTGGCGGAAGGCGCCAGCCCGGCGTCCGGCACCGACCACCTGGGGCCAACGGCGGTGTTCAATTCGCTCGCCAAGTTGCCAACCGAGGCGATCCTT
Source organism: Serratia sp. PL7 (assembly GCF_945957435.1). Classification (NCBI taxonomy): domain Bacteria; kingdom Pseudomonadati; phylum Pseudomonadota; class Gammaproteobacteria; order Enterobacterales; family Yersiniaceae; genus Serratia; species Serratia sp. PL7. Next base: position 998,334 of record NZ_CAMFLB010000001.1, on the reverse strand, counting down.
GGCGGCGTGCTGCTCAATCAAAAGCTGAATCCGGCGACGCTGGACAACCCGCGCGATCGGGAAAAGCTGATGCTGATGTTGCGCACCTTCTTCGAGAGCTATCGCGGTTGGCATGTGCAGTACAACATCGTGTCGCGCGAAACGCTGCTGGCGGCGAAGCAACACCCTGACCAATATCGTGATTTAGTGGTTCGCGTAGCTGGCTATTCCGCTTTCTTTACCGCATTATCCCCTGAGGCGCAGGATGATATTATTGCGCGCACAGAACATACTCTTTAAACCTTTGACTCTTAGCGGCCGCGCCTTGGCGGCCGCATCATCAGGCCGATATGAATTTACGACAACAGACCATATTGCAGTTGGTTAACGATCGCCGGCGGATCAGCGTCAATGAGCTGGCGCGGGCCTCGGGCGTATCGGAAGTCACCATCCGGCAGGATCTCAACCTGCTGGAAAAACGCAGTTATTTGAAGCGCGTACACGGTTCCGCCGTGGCGTTGGAAAGCGACGACGTCGACGCTCGCATGATGTCCAATTTCACCCTCAAACAACGATTGGCACAGTACGCCGCGGCGCAGGTCAACGACGGTGAGACGATCTTCATCGAGAGCGGCAGCGCCAACGCCCTGCTGGCGCGCTACATCGCCGAACGCAAGCGTATTACGCTGATCACCGTCAGCCACTATATCGCCAACCTGCTGAAAGAAACCGACTGCGACGTGATTGTCCTCGGCGGCATGTATCAGAAGAAAAGCGAGACCGTGGTCGGCCCGCTCACACGGCTGTGCATTCAGCAGGTGCATTTCAACAAGGCGTTTATCGGCATTGACGGCTTTCAGGCCGAAACCGGCTTTACCGGCCGCGACATGATGCGCGCCGACGTGGTCAGCGCGGTGCTGGCCAAGGGCGTGGAGAATATCGTGCTGACGGACTCCAGCAAATTCGGCCAGATCCAACCCAACCCGCTGGCGCAGCCGGGGCAAATCAGCCGAGTGATCACCGATTCACGCCTGGCGCTGGAGTATCAGCATCAGCTGAAACGCCAGGGCGTACAGGTGGAGCTGGTCAACGAATAACGCGGGCCGCCACCGCACCTCTCGCGTCGCGCGGGCCACGCCGCGCGCCGTTTCCCTTGTGCAACGGGATTTTAAGACTATTTACCTGTTTATCCTTTCAGAGAAACCTATACTCAGTTTCGGTCACTTTTGGGCCGTAACCTGCTAATTATTCGGCCGTTAACAAAAAGTGCCATTTTTTATATCGATACTGTACGGGAATCAACAGCAGGCCTGATTTATGGTTAGCGCCTATACTTAGAGGGCACTTCCATATAGCCAATGCTAAGGAGAAGTCATTATGATGATTATCAATAAACGTTTCGCCACCGCCGCTCTGGCTCTGACTCTGGCGTTTTCACTGAGCGCCTGTTCCAACATGTCCAAACGCGATCGCAACACCGCTATCGGCGCCGGCGCCGGTGCAGTCGGCGGCGCAGTGCTGACAGACGGCAGCGCGTTGGGCACACTGGGTGGGGCTGCGGTAGGGGGCATCATCGGTCACCAGGTTGGCAAATAACCTTTCCGATGTTCCTCTGCCGACAGGCGGGCAAAAGCGCCGAGGCGCTTTGACGTATTAACCAGAATAACGATGATTTCAGGTCTGCTTTACTTTAAGTCTATGGTTCTTTCGCCGTTAACGGGCTAACTCCCGGCAGCAACAGCCTCAAGCCATGCCGCAGCATTGCACTGCGGCATGGCGATTCGCCTCAACCGCCCGCCAGTTTGACCTTCATGCCTTTGGCTTCCAGTAGCTGTTTGAGCAGATCGCGTTTATCGCCCTGGATCTCGATGATCCCGTCTTTCACCGAACCGCCGCAGCCGCATTTCTTTTTCAGTTCGGCCGCCAGTTTGTCGAGCGCAGCGTCATCCAGATCGACGCCGGTAATCAGGCACACGCCCTTCCCCTTGCGGCCGCTAGTCTGACGCTGGATGCGCACGATGCCGTCGCCCTTGGCGCGTTGCGGTTTAACGTCTTCCTGCTTGATGCGGCCGGTGTCCGTGGAATACACCAGGCGGCTGTTATCGTCATTCATCGGCGGTTCCTCAGGCCAAAGAGGCGCGGATCGCGCGCAGCGTCGCGGCCGGATCCGCAGATTGGGTGATCGGACGCCCAATCACCATGTAGTCCACGCCAGCGGCCTGCGCCTGCACTGGCGTCATAATGCGGCGCTGATCGCCCGCCGCGCTGCCTTCAGGGCGGATCCCCGGCGTCACCAGCTGGAAAGCCTGCCCGCAGGCGGCCTTCAGGCGCTGCGCTTCATGAGCCGAACACACCACGCCGTCCAGCCCGCAGTCGCGGGTCAGGCGCGCCAAGCGCTCGGCGTGTTCCGCCGGGCTGGCTTCGATACCAATGCCGCGCAGGTCTTCCGCTTCCATACTGGTGAGCACCGTCACGGCGATCAGTAGCGGCGCATCCGCCCCGAATGACGTCAGCGCTTCTTTAGCGGCGGTCATCATGCGCGCGCCGCCGCTGGCGTGGACGTTGACCATCCAAACGCCCAACTCGGCCGCCGCCGCGACCGCATGCGCGGTGGTATTGGGAATATCGTGGAATTTCAGGTCAAGAAATACGTCGAAGCCACGCCCGTGCAGATCGCGCACCAGCTGCGGCCCGAACAGCGTGAACATTTCTTTGCCCACTTTCAGCCGGCAGTCTTGCGGATCGATACGGTCGGCGAACGCCAGCGCGGCATTCTTATCGGCGTAATCTAACGCCACAACGATTGGAGATGATTTTAAGTCATTGTTATTAGCGTTATTTTCAGACTTCATTTCTTCTACCTTCTGTAAAATAGACATAATCAGGGACTCACCCGCGAAACTGACCGCCGCATTCTACATGCCGGGGGCCAGAAATCCCAGCCGCAGCGCGCACCGGCGCTCTGTCATGTTACCTCTCACCTTTGTCATGGCGCGTCAACGAAAGCGCGCCAGCGATAAACCACGCAGCGTAAAACGCCGTAAAGATGCGTAAATTATCAATCAAATATTTTGAATAAATTACTCAGCATTATCAGATTTTCAATCGGCCAAGATGCTTTATTATTCACCACATCGGAAGCGAATGGCTTCCCTCCTAAATAAACAGACTGGAGTCACCTATGAAAACCATCAAATATTTTGCAGCCGCTGCCGCTATCGCACTGACCTCTTTCGCCACTTTCGCCGCTGAGCCGATCAGCAGCCAGCAGGCCGATAGCCTGACCGCCACCGGCGTCGTTTCCGCAGGTCATGCGACCACCCTCAGCAGCCTGGAGAAAAAACTGGCCGCTAAAGCGGATGCCCAGGGCGCCAGCAGCTACCGCATCATCTCCGCCGGTGGTAACAACATGCTGAGCGGCACCGCGGTCATCTACAAATAATGTTTCCGGTACAGGGCCCGCTCGCTCGGGCCCTGCCTCTGTTTCCCGCCTGAAAAAACCGCATCTTGCTCGCCTTACACTGTTACAAAAATATTAAATTTTTATTACACACTAGACACCCGATCGCCAGTGGCTTAGCTTGAAGGCATCTTCCTGCAGAAAGGCTTTCAAAATGAGCGAGATATCGACACTTACCATTAAAATTCCTCTGGCACTGAAGGAAAAAATCCGCGCCGCCGCCGCTGAAAACGAGTTTTCATTGAGCGTGGAAGTGTGCCAGCGCCTGGAAAGCAGCTTCAGCGCCCCCGCCGCCAAGGCAGAAAAACCGACCAAAAAGGCGGATGAGCTGCACCACGGCGAGATCGACAATCAAAGCACCGAAGAAGAGATTGAACAGCCACTTAGCCAGAAAGAGCTGAAGAAACTGCGTCAGCTGTTGAAAACCGGCGCCAAAGGCGGCAAGAAAAAGTAAGCGATGAACGTAGAAAAACGGGGCGATGAATCGCCCCGTTTTATTTTGTCGCGCCGCCGCGTTATTGTCCGTCCAGACCGCGGATCGGTTTGACCGATGACCAGGCGCGGCACGACGGACAATGCCAATAGAGCGAGTGTGCGGTAAATCCGCACTTGTGGCAGCGGTAACGCGGCTTGGTGCGAATTTGCTCGCCGACCATATCGCGCAACAACAGCAGACTCTCTTTCGCACGGCCGTCTTCGGCGTCCGCCAGGTGATAATCCATCAACCGATAAAACACCCGCATAGTAGGATGACGCTGTAGCTGACGGTTGATATAGACCTGCACCACGTCGCGCCCTTCGTGCTGCTCGATGATCTCGGCCAACATCAGATCGGCGGTAGCGCCGGTGTTTTCTTCTACGCAGCGCTTAAGGAATTCAGCCCAGTTGTGCTGTTGTTCCGGCAGATGCGTGTAGCATTCCTGCAGCATCGGCAGCGTTTCGCTGACCAATTCTTTGTCCTGGCTCAGTACGCGCTGCAGCGACTCTGCCGCTTTGGCGTAGTCGTTTTGCGCCATGTAGATGCGCCCGAACATGATAGATACTCGTGCACACTGTTTATCGGCCGCGTCCGCACGCTTAAGTAAGCTCATCGCCCGATCGAGATCGTCACTGCCCATCGCCTGCAATGCCAGCTCACAGTAGAAATGCGCAATCTCGACGCGCTGTTTCTCTTTGCCCAGCTTGACCAGCTTTTCCGCCACGTCGATGGCTTTCTGCCAATCGCTGGTGGCCTGATGGATCACCAGCAACTGCTGCAGCGCCGATACGCGGAAATCCGCTTCGTCAGTCAACTGGCTGAACATGTCTTCCGCGCGATCGTACAGCCCGGCCGCCATATAGTCGCGGCCCAGCTGCTGTACCGCCAGCAGGCGCTGTTCGAAGGTCAGGGAAGCGCTTTCCATCAAAGCCTGATGGATGCGGATGGCGCGGTCGACTTCACCGCGCGAACGGAACAGGTTACCTAGCGTCAGGTGGGCTTCAACGGTGTTGCTGTCCTCTTTCAACATATCGAGGAACAGATCAACCGCCTTGTCCTGCTGGTTGGAAAGCAGAAAGTTCACCCCTGCCACGTATTCGCGCGACAGGCGGTTGGCTTCTTGCTGTTTATCCTGCTGAGCGCTTCTGCGCCCCATGTACCAACCGTACGCGGCAGCCACGGGCAGCAACAGAAACAGCAGTTCTAACATAGAGGGTTATTCCTTGCTGACAACGGCCTGAGCCGCCGGTTCAGCGGGCTGCTCAAGCTGCAGCTCCAGCCTTTTGATCTTGCGCTCGGCGCGGCCCAGCGCAATGCGCGTGCGCAGGTAGAACAAGCCGCAAATGATCCAGCCGAGAACGAAGCCGGCGCCAAACAGCGTGGCCAACAGGGTCGATACGCGATAATCGCCCTGCGCAACCAGATAGTTAAAATTGACCACCTGATCGTTATGCGCACCCAAAGTGACGGAAATCACGAAGATCACCAGAACCAACAAAAAAATCAGCAAATATTTCACATTCTTTCCCGCGATGCCGAGTGAATCGGATGAACGATGCCAAAACGTGGCGTCCCTAACCCTTAAGTTAGCATTTCCCGCTGCGGCAGGGAAACCCTGCGGCACGATAAAACCACATATCTGCTGGCATATTCGGCAGTAAACGGCTTTAGCGAACAAATTGATGAGAAAGCTTCTCAAAACGTCGAATTTATAAGGATATGGGGGCAACCGCGTGGATTGCAATGGCGGGAAAATGTAAGCGATTGATGCGGCGCCGATCCGACGCCGCGCTTTTTGTGACATCGTCACGTTAAGACATGATTAACCCGCCATCCACATTGATGGTTTGGCCGGTGATATAATCGGCATCATCTGAGGCAAGGAAGGCCACGAGACCCGCCACATCTTCGGGTTGCCCGGCACGCTTGAGCGGAATACCCGCCACCCACTCGGCCATCAACTCCCCTTTGCCGTAAGTTTTTTCCGGGCCGCTGAGAATTTCTCCCCAAACGCGGTCGTTATATTCCCACATCTCGCTTTCAATGATGCCGGGGCAGAATGCATTGACGGTGATGCCATGTGGCGCCAGCTCAAGCGCTAAACTCTGCGTAATGCCGATCACCCCCATTTTGCTGGCGGCGTAATGCGGTGTGTAAATAAACCCGTTACGCCCCTGGCCGGAAGAGGTGTTGATCAGGCGCCCCTTGCGCTGGCCGACCATATATTTAGCCGCCTCCCGGCAACAGAGCCAGACCGCCGTAGTATTTACCGCCAACACTTTCTCAAAATCGCTTTTGGGCATCTGGTCAAAACGATCGATAGTGATCACCCCGGCGTTCTGAATAGAAACGTCGATCGCGCCAAATCGCTCCCAGACCTGACGATAAAAATTAACTACCTGTGCTTCATCGGTAACGTCGAGGATGACCGGCAGCACCGCCACCCGATAACGCTGGCGCAGCGTTTCCGCCGCGGTCAGAATGCGCTCCGCATTCGATGCGATCGCCAGATTGGCACCCAAACTGGCGAAATGCTCGGCGATACCGGCGCCAATGCCGCGGCATGCGCCGGTAATCACCACGGTTTTCCCCGTGAAGTCACGATTCATGATTGTTCTCCTGTTATCAATGAGGCCGTCTGCGGCCGCCACAAGGTGCGCTGTACCGCCTGCCGCCACGCGCTGTAGTTTTCCTGCAGCTGGTGGTGGCGCTGCATATCGGGTTTAAACTCATCATGTTGAGGCAACAGTGCCGCCAGTTGCCGATCGGTAGCTCCCCACAGGCTGCGCATCGCCATCAACGCCGCCCCCAGGGCCGACAGTTCCGCCGTGTTGCTGCGCCACACCGGGCAACCCAGCAGATCGGCCTGAAACTGCATCAGCCAGTCATTGCGGCTGGGGCCGCCATCGGCCATCAGCCCCTGCAGCGCAAAACCCGGTTGTTGCCGCAGTACGCCGATCACATCGGCGATTTGATAAGCCACCGATTCAAAAGCGGCCCGCACCAAATGTTCTCGCCGCGTGCCGCGGCTGAGCCCGCAAATCACGCCGCGCGCCTGCTCATCCCACCAGGGTGCGCCGGCACCGGTCAGCGCCGGTACAAAATAGACGCCACCGCTGTCGGGCACGCGAACAGGCAGTTCACTCAACGGCGCTTCGTCCTCCGACGGCATGGCGGCGATATCCAGCATCCAGGCGATAGCGTCGCCGGTGTGGGGAATATTGCCCTCCAGTGCGTACTGCATGCGTCCACCGTCATGCCAAGCGATGGTCGTTGCCAGAGCGCTCGTATCGCATTGCGCGTCGGCGATTGGCGCCATCACCGATGATCCGGTGCCATAGGTGGCTTTGACCTGCCCAGCCTGACCCAGCGCATGGCCATAAAGCGCCGCATGCGAATCCCCTACCATCGCAGCAATTGGAATGCCGTCGGCAATGCCGTCCAATCCCAACGTCGTACCGAACAGATGGCTGGAGGGATGGATCGTCGGCAGCGCCTGACGGGGAATATTGAACAGCGCCAGCATCTGCTCGTCCCAATCGCCGGAAACAAGGTTCAGCAGCTGAGTGCGAGCGGCGTTGGAGATATCGCAACCGAATGCCCGCCCCCCGCTCAACTGCCACAGCAGCCAGGCATCGATGGTGCCCAGACACAGCTCGCCGTTCTCCGCCAACCGCTGTCCCTCTTCGCTGTGATCGAGCAACCAACGCATTTTCGACGCCGAGAACAAGGGTGAAAGCGGCAAACCGGTGGCGCGACGCACTGCTTCCTCCTGCCGATCGCGTCGTAACCGCTCACAAAAGTCAGCAGAACGTGCGCATTGCCAGGTCAGTGCTGGCCCGATCGGCTGGCCATTGGAACGCCGCCAGCCGATGGCGGTTTCACGCTGGTTGCTGATGGCGATACCGGCAATGCGGGATGCTCCGGCCAACGCAATAGCCTCCCGCAATACCGCCAGAGAGGCCGCCAGCAAGGTCTCGCCCCGTTGCTCCACCCAACCGGGCTGCGGCGTCTGCAACGTCAGTGGCCTGCTGGCCCTGGCGACGATCGTACCCTGCGCATCCACCACCACGGCCTTGGCGTTGCTGGTGCCCTCGTCCAACGCGACAATGCAGTCTGCTTTAACCATGGCTCACCTCAACCAGCGGCTGCACCGCTTTTTTTTCCTGGCGCTGCATCAGAATGACCTTGCTCTGCAAACGCTGCTGGAACTGGTCAATCACCACGGCGGTGACGATCACCAGCCCTTTAATCACCATTTGCCAGAACTCGCTGACGCCCATCATCACCAAGCCGTCCGCCAGAAAAACGATCACAAAGGCGCCGATGATCGAACCGAATACCCTGCCGCGACCACCGCTGAGCGCCGTACCGCCCAGCACCGTCGCGCCGATGGCGTCCATTTCGAACATATTGCCGGTCATCGGGTGCGCGGTTTGCAATTGTGAAGCGATAACCAGCCCCACCAGCGCCGCGCACAGCCCGGAAAACGCATAGACGAACATTTTCACTTTGACGATCGGCACCCCCGACAACCGCGCCGCCGGCTCATTGCCGCCAATGGCATAGATATAACGGCCCAGCGGCGTTTTCTTAGTGAGATAGATCCCCAACAACACGATGGCCAACATCAGCCAAATCGGGTTGTAAATCCCCAAAAAGGTGCCGGACCCCAGGGCCGCGAAACCGGTGTTGCCCAGCGCTTCCATGCCCACCAGATTGGGATAGGTTTTGCCGTCCGCCGTCAGCAACGCCGCCCCACGCGCCACGTACATCGCCCCCAGGGTGCAGATGAATGGCGCAACGCCGAGCCGCGTGATCAGCGTGCCGTTGATCAAACCCAACAACACGCCCAACAGCGCCACCGCGCCGATCACTTCAAAAACGTTGAGAAACAGCCGATTGCCCTCCCACAGCGGGATACCGACGGTCAATAGCGCACCGGCAATCATCCCGCACAAACCGGCCACCGCGCCGACCGACAAGTCGATGCCGCCGGTGAGGATCACCAGCGTCATGCCAACCGCCAGCAGTCCGGTAATCGCCACGTGCTGCGTCATGATCAGCAGATTAGAGACGGTCAGAAAATTCGGCACCATGCTGCTGAAGAACAGCACCACCAGCAACAGGGCGATGAAGGTGCGCGCCTGCAGCAAATACATATACAACCGATACTTGGTTTGCATTGCCTTATCCTTATGCATGAGGGGTTGAGGCGCGGATCAGCGTTTCGCGATCGGCCCGTTCACGCGGCAGATCGGCCGTCAGCTGCCCGTCCGCCATCACCATCACCCGGTCGGCCAGTGAGACCACCTCATCCAGCTCCGACGAAGAGAACATCACCGCCAGCCCCTGGCGCGCCATCGCGCCAATCAGGTGGTAAACGTCCGTTTTGGCACCGACGTCAATTCCGCGCGTCGGCTCATCAAGAAACACCACCTGCGGCCCGGTCAGCAGCGCCTTGCCCAACACCACTTTCTGCTGATTGCCGCCGCTCAAGCTGGTAATTGGCAGCTCCCGGTCACTGACCTTGATCGCCAGTTTTTCGATCATGCCATCGACCAACGTACACTCCCCGGCCGACGCCAACGGCCGTAGCGCATTACGTCCCAGGCTGGCCAGGGTCATGTTGGCCTTGATCGACATCACCTGCACCAACCCCTCCGCCTGCCTGTCTTCCGGCACCAGCGCCATGCCCAACGCCATGCGTTGACGGAATCCCAGCCGCTCCACGCTTTTGCCGTTGAGCAAAATGCGACCTGCCGTCTGGCGCATCACGCCGTTGAGCACTTTGAACAGTTCGGTACGGCCGGCCCCCAGCAGGCCATAAATGCCGATCACTTCCCCTTTGCGCAGTGAAAAACTGACGTCGTTAAGGCAATAGCCGCCGTTTTCACGCGGCAGCGTCAGCTGTTCGACCTTCAACACTTCATCCCCTTGTTCTGCCGCGCAATAATCAAAGTGCTTGCTCTTTTCCCCCACCATCTTTTCGATGATCCACGGAATGCTGACGTTACTGACCGGTTCGGCGGCAACAAAACGCCCGTCGCGAAACACCGTGATGCGATCGCCAATCTCCATCAGCTCTTCCAGTCGGTGAGAAATGTAGATGATGGTGACGCCGCGTTTTTTCAGATCGGCGATCACCCGAAACAGCGTGCGCACTTCGGCCTGACTCAGCGCCGACGTCGGCTCATCCATGATCAGCACCTGGGTGTCCTTCGCCAGGGCACGGGCAATTTCAACCAGCTGCTGATGACCGATACCGAGGCTGCCCAACGGCGTATGCGGATCGATATCCAACTCCAGCCGCTGCAGCAAGGATTTGGCCAGCTGATACTGATAGTCCACATTGATACGGCCGCGCTGGAAGAACTCGTTGGCCATAAAAATGTTGTCCATGACCGACATGTTGGGGAACAGGTTCAGCTCCTGAAAAATAATGCTGATCCCGAGCCGCTCCGCCTGCTGCGTGGAGGTTAACGTCACCGCTTTCCCCTCCAGCTCGATAGTGCCGGAGGACGGGGTTTCCACCCCCGCCAGCAGCTTCATCATGGTCGACTTGCCGGCGCCATTCTCGCCGATCAGCACGTTGACCTGGTTGCGAAACACTTGATAACTCACGCTATCCAACGCGGTGACGCCCGGATAGAGACGCGAAACGTTGCGCGTTTGAATAATGATCGGATCGCTCATCACGCCCCCTTAAGGTTGAATGCGCACCGGCGTGATCAACAGCGGCTCGGCAGGTGCCTGCCAGCTGCTGAATACGCCATACACGGTAATGTGGTCACCCACCTTGGGCTGGGATCCGGTCAGTTCGTCGATCGAAGCCTGGTTAATCGCCCTGGCAAAATCGCCGAACAGCGCTTGGTCATTGAAATCGCTGTAGCTCAGGCCGCGATAGCTGTCGCGTAACGCCGTACCGCGGTAGACCGGCCCGATCTGCACCTCCACGCTGCTGAGCGGCGCATCGGTCAGTGCGAGCGTTAATTTTCCGCTGCGCGAGCGGGTGTTGACCGCCGCGACTTCACCACTGACCTTGACGTTGAAGTAACAAGGAAACTCCGGTTGAGCACGGTACCCCAGCAGGCCGCAAGCGCTGTCAAAATCCTTGGCTTGGGCGATCCGGGCGATCAGCTCGCCCAGCGGCTGCGCCGTTTTGACCGTTTGCGGGGCGATTTTGCTGCGGTAAATCTCCGCTGCCTGCGCCACATGTGGATTCACCGGGGAGCGAAGCTCCGCCAGCTTTTTCTCCGAGACGATACGGCAACCGCTCAACGTCAGGACGACGATGACGGTCAACGCAATGCGCATCGACATAACAACACCTCCGATCGCACCCCGCCACCAGGACGGGGTGGTGAAAGACGCCGCTCAGCGCGGGTTACGGTTTGAAGTTGAAGTCACTGACCCGTTGCGCATTGTCTTTGCCGATCAGGATGCCGCGGAACATCACGCGTTCCTTGCCGGTATAGCTGCCGGATTGGAAATAACCGTCGAGGATTTCAACGCCCTGCGCAGCGATAGCCTGCGCCTGCAACATCACGCTGGCGTAGAGGTTGCCGTTAAGAATGGCGTCACGTTCATCGTTGCTGCCGTCGATGCCCACCACGGTGACATCCTGCCGGCCAGCGGCCTTCAGCGCCGCCACTGCGCCCAGCGCCACCGGTCCGTTGCCGCAGATCACACCTTTGATGTCCGGATGCGCCTGCAAAATGCTGTCCATGATGCGTTTCCCCTCCAGCAGATTACCCTTGGCATCCTGACGCGCCACGCTGACCATCTCAGGATATTGGTCGATCACGTTGTGGAACGACTGCGAACGCGTAACGCAGTTATTGTCCGCCAGGTTGCAGGTCAGCTCGGCGTATTTGCCGGTTTCCCCCATTTTTTCCACAAACTGGTTGGCGACGTCCGAGCCGGCCTGGAAGTTGTTATGGGTGATCTGCGCCAACGCCACGCCATCGACCGGGATCTCGCGGTTGATCAGCACCACTGGAATGCCGGCGTTTTTCGCCTGCTGTACGGCGGCGACGCTGGCCTGGGAATCGGCGTTATCCAAAATGATGCCCTGAACCTTACGGCCGATAACCAGGCTGATGAGCTCTCCCTGGCGCTTAACGTCTTCGCCGTGCGACAGCACCAGCGTCTGATAGCCGAGAGACTTGGCTTTGGCCTCGGCCCCCTTGGCTTCCGCGGAGTAATAAGGGTTGTCCAATGAGTTGACGAGGATGGCGATCGTGCCCTTTTCCGCCGCCATGGCAGAGGTGAAGGCAAAACCGGTGAGCAGGGTAAGGTAAGTGGCTATTTTTCTCATGATGGTGTTCTCTTATCGTTGTGTTGAACATCGTCTGGTGTTGGCGATCGCTGCGGTTGCCGCTTACCAAATGGTAAAACCGCCGTCGATCATCAGGTCCGCGCCGGTAATCATGTCGCTGCCGTTGCTGGCAAAAAACAGGATCGCCGCCGCGATTTCATCGGTATAAGCAAAACGCCCCAGTGGGATCAGCTTTTTCATCGCCTCGCCCTTTTCGCCTCGCCAGGCTTTCTCTCCCATAGGCGTCAGCACCACGGTGGGCGATAACGTATTGACGGTGATGCCGTGCGGCGCCCACTCTTTGGCCATCACCTTGGTCATGCCTAGCAGCCCCGCCTTGGCGGAGGTGTAAGCACAGTGATCGTCAATGGCGATGGAAGCCGCCTGCGACGCGATGTTGATGATTTTCCCGCCGTGGCCGGCGGTTATCGCGCGGCGCGCCAGTTCTTGCGAACATAGAAAAGGTCCGGTGAGGTTGACCGCCAAATGGCGCTGCCACTCCTCGAGCGTGACTTCTGTCGCCGGCTGCAAATTAACGTAGCCGGCGCAGTTGACCAGGATATCGAGCCGGCCAAAGCGCCGCTCAGCCGCGTTGAAGGCGGCAGCCACCGAGTCGGGTTCGGTCACGTCGCACACCTGACAGAACACCTGTTCATCGCCCAACTCTCGCAGCGCTGCCGCGGCCTTGTCTTGTTCAAAGGCCGGATACATCAACACCAGGCGCGCGCCCTTTTCCAACAGCAGGCGATTGGCTGCCATCGCGATGCCGCCCAAACCGCCGGTGATTACCGCAACCTTCCCTGCCAGCGACATCCGGCTATCGACACCGTAGCGTAAATTAACGTCGTATTCGTTCCGCTCCATCGCATCCCCCTATTGCGTTAACTGTGCGTGCAATCCTGCCGTATCTATGGCGTATTGCCGCCGCAGCGCCGCCCGGCTGCTGCTGTGGGTAAATTCATAAGCCGGCACGCCCAGCGCGGTAAACGGCCGCGGCAGCTGATGCCGCAGCAACAATTCACCGATGATGGTGCCTAAACCACCGCTGAGCGCATGCTCCTCCATAGTCAGCACCTGGCGGTGCGAGCGCATCAACGCCACCACCGCCTCCTCATTGAGCGGCCAGAGCGAAGGGAGAGAGACAATGGTCGGGTTATCGCCCAATGCCAGCACCTTCATCGCCTCATGAGCCACCGTGCCCAAACAGAACACCAGGTTATCTTCCCCCTGGTGCAACACCTCCGGCTCTCCCGGACGGAATTGGTAATCCGCGTTCAACACCGGCAGCTTGTCACTGTCCATACGGATATAGGCCGGACCGGGTTGCGCGATGACATGACGGACAATCTCTGCCGCTTGCCTTGCATCCGCCGGCGCATAGACGCTGAGATTGCCCAACGTACGGGCGATGGCGATATCGTTCATGCAGTGGTGCGTCGCGCCCAGTGGCCCGTAACCAAATCCGGCATTCAGGCCAAGCATTTTCACGTTGGTCTCCGTGTAGCAAACATCGTTTTTCATCTGTTCGTTTGAACGAGCGAACAGGAAAGGTGCCGCGTTGGCGGTAAAGACCGTACGGCCGCTGAGCGCCATGCCGGCAGCCATGCCAACCATGTTCTGTTCGGCGATACCGACGTTCACTACCCGCTCCGGATAAGCCTGCTCAAAGGGCGCGATTTTTGACGTGGACGTGGAATCCGCCACCATCACGCTCAGATCCGCACCCGCCCGTTGCTGTTCGATCAACACCGTCACAACGGCATCGCGTAAATCCTGCATGTTTACCCCTCCAGTTCCGCCAGCGCCTGCGCCAGCTGTTGTTCGTCCGGTACCGCGTGATGCCAGGCGGCAACGTTAGCCATAAACGACACACCGTGCCCCTTTTCGGTATTGGCCAAAATCACTCGCGGCTTGTCCTGGCTCGGGCGTTGGATCGCCGCCACCAGCGCCGCCGGATCGTGGCCGTCACATTCCAGAGTTTCAAAGCCGAAAGCGCGCCATTTTTCCGCCAACGGTTCCAGCGGCATGATGGCCTCTGTCTTTCCCGCCAGTTGCAGCCGGTTGCGATCGACGATGGCAATCAGGTTATCCAGCTTAAATTTGCTGGCCGCCATCGCCGCCTCCCAATTGGAACCCTCTGCCAGTTCGCCGTCGCCCAGCAGTACGAAAGCGCGGCGATGCGCACGCCCCGCCAGCTTGTTGCCCAGCGCCAGCCCCACGGCGATCGGCAGCCCATGCCCCAAACCGCCAGAGTTGATCTCCACCAGCTCCGGCAGCTTCTGCCGCACCGGATGCCCGGCCAACAAGGTGTCGTCGCCCATGAACTGATCGAGCACCGCTGGATCCAGCAAGCCCATCGCCGCGCAACTGCAATAGAAACCGCCGGCGCCATGCCCTTTAGACAAAATGAACCGATCCTGATCGGGCCGGGCATTGCTGCGATCCATCACTGCCATATACAAAGTGCAGATGATGTCGATTTCCGACAGATCGGCGCCGGTATGACCCTTGCCTGCCTTATGGTTCATGGTCACCACATGTCGGCGCGCCTGGCGTGCCGTGTTTTTAATCGCCTGAAAGTCCATCGTCACCTCTACTTAAGCGCCTTGATTATCGTTATCGCATCAAAAGCGATCCGTTAACCCATCATTGATTTTCGAATGGAAATCATATGCAGCAAAAACGATAATTAATGTGGGCAAGATCAAATTTCAAGCAAAAGCGCTTACCAGACAACACTCATGCCGATAAAAAACAATAAATAACAACATGATAAAAATCACCCGGCTGCTTTGATTTAGTTTTTACCGTTGATTTCATCGGATGCCAATGATTTTCGAATAAAAATAAATACTGCTTAACCGGGTTTATCCGTGGCTTTATCAATAATCGCGAGCTAAAATTCAGCGCATCAATAAGGAGTGGCCGTGGCAAACCGCGCGGCGGGAACTGACAGGTGCAGGAGTCTTTCGATTGAAAAGCAAAAGCGAACAGCTGGCGGAAATGCAGCAACGGCGCGAAAAGATCCTCGACATGATCCGCGAAGACGGCTCGGCGACGGTCAAAATGCTTACCGATACCTTCAAGCTGACCGAGGCGACCATTCGTACCGATCTGCGCGTCCTGCAGCAGCAAGGCTATGTGCAGCGCTTCCACGGTGGTGCAACTCTGGTTGATGGCAAGCAAAATACTCATGCCATGCTGCTGGAACGCCAGGTTAACCTGACCGCCAAAGATCGCATCGGCAAGCTCGCCGCCGGTTTTATCGAGCCCGGCGACACCATCATTCTTGATTCAGGCACCACCACCACGGCTATCGCCAATCACCTGAATCACATAAAGAAACTGTCCGTTATCACCACCGGCGTCAATATTGCACTGCAGCTGGGCGGCGAACCGGGTGTGAATATTTTGCTGACCGGGGGCTCATTCAAATTCCCCACGCTCTCCACCTCCGGGGACAAAGCCGCCAGCTTCTTCGAAAACGTGCTGGCGCAAAAGCTGTTCCTCGCGACGGCCTGCATCTCGCCCCGCCACGGGCTCAGTTTCCCAAGCGAAACCGACATCAAACTGAAAATGGCGATGATCAATGCAGCCAACACGGTGTATGTGGTGGCCGACTCAAGCAAGATCGATAAGGTTTCAATGTTTGCGCTGCCTTGTGACTGGCAGCATATCGACTATTTGATTACCGACAACGGAATTAGCGATTCCGCACTGCAGGCATTTGAAAAGGTGGGCATTAAGGTCTTGGTGGCAGGCGCCTGAACGGCGCCTGTGAAAGAAGTGATTATTCCGGCTTGCGCGCCGCGATTTCCTGCTGCTCTTGCGGCGGCGTCAGCGGACCGAACCAGCGCTGCGCCAGCCAGCAGGTGATCACCACCAGCAACCAACTGATCAACGTGGCCATTGCCAGATCGCGCGGCCAGTGCATGCCCAGCAGCAGACGGCTGCCCATCACACCCGTTGCCCACACCATCAGCAGCGCGACAGTTTTATAATGGCGGCGCGGCCACAGCAGCCCTACGCCCAACAGTGCCCAGGTGGCGGCGAACATCGTATGCCCCGACGGGAAAGCGAAGCCGGTTTCAAACTGCCAGTGCTTGCGCAGCCAGTTCGGCACCAGCGTCTGCTCTTGCAACTGCTCGCGCACCAGCGCGCTGCGCTCTTTGCGGTGCAGCGAATAGAAATATTTTCCGTCCACACCGTGGGTTTGCTCGAGCCATACCACAAACGGTCGCGGTTCTTGCACCCGATCCTTGATCAACGATTTGACCCCCTGCCCAATCACCAACGCGGCGGAAAGCAGGATTGCCAGACCGATGGCCGCCTTCAACCGAAAGCGCAGGCACCACAAAAACCAGCCGCAAAGGATAGCGCTGGTCAGAATACCCCACGGCGAGGTCACGGTTTCGGTCACCCAGTACAGCGCTTTGAGCAGCCGATCATTGCCGCCAGGCTGCCAGTGCCAGCCGGATGCCCATACTATCAGCGGCATCAACAGCAGCAGCAGCGCGCCGCCCGCCGTGCGTTTTGCTATCTCATACATTCCCGTTTTCCTCTGCGTGAATCAGGCTGCAGTGTAACAAGAGTGCAATATTGATAACACGCGAAAAATTAAACAGATAGGCAACCTATCGCAATAATAGGTGGCCAGAAAACGCCATCTGCTGGTTTGCTGAGCACCGCCCGGCAAGAAGTTGTGGCAAAATAGCCGATAATTAACGAAATAGAGATCGGCGTAGCACGTTTTAGTCTTGGTCAATTCACTGAACCGGACTTAGGATGCGCGACAATGATTGAATCGTAGGTTTTTGTGGAGAATGACATGCAGCTTAAACGGGTGGCAGAGGCTAAACTGCCGACACCTTGGGGCGATTTCCTGATGGTAGGATTCGAAGAACTGGCGACCGGGCATGACCATCTGGCACTGGTATTCGGTGATATTTCCGGCGAAGTGCCGATACTCGCACGCGTGCATTCCGAATGTCTGACCGGTGACGCCTTATTCAGCCTGCGCTGCGACTGCGGTTTTCAACTCGAAGCCGCACTGGAACAGATCGCCGAAGAAGGCCGCGGCATCCTGCTTTATCATCGCCAGGAGGGCCGCAATATCGGCCTGTTGAACAAGATCCGCGCCTACGCCCTGCAGGATAAGGGCGCAGACACCGTGGAAGCTAACCATCAGCTCGGCTTCGCCGCCGACGAGCGCGACTTCACCCTGTGCGCCGATATGTTCAAACTGCTGGGCGTCGACGCGGTGCGTTTGCTGACCAACAACCCGAAAAAGGTCGAGATCCTGACCGAAGCCGGTATCAATATCAGCGAGCGCGTGCCGCTGATCGTCGGCCGCAATCCGAAGAACGAACGCTATCTGGCCACCAAGGCCGCCAAAATGGGCCATTTGCTCGACCAGAAGTGATCGCTACCGCGGTGGAAACAATCAGGGCGCCTCGCGGCGCCCTTTTTATTGCTTAATTACAGCATTTTCCTGATCACATAGTGCAGGATACCGTCGTTTTCGTAGTAGGTCAGCTCATTGCCGGTATCGATGCGGCAACGGGTGTCGACCACTTCCTTGCGCCCGTCGGCATAGGTGATATGCACCGGCACCGTCTGGCCCGGCTGCAGCTGTTGCAGGCCGCCAACGCTGATCTGCTCATCCCCGGTCAGCCCCAGGGTTTTGCGCGTCACCCCTTGCGGGAACTCCAGCGGCAAAATCCCCATGCCAATCAGGTTTGAGCGGTGAATGCGCTCGAAGGATTCGGCTATCACCACCCGCACGCCCAGCAGGCGCGGCCCCTTCGCCGCCCAGTCGCGACTGGAGCCGGAACCGTACTCTTTACCGGCGATCACCGCCAGCGGCACTTTCTCCTGCTGGTACTGCATGGCGGCGTCGTAGATAGATAGCTGCTGTTGCGACGGAATATGGCGGGTATAGCCGCCTTCGACGCCCGGCACCATTTCGTTGCGAATGCGGATGTTGGCGAAGGTGCCGCGCATCATCACTTCGTGGTTGCCGCGGCGTGAACCGTAGGAGTTAAAATCCTGCGGCGCCACGCCGTGCTCGCTCAGATAACGCCCCGCCGGGCTGTCGCGCTTGATGTTACCCGCCGGCGAGATGTGGTCGGTGGTCACCGAGTCGGCCAGAATCGCCAGAATGCGCGCGTCCTTGATGTCCTGCACCGGATCCGGCTTCACCTTCATGGTGCTGAAGAACGGAGGATGGCGGATATAGGTAGAATCCTCCTGCCATTGATAGGTCGCCGAACCGGTCACCTGGATCGCCTGCCAGTTGGCGTCGCCATCGAACACTTCACCATATTCCTTGTGGAACATCTCGGTGCGCACTTCTTCCACCGCCTGAGCGATGTCCTGGCTGCTCGGCCAGATGTCCTTCAAATAGACCGGCTGGCCGTCATTACCCTCGCCCAGCGGCTCTTTGGTCAGATCGATCTTCATGCTGCCCGCCAGCGCATAAGCCACTACCAGCGGCGGCGAGGCCAGCCAGTTGGTTTTCACCAGCGGGTGGATGCGCCCTTCGAAGTTACGGTTGCCCGACAGCACCGCGCCCACGGTCAGATCGCCCTCTTTGATCGCCTGCTCGATGGGATCCGGCAGCGGCCCGGAGTTGCCGATACAGGTGGTACAGCCATATCCCACCAGGTTGAACCCCAGTTCTTCCAGATAGGCGGTGAGTTTGGCACTGTCAAAGTAGTCGGTCACCACTTTGGAACCCGGCGCCAGCGAGGTTTTTACCCAGGGTTTGCTGCGTAGCCCTTTCTTGACGGCGTTTTTCGCCAGCAGGCCGGCCGCCATCATGACGCTCGGGTTGGAGGTGTTGGTGCAAGAGGTGATCGCCGCGATCACTACCGCGCCGTCGCGCAGTTCGTGCTGCTGCCCGTCCAGCGTGAAGGTTTTGCTGTCGGTATTGGCCTTGTGTCCCCCGATATCCAGCTCGGTGGCGGCCTTGAACGCCTGCGGCACATTCGGCAGCGCAACGCGATCCTGCGGGCGCTTTGGCCCGGCGAGGCTGGCTTCCACGGTTGACATGTCCAGCGCCAGCGAGCTGGTGAAGACCGGTTCATCACCCGGGTTGCGCCACATGCCCTGCGCTTTGGCGTAGGCTTCCACCAGCGCGATTTGTTCGGCGCTGCGGCCGCTGAGCTTCATATAGCCGAGCGTAACGTCATCCACCGGGAAGAAACCGCAGGTGGCGCCGAACTCCGGCGACATATTGGCGATGGTTGCCCGGTCCGCCAGCGGCAGATCGGCCAGCCCATCTCCGTAAAACTCGACGAACTTGCCGACCACGCCATGCTTACGCAGCATTTGAGTCACCGTCAGCACCAGGTCGGTGGCGGTAATGCCCTCACGGAGCTTGCCGGTCAGCTTAAAGCCGACCACGTCCGGGATCAGCATCGACACCGGCTGGCCCAGCATCGCCGCTTCCGCTTCGATACCGCCGACGCCCCAGCCGAGAATGCCCAGGCCGTTGATCATGGTGGTGTGGGAATCGGTGCCCACCAGCGTATCCGGATAAGCCACGCGGCGGCCGCTTTCGTCGCTGTGCCAGACCGTTTGGCCGAGGTATTCGAGGTTGACCTGGTGGCAGATGCCGGTGCCCGGTGGCACCACGCGGAAGCGGTTGAAGGCTTTCTGCCCCCAGCGCAGGAAGGTGTAGCGCTCGTGGTTGCGCTGCATTTCGATACGCACGTTGTCTTCGAAGGCGTTATCGTCGCCAAATTCATCGACGGTAACCGAGTGGTCAATCACCAGATCCACCGGCGACAGCGGATTCACCTGGTCGACGTTGCCGCCCAGTCGCCGTACCGCTTCGCGCATCGCGGCCAGATCTACCACCGCCGGAACGCCGGTAAAATCCTGCATCAGCACGCGCGCCGGACGATAGGCGATCTCACGGTCAGCATGGCCGGTTTGCAGCCAGGCGACGATGGCCTTGAGGTCGTCAACCTGCACGGTATCGCCATCCACATGGCGCAGCAGGTTCTCCAACAGCACTTTCATTGATTTCGGCAACCGGTCGATATCACCCAGCTGCTTCGCCGCCAGCGGCAGACTGTAGTAGTAATATTCGCTATTCAGCGCAACCAGCTTATCCAGACTTGTTTCACGAAGATCGGACGACATAGCTCCTCCATTTCTTATTGTGACTAAAACAGGGTAATCAGTGAGGTCTTGTTTAAAGATACCACAAAGATAAGTTAACGTTTTGATAACAACACGATTTGATCACAACGATAGGTGGGAACAATCAGCCGAAAGGAAGTGCGAGCCCAGCCAAGGGGTTAGGCAATACGCCAACAAAAACGCCGCAACGATGCGGCGCTTTGGCAGGGAAAGGTTAGCTACAACAGCTCAGCGGGGAAATCCATCTCCACAACCGCCAGCTGATTCTTACGCCCCTTCTTTACCTTGATGTCCATCCCTTTGCGCAGTAGATGCATCTGGCCTGGTTGAACCAGGGCCTTGGCAGTGTGGAGTCGGGTGTCGCCCGGGAGATAAAAATCAACGTCAAAGAAAAAGTCATTGCCATATCGAGTGTTGGTTTGCCGACAGGATTCGAGGTGTGAGGCGATAATTTCACCTTGCCAGCTGTCCTTGTTGAGATAGTTTTTAACTGCAGACATCTCGGTCGAGTTACCGCCGTTGTTTTTAAAAATACAGTAAAAGAAAATGCCCATCACGACAGGGGTGGCGATCCCCGCATACAGGAAGTACTTCGACATATCAGCCAGAGACATAAGCGTGCTGCTCCATTTTATGTAATTATAAACAATGAGTTATTCGTTACATTCAGCGTTCTGTTGCTGATATTGGTCACCTCGACATTCACCACCACCCCGTTCGTTTCCGTTTTGAACGCCGTCTTTGAAAACTCTTTCAGCTTATAAGAATTGGATAGCCCCGTCAGGCCGTTGGACACGCCAACGATGCTGCTGGCTATCGCCGATGCCGATACGCTATTACCGGTAATGCTTTCACTGAAGGCAGTCACGGTCAGGCTGTGCAGCTTGGGATTGAACACGGACTCCGGCGCTTCGATGCTGATCTTTTCGCCGCTGACAATTTTGATCTGATGCGGGCTGTAAATCGTAATGGTTCCCGCGTTGACGTTTTGCGTCCAGTCGCCGCTATTGATATTGGTGGTAACGCCGTCTTTGATCGTTTCGTTGACGCCGCCCTTGATCTCGCTGGTAACGCCCCCCGTGATGTTCTCTTTATGGCCGCCAGCGCCGATCGTAACGTCCCGCCCTTTATCCAGGGTCTCAGTCAGTTTGCCGGAGACATGGTGGCTTTCATTCCCGTCGATATCGCTGGTACGGTCGCCTTTGATCGTTACCTTGTCACCGCCGTCCTTAATGTCGAACGTCCGCCCTGCCTTGATCTCCGTAGCGACACCGCCATTAAAATAGCCGGTTTCTTTTTTATCCACCGTGGTGGTGCGCTGGCTCTTGTAATGGAAGGTGGCATTGCCCGTCACTTCGTCTTGCTGTTGCTTGAGGATAGTTGTCGTCCGGTTACCGTCAATATTGACCTGCTGGTCATTTTCCACCGAAACCTTCATATCCTTTTCGGAGTGCAGTTCCACGGCCTCGCTGCCCACCTTATCTTCGAAAAACAGATAGCTGGCGTTATCCCGGCTTCCGTCCTTACTGCGAGTCATAAAGCCCATTTGCGTAGCCGCCGCCGGCAACACCCACGGCGGCATGCTCGCTTCATTGTAGACGCGCCCGGTGACAATCGGCCGATCCGGATCGCCATTGATAAAGTCCACCACCACTTCATCGCCGACGCGCGGTATCTGTACCGAACCGAACCCTTGCCCCGCCCAGGCACTCGAGACCCTCACCCAGCACGAACTGGTATCATCCCCTTTGGCGCGGCGATCCCAGTGAAACTTCACTTTTATCCGGCCGTATTTGTCCGTCCAGATATTCTCGCCGACGGGCCCCACCACCTTGGCCGTTTGCGGGCCATAGGTGCGCGGCCACGGCGTCACCGTCAGCGGACGAAAGACGGTAGCAGCCGGGATAACCGTAAAGTCGATGCGATGAATCGTCTCTCCTTCTTCGCCGCTGGCGTAGCGGTTCTCGGAGAACGTATAATCGGCGGCCGTCGTCAGGTATTCGCCGTTATCGCTGAAAAACGGGGCGTTGATCAGGGTAAAGGTATAGCCCGGCGCGATTCCGATCGCCGTTGCTGTGCCATGTACCTGCTGATGTTCCACCTGCCAGCGTTCCTGGCGCACGCGTGCGTAGAATTCTCCATCGGCGTGCTCGACATAGCGGCCCGGCCAATCGTAGACGTCGATGCTGCCCGGCATCGGCGAGGCCGGGTTTTGGCGAGCCTGGAACAGCCAGGCGTTCGGTTTGCGAAAGTCATAGTCGTCCAAACCGTAAATGCCCGGCGTTACGCTGTCTTCCGGTGCCCATTGGCCGATGCCCTGCTCGAGGGTGCTGCCGCCAGACGGAGTCTGATGGTAAGGAATCGTCTCGTAGCCGCTAAACGGCTGATACTGCCCTGCCGCATCCGTCAGCACCAGCGTGTGGCGGCCCGCCTCATGGCGAAAATGGTAAACAATACCCTCCAGCTCCATGAGGCGGCTGATAAAATCGAGACTGCTCTCCTGATACTGAACACAGTAATCCCACACCCGATAGCGACCGGTGAGTTTATCCTCTACGTTAACCTGATATTCGCTGAGCAAAGCATGCACCGTTTGCGGCACCGTCTGGCCCTGGAAGATGCGCAGATTGCGATCCCGCTTCATCGGCCATAGATCCGATTCCACCGTCAGCGTATACACAGCATAACGCGTGCCACTTAATTCGACGGCACTGACGGCAACGCGGGTCACTTTGCCATTGATATGGCGATCCGCTGACAGCAGTCCCGTCGGTAGATTCACCGTGACCGGTTGCCCCAACAGCTCGCTGCGATTAATGCGGGCATCCCGGCCCAGCAAGGTCAGCGTAAGCGCAAACGGCTCGGACAAGGCCTCACGGCCCGCCAGCTTCCAAAAAAGCAGGCCCTCAACGGGCAATTGAACAGAGATACGGCTGGTCATGAGATAAGCGGCTCCGCTGGCAATTGGTTAGCATTACTTTAACTTCCGAGAGAAAAAAAACTCTTTGCCAGAACAAAAACACTTTGTTTTCAGATGATTCCTAACAAGGAAGACATAAGCTGTCTTAAGCCAGAATGGGCATTATTCAGAAACTTAGTGGAAATGACAGAGGGAGTCGGTCTGACGTTAAAGCGCCATAACGCGTTCCCCCAACCAAGATTGGATTAGCGCAGCTTGCGAATGGGGTGTGTTATGGCGCAGGGTTTTACGCATAAAAAACCCGGAGAGGCGCAGGCCTGTCCGGGTGTTGTTTGATGTCGTCAACGCTGGCGGCTATTTAATCGGCAGCTTGATGTCCTTGAACATCGCTTCAATCTCTTCGTTGGAACGCAACGCCACCGCGCTGTCGACCACGTCGCGCGTCAGGTGCGGCGCGAAGCGCTGAATAAAGTCGTACATGTAGCTGCGCAGGAAGGTGCTGCGGCGGAAGCCGATCTTGGTGGTGCTGTAGGTGAAGATATCGCGCGCATCCACCGTCACCAGATCCGGATCCTGCACTGGATCCACCGCCATGCTGGCGATCACCCCCACCCCCAGTCCCAGACGCACATAGGTTTTGATCACGTCGGCGTCGGTGGCGGTAAAGACGATGCGCGGCGTCAGGCCGGCGCGGTTGAAGGCGGTGTCCAGCTCCGAGCGGCCGGTAAAGCCGAAGGTGTAAGTGACGATCGGGTAAGCCGCCAGTTCTTCAATGCTGATGCTGCTTTTGCCCGCCAAAGGATGATCGGGCTTCACCACCACCGCACGGTTCCAGTGGTAGCACGGCAGCATGATGAGATCGTCGTACAGGTGCAGCGCTTCGGTGGCGATGGCGAAATCGGCGGTGCCCTTGGAGACCGCTTCGGCGATCTGCGTCGGCGACCCCTGGTGCATGTGCAGCGAGACGCGCGGGTAACGCTCGATAAAGCCCTTGATCACGTTGGGCAAGGCGTAGCGAGCCTGCGTATGCGTGGTGGCGACGTACAGCGAGCCTTTGTCCGGGTAAGTGTGTTCACCGGCAACGGCTTTGATGGCGTCCACTTTGGACAATACTTCACGCGCGATGCGAATGATTTCCTGGCCGGCGGGGGTGACCTGGGTCAGGTGCTTGCCGCTGCGGGCGAAAATCTGGATGCCCAGCTCATCTTCGAGCATGCGCACCTGTTTACTGATGCCGGGTTGCGAGGTATAGAGCCCTTCTGCCGTCGAGGAGACATTCAGGTTGTGGTTAACCACTTCCACAATGTAACGAAGCTGCTGCAATTTCATATCTTATACCATCCTAGGTTAAACACTGCGGCTTACCCGCAGCCAGGTATATCGGTGTCGCCCCGGTATGCTGAAACTCACAAGCCATAAACACCGTGTTCTACCCTGATGGTGAAGAAAGCGCCGTTGTTAATAAGCTTTAATAATAAAAAAACTTTTTATATAACCACTATACCACGTTGCAGCTTCAAGTATAGATCCGCGTCACACTATGATAACGATTATTTTGCATTGGTATCAACGTGAAACGACGGTAACGGAGGGATAAAAACAGCAAAGGATAGATCCGTTTGCCCCTTTTCACCAATAAAAAACCAGCCGCCAGGGCTGGTTTTTCATCTTGCAGGCAGGGCATCGGCCTTACTTCTTGCCTTCGACCCACTTGCCGTCCACGTAGAACGCAGACCAACCGGTCGCCTTGCCGTCTTTTTCAGAAGAGACGTACTGCTGTTTGGTTTTACGGCTGAAACGCACCAGCGTTTTATTGCCTTCGGCATCCGCCACCGGCGCATCGGCCAGATAGCGCAGCTTCTCCGGCAAGCGATCCTTGAAGCGAGCCAGCTCTTCCACCAGCGGCGCACGGGTTTCGCGCGATTTAGGGAAGGTATTGGCCGCCAGGAACACGCCGGCAGCGCCGTCACGCAGCACGAAATAGGCGTCGGACTTCTCGCACGGCAGCTCTGGCAACGGTACCGGATCTTCCTTCGGCGGCGCGACATCGCCGTTACGCAGGATCTTACGGGTGTTTTTGCAGTTCTCGTTGGTGCAGCCCATGTACTTGCCGAAGCGCCCCATTTTCAGGTGCATTTCCGAGCCGCATTTGTCGCACTCCACCACCGGGCCGTCATAGCCTTTCAGACGGAACTCGCCCTCTTCGATCTCATAACCGTCACACGCCGGGTTGTTACCGCAGACGTGCAGCTTACGCTGGTTGTCGATCAGATAGCTGTCCATCGCCGTACCGCATTTCTGGCAGCGGCGGCGTGCGCGCAGCGCGTTGGTTTCCGCGTCGTCGCCTTCGAGGATGTTGAGCACTTCCGCTTCAGGCACCAGGTTGATGGTGGTTTTGCAACGCTCCTTCGGCGGCAGCGCGTAGCCGGAACAGCCGAGGAACACACCGGTGCTGGCGGTACGGATGCCCATCTTGCGGCCGCAGGTCGGGCAGTCAATGCTGGTCATCACCATCTGGTTAGGCCGCATGCCACCTTCTTCCGGATCCTTCTCCGCCGTTTCCAGCTGCTCGCTGAAGTCGACGAAGAATTCGTCCAACACCGCTTTCCACTCGGCCTGGTTGTTGGCGACCTCATCAAGGCCGTCTTCCATACGCGCGGTGAAGTCATAGTTCATCAGCTCGCGGAAGTTCTCTTCCAGGCGATCGGTGACGATCTCGCCCATTTTCTCGGCATAGAAGCGGCGGCTTTCCACCCGCACATAACCGCGATCCTGAATGGTCGAAATGATGGAGGCGTAGGTGGACGGACGGCCGATACCGCGTTTTTCCAGCTCTTTCACCAGTGAGGCTTCGCTGTAGCGCGCCGGCGGCTTGGTAAAGTGCTGGCTTGGGATCAGTTTCTGCAGATCAAGTTCGCTGCCGATTTCGACGTATGGCAGAGTGCGATCTTCATCGCCCTTGCGCAGCGCCGGCATCACCTTGGTCCAGCCGTCAAAGCGCAGCGTACGGCCCTTGGCGCGCAGTTGATAATCGCCGGCTTTCACCGTCAGCGTGGTGGAATCGTATTGCGCCGGTGTCATCTGGCAGGCAACGAACTGGCGCCAGATCAGCTGATACAGCTTCTGCGCGTCCGCCTCCATGTCTTTCAACTGCTCGGCGAGCACGTTCACGTCCGAAGGACGGATCGCTTCGTGCGCTTCCTGCGAATTCTCTTTGCTGCTGTACTGATTCGGCGCCTTCGGCAGGTATTTGTCGCCGAAGTTGTCGCCGATGTAGCCACGCACCATGTTGAGCGCATCCTGGCTCAGGTTGGTGGAATCGGTACGCATATAGGTGATGTGGCCGGCTTCATACAGCCGTTGCGCCATCATCATGGTTTTCTTCACGCCGAAGCTCAGGCGGGTGCTGGCGGCCTGTTGCAGCGTGGAGGTAATGAAAGGCGCGCCCGGCTTGCTGCTGGTCGGTTTATCTTCGCGATCCAGCACCGTATAACGGGCTTTTTCCAGCAGCTTGACCGCGGCGTGAGTCTGCTCGCGGTTGACCGGCTTGAACGGTTTGTCGTGCGCGTGAGTCACTTCCATCTGCAGCGCGGTTTCACCCTTCGCCAGCAGATCGGCATGCAGCTCCCAATACTCTTCCGGCACGAACGCCTTGATGTCTCGTTCGCGCTCAACCACCAGACGCACCGCCACCGACTGCACGCGGCCGGCGGACAGGCCGCGGGCGATTTTCTTCCACAGCAGCGGCGAGACCATATAGCCCACCACGCGGTCCATAAACCGGCGTGCCTGCTGCGCGTTGACGCGGTCAATGTTCAGCTCGCCCGGCTGTTTGAACGCCTGTTGGATTGCGTTTTTGGTGATTTCGTTAAACACCACGCGGCTAAAGCGTTTGTCATCCCCACCGATCACTTCCCGCAGGTGCCAGGCGATGGCTTCCCCTTCGCGGTCAAGGTCGGTTGCGAGATAAATGTGGTCGGCGTTTTCCGCCAACGATTTTAACTCGGCGACCACTTTTTCTTTACCCGGCAGGATTTCATAATGCGCTTTCCAGCCGTGGTAAGGGTCGACGCCCATGCGATTTACCAGCGCCGCCTTCTCATCTTTTTTAACTTTTTTCTTGGCTTTGTCTTCGGTTGAGTCAGCGCTCTTTTTGCTGGCTGAGCCACTGGTCGGCAAATCACGGATATGACCGACGCTGGACTTCACCACGTAGTCACTTCCTAAATATTTATTAATAGTTTTGGCTTTTGCCGGGGACTCAACTATTACGAGAGCTTTACCCATATTTACCTTTACCTAATTTATTTCTTCTAAAAAGAAGTCTTTTATCTCGCCGTGCCGCGGCAATTCGTGTCTCTTTTTTTATATTGCGGCAGTCTGGCAAGAGATCAACAGATTTTTTTCTTTTGGTTGCCCAACTGCTCAACCTGAACGCAAGTTGTTGATCCTGCCTGCTATTCACCCATGCCCCAGAAGTATGGCTGTGTGAGTTTTATTCATGGCGTAAACAAAACCTTCCACCCGACGCCGCAAAATCCCACACTGTACCTGATAAAAAGCGTCACGCAACCTAATTAGCACGGAAAGGCAGATTTCGCCAACCGGCGGCCGCCCATGGCCATCCAGACGGCAAATAAACCTTAGTCGGTTTGCGGATAAAAGCGAACCGGCGTTAGAATATGCGCAGCGTTTTTTGTTTGGAGTCTAATAAATGCACAAGAATACTGCACCTATCGGCCGCGAGGCCCTACTGGCGGAAGCAAATAACATCATCCGCCAACACGAAGATTATCTGCACGGCATGCTCGCCACCGACGTTGAACAAAAAAGCGGCGTTTTAGTTTTTCGCGGCGAATACTTTTTGGATGCCGACGGATTGCCCACCGCCAAAACCACCGCGGTATTTAATATGTTTAAACATTTGGCCCATCTGCTTTCGGAAAAATACCACCTGGTCGATTGAG
The DNA here is from genome assembly GCF_945957435.1 of Serratia sp. PL7. Taxonomy (NCBI): domain Bacteria; kingdom Pseudomonadati; phylum Pseudomonadota; class Gammaproteobacteria; order Enterobacterales; family Yersiniaceae; genus Serratia; species Serratia sp. PL7. The sequence continues at coordinate 970,059 of NZ_CAMFLB010000001.1, read as the reverse complement.
TAAAGAAAACGGGGGCACCTGGCCCCCGTTGATTCCTGCTCTCATCGCCGTTACAACAACGGCTTTTCCCCACGCTGCCACCAGCGCAACAGTAAACGATCGACGCTTTCCGCCGCGCTGCCGGTGAAGCGATCCATCAGGCGTTTGCGGCGCGTGTAGCGCACGGCGATCACTTCGTGGTTATCCAACTCGGCGATCAGCAAATCGTCGCTGGTGCCGATGGCGTCGATCAGCCCCTTTTCTTTGGCCTGAGAACCGAACCAGTGCTCACCGGTGGCGACGCTATCGATATCCAGCGACGGGCGCTGCTCATGCACGAAGCGCTTGAACAGTTCGTGGGTTTCGTTCAGATCTTCGCGAAACTTCTCGCGCCCTTGCTCGGTGTTTTCACCGAACAGCGTCAGCGTGCGTTTGAACTGCCCGGCGGTGTGCAGCTCCACGTCGATGTCATTCTTTTTCAGCAGGCGGTGGAAGTTCGGGATCTGCGCCACCACGCCGATGGAACCGATGATGGCGAACGGTGCCGCCACGATGCGATCCGCGACGCAGGCCATCATGTAGCCGCCGCTGGCCGCCACTTTATCCACCGCTACCGTCAGGCGAATGCCGCCCTTGCGCAGGCGCTCCAACTGCGAGGCCGCCAGGCCATAGCCATGCACCACCCCGCCAGGGCTTTCCAGGCGCAGCAGGACTTCATCCTGCGCCGACGCCACCGCCAGCACCGCCGAGATCTCTTCACGCAACGACGTCACCTCGTGCGCGTCCATGCTGCCCTTGAAATCCAGCACATACAGGCACGGCTTGGCCACTTCCACCGCGCCGGACTTGGCGCGCTGCTTCTTCAATTTGTCATCAGATTTGGTCTGCTTCTTGAACTGTTTCAGCCAGACCTTCTGCTCGGCGGCATCCATGCGCGCCAGGCGCATATCGCGCTGCATCTCGCGATACTGTTCGCCGAGGTCGGTCAGCTGCAACTCCCCTTTTTGGCGGCTCTTGCGTTGCCCCAGGCTGACCGCCAATATGGCCAACGCGGCGATGGCGAGCACCACCGTGGCGACCTTGGCCAGAAACAGGCCATAAACAGATATAAACTCCACAGATTCCGCCTTTATTTACAGGTTGTTAGTATACTTCTTTCCATTCTAGCCAACCGCAGCGGCTGCTGTCGCGGCTAAATGAAAATTCATTGCGCACGGAGCATCACTATGGGGACGATTTACGGTCGAACCAAGCCGCCGCTGCCGCGCTTTTGTTACAAAAGAATGCCATTTCAGCCTGCTACGCATTGAAAATGCCCGCGGATTAAGGCATATAACACCCATTATTCATCAATACGATGAGACGGATTCGCTGCGCGGCCCGCAGACGGTCGAGCCTTTGCTCCCGCCCCGGCCGCGCGTTTCACCCTTGCTCCCCGATATTCGCGGGAGAACAGCCACCCAGGCGAGGATGTATCGTGCATTACCAACCCAAACAAGACCTGCTCGAACAACGTATCATTTTAGTTACCGGCGCCGGTGACGGCATCGGCCGTGAAGCGGCGCTGACCTACGCGCGCTTCGGTGCCCAACTGGTGCTGCTGGGCCGTACCGAGAGCAAACTGCTGGCGGTACAACAAGAAATTGCGGCCCAGGGCGGCGCCCCGGCCTTGGTGGTGACGCTGGACTTGCTGCACGTCACTCAGGAGCAATGCCGGCAGATAGCCGACGATCTGGCTAGCCAGATCCCCCGCCTTGACGGCGTGCTGCACAACGCCGGCCTGCTCGGCGACATCGCGCCGATGGCCGAGCTGTCGATAACCATGTGGCAAGAGGTGATGCAGGTTAACGTCAACGCCACCTTTATGCTGACCCAGGCACTGTTGCCACTGCTGCTGAAATCCCACGCCGGTTCGCTGGTGTTCACCAGCTCCAGCGTCGGGCGTACCGGCCGCGCAGACTGGGGTGCCTATGCGGTGTCGAAGTTCGCCACCGAGGGCATGATGCAGGTATTGGCCGACGAGTACAAAACTCGCAATTTGCGGGTGAACTGCATCAATCCGGGTGGCACCCGCACCAAAATGCGCGCATCCGCCTTCCCACACGAAGACAAGAACAAACTGAAGACCCCCGCCGATATCATGCCGTTGTACCTGTATCTGATGGGCGAGGACAGCCGCCGCAAAACTGGCATGAGCTTCGACGCGCAGCCGAATCGTAAACCCGGCGCGGCCGAATAATAAGGAGCGTTTCATGGCGGAAGATCGTCATCAACAGCGCCAGCAGCGCCTGAAAGAACAGGTTGATGCGCGCATCGCCGCGGCGCAGGATACTCGCGGCCTGCTGCTGGTGTTTACCGGTAACGGCAAGGGTAAAACCACCGCCGCCTTCGGCACCGTCACCCGGGCGGTTGGCCACGGCATGCGCGCCGGGGTGATCCAGTTCATCAAGGGCGAATGGCCCAATGGCGAAAAGAATCTGCTACAGCAACACGGCGTTGAATTTCAGGTAATGGCCACCGGTTTCACCTGGGAGACGCAGAACAAGGCCGGCGACACCGCCGCCTGCCAGGCGGTGTGGCAGCACGGTAAACGCATGCTGGCCGACAGCAGCCTGGACCTGGTGCTGCTGGACGAAGTGACCTACATGCTGACCTACGGCTATCTGGAACTGGACGAGTTGAAGGAAGCGCTCCTACGGCGCCCGGTGCACCAAACGGTGATCCTGACCGGGCGCGGTTGCCATCGCGATCTATTGGAACTGGCTGATACGGTCACGGAGATGCGACCGGTGAAACACGCGTTCGACGCAGGCGTGAAGGCGCAACAAGGGATCGATTGGTAACAAAAAGTTCTGGCCCCGAACGGGGCCAGAATGAGGGATTAGCTGCGTTTGCTTGGCTTGCCCGGTTTACCCGGTTTGCTGCCAGGCGCGCTGCGGCGGCCGCTGCCGGCTACCTGCGAGTGGCGCTTGACCGCACGGCGGATCTGGTTAGCCTTCACGCGGCGGCGCTCACGCTCCACCGGCATTTTGCTGACCGTTTCCGGCTTCAGTTCCACCAGCTCGCGCAGGTAGTTGATCGCCGGCAGATCCAGTTCCGCCCAGCCGCCGCGCGGCAGGCCTTTCGGCAGATCGATGTCGCCGTAGCGCACGCGGATCAGGCGGCTCACCTGCACGCCCACCGCTTCCCACAGGCGACGCACTTCACGGTTGCGGCCTTCGGTCAGGGTCACGTTGTACCACTGGTTGAGGCCTTCACCGCCCTGGAAGCTGATAGTGCGGAAGGCGGCCGGGCCGTCTTCCAATTGCACGCCCTTGCTCAGCTGCTTCACTTTCGCATCGTCAACCTGGCCGAACACGCGTACCGCGTACTCACGTTCCACTTCACGGCTTGGATGCATCAGACGGTTGGCCAGTTCGCCATCGGTGGTGAACAGCAGCAGACCGGAGGTGTTGACGTCCAGTCGCCCTACCGCCACCCAGCGTGAACCGCGCAGCTTCGGCAAGCGATCGAACACCGTCGGGCGGCCTTCAGGATCGCTGCGGGTACACAGCTCGCCTTCCGGTTTGTAGTAAGCCAGCACCCGGCAAACCACCTCTTCGGATTCTTTGATCGACAGGACATGGCCATCCAGACGAATTTTCATCGCCGGGGTCACTTCAACGCGGTCGCCCAGCTTGGCGACCTTGCCGTCGACGCTGACGCGCCCGGCTTCAATCATGGTTTCGATTTCACGACGCGAGCCATGCCCGGCGCGCGCTAATACTTTCTGTAACTTTTCGCTCATTGAGCAACCTCTAATGTCGCCTTCACAGGCGTCGGGGGGATACCGTCGTGGCCAACAGCCACAACGGTCATAATACGTTTATCAGGATCGAACCGTGTATTATACAGGCTTTCTAAGGTGTTGAAACCCACTTTATCGGCGGTGCCCCCCTTCAGACGGCGTTCACGGCGCCAAAAAATCCTCCACAGCCCACAGCACCGAGTCAGGCCGTTCCAGAATGCCGAGGTGAGTGCGGGCCTCCCCGAGACGCACCACGGAGAAAAACGGCTGCTCGGCGGCAAAGGCCTGCTGTTGCCGCAGATAGTCGTCACGGCGATCCAACGAGTAGATGTGCCGGCACGGCGGCGGTGCGCTCATTCCCGCCAGGCGTTGCAGCGGTGAGCCGAATCGCCGATAGGCCTGTTCGATGGCCACGCCGGCGGCACGCCAGAGCCGGTAATCTTCCTGCGCCATCTCAACCTCCAGATGGCGTTTGACCCGATCGTGGCGGATGCCGCCCTGCCAGAAGTCGAACAAGGCGTCGCGCGCCGCCAGCCACTGCTGCGGCTCCTGCATGCGCCTCACCGCCGTAAAGAACGCCGGTTCCGGCTGCGTCATGATCCAGTCGAGAAACACCATGCCCTGCACCCTCTGCGGCAACGCTTCAGCCAACGCTACCGCCAGCCAGCTGGCGTGCGCCACCGACAGGGTGACCACGTTATCCAAACGCAGCGCCGTCAGCAGTTGGCGCACATCCTCCAGCAAATCGTCCGCCGTCAGCGACATCTCCGCGGCTTTCGACGACAGGCCATGGCCCCGCCAGTCGATGCTGATCACCCGATAACGTTCGGCCGCCAAAGCAATGAACGGCTCGAACACGGTTTTCGGTTCGCACCAGCCGGGCAACAGCACCAGCGTGAGCGGCCCTGAGCCGATATCCTGATAGTCGAGCATCATGTTGGCACTGTGAAATGCGGTCATATTACCTCCTGCGCGTCTCTCCCCGACCCGTTCGGGAAATACCGACGGGAATAAGGTGACAGCGCAGCAGGCATTGATCTATTGAAGTTCGTGCGGAATGCGCCCCGAGCGCATCTTATGAAAAAATGCGCACTAATTGGAACGGGAACTTAATGGCGCACGCAGGGATAGGCAGCGCTTAATGCCAGCATGATCACCGACGGAGCGGAATAATGCAGTTGCTCTGGGTGCTCGTTCAAATACTTCATCACCGCGTCGGCGGCGACGCCGATGCTCATCCCGGCAGCCGGACAGATATTGCGATTGCCCTGCATAGAATAGGTATCGAATACGCCGGCGACGTATCCCATAAACATGCCACCATTCAGCGCTTCGGCCACGGTGGCTTCACCGCTTTTATTTTTTACGTAACCGCCGGATTCCGCCAGCAAACCGCTGCCTGAATAAAAACCCGCATTTGCCATTGAGGAAAATAATAAGGCCGCTAAAAAAGAAACCTGTTTAATCATTGCTGCGCATCCTGCCCATTATCAATTCTGAAGTAATCAAGAATAGCGGCTTTCACGCGAAATAGCCTCGCTTCAGCCGATTTTCAGACAATGGGCAAGGTGGCAACCTTTTACATCAGCGGAAAGGCGCCGCGTCGCCCGCCCCTTCGCGCACCACTTCCGGCGTGGATTCGGTCAGATCGATAACCGTAGTCGGCTGTTGGCCGAGGAAGCCGCCGTGGATCACCAGATCGACCACCTTGCCCAAATGATCGCTGATCTCTTCCGGATCGGACTCAGCAAAATCATTGCCCGGCAGCATCAGGGTGGTGGACATCATCGGTTCGTTCAACGCCTCCAATAGCGCCAGCGCGATCGGGTTTGAGGGCACGCGCAGGCCGATAGTTTTACGCTTTTCATTCATCAGGCGGCGCGGCACTTCTTTGGTCGCCTTCAGAATGAACGTGTAGTGGCCCGGCGTATTGTTTTTGATCAGGCGGAAGGCCGTGTTATCGACGTGCGCATAGGTCGATAATTCGGACAGATCGCGGCACATCAGGGTAAAGTTGTGGTTGCCGTCCAGTTGACGGATGCGGCAAATGCGCTCCATCGCCGCCTTCTCTTCCAGCATGCAACCCAACGCATAGCCGGAATCGGTGGGATAAACGATCACTCCGCCCTTGCGTAGCACGTCGACCGCCTGGTTAATCAAACGCGGTTGCGGGTTGTCCGGATGAATATAAAAAAGCTGACTCATGACTTGCTCCTAAAATGATGCCCGCGCGCGTTGCCACGCGCGTAAAATCAGACCGCCTGGCCCGGTTGCGGCCAATCGCGCCACACTGGCTCGACACCGCCCGGCAGCCACAGCTTGCGCCCCAGTTCGATCCACGAACAAGGTTGATGGAAATCAGAGCCTTGCGAGGCCAACAGGTGGTAGTCATGCGCGTATTTCGCCAGCTGCGCGCGCTCATGCGGCGCCTGCTGACACTGCGCCACTTCCATGGCGTCGCCGCCGTGTTCGGCGAAATGCGCCAGTAAACGTTTCAACCACTTCGCGGTCAGATCGTAACGGCCGGGATGCGCCATCACCGCCTGACCGCCCGATTGATGAATCGCATCAATGGCTTGTTCTATTGTACACCACTGCGGCGGCACGTAGCCGGTTTTGCCCTTGGCCAAGTATTTCTTGAACACCTGCGCCATGTTGTTCGCCACGCCAAGCTCCACCAGGTAACGGGCGAAATGGCCGCGGGTGACCGCGCCGGCGCCCGCCAGCCGTTGCGCGCCGGCATAAGCGTCAGGGATCCGCGCTTTACCCAGGCGCACGCCAATCTCCTGCGCCCGCCAGTTGCGGCGTTCGGTTTGTTCCGCCAACAGTGCCACCAGCGCCGGATGCGTGACGTCCATGCCCAACCCAACGATATGAATTTCATGATTTTCCCACAGCGTCGAGATTTCCACCCCGTTGACCAACCGCAGCGGCAACGCCTGCTCCGCAATGGCCGCGGCGGCCTCGGCCAATCCGGCGGTGGTATCGTGATCGGTGATCGCCAGCACGCCTACACGCATCTCGACCGCCCGCAGTACCAGCTGCGTCGGCGTCAGATAACCGTCGGAGGCGGTCGTGTGGCTGTGGAGATCGTACAGAGTAAAAGCGGTGGATGGGGGGTTACTGTCTGTCAAAACGGCTATCCGGCAATGGCTTGGTTTTCTATCATACCCGCGATCGACGGCCGGACGGAAATCTATTCTGCCCTGGCCGCAGGCGCCAGGCGGATGATGAATAGAATTCACCCTGGCCGCTAAAACATTGTGCAAAAAGAGGGTTGACTTTGCCGCCACGAACCAGTTAACTAGTACACAAGTTCACGGCAACGGCCGTGTCAGATGAGTGTTAACAGAGAGAGTCGGCAAATGAACAACTATATTTCTCTTCACGGTTGGTGGCGTACCTCCCTCTTGCGGGCGGTGTAATCGCGCATAGCTGTCATCTGACAATGCAGATTTCCTGAGCCCGCACTTGATGCGGGCTTTTTTATGGACAGAATTCACTGGAACCACCGATGATGAACACCAAACCACAACTGACATTGCTGAAGGCGCAAGCCAGCTACCGGGGCGACCCCACCACCCTTTTCCACCAGCTGTGCGGCGCCCGTCCGGCCACCCTGCTGCTGGAATCGGCGGAAATCAACAGCAAACAGAATCTGCAGAGCCTGCTGGTGATCGACAGCGCGCTGCGCATTACCGCACTGGGCCACACCGTCAGCGTGCAGGCACTGACCGCCAACGGCGCGGCGCTGTTGCCGCTGCTGGACGAAGCGCTGCCGTCCGAGGTGCGCAATCAGGCGCGCCCCAACGGCCGCGAACTGACCTTCCCGGCGATCGACGCGGTGCAGGACGAAGACGCTCGCCTGCGCTCACTGTCGGTGTTCGACGCGCTGCGCACGCTGCTGACCCTGGTGGACTCACCGGCGGACGAGCGCGAAGCCGTGATGCTGGGCGGCCTGTTCGCCTACGATTTGGTCGCCGGTTTCGAAGACCTGCCGGCACTGCGCCAGGATCAGCGCTGCCCGGACTTCTGCTTCTATCTGGCTGAAACGCTGTTGGTGCTTTATCACCAACGCGGTACGGCCCGTCTGCAGGCCAGCGTCTTCAGTGAACAAGCGAGTGAAGCGCAGCGTTTGCAGCAACGTCTGGAACAACTTCAGGCCGAGTTGCAACAAACCCCGCAGCCGATCCCGCACCAAACGCTGGAAAACATGCAGCTGAGCTGTAACCAGAGCGACGAAGAGTACGGCGCGGTGGTCAGCGAGCTGCAGGAAGCGATCCGCCAGGGCGAGATTTTCCAGGTGGTGCCGTCGCGCCGCTTCACCCTGCCGTGCCCGGCGCCGCTGGCGGCCTACCAGACGTTGAAAGACAACAACCCCAGCCCGTACATGTTCTTCATGCAGGATGATGACTTCACCCTGTTCGGCGCTTCGCCGGAGAGCGCGCTGAAATACGACGCGGGCAATCGCCAGATCGAAATCTACCCGATCGCCGGCACCCGCCCGCGCGGACGCCGTGCCGATGGTTCGCTGGATCTGGATCTCGACAGCCGCATTGAGCTGGAAATGCGCACCGACCACAAAGAGCTGGCCGAGCACCTGATGCTGGTCGATCTGGCGCGCAACGATCTGGCACGCATCTGCCAGGCCGGCAGCCGCTACGTGGCCGACCTGACCAAGGTGGATCGCTATTCGTTCGTCATGCACCTGGTTTCCCGGGTGGTGGGCACCCTGCGCGCCGATCTCGACGTGCTGCACGCCTACCAGGCCTGCATGAACATGGGCACCCTCAGCGGCGCGCCGAAAGTGCGGGCGATGCAGCTGATCGCCGCCTCAGAAGGCACGCGCCGCGGCAGCTACGGCGGCGCGGTGGGCTACTTCACCGCCACCGGCGATCTGGATACCTGCATCGTCATTCGCTCTGCCTACGTTGAAGACGGCATCGCCACCGTGCAGGCCGGCGCCGGTGTGGTACTGGATTCCATCCCGCAGGCGGAAGCCGACGAAACCCGCAACAAAGCCCGTGCCGTGCTGCGTGCCATCGCCACTGCGCACCATGCCAAGGAGGTGTTCTGATGGCCGATATCCTGCTGCTCGACAACGTCGACTCCTTTACCTACAACCTGGTCGATCAGCTGCGCGCCAGCGGCCACCAGGTGGTGATTTACCGTAACCAGATCGCCGCCGAGGTGATCATCGAACGCCTGGAGCACATGACTCAGCCGGTGCTGATGCTGTCGCCCGGCCCCGGCACGCCGTCCGAAGCGGGCTGCATGCCGGAACTGCTGCAGCGCCTGCGCGGTCGGCTGCCGATTATCGGCATCTGCCTCGGCCACCAGGCGATCGTCGAAGCCTACGGCGGCCAGGTCGGCCAGGCGGGTGAGATCCTGCACGGCAAAGCCTCGGCGATCGCTCACGATGGCGAAGGCATGTTCGCCGGCATGGCCAACCCGCTGCCGGTGGCGCGCTACCACTCGCTGGTCGGCAGCAACATCCCGGCCGATCTCACCGTCAACGCCCATTTCGGCGAGATGGTGATGGCAGTGCGCGACGACCACCGCCGCGTGTGCGGCTTCCAGTTCCACCCGGAATCGATTCTGACCACCCATGGCGCGCGCCTGCTTGAGCAGACCCTCGCCTGGGCGCTGGCGAAGTAATATAAGGAACACGACGATGCAACCTATTCTTGAGAAACTGTACCGCGCCGAGTCGATGAGCCAGCAGGAAAGCCAACAGCTGTTCAGCGCTATCGTGCGCGGCGAACTGGAACCTAGCCAACTGGCGGCGGCGTTGATCAGCATGAAAGTCCGCGGCGAGCGCCCGGAAGAGATCGCCGGCGCCGCCAAAGCGCTGCTGGACGACGCTCAGCCGTTTCCGCGCCCTGACTACCCGTTCGCCGATATCGTCGGCACCGGCGGTGACGGCACCAACAGCATCAATATTTCCACCGCCAGCGCCTTTGTGGCGGCGGCGTGCGGCGCGAAAATCGCCAAACACGGCAACCGCAGCGTCTCCAGCCGTTCCGGCTCTTCGGATCTGCTGGCGGCGTTCGGCATCCGTCTGGATCTGCCGGCGGAAGAAGCGCGCAAGGCGCTGGACGACCTCGGCGTGTGCTTCCTGTTCGCGCCGCAGTACCACACCGGTTTTCGCCACGCCATGCCGGTGCGCCAGCAGCTGAAGACCCGCACGCTGTTCAACGTGCTGGGCCCGCTGATTAACCCGGCGCGTCCACCGCTGGCGCTGATCGGCGTATACAGCCCGGAACTGGTGCTGCCGATTGCCGAAACCCTGCGCGTGCTGGGTTATCAACGTGCGGCGGTGGTTCACGGCGGCGGCATGGACGAGGTGGCGATCCACGCCCCGACGCACGTAGCGGAATTGAACAACGGCGAAATCAGCAGCTACCAGCTCACGCCGCAGTCCTTCGGATTGGAAACCTATCCGCTGGAAGCCTTGCTGGGCGGCACGCCGGAAGAAAACCGTGACATTTTGGCGCGGCTGTTACAAGGTAAAGGCGAGCCGGCGCACGCCGCGGCGGTCGCGGCCAACGTCGCGTTGCTTCTGAAGTTATTCGGACATGAAGACCTGCGCCAAAATGCGCGGCAGGCACTGGATATGATCAACAGCGGGCAGGCCTATGAGCGTGTCATCGCACTGGCGGCAAGAGGATAAATGATGCAGGAAACCGTGCTACACAAGATTGTCCGCGACAAAGCGCAATGGATCGCGGCGCGACAACAGCAACAGCCCCTGGCCGGCTTTCAGAATGACATCGTACCGAGCGAACGCAGCTTCTACCACGCGCTGCAGGGCACCCGGACGACTTTCATTCTCGAATGCAAGAAGGCCTCGCCTTCCAAGGGACTGATTCGCGAGAGCTTTGATCCGGTGGAGATCGCCACGGTCTATAAAGATTTCGCCTCGGCGATCTCGGTGCTGACCGACGAGAAATACTTCCAGGGCAGCTTCGATTTCCTGCCGCTGGTCAGTAAGACCGTCAGCCAGCCGGTATTGTGCAAAGACTTTATCATCGACCCGTATCAGATTTACCTGGCGCGCTACTATCAGGCCGACGCCATTCTGCTGATGCTGTCGGTGTTGACCGACGAGCAGTACCGCCAGCTGGCCGCGGTGGCCCACAGCCTCAATATGGGCGTGCTGACCGAAGTGATCAGTGAAGAAGAGCTGCAGCGGGCGATCGCGCTGGAAGCGCGCGTGGTCGGCATCAATAATCGCGATCTGCGCGATCTGAGCATCGATCTGGACCGTACTCGTCAACTGGCGCCGCGCGTGCCGCATGGCGTGACGGTGATCAGCGAGTCGGGCATCAACAACTATGGGCAGATCCGCGAGCTGAGCCATTACGCCAACGGCTTCCTGATCGGTAGCGCGCTGATGTCTGAACCCGATCTGCGCGCCGCCGTGCGCCGCGTGATCCTGGGCGACAACAAAGTGTGCGGCCTGACCCGCCCACAGGACGCCGCCGCCGCGTATCAGGCGGGCGCCATCTACGGCGGGCTGATTTTCGTCGGCCGCTCCCCGCGCTACGTGGATATCACCCGCGCCCGCGAAGTGATTTCCGGCGCGCCGCTGAAGTACGTCGGCGTATTCTGCGACGCCCAGGTCGAGACCGTGGCGTTGACCGTTGAGCGCCTCGGTCTGCACGCGGTGCAATTACACGGCGCGGAAGACCAGGCTTATATCAGCGCCCTGCGCGCCCGTTTGCCGGCCGATTGCCGCATCTGGAAAGCGCTGAGCGTGAAAGATCGGGTGCCGGCGCGCGATTTGCAGTATGTCGATCGCTACCTGCTCGACAACGGTGCCGGTGGCACCGGCCAACGCTTCGACTGGTCGGTATTGCAAGACGAAGATCTGACTAACGTGATGCTGGCGGGCGGCCTGCGCGCCGACAACTGCGTCGAAGCGGCCAAGCTCGGCTGCGCCGGGCTGGACTTCAACTCCGGCGTGGAAAGCGAACCGGGCATCAAAGATCCCGCGCGCCTGGCCTCGGTCTTCCAGACCCTGCGCGCCTACTGAATACGGCTCAACATTAATAACGGATAATAACGGGAACTCTCATGACGCTGCTTAACCCCTACTTCGGCGAATTTGGTGGCCAGTATGTGCCGCAAATTCTGATGCCGGCCCTGAAACAACTGGAAGAAGCCTTTGTCAGCGCTCAGCGCGATCCGGCGTTTCAGGCGGAATTCATCGATCTGCTAAAGAACTACGCAGGCCGCCCGACGGCGCTGACGCTGTGCAAAAACCTCACCGCCGGCAGCAACACCAAGCTTTATCTGAAGCGTGAAGACCTGCTGCACGGCGGCGCACACAAGACCAACCAGGTGCTGGGCCAGGCGTTGCTGGCCAAGCGCATGGGCAAAACCGAGATCATCGCGGAAACCGGCGCAGGCCAACACGGCGTCGCGTCGGCGCTGGCCTGCGCGCTGCTCGGCCTGAAATGCCGCATCTATATGGGCGCCAAAGACGTCGAGCGCCAGTCGCCGAACGTGTTCCGCATGCGGCTGATGGGCGCGGAAGTGATCCCGGTGCACAGCGGCTCCGCCACCCTGAAAGACGCCTGCAACGAAGCGTTGCGCGACTGGTCCGGCAGCTATGAAACCGCGCACTATATGCTCGGCACCGCCGCCGGCCCGCACCCGTACCCCACCATCGTGCGTGAATTCCAGCGCATGATCGGCGAAGAAACCAAAGCGCAGGTGCTGGAGCGCGAAGGCCGCCTGCCGGATGCGGTCATCGCCTGCGTCGGCGGCGGCTCCAACGCCATCGGCATGTTCGCCGATTTTATCGATGACGCCGACGTTGGGCTTATCGGCGTGGAACCTGCCGGCCTGGGTATCGAAACCGGTCAGCACGGCGCGCCGCTCAAGCACGGCCACGTCGGCATCTACTTCGGCATGAAGGCGCCGATGATGCAGACCGACGAAGGCCAGATTGAAGAGTCCTATTCGATTTCCGCCGGGCTGGACTTCCCATCCGTCGGGCCGCAGCACGCCTACCTGAACAGCACTGGCCGCGCCGAATACGTGTCGATCACCGACGACGAAGCGCTGGAAGCGTTCAAGGCGCTGTCGCGCCATGAAGGCATTATCCCGGCGCTGGAATCCTCACACGCCCTGGCGCACGCGCTGAGAATGATCCGTGAAACGCCGCAGAAAGAGCAAATCTTGGTGGTCAACCTGTCCGGCCGCGGCGACAAAGACATATTTACCGTTCACGACATTTTGAAAGCTCGGGGAGAAATCTGATGGAACGTTATCAGCAACTGTTCACGCGTCTGGAAAGCAGCAAGGAAGGCGCCTTCGTCCCGTTCGTGACGTTAGGCGATCCCAATCCGACGCTATCGCTGCAGATTATCGACACCCTGATCGAAGCCGGTGCGGACGCGCTGGAGTTGGGCATCCCCTTCTCCGATCCGCTGGCGGATGGCCCCACTATCCAGAGCGCGACGCTGCGCGCTTTCGCCGCCGGCGTCACGCCGACCCAGTGCTTCGAGATGCTGGCGGCCATCCGCCAGAAGCACCCGACCATTCCCATTGGGCTGCTGATGTACGCCAATCTGGTGTTCCATAAAGGCATCGATGCGTTTTACCAACGCTGCGCCGAAGTGGGCGTGGATTCGGTGCTGGTCGCCGACGTGCCGTTTGAAGAGTCTGCGCCGTTCCGCGCCGCGGCCATTCGCCACGGTATCGCACCGATCTTCATCTGCCCGCCGAACGCCGATGACGATCTGCTGCGTGAAATCGCGTCGCACGGCCGCGGCTACACCTACCTGCTGTCGCGCGCCGGCGTCACCGGCACCGAAAGCCGAGCGCAGCTGCCGTTGCATCACCTGGTGAACAAGCTGCGCGAGTATCACGCCGCGCCGCCGCTGCAGGGCTTCGGCATCTCCGAACCCGAGCAGGTGAAGGCGGCGCTGCAGGCCGGGGCCGCCGGCGCGATCTCCGGCTCGGCAATCGTCAAAATCATCGAACAGCACCATGCCAACCCGGCGGAGATGCTGACTAAGCTGGCGGCCTTTGTCAGCAATATGAAGCGCGCCACCCGGGCGTGATCCTCTTTAGCGAGCGCCCTGCCGGCGCTCGCTTTAACAGCTTGTTTCCCCTCAAAGTTTGTTCCATTTATTTACAGCAAAAATTTGAACAAAACCCAGTCTTGTCTCACAATGAACTTTGTTCGCTATGCATTTCTTCGTTTGATTTGGGGAATGCGCTCGCTGCGGCGAAAAACCGTAGCGAATTTCAACCATAACATTGCATGGAGAGTAATTTATGAAGCTGTTTAAAACCCTTTCGGCCTTGTGCATGGCAGCCGTTGTGGCGGTCGCGGTGAGCGCTTGCGCGCCGACGGCAAAATCAGAGGGAACAGGCGGTTATATCGATGACACCGTGGTCACCACCAAAGTGAAATCGGCGTTGCTGGCGGATAAAAACATCAAGTCACGCGAGATTAGCGTGGAAACCTTTAAAGGGCGCGTACAGCTGAGCGGCTTCGTGACGTCCAGCGATGACGCCAACCGTGCGGTGCAGGTCACACGCGGCGTAGCCGGCGTGAAATCTGTTGAAAACGTGATGCAGATTAAATAATACCGACACAGGGAGGCGCAACGCCTCCCTGCTTGAAGCCTTCATCAGAAGCGGTAACCCGCCCCGAACATGAACACCCACGGATCCAGACGCGTATCGAAGCTATGGTGCCCACCATTCGCATCGTTGAAGCGAGTTTTGGTTTCGATGTTCATCCACCACACCGACATGTTCAGCATCCAGTGCTCATCCAGGTTGTAATCCAGGCCGGCCTGCGCCGCCACGCCCCAGGAATCTTTCAGATCGAGGTCGCTCAACCCGGCGCTTTTGCCGTAGTCGTTGAACTTCTCGTCGAAGAAGGTGGTGTAGTTAACGCCGACGCCCAGGTAAGGACGCAGTTTGTCCTGCTTGTCGCCGAAGTAGTATTGCGCCATCAGCGTAGGCGGCAGTTGGTGAACGGTCGCCAGATCGGTACCGCCCAGCGTCACCTTGTGGCGGAATGGCGTTGCGGCCAACAACTCAACGCCGATGTTGTCCGTCACCATGTAACCGAAGGTCAGACCGAGCTGGGTGTTGTTTTTCGCATCCAGCGAGCCCAACCCCAGTACGTTGTCTGAACCTGCATTTGGACGCACGGTCGCGGTTCCCGCGCGGAACAGGAAATCACCGGCCTGATGCGCACTTGCCAACATAGGCGCCATCATCGTCGCCAATACCATCAGAGTTGTCTTTTTCATTATCCATTCCATTTGTGTGGTTAATCGCTCGAGGGGGAATATACCTACTTTCGGGTATTTGTGATCCCATCGAGATCACATCTTATGTGTAAAAATTTAAAATCCCACTAAAAACAAGGTTACCTAACCGTCTAATAAATCAAGGATTGATCTGCATCAAAAAAACGATTTTGTTGCAAATTATCTACATGTTCAAATTTCAGTTGCGGAGAAAAATGCGGCTGAGGTAATTTCATTTTCCGTGTTGGTTTTGGTTGGTGCCGTGAGGAGTCGGCGGGCAATCAAGATGAGCGAAATCCTTAATCCCTGTGTCAGCTGCGGCGCATGCTGCGGTTATTTTCGAGTGTCATTCTATTGGGCCGAAGCCGAAGACGGCGGCGGCACCGTCCCCCTTTCCCTGACGGAGCCTTTGAGCCCGTTCCTGCGCTGCATGCAGGGGACCAACAGCAAGTCCCCCCGCTGCACCGCGCTGGACGGCGAGATCGGCAAAGCCGTGTCCTGCTCGATCTACCTCAATCGACCCAGCCCGTGCAGAGAGTTCGATCAGTCCGGTGAAAACGGCCTGCGTAACGAAGCCTGCGATCGCGCCCGGGAACGCTACGGCCTGCCCCCCTTGCCGGTGCCCTTGCCGCTATCGCTGCCTGAGACGACGATCGTTGAAGAAATAGGCGTAGTGCAATTCGCGGGGTGCCACAGCGGCGTGGAACAGGGTACAATCACCCACTGATTTATCTCTGTTTTCCCGACGCCAAGGAGTCTGCATGCCTATCACGGCCAACGCTTTGTACCGTGACAGTTTTAACTTTTTACGCAATCAACTGGCCAGCATCCTGATGCTGGCGCTGTTGACGGCGTTTATCTCCGTGCTGCTGAATCAGGCCTTCAGCCCCGATGCCGAACAGTTGGCGACGCTCGCTGCTGCCACCAGCGATTTCGCTTCCTCTACCGGCATGGGCATTCAGGAAGTGATCCAGCAGATGACGCCGGAACAGCAGATGGTGTTGCTGAAAGTGTCGGCGGCCGCCACCTTCTCCGCGCTGGTCGGCAACGTGCTGCTGGTCGGCGGGATGCTGACGCTGATCCGTCTGGTGTCGCAAGGGCAACGCACCAGCGCCCTGCGCGCGCTCGGCGCTTCGGCGCCCGATCTGCCTCGCCTGTTGTTGCTGCTGTTTATCTGCACCCTGCTGATCCAACTTGGCCTGACGCTGTTTGTGGTGCCGGGCGTGCTGATGGCTATCGCCTTCGCACTGGCCCCGGTGATCGCCTCCGTCGACAAAAAAGGCGTCTTCGCTTCGCTCAAGCTGAGCAGCAAATTAGCCTTCGCCAATGCGCGCGTGCTGGTGCCGGCGATGATGCTGTGGCTGGCGGCCAAGCTGCTGGTGCTGTTTTTGGTGAGCCATCTGTCGGTGCTGACGCCGAACGTCGCCAGCGTGGTACTGACCGCGTTGAGCAACCTGGTGTCTGCCCTGCTGCTGATCTATCTGTTCCGTCTGTACATGCTGCTGCGCGGCTAACGCCGGCGCAAGCAAAAACCAAGGGGCACGCTTCGGCGCGCCCCTTTTTTTGTTTACCCCACCACGGCGGCTTCCGCCTGCTCCTTACTCTGAATCAGTTTCAGGGCCAGATACAGGTCCGGCACCAAAATCAGCTCTTTGTCGCGCCCTAAGCGGTTGATGCGGAACCAACGCGTCAGCTCGGTGCGGCGCCCCGCCAGCACCAGCCTTACGTTACGCTGTAACAGGTCGCGTTTCAGTTCGTCGATGGCCGCCAGCACGCTGATATCGGCGTGGGTGAAACTGGCCACCGCATCCACCACCACCCAACGTGGCTGGAACGGCGTGCCGTCGACCAAATTGAGAATACGGCGTTTGAAATACGCCACGTTGAAATAGGTCAGCGGCGAATTGAAGCGATACATCATGACGCCAGGCACCGCCTTCACCCCATTGTTATTGCCCATGGAATGGATCATGCCTTCGTCGTTGACGCCCAGCAGCTGTTCCGTCGGCCGGAAGACGGTGCGCAGAAACTGCATCAGCCCCAGCAACACCGCCAGCCCAATGCCGCTGATCACTCCCACCAGCAGCACGCTGAGGAAGGTAAACAGCGCCAGGCGGAACGCCTGCGCGTTGCGACGGCGCAAGATCCAGATGCCGCGGATGTCCAGCAGCGACCAGGCCGCATACATCAGCACCACGCCCAACCCGGCCACCGGAATAAACTGCAGCGGCGCCATCAGGAACAGCAAGACAAAGGCAATGACCGCGGCGGCGATGATCGACACCAGTTGGCTCTTGCCGCCGTTGGCATCATTCACCGCGGTGCGCGAATCCGCGCCGCTGATGGCGAAACCTTGCGACAGCGCAGAGACGATATTCACCAGCCCCAGCGCGCGAAACTCAGCGTCGGCGTTCACCTCATAACCGTTTTTGGCGGCGAAGCTGCGGGCGGTGAGCATCATGCTGACAAAACTCACCACCGCCAGGTTAAGCGCCGGGATCACCATGTCGCGCAGCAAACCGGGCTGGAAGTCCGGCCACTGGACGATCGGCAGCACGCCGCTGAAACCGCCCACCGTCACCACGCCATGCTGCTGCAGGCCGCCCGCCCAGGTCACGAACGCCGCCAGCACGATAGCGAACAGCGGCGCCGGCCAGTTAGGCCGCCATTTTTTAAATCCGAGCAGCGTCACCAGCGTCAACAACGACACCGCCATCGTCAGCCAGTCGCTGTGCAGCAGGTTGCCGGGCAGCGCGTAGATGCGTTCGATCAGCTGTGCCGGGCGCACCGTGAACCCCAACACCTTGCCGATCTGATCGACAATAATGGTGATCGCCACTCCGTTCAGCAGCCCGCTGAGGATCGGTCGCGACAGCAGATCCGCCAGCGCCCCCAGCTTGAACCGGCTGGCCAGCAGACACCAACCGCCCATCATGGCGGTCATCATGATGGTCAGCTGCCAATGGCGTTCCATATTGCCCGCTGCCAGCGGCGTCACCACGGCGGCGATCACCGCGCAGGTGGCAGCGTCAGGCCCAACGATCAGCTGGCGCGACGAGCCGAACAGCGCGTAGGCCATCATCGGCAAGATACAGGAATAGAGCCCCACCACCGGGCTAACCCCGGCCAGTTCGGCGTAGGCGATGGCCACCGGTAGGGCGACGGCGGCGACGGAAAGGCCGGCGCGAATATCCGGCTTGAGCCAACTGCGTTGATAGCCCAATAAATGCGTCAAACCAGGCGTCAGGGCCTGGAGAGATTTCCACTGCATGCTTGTTTTCCGCGGTAAATTATCTGGTTATTATGACACTTACTATGCGACCTGCGGCCCGCGCTGGCAATGTGCCGGCGCTTTCTTGCGTAAGTTTATGCAAATTCCTGCTTTCGCGGCAGAAATCCGCCGGCTAAACGCCGATAATCGGCAACGCCCGGCGGTACACAGAGCTCGCCGAATCCGGTATAGTCGGCCGATGAACAGATGATGGATTGATTTATGAAGCAGTTTCTTGATTTCCTCCCGCTAATTGTCTTTTTCGCTTTTTATAAGCTGTACGACATCTACGTCGCCTCCGGCGCGTTGATCGTCGCCACCGCGCTGGCGCTGGTGTTCACCTGGGTGAAATACCGCAAGGTCGAGAAGATGACGTTGATCACCTTCCTGATGGTGCTGGTATTCGGCACCCTGACGCTGGTGTTCCACAACGATTTGTTCATCAAATGGAAGGTCACGGTGATTTACGCGCTGTTCGCGCTGGCGCTGCTGATCAGCCAATGGGTGCTCAAAAAACCGCTGGTTCAGCGCATGCTGGGCAAAGAGCTGACGCTGCCGGACAAAGTGTGGAGCAACCTTAACCTAGCCTGGGCGATCTTCTTCCTGGCCTGCGGCCTGGCGAACATCTATGTCGCCTTCTGGCTGCCGCAAAGCGTCTGGGTCAATTTCAAAGTCTTTGGCCTGACGGTACTGACGCTGGTCTTCACCCTCCTCAGCGGTATCTATATTTACCGGCACATGCCGGAAGAACAGAAAAAATAGTTACAAATACCGGCACGTACCGGCAGAAGAAACAAAATAGTTACAAAATTGTTAATGCCTGCGGCATTTGCCGCGGGCAGTATGATGTTATCCCTTCCTTTTAAAAGCAGACTGCTATGACACAACAACGACCTTTACCCAGCGGCGAGCTGGTGCTGCGCACGCTGGCAATGCCGGCCGATACCAATGCCAACGGCGATATTTTCGGCGGCTGGCTGATGTCGCAAATGGACATCGGCGGCGCCATCCAGGCAAAAGAGATCGCCGAAGGGCGCGTGGTGACGGTGCGCGTAGACGGCATGACCTTCCTGAAACCGGTGGCGGTAGGCGACGTGGTTTGCTGCTATGCGCACTGTATCCGCACCGGACGCAGCTCGATCACCATCAATATCGAAGTGTGGGTAAAGAAAGTTTCTTCCGCCCCGATCGGCCAGCGTTACCGGGCGACCGAAGCGGTGTTCACCTATGTGGCGGTCGATGCGGAAGGCAACTCGCGCGCGCTGCCTGAGGGCAAAATGAATTTCCGCGTCGGTTTCGAAGAATAAGATGATTGAAGCCAACAGCATACTGCTGTTGGCTTGACGCTTTATCCGTGGGCATATTTAAATGCCGCATCAAATAACCTGATAATACTTCTCATCATCCATAGTCATTACGTCTTTCAGCAATGAAGCGCCCTCTTCCTCGTCTGTCAGTGATTGGCGCACTTTTTGTGTTTTCAGACCCAACTTCCGTATCAATTTCATATCCTGATCCTCATCGGGATTCGTTGCCGTTAACAATTTGCATCCATAGAAAATTGAATTGGCCCCCGCCATAAAACACATGGCCTGCATTTGCTCATTCATTTTCTCGCGCCCTGCCGCGATGCGCACGTAGGAGGTAGGCATCATGATTCTGGCAACGGCAATGACGCGGATATAGTCAAAGGCATCCACCGGCTCACTGTCTTCCAGGGGGGTGCCCGCCACCTTGACCAGCATGTTAATGGGCACACTTTCCGGCGCTTTAGACAGGTTGGCCAATTGCAAAAGCAGACCTATCCGGTCTAGGTTACTTTCACCTAGACCCAATATTCCACCGGAGCAGACCTTGATGCCGGCCGCCCTGACTTTATCGATCGTCGTTAATCTATCCTGATAAGTGCGGGTTGTGATGATGCTGCCATAATATTCGGGAGAGGTATCCAGATTGTGGCTATAGTAGTCTAAGCCAACGTTAGCCAATCGCTCGACCTGAGAATCAGTCAGTTTTCCCAGCGTCATGCAGGTTTCCAATCCCAACGCCTTAACCCCTCTGACCATCTCCTCCAAATAAGGCATATCGCGTTCGTGAGGATTACTCCAGGCCGCTCCCATGCAAAATCTCGAGGAGCCAGCCTCTTTCGCTGTACGGGCTGACTGTAAGACTTTTTCTACCTGCAACAACTTTTCTGCCCGCAATCCTGTTTTATACCTTGCGCTTTGCGAACAATATTTGCAGTCCTCTGGGCACCCTCCTGTTTTAACAGACAGCAAAGTGCTCATTTGTATTTCCAGCGGATCAAAATGTTGACGATGCACCTTTTGCGCATCATAGAGCAAATCCAACAAAGGCTTATTAAACAGCACTTTCACTTTATCAATCGTCCAGCTCATATTTTCATCCTGATGTTATTCGCAGTGACAGCCCCATCAGACAGCCCCCGTTCTGTCACACAGATTAACGGAGACTTCACTGATCTGAGTGGCTGTTTGAGACCGCACCTTCCCTCGCTCACCGACGAACAATGCAGTGGCCGTCGGCTTAGCGGGCGTAGTGACAAATCTCGCTCCGCATTCAAGCAAATCACCCCTCTATTGTAAACCTGAATTACATATTATATGTTTACCGTGGATTATTTTTCACCCAGACTTGGCGCATAATCACGACAGGAATAAATTTAAAACCTGCGTATCCATGTCAAAAAAACTCATAACCTGATGAAAATGAATGTTTTTCAACAGACATGTAAAAGTATTGCTATGAGAACGGTGAAGTTTGCCGGCAGATTGCGAATATTTATGAGGATAAATTTGGCATTGCGGTAGGACAAAAGAGGACGTCCACGTAAAACAATCAACGTGAATTATCAGGTCTGGATAGCTTCCTCGCCCAGGCATCGGGCGAGGAAGTCAAGGACGGTAGTCAGATGAAGCGACAAACGATCAACACGCTTGATATCTGTCGCCAGATCTACCTCAGTTCAATTCGGTCGAGCCATCCAGCTTGAAGCGAATGTTGACGATGAGGTCTTTCGCTTCTTTGGCTTCATAGCGCCATTTGCGTAGCGCCTGCTTCACTTCGCGCTCGAACATATTGCGCGGTTCGGCCGACAAGATACGCACGTTACTCAAGCGACCATCGCTGTCGACATCAAACTGGACCCTAACACTGCCTTCAATCTGTAAGGCCAGCGCGCGCGGCGGATACATCGGTTTGGACTGCACCAACGCCTTCGGCACGACCTCGCGCGAATTGCCCTGCACCGGCGCGGCAGGCGCCTGTTTCACCGGCGCTTTGTCGATCGGCTTGGCCGGCGAATCGTTGTTGAACGGTGACGGTTCGCGCGGCTCGACTTTTTTCGGCTCCGGTTTGACCTGTTTTTCGACCTTTGGCTTCGGCTTAGGTTTTGGTTTCGGCTTGACCGGCTCCGGCTTCACGATCGCCTTCGGCGGCGGCTCCACAATAGGTTCCGGTTCTGGCTCCGGCTCAGGTTCGATCTGCGGCGGCTCCGGCTCGGCCGGCGCCGGCGGAGGCGGTTCGGCCATCGCGGCGGTATTGACCATCATGACGCTGATCGGCGCGTCCTCTGGCTTCGGCAGCTCCACTACTTCGTTTACCGAAGCGTAAAGCAATCCCGCCACCAGGGCGCTGTGCAGGCCTACGGACAAGACGAAAGGCACGGATATACGGCGATTAAGGAACATCTTTTTTAGCGGCATAATGATTCTGTTTCCTCTGGTTCGCCAAGTTTAAATGCAAATAGCAATCATATTCAATAACGAAAGGCAAACTATCGCTTTAATCGTCAGTATGCGCGGCTAAAACCAGCAAACTCATAAGGATATTAACCTGGCCGTTGCTTTTTTACCGCCGGGGCGACACGCTTCATTAACGTTTGGGCAGGCGTCAAAAAGTAAAAAACCCGCCGGAGCGGGTTAATTGCGGTGAGTCAGCGCTATTCTTCATCACCATAGTAAAGCACGCCCAGTTTGATCAGCGGTCGCCCTTGCGCCTTACGGTGCAGGTTGGTGTCGCGCAGCGAATAGACGCAGCCGCAGTATTCCTGCTGATAGAAGCGTTCGCGCTTGCTGATCTCTATCATGCGCGACGAACCGCCCTTC
The DNA here is from genome assembly GCF_945957435.1 of Serratia sp. PL7. Taxonomy (NCBI): domain Bacteria; kingdom Pseudomonadati; phylum Pseudomonadota; class Gammaproteobacteria; order Enterobacterales; family Yersiniaceae; genus Serratia; species Serratia sp. PL7. The sequence goes on along the minus strand of NZ_CAMFLB010000001.1, from coordinate 947,610 downwards.
TTGCGCCAGTTGTAATCCCAGTACACCAGATCGGGATACTTTTCCGCCGCCCGGATGCCGCAGTCGGTGATCTGCTGCATATTCTTCCAGCGCGAGATACCCAGCGAACTGGAGATAGTGTCATAACCATGCTCATGCGCATACAGCGCCGTGCGCTCGAAGCGCATGTCGAAACACATGGTGCAGCGGATACCGCGCTCCGGCTCATTCTCCATCCCCTTGGCGCGGGCGAACCAGTTGTCGGTGTCGTAATCGGCATCGATAATCGGCACCCCGTGCTGCTCGGCGAAACGGATGTTCTCTTCCTTGCGCAGCAGATACTCTTTTTGCGGGTGAATGTTGGGGTTATAGAAGAAAATGGCGTACTCGATCCCGGACGCCTGGATCGCTTCCATCACTTCGCCGGAACAGGGCGCGCAGCAAGAGTGCAGCAGCAGTTTACTTTTGCCCGCCGGCAAATCGAGTTTTTCCCTTACCAGTTCCGTCATGTCCTCACCTCAATGGCATATCAGTTTAAGCGCGCCGCACTATACGAATAAAAAGTAGCGGCTTCAAGGCATAAGCGCCAATCCGCGGGGAAATTCGCCGCGTACCGTTCCCCTGCCGCGCCTTTTGCGCTACCTTGGTAGCACCGTTTTATAGCCATGATTTTAAAGGTGAAACATGCTTTATCTGATCTACGCGCAAGACGTCCCCAACTCGCTGGAAAACCGTCTGGCGGTGCGCCCGGCACACCTGGCGCGCCTGCAGGCGCTGCGCGACGCCGGCCGCCTGGTGGTCGCCGGCCCTAACCCGGCCATCGACAGCAACGATCCCGGCGCCGCCGGCTTTACCGGTTCAACGGTGATCGCCGAATTCGCCTCGCTGGCGGAAGCCCAGGCCTGGGCGCAGCAGGATCCCTATATCGCCGCCGGCGTCTATGCCGACGTGACGGTGAAGCCGTTCAAACAGGTGTTCTGATCTCCAGCCCTCGAATACCGGGAACGCCCCGCGATACAGCGTTCCCGGCGCTAGCCACATCTCTCCGTCACCGTCATGCTCGATTCGTCTTCCCCACGCGGCCGATATTCATGTTTCCCCCCGTAAATACTCACCGATGACGCTTTCCAGCATCGCCACCGCCGGTTGGCTGGCGGCCGTGGCAGAACGGAGCAGTTGCACTTCATGTGGTACGACCGAAGGCAATTCGTCGAGTATCCGCATCGCCGCCGAAACCCGTGCGCGGTCAAGCAGCGTGACGGCCAATCCTGCCTCGATGGCAGCCGCCACCACGCTGGCCGAAGGGCTGCTCACAACCACTCGCCAATGCCTTCCCGCCCTGGTCAATGCATCGATCATAGCCTCACGATAAGGGCAATCGGCGGCATGCAATGCCAGCGGCAGCGGCCGGTTAGCCTGCAGCGCCAGCGAACGGCCTCCAACCCACACTGGTACTGTCACCGCGAGCGGTGTCGGACACTGTCTCTTCGAGGGTTGAACCACCAGCGCAAGATGCAGCCGATTACGGCCAATTTGTTCCACCAGCGCCTGACTGGCAGCGGTAGAGACCTCCAGCTCCACCGCGGGGAAACTGTCGGCAAACCGCGGCAAAATATGGCGTATCACATGAGAAGCGTACTCATCAGGCAATCCCAATTTGATATGGCCGCTTAGCGGCGCGCCCTGCAGTTCCCGCAGAATATCGTCATGGGCGCTCAGCAGCCCGAGCGTCGATGCCAGCAGCTTGCTTCCCAGCGGCGTCAGCACCACGGCCTGATTGTCACGCTCCAGCAGGCGGCCGCCCACCACCTGTTCCAGGCGCTGGATATGCACGCTCACGGCGGCGGGGCTGCGATTGACAAATGCCGCCGCCGCGCGAAATTGCCCCAAACGTGCAATGGCGTGAAAAGTGCGCAAGAGATCGATATCCAATGTCGGCCGCATGATTTAACTCCATTAAACAACTGAACGAAAATTATTCGATTTATTAAATTATAGCCACACACTACCATCGGGCGGAAAGGAGGTGACCATCATGTCCCTGCCATCATTTCGCCCCTCGTCCCACGGCGGCAAACATCGCGGCAAAGCCGCCCTCTGGCTGGCTGCGGCCGAGGTTCTGCTGATCGTGGCCTGGAGCTCCGGTTTCGTCGGCATCCGCTTCGCCGCCGATTACGCGCCGGTGTTGCTGGTAGCGTTCTGGCGCTGCGTGGTCGTCGCTCTCGCGTTGCTGCCGTTTAGTCTGAGCGTCATCAGGCGCGCATCTCCGCTGACGATAGCGGTTCACGCCGGGATTGGGTTGCTCGCCATGACCGGTTACCTGACCGGCGTCAGCAAAGGCATCGAATATGGCGTGCCGGCCGGGTTGGCCGCCCTCATCGCCGATTTGCTCCCTCTCGGCACCGCGCTGCTGAGCATGCTGTTGCAACGCCGTCTGCCCGATGGTCGCGTTTGGTCCGGCTTAACCTTGGGGGTTAGCGGGGTAACGCTGGCGACCGGCAGCGCCATCTCATGGGGAGAAGCCCCATTGTGGAGTTACCTGTTGCCGCTGGCGGGGATGCTCTCGCTCGCGCTGGCAACCCTGTGGCAGGAACGGCTGCCGCGGGCGCACGCAATGAGTTTGCCGGCCTCGCTGGGGATACAAAGCGCGGTTTCGGCGCTGGCTTTCGCCGCGCTGGCCGGCAATGAAGGCCCGCTGCTGCCCACGGTAACGACGGGGTTTGCGATCGGCGTGCTTTGGAACGCGCTACTGGCGACGCTGGCCGGTTACGGCCTGTACTGGTTGTGTCTAAGGCTCACTTCTGCGCTGCGCGTGACGAGCCTGCTGTTTCTCAGTCCCTTCGTTACCTTCTGTTGGGCGGGATTAATGTTCAATGAACCCCTTTCCTGGCCCATGCTGCTAGGCGCGGCGACGGCAGGAAGCGGTTTGTGGCTGCTCATCCGTCCCGCCGGGCGGGATGAGCCAAAAACAGCGCAACACGCTGAAAAATGAAGGATAAGGAGAACGGGTGCGCCGTTACGCGACGAGTTTTCCTCGCACCACCACCTTGCCCGGTTTGATCTCGGGGTCGGCAATACGACGGATCGCCAGATTCAAGGCTTGCCAGGCGATCTCTTGCAAATCATGCGACACGCAAGGGAAATGGAAACCGTAGATCTCGGCATGCGAAACCTCATCGATGCTGAACAGCGACACGTCCTGCATCAACGGCAGCCGATGTTCGATACAGGCCTTGATGATACCCAGGGAGATCTGGTTATTGCAGCCGACGAAAAAGTCCGGCGCGCGGTGATTGGCCAGCCAGCGGCTCGTCTCTTGCCAGGCGACGTCCATAAAGAAATCGGCATACAGCACTTCAAACGACGCCACTTTCCCTTGCAACGCCGCCTGCAGCCCTGTGACCCTGTCCCGTGCAACGTTGGAGTTCTCCGGTCCGGACACCACCACCACCCGCTGCGCTTTCTGTTCCAAAAGCCAGCGCCCCGCCTGGAGACCGCAGTCCAGGTTATCGATATACACGCCGCTGCAGTGGCGATTGTCCAGTTCCCGGTCGATCAGCACCACCGGGATATTCAATGTTTCCAACCGTTTTAGATAGGAAGGCTGGTACAGATGATCGTTGGAAATGACCGAGAGAATGATCGCATCGACGTTGTAGCCAATCAGTTTGTCGATGATTCTGTCTTCGCTTTCCTGAGACTCATAGGAGTCGAACACCAGGGTGTCGTACCCCATTTTTTGCGCTTCAAGCGTCATCAGGCGTGTCAGGCCGCCAAAGAACGGGTTGGCCATATCCGGGTTGACGATGCCAATGGTTCTGCTGCTTTTCGCCCGCAGGTTGCGCGCCGCGGCATTGACCACATAACCGAGTTCGGCAGCCGTCTCCCGAATGCGGCGCAGCGTTTCCGGATGAACCTTGTCCGGCTGTGAAAATGCCCGCGACGCGGTGATTTTACTGACGTTTGCCTGTGCGGCCACGCTAGCCAGCGTCGCTTTCCGTCCTCGACCCACTGCCAAATGCAGCTCCTTAGCTTAAAGTATCATTTTGTACCATTGGCAACATCATGACAGAACTTTCATCGTGGCGCTAATGGTTTACGCCTGCTAGGCGGTTAATCCGGGGATCGGTAAAGATATCCAGCTCGTCACGACTCTCGGAAGAGAACTCGGACACCACTGCGCCCCGCTTTCCAGCCTGAAACCAGTGCCGGGTATTGGGTGCGATGGTGTATTGTTCGCCAGGCCGCAAGAGAATATAGCGATTGCAGGTGTACCAAGGTTCTGCGCCCTCTGGCACCCGACATACCGGTTCGCCGCCGGCATCATTAAGCGTCAGGTTTTCATCATCGACAAACAAAAACACCTCTCCCCAACGGCAACGGAACGTCTCTTGCTTGCCGGGTGTGCCGGCAAAGGGAGGATGTAAATGTTCCGGGCAAGTCTGACCAGGAAACAGCACCAGCTCTTTCGCGCAATACCGAGGTGAGTTGACATAGGTCAGCAGTTGCAGCCCTGAGACGGGATAGTCAGCCAAGCCAAACGTCGCAATTTCAATACGTTGCTGTTCTTCCTCAGTCAAAACAATGTCCGCCTCACGCAAGTATTCCAGCGTAGCGGCTATGGCACGTTGTTGTTTGTTCATCATTTCCCCTGCAAAGTAACGGTATCGATATCAGCATGCTGATATTAAAACCGTCATTGCATCGCCGATTTTGTGATCTTCATCCCTATATTGAATAACAACCCACCAGCAAAATTAACTCCCGTCGAGTAATTCCAACATCGATCACAGTTTAACCCCCCGCTTTAGCCCACTATCGCCGCATTGAAATGATACCGTTACCATAAAAATGATTCACCAGGAGGCAATATGAAAGCATTAGTGTTGGCCAAAGCGGGGGAAATCGCTATCGAGGACGTCCAGCTTGCCGAAACGCTGGGGCCCGATGATGTGCAGATAAAAATTCATTCCGTGGGCATCTGCGGCAGCGATGTGCACTATTACCAACATGGCCGCATTGGCCCGTTCGTGGTTAACGCCCCGATGGTGCTCGGCCATGAAGCCGCCGGCGTGGTGCTCGCGACCGGTAAAAACGTCACTCACCTCAGCGTCGGCGATCGCGTTTGCATGGAGCCCGGCATTCCCGACCTCAACTCGGCGCAGACGCGCGCCGGGATTTACAATCTGGATCCCGCCGTTCGCTTCTGGGCGACGCCACCGGTGCACGGCTGCCTGCGCGAAACCGTCATCCACCCCGCCGCCTTCACGTTCAGATTGCCGGACAACGTCAGTTTCGCTGAGGGCGCCATGGTGGAACCCTTAGCCATCGGCATGCAAGCGGCCACCAAAGCCGGGATCAAACCCGGCGATATCGCACTGGTGATCGGCGCCGGGCCGATCGGCGTGGTCACCGCCCTCGCGGCGCTGGCGGGCGGCTGTTCGGACGTCATTATCTGCGACCTGTTTGACGAAAAACTCGCCGTGGCGGCCAGTTATGAGGGGCTGCACGCCGTCAATATCAAAACCGGCGACCTGGCGGGGAAAGTGGCCGCGCTCACCAGCGGCAATGGCGCCGATGTCGTGTTTGAATGCAGCGGCGCCAAACCGGCTATCGCTACGCTGGCCGAGCATGCGGCGCCCGGGGCGACCGCCGTGCTGGTCGGCATGCCGATCGATGCCGCGCCGATGGATATCGTCGCCGCGCAGGCCAAGGAAATCACCTTCAAGACCATTTTCCGCTACGCCAACATGTACCCGCGCACGCTGCGGCTGTTGAGCAGCGGCAAATTGCGCGTCCAACCGTTGATAAGCCAAACCTACAAGTTTTCCGACAGCGTAGCCGCTTTCGAGCGCGCGGCGGCAGGACATGCCTCGGACATCAAAATCATGCTGGAAATGGAGTGATCCTATGGCGCTCTATGCTGGCATAGACTGCGGTACGCAAGGCACGAAAGTCGTGATTGTCGACAGCACACAGGGCGTGATCCTCGGTGAGGGCAACGCCCCTCACCGTCTCATCAGCCAAGCCAATGGCCGGCGCGAACAAGAGGCCGACTGGTGGATTGAGGCGTTAGTCATCGCTTTTCGCCAAGCCGTGACTAACGCCGGCGTTGATGCACGGGAGATTCATGCTCTGGGGGTCTCGGGCCAACAACATGGGTTTGTGCCACTGGACGCAGACGGCAACGTGCTGCACAGCGTCAAGCTGTGGTGCGATACCGAAACCGCAGAGGAAAACGAACGGCTCCTGCAACAGCTCGGCGGAGCCAACGGCTCGCTGGAAACACTCGGCCTGCGGATCGCCACCGGTTATACCGCGTCAAAAATCCTTTGGTTCAAAACACACCATCCGGCGCTCTGGGCAAAACTGCACACCGTGTTGTTGCCTCATGATTATTTGAACTTCTGGCTGACCGGGGAGCGCGTAGCGGAATATGGCGACGCTTCCGGCACCGGGTTGTTCGATGTACGCACCCGTCGCTGGAGCAAAACCGCGGTCGATCTCATCGACGACAGCGGCCGCCTGTGGCAAGCCCTGCCGCCGCTCAAAAGCGCGGAATGCTGCATCGGCACGGTGCGCCCCGCCGCCGCGGAAAAACTCGGCCTCGGCCCGGCAGTTCGGGTATCGACCGGCGGCGGCGACAACATGATGGCGGCCATCGGTTCCGGCAACATCGAGGCCGGCACCCTTACCCTGAGTCTGGGCACCTCCGGCACGCTATTCGCCTGGTCTGCCGCCCCCGTCGCGGCGGAGTCGGACATGATTGCCGGCTTCTGCTCCAGCACCAACGGGTGGCTGCCATTGATTTGCACCATGAATGTCACCTCGGCCACCACTGCGGTACAAACGCTGCTGGACGAAGACCTTGCCGGCTTTAACGCTTTGTTGACGCAGGCCGCGCCCGGTGCAGGCGGTGTCGAGATGCTGCCGTTCTTCAATGGCGAACGTGTTCCGCCGTTGCCCCACGCGCGCGCCAGTCTGCATAACCTCGATAGCGACAATTTTACCCGTGCCAATCTCTGCCTGGCGGTAGTCGAAAGCGCTACGTATGGGTTGCGCTATGGCATCGAGCTGTTTCGCCGTCAGGGCATTGAAGCGCGCGAGATCCGCCTCACCGGCGGCGGCGCCCGCAGCGCCGCCTGGCGACAAATCGTCGCGGACGTGATGGGGTGCCCGGTAGTCTGTCTGAAAGCCAAAGAGACCGCCGCGCTGGGCGGCGCCATTCAGGCGATGTGGGCGACGACGTTGGCCGACGATCCGCAGCGGAACGCCGGCGCGTTGCTGGCCGAACTGTGCCAGCGTTTCGTTGCGCTGGATGAGGCCACGCGCACACGGCCACATGCTGGCAGACAGGCGCAATACGAGACGCTTTATCAACGGTACCTGCAACGCTTGCAGCAGACCTATCCGGAGGTGCAACTGTGACGCGAGATCCCCAGACGCAAGCGCCCGCCTACCTGCTGGAGGTCAGCGGCGTCAGGAAAGCTTTTGGCCCGGTCGTGGCGCTCAAGAATGCGGAGTTTTGCCTGCGGCGTGGATCCATCCATGCCCTGTGCGGCGGCAACGGCGCGGGTAAATCCACCTTTCTCAGCATTCTGATGGGCTTTATTCAACCCGATGGCGGCGACATTTTTATCAATGGCCAACGCTGTGAATTTCATCATCCCCGGGAAGCCCTCAACGCCGGCATCGCCATCGTGCAGCAGGAGCTGAGCGCGATCCCGGATCTGACGGTGGCCGAAAACATTTGGCTGGGCCGCGAGCCGAGGCGCCTGGGGTTCGTCGACTTCGCGACGCTCAATCAACGCACCACCAGCTTGCTCAAGGAACTCGATTTCAAGATCGACGCCCGAGAGAAAATGCGCAACCTGAGCGTCGCCGAGCAGCAGTTGGTCGAGATCGCCAAAGCGCTGTCGCATGCCAATGCCGACATCATCATCATGGATGAACCCACCTCGGCGATTGGCGAGGAGGATGCGCAAAAAATCTTTCAGACGCTTCAGCAGCTGGCGGCGAAAGGTAAAGGCATTATATACGTCTCCCACCGTTTGTCAGAGATATTCCAAATCGCGGACAGCTACACCATTTTCCGCGACGGCGCCTATATCCATGAAGGCTATATCGCTGACATTACCCGTGAGCAGCTGATCGAACACATTATTGGCGGCGAGTACGACAGCGAGTTCGCCAAATTCAATCAGCCCGGTGAAGAGGTCTTGCTGGAGGTCAACAACCTGTGTTGGCGCAGCAAGATAAAAGATATCAGCCTGCAACTGAAGCACGGTGAGATCCTGGGCATCTACGGCCTGGTGGGCTCGGGCCGCAGCGAGTTTCTCGATCTTATCTTCGGCATTCAGCATGCCGACAGCGGCACGATCCGCTTGGGTGACAAGACGCTGAACCGCCATTCTCCGCGCAAGGCCATCGACAGCGGTATTGCCTACGTGACGGAAGATCGCAAGGAAACCGGCCTAGTGCTGTGCCGTTCCGTCAGTGAAAACATCAATATCGCCTCTTTTGCCGGCATCAGCCGGATGGGGTTTGTCAGCGAGAAACGGGAGCAGGCGCGAACCCGCGACATGATCCAGCGCTTCAACGTTAAAACCCACGATGGCGAACAACCCGTGGGTAACCTGAGCGGCGGCAACCAGCAAAAAGTGGTGCTGGGCCGTTGGGCGCTGCTGGATCCGGAGGTTTTGCTGCTCGACGAGCCGACGCGCGGCATCGACGTCGGCGCCAAGAAAGAGATCTACCGATTTATGTCGGAGTTCGCCTTGCAAAACAAAGGGATCATCATGGTTTCCTCCGAGCTTTCGGAAATTATCGGCATGAGCGATCGCATATTGGTGTTTCGTGACGGGCAGTTGGCCGGCGAGCTTTCGGCGGCCGATGCGACCCAGGCAGCACTGATGAAACTTGCGGTTTAACAGAGAGAGAAAAAAAATGAGCAGCGCCCACTCCTTATCACCAGGAATTTCATTTTTCACCCGCAATAAGCGCCGTATGCACAAATACGGCATTATCATCGCCTTTTTCGCCCTGTGCCTGATCGTGGCGCTGATTGGCGAATATCAGGTCGCTCAGGGGGCCTGGAGCAGCAATTATTTTCTCAGCAATGAAAACACCCTGATCGTCCTGCGCCAGGTCTCGATCAACGGCATTCTGGCGATCGGCATGACCTTCGTCATCATTACGGCCGGCGTCGATCTCTCCGTGGGCTCGGTGCTGGCGTTAAGCGGGATCGTCGCCGCCCGTTTCGCCACCAACAACAGCGGATTGGCTATCGGCGACACCGCGACCGCCGTCATGGCGCCGCTGATTGTGGCGCTGGGCATCGGCATCGTTTGCGGCCTGGTGAACGGCACCGTGTTAGCCCGTTATCGGCTGCAGCCGTTTATCGTCACCATGGGCATGCTCTCCGCGGCGCGCGGGTTGACCATGTTGACCACCAACGGCAATCCAGTATCGCAATTGAACAGCGATTTCCGCTGGTTAGGCAATGGCTATGTCGGCGGCGTTCCGGTGCCCGTCATCATCTTCATCGTGCTGTTCGCCCTCGCCTGGCTGGTGCTGAATAAAACCCTCTTCGGGCGTTACATCTACGCCGTCGGCGGCAACCCGAAAAGCGCGCGCACCTCGGGGATTAACGTCACCCGCATCAAAATACTGGTGTATACGCTGTGCGGCGCACTGGCCGGCATCGCCGGCCTGATCCTCACCGCACGCACCGGTTCGGCGCAGACCAACGCCGGCGCAGGGTATGAGCTGGACGCCATCGCGGCGGTGGTGATCGGTGGCACCAGCATGGCCGGCGGTGTCGGTACGCTGGTCGGCACCTTCTTCGGCGTGCTGATTATCGGGGTGATGAATAACGGCCTCGATCTGCTCGGCGTGCAATCGTATTACCAACAAATTATCAAAGGCGCATTGATCGTTCTTGCCGTATTGCTCGACCCATCGCGTAAGCAACAGCGCGATTAATAACATCAGACCCAACTCTACCAGGAGAAAACCATGAATAAGACCAAGATAGCGTTGTTTGCCTCTGCCATGATGCTCGGTAGCCTGTCGGCAGCTCAGGCCGCCCCGGTAAAAATCGCGGTATTGATGTACGGCAACAAAGCCGAGTTCGTGCAATTGATGGAAAGGTTCGGGAAGGAACACCCGGCGGTGAAAAGCGGCGAAGCCGTGCTGACCTTCTACGATGGGCGTTATGATGCATCGGTGCAAAACGATCAGGCCGCCACCGCTATCCAAACGCGCGCCGATGCCATTATCGTCAACCCGATGGATTTTGAGGCCAATATCGATATCGTCACTAATGCCAACGAAGCCAAAATCCCGGTGGTGGTCACCAACGCGCGCCTGAACACGGACGCGATGACGTCTGAAGTGGTGTCTAATGACGAGTTGGGGGGGTATCTGGAAGCCAAAGCCGTCTTGGACAAACTCGACTGCAAGAACCAGAAGGTGAACGTGGTGATTATCGAAGGCCCGAAAGGCGGCAGCGGCGAGATCCAGCGCGGCAAGGGCAACGATAAAGCGATTGCCGAGTGCGGCGCCGGCCAGGTCACGGTACTTGAGCGCAAAACGGCCAACTGGTCACGCGCGGAAGCGCAGCCGCTGATGGAAAACTGGCTGCAGAAGCACCGGGGTAAAATCAACGGCGTGATTGGTCAAAACGACGAGATGGCGCTGGGCGCTATCGAAGCGATCAAAGGCGCCGGCCTGAATGTGAAGGACTTCGCGATTGCCGGCGTTGACGGCGTCTCCGACGCGATTCATGCGGTGCAGGCCGGTGAAATGGTCTCTATTCTGCAAGATGCCAAAGGCCAGATGCAGGGTTCCATTGACGTCGCGCTGCGCGCCGTGAAAGGTGAAAGCTATCAACCACAGTCGGATATCTGGAAGCAGTACGCCAAGGATCTGAAATGGGAGGGTGGCACGCAGAAGCATTACTACATTCCGTGGACCGTCGTTACCACAGAGAATGCCCAGCAACTGTTGGACGCGCGCAAGTAATGTCCGGAGCCCCCTGCACGCAGGGGGCCTTTGCTCCGAAGCTTGCCGCAGGCAAAAAAAAAGCCAGCACGGAGTGGCTGGCTAAAAAGTTCTTCGAGGGAATATCTTGTGCGATAAACATACGCCTTTCACTGCGGGCTTTACTAGCTATCAGTGCGATAGGCACCCTCAGTTAAAATCAACGCCTGCATATCGGTGAACATCGTTTCCCATTCCGCCTGGTCGATATCCATCAAACCAAAGTAACGCAGCATAAAGGCGCCTTCGGTGGCGAGAAACGCCAGGCGCGCGCGCTTGCCTTCTTCCGTCGTCAAATCCAAACCGGCGATGCGGCTGCGATACCATTCACGCGTGCTCGCCAGATGCTCCGGCGTTTGAATCAGCGTCGCCATTAGCCCGGCGGCCTTGGCGCTGGCGGTCTGATCCGAGCTTTGCGTCGCCAACATATGCGCACGCACGCCGGTCTGCGGCGAAGGATCGTCACCGGCGATAGCGGCGAACAGCGTCTCGTAGGCACTGCCCCAGCGATCGAACATGGCATCAATCAGGGCGTCTTTGCTGCCGAAACAGTACTGCACCCCGCCCTTGGAGATCCCCATCGCTTTGGCGACGGCGTCAATGGTCAAGCCGGCGGCGCCCTGGGTGGCGACGATCTCTTCGGCGGTGTCCAAAACTTTGTCGCGATCGATGCTGCGTTGACGTCCCATTAAGAAACCCTTCTTTTCAATACGAACGTATGGATATATATTATCGCCAGTATACCACCCGGCATCGCCGGAGGGTTACCACAATGGCGGTGCCTTCGCGCCTCCCACGTTAACTGGATTATGACTTATGTACGCCAAGAACCGCTGGTTAATCCTGACAATGGTCGCCAGCGCCCTGTTCCTGATTGTTATCGACATGACGGTGCTCTATACCGCTCTGCCACGCTTAACCCAGGCGCTGGACGCCAGCGCATCGCAAAAACTCTGGATCGTCAACGCCTACCCGCTGGTGGTCGCCGGGCTACTGCCCGGCGCCGGCATGCTGAGCGATCGCATCGGCCATAAGCGGCTGTTTCTCGCCGGGCTGCCGGTGTTTGCCGTCGCGTCGCTGTGCGCCGCTTTCTCGCCCACCGCCGAGTGGCTGATCGCCGCGCGGGTATTCCTCGCCGTTGGCGCGGCAATGATGATGCCCGCCACGCTGTCCATCGTGCGTCACGTCTTTACCGACGAACGCGAACGCGCGCTGGCGATCGGCATCTGGGCCTCGGTGGCCTCCGGCGGCGCGGCCATCGGCCCGGTGGTCGGCGGCCTGCTGCTGGAGTATTTCTGGTGGGGATCGGTGTTCCTGATCAACGTACCGGTGGTGTTGCTGGTCTGGCCGCTGGCGTGGAAACTGATCCCCCGCTGCGGCGGCGATAACCCGCGCCCCGCCGATATCGTCGGCTCGGTGCAGATCATGATCGGTCTGGTCGGCGCTATCTATGCGCTGAAGGAACTGAGCAAGCCGGCGCCTGACCTCAGCGCGTTGCTCGCAGCGGCCCTGATCGGCATCCTGTTCCTGGTGCTGTTTGTGCGTCGTCAGCAGCGCAGCGCTCACCCGATGATCGATTTCTCCCTGTTCCGCAACCGGCTGTTCGCCGGCGGCATCGGCGTGGCGTTGCTGTCGATGGTGGCCCTGATCGGCGTCGAGCTGGTGCTCAGCCAACGCTTGCAGCTGGTGCTCGGCCTCAGCCCGCTGCAGGCAGCGCTGTTCATCTTGCCGATCCCGCTGGCCTCGGCGCTGGCGGGGCCAATGGCCGGTTTACTGTTGCCGCGCTACGGTGAGCGCAGCATCATCCTCGGCGGTTTCGTCCTGACCGCCTTCGGCATCGCCGGCCTCGCCCTGTGGTATCAAAGCAGCATGGCACCGCAGCTGGTGAGCCTGGCGTTGGTGGGCTTTGGCCTCGGCGGCGTGATCACCGCCGCGTCCACCGCCATCATGCTGAACGCGCCGGAGGAGAAATCCGGCATGGCGGCCTCTATCGAAGACGTCTCCTACGAGCTGGGTGGCGTGCTGGGCGTGACGCTGCTCGGTGGGTTGATGACGGCGGTCTACAGTCACAGCCTGGCGCTGCCGGCGGCGCTGCCGGTCAGCGATTTGGCCTACGACAGTATCGACGAAGCCCTGCGGCTGGCCGCCGGAATGGCGGCCGATCGCGCGCAGCAGCTGACGCAGCTGGCGCGTTTGGCCTTCGATCGCGCCTTTATTACGGTGCTGATCGCCGCCGCGCTGTTAATGGCGCTGGGCGCCGGCGTGGTAAAACTGGCGCTGCGCAAGTAACCGATAAAAGCGGCTTTTTTCGCCGGCGGATCCTGCGTAAACTGATTCGGCAATTTGCTCGACGGATTTATCGTCATCGGTTTAAGCGATGGTAATGATGCCTGTTATCGTGTTTAACCCTGCGATAAATCCGGTTACTGTAACAGCTATGGAAATTGATTCTGTCTACCCTTGGAACGAATAATCAGGAGAAGATTATTATGGCAACGGCGAAGAAAGCAGCGAAAACCCATATCGGCCTCGACAGTAAACAATCGGCAAAACTCGCCGAAGCGCTGAATGCGCTGTTGGCGAATTATCAGGTGCTGTATATGAACGTGCGCGGCTATCACTGGAATATTACCGGCCCGCAGTTCTTTGAGCTGCACGCGAAATTCGAAGAAACTTACAACGATCTGCTGACCAAGGTGGATGAGCTGGCGGAACGTATCCTGACGCTGGGCTCGCAGCCGCGTCACGCTTTCAGCGACTATCTGAAAACCGCCGACATCAAGGAACACACCAACGTGACCGATGATAAGGGCACGCTGCGCGGCCTGTTGGAAGGGTATTCAATCTTGCTGCAGCAGCAGCGTGAACTGCTGACGGTAGCGGCAGACGCCGGCGACGAAGGCACCGCGTCATTGATGAGCGATTATATCAAAGAGCAGGAAAAACAGGTCTGGATGCTCAACGCCTACCTCGGCAAATAACCCTGACGCCATAACAAAACAGTCCCTCTCGGGACTGTTTTCGTTTTACCACTCGCAGGATACCGCAAACAGCAGCGCACGCCGATGCTGATCGTCCAGGCGGCGCCGCACCCGGATAATATGGCGATTGCTGCACGACTGGCGTTCCAGCCAGCGATGCCGGCGACGTTGGCTCTGTCGCAACATGCGCCAACGGCCCACTTCATTTCTACTGCGTCTCATAATTCCGTCACTCGTTCGTCTAATGCCAACCGCGGGCATTATAGCCCTTTCCGCCCGTGATCCAAGCCGCCGTTATCGGCAACATACCGGACGTCGCACCGGCAAAAACCCCCCTTTCAATTTCGGCAAGTGCCTTAACTTCATCATATTTATGTAACATAAGCGCCGATAAAAGGTTTCGCCTTGCCCGATCTGTGCGTACACTCATCATTGGTGGTTTGCGAACGGGATTTTTCGCCTTTATGACAACATTTTATACCGTAATCAGTTGGCTCATGGTGTTCGGCTACTGGCTGCTGATCGCCGGCGTGACGATGCGCATTTTGATGAAACGCCGTGCGGTTCCCTCTGCCATGGCCTGGCTGCTGGTTATCTATATTCTGCCGCTGTTCGGCATCGTGGCCTATTTATCGTTCGGCGAGCTGCATCTGGGCAAGCGCCGGGCCGAGCGCGCCAAGGCCATGTGGCCGTCGACCGCGCGCTGGCTGAAGGAACTGAAAGAGAGCCGTCGCATCTTCGCCACCGAATACAGTAAAGTCGCCGAACCGCTGTTCCAGCTGTGCAACCGCCGCCAGGGCATCGACGGCGTCAAGGGCAACCAGCTGCAGCTGCTCACCACCACCGACGACACGCTGAAAGCGCTGATCCGCGACATCGAGCTGGCGCGCCACAACATCGAAATGGTGTTCTATATCTGGCAGCCCGGCGGCCTGGTCGATCAGGTGGCCGAATCGCTGATGGCCGCCGCCCGGCGCGGCGTACACTGCCGCCTGATGCTGGACTCCGCCGGCAGCCTGCAATTTTTCCGCAGCCCCTACCCGGCGATGATGCGCAACGCCGGCATCGAAGTGGTCGAAGCGTTGAAGGTCAACCTCTTGCGCGTGTTCCTGCGCCGCATGGATCTGCGTCAGCACCGCAAAGTGGTGCTGATCGACAACTATATCGCCTATACCGGCAGCATGAACATGGTCGATCCGCGCTACTTCAAACAGGATGCGGGCGTCGGCCAATGGATCGATCTGATGGCGCGCATGGAAGGCCCGGTGGCCACCACCATGGGCATCGTCTATGCCTGCGACTGGGAAATTGAAACCGGCAAGCGCATTCTGCCGCCGCCGCCGGACGTCAACATCATGCCGTTCGAGCAGGAAAGCGGCCACACCATTCAGGTGATCGCCTCCGGCCCCGGCTTCCCCGAGGAAATGATCCACCAGGCGCTGCTGACCGCGGTTTATTCCGCGCGCGAGCAGCTGATCATGACCACGCCGTACTTCGTGCCGAGCGACGATCTGCTGCACGCCATCTGCACCGCCGCTCTGCGCGGCGTCGAGGTCAGCATCATCGTGCCGCGCGACAACGATTCGATGATGGTGCGCTGGGCCAGCCGCGCGTTCTTCTCCGAGCTGCTGGAAGCCGGAGTGAAAATTTATCAGTTCGAAGGCGGTCTGCTGCACACCAAGAGCGTGCTGGTTGACGGCCAGCTTAGCCTGGTCGGCACCGTCAATCTGGATATGCGCAGCCTGTGGCTGAATTTCGAAATCACCCTGGTGATCGACGACGACGGCTTCGGCAGCGATCTGGCCTGCGTGCAGGAAGATTACATCGCCCGTTCCCAGTTGCTGAACGCCAAAGAGTGGCTGAAGCGGCCGTTCTGGCATCGCCTGGTTGAGCGCCTGTTCTACTTTTTCAGCCCGCTGCTGTAAAAGCCGCAACGAGCGTGCTTTAATAGCGCCAAATCATTTGTTATCAGGATTTTTTTATGGATTTGAATAACCGCCTTACCGAAGACGAAACGCTGGAACAGGCCTACGACATCTTTCTCGAATTGGCCGGCGACAATCTGGATCCGGCGGATATTCTGCTGTTCAATCTGCAGTTTGAAGAGCGCGGCGGCGCAGAACTGTACGATCCCTCCGAAGACTGGAGCGAGCACGTGGACTACGATCTGAACCCAGACTTCTTCGCCGAAGTGGTGATCGGTCTGGCGGACAGCGACGGCGAGCCAATCAACGACGTGTTCGCCCGCGTGCTGATCTGCCGCGAGAAAGACCACAAGCTGTGCCACATTCTGTGGAAAGAGTGATTCGCCGCCAGCGCATCGGATAAAAAAGCCCCGCTTATTCAGCAGGGCTTTTTGTTGCCGGCTAGCGGCGCATTACAGCGGATCGACCTTCAGGCAGGATACCGCGTGGCGGAAGCTGCCCTCCAGCAGCGGACGCGTCTTGGCGCACTCCGGCCCGGCGATCGGGCAGCGGGTGCGGAACACGCAGCCGGTCGGCGGGTTGATCGGCGAAGGCAGCTCCCCTTCCAACAGCTGGATCTGTTTTTCCTTCTCCTTGTCCGGATCCGGGATCGGCACCGCCGACATCAGCGCTTTGGTGTAAGGGTGCTGCGGGTTGTGGTACACCTCATCATAGGTGCCCAGCTCCACCGCATGGCCCAGGTACATCACCAGCACGCGATCGGAAATGTGCTTCACCACCGCCAAATCGTGGGCGATAAAGATCAATGACAACCCCATCTCGCGCTGCAGCTGCTGCAACAGGTTCACCACCTGCGCCTGAATCGACACGTCCAACGCGGAGACCGGCTCGTCGCAGATCACCAGCTTCGGTTCGAGGATCAGCGCGCGCGCGATGCCGATACGCTGGCACTGACCGCCGGAGAACTCGTGCGGGTAGCGGTTGATCAGGTTAGGCAACAGGCCGACCTTCAGCATCATCGCCTTGACCTTGTCCTTCACTTCCTGACGCGGCATTTTCGGGTAGTAGGTGCGCAGCGGCTCGGCGATGATCTCGCCGATGGTCATGCGCGGGTTGAGCGAAGCCAGCGGATCCTGGAAGATCATCTGGATATCGCTGCGGGTTTTACGCCAGTCGGCGTCGCTCATGCCCAGCAGATCTTTGCCCAGCCAGGCGACGCGCCCGCTGGTGGCCTTCACCAGGCCGATGATGGCGCGCGCGAAGGTGGATTTGCCGCAGCCGGATTCGCCAACCACGCCCAGAGTTTCCCCCTCGAACAGCCGCAGCGTGACGCCATCGACCGCCTTCAGGGTTTTCGGCGGCTGCCAGAACCACTGTTTGTCGTCATGAATGTCGAAGTGCACTTTCAGATCGGCGACTTCGAGCAGCACTTTCTTGTCGGTTACCGCTGTCATACTAACGCCTCCACCGGTTTAAAGCAGGCGCGCAGGCGCCCTTCCCCAAATTGCTCCAACGGCGGAGCGCTCGCGCACTGTTCCATGGCGTACGGGCAGCGCGGCTGGAACGGGCAGCCTTTCGGCAACCGCAGTAGGTTCGGCGGGTTGCCGGGAATGGTCAACAACGCTTCGCCTTCGGCGTCGAGACGCGGCACCGCATTCAACAGACCAATGGAGTACGGATGGCTCGGCTGGTAGAACACCTCGCGCGCGCTGCCGTATTCCATGGTGCGGCCGGCGTACATCACCAGCACCTTGTTGCAGATGCCAGCCACCACGCCCAGGTCGTGGGTGATCATGATGATGGCGGTGTTGAACTCGCGCTTCAGCTCGTTGAGCAGCGTCATGATCTGCGCCTGGACGGTCACGTCCAGCGCGGTGGTCGGCTCGTCGGCGATCAGCAGCTTCGGCCGGCACAGCAACGCCATGGCGATCATCACGCGCTGGCGCATACCGCCGGAAAACTCGTGCGGGTACATGCGCATGCGCTTGCGCGCCTCCGGCATTTTCACCGCGTCGAGCATGCGGACCGACTCTTCGAAGGCTTCGCTTTTGCTCAGCTTCTTATGCAGCATCAGCACTTCCATCAGCTGTTCGCCAACGCGCATATAAGGGTTGAGCGAGGTCATCGGGTCCTGGAAGATCATCGAGATCTCCTCGGCCCGCAGCTTGTTAAGCTGATTTTCCGGCAGGTTGAGGATCTCGCGGCCGTTGAATTTGGCCGAGCCGCCGATGCGGCCATTGCTCGCCAGTAGCCCCATCAGGGCGAACGCGGTCTGCGATTTGCCTGAGCCGGATTCACCGACGATGCCCAGCGTTTCGCCGGCGCGCAGATCGAAGTTCAGATCGTTTACCGCCGTCACGTCGCCGTCCGGCGTGGAAAACGTGACGCGCAGGTCTTTCACGTCCAGCAGCGGCGACGTTTTGACGCCGGCGCCGGTTTGCAGTTGAGGATGTTCAATGGTGCTCATGGTTGCACTCCTTAACGATCTTTCGGGTCGAGGGCGTCACGCAGGCCATCGCCGATAAAGTTGAAACAGAACAGAGTGACTACCAGGAAACCCGCCGGGAACAGCAGCAACCACGGTGAAACTTCCATTGAGTTAGCGCCGTCGCTGAGCAATGCGCCCCAGCTGCTCAGCGGCTCCTGCGTGCCCAACCCCAGGAAGCTGAGGAAGGACTCGAACAGGATCATGCTCGGCACCAGCAGCGACGCGTACACCACTACCACGCCGAGCACGTTAGGCACGATATGCCGCAGCACGATGTTGCGCGTGGAGACGCCGCACACCAGCGCCGCTTCGATGAACTCCTTACGCTTGAGACCGAGCGTTTGGCCGCGCACGATACGCGCCATATCCAGCCACGACACCATACCGATCGCCACGAAGATCAACAGGATATTCTGGCCGAAGAAGGTCACCAGCAGGATCACGAAGAACATGAACGGGAAGGAGTTGAGGATCTCCAGCAGACGCATCATCACCGAGTCGATCTTGCCGCCCAGATAACCGGACATCGCGCCGTACAGGGTGCCGACGATCACCGCCACCAGCGCCGCCGCCACGCCGACCATCAGCGAGATACGCCCGCCAATCGCCACGCGCACCAGCAGGTCGCGCCCGGAGGAATCGGTGCCGAAATAGTGCCCCGATTCCAGGCTTGGCGCGGCGGACATCATCGCCCAATCGGTATCGTCGTAGGCAAATTGCGACAGCATCGGCGCCAGCACCACAAACAGCGTGATCAACACCAGGATGAACAGGCTGCTGACCGCCGCACGGTTATGCATAAAGCGCCGGCGCGCGTCTTGCCACAGGCTGCGTCCTTCCACTTCCAGCTTCTCGCTGAAGTGTTCCAGAGCTTCGCTGTTCTTTTTAGTCAACATCATTCGCGTGCTCCAGATTAATAACGGATTTTCGGATCGATGACCGCATACAGCACATCGACGATCGCGTTGAACAGAATGGTCAGAGCGCCCACCAGAATGGTCAGGCTCAACACCAGGGAGTAGTCGCGGTTCAGCGCGCCGTTAACGAACAGCTGGCCGATCCCCGGCAGGCCGTAGATGGTTTCGATCACCATCGAACCGGTGATGATCCCGACGAACGCCGGGCCCATATAGGACAGCACCGGCAACAGCGCCGGCTTCAGCGCGTGGCGGAAAATGATGCGGCGCATCGGCAAGCCTTTAGCGCGCGCGGTGCGAATGAAGTTGGAGTGCAGCACTTCAATCATCGAGCCGCGCGTGATACGGGCGATGCTGGCGATATAGGCCAGAGACAGCGCCACCATCGGCAAGATGATGAACTTAGGCGCGCCGCCGTTCCAGCCGCCGCCCGGCAGCCATTTCAACGTGATGGCGAAGATCAGCACCAACAGCGGCGCCACCACGAAACTGGGTATCACCACCCCGGTCATGGCGAACCCCATCACCGTGTAGTCCCATTTGGTGTTCTGATTCAACGCGGCGATCACGCCGGCGCTCACGCCCAGCACCACCGCCAGCAGAAACGCGGCCAGGCCGAGTTTGGCGGAAACCGGGAAAGAGCTGGCGACCAGATCGTTGACCGAATAGTCCTTGTATTTAAAGGACGGGCCGAAGTCTCCCTGCGCAAGCTGCGCCAGATAATGACCGTACTGTTTCCAGATCGGGTCGTTCAAATGGTATTTGGCTTCGATATTCGCCATAACTTCCGGCGGCAATGCGCGTTCCCCGGTAAATGGACTGCCGGGCGCCAGGCGCATCATGAAGAATGAGATGGTGATAAGGATAAATAGTGTCGGGATCGCTTCCAATAAGCGACGAAGTATAAATTTAAGCATTGCCCTAACCCTGTGCGACAGCCTGATGACGGCTTATTATTCTCAACATGGGCCGGCGGCCTGCGCCGCCGGCTCTTACCGTATCAATGCTTGATGATGTACAGGTTTTTGTCGTACACGTTATCAAGCGGGTCTTTGCCGGTGTAGCCACCGACGTAAGGTTTCACCAAACGGGCGTTCACATAGTAATACAGCGGAACGATGGCGGAATCTTTATCCAGCTGAACTTCCGCTTTCTGATACAGATCGGCGCGCTCGTCTTTGCTCTTCGCGGTCAACACGTTGGCCATCAGCTTGTCGAACTCGGCGCTCTTATAGTGCGGGGTGTTACTGCTGCTGTCGGACAGCATCATGTTCAGGAACGAGCTCGGCTCGTTATAGTCGGCGCACCAGCCGGCGCGCGCCACGTCATAGGTCCCCTGATGACGGGTATCCAGGAAGGTTTTCCACTCCTGGTTCACCAGCTTCACGTCCACGCCCAGATTTTTCTTCCAGATGGAGGCGGCGGCGATCGCCAGCTTCTTGTGCAGATCGGAGGTGTTGTACAGCAGGGAGAAGGTCAACGGTTTACCCGGGCCGTAGCCGGCTTCCGCCAGCAGTTTCTTCGCCACTTCGTTGCGTTTTTCCTGCGTCCAGCCGAACCACTCCGGCGCGGTCAGCTTGGCGCCGTCGGTGTATGGCGGCGTAAAGCTGTAGGCCGGCAGATCGCCCTGGTTTTTCACCTTGTTGACGATGATGTCGCGGTCCATGCCCAGCTTCAGCGCTTCACGCACGCGCGCATCGGTGAACGGCGCCTTCTGGTTGTTGATTTCGTAGTAGTAGGTGCACAGGTAAGGATCGACATGCACCTCTTTCGGGATCTCTTTCTTCAGCTTCTGGAACAGTTCGATCGGCATGTTGTTGTAGGTCATGTCGATTTCGCCGGTGCGGTAGCGGTTAACGTCGGTCACTTCCGACGAAATAGGCAGGAACGTCACTTTATTGATGATGGTTTTGGCGTTATCCCAATATTCCGGGTTGCGTTCCAGTACGATGCGTTCGTTGACAATCCAGTCTTTCAGTTTGTAAGCGCCGTTGCTGACGTAGTTGGCTGGCAGCGTCCACTTCTCGCCAAACTTCTCCACCGCGTCTTTGTAAACCGGCTTCATGGCGTAGTGTGGGGTCATTTCAACCAGGTAAGGCACCGGCTCGCTCAGGGTCACCTGGAAGGTGTGGTCGTCGATGGCCTTCACGCCCAGCGTCGACTTGTCTTTTTTACCGGCGATGATGTCATCGACGTTTTCCACATGGGCGTACTGCAGGTAGCTGGCGTAAGGCGATGCAGTTTTCGGATCCACTACGCGCTGCCAGCTGTAGACGAAATCTTGCGCCGTCACCGGCTTGCCGTTGGACCATTTGGCGTCTTTACGCAGGTGGAAGGTCCAGACTTTGAAATCTTTGTTATCCCAGCTTTCCGCGACGCCCGGCACGATGGAACCGTCCGGGCTGTTGTTCGCCAAGCCTTCCATCAGATCGCGGGTGACGTTGTTTTCCGGCACGCCCTCGATTTTATGCGGGTCAAGCGACTGCACTTCGGAACCGTTATTTTTGACAATTTCTTGCTTGTCGGCCAGTTGCACGCCGGCAGGAACGTCGGCGGCAAAGGCGGAGGTGGTTGCTGTGATGCCCAGCGCGGCGATGACGCCGGCGGCAATGAGCGTTTTCTTCGTGATGTTGGTCATACTTATCGACTCCAGTTTTTATTATCACAGGCTCTTCGTGGAACCTGCGTTGCCCGTAAGCGGACTCTGTTTTCCCGCCGCCGCGGAACGAATGCGGCGGCCGGCCTTCCCTATATTCCTCCGCGAGTTAGCGCAAGGAATACCCCTTTACTGCTTGATAATGTACAGATTTTTAACGTCGGTATAGTCCAGCGGGTCTTTGCCGGTGAACCCGCCTACCGTCGGCTTGATCAACCGTGCGCTGACGCGGTAATAAACCGGGACCAACGCGGAGTCTTTGTCCAGCTGAGCTTCCGCCTGCTGATAGAGCGCGGCGCGCGCGGCCTCATCCGGCGCCTTCAGCGTAGCGGCCATGATGGCGTCGAACGCCGGGCTCTTATAGAACACGGTATTGATACTGCTGTTGGACAGCACCAGGTTCAGGAACGCACTGGGTTCGTTGTAATCGCCGCACCAGGTGGCGCGCGCCACATCGTATTGCCCCTGATGGCGGCTCTCCAATGAAGTCTTCCACTCCTGATTGCGCAGCGTGACCTCCGCACCGAGGTTCTTCTTCCACATCGATGCGGCGGCGATCGCCTGCTGTTTGTTTTGATCGGAGGTGTTGTAGAGCAACGAGAACTTCAGCGGTTTGGCATCGCTGTAGCCCGCCTCCGCCAGCAGCTTCCTGGCTTCGGCGTTGCGCTGTTCCTGGCTCCAGCCGGCCCATGCGGGCTGCGTAAAGTTCGCGCCCTCCGTAAAGGTCGGCGTGAAACTGTAGGCCGGGATCTGTCCCTGGCCCATGATCTTGTTGGCGATGATGTCGCGATCCAGCGTCATCTTCACCGCCGTACGCACGCGTGGATCGGTAAACGGCGCCCGCTTGTTATTGAGCTCGTAATAGAAGGTGCACAGATAAGGGTTAACGTGCAGCTGTTCGGGCATTTCGCGCTTCATCTTGACGTACAGGTACGGCGGGATCGCGCTGTTGGTGATGTCGATCTCGCCGCTGCGGAAGCGGTTGACGTCGCTGACTTCCGAAGTAATCGGCAGGAAGGTCGCCTGATTGATCACCGTCTGCTTGTTGTTCCAGTAGCTCGGGCTGCGCTCCAGCACGATGCGCTCGTTCACCACCCACTCTTTCAGGCGGTAAGCGCCGTTGCCGACGTAGTTGGCGGGTAGCGTCCATTTATCGCCGAATTTCTCCACCACCGCCCGTTTGACCGGTTTGAGCGACGTGTGGCTCAGCATGCTGA
Organism: Serratia sp. PL7; assembly: GCF_945957435.1. Classification (NCBI taxonomy): domain Bacteria; kingdom Pseudomonadati; phylum Pseudomonadota; class Gammaproteobacteria; order Enterobacterales; family Yersiniaceae; genus Serratia; species Serratia sp. PL7. The sequence continues at coordinate 924,404 of NZ_CAMFLB010000001.1, read as the reverse complement.
TGAAATACGGCACCGGTTCGCTCAGCGTCACCTGCAGCGTCTGGTCATCCAACGCCTTGACGCCGAGGGTCTGCGGAGGCTTCTTGCCGGTCAGGATGTCGTCGATATTGTCGACTTTGGTGTATTGCAGATAGCTGGCGTAAGGCGAGGCGATTTTCGGATCGGCCAGGCGCTGCCAGCTGTAGACGAAGTCCTGCGCGGTCACCGGAGTGCCGTCGCTCCACACCGCGCCGGGGCGCAGGTGGAAGGTCCATTGCTGATAATTCTGGTTTTCCCAGCTCGCCGCCGCCGCCGGCACCACATGCCCGTTGGCGTCGGTGCTCACCAGCCCTTCAAGTAGATTAAGAATGATATTGCTTTCCGGTACCCCCTCGACCTTATGCGGATCCAATGAAGCCACTTCGCTGCCGTTGTTGATCACAATATTCTGTTGCTGCGCCAACTGAACGCCGGCCGGCACTTCCGCCGCCAAACTGTTATTTATGGCGCCGACGCTCAGCGCGCCGCTAATCAACAAGGTCAAAGAAGTACGCTTCAGGGTTTGCTGCATAATCGAGGCTCCTTTTCACCGACAAGCATCGCTTATCGAAGTTTGTGAAGTGTTTATAAGAATTCTAAATAAACGGATACCAGCAAAAATCATTCCCGTTTTTATGGCGCATTTCAGTTAATTGACCACGGGAAAGTTGCTCGGAAATTAGCAGAAGCCAAATTCCATAGCCAATAAATTTTACGAAAATGTTAAGCAATTCTCTTTTATCGCACGAAGCCCGATCCGCTCCCCGAGAGCGGGGCACCGAAAAAACAAAATCATCACTTTGATTTTAAAGATAAAAAAAACAAAATCATTTCGTTTGAAACCGTCAGCGTCATCTCACCGCCGCACAAAGAAACATTCAGTTAACAATCCAGCCATTCAAAGAACAAACACCTGCCTATGGTCGGTTAATCACTAATAACACCTGGATGAAAGTGAGACAAGCCCCACAGAATGATGTGATTAATTTAACAACAGCTTTACCGTTGAACGGGGACAAAACGCGCGGAAATGGGGGAAGAAAAGTGTCTGAAATAACGCTTAGCGTTTTTTTTGCACAGCAACATGAGATTTATGCAACATAAGGGTGCAACCGAATAAATTTTATTCATCCTCTGCACTATAATAATGCGAACCAATAAATAATTTAAATTTTAAAATTAATTTTAGCCGCGCCAACGCGAAAGGTGCGCGGCTAAACAAAGGGTATTACAACAGGCCGGGGAATATCGCCTTAATGCCCGTAACGATAAACTCGATCCCGAGCGCCATCAGCAACAGGCCCATGATTCGGGTGATCACGTTGATGCCGGTCTGCCCAAGCAAACGCACCAACAGCGGCGCGGCGCGGAACAACAGCCAGCAGCAAAAGGCGAACAAGGCGATCGCCACCGTAAAACCGAGCAGGCTTTGCCAGTTGTGATAACGTGAACTCCAGACGATGGTAGAACTGATCGCCCCCGGCCCCGCCATCAGCGGCAGCGCTAACGGCACCACGCCGATGCTTTCGCGGATCGCGCTCTCCGACTTCTCCTGTTTGTTCTGTTTGTCTTCCCCCAGCTTGCCGCTGATCATCGACATGGCGATGGTCACCACCAGAATACCGCCGGCGATGCGGAACGAATCGATAGAGATGCCGAACATCCGCAGGATCCCTTCGCCCAGGAACAGCGAGGTCCACAGAATGATGGCGACCGACAGGTTGGCGGTCAGGTTGGTTTTGTTGCGCCCCGCTTCCGCCTGATAACTGGTCATACTGATAAACACCGGCAAGATGCCCACCGGGTTGACCAGCGCAAACAGACCGACAAAGAACTTGATAAAGCCGGAAAGATCCAACAGAGATTGGCCCACAGATGGCTCCGCATTAAGTACTATAAAAAGGTGTGCTGCCTATGCGCGCTAATGTAATGGAATTGCCGCGGGTAATCCATCCGGCCAGAGCAGCATTTTTGACTACCAGCAGGTTATGCAACAAAACAAATGCCCTTTGTTAAAGTGATGTATGGCCTTTTGATTTTTTATGTTGAAAAAAGAGTCACCGCTCACAGTTATCGAGAATAATTCCCAACACCAGCAAGCTGAAAGGTGTCAGCTTGCAGTTTTCATGATTTAGATCACAAATCAACTACCCAACAGTGGGTAAGCTCTTAGTCGTAGTCAGGGAGTAGAACAAAGTCGGCAGCAGCATCGCCGGTTCCGTTCTCCTCACTGCCTGCCCCTCCGGTTGGCGTAGGGTGAAGCTCTTTAAGCAAATCAGCAGCATGCGAAGAAATAACGCGGGAAGACCCCGGTATTCTCATCACCGCTTATCCCCGTTACGACTATACTAGTGGCTCGCACGGCTTATTTACTGAAAGAGTTTAACATTATCAGGAGAGCATTATGGCTGTAACGAATGTCGCTGAACTGAACGAGCTTGTCGCACGTGTCAAAAAAGCCCAGCGCGAATATGCCAACTTCACTCAAGAGCAAGTGGATAAAATCTTCCGCGCTGCCGCCCTCGCCGCTGCTGATGCCCGTATCCCATTGGCCAAAATGGCCGTGGAAGAATCCGGAATGGGTATCGTCGAAGACAAAGTGATCAAAAACCACTTCGCTTCCGAGTACATCTACAACGCCTATAAAGATGAAAAAACCTGTGGCATCCTGTCTGAAGATGACACTTTCGGTACCATCACCATCGCCGAACCTATCGGCCTGATTTGCGGTATCGTGCCTACCACCAACCCAACTTCTACCGCGATCTTCAAAGCGCTGATCAGCCTGAAAACCCGCAATGGCATCATCTTCTCGCCGCACCCGCGTGCGAAGAATGCCACCAACAAAGCCGCCGATATCGTGCTGCAAGCCGCTATCGCCGCCGGTGCGCCGAAAGACATCATCGGTTGGATCGACCAACCTACCGTCGAGCTGTCCAACCAGCTGATGCACCACCCTGACATCAACCTGATCCTCGCCACCGGTGGCCCGGGCATGGTGAAAGCCGCCTACAGTTCCGGCAAACCGGCAATCGGCGTCGGCGCCGGCAATACGCCGGTCGTGGTAGACGAAACCGCAGATATCAAACGCGTGGTCGCCTCTATCCTGATGTCCAAAACCTTCGACAGCGGCGTTATCTGCGCTTCCGAACAGTCGGTCATCGTCGTTGACGCTATCTATGATGCGGTACGCGAGCGCTTCGCTTCCCACGGCGGCTATCTGCTGCAGGGTAAAGAACTGAAAGCGGTGCAGGACATCATCCTGAAAAACGGCGGCCTGAACGCGGCCATCGTCGGGCAATCCGCACCGAAAATCGCCGAAATGGCAGGCATCAAAGTGCCGGCCAACACCAAAGTGCTGATCGGTGAAGTGAAGCTGGTCGACGAGTCTGAACCTTTCGCACATGAAAAACTGTCGCCTACCCTGGCGATGTACCGTGCCAAAGACTTCGAAGACGCCGTCGCCAAAGCCGAAAAACTGGTCGCCATGGGCGGTATCGGCCACACGTCCTGCCTGTACACCGACCAGGATAACCAAACGGCTCGCATCGCCTACTTCGGCGATAAAATGAAAACGGCTCGCATTCTGATCAACACCCCGGCTTCTCAGGGCGGTATCGGCGACCTGTACAACTTCAAACTTGCGCCTTCGCTGACGCTGGGTTGCGGTTCCTGGGGTGGTAACTCCATCTCTGAAAACGTCGGACCTAAACACCTGATCAACAAGAAAACTGTAGCGAAGCGAGCAGAAAACATGTTGTGGCATAAACTTCCGAAATCGATCTACTTCCGCCGTGGCTCACTGCCTATCGCGCTGGAAGAAGTGGCGACCGACGGGGCGAAACGCGCCTTCATCGTGACCGACCGTTTCCTGTTCAACAACGGCTATGCCGACCAGATCACCAAGGTTCTGAAGTCTCACGGTATCGAAACTGAAGTGTTCTTTGAAGTGGAAGCCGATCCGACGCTGAGCATCGTGCGCAAAGGCGCCGAGCAGATGAACTCCTTCAAACCGGACGTCATCATCGCGCTGGGCGGCGGTTCGCCGATGGACGCCGCGAAAATCATGTGGGTGCTGTACGAACATCCTGAAACCCACTTCGAGGATCTGGCGCTGCGCTTCATGGACATCCGCAAGCGTATCTACAAGTTCCCGAAAATGGGCGTGAAAGCGAAGATGATCGCCATCACCACCACCTCAGGCACCGGTTCGGAAGTCACGCCATTCGCCGTCGTGACCGACGACACCACCGGACAGAAATACCCGCTGGCCGACTATGCGCTGACCCCGGACATGGCGATTGTCGACGCCAACCTGGTGATGAACATGCCAAAATCCCTGTGCGCCTTCGGCGGTCTGGATGCGGTAACCCACGCGCTGGAAGCCTACGTGTCGGTGCTGGCGAACGAATACTCCGACGGCCAGGCGCTGCAGGCGCTGAAACTGTTGAAAGAGTATCTGCCGGCCAGCTATAAAGAAGGCGCGAAAAACCCGGTTGCCCGTGAACGCGTGCACAACGCCGCCACCATCGCCGGTATCGCTTTCGCCAACGCCTTCCTCGGGGTTTGTCACTCCATGGCGCACAAGCTGGGCTCGGAGTTCCACATTCCGCACGGCCTGGCCAACGCGATGCTGATTTCCAACGTCATTCGCTACAACGCGAACGACAACCCGACCAAGCAAACGGCCTTCAGCCAGTACGACCGCCCGCAGGCGCGCCGCCGCTACGCTGAAATCGCCGACCACCTCGGCCTGAGCGCACCGGGCGACCGCACCGCGCAGAAGATTGAGAAACTGCTGGCCTGGCTGGACGAGCTGAAAACCGAGTTGGGCATCCCAACCTCCATCCGTGAGGCGGGTGTGCAGGAGGCGGACTTCCTGGCGAAAGTCGACAAGCTGTCGGAAGACGCATTCGACGACCAATGCACCGGCGCCAACCCGCGCTACCCGCTGATTGCCGAACTGAAGCAAATCATGCTGGATACCTTCTACGGCCGCGAATTCAGCGAAGCGGTCGACGAGGAAGCGGCGGCTCCGGCTGCAGCCAAAACCGCGGTAAAGAAGCCCAAGAAATAACGGTTCCGTGAACCGATAAAAAAACCCGCCAAACGGCGGGTTTTTTATTGCGCCTGGCGCGCGGTTTTTCTTATCCCGCCGCCAAAACGCCTCAGCGGGCGCTGGCGGCATTTTCGCTCCTACTCCAGGGAGTGAATCGCCTCTTTATAATGCTTGCGACAGACGGAGACATAGCTCTCGTTACCGCCAATCACCACCTGTTCACCAGCGTGCATCGCCTGGCCGTTTTCATCCAACCGCAACACCATGTTGGCTTTGCGCCCACAGTGACAGATGGTTTTCAATTCCACCAGCTTATCGGCCCAGGCCAGCAAATATTGGCTGCCGGTAAACAGTTCACCGAGAAAATCGGTACGCAGGCCGTAGCACAATACGGGAATGTCCAGTTGGTCCACCACATCGCACAATTGCTCAACCTGCGCCTTGGTCAGGAACTGGCTTTCATCCAGCAGCACACAATGCACCGGCTGCTGTTGATGCTCTTGCTGAATCATGGCGTACAGCATCGAGTCGTTGTTATAGAGCTGGGCCTGCGAGGATAAACCGATGCGCGAGCTGACTTTACCGACGCCAAAGCGGTGATCGATCTCCGCGGTGAACACCAGCGTGCGCATACCACGTTCTTGATAGTTATATGAAGACTGTAGCAGCGCGGTGGACTTGCCGGCATTCATCGCAGAGTAATAAAAATAAAGTTGAGCCATGGCCCCGCAACTCCGATGGTATAAGAAATATTCAAATGTTGATTAGGACGGTAAGTGTACCATAAGCCGCCCCCCGGCTCAGCCCAAAGCGAACGAATATTGCGTTCGCCGTAATAATGCGCTTTCAAGCGAAACATATCGTTCTGTCGGCCCGTTCTTTTTACAGCTATTTACAGGATAATGTATGCCTGTCATCACTATTAATTCTTGCTAATGGTTAACCCCGAACATTTGCCCATTAATGCATAATCCTCTTTCACTGCGGCAGGCACCGCAGCCGCGGGAGAGTGCTTGTCTATTATACGTGAGGCCAATACAGGGCATTTAATCACCTTCGCTATCCCCCCGACGTTTCCTGACGCAACCTTTACCTATATACCCCTATTGTTTACAATGTCTGCCTTACCATGGCGTGATTAAGCCCACAGAACTCATTGTAATATTGATATAAATTACGACGATAACTTATCGATGAAAGCCTTGCGACACGCGCCTTTTAAAGCATGCCTGCTGAAATTTTGACTTAAGTGCGGTGAGGATAATAGTTAACAGCCCTTCCTATATTAGTCGGACAGATCCGATTAACGGTTTTTTAAAAGGTAAATTTGAGTATTCAAGTCAATTTGGCTATTGCAGAAAAGAAAATAGCACTCTATTATTATCGAGACGCCCCCCACCAATATAATTTGAGACTAGGACAATGAGCGAAGCATTAAAGATTTTGAACAACATCCGCACTCTGCGCGCCCAGGCAAGAGAATGCACACTGGAAACGCTGGAAGAAATGCTCGAGAAACTGGAAGTTGTTGTGAACGAACGTCGCGAAGAAGACAGCCAGGCTCAAGCAGAAATCGAAGAACGCACTCGTAAACTGCAGCAATACCGCGAAATGCTGATTGCTGATGGTATCGATCCAAATGAGCTGCTGCAAACCATGGCTGCCAACAAGGCTGCCGGCAAAGCAAAGCGTGCAGCACGTCCTGCTAAATACCAATATAAAGATGAAAACGGCGAACTGAAAACCTGGACCGGCCAAGGCCGTACGCCTGCGGTGATTAAGAAAGCTATCGAAGAGCAAGGTAAATCTCTGGACGATTTCCTGCTGTAATAGCGATTCAGTCCGTATCTGAAAGGCTCCCTCCGGGGGGCCTTTTCATTTTAAAGCTTATCGACGTGATCCCACCTCCCCCCTCTCCTTTTAGTAAATATCCTAATTCGCATTTTCTTCCCTGCATGGAGCCCCAATGAAAAAAAGGGGCCCTAAGGCCCCTTTATCGCATTTACCCTCGTTCAATTATTGAACCTGGTAGAATGCCTTATACCAATCAACAAAGCGCTTTACACCCTCTTCAACGCTGGTTTCCGGTTTAAAACCAATGTCACGATAAAGCTCTGCGGTGTCCGCACTGGTATCCATCACGTCGCCAGGTTGCATCGGCAGCATATTCTTGCGGGCAGTTACCCCCAAAGCCTGCTCCAGCGCCGTGATATATTCCATCAGTTTAACGGGGGTGTTATTGCCGATATTATAAACATGATACGGTGCGGAACTGGTCGCTGGCGATCCCTGTTCAACGCTCCATGACGGATCTGCCTGCGGAATAACCGCCTGCAGCCGCACAATCGCCTCGGTGATATCATCGATGTAGGTAAAGTCACGGTGCATTTCACCGTGGTTATATACATCGATGCTCTCCCCCGCCAATATGGCCTTGGTAAACTTGAACAGCGCCATATCCGGACGCCCCCAGGGACCATATACGGTAAAGAAGCGTAACCCCGTCGTCGGGAGACCGTATAAATGAGAGTAGCTGTGTGACATCAGCTCATTGGCTTTTTTGGTGGCCGCATACAGTGACACAGGGTGATCGACAGAATCTTCGGTAGCAAACGGCAGCTTGCGATTGAGGCCATAAACAGAGCTGGAGGAGGCATAAAGTAAATGCTCGACCTTATTATGGCGGCAGCCTTCCAGAACGTTCAAATGGCCGATCAGGTTGGCGTCCGCATAAGCCAACGGGTTAACCAACGAATAACGCACGCCGGCTTGTGCCCCCAAATGAATGACTCGTTGGAACTGATGCTCGGCGAACAATGCCGCCATCCCTTCACGATCGGCCAAATCCAGCTTGATAAAGCGGAATCCCGGCTTATCCGCCAGTCTGTCCAGACGGGCCATTTTCAGGCCCACGTCATAATAGTCATTCAGGTTATCGATGCCGACAACCTGATGCCCGGCGGTCAACAAACGCTCTGCAACGTGATAACCAATAAACCCTGCGGCGCCTGTAACCAGGAATTTCATGCCCACTCCTTAAATAACCGGTTTAATCGAGGCGCCGCGGCCAATCGCGTAATAGGTAAAGCCGCGATTCTCCAAACGCTCCGGATCGTACAGGTTACGTCCATCGAAGATCACCGGCTGCTTCAACGCACTCTTGATCACATCGAAGTCCGGTGCGCGGAAATTCTGCCATTCGGTGCAGATCACCAGAGCATCGGCGCCGTGCAATGCAGCCTCTTTGGTCCCCATCAGCTTCAAGTCATCGCGCTGGCCATAGATGCGCTGAACTTCGTTCATCGCTTCAGGATCGTAGGCTTGAACGGTGGCGCCGGCAGCCCACAATTGCTCCATCAGCACGCGACTGGATGCTTCTCGCATGTCATCGGTATTCGGCTTGAACGCCAGGCCCCACAGCGCAAAGGTTTTCCCCTTCAGATCGCTGCCGAAGTAATCTTTGATAAAGCTGTTCAACTTATCTTTCTGTTGGTAGTTGACCTGCTCTACCGCCTGCAGCAGCTTCGGTTGGTAACCGATCTGCTCCGCCGTGCGGATCAACGCCTGGACATCTTTCGGGAAGCAAGAACCACCGTAGCCGCAGCCAGGGTAGATGAAGTGATAACCGATGCGTGAGTCGGAACCGATGCCCTGACGCACTTTCTCGATGTCCGCACCCAGCATTTCCGCCAGATTGGACATTTCGTTCATAAAGCTGATTTTGGTCGCCAGCATGCAGTTGGCGGCGTATTTGGTCAGCTCTGCGCTGCGGATATCCATCATGATCATACGATCGTGATTGCGGTTAAACGGCTCGTACAGTTCGCGAATCGGTTCGATTACCTCTTTATTATCGGTACCGATCACGATGCGCTCAGGGCGCATGCAGTCAGCTACCGCAGCGCCTTCCTTCAGGAATTCAGGGTTGGATACCACGTCGAACGCCACGTTGCTGCCGCGTTTAGCCAGCGTTTCCGCCATCACCTGACGCACCTTGTCCGCCGTACCGACCGGCACGGTGGATTTATCGATCACCACTTTGCGATCGGTCATGTGTTCGGCGATGGTACGTGCAACCGCGGTGACATATTTCAGATCGGCGGAGCCGTCCTCATCCGGCGGCGTGCCGACGGCAATAAACTGGATATTCCCGTGCGCCACGCCCGCTTTGGCATCGGTGGTGAAATGCAGGCGCCCAGCCTCATAGTTTTGCTGTACCAACGGCGTCAGGCCCGGTTCAAAAATCGGGATATTCCCTTTTTTCAGGTTTTCGACTTTTCGCTCATCAACATCAATGCACATAACGTCATGGCCAACTTCAGCCAGTACGGCGGCCTGTACCAGCCCCACATAACCAATACCAAAAACTGTTACTTTCATGTGAAAATCCTAGTTTTTCAAATTAATACGAAAGATCAAATTACTTCTTGTCAGCGGCAACAACCTGTTGCAGCCACTGAGAAAATTCTTTGCCCAGGCTGGCATGACGCATGCCGTACTCTACAAAAGCCTGCATGTACCCCAACTTGTTACCGCAGTCATGGCTTACGCCCTTCAGGTGATACGCTTCCACCGTTTCCTGCTGCATCAACATTTCGATACTGTCAGTCAGCTGAATTTCGTCGCCGGCGCCAGGGGGCGTTTTAGCCAACAGCGGCCAAATATCGGCGGATAACACGTAACGACCGACAATCGCCAGGTTGGAAGGGGCTTTATCCGGCGAAGGTTTCTCAACCACACTCACCATCGGCGCACTTTCGCCCGGTTGCAAAGCAACGCCCTTACAGTCGGCTACGCCGTAGTTTCCGACATCTTTATGCGGCACGGGTTCAACCATGATCTGGCTGACGCCGGTAGTTTCGAAGCGCTGCAGCATTTCGTGGAGGTTGTCTTTTTTCGGATCGGCGCTGTATTCGTCGAGGATCACGTCCGGCAACACCACCGCCACCGGTTCATCGCCCACCATCGGGTAGGCACACATAATCGCGTGCCCCAGGCCTTTGGCATTGCCCTGACGAACCTGCATCACGGTAACGCCTTTCGGGCAGATCGACTGCACTTCATCCAGCAATTGGCGCTTGACGCGTTTTTCCAGCATCGCTTCAAGTTCGAAACTGGTATCAAAATGGTTTTCGATCGAGTTCTTGGAGGAGTGGGTGACCAGCACAATCTCGTTAATCCCCGCCGCAATGCACTCATTAACGACGTATTGGATCAGCGGTTTATCAACCAGCGGCAGCATTTCTTTCGGAATGGCTTTGGTGGCCGGCAACATCCGCGTACCCAAGCCTGCAACCGGGATCACGGCTTTTCTGACTTTGCGATTTACAGCAGGCATTATTTCCTCTCTTGAAGCTAAAGCGCTCATTTTATGAGCTTGGGCTCAATATAAAAAACCTTCGGAGTATACCAGCTTATGCGCGCCTGGCATTAACCAGAACACAAATAGAAAACATTTAGGACTATTACCCGTTCGGATAATCGGGAGAATAAATAAACGGTTTAATTACCGATAAGTGAATAGCTTAAGATCTCGCCGTTCGTTGCCTGTTATTCAGCGCTGAGCATCAGCCGCAACCGACCACCGCTTCCCCATACCTGACACTGCCAGGCAGTGCAGCGCTGGCTGATCTGATTCATGTAGGTGGCCCCCAGCGTCCCCAGTGGCACGCCATTGCTCAGCTGGATTTGATTGTCACCGGTATTGACGTTGGCATGCAGCCCGGCAGAAACCAGAATCAGGTTTTTATTTTCGGCGTGATAATATCCCAGCAACAGCGGGAATTGACCGTCTAATTTCCCCTGCCGCAATAATTGATTAACCTGCTTTAACAATGCCGACATTTGCGGCAGACGATGCTGTTGATTAGCCAGATGGTCTTGCAGCAGCCCATTAAATAATGCACGCAACAGCAATGCCGCCAATACGCCATTATCGCCGGCGCGCGTGACGTCCAGGCAATAGAATGCCAGGTCCTTTTCTGACAAAGCGGCGATATCCAGCACCAGTCCAGGATTTTCGCCGGTGGTTAACTGCCGATAGTTGATCCGGCAATGCGCAATAGTCTGCTGTACCGGCGGTTGCAATTGTTTAAGCAGTTTGACGGCTTCGGAGGGATTTTTGCTCAACGCATCCCAGTCCTGAAACAGTTCAACCTCTTCAATCGCCTGGGAAGTGAACATATTGGGGTATAAGCATGCCAACACCGCTTCACGCAGGCGATTGAGATCGGTCAGCGGCTTGAGCAGCACATCCTGCACGCCCAACCTCAGCACCTTGGCGATGTCAGCCATCTTGTCGGTGGCCGAGATCACCAGCACCGGGATTTGCAGCCCCTGCAAACGCAGGTGCTCTACGAATTCGATCCCCCCCATTTCCGGCATCGCGAGATCGCACAGGATCAGATCCGGCTTGAAGTCATCGACGGCACCCAGCGCCTGTATACCGTTGGTCGCCTCGCCGGTTTCAGCACCCAGTGAGGCCAAATAACCGACCAGCACTGAACGAAAAACCTGTTCGTCCTCAACGATCAAGATGCGCTTGTGAGTAAGTGGTAATGCCATCAGCCGAGCCTCGTCCCTTTCCATAGTGTAATAGTGGCTCAAAAAGGTCACTTATGCTCGTCTGAAACAGACTGACCGCGCATTGCCAACCGAGAACCGAGAATTATCTATTTTTTATCAACGGCAACAACCGATCCAGTTGTTTTTCCACCGCAAGCAACCCCGCTGCGATCGCTTCATCGGCGCGGTGGAAATCCAGCGTCGAGATTTGCGGACAGAAAGGTTGAATCAACACATCCGGCGGATCGCTCGCCATCCGATTACGCTTCAAACGATTTTCCAGCATTTGAATCGATGTGCTCATAATCTCCATCGCCGTCGGCGCCGTCGCCGGTTTGCGCTTACGCATTCTGCCGACGCGTTCCCGCAGACGCCCGCGCCAGGTCGCCGCAGGCGCATCGTTCGGGCTTTCTTCCTCGATACGTATCGAGAACAGATCCTGCTGCATCAGATGCGCATCATGCTGCAGATCGACCGCGATGACGATATCGGCGCCCATGGCGCGGCAAAGCGACACCGGCACAGGATTGACCACCGCGCCATCCACCAGCCAATAGCCGTCGGCCCATACCGGCGCCAACAGGCCAGGCATACTGCAGGAGGCGCGTATCGCCTGATGAATATCGCCTTCGGTCAGCCACAGCTCGCGCCCGGTGCTGAGATTGGTGGTCACGGCACCGAACTTCAACGCACAATCGGCGATATCATTGACCTTCAGCAGCTGTCCGACGGCGTTAAACACCCGCTCGCCGCGCAACAGGCCGCCGCGCTGCCAGGAAAAATCCATCAGGCGAATGACGTCCCAATAGCTGAACGATCGCACCCACTGCTCCATCGCCGGCAGACGATGGCTGGCGAACGCCGCGCCCACCAACGCGCCGACAGAACAGCCGGCAACGACATCAACCTCAATCCCCAATTTCTTTATCGCATTGATCACGCCGATGTGCGCCCAGCCTTTGGCCGAGCCCGCTCCCAGCGCCAGTCCGATCTTGATTTGCCGCATCGCGCCATCCTCAGGGTGAAAGGTGTTCTCTGCTTTCAGGGTAGATTGTCACTGACGAATATTGTTAGGTAACATATGCGCTAAATTCATTTTCTGCCTCGTGTTCTCAGGAGTTATTTTGCCCGAATTATGCCCATGCGGCAGCGGACTGGCGTATAACGCGTGCTGCGCCCCTTTTATCAGCGGCAATCAGCCAGCGCCGACGCCCGGCCAGCTGATGCGTTCACGCTTCACCGCCTACGTGAGTCATAACGTCGACTATCTGATCGCCACCTGGCACCCCGACTGCGGTGCCGAAGCGTGGCGCAATGCAATCGTCGACAGTTTTAAGAATACCGAATGGCTGGGCCTGACGGTCGTGGAAGAGAAAGCCGGTCATGAGCCGGATGAAGGCTTCGTCGAATTCATCGCCCGTTTTACCGATGGCGAAAGCGGCGAACCGCAAGCGATGCATGAGCGCTCACGCTTCCTTCGTCGCGATCAACGTTGGTATTATATCGACGGTACCAAACCCCAGCCCGGCAGAAATGCGATGTGTCCCTGTGGCTCAGGGAAAAAATATAAGAAGTGCTGCGGGCGCTAACCGGCCGGCGCTTCACGTTTACGCCTGCGCAGACAGGCCGTTCAGTATCAGACAGGATCCTCAAACCCATGCCACACCAAAATGTACAACGAAAAGTGTTACGCACCATCTGCCCGGACGCCAAAGGGCTGATCGCCAAGATCACCAACATCTGTTACAAGCACGAACTCAATATCGTCCAGAATAATGAGTTCGTCGATCACCGCACCGGGCGTTTCTTTATGCGCACCGAGCTGGAAGGCATTTTCAACGACAACACGTTGCTGGCCGATCTGGACAGCGCGCTGCCGGAAGGTTCGCTGCGCGAGCTGCACAGCACCGGGCGCCGGCGCGTCGTGGTGCTGGTCACCAAAGAGGCCCACTGCCTGGGCGATCTGTTGATGAAAAGCGCCTATGGTGGCCTCGACGTTGAAATTGCCGCCGTGATCGGCAACCACGACACGCTGCAAACGCTGGTGGAGCGTTTCGATATTCCTTTCCATCTGGTGAGCCACGAAGGCTTGACGCGGGAGCAGCATGACCGCGAAATGACGGCCAAGATCGATCAATATCAGCCGGATTACGTGGTGTTGGCCAAATATATGCGCGTGCTGACGCCGGCCTTCGTGCAACATTATCCGAACCAGGTGATCAACATTCACCATTCGTTCCTGCCGGCGTTTATCGGCGCACGCCCTTATCACCAGGCCTATGAGCGCGGGGTAAAAATCATCGGCGCCACCGCCCACTACGTTAACGACAATCTCGACGAAGGCCCGATCATCATGCAGGACGTGATCCACGTCGATCACACCTATTCCGCCGAGGATATGATGCGCGCCGGCCGCGACGTAGAGAAAAACGTGCTCAGCCGCGCGCTTTATCAGGTGTTGGCGCAGCGCGTCTTCGTCTACGGCAACCGCACCGTTATTCTGTAATCGCTCAATAAATCGGTGCATTTCGTTCAGGGATGCACCGCCAAGAATAAAAAAACGGCAAACGATTCATTTTCTGCATTTCAATGCTTTACACATCCGCTTCATTTGATATGATGCGCCCCGCTTACCGAGACAGCGTTATCGCAAGCAAGGCCAGTTAAATAGCCATGTATATGGTGGGGTTCCCGAGCGGCCAAAGGGAGCAGACTGTAAATCTGCCGTCACTGACTTCGAAGGTTCGAATCCTTCCCCCACCACCATCTTTTCGTTGCTGATACGCACTGAGTTTAAGCGAGTCAGAAAGGGAAGGATAACGCGCTTTAGCGCGGCCCAAAGGGTGAGGAACGAAGTGACGAATAATCCTTCCCCCACCACCATCTTCTCTCCGCCAGGAGCGAAGGCGCAGTAAAGAAACCGGCCAGGTTTCTTCTGGATAAAACCAGAACAACAATTTGTAAATCCATGAATACCATGGTGGGGTTCCCGAGCGGCCAAAGGGAGCAGACTGTAAATCTGCCGTCACAGACTTCGAAGGTTCGAATCCTTCCCCCACCACCATCTCTTGCAAAAATACCTGAACCAAGTTAAAACACATCGCATCCATATTGCTCCGCACCGGGGAAGGATGAGAAGCTTCGACCAAGACTCCCAAATCGACTTAAAGCACATCGCACCCAATGCCCTCGTATCAATAAACTCAATTTATCTCCCCTTATTCCCCGCTTTCACCTCGATGTTTTATTTCCTCACTCCCAGCAGTAACTTGAACTCCGGCCGACAATTCGCTATACCACTGGCTTCTTTAGTGCAGTAAGGAAAGGTGGATGCGAAACAATATTTGCGTTTTTTGTGGCGCCAGTGAGGGCGTCAATCCCGCTTATGCCGAGCAGGCTCGTCAACTGGGGCAGCTGCTGGCCGCTCAGGGGCGCCGTTTAATCTACGGCGGCGGCAAAAAAGGATTGATGGGGATCGTGGCAGACGCGGTGTTGGCAGCGGGCGGTGAAGCTGTCGGCATTATCCCCGAGCGCCTGGTGGAAGCGGAAACGGCGCATCGCGGCCTGACCGAACTGGAAGTGGTACCCGATATGCATACGCGCAAAGCCCGTATGGCGGCGCTGGCGGACAGTTTTATCGCCCTGCCCGGCGGCATCGGCACGCTGGAAGAGCTGTTTGAAATCTGGACCTGGGGGCAAATCGGCTATCACAACAAGCCGGTCGGCCTGCTGAACGTCAACGGATTCTACCGCCCACTGAGCCAGTTCCTCGAGCACGTCGCCGATCAGGGTTTCATGCGCCACGACTATCTCGGTACCCTGCACATCAGTGAATCGGCACAAACGCTGCTGCAACAGTTTGACGACTATCAACCTAAAAATTACGACCGCTGGGCGAAATAAACCCGCTGCGCAGTCAGCGGTCCCGCCGCTGTCTGCGTTACATTTCCCGCCAAACTCTGCTACTATCACAGCACATTTTTCTCGTGAAAACGGCACCGCTCATGAAGTTTGTCTCTTTTAATATCAATGGACTGCGCGCGCGTCCGCATCAGCTGGCGGCAATTATCGAACAGCACCAGCCCGACGTGATCGGTCTGCAGGAAACCAAAGTTCACGATGACATGTTCCCATTGGAAGACGTCAGCCAACACGGCTACCACGTATTCTATCACGGGCAAAAAGGCCATTACGGCGTGGCGCTGCTGACCAAAGCGGAGCCTCTGGCCGTGCGCCGCGGTTTCCCGACCGATGAAGAAGATGCGCAGCGTCGCATCATCATGGCCGATCTGGCTACGCCACAGGGCACGCTGACGGTGATCAACGGCTACTTCCCGCAAGGTGAAAGCCGCGACCATCCGATCAAATTCCCGGCTAAAACGCGGTTTTATCAGGACCTGCAAAATTACCTGGAGCAACAGCTGTCGGCAGAATCCCCGGTGCTGATCATGGGCGACATGAATATCAGCCCCAGCGATTACGATATCGGCATCGGCGAAGACAACCGCAAACGCTGGTTGCGCACCGGTAAATGCTCCTTCCTGCCGGAAGAACGTGAATGGATGGACCGCCTGCTGAACTGGGGCCTGGTGGATACCTACCGCCACGCCAACCCGGGGCGCAGCGACGAATTCTCGTGGTTCGACTACCGCTCCAAAGGGTTCGACGACAACCGCGGCCTGCGTATCGATCTGCTGCTCGCCAGCACCCCGCTGGCTTCGCGCTGCATCGCCACCGGCATCGATTACCAAACCCGTGGTATGGAGAAACCTTCCGACCATGCACCGGTCTGGGCGGAATTTACGCTGTAACCCCATCACCCCGGCGCTCGCCGGGGTTTTACTCTGTGAAGCCAATGAAAATTATCGACGTGGTAGCCGCCATTCTGGAAAAAAATGGCCGCATTTTGCTGGCCCAGCGCGGCGCAGGCAGCGACCAGGCCGGTCTGTGGGAATTCCCCGGCGGCAAGGTTGAAGCCGGCGAAAGCCAGCCAGAGGCGCTGGCGCGCGAGCTGGATGAAGAATTGGGAATTTGCGCCCGTATCGGCAACTATGTGGGCAGCAATCAGTGGCAGCAAGGCGAACGCCTCATCCGGCTGCACGCCTGGCAAGTCGCGGAGTTCTCCGGTGAACTGCAACAGCGCTGCCACTCGGCGCTGGTCTGGGTCACGCCGCAACAGGCGCAGGAATACGCTCTGGCACCCGCTGACGTTCCACTGCTGGCGGGCTATATCGCCGCGCAAGGCGATGTACGCTGAGCGCGGCGATAGGTTACATCGTCACTTCTTCAATCGCACCCAAATCAAGGGGTTGGTGCCAATGGTGTTAGGCTCACGCACGCACTGCAGCACTTCCCCTTCCACTTTAAGCACCGCGCCCTCGGAATAGTTCTGGTTCTGGTAGACGCAACAGCGGTTGCAGGGCTGCGCCGGCGGCGGGTTGACGCCGCTTTTGGCCGTGCCCCAGATCTCCGGCGAAACCGGCAACACCACGTCCACATCGCCCCGGTTGGCGGCCGCCAGGCCGCAGTACGCCAGGACAGCGGCAGCCAGCACCCCATTGAGTCCACGCTTCATTCACTTTTCTCCTGCGCCTTGCCGGCGCTTTTCCTGCGTTTTTTGCCCCCGCTGGAGGGCGGCGGCGGCAATCCACGAAACGCCATGCTCGCCCGGCTCTGCTTGGCCTGATAAATCAGCTCTTGCAGCGTGCCGACCAACGGCTGCATAAAGTCCTGATAGCGGCAGGATTTCTCGCTGATTTGCGTCAGCGTGGCTTCCCAGTTTGCCGTCATATCAGGGCGTGCAGCAAGATCCGGCAGCGAGTGAATCAACGCGCGCCCGGTTTCGCTGGAGTGAATATAGCGTCCCTTCTTGTACAGAAACGCCCGCTTGAACAGCAATTCGATGATCCCCGCTCGCGTCGCTTCCGTACCTAAACCATCGGTCGCTCGCAGGATTTTCTTTAGCGCTTTATCTTGTACGAACCGCGCGATGCCGGTCATGGCCGACAACAGGCTGGCGTCGGTAAACGGCCGCGGGGGCTGCGTCTGGCGCTCCACCACTTCACCGCGCTCACACAGCAGCTCATCATCTTTAGCCACCACCGGCAACGGTGCGCCCTCATTTTCCTCGTCGCGTTCCTTGCTGCCCAGCAGCGTACGCCAACCGGCCTCCGCCAGAAAACGCGCCTTGGCGATGAATTTGCCGCCGGCGATATCCAGCTCGATCACGCATTTGCGGAACACCGCATCCGGACAAAACTGCATCAGATACTGGCGCGCCACCAGCCCATACACGTTCCGTTCATCCTGCGTCAGGTTAATCTTGCCGGCACGGGCGGTAGGAATGATAGCGTGGTGCGCATCGACCTTTTTATCGTCCCAGCAGCGGTTGCGGCGATCGCTGTCGATCACCGGCTGCGGGTAAAGTTCAGGCTGGTGCACGCTGATGGCGTTCAGCACCGCATGGCGGCCGGCGAAATGCTCTTCCGGCAGGTAACGACAGTCGGAACGCGGATAGGTAATCAACTTGTGGGTTTCGTACAGCCGCTGGCAAACGTCCAGCACCTGTTGGGCGCTGAGGTTATAACGCCGGGCCGCTTCAATTTGCAGCGTGGAGAGCGAAAACGGCAGCGGCGCGGTATCTGATTCCCGTTTATCGTTATAGGACGTGACCAGCGCCGGCTGGCCCTCGATGCGCTTGACCACGTGCTCCGCCAACGGCCGGTGCAGCAAACGCCCCTCTTCATCCTGATAAGGCTCGCAGGAGTCGCTGGGTTGCCACAGCGCCACGAAGCGTTCTTCTTTCGGCGTAACGATGTGCGCCTTGACCTCAAAGAAATCTTTCGGCACGAAGTTTTCGATCTCTTCATCGCGCCGCACCACCAATCCCAGCACCGGCGTCTGCACCCTGCCCACCGACAGCACACCGTCGTAACCGGCGTTGCGGCCCAGCAGCGTATAAGCGCGGGTCATATTGATGCCGTACAGCCAGTCGGCGCGCGAACGTGCCAGCGCAGACACGCACAGCGGGATAAAGTCTCGGTTGTCGCGCAGCCGCTCGACCGCGCGCTCCACCGCCTGCGGGTTGAGATCGTTGATCAGACAGCGGCGCACGTTCTGGCGCTTCTCCGCCGTCAAATCCAGGTAGTCCAGCACCTCATCCACCAGCAGTTGCCCTTCGCGATCCGGGTCGCCGGCGTGAACCACTTCATCGGCTTCAAGCAGCAACTTTTTAATGGCGTTGAGCTGTTTACTGACCGAAGGCCGCGGCTGCAACCGCCATTTTTCGGGAATGATCGGCAGATCCGCCAACGACCAGCGCGCATAGCGGCTGTCATAAGCGTCAGGCTGAGCCTGCTCCAACAGGTGGCCGACGCACCAGGTCACCACGTCGTTGTTGCCGCAGGCGATATACCCGTCGCCGCGGCGATGCGGCTTGGGCAAAACGTCGGCAATGGCGCGCGCCAAACTCGGTTTCTCGGCTATGAACAGTCGCATTATTCACCGTTTTTCTGGCTGAACGTCATCAAGAATTCTCTTACTTCTGCATAGTTCCCACGGAAGACAATCCGCTGGGCTTTCTTTTCCAACTGATAGCAATACATCGGATCGTAGTACTGCTGCAACAGGGGCGCCAACCATTCACGGTGCGCCTCGCCCTGGCCGCTGAGCCGCTGTGCCCGCAGCGCCGCTTCCAGTCGTTGCGTCAGCTGCTGGAAGCGTTCCAGCCCCAGGCGGCGGCGTATGGCGAACAGGCCGTGGTGCAAATAGTCGTCGTACTGTCGCCAGCCGTCTTCCACACCATAGGCCTGTTCGAACTGTTCGCGCATGCCGTCGATATATTCCGCCTGCAGACGCGCCAGACGAATGTCGAACGGATCGTCGATCACCGCCACCGGCGCCTGCTGCATCCCATTGAACAGCGGCAGCGGCAGATTGTTGCTGCCGATGATCCGCCCTTCGTCTTCCAGCACCCAACGGCGGCTGCCACCATGCTGTTTTTTCAGCAATAACACAGCCAGACGATTCTCAAAATCGATCTGCGAGCTCTGGCCCGCCAGCGTTCGACCAAAAGATGAACCGCGATGGCGCGCCACGCCTTCCAGATCGACGCCGTCGGCCAGTTCGTTGACCAGCAACGTCTTGCCGCTGCCGGTATTGCCGCCCACCAGGGCCATCGGCAATGCCGCGCTTTGCGCCAGCACGCCGAGCAAATAATTGCGCAGCGCCTTATAACCGCCAATGATACGCGGGTACTCGACGCCGGCCTCATGCAGCCATTGCTGCACCAGCTGCGAGCGCAGCCCGCCGCGGAAGCAGTAAATATAGCCTTCGGGCCGCTCTGCGCAGGCCGCCAGCCAGGCGGCGGTGCGCTGTTCGCGCAGTTTGCCGTTCACCAGGCTGTGGCCGAGCGCGATCGCCGCTTGTTGCCCATGCTGCTTATAGCAGGTGCCGACCGCCTGGCGTTCGCTGTCGATCATCAGCGGCAGATTCAGTGCCTGAGCGAAGGCGCCCTGCTGAAACTCGATCGGTGCGCGCACGTCAATCAGCGGCACGTCCTGCAGGAAAATGCGTTGGTAATCGTCGCTGTCCGCCCTTCCTTGCATGTTGGACACTACGCGACCTCGATCAGCGGCTTATCGGCCGATGCCACATGCAATTCACCGATAGCGTTGAGCGTGATACCGTGCTGTTCGGCAATCGCCAGCACCTGCGCTTCCGCCTCCGGCAATACCGCCAACAGCAAGCCGCCGGAGGTTTGCGGATCGCACAGCAGCTGGCGCTGCAAATCGCTCATCTCGCCCACCAGATGGCCATAGCTGTCGAAGTTGCGCCCGGTGCCGCCCGGCACACAGCCCTCGGCGATATACGCCTCGACGTCCGGCAGTTTCGGCACCCGATCAAACCAGACCGTCGCCTGCAGACCGGAGCCCTGGCATACCTCGCTCAGGTGACCCAGCAGGCCAAAGCCGGTGATGTCGGTCATCGCTGTGACGCCCGCCACCTCGGCAAAATCAGCACCCGGTTTATTCAGGCGACACATCACTTCAGTCGCCAGGCCCTGATGCTCAGGGCGCAGCTTGCTTTGCTTCTCGGCGGTCGTCAGCACACCGATGCCCAACGGCTTGGTCAGATAAAGTTTTGATCCGGCCTGTGCCGCGCTGTTTTTCTTCACCCGCTCGGTATTGACCACGCCGGTCACCGCCAGGCCGAAAATAGGTTCCGGTGCATCGATGGAATGGCCACCGGCCAGCGCGATCCCCGCCTGCTGGCAGGCGAAACGGCCGCCGTCGATCACCTGCTGCGCCACCTCCGGCGGCAGCTTGGCGATCGGCCAGCCGAGAATGGCGATCGCCATGATCGGTTTGCCGCCCATGGCGTACACGTCGCTGATGGCGTT
The DNA here is from genome assembly GCF_945957435.1 of Serratia sp. PL7. Lineage (NCBI taxonomy): Bacteria > Pseudomonadati > Pseudomonadota > Gammaproteobacteria > Enterobacterales > Yersiniaceae > Serratia > Serratia sp. PL7. Next base: position 903,363 of record NZ_CAMFLB010000001.1, on the reverse strand, counting down.
GGCAGCCGCAATGCGGCCGAAATCGAATGGATCGTCGACGATCGGCATGAAGAAGTCGGTGGTGCTGATGATACCGACGCCGTTGCCAATGTCGTACACCGCCGCATCGTCGCGGGTTTCATTGCCGACCAGCAGGCGCGGATCGACAAACTTTTCCCGCTCGCTATGCAGGATGGTTTCGAGAACTTTCGGTGAGATTTTGCAGCCGCAGCCAGCGCCATGGCTGTACTGGGTTAAACGGATCGCTGGCGATGTCATAGTCCACTCCCTTCGGTAACGGCACTCAAGATAACATAGGGTAGCGCTTGCCGAGGGGATTGATAAGAGCGGGCCGCCGATAAGCGAACGGCCTGCTCAGAAACCATGCAATTTTGCGGGGTTTGGCGCATTTTCACCGCGCCCCGTTGGAAAAAACTCAGAAATAGCTGACGAAAGGCGTGCTGTCCGGCGGCGTCACCTTGGTGGCAGCCTTCAGCTGCGGCGTCCCCAGATAGAGGAAGCCGACGATCTCGTCCTGCGCGCGGCAACCGAAGGCTTCACGCACCAGCGCATGCTCGGTCCAGGCGCCGGTGCGCCAGATGCCGTTAAAGCCCTGCGCCAGCGCCGCCATCTGCATCGCCTGCACGGCGCAACCGGCGGAAACCACCTGCTCCCAGCGCGGCACTTTGGTCTCTTCCGTGCAGTGCGCGATGACGGTGATGATCAGCGGTGCGCGGAACGGCGCCTTGGTGGCTTTTTCGATCGCCGCCTCGTCCAGCTGATCCTGCTTCGCCGCCGCCTGCAGCAGCTGACTGAAGCGTTCCAGGCCCTGATTCTCGATCATCACGAAACGCCACGGCTGCAGCGCGCCGTGATCGGGTGCACGCAGGCCCGCGTTGATGATATTTTGGCGCACTTCCCCCGCCGGCGCCGGTTCCGCCAGGCGCGAAGCCGAGCGACGATTCAATAAAAGATCCAGAGCATCCATCGTAAACTCCTGATAACAATTTTCATTCCGGCCACGTTAACATAGCTAAACGACGAGTTACAGCCTCGGCGATAGCGTCTGTGTGCCACGATTTAAAGCTGACATTTACCCGGCCGCTCATTAGGATAGCGGAACATTCTCGACTCTTGTTGGAGAGCACATGCGCACATTGTGGCAAATTATTGCCGGCATTTTCCGGTGGACATGGCGTCTGCTGAATTTTATCAGGGAACTGATCCTTAACCTGTTCCTGGTCTTGCTGATCCTGGTTGGGGTCGGCATCTATCTGTCCTTCCAAAGTTCCTCCACCTCGACGGCCCCGGCGCGCGGCGCGCTGCTGGTCGATTTAAGCGGCGTGGTGGTCGATCAGCCTTCGGTAAACAACCGAGTGCGGCAATGGGGCCGCGAACTGTTGGGCGCCTCCAGCAGCCGCCTGCAGGAAAACTCGCTGTTCGACGTAGTCGACAGCATCCGCAAGGCCAAAGACGACAAAAACATTACCGGCATGGTGTTGCAGCTGAATGACTTTGCCGGTGCCGATCAGCCGTCGCTGCGCTATATCGGCAAAGCGCTGCGCGAGTTCCGCGACAGCGGCAAACCGATCTTCGCCATCGGCGACAGTTACAATCAAACGCAATACTACCTGGCCAGCTACGCCAACAAGGTCTACCTGTCGCCGCAGGGCGCGGTCGATCTGCACGGTTTCGCCACCAACAACTTGTATTACAAGTCGTTGCTGGACATGCTCAAGGTCACCACCAATATCTTCCGCGTCGGCACCTATAAATCGGCGGTCGAACCGCTGATCCGCGACGACATGTCCCCGGCGGCGCGTGAAGCGGACAGCCGCTGGATTGGCGGCCTGTGGCAGAACTATCTGGAAACCGTGGCGGCCAACCGGCAGCTGACGCCGCAGCAGCTGTTCCCCGGCGCCGCCGGCGTGCTGAGCGGCCTGCAGGCGGCAGGCGGCGACACCGCCCGCTATGCGCTGGACAATAAGCTGGTGGACGAGCTGGCGTCGCGCACCGCGATCGAAAATCAGCTGGTCAAAACCTTCGGCTGGGACAAACAGGCGAACGATTTCAACGCCATCAGCATCTACGACTACCAGCCGAAGCCGGACGCCAACCAGGGTGGCAAGATCGCCGTGGTGTTCGCCAACGGCGCCATCATGGACGGCCCGCAGACGCCGGGCAACGTTGGGGGCGACACCACCGCCGCCGAGCTGCGTCAGGCCCGTCTGGATCCGGCCGTCAAAGCCGTGGTGTTCCGCGTCAACAGCCCTGGCGGCAGCGTCAGCGCGTCCGAAGTGATCCGCTCCGAGCTGGCCGCCGTGCGCGCCGCCGGCAAACCGGTGGTGGTGTCGATGGGCGGCATGGCCGCGTCGGGCGGTTACTGGGTCTCGACGCCGGCCGACTACATCATCGCCAGCCCGAGCACGCTGACCGGCTCCATCGGTATTTTCGGCATCATCAATACCTACGAGAAAACCCTGGATACGCTGGGCGTGCACACCGACGGCGTGGCGACATCGCCGCTGGCCGATATCGCGGTCACCAAGGCGTTGCCGCAGGAGTTCTCGCAGATGATGCAGCTGAATATCGAAAACGGGTATAAGAACTTCCTCGATCTGGTCGCCAAATCACGCAAGATGACCCCGCAGCAGGTTGACCAAATCGCGCAGGGCCACGTGTGGCTCGGCAGCGACGCCAAGGCCAACGGCCTGGTCGATCAGTTGGGCGATTTCGACGACGCGGTGAAGAAAGCCGCTGAGCTGGCGAAACTGCAACAGTGGCAGCTCGACTGGTTCGTCGACACCCCGAGCCTGAGCGATATGGTGCTCAGCCAGTTCGGCGTTTCCATTCACGCCATGCTGCCAGCGGCGATTCAGGCCATGCTGCCTGCCCCGCTGGCCTCGGTCGCCAATGCGGTGAAAGAGCAGCCGGGTTTGTTCAATAACTTGAACGATCCGCAGAACCGCTACGCGATCTGTCTGACCTGCGGAGAAGTCCGCTAACAAATAATTCTACAGCCCGGCCATCGCCGGGCTTTTTTTCTGCCGCCATGCCCCTATAATTCAGCCCATCTTATCTTTGTTAAAATCATGACCATGCAAAAGAAATCCATTTACGTCGCCTACACCGGCGGCACCATCGGCATGCAGCGCTCCGATCACGGCTATATCCCGGTTTCCGGCCACCTGCAGCGCCAACTGGCGCTGATGCCGGAATTCCATCGGCCGGAAATGCCGGATTTCACCATTCATGAATACGCGCCATTGATTGACTCTTCGGACATGACGCCGGAAGACTGGCAGCACATCGCCGACGACATCAAGCAGAACTACGATCGCTACGACGGCTTCGTGATCCTGCACGGCACCGACACCATGGCGTTCACCGCCTCGGCGCTTTCCTTCATGCTGGAGAACCTGGCTAAGCCGGTGATCGTCACCGGCTCGCAGATTCCGCTGGCGGAGCTGCGCTCCGATGGCCAAACCAATCTGCTGAATGCATTGTACCTGGCAGCCAACCATCCGGTGAACGAAGTCAGCCTGTTCTTCAACAACAAGCTGTTCCGCGGCAACCGCACCACCAAGGCGCATGCCGACGGCTTCGACGCTTTCGCTTCACCCAACCTGCCGCCGCTGCTGGAAGCCGGTATCCACATTCGTCGCCAGCACGGCATCGACAGCCCGACTTGCAACGGCGGGTTACGAGTGCACGACATCACGCCGCAGCCGATCGGCGTGGTCACTATCTATCCGGGCATTTCCGGCGCGGTGGTGCGTAACTTCCTGCTGCAGCCGGTCAAGGCGCTGATCCTGCGTTCCTACGGCGTCGGCAACGCGCCGCAGAAGGCCGAGCTGATCGACGAGTTGCGTGCGGCCTCCGAACGCGGCATCGTGGTGGTCAACCTGACGCAGTGCATCTCCGGGCGCGTCAATATGGAAGGCTACGCCACCGGCAACGCGCTGGCGCACGCCGGGGTGATCAGCGGTTTCGACATGACGGTGGAAGCCGCCCTGACCAAGCTGCACTATCTGTTGAGCCAGCCGCTGATGCCGGAACAAATCCGCGCCCTGATGCAGCAAGATCTGCGCGGCGAGCTGAGCATCAACGGTTAATCGACTGAACTCTGGAGCGGCGATGAAAACGGCCCTGTTGTTGATCGATCTGCAAAACGACTTCTGCCCCGGCGGCGCGCTGGCGGTCACGGCGGGCGACGCCGTCATCCCGGTCGCCAATCAGGCGATCGCCGCCTGCCTGGCGCGGGGAGAGCCGGTGGTGGCCAGCCAGGACTGGCACCCCGCCAATCACCGCAGCTTTGCGGTGAACTCCGATGCGCAGGTCGGCACTCTCGGTGAGCTGGAAGGCCTGCCGCAGGTGTGGTGGCCGGTGCACTGCGTGCAAGGGAGCCACGGCGCCGATTTTCATCCCCAGTTACAGCGGCAACACATCAATGCCGTCTTTCGCAAAGGGCAAGATACGAACATCGACAGCTACAGCGCGTTCTTCGATAACGGCCACCGTGCGCAAACCGAACTCCACGGCTGGCTGCAATCGCAGGGCGTCCGGCGGTTGGCTGTCATGGGCCTGGCGACCGACTACTGCGTGAAGTTCAGCGTGCTGGATGCGCTGGCTGCCGGCTATCCGACGCAAGTGATCGTCGACGGCTGCCGCGGCGTGAACCTGCAGCCGGACGACAGTGAGCAAGCGCTGCAGGACATGGCGCGCGCCGGCGCGCAGCTAGTTACCCTGTCACAATTTCTCGCCAACTAAATCCGCTCGGGCGCCACCGGCGCCCTCTCTGCGCGGCGGCGAAATTATCGACGCTGCTCACAATACCGTCTTTCTTCTTCCCCAACGGCTTGTGACCGGCAGGCGCTTTTGCTGTTATGACTGCGACGCTTTTGGCGTCAATCGGTTATACGCATCCGGGGCCCGCTGAGCCCGGCTTTATTGTGCCCGCCCCTGGCGGTACGGTCGGCCTTGCCGACCACAAGGAGACTGACATGAAAATAACCCGAAAACTGCTGCCTTTGCTGGCGGCGGTGCAATTGGCTATGGCTGGCGCAAGCACGGCCCAGGCGGCCTATCTCTCCGTCGGCTACTTCAACGGCGGCGGCGACGTCACCGCCGGCCCCGGTGGCGATATCGATAAGCTGGACGTCACGCAAATCACCCACCTCAACTATTCGTTCGGCCTGATCTACAACGGCGAGAAAGACGAAACCAATGCGGCGCTGAAAGACCCCGCTCGCCGCCACCAGATCTACCTGTCGCCGAAAGTCACGGCCGATCTGCAACGGCTGCCGGTGCTGCGCAAACAGAACCCCGAGCTGAAAGTGCTGCTGTCGGTCGGTGGCTGGGGCGCACGCGGTTTCTCCGCCGCCGCCGCTACCGCGGAAAACCGGGCGATATTCATTCGCTCCGCGCTGCAGGTGATCGCACAGTACCGGCTGGATGGGATCGATCTGGACTGGGAATACCCGGTGAACGGCGCCTGGGGGCTGGTGGAAAGCCAACCGGCGGATCGCGATAACTTCACCCTGCTGCTGAAAGAGCTTCACCAAGCGCTGGGGCAAGGCAAGCTGTTAACCATCGCCGTCGGGGCCAACGTCAAAAGCCCACAGGAATGGGTCGATGTGAAAAGCATTGCCCCTTACCTCGACTACATCAATCTGATGACTTACGACATGGCTTACGGCACACAGTACTTCAATGCCAACCTGTACGATTCAACGCGTTGGCCAACCGTGGCGGCCGCCGACCGCTACAGCGCCGATTTCGTAGTAAAGCATTATCTGGCTGCCGGACTGAAACCGGCACAGATGAACCTGGGCATCGGTTTCTACGGCCGGGTGCCGAAACGGGCGACCGAGGCGGGCATCGACTGGGACAAACCGGACGCCGCCAAGCATCCGGTGACGCAGCCTGACTTCAGCGCGCGCGAAACCGCCCTGTTCAACGCGCTGGGGCTGGATCTCAGCAAAGACACTTACTTTAAATACCACGATATCGTCAGCAAATTGCTCAACGATCCGCAGCATCGTTTTCGCGAACACTGGGATGACGACGCCAAAGTGCCATACTTGACGCTGCAATCCGCCGAAGGCAAGCCGCTGTTTGCCATCTCCTACGAGAACCCGCGTTCGGTGGCCATCAAGGCCGAATACATCAAAAGCCAGGGATTAGGCGGTGCGATGTTCTGGGAATACGGCGCGGACGACAACAACCGGCTGGCACAGCAGCTGGCGGAATCGTTGGGGATTAAGGGCGAAAAACGGTGAGTCGACGGGGCGATGGCGACATCGCCCCGCTTTAGGGTCGCGTTACTGCGGTTTGAGTTTGGCCAGCGGCTCGGCAACGAACTGCTGTTTCAGCTCTTGCTTGCTCTTCATCACAATCTGCCCGTCGGTACCGATGCTCATGTGCTGCGGATCGACGTTGTGCATCGACTGCCACAGCATCACCGCCTGCAAGCTATTTTCTTTCTGTTCCGGCGTCAGCGCCACGCCGTCCGGCCATTTACCCAGCTCAACCGCCAGTACCAGGCGCTGGTATATCTCGGGCGTCATCGCCGCAATCAGATCTTTCACGTCCATCAGAGCCCTTCTCGCTTACGGATGAATAATTAGCTGAATCGATTTTGTTAGTTAAATTACCACTTAACCGGCCGTTTGGTCGCCATTTTCGCCATCGGTGAAACTCAGCGAAGCGGAGTTGACGCAGTAGCGGTCGCCTGTCGGCTGCGGGCCATCGGGGAAAACGTGCCCCAGGTGCGCGTCGCAGTGGCCGCAGCGGATTTCAACACGATGCATATTATGCGAATTATCATCAAGATAGCGGATTGCATCGGCGGAAACCGGCTCATAAAAACTCGGCCAACCGCAGCCGGAATCGTATTTGGTTTCGGAATAGAACAGCGGCTGGTTGCAGCACAGGCAATGGTACACGCCCTCGCGCTTGTTGTGCAGCAATTTGCCGCTGAACGGCGCTTCGGTACCACGCTGTTGCGTCACATAACGTTGGATTTCATTCAGTTCCGTGACCGGATGACCGGGGGTTGTCTCTTTAGCCATTTGTGCTTATCTCTGAATGTGGATAATGTCAACGAAAACAATGATTAATAATAACAAAAAATTAACACCGCTGCAGGGGTTTTTGGCCTAAACTGTAGCCCATAAAGGCTACGTCACGATGATATGTGATAGCGATCACACATCTTGCGTATGCTGACTTTATACTTGGCGGCTTGTCCCCATATAACGGATGAGGCCAAGCGCAAATGGACTGTGCAATAAGCGTGCAAAACCACCCTTCTGGTTTGACTTGCCGCAAGAATTGACACGATTCCGCTTGACGCTGGGTAAGGTTTTTGTAATTTTACAACCAACCTTTTATTCACTAACAAATAGCTGGTGGAATATATGACTATCAAAGTAGGTATCAACGGTTTTGGCCGTATCGGTCGCATTGTTTTCCGTGCTGCTCAAGAGCGTTCTGACATCGAGATCGTTGCAATCAACGACCTGTTGGACGCAGAGTACATGGCTTACATGCTGAAGTATGACTCTACTCACGGCCGTTTCAACGGTACGGTAGAAGTTAAAGACGGCCACCTGGTTGTTAACGGCAAAACCATCCGTGTTACCGCAGAGAAAGACCCGGCTAACCTGAAGTGGAACGAAGTAGGCGTTGACGTGGTTGCTGAAGCGACCGGTATCTTCCTGACCGACGAAACCGCGCGTAAACACATCACCGCCGGCGCTAAAAAAGTGGTTCTGACTGGCCCATCCAAAGATGCGACCCCAATGTTCGTGCGCGGCGCCAACTTTGACAAATATGCTGGCCAGGACATCGTGTCCAACGCCTCTTGCACCACCAACTGCCTGGCGCCACTGGCTAAAGTCATCAACGACAACTTCGGTATCGTTGAAGGTCTGATGACCACCGTTCACGCGACCACCGCTACTCAGAAAACCGTTGATGGCCCGTCTCACAAAGACTGGCGCGGCGGCCGCGGCGCATCCCAGAACATCATCCCTTCTTCTACCGGCGCAGCGAAAGCGGTTGGCGTGGTTCTGCCAGAGCTGAAAGGCAAACTGACCGGTATGGCGTTCCGCGTACCGACGCCTAACGTATCCGTTGTTGACCTGACCGTACGTCTGGAAAAAGCGGCTACCTACGAAGAAATCAAGAAAGCCATCAAAGACGCCGCTGAAGGTTCTATGAAAGGCGTTCTGGGCTACGTTGAAGACGACGTGGTTTCCACCGATTTCAACGGCGAAGTGCTGACTTCCGTGTTCGATGCCAAAGCCGGTATCGCACTGAACGACAACTTCGTGAAGCTGGTTTCCTGGTACGACAACGAAACCGGTTATTCCAACAAGGTTTTGGATCTGATCGCTCACATCTCCAAGTAATGGCATGATGTTAAGCTGATAATGAGGGCGACATTTTTGTCGCCCTTTTTTATTTGTCTCTCCGGCAAACAATAGGTCATGAAATGAACGAGAAAATTTTCACCCTGCCCGTTTCCGAACAGATTTCACCTTACATCAGCCAACGTCAGCTCGATGAGCTGGGCGTGGTGGTGGTCTCGCACCCGAAAGTGCGCGCGGCCGTCGCGCTGCAGGGCGCCCATTTGCTGGCCTGGCAGCCCAGCGGTGAGCAGCCGGTAATTTGGCTCAGCAACAATACCCCGTTTGCCAAAGGCAAGGCCATCCGCGGTGGGGTACCGATCTGCTGGCCGTGGTTCGGTCCAGTGGCGCAACCCTCCCACGGCTTTGCCCGTAACCAGCCCTGGAGCCTGACGGCGCACGATGAAGATGACAACGGCGTCATTCTGACCTTCACGCTGAAAGACAATGAGCAGACCCGAAAACTGTGGCCGCACGCCTTCACGCTGATTGCCCGCTTCAAACTGGGTGCAGAGTGCGAGATCGAACTGGAATCGCACGGCGATTATCAGGCCACGGCGGCGCTACATAGCTACTTCCAGGTCGGCGACATCGAACGGGTCAGCGTGGCGGGTCTGGGCGAGCCTTATATCGACAAGGTGGCGGGCGGTGCAGAGGCACGTCAGGCAGGTGAAGTGACCTTCGTCGGCCAAACCGACCGTGTCTATACTCGCCCGGAGGCCTTCAGCCAGATCCGCGATCCGGCGCTCGCACGCACCATCGAGGTTCACCACCATCATATGAGCGACGTCATCGCCTGGAACCCCGGCGCAGAACTCTCCTGCAGCATGGGGGATATGCCGAACGACGGTTACAAGACCATGGTTTGTATCGAGACCGGGCGCGTCAGCAAACCGCTGATCGCCGCCGGCGAGCAACCCGCCCGTTTGGGAGTCACCTTCCGCAGCCGTAAAAAAGCCTGAGGGATCGTGCGCGGCAGCGCACTGCAGATGTGCAAAAGGGGCGCTTGCGCCCCTTTTTAATGCACGCCATGCACGATAATCGTGCAATGCGTGATTAGAAGGTGTAGCTCACACCCGTCATCAACAAACCGGTGTAGGATTTATCCACCATCGGACTGTCTTTTACTTCATCCGACAGCTTCACATAGCGGCCGACGAAGAAAGCGTTCCAGCTCTTGTTGAGCTGGTAATTGGCGCTCAGCTCGAGATACGGTGCCCAGCTATCGCCTGGGGTGTAGCTATCCAGGCCGCTGCGGCGGGATTCATTGGCGCTGACGCCGTAGTAATATTTGTTCTGGTTCTTGCTGTTCCACATTACGCCCACGCCCGGGACCAGCGTCAATGCGTCCAGATCAAACTTGTACAGGTAAGCCACATCGCCCACCAGCCCGTTGCTATTGTTCAGCGTGTCGCCGGTGAAAGTAGTACGGATAGTGCCCCACTCCGCGTTGTGCGAATAGGCCAGGCCGGCCATCAGCGTGCCGCGACGCTTGTCGAGGCGCTTCATGCGATCGTCGTCGCTGTCGCCCGGACGGTAGCCCCATGGCGTGTAGTAACCCATGATGCTCAGCTGGTTTTCTTGATCTTTCCACAGGTAGTAACCGGCGGTCAGAGTACGGAAGTAGAAGTCATCACCTTCATAGTCGATGACGGGCACCGGATAAACGCGGTCCTGATAACCGCGATACGCGTCCGGGCTAACCAGCGCGGCAGCGCCAAGTGACCAGGTCCCCGCCTGAGCACTTTGCGCACAAACCATTGCGGAAGCGATAATTGCTAGCGTTTTGAGTTTTGAAATCTTCACTGGTTCTTTTTCCATAAATTACAGGGTTAATAGCCGCAATAGTTTATGTGAAAATTTAGTTGCGCGCCTAATCTTTACAATAGAAAACGACCAAGATCGAATAACTTATAGCGGAATTATGAATTAATCATGGCGGATCGATGACGTTTTATCCCGCAGGCCGCGCCAGACAAGGCATTTGGCTAACACGGTAATAACTGAGTCATTGATATGACTTAAAAAAAGCTTTTTCTGCGGCAGGAAATTTTCCGGCAAGCAAACTAAGCTTAAATCAGAAGGTGAATTTATCCTGGGCCCAGTGGCATACAGCGCAACTCGCGATAATAAGCGCACCAAGTTGGCATACGGGTTGCTGTACTCAGGCGTATTCTCATCTTCCGGGGGCCAGAACACTATCACACGCTCTCTTTAACCTGTGCTAATAACGAAAGGACGGGCATCATGAACATATTTGACCACTATCGCCAGCGCTACGAAGCTGCCAAGGACGAAGAGTTCACACTGCAGGAATTTCTTACCATTTGCCGGCAAGATCGCAGTGCCTATGCCAATGCGGCCGAACGTCTGCTGATGGCTATCGGTGAACCTGTGATGGTCGACACTGCGCTAGAATCACGCCTGTCGCGCCTGTTCTCCAACCGCGTGATCGCACGCTATCCGGCCTTCGAAGAATTCTACGGCATGGAAGAGGCCATCGAACAGATCGTCTCTTACCTGAAACACGCCGCGCAGGGCCTGGAAGAGAAGAAACAGATCCTTTACCTGCTGGGCCCGGTGGGCGGCGGTAAGTCCTCGCTGGCGGAACGTCTTAAGGCGTTGATGCAGCGCGTGCCCATCTACACCCTCAGCGCCAACGGCGAGCGCAGCCCGGTCAACGATCATCCGCTGTGCCTGTTCAACCCGCAGGAAGATGCCTCGATCCTGGAGAAAGAGTTCAACATCCCGAGTCGCTATCTCGGCACCATCATGTCGCCGTGGGCGGCGAAACGCCTGCATGAGTTCGGCGGCGACATCACCAAATTTAAAGTCGTGAAGGTGCGCCCTTCCATTCTGGAACAGATCGCCATCGCCAAAACCGAACCGGGCGATGAAAACAACCAGGACATCTCGGCGCTGGTCGGTAAAGTGGATATCCGTAAACTGGAGAACCACGCGCAGAACGATCCGGACGCCTACGGTTACTCCGGCGCCCTGTGCCGCGCCAACCAGGGGATTATGGAGTTCGTCGAGATGTTCAAAGCGCCGATCAAGGTGCTGCATCCGCTGCTGACCGCGACCCAGGAAGGCAACTACAACGGCACTGAAGGCATCTCCGCCCTGCCGTTCAGCGGCATTATTCTGGCGCACTCCAACGAATCCGAGTGGGTGACCTTCCGCAACAACAAGAACAACGAAGCGTTCCTCGACCGCGTGTACATCGTCAAAGTACCTTACTGCCTGCGCGTGTCTGAAGAGATCAAAATTTACGACAAGCTGCTGGATCACAGTGAGCTGACCCACGCGCCCTGCGCACCGGGCACCCTCGAAACATTGGCGCGGTTCAGCGTGCTGTCGCGGTTGAAAGAGCCGGAAAACTCGAGCATTTACTCGAAAATGCGCGTGTATGACGGCGAAAGTCTCAAGGATACCGATCCGAAAGCCAAGTCCTATCAGGAGTACCGCGACTACGCTGGGGTTGACGAAGGCATGAACGGCCTCTCCACCCGTTTCGCCTTTAAAATCCTCTCGCGGGTATTCAACTTCGATCACGCCGAGGTGGCGGCCAACCCGGTACACCTGTTCTATGTGCTGGAGCAGCAGATCGAACGCGAACAGTTCCCGCAGGATTTGGCCGAGAAATACCTGGAACACCTGAAAGGCTATCTGATCCCGAAATACGCCGAGTTTATCGGCAAAGAGATCCAGACCGCCTATCTGGAATCCTACTCGGAATACGGACAGAACATTTTTGACCGTTATGTGACCTACGCCGACTTCTGGATCCAGGATCAGGAGTATCGCGATCCCGATACCGGCCAGCTGTTCGATCGTGAGTCTTTGAACGCCGAACTGGAAAAAATTGAAAAACCGGCCGGTATCAGCAACCCGAAAGATTTCCGTAACGAAATCGTGAACTTCGTGCTGCGCGCTCGCGCCAACAACAACGGCCGCAATCCGAACTGGACCAGCTACGAGAAGCTGCGCACCGTGATCGAGAAAAAAATGTTCTCCAATACCGAAGAGCTGTTGCCGGTGATTTCGTTCAACGCCAAAACGTCGACGGACGAGCAGAAAAAACACGACGACTTCGTCGACCGCATGATGGAGAAAGGCTATACCCGCAAGCAGGTGCGCCTGCTGTGTGAATGGTATCTGCGGGTCAGAAAATCCTCATAACGCCTCAGGTAAGCGGCATTATCAGGGCCATGTCCACAGTCATGGACGTTGCAGCGCAGCCCACGGAGGGGCTGGCACATTGCGCTGCCGCGACCGGGACATGAAGAGTTGGCAACGTCGTTTGGGGGAAGTATGGCCTATTTCATTGACCGACGGCTGAACGGCAAAAACAAGAGCATGGTGAACCGCCAGCGCTTCTTGCGCCGTTACAAGTCGCAAATCAAACAGTCGATTGCCGAAGCCATCAACAAGCGTTCGGTCACCGACGTAGACAGCGGGGAGTCGGTCTCCATCCCCACTGACGATATCAACGAACCGATGTTTCATCAGGGGCGCGGCGGCACTCGCCATCGCGTTCACCCGGGCAATGACCACTTCGTGCAGAACGATCGCGTTGAGCGGCCTCAGGGCGGCGCAGGCGGTGGCGGCGGCCAAGGGAACGCCAGTCAGGACGGTGAGGGCCAGGATGAATTCGTCTTCCAGATATCCAAAGATGAGTATCTCGATCTTTTGTTCGAGGATCTCGCCCTGCCCAACTTGAAGAAGAATCAGTACAAGCAATTGACCGAGTTCAAAACCCATCGCGCCGGCTATACCGCCAACGGCGTGCCGGCCAACATCAGCGTCGTGCGTTCGCTGCAGAACTCGCTGGCGCGGCGTACCGCCATGACCGCCGGTAAAAGACGCGCGTTGCACGAGTTGGAAGACGCGCTGACCCAGTTGGAAAACACCGAACCCGTGCAATTGCTGGAAGAGGAGCGGCTGCGCAAAGAAATTGCCGAACTGCGCAAGAAAATCGAAAGCGTGCCGTTTATCGATACCTTCGACCTGCGCTACAAAAACTATGAGCGCCGGCCGGAGCCCTCGAGCCAGGCGGTGATGTTCTGCCTGATGGACGTGTCCGGTTCGATGGATCAGGCGACCAAAGACATGGCCAAGCGTTTTTACATTCTGCTTTATCTGTTCCTGAGCCGAACCTACAAAAACGTTGAGGTGGTCTATATTCGCCATCACACCCAGGCAAAAGAGGTGGATGAACAGGAGTTCTTCTATTCACAGGAAACCGGCGGCACCATCGTCTCCAGTGCGCTGAAGTTGATGAACGACGTCGTCGAAGAACGTTATGACCCGGCGCAATGGAATATCTACGCCGCGCAAGCCTCGGACGGCGACAACTGGGCCGACGATTCACCGCTGTGCCATGAACTGTTGGCGAAGAAGATCCTGCCGATGGTGCGTTATTATAGCTACATAGAGATCACTCGCCGCGCTCACCAAACGCTGTGGCGTGAATATGAGGATCTGCAGGCGAAGTTCGACAACTTCGCCATGCAGCATATCCGCGAACCGGACGATATCTATCCGGTATTCCGCGAACTGTTTCGCAAGCAGACCGTGTGAATAACATCGCGTGAATGTCACCACAGCCGGAAAACGCCGTTTTCCGGCTGTTTCTTTTCCGCATTATATTTACATCATCCGTGTTTGTTTTTTACACAATAACAATGTCAATAATAAGTCGCGTTCCCCAGAACGACCCTCTCTATTATTTGTTCTTCTGAGGTTATTCCTAAACATTCGCCTCCACGTCCACACGGCTTGATAGGAATATTCCCATTCAGTTATCGTTATCCCATCGCTTAAGACCTCTCCTAAGCGAAATTTGCCTCATTTTATTTTTCTATGGCTTCTCAGCCCGCTGCGGCGGGCATCTACCTGTCAGCAGGTTAAACATCATGATCGACTACACCCTCTATGGCCTCAACAAACACGACGTTGATGAATACCATAAGCAAATATGCTGCCTGCTCGGCAAAAACGTGCTTCTGGTGCTGACCGCCAACAAGCCGATAACCAAACAGAACCTGCTCGCCAGCCTTATCCAGGAGATAGAAAAACAGCCCGATGATTATTTTCAGAGGCTGCATCGTGCGGCAATAGAAATGATCGGGGTTAACGGGCGTTAAGGCGATATGCGTAAGGCAGACATCTACGCCATTATTGCCACCGCCGTCGTGCTGATGATGCTGTTAATCATTAATATCGATAGCGATATCAGCGTTTATCCTTAATGGGCCCCTATTACGCCGGCTCTTTAGCCCGGCGTAATAGGCAGCGGAGGAATAGTCTGTCACCTTTTATTCCGAAGAACCTTTCGGCTCTTGCTTTATTGCGAACCGGCCGCTTCGTCAATCAAACTCGCCACCTCCTCGGCGTGAGAGACCAGCGAGGCGTGGCTGGCATTGAGTACCATCACTTTCTTAGGCTGCAGCCGCTGCGCCATACGTCGCTGATTCTCCGGGGCTATCATGCGATCGTCGCTGGAGAGTTGATACCATGACGGTTTATGTTTCCAGGCAGGTTCACCGAGGGTGTTACCAAAGGTATCAGCCAGCGGAGCCTTCTGCGCCACCGCCATCACCAGCGCCTCGTCGGCGGTCAGATCCTGGCAAAAGCTTTCGTGAAACTTGTCGGTTTTGATCCACAGATAACCGTCGCTGTCCGGGGTCAAATTCTCGACTGCCGCAGGAGGATGCGCTTGCGTAATACCGCCGGCACTTTCACCGGCATCCGGCGCAAACGCGGCGATGTAGACCAGGCCAACCACGTTAGGCTGGTTGCCCATTTCCGTGATCACGGCACCACCGTAAGAGTGCCCTACCAACACTACCGGTCCCGCTTGCTGCGCGACCATCTTACGCGTACGTTCGGCATCCTCAGCCACCGGGTCAACGGCATTTCTACCGCATGAATCGCCGAATAGCCCCTGCGTGACAACTCGATGATAACCTTACTCCAGTGCGCGGCGCCGCCCCAGAATCCATGTACCAGCACGATAGTGGGTTTTGTGCTCATTGCCGACTCCTCATCTCATAGGAAAGCGCCGTAGACAGATGAACGCCCCCCCTTAAGAGACACGCCTGGCTGCCTTCGACGTCACACAGTCCCTATTTTATATAGTCAGCCCCACAGCGTTCAGCAATAGCTACGACGAGTTAACGTCCCCTGCTTTTCCGGCGTCGCCACGGCCTATCGACGCGGCTTACGCCGCAATGCCAGAGAAAAAAACGGGATTAAAACTAGGATTTTTACCCATGACGATCTAAAATTTCGCGCAAAAACAAAGAGAAGTAAATTTGACTCACGGGAAAAGGAATGAAGTTGTGAAGGAAATGATCTCCATCGTTTTTATGGCATGCCTGCTGGCGCTGCTGTTTTCGTGGCTGTTCGTCTACGGTCTTAACATTCATTAAACCTACAACGACAACAATCCCTCTTCCCGACTCGTCAGCGGCGCATCGTTACGATGCGCTAAAACCGACGCTTAAAGGGCTCGCGAACGGACAACGGCACTTCACCTCAGCCTTTTTGCCGCAAATACATCATTAATTTTTATGAATTATAGACTCATCGCGTTTCCCCCCCCTCACAGGCCCTTTTACTGCTCAGCGGAGTTCCTCCAAAACGATGGCTTGCCTGACGCAGAATGTTACCGGTAACTATGCTGTTGATTTCTTTTGGTAATAAACGTAAAGCCGTTAATAACCCCACGTTCTTTATAGAAATGAATTATGCGTCCTTATGAATAAAGGTTTGAATAAACGGCCTTTGGTCATTGATTATCCCCCGCCAAGCTCCTAGAATTCGCGCGTAAAAATACAATTGGGATCGGGTTTCATGTCGCCGCTGTGGGTTGCAACGCAATACTGTTATTTTATTGGTCTTTTAGTTTCTATGGTTTTCACCTACCTGGTTAGCCGGGACACCGTCAAAATTCGCTGTATCAGCGCAGTGACCATCGGGTTAACCTGGCCGTTGAGCCTGCCGGTCGTGTTGCTGTTTTCGCTGTTCTAACGCCCCCCATGCCGCGCGGTGGCTTTTAAGCAATCGTGTTAATGAAATGAGGCTGACCACCGACGTCGTGGTTTTGGGCGAGGGATAAAAAAACGCCAGCGCAAGGCTGGCATGAAAACTGGAAGCAATGTGAGCAATGTCGTGCCGGATCGGGGGGCACAGAAGGAGACAACCCTTTTCCCCTCACCGGCGAAACAAATGATAATACGTCTCATTATTGAATGTAAAGTCATTTCCCCACGCAACTTTTTCCCTTTGGAAAACTATCAGCCGCGCGGCGCTCGCCAGCGCTGATACAGTCGCCCTCCCCCCCACACCAGCAGCCAGAGCAAAACATTGAACCCCAACCATAGCATCAGCAAATAGAAGAAAGTCTGATAGCTGGGTATGCCCCGATCGGCCAAAAACGGGTTAAAGTGAAAAAATTTGACGATCGCGAACGGATTAAGATTGAAACGGTTGAACACGGCCGTCGTCAACAACGGTGGCAACAGTGTGTAAAATGTCAGGCTGAACAGCAGCAGGATTTTTGTGCCAGAAGTGTTTTTATAATCTCTCATATCAATGTATTACGTCTTCCATTGTGGTGGGAAAACCGCCAGACATTCGCACGCTAATCGACCCCGCAAGCGCCAAAGAGTTCCAGGTCAACGCGGAAATAAAGCCGTTCATGCGTTTAATTGTCATTTAGCGCACGGGTGATATATACCCAGTGGATTTAAAATTACGATGTCGCCGCGTCGTCTTCAACCGCAGCGTTTGCATGGCATCATCAGGAGGCATTAATGAAACCGGACGCACTCTCCCTGCCGCCGAACCCGAAAAAGCTCAAAGTCATCTACGGCTGGTATATTTACGTGATCTATATCCTGCTGGTTTTCAACATTTACATGGCGGTCTACAACGTCTGCGTTCGGCATCCGATCGAGGCCCCGCTACTGTCGCTTTTTCACAGCCTGTTCATCGCGTTGATGCTGCAGCAGGTACTCAGGAAGAACGTCGTTTTCGCCTGGATCTTGCTGAGCTATTTTATTCTGATGCGCCTCTATTACGCCAATGTGCTGCATGTCGAGTTCACGCTGGTGAGCCGCGGCCTGGTGCTGCTGATTCTGACGCTGCTGCTGACCGGCGGCGTGGCCGTCGGGCAGTTGGCCACGCCGCCGCAGCGACATGACTGGCTGGCGCGGCTGGGCTGGCGGCAATGGGGAGCGCTCATGGCGCTGGCGGCCATCCTGACCCCGTTGATTACCACCGACTATCTGGGGTAAACAGACTGCTACTTAGGGATATGAGGTTCGGAAATGTCTACGACGCGGCATATTTTAGTGAAGTTGCCCGCCTTCTCACAGATCTTGTCCGTGACGAACATGCTAAGGTAGCCCAGCAACAGCAAGTAGCCGACCATGCACAGAATAAAGATAAGCGTTCTCACCGATAACGACCAACCTGATAAGAGTATCCCGAGCATCATAACCTGAACGCGGCGCTTTAAAAGGATTTCATGTGCGCATCGGCCCGCATCGGCGCACGTTCTGTAGTAATATTAAGCCACCACGCCTACCACCGGAAACGCCGATGCACCATCTGATGTTAGACATTGAAACCCTGGACACAAAACCCAGCGCCGTCATTCTGGTGGTTGCGGCGGTGTTTTTCGATCCCCAAACCGGGGAACTGGGCGCCGAATTCGAAGCCGCCGTCAGTTGCCAGAAAGAGCAACCGGGCCGTACCATCAGCCTGGATACGGTTGCCTGGTGGGCGAAACAGTCCGACGAAGCGCGCAAACAGGCCTTCGGCGGCACCGAGAGCCTGAAACGCGTGTTGAGCAGCCTCAGCCGCTTTATCCATATGAACAGCACCGATACGGTGAAAGTCTGGGGCAACGGCAAAGAGTTCGACTGTGCGATCCTCGAACACGCCTTCCAGCAGCTGGAAATGCCCTGCCCGTGGAAATTCTGGGATACTCAGGACGTGCGCACGGTGATCACGTTGGCAGAACTTCACGGCTTTAACCCCAAAAAGACACGCCCGTTCGAAGGCATGCCGCACCGTGCGTTGGATGATGCTCGCCACCAGGCCCGTTACGTGGCCGATGCCGTCTCGGCGCTCTATTACCGCCAGGGGGCGTAGCGCTGACCCGCTTTGCCCCTTTTCATTTGTCGCCGGAGTCTCTACTCTAGCCCTCTTTGTCACTCGGACGTGCCTTTCCTGTTATGCAAAAGTTTCTGTTTATGCTTCTCAGCCTGGTGCTGCTCGGCCCATTAGGCATCGATCTTTACCTGCCGACCATTCCCGCCATTGCCGTCGGCCTGGGCAGCAGCGAAGCGCTGATCCAATCCACCATTTCACTGTTTATTCTGGTGCTCGGCCTCGGCCAGGTCATCGCCGGCCCGCTGGTGGATAACTATGGCCGCAAGCCGGTGGCGCTGGCCGGCATTATCCTCTACATGATCGGCGCCGCGATGGCGGCGCTGGCTACCAGCCCGACGCTTTTCATCGCTTCGCGTCTGCTGCAAGGGGTGGCGGTTTGCTGCACCGCCGTCGTCGCCTTCAGCGGCGTGCGCGACCGCCTGAATGGTGACGACGCTGCCCGCGCCTTCGGCTTTCTCAATGGCACGCTGAACATCATCCCCGCGCTGGCGCCGCTGCTCGGCGGCCTGCTCGCCGAAGCCTTCGGCTGGCGAGCCCCTTTCTGGTTCCTGGTCGGTTATGCGCTGCTGGTGTTGGTGCTCATCGCGCTGCGCCTGCCGGAAACCCGCCCTGCCGACACCGTCCCAGTCAAGGGGCTGCCGGTACGCCAATATGCGCGCATCCTCAGCGAACGGCGTTTCCTTTCCTTTGCGGTAGTGAACTCCGGGGCGATGGGCATGGCGCTGACCTACGTTTCCCTGGCACCGAACGTGCTGATGGGCACCGCCGGCCTGACCCCGCTGCAATTTTCGCTGGTGTTCGGCGCCAACGGTTTCTGGATCATGCTGGTCAGCTTCTTCGCCAACCGCATCATCCACAAGGTAGGCCGTCCGGTTTGCCTGGCGACCGGCGGCATTTTGATGGGGCTGGGCTGTCTGGGGTTGCTGCTGGGCGTCATGCTGCTGCCCGCGGCGGCGCAAGCGCACTGGCTGGCGTATATGCTGCCGGTCGCCAGCGCCTGCGCCGGGTTGGCGTTCGTGATGGGTCCGGCCACCAGCTACGCGTTGGAGCCGTACTCCAATGAGGCAGGCGTCGCGTCCGCGCTGGTCGGTTTCGTACAGATGGCCGGCGGTGCCGCACTGGGGCTGGTGGCGATGGCGTTGCCGTTGCAGCCGAAGTTGTCGCTGGCATTGGTCATGCTGGCGGGCTGCCTGCTGGCGCTGCACGCGCGGCGGCTCAGCAAGCAGATTAAAGGGCAGATAAAAAAAGTCGCCTGAGCCGCGGCTCAGGCTTCGGTGACGACCGGCACCCGCGCCGCTAACGCCGACAGCAGCTCATAACCCAACGTTCCTGCCGCCGTGGCCACCTCGTCCACCGGCAGGCGTTTCCCCCACAGCTCCACGTCGGCGCCCAATTCGACTTGTGGACAGGGCGTCAGATCCACCGCCAGCATATCCATCGACACCGTTCCCAGGGTGCGCGTCAGCACGCCGTCAACCCACACCGGCGTACCGGTCGGCGCATGACGCGGATAGCCGTCGGCGTAACCGCAGGCCACCACGCCGATACGCTGCGTGCCGGCGGCGCTGTAACGGCCGCCATACCCCACGCGATCGCCAGACTTCAGTTGCTGAATGCCGATGATCTCGCTGCTCAGCGTCATCGCCGGCTGCAGCCCCGTCCCCGCAACATCATTCCAGCAACCGCTCGGCGAAGCGCCATAGAGAACAATCCCAGGGCGGACCCAACTGCCGTGGGTCGAAGGGTGCCACAGCGTGGCGGCCGAGTTAGCCAGGCAGCGCGGCAACGGTATATCGACTGCCGCTGCCTCGATAGTGGCCATCTGCTGGGCCACACCTTCCGGGCCGTCGGCGGTGGCGAAATGGCTCATCAGCGTAAGCTCGCCGATATTGGCAACCGCCTGCGCCCTGCGCCACACCTCATGCAGCCGATCGGGTGCGAACCCCAACCGATTCATGCCGCTGTTCACTTTCAGATAGACATTGAGCGGCGCGTTCAGCGTGGCGTCGGCGATCGCCGACAGCTGCCAGTCGCTGTGCACCGCCGTCGTCAGGCGATAACGGTCGAGCAACGCCAGATCCTGCGGCTGGAAGAATCCCTCCAGCAGAAGAATCGGCCCTTGCCAACCCGACTCGCGCAGCAGCACCGCTTCGGCCAGATCTAGCATGGCGAAGCCGTCGGTTTGCGCCATGCTGCGCCAAACGTGTTTGATGCCGTGGCCATAGGCGTTGGCCTTGACCACCGCCCAAACTTTGGCGCCGGGAGCGAAACGGCGCACCACCTGCAGGTTATTTTCAATCGCGCCGAGATGCATCGTGGCGGTTATCGGACGGGGCATCGGTTCTCCTTGGGGCAGCGTACAGCGGCCACGCGCGCCTGCGCGTGGCCGGAAAAGTCTATGACAACGTCGACGATTAACGTGCGGGATGCACGTCGTTCAGCGGAACCGCGTGTTGCTGGCGAAACCCGGCGCTGTAACGCGCCACCGCCAGGTCATCGGAAGGGATCGCCGGCGTAATGCCGGACATCAGATCGGACAACAACTGCCCGGAGCCGCAGGCCATCGTCCAGCCCAACGTGCCATGCCCGGTATTGAGATACAGGTTCTTCAGCGAAGTGCGGCCGACAATTGGCGTGCCGTCCGGCGTCATCGGCCGCAGGCCGGTCCAGAACGTCGCCTCTTCCACTCTGCCGCCGTTCGGGTAGAGATCGCGCACCACCATCTCCAGCGTTTCGCGCCGTTTTTGCTCCAGCTGGGTATTGAAACCGACGATCTCCGCCATGCCGCCGACGCGAATGCGCTGGTCAAAACGCGTGATGGCGATTTTATACGTCTCATCCAATACCGTAGAGAACGGCGCCGCCGCTTCGTCGGTGATAGGAATGGTCAACGAATAGCCCTTCAGCGGGTAAACCGGAATGGACACCAGGCCGCGCAGCAGCGCCGTGGAGTACGAGCCGAACGCCACCACATAGCTGTCGGCCTTAAACACTTCCTCGCCGCACTGGACGCCGGCGATCTTGTCGCCTTCAACCAGCAGACGATCGACGCCGCGGTTGAACAGGAAGGTTACGCCCGCCTGCTCTGCCATCTTCGCCAACTGTTGCGTAAACAGCTGGCAATCGCCGGTCTCGTCGTTCGGCAACTGCAGGCCGCCGGTCAGCTTGTGCGCCACCTGCGCCAACGCCGGCTCGACGCTACCGAGTTGGCCGGCTTCCAGCAATCGGTAAGGCACGCCGGCATCTTCCAATACCGCAATGTCTTTCGCGGCGTTTTCGAACTGTTGTTGAGTGCGGAACAGCTGCAGCGTGCCGCCCTGGCGACCTTCGTACTGGATACCGGTTTCCTGACGCAGCGCCTTGATACAATCGCGGCTGTATTCCGCCAGACGTACCATGCGGCCTTTGTTGGTCATGTAGTGTTCGGTGTTGCAGTTTTTCAGCATCTGCCACATCCAGTTGAGCTGGAAGCTGCTGCCATCGAAACGGATGGCCAGCGGCGCATGGCGCTGGAACATCCACTTGATGGCCTTAAGCGGCACGCCCGGCGCCGCCCAGGGTGCGGCATAGCCCGGTGAGATCTGCCCAGCGTTCGCAGCGCTGGTTTCCAGTGCGGGGCCTGGCTGACGATCGATCACCGTCACCTCATGCCCCGCCTTCGCCAAATACCAGGCACTGGCTACGCCCACCACTCCACTACCTAAAATTACCACTCGCATCGCTGACTCCAGCCTAAGGCTTCACAAAGCATAATCTTCTGCTCACAGGAAATTAACTCAGTGAAAAAATCCGTCCAACAACTTCGTCATCAAACGTGACAATATTCACAATTAATTTATCGTCGATGGGTCATGCATTTGCAATAGCCACCTGAAAATAGCGATAAGATGCGGTTTAGAGGGGCCTATGGCGTCAAACCGCCGCTGAATAGATAGCAATGCTATCAATGATAGCAATCAAAAAAGGCGTAATAAGCAACATTGATTTAACAGAATATAAAAATACCAGCCAGTACATAAGCAGAACAAAAAACTAATAAAATAAAAAATTCCAACATAACAAACAAAGAGAGCCCCCTCCCTCCGCAGCAGAAAAATCGCGTAAAATTACAGCTACCGTTAACCTTGCTTTCAGTGCTGGAATAAAACACCCGAGCCCTTAGCCCGCCCGTTTACATTGAACGCTGCAGCACGATATGAACGTTAACGCCAGAAGCAACGCCTAAAGTTCACACTGTCGCTATCGTGGAGAACGCCTTATGTTCATCGCCATCTACCAATTTTCAGTCAAAACCGGGCACGAACACGCCTTTCGCCAGGCCTGGCTTGAATTGACCCAAGGTATCTATCTGCAGCGCGGCAGCCAAGGCTCGCGCCTGCATCAGGATGTGAGCGGGCAGTTTATCGGCTATGCACAATGGCCAAGCCGAGTCGCATGGGAAAGCGCCGGTGATATTCAGTTGGATGAACGCTACCGGCAAGCCCGGGAACGAATGCGTGCGACCTTGCTGGCGGATAAAACGCTGTTTGAAATGGAAGTGACGGACGATTATCTGCAAGTCAGACCGTTTGACTGAGGACAAGCCCACCTAAGCGGGCTTGGGGTCGCGGGAGCGGGGGGCATCAATGATGCAGCATCTCGTCCACGACTTCTTTGGTCTGCAGTTGGAATGGGTAGTAAGTCGGCCAGTTATCCATTTCTTTCAGCAACGCTTCCTGCGAGGTGTTGCCCATAAAGATATGGAAATGCGCCGATTTGCGCGGGCCGATAATGTGATCGCTGAACTGCACGAATTTCGGCGCCAGGCTGCCGGCTTCCTGGCATTCGAACAGATAACGCACGCCCTTTTTACCAGAGACATAGGTCAGGATCTTATGCCCGGCGTACTTATACTGACAAGCGCTGGCTTGGTCGCCGCGGTGAAACTCCATGACGCCGTTTTCAATACCGATGGTATCCACATCGGTGGCGTACCCTTTACGGTAATACGCCTTCACTTCTGCGAAGGTCTTGCTCTTATCCTGCGCCGCTTTCTTCTTGAACACCGGATCGAGATCCCCATTGAGCAGGTAAGGGTACACGGATTGCCACACACCCTCCCAATCCGCCAGGTCGCGATCTTTGACGTCCTTATCGTCGAACACGCCCGCCTCGGCCTTTTTTTCCACTTCCGTCAGCGGCTTGCCATGTGAATGATGCCCGTGGGCAAACGCCTGCCCGCTGATAAACAGCGCTGCCAGCGCCACCGCCACTTTGCCAAAATGCCTCGCCAAAATGCGCTCCTTGTCCGTTATTGAGAAAATTAAAAGTTACAATATAACATAACAATTTTCAATCCCTGTCGTACAACAGGCATGTGTTGCACGCCCTTGCCGCAGGGCTATACTCGGAGAAGACGCGCGGTGCTGTGCCGCCTTCTGCCAGGACGGGCGTCGAATTGAGCGCCGTTCGCGCCTTTGCGTACCGGCATTTTTATTTCACTGATTTGCAATGATTAATTATGACTTGAACTATGCTTGTTACAGGGTCTGCCGTTTGAGCAAGACCCGTGAATAATGAGGGTGCGCTGATGACTACTTCAACACATGAAAAGGTTAAGGATGATAAACGTCTGAGCGATGGACCGGACTGGACGTTCGAACTGCTGCAGGTGTATTTGGAGCAGATCGACCGCGTCGCCAAGCATTACCGGCTCGACACCTACCCCCATCAGATCGAGGTGATCACCTCCGAGCAGATGATGGACGCCTATTCGAGCGTCGGCATGCCGATCAACTATACCCATTGGTCCTTCGGCAAGAAGTTCATCGAAACCGAACAGCGCTACAAACAGGGCCAGCAAGGGCTGGCGTATGAAATCGTCATCAACTCCAATCCCTGCATCGCCTACCTGATGGAGGAGAACACCATCACCATGCAGGCGCTGGTGATGGCACACGCCTGCTATGGCCACAACTCGTTCTTCAAGAATAACTATCTGTTCCGCAGCTGGACCGACGCCAGTTCCATCGTCGATTATCTGTTGTTCGCCCGTCACTACATCAGCCAGTGCGAAGAACGCTACGGCGTAGAAGAAGTGGAACGGTTGCTGGACTCCTGCCACGCACTGATGAGCTACGGCGTCGACAGGTACAAACGCCCGCAGAAAATCTCCTTGGTGGAAGAGAAAGCGCGCCAGAAAAGCCGCGAAGAATATCTGCAAAGCCAGGTGAACACGCTATGGAAGACCCTGCCACGCGTCGAGCGCGAAGAGTCGCCGGAGCAGGCTCGTCGCTATCCAAGCGAACCGCAGGAAAATATCCTCTATTTTATCGAGAAGAACGCACCGCTACTGGAACCTTGGCAGCGTGAGGTGTTACGCATCGTGCGCAAAGTCAGCCAGTATTTCTACCCGCAAAAACAGACTCAGGTGATGAACGAAGGCTGGGCCACCTTCTGGCACTACACCATCCTCAACCATTTGTACGACGAGGGTCGTGTGACCGAGCGGTTTATGCTGGAGTTTTTACACAGCCACACCAACGTGGTGTATCAGCCGCCTTACAACAGCCCGTACTATAACGGCATCAACCCTTATGCACTGGGCTTCGCCATGTTCCAGGACATCAAGCGCATCTGCCAATCACCGACCGAGGAAGACCGCTACTGGTTCCCGGACATCGCCGGAAAAGACTGGTTGGAGACACTGCACTTCGCCATGCGCGACTTCAAGGACGAGAGCTTTATCAGCCAGTTCCTGTCGCCCAAAGTGATGCGCGACTTCCGCTTGTTCACCGTGCTGGACGACGATCGCAACAACTATCTGGAAATTGCCGCGATCCACAACGAGGCCGGCTACCGGGCGATCCGTCAGGAGCTGTCTGCACAATACAACCTGAGCAATCACGAGCCGAACATTCAGATCTGGAACGTGGACCTGCGCGGCGACCGCTCGCTAACATTGCGTTATATCCCACAGGAGCGTGCGCCGTTGGATAAAAGCCGTCGCGACGTGTTGAAGCACCTGCACCGCCTGTGGGGCTTCGACGTGATCCTAGAACAGCAAAACGAAGACGGCAGCGTGGAGCTGCTCGATCGGTGCCCGCCGCGACCAACGCCGCTGTAATCCGCCATAACGACAAAGGGCGCCAAAATGGCGCCCTTTCTTAATTTCATTAATACGCAATCAGCGACGCGCTTCGGTCAGATCGCTCGGCATGGTGCCCTGCATGCTCTGCCAAATCGCCCCGCTGTCTTTACCGTAGTTGCGCACGGTGTCCATCACCTGGTCGTACAGCTTCTCATGGCACAGCGTGGACAGCTTGCTGTAGAAGGTCAGCGCCAGCTTGCGCGCTTCCGGGTTGGAGAAGTAGTAACGGCCCACGCGGGTGTACAGCCCTTTCAGGCCGTTGAAAATCAAGCCGTAGATCGGGTTGCCAGAAGCGAACGCCAAACCACGGAAGATCTCGTAATCGAGCAGATTGAACGCGTCTGCCTGATCTTCTACCTCGGCGGCTTTCGCCAGCACTTCCTGGGCCTGTTCCGGATGATTGCGCACCGCGGCGCGAATAAAGATCGACGCGATATTGGTGCGCACGGACAGCAGGTTATCGATCAGCTGCGGGACGCTTTTGTGATCGAGACGGGCTACGGTCTCAAGGATATTGAGGCCGGACGTTTCCCAGAAATTGTTCACTTTGGTCGGTTTGCCATGCTGAATGGTCAACCAACCATCGCGGGCCAGACGTTGCAACACTTCACGTAACGTAGTGCGCGTGACGCCAATCAACTCCGAAAGCTCACGCTCCGCGGGCAAAATAGAGCCAGGGGGGAAGCGATTATTCCAAATACTCTCAATAATGTACTCTTCCG
The DNA here is from genome assembly GCF_945957435.1 of Serratia sp. PL7. Taxonomy (NCBI): domain Bacteria; kingdom Pseudomonadati; phylum Pseudomonadota; class Gammaproteobacteria; order Enterobacterales; family Yersiniaceae; genus Serratia; species Serratia sp. PL7. The sequence goes on along the minus strand of NZ_CAMFLB010000001.1, from coordinate 876,931 downwards.
CGAAACCGGCAGGACTCTGCGCCTTTATGACCATGTGTTTGACGTTCCGTTGCGACGATAAAATCAGTAAAAGTAATCAGCTCATCATACCAGATCGTGCTGACATGACATAGCGTGAGCGAAAAACAATAAACGAAAGTGTGCATAAAGTGGCAAAAAACGCGCAAAAACACCGGCCGAAGGAAATTTGCCGCCGTAAAACAAGCTCCGGTTGCACACGCCCCCACCGCATTGTTAGGGTACGTGCTACGACTGATTAAGGATGCATAGAGGACAATGGAAACAACCCTGCGCAGCGCCCTGCTCAAAAATTTTCTGGGGCAATCTCCCGACTGGTACAAACTGACCATTCTCATTTTTCTGGCGATCAACCCCCTGGTGTTCTTTTTCGCCAGCCCGTTTATTGCGGGTTGGCTGCTGGTGGTCGAGTTCATCTTTACCCTGGCGATGGCGCTGAAATGCTACCCGTTGCTGCCGGGCGGCCTGCTGGCGCTAGAGGCCGTGGCCATCGGCATGACCAGCCCGGCGCAGGTTTCGCAGGAAATCGAACATAATCTGGAAGTGTTGCTGCTGCTGATCTTTATGGTGGCAGGCATCTACTTTATGAAGCAGCTGCTGCTGTTCGTGTTCACCAAGCTGCTGCTCAACATCCGTTCGAAAACGCTGCTGTCGCTGGCGTTTTGCCTGGCCGCCGCCTTCCTTTCTGCCTTCCTCGACGCGCTGACGGTCGTGGCGGTAGTGATCAGCGTGGCCACCGGTTTCTATTCCATCTATCACAACGTGACGTCAAACCGCCCTGACGGCGACATTGGCGATGACAGTGATTTTACCGGCGAAGAGCGCAAACAGACGCTGGAGCAATTCCGCGCCTTTCTGCGCAGCCTGCTGATGCACGCCGGCGTCGGCACCGCGCTCGGCGGGGTCATGACCATGGTGGGCGAGCCGCAAAACCTGATTATCGCCAAAAACGCGGGCTGGGGTTTTATCGATTTCTTCCTGCGTATGGCGCCGGTCACGCTGCCGGTGTTGGTGTGCGGCCTGCTGGTGTGTTGGCTGGTAGAACGTTTTCGCCTGTTTGGCTACGGCGCGCAATTGCCGGGAGCGGTGCGCGACGTGCTGAAAGAGTATGACCGCAAGGCCAGCGCAGGCCGTAGCAAACAAGAACGGCTTAAATTGGTGATGCAGGCGCTGATCGGCGTTTGGCTGGTGCTGGCGTTGGCCTTCCATCTGGCAGAAGTTGGGCTGATCGGCCTGTCGGTCATCGTTCTCGCCACCTCCCTGTGCGGCGTGAATGACGAGCACGCCATCGGCAAAGCGTTCCAGGAAGCGCTGCCATTCACCGCTCTGCTGACGGTGTTCTTCACCGTGGTCGCAGTGATCATCGAACAGCACCTGTTCAGCCCGGTGATCCAGTTTGTGCTGCGCGCCGAGCCCTCCTCTCAGCTTTCGCTGTTCTACCTGTTCAACGGCCTGCTGTCGTCGGTTTCCGACAACGTGTTCGTCGGCACCGTTTACATCAACGAGGCGCGCACCGCGCTGGAAACCGGCGCGATCGGGCTGAAGCAGTTCGAGCTGCTGGCGGTCGCCATCAATACCGGCACCAACCTGCCCTCGGTCGCCACCCCTAATGGGCAGGCGGCGTTTCTGTTCCTGCTGACGTCGGCATTGGCGCCGCTGGTGCGTCTGTCGTATGGCCGCATGGTCTGGATGGCCCTGCCTTATACGGTGGTGTTGACGGTAGTTGGCCTGCTGTGCGTCCAATTCACTTTGGAGCCGGCGACCGAGCTGTTGACGCAGTGGCATTGGCTGACGCTGCCGCCCATCGACACCGTCAGCCACTGAGACGGCGCCGGCAGGGTGAACCGATATTTTTACGCTGAAACCGGCCCAAGTGGCTGGCAGCGAGGGGGAATTGGTTTACACTGCCGGTTCAATTGCTTACTGCATGGAAGAATCTAGATATGTTGCAATTCTTTAACCGCTGTTCACAAGGACGCGGCGCCTGGCTGCTGATGGCCCTGACAGCGTTGGTGTTGGAACTGGTCGCGCTCTATTTCCAGCACGTTATGCTGCTGCAGCCGTGCGTGATGTGCATTTACGAGCGTTGCGCGCTATTCGGCATCCTCGGCGCCTCGTTGGTAGGCGCTATCGCGCCGAAAACCCCGCTGCGCTACGCGGCGATCTTGCTGTGGATCTACAGCGCCTGGGAAGGCGTACAGCTGGCGTGGAAACACACCATGATCCAACTGCACCCCTCGCCATTCAATACCTGCGATTTCTTCGTCAGCTTCCCGTCCTGGCTGCCGCTGGACAAATGGTTGCCGGCGGTGTTCCACGCTTCCGGTGACTGTTCCGTGCGTCAATGGCAGTTCCTGACGCTGGAAATGCCACAATGGCTGGTTGGTATCTTCGGCGCCTATCTGCTGGTGGCGCTGATTGTACTGATCGCACAGTTTGTCCGCCCACGCCGCCGCGATCTGTTCGGCCGCTGAACGGCAGACAAACAAAAAACGGCGCCACCAGGCGCCGTTTTTTTAGGGTATTACTGTCAAATTCAGAGATAACCCCATTTCAGGTATGTGTAAGGAAGTAAACGAGCACGATTAGCGCTCCAGCTACGGCAAACAGACGGACCATTTTCATTGTTATGCTCTCGAACTTGCGGGAGAGCGGCCAAATTACCCAACTTATCGTTTAAAAAGAAGCATCCCGGCTCAGTTCAGCACGTAATTTACATAACATTAAACTTCTGCAATAGCGGCGGCTAAAACCGGCCCTTCCTTTCAACCTTCGAGCATCAATAAATTACCGTTACTTATGAACGACTGCGCCTTTGTCACATTCAGAGCACAATATTTTGGTGAAGTTTACCCATAAAATCCTTATAGTATCGGCAACGTGAGTACTACCGATTTCCCTGGTGTTGTTGTGTGTCTTGCCCCTCATCTTTGCAGGGGCTTTTTTCCCCCTATCCCCCATCACGCACCCCCTTACCCGCCTTAAATAAATTGTTGGAATTTCCCTCTATCCGGCACCAAGCATCAACGCCATTCGCGCATTAAAGATTAAAATCGTTCGCGATGCTTTCCCTATGCTGAATGACGTGTTGACTCTCACCCTTTCTTCCTGTGAGCCAGGCTTTGGCTGACTACTGCACATCATATGACATCAAGGACACGATACTATGCCGGATACCACATTGCCCCCTTCGTCTCAGCGCCCGTTCCTGCGGCGCATGCTGCTCAAAGCCGGGAAAAAATTCCTGCGCTGGAACGGCGATTTTCAGACTCGCCATTCGCTGATCTCCACCACACCGCGGATCGGTAATCATGAATTTAATTGGGTCACGGCGCTGGAAGCCCGTTGGCCTGCCATTCGCGAGGAGTTGGATCGGTTGCTGGAGCACCCGGAGGATATCCCCGCGTTCCACCAAATATCACCGGATCAGCAACGCATCTCCAAAGGGGATAATTGGAAAACCTTCGGGCTGTTTGTCTACGGGCAGCGGGTTGATGAGAACTGCGCCATTTGCCCGCAGACCGCACAGGCGGTCTGCGAGATCCCCGGCATGCGCACCGCCATGTTTTCGATCCTTAAGCCGCACTATCACATCGTCCCCCACAAAGGCCCGACTCGTGCCGTGGTGCGCGCGCATTTGGGATTAATCGTGCCAAAGGATCGGGAAAAACTCTGGATCCGCGTTGACGACCAAATTCTGCACTGGGATGAAGGCAAGGTGATTTTGTTTGATGATTCCTACGAACACGAGGTTCGCAATGATACCGACGAACTGCGCGCTGTGCTGTTTCTCGATATCGACCGGCCAATGGACAAAGTAGGTACGGCGGTGAATAAACTGCTGTTCAGCCTGATCAAAGCCAGCCCATATGTGAAGCAGCCGCTGAAAAATCTGGCTAACTGGCATCGCCGCGACAAAAAAGCGTGAAATGGCGGCTTATACCATGAGCCCCACACCCGTTGGTTAGCTCAATAACGCAGAGGGCGGCATGTCTGAACACGCCGCCCTCTTGCATGAAAACGCGTATTGCTCTGCAGGCGCCCGCCTTTACCTAGCCCAGTCCGGCTTGTTGAGGATATGGTCCTGCCAGTCCACCACCTCGCTTTCACGCACCGCGATATGCCGCACCGTAATGCGCTCGCCGTGCATTGCCGCCTTGGAACCGCTCAGCAGCGGATGCCAGGGGAACAGCGGCTTGCCTTCACCGATCAGGCGATAGGCGCAGGTCGGTGGCAACCACTCAAAGGTAGTGAGATTCTCGCGCGTCAGTTTGATGCAGTCTTCTTCCAGCTCGAAGCGCCGCTCATAGTTACGGCATTGGCAGGATTTGATGTTGAGCTGGTTGCAGGCTACGTTGGTAAAATAAATCTCGTCGGTATCTTCGTCGATCAGCTTATTCAAACAGCATTGCCCGCACCCGTCGCACAGCGATTCCCACTCTTGTTCTGACATTTCCGCCAGCGTTTTCTGTTGCCAAAAAGCGAGTTGTGACATGTTAGCGTCCGGTTTCGGTAAATGGATAAGTCACCTGCGCACAGGTTCGAGGGGGGACTATATAGACATTTTAGCCACAAGATGCAAGCTTTGCCGCCGACACCGCCGGCGGCAAGGAGAAATCAGATCACCCGGGTGCTGAGCGTTTTGCCGTTCAGGCTGATTTTCAGCATGTCGCCGGAAGCCATCGGGCCCACGCCCTGCGGCGTGCCGGTCAGGATGATGTCGCCGACGCGCAGCGTGAAGAAACGGCTCATATAGCTGATTAGCGGCAGGATCGGCGTGATCATGTCGCGCGTATTGCCCTGCTGGCGCAGTTGATCGTTGACGGTCAACGACAGCTCGGCGTTTTGCGGATCGCCGAATTCCGCCACCGGAATAAACCCCGACATCGGGCAGGAACCGTCGAAGGCCTTGGCCTTTTCCCACGGTTGGCCGGCTTTTTTAAAGCCCGCCTGCAAATCGCGCAACGTCAGATCGAGCGCCACACCGTAGCCGGCGATCGCCCGCGCAACGCGGTCTTCGTTGGCCTGTTTCAACGGCGTGCCGATCAGTACCGCCAGCTCCACCTCATGATGCACCGCACCGAACTCTTTGGGGATGGCCACCGGCTGACGAATATCGCACAGCGCCGTTTCCGGTTTGATGAATACCACCGGCTCGACGGAAACCGCGCTGCCCATTTCCTTGATGTGATCGGCATAGTTACTGCCGACGCAAACCACCTTGTTCACCGGGAAATCGAGCAGCGAACCCTGCCAGTCTCTATGTTGATACATACCGCTTCTCCCAAACTGTAGAGGCTTGGCGCGCCAAGCCGATTATTGGTGTGCCGGATCAATGTCCGATCGCGTCCGCCATCATACCCACGGCGATAGCGAAATAGTAAGAGCGATTCCAGTGCATGAGGGTGCGGAAATTATCATAGACCAGGAACGTCCGGCCCTGCAGATCATCCGGCGCAATGATCCAACCGCGCTGAACGGCATGCGGCAACGCACTGCCATCCGCACGACGTACCCCGCGTTGTTGCCAGGCGTTGACGCTGCGCGCTTGCGCGTCTTTCAACCCCAGCTCGGCCCGATTGAAACCGGCGGGCAGTTTGACCTCACGCCCCCAGCCGATGCCGGGCTGCCAGCCCTCTTTGGACAAATAACTGGCCGTAGACGCGAAGACATCATCAATGTTGTTCCAGATATCGATGCGCCCGTCACCGTCACCGTCCGCCGCATAGCGCAGGAAAGAGCTCGGCATAAACTGGCATTGCCCCATCGCGCCGGCCCAGGAACCTTTCAGCGGTGTATCGCCGACGTGCCCCTGCTCGACTATCTGCAGTGCCGCCATCAGCTCCTGGCTGAAAAAGGCTTCGCGGCGCCCTTCAAACGCCAGCGTCGCCAGCGCGGACACCACATCTTCCCGCCCCTGAATCTTGCCGTAGGCGCTCTCCATGCCCCACAGCGCGATGATATAGCGCCCCGGCACCCGGTAGCGCTCGCCGGCGCGCGTCCATTGCGCGTGGCGCTGCCGGTACAGTTCGCGCCCCTGGCGCACTTTAACGGGCGTCATCACCCGCCGCAGATAGTCGTCCAGGGTTACCTTCTGCTCCGGCTGATTGCGATCGGCCTTGATCACCCGATCGACGAAATGGATTTGCGCAAAGGCGCGGTCGAGGGTGGCCTGACTGATGCCCTGCTCCCGCGCCCGGCGCTTGAGCTGTTCGACATACGCCGGGAACTGCGCCGGATCCCGGCCGCTCGTCGCCAGCGTCGTCTCCTGCGCCGCCTGCGCTGCGCCCGGCATCAGCACCCCGCCCAACGTCAGCCAGGCGGCCAATACAATTCTTCTTGCCGAAGGTGTCATCGCGCCTCCCCTGGCCGTGGCCACTGTCTCAGGCCTTGTCGCCCGCCAGATGCTGGTTGAGCAGGTTTTCTACCGGCGGCGGGAACTGCAGGTAATAGCCTTCGTCTTTCAACGCCTGCTTCACCTTTTCGATATCCGCCGAGGCCAATTTCTTGCGCTCATCGAGCGACAGCATCATGGCGAATTGCGGTACACCGAAACTTTTCAGCAGCGCTTCCGGCACACGAGAGAAATCGTCTTTTTTTTCGACATAAAGATAAGTTTGATCGCGTTTCGGGCTTCTATAGATCACACAAAGCATTTTTTTAACTCTATTTAATTGAGGGAGCGTCTTGCCTGGATATAACTCTGACTATAACATGCTTATAGTACATCGGAATATCGCACCCCGAGTGGTATTCCGGGGATTTAAAGTTGCTGAGACTGAGTCAGGATAGATGTCACAATCGCCAATTGAGCTAAAAGGCAGCAGTTTTACCCTATCGGTTGTTCATTTGCATAATTCACAGCCCGAGGTAATACGTCAGGCGTTACAGGAAAAAGTTGAGCAAGCGCCCGCTTTTCTGAAAAACGCCCCTGTTGTTATCAACGTCGCAACGCTGGAAGGCGATGCGAACTGGAAAGAACTTCAACAGGCTGTCGCGGCAGCAGGCCTGCGCGTTGTGGGTATCAGCGGTTGCAGAGATGAGCGTCAAAAGCGCGCGATAGCCCGTGCCGGGCTGCCGCTGCTGAGCGAAGGCAAAGGCCAGAAGATGGCTGCGCCGGAGCCTGCACCTGCGCCCGTGGTGGCGGATAACGCCCCCGCCAAAACGCGCATCATCAGTACGCCTGTCCGTTCCGGCCAACAGATTTACGCCCGCAACTGCGATCTTATCGTGACCAGCAGCGTCAGCGCCGGCGCCGAATTGATTGCCGATGGCAATATTCATGTCTACGGCATGATGCGCGGTCGCGCACTGGCAGGCGCGTCAGGCGACACGCAATGTCAGATTTTTTGCACCCACCTGGCGGCTGAGCTAGTCTCTATCGCAGGGCAGTACTGGTTGAGCGACCAAATCCCGTCCGATTACGTCGGGCAGGCCGTACGACTCAGCCTGTTGGATAACGCTTTAACCATACAACCTTTAAATTAAGCCCTTTTGACAAGGAATCCATTTCATGGCACGCATTATTGTTGTTACATCGGGTAAAGGGGGCGTTGGCAAGACCACTTCGAGCGCGGCCATCGCTACCGGCCTGGCCCAGAAAGGCAAGAAAACCGTCGTGATCGATTTCGATATCGGCCTGCGTAATCTTGACCTGATTATGGGCTGCGAACGTCGGGTAGTGTATGATTTCGTGAACGTGATTCAGGGCGATGCCACGCTGAATCAGGCGTTGATCAAAGACAAACGCACTGAAAACCTCTATATCCTGCCGGCTTCGCAGACGCGCGACAAAGACGCGTTGACCCGCGAAGGCGTTGAAAAAATCCTCAACGATCTCGGCGAGATGGATTTTGACTTCGTGGTGTGCGATTCACCGGCCGGTATCGAAACCGGTGCGCTGATGGCGCTGTATTTCGCCGACGAAGCTATCATCACCACCAACCCGGAAGTGTCTTCGGTACGCGACTCTGACCGTATCCTGGGTATCCTCTCTTCCAAGTCACGCCGCGCCGAGAAAGGCGAATCGCCAATCAAGGAACACCTGCTGCTGACCCGTTACAACCCGGGCCGCGTCAGCCGTGGCGACATGCTGAGCATGGAAGACGTGCTTGAAATTCTGCGCATTCCGCTGGTGGGTGTGATCCCGGAAGACCAGTCCGTGCTGCGCGCTTCCAACCAGGGTGAGCCTGTCATTCTGGATGCCGAGTCAGACGCCGGTAAGGCGTACGACGATACCGTTTGCCGCTTGTTGGGGGAAGAACGCCCATTCCGCTTCATTGAAGAAGAGAAGAAGGGTTTCCTGAAACGCCTTTTTGGGGGATAAACCATGGCCTTATTAGACTTCTTTCTGTCCCGCAAAAAACAGACAGCCAATATAGCCAAGGAACGGCTGCAGATTATCGTCGCAGAGCGTCGTCGCGGGGACAGTGAGCCCCCGTATCTGCCTGATCTGAAACGCGATATTCTGGCGGTTATTTGCAAATACATTCAGATCGATCCTGAAATGCTGCATGTGCAGTTCGAGCAGAAAGGGGACGATATTTCGGTACTTGAACTTAACGTGACATTACCGGAATCGGAAGAAGCAGCTAAATGATTGCGACGCATTAATTACCCCCTGTATATTTTATGCAGGGGGTAACTGTATGTGTATCCAGTTATTAAGCATTATCGGCAGCAAAAAATTGATTTTTCCCTTTGGGACAATTCCCAATTAACTTTGCCGCCACCTCGTTTAAAGTAAATTCTGGCCAGATTTACCTTCAACGCATTATTTCCTGCCTATATTCACCCGAGCAGAGTTTCCCTACCCTGCCCTGGTGATAACCAGCGATTAATAATCTTTCAGGATGTCCTGCAACGGCGCCATTAATAAATCGCCGCGCCAGCCGCTGATTAATTCAGGGCGACTCTCGCCGTCCTTCAGTTTCCAATGCCAGTTCAACAATTGGTTAATTTGGCGACGGGATGCCAGCAGCTCGCTGCTCAACCCGCTTTGCTCGCTGACGGTAGCGATAGCGGCCTTGATGTCCTTAAACACCTTCTTGTAGCCCGGCTGATCGATAAGGTTAGCCAACGGCGCGGGCAACTCGGACTCCTCCAGCGCTTCGGCTTCGGCCACCAGCGCCAGCAGCGTTTTGCCGTGATAACGGATCTCCGGCCCGCTCAGCCCCAGAGAATCCAGTTCTCCCAGCGAAGACGGCATATAGCGCGCCACCTGCCATAGGTTCTCCTCACGCACCACGAAGTTCACCGCCAGATCGCGCTCACGCGCCTGGCGCAACCGCCATTCTGCCAACTTCTGCAAACAGCCGAGCTGACGCGGGCGCAGCTGCCAGGCATTGCTGATTTCGCGATAGGCCACTTCCGGCGCCAGCGTCTCGCTACGGCGTTGGCACAGCAGCAGGCACTCGTTATGGGCCGCAGCGGTCCAGCCGGCCTCTTCGGTCTCCTGCACCAGCTGTTTGGCCATCGGCAGCAGGTAGAACACGTCGGCGGCCGCATACACGCACTGTCTTTCGGTCAGCGGGCGCGCCAGCCAGTCGGTGCGCGACTCGCTCTTGTCCAGTTCAACCTTCATGTACTCCGCCACCAGCGTCGCAAAACCGCAGGAGAGCGGCCGACCGGTAAAGGCCGCCAGGATCTGGGTGTCGATCATCGGCGTCGGCAGCGTTTTAAAGGCGTTGAGAAACACTTCAAGATCTTCACTGCCGGCATGCAGGAACTTCACCACGGCGGTGTCGGCCAGCAGGTCGACAAACGGCTGCCATTGCTTGATCGGCAGAGGATCGATGAGGGAGAGTTGTTCACCGTCGTAGAGCTGGATCAGGCCCAGCTGAGGATAGTAGGTGCGCGTTCTGACAAACTCGGTGTCCAGCGCAATCTGGGCATGCTTTCTCGCCTGCTCGCAGACCTGCTGCAATCCGGCATCGGTAGTGATCAACTGATAATTCAAAACATCATTCTCTTGTAGGATTCAAACACAACAACGCCGGCATTCACCGGCGTTGTTGATAGTCAGACGCGAAAGCGACACCTAGGCGGCATCGGCCGGCTTCGGCGTTTTTAGCTCATCGCGCAGTTCTCGCCGCAAAATCTTGCCGACGTTCGACTTCGGCAGTTCATCGCGGAACTCAACAATTTTAGGCACTTTATACCCGGTCAGGTGGCGACGGCAATGGGTCAACAGCTCTTCCTTGGTCAGCGAGGCGTCTTTCTTCACCACGCAGATCTTCACCGTTTCACCGGAGGCCTCGCTGGGCACGCCGATTGCCGCACATTCCAGCACTTTCGGGTGCTGGCTGACCACATCTTCAATCTCGTTCGGATACACGTTGAAACCCGAGACCAGGATCATGTCTTTCTTGCGGTCGACGATGCGCACAAATCCCTGATCGTCCACGGTCACCACATCGCCGGTCGCCAGCCAGCCATCTTTAAGCACTTCATCGGTGGCTTCCGGACGCTGCCAATAGCCTAACATAACTTGCGGCCCTTTGACCCACAGTTCGCCCGGTTCGCCCGGCGGCACGTCATGGCCGTTGTCGTCCACCAACCGAATGTCCGTCGACGGCACCGGCAGGCCGATGCTGCCGCTGTAGTGTTTCAGATCGTAAGGGTTACCGGCCACCAGCGGCGCGCACTCGGTCAGACCATAGCCTTCCAGCAGGTGTTTACCGGTGGTTTTCTCCCACTTCTCGGCCACCGCTTTTTGCACCGACATACCGCCGCCGACCGAGAAACGCAGCGTAGAGAAATCGAGTTTGTGGAACTCTTCGTTGTTCAGCAACGCGTTGAACAGCGTATTCACCCCGCTCATGGCGGTGAACGGATATTTACCCAGCTCCTTCACCAGCCCCGGAATATCGCGCGGGTTGGTGATCAGCAAATTGCGCCCGCCCAGATCGATAAACAGCAGGCAGTTCACCGTCAGCGCGAAAATGTGGTATAGCGGCAACGCCGTCACCACCAGTTCCTGCCCTTCACGGAACAGCGGCGAATAAGCGGCCTTGGCCTGCTCAAGGTTGGCCTGCATGTTACGGTGCGTCAGCATCGCGCCCTTCGCCACGCCGGTGGTACCGCCGGTGTATTGCAGGAAAGCCAAATCGCTATTAATGATGTCCGGTTTTACATATTGCAGACGGCGGCCGCGTTGCAGCGCGCTGCGGAATGAAATGGCGTCCGGCAGGTTGTATTTGGGCACCAGGCGCTTGACGTATTTGACCACGAAGTTAACCAGCGTGCCTTTGGCGGCCGAAAGCTGGTCGCCCATGCGCGTCAGGATCACGTGTTTGACCTGGGTGTTGAACACCACTTTTTCCAGCGTATGGGCAAAGTTGGAAACGATAACGATGGCGCTGGCCCCGCTATCGTTCAACTGGTGCTCCAGCTCGCGCGGGGTATACAACGGGTTGACGTTGACCACCACCATGCCGGCACGCAGAATGCCGAACAGAGCGATGGGGTATTGCAACAGGTTAGGCATCATCAGCGCGACACGGTCACCCTTCTTCAGGCCCAGTTCATTTTGCAGGTAAGCCGCGAAAGCCCGGCTGCGTTCTTCCAGTTTGCGGAAGGTCATCACCTCGCCCATGTTGATAAAGGCGGGCTGATCGGCATAACGCTGCACGGCATGCTCAAACATTTCGATCAACGACGAATAGCGATCGGCATCAATCTCTGCGGGCACATCTGCCGGATACCGTTTTAACCAGACCTTATCCAAGGTATTACTCCTGAAATCATTACTAATTATCATCGCAGCCCTCAAACTCGCAGCCTAACCATAACAATATTTTAACTCAGCAGACCAGTTCGGGTTTTAAACATTATTCAGGTTGCGATGTACGTCACTAATTGTCGGATATTCCCTATCCCAAAAAGCAAAAGGGCGGCCTGAGCCGCCCTGTCAAATATGTTCACATCAAGCGTATGCTACTCGGTTACGATGGTTTGCACCTGTGCCGGACCGGGGTTGTACCAGCCATAGCCTGCGCCCCAGCCGGGCCCCCACGGACCACCGCGCCAGCCCCAAGGGCCCATCGGCGCAGGCGGCATCACCACCTGCTGCACCAGATGCCAGCGCTTGAAACCGGTCACGTTCATCGTTACGAAGCGATATGGCGTCATGCCGATCCGCCCCTCTTTCAGGCCGGTGATAGGGCCGACGACGGTCACCAGTTGGCCTTTGAAATCGACCGGTTCGAGGAAGCCGTTCACCGTGGCCAGCAAGCGGCCGTTCGACGGTTCACCCAGTATCGGCCGCGCACCGCTGTCGAGCGGCACCGCCGCGATCTCCAGCAGCGTACGCCCTTGTTCGTTGGCGACGTTCACCACAGTGCCGCCGAAGCGGGCTTCCGCGCCAGTAAACAGGTTCGGTGCATTTTGTACCGAGGAAAGCTGAGTCACCGGCGAAGGGCTGGAGCCTTTGATCGCATCCGGTACGGTGACGCACCCGGTCAGAACCAGCGCGCCGCAGGCGACGGCCAGCAGCGACAGCTTTTTACTTGCAGTGCGGATTAACATGGTCGCAATCTCCTGAAATGCCTGTAACTTTGACCGCATTTCGTCGTTCAAGTTGCAGGCCTTCATCGCCCGGCATCAACAACAGCACAATACGCCGCGATTACTCGCGGCCCGGCAGTTTTTTCCAGGTGACTTCATTGCGAAGATAGGTCGGCTCGGCGTTTTCCACCGCCACCGCCAACCCTTGTTGCCAGGCGTGCAGCGCCAGCGGCAGCATGTCTTGCGCCTGCGGCAGCAGCATTTGGCCGTCACGCACGCTCAGCGTAGAACCGTTGACCAGATCGGGGTAGGTTTGCCAGCCGGTGCCAACGTGGGCCCATTCGCCCTGCAGGCGCTGTGCACGCTCGAGCGCCTGCGCCGGCGACAGCACCGCCTCGCCTTCGCTTTCCAACCAGCTGCCGTCCACTTGGCGTTCGAACTGCCCCCAGTAGACTTCCCCCATGCGCGCATCGATCGCTGCCAGCACGCGCGCCGCGCCGCTGACGCGCCAGGCGCCCTGCGCCATGGTTTGCAGCGTGGAAATGCCAATCATCGGCAAATCGGCGCCCAGCGCCAGGCCCTGAGCGATGCCGATGCCGATGCGCACCCCGGTAAAACTGCCGGGGCCGCGGCCGAAGGCCAGCGCATCGAGCTGGTTGAGCGCCAGACCGGATTCCGCCAGCACCTGCTGCACCATAGGTAAAATTCGTTGCGTATGCTCGCGTGGGCACAGCTCAAACAGGGCGTGGATTTCGCCTTGATTCCAGACGGCGACGGAACAGGCTTCCGTCGCGGTATCGATCGCTAAAATTCGCGTGGACATGCCAACCTCTGGCGGGAATAAAACTGGGTTTTTCATACAGGGCGCGCATTGTAGCACAGCCCCGTAAGCCCTTCATCTTTCACGTGGCCGACGTATCGGCGGCCTGCAGGAAGGCGATGGCCTGTTTCAGATCGCGGGTACGCGGCGTAGGCGGCAGGCTATTGAGGAACACCTCGCCATAAGGGCGCATCACCAGACGGTTATCGCAAATCACCAGCACGCCACGGTCGTCGGTATCGCGGATCAAACGGCCCACCCCCTGTTTCAGGGTGATGACCGCATCCGGTAACTGTACGTCATTGAACGGATCGCCGCCGCGCAGGCGGCAATCTTCAATGCGCGCCTTCAGCAGCGGATCGTCCGGTGAAGTAAACGGCAGCTTATCGATGATGACACACGACAGCGCATCGCCACGCACGTCCACCCCTTCCCAGAAGCTGCTGGTCGCCACCAACAGCGCGTTACCGGCGGCGACGAACTGCGCCAACAGCTGCCCTTTGCTGGTTTCCCCTTGCAATAAGACCGGCAGCGTCATCGTGGCGCGGAACTCTTCCGCCAGCTCGCGCATCATCTGGTGCGATGTGCACAAGAAGAAGCAGCGGCCGTTGTTGGCTTCGATTAATGGGCGCAGCATGCGCGCCAGCTGGCGCGCCCCACCGGGCTGATTCGGCGAAGGCAAAAAGCGCGGCACGCACAGCAACGCCTGTTTGGCATAGTCGAACGGGCTCGGCAACAGCAGCGTTTTGGCCTTGGTCAGCCCCAGCCGTTCGGTGAAGTGGCCCAACTGATCGTTGACCGACAGCGTGGCCGAGGTAAAGATCCAGCTGCCCGGCTTCTCGTCCAGCATTTCGCGGAAACGATCGGCTACCGTCAGCGGCGTCAGCGCCAGCACGAAGTGGCGCGAATTGCACTCATACCAATAGCTGTAGCCCGGTTCCGTTACCGCCTTGAGGCGTTTGAGACGCGCGCGGTACAGCGTGGCGCGCTCAAAGGCGGCGTCCAGCAGCGCCGAACGCCCCAGCGACAGCTTCATCACGTCATAACACAGCTCCAGCGCGTCATCGAGCAGCAACAGAGCACGCTGCACGTTGGGTTCGCCGAGCACGTCACGCAGATTACCGCGGAACCCCGGTTCTCCCAGATTCAGACGGAAATCTTGCGTGCTCAGGCTGAGACGATCGGCGCTCTTTTGCAGCTGAGCCGCATCGCGCACCTCGGTGCGGTAGGCGATGGTGATGTCCTTCGCCAGATCCAGCAGCTGGCGGCTGGTGAGCTGCTGGCCGAAATACTGGCTGGCGATGTCGGGGATTTGGTGCGCCTCGTCGAAAATCATCACCTCGGCTTCTGGGATCAGCTCGGCGAAACCGCCCTCTTTCACCACCATATCCGCCAGGAACAGGTGATGGTTTACCACCACCACATCTGCATCCATCGCGCGGCGGCGCGCCTTGACCACGAAGCAATCCTGATACAGCGGGCAGTCGCTGCCCAGACAGTTGTCATTGGTGCTGGTCACCAATGGCCAGACGAAGCTGTCCTCCGCCACTTCGCTACAGGTGCTGATATCACCCTCTTTGGTCTGCGACGACCACTTGCGCAGCTGCACCAAATCGATCAGCGTCTGCCCCGCCAGCTCCCCGCCGGCCATCGACTGTTGCTCAAGACGCTCCAGACACAGGTAGTTGGAGCGCCCCTTCAGCAGCGCCAGCTTGCCTTTGTACTTCAACGCCTTGGCGACGGTGGGCAGATCGCGCGCATACAGCTGATCCTGCAGCGCTTTCGAACCGGTGGAGATGATCACTTTGCGATCGGCACGCAGCGCCGGCGCCAGATAAGCGAAGGTTTTGCCGGTGCCGGTGCCGGCTTCCACCACCAGTTCCTGCTTGAAATTGATCGCTTCGGTAACGGCTTGCGCCATCTGCCGCTGCGGCTCACGCGGTTTGAATCCCTTGATAGCCTGCGCCAATGCGCCGTCTGTTGCAAAATCGTCTGTCACGCTGTCTCTCTGCCGGTGTCATTCAGCGGTGATTATGCCAAGCCTGCCGCCCGGCTACCACCCACTTTATCGCCGCGCTTTTTCATCACCGGCTGTGCTACCCTTAGCGCGACTATGATATGGAGATAAGCAAATGAATATCGAAAGAATTGATCCCGATCAGCGCTGGTCCGAAGCCGTAGTGCACAACGAGACCGTTTACTACACCAGCGTGCCGGAGAACCTGGACGACGACGCGACCGCGCAGACCGCCAACGCCCTCGCCGCCATCGACGTGCTGCTGGAACGCGTAGGGTCGGACAAAAGCCGTATTCTGGATGCCACCATTTTCCTGGCCAACAGCGCCGACTTCGCCGCGATGAACGCCGCCTGGGACGCCTGGGTGGTCGCCGGCAGCGCGCCGGTGCGCTGCACGGTGCAGGCGCAGCTGATGAATCCGAAGTACAAGGTGGAAATCAAAATCATCGCCGCGCTGTAAGCCTGAGCGCAGACGAAAAAAAACCGCAGACGGCGACGCCTGCGGTTTTTTATTGCCCGCTATCAAGACAGTTTAAGGATCACCATCCCCGTCAGCAACAGCGCCAGGCCAATCCAGCCTTTGGCGTTCAACCGCTGGCCGAACATGATCCAGCCTGCGGCGATGGTGGCGGCGATACCGAAACCGCCCCACAGCGCATAGGCGATCGACAGATCGATACCCTTAACCGCCTGCGCCAGGGCGCTGAACGCACCGAGCACCGACAGCAGCGACAGCAATCCCAGCCAAATTTTACGGAAGCCGTCCGACATCTTCAGGAAGATGTTGGCGATAATTTCCAGCACGATGGCCAGCCCCAGGAACCCAATGTGGTACAACTCAAACTGTTGCATGGTTGTCACCTCGCGGGCTGACCTGTTTTCGCTCTTTGCGGGTACCGGATTTCACCAACATGATGCCGGCGATCAGCGTAGCCAAGCCCAGCACCTTCAGCGCCGAGATCGGCTCGTCGAACCACAGTACGCTGAACAGGGTAATGAACAGAATGCCGATGCCTTCCCACAGCGCATAGGCCACGCCGAGCGCCACGCGTTTTATCGCTACCGACAACAATACATAAGACGCGGTGATCATCACGTACATCACGATATGCCCGATCATGCCGCCATTGACGCTGGCGTATTTCATCGACAAGGTGCCGATGATTTCGGTCATGATGGCCAAACCTAAAAAGATCCAATAAATCATAATTTTTCTCCCAAACGGCGAATAACGCGCGCCAAGGCATATTTATCCCGATTTATCTCGTCGAACGGCCGCAATGCGGCGCGCAAGACGCAGAGATCCCTGGGGATAAACTGACCCAAACGCAAAAAGAATGTTTGCCCGGCTGAACGGTAATGCGAAGGCCTAAGCCCGCTACCAGCACCGGTTAAGGGAGAAAGACGCTATAGCTCGCTGCACCAGTGATGCTCACTGGCAAGGATCGCAGACAGGAAGAGTTGGCACGTAGAGGTTCTGAGGGTAGTTCCGTTAATAGTCATCATAATAGTTCTCTATTATCAGCCGCACACCGTGCGATTTGCCCAATATCCTCATAAAAGTAAAATTTTCAACTGAGATATTTTTACCACAGCCAAAATTAGAAAGCAAACTGCCGTTTTCATAAAAAAGCAGAAAAAAACGGGTTAAAAATAAGAAAGTTAATCGCGATAAAAATTAAAAAAGGCCCAACGGAGCGTTGAGCCTTGCGATATCCGCGGGTGAGCAAATAAGCGCCAATCCCAGGCCTGGCGCGGGTTACAACGCGGCGCCGCTGACCGCGCTGCGCGCCAGTTCAGTGATGCGCGCATAGTCGCCGCTTTCGAGCGCATCGGCCGGCACCAACCAGGAGCCGCCGATGCACAATACGCTTTTTAGCGCCAGATAATCGCGGTAATTGTTCGGCGTAATGCCGCCGGTCGGGCAAAAACGCACCTGGGGGAACGGGCCGCCGATCGCCTGCAGCGCCTTAACGCCGCCGTTGGCTTCCGCCGGGAAGAATTTGAATTCGCGCAGGCCGTAATCCATGCCCAGCATCAGTTCAGATACGGTGCTGATGCCCGGGATCAGCGGGATTGACCCCGCCGTCGCCGCCTGCAGCAAAGCGTCGGTCAGCCCCGGGCTGATGGCGAACTGCGCCCCCGCCTCGGTCACCTCCCGCAGCTGCTGCGGATTGATCACCGTACCGGCGCCGATGATCGCCTCCGGCACCTCTTTGGCGATAGCGCGGATAGCCTCCAGCCCGCAGGCGGTGCGCAGCGTCACCTCCAATACCCGCACGCCGCCGGCAACCAACGCTTTCGCCAGCGGCACCGCCTGCTCCAACTTATTGATCACGATAACAGGCACCACCGGCCCTGCCGTCAGGATCTGCTCGGCGCTGGTTTTCCAGTTTTTCATCGTTATTTCTCCATGACTCGCGGTTAACAATGGCACGCCCCTGCCACAGGGCTCCGCGCAAGCGCGCGAACGTCCGGCCGTACCGTAAGTGATGTGGCCCACGCGCAGATCGCAGGCAAAAAAAAGCCGGCAGACAGGCTGCCGGCATTGCGCATTATTCGAACTCGTTCCAGGAACGGCCGTCGCGGGTGATCATCGCCACCGAGGCCACCGGCCCCCAGGTGCCCGCCTGATAAGGTTTAGGCGCCTCGTTGTCGGCTTTCCATGCATCCATGATGGAGTCGACCCACTTCCAGGCCTCTTCCACTTCATCGCGGCGCACGAACAGCGCCTGAATGCCTCGCATGGTCTCCAGCAGCAGGCGCTCGTAGGCGTCCGCCACGTGCTCCTGGTTGAAGGTTTCCGAGAAGCTCAGGTCCAGCTTGGTGGTCTGCAGACGGTGCTTGTGATCCAGCCCCGGCACCTTGTTCAGTACCTGAATTTCGATGCCTTCGTCCGGTTGCAGACGGATGGTCAGCTTGTTCTGCGGCAGCTGCTGGTACGAATCGCTGAACAGGTTAAGCGGCGGGTTTTTGAAGTACACCACCACTTCCGAACATTTGGTCGGCAGGCGTTTACCGGTACGCAGGTAGAACGGCACCCCGGCCCACTGCCAGTTGTCGATATCCACGCGGATGGAGACGAAGGTTTCGGTGCTGCTGCTCTTGTTCGCGCCTTCCTCTTCCAGATAACCCGGCACTTTCTTGCCCTGGACGAAACCGGCGGTGTACTGCCCGCGCACGGTGGTTTCCCGTACATTGGTCTGATCGATGCGGCGCAGCGAGCGCAATACCTTCACCTTCTCGTCGCGGATACGGTCGGTCGTCAGGTCCGCCGGCGGCGACATGGCGATCATGGTCAGGATCTGCAGCAGGTGGTTCTGGATCATGTCGCGCATCTGGCCGGCCTGGTCGAAGTAACCCCAGCGCCCTTCGATGCCCACCTCTTCCGCCACGGTGATCTGCACCGAATCGATGGTGCGGTTATCCCAGTTGGATGCGAACAGCGAGTTGGCGAAACGCAGCGCCAACAGGTTCAGCACCGTCTCTTTGCCGAGATAGTGGTCGATACGGTAAACCTGGGATTCGTTGAAGTACTCCGCCACCTGATCGTTGATCACGCGGGAAGACGCCAGATCGGTGCCCAACGGTTTCTCCATCACCACGCGCGCCGGCTCATGGTTCAACTTGGCTTCGCCCAACCCTTTGCAGATGGCGCCAAAGGTGCTTGGCGGCATGGCGAAGTAGTTGATGGTGGTGCGGTGTTTCTGATCCAGCATTTTACCCAGTTTGGTAAAGTTCTTGCTGTCGTTGACGTCCAGGTTGCAAAAGTCCAGGCGTGCGCTCAGCGTGGCCCAGAGTTCGTCATCCAATTTTTCCTTCATGAAGGTGCCAAGCGCTTCCTTGACCACTTCGGTATACGCTTTTTTATCCCACTCCGCGCGGCCGACGCCGATAATCCGCGTATCCGGGTGGATGTGTCCGGCTTTCTCTAACTGGTACAGGGAAGGCAGCAGCTTACGGCGCGCCAAATCACCTTTCGCGCCGAAAATAACCAGGTCACACGCCTGGGCTGTAGAGGTTACCGCCATGTTCATCTCCTCGTTGCAGGATATTTGTAATTTTCTTACATTACTAATGTACTCTGTTTGACTACGGCCAGCAAACCCGGTGCAGAAGCAGGAAAAAAGACCTCAAGATTCCAGCGGTAGCGCCAATGCGCGCCAGAGCCCGCACAGGCGGGCAAAACTGTAATTTTTCGTCTTTTTTGACGCTCTGTTACCATTATGAAAGTTAGACACAGGTCATATTCTGGTGAAAAAAGCCTGCATACGCCCTGTCGAGACTGCCAACGTTTACCAGCACGTAGTATATTTTCACTAAACCGGCATTGATTTCTCCTTTGTTTGAAATCGACATACCCTATCGATTCCAGGTTACAGCCGCTCGTTTGGCGTCTGCGTGCACGGCGAACACGGGCGAAATTCGGCGCTGTTGCTTGAAAGCCACAGGGATAAAACCATGAGTGACTCTCGTTATATGAATACGCTGGACAAAATCCAGAACCATCTGGAACGCCTGAGCAAATCTGAAAGGAAAGTCGCCGAGGTGATCCTGGCCTCCCCACAGACCGCCATTCACTCCAGCATTGCCACGCTGGCGCGCATGGCCGACGTCAGCGAACCTACCGTCAACCGTTTTTGCCGCCGCCTTGATACCAAAGGCTTTCCCGATTTCAAACTGCACCTCGCCCAAAGCCTGGCTAACGGCACGCCCTACGTAAACCGTAACGTTGAGGAAGACGACAGCGTCGATTCCTATACCAGCAAGATCTTCGAATCGGTCATGGCCAGCCTGGATACAGTAAAGGCAAATTTGGATATTGCCGCAATCAATCGTGCGGTTGACCTGCTCACCCAGGCAAAAAAGATCTCTTTCTTCGGCCTGGGTGCCTCCGCAGCGGTGGCGCACGACGCGATGAACAAATTTTTCCGCTTCAACATTCCGGTGGTCTACTTCGATGACATCGTCATGCAACGCATGAGCTGCATGAACTCCGGCGAGGGCGACGTGGTGGTGCTGATCTCACACACCGGCCGCACCAAAAATCTGGTGGAGATGGCTCACCTGGCGCGGGAGAACGACGCCACGGTACTGGCTATCACCTCGCGCGACACCCCGCTCGCCCAAGCGGCGACCCTCGCGTTGCTGCTCGATGTGCCCGAAGACACCGACGTTTACATGCCGATGGTGTCGCGGATCGCGCAATTAACGCTCATTGACGTGCTTGCCACCGGATTTACCTTGCGCCGAGGGGCTAAATTCAGAGATAACTTGAAGCGGGTCAAAGAAGCGCTCAAAGAATCGCGCTTTGATAAAGGCGTGGTCATTCCCAACAGTTTTGATTCGTGACCCGACGAAGAAAAAAATCGCCGTTCAACAGACATTTGAATGACGGCATCAGAGGCGGTACCCTGTTAACATGCTCATGCGGGTAACCCGGGTGAAATATCAGTGTTGTAAAATTACATTTCACGCCTGGTTTCGTTATCCGAAGTTATCGCAACACCAATATTTGCTTCACCAGTCAACGGAGTAATACATGTCCAGACGGCTCAGAAGAACCAAAATCGTTACCACCCTGGGTCCGGCTACAGACCGCGACAATAATCTGGAAAAGATCATTGCCGCCGGTGCCAACGTAGTTCGGCTTAACTTCTCCCACGGCAGCCCGGAAGATCACCAGGCTCGCGCAGACAAAGTGCGCGAAATCGCTGCCAAACTGGGACGTCACGTCGCTATCCTCGGCGATCTGCAAGGGCCGAAAATCCGCGTATCCACCTTCAAGGAAGGCAAAATCTTCCTCAACGTGGGTGATAAATTCCTGCTGGACGCCAACCTGTCAAAAGGCGAAGGCGATAAAGAAAAAGTCGGTATCGACTATAAAGGCCTGCCTGCCGACGTCGTGCCGGGCGATGTCCTGCTGCTTGACGACGGCCGCGTTCAGTTAAAAGTGCTCGAAGTTCAGGGCATGAAAGTGTTTACCGAAGTGACCGTCGGCGGCCCGTTGTCCAACAACAAAGGCATCAACAAGCTAGGCGGTGGCCTGTCAGCCGAAGCGCTGACCGAAAAAGACAAGGCGGACATCGTGACCGCCGCCAAGATTGGCGTCGACTATCTGGCGGTCTCCTTCCCGCGTACCGGTGAAGACCTGAACTATGCCCGCCGCCTGGCGCGCGATGCGGGCTGCAACGCCAAGATCGTGTCCAAGGTTGAGCGCGCCGAAGCGGTTTGCACCGACGAAGCGATGGACGACATTATTCTGGCCTCCGACGTGGTGATGGTTGCCCGTGGCGACCTCGGCGTCGAAATCGGCGATCCGGAACTGGTCGGCATTCAGAAGAAACTGATCCGCCGCGCACGCACCCTGAACCGCGCGGTGATCACCGCGACTCAGATGATGGAGTCAATGATCACCAACCCGATGCCGACCCGCGCCGAAGTCATGGACGTGGCCAACGCCGTGCTGGACGGCACCGACGCCGTCATGCTGTCGGCGGAAACCGCTGCTGGCCAATACCCGGCGGAAACCGTGGCGGCGATGGCGCGCGTTTGTCTGGGCGCCGAGAAGATCCCGAGCATCAACGTTTCCAAACACCGTTTGGACGTGCAGTTCGACAATATCGAAGAGGCGATCGCCATGTCTTCGATGTATGCGGCCAACCACCTGAAAGGCGTCACCGCGCTGATCGCCATGACTGAGTCCGGCCGCACCGCGCTGATGATGTCACGCATCAGCTCCGGCCTGCCGATCTTCGCCATGTCGCGTCATGAGCACACGCTGAACCTGACTGCGCTGTATCGCGGCGTGACGCCGGTATATTTCGACAGCCACAAAGACGGCGTGATCGCCGCCAATGAAGCCGTCAATCGCCTGCGTGACAAAGGCTTCCTGGTCTCCGGCGATCTGGTGATCGTCACCCAGGGCGACGTGATGGAAACCGTCGGTACCACCAATACCAGCCGTATCCTGCGCGTCGAGTAATTCACGCCGCAGACGAAATGCCGGCCGGCTCACGTTGGCCGGCATTTTTTTTGCGCTGACATCGCCATAAACGACGGAGAACGCCATGCTCCACCAACACAACCCCGCAGCGAGCGCTGATGAGCTCGATCTCGACGGCCGTAGCCTGACGCAGCTCGACGAATCGCAGCTTGCCGGCCGCGCGCTGCGCAAGGTCAGCCTGTACGACAATCAGCTGACGGCCTTCCCCACCCCAATCTTCCGGCACCAGAATCTGCAGGTGCTGAATATCTCCTGCAATCAGCTCGACCGTCTGCCGCCGGAGATTGGTCAGTTGCAACAGCTCGAGATGTTCGACTTTGGCCACAATCGCGCGAGCGAACTGCCTGAAGCGTTGGGGCAACTGCACCGGCTGAAATACCTCTATCTGAGCGATAACGGTTTTAGCGACCTGCCCCATTCGCTGGCACAGCTGCAGCAGCTCATCTATCTCAACGCGACCGATAACCAACTGACCGCCTTGCCGCAGGCAATACCGAGGCTGGCGGCGTTGCAGGAGCTGCGTTTATACAACAATCGCATCCGCAGCCTGCCCGCCGAAATCGGGCAGCTGCGCGCGCTGCGCGAACTACATATCATGAAAAATGCCCTGACCACGCTGCCGGCGGAAATGGCTCTGCTCGGTGAGTTGGAGATACTCGATGCGGCCAACAATGCTATCACCGAACTGCCGGCAGCCTTCTGCCGCCTGCCGCGATTGAGCGAGCTGAACCTGCGTTTCAATCAACTGACGCGCCTGCCGGAAAATATCGGTGAGCTGACAGCGCTGAGAAGTCTGGATCTGCGCGCCAACCGCCTGAGCGAGCTGCCGGAAAGCCTCGGCGAACTGAGCCGGCTGCGCAAGCTGGATCTGCGCTGGAATGACTTCACCCGCACGCCTAAAGTCATCGACATCCTGCGGGCGCGCGGCTGTATGGTGCACATCTGAAGTGATACCGGCCGGGTTATAGCCCGACCGGCGTTAACGTTAGGAAGGATTAGCGATACAGATCGTCGCGCGAGTAAGGCTCAATCTCCCCTTCCTTGCGCGTCTTCAACAGTTTTAGGATCCAGGTGTACTGCTCAGGGTTCGGGCCCACCAGGTTTTCCACTTCTTCATTCATGCGGCGCGCAATCCGTGGGTCATCGGCTTCGGCCAGATCGTCCATGGGCTCGCGAATATAAATATCCAGCATGCTGGTTTTGCCATCGTACACCGGGAACAAAGGCACGATCGCCGCACGGCAAACCTTCATCAACCGGCCTACCGCCGGCAGCGTCGCCTTATAGGTCGCGAAGAAATCGACGAACTCACTGTGCTCGGCGCCGTGATCCTGATCGGGCAGGTAGTAGCCCCAGTACCCCTGCCGTACCGAACTGATAAACGGTTTGATGCCGTCGTTGCGCGCGTGCATGCGGCCGCCGAATTTACGACGCACGGCATTCCACAGGTAGTCGATCAGCTGATTGCGCTGGTTGTGGAACATCGCCGCCATCGGTTGGCCGCGCGCAGCCATCAGCATCGCTGGCACATCCACCGCCCAGCCGTGAGGCACCAGGAAAATCACGTTACGCCCTTCCGCCCGGATCTTGTCCAGCACCTCTTCACCGTGCCAACGCACGCGCTTTAGCACTTTTTCGGGCTTGGTGCAGGCCAGTTCCGCCATCAGCACCATCGACTGCGGCGCGCAGGCGAACATCTGGTCGATAATGTGCTCGCGTTCGCTTTCAGGCAGCTCAGGCAAGCAATACAGCAGGTTGATGCGGGCACGACGGCGCGCGCCCTTCGCCAGCTTGCCGGCCAGTTTGCCGACCGCACCCAGCACCGGATCGCGCAGGCGCGCAGGCACCAGCGAAATGCCGGCCATCAGACCGGTTCCCAACCACACGCCCCAGTAGCGCGGATATAAAAAGGCTTTTTGAAACTGCGGGATGAACTCTACGTTCGATTTCTTCTCGTTTTGCATGCACGTGCTCTTCGCTTAGCGATTCGGCTAATCATAATTGCCATCACCGATTTTGCAATTAACAACCGCGAACCACCCAGATAAAACAGCATCGGCCCGCAATCAGGCCGATGAAATTAACGGCGCCGGAGCGCCGGAAAAAAGGGGGACGTTAATCCAACTGCAGCTGAGGAACCACTTCCTTCACCTGTGCCAGATAATCGCTGCGGTCTTTGCCGCCCAGCCCTTCGGAACGCGGCAGTTTGGCCGTCAGCGGGTTCACCGCCTGTTGGCCGGTCCACAGTTCAAAGTGCAGGTGTGGCCCGGTGGAACGGCCGGTGTTGCCGGAGAGCGCAATGCGATCGCCGCGTTTCACCTTCTGGCCTGGTTTCACCAGCAGTTTTTTCAGGTGCATATAGCGCGTGGTGTACTGACGACCGTGGCGGATCGCCACATAGTTGCCCGCTGCGCCGCTGCGTTTGGCGATCACCACCTCACCGTCGCCGACCGCCAGCACCGGCGTGCCGACCGGCATGGCGAAATCGACGCCCTTATGCGGCGCCACGCGGCCGGTCACCGGGTTCACGCGGCGCGGGTTGAAGTTGGAGGAGATGCGGAACTGTTTCATGGTCGGGAAACGCATGAAGCCGCGCGCCAGGCCAGAGCCCTGACGATCGTAGAATTTGCCGTCTTCGGCGCGGATCGCATAGTAATCTTTGCCGCCGGTGCGCAGACGCACGCCCAACAGCTGGCTTTGCGATTTCTTACCGTCGAAATGCTCGCGCGACATCAGCACGGAGAACTGGTCGCCTTTGCGCAGCTTGCGGAAATCGAGCTGCCACTGCAGGGCTTTGATCACCGAGTTGATTTCGTTACGGCTCAGCCCGGCGTCGCCGGCGCTGCTGACGAAGCTGCCGTTGACCCGGCCGCTGATCACATTGTTACGCCATTCGCCCTGCTGCGCCTCTTTAGACTCTTTGAAGCTATTGCCGACGCGGTCATAGGTGCGGGTTTCGCGGCGGGAAACTTCCCAGGTCAACTGCTGCAGATCGCCTGCATCATTGACGGTCCACGACAGCTGTTGGCCTATCTTCAGATTACGCAGATCGCGGTTTTGCGAAGCCAGCAAGGTGACATCCGACATATCGATGCCATATTGCGTCAAAATGCTGCCGAGGGTGTCGCCGGTGGAAACCACATATTCATGCACGCCATCGTCGCCGGCATCTTTTTGATCCAGCTCATCCTGCGGGATTTCGTCATCGGGGGTGGGTTGGTCGACATCTATCGGTTCACTGGCTTCAGGGAGCAATGACCGCATCTGGCTGGATTCTAACTCGACGCTCTTGGCGATGGGGTTGTGTTCTGGGTGGTAAACAAAAGGCCGCCAAACAGCGACGGCCAATGTGACGACTGTCAGCGACCCCAGCATGACGCGATGGGGCCGTGGCAGGTTGTTATACGCCAGAGCGATAGTTCGGACTATCTGCTGCACTCGATATTATCCTCATAAGCTTTACTTCAGGCAGCTCACGTACTGGTTTGACAGCTGAGTCAGGAATTTCCCGTAGCTGTCCTTCCCCAGCGCGATGCCGATGCCCAGCGGGTCCAGCGTTCCGGAACGCACTTTGGTACCCTTGGCGACGGCATTGATTACGGCCGGCCTGAATTGTGGCTCAGCAAAAACGCATACCGCTTTCTGCTCAACCAACTGTGTTCGAATTTGGTGTAGGCGCTGTGCTCCAGGCTGAATTTCGGGATTGACGGTGAAATGGCCCAGCGGACTCAAACCGTAGTGTTTCTCAAAGTAGCCGTAAGCATCATGAAAAACAAAATAACCCTTACCTTGCACAGGCGTAAGCATGTTACCAACATTTTTGTCAGTTTGCGTCAGCAGATTCTCGAACTGGCGCAGGTTTGCGTCTAATTTGTCCTTATTTTGCGGCATAAGTTCCAACAATCTGTCGTGAATCGCGATCGCGGTCACTTTTGCTATCTCCGGCGACAGCCAAACGTGCATATTGTACTCGCCGTGATGATGCCCATGATCGTCATCGGCATGGTTATGCGCTTCACCTGCATGATCATGATCGTCGTCATCTTCGCCTTTCATCAGCAATGGCTTCACCGCCGGCAGTTCGCTGACAGCCAGCTTTCGGGTTGCCGAGATAGGCACCAGCGCCTTGTTCAGGAACGCTTCCATGTCCGGCCCAACCCATAGCACCAGGTCCGCAGAGCGCAAACGCTGGATATCGGAAGGACGCAGCGCAAAATCGTGCGGTGAAGCGCCGTCCGGCAGCAACACCTCGGTCGGTGTCACGCCGTCGGCGATCGCCGAAGCGATAAAGCCCAGCGGACGAATCGTGGTCACCACCGCCGCGGAAGCGCTGCTCAGCGGGCCGGCCATCAACAATGCGCTGGCCAACAGCGTACGCTGCAGCCATTTATTTTTCTTTGCCATCATCAGTAATCCCATCGTTTTCATCAACAAGGCGTGATATTATAACATTCGCTTCGTTCTGCAACCTGTAATCTCGAGATGTCTACACTGATAACGCTAAAAAATATCTCCGTCGCCTTCGGCAGCCGCAAGGTGCTGTCGAACATTTCCCTCAGCCTGCAACCCGGCCGTATTCTCACGCTGCTTGGCCCGAACGGCGCGGGCAAATCCACGCTGGTGCGCGTGGTGCTGGGATTGGTCAAACCGACCGCCGGCACGCTGGAGCGTGAGCCCGATCTGCGCATCGGCTATGTGCCGCAAAAGCTGCACCTCGACGCCACCCTGCCACTGACCGTCAGCCGCTTTATGCGTCTTAAACCTGGCGTAAAGAAAGCCGACATTCTGCCGGCGCTCAAACGCGTGCACGCCGCCCACCTGCTCGACCAGCCGATGCAAAAGCTCTCCGGCGGTGAAAACCAGCGCGTGCTGCTGGCGCGAGCGCTGCTGAATAAACCGCAGCTGCTGGTGCTGGACGAACCCACGCAAGGGGTGGACGTCAACGGCCAGCTGGCGCTGTACGATCTGATCGATCAGCTGCGTAAAGAGCTGGGGTGCGCCGTGCTGATGGTCTCGCACGATCTGCATCTGGTGATGGCGAAAACCGACGAGGTGTTGTGCCTCAATCAGCACATCTGCTGCTCCGGCGCGCCGGAGGTGGTCTCGATGCATCCCGAATTCATCGCCATGTTCGGCAACCGCGGCGCAGAGCAGCTGGCGGTGTATCGCCACCATCACAACCACCGCCACGATCTGCAGGGAAGAATTGTCTTGAAGAAAACCGGGAGCCGCGAAGCATGATTGAACTGTTACTTCCCGGCTGGCTGGCCGGCGTGTTGCTGGCTAGCGCCGCCGGGCCGCTGGGTTCCTTCGTGGTCTGGCGCCGCATGTCCTACTTTGGTGATACCCTGGCGCACGCCTCGCTGCTCGGCGTCGCCTTTGGTCTGCTGCTGGACATCAACCCCTTCTATGCGGTGATCGCCATTACGCTGCTGCTGGCTTTGGCCCTGGTGTGGCTAGAACGTCGCCCGCAGCTCTCGGTGGATACCCTGCTCGGCATTCTGGCCCACAGCGCGCTGTCGCTGGGGCTGGTGGTGGTGGCGTTGATGTCTAACGTACGGGTCGATCTGATGGCCTACCTGTTCGGCGATCTGCTGTCGGTTACGCTGAGCGATATCGTGATGATTGCCGGCGGCGTCGCCGTGGTGCTGTTGGTGCTGTGGTGGCAGTGGCGCGATCTGCTGTCGATGACCATCAGCCCGGAGCTGGCGCACGTCGACGGCGTTAATCTGGTGCGCGCACGCACCGTGTTGATGCTGGTCACCGCCCTGACCATCGGTCTGGCGATGAAATTCGTCGGCGCGCTGATCATCACCTCACTGCTGATCATTCCGGCAGCCACCGCTCGGCGCTTCGCACGCACGCCGGAGCAGATGGCGGGCGTCGCAGTGCTGCTCGGCATGGTGGCCGTCACCGGCGGCCTGACCTTCTCGGCATTTTACGATACGCCGGCCGGCCCTTCGGTGGTGCTGAGCGCCGCCGTGCTGTTTACGCTGAGTTTGTTCAAAAAACAGCAGGCTTGATTAAAGCCAGCAGCAGAATATGACAAGGGCCGCGAATGCGGCCCTTTTTTATGATGGGTGGAAAACTTATGCTTCGCGTTCGAGGCCGAAATGCCGGTAGGCATGCTGCGTCGCCAAACGGCCGCGCGGCGTGCGCTGGATAAAGCCCTGCTGGATCAGGAACGGTTCGATCACATCTTCGATGGTTTCACGCTCTTCGCCGATCGCCGCCGCCAGGTTGTCCAACCCGACCGGGCCGCCGGTAAACTTGTCGATAATCGCCAGCAGCAGCTTGCGATCCATATAGTCGAAGCCTTCGGCATCGACGTTGAGCATATCGAGTGCCTGCGCCGCCACTGCGCCGCTGATCACGCCGTTGGCGCGCACTTCGGCGAAGTCACGCACCCGGCGCAGCAGGCGGTTGGCGATACGCGGCGTACCGCGCGCGCGGCGGGCCACCTCATGGGCGCCCTCGTCGGACAGCTCCAACCCCAGGCACCCGGCGCTGCGTGAGACGATATGCTGCAGATCCGCCACCTGATAAAACTCCAGCCGCTGGACAATGCCGAAACGATCGCGCAGCGGCGAGGTCAGCGAACCGGCGCGGGTGGTCGCGCCCACCAAGGTAAACGGCGGCAGATCGAGCTTAATCGAACGCGCCGCCGGCCCTTCGCCGATCATGATATCCAGCTGGTAGTCTTCCATCGCCGGATACAGCACCTCTTCCACCACCGGTGACAAACGGTGGATTTCGTCGATGAATAACACGTCGTGCGGTTCGAGGTTGGTCAGCATCGCCGCCAAATCGCCCGCCTTCTCCAGCACCGGGCCGGAAGTGGTGCGCAGATTCACGCCCATTTCGTTGGCCACGATGTTGGCCAGGGTGGTTTTCCCCAGGCCCGGCGGGCCGAAGATCAGCAGGTGGTCGAGCGCGTCACCGCGCTGCTTGGCCGCCTGGATGAAGATCTCCATCTGCTCGCGTACGTGCGGCTGACCCACGTATTCAGTCAACAGCTTGGGACGAATGGCGCGATCGAGGACTTCTTCCTCGTTGATCGGTTCGGCGGAGATCAGGCGATCGGCTTCAATCATTATCTACCTCTTAGCGGCCTTACAAAGCAGCGCGCAACGCGTCGCGGATCAGGGTCTCGCAGTCGGCGCCCGGTTTGGCAATTTTGCTGACCATGCGACTCGCTTCCTGTGGCTTGTAGCCCAGCGCCACCAGCGCCGAAACGGCTTCGGCTTCCGCGTCCGCTTCCGGCGCGTTGTCGGCGGCGGACGGCAGGCTGATCTCGCTGCTGCTGTTGAACAGGTCGCCGTTAAGCCCTTTGAAGCGGTCTTTCATCTCTACCACCAGGCGCTCGGCGGTTTTTTTGCCCACGCCCGGCAGCTTGACCAGTGCGGTGATCTCTTCACGCTCCACCGCGCTGACGAACTGCTGCGCGGACATGCCTGACAGGATCGCCAGCGCCAGCTTCGGCCCGACGCCGTTGACCTTGATCAGCTCGCGGAACAGCGCACGCTCCTGCTTGTCGTTGAAACCGTACAGCAGCTGCGCGTCTTCACGCACCACGAAGTGGGTAAACACGATGGCCTCTTGCCCCAGTTCAGGCAGCTCGTAAAAGCAGGTCATCGGCATGTGTACCTCGTAGCCCACGCCGTTCGCCTCCAGTAACACCAGCGGCGGCTGCTTTTCCAGAATATTTCCTCTGAGACGACCTATCATTTACCCTCCTGCAGAATGACCGGGCATGGCGCCCTGCCATGCCGTTGCTGGTAAAGCTTATAACATAAAAAAGGCTGGATGAATATCCAGCCTGAGCAATCATCGCTTTGCGTCAGCGCAAACGCCCGCGCGCCAGGTTCAACCGCCCTTCGCTCATCCGCAGCACGTTCTGGCTGAGGTGGCAGTGGGTGATGGCGATAGCCAGAGCATCGGCGGCGTCCGCCTGCGGGTTGGCCGAGAGTTTGAGCAGCGAGCGCACCATGTGCTGTACCTGCGCCTTTTCGGCCGCACCGGTGCCGACCACGGTCTGTTTGACCTGCCGCGCCGCATACTCGAACACTTCCAGATTCTGATTCACCGCCGCCACGATCGCGACGCCGCGTGCCTGGCCGAGCTTGAGCGCCGAATCCGGATTCTTAGCCATAAACACCTGTTCGATGGCGAAGAAGTCGGGCTGAAACTGGGTGATGATCTCACTGACGCCGGCGTAAATCAGCTTCAGCCGCGTCGGCATGTCGTCCACCACCGTGCGGATGCAGCCGCTGGCGATATAGCTCAACTGACGCCCCTGCTGGCGGATAAGGCCATAGCCGGTGACGCGTGAACCGGGATCGATACCGAGTATGATCGCCATATCTACATCCACCTTGCATGCACGGCGCCGCCGAACGGCGGCGCCCGTTTTACCGGATTACAGCGTCGCCGCCACTTCGTCGGAGATTTCACCGTTATGGTAAACTTCCTGCACGTCGTCGCAGTCTTCCAGCATATCGATCAGACGCAACAGCTTAGGCGCGGTTTCCGCGTCCATGTCGGCCTTGGTCGATGGGATCATCGACACTTCCGCCGCTTCGGCCTCGAAGCCCGCCGCGGTCAGCGCGTCTTTCACCGCGCCCAGGCTTTCCCAGGCGGTGAACACGTCGATGGCGCCATCGTCATAGGTCACGATGTCTTCCGCACCGGCTTCCAGCGCCGCTTCCATCACGCTGTCTTCATCCAGGCCCGGTGCGTAAGTGATCACGCCCTTCTTGGTGAACAGATAAGCTACGGAACCGTCGGTGCCGAGGTTGCCGCCACACTTGGTGAAAGCGTGACGCACTTCCGCCACGGTGCGGTTGCGGTTGTCACTCAGGCATTCGATCATGACGGCGGTGCCGCCAGGGCCGTAACCTTCATAGATGATGGTTTCCATATTGGTATCATCATCGCCGCCCACGCCGCGCGCGATCGCACGGTTCATGGTGTCGCGCGTCATGTTGTTCGACAGCGCCTTGTCCATCGCCGCGCGCAGACGCGGGTTGGAATCCGGATCGCCGCCGCCCAGCTTCGCGGCAGTGACCAGCTCACGAATAATCTTGGTGAAAATTTTACCGCGTTTGGCGTCCTGCGCCGCTTTACGGTGCTTTGTGTTGGCCCACTTACTATGACCTGCCATAAAAAATCTCCGAAAAAAACTACTGGACTGAATTGATCACAAACTCTTCAATCGCCTGCTGATTGCTCCATGACTTGGTCAACTTCACGGCTTCGGCCGCCTCAAGCCATTGGTAAGCGTGGTGCTCGGTAATCACCGGATCGCGCTCCTCGGGCAACGCCAGACAGAACCAGTGCTCTTTATTGCGCGTGGTTCCCGGCGCATAGCGATGTCGCAAATGGACAAAGAGTTCAAACTCCACGCAGCGTTGGCAATCGAACAACGGCAGGTGCTCTGCTTCGATATCGATGCCGACTTCTTCCATGACTTCACGCCGCGCGGCATGCGGCGGTGACTCATCCTGTTCCAGGCTGCCGGTGACCGACTGCCAGAACTCGGTATCGTCGCGCCGCTGTAACATCAGCACCCGACCACTGGATTTCGCGTAAATCACTACCAGGATAGATTCAGGGCGCTTATAACTCATCACTCGCTCTCTTGTTCCGCACCGGCTTTCTTTACCACGCTGATCGCCAGCTCCTGCAGCGACGCCGGGTTGGCGAAGCTCGGTGCGTCGGTCATCAGACAGGCCGCCGCGGTGGTTTTCGGGAAGGCGATCACGTCGCGGATGTTGTCGGTGCCGGTCAGCAGCATCACCAGACGATCCAGGCCGAAGGCCAGGCCGGCGTGCGGCGGCGTACCGTACTTCAGCGCGTCCAGCAGGAAGCCGAACTTCTCGCGCTGTTCATGTTCGTTAATGCCCAGAATGCTGAATACCGTCTGCTGCATTTCGCTGCGGTGAATACGCACCGAACCGCCGCCCACTTCGTAACCGTTGATCACCATGTCATAGGCGTTGGCGATAGCGTTGACCGGCGCTGCCGCCAGCTCTTCCGGGCTCATGTCGCGCGGCGAGGTGAACGGGTGGTGCATCGCCGCCAGGCCGCCCTCTTCGTCTTCTTCGAACATCGGGAAGTCGACCACCCACAGCGGCGCCCAGCTGTCGAGTTGGGTCAGCCCCAGATCGCGACCCAGCTTCAGGCGCAGCGCGCCCATCGCGTCGGTGACAATCTTGAAACTGTCTGCGCCGAAGAACAGGATGTCGCCGGTCTGCGCGTTGGTGCGCGCCAGGACAGCTTCCAGCACTTCAGCGCTGAGGAATTTGGCGATCGGGCTCTGCACGCCTTCCATGCCGGCGGCGCGGTCGTTGACCTTCAGCCAGGCCAGGCCTTTCGCGCCGTAGATGTTGACGAAAGCGCCGTACTCGTCGATCTGCTTGCGTGTCAGCTGTGCGCCGCCCGGTACGCGGATTGCCGCCACGCGGCCTTTGGCGTCGTTAGCCGGGCCGGAGAACACTTTAAACTCGACGTCTTTGACCAGGTCGGCCACGTCCACCAGCTCCAGCGGGTTACGCAGGTCCGGCTTGTCGGAGCCAAAGCGACGCATCGCTTCGGCGAAGGTCATGACCGGGAAATCGCCCAGATCCACGCCCTTCACGTCCAGCCACAGCTCGCGCGCCAGTTTCTCCATCACTTCACGCACCTGATCGGCGGTCATGAAGGAGGTTTCGACGTCGATCTGGGTGAATTCAGGCTGACGGTCCGCACGCAGGTCTTCGTCACGGAAGCATTTGACGATCTGATAGTAACGATCGAAGCCGGACATCATCAGCAGCTGTTTGAACAGCTGCGGAGACTGCGGCAGCGCGTAGAATTTGCCCTTGTGCACGCGGCTTGGCACCAGGTAATCGCGGGCGCCTTCCGGCGTCGCCTTGGTCAGCATCGGCGTTTCGATATCGAGGAAGCCATGGCTGTCCATGAAGCGGCGTACGAAGCTGGTGATTTTGGCGCGGGTCTTCAGACGCTCAGCCATTTCCGGGCGGCGCAGATCCAGGTAGCGGTATTTCAGGCGCGCTTCTTCACTGTTGACCTGGTTGGAGTCCAGCGGCAGCGGCTCGGAGCGGTTGATGATCTCCAGCGCGTGGGCAAACACTTCCACTTCGCCGGTGGCCATATCTTTATTGATCTGGCTGTCCGGACGCGCACGCACGGTGCCGACGATCTGGATGCAGAACTCATTGCGCAGGTCGTAGGCCTTGTCGAACGCCACTTTCTCGTCCGGATCGAAGAACACCTGCACGATGCCTTCGCGGTCGCGCATATCAATAAAGATCAGGCCGCCGAGATCGCGACGACGATTGACCCAACCACACAGAGTGACTTCCTGGCCCACGTGGGACAGATTCAACTGTCCGCAATATTCAGTACGCATACGCTATCCTTTTACACAGCCGATGCCGCGCCGGGCTACTGCGCCCCTGTCGCGCGGCTGTTATCTGATAAATTCTACTTGTTACCCGGTTTAAAATCCGTCGCATACCACCCGGTGCCCTTAAGCTGGAAGCCGGAGGATGAAATCAACTTGGTCAACGCGGGCTGCCCACACGCCGGGCAGTCTGCCAGCGGCGCATCGGAAAATTTTTGCAATTTCTCTAACCGATGGTTGCAAGCACCACATGCATATTCATAAATCGGCATAGGTCGTTGGATTAAAGAGTGTTGAAAAAAGGGAGTCATTATAAAGGAAATTCATCCGCCCGATAAGTGCGAACACAGCATTGTTACCGCACTAAATGGCGCGTTTTTGTTCGAATCAACACATCGGTTAACAAATTTCCCATTAACCTGCGACAGTTTTTTCACGTAGCCTGATTCTCCCCCGGTTTTGCGCCGTGCGCTGCTCGCCTGGCGCGCCGAACAGTTTTTATTCACTTCGCAACGAGATGAAATCCATGCTGAAACTTGACGCCCAAACCACCGCTCTGGTGCTGATCGATTTGCAAAACGGCATTCTGCCCTACGCCGGTGGCCCGCACAGCGCCGACCAAGTGGTCGCGAACGCCGCTTTGCTGGCCGCGCGTTTTCGTCTGCTGGGCTCGCCGGTGCTGCTGGTGCGCGTCGGCTGGTCCGACACTTTCGCCGAGGCGCTGAAACAGCCTGTGGACAAGCCGGCTCCCGCGCCCGCCGGCGGTTTGCCGGCCAGCTGGTGGGAGTTCCCCGCGCCGCTGGCGGTCTGCGACAGCGATATTCTGATCACCAAGCGCCAATGGGGCGCCTTCTACGGCACCGATCTGGACTTGCAGCTGCGCCGTCGCGGCATCAAGTCTGTGGTGCTGGGCGGTATTTCCACCAATATCGGCGTGGAATCCACCGCCCGCGCCGCCTGGGAACACGGCTATGAGCTGGTGATCGCCGAAGACGTCTGCAGCGCGCAGAACGCGGAAATGCACCGTTTCGCGTTCGAACACATCTTCCCGCGTTTGGCGCGAGTGCGCGACACCGGCGAAATTCTTGCCGCGCTCGACCGGTAACGTTAAGTTGTAGCCTGATAAGCCAAGGATAAGTAAAGGAAGACGACGCCGTGATCTACATCGGACTGCCCCAGTGGCAACATTCAGCCTGGAATCGTATCGGGCTGCGTGACTTGGCGGATTACAGCCGCTACTTCAACTGCGTGGAAGGCAATACCACCTTCTACGCGCTGCCGAAGCTGGAAATCGTGCAACGCTGGCGCGACATGACCGGCGACGATTTTCGCTTCTGCTTCAAATTCCCGTCGGACATCAGCCATAAGGCCGCCCTGCGCAACTGCGCCGCCGAGCTGCAGGCGTTTTACCACTGCCTGAGCCCGGTGCATCAACGCATCGGGCAATTGTGGCTGCAGTTGCCCGCCGCCTTCGGCCCCGACGAGCTGCCGCGCATGTGGCAGTTCTTCGAAAGCCTGCCGCAGGAATTCACCTACGGCGTCGAAGTGCGTCATCCGGCATTTTTCGCCAAAGGCGAGGAAGAGCGCGCGTTGAATCAGGGGCTGCATCAGCGCGGCATCAATCGGGTGATCCTCGACAGCCGCCCGGTGCATCACGCCGCCCCCCATACCGCCGCCGTGCGCGATGCCCAGCAGAAAAAACCGAAGCTGCCGGTGCACGCTCTGGTCACCGCCGACCAACCGCTGGTGCGCTTTATCGGCGGCGACCAATTGGCCGACAACCTGCGCTGGTTCGAAGCCTGGCAGCAAAAACTGCCGCTGTGGCAGCAACAACATCAACCGTATCTGTTTATTCATACGCCGGACAACGGCGATTCACCCCAGCAAGCGCAAAAAATTTGGCAGCAGTTGCGCCGAGCGATCCCCGATTTGCCTGCGCCGCCGGACTGGCCAGAGCAAGATGCACTGTTTTGACCTATTAATCTGACCAATAACATCAAATATTTCCCCGCGACAGTGAATACAATGACGGCTATGATGCTGGCTGCCAGTTTTGGTTAGGGAACGGAGTTAAAAATGGTAAGCGCGCTTTATGTAGTGCTCGGCGCATTGTTGTTGATCAAACTCTCTTATGACGTAGTCAGATTAAGGATGCAGTACCGCGTAGCCTACGGCGACGGCGGTTTTTACGAATTGCAGACCGCCATCCGCGTGCATGGCAACGCCGTTGAATACATTCCTATCGCTGCCGTATTGCTGGTGATCATGGAGATGAACGGCGCGGAAATCTGGATGATTCACCTTTGCGGCCTGATGCTGATGGCCGGGCGACTGGTGCATTACTACGGTTTGCGCAACCGCGAGGTTCGCTGGCGTCGTTCAGGCATGGCCGCGACCTATATCTCTTTGTTGTTGATGGTTCTGGCAAATATCTTCTATCTGCCCTGGGATCTAATTTTCAGCCTGCATTGATCCCGTTTTATCATCAGGCGGCCGCGCCGCCTGCTTCCGCTCCGCTTTTTTACGCTTTTCTGTTAGACTACGCAGCTTCGAATTCTGAACTGATTTGCCGCTATGCCAAACCGCGATACCCTTTTCTCCGCCCCCATCGCCAAACTGGGCGACTGGACCTTCGACGAACGCGTCGCCGAAGTGTTTCCCGACATGATCCAACGCTCCGTTCCCGGCTATTCCAACATCATCTCGATGATCGGCATGCTAGCCGAACGCTTTGTGCAACCCGACAGCCGGGTGTATGACTTGGGCTGCTCGCTGGGCGCGGCGACGCTGTCGATGCGGCGGAATATCAAGGTGCCAGGCTGCACTATCATCGCCGTCGACAATTCGCCGGCGATGGTGGAACGTTGCCGCCGCCATATCGACGCCTTCCGCGCCGACACGCCGGTCGACATCATCGAAGCCGACATTTGCGACATCGACATCGAAAACGCCTCGATGGTGGTGCTGAACTTTACGCTGCAGTTCCTCGAGCCGGCCGATCGCCTGCGTCTGCTGGAGAAAATCTATCGCGGCCTGCGCCCAGGCGGCGCACTGGTGCTGTCGGAGAAATTCAGCTTTGAAGACGCCGAAGTCGGCGAACTGCTGTTCAACATGCATCACGATTTCAAACGCGCTAACGGGTACAGCGAGCTGGAGATCAGCCAAAAACGCAGCATGCTGGAAAATGTGATGCTCACCGACTCGGTAGAAGCGCACAAAGCGCGACTGCAACAGGCCGGGTTCGAGCATGCCGAAGTGTGGTTCCAGTGCTTCAACTTCGGTTCGCTGATCGCCCTGAAAGCGGGAGAGGCACAATGATTGAGTTCGGTGATTTCTATCAGCATATTGCCAAGAGTCCCCTCAGCCATTGGTTGGATACCCTGCCCGCGCAGCTCAGCGCCTGGCAACGTGAATCGCTGCACGGCAAATTCAAACAGTGGTTCAACTCGGTAGAACATTTGCCGACGCTGACCCCAACCCGCCTCGATCTGCTGCACGGCGTGCGCGCCGAAATGGAGCCCGGCCTGTCGCCGGGCCAGCTCGAAGGCATCGAGAAAATGCTGCGCACCCTGATGCCGTGGCGTAAAGGGCCGTTCTCGCTGTATGGCATCGATATCGATACCGAATGGCATTCCGACTGGAAGTGGGATCGCGTGCTGCCGCACATTTCTCCGCTGGCCGGCCGCACCATTCTCGACGTTGGCTGCGGCAGTGGTTATCACCTGTGGCGCATGATCGGCGCCGGTGCCCACTTCGCCGTAGGCATCGATCCCATGCAGCTGTTCCTATGCCAGTTCGAAGCGGTGCGCAAACTGTTGGGCGGCGATCAGCGCGCCCACCTGCTGCCGCTCGGCATCGAGCAGTTGCCAGATTTGGCGGCGTTCGACACCGTGTTCTCGATGGGGGTGCTGTATCACCGCCGCTCGCCGCTTGATCATCTGTATCAGCTGAAAAATCAGCTGGTGGCTGAAGGTGAACTGGTGCTGGAAACGTTGGTTGTGGAAGGCGATCGCCACCAGGTGCTGGTGCCGGGCGATCGTTATGCGCAGATGCGCAACGTGTATTTCATCCCTTCCGCCGAAGCGCTGAAATGCTGGCTGGAGAAGTGTGGCTTCGTCGACGTGAAGATCGCCGATATGTGTGTCACCAGCCTCGAGGAGCAGCGCCGCACCGACTGGATGACCAGCGAGTCGCTGGCCGACTTCCTCGATCCGAACGATCGCAGCAAAACGGTCGAAGGCTATCCGGCGCCCCTGCGCGCCGTACTGACCGCCAAAAAACCCTAGTACTCGCTAATCGGGCCGGCCTGCGCCGGCCCGAATTCACCCGTTACTGACATCGACAATTCGCAGCTCATAGACCATCGTCGCGTTCGGCGGGATCTGCGGCGCATAGCCGGTTTCACCGTACGCCAACGCCGGCGGCACCACCATCGTCAGCGAGCCGTGATTTTTCAGGTGGCCGATCGCCTCGCGGAACAACGGCGGATAGGCGGAGAGCGGCTGGGACATCACCTTCCCACTGCGATCCATATCCTGAATCACGCGACCGTCGGTTAAACTTTCTTTCACCACGATGTCCACCCGCGCGTTTTCCTTAATGGCCTCATCACCCGCATAATCGATGCGATACCAGAAACCGGCAGGCGACTTCTGCGTACCCTTCTTCTTTTTAAACTCAGCGACGAACGCCTCACCCTTGCTGGTCTGCGTCTTCGCCGCCTGGTTTCTGGCGTCATTTACCGCTTTTTCCGACTCCGCCAGTGCGCTGGTCAACTGCGCATCGCTCAACTGGTAATGGCCGCTGAAGGTATCGATCACGCCCGCCAGCAGCACGGTTTTGTCGGGCGTGATACCCCAATTTTTACGTTCCGCCAGCATCGTTTGAATATCGCGCCCCAAAGCGACACCGGCGGCGTAGCTCTGTTGCTCCGGCTTTTTCTTGAGCGTCTGACTCTCCGGCAGCCATTTAGCCCGCGATCTCAGCCCATCCAGTTCCTCGCGCAAGGCTTGCTGTGCCTGTTGCGCGGCCGCCAGCTCCGTCGCCGTTTTATCCGCCTGTTGCGCCGCTTTATTCCGTAGCTGCACTGTCTGCGCGTTTTCCGTCGTCAGCGCCGCCAGACGCTGTTCCAGCGCCTTAGCCTGCTCGGTTTGCGTTTTGTTTTTTCCCTGCAGCGTTGCCAACTGCTGCTGAAGTTCAGCCGTCGCTTTGGCGGCCTCGGCCTTTTGCTGCGCCAGCGCCGTCTTCAGGTTTTGCTCTTGTTGCTCAGCCTGTTGGCGTTGACCATCACGCTCTTTCTGCAGCTGAGTCAGCTGCTGCTGAAGTTCAGCCGCAGCCTTGGCGGCTTCGACCTTTTGCTGCGCCAGCGCCGTCTTCAGGCTTTTTTCTTGCCGCTCGGCCTGTTGGCGTACGATATCCCTCTCTTTTTGCACCTGCGCCAGCTGCTGCTGAAGTTCACCCGCAGCCTTGGCGGTTTCGGCCTTTTGCTGCGCCAGCGTCGTCTTCAGGCTTTGCTCTTGCTGCCCCCCCTGCTGCCGTTGATCCACCTGCTCTTTTTGCAGTTTCGCCAGCTGCTGCTGCAGTTCGCCCGTCAGCCTGGCAGCCTCGGCCTTCTGCTGTTCCAGCTCAGCGGCGGCCGCTTTTTTATCCTGCTCATAACGTTGGCGCGCTTTATCGTGGGCGGTCTGCACCGCGGCCAATTTCTCCTGCCAGGCGTTATCCGCCTGGCCAGGCAGCACCGCCAGCCGTTGTTCCAGCAAGGCAATACGCCGATCGCGCTCCGCGGTTTGTTGCTTTTGCCGCGCTAACGCCGCTTGCGTTTCGGCGATCTGCGCCTGAGCCTTACGCTCCTGCGGCGTCAGGTTCAGCGCCTGCCGCACGCCGCTGGCGAAGTTGCTCAACGCGCTCAGATCGGGCGCCGGTGACGGTTTGTCGGCAGCCGTCAGGGTGGACGCGACGCGCAACGCGGTCAGCTCCTGCTGCAGTGATTGAATTACCGCCTGCTGTTGCTCCAATCGGGCCTCTTTCTCGCGCAGCGCCTTTTGCCACTGCGCCAGCTGCTTCTTATGCGCCGCCGTCTCACGCGTTTGAACCGGCCGGGATGCTGACTTTTGTGGGGCTTGGGATTGAGTGACTGCGGTATCCGCTGCCGGTGCATCTTGCCGCTGATAGCGCTCGGCAAACTGCAATAACGCCGGCACGTCGTCATCCGCAGCGACCACCGCCGGCGCAAACGCCAACGCTATCATCAGGCTCAGTAGCGCCTTTCTCGCACGGAGAGTCATTGGGCGCGTTCTCCGCGCTCAGCCAGGCCGGTCATCATGGCAGAACTGATGTCTGCGCACAGACGGCTGGTGCGATAACGATACAGGGCGTCAACGGTTTCCTGCGTGCCCGTGTTGACCCGCTGGCGTACCCCGGCATACTGCGCCGCGCCGCCCATCAAAGTATCGAACTCGCGTTTGAATTTTTGGTATTTTTCGTTATCCATACCGCGCATGGCATCCAGTTCGCGCTGGCACTGCTGCATGCGCTCAGCTTCACGCTGCCGTTTGTCTTGCTCGGCAACTTCTTCCGCGCTGGGCGGCTTACTTAATGTAGAAACAGGCCGCTTGGCGGTCTGGCAGCCGGTCAGGGCCAACGTCAGCAAAAGCGCAGCGGTCAAACAGTGTGCCGTTCGGGTCATTATCGTTATCTCCTTGTAAAGTCCGCCGTCGGCGTGCTCTGTGGCTGCGCCGACGGCTCTCCTCAATTGATGCTGTGATGTTCCGGCCATAAAACCGGCGGTGAGCAGGTATAAAATGCAGACGCGATAATGAGCGGCAGAGCGCAAATCATTCACCACGCAAATAAATACCAAAAAATCATTTAATATCATGATATTTAAAGGATTTTAACTCACAAATTTATCAGCAGGGCATAGCGAGCGCAAGAAGAGATGGGGCCGCCGACCGAATAACAGCGTTGAAACGGTGCTGCGTCTTTACAAGGTACCAGGCCAATCCATGCTCCACTTTCCGCGGCCTGAACTTCACGCTGTATCAGCACCCAGCAAACCTCATCGACTTTTTGAAACGTCCAGCCTGATTGAGAATAGTGTTGCCAACCAACAGGAGAAATTTCATGAACAATATGATTAGTGTTAATAACATCAGTGAATTGCGTAATCTGACGCCAGTTACAGATGACCAGATTGTCTTTTTAGTTTCTCACACCGCTGGACACTTCACCGGAGGCGGCGAATTCTATTATGCGAAAACGGATACAACCAGTGCGGACAATAACGGTACCGTGGTGGTTACAACGGGAGGAGCGCGCTGGAAACGACTGGATCAGAAACTGACTTTCGATCACTTCGGTGCCGATCCTAGTGGCACTTCCGCCTCTGACGCAGCAATCAGCGCGACATTAAACTATGCCGCGAGTTTAAAAAACAAAGTGGTCTATGCTTCGGAAAATGCTCAATATCTGCTGACCAGCACTCAACCTATCAACGTCGCAAATGGCGTCACAGTCAGAGGATCCCGCCGCGGTATTGCTCAAGGCCCTGCAAGTCTTACAAACAATGGCCCTAATCGGGCAGGCCTTGCTGACGATAGTGCTTTCATCATCAAAAAGCCGGCAGGTACGGTTTGTTTCGCCTGCGATAAGAACGTTGTCTTTGATGGGTGGTCGTTCCTCTATCCAGATCAGAAATATACTGCCACCCAGCCGGAGGCGTTTGTTCCATACGGAGCCACCATTACCGCAACCGGCGCTCTGTCAGTCGCCAACTGCCGTTATGTAGGCGCCTATGATTTTGTTGAAGCTCGTGGAGAAGCCAACAGCTTTGAGAATATCTACGGTTGGGCAGTACGCTGCGACTACAGGGTTTATGAAAGCAGGGACATCAACAGATTTACCAATGTTCACGTCAATGCCAACGTCGTGCGCCCGACAGAAAACGCGGTGACTGCCTCTATCGCCGTAGCCGGTTCTTGTGCTTTCAATCTCGATCGCCACGACAATACGTTTATGGTGAATGTGTTCTCTTATGGCAAAAAGATCTTTATCAAAACTACAACACAAGGAACCTCCTATTTAGGCGGCCTTAGCCTGAGCAATTTCATGGCAGACAGAAATGGTACCGGAATTGATATCGACTCGGATTCCTCCGCCAATATTCAAATCGCCAACGGTTCTTATATTAATGACTATGGTGATACCGTTGGAGGGTTCCTGGTATTAAGAAAGTCTACTGGCCAATCAAATATCACCCCAGTGCAAATCAGCAATGTTAACTTCGCTACCGCTAATGGACCGAAGGGTTCACTCTCCCCTCAGGCCATTCGCTTCGAAGCGAACGGCGGGTATCAACTTTCATTCAGCAACACCGTCATGCCAATGTGGACGAACGGCAGTCTGAA
This sequence comes from Serratia sp. PL7, assembly GCF_945957435.1. Classification (NCBI taxonomy): domain Bacteria; kingdom Pseudomonadati; phylum Pseudomonadota; class Gammaproteobacteria; order Enterobacterales; family Yersiniaceae; genus Serratia; species Serratia sp. PL7. The sequence goes on along the minus strand of NZ_CAMFLB010000001.1, from coordinate 834,751 downwards.
CAATGAAGCGGGTTACAACATTCTTAGAGGCACACTGAGCATTGCGCAACGCAGCTATCAGCTACATGCGGCTCCGCTAAATTGTTTGACGAACAGCAACATGATCGCCATCGGTGCTGACAAACAGCCTGTTGGCTGGTTTATTGACGGGAATCTGACGGCGGATAGCAATATCCTGACCGCCAATGGAGACAACCCGGCTTATAAAGGTTTGGGTCAACGTATTCATCGGAGCATGGGATTGAGAACATTCTGGGCCATCGCATCCTCTATCGGCGATCAATCTACCGCGCAAGCTTCGACTGGCATTTGGGCCCGCTCGTACAACGATAATTATACCGACACTGTCGAGAGCAATGAAGCGATTCCCTGGATACGCATCGGCAACCTCTACTACGCGCGTTTTGTCATGAACAACAATCGCACTATCCACGATATCCTGGTCAATCCCGGAAGTGGCAATAATGCGGTGCGCGTTTTAAACTGCGGCATTACTCCGGGCGAAGTCTTCAACTTCTCGCCCGATGCACAGCACTAATCATCTCATCCGCAAAATAAAAAAAGCCCCGGCAAAACGCCGGGGCCTGGTACTTGCGTGATCGCCGAGGGCTCGGTGACACGCAAAGGGGTCTTACGGCCCGGAAACCGGTTATCAAACACGGTTAGCTGCGTGTTTATGCGCTTTGCGCCAGGGGATCAACCAAGGCCAGCGCGTTTTTCATCGCCTCCACCATTTCGCCATCCACGCAATAATGGCTAAATTCGTCAAACTCGTTATCGGAGCACATGGTGACACCCGCCTTGCGATAACGCATGGTCGACGGCGCTAGATGGCCGGAAGAGCTGTGCAGTTCATGCAGGCCGATATCGACGAACTTGTGCAGATTGCTGAGGCGCACACCGGCACCCGCCATGATCACCGGGCCCTGGCTGGCCTGATGCAAATCACGCAGCAACGGCAGGCCAAGTTCGGCGCTCTGCTGTTGGCCGGAGGTCAGAATGCGCGCCACGCCCAGCTCAGTCAGTTGCTCCAGCGCCACCATCGGATTCTGGCACATGTCGAACGCGCGGTGGAACGTCACCGCCATCCCCTCGCACAGCCTCATCACTTCGCGCATGCGCGGCAGATCGATGTGCCCTTCTTCGTCCAACATGCCTACCACTACGCCGGGGAATCCCATCTCGCGGATGTGGCGGATATCTTGCTTGATCACCTCGAAATCCACCGCGCCGTAGCAAAAATCACCACCGCGAGGGCGAACGATCGGATGCACCGGGATCGCAACCCGCTCGCGCGCCAGACGCAGCGTGCCATAGCTCGGCGTCAATCCCCCTTCGCTCTGGCTGGCGCACAACTCGATGCGATCGGCGCCCGCCCGTTCGGCCGTCAGCGCACAGTCGACGCTAAAGCAACAAACTTCCAGTTTTATCATTGTCACCCCCAGATAACGGCCAACATACGGCGGCAATTGTTCATTTCTTCATTTCTCACGTAGGCTCATGCATAGGCATAAACCGGTTCAGGGTTGTAACTATGGCATTCAATTTTGATCAATGGGTAGACCGCAGTCACAGTGACAGCGTTAAGTGGGATAAATATCGCGGCCGCGACATCCTCCCGCTTTGGGTCGCCGACAGCGATTTCGCCTCGCCGCCGGCGGTGATAGAAGCCTTGCAGCGGCGCGTAGCGCACGGCGTATTCGGCTACACCCACCCATCCCCTGATCTTCTTGAGGTTTTTATCCGCCGCATGGTAGAGCGCTACGGTTGGCACATCAAGCCTGAATGGATCATTTTCCTGCCTGGGTTGGTGTGTGGCCTGAACCTGTGCGTGCGCGCCTGCACCGAAGAACATCAGAGCACGCTGGCTCCCTCTCCCATTTATCCGCCGTTTCGCAAAGCGGCCAAATTCGCGGGGCGTAAACACCTCTCGGTGCCGCTAACGGCGGCAGGCCAACGTTGGGTGCTGGATTTTTCCGCGATGCATGATCGGCTCAGCGGCAATGAGAAGCTCCTGCTGCTGTGCAACCCGCAAAATCCCGGAGGCACCGTTTATCGCCGGGATGAACTGTTGCAGCACCATCAGTTCGCTCGCGAGCACGATTTAATCGTCTGCTCCGATGAAATCCACTGCGAGCTGCTACTTGAACCCGGCGTGCGACACATCCCTTTCGCCACCCTGAATGAAGATGCGGCCCAACGCAGCGTGACGCTGATGTCACCGTCTAAGACATTCAATCTCGCCGGGCTCGGCGCCTCGATGGCGATCGTCCCCAACGAAGCGTTGAGACAAAAGCTGAAACGCGCACGCAGCGGCATTGTCCCGGAGGTTAATCTGCTGGCGCTGGTCGCCGCCCAGGCGGCCTATCAATACGGGCAACCCTGGCTGGATGAGCAGTTAATTTATCTGCGCGCCAATCGCGATCGGTTGACAGAGCGCATCAACGCTATGCCGGGATTGACGTTGTTACCGATCGAAGCCACCTATTTGGCCTGGATCGACTGCAGCGCTTTGCCGGTGGATAACCCGCATCAGTTCTTCGAGCGCGCAGGCGTTGGGTTAAGCGCCGGTTTGGATTTCGGCGATCGGCGCTTTGTACGGCTGAACTTCGGTTGCCGGCGGGCCCTGCTCAATGAAGCGCTCGATCGCATGGCGCAAGCCTGTGCGGCACTGGCTGGCTAGCCTTGTTCGCTGGCGACGATGTCTCTAATGGAATAAGGATGAAACTTGATCGTAACCGTTCCATCGGTGATGGCCAGCGTCGGGTTCGGCAGCCGTTCGCCTTCGCCTTTTGGCGAACTTTGCTTCAGCTTGATCCCCGGCGCCAACAACGCTTCATCAGCAAGGTGACTCAACGCCCGTGCATGCAGCGTCTGCGGATCGCCGCTGAGCACCAATTCGACATGTTCCCACCCTTCATGCGGATAGCGTTTCTCCCCGGGGTACGGCAGCTCGACGCAATCTATGCGCCACGGCCCCACGGCCAGCGGCTGCTGTAAATCAAACAAACAGATAGGCCGCCCGTTGATCATCGATTCGGACAGCAGTGTCCCACACTGCATCAATCCCTGGCGCCAGCGTTCGGCGGTAGCGTTCTGGTGACAACGCAGGGAGATGTGATCGGCGATAAAGGCAGACAGATCAAGCCGCAATCTGGCGGCAAATTGTTGCAACGCCTGCTCGAAACGCGGCAGGTCGAGCTTCAGATCGTCAAGCTCGGCAATGGCCTGCAAGGGAGTGGTCATAGGAACCTCAAAACAACGGAGCACAAAGTTAAACGCCGTAATTTACACGGTGGCGACAGCGCTCGCCAGCGTTGAGAGGGTTTTCAGCAGTCATTCAGAATGATTTTCGGTTGCGTGCGGAGAGAGCAAAAAACCAACTTTTTATTAAGAAGGCAGCTTATTAAGTCAACAGAAAAATAAAAATTAAGAATTTTCGCAAGCCATTATAACCCTTAATCATGACGTTATGATTTAAGTTATTTTTCACAAAACCATTCGTGATTCGCGGGTTAAACCGATTGAATCGCTTCATTTAATCACACTTTAGCCACTTATCAAATTCACAAAAAAACAACAATCAACCCATTGTAAACAAAGACAATAAAATTCAATAATTAATAAAAAACTAAGGATTATCTTAATTTAACCTCGGACAATTGATTCACCAGTACAACTCAGCTACTTTGGAGAAAATTTAAATTCGAGATGATCATTATGTTATTGCTGACGATTTCCTTGGTGTTGATAATTATCGCCGTATACGCCATCTACCGTCATTTTAAATCACGCCGCACCAACACGCTGGATGCCAGGCGTCACAATAAAAAGCGTTAGCCTCATAACTCTCCCCTCCGTACATTCTGGTCAGGTCATTCTGCTTTTCACCTTCAGGCATTCTACGCGCCGCACCCGACAACTGTTTCATCGCAGCGGCCGCGCCAACTGCTGACGGGCTCCGTCAGATCGGTTACAATTGCAGGCTGTTTTGTGGAGGTCGCCCGTCGCGCCCGCCACCGTTGAATCCCGCAGGGGCTGGCTTCAGCTCCTCGTTCGTCATTAAGGTAACCCGGTGAATATTCAGGTTCTTCTTTCAGATAAAGTCAGCCAGGCGCTGATCGCCGCTGGTGCGCCAGCCGATTGCGAAGCGCAGGTCCGCCCTTCCGCCAAGGCGCAGTTTGGTGATTACCAGGCCAACGGCGTGATGTCAGTCGCCAAAAAGCTGGGCATGCCGCCCCGTCAGCTGGCGGAAAAAGTGGTGCAACTGCTGGATCTCGGCGATGTCGCCAGTAAAGTGGAAATCGCCGGTCCCGGCTTTATCAACATTTTCCTGAACAGCGACTGGGTCGCCCGCCAGGCCGACCAGGTGCTGAATGCACCGAAGCTGGGCATTGCCCCGGTTGAACCGCAAACCATCGTTATCGACTACTCTGCGCCGAACGTGGCGAAAGAGATGCACGTCGGCCATCTGCGCTCCACCATCATCGGCGACGCCGCGGCACGTACCCAGGAGTTTCTGGGCCACAAAGTGATCCGCGCCAACCACGTCGGCGACTGGGGCACCCAGTTCGGCATGCTGATTGCCTACCTGGAAAAAATGCAGAATGAAAACGCCAGCGATATGGGCCTGTCCGATCTCGAGCAGTTTTACCGCGAAGCCAAGAAACATTACGACGAAGACGCCGAGTTCGCCGAGCGCGCGCGCGCTTACGTCGTGAAGCTACAGGGCGGCGATCAGTACTGCCTGAAAATGTGGCGCAAGCTGGTCGACATCACCATGGCGCAAAACCAGCTGACCTATAACCGCCTGAACGTCACGCTGACCGAAGACGACGTGATGGGCGAAAGCCTGTATAACGCGATGCTGCCGGGCATCGTCGCCGATCTGAAAGCCAAAGGGCTGGCGGTGGAAAGCGAAGGCGCCACCGTGGTGTTCCTCGACGAATACAAGAACAAGGACGGCGACCCGATGGGCGTCATCATCCAGAAAAAGGATGGCGGCTACCTCTACACCACCACCGATATCGCCTGCGCCAAATATCGCTACGAGACCCTGGGCGCCAACCGCGTGCTGTATTACATCGACTCCCGCCAGCATCAGCACCTGATGCAGGCCTGGACCATCGTGCGCAAAGCCGGTTACGTGCCTGAGTCCGTCTCGCTGGAACACCACATGTTCGGCATGATGCTGGGCAAAGACGGCAAGCCGTTCAAAACCCGCTCAGGCGGCACCGTGAAGCTCTCCGATCTGCTGGATGAGGCCATCGAACGCGCCGAACAGCTGATCGCCGGCAAAAACCCGGACATGCCGGAAGAGGAAATGAAGACCGTGGCCCGCGTGGTCGGCATCGGCGCGGTGAAATACGCCGATCTGTCGAAAAGCCGCACCACCGACTATGTTTTCGACTGGGATAACATGCTGGCCTTCGAAGGCAATACCGCGCCTTATATGCAATACGCCTATACCCGCGTGGCATCGGTATTCAAACGCGCCGGGATCGACGAAAGCAGCCTGACGCTGCCGCTGACACTGACCGAAGAGCGTGAAATTGCACTGGCCACTCGCCTGCTGCAGTTCGAAGAGGTGCTCACTACCGTTGCACGTGAAGGCACGCCGCACGTCATGTGCAGCTACCTGTACGATCTGGCGGGCTTGTTCTCCGGTTTCTACGAGCACTGCCAGATCCTCAACGCCGACAGCGAAGAAGCGCGTCAGAGCCGCCTGAAGCTGGCGCTGCTGACCTCTAAAACGCTGAAAACGGGTCTGGACACGCTCGGCATCGAAACCGTCGAACGTATGTAAACCGCACTGCGCGGAAAGCAAAAAGGTCGCCAAGGCGACCTTTTTTATTCTTGCATTCGACTCAGGCGACGCGGCGCGCAAAATCACGCGGGCGGAAACCCAACCCGGCCAGCACGCCGAAGTAGGCCACCACGCCGGCCACGACCACCGCCGCCAAGCGCAGCAAACGCTCCAGCATATTGCCCTGATCCCAGGCCGGCATCAGCCACATCACACCAATCAGCACCGCCGACATCACCAGCACGGCGATCACCAGCTTGGTGAGGAACAGTGCCCAACCCGGCTGTGGCTGGAAGATCTTCTGCTTGCGCAGCTGCCAATACAACAACGTGGCGTTCAGGCAGGCCGCCAAACCGATCGACAGCGCCAGACCGGCATGCTTCAGCGGACCAATAAACGCCAGGTTCATCACCTGTGTCATGATGAGCGTGATGATGGCGATCTTGACCGGCGTTTTAATGTCCTGCCGCGAATAGAAGCCTGGCGCCAACACTTTAACCACGATCAGCCCCATCAGCCCTACCGAGTACGCCACCAACGCGCGTTGCGTCATCGCTGCGTCAAAGGCGCTGAACTTGCCGTACTGGAATAACGAGACGGTCAACGGCTTGGCCAAAATACCCAGCGCGATGGCGCTCGGCAACGCCAGCAGGAAGCACAGGCGCAGCCCCCAATCCATCAGGCGCGAATACTCGTCGTGGTTGCCGCTTGAGAAGCTTTTGGCCAGCGACGGCAGCAGGATGGTGCCCAACGCCACGCCCAACACGCCGGACGGAAACTCCATCAGGCGGTCAGCGTAGTACATCCAGGACACCGAGCCGGACACCAGGAACGAAGCGAAAATGGTGTTGATGATCAGCGAGATTTGGCTGACCGACACCCCGAGGATCGCCGGCCCCATCTGGCGCATCACGCGCCAGACCCCGGCATCACCCAGTTTGAGGCGCGGCAATACCAGCATGCCGATCTTGCGCAGGTGCGGCAGCTGATAACCCAGCTGCAGCACGCCGCCCACCACCACCGCCCAGGCCAGCGCCAGCACCGGCGGGTGGAAATACGGGGCGGCGAACAGCGCGAAGCCGATCATGCTGACGTTAAGCAACGTGGGGGCAAAGGCCGGGATCGAGAAGCGGTTCCAGGTATTGAGAATAGCCCCCACCAGCGACGCCAGTGAGATCAACAAAATGTAGGGGAACGTGATGCGCAGCAGCGCCGAGGTCAACGCAAATTTGTCGGGCGTGTCGGTAAAGCCCGGCGCAGTAATGTAGATCACCCAGGGCGCGGCCAGCATCCCCAACACCGTCACCACCGCCAGCACCAGCGTCAACAGCCCGGAGACATAAGCGATAAAAGTGCGCGTCGCTTCTTCACCCTGCTGGCTCTTGTATTCGGCCAGGATCGGCACGAAGGCCTGCGAAAACGCGCCTTCGGCAAAGATACGGCGCAGCAGATTAGGGAGTTTGAACGCCACGAAGAAGGCGTCCGTTGCCATGCCGGCCCCGAACACGCGCGCGACGATCGCATCGCGGGCAAAGCCCAACACCCGCGAAAACATCGTCATCGAGCTGACGGCAGCCAAGGATTTGAGTAGGTTCATGTGGTTGTCTGATAGGTACCGTAAATATCAACGCCTGCAACAGCAGGCGTCAGTGAAACAATCGGCTCAGTTTACGCATCCGGAAAAGAATAGCTACCGCCATATGTTACATAGAGTTATCCCGCAGCAAACGCTCGACCACCCGCTGGGCGACCAGCGCCTGTTCGCCGCCGGTTTCCGGCGCGCTCTGGTTGGCGACGGCATCAAGGAAATGCCGTACCGCCCCGTCGAAGCCGCGTTGCACCAGCGTGCTTTGCCAACCCGGCACCGGCTGTTCCAACTCACCCTGTACATCTTCACGCAGCCAGTGGCGCATATCGGTCAACTGATACAGCGCGCCGTCGGTCACCGCCTGCACGCTTTCGCGCTGGCTGCCACCGCGGCGATGCATACTGGTCGTCACCTGCGTGTCGCCGCAGGCGAAGTGGTGCTCGGCGTACAGCATTTCGCCTGCGGCGCTGGCCCGTAAGCTGCCGCTCAACAGTTGCTCGCGTCCGCCCGCCAGCCACAGCGCCGTGTCTACCACGTGCAGGTAATCATCCAATAGGGTAAAACGCAGATCGTGCGGACCGACGCTGTCCGCCCGATGTTTATCCATGCGAATGGAGGCCGGTTGATTCATTTGCTGCTTGAGCTGCCGGTAAAGCGGTGCGAAACGGCGGTTGAACCCCACCATCAGCGTTTTGCCCCGCCGCTCGGCCAACTCAAGCAGCTGCTCGCCCTGCTCCAGCGTTTCCGCCAGCGGCTTATCGACGTAAACGTGCACGCCGCGGTTTAGCAGCTCGCCAATGACCGAAAAATGGCTGGCGGTGCTGCTGTGCACAAAGACCGCGTCGCACTGTTCGGCCAGGCTGTCCAGCCGGGAGAAACAGGCCATGCGGTAGCTGTCGCACAGCGGCTGCGCTTTTTGCTGATTGGGCGAAAAACCGCCCACCAGCGTCCAATCCGCCGCTTGGCCGAGGATTGGCAGGTAAGCCTTCTGCGCGATACTGCCCAATCCCACCACGCCTACTCGTAATTTAGTCATTCGCATCCCTCGCCAACAGGTGTTGCAGCTGCCGTTTCAGCTCCGCCACTTCGTTTTCCAATGCGCTGACCCTGGCGCTTAGTTCGCTGTCTTCCTCGGATTCGAACGCCGCCGGCGGCGCTTCATCAATCTGGCCGCTGAACAGATGCATGAACCGGCTTTCGCGCTTGCCCGGCTCACGAGCCAGGCGCACCACGAACGGGCCATCTTCCCGCGTGGCCAGCTGTTGCAGCACCTGCTCGACCTCGCTGACATCGCTGAACTCGTGCATCCGATTGGTGCGGGTGCGTAGCTCGCCCGGTGTTTGCGCACCGCGCAGCAACAAAGCGGCGATCACCGCCAGTTCGGCGGGTGAAAGTTTCAGCTGGCCAAACTCGGAATTGCAAAACCGCTGCTCGTATTTCACTACCCGATTGCCGAATCCGCTGAGGGTGCGCAGGAAATGTTTGCGCAGCAACAGATCGAGGAGTTGCTGCACCTCACTCTCGCTCAGATCCATCACCGGCTCGCGGTTGGTCTTTTGGTTACAGGCCAGGGTAATGGCGTTAAGCGAAAGCGGGTATTGGTCCGGCGTCGTCACCTGTTTTTCCAACAGGCAGCCGATGACCCGGGCCTCTTTGGCGTTCAATTCATATTTCATCGTTTGGCCTCAACGTGGGGGGAGCCACTCTTTATTGGTGTATGCCGTCAAAACGTGGTCTTGCCACTGGCCGTCGATCAGCAGGTAATCCTTGGCGTAACCTTCGCGTTCGAATCCCAGACGCGTCAGCAATGCGCCGCTGCGCTGGTTGTGCGGCATATAGTTGGCCATGATGCGGTGCATGCGCTGTTGGCGCAGCATATAGCGGATGGCGGACTGCAAGGCTTCGAACATCAGCCCTTGCCCCTGCCATTTCTCCCCCAGCGAATAGCCGAGGAAACAGGCGTGAAACGAACCGCGCAACACGTTACTGAAGTTCGCCACACCGCGCACTTCCTGCTCTTCCGGATCGAGCAGGATAAAATAGTAGGCGCTGCCCTGCTTTTGCATTTCAGCGATCATCCCCAGGCGCGCCTGCCAGCCGGACGGATAACAGTGGCTTTCATCGCGCACCGGCTCCCAGGGTTTGAGAAAGGTCCGGTTCTCGGCATAATAGTCCGCCAGACGATAGGCGTCCCGTTCATGCACTAAACGGACCACCATCCGGTCGGTAGTAAGACGTACTTTTGGCGATGCAGAGCGGTAGCCGAACATCATTTCCCCCGCAGTCAAAACGGTTCGATAAGAAGTATTTATTGGGAAGCCGCATGGTTAATTATCCGGCGCCGATCTAATGCCATGACTTTATTTAGCCAATAGCGCCTCAGAACCGCACTTCCCTGCATTCAATATAACCGTAGCCCGCCCCCGAGGTAAAATCCCGGTCGCTCAGTAAATCGCCGAACACACGTTTTACGGCGTTTTTCCGCCCATTTTGCAGTGCAGGTAACACCTTGACGATAAAAAAATATTATCTACTCCGCCCCTGTCGCCGCCCGGCAATTGGGTAGAGAATGGTGGGGGTTGCCTTCCCCCTCTCTCTTAATTGCTCATGGTGATGCATGTCTCTGGTGTCGCAAGCGCGCAGCTTGGGTAAATATTTTCTGTTGCTCGACAACCTGCTGGTGGTTTTAGGCTTCTTTGTCGTGTTCCCGCTTATTTCGATCCGCTTTGTCGATCAATTAGGGTGGGCGGCGCTGATCGTCGGCATCGCGCTGGGTTTGCGTCAGCTGCTGCAACAAGGGCTCGGCATCTTTGGCGGCGCCATCGCCGATCGCTTCGGCGCCAAGCCGATGATCGTCACCGGCATGCTGCTGCGCGCCGCCGGTTTCGCTACCATGGCGATGGCCGATGAACCTTGGCTCCTGTGGTTCTCCTGCGCCCTGTCCGCCCTCGGCGGCACGTTATTCGATCCGCCGCGCACCGCTTTGGTAATCAAGTTGACCCGCCCGCATGAACGCGGCCGTTTTTTCTCGCTGCTGATGATGCAGGACAGCGCGGGGGCGGTGGTCGGCGCGCTGCTCGGCAGCTGGCTGCTGCAGTACGATTTCCACTTTGTCTGCTGGGTTGGGGCGGCGATCTTCGTGCTCGCCGCCGGCTGGAACGCCTGGCTACTGCCGGCTTACCGCATCTCTACCGTGCGTATACCGATGAAGGAAGGCATGTTGCGGGTACTGCGCGATCGCCGCTTCCTCACCTATGTCCTAACGCTGACCGGTTACTATATGCTGGCGGTACAGGTGATGCTGATGCTGCCGATCGTGGTCAACGAAATCGCCGGTTCACCGGCGGCAGTAAAATGGATGTATGCGATTGAAGCGGCGCTGTCATTGTCGCTGCTCTATCCGCTGGCGCGTTGGGGAGAAAAACACTTCCGGCTTGAGCAACGCCTGATGGCGGGCCTGTTGCTGATGACGCTCAGCCTGCTGCCGATTGGCCTCGCCACCAGCCTGCAGGGGGTGTTCACACTGATCTGCTGCTTCTATCTGGGATCGATTATCGCCGAGCCGGCGCGCGAAACGCTAAGCGCTTCGCTGGCGGATCCGCGTGCGCGCGGCAGCTATATGGGCTTCAGTCGCCTTGGCCTGGCGCTGGGTGGCGCGTTGGGTTACACCGGCGGCGGCTGGATGTACGATACCGGACGCACGATGAACATGCCGGAGCTGCCCTGGTTGCTGCTTGGGGCAGTAGGCTTCGCTACGCTGCTGGCGCTGTACTGGCAGTTCAGCCCACGACGCAGCGCCCCGATGATGCTGCGCGGCGGTTAACGCCATAGAAATCCGGCCGAATCGGCAACAGCTGCTATCCTGTTAGTAAAAACACCCACAGGAGCCCGTCGGCATGAGCGAAGAAGCAAAATTACCGCAACTACTCGAACATATGATACTGAACTTGCGCATGATTTATGCGCGGTCCACCCTGGTGGAAAAAGCACTGGCCCACATCCTCGCCAGCGACGCCGGCCTGAAGGACGATATTATCAAGCAGCTGCAGGTCGTCACCGCCGCCAATGAACGTGACAAAATCGACCTCGAAGAAGCTCGCATTCACCTGATCGATGTGCTCAACTCGGTACCGGCCAAGAAATAACGCCCTCTAGCCCGTGCCGGTGCGCGGGCAATATCGCAATAACGCACCATCCAACACACGCACGTCAAGACAGCCTCGATAAGCTGTGGTAACTATTGCTGTTAAAACCTGACAACCCGGAGCAAGCATGAAACTGTTCATTTACGATCATTGCCCATTCTGCGTTAAAGCCCGCATGATTTTCGGCCTGAAACGTTTGCCGATTCGCCTGGTCACGTTGCTCAACGACGATGAGACGACCCCGTTCAACCTGATCGGCCAAAAAATGGTGCCTATCCTGATTAAAGACAACGGTGAAGCGATGCCGGAAAGCCTGGATATCGTACGCTATGTCGATGGGCTGGACGGCAAGCCGGTCCTGGCCGGCCGCACCAACCCGGCTATCGCCGAATGGCTGCAGCGGGTCGGCGGTTACAGCGCAAAATTGCTGCTGCCGCGTATTGCGCATGCCGATTTCGAAGAGTTTGCCACCGCCAGTGCCCGCCAGTACTTTATCGATAAAAAACAGGCGTCAATCGGGGATTTCGCCGAGCATCTCGCCAACAGCGCCGATCTGATCGCCCAGTTGGAGGCCGATCTGCATACCCTGTCACCGCTGATCGTCTCCGCTGACGCGGTGAACGGCGAGCTGTCCGAGGACGACATTCACCTGTTCCCGCTGCTACGCTCGTTGTCGATCGTCGCCGGGGTTGCGCTGCCGGATAACGTGGAAGCCTACCGCAACCGCATGGCGCAGCGCAGCGAGGTGCCGTTGCTACTGGATATGGAACAATAACGTTCGAGAGTCACAAAAAGGACATGGCGTACTGATGTTGAAAATGGTGCTCGCCACCGCTCGCGATCGGGCGCGGCTGAAGGAAATTACCTCCGTTCTGATTCGTTATGGTCTGCAAGACGTTCTGCGCTTGCTGGGCCTGGGGGCATTGCTGCGCGGTGTCCGCGGCGAGCCCGCCCTGCAGGACGCACAGACCCTACCTGAACGGCTGCGGGAGGCGCTCGAGGCGCTGGGCCCCACCTTCGTCAAATTCGGTCAGATCCTGGCCACGCGTTCTGACCTCCTAGATCCGGCCTGGACCGACGAACTGGATCGCCTGCACAGCCAAGCGGCGGTATTGCCATGGGAGACACTGGCGCCGCAGATCGTTGCCGATCTGGGGGGCGAGCCCGAGCACCTGTTTGCCGAGTTCGATCGCACGCCGCTGGCGGCAGCGTCGATGGCGCAAATTTACCGCGCCCGCTTGCACAGCGGCGAACAGGTGGTGGTGAAAGTGCTGCGGCCCGGTCTGGCGAAAACCATCCACGCCGATCTGCGGCTGCTGGCCTCGCTGGCGGAAACCGTGGAGCAGCAGAGCCCCACGCTGGCACGCTATCGGCCGCGGCAGATGGTCCGAGCGCTGGCGACGGCGCTCAATCACGAGCTGGATTTGACTCACGAAGGGCATAACTGCGATCGCGTCGCCAAGATGTTTGCACGAGAACCCGACGTGGTCGTGCCGAAAATCTATTGGCAATGGTCGTCTCCGCGTCTGTTAGTGCAGGAATACTTGCCCGGTACCGCGCCGGAGAACCCTCAGCAATTGGCGGCGGCAGGCTTTGACGGCCCGCTGCTGGCGCAACGCGGCGCCCGCGCCTTTATGAGCATGGTGCTGGAGCATCGGCTGTATCACGCCGATCCCCACCCCGGCAACGTCATGGCGCTGAGCGGTGACCGCGTCGGTTTTATCGACTTCGGTATGGTGGGCCAGCTGTCCGAGCGGCGGCGCAACCAGTTGCTCCTGCTGCTGCAGGCCATCGCCGATCGCCAATCCGAAGGCATCGTTAACACGCTGATCGCCTGGTCGGACAGCGAACCGTTGGACCTGCTGGATCTGGAGTTGGCGGCGCAAAACTTTCTCGACAAACAGGCCGCCGCCACCCTGACGCTGGGTAAAGCCTTGACCGACCTGCTGGTGATGGCGCGTGAACACCAGCTGGCGCTGCCGCCCGATCTGGTGCTGCTGTTCAAGGCATTAATCACCGCCGACGGCGTACTGCACCGATTGGATCCGGCCTTCGACATCGTCGCCACGCTCAAGCCGATGTTGCAACAAACGGTGCTGCAGCGCTATGCCCCCGACGCCGTGCGCCAGCGGTTGTTGGCCCTGGGCGGGGAAGCGCTCGACGCCGGAGAGGAGCTGCCGCAAACCCTGCGGTTGTTGGTACGTCGCCTGAAGCGGGGGCAGCTCAATGCCGAGATCAACGTCAAGAACCTCGGCCAATTGAGCAAAGCGCTGGAACGCGCCGCCGTCACGCTGGCTATCGCCATCGTCACCGCCGCTTTTGCTCTGGGCCTGGCGCCTTATCTGATACATTCTTCGCTGCGGCTGTGGGGCATCCCGCTGTTCCCGCTGTTGGGGAGCGCGGCCTGCGTGGCCGGCGTAATTCTCTTGGCGCTACGATTGCGGCGCTGATGCTTTCGGCGTTGTCCGATAGGTCTCACCCGCTTTTGCGCGCACTATCCTTTGCACATCGCCGCCTGTCGTTTTCACGCGCAGGCGGAACGTTTATAATGATTAATCAATTATCTGCAGCACTTTTCGCCAGCAGTCGCAATGAGGCATTAATGAAGAAGATCCTGATGGGCGCAGCCGCCCTGCTGTTCGCCGGCGTATTGGCCGGTTGCAATCAACTGACCCAGTACACCCTGAGCGAGCAGGAAGTGAATGATTACCTGCAGAAACACAACGACTATCAGAAGCAGATCGGCGTGCCCGGCTTGGTGGACGCCAATATCGTGCTGACTCAGCTGCAAAGCCAAATCGGCCGCAGCGAACCGGGTAAAGTTACCCTTTCCGGCGACGCCAAGGTCAATATCACGTCGATTCTCGGCCCGCAGACCGCGGATCTGAAGCTGACGCTGAAGGCGCAGCCGGTTTACGACCGGGCGCAGGGCGCCATTTTCCTGAAGGACATGGAGCTGACTGATTACAGCGTGCAGCCGGAAAAAATGCAGACGGTAATGAAAGCGCTGACGCCGTATCTGAACCAGTCACTGAAGTCTTACTTCGACCAAAAGCCAGCTTATGTGCTAAATCCTGACAACAGCAAAACCGAAGCGCTGGCCAAAAAACTGGCGAAGGGGTTGGAAGTGAAGCCGGGTGAGTTGGTGATCCCGTTCAGCGACTGACCTCGTCTTGATGCATCAAGCCCGCCACCAGGCGGGCTTTTTATTGCAAAACAGTATTACTGCGGCGCGCTGTAGGCGATTTCGCCGGTGTTGCAGTTGAGCGTCACGTTGTAGGTTTTATCTGCCTTGGTGCCACGCACCGTTAACGGTACCTGCCACACCTGATCCTTGCCGCTGATGGCATCCGGGCTAACCCAGGCAATCGGCGTTGCGGTACCCAGCAGCTTTTTGTCCGCCTCCCAGCGCGTAATGCGGTTCTGCAAGAAGTCGCGCTTGACCTGGGCGGCGATATCCGCCGGCTGCAGGCCCGCACACTGCCCCACCTTGGCGGTGCGTTGCTCTTGATCCTGCGCCCACACCGCGGTTGATGCTCCCATCATGGCCAACAAGGCGATAGCCAAACCCATTTTTTTCATATGTCCTCCCGTTGTGATTAGCGCTATCCGGGCGCCCATCCCTGGCTCACAACAGGGTTTCGGCAAAGAGTTACCGTTTGACGAACTCGATGACAAACAGCGCATCCAGGCCCGGATAGATTTCCTTGATCACCTGCTTCAGTTCGCCGAGCGACATGTTTTCCTGCTGTGCGTGGCGTTCGGTCAGCGCATCCAGGCGCACCGGCGTTACCGACAGCACTTCGATAAAACAGAAAAAGACGCCGTCTTCATTGCGGCTTACGCGCAATACCTCGCCCGGTTCGAAGTGCGACTCACTGGCATCCCGAATGGTGATGGTTTTACGCCCGGCCAGAATGTCTTGCTCAAAGCGGCTGAAGAAAGTTATTTCACGGCTCATTTTAGATCCTTTTTCATCACAACACCGCAACATAAGTCATTATGCTGCTTGCTTTTCTGACGCAGATCCCTCTTTTGGGTTAGATGTCGCTTTTTTCGCTTTGCTTTCCGCCGGTTTTTTGAGGGTTTCCGCCGGCGAAGCGCCACGCAAAATCAGACCCAGCGCGTCCTTATTCTCCGCCAGGAAGAAGCTCAAGCCTTCGCGCTGTTCGTCATCCAGAGTCAGCGGCGCCTGCTGCAGCCACTCCCCGAGGTTGTCCGCCAGATCCAGCATTTTGTCGTAGGCGTCGGCTTCTTTCTTGCTCGCGAAAGTCATTTTTTCCTCACCGTTTCTCACCACCACATATTTAACTTCAACCGCCATGCGTGCGTCCTCAAATACTCAAATTACTGTTGTTATATACAGTATAAATAGATCGTGGCGGGAAGGCAAACCGCCGCCCGCCTTCGGCTTATTTCAGCAGCCGCACCTTGCAGCTTTTGCCTTTGATTTTGCCCTGCTGCAACTGCTGCAGCGCCTTGCGCGCGCTGGCTTTGCGGATCGCGACATAAGCATGCACCGGGAACATATCGATCTTGCCCACTTCCGCCGCTGTCAGCCCGGCATCACCGGTCAGCGCCCCGAGAATATCGCCGGGACGGATCTTCGCCTTGCGGCCGCCGTCGATGCACAGCGTCACCATTTCCGCCTCCAGCGAGCCGTTGGCCGCCCCGCTCAGCTCGGACACCGGCGACCAGTCGACGCTCATCTGCAGATAGTCTTCAATCGCGTGCGCACGCGCCATTTCCTGCGGCGTGCACAGGCTGATCGCCAACCCGCTCATGCCGGCGCGGCCGGTACGGCCAATACGGTGCACATGCACTTCGGGATCGAACGCCAGTTCGTAGTTGACCACCAGCTCCAGCTCTTTAATATCCAGCCCGCGTGCGGCAACGTCGGTCGCCACCAATACCCGGCAACTGCGGTTGGCGAAACGCACCAACACCTGGTCGCGGTCGCGCTGTTCCAGATCGCCATGCAGCGCCAGCGCGCTGATGCCGCGGGCCTCCAGGGCCTCAAGCACCGTCTGACAATCGCGTTTGGTATTGCAGAACACCACGCAGGACGCGGGTTGATGATAGCGAATAGCCGACACCAGGAGCGCCGGGCGCTGATCGCGCGTAGTCTCATAAAAGCGTTGTTCGATGGAGGCCTGCGCTTCTCCATCGTCCACCTCGACGCTCAGCGGCTGGCGTTGAACGCGCGCGCTGATGCGCTCGATGCCTGCCGGGTACGTGGCGGAAAACAGCAGCGTCTGACGTTGCGGCGGCGTATAGCTGATCACATCGTCGATGTCGTCGGCGAACCCCATATCCAGCATGCGATCGGCCTCATCCAGCACCAGCACCTTCAGCTCGTCCAACTGCAGCGTTTTCTTGCGCAGGTGTTCCTGGATACGGCCCGGCGTCCCCACCACGATGTGCGGCGCATGCACCAGCGAATCGAGCTGCGGCCCCATCGGCTGGCCGCCGCACAGCGTCAGGATCTTGATGTTTTGCGTAAAACGCGCCAGGCGACGCAGCTCTTTGCTCACCTGATCGGCCAGCTCGCGGGTGGGACAAAGCACCAGCGCCTGCGTGGCGACCTGACCGACGACGATACTGTTCAGCAGACCAATGCCGAAGGCCGCCGTTTTACCGCTGCCGGTTTTCGCCTTGGCGCGCACGTCCCGCCCTTGCAGGATGGCGGGCAATGCGGCGGCCTGTACCGGCGTCATTTCGGCGTACCCCAGTTCGTTGAGGTTGGCCAACTGTTCGGCTGGCAGCGGCAGGGAAGAAAAAGAAACTGTGCTCACGGCGATAACTCTTATATGACGAATGGAATGGCGGCGCGCCCGCAGGTTGGCGCCGAATCAGGGGTAAATGATAACAGAGATGGGCGGCGTTACGGGGTGCGGGCATAAAAAAACCCGCCGGCGGCGGGTTTCTTGGCAACGCAGTCGTTAAATCGCAACGACGTTGGCTGCAGCAGGGCCACGTTGGCTGTCCTGGATGGAGAATTCAACCTGCTGGCCTTCAGCCAGGGTTTTGAACCCATCGCTAACGATAGCGGAAAAATGAACGAAAACGTCTTTAGAACCGTCGGCAGGCGTGATGAAGCCGAAACCTTTGCTTTCGTTGAACCATTTAACGTGACCAGTGATCTTGCTCATTTGTGTTTCCTTTACTTGATAAACCTGCCTTAACGGCACGAGACGCGAAAACCCTGTGATATGTAGGCCTTCTTTCGCCGTCGGTTATTAACGCATAATCGCTCATGCAGGGCAAATATTTCTGTTTGTTATAAAAACAGTCAGTTAGCAACAAACCTGGCGCAGCGGCTGTGAACGCAATCGTTTTCGTATATACTGCCCGCCGATCATCAATCCGCTTACTTTCACCGATCCAGGTACGACACTATGTTAACGATTGGAACCGCCCTGCGCCCTTCCGCCACCCGCGTTATGTTGCTCGGCTCCGGGGAGCTGGGTAAAGAAGTCGCCATTGAATGCCAGCGCCTCGGTCTGGAAGTGATCGCCGTCGATCGCTATCCCGACGCCCCCGCCATGCATGTGGCGCACCGCAGCCACGTCATCAATATGCTGGATGGTGACGCGCTGAAAGCCGTTATCGAACAAGAGCGGCCTGACTATATCGTTCCCGAAATCGAAGCGATCGCCACTGCCATGCTGGTCGAGCTTGAACGCCAGGGCCACCGCGTGGTGCCCTGTGCCGAAGCCACCCGCCTGACGATGAACCGTGAAGGCATCCGCCGTCTGGCGGCGGAAGAGCTCGCTCTACCCACCTCAAGCTACCGCTTTGCCGACAGTGAAATCGCCTTCCGGCAGGCGGTCGAACACATCGGCTACCCGTGCATCGTCAAACCGGTGATGAGCTCCTCCGGCAAAGGCCAAAGCCTGATCCGCACGCCCGAACAGCTGCAAAGCGCCTGGGATTACGCCCAACAGGGTGGTCGTGCCGGTGGTGGCCGGGTGATCGTCGAAGGGCTGGTAAGATTTGATTTTGAAATTACGCTGCTGACCATCAGCGCCGTGGACGGCGTGCATTTCTGCGAGCCGATCGGGCACCGTCAGGAAGACGGAGATTATCGCGAATCCTGGCAGCCTCAGCGTATGTCGGCTACGGCGCTGAGCCGTGCTCAGGCTATCGCGGAGAAGGTGGTGAAAGCCCTGGGTGGCTTCGGCCTGTTCGGCGTGGAGCTGTTCGTCTGCGGCGACGACGTGATCTTCAGCGAAGTGTCGCCACGCCCGCACGATACCGGCATGGTCACAATGATTTCACAGGATCTGTCTGAGTTCGCCCTGCACGTGCGCGCGTTTCTCGGTTTGCCGATCGGCGCTATCCGCCAGTTCGGCCCTTCCGCTTCGGCGGTGATCCTGCCACAGCTCACCAGCACCGATGTGCGCTTCAGCGGATTGGAAAACGCGCTGCGCGGGCACAACCAGCTGCGTCTGTTCGGCAAGCCGGAAATCGCCGGCCAGCGCCGCCTGGGTGTAGCGCTGGCGACGGCGGACACCACGGAACAGGCGGTGGAACAAGCGAAACAGGCCGCCACCGCAGTGGTGGTCAACGGTTGACACTCACGGGGCCGCTTGCGCGGCCTCGATAACATCAATAGTCTTCGTCTTCTTCAGCATCGTCATCCCGCGACGCCTCCGGTGCGGCATCCTGCTGCTCGTCTTCGTCATCGAACAGCACCGCAACCTGAGCGCCCTGATGCTGCTCACGAATTTCCTGCGCAACGCGAGCAATGGCCTCACCGCTGCTCATGCCCTGTTCCATCAGCTGATGGATGCGATCCGCCGCTTCCTGCTGCTCCGCGTGGCTCAGTAATGGCATACCTGCATGCATGTGTCGTTCTCTCCGGCAAAAGGGAGAGCGAGTATACGCGCTAACGCGGCGGATCCCAACGTCTTGTGGCTCAGGCCGGTTGCGAACAGCCGTTATCGCTGCGCCACTGCTTCAGGCGATGCCGCCACAGCATGACATGCCACCCCTGCTTCAGGCCGCGCGTATTGGCGAACATCGCTCTGTCGATGCCGCGCTGATAGAACTCTTCGGTAATCTGACTCTGGGCGGCCGGATCCGGCTCACGACGGATACTGTGACAAATGCCCAACGCCTCACGGGTGATTTGCCAATGGAAAGCGGGACGAATGGCGACAGTGCCCGCATAGCGCCGGTTGAGCCGCTCCAGCATTTCGACGATTTTCATATAGTGACGCTGATACTCTACGTTCGCTTTGCCGGTGCGACGACGGTTACTGATCGACTTGTCGTGCACCCGTTGCCGGTACAGCGGCGTGCTTAAATATTTGACCCGTTTGGCATTAAACATGACCTCCGTCGTCCAGGGAATATCCTGGTGATGCAACCCCGGCTCAAAATAAAGCCGATGCTGGCGAATAAAATCGAGGCGATATATTGCCAGCCATACAACATGAATAAACTTTCGCGACTTCAATGCACGTTCGAACCACTGAACGCCAGTGATAACGTCGGTAGTGCGTAAACGCGCCTCGGGAAAAATCGGCTGTAATTCGTCTTGGCTGGTAAAATAGCGTTCACCATTACATTGCATCACGTCTAATTGGTGTCGTTCTGCCTGTTCCAACAGCGTGGAATACATCTCGGGCGCCAATAAATCGTCGGCGTCCGGAAACGCCACATATTTACCTCGGGCAACGGCGAGCCCGGCATTACGTGCATTAGAAACGCCGGCATTGGCTTGATCGATCACGCGAATATGCGGATGCACCGCCGCGTAACGGTGCGCGATCTCTCCCGAACCGTCGGTGGAACCATCGTTGACGATGATCACCTCCAACCGTTGCTCGCGCTGGGCCAGCAGCGAGACCAGGAACGGCTCCAATAACTCCCCCGCATTGTGCATCGGGACGATGACGCTCAGCATTAACGACATAGGTAGCTCTTCACTAATAATGTAACAAAATGATAATTTTATTTTTTTAAAAAATAGAAACCGCTTCAGCGCACGAGCGAAATAAAACGCGAACCTTCACATTTCCGCCGCAGGCTAAATAAGATTAATCTTGTTTGTCTTTTCATGCTTTCGACAAGAAAAGCGTTCCACAACAAGGGATAACTTTCACAAGACGGCCACCATGAAAAAACACAGGCAAAACCGTTTCGCATCGCCAGCTTAATAACAGCAAGCAACAATAAAAGTATGAAATTAACGAACCTTTTTTATATTTCTCGGGTCTTGCGCCCTCGATGAATAAACGTCCAGTGCATTTGACGTTAAATTTTTAACATATCGAAGTATAATCAATGGCGCAAAAAATGCCTTATCTCAGGTTTATTGAACTGCCGTTTATGTGAACTGTGCTCCATGTCGCGCGTGGCAAAACATGCATGACGTGACCGTCTATGGCACACTAGCCGCCAGATATCGCCGTCCTCACAGCCAGGTTTATTGACGTTCATGAGCGTAACCGCCCCAAACATAAAATCTTTGCCCTACAGCCGCAGTGCCCTGATGACGCTTTTCGCCCCGATTTCAACCCACCCGTGGGCGATGCTGCTGCATTCGGGCTTCGCCGACCATTCGCATAACCGCTTCGACATCCTGGTCGCGCAGCCGTGCGTTACGCTCACCACCCAGGGCGCCAGCACGAAAATAGAAAGTGACGGCGTCACTATTCAGTCGAAGGAAGATCCATTCTCCCTGCTGCAGCAACACCTGGTGGCGCAAGGTTGGCAACCGGCGTTTAACCCGGATCTGCCATTTCAGGGCGGCGCACTGGGGCTGTTCGGCTACGATCTCGGGCGGCGGGTGGAAAGCTTGCCGCAGTTGGCCGCAGCCGACCTCGCCTTGCCGGACATGGCGGTGGGCATTTATGACTGGGCGCTGATCGCCGATCACCGTCTGCAAACCCTGACGCTGCTCAGCTATGGCGACGTGGAACAGCGCTGGTGCTGGCTCAATAGCCAAACCGCGCCGACAGAACGCCCTTTCACGCTGCTGAGCGACTGGCGCGCCAATATGAGCCGGCGGCAATACGGCGAGAAATTCCAACGTATTCAGCGCTACCTGCGCAGCGGTGACTGTTACCAAATTAATCTGGCGCAACGGTTCTCCGCCGACTATCAGGGAGATGAGTGGCAGGCTTTCTGTCGATTGAGCGCCTGCAACCGCGCGCCGTTCTCGGCCTTCCTGCGCCTGCCGCACAACAGCGTACTGAGCGTCTCTCCCGAGCGCTTCCTGTGGCTGGAGCAGCAGCGTATCCAAACCCGCCCGATCAAGGGCACGCTGCCGCGGCTGGCGGACGCGGAACAGGACGCCGCTCAGGCTCGCCGTTTGGCCGATTCCCCCAAGGATCGCGCTGAAAATCTGATGATCGTCGATCTGCTGCGCAACGATATCGGCCGCGTCGCCCAGCCTGGCAGCGTACGGGTGCCGGAACTGTTTGCCGTGGAGCCGTTTCCCGCCGTGCATCACCTGGTGAGCACTATCACCGCAACCCTGCCGGAACAGACCTCGGCGGCCGAACTGCTGCGCGCCTGCTTCCCCGGCGGTTCGATCACCGGCGCGCCCAAGGTGCGGGCGATGGAAATCATCGAAGAGCTGGAGCCGCAGCGCCGCAATGCCTATTGCGGCAGTATCGGTTACCTAAGCGCCTGCGGTACCATGGACACCAATATCACCATCCGCACGCTCGTCACCGAAAACGGCCGCATCCACTGCTCCGCCGGTGGCGGCATCGTGGCGGACAGCCAGGAGCAGGCGGAATACCAGGAGACCTTCGACAAGGTTGGCCGTATTCTGCCGCAGCTTGGGGAGTGTGCCCTGTCGTGATCCCATCGAACACACCGGCCTCGCTGCACGCCTTTATCAGCCGTTTTCAACTGCAGCTGCCGCAGGCGGCGCAGATCTCGCACAATGTGCGCCCGGCGGCGGTGCTGATCCCGATCGTCTGCCGCGCAGAGCCGACGCTGCTGTTGACCCGCCGTGCCGATTCGCTGCGCAAACATGCCGGCCAGGTGGCCTTCCCCGGCGGCAAAACCGATGCCGAAGACGGGTCGGCGATCGTCACGGCGCTGCGAGAAGCGCAGGAAGAAGTGGCGATACCACCGCAGGCGGTGACCGTCCTCGGCCAAATGGCGCCGCTCGACAGCAGCACCGGATTTCAGGTCACGCCCATCGTCGGCCTGGTCTCGCCGGATGTGCAGTTCCACGCCAATGAGGGTGAAGTGGCGGACGTGTTCGAGATGCCCTTGAGGGAAGCGCTGACCCTGTCGCGTTACTATCCGCTGGATATTCATCGCGCCGGCCATACGCACCGCATTTACCTCTCCTGGTATCACAGCCAGTTTATCTGGGGGCTGACCGCAGCCATCATTCGGCGTCTGGCGCAGCAGGTCAGTATTTAGCCCATATTACGTGATCTGACTCGCAATCTGGCATGGCCGACGGCCTCCGCTGCCGGTAAAGCGATCGAAATCACTTCATTTGAACGCTTTTTCAACTACCGTTCCGATTGAATGGTTTTAAAAAAACTGTAAACCCTCTCTTAAACCTTACGAAATACCTGTAAAATACCACCGTCCGAGATAAACCACTGTAGAAACAGGGATTAAGCCGGCGGCGTTCAGCACGGAAAGCTGGCGCGATTACCGCTAATGGAGCTTGGGCGAAAGCGGATACCTCGCATAAGGGTTCGCCCCGGGTAATCAGTAAAAAAAGCGACACCACGGATTATTTAATTTCATGCGAAAAAGGCAGCCGAACCCGCACGGCCCTTTTACAATATCGCTGTTCCCTGCGCGGTTTTTAACCGCCGCAGCCATAACAATACGTCTCTTTAAGGAGTTTTAGCGTGATTAGCGTTTTCGACATGTTTAAGATCGGCATCGGCCCGTCCAGCTCTCATACGGTTGGACCGATGAAAGCCGGCAAACAGTTTGTCGACGATCTGGTAAATAAAGGCCTGATGCCTTCTATCACGCGTGTTGCCGTAGACGTTTACGGCTCACTCTCATTGACCGGTAAAGGTCACCATACCGATATCGCCATCATTCTCGGCCTGGCCGGCAACATGCCGGACACCGTCGATATCGATAGCATTCCTGGCTTTATTCGCGATGTAGAACAACGTCAACGCCTGATGCTGGCCAACGGCCTGCATGAAGTCGATTTCCCACGCGACGGCGGCATGGTCTTCCGCAGCGACAACCTGCCGCTGCACGAGAACGGCATGCAAATCCACGCCTTCGCCGGCGATAAAGAAGTGTACAGCAAGACCTATTACTCCATCGGCGGCGGTTTCATCGTCGACGAGGAGAACTTCGGTAAGGACGCCGAGCAAGAGCTGCAAATGCCTTATCCATTCAACTCCGCGCGCGAAATGCTCGACCACTGCCGCGAGACCGGGCTGTCACTGTCCGGCATGGTGATGCAGAACGAACTGGCGCTGCACAGCAAGCAAGAGATCGAAACCTACTTCGGCAACGTCTGGCAAACCATGCGTGCCTGTATCGATCGCGGTCTGAACACCGAAGGCGTGCTGCCGGGGCCGCTGCGCGTACCGCGCCGTGCTTCCGCGTTGCGCCGCATGCTGGTGGCGTCGGACAAACTGTCCAACGATCCGATGAACGTGATCGACTGGGTCAACATGTTCGCACTGGCGGTTAACGAAGAAAACGCCGCCGGCGGCCGCGTCGTCACCGCGCCGACCAACGGTGCCTGCGGCATCGTGCCTGCGGTGCTGGCTTACTACGATCACTTTATCGAGTCCGTCAGCCCGGATATCTACATCCGTTACTTTATGGCAGCGGGCGCCATCGGCGCGTTGTACAAGATGAACGCGTCCATTTCCGGCGCCGAAGTCGGCTGTCAGGGCGAAGTCGGCGTGGCCTGCTCCATGGCGGCCGCAGGCCTGGCTGAACTGCTGGGCGGCAGCCCTGAGCAGGTCTGTGTGGCGGCGGAAATCGGCATGGAACACAACCTGGGGCTGACCTGTGACCCGGTCGCCGGCCAGGTACAGGTGCCGTGCATCGAGCGCAACGCCATCGCCTCGGTCAAGGCGATCAACGCCGCCCGCATGGCTCTGCGCCGCACCAGCGAACCGCGCGTTTCGCTGGATAAGGTGATCGAGACCATGTACGAAACCGGCAAAGACATGAACGCCAAATACCGAGAAACATCACGCGGTGGCCTGGCAATCAAGGTGCAATGCGACTGACAGACAACCCCGCCGCCCGGCGGGGTTTTTTATGGGCAATCAATTCATTGACCGTTTTTAGTGACAATGTCACCAGAAAATATCCTGCATTTTTCTCATCGATCCAGCGGTTAGCCTGCAAATTGACCTTCTGTTTTGCCAAATCGAAATAATTTACTGAGTTACCATCAATCTTGTATAACCTCAGGCTAGAATTAGCCGAGCGCAACTTAAGGAGCTGTGGCCTGACTGTGACTCGGAGCTGGATTACCGAACAAGGATTTACCGGATGTTGATGACCCACCTCGCCGCGTCCCAATATCGTTACTACCGTTGGCTGCTGGCCGGAGCGGTGGGCGTGGCTATTCTGTTGGTATCGCTGTATACCCGTTACTATCAAGAGGTCAAAAGCATCGAGCAGAGCCAGCAAACGTTGGCCACCCGCACCGTCGGCAAAATTGACCAGCTGTTGTCCCCCGCGCAGCTGCAGGCTGAACGCAGTATGGACATGCTGGAACAACCCTGCGAGAACGTCTCATCGACCCTGCGCTTTCGCGCCGCGCAAAATCAGGCGCTGCGCGCCATGCTGCTGGTAAAAAATGGCATCATCTACTGCTCCAGTCTGTTTGGCGCCCGACATTATCAGTTGGCCGCCGTGCTGCCGATTTTCGTCAACAGCAACGTCAGGCTGGCGCTGCGCCCTTCGTTGGCGGTGAGCAAAGGACTGCCCACGTTGGTGATGTGGACACCCTCCCCCGGCGATAGAAGCAGCGGCGTGCTGCACGTCTTCAATATCGAGCTGTTATCGAACTTTTTACTCGAACCCCAGGAGCCTTATGTTCAGCGCATGGTGCTGAACGTAGCCGACAGCAGCCTGGAATACGGGCGCCGCGAAATCCTGCGCCGCGACACCCTGACCAACGATCTGCGTTACACCGCCGGTTCCGAGCGTTACCCGTTCTCGATTTCGCTGTTCGGCCCGCAGGTCGGCATGTTGGCGTTTTCCGCACTGCCGCGCCATATCCCGCTGGCGCTGCTGATCAGCCTGCTGGCGGCCTATGTGGTCTACCTGCTCACCGCTAACCGCATGAGCCTGTCTTACCACATTGGCCATGCCATTACCCATCGGGAGTTCCGCGTTTACTGCCAACCGATCATTCACAGCGATACCGGGCGCTGTGCCGGCGTAGAGATGCTGCTGCGTTGGAAAAAGAAGCGGCAGGGGTGGATCTCGCCAGACGTGTTTATTCCGTTGGCCGAGCAGCATGACCTCATCATTCCGCTCACTCGCTATCTGATGAACACCGTGACGGAAAATCTGCAGCTGTTCCCGCCACGACCGTCCTTCTACATCAGCATTAACGTTGCTGCCGAGCATTTTAAAACGCTCAACATCATCGACGATATCCGCCAGATTTGGCTGCCGGCACATCCGATGCCCTCATTGATGCTGGAGCTGACCGAACGCACCGCGCTGTCGGCGATCCAGTATGACCAGATTCGCACGCTGAAAGACATGGGGATCATGCTGGCTATCGACGATTTCGGCACCGGCCACAGCTCGCTGAGCTACCTGAAAAACCTCAGCCCGGACGTGTTGAAGATCGACCGCGGGTTTACCGCGGCCATCGGCACCGACGCGGTCAACGCCACGGTGACCGACACCATCATTACGCTGGCGCAGAGGCTGAAGCTGAAACTGGTGGCAGAGGGTGTCGAAACGGAGGAACAGGCCGACTATCTGCGCTCACGCGAGGTCAATGCCCTGCAGGGGTATTATTTCGCCAAGCCGATGCCGATCCACGTTTTCCCGCTGTGGTTGCAACAGTACGAATCGCGCGTCAGGAAAGCGGAAGAGGATCCGCCGGAGGCCTGAGCCCCCGGCGGGAGGGTTACGACTGCGTCGGCTCGTCAAAGACGACGCGGGTAACACGCACCAATTCGATGCGATAGTCGGAGACCTCGACGATATCGAAACGCAGGTGGTTCAGTTCAATGATGTCCCCCACCACCGGCATCTGGCCGTAGTGAGCCAACAGCAGCCCCGCCAGGGTGGCGTAGTCTGCGGTTGGGCTGACCAGGTCATCGCAGGCCAGTGCCTGTTCCAGCGAGTGCAAATCGGTTCCCCCCTTCACCAGCCAGCCGTCGCCTTCCGCCACGATATCCGGCGTTTCATCCTCGTCCGGGAACTCACCGGCAATCGCTTCCAGGACGTCCAGCGGCGTCACCAGCCCCTGCACGACGCCAAATTCATTGGTGACCACCACCAGACGCCCTTTGGCGCGGCGCAGCACCGCCAGCAGTTTGATGACGTCCATGGTTTCCGGCACCACGATCGGCGGCGTGCGGGCGGCAAACTCGGCAATATCTTCACCCTGCTCCAGCGCCACCAGCAGATCCTTGGCGCGTACCACGCCGACGATCTCATCCACCGAATCACGACACACCGGGAACAGACTGTGTGGCGTATCCAGCAACTGGGCGCGCACCTCCTCGCGGGAGCGCTCGCAGTCGACCCAGGAGATGTCCGTGCGAGGCGTCATCACACTGCGTAATGAACGCGAGGCGAGCGTCAACACGCCGCTGATCATATAACGCTCTTCCGCCGCAAAGGTTTCATCCCTCGGCAAAGCGACCTCATCGTCCGACTGCTGCGCGCGCTGCTGCCCCATCAGGCGCATGATCGCTTCCGCGGTGCGCTCGCGCATCGGCCGACGCGCTTGATGCTTGATGAAGTTGCGACGCGCGATCTGGTTGAACAATTCAATCAGGATCGAGAAGCCGATCGCGGCGTACAGATAGCCTTTCGGAATATGCAAACCGAAGCCTTCGGCGATCAGGCTCAGGCCGATCATCAACAGGAAGCTCAGGCACAGCACCACGATGGTCGGGTGCGCATTGACGAAGTTGGTCAATGGCTTGGATGCCAACAGCATCACCGCCATCGCGATCACCACCGCCGCCATCATTACCGGCAGATCGTTCACCATGCCTACGGCGGTAATCACCGCATCAAGCGAAAACACCGCGTCCAGGATCACGATTTGCACCACCACCGCCCAGAACTTGGCATAACCGCGGTTGGCGCCATCCTGGTGCGTCTGCCCTTCCAGCCGCTCATGCAGCTCCATGGTGGCCTTGAACAGCAGGAATACCCCGCCGAACAGCAGGATAAGATCGCGGCCAGAGAAGCTGAAATCGCCGACGCTGAACAGCGGTGTGGTCAGGGTTACCATCCAGGAGATCACCGACAGCAGGCCCAAACGCATCAGCAACGCCAGCGACAGGCCGATAACGCGCGCCTTATCGCGCTGCTTCGGCGGCAATTTGTCGGCCAAAATGGCGATGAACACCAGGTTGTCGATGCCCAGGACGATTTCCAGCACCACCAGCGTAAGCAACCCCGCCCAAATAGAGGGGTCCATTAAAAATTCCATATCAGACTCCAGAAAAAAGTGGGAATGAGCGCTCGCCGCTCAGACGTGACGATGCCGCCGCTGCATGGGCGCAGTCGACAATAGCAAGGTGACGGGATGGGGTTACCGGGAGATGGCCGAAGGGCCGAACAGCATATACAACGCCAGCAGGTGGCGGGTGAAACCTGGAAAAACAGTAACTTCGGTGACAGTCCATAGGGAGGGCTGAGGCCCTTCACTCCTTAGTGATGAAAGAAGAAATTACTGTATCAGGATTTTTCTGGGGGACAAAGCGGCTTTTTCAACGGCGGTTTAGGGTGGCGCCACACCATATCGTCTGCGACAGCTAAGATTTCTCCGAGCATTCAATAGCGGAGCAGCGTCACAAAAAATATTTTTTCACTCACTAAAATAAATCTCGCGTTCGTGAAGTATCACGCACAGGCATTTGAAACTGCGTGAGAAATGTTAGGCGTGCGTTTCTTTTTTTCTACCATAATGTATCTGAACCGCGGAAGTGACTGCCAAGACGGCGCGGAGAAACGACACACACCGCGTCTGGAGTTCAACGAGGAGGTAGCGAGTGGCAATAGCTATTATCATCGGCACACACGGGGCTGCAGCGGAACAACTGCTGAAAACGGCGGAGATGCTATTGGGCGAGCAGGACAACGTCGCCTTTATAGACTTCGTTCCCGGTGAGAATGCCGAAACGTTAATCGTCAAGTACAACGAAAAAATCAGTGGGTTGGATACCAGCGGCGGCGTGCTGTTCCTGGTGGATACCTGGGGCGGCAGCCCGTTCAACGCCGCCAGCCGCATTGCGGTCGACAAAGAAAACTATGAGGTCGTCACCGGGGTCAACATCCCGATGCTGGTGGAAACCTTCATGGCGCGGGACGACAACCCCGCTTTCGATGAACTGGTGGCGCTGGCGTTGGAAACCGGCCGTGAAGGCGTGAAAGCGCTGAAAAAACCGCAGGAAGAACCCGCAAAACCCGCAGCACCCGTCGCCAAAGCCGCTGCCCCTCAGGCGCCGCTGGGGCCGAACGACCACATGAAAATCGGCCTGGCGCGCATCGATGATCGCTTAATCCACGGCCAGGTCGCTACCCGCTGGACCAAAGAGACCAACGTCAGCCGCATTATCGTCGTCAGCGATGAAGTCGCCGCCGACCATGTGCGCAAGACCCTGCTGACCCAGGTTGCCCCGCCGGGCGTCACCGCCCACGTGGTGGACGTGGCGAAGGCCATCCGCGTCTGGAACAACCCGAAATACGCCAACGATCGCGTGATGCTGTTATTCACCAACCCGACTGACGTCTGGCGTTTGGTGGAAGGCGGCGTGGAGATTACATCCGTCAATATCGGCGGCATGGCGTTCCGCCAGGGGAAAACCCAGGTGAACAACGCCGTTTCCGTCGATGAAAAAGATATCGAAGCGTTTAAGAAACTGAACGATCGCGGTATCGAGCTGGAGGTGCGTAAGGTCTCGTCCGACAGCCGGCTAAAAATGATGGACCTGATTAACAAACTCAATTAGTGGCGCCAGCCGCTAATTATTTTACTCAGAGCTTTTTTGGTCATAGGAGAAGTGCAATGGAGATCACCACTCTTCAGATTGTGCTGATATTTATCGTTGCCTGTATCGCCGGGATGGGTTCCGTCCTCGACGAGTTCCAGTTCCACCGTCCGCT
This sequence comes from Serratia sp. PL7, assembly GCF_945957435.1. Classification (NCBI taxonomy): domain Bacteria; kingdom Pseudomonadati; phylum Pseudomonadota; class Gammaproteobacteria; order Enterobacterales; family Yersiniaceae; genus Serratia; species Serratia sp. PL7. The sequence goes on along the minus strand of NZ_CAMFLB010000001.1, from coordinate 804,912 downwards.
GGTCGCCTGTACCCTGATCGGCTTCATTCTCGGCGATATGAAAACCGGCATCATCATCGGCGGTACGCTGGAAATGATCGCCCTGGGCTGGATGAACATCGGTGCGGCCGTCGCGCCGGATGCTGCCCTGGCGTCCATCATCTCGACCATTCTGGTCATCGCCGGCGGGCAAAGCGTCGGCGCCGGTATCGCCCTGGCCATTCCGCTGGCGGCGGCCGGCCAGGTGTTGACCATCATCGTGCGTACCCTCACCGTGGCGTTCCAGCACGCAGCAGACAGCGCGGCGGAGCGCGGCAGCCTGCGCGCCATTAGCTGGATCCATGTCGGCGCCCTGCTGCTGCAGGCGATGCGTATCGCCATCCCGGCGGTCATTGTCGCCATCTCGGTCGGCACCGCCGGGGTACACGCCCTGCTCAACTCGATCCCGGAAGTGGTCACCAGCGGCCTGAACATCGCCGGCGGCATGATCGTCGTGGTCGGTTACGCAATGGTGATTAACATGATGCGCGCCGGCTACCTGATGCCGTTCTTCTATCTCGGTTTCGTTACCGCTGCCTTCACCAACTTCAACCTGGTGGCGCTCGGCGTCATTGGCGTGGTGATGGCCGTGCTGTATATCCAGCTCAGCCCGAAATACAACAAGTCTCAAGTTGTACAGGCCGGCCCGGCTAACGCGAACGATCTCGATAACGAACTCGACTAGGAATAGGTGAGAGAAATGGTTGATACAACTGCTCAAAAGAAACTCACGCCGGCCGATATTCGCGGCGTATTCCTGCGTTCGAACCTGTTCCAGGGTTCATGGAACTTCGAACGCATGCAGGCGCTGGGTTTTTGCTTCTCGATGGTGCCGGTGATCCGCCGCCTGTATCCGGAAAACAATGACGATCGCAAACAGGCGATCAAGCGTCACCTGGAGTTCTTCAACACCCACCCTTACGTGGCGGCGCCGGTGCTCGGTGTGACCATGGCGATGGAAGAGCAACGCGCCAACGGCGCGCCGATCGATGACGCCGCAATCAACGGCATCAAGGTCGGTTTGATGGGGCCTTTAGCGGGCGTCGGTGACCCGATCTTCTGGGGCACCGTGCGACCGGTGTTCGCCGCGCTTGGGGCGGGCATCGCCATGAGCGGCAGCCTGCTTGGACCGATCCTGTTCTTCGTGCTGTTCAACCTGGTGCGCCTGCTGACCCGCTACTACGGCGTGGCCTACGGTTACCGTAAAGGGGTCGATATCGTCAACGACATGGGCGGCGGCTTCCTGCAGAAACTGACGGAAGGAGCGTCCATTCTCGGCCTGTTTGTCATGGGGGCGCTGGTCAACAAGTGGACGCACGTGAATATCCCGCTAGTGGTGTCCAAGATAACCGACCAGACCGGGCATACCAACGTCACCACGGTGCAGACCATCCTCGACCAGCTGATGCCGGGCCTGGTGCCGTTGCTGCTGACCTTCGCCTGTATGTGGCTGCTGCGCAAGAAAGTCAACGCGCTGTGGATCATCATCGGCTTCTTCGTCATCGGTATCTTTGGCTATTGGATTGGCCTGCTGGGCCTGTAATCGTTCGAAACGGCCGGGGGGCAACCCCCGGCTTTTTTATGGAGCAAGAGATGTCACTGACCGACGCCGTACTGATGCTGTTTATCGCCCTGCTGTTGCTGTATTCGCTGTACGACGAATTCGGCATGGATCTGCTGAAAGGTAAAACGCGGCTCAAAGTACCGCTTAAACGCCGCCACCGCCTCGACAGCCTGATTTTCGTCGGCCTGATCGCCATTCTGATTTACCGCAATGTCACCGACAACGGTGCGGTATTAACCACCTATCTGCTTATTTCTTTGGCGTTGCTCGCCATCTATATTTCTTATATTCGCGCTCCCAAGATGGTGTTTAAAGCGCACGGTTTTTTCTTCGCCAATGTGTTTGTCGAATATAACCGCATTAAAGCCATGAATTTATCGGAGGACGGCATTCTGGCCGTCGACCTGGAACAGCGCCGGCTGTTGGTTCAGGTGACCCACCTGGACGACCTGGAGAAGATTTACCACTTTTTTGTTGATAATCAATAAATAAAGAAAAATTAACGTTATTTTAGCTCAAACCTTGCGCTGCTTGTGGGTAATTAATCGGCAGCGCAATCTCCTTTCTGACTATTATTTCTGCAACATTGTTACCCCTGGCTACATTATATTCCCGCATGAAATTAGATTAATGAAAACGAGTCTCAATTAAGAACAAACATTGCCATAGAATAAGGTTGTCCGTGGCGGAAATAATATGATATGGTTGCGCCGTCATTGGGGAGTAGCCGGTTTCTGGAGAATAAAAAGCCAGAAACGCCCGTATCAACATACTCGTTTCGCCGTAAGAAACGTGGTGCGGGCAGCCAGGTAAGGTTGGCGAGACCATAGACACGTAACTCCGTCGTTTGGTTGGGGGTGGGTTACGTGTATATGGAGCCACCCGGCCGAGGCTATTTCACATGAACCTTTCAGCAACGCTTATTCTCGCTTTTGGCATGTCCATGGATGCTTTCGCCGCGTCGATCGGCAAAGGTGCCAGCTTGCATCAACCCCGTTTCCGCGAAGCGATCCGCACCGGCCTGATCTTCGGCGTGGTCGAAGCGATCACCCCGCTCATCGGTTGGGCCATCGGCCTGTTCGCCAGTCAATACATCATGGAATGGGACCACTGGGTCGCCTTCTCGCTGCTGTTCATTCTCGGCATGCGCATGATCGTCGAAGGGGTACGTAACAAGCCCGATGAAGAAGAGAAGGTCAAACGTCATGGTTTCTGGTTGCTGGTCGCCACCGCCATCGCCACCAGCCTCGACGCGATGGCCATCGGCGTCGGTCTGGCTTTCCTGCAGGTGAACATCGTGCATACCGCGATGGCCATCGGCTGCGCCACCATGATCATGGCGACGCTAGGCATGATGATCGGCCGCTTTATCGGCCCGCTGCTGGGCAAGCGCGCCGAAATCCTCGGCGGCGTGGTGCTGATCGGTATCGGCGTCAACATTCTGCTGGAGCACCTCGGCTACCTGGCCTGAAGCGCTCGCTTTGAAAAAAACCTGCCGCGGCAGGTTTTTTTGTTTTTGAGTTCAAGGCCCCTTAAGCGCGACGTCGGTACAACGCCAGCACGAAGTCCGTCTCGCACACAAACTCGCCGCTCTCGGCCAACCGCTGTTGCACCTCCGGCGTGGCGCGCCAGGCGAACGGCGTCATCTGCAGCAGATTGGCGGCCTGCGTGCCCGGTAGGGTCATCGTATAGGCCAGCGCCTCTTTGCGCTCGCAGTCGAATCCGGCGAACTGTTCATCCTGTTCGGCATGCAGCTGCACCTGCTGGTACACCTGCTCTTTCAGCTGGTACAGATGACGCGGGCCCGGCGACACCGTCAGCACCACGCCGCCCGGCTTCACTACCCGTGCCAGCTCCTCCGCCTTGCAAGGTGCATAAATGCGCAAGACCGCATCCAACGCACCATCGGCGAACGGCAAACGGTGACTGGAAGCGACGCAGAACGAGACCGCCGGATAACGTTTAGCGGCGTAGCGGATCGCCACCTTGGCGACATCCAGCCCATTGACCGCCATATTGCGCTCCTGGGCCAGCCTGGCGGCCACCGCGGCAGTGTAATACCCTTCCCCACAGCCTATGTCCAACAACGCGCCAGCATCGGCCGCCAGCGCCAAATCCAGCCACTCGGCCACCTGCTCTTGCAACGGCTGATAATATCCACCGTCGAGAAACGCTCGCCGCGCCTGCATCATTTCCGCGCTGTCTCCCGGCTGCTTCGATCGCTTGTGCTGTACCGGCAGCAGATTGACGTAGCCCTCTTTGGCCTGATCGAACTGATGATTGCCGCCACAACGCCAGTGTTGTGATGAAAAATGCAGCGATTGATGACACAGGGGACATTGATAAGACATGAATGGGCTTCCAGAGAGACAGGGCGCGGCTAGTCTAAAGAAGGCGCCGGTTTGATGCAAGGCGCATCCCCACTCGCTTTCGCCGCCAACAACACCTGGCCAAGCGGGGAAAAAGCTGGCTACACTGAGAGTCTGTTTTCTCACGCAGGTGAACATAACTTATGAGCGATCGTTCCGCGCTGCTCGATGCGGTGCCTCACATTCAGCACGGCTTCGGCAGCAAACTCGCGCTGCTGCCAGGGCATCTACTGCCCTACAGCGCCACGCTGCCGGAAAAAAAGCAGGTACACGGCACCCGCATCGTCGACGTGCTGCAACCGGCGCAGGCGTGCGGCGAGGCCGATGGTTTCTACACTCGCCAGCCCGGCATTCTGATCAGCGTACTGACGGCGGACTGTCTGCCGGTGCTGTTCAGCCGCCGCGACGGTGGCGCTATCGCGGCGGTACACGCCGGCTGGCGCGGGTTACTGGACGGCATTCTGGAGCAGATGGCGTCCCGCATTCGCCAAGATGGCGACACCGCCGATTGGGTGGTGTCTATCGGCCCCGCCGCCGGCCCATGCTGCTACGAAGTCGATGAAGCGCTGGTGGAGAATTTTAAACAGCGCCTGCCGCTGCCCGCCACGCTGATCAGCCCGCATTACCGGCATCTGGATCTGGCCGCAATTGCCGAATACAAGCTGACGGCGCTCGGTTTCGCCGCCGTTGACCGCGCCGGCAGTTGCACCATCTGCACGCCGGACGTCGACCCGCAGCGGCCGCAGCGCTTCAAATACACCAGCTATCGCCGCAACAGCCATCGGCGCGCGCAGGATCCGACGCATCCGGGGATCAAAGGCCGCAACCAGTACGCAGGCATCGTCATCGCCGCCGGATGACGGAAACGAAAAAGCCCGCGCGAAGGCGGGCTTTTTGTACAGCTGACGCTGATTAGATAGCAGTAACGTTTACTGCAGATGGGCCTTTCTGGCCATCTTGGATTTCGAACTCAACGTTCTGGCCTTCAGCCAGGGTTTTGAAGCCGTTACCCTGGATTGCAGAGAAGTGTACGAACACGTCTTTGCTGCCGTCAGCCGGGGTGATGAAACCGAAACCTTTAGACTCGTTGAACCACTTAACTTGACCTTTGATCTTTGCCATCTTGAGTATTTCCTTTGGATTGTTTAAACCGCCCGTGGGCGTTACATAGACAAACTAGAGTCGTTACTGCTTGAGGCACTAAGATAAGGATCGGCAGAGAAGCGGTATTCAACGCTAACGTCTTTACTCAGAACTTCTTTACTGAAAATGCCACACATATACAGAACTGTACCTCGTTTTACCCAGATGCGTTATCACATACTCTGTATGCGATGGCAAGCCATTTTTAATCACTGAACGACATGTCGCACATATTTGAAACGGTCGAGAGCCACATTTGCTTAAATAGGCCAAAAGATGTTGAAGCATCGGCTATTTTCTGCTTGCAAAAACCACCGCACCAGACCCCGCATTCTGGTGGAGTTTTAACAAAACTTTCATCGTTTTGTCGCATGTCCGTCTCGTCATTTTCGCTTTTTTGCCGCTTATAGCGTTAAAAAATTTGAATCTTTATGGAATTTGATATGCAACATTTGAATATCGATGAACGGGGGCCAATTTATTCATCGCTGCTCCGCCCCTTTACCGTCGAAAACGCATCATCATCAGCCTTCAGCCCTGCCGCCACACCGCACGAGCAGGAGCAGCACACAGGCGGGCGATGATGTTACCGTCCTGCACAACGGTTGCATAAGCATGCAACGTCCAGACGCCTCTCCCGCTGGCCAGTGGCTTCATCCTAAATAATCCGAAAACCATCAGTCCGAATAACCGGAATAATCTTATGAATAGCAAAAGTGTGGCGTTGAATTAAATCCTGAAGATCGGGTGGTTATTTGAATCACCACCCGCACTTATCAATTTTGCTAATTACTGCCGCGCTTTCAAACCGTTGCTCTTATTCTTTCCTCTGTACCGCAGGGCGAAGAGACCACGCTTGCTGAGAATCCTGCAACGCGATGCGCTCGCCAATCTTCAGCGGGTGGAATTGATGCTGTTCAAGCCCCGCCTCACTCAGCGCCAGATTCAACTGCTGCGGCGGTTCGTCCAGCGACTCATCCGCCAATTCGAATACCCCCCAATGGATGGGAATGGCGCGCGGCTGATTGAGTTGACGGTACAGCGTCACCGACTGCTGCGGATCCATATGCTGCTCCTGCATAAACCAGCGCGGTGCGTAGGCGCCGATGGGCAGCGCCGCCACGTCGAACGGCCCCAGCCGTTGACCAATCTCCGCCAGCCGTTCCGAATAACCGCTGTCGCCGGAAAAATAAAACCGCAGCCCCGGATGGTGGATCACCCATCCACACCACAGTGAGCGATTGCGATCCCACAGCGTGCGCATGCTCCAGTGCCGCGCCGGCGTGGCGTAGACCGTCAGCTCGCCCAACGGCAGACTTTGCCACCAGTCCAGCTCATGCACCTTCAGCCGATAACGGCGGAACCAGCGCTTCAAGCCGAGCGGCACGATGAACTCGGCCTGAGGGAAACGCCGCGCCAATTGCCGCACCGTGCGCCTGTCAAGGTGGTCATAATGGTTATGGGAGATCAGTACCGCATCCACCGCCGGCAGTTGCTCCACCGTCAGCGGCGGCGGCGTTCTGCGCTTCGGGCCGTAAAAGCTCAGTGGCGATGCACGTTCGGACAACACCGGATCGATCAGGATATAGCGCCCGCTCAACCGCAGCAGCATCGAGGCATGCCCCAACCACCAGACGCTGTCGTCGCTGCCGCTGAGATCGGCAGGCTGCCACCAGCGTTCGGTAAATTGTGCGTAACCCTGCTGCGGCGGCTTGGGCAATCCCTGGCGCTTGCGTTCATCTTGCCAACGTTGAAGGTCCCCCTCCTGACGCCGCGAAGGTTCCAGGTTGCGAAATCCCTCCGGCGTATGATGCGCCTTGGCCGCGTCGTAATAACGGTTGATTCTTTTCATCCAGCCTTTTCTCCCGACCACTGCGCCCTGCACGGGCATGACTTTCAGTGTAACAAACCCGATGAAGCTCGCACTTTGTCAGCCGTGCGCTGCATCTCGGGACCTTTTGCCGTATGCTGTTGTCTCACTCCGGTGAGACAGCCAGGGCCGCCAAGAGCCCGTTAAGACTCTCTTAAGATCTTTGTGATTGACTTGTAGGGCATACAGAAAAGGAGAAGTTATGAGTCGTTCTACATCCCGCAAATCAGGCTCAAGCCTGGGGCGCCGTATTCGCAGCGCGCTGCTGGCGCAGAAGCTATACTGGAAAATGTATTTCGCCATGAAGTTGCGCCGTCTGCGCGTACCTGCACCGCTGGTGCTGCTGGGCGGTTCGCTGCTCGGATTCTTCATGTTGACCCTGCTGATGCTCAGCGTGGTGGCCATCGACGTGATCAGTACTCTGCTGTTGCTGTGCCGGAAACTGCTGGGGCGGGGGCACGGAGAGGGGCGCGCCTTTATGCCGCGCGGCTAACGAGAAGAGAAGCGGAGGCGCGCCATACGCCTCCGCAGCAAACAGATTAACGCTTGGCGTCTTTGCGGCGCGTCAGCATAAACCCGCACCACAGCACCGCAACCCACAGCGGCATCAAAAGCACCGAAATACGGATCCCTTCGCTGAAATACATAATCACCAGAATCAGGCCGAGGAACGCCAGACACAGGTAGTTGCCGAACGGATACCACAGCGCCTTAAAGCTGGGAATGACGCCCTGGCGGGTCTTGGCAGCGCGGAATTTCAGGTGCGCCAGGCAGATCATCACCCAGTTGATGACCAACGTTGAAACCACCAGCGCCATCAGTAACTCGAACGCCTTACCGGGCATCAGGTAGTTAATCAGCACGCCGATCGAAGTAATCAACGCCGACAGCGCGATGGACAGCACCGGCACGCCGCGCTTGTTAACGCGCGTCAGCGCCTTCGGTGCATTGCCTTGGCTGGCCAGCCCAAACAGCATGCGGCTGTTGGCGTAGACACCGCTGTTGTAAACCGACAGCGCGGCGGTCAATACCACCACATTGAGCACGGTTGCCACCAGATTGCTGTTCAGCGCATGGAAGATCAACACGAACGGGCTACCGCCCTCCACCACTTGCCCCCACGGATAGAGCGACAGCAGCACAGTCAGCGAGCCGATATAGAAGATCAGAATGCGGTACACCACCTGATTGGTGGCTTTAGGAATGCTGCGACGCGGATCGGCGGCCTCCGCCGCGGTGATGCCGACCATTTCCAGGCCGCCGAACGAGAACATGATCACCGCCATCGCCATCACCAGCCCCGAGAAGCCGTGCGGCATAAAGCCACCCTGCTGCCACAGGTTGGTGATGCTGGCCTGTGGCCCGCCGTTGCCGCTCGCCAACAGCCAGGCGCCGAACACGATCATGCCGACAATCGCCACCACCTTGATGATGGCGAACCAGAACTCGGTTTCGCCATACAGGCGCACATTTACCAGGTTAATCAGGTTGATCAGCACGAAAAACAGCGCGGCGGAGGCCCAGGTGGGGATCTCCGGCCACCAGTACTGAATGTAGATGCCGACGGCGGTCAATTCCGCCATGCCGACCAGAATGAACATCGCCCAATAATTCCAGCCGGAAAGAAAGCCGGCGAAGTCGCCCCAATACTTATAGGCAAAGTGGCTGAAAGATCCGGCGACCGGCTCCTCCACCACCATTTCGCCCAGCTGGCGCATGATCAAAAACGCGATAAAACCGCCGATGGCGTAGCCCAACAGCACGGCGGGGCCGGCCATCTTGATGGTTTGCGCAATGCCGAGAAATAAACCGGTGCCAATGGCGCCCCCGAGGGCAATAAGCTGTATATGTCTGTTTTTTAAGCCGCGTTTTAGCGGAGTATCCTGATGCTGACCGCCCATCTTATCCTCATATGGCGTACACCCTTGCCGTTATCGGCCAAGATTTCACCAATCAATAAATGTATCTGCGGGCGGCTTTTTAACACTTAACCCCGTGAGCATCAAGGAGAAGCGCCCCGAGACGGCGTAGCGGAGCGCGATTTTTTAACCGTGAGAAAGCGTGAAATGGCGGCGTTCAGCCTGGCATGCCGCACAGTTTGGTCAGGTTGCGCGCGCCTATCATCAGCGTGGCGACATAAGATTGGCGACGCGTGACCACTTCCACCGCCACGCGATCGTTTTGATATTTTATCAGGTAGGTCGAGGGCCAACCCTGACGACGCTGGCCAAAGCTTTCGGCATGACGATCGATCGCCGCATGGGCAATCACCAGATGAGACAAGTTTTTATCACCTTTGATAATGCGCTTCATAAACAGCCTCCGCCAACGACAGCTCTGTTATTAGAAAAAGGAGAAACTCTTACCAATCACCGGTATTGTTCGACTCAGTTAGCCTGCCGGCTCATCAGGAAGCAGATCATCGCCGCGCGCAGCGGGCTGGCGCTGTCCGCCTGCCATTCACCGCCCTGGGTGCTCATGCGCGCCTGCCACTGCGGGCTGTCGCTTTGGTTGTCGGGGTTCAGACTGATTTTGTTGGCGCAAATGATCGGCCAGGCATCGGAGGGATTCTTGCAGTAATCTTTACCTTTCACGCCACCGTAGGGATACCACTTGTCCGGGTTCTCTCCGGTCAGCAGCGCGATGCTGCGGTTCACTTCGGCATCGCTTTCTTCGTACCATTTAATCATCGGCTTCATCCATCTTTCGTAAGGTTCGCGCTACATTACGATGTCTGTAAGACAGTTTTATGACAGTGCCGCCGGTTTTCACATTATCTGAACTAATGTTTTGCTCCCTTTAACTTTTCTCCCCTTCTGCGTACACTTTTCCTCTGTTTAGCGCCCAGGAAACGCACGCATGTTGACCGGCCTCAACCACCTGACGCTCGCCGTCAGCGATCTCGATCGCAGCTTCGATTTTTATCGTCATCTGTTGGGGTTTACCCCTCACGCCCGCTGGCAAGGCGGCGCCTATCTGTCGTTGGGGGCGTTGTGGCTGTGTCTGTCATTGGATGAGGCCCGCATGCGACCACGGGAGCGTGATTACACCCATTACGCCTTCAGCGTCGCGCCGGAACACATTGAACGGGTCAGCGAGCGGCTGCGCCAGGCCGGCGTCGAAGAGTGGAAAAGCAATCGCAGCGAAGGCGAATCGCTCTACTTTCTCGATCCCGATGGGCATCAGTTGGAGATCCATGCCGGCGATCTGGCCAGCCGCCTGGCGGCATGCCGGGAAAAACCGTATCAGGGCATGGTGTTTTACTGAAACGCCCCGGCGACGCTGCCGCCGGCCGGAGCATCATGTTCAACGTTCGGGGATAAAACCTTTGAAATCCAGCGCGGGGCTGAGATCGTCGTCGTCAGCCGCAGCGGCGCCGTCAGCGCCTGCGCTGTGCGCCAAACGCTTCAACAGCGCCGTTTGCTGGCGTTGTTGCTCGGCAATTTCCTGCAGCAGGCGAATCTGCTCGTTGGCGCGCACGCTGGCGCGGTTCACCAGGAACCAAACCCACAGCCCGGCCAACAATGCCACAACGGCGAGCGCCAGCGACAACAGGCCGTTCTGGCCAAAACCTAAATCGTACATGGACAACCCTATCTACTGCGAAATTCAGGCCGCCATCTTAGCACTCGCGGCGGCCGTGCGAACATCCCTACCGAAAATTGCTTACCAGGGCACGAAGCGGGTCACCGAACAGATGCCCAACGCAAAATTTCCACCGTCGTCGCAATAGCTATCCAGCGCCAGCAGGTAGAAAAACAGGCAGGCAGCGACGGCCGTCATTATCACGAGGATTTTTTTTCGCAACAAATTTAGCAGCCTCATTGTTATCTGGGTAATCTATCGCGCATGTTATCACAGCGAAGTTAAACGAAGTTTAACTTTCCGTTTAGATTTCTGGCTATTGCCCGGTTTTCAGACTGTTACCCTTGTCGTCGCGCGGCAGTCATGGCTAGATGAACCCTCAGGGATAATGAGGAAGCGCAATGAGCAAATTGATTAAGTGGGTACTGGTGCTAGCGGTCATTTACGGCGGTTTTTTGATCTCGGGTTACGGCGTGCTGATCGGCAGCAACAAAAACGTTGGCGGGTTGGGATTGCAGTGCAAATACCTGACGGCGCGCAACGTGGCGATCGCCCAGTACGTGAATGGCGACAACGGTTTCATCGGCGTAGCCGACTGCCCGTTGTTCAAGAAAATCGAAACGGTGGTGGATTAACCGCCACCGCCCGACGCCGTCGCTTTGCGGCGGCCCCGCCTCAGCTGCGGGTGAATTTCATCTCGATCAGCGCAATCGCCTTGTCAATCGCTCGGCGTGTCACCGGATCGGCACCTGCCGGGTGCGTGGAGAAATCAATGCTTTTTAGCTGACCCGCCATCTTGTCGCGCACTTCGGTCGGCGCAATCACGTCGATAACGTCCAAAATCTGTTTGATGACCAGTTGGCAAGCGACCAGATCGGAAGCCAGTTCCTGCTCGTTGCTCAGCATGTCAGACATAATAACTTTCCCTCTTGATTCAAACGCCGCACAGAATAGCACGGCGTCCGCGCCATTGCCCGCTCTCCCCGTTTTTTTCCCCTTCTGCGCACCGCCGGGCAAAAGCCCGCGGCGGATTAGCCTATACTTGCAGCATGACGGTGGCAAAAACCACCCATAAGCCACAACCAACAGGAGAAAGTTATGGCGAATCACAATGTGAAATCCTGGGCGACAGTGCGTGAAACTTCGGTGGAAATCGCCGAAGCCATTTTTGAGCTGGCAGGGAACGACGAAGTGTTGGCGCAGAAAATCTGGGAAGAAGGCAGCGATGAAGCACTGGAGAAGGCGTTTGCCAAAACCACCGCCGACCAGCTTTATTGGGGAGAGGAAACCGTCGAGCGGAAAAACGTTTGAGCGCCCGCGCAACAAAAAGCCCGGGTTTCTGACCCAGGCTTTCCCGATTAGCGAACGCCCCGCTCAGCGGCGTGCAATGTCTCTTGCTCTCACGGCTCTTCACCTCCCACACTTTCCGCATTTTTCATGCTCATCACCGGCATCGCCATAAAAGCGCCGACGCCCACGATTACAACCAGAGTAATAATCACTGTCATTAACATGCGATCACCCCATCAACGTTGAGTTGTTACGGCTGACTCTGTTTTGGCGGTTACTTGCTGTGGCCTTCTTTCCGTCCCCCACCGCGGCGGCGACAGTCTCAGATTAGCCGTTTTTCCTTTCGGCTGACAAGCGGCGGTTCAACGGTTTTTCCGAATAATCCCCCCCGGTCATCGGTGGCGTTTTTGTCCACGGCGGCAAGTTGTGTATACTTCACCGCTATGTAGGTCTCACACTGACGCACTGATGATACAAGAACACCACCTCTCATTGGTCTGCGCCCTCAGCAAATGGGTCGAAACTCACCTCGGACGAGTGATCCATCTCGAAGAGTTGGCCGAGTACTCCGGCTACTCGCTGTGGCACATGCAGAAGCTGTTCAAAGAAGCGACAGGGATTTCGCTCGGCAAATACATTCGCGAACGCCGTCTGGCCGGCGCGGTCTATCAACTGCGCAGCAGTGAAGCGTCGATCTTCGATATCGCCCTGGACTTTGGCTTCGGTTCACAGTCCCACTTCACCTACATGTTCAGAAAGCGTTTTAATATCACGCCCTATGATTTTCGCCAGGATTTGAGCGTCGATCTGCACATCGATCCGCCGCTGCACGTCATTCATCAAAAATCCGCCTGAAGCCCGCCGTAAACCGGCGGGTTAACGCGTCCCCCAGACCGCCAGTATCGCGATCGCGGCCGGCAGAGCCTGCACCCAGAGAATTTTACAGCTGGCGCTCAGGCCGCCGAATACGCCGGCCGCCAGCACACACCCGAGAAAAAACAGCTGCAGCGCCATATCCTCACGCCAGTAGCTCCATGCCAACCCCAACGCCAGAAAGCCGTTGTACAACCCCTGATTGGCGGCCAACACCCGCGTGGCTGCAGCGAACTCCGCCGTCGTGCCAAATGCGCGTCTGCCGAGTGGCGTACGCCACAGGAACATTTCCAACACCAGGATATAAAGATGGAGCGCTGCGATGAGCAGCAACAAAATATCGGCAAAGAGCTTCATGATGATCCCTGTCGTTTATTGAAGATGTCGTCAATTATAAACGCCGCCTCTCACCTCCCCATCGATAGAGATAAAAAAACCCGCCGAAGCGGGTTTATGCAGGAGTCATTTTTTGAGGTTAGTTTAATACGGCGACCAACAATGCCGCGACAGAGACCCAAAACAACGCCGTGGCAACCACGACATGGGACAGTCTTGCACGATAGAGTACCTGGCTCATAATGACCTCACTGACATCTGACTAACGGGAGACAACCTGACTTCCTGAGGATTATCCTAAACTTCTTCTCGTTGTCATTATATGCGCCAGATCACTTTTCCGCCGAGAAACCTTATATTGTCCTAAAGCTGGAGCCGCGATCACATTAATTACGTCTTATTAGAGCGAAATAAGCCGAATAACCGCGGCGATTATATCCTAACGCTATCAAACATCGCTCCAGGGCAGGCGTGGCGCGGTCATGCGCTCACCAGAATAACCGTCAACCGCCGGGAAACGCGGCGCCTCTTGCTCCCAATCATGCTGAGCCTGAGTAATTTCAGCTTTGGTATGGCCAACGAAATTCCACCAGATAAGGATCTCTTCGTTTAGTGGCACTCCACCGATTAATAATCCCCGGCTGCCCTTCCGTGCATTTAACCCAATAGAGTTATTCTTCATGCCCAAATAGGCAAACTCATCAGGTGAAAAAGTTTCACCATTAAGTTCAAATGCACCAATAAGGGGCAAAAAGCCGATTTCATAATCATCGCGCAGCGGCAATTCTATCCTCGCCGCTTCCTGCCACTCCATATCAATGGCAATTAGTGGCGAGAAAGTAAACACCGGTGAACGATAAGCGCCAAATTCCCCGACCAACAAACGGTGATTCACGCCGTTATTCTGCCATTGTGGCAAGTCCGGATAGTGATCGAAACGTGGCGCCATGTCGGCATGTTCGGCCGGCAGCGCGATCCATAATTGTGCGGCATGCAATCGCCGCTGCTCGCCCACCGACTGTTCCGTATGCGCAATGCCACGCCCTGCGGTCATCAGATTAACCTGCCCTGGGCGAATCACTTGCTCACTGCCGAGGCTGTCACGGTGCAGCACTTCACCCTCTATCATCCAGGTGAACGTTTGCAGCCCGATGTGCGGATGCGGCCCCACATCCATGCCGGGCGAGGTGCCGTTGAATACCGTCGGTCCAGCGTGATCGAGAAAACACCAGGCGCCGACGGTGCGCCGCTCCCGAGTTGGCAACGCACGATTGATCGGGATACCTCCCACTTCGGCATTACGCACGGCAATACGTTGTATCTGGCGCACGCCGTCAACGACAGGGCATTCGCGTGAAGATGAAGAGAGCGTAGGACGTGACTGACTCATCGCAAAGACCTCCTGAATGGCGCCGATTCGCCAAGGGTACCCCCAATCTTAACACAGGGTAGCCCCCACAGAGCGGCGACGCTCAGCGCGTTCGCGCGATTCAGGACGCTTTGATATAGCAGCTCTTGATGTCTATATCGTCATGCGCGTGCCTGAGATCGGAGAAATAGGTCACGCCAAAGAGAATTGATACCACCAGCAGCACGGACACCAACAGGCCGATGATCGCCAGCAGTTTGGTTTCATCATGGAGATTAGGCTCCATTTTATCTCCCCTAGTTAATCGCGTCAGGTCACCCACAGCGTGACCGCCAGCGTAAAGATAATCAGTGAGCAGGACGCCACCGCCAACACGACGATCGCAAATTGCGCATCACCCAAGGTTTCTCGATAATTTTTATCCGTTGAGGCGTTACGCTGTTGTTTCACTAAATCGGTTTTCACTCGTTCAACTGCTGCATTGCTGTTTGACGGGGCAAAATATCCCCTCAGAATAAGGCACGCACGTTGGCGCCTTGGTCGTTCCGGCCTCAACCGGGAGATGACGCTATCAATTTTCCCCATCAGGGTCAACACCGCCCCTGCCGGCGAGCGAGCAGGGACACAGGGGAGATGTAACTGGCATGGAGATCGCAGGGAAATAAGAGACGCCTATTGCAGAGGACAAAAAAAAGCCCGGTACGCAACCGGGCTATGGCAGACCTACGCGTTATTGCGGGATACGCAATACCTGCCCCGGATAAATCTTGTCCGGGCTCGACAGCATCGGCTTGTTGGCTTCAAAAATCTTGTTGTACAGATTGGCGTTGCCGTACATCTCTTTAGAGATCGCGCTCAGCGTATCGCCCTTCTTCACGGTATAGAAGCGGCTCTCGGCGTCGGGTTGCGTCACCGCCACCTTGTCTTCCACCCCGCTGATACCCGCCACGTTGCCGATAGCCACCAGGATCTTCTCTTTTAACTCCTGGCTGACGGCATCGCCGGTCACTACGGCTTTACCATCGACCACCTGCACATCGACTTTGTCGGTGCCCGGCAAGCCGCTCTTATCGAGATGCTCCTTGAGTTTGGCGCCTTGATCTTCGGCGGAGGCATTGCCGGTGACTGTGTCCCACAGTTTTTCTCCCGCTTCTTTGACGAAGTTAAACAAGCCCATATTCACTCCTTTTGATGGTTGCATTAATGCGTTTAAGTAAGGCTTGTTAAGCTTAGCATCGTCAAAAGGATATGCCATCCGCTCACGGCGCCAGAAACGGGTAGAGTATTCCGAAAGTGTCGTCAGCGGCGTTTCAACGGTGATTAATTGCGCAATGATGCTGAAAAATCGTGCTTTTTTACCTACACTGTTGCAGACAAGGCAACTCGACGAAGGAGGCGTGCAACGATGTACGCATTGGTGATGTTTGTCTGTTATCTGGATGGTGGCTGCAGTGAAATGGTGGTCGACATATTGCGCGACGAGCCACAATGCCTGGTCGCGATGAAGGAACAGAACTTGCGACACGCCGGTTGTTATCCCATGGAAGAGTTCATTGACGGCTTCTGGTTGCCAGCCAGCGAATATTCGGATTTTTAATTCCCTCCCCGCGCGATGCTGAGGAATTTCTGATTTCATCAGAAACTTCGCCTTCCTCCGAGGCATAAGGCCGCTGTTTTGCTAAATTGCGGCTCCCGAAGAAGAGAGAGACAGAGAAAGGTCATGCCAGCATCAGCTCATTCCAACGAGCAATATGAAACTCTGCTGCGCGACGTCAGCCTGGCGTTAGGCGACGCAGTGTTGCAGTTAATCAAAAACCATAAAAAAGTATCCGGCGGCAATATTCTTTCACAGCTGGTGACCGAAATAGAGCGGGAGCAGGATCAGCAACGTTTCGCCGCGCTGCGTTCCGCCATTGAGCTGGTCGGGTTGGCACCCAAAGGCTGAGTTCCCGATAAAACAAAGGCAGGGCTTGCGCCCTGCCTGAGGTTAATGACAAACCTGATGACATTACCAGGTTTACCGAAGACAACCTTTAAAATAAGGAAAATCAATTCATTGATTTTCGACTGCTCACCACAAAGGAGGAAAAACCACGCTTTTTCCTCCTTTGTCAGCAAGCTAAGGCAGGGCTTACGCCCTGCCTGATTACCACTCCCGACACAGGATGAAGGTAATGAAATTGCCGCTTAGAAGCGATACGTCAAGCTGACGGCAACGATATCATCGTTGGCCAGTTTCAGTTTGTTATTGTCGCTCAGCTGGTTGATTTGATAATCAACGTAGGTGTACATATTTTTGTTGAAGTAGTAAGTCGCCCCCACTTCCACATATTTCACCAGGTCGGCATCACCGATCCCTTCGATATCCTTGCCTTTGGACTGCACGTAGCCCAAGGAAGGGCGCAGGCCGTTTTCGAACTGATACTGGGCCACCACTTCGAAGTTTTGCGTTTTATTGGCGAAGCCGGAGGTGCCATTGACGCTGATCGGCGTCATGTTACGGGTTTCGGCATACATCGCGGCCAGGTAAACCTGGTTGGCGTCGTATTTCACTGCGGTGGTCCATGCAGTGGCGCTGTCGCCCTTACCATACTGCAGCTCTTTTTGCTTGCTGGTGCGGTTAGAATCAGAGAACGCCGCCGCTACGCCGATGCCGGAACCGCCGATGTCCTGGTAGTCCAGGGACAGGCCGTAACCGTCGCCGTTTTGCTTGGTCACGCTGCGACCGTCGCCGTCGTTTTTACCCTGATACTGCACCGCCAGATTCAGGCCTTCCACCAAACCGAAGAAATCACGGTTACGGTAGGTAGCCAAACCGTTGGAACGGGCGGTCATAAAGTTATCGGTATAGCTGTAGGAGTCGCCGCCGAATTCTGGCAGCATGTCGGTGTAAGCCTCGGCGTCATACACCACACCGTAGTTACGGCCGTAGTCGAAAGAACCGTAGTTGCCGAATTTCAGCCCCGCGAAGCCCAGACGCGTTTTGGTGCCGGCGGTGCCCTGCGCTTCGTCGTGATTGGCCTGGACGTTGTATTCCCACTGACCGTAACCGGTCAACTGGTCATTGATTTGCGTTTCGCCTTTGAAGCCCAGGCGAACATAGGTCATATCGCCGTCATTGGACTTACTGTCGCTGAAATAATGCTTGGCGTTAACGCGGCCGTACAGGTCGAGTTTATTACCATCCTTATTGTAGATTTCAGCCGCGTTGGCGAAGGAGGTGATCGCCCCGAGGGCGACAGCTAAGGCTAATACACTGCGTTTCATCATTTATTTTCCTAGATATTATAATTAGAACCCTGCCCGTCACGCCCAATTTATAGTTTGGGCTGTGATTTTATCTTTTGGTATTTTATGAGCCCCCCTAATGTGGGGTGATGTGACATTAGCATCATGAATCAAAACTTAAAATCAAAAAGTTCATGAAACAACGAGGAGAAAGCATGTTTATTTGTAACTAAATATTTCCAAGAAGAAAGCATATAACCTATTGAATATAAGAATTTTTTATCACATAACTTATAACCAAAATGGTGCATCGCACTCTTTTGGTGCATTTTGGTTTCGTTTTGCGTGCTTTCTGCGCGATTCAAAAGTAACAACAAAATTAGCATGGTTATTAAAAACGTTACTTATTTCACATTTTTATCTTAACAATCTCACCAGGCAATTAAGGCTTTCAGATAACGACCTGATACAGCCTTTTATTCACGCGTATAAAAGGAGGTATTAGGAACGAATAAAATTCGCCTTAGGGCAATTAAAATAGCGGGAAATAGCAGAGCAAAATAATGAACGGAATAACGGCGGCGCGCTGACGGCGCCGCCGAGGATAAATCAATAGAGCGTAGAACGGGAAACTTCGCTCAACAGCATGCCAGCGCGCAGGCCCAGCGCCACAGTGGGGTTAGGGAACAGTATCCACGCGCCCTCTTGGCCAACGCGATAGTCCTCCTGCGGCTGCTCGCACAGCAACATCCCCGGTTTCAACTCGGTGAAGTTGGCCGTGTCATCATCCAGGTGCAGCTTGAAATCCTCGCTGTGTTTGATCAACGAATGCATCACACGGAATACCCGGATCGCCTCGCCCTCGCGCTCCGGCAACGGCCCCTCGCTGACCGCCGCCCGCAAAGCGCGATCGATGGCAGCAAACTGCTGTAGATCGTTGCTGCCAAACGGTCGCGCCTTGCCCAGCTCGAGCGTACAGCTCGCCGCATTGAGATGCTCGCTGGAATAGTGGCTAAACGTCCCGCCTGGTGCGCTGTGCACCACCAGCGCATCCAAATCGGCGGCATCCAGCAGCTTCAACATCGGCTCACTGTACGGGCGTTTCTGGAAAGGCAGAATGCCGAAACGTGGCAACCGCGATTCACGGATGGCGGTGTGCAGATCGTAATGGAAACGCGCCGCCAGTTCCCCATCGAAAAAGGCGGCGAGCGCACGCTCCAACTGCTGCGCACGCACGGTCTCGCCGCTGGCGGCGAAGTTGCGGTAGCGGCCGCCGAACATGCGGTTCATGTCGCTGTGCAGATAACGCTTGCCGGCCCGCATCGCCGCCGGGTTGCCCAGCACCACCAACAGCCGCACCGTCAGCGGCAACCGGCCGATCAGCAGATCGCCAACCAGCTGATTGAGCAGTTCAATCGGCGCGGTTTCGTTGCCGTGCACGCCCGCCGACATGACCATCGCCTGGCGGTAAGGCTGCCGCGGCATGAGCTCCAGCACGCCTTCCCCCTGCCAACGCCAGCGCAGCTGCGGCGTTTCACCTTGCCATTCGACGGGTTCGTTCCCTTCCAGCGTCAGGGGCAGTAGATCGATCATGCCGCCTCCCTTAGCGTTGGAACGGATAAATGGCGCCGAGACCGAGAATCGACGTCAGCGAATCCAGCGCCTCACGCCCTTCGCGCAGCAGCAGCGGATCGGCCAGGTCATCCTGCGTCAGGCGATCGCGGTAATGGCGATCCACCCACTCGTTCAGCGTCGCGAACAGCCGCTCGTTCATCATCACGCGTGGATTCACCGCCCGCAGCTCCTGCTCGTTGAGCGCCACCCGCAACCGCAGGCAGGCCGGGCCGCCGCCGTTGCGCATGCTTTCGCGCAGGTCAAACACGCGAATTTCATCGATCGGGCCGCCGCTGCCGACCATGTCGTTCAGATAACGCCACACGCCGACATGTTGGCGCGACTCTTCTGGCACCACGATCATCATCTTGCCGTTCGGCTTGGTGAGAATTTGGCTGTTGAACAGATAGGTCGCTACCGCGTCCGCCACCGAGACGCGCTCTGTCGGCACCTCGATTGCCACCAGCTCGCTGTCCAGCGTCGCCATCTTGCGGCGCACGTCATCCAACGCCTGTTGCTGGCGGTAAAACGCCTGCTGGTGGTGGAACAGCACGTTCTGGTTACTGACCGCTATCACGTCGTTATGGAATACGCCCTGATCGATCACCGCCGGGTTTTGCTGTACGAAGACCGTATGCTGCTCGTCCAGTTGGTGCAGGCGAGCGATTGCCTCGCTGGCTTCGCGCGTTTGGCGCGCCGGATAACGCGTCGGCGCCGTTTCGCCACCGAATTCCTGACGACCGTAGACGAACATCTGCACGCTGCGCTTGGCGTAGTCGCCGCCCAGACGGTTATGGTTGGCCGCCCCTTCGTCGCCGAATAACGCCACCTGCGGCAGCGCCTCGTGGTGGGCAAAATGCCGATCGTCGCTGAACATCGCCCGCAATACGGCGGTGGTGGTTTCCGCCTCGATGGCGCGGTGGAATTTATTGTTCAGGTTGGCGGCAGTGAAGTGCACCTTGCCGTCGGCGCTGTCCGCCGAGGGCGACACGGTGGCCGCATTGGCGGTCCACATGCAAGACGCCGAGCTGAGCGCCGACAGCAAACGCGGTGATTGACGCATCACCTGCGCCAGCACCGTCTCATCGCTGCCGCTGAAGCCCAGGCGACGCAGCATCGGCAAATGCGGCCGCTCCTGCGGCGGCAATACCCCTTGCTGGAAACCGAGATCGGCCAGCGCCTTCATTTTCAGCAGACCTTGCTTCGCCGCCAGCTTCGGGTTCGATACGCTGTTTTGATGCTGCGTAGAGGCCTCGTTACCGAACGACAGCCCGGCATAGTGGTGCGTCGGCCCCACCAAACCGTCGAAATTGACTTCATATCCTGACATGGCTATCCCCTGGGGATGGCCTGCGGCAGCGCCATCGCGCCGCCGCAGACGATTAACGGAACGACAAGCCCGGCGAGAGCGTCGCCGGCAGCGACAGGCTTTCGCTTTCCAGCGACGCCATCGGCCAGGCGCAATAGTCCGCCGCATAGAAGGCGCTTGGGCGATGGTTGCCGGAGGCTCCCACGCCACCGAACGGCGCCGCGCTGGACGCTCCGGTCAGCGGCTTGTTCCAGTTGACGATGCCGGCACGCGCTTCCAGTAGCAACCGCTCGAACAGCTCACGCTGCGGCGATACCAGCCCCACCGACAGGCCGTAGCGCGTCCGGTTGGCCAGCTGCAGCGCCTCGTCGAAATCGCGGTAACGCACAATCGTGGTCAACGGCCCGAAGAACTCTTCGTCCGGTACGCCGGCCACGCCGGTCAGCTCGATGATGCCCGGGCTGAGCAGCGAACTGCCCGGCTCCAGCAGGCGCATGGTCAGCAGCGATTTGCCGCCCAGCGCCAGCAAGTTTTGCTGCGCTTTCAGCATGTTCTCCGCCGCGGCTGCCGACACCACCCCGCCCATGAACGGCTGCGGTTCGGCATCCCAACGGCCAACGCGCAGTTCGCCCGCGACCTGAACCAAACGCGCGATAAAGGCGTCGCCTTCCGCCCCCTGCTTCACCAAAATGCGGCGTGAACAGGTGCAGCGTTGGCCGGCGGAGATAAACGCCGATTGGATAGCCAGGTTGACCGCCGCGTCGCGATCCTCGAAGCCATCGACGATCAGCGCGTTGTTACCGCCCATCTCCAGCGCCAGGATCTTCTCCGGCTGCCCCGCCAATTGGCGATGCAGGTGATAGCCGGTGCCGGCGCTGCCGGTGAACAGCAGGCCGTCGATATCCGCACTGGCCGCCAGCGCTTCGCCGGTTTCCCGGCCGCCTTGCACCAGATTGATCACCCCGTCCGACAGGCCGGCCTGCTGCCACAGCTTCAGGGTTTCCTCGGCGGTCAGCGGCGTCAGCTCGCTCGGTTTGAACACCACGCAGTTTCCGGCCAGCAGCGCCGGCACGATATGGCCGTTCGGCAGATGGCCGGGGAAGTTGTAAGGCCCAAACACCGCCAGCACGCCGTGCGGGCGATGACGCAGCACCGAAGCGCCGTCGGCCATCGCCGTCTGGCTAAAACCGGTGCGCGATTGGTAGGCCTGCAGCGAAATGCCCACTTTACCGATCATCGCCTGAATTTCGGTCAACGTTTCCCAACGCGGTTTACCGGTCTCACGGCTGATGGTTTCCGCCAGCGACTGTTTGTGCTCTTCCAGCAAGGCGGCGAAGCGTTTCACCAGCTGTTCGCGCTGTTCAAACGGCGTACGCGCCCAGGAGGGAAACGCGGCACGCGCGGCCTCGCAGGCGGCGGCGACGTCGTCAGTATCGGCGGCGTTAGCGCGCCACAGCGGCTGGTTGCCGACCGGATCGGCTTTGCCGAACTCGGCGCCGCGGCCCTGCCGCCAGACGCCATTAATCAACAGAGCAGGATGGGACATCATGCTTTCTCCTGTGCAATAAGGGGGAGCACCCGCACCGGGCTGCCCTGCTCGACGCCCAGCGCCGCAGCGGTGGCGGCGTTGATATGCAGGCGGTCGTCATACAGTTCGGCATTGACCAACAGTGCGCGGTAGTTCTGATAGTTGTCGTTGGCCACCAGATGCACCGGCGCATCGGCGCGCATCGGCGTGTCATCCAGCACCACTTTCACCAGGCGGCTCTGCTTCACCGCGCGGATATGGTCGATCTCGGCTTCCAGCGTCGGGCCGCCGTCGAAGATATCGACGTAGCCCTGATAGCTCAGGCCTTCCGCCTCCAGCAACCGGCGTGCCGGCAGGGTTTGCGGATGCACTTCTCCGATCACTTTCTGCGCGTCTTCGGCCAGGAAATCGACATACAGCGGATGTTTCGGCATCAGTTCAGCGATAAACGCCTTTTGTCCGGTGCCGCTCAGGTAGTCCGCCTTGGCGAACTCGATGGAGAAGAAACGGTGGCCGACGCTCTCCCAGAACGGCGAACGGCCGTTTTCATCTGAGAAGCCGCGCATCTCGGCGATCAGACGGCGGGAGAAACGCTCGCGGAATGCGGCAATAAACAGGAAACGCACCTTCGACAGCAGTTTGCCGTTCTCACCGTGGCGATAGTCCGGATCGAGGAACAGCGTGCACAGCTCCGAATGGCCGGTATGATCGTTGCTGAGGAACAGGGTCGGTACCGATTTATAGACATTCAGCTGTTTGGAGGCATGTACCTGCGTGCCGACGCGGAAGCTGTACCAGGGTTCTGCCAGGCCGACGGCCACTTCGATCGCGCAGACCCCCACTGCTTTCCGGCGCTCGCTGTCCTCCAACACGAACAGATAACACTGGTCACTTTGCGGAAGTTCGCCTTGCCAGGTTTTTAACGCCCGCTCAATGCGTGCCGACAGGGTATCTTCATTTTGCGGCAGTGAAGTGAGACCGATGCCAGATTTACCGGCAAGCGTCAACAAATCCGCCAGATCGCGACGCTCTATAGGGCGAATAATCATCATAATGCGAACCTCTTCTGAATCAGGCTGCGCCGGTGAAGGCGCAGCCCGCTGATTAGCTGCAAATGCGCGCCACGGCACGCGCGAATCGCGCCAGCCCCTCTTTCACATCCTGCTCAGGGATGATCAGCGACGGCGTGAAACGCACCACGTCCGGACCGGCGATCAGCGCGATGACGCCTTCTTCGTTGGCCAGTTGGGTGATCTGCTTCGCTTTGCCGGCATAGTCCTTCGTCAATTGGCAGCCGATCAGCAAACCGCCGCCGCGAATGTCGGCGAAGATCGGGTACTGGCGATTGATGTCGTTCAACCCGTCGATGAACCACTGGTGACGCTGTTTGACGCCTTCCAGCACTTCCGGCGTGTTGATGATGGAGAACACTTCCCCCGCCACCGCCGTCGCCAGCGGGTTGCCGCCGTAGGTGGTGCCGTGGGTGCCGACGCCCAGCGTTTTCGCCAACGCATCGGTGGTCAGCATGGCGCCGATCGGGAAGCCGCCGCCCAGCGCTTTCGCGGTGGTCAACACGTCCGGCACCACGCCGTACTGCATATAGGCATACAGGTGGCCGGTGCGGCCGACGCCGGTCTGTACTTCGTCGAAGATCAGCAGCGCGTTATGACGATCGCACAGTTCACGCAGCCCCTGCAGGAAACTGGCTTCCGCCGGCAGCACGCCGCCTTCGCCCTGGATCGGCTCGACGATCACCGCGCAGGTGCGATCGTTGATAAGCTCGGCCGCTGCGGCCAGATCGTTATACGGCGTATGAGTGATGCCGCCCGGCAGCGGCGCAAAGTCCTGCGAATATTTTGGCTGGCCGCCGGCGGACACGGTAAACAGCGTGCGACCGTGGAACGCGTTGTTGAACGCCACAATCTGATCTTTACCAGCGCCGTGCTGATCGTGCGCATGTTTGCGTGCCAGTTTCAGCGCCGCTTCGTTAGCTTCGGCGCCCGAGTTACAGAAGAACACCTTGTCGGCGAAGGTGGCGTCGATCAGTTTTTTGGCCAGGCGCAGCACCGGTTCGTTGGTATAGCCATTGCCCAGATGCCACAGCTTGCCTGCCTGCTCCACCAGCGCCGCCTTGACCGCCGGGTGCGCATGCCCCAACGCGTTAACCGCGATGCCGCCGGCGAAATCGATATAAGACTTACCCTGCTGATCCCACACCTGCGATCCTTCGCCCCGCACCAGAATAAAATCGGCAGGGGCATAAACCGGGACCATCCAGTCATCGAAAGACTGGCGGGTAACTGCGATTGGCTGTTCCATAGTGACCTCATAATCTCAGCAAAGGCTGAATTTTGACTGTAAGGGTCGCTCAAGCCCGGTTAGGCCGCCACAATGCAAAAAAACCGTTGTTCAAAACCGACTTTCGCGGCGGAGAAAATACTGTCCCTTACCGCTGATTTAGAAACAAATCTGTTACATAAAATCGATTTTTCACTATTTATGGCGTATATCCGGTCCCTGAGCGGGGAGTAAATGTTAACGAGCAGTTAAAATACATGTCGTTTGATAAAGAGTGTAGAGCAGCTATCGTGCCAAAACGGGATTTTTGCCGGATTTTGCTATTTTTTACGTTAAAACAACGGCTTATATTGAATATTTATTCATTTTCTATGCATTGGTAATGCATAAATTAAAAAATAAGGCCTAAAATCATCATTGCGCGCGAAATACTATTCAATTACGAAAAACTTTAGAATTTCTGATCGGGCTCGCAAAAATAATTTCACCCAATTTGCTCGCCCTCACACTTTTTGCCCCAATTGGGTGCAGCGGTGCGTCAGGATTGTGCAAGACGGCAGTGACGCGGAGATCCCACCTGCAACATCCCCAAAACACGGGCCGCGCTGACCGCCGTCAGCCTCCGCTCCCGCTTTGTTTGCCAGCGGCTACACTGTGATCCTGACCGCCCCTTCTCTTCTGCGCCCAAGGAGTCACCATGCCCAAGAAAACCGTCGATCTCAGCCAGCCACACGCCCAGCACGACATCCGCGCATTTCTCGACGCGCTGAATGCCGCCGGCGGTAAACCCATGGAACAGATGAAGCCTAAAGAGGCACGCAGGGTCTTGGAGGACGCGCAACGCAGCGTCGAGGTGCCGCTGCGCGAGGTCGAGATCAGCGAAAAAACGATTCACGTAGAAGGTCAGGATATTCTGCTGCAGCTGGTGCGGCCGGCCAGGGTCAACGAGGCGCCGCCGGTATTCATGTTCTTTCACGGCGGCGGCTGGGTGCTGGGCGATTTCCCCACCCACGAGCGCCTGGTGCGCGATCTGGTTTACAGCTCCGGCGCGGCGGCGGTGTTCGTCAACTATCCCCGCTCACCGGAGGTGCGCTACCCCGAGGCGATCAACCTGGCTTACGCCGCCACGGAATGGGTGGCCGAGTACGGCGAGAAGATCAACGTCGACGGTTCACGGCTGGCGGTGGTCGGCAACAGCGCCGGCGGCAATATGGCGGCGGTGGTCAGCCTGATGGCCAAAGAGAAAGGCATACCGGCGCTGCGTTGCCAGATCCTGCTGTGGCCCGTCACCCGTGCCCAGTTTGATACCGACTCCTATCATCAGTTCGCCGAAGGCCATTTCCTGACCCGCAACATGATGAAGTGGTTTTGGGACAGCTACGCGCCCGATAAGGCGCAGCGCAAAGATATCTACGCTTCGCCGCTCAACGCCACGCCGGAACAGCTGCGGGGCTTGCCACCGACGCTAGTGCAGACCGCCGAGCTGGATGTGCTGCGCGATGAAGGCGAAGCTTACGCGCGTCTGCTCGATGCCGCCGGCGTCGAGGTCACCGCCACCCGCTACAACGGGCTGATCCACGACTACGGCCTGTTGAATCCGCTCGCCCACGTCCCTGCGGTGCATTCGGCGATCCACCAGGCCGGGCGCGCGTTGAAGCACTACCTGTCCTGACGCTAGCCGACCAGGTGGCAAGCCACCTGATGGCCGGGCGCCACGCTGCGCAGCTGCGGCGCCTGTTCGCGGCACTGCGCCGTGGCCAGCGGGCAGCGGGGATGGAAACGGCAGCCGCGCGGCGGGTTGGCGGGGTTCGGTGGCTCGCCGCCGGCCACCCACGCCGGCGCGCGTTGCGCATCCAGCGTCGGCACCGCTGCCAACAAGGCCTGCGTGTAGGGATGCAGCGGTTGGCGAAACAGCGCGTCGCGATCGGCGCTCTCAACGATCTGCCCCAGATACATCACTGCCACATCCTGGCACAGATGCTCCACCACGCCGAGATCGTGCGAGATAAACAGCAGCGTCACCCCTTGCCGTTCCTGCAAATCGGAGAACAGATTGATGATCTGCGCCTGAATCGACACGTCGAGCGCCGATATCGGTTCGTCTGCGACGATAAACTCCGGCTGCAGGATCAGCGCGCGCGCGATGCCGATGCGCTGGCGCTGGCCACCGGAAAACTCATGCGGAAACCGCCCATAATGCTGCGGCGACAGCCCGCAGATCGCCAGGGTATCGAGCACCCGTTCGCGCAGTTCCGCCTTGCTCGCCAGGCCGTGTTGCAACAGCGCTTCCCCAATGGCGTCGCCCACGCGCAGGCGCGGGTTCAGCGAACTGTACGGATCTTGAAACACTAACTGCATTTTCGGCCGCAGGGCGCGCAGCGCATCTTTACTCAGGCTATCCAGTGCCAGCCCTTTGAACATTACCTCACCGGCGGTTTTGTCGTGCAGGCCGAGCAGCGTGCGGCCGACGGTGGTTTTTCCGCTGCCTGACTCACCCACCAGCCCGAAAATGCGCCCCTTGCGAATGCTGAAGCTGACGTCGTCCACCGCCTTCAGTTGACCGGTGGTGCGCCCGAACAGTCCGTCGCGCAGCGGAAAATATTTCTTTAATCCTTTCACTTCCACCAAAGGTTCAGTCGACATGCGGGCGCCCTCCGGCGTTGAGGAAACAGGCGGACTGGCGCTGCGGCGTGCCGTACAGCGGCGGAATGCCATCGCGGCAGCGCGCGGTGGCCTGCGCACAGCGCTCGGCAAACGCACAGTGATCAGGCAAGCGCGCCAGATCCGGCACCTGGCCGGGAATGGAGTACAAACGGCGGAGCCGCTGGCCCGGCACCGGCCGCGAGGCGATCAGCCCCTGAGTATAAGGGTGCCGCGGTTCGGCCAGCACTTCCCGCGTCGTGCCCTGCTCGACGACGCGCCCGGCGTACATCACCGCCAGCCGATCCGCCATCTGGGCGATCACCCCAAGATCGTGGGTGATCAAGATCATCGCCATGTTGTGTCGCCGGCTCTGCTCACGCAGCAGCGCCAGGATCTGCGCTTGCACCGTAACGTCGAGCGCCGTGGTCGGTTCGTCGGCAATCAGCAGCGCCGGACGGCACCCGATCGCCATAGCGATCATCACGCGCTGCAGCATGCCGCCGGAAAGCTGATGCGGATAGCAGCGCATCAGTGCCTCGGCGCGCGCTAACCCCACTTCAGTCAAGAGTTGAATCGCCTGACGCCAGGCCGCTTTCGGCGACAGGGTCAGGTGGCGAATCAGCGGCTCCACCAGCTGTTCGCCGAGGGTCAACACCGGATTGAGCGCGCTCATCGGTTCCTGAAAGATCATCGCCAGTCGGTTGCCGCGCAGATCGGCCATCTTGGAGGCCCGCAGCGACAGCAGGTTTTGCCCTTCAAAGCGAATTTTACCGCCGTCTACCTGCGCCAGCGGCTGCGGCAACAGCCCCATCAGCGCCATGGCGGTCACGCTTTTGCCGCAGCCCGACTCACCGACGATCCCCAGCGTTTGCCCGGCCTGCAGCTCAAGGCTGACCTGCTGCACCGCCCGCACCGGCCCTTGTTCCCCCTGAAACGACACCGACAGTCGCTCGAACGCCACCAGCGGTTGGCTCATCGTGTTACCCCGTTCATTTTCGGATCGAGCGCGTCCCGCAGGCCGTCGCCCAAAATATTGATCGCCACCACGGTGACGAAGATCGCCAGCCCGGGCGGCATCCACAGCCAGGGGCGGCGCTGAAAGTCGATCAGGCTATTGGCGGCGTCCATCATGTTGCCCCACGACGGCGTCGGCGGCACCACGCCCAGCCCAAGGTAGCTCAACGCCGACTCGCTGAGGATGGCGTTGGCCACCGCCATGGTGGCGACCACCACCAAAATCGGCACGGTGTTGGGCAGCAGATGGCCGAAGAGACGCCGCCGGGTAGAGAGCCCCAGCACCTCGGTAGCCAACATGAAATCCCGCTCGCGCAGCGACAGGATCTGGCCGCGCACCAGCCGCGCCAGCGACGGCCAGCCCAGCAGGCTCAGCATGATCATCACCATGTAGATGCGGTAGTCCGGCGACACGTCGAGTTCGGTCAGCATCGCCCCCATGATGATCAGCAGCGGCAGGCCGGGAATGGTCATCAGCAGATCGGCGAAGCGCATGATCAGCCTGTCCGCCACGCCCCCCAGATAACCGGAAAGCGCCCCCAGCACATAGCCCAGCGTTACCGACAGCAGCATCGACACCAGGCCGATGGTCAGCGATATCCGCCCCGCCAGCAGCAGCCGGGTGCAGATATCGCGGCCGAGAAAGTCTGTGCCCAGCCAGTGCGCGCCGCTCGGCGCCTGGTTGATATTCAGCACGTCGCCGGCATCGTCGCGCCACGGCGAAAGCGACGGCCCAATCAGGCACAGCAGCGCCAACAGCACCAGCAACGCCAGCGAAATCATCGCCGGTCGGTGGCGGCGCAAACGTCGCCAGGCCTGAGCGGCGGGCGGTGGCGACAGTTGCGCCAGCGCAGGCAGCTGTGCCTGTCGCCAACGGCGACGGCGGCCGAAAAACAGCGTAACCAACATCGTGTTACCTCAAGCGAATGCGCGGGTCGGCGTAGGCGTACAGAATATCCGCCAGCAGATTGCCGAGAATGGTCAAGGCGGCCAGAAACAGCGTGAACCCCATCAATACCGGGTAATCACGCGCCGCCAACGAATCGATATGGATATGTCCGGCGCCCGGCCAGTTGAAGATTTTTTCGGTGATCAGCGCGCCGGAGAACAATCCCGGCAGCTCGAACCCCAGCAGGGTGATGATCGGCAACAGCGCATTGCGCAGCGCGTGTTTGAGGATCACCGTTTTCTCCCTGAGCCCCTTGGCGCGCGCGGTGCGGATATAGTCCATGCGGATCACCTCCAGCATGCTGGCGCGAAAATAGCGCGTCAGGCTGCCGGCCTGCAGCATCACCAGCGCCAGCACCGGCAACAGCAGGTGCGCCGCCACCTCCAGCGCCCAGGCCAGTCCGCTCGCTTCGCTGCCGGTACGCAACATGCCGCCCGCCGGTAGCCAGTGCAGGTCGACGGCGAACCATTTGATCAGCAACAGGCACAGGAAGAACGTCGGAAACGACATAGCGGCGAACACCGCCACGGTGATCAGATGATCGAACAGCGAATAGGGTTTCATCGCCGAGATCACCCCCACCGCCAACGCGATGCCCCAATACAGCACCATCGCCACCGCCGCCAGCAGGAACGAGTTCCAGATGTATTGATTCAGCAACGTGCTGACCGGGATCTGATACTGCAGCGAAAAACCGAGATCGCCCTGCAGCAAGCGGCCGAGCCAGTGCAGGTAGCGGCTGAACAACGGCTGATCCAACCCATACAGCGCCCGCAGCTCGGCGGCGCGTTGCGCGGTCAAATTGATGTTGCCGTCGATAAAATCGCCGGGCGCCAGGGCGAAAATGCAAAAAATCAGCAAGGAAGCCAACAACAGCATCGGGATAGTCTGCAACAGACGGCGCAGGATAAAGTTTCTCATCGCGGGTTCCATCGCCGCCGCCCGGAATGGCGCGGCGGCGTCAGGGCGTTACGGCGCCGGTTTGACGTTCGGCAGGCTGCCGACCAATCCGTTGTAGATATCCGGTTTAAAGCCGGTGACGCGCGCGCTGCTGGCGCTCAAAATCTCGCGGTTGCCGAGCAGGATCACCGGCGGATCGTCCGCCAACGCTTGATACAGCTGGTGATACAGCGGCTTGCGCTGGGCGATATCCAGCGTGGCATTGGCCCTGGCGATCAGCGCGTCTACCTGCGGGTTGTGATAACCGGTCTCGCTCTCGCTGCTGATGAAATCGCGTACGCCGTCGTGCGGATCGTTCAGCGTACTGGTGCTGAGGGACGCCAGGTCGTAATTGCCCGCCTTGCGCTGCGCCAACAGCGCGTTGAAGTCCAATACCTGCGGTTTCAGCACCACGCCGAGCCGGCGATAGTTATCCTTGGCGATCGGCACCAGCGCGTCGTTGATCAGCTTTTTGGTTACCAGCAGCGTCAGCTCCAGCTTTTTACCGTCTTTCTGCCGGATACCGTCAGCGCCCATCTGCCAACCGGCCTCGTCCAACAGCTTTTTGGCCTTATCGAGATCGTAAGCGTAGGGATTGATGCCGTTCGCGTCATAGGCCCAGGAGATCGGCGAAATCGGCTGGTTGGCGACCTTGCCGTACCCCTGGTACACCACGGCGATCAGCTTTTGCCGATCGAGGCCGTAGATCAGCGCCTGGCGCACCCGTTTATCCTGCAGCGCCGGGCGTCTGAGGTTGAAATCAACGCGGCTGTAATCGCTTGAGCTGTAAAGGTTGATATTGGCGAAGCCGAGCAGCTTGAGCTGTTCGATATCGTCCGGTTTGGCGGTAAAGGCGTCGTAGTCGGTCTCACCGGTCTGGAACAGCTGGAAGTTGGTGGCCGGGTTGGTGACGCGGTAGATAAAGCGCGCCATCGGCGGCGGGCCGAGGTAGAAGTTCGGGTTGGCGTGGAAGCGGATCTCCTGCCCCGGCACGTACTTGTCGTAAATATAGGGGCCGTTGCCGAGCGGCTTGCCGTTCAAGGCGCGCACGCTGTCGAGCTTGCCGCGCTGATAGTCTTTGCCGTAGTAAGCCCGCGACAATACCGGCCCGCCAATCAGTTGCAACGTGGTCGCGCCCGGCTGGGTGGTGACGATCTGAATGGTGCGATCGTCGATCACCTTCAGCCCGCTGATGCCGGCGGCGGTACCGTTTTTATACTCGGCGCCGCCCTGGATGTGCGCCGGCGTGATATCGGTGTCGCCGTCATAGGCCGGATCGTGCAGCAGCGTCAGGGTAAAGGCGATATCGTCGGCTTTCAGCGGCGAGCCGTCGCTGTAGACCAAATTCGGCCGCAGCTTAATGGTGTAGGTCAGATTATCGGGGCTGACCTGCCAGGACTCCGCCAATCGCCCTTCTTGCTTGCCCTGGCTGTCCAGGCCGATCAGGCGGCTGAAGATCACGTCGGTTACGTTCTCGTCCCAGCCGTTGGTGAACAGATACGGGTTGAAAATCCCCTGCGGTTCCGAGATGCCCGCCACCACGGTGTCTTTACGCAGTTTGGCGGCGGCCGGCACCCGAGCGGTGTCGCTGGCCGGCGTGATACCTTCGGCCAGCGTTTCCGCCTGAACGACGCCGCTCAGCCCCAGCGCGCAGACCAACGCCAGCGGTGTCAGGCGATATCGCAACAGTTTGTTTAGCTTATTTTTTATTCTTCTCACCCACAGCCCCTCGTCTTCCCGTTGATAAAAATGTGACAAAATTTATCGCAGAGTAATGGGCGGCTGGAGGGCTGTCTAACAACGAAACCGGCATTCCATTGCCGAAAAAAGCATTATGAATTTTTCTGGGGCAAAGCCCGCTGCAAATCGCGGTTCAACCGGTCGCAGCCAGCCCCCGGATAAGTTTGGCTAAGGTTTTGATCGCCTCTTCAAAGCGGTCATTCCATTCAAAAGAGGCGTTGAGGCGGAAGCAGTGGTTGAAATGGTCGCCGGTCGTGAACATGCGCCCCGGCGCGATGCTGATGCCCCGGGAAAGGGCCCGCCGGTACAGTTCCATCGACGACAGCGCCGGATCCAGCTCCAGCCACAGGAAATAACCGCCGTCGGGCTGGCTGACCTTCACCGTCGGCGGGAAATGGTGGGCGATCGCCTGACGCATCGCGCTTTGGCGTTGAGCCAGCAGGCGCCGCAGCCGCCGCAGATGGGTATCGTAGCCGCCGTGCAGCAGATAATCCGCCAGCGCCATCTGGGTCGGCACGCTGGTGGAAACGGTGCTCATCAGCTGCAAACGCTGGATCTGCTGCGCATAACGCCCCGCCGCCACCCAGCCGACGCGAAAGCCCGGCGCCAGGCATTTGGAAAACGACGAGCAGTGCAAGATCTGGCCGCCGCTGTCGAGCGCCTTGGCCGGCAGCGGCCGTTCGGCGCTGAAGTACAGCTCACCGTAGACATCGTCTTCGATCAGCGAAATCTGCCGTTCGCGCAGCAGCTCCACCAGGCGCTGCTTGTTGGCCTCCGGCAGGGTGGCGCCCTGCGGATTTTGGAAGTGGGTCATTAGCCAGCAGGCCTTGATCGGATACTGTTCCACCGCCTGCTGCAACGCGTCCAGATCGATACCGTCCTGCGGATGCGTGGCGATCGCCACCGCCTTTAACCGCAGCCGTTCCAGCGCCTGCAGCGCGCCGTAAAACGCCGGCGATTCGATCGCCACATAGTCGCCCGGCTGGGTCACCGCCTGCAGGCTGAGGCTGAGCGACTCCATCGCCCCGGCGGTGATGACGATTTCGTCCGGGGCAACCTGCATGCCGCTCAGCGCATAGCGTTGGGCAATGTGCCGCCGCAGCGCGTCGTTGCCCGGCGGCAGGTTGGCCAGCGAACTGTGCGGCGTGAACTTGCGCGCTACGCTGCTCAGCGCCCGCGCCAGCTTCGGCTGGGCGAACAGCGTGGCGTCGGGAAAGGCCGAACCGAAAGGCACGATGTCCGGATCCTTGCAGGCCTGCAGCACGTCAAAAATAAAGGCGTTGATGTCCACCTGCTCGCTCAGCAACAGTTTCTCGCCGCGCGAAGGCTGAGGCAGCGGCTGCGGACGCGCCGCCACATAGTAGCCCGACTGCGGGCGGGCGACGATCCACCCCTGGCTCTCCAGCAGTTGGTAAGACTGCACCACCGTCATCAGGCTTAATCCGGCGCGTTTGCCGCTCTCGCGCAGCGAAGGCAGCTTGTCGCCCGCCCGCCACACCCGGTTCTGGATCTGTTCTCTAATCTGCTGCGCAAGCTGCTCGTATCGGGTCATAACCATTAACTGTTATATGAAAAAGTAAAATAACTGTCACTATTATAGTCACTGTACTTCGTGATTAACTTAACGCCAAGCTTTTCACATAAAAATGACAGCTATACTCAAGAGGTTAATTTATGTTCAACCCTAGGAGGCGCCATGCTGGGTCTTGATGCACTGGAACTCGCCAGAATACAGTTCGCCTTCACCGTGTCTTTCCATATCATCTTCCCCGCCATCACCATCGGTTTAGCCAGTTATCTGGCGGTGCTGGAAGGGTTATGGTTGAAAACGCACAATGAAGCCTACCGTGAGCTTTACCATTTCTGGTCAAAGATTTTCGCCGTTAACTTCGGCATGGGCGTGGTGTCCGGGCTGGTGATGGCCTATCAGTTCGGCACCAACTGGAGCTTCTTCTCCGAGTTCGCCGGCAGCATTACCGGGCCGCTGCTGACTTATGAAGTGCTGACCGCCTTCTTCCTCGAAGCCGGTTTCCTCGGCGTGATGTTGTTCGGCTGGAACCGCGTCGGCCCAGGGCTGCACTTCTTCGCCACCTGCATGGTCGCGCTCGGCACACTGATCTCCACCTTCTGGATCCTGGCCTCCAACAGCTGGATGCAGACCCCGCAGGGGCATGAAATCATCAACGGCCAGGTGGTCCCGGTCGACTGGCTGAAGGTGATCTTCAACCCGTCCTTCCCGTACCGCCTGCTGCACATGTCCACCGCCGCCTTCCTCTCCTCGGCGTTCTTCGTCGGCGCCTCCGCCGCCTGGCATCTGCTGCGCGGCCGCGATACCCCGGCGATGCGCAAAATGCTGTCGATGGCGATGTGGATGGCGCTGATCGTCGCGCCGGTGCAGGCGATGATCGGCGATGCGCACGGCCTGAATACGCTGAAACACCAGCCGGCGAAGATCGCCGCCATCGAAGGCCACTGGGAAAATCCGCCGGGCGAAGCCACGCCGCTGATCCTGGTCGGTTGGCCGGACATGCAGCGCGAAGAAACCCGCTTCAAGCTGGAGGTGCCTTACCTCGGCAGCCTAATCCTGACGCACAGCCTGACCGAACAGGTACCGGCGCTCAAATCCTTCCCGCCGGAAGATCGCCCCAACTCCACCGTGGTGTTCTGGTCGTTCCGCATCATGGTCGGGCTGGGCATGCTGATGATTCTGGCCGGGGTGTGGAGCCTGTGGCTGCGCTGGCGCGGCGGGCTGTATCAGTCGCGTCCGTTCCTGTACTTCATTCTGTGGATGGGCCCTTCCGGGCTGCTGGCGCTGCTGGCGGGCTGGTTCACCACCGAGATCGGCCGCCAACCGTGGGTGGTGTACGGCCTGCTGCGCACCAAGGATGCGGTCTCCGCGCACGGCGACCTGCACATGAGCATCAGCCTGCTGGCGTTTATCATTGTCTATTGCTCGGTATTCGGCGTGGGCTACTCCTACATGATGCGCCTGATCCGCAAAGGGCCGCAGCCGCATGGACACCAAGAAGACAATACCGAGGGCCGGCCGGCGCGTCCGCTGTCCGCGGTCAACGACACTCTGGACGACAGGAGCTGAACATGGGTATCGATCTTCCGCTGATTTGGTTTGTCATCATCGTGTTCAGCACCATGATGTACGTGGTGATGGACGGTTTCGACCTGGGCATCGGCATCCTGTTTCCGTGGGTGAAAGAGAGCGGCGACCGCGATCTGATGATGAACACCGTCGCCCCGGTGTGGGACGGCAATGAGACCTGGCTGGTGCTGGGCGGCGCCGCACTGTTCGGCGCCTTCCCGCTGGCCTATTCGGTCATCCTCGACGCGCTGGCGATCCCGCTGACGCTGATGCTGATCGGGCTGATTTTCCGCGGCGTGGCCTTCGAGTTTCGCTTCAAGGCGACGCCGGAGAAGCGCCATATCTGGGACAAGGCGTTTATTTGGGGCTCACTGTTCGCCACCTTCAGCCAGGGTGTGGTGGTGGGCGCCGTGATCAACGGCTTCCCGGTAGAAGGCCGCACCTACGCCGGCGGCGCGCTGGACTGGCTAACGCCGTTCGCGCTGTTCTGCGGGCTGGGGCTGGTGGTGACCTATGCCCTGCTCGGCTGTACCTGGCTGGTGATGAAAACCGCCGGTGAACTGCAGGCACGCATGTATCACCTGGCGACGCCGCTGCTGGCCATCCTGTTGCTGGTGCTGGCTGCGGTCAGTGTCTGGACGCCGATCGCCCATCCGGAAATCGCCGCCCGCTGGTTTACGCTGCCTAACCTGTTCTGGCTGCTGCCGGTACCGCTGCTGGTGCTGCTCAGCGCCTGGGGAATTCAACGCGGAGTGAAACGCGGCGCGCACTACTCGCCGTTTATGCTGACGCTGCTGCTGGTGTTCCTCGGCCTGAGCGGACTTGGCATCAGCATCTGGCCGCACCTGATCCCGCCGGCCATCAGCCTGTGGGACGCCGCAGCACCACCGCAGAGCCTCGGCTTTATGCTGGTGGGCGCGCTGTTCATCATCCCAATCATTCTGGTCTACACCTTCTGGAGCTACTACGTGTTCCGCGGCAAGATCAGCCATGAACACGGCTATCATTGAGAAGGGAGGACGCTATGCAAGATAAAACGGCAACCGCCGCTCCGGCGCCCTGGTGGAAACGCATCGGTTGGCTGGTGATCATCTGGAGCGCCAGCGTGCTGGGGTTATTCGTGGTTGCCTCACTGTTCCGCCTGCTGATGACCGCGGCGGGCATGAAGTCGCATTGACGTGGCGCCTTATCTGGACGCGCTGTTGGGAAAGTAAAAAGAGACCACCAGCGTGACCAGCGGCAAGGCGCCGATCTTCACCAGCTCGAACACCTGATTCAGCGCTTCGTTTTTCTCCCAATACGCGTGGGCGGCGAATACGCCCACGCTGACGGCGAATATCCCGCACAGCACCTGGCGTGCCAGGCGCAGCCGCTCCATTTCGTCGAAGACCAAGACCTGCTCCAGATAAACCTGGCTGGCCTCATCGCGCAGATTACGGCTTTCGATGTTCATGGGAAGATCTCCACGACCCGCCCCACCGCTTCAAGCTGTTCACCCTTCTCCCGTACAATGCCAAGAGAAGTACCATCCTGTTTCATCCAGTACTTATCGGCAAGGGTAATCAGTGCAAACGCCATTTTGATTACCTCGGTTTTTTCCATCCCGTGACGCCGGGCGATATCGTTCAGATCATCATCAATTTTGTTCGATAACCGAATCGGCAAGCTGCGCATAGTCCACCTCCTGTGGCCGTTGATTCACAGAGGGAAAGTCTACTGGAAGGGCAAATATCGTTCAATTAGTGAACTGCGTAACGCCTCGCACAATCCGCATGCAACGCTAGTGCGGCTTGCGGCCCATCGCGCTGAGGAAGCGTTGCTGCAGACGCAACAGCTCCTCCAGTTCCAGCAGGCGGTAGTCGATGCCGAAACGCGGCGCCACCTCGCCGATGATGCGGCTCAGCGCCGGGTAATGGCGGTGGCTCCAGTGCGGGAACAGATGATGCGTCAAATGCAGGTTCGCCCCGCCGAGCCAGTACCCCAGCCAACGCGGCCGGGTCAGCCAGTCGAAGGTGGTGGCGAACACGTGGTGATACCAGCCGTGCGGCATCGTGCCCTGCGCTGGCGCCTGATAAAAGTTGGCCTTGGCCCAGTGGGTGCCGATGATCAACATCACGAACAGCAAGGAAGAAAGCATTTGGCTCAGCAAATAGACCAGCAGAATTTGCCCGATGCCGATAGCCGGCGGCAACAGCCAGCATGGGATCGCCAGCGCCAGCAGCAGGTGTGCCGCCTTACCCGCCAGAAACCCG
Source organism: Serratia sp. PL7 (assembly GCF_945957435.1). Taxonomy (NCBI): domain Bacteria; kingdom Pseudomonadati; phylum Pseudomonadota; class Gammaproteobacteria; order Enterobacterales; family Yersiniaceae; genus Serratia; species Serratia sp. PL7. The sequence continues at coordinate 767,884 of NZ_CAMFLB010000001.1, read as the reverse complement.
CACCAGCCACGCACGCCCTGCTGCGCCATGCGCGCCGCCACGCGGGTGCGGCCCGCCCTGTCCAGCCAATCGAACAACCAGATGTAGTACGGGAACGTCAGCGCCGCCACCAGCGGCCAATAGTAACGCTGCGCGCGCATAAAGGGGCGCCAGCGCTGGAACGGCGTTTGCCGCAGCACGCCGTTGGCGTCGATGTCGGGATCGTAATGTTCGATATTGTTATGGGCATGGTGGAACAGCACGTGCCGCACGCGCCAGCAGTCGGGGTCCAGTCCCAGCGGCACGCTCACCAGGGCGTTCAGCCAACGGTTGGCCCAGGGCCGACGGAAAAACGCGTTGTGCGAAGCATCGTGCACCACGTTCACCGTCAGGAACATGCCGATAAAGATAAAACCGAAATAGCAGGCGAAAAACGCCCAGCCGTTTTGCTGCTGCAGGCTCAACCCGTAACACAGGCCGCACAGCGCCAGCAGCAGCGCGACCTTCGCCAGCATGCCGCCGTCGGCGAAACGGTGATCGCCGTTGGCCGCCAGATAATGCTGGGCGGCCTGCATCAGCGCGCGGTGCAACCCGTTGTCGTCGCGCCGATAGGCTAACGGACGCAGCGGTTTCATGGCTGCCCCATCCGCCGCAAGAAGCGCTGTTGCTGCGCCAGCAGTTCGCGATAGCCGATGCAGCGGTACGCCATGCCGTGCCGCTGTGCCACTTCCGCCACCGCGGCGGCCAGCGCCGGATAGTGGCGGTGATTCCAACCGGGAAACAGGTGATGGGTCAGGTGATAGTTCAGCCCGCCGGTCAGATGCTCCAGCCAGCGCGGTTCGGGCTGCCAGTCGCAGGCGGTGGCGAAATTGTGCCGATACCAGCCTTGCGGCATGCTGTCGCCCGTCGGCGCCGGGTAAAACTCGGCCTGCGCCCAATGGGTGCCCAGCAGCAAGAACACCACCAGCAGCGAGGCGCACATCTGGCTGAGCGCGTAAGCCAGCAACACCCAGCCCCAGCCGATGCCGTGCAAGTGGCCCACGATCAGCGGCACCACCAGCACCAGCGCCAGATGCGCGAGCTTGCACAGCACGAACAGCGTCCAACCGCCGCGCCCCGCCAGCACGCGTTTTTCCCGCAGCGGCGTTTTATCGAGCCGATCGGACCAATCGAAAATCCAGGCGATATAGGGCAAGGAGAGCGCGGCGATCAGCGGCCAGTACAGATGCTGATAGCGCATATGGGGCCGCCAGCGCTGGAAAGGCGTCTGGCGGAAAAAGCCGTTCTCTTCGGTGTCCAGATCGTAATGCTCCACGTTGGCGTAAACGTGGTGGTAATCCACGTGCCGCGTACGCCAATAGTCCGGATCGACGCCCAGCGGCAGCGTCACCACCCGCCCCACCAGGCGATTGGCCCAGGGCGCACGCAGGAAGGCGTTATGCGAAGCATCGTGGTTGACGTTGACGTTGAGCAGCATACCCATGGTCACGAACAGGAAATAGCAAAGGAAAAACGCCCATGGCTGATGCTGCATCAGGCTGAGCGCGTAAAACCCGGCGCACAACACCAACAACAGCGCGGCCTTGACCAGCCGCGCGGCATCGGCATAGCGATGATCGCCCGCCAGGCAGGCGTGCGCCGCGCGCTTGAGATCGCGATGAAACGCCTGCTCGCCATCGGCGGGAAAACGCAGCGGCGGCAATGACTCAGCCATGCGGTTCCTCCACGGCGGCCGATGCGGCCACTCGCCCCCAGCCCAGCGCGATGCACAGGGCATGCAGCGCCACGGCGGCCATGGTGATATGCCAATAGCGCTGTGGCCAGCCAAGATAGCCGATAAACAGCAGCGGCATGCCCAGCGCGATCAGCAGCCAGACGGCGCTCGCCCACGGTCGCCCTTCCGTCATGCCGCCCAGCGCTACCGATCCCAACGCCAGCAGCACCAGCAGCGCCATTTGCGGCCAGCTGATGTCGCCGTAACCATAGCCGTATTGGTAGACGTAGCCGACCACCAGCGTGAACAACAGCATGGCGCCGCTGAATACGCTGAGTGCCGAACGGCGGTCGCGTGGTCGGCCCGGCGCCGGGCGCCATGTCAGACGCAAATAGCGCAGGAACGGCAGATTACTCGCCCAGAACGGGTTGGCAGACGGCCTGTCACCGCTGACGCCATAGCTGAACGGCGTGGTCGGCAACGCCGGGCAGAAGGTGCCGAACAGCTTGTCCCAAAAGATAAAGCTGCCGCCGAAGTTCTTATTGGAATACGCCATGTCCTTGATGTGGTGCACCCGGTGGTGCGCTGGCGTGACCAGGATTTTTTCCAGCACGCCCAGCTTCGGCGTCAGCGCATTGTGGTTAAACAGCTGAATGCTGTAGTGAAAAATCGACACCGCGACGAACACCGACAGCGGCACGCCCGCCAGCGCCAGCAGCAAAAAGAACGGGATCGACGTCAGCGACGAATACCAGGAGTTGCGCACCCCCAGCGACAGGTTGAAGTGCTCCCCCTGGTGGTGCACCACGTGTACCGCCCACAGCACGCGGAAGCGGTGGTGCAGGCGATGCAGCCAGTAGAAACCGAAGTCCCACGCCAGCAGGGCGAACAGCCACATCAGCAGCGGCGGCCAGGCGTCCAGCAGCCCCAGGCTGAAATGCGCGGCCACGTAGCCGTAGCAGGTGATCTCCAGCCCGCGGAACAGCCACAGCATGATATGGCCGGAGTTCAGGTTGAACACCAGATCGTGCCAGTTGACCGGCTCACGGCGCCCCCACTGCAGCGCCACCGCCTCGGCCACCACGATGAACAGCATGAACACTATCGGCAACGCCAGATCGCTCATCCCATTTCTCCTTTAACCACGCGCCTGCGCAGGGCCTTTATACGCAGCGCCAGCCCACCGGCGCATAGCGCCAGCAAGGCGCCACCTGCCAAATCGACAAACAAGTGACGGCGCAGCTGCAGAATGGAGAACGCGATCGCCACGCCCCACAGCATCCACAGCGCCGTCCGCATTTTGCGCTCGCCGTCGCTCAGCGCCCACACCGCCAGCACCGTCAGCGCCATGTGCAACGACGGCAGGCAGTTCTGCGCCGAATCCACCTGCGTTAACGCCGCCAGCAGCTGCGCGCTGATCCCAACGCCATCGTTCTGCGGATAGGCCATGGTGGTCGGCCACAGCAGGTAAACCGCTCCGGCGCCCAGCGCCGTCAGCTGCATCGCCAGCGTCAGCCATTTGATTCGCCGCAGCGGCGCCAGCAAATAGCCAGCCGGGACGATGAGGAAGAACGACAGGTAGAGCCAGATGGCCGTCGGGTTGAACGGGATCGCCCGATCAAGCGCCGACGGCGGCAACAGGGTTCCCGCCCCCTGCAGGCGATCGGTCAGGCTATACACGACCCCGACCGTCCCCCAGCCGAGCAACATGTGCCCTAGCCTGAACAGCGTATTTTTCATGCTTCCTCCGCCTGGCGCACGATGCGCCGCCGCTTGCGATCGAACTGCGGCAGCACCGCCTGCGTCGTCAGCCGCCATTCGAGCCGCTCGGTGGCGATGCCCTGACGGGCGAACAGTGCGATCAGCTGCGCCTGGCAGTGCGCCAATTCCGCTTGGCTGCAATCGGCAATCAGCTCCAGCCGCTGCTCGCCGCGCTGGATCAGGCGGTAATCGCTGGTCAGCGGCAACGCATTGGCGATCGTCCGGCTGCAGGCATCGGCGAACACCGCCTGCGGTTGCCGCTGCGCATCGGGTAACATCAGCTGATCGTCGCGCCGCCCTTCGATACGCGCAATCGCCCGCGTCGATTGCCCGCATGGGCAGGGTTCCTGGCGCAGCACCAATACATCATCCAGCCGATAGCGCACGATCGGCTGCGTACTGCGGGTAAAGTCGGTGATCAGCGGCGTGAAGCGCAGTTCGTCGATCCACTGCGGTTCGATATGCAAAAACTCTTCGTTCAGATGTAGCGTGCCGTGCGCGCAGGTGGCGGCCAGGAACCCCTCGGTGGCCTGATACACTTCGCCAACCGCCGGAAACACCTGCAGCAGCAGGCGGCGATCCTGCTCTTCCAACACCTCGGCGACCGAGATCGCTTTTTTGACCGGCAGCGTCACCTGCCCGGCCAGCACCGCCAGCGCCAGGGCGCGCAGCACCTGCGCCGGCGCCACGATGATGCTGGGCGCCTGCCGTTCCAAGGCGGGCAGATGCGCATTGAACGGCGCGAGCAGATCGTAAAACGCCAGGCTCAGCCAACGGTTGTTCACGCTGTGATAGAGGTTATTGTCCGCCCGCAGAAACAGCGCAACGCGCTCGCCGGCCAACAGCCCGTCCGGCAGCATTTTCGCCAGCATGCCGCCGGCCCACACCTGCTGTTCGCGCGGGCTGACGACAAACACGCCGCGCTGCCCGGAGGTGCCGGACGACAATCCGACGCTGTAGCGCCCGATCTTCGGCGTGAAATCGCGATCCGCCTCGCTGCGCTGCGCGCAGGCCAGCACCGCATCGCGCTGCAGCCCGGCGGTATTCATCCGGTCGAACTGCGCCATCATCAGCGCCTTGTCCATCTGCGGCCATTCGGCGAACGGCCGGCGGCTGAAACACTGAAAATAGGGGCTCTTGCTCAGCACCCGGCGGGCAAAGCCCGTGAGCTGCCGGGCCTGATACGCCTCCAGCGCCGCACGATCGCCAAAGCGCAGGCGTCGGGCGCGAAAATAGTGCCAAAGGGTCATGAAGGGGATCACAGGTCCCCCTCATGACACAGCAAAATGTTGACCTGGCCGCCCGCCCACAACTGGTTGAGCCGCTCCAGCGTGCGGGTGTACGCCGCCGCGTCGTCCATCACCAGATTGGCCAGGCGCGAAGGCCCGCGCAGCGTCTGGTAGCTCTGCGGCGACCAGGCGGCGTCGCTGGCCAGCAGTGTCCAACCGGCATCGGTGAGGATAAAGGCGCCGATATGGCCGGCCGCATGCCCCGGCAGCGGCACCAGCACGATCTGCCCTTCGCTGCCCGGCAGCACGTAACCGCGATCGAACGGCGCCAGCAGCGCGGGCAACGCCACCGAGGGAAAAGCCTCCATAAACTGCAGGCGGCTCTCGAAGTCCGCCGGGATCAGGCCGGGAATAAAGGCGCGCTTCAGCGCCGCAAAACCGCGCAGCCCACGGGTTTGCTGCCAGCCTTCGCCAGAGCAAATAAAGTCGAGTTGGCTGAAATCCTGCAGCCCGGCGATGTGATCCGCGTGAAAATGCGAGACGATCAGCGCCTGGATGTCACCTTCGGTGTAACCGGCTTCGCGCAGCTGGTGCGCCAACGACTCGGCGGGATCGAAATAGACCGGCGTCATGCGGCGGTAAAGGCTGAACAGCCCCGACTGCGTGTGCTGCTGAAAATAATGCGCGTAGCCGGTATCCCACAGCCAGCGGCGCTCCCCTACCTCCAGCAGATAGGCGCGCGCCGGGAATTTGCACACCCGGAACCCGGCACCGCGCAGCGCCATGCAGCCGATATGCGTGCAATAGCCCACTTCAAAAACGGTGACTTTAGCCATGTTGTCCGCCTCCTTGCTGCCGCAGCCACTCGCCGGTCAGGCGGATCCCCTCTTCCATCGAGTAACGCGGCCGATAGCCCAGTTCTTCGATCGCGCGGGTCTGGCTCAGGGTCATGTCGAAGTGCACCGCCGCCACGCTGTAGCGCGTCAGCATCGGTTCCTTGCCGCTCAGGCTTGCCCACAGCTCCATGCCGCCGGCCAGCGAATGCAGCAGCGGATAGGGCACGGCCTGCAGCCGGTAACTCAGCCCCAGCGCCTGACGCAGCAGCGCATCCAGCATGTCCGCCAGCCGCTGCGGTTGGTGATTGGTGATGTTGTACACGGCGCCGGACGGCAATCCGCGCTGCCGGCTGGCCAGCTCCATGGCGTGCACCACATTGGGGGCAAAGGTCAGATCCAGCAATGCCTGTCCGCCGCCGGGCAATCGCAATACGCCGCGATCGCGTTCGAGCTGCTGCAACAGCCGCGGCACGATCACCCGATCGTGCGGGCCAAACAGGCCGCGCGGCCGCAGCATAATGTAGGTGGTTTGCGGATAGATCTTCGCCTGCGCCAACAGGCGCTGTTCGGCCGCATACTTGCTGGCGGCATAGTGATTGGCGAAGCGCCGGGCGCGGTAACCCTCGTCAAGATCGTAATGCGGCTGAAAATCGAAGTAGATTGCCGGCGTGGAGATATGCACGAAGCGCCGCACGCCGCAGCGCCCCGCCGCCTCCGCCAGCTTCTCCGTCGCCGCGGCGTTGATGCGGTGAAATTCCGCCTTGCTGCCCCAGGGCGAAGACTTGGCCGCACAGTGCCACACCCACTCGCAGTCGGTCACCAGCTCCCGGCACTGCTGCGGCGTGGCCTGCGCCAGATCGAGCGCGCAAAACTCGGCGCCCAGCCGGCGCAGCGTTGCGCCGGCCCGCTCATCGCGGCCGGTGGTGCGCACCTGATGTCCGGCCTCCAGCAACCACTGCGCCGCGTTGCGTCCCAGCCCGCTGGTCGCCCCGGTGACCAGCACCCTCATGGCAGCAACACCATGCCGGCCAGCGCCAGCCCGGCGGCGGTGCCGATCAGCATCACCGGCTGACCGGGATTGAAGCGCCCGGTGGTCGCAGCGGCATGCAGCGCCGTCGGGATGGACGCCGCCACCTGATTGCCATGATGGCGGTAGATGTCGACCAGCGCCTCGCTGGAGACGTGCAGCCGCTTGCGCATATGTTCGAGCGACAGATGGCTGGCCTGATGCGGCACCACGGTGGCGATCTGGGCCAGGGTCAGGCCGCTGGCGTTCAGCAGCCGGTCGAGGTAGCCCTCAATCAGCGCCGACGCCTGACGGAACAGCGGCTTGCCCTGCATATGAAACAGGAAGTCTTGCTCACACATGCCGGCGCGCGGGTTACGACGCGTACCGCCGGCGCGGATCTCGCACAGTTCGCTCCCGGCGGGATAGGTTTCCACCAGGCTGGCGAGGATGCCGCTAGCGCCTGTGCCGCGCTCCACAATGGCACAGGCGGCACCATCGCCGAAAATCAGCGACGACTCTTCGTGCTGCCAGTCGATGCCACGTGAAGCGAGATCCGCCGAAACGATGGCGATACGCCGATACGTCCCGGCGTTCAACAGCCCCGCCGCTACCTGCAGCGCAGAGATAAAGCTGACGCAGCTGCTGTTGATGTCGAAGCCCGGCGTGCCCGCCGCCAGCCCCGCCACCTTGAGAATGTGCGCGGCGGTGCATGGCAGCGCCTGCACCGATATCGCCGAGGCGGAGATCAGCAGGTCAATGGAAGCTGCCGGGATGGCGTGGCGAGCCAGCGCATCTTGCAGCGCAGCGGCAGCGAGTTCGGCCTGGCTGGCATCGTCGGCGGCGTGATAGCGGCAAACGATGCCCGAGCGTTTTTCAACGTAGCCGGCCGGTTTCCCCAGGCGAGCGTCAAGCGTAGAAGACGCCACGCGGTTGGGCGGCAACGCGGCCCCGGTGGCAATGATTTTCAGAGGCAACAGCTCGGGTGAGCGACATTGTGTGGTCATTATTGTTATTGATTAACCTGACTATCCATAAAGCGATTCTCCCGCACGGCACGAAGGCCACGCGGATCATCCCCGGTTTTTATGTCCCAAAATGCCTTTCATCAAGGCGGTATCTCTTGTTATCGGCTACCACGGGCCGACGTCCGTCGGCGGAAGCATAAGCGTAACATGACTGAGATAATTAGTTTACGACAAGGCGGCGAGAATGGGCAGACGGCGGGGGAATTATCGGAATAGCGCCGCCGCTGGCGATCGGCGGCGGCGGGGTCAGGCTCAGCGGCGGTTGCGCACCAGCTGATAACGGCGGGTCAGGTACTCTACCGGCGCACTCCAGATATGCACCAGGCGGCAGAACGGGAACAGCACGAACAGCGTCATGCCCAGCACCATGTGCAGTTTGAAGATAATCGCCACCCCTTCCAGGTGCGCAGAGGCGCCGGCGTGGAAGGTCACTACCGCCTGCGCCCAGGCCACCAGCTTCATCATTTCGCTGCCGTCCATATGCTGGGCGGAGAACGGAATGGTCAGCAGCCCCAGACACACCTGCACCACCAGCAACGTCAGGATCATGATGTCGGCGAAGCTGCTGGTGGCGCGCACCCGTGGGTTGGTCAACCGGCGCTTCAGCAACAGCGCGCCGCCGATCAGCGTCATCAGGCCGCAGGCGCCGCCGGCGATCATCGCCAGCTTCTGCTTCACGTCGATCGGCAGGAAGGCCTCATACATCCAGTGCGGCGTCAGCATGCCGAGGAAGTGGCCCGCGAAGATGCCGATAATCCCGATGTGGAACAGGTTGGACGCCAGCCGCATACCCTTTTTATCCAGCATCTGGCTGGAGCCGGCGCGCCAGCTGTACTGACCGTAGTCATAACGCAACCAGCTGCCGATCAGGAATACCGCGCCGGCCAGATAAGGGTAGATATCGAAGAAGAACTGATTCAAAAATTGCATGATTAGCGTCCTTTGGTTCCGGTTAACGCATCCGTCAGATCCAGATACTGTAGCGCCACCGCGCCGGCGAAGCGCCGCTGGTGCGCCGTCTGCTGGGCGGAGGCGCAGCCCTGTTCGCCGAGAAACTTGACCTGCTCCTCTTCCCACACCGCATCCAGCGCCTGCGGCGTATCGTCGCGCGCCTCTTGCGCCACCTGGGTCTCCAGCGCCTGGGCCTGCACCTCGCTGCCGGACAGCGCCAGCAGCAGATCGAACAGCACCGCGTACGGGCTTTCACGCTGTTGCAAGCGCGCGCCCAGCAGCGCCAGGATCGGCGCGATGTCCTGCAGCCCTTCCCGCGCCTGCGCCGCGCTGCGGCTGGCCAAATACTCCAGGTACAGCGGCAGGAAGTCCGGCAGCTCGCGGCTGTCGATCTCCAGCCCGGCGGTGCGGTACTGCGCCATCAGGTCAACCATCGCCTGGCCGCGATCGCGCGACTCACCGTGCACGTGCTCAAACAGCAGCAGCGAGGTGGCGCGGCCGCGATCGAACAGCTCGCAATAGTCAGCCTGAGCATCCAGCAACGGGCGCGCGCACAGGCGGCGGATAAACAGAATCAGCTGCGCGCTGTGGTGCAGATCCAGCTCGCTGGCCGGCTCCAGCGCTTCGATCAGCGCCTGCTGATGGTCAAACAGCACCTGCTCCGGATAATCCAGCAGGCGGGCGATCACTTTCAGGCTGATCATGAGGCATCCTCCGGCCGCGCGGTTTTCGCGGTCACGTCGATGGCGTCGATACGGCGGCTGTTGAACAGATTGAACTTGCCATCGCTGCCGTGGCAGCCGTCGCCGAAGCTGAAGCCGCACCCCTTGCTTTCCGGGAAGGCTTCGCGCGCCAGTTCGCGGTGGCTCGACGGCACCACAAAGCGATCTTCATAGTTGGCGATCGCCAGGTAGCGATACATCTCCTGCGCCTGCGCTTCGCTCAGGCCAACCTGCTCCAGCGCGCTGGTGTCCACCACGCCGTCGACGGTTTCCGCCCGTTTGTAGTGGCGCATCGCCAGCATGCGCTTCAGCGCCAGCAGTACCGGTTCGGTATCGCCGGCGGTCAGCAGATTCGCCAGATACTGCACCGGAATGCGCAGGCTCTCGACGTCCGGCAATACGCCGTTGTGCGCCAGCTCGCCGGCGTCGGCGGCGGACTGAATCGGCGACAACGGCGGCACGTACCACACCATCGGCAGCGTGCGGTATTCCGGGTGCAGCGGCAGCGCCAGCTTCCAGTCCATCGCCATTTTGTACACCGGCGACTGCTGGGCGGCTTCAATGACGCCCTGCGGCACGCCGTCCGCCAGCGCCTGAGCAATCACCTTAGGATCATGCGGATCGAGGAAGATATCGAGCTGGCTCTGATACAGATCTTTGTCGTTCTCCACCGCCGCCGCCTGCTCGATGCGATCGGCGTCGTACAGCAGCACGCCGAGATAGCGGATGCGGCCCACGCAGGTCTCCGAACAGACCGTCGGCTGCCCGGCTTCGATACGCGGGTAACAGAAGATGCACTTCTCGGACTTGCCGCTTTTCCAGTTGAAATAGATTTTCTTGTACGGGCAGCCGGTCAGGCACATGCGCCAGCCGCGGCACTTGTCCTGGTCGATCAGCACGATGCCATCTTCGCCGCGTTTGTAGATCGCCCCGCTCGGGCAGGTGGCGACGCAGGCCGGGTTGAGGCAGTGCTCGCACAGGCGCGGCAGGTACATCATGAAGGTGTTTTCGAACTGGCCGTACATCGCCTTCTGCAGGTTATCGAAGTTCTTGTCCTGCGAGCGTTTTTCGAATTCCCCGCCGAGGATCTCCTCCCAGTTCGGGCCGCTTTCGATCTTGTTCATGCGCTGGCCGGTAATCAGCGAGCGCGGGCGGGCCACCGGCTGGTGCTTGCCCTGTTTGGCGGTGTGCAGATGCTGGTAGTCGTAATCGAACGGCTCGTAGTAGTCGTCCAGCGCCGGCACGTCCGGGTTGGCGAAGATTTTCGCCAACACGCCGACGCGGCTGCCCATGCGCGGCTCCAGCTTGCCGTTGATTTTGCGGATCCAGCCGCCCTTCCATTTTTCCTGATCTTCCCAGGCGTGCGGATACCCGACGCCAGGCTTGCTTTCCACGTTGTTGAACCAGGCGTATTCCATACCTTCACGGCTGGTCCAGACGTTTTTGCAGGTGACCGAACAGGTGTGGCAACCGATGCACTTGTCCAGATTCAACACCATGCCGACTTGCGAACGAATTTTCATTTGCTGTTCTCCTGCTGACTGCCCTGCGCGTAGTCGTTGCCTTCGTCGTCCAACCAATCAATGCGGTTCATCTTGCGCACCACCACGAACTCGTCGCGGTTGGAGCCGACGGTGCCGTAGTAGTTGAAGCCGTAGGCCAACTGCGCATAGCCGCCGATCATGTGGGTCGGCTTCGGACAGGCGCGGGTCACCGAGTTGTGGATGCCGCCGCGTTGGCTGGTGATCTCCGAGCCCGGCAGGTTCACGATGCGCTCCTGCGCGTGGTACATCATGGTCATGCCGGCCGGGATACGCTGGCTGACCACCGCGCGCGCCGTCAGCGCGCCGTTGGCGTTGAAGGCCTCGATCCAGTCGTTGTCCGCGATGCCCAGATCTTTGGCGTCGTCTTCGCTCAGCCAGACGATCGGGCCGCCGCGCGACAGCGTCAGCATCAACAGGTTGTCGCTGTAGGTGGAGTGAATGCCCCACTTCTGGTGCGGCGTCAGGAAGTTCAGCGCCTTCTCCTTGTTGCCGTTCGGCTTGCTGTTCAGCAGCGGCTGCGCGGCACGGGTGTCGATCGGCGGCCGGTATACCAGCAGGCTTTCACCGAAGGCGCGCATCCACTCATGGTCCTGATACAGCTGTTGACGGCCGCTGAGGGTGCGCCACGGGATCAACTCGTGCACGTTGGTGTAGCAGGCGTTATAGGAAACATGTTCATCCTCCAGACCGGACCAGGTCGGGCTGGAGATAATTTTGCGCGGCTGCGCCTGAATGTCGCGGAAGCGAATTTTCTCGTCTTCCTTGTTCAGCGCCAGATGCCGGTGATCGCGGCCGGTGACGTTGCTCAGGGCCTCCCAGGCTTTTACCGCCACCTGGCCGTTGGTTTCCGGCGCCAGCGACAGGATCACTTCCGCCGCGTCAATCGCGCTCTCGATCTTCGGCCGCCCTACCGCCGGGCCGTCGGCCTTGACGTAGTTAAGCTGCTTGAGGAAGTCGACCTCGGTTTGGGTGTTCCAGCTGATGCCCTTGCCGCCGTTGCCCAGTTTGTCCAGCAGCGGCCCCAGCGAGGTGAAGCGCTCGTAGGTGGCCGGGTAATCGCGTTCCACCGCGATGATGTGCGGCGCGGTTTTGCCGGGGATCAGATCGCATTCGCCTTTCTTCCAGTCCTGCACGCCGTAAGGCTGTGCCAGTTCGGCGGCGGAGTCGTGCTGGATAGGCAAGGTCACCACGTCGGTTTCCTGGCCCAGATGGCCGACGCACACTTCGGAGAAGGCCTTGGCGATGCCCTTGTAAATCTCCCAGTCGCTCTTCGAATCCCAGGCCGGATCGACCGCCGCCGACAGCGGATGGATGAACGGGTGCATGTCGGAGGTGTTCATATCGTCTTTTTCGTACCAGGTGGCGGTCGGCAGCACCACGTCGGAGTACAGGCAGGTGCTCGACATGCGGAAATCGAGCGTCACCACCAGATCCAGCTTGCCTTCGCCGCCCTGCTCGCGCCATTCCACTTCCTGTGGCTTCACGCCGCCCTGCTGGCCGAGATCTTTCCCCTGGATGCCGTTTTCGGTGCCCAACAGGTATTTGAGCATGTACTCATGGCCCTTGCCGGAAGACCCCAGCAGGTTGGAGCGCCAGACGAACAGGTTGCGCGGGAAGTTCTGCGGATTGTCCGGCTGCTCGGCGGCGAAGCCCAGCGTGCCGTTTTTCAGGCCGTCGACGGTGAACTCGACCGGTGACTGGCCGGCGGCGCGGGCCTGCTCCGCCAGGCGCAGCGGGTTGGTGCCCAACTGCGGCGCCGACGGCAGCCAGCCCATGCGCTCGGCGCGCACGTTGAAGTCGATCAGGCTGCCGCCGAAGCGCGACTTGTCCGCCAGCGGCGACAGCAGCTCGTCGGTGCCGACAGTTTCATAGCGCCATTGGCTGGAATGGTTGTAGAAGAACGAGGTGCTGTTCATGTGGCGCGGCGGGCGCTGCCAGTCGAGGCCAAACGCCAGCGGCAGCCAGCCGGTTTGCGGCCGCAGTTTTTCCTGGCCGACGTAGTGCGCCCAGCCGCCGCCGCTCTGGCCGACGCAACCGCAGAAGATCAGCATATTGATCAGGCCGCGGTAGGTCATGTCCATGTGATACCAGTGGTTGACACCGGCGCCGACGATGATCATCGAACGGCCGTGGGTCTTCTCGGCGTTTTCCGCGAACTCGCGGGCAATGCGGATGATGTTGTGGCGCGACACGCCGGTGATCTGTTCGGCCCAGGCCGGGCTGTAGGCCTTGACCTCGTCATAGTCGGCGGCGCAGTTGGCGTCGTCCAGCCCGCGTTCCAGGCCGTAATTGGCCAGCGTCAGGTCATACACGCTGGTCACCAGCGCTTCGCTGCCGTCCGCCAGCCGCAGGCGTTTCACCGGCAGCTTGTGCAGCAGGATCTCGTCCAGCGCCACGCTGTTGAAATGCTCGCTGTCGGCGCCGCCGAAGTACGGGAAGCCCACCTCGGCGACGTCGTCATGCATGCCCAACAGGCTGAGCTGCAGCTCGACTTCCTGTTGCGATTTGCCCTCGCGCTGTTCCAGGTTCCACTTGCCCTTCTCGCCCCAGCGGAAACCGATGGAACCCTGCGGCGCCACCAGATCGCCGCTGTGGCTGTCGATGGCGACGGTTTTCCACTCAGGGTTGTTTTCCTGGCCCAATCCGTCCACCAGATCGGCGGCGCGCAGCAGGCGGCCGGCGGCGTAGTGGCCGCCTTCACGCGGCTCCAGCAGCACCAGCATCGGCATGTCGGTATAGCGGCGCACATAGTCGCGGAAGTAGCCAACTTCGCGGTCGAGATGGAACTCTTTCAGCATTACGTGGCCCATCGCCAGCGCCATCGCGCTGTCGGTGCCCTGCTTCGGATTCAGCCAGTGGTCGCACAGCTTGGCGACTTCGGCATAGTCCGGCGTCACCGCCACGGTTTTGGTGCCCTTGTAACGCACTTCGGTAAAGAAGTGGGCGTCCGGGGTACGCGTCTGCGGCACGTTGGAGCCCCAGGCGATAATGTAGGAGGAGTTGTACCAGTCGGCGGATTCCGGCACGTCGGTCTGCTCGCCCCAGGTCATCGGCGAGGCCGGCGGCAGATCGCAGTACCAATCGTAGAAGCTCAGGCAGGCGCCGCCGATCAGCGACAGGTAGCGGGCGCCGGCGGCGTAGGACACCATCGACATCGCCGGGATCGGCGAGAAGCCGATAATGCGGTCCGGGCCGAAGGTTTTGGCGGTATAGACGTTGGCGGCGGCGATCAGTTCATTGACCTCTTGCCAGCTGGAGCGGACGAAACCGCCGCGGCCGCGCGCCACCTTGTAGCTTTTGGCTTTTTCCGCATCGCCGACGATAGAGCCCCAGGCCGCGACCGGATCGCTGTGCTGCGCTTTCGCTTCGCGCCACAGTTTGAGCAGACGCTTGCGCATCAGCGGGTATTTCAGCCGGTTGGCGCTGTACAGGTACCAGGAGTAGCTGGCGCCGCGCGGGCAGCCGCGCGGTTCATGGTTAGGCAGATCGGGACGGGTGCGCGGATAGTCGGTTTGCTGGGTTTCCCAGGTCACCAGACCATTCTTCACGTAGATCTTCCAACTGCAGGAACCGGTACAGTTCACGCCGTGGGTGGAACGCACCACTTTGTCGTGTTGCCAACGGCTGCGGTAGCCGTCTTCCCAGTCGCGGTTGGTGTTCAAGGTCTGGCCGTGATCGCCAGAAAAAGGCTCCGCCAACTGCTTGAAATAGCGGAAACGGTCTAAAAATTTGCTCATCCGGAATGCTCCTGAAGGCTCTTGTCGTTATAAGAAGACATGCTCAATCTGCCGCCAGCCTACTGACGGCCAACCGGCGGCAAATTGATTGCGATCAAGAGAAAGCGGGAGGCGACGCGCGCGTCGAGGATGAAATACCACCAAAGTATAGGTGCGAGACTTAACTTTAATTAATTGAATTTGAATGAATAAATCAGGAATTCATGACAGAGACTGACGGGCGGGGGGCAAGGTGGGGTATTTGGGGGTAGGACGCGGGAGAAACCTCCCGCGTGATGCTAACTCGTCGCTTTCAGCGTTGAAGCCACAGCGTCGCGGTGCCCACTGCGGGCAACGCCAGCTTGACCTCCGTGCCCTCTCCCTGCTGCCGCCAGCCCGCCGGAAGGCGCAAGCGGGTGCTTCCCTCTCGATAGTAGGGGTTGGCTACCAGCAGCAAGGCGCGATCGCCCAGAATAAACATCCGCGCCGGCATTTGCGGGTCGCTTCCCGCCAGCGGCGTCGATTTTCCCGTCAGCAGATAAGGGGTGAAAGCGGCAATTTGCTGCGACACGGCAGCCACGCCACGCCAGGTGGCGTCAAACTCCCGTTGGTCGAAGCGGCCGGTTTTACGCTTGTAAAACAGATCGGTATAAGAATAAAACAACAGCCCCTTAGCGCCGCCGATCAGCGCCTGCCAGGCCTGGTTGCGGATTTCCGCCTCTGACGGCGGATGTGGCTTGCGGCGGGCGTCATAAGCGGCGTGATCCATGATTTGCATCACCACCCAGGCCCCGCGTGCCTGGCGGGCGGCCTGCACCGTCAGTTCGGTATAACGCGTAGTGCGCGTCAGATCGCGATCGTTCCCCACCGGGTAAGGGTCGGTCGCCAAAATGTCGCTGCTGTTAAAGTAGGCGTCCAACTCCCCGGTTTTGTTCAACACCTGGAAGGTGGGGTGATCGCCGTCAAGCCGCTTTATTTGCAGGTTTTTTTCCTCGATCTTATCGAGATATTCCGGCCCCAGTTCATCGTTGATGTACCAGGCGAGCAGGTTGGGCTGAGAGCGCAAGCGCTGCACGTACCAGGCCGTCATCGCCGCGTAGTCGCCACCGCGCACGGCCGGCGCGAAACGGCTGCCGCGGTACTGATCTTTGACGGAGTAAATGACCAGCAGCCCGCGCTTGCGTGCGTTGCGGAAAAAGGCGTAAGGATCTTTCTTTTCCCCATAATCATAGTTCAGCACCGTGTTGAATCCCGCCGAGGCGATGCGCGCCAAATGTTCATCGGTAGCCACGTTGGCGTAAATGCCCAACGGGAAAAGCCGTTGACCATCGCGCAGGGTAAAGCCTTTGCTGTCGATCGCCACTTTGGCCGCAGGCTGGCCAACGCGAAAAGACAGCTCGCTGCCCTGTGCCGGCTGGGATTGCTGACCGGTGACCTGCTGACGCAGGCGGTACTCCCCCTGGGCCAGACCGGTCGGCAGTGGGTATTCGATACGGCGCTGCCCTTCAACTTGATAACGGTCGCGGCTACGGTGAACAACCTGCCCCTCGGCATTAAGCAATTCGCTATCGACCTGCAAATGCTGCGGCTGCGCAGTGACTATCAGCGTGTCGACCTTTCCCTGCGCCGACGCGCCGAGCTGATACAATGCCGGCTTAGGCGCTCGAGTACACGCATAGGCGTCGTCAAACCAGACGGTACCGGTGGTCCCCTTACGCAGGTAAACGCCAAAAGTGATTCGCGCCGCCTGCGGCGGCACGGTATAGCTGGCGTTCACCTGCCGCCAACCGCTGTCGCCGGTCACGCCAGCCGGATAGCTGCCTTCCAGAAAGCGCCCCTGCGCATCAAAGCTTTGCAGATAAACCCCGGCGCCGCCGTCGCGGCTTTGCCCGCGTACGCCGCGGGTCTTGAGCCAGACGCCGAAATCGATCGTCTGCCCGGGCACAACCTGCAGCGCCTGGTTGAAGGTACGGTACTGCGCTGCATCTGCATTGTCATAACGCAGACTGCCACGGCCGCTGTGCGTATCGCCGTCGCCCTGTGCGCCCTGCGCGCGCCAGCCGCTGAGCCCCTGCTCAAAGCCGGGGTTGGCCAACAGATTGGGTTGGCAGCTCTGCGCCAGAGCCGAAGCGCTCCACAAGGCGCAACAGCCCAGAGCCACCCTCTGATACATCCCCCTCATGGTCACTTCCTTTTCACCACGGCATTGAACAGATAGGTGGCGAACAGATAGCAAGATTTCTGGTAAGACAGCCCCAAATGCTGACGGTAAATCCGCCATTGCCAGTCCGCGGCGCGGATTTTGTTGCCCGACAGCGAATGGGTAGACAATCGGTAACAGGCCAGCGGTTCGGGAATGCAGTAGGCCAGGCCGTTACGCGCCTTCTGCAGCACCGCCAGCCACATCAAATAGTCCTCATGGCCCACTTTTTGCTGATACACCTTACCGATGCGCCTCTGGTTGTAGATGCCGGTGAGATTGCCAATCCAGTTGCTTTTCAACATATCCTGATAACCAATAAGCTCATCCGCACCACGGGTGTTTTTGATCAATTTCAGGTCGTCTTCGAAGGTGTAATAATGTGAGCACACCACGTCGTAGCGGCGGGTTTGCAAAATGCTCGCCTGCCGCGACAGCTTGTTGGGCAGCCATACGTCATCACTGTCGCAGAAGGCGATATAGTCGCCTTTCGCCGCCTCAATGCCGATGTTGCGCGTTTCCGCCACGCCCTGGTTATGCTCATTACGGATATAGGTGAGGCGATCGTGGATAAACGGCCGTACCACCTCGGCAGTATCGTCGGTAGACGCATCATCGATCACATACAGGTGATAATCGGTAAATCGCTGATTCAGCACGCCTAGAATCGACTCTTTAATAGAGTTCGCAGCATTGTAGGCCGGCATTATCACGGATATCTTTTCCATTCTGTCCTCACTCGGTGAGCTGTTGCCACTGGGGATAAATACGTTCGGGAGAAAAACGACGAGACTTCTCTAACGCGGCGATAGAGAAGTGCTCGCGCAAACCCGGATCGAGCATCAGTTTGATCACCCCTTCGCTGAAGGCGGCGGCGTCGTCATCGGGCACCAGATAGCCGTTGACGCCATCGTCTATCAACTCGGCCGGGCCGGTCTTGCAGTCGTAGGCCACCAGCGGCAGGCCGAAACTCATGGCTTCGATCAACACCATCGGCAATCCCTCATAGCGAGAGGTCATCAAATACAGGCTGGCCTGGCGATAATAGTCCGCCACGTCAGCGGTGGCCGGCAGCAGACTCACCTGCCGCTCCAGCCCGGCGTCTTCAATCTGTCGCCGCAATGCGTCGCGCTCCGGACCGTCGCCAATAATCAGCAGACGCCAATCCGGCGCCTGCGCCACCACCCCTCGCCACAGTGCGATCAGTCGATCGAAGCCTTTCTGATTGCTCAATCGCCCCACCGCCAGCGCCACCTTTTTTTGCAGCGCCGGCGTCGGCGCCTGTGCGCCGAATGGCGAAACGTTCTCGATCACCCGACATTTTCCGGCCCCCACCCAGCGAGCGATGGCGTCGCTATCTTGCCGCGTCAGGAAAATCACGCGATCGCTCAGCCGGTAAACCAGCAACTTCAGCCACTTAAATACGCGCGGATACTGGTGAAAGCTGACGTGCTCACTTAATAGCAACCGGCTGCGGGCACAGAACAAACGCAGAAAAGGCGTCATCACCACCGACAGTTTTCCCATAGAAACGGTAATGATCACGTCCGCGCGTTCACGCCGCAGCGCCAATGCCAGCCGCCATGGCCAGAACAGCGAATCGCCACCGCCGCAGCGCAACCGGACGTCACTCGCCAGCGGAAAGAAGCTCCGCTCGCCAAACAGCGAAAACACCGCCACCTCATAACCCGGCAGACGCGCCAGCGCGTTGGCCAAACCGCTGGCGACCCGTTCAGTACCGCCCTTGCCCGCGATATTTTCGATAACGATGATTACCTTGCGTGCTTGCATATCATCTCCTGAATCCCTGGCGCACATTGCGCAGCAGCCGGCCGCCAACCGAGAACAATCCCAACCGCGCCAGACAATCGCCATACCATTTGATCACCTTGAACTTGCCGCTCAGGCTGTGCCGCACGATGCGCGACGAGTAATAATTGAACGCCTGGGCGTTTTCCGAATACAGCGAGGCCAGCAGATGCTTGCAGGCGAATCCGCTGATATGGCGATCGCTGGGGCTGAGGAAGGTATTGATAAAGCGGTCGCTGGCCTCCAGATTGAGCTTCGCCGTCATGCGCCCATAGCGCCCTACGTCGAGAAACACCCCTCCGCCGGCGTCGTGCGCCACATGCGCGCCCAAATTGGTGGCATTGACCAAAAAACCCCAGTCCTGATGCTTATTGAGGAACTCGGGAAATAAAAAGCGGCGATCGCTTTTTTTACGGATGCTGATGGTGGATGAACGAATATCGCCCATTTCCAGAAAAAGAAAATCCTCGCCGGAGGAACCGGATTTATAATGGAAGTTGAAATCACGCACCGAATCGCCGCTCACCTCCGCATAGTTGCCGAAGATAATATCAATATGGCGATCCTCATGTTTATTCATGCGACGAATAATATAGTTGGTCGTGAAGTAATCATCAGAGTCGAGGAAAAACACGATCTCCGATTGCGCTAACTTGGTACCTAAGTTGCGCGACACCGCCGCATTGCTCTTCTGTTTTTTCTCATGCAGCATCACATTGCTATTCGTCGCCGCTATCTGACGAATATACTTGATATCATCCTCGTCAGAGCAATCATCAACCAAAATCACCTGATAGTCGAATCCTTGGCAAGCGTTGAAAATCCGCTTCAGCGTTTTCGGCAGGTAGCGTGCACTATTATAAATAGGGATAACGATCGAGAAATCCATTTCTTAACCCTCCAACTTAGAATTTATCATTTCTTTTCCACGGCAAAGCAACAATAACGACACGTTAAATACCGGGACCAAAAAATAGGTTTCCGTAAAGGTTGTCAGCAGGAAAACAACCACCACCCAGCGCATGAACCGACTCAGCCTGCGCATATTGCCCAACAGGTGAAAATAACAAAAAAGCATGACGACAGAAGCGATGCCACCGGCCGAATAAAACATGGCGATGAAGAAGAAATCGACGGGCTTATAAGGCTCTATATTCATGCCGAACAGCGGATTGGGTAGCCCCACCGCCTGAAACATCTGCCAGGAGAACCAGATTCGCCCGGTCAACGCCTGGTTCAAGAGGACGTCCAAGGCCGGATTACTCCCCCAGCGTATAACGCTGGCGAATTGAAAGCCTACAATGGCCAACGTCAGCGCGATGCAGACTTTTCTGTTCGGCGCGACACGCAGCAGCGGCGCCAGCCAAAACAGCAACAACATCAACAGCGCCAACATAAAACAGGTGCGAGAATAGGAATACATCAGCACCGGGAGAATTAACGCCGATACCGCCAGCGAAGCGATATTTTTCATTCCTCGCGTTAATTTCGCATGGTCGATCAGGCACAGCAATGTGGCGAACAAGGCAAAAGAATAATACGCCAGGGTATTCGGATTATCGAACCCCAGCGTTAATCGATTGCCGTAACGCTCATCAAGGTAAACAAACCCATCGGTGTAAAAGATATAGGGAATAACCACCAGTAACCCTGCCACCACAAAGGTGATGGCAAACATTCCAGCGCCACGCCCCATTTCGATGCGACGAAATAAAATGATCACCGCCGTGCTGAATACCGCACCAAACAGATAATCACCATGACCGGTGGCAATATTAACAAGAAACAGCAGAACCAAAAAACCCGCAACCGCCTTTTCCGCCAGCGTAGCGATAAAAAATGCATAGCCAACATAGAGCAACATCAAGCCATTAAGCCCCATGACCGCTTTATTAATCAGCTCGCTATTGAACGATCCCGAGGTCAGGAACGTTTTCACGAAAAACATCAGCAGGAAGGTCAATACAATTGATTGATTGACTAAATCTCGCGACTGATTATAACCCGCATTGGCATGCATTTGAAAATTGGAGGCGACTCTTTGCATAAGCGTTTACTCAGTAAAATAACTGCCCCATTCCTGCTCAATGTTTTTCGGCATCAGCTTGCTTAACCCCGCGCCAGGCGTAAACGTCAACTCACCGAAATACACCTTCTCACCGACCTGGTAGAAATCCACACGGACATAAGAGAACTGCTGCGCGGTCTGGCGAGCCAAACGTATCATTTCCTCCAGCCGTGTAGGACGCGGCATCGGTTCGTCTGCATTCGGCAAGTTGATACGAATTTCGGTGCGGTTCCAGTCGATATCAAAAATATCGCGCCGATGGGTGCCGAAACGCTGGTAATCCACCTGGATGAACATACGAATTTCATGATTGTCGTTGAAACAATGAAACTTGATATCGTTCGGCACCTGTTCGCCATCCAGCAACAGGCGCTCCACCATGATGCAGGGTTCGATATCCAGATAATGCTTTTCGCGGCTCTGCTCATAAAAGTTGCTGCGCATCCACGCGTTGCTGAGATCGTACAACTCCGCGTAGCTAATCTGCTGCTTGTCGAACACCAAGCGGTTATAGCCGCTGCCGTGGTTGGCCTTCAGCACAAAGGCGTTAGGCAATTGCCTGAACATGTCGTAGCTAAGTTCAGTGCCATGCGCATACAGCTCCACCAGATACTCCTCGCCCCACAGGCCGGCGATAAATTCACGCACCTTGAACTTGTCCGACAAAGTGGTGTAGATGCTGCGCGGATAAATTTTGCGGCGCATGATCTTTTCGCTGAAGCCGGTCGGTTTTGACAGGTGCGGCAGCTTCTTGAAATAGAGCGCGTATTTAACCTGATGGTGCCAGGCATCGGGCAGGCGCTTGGAAATATTTTTAACCAGGATGTTTAACATGCTCTCTCCTTAATTTGCTGACAAGACGCGGCAGGCAGTAAAAACAGGTCAGCTGCAGTCGGGTAATTTTTCCGCCACGGAATAAACTGTTCAGCACGAAGAACGAAATGAACTCCGCCAACAGCGTAGATACCGCCGCACCGATCAGGCCGTAGCGCGGGATCAGCAGCAGATTCATCACCACGTTCGCCACCGCCACCAACGGCATCTTGATGGCGATAAAACGATAGCCGGCGAACAGCACGATGCTGCGGTACGAAACCGTCCCCATTACCGAGAACAGCGAGGTCAGCGTGCAAATAGCCAGGATATTGGCGGCCGGTTGGAAAGCGGCGCCGTACAGCAGCGCAATCGCTGGGTGGGCGAACCACCATAGGCCCAGCAACACCGGCAACGACAGGCCCAAGACCACCAGATAAAGCACCCGAATACGGTACTCCTGCTCCAACGGATCGCGACAGCTGGCAATGCCCGGCATCAACGAAGTGATCAGCGCCATCGGCACGAAAACCCAGCCTTGGCTGAGGGTGGTGGCGGCACTGAACCAGCCTACCGCCTGCTCGCCGACCAGATTGCCCAGCATGATTTGATCGATGCGGGTATAGATCACTATCGACAGGCTGGAGATGGCCAACGGCAGGCCCACCTTTAGCAAATAACGGCCATAGCGCCTGGCCTGGCGCGGCGTAACCCGCGGCGAGGCCGCCGCTTCCGCACGGAATAACCAGAGGCGCGCCAGGTAAGGTACGGCGCTGCTGAGGATGTAGGGTACCGCGAACCACACCAGCGGCAGCGCCGCGCTCACCAGCGCCAGCCGCAGCCCGATCGACAGCAGCAGCGCCAGGTTGTTGATCAGCGTATTGCGTTTCGACTGCAGGCGGGCATCGTAATAAATTTTGTACACGTCCTGAATCGAGAAATAGGCGCTGATAAGCAGCAACAGCGTCATCAGTTGGCTGGCGGGCGATTGGCTGAAATAGCTCCATATCAGCATCGGCAGCGCCACCACCAGGAACAGCCAACGACGCAGGCGTATTGACGCCAGCATCAGGCGAATGCCGCTCGGCTGTCGGCGGGCGACGCGGTTGAAAATGATGCTGTCGGCGCCCAACTGCACCAGTGGCACTACGATGGCGATCGTCGCCAACAGATAGTTGAGGGTGCCAAACTGCGCGGGCCCCAGATAGCGCGCAACGTAAATGGAGACGAAGATGCCGGACAGGCTGAGCGAAACGCGTTCAAGCATCAGCCACAGGGCATTGGTGATAATGGCCTTCACCCGCTTATTCCCCTGCCTGCGGGTGATCTTCCCGATGGCTTGGGTAGGCGAAGTTGTAATAGCTCATGTCGGTTGCCGCCTTCTTCACCACCCCGTTGAGGATCACGCCCTTGATCGCCACGCCATTCTGTTCGAAACGACGCATGCTGGTTTCGATCTGCTTGACGGTATTCACCTCAAAGCGCACCACCAGCAGTGAGGTACCCGCGTGATTGCCGACGATCGCCGCGTCCGTCACCGCCAGAATCGGCGGCGTGTCGATCAGCACCAGATCGTAGTTCTGCCCGGCCCAGCGCAGGAAGTCGGCGAATCGGCGGTGCATCAGCAGTTCGGACGGGTTCGGCGGCACCTGACCGCGCGGCACGAAGTCCAGATTGGCGATGGCGGTTTTCCGCACCGCCTGTTCCGCCATCACGTTGCCCACCAGCATGTCGGACAGCCCCTGATGCCCATCATCCGCCAGCCAGCGGTGCAGGAAGCCTTTGCGCATATCGGCGTCGATCAACAGCACCCGCTGCCCGGCCTGCGCCACCACCACCGCCAGGTTGGTGCTGGTAAAGCTCTTGCCGCTTTCCGGGCTGGCGCCGGAGACCATCAGAATGTTGTTCTTGGCCTCCATCATGGCGAAATGCAGGCTGGTGCGCAGGCTGCGGATCGCTTCCACCGACAGGTCCGTCGGTTCGGCCACCGCCAGGATCGGCAAGCGCCGCCCCCCGGACCTTGGCAGCAGCTGACGTTGCTCGCGGTTGCGCTTCACCTGCCACGGCGACAGCGGCACGGTGGCGTAGACGTTGATGCCCCGCTTCTCCAGGGTATCGATGTCATTGATGCCGCGATGGAAGGCCGCACGCAGCAGCACTACGATGGCGCCGCCCCCGGCGCCAAGCAGCAGCGCCAACAATACGATCAGCATCTTTTGCGGCTTAATCGGCCGCAGCGCGGTTTCCGCTTCGTCGATGATGCGCACATTGCCCACCGTGCCGGCCTTGCTGATGCTCAGTTCCTGCTGCTTGTTCATCAGCTGCATGTAAACCTGCTGATCCACCTGCACGTCGCGGGTAAGACGCAGGATCTCCTGCTGCATTTTCGGCAACGTCTGCACCTGTTTACCCAGCCGTGCCTTTTCCGCCTCCAGCGTGGCGCGCTTCTCCAGCAGCGCCCGGTAAGCCGGGTGCGCGCGGGTGTAGAGTTTGGAGATTTCCGCTTCCTTGAAGGTCAGCTCGTTGAGCTGGGCCTCGAGCTGCACTTGAGTATCCAGCACCGATTTGGCTTCAAGCGACAGATCCACCGAGTCATTTTGCTGGCGGAACTGATTAAGTTGGGTTTCGGCGTTGTTCAACGAGGTTTGCGTTTGCGGCAGCTGCTCTTGCAGGAACGCCAGCATTCGCTGAGCTTCTTCCGTTTTGCGGTCCACGTTCTGCTGCAGGTAGTTGTCGGTGATGTTCTTCAGCATTGCCTCGGCGCTCTGCGGATCTTCGCTCGGCAGCGTAAAGGTCATGATGCCGCTGTCCTTGCCACTCGGCACCACGTCCAGGTATTTACGCAGATCGTCCACCGCTTCTTGACGCGCGACTTTGACCACGGTAAAGCTGGCGCCCGGCGAAGCGTCCAGCGCCGAGACGGTCATGTTCCAACCGCCTTGCGCCACCGGCTGCCCGACCACGCCGCTGAACAGTTTGCTGCCGTCATAACTCAGCTCGTAATGCTGCCCATCGCGCACCGTCAGCGTCAGCGCTTCGCCCTCCATGTCCGCCGGCGTCGTCAGCGTGGCAATACTCAGCACCGGCGTCTTTTCACCGCTCAAGCGGGCAAAGCCTTTGCCGAACACCGGGAAATAGTCCGGGCTGACGCGCACCGTCAGACCGAGGGTGTCCACCGTTTTTCCCAGCACGTAGCGCGACTTAGCCAGCGTCACCTCATCCTGTGTCGCCGAATTTTGCCCCATCATTGAACTGTCCAACGTTTCACGCAGCAGCGAATCGCCGGACAGCTGCTTCTCCACCTGCACCACCGCCGTAGCCTGGTACACCGGGGTGGCCAACAGGGCGTAGGCGACGCCCAACATGCCTGCCACGCCGGTCACGACGGCGATCCGCCAGCGGTTATCCCACAGCGGCCCAATCAGGCGTTCCCACTCCAGCTTTTCGTCTTGTTCGGCCACCATCACGGACAGCGCATTATTTTTCATCTTCTGTTCCTTATTCACCCTGCGGAGTTACCAGTTGCGCACGCGCAAGGTCGCCTCGCTGAGATCGTTAAAGCTGCTGATGGTCGGCACCAGCTGGCTGATCAAACGGTTCCAGCGCGCGACCGGCGCCGCAGTGACGTACACGACGTCGTAAGGTTGCAGCTGAAATTCAGCGCCCATCGCCAGCGCGCTGGCGTCGGAGAGATCGAACTGATACAGCGTCGCCAGTCGCTGCGGTGTTTTACCGCCGCTCGGCCGGATCACGAACACCCCGGTCGCATCCGCCACCGTCTGGCTGATCCCTTCGGAAGATCCGAGGGCCTCGGTCAGGGTCATGCCGCTGCGATCCATCTTCAGCGTCGCTTGCTTGCCCACCTCGCCCATCACGAACACTTTCAATTCGTCATTGCGCGGGATGTAGAGGATGTCGCCCGGCTGCAGCAGCGCGTTCTGGCTGATGTCGCCGCGCTGCATCAGCGCCTGCAGCGAGATAGCCCGCTCTTTGCCCTGATGGGTCAGCACGACGTTGCGCCAATCGGCGTTGTCCGTCAGGCCGCCGGCGGCGTTAATCGCATCCAGAATGGTCAACGGCACGTTGGTGATCGCCTGTTGGCCGGAGGTTTTCACTTCGCCGGTCACGTAAGCCTTCTGCGAACGGAAAGCGGCAATACTGACGTCTACCTGAGGGCTTTCCACATACTGCGCCAGACGGCCGGCGATCAGGCTGCGCACTTCGGTGACGGTCTTGCCCACCACCGCCACTCGCCCGATATAGGGATAAAAAATCGTGCCATCCGCATGCACCCAGTTGCCGGTGTCGCTGGCGCTGCGGTATTGCCCGGCCGGCGTGGTCAACTCGGGGTGATCCCAGACGGTGACGTTCAACACGTCGCCGACGCCGATGCGGTATTGATAGCTCTGCAATCGCTGATCCAGCGCCGGGTTCGGCCGGGCGACCGGTTCTACGCGCCGCATTTTCTGCAGCAGCATCGGCGACATGCGATAAACCTGTACCTGGTCATTCAAATCGAAATCGTCGTCCTGTTGCACGACGATGGCTTTTCCGCTGGTCGGTAAATGTGAACCGGGAACCACCGTACATCCACTCAACAGCGCGGAGGTGAAGGCCAATGGCATCAAAAGAGGCAAATGAAAATTCATGGAAGTACCGTGATAAACGGGCTGCTGCCGCAGCCCGTGAGGGGATTAACGGCCGACGGTCGGATTATCGCTGAACACCGTCGCCTGACGCGGTTCGCGCAACATGACGAAATAACCGCAAAAACAGAACAGAAACGCCACCAACATTTGGCTTTCCTGCAGCTGCAACACTTCACTGCAAATGCCAATGCAGGCCAACGTCACCGCCAGCATGGTGCTCATCGCCAGCGCCTGACGCGCATTGAGCCCACGACGCATCAGAATATGGTGCAAATGATCGCGGCCCGCTTTGAAGGGGCTTTGGCGACGCAACAGGCGACGCACCATCACAGTCACCATGTCCATCAGAGGAATGGCGATCAGCCACAGCGCGGTGACCGGACGCATTACCGCCTGTGGCCCCTGCGTCGCCAGCAACACCAGCCACAGCACGCTGAAGCCGATCACCATGCTGCCGGCGTCCCCCATAAAGATCTTGTTGCGCGCGCCGAACAGGCTCAGGTTGAACAACAGATAGGCCGCCAGCGCGACGATCAGGCCCAGGCACCACAGCGCCAGATCTTCCCTGCCGCCCAATCCGAACACGATAGCCAACGCGACGAAGGTCACGCAGGACAAGGCGCCCAGTTGCCCATCGATGCCATCCACCATGTTGTAGGCGTTGATCGCTCCCCATACCGCCAGCGGCGTGAGCAGCAACGCGCCATAACCGAGCATCACTTCCTGATGCCCCCAAACATAGCCCAATGAGGAAAGCTGCATCCCTGCCGCCAGCATCATCGCCAGCGCGATCCCTCCCTGCACCATGACGCGTGGCGCCACGGGCAGATCAAAGCGGTCATCCAGCACGCCCAACACCACCAGCGCCGTAATGCACAGCAGATAGACGGTGCTGTCAGGCAGCCAGGCGGGTTGCCACAGCGTCATCAGCATCAGCGTCAGGTACACGGCGATACCGCCGACCAGCGGAATGTGTCCCAGATGTTGCTTACGCGCATTGGGCTTATCCACTAATCCCACCGTTAAGGCGGCCCGGCGGGCAATAAGGACCCACGCTACCGCCAGCACAAATATCACGCTCAGTTGATATAACATCGTTCCTCCAGCGAATAAGCACGCTACCGCCCTTGAGTTACAGCTCCCAATGCGCTATTAACAAAAACAAAATTGATCCTGCCAGGATATAAGTCAGCATGAATTAATCCTGAAAAATACAGATTTATCCGCTTGTCGGCGGAAATAAGTAAATAACGTCAGCGTGCGGTTAAGTTATCTATCAGAAAACTCATGTTTAATGGTTCTTTCGATTGCCGAATCAAGTTCAACCGGCGCCACGAAATTATTTTGCACATTACTTTTAAATTGCGTTCTGGCGCAGAATTTCTGCACTCTGACGCGACTGATTGGGAATTTTTTACGACTTATTTTACTCACGACATCCAAGGCGGTCGCCCCGCATATTCCCACCACATAAGGAATGCGAATCGTCTTATTTTCTCTGCCCAGCGAGGAGGAAATAACGTCGACCAATTGATTCATCGTAAAGTCCGGTTTATCGACGTAGTTGCTGACCTGATAACTTGACTGCTGGTCCAACGCATGCTCCAGCCGCGCGGCAATATTTTCAACGTAAGCCATCGACTTCATATTATTGCCACTGCCAATCATCACGAATCGGCCGCTGGCGATCTGGCGGAACAGGTTATACACATTGCCGCGGTTGCCTTCACCGAATACCACCGTCGGGCGAATGATGGTCAATTTGTTGGCGCTATCCGCCTTGCGCCACGCTTCATAAACGTATTCCGCTTCGAGCTTGGATTTGCCGTAATGATTGAAAGGATCGAAACGCCCTCCTTCATCGGTTTCCTGCTCGACGAACCCATAAACGGCAACCGAGGAAGTGAAAATGACTTGGTGGATATTCAACGCGAAGGCGGTCATGCAGACATGCCGTGCACCTTCTACATTGACCTGATAATAGAGCGAAATGGGATCGACGTTGTCCTGATGTTCCGCCGCCAGATTAATGATGGCGTCGCAGCCCGCCAGCGGCTCTTGCAGGGTCTCGGGTTGCGTCACGTCGCCATACTGATAGAGCGCCGGAAAATGTGCGCTAGGTTGTTTATCAACGATGACCAACGTCAGATCATCGCGCACACTGAGACGTTTCGCCAGGCGTGTTCCGATAAAACCGGAACCCCCGATAATAGCTACTTTACGCTTATCCATAATTTGTCACTCAGCAGGTTCTCATTATTCCTGTCACCTCGATGGAAACAGGACGCTAATATGCGTTAGGTAATGAGTTCCAGACTGGACAAATCGAACCCGGCTTTCAAATAACAAATAATGAAATAAAATATTTCATCAAATGTAAAATTATCGCTAAAGATAAAACCTCATTTAGCACTAATTTTTAACATCGTAAGCAACTTGATATTGCAAGGTTTTATTCGGCAATATGAGATTAATCCGACCTTTACCCGGCGTAGAAGAGGTCTCATATTTTACCGGTAATTTAAGCTGCCCCTGCTTAGGGTCGACACATTCGATGGTCGCCTGCTCCATGCTCTCCCCCTGGTACAGGCAGAACAGGGTTTGTGGGCTGTTGGTATGGGGGTTATTCAACGTCAGCGTCAACACGACGCGCGTATTGTTCTGAATATCATTGATCACCGGCGGGCGAGTTTGGTTGCCGAGCACATATGAAAAATGTGAAATAACCAGCAAAGAAGCAAATGCCGTCAGGTATTTCACTACGCGACTGGCGGGCATGCTGAAAAATCGGCGCACCGTCGCCGACTTTTTATCACGAGTGGGTTCCTGGGAGGGTTCTACCGTTGCAACAGGCGCTGCAACAAGCGTCGTTTTACGCGGCTTATCTATTTTTTCATCGTGTGCCTCAGGGGACTCACTTTCACTTTCAGAAAGTTCCGCTTGAATATTAACACCAATATCCTCACCGCTATTTAATATATCATCATCAGCGTAGTCTTCATCCTCGGATATAAAGTGAAAAGCCGCTTGATTTTCCACCTTGTAACCCAGCCGAGGAATGGTTCTGATAAGCGTATGTTCCGAGTCGCTGATTTTTTGGCGAATAGATTTAATTGTTTGATTTATCGTTGAATCTGAGCAGTAAGTTCCTTTCCAGATATTTTCTATAATTTCCGTTCGGGTTACCAGTTCTGGTGATCTGGCGACAAGCAGCGAAAGAATTTGATACTCCTTCCAACGCAGACGAAATTTCTCCCCGGCAGGAGTCAGAACATCGAGATTCCTAATCTTTATTCTTCTATCAAGATTCACTTTTAATTTCCTTAGCGTGCCTGTCCTGCACACTTTGTATAGAAATATCAAAAAATGTTCAAGAAATTAAATGTAAACTCAACAGGTTGCATTCATCGGATATTGGCCTTTATAAAAATTTTCTGATTTCATTTTTTACATTAGGCCTTATTAAGGATGTTCCGTTTATCCAAATGACTCTTTTTCCCTGTTGGCAACATGGATTTCCTTCATGACTACCGTAAAGTTCAAATGATCACCTCATTGATTTAAAAAGAAAAAAATAACAACCCTGTTCAGTTGTTAACCGAATGAAATTGTGAAATTTCATTCTTCTCCGTGAGTTCATTGTGTTTTTCCACCTAATCGGATTGTCAGATAGACTACAAAAAGCCGGAAAAAACAGAATGAGAGTTATCTGATTTAACCCTGTCACACATTCCACACGGCGCGTGCAGCATCTAAGACAAAACCCTATTGCTGATTTTATAACAATCGCACTAATTATGCCTTACCCTCCCAGAAATTTCATTTAACCTGCGGGAAAGACATTAATCTTTTAATGTAAGAATACTCTCAACAAAACGAAAAAACCGTGCAAATAATATAATACGCTTGGGAGAAGACATTCCCATATTGAGAGATATAACTATAAAAAAAGAAAAAAACGGCAAGCGGAGATGAGAATTTTACCTAAAGGCAGAAAATTTCACTGAGAGAGCGTGGAGAGATGACTCGGAATGAGCGAAATATCCCTCCCCTGTCGGGAGGGATTGAGAAAATCGTTTGATACTCAGGCCTTTTTCTTGCGGCCATACACCACCCAAGTGATGACCACACACAAGATATAGAACACCAGGAATACTTTCATTGCCCCCGCCGGGGAACCGGTCAGCGCCAGCGAAGTGCCGAATGCCTGGGGAATGAAGAAGCCGCCTGCGGCACCGATCGCCGAGATAAAACCCAATGCGGCGGCGGAGTCCGTCACCGCTTCACGCTGCGCGCTCTCGTCGCTGCCGCCGGCCGCTTTCACGCGATCGACAGTGATTTTACGGAAAATGACGGCGATCATTTGGAAAGTCGACCCGCTGCCCAGCCCCGCCGTGAGAAACAGCACCATAAAGATACCGTAGAAGGCGATGAACGAACCGCCCTCACCCGCCATCGGCAAGGTCAGGAACAACAGCGCGGCGAACACGGCCATCACTACAAAGTTGATCAACGTCACCCGCACGCCGCCGAAACGGTCAGACAGCGCGCCGCCGACTGGCCGTGCCAGCGCACCGAGGAATGGCCCGAAGAAGGCGTAATGCAGGATCACTACGTCCGGAAATTGCGTCTTCGACAGCATGGCGAAACCGGCGGAGAAACCGATGAAAGAACCAAAGGTCGCGAGGTACAGCAAACTCAGCATCCATAAATGCCCACGCTTGAGCACCGGCAGTTGCTGGCGCAGCGATGCCTTGGCCGCGGCCAGATCGTTCATGCCGAACCAGGCCGCCAGGGTGGCAACCAGCAGGAACGGTACCCAGATCCAGGCGGCGTTTTCCAGCCACAGCTGCCCCCCCTCTGCCTGATTTTGCGCCGTGCCGCCAAACAGGCCAAACAGGCTGAAAGAAATCGCCAGCGGCGCGACCAGTTGCATGACGCTGACGCCCAGATTTCCCAGACCGCCGTTGAGCCCCAACGCACCGCCCTGACGCGCTTTCGGGAAGAAGAAGCTGATATTGGCCATGCTGGAGGCAAAGTTCGCCCCGGCGAAACCGCACAGCAGGGAAATAATGACGAACACGCTGTACGGCGTGCTGCTGTCCTGCACCGCGAACCCCAGCCACAGGCACGGCACCAGCAGGAAGCAGGTGCTGATGGCGGTCCAGCGACGGCCACCAAACAGCGGGATCACGAAGGAATACGGCACGCGTAAAATAGCGCCCGAGACCGACGGCAGCGCGGTCAACAGGAACAGTTGGTCGGTGGTGAAGTTGAAACCGACCTTGTTCAGGTTGACCGCAACGGCGCTGAACAGCATCCAGACGCAGAAGGCCAGCAGCAGGCAGGGAATGGAAATCCACAGGTTGCGGGTGGCGATGCGATGGCCACGCTGCTGCCAAAAGGCGCTGTCTTCAGGACGCCAGTCCTGAATCAGCGCACCGGTTTTCTTTGATGAAGGCGTTGCAAGTTGCGACATAAAAACCTCAGACACGGGGGATCATTCCGCACACCCTAGGGGGCGGCCCCGGCGGCAAAGTTGATGTATATCAACCCGAATGCAAGTAGTTGGCGGCACAAATAGCGCCTTCATCCCCTTAGGGGTACACCCCGAATAAAAATTAAATCACTTTTAATCAATGCATTAGAAAGCATCACTCCGTCATTTTTACCGCTTCACCGTCCTGCTGGAAACTAATGGGTACTTCATTCGAGGTATGGGGTTATGCTCAGGGATAATCAAAAATACGGCTGAATCGTTACTTATTTACCTCGTCGCCGCCTTCGCCCCTGAGCTTCAGCGGTGCCAAATGCCAGGAACCCGCGCTTATGAAACGCCTGTTGACCCCGCTTTCGATCGTGAATCAGGTCGCCCTGCTGATGTTGCTGTCGGGCATTCTGGGCGTGGCCGGCATGGGGATTTCCGCCTGGATGTCGCAAAGCATTCAGGGCAACGCGCATGCCATCAACAAAGCCGGCTCGCTGCGTATGCAAAGCTACCGACTGCTGGCGCAGGTACCGCTGGATGAACGGCATGAAACGTTGATCCGCGAACTGGAGCGCGACGAAAACAGCCCCGATCTGCAGCGTTCGGTGGAGCAGGAAGGGTTGACCCAACCGTTCGACGCCTTGCGTGATTACTGGCAACAGACTCTGCAACCTCGCCTGCGCAGCGCGCAGCGCCCGGCCGATGCCGCCCCGCAGGTGGCGCACTTCGTGCAGCTGCTGGACAAGCTGGTCTCGGATATCGACAGGCAAACCGAGCGCCGCCTGCTGATGGTGACGCTGGTGCAGGCCGGCTTCATCGCGCTGACCCTGCTGCTGTTGATCGGCACCACCTGCTACCTGCGGCGCCGGTTGCTGCATCCGTGGCGGCAACTGGTGGAGATGGCCTTGGCGGTAGGCCGCGGCGATTTTAGCCGCCGCTATGCACAACGCGGCCACCAGGATGAAATGGCGTCGCTTGGCGGCGCATTGAACACCATGTCCGATGAGCTGTCGGCGACCTACAGTGGGCTGGAGCAGCGCGTGGCCGAGAAGACCGCCGACCTGCAGCAGAAAAATCAGGTGCTGAGCTTCCTCTACCGCGCCAGCCGCCAGCTGCACGCCAGCGAGCCGTTGTGCAGCCGCCTGACGCCGCTGCTCAACCAACTGCAAACCCTGACGCCGTTGCGCGCCATTCAGGTGCGGCTGTATGAAAACGACAGCCGGGAACCGCTGCTGCAGCTGAGCGGCAACCAACCGCTAAGGCCGGAGCATTGCCATAACCCGGTGTGCAGCGCCTGCCTGAACGACAGCCACCGCCAGCATCCCGACAATCCGTCGCTGAGCTGGAGCCTGAGCGACAAGCTCGGCGACTACGGCGTGATCGTGGCACAGCATGCGCCGCAGCAACCGCTGAACGATGAACATCGCCAACTGATCAATACCCTGGTGGAACAGCTGACCAGCGTGCTGGCCATCGAGCGTCAGGTCGACCACCAACAGCAGCTGATGCTGATGGAGGAGCGGGCGGCGATCGCCCGCGAGCTGCACGACTCCATCGCCCAATCGCTCTCCTGCCTGAAAATGCAGATCGCCTGTCTGCAGATGCAGGGCGAAACGCTCTCTTCGGCCAGCCAGGCGCTGGTGCAACAGATGCGTGAAGAGCTGAACGGCGCCTATCGCCAGCTGCGCGAGTTATTGACCACCTTCCGCCTGCAGCTGACCGAACCGGGCCTGCTGGCGGCGCTGCAATCGACGGTGGCGGAGTTCAATCCCAAGCTGGGCCTGACCATCAGCCTCGATTACCAGCTGGGGCCACGCACGGTTCCGGCCTATCAGGCCATTCACCTGCTGCAGATCGCCCGCGAGGCGCTCAGCAACATCCTTAAGCATGCCGCCGCCAGTGAGGTGAGCATTCAGGTCATCAATAAACGGGGCGAAGTGACCCTAAGCGTCTGCGACAACGGACGCGGCCTGCCGGCCGAGACGTCTCGCCCCGACCATTACGGCTTGATCATCATGCGCGATCGCGCCAAGAGCCTGCACGGCCGCTGCGACATTTTACCGCGCAGCGGCGGCGGCACTGAGGTGCGGGTCAGCTTCACGCCAGATAACCACGCCATCGACTAACGGAGACACCATGACGACAGAAACCGCCGCCACCATCTTACTGATCGACGACCACCCGATGCTGCGCAACGGCGTAAAACAGCTGATTGGCATGGACGCTCGTCTGCAGGTCATTGCCGAAGCCAGCAACGGTGAACAAGGGGTCACGCTGGCGGAGCAGCACGATCCGGATCTGATCCTGCTCGACCTGAACATGCCCGGCATCAACGGGCTGGAAACGCTGGATCGTCTGCGCCAAACCGACCTGTCAGGGCGCATCGTGGTGTTCAGCGTGTCCAACCATGAAGATGACGTCGTCAGCGCGCTCAAACGCGGCGCCGACGGCTATCTGTTGAAAGACATGGAGCCGGAGGATCTGCTGAAGGCGCTGCATCAGGCGGCAGCCGGGCAGATGGTACTGAGCGAAGCGCTGACGCCGATCCTCGCCGCCAGCCTGCGGGAAAACCGCCCCAGCGCCGATCGTGATATTCAGCAACTAACGCCGCGGGAACGAGATATCCTGAAGCTGATCGCCCAAGGGCTGCCAAACAAGCTGATCGCCCGTCGCCTGACCATCACTGAAAGCACCGTCAAGGTACACGTCAAACACCTGCTGAAAAAGATGAAGCTAAAATCCCGCGTTGAGGCCGCCGTATGGGTGCTGCAGGGCAAAAACGGTTAATCGCCGCCGTACAGCGGCCCGGTTTGCGCCGGGATCGGCGGTGGCGTCAGGGTTTTGATCGGCGGCAGGCCCGCGTCATCGCCGGCGGTTGCCGTCAGCGGCGGCGCCACTTTCAGCTCTATCCAGTTGGACGTCACGCGCTGCTGTTTATCATCCTCCAGCGTGACCGATAGGCGGTAGCTGTTGGCGGCGCCCGGCGCGTCGTCCCACGGCGGCACGATCGCTGTCCAGCCCTGCGGATCGTTGGCGTTGTGCGGCGGCGTCAGGCTCAGCGCCTGCGTATCCCCCTGCCAACTGACGTGAGTGATGCCGTTCAGCGCCTTGATTTCCAGCACCAGCGGCACGGTTTCCCCCGCCTGCAGGCTCCAGGGCGGCGTAGCCAGGAACACCTGCAGCGACTTGCGCTGACGGAACTCCAGCACCGGCACGTTCTTGCGTTCGATAGGATCGTAGCGGCTGCCGCGCAGCGACTTGGCCTGCGCCACATACTCCGGCGAAATCTGCTTCACCAGCGGTACCCCGAGCCGATAGCTCAGCGCCAGTTCGACCTGATCCTGGCTCTGCCCGCCCGCGCCAATCTTATGCAGTGCCTTCATCGTCACCAGCGGCACCGGAGTGTAATTGAGCCCCAGCTGCATCGCGCGCGGATCGTTTTGTTTTTTGCCGCTGCCGAACAGATCGACATTATCGCCCAGATACTGCTCATAACTGAGCGAACCGCCGATCTGGCGATAAAACGGCAGATAACCTTGCGTCGTGATGTCGTAACCGCGCGCCGGACGGCTGAAAAATACCCCATCGCCGGGCTGTTGCGACAACGCCGACAGCGGGTAGTAATAGTTGGTGGAGAAACGCAGATAATCCCCCCAGGCTTCCGCACCGACGCTGCCTCTATTGCGCTGCCGAGCAAAATCGCTGTCGAGCGCCGTGTTGTACCCCAGCAGCCAGTCGCCGGCGATCCAGCGTTGCCCCAGCGCGAAATTGCCAAGCGCCCCGGCGCTTTGCTGCAGCCAGCCGATCTGGCTGTAGGTCAACAATCCGTCGACGTCGTACAGCGGGCTGAATAACTGCCCGTTGCTGCCGGTAAAGTCCCCCTCGCCGCTCATCTTCAGCGATAGCCTGGCGGTACCCAACGGCGACAACAGCTCCTGCGCCTGTTGCTGCAGCGCACCGGTCGCCTGGCCCAGCAAATAATCTTCGGCGCGGCTGCGCATCTGTTGACGTGAAACGTTGTTCAACTCTTTTTCGCCGAGTTGCTTGGCCATCTCGGCCCACTGCTTCTCGCGCGCGGCATCGTCGGGCGCACCGCCCAACTCCGGCAAATTCGCGGCCGGGTCCGCGGCGGCCTGTTCAGAAGAGATGACGCTGTCCGGCGCCGGCGGGGATTCGGCGCACGCGGCCGCTGCGCCGGCCAGCCACACCAGTGGCCCGGCCAGCCACGCCGTCTGGCGTCGGCGCCAGAATCGTTTTTTGGTCTTGATAAGTATTGCCTGAATCACGTCTTTCATGACACCGTTGGCCTCCCTCCCTCCTGGAGCATGCCAACCCACTGCTTTGCTGCCGCCTTTCCCACGGCAGATCTGAAAAACCTTACGTCCCGGCCTGGCG
Source organism: Serratia sp. PL7 (assembly GCF_945957435.1). NCBI lineage: Bacteria > Pseudomonadati > Pseudomonadota > Gammaproteobacteria > Enterobacterales > Yersiniaceae > Serratia > Serratia sp. PL7. The sequence goes on along the minus strand of NZ_CAMFLB010000001.1, from coordinate 731,976 downwards.
GGGACGCCTCTCTCTTAAAGCCTAACGGCTTGACGAGCAGAAACAATAGGATAAACCCCAATCGCTCTTCAGTGACAGCGTCACTTGCACCATTTACCGATCCATTCCCGCCGCCAAATGAATTCACCGCATTTTAGCGTCGATTTTGCCGATAAAAAGCACAGCACACCACTGCTGAGCGCCACCGCGCAAGGCATTGTATCACTCTGCAATACGTAAAGTGGCGATGCGTACGACTGCGCATTCCTCACAATCCACCGCATTTCACCCCGATGAAATATGCATTTTGCCGTTATTTTAAACATCTGTTTCACGAATGGCGGAGCCTTGATGTTTATTTCCTCACTGTGGCACGCGCTGTTTTTCACCGCGCTGCTGTCGGCGGGTCTGGTCGCCTTCGCGCTCATCACCCGCTTGGAGCGAACGGCGGCCGTGCGCGCCAGCCCGCCGAGATTGCGCCGCCGCAGCCTGCTGCTAACGGCCCTGGGTTTGGCGTTGACGGCGTTGCCCTTCGACCTGCCGGCAGCACACCGGCTGTGGTTACCGCCGGCCGCGGCACTGCTGATCGCCCTGGCCTGGCTAGACGGACGTCACCGGTGGCTGCCGGACCGGCTAACCCAGCCGCTGCTGTGGGGCGGGCTGCTGTGCAATCTTGACGCTCGCTGGGCAACGCTTGACGACGCGGTTCTCGGCGCCGTGGCCGGTTACGGGGCATTGTGGCTGCTCAACGCGCTTTATCGGCAGGTGCGGCGGCGTAACGGCATCGGACAGGGCGATTTCAAACTGTTGGCCGCGCTGGGCGCCTGGCTCGGTTGGACAATATTGCCGCTGCTGGTCTGCCTGGCGGCAATGTTCGGATTAGGCATGGCATTGGCGCGCGGCCGACGCAACCGTCGCGCCTGGCGAACGCCGCAGCCTTTCGGCATCGCCTTGGCGGCCGCCGGCTGGTTGCTGCTCTTGATGGACGCCGGCCAGAACGCGCCGGCGTTATTCGGTTAATTCTTCAGTGTCTCGATCAGCCGATTGAGCAATCCGGCCACTTCCGCCGTGCTGGCCGTTGTCGGATTGGCCAGTGGTTGGATCACCGCGAGTCTGGTCGTGGATAACACCTCATCGCTGCGGATTTCCAACGCATCGGAGGGCGGCGTGCTCAACGAAACGCCGTCCGGCCGCCAGTAGCTGCCGCGTGTAGTCTGCACCTGATAACTGCCAAAACCGAAATCTTTCTCGACACGGTAATATATTTCGCAGCTCAACGGCCCAGTGCGCCGCAACATAAAGGCGCCTTTCGCGCTATAGCTGCCTTTATTGACGACAAAGGCGGTCGCCTGCGAGGTCAGATCGAACGTGATATATAAATCGCACGCCAGCACCTTGGTGCTTACGCCCTGTTGAAGAGTAATGCGCGTTGTAGGTTGCCGATCCGGCGCAGTCAGGGTGCCTAAAAAAGTCCACGATGGCTGTTTCGATATATTGCGCGGCAAATGGTTGCTGGAGGCGGAAGGGGTAATACCCCGCTCGCCCAGACTGTACATCGCTTCAACCCCGCTTAAAAACGACGTCACATCGACGGTGCTTTTGCCGGCCACTGGGACGCCGCCGTTGTATACGTTACTGAAGGTTACCTCGGTATTGTTGCTGCAGGCGGCGATCGCCACCGGGAAAGGCGTCTTAGAACCGCTGTAAAGAGTCAACTGACCGATATCCCAACGAGATTCGTTGATGAATCGGCACAACACGCCCCCGCTCTCCACATTCTGCGCGTCCTGGATATTGATATTGCCTATCGTGCCTTGGGCAAAGTTGGTGGACAGCACGCTGACATTGGCGGCGCGCTGCGTGTTGCGGTTCTCGCAACCCAACGAATTGATCGTGCCGTTAAAATCTTTGAAAGAGTAGATATCGCCGATGCAGTCATCCGCAGCCAACGAGCCGATAGTAGAGTAAAACCCTGAAATTCTGAACGCCGTACCCTTGGCGCGAGCGGCGTAGAGGCCGTCTATAAAATTGGTGGTGCCAGACTTGTCCATCCACAGCACCCCATCGCCCGGGCGATTGGCGTTTGCCTCCATCTGCACGTTCACCAGCCAGTTGATGAACATGTCGCCCGAGACAAACAGCGAATAACCGCCGACCTTGGTGTAAATGTCGCGAATATCAAACTTCGTCATATTGCGGTCGCTGAACCACACGCCGTGGGTGTCGTCTACGCCGGTATCATCCCGCAACGTCAAGCCGTGCAGCGTCAGATTGGCGAAGCCTTTTACCACGATCACCGCTTTCTTCGTTTCGCCCTGTTCGTTGGTGTAACTGCTGTCTGCCGTCTTGACAATTTTGGTCGCCCGCCCCAATCCGACCACCCGTAAACCGATGCCGCCGTAGATGTCCGTTGTCGTCTGAATGAGTACGTGTCCGGCGACCGTATACACCCGCTTCCCCAGGGACAACGTACCGCCGGCTTGCAGCGCCGCCGCCGCCGCTTTGTTGATCGCCGGCCCCCAGTTGCTTCCGTCGCTGTCCTGATAAAACTGTTCCGGCGTAACCACCTCACCGGTGGCAAGCAAGGTTGCTGCGCGCGCTGCTGAAGCCTTTTCGTTATTGTCCATAATCTCTCCTGACGTGATGTGTCCGCATCATTGCGGACGACCGCGGTGAAAGGCGTAAACAACGCCGCCTTTCGAAGCCAATCTATCACCGTCATATGAGCACGTTATGAAATTTCATTTTATTTCACCCTGACACAACATTTCACGATTCGTGGTGGCAACAGCAAACGATTTCACGCGCTGTCGGCCTATGGCGCGACAGAAAGCTCGGCCAGGCGCACGGCGTTGCCGTCACTTACTGACCCGATCCAGATACAACATGCTGTTGGCGATATCCAGCCGGGCACCTTCGACATTGTCCCGCAATGCCACCAGCGTTTGCCCCTGCAGCGCCACCACATAGGGCGAACTGGCCTGTAATTCCCGTTGCAACGTGACGTAGCGTGCGCTGCGCGCGGCGCTATTCCCTTCCGCAGCCGCGGCACGCGTTTCCGCGCTGATGGCGGGAATGCCCCACTGGGTGCGCCAGGCCAAGGTTTTCGGCCCGCCTGACACGTTGTAAGCAAAGGCACTGGCGTTGGTGTTCGGATCCAGGTAGTCGGCGCCCCAGTAGGTGAAGATCGCCTGAAAATCGCGGCCGCGCATCTTGCCCCACAGATCGCTTTCCACCACCGGATGAATATCCAACCGCAGTCCGGCCTGCGCAAAACTGGCCTGCAGCGCCTGCGCGATGTCGGTATACGGCGGTTGGTTGATGACGATAAGATCGATGCGCGTACCTTCAGCGATGCCGGCATCGCGCAGGATCTGTTTGGCTTTGTCTACGTCGAGCTTAAATGGCCGATCGTCGAGCGCGCCGTCCAATCCCTGCGGCAAGAAGGCCTGATGCACGCGATATTGCCCTTTCAGCAGCTGCTCGGCGATGCTCTGATAATCCACCAGCCAGCGCGCGGCCTGCCACAACGCCGGATTGCCCAGCGCCGGATTGTCTTTGCTGCCGGTGTTGAAACCGAGGTAATAGATCCGGGGCGCATCGGCCTGTTCGATGCGCACGCCCGGCGCGTTGCGCAGCGAGTCGAATTGGTCGGCGCCCAGATCGTAGGCCACGTCGGCATCCCCCTTCAGCAACAGCAAACGGCGGGTGCCGGCGTCGCTGACGTTCTTGAATAGCACCGTTTTCAACCTTGCCGGCGACGGCGCGTAATCGTTGCGGCCAAACAGCAGCGCCTCATGCGGCACATAGTTATTTACCCGATACGGGCCGCCGCCGGCGGAATGGCTGCGCAGCCAGGCGTTACCGTAGTCCCCCTGCTGCGCGTGCTCGTTCAGCAGCTTCTCATCCACGATCGAAGCCACGTTCGCCGTCAGCAGCCGCAGCGCCAGCTCGCTGCCGATGTTGGCGGGCCAAGTGAGTTGCACCTGGTTATCCCCCACCTTCTTCAGCTGCTGCTCAACGTTATCCGGCGTCCAGCCAAACTCACCGAGAATAAACGACGGCGCCTTGTTCAGCTTTACCGCACGCACCAGCGAGAAAATCACGTCTTCAGGCCGCAGCGGATTGCCGGAAGCAAAACGTTGCTGCGGTTTCAGGGTAAAGGTCAGGCTGTGGCCATCGGCGCCCGCCTGCCAACTGCCTGCGGCGTCCGGCGCCAGCTTTTGCGGCGCGGCGCGATCCGGCGCCACCAGGCGCTGATAGAGGTTGACCAGATTGGCCGAGCTGACGGTTTCAAAGCTCTCCGCCGGATCGAGGCTGATAATGCCCTCCAGCGAACTGACCACCACCAAGGTATCCTGCGGGGTGGCGGCCTGCGCACCGAAAGCGGCCGCCAGCGCGCCATACAACAAGGTTGGGATTAACCGTTTCATCGATACACTCTCCACAATCACGCGGTTGCGCTGTTTGACGAGTGTAGAGGGTAAGAATTAACAGAAGAACGACGATAAATTGCTTTATTTATGACCAAGATGGATATGCCCGCCACGTTGGCGGGCATAGGGTCAAACGATGATGCGGCCGTGCGCCATTGCCACCGAACGATCGCACATGTGGTCAATCACGTCCGCATCGTGGCTGACCAGCACCATAGTCAGATCGCCCGCCTGTTTCAGCTCGTTAAGCAGGTTAAGGATTTCCGCCTGCACCGACATGTCCAGCGCCGAGGTCGGCTCATCCAGCAGCAACAGCTTCGGCCGCAGCAACAATGCGCGCACGATCGCCACGCGCTGCCGCTGCCCGCCCGACAGCTGATGCGGATAGCGATCCAGCAGGCGCGGATCCAACCCCACCTGGCGAAAGCCCGCGCCGATTTTGCGTTCGATGTCGCTTTCCTGCAGCAGTTTTAGCGGTTCCGACAGCGTACGCAACAGCCGGTGTTTAGGGTGTAGCGAAGCATAGGGATCTTGAAACACCATCTGCACCTCGCGCCGCAGTTCGCCGGTAAATGCCTGCCCCGGTTGTAGCTGCCGCCCGAGCAGTTCAAAACCGCCGCGCCAGCTGTCGTTCAGCCCGGCCAGCACCCACAGCAACGAGGACTTGCCGCAGCCGGAAGGCCCCACCAGGCCGAAACACTCGCCCGGTTCGATGCGCAGGTTAACGTCGTGCACCACGGTGCGCTGTTCATAGCCCTGACGGTGACTGACGCTGAGGTTCTCCAGTGCAATTACGCTCATTTCAACGTCTCCAACAGCGCGCGGTCCAGTACCGGCAGCGGTTTGCCGCGCGTCTCGCGGCTCGGCCGACACGCCCACAGCGTGCGAGTATAAGGGTGCGTGGCCTGCGCCAGCTCTGCTGCCGGCAGTTGATCCAACAGCTCGCCTTTGTACATCACCAGCACCCGCTCGCAGTGGTGCGCCACCTGCTGCAAATCGTGGCTGATCAGGATCAGCCCCATGTTGCGTTGCGCCACCAGATTGTCTATCAGTTGCAGCACCTGATCGCGCATCTGGTGATCCAGCGCCGACGTGGGTTCATCGGCAATCAACAGCTGCGGATCGTTGATCAACGCAATGGCCAGCATCACCCGCTGCCCCATCCCGCCGGAGAGCTGATGCGGATAACGGCCGCACAGCGCCGCCGGATCGGGCAAACCCACCGCCGCCAACATATCCAGCACTTTTTCACGCCGCTCGGCGCGGCTTAGCTTGGCATGCAGCACCAGCGGTTCCTCCACCTGACGGCCGATCGGCTGATTGGGATTCAGCGCATGTTTGGGATCTTGCATCACCATCGCCACCCGGTCGCCGCGCAGGCGGCTCCACTGGCGTTCGCTCAGGCGCGTCAAGTCTTCATCGCCCAACGTCAGGCGCTGCGCCTGCAGCTGCAACGGCGGCGGCAATAGCCCCATCAGCGCACGCGCGGTCAACGATTTGCCGGAGCCGGACTCACCGACCAGCGCCAGTCGCTCCCGCCCCATGCTGAACGAAATATTCTTCACCAGCGCCACCGGCTGCGGCCCCGGCACGCCGATCGCCAAACGTTCAACGGTCAATAAGGTGTTATCAGTGCCCATGACGAGGATCCATTTTGTCGCGCAGGCCATCGCCCAGCAGGTTAAACGCCAGGCTGGCGAACAGGATCGCCCCGCCCGGTGCGGCGGCGACCCACCATTGGTCGAAAATCACTTTACTGCCTTCGGCCACCATCGATCCCCATTCGGCGGTCGGCGGCGCGACGCCCATGCCGAGGAACCCCAGACCGGCGGCGGACAAGATGATGCCGCCCAGACTCAGCGCCGCGCGCACCACCGCGCTCGGCAGGCATAAAGGCAAAATGTGGCCGACCATCAGCCGCAGCCCGTTGATGCCCTGCATGCGCGCTGCCGCCAGGTAGTCGCTGCGGCGCAGCGCCAGGGTTTCGGCCCGCGCTTGGCGGGCAAAGGCCGGCCAGCTGGTCAATGCCAACGCCAGCGCGCCGTTCATCAGCCCCGGCCCCATGACCGCCACGAACGCCAGCGCGATCACCAGGCTCGGCAACGACAGGAAAATGTCGGTCAGACGCATCAAAATACGCTCTACCCAGCCGCCGAGATAACCGGCGCAAATGCCGACCAGCAGACCAATAGGAATGGTCAACACCAGAATCAACGACACCAGGATCAGCGTCGGCCGTGCGCCGTAAATCACGCGGGAGAGCAAGTCGCGGCCGAAGCCGTCGGTGCCCAGCCAATGTGCGGCGGAAGGCGGCAGTAACCGCAGCTCGATATGCTGCAGATTGGGATCGAAAGGCGCCAGCCACGGAGCCAGCAGCGCGGTGACGATCAGGATCGCCACCAGCGCCGCGCCCAGCGTCAGCGTGGTCAGGCGCCGACCGCGGCGGTAACCGACGGCCGGCTCGCTTTGCGGTTCGTGTTCAGAGAGATATTGGCTCATCGGGTTCGCGGATCCACTAAATAGGTCAAGGCGTCAGCCAGCGCATTCAACAGCACGAAACAGGTGCCGATCAGCAGCGTGGCGCCGAGGATCGCCGGCGTGTCGGCGGCAAACAGCGCCGAGGTCAGGTAACGCCCGACGCCGGGCCAGGCGAACACCGTTTCGGTCAATACCGCGCCCTCGAGCAGGCTGGCGTAGGAGAGAGACAGTACGGTGATCAGCGTGCCCAGCACGTTGGGGAACACATGGCGCAGCAGAATGCGCAGGCGGCCGGCGCCCTTGGAGCGCGCCAACGTCACGTATTCCTTGTTGCATTCTTCCAGCATCGCCGCGCGCAGCAGCCGGGTGATACCCGCCATCGACAGCAGCGCCAGCGCCACCACCGGCAGCCACAGGTGGCTGATGGCGTTGTAGAACATTTCGCGATCGCCGGACAGCCAGCTGTCAATCAACACGAAACCCGTACGCGGCTCCATGCTGTACAAGTAAATGTCATCCAGCCGCCCCGGCCCCGCCGACCAGTGCAGCGTGGCGTAGAACAGCAGTAGCCCGAGCAGGCTCAACCAGAAAATCGGCACCGAATAACCGATCAGCGACAGCAAGCGCGCCGCGTTATCCAGCCAACTGCCCGGTTTGAGCACCGCCAGAAACGCCAGCGTAATGCCGCCGAGAGCGCCGAGGATAATGGCGCAGGTGGCCAGTTCCACCGTCGCCGGGAAGGTACGCAGCAGATCGCTCAACACCGGCTGGGCGGTGATGCGCGAAATGCCCAGATCGCCATGCGCCAGGTGCACCAGATAGCGCCAAAATTGCACCGGCAGAGGCTGATCCAGCCCCAGCTCGTGCCGCACCTGCGCATAGGTGGCTTCGCTGGCGTGATCGCCCGCCACCTGCAGCGCCGGATCGATCGGCGCCAGGTGCGACAGCATGAAGGTGAACAGCAGCAGACCGAGCAGCGTTAACGCCAGCGACAGCGCGCCGCCGAGCAGCCGCCCGCCCCTGCGCCAATACCGCCGGGCCGCCCCGGCGCTGGCGGACAGGTCAGCAGCCATTACTTGCTGACCTTGCTGTAGAACACCATGTCAGGGTTGATGCCCTGCACATAGCCCTTAAGGTTGTCACGCACTGCGATCAGGCTGCGCGCCTGCAGGCCGATGACAAACGGCGAGCTTTGCTGCACCTCTTTCTGCAGTTGCTGGTAGTCGGCCACCCGTTTGGCGGTGTCGTTTTCTGCAGTGGCGGCCAGCGTCAACTTGCTCAGCGCCGGGATCTGCCAGTTGGCTCGCCAGGCCAGCGTCTTGCTGCCGTCCTCCGGGTTGTAGGCAAAGGCGGCCGCGTTGGTGTTAGGATCGAAGTAATCCGGTCCCCAGGAAGTCAGCGTCGCATCGTAGTTAAGCGTTTTCACCTTGGTGGAGACCTGTGAGCTGATGCCCGGTACCAGTTCGACCTTCACGCCGCCCTGAGCAAAACTGGCCTGCAGCGCCTGAGCGATATCCAGGTACGGCGGCTGGTTGTTGACGTCCAGACGGAAACTGACGTTGCTCAGCCCCGCTTTGGCCAGTATTTCTTTGGCTTTCTGTGGATTGAAGCTGTACGGCTGATCCTTGAGCGCGCCCAGATAACCGTCCGGCAGGAATGCCTGATGGCTCTGGAACTGCCCTTTCAGCAGATCGTCGGCGATGCCTTGGTAATCGAACAGCCAGCGCGCCGCCTCCCAAAACGCCGGGTTGCCGAGCGCCGGCGACGCCTTGGCGTTGAACTGCAGGTAATAAAGCGAGGCGTAAGGAATGGCCAACGGTTTGACGCCCGCCTTACCCTTCAGGGCCGCCATCTGGTCCGCCCCCAGGTTGCGCGCGATATCGGCATCGCCCTGCTCAATCAGCAAACGGCGCGCGGCCGGATCGGGCACGTTTTTGATCAGGATGGTTTTCAACGTCGGCGCCCCTTCCGGCGAGCCGGGGTTCGCGTCCAGCACCACCACTTCGTGCGGCACATAGGTGCGAATTTTGTAAGGGCCGCTGCCGGCGGAGTGGCTGTTCAACCATTGGTGCCCCAGATCGTCGCCCTGCTGGTGCGCCAGCGCCTCTTTGGCGTCGACAATCGAGGATACCGGCGCCGACAGCAGGCTGAGCACGAAGGCCGGGCTGACGTTTTCATCCCAGCTGATTTTTACCGTATGGTCATCCACCTTGGTCAGGTGTTGATCCACGTTCTTCGCGTTCCAGCCCAGCTGCGTCAGGATAAACGACGGCTCCAGATTCAATTTCACCACCCGTGAAAGCGAAAAGATCACGTCCTCCGGCCGCAGCGGGTTACCGCTGGCGAATTTAGCGTCCGTGCGCAGGCTGAAAGTTAGGCTGCGGTTATCGGCGCCGGCCTGCCAGCTGCTGGCCAGAGTCGGCTTGAGATCGATGGGGTTGTGCGGATCGGACTGGATCAAACGTTGATACAGGCTGTTGAACGACTGCACCGTGGTTAACTCAAATCCCTGGGCCGGGTCAAAGCTGACCACGTCATCGATAGACTGTGCGATCACCAACGTGTTGGCCGGCGTCGCCGCCTGTGCGTTAACGCTGGCCGCCACGGCCAAAAACAGCAAAGAAGGAACGAGCGCTTTCATCTGAAACTCTCCAAGCGGATGGAATTTATAATAATTTTGCGAGTGTATGCGAGCGCGATCGGCAGCTGAAGGTACTTAAATCACTATAGATATTCTTTTTATGTATATAGATGGGGTTTTGATTATTAGGCGGGCAATGCAGAATGCGCGGCAGGAATTGCCTGCCGCTTATCGGTTAAATCTGGTAATCAATCACCGCGTCCAGCTGCGACGAGAAGACCTTGTCTTTGATTTCGGTCAGCGACAGCGTTGGGTTGCACAGTTGGATAAAGCGCCAGGCATAGTTGCGCTGCAGCTGGCTGCGTTTCAGGCCCAGCCATACCGTATTGGGTTCAAACAAATGCTCGGCGTTGAGGCTGACCAACCCGCGATCGCGCTCTTTTTCATACGACATGTCCGCCAGCACGCCCACGCCCAATCCCAGTTCGACATAGGTTTTAATCACGTCGGAGTCTTGTGCGCTGAGCGCGATGTCCGGGGTCAGGCCCGCCGCTTTGAACGCCGCATCCAGCTTCGCGCGCCCGGTAATGCCCTGCCGGTAAGTGATCAGCGGCAAAGTGCTGAGCATCTCCAGCGTCACCTGCGGCTGACGCGTCAACTCGTGCCCTTCCGGCACCAGGATGGTGTGATGCCAGCGGTAGTAAGGGAACGCCGCCAGCGATTCGTCACTCATCAGCCGTTCGCTGGCGATGCCGATGTCGGCTTCGCCGGCGGCCAACATCGAGACGATCTCCTCAGGGCTGCCCTGATTGAGCACCACCCGCACCCGCGGATAAAGCGCGCGAAACTCTTTGATCACCCCCGGCAGGCTATAGCGCGCCTGGGTGTGCGTCGTCGCGATATGCAGCTGGCCCGAGTCGTTGCTGCTGAAGACATCCGCCAGGCGACGGATGTTATTGGCGTCGTTGAGAATGCGCTCCGCCACCACCAGCAGCTCTTTGCCGGGCTCGGTCATGCCCAGCAGCCGTTTGCCCCGGCGAATGAATATTTCGATGCCCAGCTCTTCTTCCAGCTCGCGAATATGCCGACTGACGCCGGACTGCGAGGTAAATAACGTATTGGCGACCTCGGTCAGGTTGTAGTTGCAGCGCGCCGATTCACGAATAATTTTTAATTGTTGAAAGTTCATCCCCGTCTCCCTGTTTCTTCCAGTAGCGTTAGCCATATTGATACGGAGTCCCGCGGGGCTGAACAAATAAGAAATAACCTTTACTTATGCAATTTAATACTAAGTCGATCATTCTGCTTCGCATAGGGGATGGGAAACTGACAAAAAACAGCGAATGACTTTAAAAATAAAGGGATAGATAACCACAATAAAAACATGCCTTCAATCACTGTGCAAATTAAAGTTATTAAATATAGGCATTAGATATAAAAAAAGGGCTCAGCATGCTGAGCCCCTCACCGTTCGCATTCCCGCAGCAGCCTCAGGCGGTGGCCCCACTGCCGATGCCGCCGGTGCGGTTCTGCTGCAGCCATTGCTGCACGCAGCGCACCAGATCGCCGATGCAATCATCCTGCATGCCGTGGTGCTTCAACTCGTTATCCAGCGCAAACAGATATTGCGCGTTGGTGCCCAGCGGGCCGCTGGCGCTGGCGATCAATGGCGCGATCACCTGGTAGCTGGTGTCTTCTTCAAACAGCGGATGCTGCGGGTTCATCACGAATACCAACGCAGTAACCTTCTCGCCGCCATCCAACTGCAGCTCGCACCAGGTCGGCACGTAGCAATCGGTCACCATTTCGCGCTTCCAAAGCAGCTCCAACTCTTCACGCAGTTTGCTTTCCGGCAAGCGAAAGGCCAGGCCCGTAGTGTGACCGCCGGCCTTCAACGCCAGCATGCGCCCCGGCTGATGCAGCGTGCCGCGCCCGGCGGTCAAGCGCATACAGAACGCCCGGTGCCAACCCTGCAGTTTGGCCGGCCGCACTTCTTCCGATTCGAAAACCGGGTTCCACATCAGCGAACCGTAACCGAATATCCATACGGGGCTGTGACCCGGCCGGCGCGATAAGGTGCAATCCAACGAGGCTGCACGCTGTTCAGGCGTCAGCAACAACGACTCCTCAATAGCGCCGAATGCAGTTTTGCAATCCGCTTTTTGCAGAAAATCTCGCGTTAACACTGATATTACCTCCCGGGAATACGATTTCTCGCCTTCCCTCGCCACTGCTGAACCTTTGATGTTTTATTTTCGGCTGCGGATTTTTATTAATTCAATCACCGCGCCTTATAAGAATGACCTTATTCTTTTCCTGACGTGCAATCAAGTTACAAAGCGGCGTTAAAGTGAAAAAGTATTTGTACTGAGCAGCAATAATATTAATTGCCGGGCTCCACATAATGTCTGCGCGATTTTTGCTGCGTGATAATTCGTTACTTTTTATGCCAACGTTCGTCATCGCCCTTACGATAGCTTTGCTTGACCGCCGCCCAAGCCACCTTATGCGCCGCCTCTTCACGGCTGTCGTCACCGCGCCGGTCATCGGGATCGCGGTATTGTTGCCAGGCGCTGTTGAACGCTTCTTTATAGATCGCCTGCGCATGTTCCGGCAGCACATGCTTCACATTGTCCGGCAAGTCGTTCGTGCTGTGGTAGGGCATATGGCCTCCCCTTTCAGGATGAGTGAACCTTAAGCCTAGCCCACATGCGGTTTCGTCTCAATTAGCAAACAATTCTCATTATCAAACGACATGTTATACTCACCGCCAAACGAACTATAAGGAGATCCCCGTGACTACCGAAGCCCCTCGCTCACGCGCCCCCTACCTGATCGCCGTCAGCCGCGTACAGGACATTACGCCGCACCTGCGCCGCATTACCTTTACCGCCCCCGATCTGCGTTACTACCCGGCCAATGCCGCCGCTGCACACATCAAAGTCTTTTTGCCGCTCGCCGGCCAGACGCAGCCGGACCTGCCGACGCTGACCGAAAACGGCCCGCGTTGGGCCGCAGATGCCGTACGCCCGATCGTGCGCACCTATTCCATCCGCGCCGTGCGCCCGGAACTGGCGGAAGTGGACATCGAGTTCGCCATTCATGACCATCAGGGCCCGGCGGTCGACTTTGCGCGCCAGGCGAAAGCCGGCGATAAAATCGGCATCAGCAACCCAGGCGGCCCCAAACCGATGCTGCCGGCCGCCGATTTCTACTCCCTGGCGGGCGATCCTTCCTCACTGCCTGCGCTGGCCGCGCTGTTGGAAAACCTGCCGCCGCACAGCGCCGGACGCGCTTTCGTCCGCGTCGACAGCAACGCTGACGTCATTGACCTGAAAAAGCCTGCCGGCGTTGAGGTGAATTGGGTTGTCGGCGGCACAGAGAAAACCGACGAATTGGTCGCTCGGTTCCGCGCGCAATCCGTGCCGCAGAGCGATACCCACTTCTGGCTCGCCGGTGAAGATCGCCTGGTGGTAGAGCTGCGCCGCTACCTACGCCGTGAACGTCAATGCGATCGTAATCGTCTTTATGCTGTGCCTTACTGGCGTGAGGGGCTAAATGAAGAGGGTTACCACAATAAACGGCATGAAATCATGGATAATATTGACGACTGATCGTCTCATCATCCTTGATTAACCGAGTACTAAACAAGTAAACATCACTTTTCTCAAATCTAACGTTAAAACTTGGCGTTATTGCGTAAAAGTAAGTAAATAAAACCGCACCCCGTGCGGTTTTTTTGCTACCCTGATCACATAAAGCAAGCAATTGCTTTCTCAGATAAAAACAACATCACACCGGCGCCGTGGGTGTATCCTAATATAAAATACCTACTGGAAACGCAGAGTTGCCGTATCACGGCAACCGGCGCTGACGGGCTACGCTGTTTGAGAAGGAGTGCCACCCTCATGAAGTCGCAACACGATCCTGGCCGATCCACCAAATCTCGCCACACCGAATACTCTCTGATCTTCCCTATCGCCGCGTTGGTAGTGCTAAATCTATGGGGTAGCACCGATAACTTTCCGCTAATCGTCGGCATCAATATTCTCGCGCTGGTGGGGATCCTCAGCAGCGCCTTCAGCGTGGTGCGCCACGCCGACGTGCTGGCCCACCGATTGGGCGAACCCTACGGCTCGCTGATCCTCAGTTTGTCGGTGGTGATCCTCGAGGTCAGCCTGATTTCCGCGCTGATGGCCACCGGCGACGCCGCACCGGCGCTGATGCGCGACACGCTGTATTCCATCATTATGATCGTTTCCGCCGGCCTGGTCGGTTTCGCGCTGCTCCTCGGCGGGCGCAAGTTCGCCACCCAGTACGTCAACCTCGGCGGCATCAAACAGTACCTGATGGCGATTTTCCCGTTGGCGGTGATCGTGCTGGTGTTCCCGAGCGCGCTGCCGGGCGGCAACTTCAGCACCGGACAAGCGCTGTTGGTGGCACTGATCTCCGCCGCCATGTATGGCGTGTTCCTGGTGATCCAGACCAAAACCCACCAGAGCCTGTTCGTGTACGAGCATGAAGACGACGATGGCGATCCGCATCACGGCAAGCCCTCTTCGCACAGCAGCGCCTGGCACGCCGCCTGGCTCATCGTGCACCTGATCGCAGTGATCGCCGTCACCAAGTTCAACGCCAATCCGCTGGAAGGCCTGCTGACCAAGATGAATGCACCGGCGCAGTTCACCGGTTTCCTGGTGGCGCTGTTGATCCTGTCGCCGGAAGGTCTGGGCGCGCTGCGCGCCGTGTTGAACAATCAGGTGCAACGCGCCATGAACCTGTTCTTCGGTTCGGTGCTGGCGACCATCTCCCTGACCGTGCCGGCGGTGACCATCATCGCCACCCTGACCGGGCAGACGCTGATCTTCGGCCTGCAAACGCCGCATATCGTGGTGATGCTGACGGTGCTGCTGCTGTGCCAGCTGTCGTTCTCGACCGGCCGCACCAACGTGCTGAACGGCACCGCCCACCTGGCGCTGTTCGCCGCCTACATGATGACTATCTTCGCCTGATCAAAAAGGGGCGCACTCTGTGCGCCCCTGCCTTCGTTATACCGAGAAGAATATCGCCGCGGCGATCCCCCCGAACAAAATCCACTTGATGATGTAATAACCGGTGCGGTTCCAGGCCTTCAGGCGTTTCCCCACCCGGCGTATCGCATAGATGTATTTGAACATCTTGTTGACGCCGCCGGTGCGATCGCCCTCTTCATTCGGCGCGGTGGCGGCGCTCATCAGGTTGCGCCCCAGCCAGTGATTCACCGCCTGCGCCCAGCGGTAGCGCATCGGCCGTTCGATGTCGCAGAACAGGATCAGACGATTCTGCCCGCTCTGGTTTTCCGCGTAGTGCAGATAGGTTTCATCGAACATCACCCCTTCACCGTCGCGCCAGCTGTAGCGCTCACCGTCCACCTCAATGAAGCAGCGGTCATCGTTGGGGGTAATCAACCCCAGGTGATAACGCAGCGAACCGGCATAAGGGTCGCGGTGACGCGGCAAACGGCTGCCGTCCGGCAGTTCGGCGAACATCGCCGCCTTGACCGAAGGCAGGCTGCGCAGCAGTTCCGTGGTCTGCGGGCACAGGGTCATAGCGGAAGGATGGCTGTCTTCATACCATTTCAGGTAAAAGCGCTTCCAACCGGTCTTGAAGAACGAGTTGAAACCGGCGTCGTTGAATTGATCGGACGCCTTGATCTGCTGGATCTCCATCAGCTTCTGTCCTTCGTCGCGGATGGTTTCCCAGTTCTCCCGCAGTACCGCCAGCTCAGGGAACTGCTCCGGCTTCAGGTACGGCGTGGTCGGCACACGGGAAAACAGATACATGAAAACGTTCAACGGTGCGGTAAAAGTGGAATGGTCAGACAGCTGTCGCCACACGTTGTAGCGCACCCGTCCGCGGTAATGCACATAGACGACGCATAAAATAAGCAAAATCAGAATGATGTATTTCATGTTTGAATCGCATCAAGGAACCCACACGCTATGCGCCGCGCGGCGCACACCCCAGATAATGTCCTTTTGGCGGCACAGGCAAATTGCGCGCCAATCTGGAACCCATTAATCATTAACGCTAACTCAACGAAAATCTATACAGAAAACCACAATAATTTACACAAAGGTTAAACGAGAGAGGAAATTGCGGAGATAAAAAAGGCCGCCGAAGCGGCCTTTCCATTAGCGGATAGGTTAACTGTAAGCGTTGAGCGTGCGCTGGCACAAAGCGGAACGCACGCAGTCCTGTTTTTCAAAGCGGATAACGCCGATCATCTCGTCCTCTTCGAAGCGTTCCAGGGCATCGCTGAGGCCGGATTTCACGCCGCGCGGCAGGTCGCACTGGGTCACGTCGCCGTTAACGATAACCGTCACGTTTTCCCCCAGGCGGGTCAGGAACATTTTCATCTGGCTGGCGGTCACGTTCTGGGCTTCATCCAGGATAACGACCGCATTTTCGAAGGTGCGTCCGCGCATGTAAGCAAACGGTGCAATCTCTACCTTGCCGATTTCCGGGCGCAGGCAGTACTGCATAAAGGAAGATCCTAAACGACGTACCAGAATGTCATACACCGGGCGGAAATAAGGGGCGAACTTCTCGGAGATATCCCCCGGCAAGAAACCGAGGTCTTCATCCGCCTGCAAAACAGGACGGGTAACGATAATCCGATCCACCTCTTTATGGATCAGCGCCTCCGCCGCCTTGGCGGCGCTGATAAATGTTTTGCCACAGCCCGCTTCGCCGGTGGCGAAGATCAGCTGCTTATTCTCTATGGCTGATAAGTAATGACCCTGAGCTTCGGTTCTAGCCTCGATGGGTGAGCTATCGCGCTTGTCTCGCGCCATGCCGATAGACTCGACTCCCCCCATTTGCACCAGCGAGGTCACAGACTCTTCTTCCAGCTGGCGATGACTACGAGCGTCACGACGAATAACGCGTTTCGCTTCACGACGTGCTTTGATCACTGCTTTCTGTCTACCCATAGTGGCACCTTACAGTTTGTTTCACCTACCGCAACGGCCAGGCCGTGCGATTATGTTTCACACACGTATTAGGTTTTGGCCTCCTCCGAGCCAATAAGAGCCAAGGGACAATGTGAATTGACGGCAACGCTTAAGCGCCGTTTTTTCACGGGACAACGCGGACTGCATCAATAAACGTGGAGTAAAAAGTGGTGAGATTCGGTAGCGATAAGAGTGCGGAGTTGCCGGTAAAAGAGAGTCGGAGAGAGAACCCTCGTTACAACGAGAAATCAGGGGAGATGTGTTATTTTTTCTTTCCAGCCCAACCAAGGACTTTACCATTAGCGATCCCCGCAGTGATATTTACAGCTTCAAGCTGTGCACCGTGTGAAAACTACCGCCAGATGATTACAGTATAATGACATTCAATCCTGTCGCGTTACTAAAATGTAAAAAAATTTATATTTTTTGTTTTTAGTTATCGCTAAAACACTATATCACGCACGACACGTCATTCCACAAGAATTTATAATCTATAAATATCAATAAATTATAATTAAACAGTGCGAATGACACTTTGGTTTCCTGATTAAATTTTGCACACCACAAAAGCGCACGCGGTGCGTGCTTTTTAATCCATAGGCCAGGTGTTGAATTGAGTTTCGACGCTCAATCTTCCGTACGGCAGGCAAAACAAAGTAAAACGAGGCAGGCGATCCCGCCTCGTCATTTCGGGTTCAGGCCTTGAGCAGGCCGCTGGCCAGATAGTCACCGTTCTCTTTCGCGCCCGGCAGCACGAAGAAATACCCGCCGCCAATCGGCTTGATGTATTCCTCCAACGCTTCGCCGTTCAGCCTTTTTTGCACCGTCAGGAAGCCTTTCTCCAGATCGGCCTGATAACAGACAAACAGCAGCCCCATTTCCAACTGCCCGGCATTGGATACCCCCAGCGAATAGCTGTAGCCACGCCGCAGCATCAGGTTGCTTTGGCTTTCCGGCGTACGGGGGTTAGCCAATCGAATGTGCGCGTCCATCGGGATCACCTTACCGTCGGGATCGTTCGCGTAATTCGGCTCGTCATGTTCATGCTTCATGCCGAGCGGCGCACCGCTGTGCTTCTCGCGGCCGAAAATGGTTTCCTGCTCCTGCAGCGGCGTGCGATCCCAAAACTCGACGCGGAAACGAATAATACGCGCCGCCTGATAGCTGCCGCCCGCCGTCCACGCCGGTTCGCCGACGCTGTCGCCGACCCACACCACCTTATCCATCAGCGGTTTGTCGTCGGTTTTCGGGTTGGCGGTGCCGTCTTTGAACCCCAACAGGTTAATCGGCGTCTCTTTGCCTTTGCTGCGCGCCGCGTGCGCGGAGATGAACCCTTCCCGCTTCCAGCGCACGCTGAGCAGATCCGGCGAGTGCTTGATGATGTCACGCAGCGCGTGGAGAGCGGTTTCGTTGGTGTTGGCGCAGATCTGCAGCAGCAGGTCGCCGTGGCAAAGCCCGGCGTCCAACGCATCGTTGGGGAAGCGGGTCATTTTCTGCAATTTCAGCGGTTTGTGCGCCTGCAGACCAAAGCGTTCGTCGAACAGCGATGCGCCGACCGAGACGGTGATGGTCAGGTTGTCCGGGTAAATCTCCGGCCCCATGATGCCGGAATCGAGCGGTGGTAGTTTGGCGTCCACCTCCGGCGCCTTGCCGCCGTGAGTCAGGAAGGCGATGCGATCGGTCAGTAGCCGAAACAGGCGCTCCAGCCCCGCTTTGTCGGTCGCCAGCACATCGAACGCCACCAGCATCATCGCCGCCTGTTGCGGCGTCAGCACCCCGGCCTGATGGCGGCCATAAAACGGCTGCTTCTGCCAGCGCTCATCCTGCGGCGTCGCCAACGGCTCCGCCGCTTTGTCCGCCGCCTGCACCAGACGGGTGCCGCCCAGTGCCAGTGCGCCCAGCCCCAGCCCTTGCAGCAAACGGCGCCGCGAAGGCGATGCCGCCCCCTGAGAGTGCGGATGAGGCCCGTTATTCGGGCCTACCTTGTTGCTCATAACCTTATGCCTCAGTCCAGACCCAACACGCCGCGCAGTTGGGAAAGATCTTCCGCCAGCGTGGTGATCGGCCCTTTCAACGCATTGCGATCGGCATCGGTCAGCTTCTCATAGGACTCATAGCCGTCTTTGGTTTGGTACTTCGCCAAGATGGTGTCCACGGTTTTGAAGTTGGCGTCGATCTTGTCCAGCAGCGGCTTATTGGCCTTGACCAGCAAAGGACGCAGCAGGTTGACTATCTTCTGTGCGCCGTCGACGTTGGCCTGGAAGTCCCACAGGTCGGTGCGGCTGTAGCGGTCTTCTTCACCGCTGATCTTGCTGGCCGCCACCTCTTCGATCAGCCCGGCTGCGCCGCCCACCACTTTGCTCGGCGGGAAGGTCAGTTCACTCACGCGCTTTTGCAGCTCGACGGTGTCGTGGTACAGGCGATCGGCGTAGGCGCCCATGTCTTTGGTGGAGTTGTCGGCAAACAGCGCCTTCTCCAGACGGTGGAAACCGGTGAAGTTCGGATCCGCCGATTTCTTCTCGTAGTCGTCTTCGCGGGCGTCGATGCTGCCGTCCAGATCGGAGAACAGCTCGGCGATCGGCTCGATGCGCTCATAGTGCTGGCGGGTCGGCGCGTACAGCTTGCGCGCTTGCTCCACGTTACCGGCCTTCACCGCGTCGGTGAACAGCTTGGTCTGTTTCACCAGCCCATCGACTTCTTTGGTGACGTAGACTTTGTATTCGGCGATCGGGCCAACCAGATCCAGCGCGCTCGGCTTGCCGTCGGTAGCGCCGTTGGCCGCCGCAGTGACAATCAGTTTGCCTTTCGGATTGCTCAGCAGCCCGCAGGTCATGTCATATTCGCCCGCTTCCAGCGTGGCGGTCATTTTCTGGGTGAAGCCCGGCGCGATGTTTTCGCGCTCTTCCACCACCATCACCCCTTTCAGGATTTCCCATTCGACATTTTTCTGGCTGGTGTTATGCACCACAAATTGCGTTTTGCCGGCTGGCACCGTCAGCTGCATCGGTTCGCACTGCTTGTCGTTGACCGTGACCTTGACCTGCGGCACGTCCGCCGCCAAGGCGTCGATGCTCAGCGCAAACGCCGGGATAGCCAGTAATGCTGCGTGCAACGCCTTGCGGCGAAATAACGGAGTAGACATACGAGATTCCCTATTAAACATTAATGATTGATTTTACGTTGCGCCGGGGCCGCTGCCGGCTCCGAGCGCTGCGGCAGGAAAAAGAAAATCAGCGCCGGGATCAGATACAGGAAGTAGACCGCCACTTCGCTGACCGTTGGGGCTTCCTGATAGCCGAGAATGCCTTCCAGCAGGGTGCCGAACAGCGAATGGGTCGACAGGGTGCCGCTGAAATCGAAGGCGATGTCCTGGAAATGGTTCCACAGACCGGCTTCGTGGAAGGCGCGGATCGCCCCGGCGGCCAGGCCGGCGGCGACGAACAGAATGAACAGGCTGGTCCATTTGAAGAATTTGGCCAGGTGCAGCTTCACCCCGCCCCAGTAAATCATCATGCCCAGCACGATGGCGGCAACCAGCCCGAGCACCGCACCGATCGGCGCCGCGGCGCCCACGTCTTGCTGAAACGCCGCCAACAGGAAGAACACTGACTCCAGCCCTTCTCGCGCTACGGCGAAGAACACCATCGCCACCAGCGCCCAACCCTGCCCTTTACCGGCGTTAAGCGCCTGATCGATCGCGCCTTCCAGATGCACCTTGACCGATTTGGACACCTTACGCATCCAGAACACCATATAGGTGAGGATCAGCACCGCCACCACCGCCACGATGCCTTCAAACAGCTCCTGCTGTTTTTGCGGGAACTCGCCGGTGGTCTCATTGATGAAGATGCCGAGCGCCAGACACAGCGCCGCGGCGACAATCACGCCGATCCACACCGCACCGAGCCATTGGCTGCGCTGCGTGCGTTTCAGGTAGCTGGCGATCAGGCTGACGATCAACGCAGCCTCCAGCCCCTCGCGGAACATGATAAGAAAGGGAACGAACATAAATAAACACCCCTGAAAAGACCGCGGCGGCAGAGAAAACTGACTCGAAATGAGCGGCGGCAACTCTGTAAAGAAACGTAAAATACAACGAGAGTGATTATCATTCTGCCAAGAAGAAATACAAGAGGCGCAAGCGTGATTTTTTCTAATCAAATGTCGCCAGGTGTTACAGCTGAGTGACAGTGGCGAACAGGCAAAAAGAAGGGGCGCTCTGCGCGCCCCTTGCTGACTGACATCGAACAGCGTTATACCGTTTTGTACTCGGCTTCCGCCTGATCGAAACGTTCGGTCATGGTGGCGGAAGGTTGGCGGCCCATCAGGCTCACAACCACGATGGCGAAACAGCCCAGAATAAAGCCCGGGATGATTTCATACAGGCCCAGCCATTCATACTGTTTCCAGACGATCACCGTCACCGCACCGACCAGCATCCCGGCCAGCGCGCCGTTGCGGGTCATGCGCGACCACATCACCGAAATCAGCACCACCGGGCCAAAGGCGGCGCCGAAACCGGCCCAGGCATAGCTCACCAGGCCCAGTACGCGGTTTTCCGGGTTGGCCGCCAGCGCGATGGCGATCAACGCCACCACCAGCACCATCACGCGGCCGACCCATACCAGCTCACGCTGGCTGGCGCCTTTGCGCAGAAATGCCTTGTACAGGTCTTCAGTGATCGCACTAGAGCACACCAGCAGCTGGCAGCTCAGGGTACTCATGACCGCCGCCAGAATCGCCGACAGCAGCACGCCCGCCACCCATGGGTTGAACAACAACATCGCCAGTTCAATGAACACGCGTTCGCCGTTCTGCGACACGTTACCGGCTTGATCCGGGTTATTGGCGAAGTAAGCAATGCCGAAGAAACCGACGGCGATGGTGCCGGCCAGGCACAGGATCATCCAGGTCATGCTGATGCGACGCGCGCTGCGGATGGTGCGGTGAGAATCCGCCGCCATGAAACGCGCCAGGATATGCGGCTGGCCGAAGTAGCCCAGGCCCCAACCCAGCAGCGACAGGATGGCGACGAAGTTCAGCCCCTTCAGCATGTCAAGGTTGGCCGGGTTCTGTGCCTGGATCACCAGCATCGAGGTATCGATGCCGCCAACGGCGAAGATCACGATCACCGGGGTCAGGATCAGCGCGAAAATCATCAGGCTGGCCTGCACGGTGTCGGTCCAGCTCACCGCCAGGAAACCGCCGATGAAGGTATACAGGATGGTCGCCGCGGCGCCGGCCCACAGGGCGGTTTCGTAGCTCATGCCGAAGGTGCTTTCGAACAGGCGCGCGCCGGCCACGATGCCGGAGGCGCAGTAAATGGTGAAGAACACCAGGATGACGATGGCCGAGATCACCCGCAGCAACTTGCTGTTGTCTTCAAAGCGGCTGGTGAAATAGTCCGGCAGCGTCAGGGCGTTGTTGTTGGCTTCGGTATGTACGCGCAGCCTTCCTGCCACCAGCTTCCAGTTCAGGTAAGCGCCAATGGTCAGGCCGATGGCGATCCAGCTTTCGGAGATGCCGGAGAGGAAGATGGCGCCCGGCAGGCCCATCAGCAACCAGCCGCTCATGTCGGAAGCGCCGGCGGACAGCGCGGTCACCACGCTGCCCAAACTGCGACCGCCGAGAATATAGTCATCAAAGTTGTTGGTTGCCCGGTAGGCAAGCAGGCCGATCAGCACCATCCCGAAAATGTACACCAGGAAGGTCACCAGCATAGGTGTGCTCATTGTCATTTAATTCTCCACTTTCATTATTATTCGCGTTTCGCTCCGGCCAAGCCGGCGCCGGTAAACCCACGCGCAATGCATTTCACTGGCCGCCGCGCCGGAACGTGGCGCAGCCTGCGAGCAAGTGCAGGTAAAATAGTTTCTGCCCGTAATTGTTGACCGTCGGTTATCCTAGATGAGCCTTTCATCAACCAACAAGATATTTAACAACAAAGTTACACAAAGTTTACCCTGCGTCACATTTACCGGGCTCAAAGGTTGCACTCACGACAAACAAAATGAGTTGCACCCTGCTATTACCCTCATATACCGCAAGGTAAAGCGCCTACGGCGTAATAAACCCCGCCGCGTTCGCTCAATAACGCAACATTCGTGCCAACTGCCTGTGTTAAAAAATCGATGAAACTCACACTTCGTTCATCCGCCTGATTTAACAAGGTTGCACAAAGTTGCAACATGCAGGATATTGTCTGCATTCTTGACACCACACATCACACGAACCTATCCCAACAGGCTTTCCAGCCTGCTGTTTGTCTAGCCTGATGGGATAGGTTCTAAACACAGGAGTTGGATAGGCATGGGCACTACCACAATGGGCGTGAAACTCGACGAGGCAACACGCGACCGGATCAAGAGCGCCGCGCAGCGCATCGATCGCACGCCGCACTGGCTCATCAAGCAGGCCATCTTTAATTACCTCGAGCGTCTCGAGAGCGGTACCGATATTCCTGAAATTCCAGCGCTGGCCGCTGTGGGCCAGCCTGAAGCGGACGACATTATGCCGCAAGCGCAGGAAGAGTCACACCAGCCATTCCTCGATTTCGCCGAACAAATTCTGCCGCAATCGGTGACCCGCGCCGCCATCACCGCCGCCTATCGTCGCCCGGAGACCGAAGCGGTGCCGATGTTGCTCGAACAGGCGCGATTACCTGCCGATCTTGCTCAGGCTACTCACAAAATGGCCTACGGCATCGCCGAGAAGTTGCGTAACCAAAAAAGTGCAAACGGCCGCGCCGGCATGGTGCAAGGCCTGCTGCAAGAGTTCTCCCTCTCCTCGCAGGAAGGCGTAGCGCTGATGTGCCTGGCGGAAGCGCTGCTGCGCATTCCGGACAAACCGACCCGCGATGCCCTGATCCGCGACAAGATCAGCAACGGCAACTGGCATTCGCACCTCGGGCGCAGCCCGTCGTTGTTCGTCAACGCCGCCACCTGGGGCCTGCTGTTCACCGGCAAGCTGGTGTCGACCCATAACGAAGCCAATCTGTCCCGCTCGCTGAACCGCATTATCGGCAAGAGCGGCGAGCCGCTGATCCGCAAAGGCGTGGACATGGCGATGCGCCTGATGGGCGAACAGTTCGTGACCGGCGAAACCATCGCCGAGGCGCTGGCCAACGCGCGCAAGCTGGAAGAAAAAGGTTTCCGCTACTCCTACGACATGCTGGGCGAAGCCGCCCTGACCGAGGCCGACGCCCAGGCCTACCTGGTTTCCTACCAGCAGGCGATCCACGCCATCGGCAAAGCCTCCAACGGCCGCGGCATCTATGAAGGTCCCGGCATCTCCATCAAATTGTCCGCCCTGCACCCGCGCTACAGCCGCGCGCAGTACGAACGCGTGATGGAAGAGCTTTACCCGCGCCTGCTGTCGCTGACCCTGCAGGCACGCCAGTATGATATCGGCATCAACATCGACGCCGAAGAGGCCGACCGACTGGAAATCTCGCTCGATCTGCTGGAGAAACTGTGCTTCGAGCCGCAGTTGGCCGGCTGGAACGGCATCGGCTTCGTGATCCAGGCCTACCAAAAACGTTGCCCGTTCGCCATCGACGCGGTGATCGACATGGCACAGCGCAGCCGCCGTCGCCTGATGATCCGTCTGGTGAAAGGCGCTTACTGGGACAGCGAAATCAAACGCGCCCAAATGGATGGCCTGGAAGGTTATCCGGTTTACACCCGCAAGGTGTACACCGACGTATCCTACCTGGCCTGCGCCCGCAAGCTGCTGTCGGTGCCGAACCTGATTTATCCGCAGTTCGCGACCCACAACGCCCATACGCTGAGCGCCATTTATCACCTGGCCGGCAATAACTACTACCCTGGCCAGTATGAGTTCCAATGCCTGCACGGCATGGGTGAACCGTTGTACGAACAGGTAGTGGGCAAAGTGGCCGACGGCAAACTGAACCGCCCTTGCCGCATCTATGCACCGGTCGGCACCCATGAAACGCTGCTGGCTTACCTGGTGCGCCGCCTGCTGGAAAACGGCGCCAACACCTCGTTCGTCAACCGCATCGCCGACGCCACCCTGCCGCTCGACGAGCTGGTGGCCGATCCGGTCAGCGCCGTGGAAGCGCTGGCGGCCAGCGAAGGCCAGATTGGTCTGCCGCATCCGCGCATTCCGCTGCCGCGCGAGCTGTATGGCGAGAAACGTACCAACTCCAGCGGCCTGGATCTGTCCAACGAACAGCGTTTGGCTTCGCTGTCCAGCGCCCTGCTCACCAGCGCCAGCCATCCATGGCGCGCGGAACCTATCATCGATGCCGAGTTGGATCAGGGCGTCGAGCAGCCGGTGATCAACCCGGCAGAGCCAGGCGATGTGGTCGGCTACGTGCGTGAAGCCACCGAAGGCGAAGTCAGCCGTGCGCTCGACGCCGCCGCGGCCGCCGGCCCAATCTGGTTCGCTACGCCGCCGACGGAGCGCGCCGCGATCCTCGAACGCGCCGCCGAACTGATGGAAAGCCAGCTGCAAAGCCTGCTGGGCATTCTGGTGCGTGAAGCGGGTAAAACCTTCAACAACGCCATCGCCGAAGTGCGCGAAGCGGTCGACTTCCTGCACTACTACGCCGGCCAGGTGCGCGACGACTTCGCCAACGACAGCCACCGCCCGCTGGGCCCGGTGGTCTGCATCAGCCCGTGGAACTTCCCGCTGGCGATCTTCACCGGCCAAATCGCCGCCGCGCTGGCGGCGGGCAACAGCGTGCTGGCCAAACCGGCCGAGCAAACGCCGCTGGTGGCCGCGCAGGCGGTGCGTATCCTGCTGGAGGCCGGCATTCCGCAAGGCGTGCTGCAACTGCTGCCGGGCCAGGGTGAAACCGTCGGCTCAACGCTGGTTAACGACGCCCGCGTCCGCGGCGTGATGTTTACCGGCTCCACCGACGTCGCCGGCATTCTGCAACGCAGCATCGCCGGCCGTCTGGATCCGCAAGGCCGTCCGACGCCGCTGATCGCCGAAACCGGCGGCCTAAACGCCATGATCGTCGACTCCTCCGCCCTGACCGAACAGGTGGTGACTGACGTAGTGGCCTCCGCCTTCGACAGCGCCGGCCAACGCTGCTCCGCGCTGCGTATCCTGTGCATTCAAGAAGACGTGGCCGAGCACACGCTGCAAATGCTGCGCGGCGCGATGGCCGAATGCCGCATGGGCAATCCGGAGCGCCTGTCGACCGACGTGGGCCCGGTGATCGACGCCGAAGCCAAAACCGGCATCGAACGCCACATCCAAGCGATGCGTGCCAAAGGCCGCAAGGTGTACCAGGCCGCCAAAGGCAGCGCGCAGGATGAGAAAGAGTGGGCGCGCGGCACCTTCATCAAGCCGACGCTGATCGAGCTCGACAGCTTCGACGAGCTGCAGAAAGAGATCTTCGGCCCGGTGTTGCACGTGGTGCGCTTCCAGCGCAACAATCTGGACGCGCTGGTCGATCAGATCAACGCCGCCGGTTATGGCCTGACGCTGGGCATTCACACCCGTATCGATGAAACCATCGCCCGGGTGACCGAACGCGCCAAGGTCGGCAACCTGTACGTCAACCGCAACATGGTCGGCGCAGTGGTCGGCGTGCAGCCGTTCGGCGGCGAAGGCCTGTCGGGCACCGGCCCGAAAGCCGGCGGTCCGCTGTACCTGTACCGTCTGCTGGCCAACCGCCCAGACGACGCGCTGCAACGTACGCTGCACCGTCAGGACGAAGAGCGCCCGATGGAAGCCACCGCACGGCCGCAGCTGCTGGGTGCGCTGCAATCGCTGGAGAAATGGGCGGTCACCAGCCAACACGGCGAACTGGCGGCATTGGCGCAGCGCTATGCGGAACTGGGCCAGGGCGGCACCGTACGCCCGCTGCCGGGCCCAACCGGCGAGCGCAATACCTATGCCCTGTTGCCGCGTGAACGCGTGCTGTGCCTGGCGGATAACGAAACCGACGCGCTGACCCAACTGGCCGCCGTGCTGGCGGTTGGCAGCTGCGTGCTGTGGCCGGAAGCGGAACTGCAGCGCAATCTGTTCCGCCGCTTGCCGAACGATGTGCAGGCGCGCATCGCCTTCAGCAAAGACTGGCAGCAGGATAAGGTCGAGTTCGACGCCGCCATCTACCACGGCGATGCCGACCAGCTGCGCACCCTGTGCGAGCAGATCGCGCAGCGCGGCGGCGCCATCGTTTCGGTGCAGGGCTTCGCCCACGGTGAAACCAACATCCTGTTGGAACGCCTGCTGATCGAACGTTCGCTGAGCGTCAACACCGCCGCCGCCGGCGGTAACGCCAGCCTGATGACCATCGGTTAACGCATCGCCAAGGCGGCCATGCATGGCCGCCTGATTGGCTCACCGCTACGCAAACCCTGCACTCGTGCAGGGTTTTTTATTGCCCGCAGGCCGATCAGCCGTTAGCGCCTTATTATCCTTACAGGGTGGGGCGTCGCTCTTGGACGATAACAACATAGACGGATTATTCTGTTTGAAAGCCGCGTCAGAGCGCTACGAGACGCATTGACTTTCGGGATCGGCAATATTCGGAATACGGCAGTCGCAGCGGATTTCTCGCCGCCGCCGCGCGAAACGAATGGTTGAAAGCGGAGTGAATGCGGTCGGGGGAAACGCCCCCGACGCCTTATTGATTCCGGAACTTGTCGAGGAATTGCTGGGTGCGCTGATGCTGCGGATTGGCGAACAGCGCTTTGGCCGGGCCCTGTTCAACAATGCGGCCGTGATCCATAAAGATAACCCGGTCGGCCACGTCGCGGGCGAAGCTCATCTCATGGGTGACGATCACCATGGTGCGTTTCTCTTCCGCCAGTGAGCGCATGGTATTGAGCACTTCCCCCACCAGCTCGGGATCGAGCGCCGACGTCGGCTCGTCGAACAAAATCACCTCCGGCTGCATCGCCAGCGCGCGCGCGATCGCCACCCGCTGCTGCTGCCCGCCGGACAGCCGACGCGGATAAGCCGCCTCTTTGCCGCTCAGGCCCACTTTGGCCAGCAATGCGCGGGCGCGCTGTTCAGCGCTGGCTTTCGCCTCGCCTTTAACGATAACCGGCCCTTCGATGATGTTTTCCAGCACCGAACGGTGCGGAAACAGGTTGAAGTTCTGGAACACGAAACCGACCTGCTGACGCAGCGCGCGCACCTGATTTTTCTGTTTGCTCAGCGGCTTGCTGCCGTCGATCTGAATATCGCCGACGCGAATAGTGCCGGAATCCGGCTCCTCCAGCAGATTGATGCAGCGCAACAAGGTGGTTTTCCCCGAACCGCTCGGCCCGATGATCGCCACCACTTCACCGGCGTCCACCGCCAGATCGATCCCATGCAGCACCGTCTGACCCTTGAACTGCTTGGTCAATTGCTTAACTTCAATGGCACTCATGCGTTACTCCTGATCCTGGCGATTAACGTGGGCTTCCAGACGGTTTTGCAGTGCGGAAAGCAGGGTCGCCATCACCCAGTAAATCAGCGATGCCGCCAGGTACATGGTGAACACTTCCAGCGTGCGCGAGGTGATCAGCTGCGCCTGGCGGAACAGTTCCGGCACCTGAATGGTGGCGGCCAGCGAGGTGTCCTTCACCAGGCCGATAAAGCTGTTGCCCAGCGGCGGCAAGGCGGTGCGCGCCGCCTGCGGCAGGATCACCCGGCGCAGGGTTTGCCAACGGGTCATGCCGATGCTGGCGGCGGCTTCCCACTGCACTTTATCGATCGACGAAATCGCCGCGCGCAGCGTTTCCGAGGTGTAGGCGGCGGTATTGAGCGACAGGCCAATCAGCGCCGCCGGGAAAGGGTCGAATTCGATGCCGAACTGCGGCAGACCGTAATAGATCATAAACAGCTGGGCAATCAACGGCGTGCCGCGGAACAGCGACACGTAAATACGCGACAGCCACGACAGCGGCCACAGCGGCGAAAGGCGCATCAGCGCCAGCAGAAAACCGAGCAACAAGCCTAGCGCCATACCGCCCAGGCTGAGCTGAAGCGTCAGTATTGCGCCCTTCAATAAAAATGGCGCTGAATCCAGCGCCAGTTGAATACTTTCGTGCATTATTTAGTTACGTCCGCGCCAAACCATTTCTCGGAGATCTTCGCCAGCGTGCCGTCTTTTTGCATCTCGGCGATCGCCTGGTCAATCGCGGCCAGCAGCTCTGGGTTGTTCTTGCGCAGCGCCACGCCGGATTCCTGGCGAGAGAACGCCGGGCCGGCTACCGCCAGCGTATCGCCGGTTTTCTTCACCAGATCCAGCGCCGCCAGGCGATCCACCAGAATGGCGTTGATGCGGCCAACGCGCAGATCCTGATACTTGGTCGGATCGTCGTCGTAGGTGCGCACGTCTACGCCCTGCACGTTCTCGCGCAGCCATTGCTCATAGTTGGTGCCCAGGCCAACGCCGACCTTCTTGCCCTTCAGGTCTTCCGGCTTGGTGATGGTGCCTTCGTTACCCTTTTTCACCAGCGCCTGAATACCGGAAACGGTATACGGAGTGGAGAAGTCATATTTCTTCTTGCGCTCATCGGAGAGCGTCACCTGGTTGATAACCACGTCGATACGTTTCGAGTCCAACGACGCCAGCATGCCGTCCCACTTGGTCGGGTTCAGCTTGGCTTTCACGCCCAGATGTTCCGCCAGCGCGTTGGCGAAATCCACTTCAAAACCGGTCAACTTGCCGTCTTCACCCTGGAAGCTGAACGGCGGATAGGTGCCTTCCAGCCCGACGATCAGCGTGCCGCGCTGTTTCACCTGCTGCAGCAGGTTATCAGCGGCGTAGGTTTGAGTCGTCACACCGGCGGCCAACGCAATACCCACCACGCCCAACAACCATTGACGACGAACTTTCGCAAACATCATAAACACCCCTGTGTGTTATTTATCTTTTTTGATATCAGCACTTTAACAGTGCGACCGCCCGCATAAAGGAATATAACTTTATAAATATAGTTCAAAATGGAATAACAAGCGTTTTTTACACCTGCGGATGGTAGGCGAACAGCGCCGGCGCACCACCGGTGTGAACGAACAGAATAGGGCCCTCATCGCGGAAGCGCCGCTGGGCGATGCCGTCGATCAAACCGGCCATCGCTTTGCCGGTGTATACCGGATCCAGCAACACGCCCTCTTGCTGCGCCAGCAGCTGCACGGCCGCCATGCCCTCTTCGTTCGGCATGCCGTACTGCGGCGCGAAATAATCGTCCCACAGCGCGATCGGCGCCAGCTCGTCGATATTCAGCGAACAAGCCAGGGCTTTCTGGATCTGCTCCACCTTAGGCAGTTGATCGATCACGGTGCGCGAGACCGTCACGCCGATCAACTCGGTTTCCGGCAGCAGCTGTTGCAACCCCACCGCCAGCCCGGCGTGAGTGCCGGCGCTGCCGGACGCCACCACCACAGAACTGAACGCCACGTTGCTGCGTTGGCTCTGTTCGGCGATTTCCAATGCGCACTGCACATATCCCAGCGCGCCCAGGGCATTGGAGCCGCCCACCGGCACCACGTAAGGCCGGAACCCCTGCGCCTCAAGGCGCGTCGCCAGTTCTGCCAGCTGTTGCTGCGGATCGTGCAGCGCTTCGCACATCACCACCTCGGCGTTGAACAGGCCGAGCAACAGGCGGTTGCCGTTGGTCAGGTAGTTTTCCGCGCGGGTGTCGATAGGGTTTTCCAGCAGCGCGACGCAGTGCAGGCCCAGCTTCGCCGCCACCGCCGCCGTCTGGCGCACGTGGTTGGATTGAATGGCGCCGGCGGTGACCAGCGTATCGGCGCCTTGCCTCAGCGCATCGGCGGCCAGAAACTCGAGCTTTCTCAGCTTGTTGCCGCCCATGGCCATTGGAGTGACATCGTCACGTTTAAGGTAGATTTCGCGGCCGAGGTAATCGGAGAGACGGGACAGCTTTTCGAGCGGTGTGGCGGTGCCAACCAGATCCAGACGCGGAAATTGCGCCAGTCGTTGTTGCAGGTTCACTACTTCCCCCCAGGGAATCGAATATCAACATCTGATAACCGATAGATTTAGCAGATGTGAACTGAATAATCATCCTTTATCACGGGGGGATCCGCAGACCCCGGCCCAGCGGCCGGGGAAAATCTCAGTAGCTGCGCTGCCAGGCGAGATACTGATCGTATTTGCGCAGCGCAATGCGGTAGTTGTTGTGCGCCGCGGTAGGCAGATCGTCGATAATGCGCTGATGGCTGGCGCTGCTGGCGAATTTATCCGCCGGATAGTTGCGCGCCACCAGCATTTCGTCCAGCCGACGCAGCCGCACCACATACTCGCGGATGGTGCTGTGGCTCATCTCGGTCTGTTCGAACAGATACTGCTTGAACGCCATGATGTCGAAATAGCTCGGGTGGCTGTTACAGGAGATCTCGCTGCAAAAGCGGCACAGCGCGGTCAGCTCGTGCTGCACGTTTTGCCAGACCGCATCGTCGATCGGCTGATCCATGCGCGCGATGGCTTCTTTATTGATAATCTTGCCGCGAAACACCAGCGCCATGCGGTCCAACAGTTTGCCGCACTGGGAGCAATGGGTCTGGCTGTGCTTGTAGTCTTTCAGGTAACGGCTAAGCGGCCGTTTCTTTAACAGTATTCCTGGCATAAGGGGCAGTCCGGTTGTCGCATGGGTCATCAAGTTGAGGGGCGGCGGGCCGCCGTCAGGTATCGTTCGCCAGCCGCGCACGCAGCCGTTTGATCGCCTGACTGTGCAGTTGGCTGACGCGGGATTCCCCGACGTCCAGCACGGCGCCGATCTCTTTGAGATTCAACTCTTCCTGGTAATACAGCGTCAGCACCATTTTTTCGCGCTCCGGCAACGCCTCGATGGCGTCGATCACCCGCTGGCGCAGGCTGCCTTCCAACAGGTGATGCAGCGGGTTGGCCTCTTCATGCCCTTCCAGCATCGGTTCCGCGTTTTCGCCATGCTCCTCGCGCCATTCGTCGTAGGAGAAAAGCTGGCTGTTATTGGTGTCCAACAGAATTTGACGGTACTCATCCAGCGAGATATTCAGCGTCTGCGCCACTTCCGTCTCGCTCGCCGGGCGGCCGTAACGCTGTTCCAGTTGCCGCATCACCTGCGCGACCTCGCGCGCATGGCGCCGCACGCTGCGCGGCACCCAGTCGCGGCTGCGCAGCTCGTCGAGCATCGCGCCGCGAATGCGCTGCACCGCATAGGTGGTAAAGGCGGTTCCCTGTAGGGCGTCATAACGCTCAACGGCGTTCAATAGCCCGATTCCCCCGGCCTGCAGCAGGTCGTCAAGCTCCACGCTGGCGGGCAGCCTGACCTGCAGGCGCAACGCCTCGTGGCGCACTAACGGCACGTAGCGCAGCCAGAGAGAATTTTTGTCCATCACGCCTTCGGCGGTATACAGATCGCTCACTATGTCTTAAACCTGCGGATAAGAGAGTCAGCGCTATTATGCGTAGGGGGCGAAATGCCAATCGGCTGAACAGTCGCACAAAACAGGCTTTATTTGCGCCATGTAATAACCGCGCGGTGCGCGAGCATAAAAAAACCCCGCCGAAGCGGGGTTTCTTTGCGACAGTTAATCGGGAGAGACGATTAACGCAGCAGGGACAGAACGTTCTGAGTAGACTGGTTAGCCTGTGCCAGAACAGAGGTACCAGCCTGTTGCAGGATGTTGGCACGGCTCATGTTGGACACTTCGGTCGCGTAGTCAGCATCCTGGATACGGGACTGAGAAGCGGACAGGTTGTTCACGGTGCTGTTCAGGTTGTTGATAACAGAATCGAAACGGTTCTGTACCGCACCCAGAGAAGAACGCAGGGAGTCAACCTGAGACAGCGCTTTGTCCAGGGTTGCCAGCGGATCGGCAGTTTTTGGCTCGGAACTCAGTTCTGCGCCACGAGTGACTTTACCGTCTTTGGCCACTTCAGCTTTGAAGTATTTACCGGCGTCTTCGATGATGTAAGACTTACCGTTGTCGTAAGATTTCAGGTTGTCGGTGTCAGCTTTGTCGCCAGACACAGCCACTTTTTCCTGAATGCTGGAAACGGATGCGGCAGTACTCAAAGTACCTTTCAGAGTTGCACCAGCTGCAGTAGTGTCGATGGTGGTAACTTTGCCATCGGTGCCAATAGTGGCTTTATAGAAATCGCCTTTGGTATCTGCTGCGTAGATGTCGCCGGTTGCATCATCTTTAACGTATTTTGCCGGATCATCACCACCCGCTTTCTTACCGTTGGTGTCGATAGCAATGCTTTTACCGGTAGAAACCTCAGTAACATTTGCTCCAATCTTACCTTTATCCACGCCACCGGCAACGCTAAAGGTTTCCAGGCCCAGGGTTTTGGCGTTGATGTCTTTCAGTTCGATATCGATGGTTTCGTTATCGTTAGCACCAACCTGGATGGTCAGTTTCTGATCGCTGCTCAATACTTTCACGCCGTTGAAATCGGTCTGCTCAGAGATACGGTTGATTTCAGACAGACGCTGAGAGATCTCATCCTGGATGGACTGCAGGTCGCTGGAAGAGTTGGACCCGTTCTGCGCCTGTACGGTCAGACGACGGATGTTCTGCAGGTTGTCGTTAACTTCGTTCAGTGCGCCTTCAGTGGTCTGCGCCAGAGAGATACCGTCGTTGGCGTTGCGAGAAGCCTGAGTCAGGCCTTTGATGTTAGCGGTGAAACGGTTGGAGATCGCCTGACCCGCAGCGTCGTCTTTCGCGCTGTTGATACGCAGACCGGAAGACAGACGCTCAATCGCAGTACCCAGAGAAGACTGAGATTTGTTCAGGTTGTTCTGCGCCATCAGCGACAGGCTGTTAGTGTTGATTACTTGTGCCATTGTTTGCTTTCCTTACGAGTCAGTTGCGTTCTTCGCAACACAGTTAAAAGGTTCGGGCTTGTTTGCCCACGGCGTCAACCACCGTCCCCTCAGGTATCGGCCCTCCCCTAACAACCTTTAGCAATTTTTTAAAAATTTTTGCGCTTGCGGCAATGGCAGAAATAACGCAGCTTTTCCCTCTTCTATTGCGCCATCGGTTTTTTATTTTTTTCGGTAAACTTTTTCACCGCTGGGCCGATAACGCGTAAAGCGAATAAAGTCATTACCAAGGAGAAGCACGAATGGCATCGATCAGTTCATTAGGCATCGGCTCAGGACTCGACCTCAACGGTTTGCTGGACAAGCTGACCAAAGCGGAACAACAGCGCCTGACGCCCTATACCACCCAGCAAACCAGCTATAACGCCCAATTGACCGCTTACGGCACGCTGAAAAGCTCGCTGGAGAAGTTTGACAATCTGAGCAAAGATTTGGCTAAGCCGGAATTCTTCAACAACACCACCGCCACCAAGCACGATCAGTTTACCGTGACTACCACCGATAAATCGGTGCCGGGCAACTATTCAATCGAAGTGCTGAAACTGGCACAGCCGCAAACGCTGACCACACAGGCGCCAATCGCCGACCAGCAGGCCAAGTTGGGTAATCCGGGCAGCAGCGATCGTTCGATTAGCATCACAGCAGGCAACCCGCCGAAAGAAACAAAAATCCCGCTCAGCGACGATCAGACCTCGCTGGTCGAGATGCGCGACGCCATCAATAAATCGAAATCCGGCGTCACCGCCAGCATCATGCGCGTCGGCGACAACGACTATCAATTGGCACTGAGCTCCACCACGCCCGGCGAAAAAAACACCATTGCGGTGCAGGTTAATAACGATGACAAGCTCGGCGCCATCCTCAACTTCGATCCTAAAAATCCACCGAAAGATGGCAGCACCGCGATGAAGCAAACCGTGCCCGGTCAGGATGCGGAAATCGTCGTCAACGGCACGAAAATCAAGCGCAGCACCAACTCGATCGCCGATGCCCTGCAGGGCGTAACGCTCGACCTGAAAACCACCACCAAGGCCGGTGAACCGCAAAACCTGGTGATCGGCATCGACAAGAGCGGCAGCGCCGACAAGATTAAAGAGTGGGTGGATAACTACAACACACTGCTGGACACTTTCAACTCACTGACCAAATACACCCCGGTCAAACCCGGTGAAGCGCAGAACGCCAAAAACGGCGCGCTGCTGGGCGACAACACCCTGCGCGGTATCCAGTCCTCGATCAAAAGCGCTCTCAGCTCGGCTCAAGACAACCCGGAGTTGAAAGGCCTGGGCAACCTCGGCATCACCACCAACGTCAAAACCGGCAAGCTGGAAATCGACAGCACCAAGCTGAACAAAGCCATCGACGAAAAACCGGAGCAGGTCGCCAACTTCTTCGCCGGTAACGGCAAAGACACCGGTATGGCCACCCAGATCCACAACGATATCCAAAATTACATCAAGGCCGGCGGCATCATCGAGAACTCGACCAAGAGCATCAACACCAATCTCGATCGCCTGAACATCCAGATCACCACGGTCACGGCCAGCATTCAGAACACCATCGACCGCTATAAGCAGCAGTTCGTTCAGTTGGATACCATGATGTCCAAATTGAGCAGCACAGGTAACTATTTACAACAGCAGTTCTCGGCAAAGTGATCCCTTAACCAGGTAACAGGTAAAGAAACAACATGTATAACAGAAGCGGCACTCAGGCCTATGCGCAGGTCAGTCTGGAAAGCGGCGCCATGAGCGCCAGCCCGCACCAGTTAATCGTGATGTTGTTCGACGGGGCGCTCAGCGCCCTGCTTCGCGCACGCATCCTGA
Organism: Serratia sp. PL7; assembly: GCF_945957435.1. Taxonomy (NCBI): domain Bacteria; kingdom Pseudomonadati; phylum Pseudomonadota; class Gammaproteobacteria; order Enterobacterales; family Yersiniaceae; genus Serratia; species Serratia sp. PL7. Next base: position 696,870 of record NZ_CAMFLB010000001.1, on the reverse strand, counting down.
TGAACCAGGGCGATATCGCCGGCAAAGGTATGGCGCTGTCCAAAGCCATCAATATCATCGACAACGGTCTGAAAAGCGGCCTCGACCCTCAGCAGGGCGGCGAGATCGCCGAAAACCTGGCGGCGTTGTACGACTATATGAAGCGTCGGCTGATGCAGGCCAACCTGCACAACGACGAAGCGGCGATCGCCGAAGTGGTCAAACTGCTGGAAAACATCGCCGACGCCTGGCGCCAGATTGGCCCTAACTACCAACCTTCGCAGGACGCCATGTAATGGAACGTCAACAGCAGCTGTTAGCCGCTTATCAACAAATTTATAGCCTGAGCAGCCAGATGATCGCGCTGGCGCAAACCGGGCGCTGGGAGGAGCTCGTCGAGCTCGAATTCGCTTACGTGACGGCGGTGGAAAAAACCGCCGCCTTCACCGGGCAAGCCGGCCCGTCAATGGCCTTGCAGGAGATGCTGCGCAATAAGCTGCAACAGATCCTCGACAACGAAACCGAGCTCAAACGTCTGTTACAGCAGCGGATGGATGAGCTGAAGATGCTGATCGAACAGTCCACGCGCCAGAACGTGGTCAACAATACCTACGGCCAGTTTCATGATCGTGCGCTGTTGCTGGGGGAACCACAGGTCCGATAAGATCGACAATACTGACGAAAATGGATTAAATAGCACTATGCGCTATTACTCTCGGGTTACGTTAGGATATTAATCTATGGCATTTGAATTATTCAGTTTATGGGTAATTGGTAAAATGCGCGCTTCGAGCCTGGCTCTCACTTTAATGGATAAACATTATCCCGACACGGACGTTTTCTGTTCAGCAGGAAATTGATTTTTGATAGATAAAACACGCCGCTGTGTTTCACGGCCCATGGAAAAATGTTGCTCCAACGCGGATCAAAGCGTAAAGATATTCTCAGATAATGGCTGCGAAATGAATATCGATGGAACGTACAATTAATCTCTGTCCAGGAATTGGCGCCTCAGCGCACATCATTCAGCATACTGAATTATTATTCCCTTCAGTCTATTTTGAGCAACCACATCTGTATCTGATACAACAAGGCCATAAGCGCGTACGCTGGCAACAACACGAGGTGGTGGCTCATGCCGGCGAGCTGTTGATTATCGACGGGGGGCAAACGGTGGATATTATTAATGGCCCATCCGCAGAAGGTGTTTTCAGCTGCCAGTTGCTGACCTGCGATCCACGGCTGCTCACGATTCAGCCTCCGGCTGAGGAAGCGCCGACGCCAATGCCGTTCGATGCCGTCCTGGCGCTGCGCAACCTGCCCTGCGCCCTGAAGCACAGTTTTGAGACGACCAGCCTGGCGCTGGCGCTCCGGCAGCGGTTTCCCACCATCATCGTGCGGCACAAAATGCTGGAAATTCTGCTGTGGCTGGCCCAGTTCGGCATTCGCTTCATCCACAACGAAGCCAAAGACCTCACCCAACGCGTGCGTCGCTGCCTGGCAACCGATCCGCACAGCATTTGGACGGCGGCCAAAGTGGCGGAAAGCCTGTCGATGAGTGAAGTGATGCTGCGCCGCAAACTGTCGATGGAAAATACCGCATTGCGTAATCTGATGATCGACGTGCGCATGAGTAGCGCGCTGGCCCTGCTGCAGTCGACCGACTGGCCGATCTCCGCCATTGCGCAACATGTCGGCTATGAAAGCGCATCACGTTTCGCCGAACGTTTTCGCAAACGTTTCGGTTTCGCCCCTACCGCTATTCGCGGTCATCAAAGGATTATGGAACCCGGCTCTCAAGGCATTGAGTCGCTGGTCGCCGGAGAAACCTAAATAGACGCGTAACAAAATGGCTTTATTTGACACAGATCCCTAACGATTGTCACACCGCCGAGATACGCTACGCAACGTTCATCCGCCGAAGAGCGAAATAAATGATGCGTAATGAAAAGCGATTATTTTCTCTAGCAATCACGTTGTTGGGGCTGTGGCTGTTGGTATTGTTGTATGAAGAAGACATGATGCGTTTACTTGCCGCACAATAAAACGGCCAGGCTTTTTATCGCCTGGTCAGACTTCAGTCCAGTTTAACCAGAACGCCAATTAATACGGCAAGTACCGTCAGCATTAAAATACTGATCAGACGCCATCTGGATTCGCTTTTCGTGCTCATTGACCTGCCTCGAATAATAACCCTACTAATCAGGCTATAATAAACGGTCACCTGCGTATTCAATAAGCCTGACAGCACCGTTTTCGCCCCTCTATTCGGTAGATTAGCGCCCATTCCTTGTCGGTTGCGACACCGGCCATTAGCACGGCAATACCGGTGGTGCCACAAGCGCCAATTTCCCCGGTAGCTCCGCCACCAGTTTTTCCACCGCCAGCCGCACCTTGAGCGGCTGGTAAGGCATATAGGGCCACACGGCATTCACCGGAAAACTGAGGCTGGATCCACCGCGCATGATTTCCACCAGCGTCCCTGCCATCAGCCGCTCGCGTACCAGCCACTCCGGCAGCCAGGCAATACCGGCTCCGGCGGAAACGGCATCGACGATCCCCTGCATGTCATCCATCATCATCTTGGCCGGTGGCCTGAACGACTGCAGCTCACCGTTTTCGCCGCGAAGTTGCCAGGGCAACACGGCGCCGGCGTGCAGATACCCCACCGCCTGGTGTTGGCTTAACGCGTCCAGCGTGCTCGGTTCACCACTGCGCCGCAGGTAGTCGGGCGAGGCGCACAGCAGCATGCCGTGTTCGCCCAAGCGCCGGGCAACCAAACTGCCGCTGTCCGCCAGTTCGCCGATGCGAACCGCCAGATCGAACCCCTCATCGATCAGATCGATCCTGCGGTCGTTGAACGAAATTTCCAGCGTCAGTAAGGGATGCTCATTCGCCAGTGCCGTCATCAAGGGTGCAATGCACAGATGGCCGAACAACACCGGCATCGAGATCCTGAGCCGGCCTCGGACCTGCATCTTGCCACTGTCCAACTGGTTTTCCGCCGCCTGAACGTTCGCCAACGCCTGCCGGCAGTGCTCGTAGTACAACGCCCCTTCATCCGTCAGGCTCAGGCTGCGCGTCGTGCGCATAAACAACATCACGCCGAGCCGCGCCTCCAGACGCGACACGATTTTGCTGACCGCAGAACGTGTCAGATGCAGTTTTTCTGCGGCGGCGGCAAAACTGCCGCCTTCCGCTACGGCAACAAACGCCGGCAGTGCGCTGAGATCGCTTTTCATTTTACTGCTTCCAAATTGGAATCAATTAAGTGAAAACCTATCACCACTGGTGAGCATCAGGCAATGGTAACCTGCAGTCATTCCGGAGTCCCGGTGAAAACCACAGATTACCGTCAGAGGACAACAGCATGAAAAAAATACTGGTACTCAAATCCAGCATTATGGGAAACGACTCGCAGACCAATAACCTGATTGACCACTATCTGGCGGCGCGTCGGGCCAAAGGATATGAAGATCAGATCGTCGAACACGATTTGGCGGCCTTGGATCTGCCGGCATTGGACGGCGAGCTGTTCGATGCGCTGCGAGGCGCAGAAAACATCAGCCCACGCGCCAAAGCGACGGTAGCGCTCTCCGACCGGCTGATTGCCGAACTGAAAGGGAGCGATCTGCTGCTGATCGGCGCGCCGATGTATAACCTCAACGTTCCAACCCAGCTGAAAAACTGGTTCGATCTGGTGGCCCGCGCCCGGGTGACGTTCAACTATACCGCCACTTACCCAGTGGGGCTGGTAGAAGGCGTCAATGCGCTGGTATTCAGTTCACGCGGCGGCATACACGCCGGCCAGCCGACTGACGCCGTGACGCCGTACCTGCGCTCGGTGATGGGGCTGATGGGGATCGGCGACGTGCAGTTTATCTATGCCGAAGGGCTGGATATGAAACCGCACGGCCTCGCTCAGGGGTTGGCGAACGCCCGCGAGCGGATCGCAGAATTGGCAGGCTGAAGCAAACGCACAGCAGCATTGATTTGTTATAACATAACAAATATGATAACCACGTCGGCACCATTTCGAGCGGGCGTCGACGCTCCTACATCACATACATAAATGTTTTATCGCACCTTCAGCCAGCTATTTCGATAGCTGGTTTTTTTTGCCTATTGGCTGAAGTCGTGACTTCAGTATTGCCGGGCAGCGCGTTTCATTTCTCGCTCGCCGGGCGACTGCGTTTTCACCGACAGTGGCGCGACAAACGCTTTCCATTCTTTGCCGGCGTCCTGATGAGCCGCATTTTTTTGTGCCGATGAATAGTCATCGTTTTGCCCGGCGCATCCAGACAACGCCATGATACCCAGAGCAAGATACAGCGATTTGTACATCATCCTATCCCGATAAATGACCGTCGCTATAGGGTAACAGCGCCGACCCAAATTTCACTGAAAAATGATCGGCACGTTCATCACACCGGCATATTCATAATATCCTGGTAGGCCGCCACCAGCTTGTTGCGCACCTGTACGCCCAGCTGTAAAGACACCGACGATTTCTGCAGATCGACCATCACATCGTTCAGGCTGATGCCCGGCACGCCCAGTTCGAAATCCTGCGCCTGTTTGCGCGCCGTTTGCTGGGTCTCGCTGATCTTGCCGAGCGCCGCGGTCAGTTCGCTGGCGAAGCTGACGCCCTGCGGCGCCGCATTCTGCCCCATCTTGCCGGCCTGAACCGCCATGGTCTGCATCTGCTGCAGTACCCCTTCAATGCCCTGAATCGCCATCTGATCCTCAATCATCTCGTCTCGCCGGGTGACGTTTTCACCCTGCACTTCTCCAATGATGCACACCCTAGCACAGCGTTTTGAGACCTAAAGCGGTTAATTAACTGCAAAAAACCCGGCTTATCGGGCAATCGGAATCGTCTGATAAGGCGAATAATGGCCTGCCCAGAAATGGGAGCGCCGCTATTTAGAAGATATGTGTATCAGGGAGTCTGTTTTGTCACACAACGCTAACCATACCGTTCATCAGCCTGGCAGGGAGCTGCTCAGCGGCCCATACGGGATCGTGAGCGCCATTGAAGGACGAGACCTAAAATGAGTGCTTCGATAACCGCCGGCGAAAGCCGCGACAACGGCCTGCAAGCCATCTGGAATCGTCTGCGCGCCAACCCGAAAATTCCGTTGCTGGTCGCCGCTTCCGCCGCGATCGCGATCGTCGTCGCGCTGCTGTTGTGGGTGAAAAGCCCCGACTACCGCGTGCTGTACAGCAATCTGAACGACCGCGACGGCGGCGCCATCGTCACCCAGCTGACGCAGATGAATATCCCTTATCGCTTTGCCGAAAATGGCGCAGCGCTGCTGATCCCGGCGGAAAAAGTGCATGAAACCCGTCTGCGCCTCGCGCAGCAAGGGCTGCCGAAAGGCGGCGCCGTCGGTTTCGAACTGCTGGATCAGGAAAAATTCGGCATCAGCCAGTTCAGCGAGCAGATCAACTATCAGCGCGCCCTTGAAGGCGAGCTGTCGCGCACCATCGAGTCGCTGGGGCCGGTGCAAAACGCCCGCGTTCACCTGGCGTTGCCGAAACCTTCGCTGTTCGTACGCGAACAGAAATCCCCTTCCGCGTCGGTGACGCTGACCCTGCAACCCGGCCGTGCGCTGGACGACGGCCAGATCAACGCCATCGTTTATATGGTGTCGAGCAGCGTCGCCGGCCTGCCGCCGGGCAACGTGACCGTGGTCGACCAGGCTGGCCGCCTGCTGACGCAGTCCGACGGCACCGGGCGCGATCTCAACGCCTCGCAGCTGAAATACGCCAACGAAGTGGAAAACGGCTTCCAGCGCCGCATCGAGGCGATCCTCGCCCCGGTGGTCGGCAGCGCCAACGTGCGCGCGCAGGTCACGGCGCAGATCGACTTCGCCACGCGCGAGCAAACCGATGAACAGTACCAACCTAACCAACAGCCTGACAAAGCCGCTATTCGCTCTCAGCAAACCAGCCTGAGCGAGCAGATCGGCGGGCCACAGGTGGGCGGCGTGCCAGGCGCGCTGTCCAATCAGCCAAGCGCACCGGCCACCGCGCCGATTGAGACCGTCAAGCCGGCCAACGCCGCAGGCAACAATGCCAATGCCACCGCGCAAAACGCCGCAACCACCCGCAGCGCGGCGGCCAACGGCGTACCGCAAAACACCCGTCGCGACGCGACTACCAACTACGAACTCGACCGCACCATTCGCCACACCCAGCAAAAGGCCGGCACCGTGCAGCGCCTGTCGGTCGCCGTGGTAGTCAACTACCTCGGCGTAGATAAAGACGGCAAACCGCAGCCAATGAGCAAAGAGCAGTTGGCGCAGATCGAAGCGCTGGTGCGTGAAGCGATGGGCTACTCCAGCAGCCGTGGCGATACCCTGAACGTGGTCAACACGCCGTTTACCGACAGTCAGGTGACCGGTGGCGAACTGCCGTTCTGGCAAAGCCAGTCGTTTATCGATCGCCTGATCGACGCGGGCCGCTATCTGCTGGTGCTGCTGGTGGCCTGGCTGCTGTGGCGCAAACTGGTGCGGCCACAGCTGCAACAGCGCCAGGCGGCGCAACAGGCCGCCATCGCCGCCGCCAATGCCCCTGCCGCCAAACCGGCCGACAGCGGCAAACCGAGCAACGAGGAGCTGGCGCAGCGTCGTAAATCGCAGCAGCGCGTCAGCGCAGAAGTCCAGAGCCAGCGGATCCGCGATCTGGCTGATAAAGACCCACGCGTGGTCGCTCTGGTAATCCGCCAATGGATGAGTAACGAGATATGAGCCTGACCGGAACCGACAAAAGCGCCATCTTGCTGATGACGCTGGGTGAAGATCGCGCGGCGGAGGTGTTCAAGCACCTCTCCTCGCGCGAAGTACAGCTGCTGAGCGGCACCATGGCCGGCATGAGCCAGGTTTCGCACAAACAGCTCGGCGAAGTACTGACCGAGTTTGAAGACGACGCCGAGCAATACGCGGCGCTGAGCGTCAACGCCAGCGACTATCTGCGCTCGGTGCTGGTCAAGGCCCTGGGCGAAGAGCGCGCCGCCAGCCTGCTGGAAGACATTCTCGAATCGCGCGAGACCACCACCGGCATGGAAACGCTCAACTTTATGGAGCCGCAGAGCGCTGCCGATCTGATCCGCGACGAACACCCGCAGATCATCGCCACTATTCTGGTGCACCTCAAACGCGGCCAGGCGGCGGATATCCTGGCCCTGTTCGACGAACGTCTGCGCAACGACGTGATGCTGCGTATCGCCACCTTCGGCGGCGTGCAGCCGGCGGCGTTGGCGGAGCTGACCGAAGTGCTGAACAACCTGCTCGACGGCCAGAACCTCAAGCGCAGCAAAATGGGCGGGGTGCGCACCGCCGCCGAGATCATCAACCTGATGAAAACCCAGCAGGAAGAAGCGGTCATCGACGCGATGCGCGAATACGACGGCGAGCTGGCGCAGAAGATCATCGACGAGATGTTCCTGTTCGAAAACCTGGTGGAAGTCGACGATCGCAGCATCCAGCGCCTGCTGCAGGAAGTGGAAGGCGAGTCGCTGCTGATCGCGTTGAAAGGCGCCGAACAACCGCTGCGCGAGAAGTTCCTCAAGAACATGTCGCAACGCGCCGCCGACATCCTGCGCGACGATCTGGCCAACCGTGGGCCGGTGCGCATGTCGCAGGTGGAGAACGAGCAGAAAGCCATCCTGTTGGTGGTAAGACGCCTGGCGGAAACCGGCGAAATGATCATTGGCGGCGGCGAGGACACCTATGTCTGATCGCATTAACACCCTGCCCTGGCAGCCCTGGTCGCTCAACGATTTGGGCGAACAGAAACCGGCGTTCGACCTGCCGCCGCTGCCGGATCTCGAACAAAGCGATCCGTCGCCGGACGCGCAGGCCGAATTGCAACAGCAGCTGGCGACGCTGCGGCTGCAGGCTGAGCAACAGGGCCAGCAGTTGGGCTATGCCGACGGCCAGCAAAAAGGCTATGAAGCCGGTTTTCAGTCCGGTCTGGAAGAAGGCCGTCAGCAAGGGCTGCTGGAAGCGCAGCAGCAGCAACAGCCGCTGACCGCCCACTGGCAGCAGTTGGTTACCGAATTCCAGCACACGCTGGACGCGCTCGACAGCGTGATCGCTTCACGGTTGATGCAGCTGGCGTTGACCGCCGCCAAACAGGTGCTGGGCCAGCCGCCGGTGTGCGACGGCACCGCCCTGCTCGCGCAGATCCAACAGCTGATCCAGCAGGAGCCGATGTTCAACGGCAAGCCGCAGCTGCGGGTCCACCCGGACGACTACCCCCGCGTCGAGCAACAGTTGGGGGTTACCCTCAGCCTGCACGGCTGGCGCCTGTTGGCGGACGGCGAACTGCATCCGGGCGGCTGCAAAGTCAGCGCAGAGGAAGGCGATCTCGACGCCAGCCTGGCGACGCGCTGGCATGAACTGTGCCGCCTGGCGGCACCGGGAGAAGTCTGATGACCGCGCGTCTCGGCCGCTGGCTGAGTTCTCTGGATACGCTGGAAAAACGCATCGCCCGCGCGCCGACGGTGCGCCGCTACGGCCGCCTGACCCGCGCGACCGGGCTGGTGCTGGAGGCTACCGGCCTGCAGCTGCCGCTCGGCGCGACCTGCCTCATCGAACGGCACGACGCCGGTGAAGTGCAGGAAGTGGAAAGCGAAGTGGTCGGCTTCAACGGCCAGCGGCTGTTCCTGATGCCGCTGGAAGAAGTCGAAGGCATCGTGCCGGGCGCGCGGGTTTACGCCCGCATCGCGCCGGAAGGCCAAAGCGCCGGCAAACAGCTGCCGCTCGGCCCAGCCCTGTTGGGACGGGTGCTGGACGGCAGCGCCAAACCGCTCGACGGCCTGCCTTCACCGGAAACCGGTTACCGCGCGCCGCTGATCACCGCGCCGTTCAACCCCTTGCAGCGCACGCCGATCGAGCAGGTGCTGGACGTGGGGGTGCGCACCATCAACGGTCTGCTGACCGTCGGTCGCGGCCAGCGCATGGGCCTGTTCGCCGGCTCCGGCGTCGGCAAGAGCGTGTTGCTCGGCATGATGGCCCGTTATACCCAGGCGGATGTGATCGTCGTTGGCCTGATCGGCGAGCGCGGCCGCGAGGTCAAAGACTTTATCGAGAACATTCTCGGTGCCGAAGGCCGGGCGCGCTCGGTGGTGATCGCTGCGCCGGCGGACGTATCGCCGTTGCTGCGCATGCAGGGGGCGGCCTACGCCACCCGCATCGCCGAAGATTTCCGCGATCGCGGGCAGCACGTGTTGCTGATCATGGACTCCCTTACCCGCTACGCCATGGCGCAGCGTGAGATCGCCCTGGCCATCGGCGAACCGCCGGCGACCAAAGGCTATCCGCCTTCGGTCTTCGCCAAACTGCCTGCGCTGGTGGAACGCGCGGGTAACGGCATCAGCGGCGGCGGTTCCATTACCGCCTTCTACACCGTATTGACCGAAGGGGACGATCAGCAAGACCCGATCGCCGACTCGGCGCGCGCCATCCTCGACGGCCACGTGGTGCTGTCCCGGCGCCTGGCGGAAGCCGGCCATTACCCGGCTATCGACATCGAAGCGTCAATCAGCCGCGCCATGACGTCGCTGATCGACGAAGAGCATTATCGCCGGGTACGCACCTTCAAGCAGATGCTGGCCAGCTATCAGCGCAACCGCGATCTGATCAGCGTCGGCGCCTACGCGGCCGGCAGCGATCCGTTGCTGGACAAAGCGATGACGCTGTACCCGCAGATGGAAGCGTACCTGCAACAGGGCATCTTTGAACGCAGCGGCTACGATGAAGCCTGTCAACAGCTGCAGCAGTTGATTGTTTAACGTCACCAGAGGCGCACAGCGATGAAATCACAATCTCCCCTGATTACCCTGCGAGATCTGGCGCAGGATGCGGTGGAACAGGCCGCGCAACAGCTGGGCCAGGTACGGCAGGCGCAGCAGGCGGCAGAGCAACAGCTGTCGATGCTGCTCAACTATCAGGACGAATACCGCCAGAAGCTGAATCATACGCTTTGCGACGGCATGGACAGCTCTAGCTGGCAAAACTACCAGCAGTTTATCGGCACGCTGGAACAGGCCATCGACCAGCACCGCCAGCAGCTGCTGCAGTGGGGGCAGAAAGTGGATCATGCGGTGAAGCAATGGCAAGACAAACAACAGCGGCTGAACGCTTTCGAGACCCTGCATACCCGCGCCTTAAATGCGGAGCAGCAGCAGGAGAACAAACGGGATCAAAAACTGATGGATGAGTTCGCTCAACGCAGTGCACAAAGGAATATCAACCCATGAATCTGAACGCCCTGCCCGGCCTGGCCTTACCCGGCGACGCCGGCGGCCTGGCCGAACTGACGTCGGCGCTGGATGAGAGCCAGTTGTCATCGGCCTTCGCCCAGCTGCTCGGCGCACGTTTCGCGCCCGCCGCCGATGGCAAACAGCCGCCGGTCGCGCTGAGCGCGGACGAGGAACGCGCCCCGGCCCTGAGCCGCAACCAGCTCAATCAACTGCTAGCCACCTTCGGCGAGCGCGGCGGCCTGCTGCAGAACCCGGCCACCCCAGCCGATGCGCTTTCACCTGAAGGCGCCGAAGCCGAGGCACCCACCGCCGGCGACAAACCGGCGCAACCACCGATCGCCGCCGCCAAAGAGCTGGATGCCGCAACGCTGCAGGCGCTGTACGCCATGCTGCCGGCCGCGCTCGTCGCCCAGGCGCAACCGACCGAAGGCCAACGTTCGCTGCCGGTGGAAAACGCTGACGAGGCGACTGCACTGCAGCCCGGCAATGGCCTGCTGAACATTGCGGCGGCCGGTGATAAAACCGCCGCGCGTTCATCGGCATCCCCTGCTCCGTCGCTGATAGGCGCGAAAACGCCGGCCACCGGCGACGATAATGCCAAGGCGGCGCTCCCGCAACCGACCAGCGGTGAGCGCGCAAGTACCGCACAGCCGCTGCCGGCGAGCGATGCGCAGCAGCAACCGACGCTCAACCATGCCGTCGCCCTGGCCGCCGCCAGCCCAACGCAAACGGCCGCACCGGCCAGCGCACTGGTGACCGCACCGCCTACGCCGCAGCTCAACGCGCAGCTGGGCAGCCCGGAATGGCAGCAGGCGTTGAACCAACAGGTGCTGATGTTCCACCGCAACGGCCAGCAAAGTGCCGAGCTGCGCCTGCACCCGCAGGAGCTGGGCGCCTTGCAGATCACGCTGAAACTGGACGATCAGCAGGCGCAATTGCACATTGCCTCCGCCCACGGTCAGGTGCGCGCGGCGGTGGAAGCAGCGATGCCGCAGCTGCGTCACGCGCTGGCGGAGAGCGGCATCAACCTGGGGCAAAGCAGCGTGGGCGGCGAGTCCACCCCGCAATGGCAACAGGGGCAGCAGCAGGCGTCCAACGGCCAGGGGCGTTCCAGCTATGCTGAACATGCTGGCGGTGAGGCTGCGGCCGCCGACGGCGTCAGCGCGCCGGTGGCGCTGCAGCGCATGGCCAGTGCGGTCAACGGCGTCGATATTTTCGCCTGAGCCGCCGCAAACGCCCAAGCTGGCACCCATTTGCGCGTCTATTCAGGCTATTGCACGCCGTGATAGACGCGATAATACCTTTACATGTCATGCGTGCGGCTTTGCCGCGCGCCATGCCCGCCGCCTCGCAGGCTGCGGGTGGAACAACAGGAATTAGATTTGGCTATGTCTCAGAACACCCTTCCGGCAGCACCGAAACGCTCCCTTCTGGTCATCCTGCTGGTATTGATCAGCGTCGTCGCCTGTGGCGCCGCGGGCTACAGCTGGTGGCTGCTGCAACAGCATAAAAACGGCGCCGAACCGGCCGCCGTCAAACAGCAACCGCCGGCCGCGCCGGTGTTCATGCCGCTCGACACCTTTACCGTCAACCTGGTGACGCCGGACAACAACCCGGATCGCGTGCTGTATATCGGACTCACGCTGCGTCTGCCGGACGAAAGTACCCGCCGTCAGCTGAACGATTTTCTGCCGGAAGTGCGCAGCCGCTTGCTGATGCTGCTCTCCCGTCAGGAAGCGGGCCAGCTGGCCAATGAACAAGGGAAGCAACAGCTGGTGGCGCAGATTAAGGACGTGCTCAGCCCGCCGCTGGTTAAGGGACAACCGAAGCAGGTGGTCAGCGACGTGCTGTTCACCGCCTTCATACTGCGGTAATCACTATGGGCGATAGCATTCTTTCACAGGCAGAGATCGACGCCTTGCTCAACGGCGACAGCGCGGGTGATGAACCCGAAGCGATAGTCGGCAAAGAGAGCGAGGTCAAGCCTTACGATCCGAACACCCAGCGCCGCGTGGTGCGCGAGCGTCTGCACGCGCTGGAAATCATCAACGAACGTTTTGCCCGGCAGTTCCGCATGGGGTTGTTCAACCTGCTGCGCCGCAGCCCGGACATTACCGTCGGCCCGATCAAAATCCAGCCGTATCACGAGTTCGCCCGCAACCTGCCGGTGCCGACCAACCTGAACCTGGTGCATCTGAATCCGCTGCGCGGCACTGCCCTGTTCGTGTTCGCGCCGAGTCTGGTGTTCATCGCCGTCGACAACCTGTTCGGCGGCGACGGCCGCTTCCCGACCAAAGTCGAAGGCCGCGAATTCACCCCGACCGAACAGCGGGTGATCAAACGCATGCTGCGCCTGGCGCTGGACGCCTATGGCGACGCCTGGAGCGCCATTTACAAGATCGACGTGGAATACGTGCGCGCCGAAATGCAGGTGAAGTTCACCAACATCACCACCTCGCCGAACGACATCGTGGTCACCACGCCGTTCCAGGTGGAGATCGGCGCGCTGACCGGCGAGTTCAACATCTGCATTCCGTTCGCGATGATCGAACCGCTGCGCGAGCTGTTGACCAACCCGCCGCTGGAAAATTCGCGGCAGGAAGACAGCCACTGGCGCGAAACGCTGGTGAAGCAGGTGCAGCACTCCGAACTGGAGCTGATCGCCAACTTCGTCGATATCCCGATGCGGCTGTCGAAAGTCCTGAAGCTGCAACCGGGCGATGTATTACCGATAGACAAGCCGGAACGCCTGATCGCCCATGTGGACGGCGTACCGGTTCTGACCAGCCAATACGGCACGTTAAACGGGCAATATGCCCTGCGTGTTGAACATTTGATTAACCCTATTTTGAATGCTCTGAGTGAGGAACAGCCCAATGAGTGATCCTAAGCAACCGTCTGGCGAAGGAAAGGAATCCGTAGACGATCTGTGGGCTGATGCGTTTAACGAGCAGCAGTCGACAGAGAAATCCGGCGCGAGCACCGAAGGGGTGTTCAAGTCGCTGGAAGCTCAGGATGCGCTCGGCAGCCTGCAGGATATCGACCTGATCCTGGATATTCCGGTCAAGCTGACCGTGGAACTGGGGCGCACCAAGATGACCATCAAAGAGCTGCTGCGCCTGTCGCAAGGCTCGGTGGTGGCGCTGGACGGCCTGGCCGGCGAGCCGCTGGACATCCTGATCAACGGTTACCTGATCGCACAAGGTGAAGTGGTGGTGGTGGCCGACAAGTTCGGCGTGCGCATCACCGACATTATCACCCCGTCCGAACGCATGCGTCGACTGAGCCGCTGATGACCGTTGCGGCGCCCGTAACCGTTCAAAGCAGCCAATCCCCCGCCGCGCCGGCCCTGCCGGCCGGTTCGGTGTTGATGCAGGTCAGCAGCGCGCTCGGCGGCATTCTGCTGCTGATCCTGCTGGCCGGTTGGCTGTTCCGTCGGCTGGGTTTCGCCCCGCAGGCGCGCAACAACAAACTGCTCAACCTGCGCGCCAGTTGCCAGGTCGGGCAGCGCGAGCGCGTGGTGGTGGTGGAAGTCGATGACACCTTGCTGGTGCTGGGCGTCACCGCCCAGCAGATCACCCCGCTGCACACCCTGCCCGCCCCGCCGAAAGACGAGGGCGCGGCCGACGTGGCGACGCCGGCGGACTTCCGCCAACTGATGCAAAAAGTTCTGAAACGCCCGGAAAAATCGGCATGACCTCGACTCTTCATACCCTCGTCCGCCGTCCGGCGGTTTGGCTCCCTGCCGCCCTGCTGTTCATCAGCCCGGCGGCTTTGGCACAACTGCCGGGGCTGATCAGTCAGCCGCTGGCCAACGGCGGCCAAAGCTGGTCGCTGCCGGTGCAGACGCTGGTGCTGTTGACCTCGCTGACCTTCCTGCCGGCCATGCTGCTGATGATGACCAGCTTCACCCGCATCATCATCGTGCTCGGCCTGCTGCGCAACGCGCTGGGCACGCCTTCGGCGCCGCCGAACCAGGTGATGCTGGGGCTGGCGTTGTTCCTGACCTTCTTCATCATGTCGCCGGTGTTCGACAAGGTTTATCAGGACGCCTACCTGCCGTTCAGCCAGGACAAAATCGGGCTGGAAGTCGCGCTGGATAAAGGCGCGCAGCCGCTGCGCGAATTCATGCTGCGCCAAACGCGCGAAACCGATCTCGCGCTGTACGCCAGATTGGCCAATCAGCCGCCGCTGGCCGGCCCGGAGGCGGTGCCGATGCGCATCCTGCTGCCCGCCTACGTCACCAGCGAACTGAAAACCGCCTTCCAGATCGGCTTTACGGTGTTCATTCCGTTCCTGATTATCGACCTGGTGGTCGCCAGCGTGCTGATGGCGCTGGGGATGATGATGGTGCCGCCCGCCACCATCTCGCTGCCGTTCAAGCTGATGCTGTTCGTGCTGGTCGATGGCTGGCAGCTGCTGCTCGGCTCGCTGGCGCAGAGCTTCTATTCGTAACCCCTGACCGGAGAACGCGAGATGACACCTGAATCGGTTATGGCGCTCGGCACCGAAGCGATGAAAGTCGCGCTGGCGCTGGCCGCCCCGCTGCTGCTGGCGGCGCTGATCAGCGGCCTGGTCGTCAGCCTGCTGCAGGCCGCCACCCAGATCAACGAAATGACGCTGTCGTTCATCCCTAAAATTCTGGCGGTGGTGGCCACCATCATCATCGCCGGTCCCTGGATGTTGAATCTGTTGCTGGACTACATGCGCACTCTGTTCAGCAACCTGCCCACCCTGATCGGCTGACCGTGCTCACCTTCGACAGCGCCCAGCTCACCGTCTGGCTCAGCCACTACTTTTGGCCGCTGCTGCGCATTCTGGCGCTGATCAGCACCGCGCCGATATTCAGCGAAAAACAAATCAGCAAAAAGGTCAAAATCGGCCTTGGCGGGCTGATCGTCATTCTGATCGCGCCGACGCTGCCCGCCAGCAATATCCCGATCTTCTCCGCCGCCGGCCTGTGGCTGGCGGTTCAACAGATTCTGATCGGCGTGGCGCTGGGATTGACCATGCAGTTCGCCTTCGCGGCGGTGCGCCTGGCGGGCGAAGTGATCGGCATGCAGATGGGCCTGTCGTTCGCCACCTTCTTCGATCCCAGCGGCGGCCCGAACATGCCGGTGCTGGCGCGCCTGCTTAACCTGCTGGCGATGCTGCTGTTCCTCAGCTTCGACGGCCATCTGTGGCTGATTTCACTGCTGGCGGACAGCTTCCATACCCTGCCTATCCAAACGCAGCCGCTGAACGGCAACGGCTTCCTGGTGTTGACCCAGGTTGGCTCGCTGATTTTCATCAACGGCATGATGCTGGCGCTGCCGCTGATCTGCCTGCTGTTGACGCTGAACATGGCGCTCGGCCTGCTCAATCGCATGACCCCGCAGCTGTCGGTCTTCGTGATCGGTTTCCCGGTCACCATGACCTTCGGCATCATGACGCTGGGTATGATGATGCCGATGCTGGCGCCGTTCTGTGAACATCTGTTCGGTGAAATCTTCGATCGACTGGCGGCGGTAATCGGCGGCATGACCTTCTAAGCCCCTGCAACGCCCCTCCCTTTCCCCCTTATCTGCCTGAGACAAAATGGCAATAAAAACGCTTTCTTGGGACAAAAGCCTGAGAAACGCCTTTTATCCGGATTAAGGTTCAAATGTCTCCGGCGGCTTGAATAAATAAAACCCCGACCTAGAATAGACCCGGCAACAGAAATATCGCTTGTACCACGCTAGCCATCAGCGGCGATAAAAACGCTGGCTCCCAATTGGAAATAAAAAATAACGCAGTCACGCAGGGTAAAATGCGCGACAGATAACTTACACCCTGAATAAATGCGTCCGGCGCCTACCGGCTGCAGGGCGCAGCATCGACCTTTGCTAACCACAGGAGCGAGAAAATGATTAAAGCGAAAAGCAACCGCAAAGCACGCCGGTTATTCGGTCTGACCCACTGGAAAAGCAACAAGTTTAGAGTTTCGTTTACCGAGACGGCCGACGGCGGAAAATGGAAAGTGGAGAAGAAAAAGAAATAGTAGCGCTATTTATCGTCAGGGAAATAATATCCATCGCGATTCTTCCACCGCTGATTTCAATAATGCCATTGCGCATTAAACAGGGGTGACAATCGTATTATTTCTTTCCTGATGAAAAAAAGGCGCGTCACTCAGTCAGTAGTGGGAGAACGAGCGACGCGCCAAACGAGTGCACCCGGTTTCAAGAAGCCTCCCTCCCCGCGAGGCGGAGAAGGCATTTTCTAAGCGCACTAAAGGGAAACCCGTCGCGGTCAGGCAACGGGGTATTGCTCTTAACGATTCATCTGGAACAGCGACATGCCCTGCATATCGCTGAAGGTTTTATACGACGCCTGCAGTGCTGCCTGCTGCATGAAATAAGACGAGATAGACTCGGCCAGATCGGCATCCGTCAACGCGCTCATCTGGATCTGGTTGGTCATGTCACGCTCTTTACCGATGCTGTCCAGCTGATCCATTTCCTGCAGCTGACTGCCCAGCTCGGCGCGCACGCTCAACACGTTGTTGTAGGAGTTGTCCAGACCGCGGTTGGCTTTCGCCAAGGCATCGTTCACCTGCTGCTTGGTGGCCTCGTCGGCGCCCTGCAGCGGGGTTTTCAACGCGTTCAGCGCAATATCGATGCTCTCGAATACGTTGCTGACCGGCGCGCTGCCGTCCGGCTCGGGCTTCGGATTGCTGGTCAACGACATGAACACCGCGTTGCCGGTATGGCCGATGGTCATGGTGCGGTTGGCGTCCACTTTCTGCTGAACCGTCTTGTCCCCGCCCTGATAACTGACGGTGCCGCCGTTATCGACGAACGGCGCCTTGTCGTTCACATATCCGCCGAACATATAGCGGCCGTTGCCGTCGGTGCTGTTGGCCTGGTTCAGCAGCTGATCTTTCAGCCCCTGCAGTTGGGTGGCCAGCGACTGGCGATCGTTATCGCTTTCGGTGCCGCCGGCGTTGACGATCAGCGCCTTCATATCCGCGATGGTGGAGGTCGCGCCGGCCAATACCGTTTCTTCCATCGACACGTTCTGACGAGCGAAGGTGCGCGCCAGCGTGTACTGGCTGTTTTCCGCCTGCGACTGCGACAACATCACCGCGCGCGACGCCGCCAGCGGATCGTCGGACGGGTTGATCACCCGCTTGCCCGAGGAAAGCTGCTCGGCCGCCTTCATGAACAGCGACTGGTTGCCCGTGATGCCGTTCATGTTCTGTTGGTACATCATGCTGGTGCTCATGCGCATGCTGTGGGTTCCTTACTCTGAGCGACCGGCGCCGTTATCGGCGCCGATTAACAATGAAATCAACGAATATTCAGCAGCGCGTCGAACAGCGAGCTGGCGGTCTGAATCACCTGCGCGTTGGCCATGTAGTACTGCTGGAAACGCAGCAGTTCACCGTACTCTTCGTCAAGGTTGACGCCGGACATCGACTGCTGTTGCGCACCCAGCTGCGTGACGATCTTGGCCTGCGAGGTAGCGATGGCCTTGGCGGCAGCGGTCTGGTTGCCGACGCCGCTGACGATGCCGGCGTAAGCGCCGCTCAGGGTCGCTTTGCCGTCCACCAGGTTTTTGGTTTGCAGATCCAGCAGCTTCTTGGCGTTCTCGTTATCGCCGCGGCCGCTGTCGTCTTTACCGGCGGCGGCGATCTTGGACGAATCGGTGATGGCCACTTTCAGGTTGCCCGCCACGTCGCTGACCGGCTTCACGGTGAAGCTGTCTTTGGCCTGCGCATTGCCGTCGATGCTCACTTCCAACCCGTCGAAGTTCAGCGTCGGTTTGCCGTCGGCGCTGGTGCCCGGCGTGGCGTTGACTTTCACATTGTCCGGCAGGCGGCTGACCTGCCAGTTGCTGCCGTCGAACTCAACGCGATAATCGTTAGCCTTCACCTTGCCGGTATCGGTGTAAGAAACCGACAGCGACGCGTCGCCGGTGTTGCGGGTGTTATCCACCACCCGTCCGCCGCTGAAGCTGAAGAAGTCGCCGCCTGCGTCACCGTTCAGATCGAAGCCGGCGCGATGCTGTTGGTTAAAGCTGTCCGCCATCGCCAGCGCCAACTGGCCCAGCTGATTGCGCACGCCGTCCAGCGTTTCGCTGCGGAATTTCAGCACGCCGCTCAGCGTGCCGCTGGTGATCTGGCCTTCTGGCACTTCGCTGGCGCCGTTGCCGCGGTTATAGCCGATAGTCAGACGGGAAGGATCGCTGCTGGAAGGCACGGCTTCCACCTGATACGTATTGCTGCCCTGCACCAGCGTCAAGCCGTTGGCGAAGGAGACGGTATAGGCGTCGCCGTCCTGTTGCGTGACCTGTACGCCCACCAGTTGGTTCAATTCGGTGACCAGCTGATCGCGCTGATCCAGCAACGCATTTGGCTCGCCGCCGGCGCTGCCGCGCAAACGGGTGATCTCGTCGTTCAGCTTGGCGATCTGCTGGCCGTAGCTGTTGATCTGCTGCGCCGTATCGCTGATCTGCTGATTGACGCCGTTGTCCATGTCGCGCAGAAATTTGTCGGTGTTGTTGAACTGGTTCACCAGGCCGTTGGCCTTGCCCAGCACCGTTTGGCGCGCGGCATCATCACCGGCGTTGCTCACCAGGTTCTGCAGGTTGGTGAAGAAATCCTGCATGTTGGTCGACAGCGGGTTGGTCTTGCTCGCCAACAGATTGTCGATCTGCGAAATCTTCTCGTAATAGGCGTTCTGCGCCCCGAACGCGCTTTGTGCGCCGCGCAGCTGGTTGGTGATGAACTGGTTGTACTCGCGGTTAACGCTGGTGACGGTCACGCCGTTGCCGATAAAGCCGCTCATGGTGGCCATGCCGCCGTTCTGCGCCAGGATCGCGGTCTGGCGGTTGTAGCCCGCCACGTTGTAGTTGGAGATGTTGTTGCTGACGGTACTGAGCGCCACCTGAGCCGCATTCAGCCCGCTCATCGCGGTATTGATTAAGCTATTGGACATCGGAATTCCTTATGCTGCGGCGCCGGTGGCCCACAGGGTTCTTAATTGAGCTGCTGAGCCTGTTCGCTCAGCCTGTTTCGGTTATCGGCCAAAATGAGAAGAACTTGAGGAAAAAAAGCGGCAACGCGGTCAGCATCCAGCTAGCCTTCGTTACCGCCTATCCCCTAAATAATTGGCGTCGCAGCAAGGCGACAAGCAAGGGCGTCCCCGGGCGCTTGGTTAAGCCAAGTGACCGGGGCGAGCTTGTGCAGTCAACGCCGCTGCGGCGTCAAGAATGACGGGGATTTAGAACAAATCTTTCAGATCGTGGGTATAGGCTTTCACCGCCTGTTCCCCCGCGTTCTTCATCTGCTGAATCACGCTGACCAGTTTGCTGGCGTACTGCGGATCGGTGGCGTACCCGGCGCGTTGCAGCGCATGCGCCGCCTGCTCCGGGCTGCGCGCGGCGGCCACGTCGGCATAGCGCGGGTTGTTGGTCAGCAGTTTGACGTAGTCGGCAATTGCTTCGACATACGACCCGTAGACGCGGAACTTCGCCTTCACCTTCTTCGCCGCGCCCTGTTCGAACTCGGTGGTGGTGATCTCCGTCACCGGCCCGTTCCAGCTGCCGCCGGCCTTGATGCCGAACAGGTTGTAGCTCGGCGTGCCGTCTGAGGTCGGGATCTCGCGCTGCCCCCAGCCGGACTCCAGCGCCGCCTGCGCGACGATCAGCTGATGCGGAATGCCGCTCTGCTGGCTGGCGACCTTCGCCGGGATCGACAGACGAGCGACGAAGTTGCCGTTGTTGAGCGACAGTGGCGCGGCGGCCGGCGGGGCTTTCGGCATCGCGCGGCGCACCATCTGGTCCAGCGCCTGGTTCGGCAGCGTTTGCAGCACCTCGTTGTCCAGCGCCATCGGCGACAGGCCCGCCGTTTCACTCGGCACCGCGTTGGCGTTGCTCATCTGCTTGACCATCATGTCGGCCAGCCCCAGCCCTTTTTGCGACATCTGCTGGGCGATTTGCTGGTCATACATCGAGGTATAGAGCCGCGTTTGATCGCTGCTCAATACCCCGTCCTGCGGCAAGGCGGATCGCATGCTTTTCAGCATCATCTGCACGAACATGCCTTCTACCTGCTGGGCCACCTGCTTGAGGTTGCCCTGCGGGTCGGCCGCCGCATCGCGCTTCAGACCGTTCAGCGCCTGGGCGTCATAGGCCGCACCCGACATTGCCATCAGATCGCCGGCCATCAGATGATTTCCAGCTTGGCGCGCAGGCAGCCGGCGCTCTGCATCGCCTGCAGGATCGACATCAGATCGATCGGCGTGGCGCCCAACGCGTTCAGCGCGCGAATGACGTTGTTCAGGTTGGCGCTGGCGTTCACCTTCTGCAGCGATCCGCCCTGCTGTTGCACCGAGATCTGGGTGTTTGGCGTCACCACCGTCTGGCCGCCGCCGAACGGCGTCGTCGGTTGGCTGACGGTGTTCTGCCGATCGACCACCACCGACAGGTTGCCCTGGGCGACGGCGCAGGAATCGAGGATCACATCGCGGTTCATCACCACCGACCCGGTGCGCGAGTTGATGATCACTTTGGCGTCCATCGCGCCGACGTTGACGGTGATGTTTTGAATCTCCGCCAGGAAACGCACCTGAGAGCTGTTGCCCTGCGGCACCAGCACCTGGATCGTGCGGGCGTCGAGCGGCGTCGCGGTGCCGCCGCCGCGTTGGCGGTTGATGGCGTCGCTGATCTGCTGCGCCAGCGTGAAGTCTTCGTCGTTCAGCTGCAGGTTGAGTACGCCGCCGCTGCCGAAGGTGGTCGGCAGCTCGCGCTCAATGGTGGCGCCGTTGCTGATGCGCCCGCCCGCCAGCTGGTTGACCTGCACGCTGCTGCCGCCGGCCGCCGCGCCCGCGCCGCCGACCAGCACGTTGCCCTGCGCCAGCGCATAGACCTGGTTATCCACGCCTTTGAGCGGCGTCATCAGCAAGGTGCCGCCGCGCAGGCTCTTGGCGTTGCCCATCGATGAAACCACCACGTCGATGTTCTGCCCGGCGCGCGAGAACGGCGGCAGTTTGGCGGTCACCATCACCGCCGCCACGTTTTTCAGCTGCATGTTAGTGCCCGGCGGCACGGTGATGCCCAGCTGCGACAGCATGTTGCTCAGGCTTTGGGTGGTGAACGGCGTCTGCATGGTCTGGTCGCCGGAACCGTCCAGCCCCACCACCAGGCCGTAGCCGATCAGGGCGTTGTCTCGCACGCCCTGCACCGTCACCAGATCGCGGATGCGCTCCGCCGCCGCCGGCAAGCACACCAGCCCGACGCACAGCGCGATAAACCATTTTTTCAGCATCAGTCAATCCTTAGAACGGTGAAACATTTAAGAAGAAGCGCTGCAGCCAGCCCATGGTCTGCGCTTCGTTGATATAGCCATTGCCGACGTATTCGATACGCGCGTCCGCCACCTGCGTCGAGGTGACCGAGTTGTTGCCGCTGATGGTGCGCGGGTTAACGACGCCGGAGAAGCGAATGAATTCGGTGCCCTGGTTGATGGCGATCTGCTTTTCCCCCACCACGTGCAGGTTGCCGTTGGCCAGCACCTGGTTGACCGTCACCGTAATGGTGCCGTTGAAGGTGTTGTTGGCGTTGGCGCCGCCCTTGCCACCGAAGGTACTGTCGCCGGAAATGTCCATATCGGCGCGCGCATTGCCCAACAGACCGTCGAGGTAACGCGGCGAGGTGGCGACGCCGAACTTGCTGGCGCCGTTGCGGCTGGCGTTGGCGGAAGAGCTCTTGCTGGCGCTGACGTTTTCCTGCAGCACGATGGTCAGGGTGTCACCGACGTTGCGCGGACGGCGGTCTTCGAACAGCGGCTGATAGCCGTAGTTCATCGGCTGCACCGTCTGGAAGATCGAGCCGTTCGGCATCGGCGCGCTGGCCGGCGCGGGCTGCGCCGTGGTCGCACCGTCCACCAGCGGTTTATGCGGAATATAAGCGCAGCCGCTCAGCGTCAGCATCACCATTCCCGCCAGCCAGCGTTGTCCCTGCCGCGGCAGGATTGCCATCGAATATGTGGTTACCACGGGTATCGCCTTTGTTTCACGAAAGAGAATGACGGGCCCGGCAAGCCGGGCCCGTCAATGACAGATTACAGTTGCGTCAGCTTTTGCAGCATCTGATCGGAAGTCGAAACCGCTTTGCTGTTGATCTCGTAAGCGCGCTGAGTCTGGATCATGTTGACCAGCTCTTCCGCCACGTTAACGTTGGAGGTCTCCACGTAGCCCTGATACAGCAGACCGGCGCCGTTCAGCCCCGGCGTGCTCTCGTTCGGCGCGCCCGAGCTTTCGGTTTCCTGATACAGGTTCTCGCCCACGCTCTCCAGACCGCTGTCGTTGACAAAGGTCGTCAGCGTCAGTTGACCCACCTGCTGGGCGGCGGTTTGCCCCTGCTGGGTGACGCTGACGATGCCGTCGCGGCCGACGGTGATGGACAGCGCGTTCGCCGGAATGGTGATCGCCGGCTGCACCTGGAAACCGCTGGATGTGACCAGCTGGCCGTTCTGATCGATCTGGAACGAGCCGTCGCGCGTGTAGGCCTGGGTGCCGTCCGGCAGCATCACCTGGAAGAAACCCTGCCCCTTGATGGCGACGTCTTTACTGTTGTTCGTCTGCGACAGGTTGCCCTGGCTGTGCAGACGCTCGGTCGCCACCGGACGCACGCCGGTGCCGATCTGCAGACCGGAAGGCAGCGTGGTCTGCTCGGAAGACTGTGCCCCCGGCTGACGCATGGTCTGGTACAGCAGATCTTCAAATACCGCACGCTGGCGTTTGAAGCCGTTGGTGCTGACGTTCGCCAGGTTGTTGGCGATCACGTCCATGTTGGTCTGCTGCGCGTCCAGACCGGTTTTGGCAATCCATAAGGATGGAATCATCGGTTATTTCCTTGCTGCTTAACTCATTGAGAGCAGTGAGTTGGCACGCTGTTCGTTTTCATCCACGCTGTGGATGACTTTCATTTGCATTTCAAAACGGCGGGCGTTGGCGATCATGTCGACCATGGTCTCCATCGGCTTGACGTTGCTGCCCTCCAGCACGCCCGGCATCACCCGCACCTGCGGATCGTTTTGCAACTGATTGCCGCGCTGCTGTTGAGTTTCCGGCGTCAGGCGGAACAGCCCGTCGTCACCGCGCATCACTTCGCGCGCATCGGCGTTCACCAGCTTCAGACGGCCGATCTGCGCGATGGTGTTCGGCGGATCGCCGGCGTTCAGCGCCGAAATGGTACCGTCGGCCGCGATGGTGATCTCCGCCGACGGCGGCACCTCGATCGGGCCGCCGTCACCCATCACCGGCAATCCCTGCACCGTCAACTGCCCGGTGGAGGAGATCTGAATGTTGCCGTTGCGGGTATAGGCTTCCCCCCCACCCGGCAGGCTCACCGCCAGGAAACCGTCCTGCTGCAGCGCCACGTCCAGCGGACGCGCCGTGTAGTTCAGCGCCCCCTGGCTCATATCGGCGCCCGGCGTCGACGCGGTCACCAAGGTGCGCGTCGCCAGGCTCGGCCCGTCGACCGGCACCGCGCGCAATGCGGCGAGCTGGGCGCGAAAGCCCGGCGTCGACGCATTGGCCAGGTTGTTGGCGGTAATGGACTGCTGTTCCAGCGTTTGGCGCGCCGCGCCCATCGCGGTATAAATCGCGTGATCCATAACTCGGCCTTATTAGCGCAGGCTAACCAACGTCTGCAGGATGGAGTCCTGCGTCTTGATGGTCTGGGCGTTGGACTGGTAGTTACGCTGTGCGACGATCATGTTCACCAGCTCCTGGCTCAGATCGACGTTGGAAGACTCCAGCGCGCCGCTGGTCAGCTTACCGAAGCCGCCGCCGCCCGACAGACCAACGCGCGGCTGACCGGACGCACCGGTTTCCTGCCACACGTTATCGCCCTGCGACGCCAGCCCTTCCGGGTTGGAGAAGTTGGCCATGACGATCTGGCCCAACAGCTGGGTCTGCTGGTTGGAATAGACGCCCACGATGGTGCCGTCATTGTTGATCTGGTAGCCCGTGTATTCACCGGCGGCATAACCGTCCTGCGATACCTTGCTCACCGAGTCGCTGCTCACGTTCTGCTGCATGCTGCCGGCGAAGCTCAGGGTAAAGTTTTGCGCCGGAGCACCGTCTTTGGCGGTCATCGGGATCACCATGCTGAACTCGCCCGGTGCGCCGTTGGTGCTGGTGGTTTTCACCAGGTTGCCGCTGGGGCTGAACTCCATGGTGCCGGCGTCAACCGGCGCGGCGCTGCCGTCCTGGGTGTAGACCTGCCATTTATTGTCTGCTGTCTTCACAAAGTAGGCGTTGATGTTGTGCGCATTACCCAGCGAGTCGTAAGCGGTGATGGTGTTGACGTAGTTGTAGCTGTCCTGCTTGGTCGGATCGAAGGTCTTGTTCTCCGGCACTTTATGGGTGGACTTCAGGTTGGCCACCATCTCGCCGGAGGTGGACGCCTTGGCGTTCATCATACCTTCAGGAATGCTCAGCGGCACCGGGTTGGCGCCCTGCTGGATGGTCGGCGGAGAGCCGGCCGCCGGGTAGCCGGTCAGCTGTAGCCCCTGCATGTTGGTCAGGTTGCGGTTTTCGTCCAGCTTGAACTGACCGTTGCGGGTATAGAAGATGCCGCCGTCTTTATCCTGCATGCGGAAAAAACCGTTGCCGTTGATGGCCACATCCAATGAACGGCTGGTGCCGGTGGTGGTGCCACCCTTGAAGTTCTGAGTGATGCCGGACACTTTGACGCCCAGACCGACCTGTGAACCGGCGAACATATCGGCAAAGGAGACGCTGCCGGATTTGAAGCCCGCAGTCGCGGAGTTGGCGATGTTGTTACCGATCACGTCCAGGTTGGTTGCTGCCGCGTTTAAGCCGCTGACTGCCTGAGAAAAGGCCATGTTATTCTCCGAATAGTGGTCAGGCTATCGTCCGATTGAGCCTGATGCTTAGGGTTATAAGATCTGTCGCACGTCTTCCAGGGTGGCGTTGCCCGCCAGACCGAGATCCAGCTTGGCGCCGTTGCCGTCGCGGATCACGCCGTTCACCAGGCCGAAGTGCAGGCTGCGCGCCACCAGTTGCTCGCCATTGCCTTTGGCGTTAATCGCCACTTTGTAGGCGCCGTCGGGTGCGGTAGAGCCGTCATCCAACGAACCGTCCCAGGTGAAGGCATGCACACCGGCGGTCAGGCCGCCGATTTCGATGGTGCGCACCACCTGCCCACTGGCGTTGGTGATGGTAGCGGTCACCTGATCGGCAGCGCGCTCCAGTTCCACGCCGAACGGCGTCGTGCTGACCTTGCCGTCCTTGCTGCCGACCAGAATGTTATTGCCCGGCACCATCACGCCGTGGCCGATCAGCGCAGTGGCTTGCAGCGACTGGTTGCTGTTGATCTGGCCGGAGATCGACCCCAGCGTGGTGTTGAGTTTTTCGATGCCCTGCACGGTGTTGATCTGCGCTAGCTGCGAGGTCAGTTCGTTGTTCTGCATCGGATTGGTCGGATCCTGGTTTTTCAACTGCGCCACCAGCAGCGTCAGGAAACTGTTGTGCAGATCCTGGCTGTTGGTATTTTTGCTGTTGTTACCGATGACGGTGTTGTCCAACGACTCGTTCGTGGTTGCGGCGATAGCCATGGGAACCTCCGGTTACTGACCCAACGTCAGGGTTTTCATCATCATCGACTTGGTGGTGTTGAGCACCTCGACATTGGCCTGGTAGCTGCGGGAAGCGGAGATGGTGTTGACCATTTCACCCACCACGTCGACGTTCGGCATGCGCACGTAGCCCTTGGCGTCCGCCAGCGGGTTGCCCGGTTGATAGACCAGACGCTCGGGCGCCGGATCGTCCACCACCTGAGCGACGCGTACGCCGCCGGTCGGCTGCCCGGGGGCCGCCGCGACCTGGAACACCACCTGCTTGGCGCGGTAAGGCTCGCCGTCCGGGCCGGTCACGCTGTCGGCGTTGGCCATGTTGCTGGCGCTGACGTTCATGCGCTGGGATTGCGCCGATAACGCCGAGCCGGAGATATCAAAAATATTCAGTAAAGACATGCGCCTTATCCTTGTTGCAGCACGGACATCATCCCTTTGATCTGACCGTTGAGCAGCGTCAGGTCGGTCTGATATTTCAGGCTGTTATCGGCAAAGTTGGTGCGTTCGCGATCCATGTCCACCGTGTTGCCGTCCATCGAGGGCTGATCCGGCACCCGGAACAGCAAATCGAGCTGCGGCGGCTGCAGGGTCTGCGCCGGGATGTGGCGCGCCGCCGTCAGGTTCAGCGACATGCCGTTGCCGCTGACGCGCCCCTGCTCCATCACTTTGTTCAATTGGCTGGCGAAATCGATATCCCGCGCCTGATAACCCGGTGTGTCTGCGTTGGCGATGTTGGCGGCCAGAATTTCCTGCCGCTGGGCGCGCAAGTTCAGCGCCTCTTGGCCAAAGCGCAGAGCCGCGTCCAGTTTGTCGAGCATGCTCCCTCCGCGAGGTTAGAATTTGGAGTCGACAGCATAAACGCCCCCCGCGCTACCCTATCGCGGGAATAAACGCAAAATGGGGCGCTATTTATCTGCTTAGCCTGCGCGCGCTGCGGGTACACTTACGCGTATCCCGATGAAGCTTGAGAAGATGACGATGAAAGGTAAAATGCTGCTGCTTATCGGCCTGCTGTGCAGTCTGAACGCGCGCGCCGACGATCTGGCGACGCAAATCGAAAGCTTCATCCAAGGCAAGTTCAGCGGCGAACCGGTACAGGTAAAAGTGCGGGTGCGCACGCCGCCGAACCAATGG
The DNA here is from genome assembly GCF_945957435.1 of Serratia sp. PL7. NCBI lineage: Bacteria > Pseudomonadati > Pseudomonadota > Gammaproteobacteria > Enterobacterales > Yersiniaceae > Serratia > Serratia sp. PL7. Next base: position 669,853 of record NZ_CAMFLB010000001.1, on the reverse strand, counting down.
CCCGCTTGCGAACTGCCGCAGCTGTCGCTGCCGCCCAACGCGCGGATCGGCGGCAACGTCAGCATTTCGGCGCGCTGTGGCCAGGAGCGGCGTTTTATCCAGACGCAGGTGCAGGTGTTTGGCCGCTATCTCGTTTCGGCGCGCGGCATCAGCGCCGGCAGCCGGTTGACGGCGGCGGATCTGACGTTGAAAGCAGGCCGGCTCGATACCCTGCCGCCGCGTGCGCTGACCGAAGCGAGCAAAGCGTTAGGCGCCGTCAGCCTGCGCAACATTAGCCCCGGTCAGCCGCTGACCCTCGCCATGCTGCGCCGCGCCTGGATTATCAAGGCCGGGCAATCGGTACAGGTCAATGCACAGGGCGAAGGATTCAGCATCAGCGGTGCGGGTAAGGCGATGAACAACGCCGCCGCCGAAGACAGCGTGCGGGTGCGCATGGCGTCCGGGCAGATCGTCAGCGGCGTGGTCGGGGACGACGGCGCGATCCGCATTACGTTATAAAAAAGTAAAGGTTCCGCAAACCTTGCCGATAAGACAAATCAAGCAGCATTTTATTGGCCACCAGGGCCGCAAAACTTTCATTGCAGCGTCGTCGCCCCCGAGCGGCCACGGCGTAAACGGAGATGGACCATGAGTATCGATCGCACCCAGCGGTTACAGCCGGTTTCCACTGTGCAACCGCGTGAAACCCCGGCCGACAACCCGCTCCAACCGCGCAAGGCCGCCGTGGCCGAAACCGCCGTCAGCGGCACGCAGGTCAAACTGAGCGAGGCGCAGGCGCGCCTGATGCAACCGGGCACCCAGGATATCGATATGGGCCGGGTCGAGGCCATCAAACAGGCGATCCGCAACGGTGAACTGAAGATGGACGCCGGCAAAATCGCCGACGCACTGCTGCAAGACGCGCAGAGCGATGTTCAATGGATCGCCGGACGCGACTGACAACGCGGCGGCGGGTAGCGATAAAGGATAAGTCATCACTATGGAAAAGCTGGTACAACTGCTGGACAAACTGTTGGAAACACTGCAGGCGCTCAATGGCGTGCTGGAGGAAGAGCACGACTTGCTGTGTTCCGGCCAGTTGCCCGGCGTGGCCTTGCAGCGCGTCACCGATGCCAAAAGCCAACTGCTGGCGACGGTCGCTTACCTCGAGCAACAGCGCCTGGGGCAGGAAAAAACCTGCGGGCAACGCGCGCCCTATGCCAGCCATGCGCCTCTGGCCGATCGCTGGCAACACGTTCAGTTGCTGAGCCAAACGCTGCGTGAGAAGAACCAGCACAACGGCCTGCTGCTCAATCAGCAGATCGACCACAACGCTCAGGCGCTGGCTATCCTCAGTAAGAACAACAAATCGCTGTATGGCCCGGACGGCCAGTCGCACGCCGGCAGCCTGCTCGGCAGAAAAATCGGCGTCTGACCTGACTCATTTCGCCCGGTGAGCCTATCACCGGGCACGCGTTAGCCGACTTTTGCGCATCCCCTCGCATTTTCACCTCATCACCTCCTGAGTTCCCTTAACGTTATGCGTCAGGCTGCGCAGAACGTGAATTTGGCTGTTTCTTTCCCTTTGGCCACTTGTCACCCTGTGGTGATTTTTAAATCACTTGAAATATACCCTTAACGGGTATAGATTCGCAGGGAGAGCGAATGGCTGATATCTATCTCACCAAAACCTTTCAGGGTTTTGCCGCACGCGAGCGCATTAGCGACGCCACGATAGTGAAAGCGGCGCGAGAAATGCAGCATCAGCGGTACGACGCCAATCTTGGCGGTTGCGTATACAAAAAGCGCATCGCTCGGGCTGGTGCGGGCAAACGTGGCGGCTATCGGGTGCTGATCGTTTTTCGCGATGAAGACCGCCTGTTTTTTATGCGCGGCTTTGCCAAAAGCGAGAGAGAAAACATCAGTGTGGATGAGTTACAGGGATTGAAACATCTGGCTGCGCTGTATCTGGATTATTCGCCATTCAGACTCTACCAGCTGGTCAACAACAGGGAGTTACGGAGGCTAAGCGATGAGTAAAATTCTTGCCGAGATCCACCAGGAAGTTCAGGGCCTGCACCGCGCCGGTTTCGTCGACGACGTGACCATGCGCACTTTCGACATGCTGTGCCTGCGGCCGGTGAAGCAGTTCGGGCCGGCCGAGATCCGCGCGCTGCGCGAACGGGAAAACGTCAGTCAGCCGGTGTTTGCGCTGTATCTCAACGTCAGCAAAAAGGCGGTACAGAAATGGGAGCGCGGCGAAGCGCAACCGAACTCCGCCGCGATGAAGCTGCTGACGCTGGTGGAACGCAACGGCCTGCAAATTCTGGCCTGATCTTACTGATAATTGACGATCACCTGATTGCCAATCACCCGCAGCGGCGGGTTCAACCCGCCTTGCGACTGCACGTAATAGACGAAACGCAATTCCGCATTGGCCGGCTCGCCCTGCAGACCGTTGCTGCTGCCGCTGCCGCCGCCCAGCGGAATGCAGCGGTTGACCGTGCAAAGCTGCGCCTGCAGCCCCACGGGCTCTGGCCCCAGCAAACGGTAGCGCCAGCTGACGCTGGTGATGCGCGCATTGGCATCCGGCAGCGCGTTCGGCGGCCGCAAACCGGCGGATTCATCGCGCATCCCGCCCTGTTCCAGCGTCACGCCCGCCCCTTCGGCCACCCAGGAGCCGGACACCGCGCCGGCGGCTAGCGGCGCCAGCAAACACAACAAGGACAGACAGCGTTTCATCAGGCGGCTCCAATGGTCGAGGTCATGCGAATCTGGCGATCGTCGTTGATCTCCAGGTTGGACAGCACCACGAGCTGCGGCAGGCTGCGACGCAGGAAGCGCGCCAGTAAAGGACGCAGAGCATGGTTAACCAACAGTACCGGCGGCGCGCTGAGCATCTCTTGCCGTTGCAGCGCCTGACGCGCCTGCTCCAGCAGACGGTCAGCCAGCCCCGGCTCCAGACCGCCGCCGCCCTGCAACGCCTGCAGCAACAGGCGCTCCAGCTGGGTATCCAAGCCGATAACCTGAATCTCGCCGTTGCCCGGGAACCACTGCTGCGTGATCGCCCGGCCCAGCGCCACCCGCACCACGGTCGTCAGCTCATAAGGATCGCTTTGCGCCGGGGCATGTTCCGCCAGCGTTTCGACGATGGTGCGCATATCGCGGATAGAAACGCGTTCGGCCAACAGGTTTTGCAGCACTTTGTGCAGCGTCGTCAGCGACACCACGCCCGGCACGAGGTCTTCGGTCAGCTTCGGCATCTCTTGTGAAACACGGTCCAGCAGCTGCTGAGTTTCTTGGCGGCCAAACAGCTCGCTGGCGAACTGGCCGATCAGGTGATTAAGGTGCGTCGCTACTACGGTACTGGCTTCCACCACGGTAAAGCCCTGGATCTGCGCCTGCTCGCGCAAGGCGCTGTCGATCCATACCGCCTCGAGCCCAAAGGCGGGATCGACGGTTTTGTCTCCCGCCAGCTCGCCCACGGCATTGCCGGGGTTGATCGCCAGCCAACGGCCCGGCTGCGCTTCACCGCTGCCGATCTCAACGCCTTTCATCAGGATGCGGTAGCTGGCTGGCGGCAGTTCCAGATTGTCGCGGATGTGTACCACCGGCGGCAAATAGCCCATGTCCTGCGCGAATTTCTTGCGGATCCCGCGGATACGCCCCAGCAGCTCGCCGTTCTGTTGAAAATCGACCATCGGAATCAGCCGGTAGCCCACTTCCATCCCCAGCGGATCTTCCAACTGAACGTCGGCCCAGCTGGCCTCGGCGGCCTGCGGATTCTCCGGCATCGCCGGTTCTTCCACCGTTTTCGGTGCCTGTTGTTCACGGCCACGCAGCCACCAGGCCAGGCCCAGCAAAGCGGCGGTAAACAGCAGGAACACCAGGTTCGGCATGCCCGGCACCAGGCCCAACAGCCCCAGTACCCCGGCGCTCAGCAACATCACGCGCGGATTGTTGAACAGCTGGCCCACCATCTGCTCGCCGACGTCCTGATCGGTCGCGACGCGGGTGACGATGACGCCGGCGGCGGTGGAGATCACCAACGCTGGGATCTGCGCCACCAGGCCGTCACCGATGGTCAGCAGCGTATAGCTTTCCGCCGCCGCCCCCAGCTCCATGCCATGCTGCACGACACCGACCAACAGGCCACCGACGACGTTCAGCACCATGATCATCAGGCCGGCAATGGCATCGCCACGCACGAATTTACTGGCACCGTCCATCGAGCCGTAGAAATCGGCCTCCTGGGTCACTTCAGCGCGGCGTTTCTTCGCTTCGTCTTCACCGATCAGCCCGGCGTTCAGGTCGGCGTCGATCGCCATCTGTTTACCCGGCATGCCGTCCAGCACGAAGCGCGCGCCCACTTCGGCGATACGCCCTGCACCTTTGGTAATTACCATAAAGTTGATCAGCACCAGGATGATGAACACCACGATGCCGATGGCGAAGTTGCCCCCCACCAGGAAGTGGCCAAAGGCTTCCACCACGCGCCCGGCGGCGGCGGAACCGGTGTGGCCCTCCAGCAAGATGATGCGCGTCGACGCGACGTTGAGCGACAAACGCAGCAATGTGGAGAACAGCAGAATGGTCGGGAAGGCGGCGAATTCGAGCGTGCGCTGGGTGAACATCGCCACCAGCAGCACCATGATTGACAGCGCGATGTTGAAGGTAAACAGCAGATCGAGGATAAACGCCGGCAGCGGCAGCACCATCATCGACAGGATCAACAGGATCAGCACCGGGCCGGCCAACACCTGCCACTGCGTATCTTTAAAATTGCCCGGCAAACGAAGCAGGGAGGCCAAATTAGCCATCAGAGTCACTCTCTCTTGCAAAATCCAGTGCTTCCGGCACCGGTAAACGTTCAGGTTTTTTCGGGATCAGGCCGCCCTCGCGCCGCCAGCGGCGCAGCTGGTACACCCAGGCCAGCACTTCGGCGACGGCGGCATACAGGGTGGCCGGAATATGTTGTCCAATCTCGCTGTGCCGATACAGCGCACGCGCCAGCGGCGGCGCCTCCAGCATCGGAATGCGGTGCTCCGCACCGAGCTCACGAATGCGCAAGGCGATTTCGCCGGCCCCTTTGGCCAGCACTTTCGGCGCACTCATTTTTTTGTCGTTGTACTGCAACGCGACGGCGTAGTGCGTCGGGTTGGTGACGATCACGTCCGCCTTAGGCACGTCGGCCATCATGCGGCGCCGGGCGATCGCCCGCTGCTGCTGGCGAATGCGTCCCTTGACGTGCGGATCCCCCTCCTGGTCTTTGAATTCGTCGCGAATATCCTGCTTGGTCATCTTCAGCTTTTTGAAGTGGCTCCACAGCTGGTAGAACACGTCAAACGCCACCATCGGCGTCAATCCCAGCACCACCAGAAAACCGCAGAACAGGATCATCTGCAGCGCATTGCCCAACGCGTCGAGCGGCTGCTGAGTCATCAGATGCAGCATCGCCGCCCAGTTGTGCCACAGATAAAGACCGGTCACCCAACCGACCAGCGTCGCTTTGAGGATCCCTTTCAGCAGCTCGGCCAGCACCTGGGTGGAAAAGATGCGCTTCAACCCGGACAACGGGTTCAACCGCTTCAAGTCGAATTTAATCGACTTGCCGCTGAACAGAATGCCCCCCAGCAGCATCGGCGCGGCGAGCGCCACCAGTACCAGCCCCGCCATGATCGGCAACAGCGCCAGCACCGCCTGACGCAGCAACATGCCGAGTTGGCGTACCATCTGTTTATCGTTGCTGACCATGCCATGGTCGAAGTTCAACCCCTGCGTGAGCATCGCCGCCAGCTGTTGCGCCATGTTGCTGCCGGACATCAGGATGATCGCGAGGCCCGAGAGCAGCATCAGTACCGAGGTCAGCTCGCGGGAGCGCGGGATCTGGCCGTCTTCACGCGCCTTCTCCAGCCGGTGGGGCGTGGGGGCCTCGCTTTTTTCCAGATCGCTGTCTTCAGCCACGAAACGCCGTTCCTGTGTCGGGAGGGTAAAGAATGGCGGTCAGCATGCCAAAAAATTGGCGATGTCATTGGCGGAACAACGGGGAAAAAGGCGGGTTATTTAGGGGATGAGACCATCAGGGAGACGTTACAACCAATTTTCCAGCCGCAAACCCTCAACGCGCTCAAGTTCGCGTCGATTATTGGTCACCAGGATCAATCCTTCGCTGCGCGCATGCCTGGCGATATGTAGATCGTTTACGCCAATAGGCGTTCCCTGGCGTTCCAGCGCAGCCCGGATATTGCCATAGTGCGATGTCGCTTTGGCGCTGTAATCGAGAATGTCCAATCGGGAGACAAAATCTTCAACGACTCTGGCGTTCACCGCTGGACGAGCGCTTTTCTCCACCCGTGAACCAATTCGCCATAGGTGATCGACGAAATGACCATTTTACCTGCATAGCGATTGAATGCCTCCAGCACTTCCAGCGGCCGGCGCTTGATGACATAGATAACAATGTTGGTGTCCAGCATATGACTGAACATCAAAAATCTTCCCGCTCACCCTGGTGCTGTCCTGCACGTTCATTGAGGAAATCATCGCTCACCTCATTTGCCGCACAGAAGAAACTGTCCCAAGTATTCTCCAGGGGGGCAAGAATGCGCTCTTTGCCCACTACGCGAACGGTCACTTTAGAAACGGTATCAGGGAAACGCACCTCTGCGGGCAAGCGTACAGCCTGTGTCCGATTATTGGTAAAGACAGAACCTAACGTCATGGCGACCTCCTTAAATTGGAGTACAAATTATAACCGCCATGATGTATATAGTAATGCTATATACATTAATCTTTGCGGGACACCGCGCAACTTTCGGGGCGCGCCGTCGCGCGCCCCGAAAAGCCTTAGAAACCGAGGCTGTCGAGCAGATCGTCGACCTGCGCCTGGTTGGCGATGACGCCGACGCCGTTCTGGTCGAGCTGCGGGCCGTTCAGCAGGCTGTCGTTCGGCCGTTTTTCCTTCACCGGCTGCTCCGGCATGTTTTCCATCAGCACCATCAGCAGCTGCTTTTCGATCTCCTGCACCACATCCATCATGCGCTTGATCACCTGACCGGTCAGATCCTGGAAGTCCTGCGCCATCATGATTTCCAGTAGCTGGGCATTGGTGAAGGCTGTATGGCCCGGCACCTGATCCAGATACTGGCGCGTGTCGTTGACCAGAGAACGCGCATCGTCCAGTTCGATGGGATTGGCGAACCACTCGTCCCAGCGCCCTTTCAACGCGTTGGCGCCGGATTCCAGCTCCGCCTGGCGCGGTTGCGCCGCCTCCACGCAGTTCAACGCCCGTTCCGCCGCCTGCGCCGTCATGGTTACGACATAGTCAAGACGGTCGCGCGCATCCGGGATCGCCTCTGCCGCCTGGGCGATCGCCTGATCGAGCCCCAGTTCGCGCATGCTGTCGCGCAGCATTCGGGTCAGTTGGCCGATGCGGGAGATGATCTCTCCCGCGGTCGCTGCATCGCTGGCAGGCATTGGAATGTCTCTCATCGCCCTCTCCTTACATGCCCAATTTTTCAAAAATCTTGTTGAGCTTTTCTTCCAGCGTCGCCGCCGTAAATGGTTTCACTACATAACCGCTGGCGCCGGCCTGCGCCGCCGCGATGATATTTTCTTTCTTGGCTTCCGCCGTCACCATCAGTACCGGCATCGCGGACAGCGCGCTATCGGCGCGAATGGTCTGTAACAGTTCGAGTCCGTCCATGTTCGGCATGTTCCAATCGGACACCACGAAGTCGAAACCGCCGGCGCGCAGCTTGTTCAGCGCATCCGCGCCATCTTCAGCTTCTTCGACGTTGTTGAAGCCCAGCTCTTTGAGCAAATTTCTGACGATGCGGCGCATGGTGGAAAAGTCGTCCACAACCAGAAATCTGAGGTTCTTGTCTGCCATTGTTACTCCTGAAATAGTTAACCGTTTAATGATGCAAAACCGCAGGCCGCCGCGCGGCGAACCAGGGTCATATCGCCGCCGGGTAAACCCTGCGGACTAAAATTAAATGCGCAATGCCTGGCCGCCGGAAATCTGCGCCAACATGCGCTGGCTCATCCTGTCCAACTCAACCACTTCGCTGACGCCGCCGCTGGCGATCGCCTCGCGCGGCATGCCGAACACCACGCAGCTCGCCTCGTTCTGCGCCAGGGTATAGGCCCCGGCGCGGTGCATCTCCAGCATCCCCGCCGCACCGTCGTTCCCCATGCCGGTGAGGATCACCCCCACCGCATTGCGGCCGGCATATTGCGCCACCGAACGGAACAGCACGTCGACAGACGGACGATGGCGGTTGACCGCCGGACCGTCATGCAGCTTCACCTGATAGTTGGCGCCGCTGCGCGCCAGCTCCAGGTGGCGGTCCCCCGGTGCGATGTAGGCGTGGCCCGGCAGCACGCGCTCGCCGTCCTCCGCTTCTTTCACCGTGATCTGGCACAGTTTGTTCAGCCGTTCGGCGAACGAACGGGTGAAACCGGGCGGCATGTGCTGGGTGATCAGCAGCGCCGGGCTGGTGGCCGGCAGCGGCTGCAGTACCTGGCGGATCGCTTCGGTACCGCCGGTGGAAGCGCCGATGGCGATCAATTTTTCACTGCTCAGCAGCGGCGCGTGGCTGAGGATCGCCGGCGCCGGGCTGTTGGAACGCTGCGGCAGGCGCGCTCTGGCGGCGGTGCGGATCTTCTCGGCAATCAGTTCGCTGTAGGCCAACATGCCCTCACGGATACCGAGCTGCGGTTTGGTGACGAAATCCACCGCGCCCAGCTCCAGCGCGCGCAGCGTGATCTCAGACCCTTTACCGGTCAGCGAAGAGACCATCACCACCGGCATCGGCCGCAGGCGCATCAGCTTCTCGAGGAAATCCAGCCCGTCCATGCGCGGCATCTCGACGTCCAGCGTCAGCACCTGGGGATTAAATTTTTTGATCAGATCGCGCGCCACCAGCGGATCCGGCGCGGTCGCCACCATTTCCATGTCGGGATGGCCGTTCACGATTTCCGTCATCAGCTGACGCATCAGTGCCGAATCGTCTACGCATAACACTCTGATTTTACTCATTACCTCTCCTTGGTCAGCCCATACACGGTCTGCCCACGCAAGTAGAAATCCCGGCTGATCTGGCTGAAGTTCTCGGAGTGGCCAGCGAACATCAGCCCCCCCGGCTTAAGCAAGGGAACGAAGCGGCGCAGAATGCGCTCCTGCGTCGCCTTATCGAAATAGATCATGACGTTGCGGCAAAAAATGGCGTCGAATTGCCCCGGCAGCGCCCACTCTGGCGCCAGCAGGTTCAACGGCTGGAAGTTCACCCGCGCCGCCAGTTCCGGCCGCACGCGCACCAGCCCCTGATGCGGCCCGGTGCCACGCAGGAAATAGCGCTGCATTTGGGTCGGCGTCAGGGTGCGCAGATCTTCCTGGCGGTAAACGCCCGCTTCCGCTTTTTCCAGCACCTGCGTGTCGATGTCGCTGGCCCAGACCTGGCAACTGCCGGCCCGCTGGCCCAATGCATCGCTCAGCGTGATGGCGATCGAATACGGCTCTTCACCGGTCGAGGCCGCGGTGCTCCAGACGCTGTAGCCGTTCGGCCGCGAGCGCGCATGCTCCGCCAGGATCGGGAAGTGATGCGCCTCGCGGAAAAAGGCCGTCAGGTTGGTGGTCAACGCGTTGATGAACGCCTGCCACTCCGCGCTGTTCGGATCGCTTTCCAGCAGCGCCAAGTAGTCGCCGAAATCGTGCAATCCCAACAGCCGCAGCCGGCGCACCAGGCGGTTGTAAACCATCTCGCGCTTATGCTCCGCCAGCACGATGCCGGCGCGTTGATAAATCAACTGGCTGATACGGCGAAAATGCACGTCCGACAGCGGCAGACGCTGCACCATTTGCGTCAACATCGACGCTGTATCCCGGTTAGAAGTTGACGGCGCCTGTTTCATGCCGCTTCACCGGAGAAAAACGTGCTGCTTATGCGGTTTAACAATCTTGGGCTTCCTTTACCACGGGTGAAACTGCGTTGCTGCTGTTACCTGGCGCGACGAAGTTATCGTCCGCCAGACGGAATACCGCGACCGCGTCGGCCAGGGTAATGGCCTGCTCTTCCAGCGCGGTGGCGGCAGAAGCGGACTCTTCCACCAACGCGGCGTTCTGCTGGGTGACCTGATCCATCTGGGTCACCGCCTGCGTCACCTGCTCGATGCCGCGGCTCTGTTCATCCGACGCCGAGGCGATCTCGCCCATGATGTCGGTCACGCGGGTCACCGAACGCACAATGTCCTGCATGGTGGCGCCGGAGTTTTCCACCAGCACCGAGCCGTGTTTGACGCGGCTGACCGATTCGTCGATCAGCCCCTTGATCTCTTTCGCCGCCTGCGCGCTGCGGCTCGCCAGGTTGCGCACTTCGCCGGCGACCACGGCGAAACCGCGTCCTTGTTCACCGGCGCGCGCCGCTTCCACCGCCGCATTGAGCGCCAGAATGTTGGTCTGGAAGGCGATGCCGTCAATCACGCTGGTGATGGCGCCGATTTTCTGCGAACTGTTGGCGATATCGTGCATGGTGGTGACCACATCGCCGGCCAGCTCGCCGCCCTTGGCCGCGGTGGCCGAGGCGTCACGCGCCAGCTGAGAGGCCTGCCGCGCATTGTCGGCGTTCTGTTTCACCGTCGCGGTCAGCTGTTCCATGCTGGCGGCGGTCTCTTCCAGCGAAGCGGCCTGCTGCTCGGTGCGGGAAGACAGATCGTTATTGCCTTCGGAGATTTCCTGCAGGCCGATCAGAATCGACTCCGCCCCGTCGCGCACCGCGCCGACGGTGCCGATCAGCGACTGCTGCGTGCGTTGCAGGCTGGCGAACAGCATGCTGATTTCATTGCGGCCGTACACCTGAATCGGCGTCGCCAAATCGCCGGCGGCGATGCGTTCAAAGTGGCTGCGGATTTGGTTCAACGGCTGTACCAACATGGTGCGCAACCACCACATGGCGCTGCCGGTCACCACGATCAGCATTAAGACCGCCCCCGCCAGCATCAGGCCCGCCAGCGTGAAGGAGAACTGGTTGGCGTCCCTGGCTTCGCTGATGTCGCCGTTGACCAACTGCAGGTACTGCACGAAGTCGGCCTCGAACAGGTCCTGGGTTTTCTGCGTCGGCTGATCCATAAACGCCTGCAGCTCGCCCTTTTCCAGGAAACCGATCAGTTCACGCAGCGCGCCGCGCAGCCGCTCGTAGCTGGCCTTGGTGGTGGCCGTCTGCTGGCTTTGCTGTTCACTGCTGCGTTCAACCGCCATGAACTGATTGAAATAGAGATCGGCCTTCTGCAGCGAACTGCGGGCGCTGCTCATCAGTTCGTTCACCTGCTCCTGCGGCAGCTTCAGCGCCGCGCGGGTGCCGGCGCGGTTCAGCGTATTGCGCGCCTGCAACAGCGACACCCAACTCAGGCTGAGCGAATCGCGCTGCTGGCTGCCGAGGGTGATGATGTCGAGGTTGTGGTTATCGGAGCGAAACGCGGAATACGACAGGCCGCTGCTGGCCAACTGCAGAACGCAGAAGGTCATCAACAACAGGAATAAGCTGGTAGAGATACGGATTCGGTTAAACACTGTGAACCTCCTTGCAGCCGGCCGGCGACCGGCCTACGTAGGGAAAAGGGCCCCTGCGAGAGAGGCCCGATACCGGTCAGAACGTTTCCCAGTTATCCTGCAGATCGCTGGCGTTCATTTTCTTATGATTGATTACCGGTGTTACCGTCGCCTTGTTGGTGACAGGCGCTTTAAACTCTTCCTGGCCTTCCGACCTCAGGCGGAATACCGCCACCGACTGGGTCAGCATGCTGGCCTGTTCTTCCAGCGCCGCCGCCGCCGAGGCGGATTCTTCCACCAACGAGGCGTTCTGCTGGGTGACGCGGTCCATTTCCGCTACCGCCTGGCCAACCTGATCGATACCGCGGCTCTGCTCGTCCGACGCCGAGGCGATTTCGCCCATGATGTCGGTCACGCGGGTGACGGCATTGACGATGTCGCCCATGGTTTCACCGGCGCTTTCGACCAGCACAGAGCCCATATCGACGCGGCTGACCGAATCTTCGATCAGGCCTTTGATCTCTTTCGCCGCCTGCGCGCTGCGCTGCGCCAGGTTACGCACTTCGCCGGCCACCACCGCGAAGCCGCGGCCCTGCTCGCCGGCACGCGCCGCTTCCACCGCGGCGTTCAACGCCAGGATGTTGGTCTGGAAGGCGATACCGTCGATCACGCCGGTGATATCGGCAATTTTCTGCGAGCTGCCGGCGATGTCATGCATGGTCTGCACCACGTTGGCCACAACCTTGCCGCCTTTCTGTGCGGTTTCGGAGGCGCTCAACGCCAGCTGTGAAGCCTGACGGGCGTTTTCGGCGTTCTGTTTCACCGTCGCGGTCAGCTGTTCCATGCTGGCGGCGGTCTCTTCCAGCGACGCGGCCTGCTGCTCGGTGCGGGAGGAGAGATCGTTGTTGCCCGCAGCGATTTCTGACGCGCCGCTGTAGATGGCATCCGCGCCCTGACGTACGCCGCTGACGGTTTCAATCAGTTCGCCTTGCATGTGTTTCAGGCTGGCCGCCAGCACGCCCATTTCGTTGCGGCTGTTGACGACGATTTGCTGAGTCAGGTCGCCGGCGGCGATCTGTTTGATGTGATCGATCATGCGGTTCAGCGGGCGCACCAGGATGTGATGGATACCGGTCCAGACCAGTACGATCACCGCCAGCACCACCACCAGGATCACGATCAGCGTCCAGATGGCCGAGTTATAGGAGCTGTTGCTGCCGTCGACTGCGATTTGATAGAGCTTGCCGTTTTGCTCCAGGTAAACGTTGTAGCTCTGCTCAAAGTTGTCCTGGTAGCTCTGCGTAGGCTGATCGAAGAAGGCGTTGATCTTGCCTTCGCCCAGCAGTTGGATCAGCTCGGAGAGCGCGCCGTACAGAATGTCGTATTGCTGTTTAACGCGTTCCGCCGACTGGGGGTCCTGACGCGGATCCTGCGGGATTTTTTCGTAAGCGGCATAGTGTCTTTCCGCTTCGCCCAGCTCTTCTTTCGCCTTGGCCAGCAGTTCATCAATGGTGGCGCCGCTGCCGATCTTGTTGGTATCCATCATGTAGCGAATACCGGCACGGTTCAGGGAGTTGCGCGCCTGCAGCAGGTCAACGCGGCTTTCACTCAGCTGCAGCTGCTGCTGGCGGATAGTTTGCAGGACGGTAAAGTTTTCCTTATCGCTTTTCAGCGAGGAGAAAAAGAGTCCGCCCGAAATCAACTGCAAGGCGCCAAACAGCACCAACACCAGCAACAGGCTGGTGACCACCTTCATACGATTTAACATGATTTCCCTTGTTGAAGCCCGCGCAGACAGGCTCTGATGACGTTGAATGTGAGAGTTATCGGCGCCGCGCGGCAAAACTTTATGCGGGAAAGTAACTATTTTTAGTGGGGGTTACTGGTACGGTCTGCGGCATCGCGACAGGTCAGGAAGAGTGATGGATGAAGGGGGCAGCGCCCTGCCCCCTTGAGTCTTGGATCAGACGCTTTTCGCCACGCTGTCGACCAGCGACATCTCTTCGCTGCTCAGCAGCTTTTCGATATCCACCAGGATCAACATGCGCTCGCCCAGCGAACCGAGGCCGGTCAGGTATTCAGTCGCCAGCGTCACCGCGAACTCCGGCGCCGGACGGATCTGCTCGGCGGTCAATGACAGCACGTCGGAGACGCCGTCGACCACGATGCCCACCACGCGCTGGCCAAAGTTCAGTACGATCACCACGGTGTTCTCATCGTAAGACACGCTTTGCTGCGAGAATTTCACCCGCAGATCGATGATCGGGACGATCACGCCGCGCAGGTTAGTGACCCCCTTGATGAACGCCGGGGTGTTGGCGATGCGGGTCACCTGATCGTAGCCGCGAATTTCCTGCACCTTGAGGATATCGATGCCGTACTCCTCGTTGCCCAGGGTGAAAATCAGAAACTCTTGCCCTACCGTTTCGCCAGCCAATTTGCTGACGGCTGCCAATCCTGCCATATCATTCACCTTTTAAATCAATAAACTCATTATTATGCGGCGGCGTCCGTCAGACGCTTTTCACGGTTCAAGGTTTGCAACGCCGAGACATCGACGATCAAGGCCACGCTGCCGTCGCCCAAAATGGTCGCGGCGGAGATGCCCGGCACTTTGCGGTAGTTGCTTTCCAGATTCTTCACCACCACCTGATGCTGGCCGATCAGCTGATCCACCAGCAGCGCATAGCGGCGGCCGGCACTTTGCAGGATGACGACGATGCCCTGCGTAGCGTCGGTTTTGGCGCCTTCCACTTCAAATACCCGATACAGTTCTACCAGCGGCAGGTATTCGCCGCGCACCTGCAGCACGCGTTCGCCGCCGGCCAACGGATGAAGATCTTCCGCCTGCGGCTGCAGCGATTCCATCACCGCGTTCAGCGGCAGAATGAAGACTTCGTCGTTCACCTTGACCGACATGCCGTCAAGGATCGCCAGCGTCAACGGCAGCAGGATGCGGATGGTGGTGCCCTTACCGGCCTGTGAACGGATCTCGACGTGGCCGCCCATCTCCTGAATATTCCGTTTCACCACGTCCATGCCGACGCCACGGCCGGAAACGTCGGTCACCTGCTCGGCGGTAGAGAAGCCCGGAGCAAAGATCAGCATGCCGACCTCTTCGTCGCTCATGCTGTCGCTCACCGCCAGCCCTTGCGACGCGGCCTTGGCGAGAATTTTTTCGCGGTTCAGGCCGGCGCCATCGTCGATGACCTCAATACAGATGTTGCCACCCTGATGTTCGGCCGACAGCACCAGATTGCCCACCGCCGATTTACCGGCGGCGATGCGGGTGGCCGGTTCTTCGATACCGTGATCGAGGCTGTTGCGCACCAGGTGCGTCAACGGATCGATAATCCGTTCGATCAGGCTCTTGTCCAGTTCGGTGGAGCTGCCCTGCAGCGTCAGTTCCACCTGTTTGTTCAGCTTGCCGGCCAAATCGCGCACCAGGCGCGGGTAGCGGCTGAAGACATATTCCATCGGCATCATGCGGATCGACATGACCGACTCTTGAAGATCGCGCGCGTTACGCTCCAGCTGGCTCATGCTGTTCAGCAGATCGCCGTGGTTCACCGGATCCAGCGTGCCGGAGCGTTGCGCCAGCATCGACTGGGTGATCACCAGCTCGCCCACCAGGTTGATCAGCTGATCCACCTTTTCCACCGCCACGCGAATGCTGGTGGATTCGCTCGCCTTGGCGCGCGCTTTTGGCGCTTCCGCCGCTGCGGCGGCCGGTTTAGTGGCGGGCGGCACGGCGCTGGCGACCGGCGCTGGCGCAGGTTCCGGCACGGCGACCGCTTCCGGTAAGCTCGCTTCCACGGCGGCCGGTTCGCTTTGCGTCGGCGTCGAGAAGCTGATTTGTTCCGGTTCCAACACGAAGCACAGCACGGCGCTGATGTCGTCTTCGCTGGCGGAGGTGAGCAACGTCACGTCCAGACTGTGTTCCGTCTGATGCGGATCTTTAACCTCGCCGAGGTTGCCCAGCTCTTCCAACATCAAGGGGATTTCACTGGCTTTTAGCCCGTTCAGGCTGATGCGCATGCCGCCTTCGATCGCCGCCGGCGCGGCTGCGTGCTGAACAACGGGCTGCTGAACGGCCGGTTGAACCGCGGGCGCCTCCTGCTGCTGTTGCGCTTCCAACGCCAGCTGGCGCAGCGCCTGGCAAATGTATTCAAAGCTTTCGGCGTCAGGCTGTTGCGAGGTTTTATAGGCGTCCAGTTGCTCCTGCATAATGTCTTTGGTTTCCAGAAACAGGTTGATAATCTCGGTGCTCAGGCTCATTTCCTGGCGTCTTGCACCGTCCAGCAGGTTCTCCAGCAGGTGGGTAGTTTCCTGCAGCACCGAAAAGCCAAAGGTCGCCGCACCGCCCTTGATCGAGTGTGCCGCGCGGAAGATGGCGTTCAACGGCTCGATATCGGGGGCCAGCGGATCCAGCTCCAGCAGGTGTTGCTCCATGTCGGCCAGCAACTCGTCCGCCTCATCAAAGAAGGTCTGATAAAAATCGCTAATGTCCATGCTCACGGGGTCACCTCTGGCTGTGAGTCGCGGTTAGTCGGTGCGGGCGCAGCCGCCGATTGTTCCGGCGTTTGGCCGGCCGGGGCTATCGCCGGGGATGTCTGCGATTGGGCGGCAGGGTCCATCGCCGGCGGCGTCGCTTGATCGGTCGGCGTTACCGCCTGGGGTTCCGGCGTTTGGCTGGCCGGCGCAGTCGCCGAAGGCGCCAGCTGCTTCAGGCTATCCGGCTGGGCGATATCCATCGCGTTGCTTTCGGCATTTTCGTGTTCGATGCCCTCTTGCGTTTGCTTGTTCAGCACCAGCACGGTGATACGACGGTTGATCGCATCATCGGCGCCGTGCTGTTTCAGGCTCATGGTGGCCGCCATGCCCACCACCCGCAGCACCTTGCCTTCCGCCAGGCCGCCGGCAATCAGCTCGCGTCGGGAGGCGTTGGCGCGATCGGCCGACAGTTCCCAGTTGCTGTAGCCGCGCTCGCCGGTGGCGTAAGGGATATCATCGGTGTGGCCGGACAGGCTGATCTTGTTCGGCAGGTCGTTGAGGATCGGCGCTATCGCCCGCAGAATATCGCGCATATAACTCTCGACCTGCGCGCTGCCGGTTTTGAACATCGGCCGGTTCTGGCTATCGATAATCTGAATGCGCAGCCCCTCATCCATCATGTTGATCAACAGATGCGGACGCAGCGCCTTCAGGCGCGGATCGGACTCAATCAACTCATCCAGCTTTTCGCGCAGCTTGTTCAGGCGCAGCTCTTCGGCGCGCGAGTCCGGCGAGTCGACCTGCTTTCTCACCAGGCCATGCTGTTGCGTTGGATCGTCGCCGCCGCCCGGGATTGGGCTGCTTTCGGAACTGCTCTTGTCGCCGCTGGTCAGGGCAACCTTGAGCGGCGTGCGGAAATATTCGGCGATTTGCGTCAGCTCCTGCGGGCTGGCGATCGCCAGCAGCCACATCACCAGGAAGAACGCCATCATCGCCGTCATAAAGTCGGCATAAGCGATCTTCCAGGAGCCGCCGTGATGGGCGGCATGATGCGACTTGCGCTTTCTGACCAGAACGACCGGATGATTCTGTTTCATGCTTCTTCTTCTTCCGTCGCCTGCTGCGCCGGCGCTTTCACGCGGCGCACGTGTTCTTCCAGCTCAACGAAAGAAGGACGTTCGGTGGTATACAGCGTTTTGCGGCCAAACTCGACCGCGATCTGCGGTGCGTATCCGTTCAGGCTCGACAGCAGCGTGACCTTGATGCACTGCATCATCTTGACGTTTTCGGCGCTCTTCTGGCGCAGCAACGTGGCCAGCGGCGAGATGAAGCCGTAGGCCAACAGAATACCGAGGAAAGTGCCGACCATGGCGTTAGCGATCAGCGCCCCCAGTTCCGCGGCCGGCCGATCGGCCGAAGCCAGGGCGTGTACCACCCCCATCACCGCCGCGACGATACCGAACGCAGGCAAGGAGTCACCCACCATCGCCAAACTGCCGGCGGGCACTTCGCTTTCCTGCTCGTAGGTTTCGATCTCTTCGTCCATCAGCGCTTCGATCTCGAACGCATTCATATTGCCGCTCACCATCAGCCGTAAATAGTCGGTAATGAACTCCACCAGGGTGTTATCGGCAAGGATGCGCGGATAATTAGAGAAAATTTCACTTTCTTGCGGATTATCGATATCGAACTCGAGCGACAGCATGCCTTGCTGACGCGATTTGGCCAGCAGGCGGAACAGCAACGCCATCAGATCCATATACAGATCTTTGTTGTATTTGGAACGGCGCATCAGCCGCGGCAGCGCGCGCAGCGTGGCTTTGATTGCTTTGCCGTTGTTGCCGACGATGAAAGCGCCGACACCCGCCCCGCCGATAATCAGAAACTCCGCCGGTTGGTATAACGCACCGAGATGACCGCCCACGATCAGATAGCCGCCAAACACCGCACCCAATACCACGAGATAACCCAAAATAACTAGCACACGCATTCCTTAAATTAACAATGTGGATGGAAGGTGGGGCAAACGCGCCCTGGCGCGACAGACCAGGCTGCGTGTCTGGGGGCGGCATGCCGCCCCTGCGTATCACACGTCGGTATTCATTGCCGAGAGCCGGCAACGTGGCGGCTCAAATGGCGCGTTTGACCTGCTCGTCCAGCAGTTGAGGAATAATATCGGCCAGTTGCGGCGAAAGTTTACGTCTTTTTACGGCGCGGGATGGAGGTTGGCATAAACTGCAGATGAAACCATTCAGCGGCTGATGCGCATGAGTGATAAATGCGCCGCCGCAGCAGCTGCAGGCGGAGAGCTGCAACATGCCGCTATCGACGAAACGCACCAGCGTCCAGGCACGGGTCAGCGCCAGCAGCGGCGCCTCGCCGGCCTGCTGCGGGCACTGTTCCAGGTAGAGGCGATAGGCTTTGATCACCGCCTCCACTCCGCTGCACTGCCCGCTTTTCATCAGAAACAGGTAGGCGTTGTAAAACATCGACGAGTGAATATTTTGTTCCCAGGTCATAAACCAGTCGGTTGAGAACGGTAACATTCCTTTTGGCGGCGGGCTGCCGCGTAACTCCTTGTAAAGTTTAATCAAGCGCCCACGGCTGAGCTGAGTTTCACTCTCCAGCATCTGCAGTCGGGCTCCCAGCGAAATCAGCTCCATAGCGAGCTGAATGTCCTTGGCTTCTTGAACGATACTTTTCTCAACCATCATCAGGCTCTTTTCTTCGTCGGGCTAGCGTCTTTACTCGATAGCTCTTGCAGTAAATGGCTTGATAGCAAAATGCCGGTATGGATTTGTTGCAGATCGTCGACGCGCGACTCTTTGGTCAGGCGTTCGATGGTCTGGCTTTCGTTAAAGCGGAAGTGGCAAACCAGCTGGTTGGTCTCGGCCAGTTTGACCATTTGCGGCAAAGTCAGCTGCGCCAGCGCATCGGCCATGGTTTCATCAATACCCAGGCGGAACATCGCGGACGCTTTTTCATCGTTGATCAAACGCTGTGCTAAAAGTAAATATGACAAATTGATGTCATAAATATGCTTAAGTAATTCAGACGTACCCATATTCCCCATCCCGACAGACTATGTTTAAAAACATACGCTGGGTGATAAATTTTATCGCCCGTGACTTGGGTTGTTTCCCAAAGTTGGCAAATTAATCTCTCAAAAACGACTGCTATAATTTTCTACAATCGCTAAATTCGACCACTGTTCAGTATTTGCTACGAGCGTAAACCTACGTGTATGGATGTACAGCATTCTGCTTCGATAGTGTTTAGTCACCATGAAACTATTTTTACAAATTTAATAAGATTATTCCTAAAGCAGCGCAACTCTACCCCCGAACCATTAGCACACACAATGTAAGTGAGAGGCAATTTTAAATACAATGTGACATAGATCACAAAAATAAAAAATAATTAAGCCAAATACCCCCAAATACGCTCACTTATTGACCGTCATTTTGTACACAAAACAACCATAGGTAAAAAAACGTCTTAAAAACAATGTTTATCCGCCAAAAAATTATCTTTTTTAGATCAATTCGAACAAAAGCATCACCAAACCAAAATAACAGAACAAAAATCTGCATATAGGCAACAAACTCAGTATAAATAACCATTTGAGTTACTAAAAAATATCCAAGCTGAAAAATAACCGGTGTAAACTATAAGGTTATTAGCTATCGGATTTGACTTAAGCCCCCAGCCTGAGGCTGTTTTAATTTTCAACATCAGGTGATTATGGCTTATCAATGATTCGCGGGCGTAGTGAACAAGCTCACAGACGTAACGATATGTTTCCGTATTAGCACGATGCAAGAATACTTTTTTTGCGTTAAATTCCGCCAAAACGATATATCGGCAGCACGCCATAAATCTTTAATGCTTTTTATTTCTTTTTTGTCGTCGTGATAATTTCCCCTCATCCCCAGATGATTATTTACATGGCTTACGATTTCATCCCCCTGATGGTCATAAAATAAAACGCAGTTTTGTTTTACTCTTCATATTTCTCCATCGAGAAAAACGGCGTTTTAACGTCAGCGGCGGCGAAAAACACCCCCCAATGCCGCGGCCGGGTGAAAAAATCACTGCAGAATGAGGCCTGGCACGGCGGCGCGTGCTTGTGCACAGCAGCGACGACGACGCGTCTGCCGTCAGCCGCCCTGAGACTTTCCCTATTTCTCCATTTATCAGCAGGATGAGATTGCTGACGGCGCACGGGCATATTATGATTTATCAAAGCGCCGCTACGGGCGGCGTGACATCATTACCCAGTGCAATTTATCTACTTGAAATGATTTTTGTCAGGTCGTACATCGCTACCTCGACGGCGTCGCCGTGAGCCGCCGATGTGTTATTCACCCGGCTTTAACTATTAACAGGCTATATTTTAATCATGACCGATACGCTCGAATATCTGCTGACATTCCGTAAATGCTCCTCTTTGGACAGCCTGGAGAAGGTGTACGACAAACTGAACTACTCCATTGAAAATGATACAGAAATGAGCAATATGTACCGCGCTGCCGACCACCGTCGCGCTGAGCTGGTTGCCGGTAAACTGTTCGATCTGGGCAAGGTGCCGAAAACGCTGTGGACGCAGGTGCTTTAATTCAGTGAAATTACGTGCGGCAACGGTTTTATCTTTTATTGCTATATAACCGGTGCAAATTCAGCTTTTATTGCCGCGCGTGATGCGAAACACATTTATTCCACCCGCCAGGTTCTACCCTTTATCCGACGCAAGACTTCCACCAAGGCCACCGATGCGGCAGCCTGAAACACGATGGATACAACAAGGAGTAGGATATGGGGTATCAAAACGTTCTGGTCACCGTTGCCGTTGCCCCTGACAGCCACCGTCTGGTGGAAAAGGCCGTCTCCATCGTCCGCCCTTACAGCGGCAGCATCACCTTGCTGAGCACGCTCGCCAACCCGGAAATGTACAATAATTTCGCCGGGCCAATGCTGGGCGATTTACGCACGTTGATGGAGGAGGAAACCCGGCTGTTTATGGAGGAACTGCGTCAACGCGCCGGTTACCCGATCGCCGATACGTTGATCGTGCACGGCGAGCTGGGTGATAGCCTGGAATACGCCAGCCGCCGTCAGCCGTTCGACCTGCTGCTCTGCGGCAACCATCGCGACGGCATGATGAATAAGGTCTCCTGTTCCGCCGCCCGCTTTATCAATATCAGCCATATCGACGTGCTGATCGTTCCGCTCTAAGGCTAAGCACATTCGGTAACGTTGCCTTGCCGCCCCTGGACTAGGCTTAACGAATCTTGTTTGTCGCAACGCAAAGGAGCTTTCGATGTCCCCTTCTCAACAGAACCGCCGCTTCCTACTGGCTTCGCGTCCGCACGGCGAACCGACGGCGGCCAACTTCCGTCTCGATACCGTCCCCGCACCGCAGCCCGCCGCCGGGCAGCTGGTGCTGCGCACTGTTTATCTGTCGCTGGATCCTTATATGCGCGGGCGCATGAGCGATGCCCCCTCCTACGCGCCGCCGGTGGAGATCGGTCAGGTCATGGTGGGCGGTACGGTATCGCGCGTGGCGGCTTCACAGCATCCCGATTTCAACGTCGGCGATTGGGTGTTGGGTTATGACGGCTGGCAGGATTACGCCCTGTCTGACGGCAGCGGCCTGCGCAACCTAGGCCCGCACCTGCCGCATCCTTCCCGCCTGCTGGGCGTGCTGGGCATGCCGGGATTTACCGCTTACATGGGGTTGCTCGACATCGGCCAACCGCAGGCAGGTGAAACGCTGGTGGTCGCCGCCGCCAGCGGTGCGGTCGGTTCGGTGGTCGGCCAAATCGGGAAGCTGAAAGGCTGCCGCGTCGTCGGCGTCGCCGGCGGTGCGGAAAAATGCCGCTATGTGGTGGAAGAGTTGGGTTTCGACGCCTGTCTCGATCACCGCGCCCCTGACTTTGCCGAACAGCTGGCGGCCGCCTGCCCAAAAGGCATCGACATCTATTACGAAAACGTCGGTGGGGCGGTGTTCGACGCCGTACTGCCGCTGTTGAACACCAAAGCACGCATTCCGGTGTGCGGCATCATCGCCCATTACAATGCCACCGGATTACCTGCGGGGCCGGACCGCTTGCCCCTGCTGGAAGGGCTGATCCTGCGCAAACGCATCCGCATGCAGGGCTTTATCATCTTCGACGACTACGGCTCACGCTTTGACGAATTCTTGCAACAAATGAGCAGTTGGGTCGAACAGGGGAAAATCAAGTTCCGCGAGGACATCGTTGATGGGCTGGAGCAGGCGCCGCAGGCGTTTATCGGCCTGCTGCAGGGCAAAAACTTCGGCAAACTGGTGATCCGCGTCGCCGACGAATAACCCGTAGCAGGGCGTGGTACACCACGCCCTGCTTTTAATGTACGGCGCCGTCGCCGAATCGCACATCTTCCTCTACCGTCAGCGTCACCTGTACGACCGTGCGCACCGCTTCCACCATCGTCGCCAGCGCCATGCTCGGCTTGCCCGGATGGGACGCCGCCAGTTCATGACTGTACGGAATATGTACGAATCCCCCCCTGACACTCACGTGCTGCGTCTCCAGATAGTGCCGCAGACCGTAAAAAATATGGTTGCAGTTATAGGTACCTGCCGTATAAGAGACCGCCGCCGGGATCCCCTGTCGGCGCAGCTGCTGCACTGCGGCCTTCACCGGCAACGTGCTAAAATACCCTACCGGCCCGCCCGCCACCACCGGTACGTCGATCGGCTGTTTACCGGCATTGTCGGGAATGCGGGCATCGATCAGATTGATGGCCACCCGTTCCAGCGAAATCTCGGCCCGGCCGCCGGCCAGGCCCAGACAAATCACCGCCAGCGGCTGCAGCGCCTCAATCGCCGCGATCAATTGCTGATTGGCCACGCCCAATACGCAGGGCAGCTCGAGCACCGCGATCTCCGCGCCGGCAATATGTTCACCGGCCAGCGCCTGCGCAATTTGCCAGGAAGGATTCACCGTATCGCCATCGAACGGCTCAATGCCAGTGACCAAGACTTTGTTCATCATTTCCCCTGATTGAAGGCTAAATTTGTGTGCTTTCAGCCTAAAGAACACAGTATGATTCTGGAAATGGATTATCTGTATATAGAGTATTCATAAAATGAATTTAGCCAGCGTCGATCTCAACTTGCTGGTGGTGTTTGAGGCGTTGTATCAGACGCGCAACGTCACCGCCGCAGGCCGGCGTCTTAACCGCGCTCAGCCCTCCGTCAGCAATGCATTGGCGCGGCTGCGCATTCTTCTCAACGATCCCCTGTTTGTGCGCAGCGGCGGCGGCATGTCACCCACGCCGCGCGCCCACCAATTGATGCCGCAAATACAGCAGGTGCTTGAACAGATCCATCTGGCGTTGGCCCCCCCTGCCCGTTTCGATCCGGCTACCGCCGGGCAGCGGCGTTTTACGCTGGCGGCCGGCGACTATGCCGATATCTTGCTGCTGCCCACCCTCATCAGCCGGTTGCGTCAGACTGCCCCCGGCATCGATATTCGCGTTTCGCGTCTGGATCGCCGCAATATTTACCGGCAACTGGATCGCGGCGAGGTGGATATCGCGCTGGGAGGGCACCTTTCCGGTGCGGAAAGCCACTATGTGCGCACGTTGTTTGAAGAGCACCTGGTGTGTATCGCCAGCCGTTCACACCCCCAGCTGGCGGATGGCCGCTGGGATCTGGCACGCTACCTCAGCCTGCCGCATGGGCTGTACGCACCGGCAGACGATGGCTCTGCCAGAGGGCTGGTCGACCGGCGTCTGGCGGAAATCGGCGGTCAGCGGCGAGTCGCCGTGACCTTTTCACATATTGCCGCTCTGCCGGCCGTGGTCGCCGACAGCGATCTGATCGCCACGCTGGCCGCCAGCGCGGCCCGGCATTTTTCCGATCCGCAACGCGTACGCATTCTCCCACTGCCTGACGAGTTGGCCATCGCGCCTTTCCCCATTGAGCTGATCGCCGGCCGGCAGGCGCAACGCGACCCGGCTTTAATCTGGCTCTGCGAGCTGGTAGGTCAACTCTCCTTCGACTCCTCTCCACGTTAACGACGGTATTCGCTGCATTTTCAACCGTTCAAACGCATGTTCCCAGGCCCGTCGGTGGGCCCTGGGACGCCCACCAAATAGGAATCATCCGAATTAACATTCGCCAAATTTATATATTTGATCATCTTTAACTGGCAAATGGTAAGGATAAAAAACAGTCAGCGACTTTTTTTACGTAAAAAAAGAGTTGTTTTATAAGCACGTTGACTTATGTGTTACACATTTATTCTTTGGTATTACCAATTTCCCAATAATTTGAGATAAAAAATGATCTGCTCGCATCTATATGTTTTAGATAATAAAAAACAAGATCGTGAGCAAGTTAACGAATTGAGCATTGATCCACAAGGCTATTTTGCAAATGCAGAGCTCTATTGTAGACTGCACAAATCGTGCCTTTGTGTAAACTTTGTTAAATCTTTCGTCAGTTCCTGTCTCTATTCGTGACAGATACGCCATCGGGATCGCGCGTCAATTCTCGTGCGGTAGCTATGCCTAAAGCGGGGAATAGTATGGATCGTCTTATCATTGCGCACACGCCCTTGCCCTCCCATCAGCTGTTGTTCAGAAGCCTTTCCGGCGAGGAAAAACTGGCCGGATTGTTCGAGTTCGACGTCGAGTTGCTCAGCCCCGACAATCGGCTCGATCTGAAAGCGCTGCTGGGACAAAAAATCACGCTGGAGCTGCGGGGCAATCCGTTGGCACCGCGTTATCTCAACGGCAATATCACGCGCATGACCCTCTCCGGCCGAGAAGCTGGCGGCAACCGTTACTATATCTACCGCGCCGTGCTGCGCCCCACGCTGTGGTATCTGACGCAAAACCGCGATTTTCGCATCCACCAGGAAAAAACCGTTCCCGACATCCTGACTCAGGTGCTGGGGCAGTATCAGGTGAAAATCGATAACCGCCTGAGTTACGACTACCGCATCTGGGGATACTGCGTGCAGTATCAGGAGAGCGATTTCGATTTCATCAGCCGTCTGATGGAACACGAAGGCATCTATTATTATTTCACGCACCAGCAAGACGGCCATACGCTGGTGCTGGCTGACGCGCCGGCGGCCCATCAGGAACTCGCCGGCTACGCCAGCATTCCCTACCAGCTCGCGGAAGGCGGCCTGGTGGAAAACAAGGACAGCATCAATAGCTGGAGCGTTTCTGACGCCATCACGCCCAGCCTCTATAGCCTGGATGACTACGATTTTCGTAAGCCGCGCGCGCGGTTGCTGGAGGCCCGGCAGAATCCCGCCTCGTTCGCGCAGGACAAAGCCGAGGTGTTCGACTGGCCCGGTCGCTATACCGATCACGCCCACGGCCAGTTTTACGTCAAGGTTCGCCAACAGGAGTTCGAAGCGCAGCACGAGCAGATGAGCGGCGAAGGCAATTCGCAGGGCATTGCGCCCGGCTACCGTTTTCAACTGACCCAGGCGCCGCGTATGGAAGACAACCGCGCCTACCTGGTGGTCAGCGCGCAGTACTTCATGCAGGAAAACAGCTACGCCAGCAACGATAATGATGTTGGCGAGCAGCGAACCGAATTTCAGGTCGTTCCGGCGGACATCAATTGGCGCCCGGCGCGCACCACGCCTTGGCCGAAAACCCACGGCCCGCAAACTGCCGAAGTAGTGGGCCCGGAAGGCGAAAGCATCTGGACCGATAAATATGGCCGGGTGAAACTCAAATTCCGTTGGGATCGCCACGGCAGCGGCAATGAAACCAGTTCCTGTTGGGTGCGCGTCTCGAGCGCCTGGGCCGGCTGGAAATACGGTGGGATCCAGATCCCGCGCGTGGGTGAGGAAGTGGTGGTCGACTTTATCAACGGCGATCCGGATCGCCCTATCATCACCGGCCGCGTTTACAACGAAGACAGCATGCCGCCGTGGGATCTGCCCGGCGACGCCACTAAAATGGGCTTTATGAGCCGCAGTAAAGGCGGCGGCGCCGACAACGCCAGCTTCCTGTTCCTGGAAGACTCGCCCGGCAACGAATCGTTCGACATGCATGCCGAACGCAACATGAACATGACGGTGGAAAACGACAAGAACGTCAATATTGACGGCAGTCGCACCACCACCATCGGGCGCCAGCAGGACGACACCGTCACCGGCGACGCCACGTTCCTGTACAAAGCGAAACGCACGACGACCGTCAATGGGCTGGACACCGCCAACCTGAACGCTCACCAGACGGTGAACATCAAAGGCGGCCGCGACCTGACGATTATCGACGGCGGCGATAAAATCGACATCACCGGCAATCAGTCTTTCAAGCTTGACGGCGCGCAGACGCAAAACATTACGCAAACCCAGCATGTCACGGTGAAAGGCAACCAGACCCTCGACATTACCGAAGGGCAACAGACCAGCACCATCAAGCAGGGGCAGACCGTCAACATCACCGCCGGCGGTCAGCACACCACCATTACTGCCGGCGGGCAAGTCCTGACGATTGAAGCGGGCGGCCAGACCGCTACCGTGACCGGGGATGTCACCGAAACCTATAATAATAACCAGAACACAACGATCACCGGCACGCTGACCATCAAGGCGAAAACCATTGATATCACCAGTGCGGACGGCGTCTCGGTACAAACGCCGAACTGGAAAGATAACTGCCACGGCTGGAAATGGGTGGCGACCGGGGCCAATTTTGCCTTCTACGGCTCCAATCTTTCGTTGACGGCGACCAGCCTTAAACACACGATGCTGGATATCTCGCATAACCCGCTGTCGATCAGCAAAACCAATTTCAAGCTCAGTAATGATCCCATGACGTTCACTCAGCTTGGCGCGCTGGTCACCAACGGCGCCTTACGGCTGAGCACCAAGGCGCTGGCGATCTTCTTGTAAAGGGACTCCCATGTCGAAGGCCAAAAATGTTTTCACCGTTATCGGGTTGATTTTATTGGCTCCCATCCTCAGTCTGGTGGGCTTTTTCAAATTCATCACGGTCGATATCTGGGGTTATTTCAAACATATCGGTTCTTCCCTCAGCGTGATGGAGAACGGTATTTCCGCTTCCGGGCAAATCGTCAGCATTCGCCAGACCAACCTGTGGGACGGAAATCGGCCGGTCTGCGAAGTCGAAGTCAAGTACATCGCCCAAGACGGAAAAAACCATACGGCCGTGGCGAAAGGCCCGATCAGCGTCGTGGATCTGCCGCGTTATCAACCGGGCCATTTCACCGCGATAAAGTACGACCCGAAGAACCCCAAAAAAGCGGTGATCGAAGAGCTTTCCCGGCTTTAAGCGAAAAGGATCCCTCAATCACGCGATCCGATTTCAACGTTCTGCAAACGGCTTATCGTTCATCAGTTCGCTAAATCACCTTGCATAAGGAAGTGTCACGATGGGCGCGTTCATTGCCTTTTCGACGCAGGACAGCCTCTGGGGACAGATCCTGTTTACCGTCTTTGGCATCCTGGTCGGCTGCGTATTGCTCGCTGCGATCGGCAAAACCTTTTTGTCGGCAAGCCGAGCGGCCGCCTTACCCATGCGGTTGCTGATCTTTGTCGCGCTGATGCTAGCGCTCCTGAAATACAATCAGCAGGTGATGTCTGCGGTGAATGCTCCCGCAGAGCTGATCGGGTTCCTGATTTTGCCCGGTTTTTTGATGCGTTACCTCGGTGCGGCGACACCCGGCAGACTGACGCTGGCGATAGAGCTGCCCTGTTTTGCGGCGCTCGTCGCGCTGCTGGTTCTGAGCACCGCCGGCGTCGGATTTTTTGCGCCCTATCACCTGGAGAGCACCGGCCAATTTACCGCCAAGGCGATCGCCGCGTCATTGTCCGTCGCCGCCGTGCTGCTGGCTCGCGGAATAAACGGGAAGGACAACGCACTGTCCTCTTGATCATCCATTTCGAAGTGGGACTCTCCCCGCATTAGCGATCGGCGCTGAACGCCGCATCGTTTTCTTCATCTGTTGTGACATAGCCTGATATCTATTAAACCGAAAAACGGATTGTTTTTGAGCAAGCAGCCTGGCTGCCAGCTGATATCCACAGGAAGCTTTACACACACAATGAAAGTCGTAAAACCTCTGCGCCTCAGCGCGCTTCATCGCCCCTTCTCTTGGCAAGGGCAAAATCATCTGGGCGTTTCCGTTTTGGCCTTGGCCGACATGGGGGCCTCCCCGCGTCTGCGCCCCGAACCGGAACTGTGGCAGTTGGCCGCCGACGAACTTACGTTAAGTGGCGGCGTGCTCGATCTGGCTATCCCAAAAGCCTGTGCGGAGTTTCTCGCCACTGGCAACGCCTACACCCACCATCAACAAGACAAAAACGCCTGCGCCGTGAAGATCCAGTTTGATTCGCTGGAGAAAACGCTGGTGGTTTTCGGCGATCGCCATTGGATCAACGATCGTCCCTCCACGCCTCTACCCTTTGCAGAAATGCGTCTGGACTGGCGCCGGGCTTACGGCGGTACTCAGTTCGCCGATAATCCGCACGGCATCGGCGCCACTCCCGAAACATTTCCGCAGGGCCGCATCCATCGCCTACCCAATGTTGAACCGCTGCAGGGACGCCTTGCGTCTCCTCGGCAAAGCGCCCAGCCGGCAAGCTTTGACGCGCTGGATATCACCTGGCCGCGTCGCTTCTCTCGCATCGGTAAAAACTACGACGCCGACTGGTTGAAGCACGGCTTTCCCGGCTTCGCCAACGATATCGACTGGCGCCTGTTCAACATGGCAGAAAGCGATCAGCAGTTTCCTCAACGTGATAGCTTGCCGCCGCGGGCTGCCTATCGGATTTGGAATATGCACCCTTCAGAACCGGTGCAGCAAGGGCATTTACCGCCGTGGCGCGCGCGCTGCTTCATCAACCGACTGCGCGGCGGTGAAACGCATTTCGAAGAGATCGCGATGCGCCATACCACCGTCTGGTTCTTCCCGCATCGGGAACAGATGCTGTTGATCTATCAGGGTAGCGCGCGCATCAATGAGGACGATGCCGCCGACGTGATGCAACTGATGCCGGCCCTGGAAACCGAAGGGGAGCCCCGTTCCACAGCGCATTATCGGCAGGTGTTGGCCCAGCGGCTGGATAAAGAACAGGGTGCTTTGCACGCTTTTCGCGAACAAGAATTGCTGCCGGAGGCGTGCATCGGTGCCTGGCTGGATACGGAAACGCCGACGCAGCAAAGCCCAATGGCGGAAAATATCGCCGCCTACGAGCACCAGCAGCGCGAAGAGCATCGCCAGCGCCTGCTGCGTGAAGGCCAGGACATCGATGAACTGTTCCCGCTACCGTCGCAAGAAGCGCCGCCGAAGCTGGACCAACTCGCCGAATTCGTCGAGCGTCTGGAAAGCCAGGCCGAGGTGCAGTATCAGGACATGCTCAAGCTGGCGCAAGCCGAGGGTATCGACCCGCTTAACCCCGGAGGGGATCACGTGTCGCCCTCCGGTGCGGAAAGCTACCAGCAGCAGCGCGATCTGCTGTTCCAGGAGGCGCGCCAGCATCCCGACGCGTTCAGCGAGAAGCAGCTGGGGGAAAGCGAGCGCGCGCTGCACCAAATGTATTTAATGTCAGCGCAGGCGCAAAGCCCTTCACTGCGCTTAAGTGGCGATCTGGCGCAAATCATTCGCCAACGCGTCGCCGCCGCCATGCTGCGCGATAAAGATCTCAGCGGCCTTGATCTCACCGGCGCCGATCTGTCCGGCATGGATCTCTGCCAGGCTAACTTACGCGGCGCGTTATTGGAAAACGCCAATCTACGCCAAACCCGACTGGCGGGTTGCGATCTTCGCGAGGCGATGTTGGCGCGCGCCGATCTCAGCGGCGCCGTCTTGCAGCAGGCCGATCTGAGCCACGCCTCTTTGGCCCTGGCGAAATGCGAAGCGACAGATTTCGGCGGCGCGCAGCTGCATGAGACTAATATTCAGCAAACGTTGTTTCAACGCTGCGATTTCACGATGGCGTCATTACGCGATTTGCTGGGATACGAAACCTTGCTCGGACAATGTGATTTCAGCCGCGCCACGCTGGCCAACATTACCCTGATGGAACTGCAGCTGGAGCAGTTGACATTCAGCCACGCCCGGCTCGACAAAGTCAGCTTCGTCAAATGCCGGTTGCTGGCGGTGAACTTCAGTCAGGCGCGGCTGGAAAGTTGCGCCTGGGTTGACACCGAGACGCAAAGCCTCAGCTTCCACGCCGCACGTCTCACGGCCTGCGCCTTTGCAGCGAAGACACTGTTGCCGCAGGCGGATTTCAGCGACGCGACGCTAAACCAGTGCAATTTACGCCAGATGCCGTTGCAGCGGGCCAATTTTAGCCGGGCGCGTCTCAATAATTGCGATCTGTCGGAAACCCGATTGAACGAGGCCGATTTCCGCCAGGCCAACGGCAGTGGCAGCCTGTTCATCCGCAGCGATTTGTCTCGCGCCAGCCTGCGCGATGCCAATTTCATTGCGGCTATCCTGCAAAAATGCGTGCTGTCAGGCGCCGACCTGCAGGGCGCCAATCTGTTCCGGGCTGACCTGTCGCAGTCGCAAGTGGATCAGGCAACCCGGCTAGAGAGAGCCTATACCGCCAGGGTGAAAACATTGCCTCGCCACAACGGGAAGGAAGTATGACCTCAAAACCAGAGCAGATACGCCAGCGCGTAAAACGCGGCGAGCCGATCGCCGGAGAGGACTTGCACGGTCTGTCATTCGCCGGTCTGGATTTGGCCGGCGGCATGTTCAACGAACTGAACCTGAACGGCGTGAACTTCTCTGACTGCGATCTGCGCGACAGCGTTTTCAGCGATTGCCAGCTCGAACACGCACAATTTACGCGGGCGGATCTGAAGCAAACGGCCTTCAATCAGTGCGCCATGTCGGCCAACCGCTTCAGCGAGAGCCATATCGAACTGACGATGTTCAACGATTGTCGGCTTGAACAGAGCGACTTCAGCCGGCTGTCGCTCAACCAAAGTCACTGGATGTCGTGCCAATTGGCCGGCGCGAATTTTTCCGCCACTCAGCACGATCGCACTACCTTTTACGAAAGCCCGCTCGACGGCGCCATGTTGAATCAGGCGCGCTTATGCCTTGTCACGTTCTTTCGATTAAATCTCTGTAAAACGCAGTTTGAAGGCGTGAACTTCGACCGCGTCACGTTTTTCGAATGTGACCACCGCGGCAAAAGTTACGCCGGGCAGAGCCTGATCGCCTGCCAGTTTACCGATAACCAATTGGACGACGTCGACTTCAGCCAGGCGACGCTGCGCCAGAGCAATTTCAAGGGCGCTTCGCTGCGGCGCGCCAACCTGACCAGCGTACAGGCGCAGCAGTCGCTGTGGCTGGAGGCCAATCTGACTCAGGCGCAGTGTCGCGGCGGGCAGTTCGATCAGGCGATCTTCAGCGAAGCGACGTTGGATGCCGCCAACTTCAGCCAGGCGCGCCTGTATCAATGCGTATTTCAGCACAGCCGATCGGCGCGTTGTGATTTCAGCGACAGCGACCTGACCTACGCCGACTTCTGTTATGCCGACATTGGCGCCGCCGATTTCCGGCGCGCGCGCTTTATGCGCACCCGTATGCATCGCGCCCACCAGCAGCAAACGCGCTGGAGCGATCGCAGCGGGATCCTCGAGAGCGACGAAGAGCTGTACGCCGCCGAAACCTGGAGCGCACAGCGCCAGAGCCGAATCTGAATGCATTGACCACTTCACGAGGGGATCACCATGAGCGTTGCCAACACAACTCGCGCCGTCAACATCGCACCGCCCCAACAGGCCGCTGGCCAGGTCGTCAACCTGTTGCCGGACGGCAGTCTGGTGGTGGAATGTGAAGGTCGTGGCTGGCATTGTCGCCGGGCGGCGAGCTGCCTGCTGACGCCGGCCCTCGGCGATAACGTGCTGGTCGCCGGCTGCGGCCACCAGCTGTGGGCGATCGCCGTCCTCGAGCGGGCAGAGCCGCAAAGCACGGCGCGGCTCTGCGTCGCAGGCGATCTGCAGATTGAAACGCCGAACGGCTCGCTGTCGTTGCACAGCGCACAGGCGCTGAAACTGAGCGGCGACGCCATGACGCTGCAGGCGAACAGCGGCGACTGCCACGTCGACAAGATGAAATACAGCGGCGAAGAGCTGTCGGCCTTCGTCAGCATCAGCCGTTTGGTCGGTAAACGCTGCGAGTCGCTGTGGCATTCGGTCAGCCAGATCAGCCATTCGCTGTTCCGCAAAGTGCGCCAAACCGAGCACGTGCGCGCCGGGCAGCTGGATTATCAGGCGGAAGATTACGCCCGCATTCATGCCCGCAACACGCTCATTACCTCAAAAGACATCACCAAGCTGGATTCGGAACAAATCCACGTCGGATAACCTGCGGAGGCCTTTTATGTTTGCCAACAGCCAAATGATCGGCGTGGACCTGGCGTTTCCCGACGTCTGTCTGACGCCAAGCCCGGCGCCGGTGCCCGTACCCTACCCGGATATCGCCCTCGCGCCGACCGCCATCCCGAACGCGTTCAACATTCTGTTCGTCGGTACCCCGGCGCACAACATGGCGACGGTAACGCCCCTGACCAACGGCGACAACCCCGGCGTAGCCACCGGTGTCGCTTCCGGGACGGTGATGGGGCCATCCCGCCACCTGACCGGCGCCTTTACCGTGTTGCTCAAAGGCACTCCGGCCACCCGGCTGACCAGCCTCAGCCTGCAGAATTCCACCAACGCGCTCGGCATGCGCATCGTGCCGAGCCAATTAAAAGTGTTGCTGCTTGCGCCCTGATGACGGCGCCTTATTACACAGCCATTCAATCAAGAAAAAGAGGACATTGTGAAAACACGGATTACCCTGACGCTGCTGACCGCCCTGACGCTTGCCGGTTGTTCCACCCCGCCGCCACCGCCGCCGGCGCTCAATAACGACGCCCTCATCAGCAGTGAAGTCAACGGCGTCACCCTGCAGCACCGCGCCGCGGTAAGCGCGCCGAAACAGTTCAAGCCGATCGGTGAGGAGTACCGCAGCCTGTATGCCGCCAGCATCATGAGTAGCCCGAATTATACCGGCACCGCCGTCGGCAGCCTGGACAACGCCGCCGCGTTCTACGCGCTGGGCGAAGTGGAAAACAACTGGCTGGCGATCTCCGCCATCCGCGGGGGCGATCTGATGGGGTATATCCAGGCCAACGCCGGCGTGCCGGAAGCGCGCTACAAATCAACGCTGCGCAAAGATCTGCCGCGTCGCGCGCGCGCCGCCAAACAGGACTGCGTCAAAGTCGGCGGCGACAGCAAGGCGTGTAAAAACGCCGGCTCAGCCACCTGGATCCTCCAGTAGTCAGCACGCCTGCGGGCGACGAGATTCCTATGATGACGACCCCTATCGCTTCCCGCTGGTGCGGGATGCTGTT
The DNA here is from genome assembly GCF_945957435.1 of Serratia sp. PL7. Classification (NCBI taxonomy): domain Bacteria; kingdom Pseudomonadati; phylum Pseudomonadota; class Gammaproteobacteria; order Enterobacterales; family Yersiniaceae; genus Serratia; species Serratia sp. PL7. The sequence goes on along the minus strand of NZ_CAMFLB010000001.1, from coordinate 636,430 downwards.
TCTGCTGCTGGGCGCGCTGGCGCTCGGCGGCTGCATGTCTTCCGCCAAAAGCGTGCCGTCGCGTTACAGTCTGGTGTTTGACGCTGACCGCCAGGTCAACGCCGCCGCCGGCGCGCAACCGGCGCCGATCAAAATTCGCGTGCTGCTGCTGCGCTCGGATGCGGAATTCATGGATGCCGACTTCTTCAGTCTGCAAAACGACGCCAAAAGCGTGCTCGGCAACAGCCTGCTGGACAGCGATCAGTTCTTCCTGACGCCGGGCCAGACCGGCAAGAAGCTCGGTGGGCAAAGCGCATTGGACGCACGTTACATCGGCGTGATCGCCGAATATCAAAATCTGGACGGCAAGACCTGGCGCATGTCACTGCCGCTGCCGGAACCTACCGAAACCAATTTCTACAAGGTATGGCAATTCTCGCCGGATGAGCTGGAAGCGCATATCGTCGCGGGCGTGAGTGGCCTGCGCCCCGTAAAAAAGGTCGACTGACCTACCGCTGCGCTGAAGCGAAGTAACTATAGGTGTGATGATGAAAGATGCTCATAAGGTTGTCTGGACTGAGGGGATGTTTTTGCGCCCTCACCATTTCCAGCAGGCGGAAAACTATCTCGAAGGCTATATGCGCAACTGGGGCCAGGCCCACAGCGGCTGTTTCTGGGGGTTCCTCACCCTGGATCTGGACCAAACGCTGCTGCGCCAGGGCAAGATTGCGCTCAACGCCGCCAGCGGCATCATGCCGGACGGCACGCCGTTTCGCTTCTCCGGCGCCCAGCAGGCGCCCACGCCGCTGACCATCGCTGAAAACAAGACCGGTGAAAACGTGGTGCTGGCTCTGCCGACCTACCGCGCGGGGCGTGAAGACGTGATCTTTCAGGAAAGCCCGGAGGCGCTGGCGCGCTATCTGGCTTATGAGAACGAAGTCGACGATCTCAACGCCGTCTCGGTGGGCAGCGCGGCCTTGCAGTTCGGTCGCCTGCGCCTGCGGCTGATGCTGGAGAGTGAGCTCAACGCCGAATGGACGGCGCTCGGCGTTACCCGCGTGCTGGAAAAGCGCGGTGACAACAGCCTGCGTCTCGATACCACGCAGATCCCGCCGATGCTGAACTGCCAGGGCAACCCGGTACTGAAAACCTTCATCAACGATCTGCAGGGCCTGCTGCAACAGCGCAGCCAGCAGATGAGCCAGCGCCTGCTGCAGCCGGGCCGCGGCGGCAGTTCCGAAATGGTCGATTTCATGCTGCTGCAGTTGATCAACCGCCATCTCGGCCAGGTGAGCCACGCCTACCACCTCGATCATCTGCACCCGGAGCGCCTGTTCGCCGATTGGCTGCAGTTCGCCACCGAGCTCGCCAGCTTCTCGGCGCAGCGCACCCCGGAAGGCCGCCTGCCGGTGTATGACCACGACAACCTGGCGCTGTGCTTCGGCAAGCTGATGCTGTTGCTGCGTCAGGGGCTGTCGGTGGTGCTGGAAGACAACGCCATTCAGCTGACGCTGGTCGAACGCTCCCACGGGCTGAACGTCGCCACCGTGCAGGACGCCAAAATGATGCGCGACTTCGGCTTCGTGCTGGCAGTGCGCGCCGATGTGGCCGCCGAGGTGTTGCTGACCCACTTCCCGGCGCAGATGAAGATCGCCCCGGTCACGCGCATCCGCGATCTGGTGCAGCTGCAGCTGCCGGGCATCGGTCTGCGCACCATGCCCGCTGCGCCGCGCCAGATCCCCTATCACGCCGGCTACACCTACTTCGAGCTGGAAAAAGGCGGCGACCTGTGGAAACAGATGGAGAAATCCAGCGCCTTCGCCCTGCACCTGGCCGGCGAATTCCCGGGGCTGGATATGGAATTTTGGGCGATTCGCAGCCATACGGACCGGTAACCTATGACTCAGGAAAATAGCATGGCGCCGGCGGCCAACCCGCTGGTAGACGCCGCCAACCCGCTGCTGAACGCCATTTCGCAGATCCGCCAGTCGGCCACGCACGCCAACCCGGCGCAGCTGCGCCAACAGCTGATTGACGAAATGCGCCGCTTCGAGATCCGCGGCCAACGCGCCAACCTGCCTTACGAGGTGATCATCGGCGCGCGTTATTGTCTGTGCACCGCGCTGGATGAAGCGGCGGCGCTGACCCCGTGGGGCAGCAACAGCGTGTGGTCCGGCAGCGGGCTGCTGGTGACTTTCCATAACGAAACCTGGGGCGGCGAGAAGTTTTTCCAGCTGCTGGCCAAGCTGTCGCAAAGCCCGCGCGAGCACATCAACCTGCTGGAGCTGATCAATTATTGCCTGCTGTTGGGCTTTGAAGGCCGCTACCGGGTGATGGAAAACGGCCGCTCACAGCTGGAAACCATGAAGCAGCGCCTGCTGCAGCTGATCCGATCGGTGCGTGGCGGCTATGCCCCGCCGCTGTCGCCTCATGCGCTGGATCTGCCGGTACAGCAGAAGCTGTGGCGGCCGCTGGTGCCGCTGTGGGCCTGCGTGGCGCTGACCGGCTTCCTGGCTTCGCTGCTGTTCATCGCCCTCAACTGGCGACTGGGCGACAACACCAGCCCGGTGCTGGCGGCGATTTACCAAACCAATCTGCCGCAGGTGGCGATCGGTAACCCGGCGCCGGCTGCGCCGCCGACGCTGAGCCTGAAAAGTTTCCTGCGCAAAGAGATCGCCGAGGGGTTGGTGGTGGTGCGCGACGAAGCGCAGCAAAGCGTGGTGATCCTCAAAGGCGACGGGCTGTTCGACTCTGCCGCCACCACGGTACGCGCCAACTATATTCCGGTCATCGACCGCATCGCCGCCGCCATGAACGGCGTCAGCGGCAAGATCCTGGTCACCGGTTACAGCGACAACGTGCCGATCCGCAGCGCCCGTTTCGCCTCCAACTGGGAGCTGTCGCTGGCGCGCGCCGAAGCGGTCAGCGCCCGCTTGCAAAAACACCTCGCCAACCCGCAGCGAGTCAAGGCCGAGGGCCGCGGCGAGAGCAACCCCGTCGCGCCGAACGATAACAAAGTGAACCGCGCGTTGAACCGCCGGGTAGAAATTACGCTGTTGGTCGCCCCTGAAAACACCCAGGCGGAAATCAACGGCTTGCCGCAAGGAACCGGAAAGTAATGCTCAGTACGTTATTCTCCATCATCACCAGCCGCCTGCTGTGGGGCTTTGTCGGCATCACCGCGCTGGCGTTCATCATCTGGACGATCGGCCCGCTGGTGGCCATCGGCGACTATCGCCCGCTGGAGCCGGAACTCAACCGCCAGATCGCCATCGGCGTGATTTACCTGATCTGGTTCCTGTGCCGCCTGATCCCGCGCCTCTACAGTGCCTGGTTCAACAGCCGCCTGCTGAGCAATCTGCGCGCCGCCGAAGCGGTGCCGGCGGAAGACGGCAAGCCCGAGGTCAAACAAGACGATCAGTTGGCGCAGCGTTTCGACGAAGCGGCGCAGCTGCTGAAAAAGGCGCGCTTCGCACCGGGCCAGGGCGACGGTAAACATCGCTGGATGACCCGCTTCAGCCGTCAATATCTGTACCAGTTGCCGTGGTATGTGATCATCGGCGCACCCGGCGCCGGCAAAACCACCGCGCTGGTCAACTCCGGCCTGCACTTCCCACTGGCGGATCGCTTCGGCAAAGCCGCGCTGCGCGGCGTGGGCGGCACCCGCAACTGCGACTGGTGGTTTACCAACGACGCCGTGCTGCTCGACACCGCCGGCCGCTACACCACCCAGGAAAGCCAGCGCGAAGAAGACGCCGGTGAATGGCAAAGCTTCGTCGCGCTGCTGAAAAAATACCGCACCCGCCAGCCGATCAACGGCGTGATGGTGACCATCAGCGTCGCCGATCTGCTGAGCGACAGCGCCGAAGCACACGCCGCCCAGGCCAGCGCGCTGCGCAAACGCCTGATTGAACTGCACGAACAGTTGGGCATTCACTTCCCGGTCTATGTGCTGGTGACCAAAACCGACCTGCTCAACGGCTTTATGGCCTACTTCGGCAGCTTCGATAAAGCGCAGCGCGACCAGATCTGGGGATTCACCTTCCCTTACGAGCGCTCACGGCAGCCGGACTTCAACCTGAACGCCGCCTTCGAACAACAATACGCCCTGCTGCAACAACGGCTGGATGCGGCGCTGCCGGATACGCTGCTGATGGAGCACGACGCGCGCCAACGCGCCGAAAGCTACCTGTTCCCGCAGGAGTTCGCCGCGCTGCGCCCGCTGCTCGGCCAATATCTGGAACAGGTGTTCGCCACCTCCAGTTTTGAAACCCGCTTTACCCCGCGCGGCATCTATTTCACCAGCGGCACGCAGGAAGGTCTGCCGTTTGACCGGGTGATGGGCGAACTGAACCGCTACCTGCAGCTGCCGACGGCCAACTCAGGGGTGCAGGCCAACGCGGCCTGGGACAGCGTGGGGCAGGAAACGCCGATCCCGGCAGCCAAAGGCCAGAGCTTCTTCCTGAAAGAGACGCTGGAATCGGTGGTCTTCCAGGAGTCCGGGCTGGCGGGCAGCAACCGCTGGTGGGAATACCGCAACCGCGCCCTGCACTGGGCAGGGTACATCGCGCTGGCGGTGATCCTGGCGGTGCTGGCGATGTTGTGGTTCACCAGCTACGGCAACAACAAGGCCTATCTGGCGGAAGTGGCCGCCAAGGTGCCCGGCGTCGAGCGACAGGGGCAAAGCCTGACCCAGTTGGGCAACGGCGACATGTTCTCGCTGCTGCCGTTCCTCAACAGCCTGCTGCATCTGCCGGACAGCCAGAACTTTTCGCTGGACGATCCGCCGTTCACCTACCGCATGGGGCTGTTCCGCGGCGATCAGGTGGGCGACGCCGGCAATGCGTTGTACCAAAAAGCGCTGAAAGAGCTGCTGCTGCCGCAGGTGGCGCAACAGATCGCCACCACGCTGCGCAACGACAACCACGGCGACGCGGACTTCAGCTACGAAGCGCTGAAGGCCTATCAGATGCTGTATCTGCCAAAGCAGTACGACGGTAAATTCCTGCGCGCCTGGGTGATGCTCAACCTGCAACGCAACCTGCCGCAGGGCAGCACGCAGAAACAGCTGCAGCAGATCGAATGGCACCTCAGCCAACTGCTGGATGCGCAGATCCAGGCCTCGCCTTACGCCAAAGACGAACAGCTGGTGGCGCAGGCGCAGGCCGCACTCAATCGGGCGCCGCTGTCGCAGCGCGTCTATGGCCGCCTCAAGCGCCTGCTGCTGAAACAGACCGACATCAAGCCGGTCAGCCTGGTCGATTTGGCCGGCCCGCAGACCGAACTGGCGTTCAGCCGCAAAAGCGGCAAACCGGTCACCGACGGCGTACCGGGCCTGTTCACCTCACAAGGGTACTGGAAAGCGTTCAACGACAACATCGACCCGGTGACCGACACCTTGCGCAAGGAAGACGTCTGGGTGTTGAACAGCCAGACGCCGGAGCAGAAAAGCGCCGATCTGACCAAGACCATCCGCCAGCTGTACATGCAAGATTTCATCAGCGCCTGGGATGAGCTGCTGGGGGATATCCAACTGGCCAACATCGGCAACCTGACCCAGCGCATCAGCAGCGCGCGCCTGCTGTCCGGCAACCCGTCGCCAATGCGCAATCTGCTGGTCAACGTCAGCAAAAACGTCACCCTGCGCGACGAAAAAAACGACGCCGATTCGCGCTCGCTGCTGGCAAAAACCGAAGATAAGCTGAACCAAAATGCCAACCGCACGCTGGAAGCGCTGTTCACCAACCGACCGGCCAACGCCGACGGTGACGTGTCGGCCCAGCCGGAACAGCTGGTGATGGCGCACTTCGCGCCGCTGCTGGAGCTGGCGCAAAGCCAGGGCGAAGGCAATAAGGCGATCCCTTTCGACAGCGTGCTGAAACAGGTCGATGAACTGTACAGTTACCTGACGGCGGTGCAGGGCGCGGCCAACAGCGGCATGTCGGCGCCGCCGAGCGACATTATCCCGCGTCTGCAGGCCGAATCCGGCCGCTTGCCGGTGCCGTTCAAACAGATGCTGCTGTCGCTGGCGATCGGCGCCAGCAGCGATACCCAGCGCAAAGAGATGGAGAACGTGAAAAAGCGCATCAGCTTCGAGGTCGGTAGCTTCTGCCGCCAGGCGATCGCCGGCCGTTATCCGCTGGTGGCCCGGGCGCGGCAGGAAGTGACGCCGGACGATCTGGCGCGCATGTTCGCGCCGAACAGCGGGCTGATGGACAGCTTCTTCCGCGACAATCTGCAGGGCAAGGTCGATACCACCCGCGCCAACTGGCGTTTCACGCCCGGCGTGGACGGCAAGACGCTGCCCGGCGGCGAAGGCATCCTGCGGTCGTTCCAGCAGGCGCAGCGCATCCGCGACGCCTTTTTCGCCAACGGCACGGCGACGCCCTCCTACCGCGTGACCGTGCGGCCGGTGCGGATGGATAACGACATCCTCAACCTGACGCTGGATATCGACGGGCAGCTGTTCAAATACAGCCACGGCCCACAGGTACCGCTGGTGGTCAGTTGGCCGGGCACCCGCAATACCAACCAGGTGCATCTGCAGCTGGCGCTGGCCAACGGCACCACCGCCAGCCTGGTGACCAGCGGACCATGGGCGCTGAATCGCCTGGTCGACATGGCGCAATCGTCGGGCACCGGCGGCCTCGGCCGCCAGGCGACGTTCAATCTCGACGGCCACCGCGTCACGCTGGAGTTCACGCCCAACAGCATCCGCAATCCGTTCCAACTGCCGGCCTTCTCGTGCCCGTAGCCCCGAAAGGACATGACCATGAGCACTGATTCAAGCGCCCCGACGAGCATCGGCTGGTACGGCAAACTTCCTTCCGCCGGTGACTTCCTGCAACGCCGTTTGCCTGACCCGGTGGTCAACAACTGGGCCCACTGGTTCCATAACGGGCTGGTGAATTTACAGCGCGATGCACAGGGGCCGAACGGCCACCCGTTCAGCAACGCACCGGTGTGGAACTTCGTGATCCCCGCCACGCTCGGCAGCCCGTACGTGCAGATGGGTTGCCTGTTGCCGGCGCGCGATCGCGTCGGGCGGCGCTACCCCATCTGCGCACTGCGCCTGTTCAGCCTGCAAGAATGGCGCCCGCAACAGCTGAACATGGCGGCGAGCTGGTATCAACAGCTCGGCCATACCCTGCTGAACGGCGTGCGCAACGGTTTCTCCGCCGAGCAGATCGATCGCACGTTGCAGGCGATCCCGGCGCTGCCCAGCCCACCGGCGGAAGCGGATTCCGAGATATTGTCGATTATCGGTTTCCAGCATCCGGACGTACCGGGCCTCGGCTGGCAACAGGCCGCCGACTGCTTCGATCCGGCGCAGTACACCAGCTTCTGGTGGACCAATCAGGCCGACGGACATCCGCTCTACACCCACGTGCACAGCGGCAACCTCACCGTGCAGCTGTTTTCACTGCTGTTCGAACCCAACGGCTGGGCGCGCCCCGGCCGCGGCGGCCAGTACCCGCAAATGTTTGATTAACATCGTTCGTTGAAGGAAATTCTATGGCTATCGATACCGATACCCTGCTGGCCCCGGTTGACGCGGACAATCCCTGCGGCGACAACCTGGAATACGACGCCGACTTTCTGGCGATGGAACAAGCCGCCACCGGCAAGGCCGAACAACAGTTCGGCAGCACCATCATTCCGGAAGAAGCGCCGGATTGGGTGCAGGTCGAGCGCCTCGCGACCTCGCTGCTAACGCGCACCAAAGACCTGCGCATCATGCTGTATCTCACCCGCGCCTGGACCCAGCTGCGCGGGTTGCCGGGCTACGCCGACGGGCTGACGCTGGTCCACCAGTCGATGACCCGTTACTGGAACACCCTGCAGCCGCCGCTGGAGTTCGATGGAGAAGCCGATCCGCTGTTTCGCATCAACGCGCTGGCCGACCTTGGCGACAAAGCGGCGCTGGCCGCCAGCGTACGCGCCGCGCCGCTGCTGAAAAGCGCCGCCGGAGAAATCTCGCTGCGCGATGCCGGCGCCCTGCTCGACGGCAGCAAACAGGAGTGCCCCAACTTTCCCGGCGGCCGTGCGCGGCTGCAGGATGAACTGGCGCAGCAGGATCGCCCCGAAGGCGCCCTGGTGACGCGCATCGCCAACACCCTGAGCGCCATTCGCAGCGAAGTGACCCGCCATCTGGGGGAAAGCGCGCTGCCGGAAATGAGCGCGCTGACCAAGGTGTTTTCTCTGGTGGCGCTCGCCGGCCAGAGCGATGCCCCGGCCGCCGACGAACCAGACGCGACGCCTGAAGCGGCTGCCATGCAGCAACCGGCCGCCGTACAGAGCGCCACCGCTCCACTCAACTGGCGCAGCGCGCAGATCCAGTCGCGCGACGACGCCCAGTTGATGCTGGACAAGGTGAAAAACTATTTTCGTCTTCATGAACCGAGCCACCCGGCGCCACTGATGATCGATCGAGTCCAGCGACTGATTACGCTGGACTTTATGCAAATCGTCCGCGATTTGGCGCCCGATGGGCTTAACCAACTGGAGACCATTCTCGGTCGCCCCGACAACGAGGAGAACAGCTAGCCGCCGACCTTTGTTCTCTTGACGCATCCGATACCGTCTGCCCTGCGCAGACCCGAATCAGAACCTGACTCTCCCAGCCGGACGAGGCGCGTTCCCAATCGCCATTAGATGGAGTAAATCATGTCAAACTCGAAATCCCGCAGCGGGCAGAAATTCATCGCCCGCAACCGCGCGCCGCGCGTACAGATTGAATACGATGTCGAAATTTATGGCGCAGAGCGCAAAATCCAGCTGCCGTTCGTGATGGGCGTGATGGCGGATCTGGTGGGGAAAGCGGTCGACCCGCAAGCCAGCGTGGAAGAGCGCAAATTCATGGAAATCGACGTCGACAACTTCGACGAGCGTATGAAATCGCTGAAGCCGCGCGTCGCTTACCAGGTCGACAACACCCTGACCGGCGAAGGCAAGCTGAACATCGATCTGACCTTCGAAAGCATGGAAGACTTCTCCCCCGCCGCTATCGCCCGCAAGGTCGACGCGCTGGACAATCTGCTGGATGCCCGCACCCAGCTTTCCAACCTGCTGTCCTACATGGACGGCAAGAACGGCGCCGAAGAGCTGATCTCCAAGATCCTGCAAAACCCGGCGCTGCTGCAATCCCTGACCGACGCGCCGAAGCCGGCGGTTAACGACGACAACAACGAGCGTGAGGATTAATCGATGAGCAACTCGCCTCAGCAACAGAATGCGTTGCAAACCACCGAGACTTTTTCCAGCGATGAGTTCAGCGCGCTGCTGAACAAAGAGTTCCGGCCGAAGACCGATCAGGCCAAAGAAGCGGTCGAGAACGCGGTGAAAACCCTGGCGCAGCAGGCGCTGGAAAACACCGTCACCGTTTCTTCCGACGCCTATCGCACCATCCAGGCGCTGATCGCGGAAATCGACGAAAAGCTGTCGCAGCAGATCAACCAGATCATTCACCACGACGACTTCCAGAAGCTGGAAGGCGCCTGGCACGGCCTGCATTATCTGGTCAACAACTCCGAAACCGACGAGATGCTGAAGATCCGCTTCATGAGCATTTCCAAGCAGGAGCTGGGCCGCACGCTGAAGCGCTATAAAGGCGTGGGTTGGGACCAGAGCCCGATCTTCAAGAAAGTCTACGAAGAAGAGTATGGCCAGTTCGGCGGCGAACCGTTCGGCTGCCTGGTGGGCGACTACTACTTCGATCACAGCCCGCAGGACGTGGAGCTGCTGGGCGAAATGGCCAAGATCGGCGCCGCCTCGCACTGCCCGTTCATCGCCGGTACCGCGCCGAGCGTGATGCAGATGGAGTCCTGGCAAGAGCTCTCCAACCCGCGCGATCTGACCAAGATTTTCCAGAACACCGAGTACGCCGCCTGGCGCAGCCTGCGCGAATCGGAAGACGCGCGCTACCTGGGGCTGGTGATGCCGCGCTTCCTGGCGCGCCTGCCGTATGGCATCCGCACCAACCCGGTAGACGAGTTTGACTTCGAAGAAGACACCGACGGCGCGACCCACGGCAATTACACCTGGACCAACGCCGCCTACGCCATGGCCGCCAACATCAACCGTTCGTTCAAAGAGTTCGGCTGGTGCACCGCCATTCGCGGGGTGGAATCCGGCGGTGCGGTGGAAAACCTGCCGTGCCACACCTTCCCGAGCGACGACGGCGGCGTGGACATGAAGTGCCCGACCGAGATCGCCATCAGCGACCGCCGTGAAGCCGAGCTGGCCAAAAACGGCTTTATGCCGCTGGTGCACCGCAAAAACTCCGACTTCGCCGCCTTTATCGGCGCGCAGTCGCTGCAGAAGCCGGCGGAATACTACGACGCCGACGCCTCCGCCAACGCCCAGCTTTCCGCGCGCCTGCCGTACCTGTTCGCCTGCTGCCGCTTCGCGCACTATCTGAAGTGCATCGTGCGCGACAAAATTGGTTCCTTCCGCGAGCGCGACGACATGGAGCGCTGGCTGAACGACTGGATCATGAACTACGTGGACGGCGATCCGGCCAACTCCTCGCAGGAAACCAAGTCGCGCAAACCGCTGGCCGCGGCGGAAGTGCAGGTGGAAGAGATCGAAGACAACCCGGGCTATTACAGCGCCAAGTTCTTCCTGCGCCCGCACTACCAGTTGGAAGGCCTGACCGTCTCCCTGCGCCTGGTGTCGAAGCTGCCTTCGCTGAAACAAAACGACGCGTCCTGATGGGCTGAAGTCAGGCCGCGGTAGTGCGGCCTGGCTGATACATTAACCTCATCACAGGGAAAGAAAGATGAAGACAAAACGGTTTTATCTGGCATCGCTGTTGGCAGTCGTCTGCTCGCTCTCCGCCGCGCCGCCAGCTTTCGCAGAGCAGACATCGATAGCGCATTTGACGTCCGATGATGTCAATCTGCCAGGCAGCGACTTTTTCCGTTTCTATCGCAGTGCAGATAAACAGGAAAAAGAGAAAGCGCGGATTTATTTGCTGGGCGTGCTGGACGCGACGGAAGGAAAAAGCTGGTGCCAATACAGCCAGCTACAAACCGTCACTCTGCAGGAGTTTGTGTTCGAATTCTTTAATAAACTTCCCGCTGCGCGCCTGCACGAAAGGGCTGCCCCCCTGATTGAAGAGGCTCTGGCGACTCGCTTCCCCTGCAAAGGAGGCAAAGCATGAAACCTTTATATCGTCAGCTAAAAAGCAGCCATTACTCCTCTGATTACTCTAGCCCGGGATATTTGGCAGCAGAAGCCGTTTACGCTGAGATTGGCTATGAGCTTGATACGCTTCTAAAGCAAAATCCTGGTTATGCCAATACCTGTGCCGTCCGCATGAGCCTGGCGCTGTTGAAAACCGGTATCAGCTTCAAAGGCCGCCTGCCAATCAAGAAAGGCGCCTATAAGGGTAAAACGATTGAACCGGGAGCCAAATTGCTGGCCGATCAGTTGCATCGCTCCAGTAGTTTTGGCAAAGCCAAAATTTTCTTTAATGCTCCAGATGCAGAGAAAGGTATTGGCAATAAAAAAGGAGTCGTGTTCTTCAATAAGATCACCAACTATGATGGCGGACACATTGATCTTATCGAACCAGAAAACTCGCTATTAACCTGCCATTCCCATTGCTATTTTAACTGCAAAGAGGTCTGGTTTTGGGAGTTGAGCTAGTGTTCCATCGGCTTATCAGTAAATGCATGAGGTTTGGTTTAACTGCATGCTTGCTTATCACCTCATTAAGGCTGCAAGCAGCGCCGATTCAGGATCCGGTGGCATTTATCAAACAGATGCCTTATCACCAGGTCGTAAAAGAACTGGCATTATCACGCTGCCTGGCACAGGTCTCCGATTCGGATAAAGCATTCTCTCTTGATGCAGCCAGAACGGCGAATGCGATGAGAGAATGGATGCCATTCGATATCGAATCAGGTGATGAGAAAATCAATGTTCTCATCGACAAATATAAATCCAGAATCAATGAGTTTCACAGCGAAACTAAAGACAAGAGTCAAGGTGTCACCCTAAACTGCCTGCGGTTGTACCATAGCCCTGAATTGGACAAGCTTTCTCGACAGCTCATAGCAGGCAACCCAGATCGCACGTGGAATCAAGATAACGCGAAATAATTAAGCATTGAGCCATTAGCACTTAATAGTGGCTCGGTAACCCGTACCGATAGTTTTCGGTATTTAAGAAGGTGCATGGCACAAGGATATAAATTGGTAATGCATTACCACACTTGCAATTCCTGCTGCTATTACCTGAGTTTTTCAACGTAACGTTAATACTACTGTTAACCCTTAATAAAGAGTGAAGAAACTATGGCTATTGATATGTTCCTGAAAGTTGAAGGTGCCAGCGGCGAATCCAAAGATTCGAATCACAAAGGCTGGACCGACATTACTTCTTTCTCCTGGGGCGCTTCTCAACCGGGCAATATGGGCGTTGGCGGCGGCGGTGGCGCCGGCAAAGTGTGCTTCAACGATCTGCACGTTAACGCGCTGGTCGACAAGTCAACCCCGGCGCTGCTGAAGCACTGCTCCAGCGGTAAGCATCTGACCAAGGTTGAGTTGTCTGTCTGCAAGGCGGGCGGTACTCAGGTTGAGTACGTTAAAATCACCCTGGACGACGTGCTGGTCACCGCCGTGCAGTACACCGGCGCAGGCGGCGAAGACACCGTGGGCGTCACCTACTCCTTCCAGGCGGCGAAAGTGAAACAGCAATACTGGGAGCAGAGCGACAAAGGCGGCAAAGGCGCCGAAAGCAGCGCAGGTTGGAACATCAAGGAAAACCGCGAAGCTTAATTGTTATACAACCTCCCCGTTATGGGGAGGTTTATTAGCAAGCAAAGGACAGTTCTCTGCAGAAAGAAGGGCATCACTCTATTGAAAAAAAATAAACTTCTAATCAGCGGCGTCTTATTATCGTTCAGTGCATATGCAGCAGAAAAAAACGTTAATGCCCCAACATCATCAACTATTGATGGCTTATGGCAAGTAACTCAGGTCAACATAGACAATGAGACTACCCGCACACTTAACTATCAACTCAACGACCCTCGATTACTAGGAAGGGTAATCACTATTTCCACTCAATCAATAGAAAACAATCTGCCGGAAAAAGACGTCTGCACAGCGCCAACCTTAAGTATTGAGAGAAGCACGCTAAATCAATTCATCGGCAAGTCGATGGGCGGAGATAAAAGCATCTCGGCTAAAAACTATTCATTGAAAGAAAACGGCCAAGCAGAAGCCTCTCTTTTCAAGATCGCGTGTCACTCCGGATCATTCGGCCCATCCGATAATGGTGTAGGCTCCAGTTTTGCTGCTCTCAATCCACAAAAAATGCTGGTTAATTGGTACGATGGCTCGCTACTGCAATTAGAACGGTTACCGAAAGCTCCTAAACCTGCAGCGTCTTTCGACTGCGCTAAATCTAAAAGTATTGTTGAAAAAACTATCTGCTCAGATTTCAATTTATCCGCCTATGATAAAAGCGTTTCCCAAGCTTGGCTGTTGGCAAAAAAGCAGGCGACCGATGCAGGAGATAAAAAGCTGGCAGCCTCTTTAAACAGCACGCAAAAATCTTGGTTACTGCAAAGGGATAAATGCCGAGATGACAAAGACTGCCTGGCCGATACGATGCAAAAACGAATCGATGAACTCACATCATACGATTAAAACTGTATTCCTACTCACGTTGGCGGTATTGAATACTGAAGCTTCCGCCAACGGAAAGTACTCCTCTGCCGAGTACCTCAAAAACTACGCGCTTAGCGTTTGCATCGCCGAGGGGTACTCAGCAAAAGAAGTCAAAAACGATGCCGCCGCCGCCGCTCGGGGTTACACGGAATTCGGCGATTATTCTCTGGAAGCGCATACCGCCGTCAGGGCGCTGGCAAAAGAATTTCTGGCAAAGCCCTATGACAGTATGTCAGGGGAGCCGATGACGATGGCCAAGTGCATCGATCTTGTACACAGCCAAGCGCTGCAAGCCATCATCAAGAAATACCAAGGGAAAGACGACAACTGAGAGTAAATCCGCATCCCTTCACAGAGTAAATATTGGTATAAAGAATAGGAAAGGAATCCTTATACAATACAAAACAAAAGTAGATCTGGATAGATCTATCGATGAACTCAAAAAACTATCAAGAACGTTTTCACGACAGTATCTATACACCAACGAATCAAGAGCTAATTTCTCACTGGAAATAGACCAACTTATTCAGTTTGCAAAAAGGGATATCAGTATACACTGCACATCCTACGCTGGGGCAATCAGTATAATCGAAGAAGAAATCAACAATCTCAGACGACAAGAATTCAACATTAATACAGGTAAAGCCAAGCTCTTTGTCGCAATAAAAAAAGAAAAAAGAGAAAGATTTTCAAACCTGGTGATGAAACAAGTTGGTTTTGTCAGTGGCGGCTCTCAGATATTTGCCGGAATCGGAACCTGTGCACTTTCTGCAGGCATGGCCTGCGGGGGCGTTGGCGTACCGTTAATGGCTCAAGGAGCAAATAATTTTTACGAAAGTGGCTATTATTTACTTTTCAGAAAAGATAAGGTTGGCAGTATAAGAGAGGCATACCACTACGCGGCTAACTATCTAGGCTATAATAAAAATGAAGCTGACATCGTTTATAGTTCCGTTGACATCTCACTATCTGGGTACGGTATATTTAGCAAGTCATTAAGACCAGACTCTTGGCGGTTGTTTAAACACATAAATAGCGATTATATTATTGGATGGAAAAAGCTTGGCACGGTTCCATTAGGCACAGAGGTTTTTTCCAATGCCATAACCGGCTATGGAATTTACAAATTAATCGATGAGGAAACAAAACAGTGAGCGATGACGTCACGCTTTCCACCTACTCTTACTCATTTGTGTTTTTATACTTTTTCCTGTCAGTTGTAGTTTTTGTCGGGCTGTATCACCTAAAAAAGAAAGTTAACAATAAAAAATCTTATTCTCTTTTTGTGATAGTTACCATAGTAAATCTATTTACAAGCATCACCCAAGGTTTAATATTTAACTATGGTTCTGAGATACTGGATTCAATGCTCAATATAAAATTCCAAGATTATGACGAGGTATGGTACGCCAGTATTATATTCGCCCTAATTTACTTGTCTCAACTACCGACTAATCTCTATTACAAGAAAAAGGGTAAGAATAATGCTAGCAATAGCAAAGGCATCACCTGACACATACAGCCTCACGTTATTACATTGAAGTTTTCGACCATATAATGCGTTAACCAAAAAAAATTTAGTCACTCACGTTCAAAGTTCTCTCTTAGGAAAGAAATAAAGTCGAACTCATCCCGTTATTGAGTTCCACTGTCTAGCCATAAGATCTTATCAGCAGGAATGCCTTATGCGATTTTCCATTGTAAAAAATAAAAGCGGCCAGGTTCCGCCGCAGAGCAGTTGCGATTTTCTGCCGCCGGGCGGCACCATCGGCCGCAGCGTGGACAACAACCTGGTGCTGCCGGACGAAGAGCGCGCCATTTCCCGCCTGCAGGCGATCGTGCACATTTCCGCTGACGGCGAATGCCGCATCACCAATCGCGGCAACGTTACCCGCGTGCTGCTGAACGACATTCCGCTGGAACGTGGCCGCCAGGTTGAACTGCAGGACGGCGACGTGCTCGGCATCGACGATTACCAGATTGAAGTCAGCGCGCTGCAACAGCACGCCGCGCCGCAGGCTCAACCGGTGGCCAAGGCCGTTGCCGCGGCTGCGGCCCCTGCAGCCGCCGCCAAAGAAAAATCCGCCGCGCCGATCCCCAACGAAATCTGGGACAGCCTGGTGGAAGAATTTACGCCGAACGCGCCGGCCGCCGTCATACCGCCGCCGATCACCAATCCGGACAATCATCCGCTGCTGGAGACCCCCGCTCGCGAGCTGAACCCGGCCGATCCGCTGGCGCAGCTGGCGGGCGAGGTCGATCTGCGCCAGCTGCAGCAGCAACAAACCGATCCGGCGGCGCTGTTCAACACCGACACCACCTTTGAGCGTGAGCATATCCTGGCCGACACCACCCCCAGCGCGCTGCTGGCGGAGCAGGCTGCGCCGACGCGCCCGGCTCCCCCCGTCCAGAATGCGCAGCAACCGGAGCAAGAGCTGGATCCGCTGGCGCTGTTCGGCGGTTCATCCGCGCCCGCTTCGCCAGAGACGTTAAACAGCAACGATCCGCTGGGGCTGCTGATGGGCGGCGCCGTGCCGCTGGCTCAGCCGGAGGAAACGGTACAGCCGCCGTCCCCGCCGCCAGCACCGGCTCCGGTCGCCGCACAGCCGGTAGCGCAGCGCCCACAGCCGACGCCGCCGCCCGTGCAGACGCCTGAGCCACAGCCCCAACCTGCGCCGCAGTTCAGCCAGCAGGAACCGCCTGCACAGCCGCCGCGCCCGCGCCAGGGCAACCGCCTGGGCATCGATCCAGTTGCCTACCAGTCTGCCCAGCGGCAGCACGCCGCCGCGCCAAGTGGCGACGCATTGGAAGGGCCGTTGCTGGCGGCGCTGCTGCAAGGCATCGGTCTCGACGATCTGCAACCGCAGCCTCACTTTGACGAACAACAGATCCGCCAGGCCGGTCGCCTGCTGAGCCTGTTCTCGCAAGGCACCGTCGCCCTGCTCTCATCCCGCTCGATCCTCAAGCGCGGCGTGAAGGCCGAGATGACCATGATCCTCGACGAAGCCAACAACCCGTTCAAGCTGCTGCCTTCGGGAAAAACGGTGCTGATGCAGATGTTCGGTAGCCAGATGCCGGGCTTTATGCCGCCGGAACAGGCGGTGCGTGACGCGCTGATCGACCTGCAGGCGCACCAGCTGGGGATGATCGCCGGTATTCGCGCCATCATCGCCGCCATGCTGCAGTCGTTCAACCCGGAGCGCCTCGAAGAAGAAGCGCGCAAGGAAGGCGTGGCGCCGCGTCTGTCGCTGCCCGCCAACCGCAAGGCCGCGCTGTGGGACTACTTCGTGAAGAACTATCAGCAAACCTCCGGCGAAATCGAGGACGATTTCCACACCCTGTTCGGCGAAGCCTTCCTGCACGCCTATGACGTTGAAGTGAATCAATACAAAGACTCACAGACCAAACCGGACGCGTAATGAATATCACCATAGCCTCTACCTCCAACCAGGGCGGCCGCGCCTCCAACCAGGATCAGACCGGCGAGGTGCTCGGCAACCGCGCCGCCTGCTTCGTGGTGTGCGACGGCATCGCCGGTTTTCCGGGCGGCGATATCGCCGCCAAACTGGCACGCGACACCATTTTGCAAAACTTCGACGGCGAAAAGCACCTGAACGCCCAGAGCATTCGCCAGCACATCACCAGCGCCAACGCCGCCATCCACCAGCAGCAGCGGCAGTCGGACGAATACAGCAAGATGGGCACCACGCTGGTCAGTCTGTTTATCGATCGCGATTACCAGCTGGCCTACTGGGCGCACGCCGGCGACAGCCGCCTGTACCTGTTCCGCCGCGGCTACCTGCATACCGTCACCACCGACCACAGCCTGATCCAACAGATGCAGGACGCCGGCTACCAGACCAACGGCATCAACAGCAACCTGCTGTATTTCGCGCTGGGGCTCAACGAAGAGCGCGACGCCACCTACAGCGACGTGCTGCAGCTGGAAGACGGCGACGTTTTCCTGCTGTGCACCGACGGCTTCTGGCACAGCTTCAGCCAGGCCGAACTGGAACAGTCGCTGCATATGGTCAACTCCCCCAGCGAGTGGATCGCCCTGATGCAGCAGGCATGGAAGAAAAACAATAACAGCGATAACTACAGCGCTATCGCCGTCTGGATTGGCTCACCGCAGGAAACCACCCTGCTGCATTCGCTGGCGGATGCGGAGCGGTTTCTGAGCCGCGACTGAGCAGCGCACATTCACAGCAAGGTTCACTATGAAATATTGGATGCCGGGGCTCGTCGCCCTGATGGCGGTGCCGACCGCGCAGGCGATGAACTATCGCCTGGTTTACTCCCCCAGCCAGAAGCTGGAAGTGTTTATCGATAACGTCAAAAACAGCAATCCGGCAAGCTGGTGCGGCAAGAGCATCCCGCTGCGCATCGTCTCGGCGCAAAGCCAGGATCCGGCGGTGCTGAACGACTTCCTGCCGCGCGTCGGCAATCTGTTGGAAAAGCAGTGCCCGAAAGCCGGCCACCTGCCCTGGACGCTGACCGACAAGCGCGGTGAGAAGCTGGCCAGCGGCGAAGCCGCCAAAGTGCGCGGCTGGAAACCGGTGGTCAAACAGGAGGCCGTCGAGCAGCCGGAAACCCCGCCGCAGCCGGCTATCCCTGCTGCAGTGGCCGTGACTTCTCCGCAGGCGGACACCGCGCCGCCTCAGCGTTTCAGCCTGCCGCAGGGCTGCCACTTCCGCACCTTCTGGGGTGACGAAGCCAACGGCGGCGCGCTATTCATTCCCGCTGGTGAGGCGCTGCGCTGCGGCGAGGACGGCTGGCTGCAGGGCAGCGGCGCGGTCACGCTGCAACAGGGCGGCCAAACCCTCTCGCCGACGCTGTGGTTCCTGCAAGGTTACCCGCTGGCGAAGGTGAACGGCGGCGATCGCGCGCTGACCGTCGTCAGCGCCAACGCCCAACGGCTGGTTTTGGGCGGCAACCCGCAGGCGCCGGGCAGCTTCCTGCTGCTGAGCTTCGAACCGAAGCTGCACGCCTGGGCGTTCAACGGTGAAGCGATCGTTGAAATGCCGCGCGTCGATGCCGCCGACGAGAACAAGGTCAAACAGCGCGTACAGCAGGCGCAAACCGCCTGGCAGCCGCTGCTAAGCGCCCCCGCCCCGCTGACCTTCAAGCTGGTGGAAAAGCTGGCCGCAAACCGCGTCGATCCTGCCAGCGGCAGCTACCTGTCGGTTAACGGCGCCACTCACTGATTATAAGGAAAGCCTGTGAAATCATTAGCAAGCATGCTGCAAGGCCAGTCGATCGCCGCGGCCATCACCGCCGTCGAAAACGATATCAAGGCGAAACCGGCGGATGCCGACCTGCGCGCTGCGCTGGTGCAACTGCTGTGCCTGAGCGGCAACTGGACGCGCGCCAACGCGCAGCTGAAATCCTGGCAGGCGCTGAAACCGATCGCTCAACCGACCACGCTGCTGCTGATGCAGTCGGTCAACGCCGAGCTGCAACGCCAGGCGGTGTTTGCCGGCGCGGCCGCGCCGGCGCTGCTGCGGCAGGATCAGCCCTGGCTGCAACTGCTGGTGCAGGCGCTGCATCAGGATGCGCAAGGGGCGGCCGAACAGGCCCAGACGCTGCGCGACGAAGCGCTGGAGGCCGCACCGGCCGGCGCCGGGCAGTTAACGCTGGCTGAAGGGAACCAAGAGCGGCAGCTGAGTTTCGACTGGCTGACCGACGGTGACGGCCGCCTCGGGCCGGTATGCGAGCTGGCGCTGAACGGCGTTTACTACTGGCTGCCGTTCGCCGATATCGCCGCGATCCAGTTCCAGGCGCCGCAGAGCGCCATCGATCTGGTGTGGAGCCATGCACTGGTGCGTCTGACCGACGGCCGCGAACAGGTATGCCAACTGCCCGCCCGTTACCCGCTGGCCGAAGGCAGCGACGACGCGCTGCTGCTGGGCAAACGCACCGAATGGCAACCGCTGGGCGACGGCACCCACTATGCGGGGCTAGGCCTGAAGACCTGGCTCAGCGAAAGCGACGAATTCCCGCTGCACAGCCTGCGGCAGCTGAGCTTCGACGCGAGCGCCTGAACATGAACGATAAACGCCCACCCCACTACGACGGCGGCGATCTGCGCCGCCAGGGCTATCGCAATCGTCAGGACAGCGAGCGCCTGACTTCACGCGACAAAATGCAGCCGGTGCTGCTCGACATGCTGACCGACGACGAACCGCAGAAAAAACAGGAGGCGCAGGTGCGCAACCTGGTGTCGCACAGCGAGTTGCGCCGTCGGGTGCTGCGCGATTTGCAGTGGCTGTTCAACTGCGTCAACAGCGAATCCAATCTGGATCTCGGCGATTTTCCGCAGGTGCGGCGCTCCACGCTGAATTACGGCATCGCCTCGCTGGCGGGCAAGCGCATGTCGGACATCGAATGGCTCGACATTCAGCGCGCGCTGACCGATTCCATCCTCCATTTCGAACCGCGCATTCTGCCCGAAGGGCTGCAGGTGCGCTGCATCTCGGACACCGGCTCGCTGGAACTGCACAACGTGCTGTCGATCGAAATCAAGGGCCGCCTGTGGTGCGTGCCCTATCCGCTGGAGTTTCTGTTCCGTACCGACGTGGATCTGGAAAACGGCCACTTCGATCTGAAAGACATAGGGTAAGGCGATGGACAGTAAACTTTTAGATTATTACAACCGCGAGCTGGCCTATCTGCGTGAGATGGGCGCCGAGTTCGCCGAACAGTACCCGAAGGTCGCGGGCCGTCTCGGCATGCGCGGCATCGACGTGGCGGACCCTTATATCGAGCGTCTGATGGAGGGCTTCGCCTTCCTCACCTCCCGCGTGCAGCTAAAAATGGACGCCGAGTTCCCGCGCTTTTCTCAGCGCTTGCTGGAGATCATCTACCCCAACTACCTGTCGCCGACGCCGTCGATGGCGATCGCCGAGCTGCAGCCGGACAGCAGTAAAGGCGACATCAGCAACGGCTTCGTGGTGCCGCGCGGCACCATGATGGACAGCCAGACGCTGAAGAAAAGCGGCATTACCTGCAGTTACACCACGGCGCATGACGTCACGCTACAGCCGGTGCGCATCGCCGGCGTCGAGCTGGGGGGCATTCCGGCCGATATCCCGCTGGCCTCGCTGGGGCTGCAGCACAGCGGCTGCGTCAGCGCGCTGCGCATTCGTCTTGAGTGCTACGAAAGCGTAACGCTCAACAACCTGCGGCTGGATCAGCTGATGTTTTACCTGGCCGGGCCGGACATGCAGGCGCAGCAGCTGCTGGAGTTGCTGATGCAGCACAGCGTCGGGCTTGTCTGCCAAACGGTGGAACCGCAGCCGCAGCGGCGGGCGCTGGCGCTGGACGGGCTGCGGCAGGAGGGCTTCGCCGCCGAGCAGGCGCTGCTGCCCAACGACCTGCGCAACTTTGAAGGCTACCGGCTGCTGCAGGAGTATTTCGCCTTCCCGGCGCGCTTCCAGTTTTTCAGCGTCAACGGCCTGCGTCCGCTGCTGCAGAGCGTGCGCGAAGGGAAAAAAGCGCTGCGCCAGTTCGAGATCGTGGTGCTGCTGGATCGGCACGACGCCGCGCTAGAACGGGTGGTCGACGTTGCCCATTTGGCGCTGCACTGCACGCCGGTGATCAACCTGTTTCCGAAGATCGCCGAACGCATCGCGATCAACGAAAAAAACCACGAATACCATCTGGTGGTCGACAATATCCGGCCGCTGGATTACGAAGTGTTCTCGGTGCAGCGGCTCGGCGGCAGCGCCAGCGAAAAACGCTACGAGCAAGAGTTTCGGCCGTTTTACAGCACCCTGAGCGCGGACGACGGCAACTATGGCGCCTACTTCTCGCTGCGGCGCGAACAGCGCACGCTCTCGGAGCACGCCCGCCGCTATGGCACCCGCACCGGCTATGCCGGTTCGGAAGTGTTCGTATCGCTGGTGGACGAACGGCAATCGCCGTGGCACAGCGATCTGAAATACCTCACCGCCGACGTGTTGTGCACCAGCCGCGACCTGCCGTTGATGTTGCTGCAGCAGGATCAGGGCAACTTCGTGATGCCCGACTCGATCCCGATCAAGCAGGTCTCGCTGCGCAAAGGCCCCACCCCGCCGCGCCCGGCGCTGGCCGAAGGGATGATCACCTGGCGGCTGATCAGCCAGCTGCAGCTGAACTACCTCAGCATGATGGACGGCGATCCGGAACAGGGTGCCGCCAGCCTGCGCCAGCTGCTGGGGCTGTACGGCAACCTGAGCGAACCGGCGATCGCCAAACAAATTCAGGGCGTGCGCCACTGTAACCTGCGGCCGGTCTATCGGCGAGTGCCTGAACCCGGCCCCATCGTGTTCGCGCGCGGCATCGCCATCGATCTGACGGTCGATGAGCAGGCGTTCTCGGGCAACAGCCCTTACCTGCTCGGCAGCGTGCTGGAGCGCCTGTTCTCGCGCCTGGTGGCGATGAACACCTTCACCGAGATGACGCTCTCCAGCCAGCAACGCGGCGAAATCGCCCACTGGCAGGCGCGCATGGGCAAAAGGACGCTGATATGAACGCGGAGATGATCGCCACCGAACTGGCGCCGCCGCAGATCAACGCGCTGTATCGCCTGCCGGACGACTTTTGGCCGCGGCTGCGCAGCGCGCCTTACAAGCACGATCTGTTTCAGCTGCTGCGCCGCATCGACGCCCAGGGCGGCCAGCCCTACCTGCTGGGACGCGCGCCGCTGCCGCGCCACGAGATGCTGCGCCTGGGGCAGGAACCTTCGCTGTCGTTCGCACCCTCCACGCTGGCGCAGGTGACGCCGCGCGCCAACAGCCCGCTGCACGACGTTTCGATCTTCAGCTTCGGTCTGTTCGGCCCCAACGGGCCGCTGCCGCTGCACCTGACCGAATACGTGCGCGAACGGGTGTATCACCATCAGGACACCACCCTGCTGGCGTTCACCAATCTGTTCCATCACCGGCTGACGCTGCTGTTTTACCGCGCCTGGGCCGACGCGCAACCGACGGTATCGCTGGATCGCCCGGACAACCGGCGCTTCGACGAGTACCTGTCGAGCCTGATCGGCCTCGGCCAGCCGGCGCAGCAGGAACGCGACAGCATCAACGCCCACGCTAAACATTTTATGGCCGGTCATCTGATTCGCCACAGCCGCGATCCGGAAGGCCTGAGCAAGATTTTGCAGCAGTATTTCAAGGTGCCGGTGCGCATCGTCGAGAACGTGCCGCACTGGCTGCGGGTAGAACCGCGCGAGCAGGCGCGGCTCAAGGCCGGACGCGGCGCGCCACGGCTCGGCGAGTCGGCTTTTCTCGGCATCGCGGTGCGGGATATCCAGCACAAGTTCCGCATCGAGCTGGGGCCGATGCCGCAGCGGGACTATGACCGCTTTCTGCCCGGCGCCGATCTGTGCCGGCAACTGCGCGACTGGGTGCGCCAATACCTGGGCATCGAGTTCGTCTGGGAAGTGCGCCTGATCCTGGCGAAGGAACAGGCGCACGGCATCCAGCTCGGCGGCGCGCAGCGGTTGGGCCTGAGCAGTTGGCTGGCCGACCATCGGCGACAGCGCGATCTCGACGATCTGATCTTCAGCCCTGAACCGCTGGAAAACCCGTTCTGACCCTATTTCGGCCGGCGCCCTGCGGCGCCAGGCCACTCTGAGACCTGAGGAAAACCATGTCTGAAATCAGCCGCTCGGTATTATTTGGCAAACTGGATAGCCTGTTATTCACCTCTCTGGAAAGTGCGACGGCGTTTTGCAAGCTGCGCGGTAACCCCTACGTCGAACTGGCGCACTGGCTGCATCAGCTGATGCAATCGCCGGACGGCGATCTGCAGCAAATCGTTCGCCACTTCGCGCTGGACGAGGCGCAACTGGCGCGCGACATCGTCGAGGCGCTCGATCGCCTGCCGCGCGGCGCCAGCGCCATCTCCGATCTGTCCGAGCACATCGACAGCGCGGTAGAACGCGCCTGGGTCTATGGCTCATTGAAATTCGGCGCGGCGCGCATCCGCGGCGGCCACCTGCTGCTCGGTATCCTGAAAACCTACAGCCTGCGCCATCTGCTGAAGGCCATTTCCCCGCAGTTCGAGCGCATCAACGCCGATCTGTTGATGGAGCAGTTCGCCGCCATCACTGCCCACTCGGCGGAAAATATCCTGGATGCGCCGGCGGAAAGCGCCGCCGATAACGTATCCGGCGCACCGCGCAGCGGTGAAAGCGTGCTGGCGCAGTATGCCCAGGATCTGACCGCCAAAGCGCGCAACGGCGAGATCGACCCGGTGGCCGGCCGCGATGAGGAAATCAGGCAAATCATCGATATCCTGATGCGCCGCCGCCAGAATAACCCGCTGCTGACCGGCGAGGCCGGCGTCGGAAAAACCGCGGTGGTGGAAGGCCTGGCATTGCGCATCGTGGCCGGTGACGTGCCGCCGCAGCTGCGCGACGTGAAACTGTGCCTGTTGGACATTGGCATGCTGCAGGCCGGCGCCGGCGTCAAAGGCGAGTTTGAAAAACGGCTGCAGGCGGTGATCGACGAAGTGCAGTCCAGCCCGACGCCGATCATTCTGTTTATCGACGAAATTCACACCCTGATCGGCGCCGGCGGCGCCCAGGGCACCGGCGACGCCGCCAACCTGCTGAAACCGGCGCTGGCGCGCGGCCAGCTGCGCACTATCGGCGCCACCACCTGGTCGGAATACAAGAAATACATCGAGAAAGACCCGGCGCTCACCCGACGTTTCCAGGTGGTCCAGGTACAGGAGCCGAGCGAAGACAAAGCGCTGCTGATGCTGCGCAGCACCGTCAGCCCGCTGGAACAACACCACCGCGTGCTGCTGCTGGATGAAGCGGTGGACGCCGCGGTGCGGCTGTCGCATCGCTATATTCCTGCCCGCCAGCTGCCGGACAAAGCGGTGGCGCTGTTGGATACCGCCTGCGCGCGCGTGGCGGTCAGCCAACACGCCGAGCCTGCCCAGGTCGAAGACTGCCGCCACCGCATCGATGC
Organism: Serratia sp. PL7; assembly: GCF_945957435.1. NCBI lineage: Bacteria > Pseudomonadati > Pseudomonadota > Gammaproteobacteria > Enterobacterales > Yersiniaceae > Serratia > Serratia sp. PL7. Next base: position 611,802 of record NZ_CAMFLB010000001.1, on the reverse strand, counting down.
GCTGCAGATAGAGTTGGATATCGCCCGCCGCGAGGCCAAAGTCGGCATTGGCGATCCCCTGCGCCCGCAGGAAATTGAAACCCAGCTGACCGCGCTGCGCCAGGCGCTGGAACAGCTGACCGACCGCTGGCAGCAGGAGCTGGCGCTGATCCAAGAGATCATCACGCTACGCGCCCAGTTGCACCAGCAGGAAGCGGAGCCTACCGGCGAAGAAACAGAGGCGGCCCCTGACGCCGACGCGCTGCGCGCCCAGCTGGGCGAACTTCAGCAGCAGCTGAGCGCGCTGCAGGGCGAAGCGCCGCTGATCTTCGCCGCCGTCGACGCCAACATCGTGGCGGCGGTAGTGGCCGACTGGACCGGCATCCCGCTGGGCCGCATGGTGAAAAACGAGATTGAGGCGGTGCTGCAGCTCTCCGACACCCTGAACCAGCGTGTGATCGGCCAACGCCATGCGCTGGATCTGATCGCCCGCCGGGTGCGCACTTCGCGGGCGCGGCTGGACGATCCGAACAAGCCGGTCGGGGTGTTCCTGCTGGCCGGGCCGTCCGGCGTCGGCAAGACCGAAACCGCGCTGGCGCTGGCGGAAACCCTGTACGGCGGCGAGCAGAACGTCATCACCATCAACATGAGCGAATTCCAGGAGTCGCACACCGTTTCGACGCTCAAAGGCGCGCCCCCCGGCTATGTCGGCTACGGCGAAGGCGGCGTGCTGACCGAGGCGGTGCGCCGCCGCCCTTACAGCGTGGTGCTGTTGGACGAAATCGAGAAGGCGCACCCGGACGTGCATGAGATCTTCTTCCAGGTGTTCGACAAGGGCTGGATGGAGGACGGCGAAGGCCGCCATATCGATTTCCGCAACACCATTATCATCCTGACCTCCAACGTCGGCACCGATCTGATCGCCGGGCTGTGCAGCGATCCGGAGCTGCTGCCGGAGCCGGAAGCGCTGAGCGGCGCGCTGCGCCAACCGCTGCTGTCGGTGTTCCCGGCCGCCTTGCTCGGCCGCCTGCTGGTGGTGCCGTATTACCCGCTGACCGACGCCACGCTGGGCAACATCGTGCGCCTGCAGCTGGGCCGCATCCAGCGTCGCCTGGCGGAGAATCACGACATCGTCTGCACCTTCGACGACGCGGTCATCGAGCAGATCGTCAGCCGCTGCACCGAGGTGGAGTCCGGCGGCCGCATGGTCGACGCCATCCTGACCAACACCCTGCTGCCACAGATCAGCCACACCCTGCTGACCGGCAGCGCCAACGACCAGCGCTATCGCCAGCTGCATATCGCGCTGCAGAACCACGAATTCATTTGTCAATTTCAGGCATAACGCCGCGGCCGCCGAGACGGCGGCCCTTTGAACACAGAGAGTCATCACTATGTCGGGAACCGGGATAACCAAACCGAATTCGAACAGCCTGCCGAGCGGCTATCGATTCAATGAATTCGAGATCCAGGAAGCGATCGGCGAAGGCGGCTTCGGCATCGTCTACCGCGCCTACGATCACCAACTGGAACGCACCATCGCCATCAAGGAGTACATGCCAACCTCGCTGGCGAAACGCAACGACGATCTCAGCATCGGGCTGCGCGGTGAACGCTTCAGCAAAACCTTCCAGGCCGGGCTGAACAGCTTTATTCAGGAGGCGCGTCTGCTGGCGCGCTTCTCGCACCCCGGTCTGCTGCACGTGTTGCGCTTCTGGGAAGAGAACGGCACCGCCTACATGGGCACCCAGTTTTACAGCGGCACCACGCTGAAGAACCTGCAGGCGCAGCAACCGGAGAAAATCGACGAGGCGTGGATCCGGCGGCTGCTGCCGCCGCTGTTCAGCGCCATCAACACCATCCACCAGGAAGGCTATCTGCACCGCGACATTTCGCTGGATAACATCCAGATCCAGGAAAGCCAGCTGCCGGTGCTGCTGGACTTCGGATCGGCACGTAAAGAGATCGGCAACCTGTCAGACGAAACGGAGATCATGCTCAAACCGGGCTTCGCGCCGATCGAGCAGTACACCGAGAACAGCGACGGCGAACAGGGGCCCTGGACCGATATCTACGCGCTGGGCGCCGTGCTGCACACGCTGATCGTCGGTTCGCCGCCGCCGGTCAGCGTGGTGCGCAGCATCGAAGACAGCTACCAGCCGCTGGCCGAGCGCCGCCCCGCCGGTTACTCGCCGGAGCTGCTGCGCACCGTCGATCGCGCGCTGGCGCTGAAGCCGGAAGACCGCCCGCAGACCATCGATGAAATGGCCGAGCTGCTGCATCTGCCAATCGCCGATGAGAACGAAATCATCAGCACCCCGGCGGCTGCGCCGGAGAACCTGCTGGTCGCCGCCAACCCGGCTGCCGCTGCAGCCGCCGCCGGCGCCGTTACCGCGCGCAGCACCCAATTCTCGCGCCCGATGATGGCCGGCGCCGGCGTCGCGGCGCTGCTGGTGATCGGTGCCGTCGCCAGGCTGAGCGGCGGCGAGGACGATACCCAGGCCGTGACCCAAAACACTGAGGCGTCGCCGGCGCAGAAAACCCTGACGGAGCAGCCGAGCGCGCCGCAAACCGCGCAGCCTGCAGCCGCGGAACCTGAAAAGGTGGCACCGCCACCGCAGCCGGTGGCGTTGGTGTACTTCAAACTGCAACCGGGCGAACAGGTCAGCCTCGACGGCAAGCCGCAGCAGGTGACGCCGGGCGCAAACGGCTTCGCCAGCCTGAACCTGGCGCCAGGCCGCTATCAGCTGGAAATCCGCCACGACGATCGACTCCGCCGGCAGCAACTCAGCATCGACACCGCCGGCACCTGGCTGGTCAATCCGGCCACCGCCGGTTAATCCCGTTCTGAAACTCCGCCTCGGCGGGGTTTCCCTATTTCATGAGACTGACGCACCACTGCCCATCCTCATTGGCCGCGCGGCAAGGCCGCTGCAAAGCCGGAGTATGCAGGGCATGACGTCAATCACAGAGGACGTTCTCATGTTGGACCGCATTATTGCGCACACGCCGCTGGGCCAGGAGCAACTGTTGTTCCGCTCACTGGACGGTATCGAAGCGCTTTCCACCCCTTTTGACTTCTCTCTTGAATTGCTGAGCACCGACGCGCGGCTCGATCGCAAAGCGCTGCTCGGCCAACCGCTGACGCTGGAGATCCCAACCCAGGGCTTCCTCAGCGCCCCGCGCTACCTGAACGGCAAGATCACCGCCATCGCCGTCAGCAGCGAAGAGATCGGCGGCACGCGCTACGCGTTGTATAACCTGCACGTGCAGCCGGATCTCTGGCCGATGACCAAGGACCGTAACTTCCGCATCTTCCAGGAACAGACGGTGCCGCAGATCGTCAAGACCCTGCTGGCGGAGCACAACGTGCAGCTGGAAGATCAGCTGACCGGTGACTATCGCCTGTGGGGCTACTGCGTGCAGTACAACGAAAGCAGTTTCAACTTCATCAGCCGCCTGATGGAGCTGGAGGGCATCTATTACTATTTCAAACACGAGATGGGCAAACACACGCTGGTGCTCGGGGACGCCCCCCACCACCACCAGCCCTATCCCGGCTATGAGATGATCCCCTACCACCTGACGCCGTCCGGCGGCAGCACCAGCGAGGAAGGCATCAGCCAGTGGACGTTGTCCGATCGCGTCACGCCGGGTATCTACAGCCTGGACGACTACGATTTCCGCAAGCCGAACGCCTGGCTGTTCCAGGCACGGCAAAACCCGGTCTCGCCGACGCCGGGGCAGATCGACGTTTACGACTGGCCGGGCCGCTACACCGAGCATCAGCAGGGGGAGTTCTACGCCCGCGTGCGCCAGGAGGCCTGGCAGGCCGAACATCAGCAGATCCGCGGTACCGCCACCGCGCTGGGCATTGCTCCCGGCAGCACCTTTACGCTGTATAACGCCCCGCACGCCGACGACAACCGCGAGTACCTGACGCTGCAGGCCAACTACCATCTGAAAGAGAACCGCTATGCCAGCGGCGACGATCAGAGCAGCGAACACCGTATCGACTTCATCGTGCTACCGGCGGACGTGCCCTGGCACCCGCCGCAGCAGGCCACCTGGCCGAAAACCCACGGGCCGCAGACCGCCCGGGTGGTCGGCCCGGCCGGCGAATCGATTTGGACCGACAAATACGGCCGCATCAAGGTGAAATTCCACTGGGATCGCTTCGGGCCAAAAGACGACGGCAGCTCCTGCTGGGTGCGCGTCTCCAGCGCCTGGGCCGGCCAGGGCTATGGCGGCGTGCAGATCCCACGCGTCAACGACGAAGTGGTGGTGGACTTTATCAACGGCGATCCGGATCGACCGATCGTCACCGGGCGCGTCTATAACGAAGCCAGCATGCCGCCGTGGGCGCTGCCGGCCGCCGCCACCCAGATGGGCTTTATGAGCCGCACCAAGGACGGCACCGCCGACAACGCCAACGCCCTGCGTTTCGAAGACAAGGCCGGCGCCGAACAGGTGTGGATCCAGGCGGAGCGCAACATGGACACCCAGGTGAAAAACGATGAAAGCCACACCATCGCTAACGACCACACGCATCTGGTGGGCGGTAACCAGATCAAACGGGTGGTGCTCAATCAGGCAACCGGCGTCAAAGGCGAATCCTCCGCGCTGACCGGCAAAACGCGCAGCGACGCCGTGGTTAACGCCTTTACCCTCGGCTCCGGCGAATCGCTGCGGCTCGAGTGCGGCGAAAGCGTGATCGAGCTGCTGGCGAACGGCCAAATCAACATCACCGGCACCAGCTTCAATATCACGGTGAAAGAGGACGGAGAGATCAATACCGGCGGCCAGCTGGATCTCAACCAGCCTGGCGGCGCCGCGCGCACCGCCGCACCGGGCGGTGGCCATCAGGCGGCAATCCAGAGCGCCGTCGATCAGCTGTTCCCGAAATCCTGATGCCGACGCGGCCCTGCGCCGCGTCCTTTCCCCTGATTACTTGCAAGGACATCCATGGATTACCTTTTCCAGGAAGGCCATTTCACCCTCCCCGCCATCGCCTGGCAGGACTGCACGGTCAATATTCTCAAAAACCCGCAAACCGGCGCCTCGCTGGTCATCACCCGCGGCATCATTCCGCAAGGTGCCACGCTGGAGGACGAATTCGAGAAGCAGTGGCAAGCACTGCTGCCACAGATCAGCGATTTGCAACAGTCGCCGCGCCGGCGCATCAGCGCCGGGCCGCAGGGCCATCTCAAGGCGATTGAAGTCACCAGTCGCTTTATCCGCGCCGGACACCACCATCATCAGCATCAGTTGGCGGTGCAGCCGGACGAGAGCCAGACGTTACTGATCGTCACCTATGCCGCCATGCGCCCCTTCACCCCCGGGGATGACGCTCACTGGCAGCAGGTGAAAGCGTCGCTGGTCTTGACCGAACACAGTGAACAATAGCCATGGCTGAGATCTGGGCAGCAAGAAAGGATGATGAACTGATCCACACCAGCGCGTTGGCGGACATCGCCAGCGCCGTCGCCGAAGTCGCGGTGTATGCGGTGGCGACCGCCGCCGTGTCCGCAGCAGCCGCCGCCGCAGCGCCGGCATTGGCAGGGGTGGCGGTGCTCGGCGCAGCGGCGACGGCGGCCTCCGGCTGCGTCGGCGCCGGGCTGATCGTCGGTTTTGCCACCAGCCTGACCGGCGTCGGAGAACATATCAGCAACGGCTGCGACGCCGTGGCCAACTGGCTCTTCCCGCCTTCCGTCTCCGGCGTCATTCTCACGGGCTCCCCCAACGTCTTCACCAACGCCAAACCGGCGGCACGCGCCGCAGGTCGTTTACTCACGCCCGCAGAGATCAAAGCGTTACCGGCGCCACAGCCGCCGCAAAGCTTCTGGGATTATGGCGCCGAGCTGCTGGCCGCCGGCGGTAATATCCTCTCGCAGCTATGGCAGCCCGGCGTCGCCGGCCCCAGCCAGCCCAGCCAACCGCTGGAAGAAGATAAAATCAGCTGCGACAAACACCCGCTTCCGCAATACCTGGCGGAAGGCTCCAGTAAAGTATTTATCAACGGCCAACCGGCCGTACGCAGCAATGACCGTTCAACCTGCGAGGCGAAAGTCTCGACCGACGTCTCCAAAAATGTGCAGATCGGCGGCGGCACGGTGGTGGTACGCGACATCAAGAGCGGCAAGCTGCCGGGTATCGGTTTGGCGCTGACCGTGCTGCCGCTGCTGCTCGGTAATCCGGCCAAGCTGGTTAAGAACCTGCCTTGCATGATCGGCGGCGGTCTGGCGGCGGCGGGCGTTAACGCCCTCGGCGAAGCGATCCACGCCGCCTTTAACCCGGTGCATGCCGCCACCGGCGCCAAGGTATTGAACGACGAAGAAGATCTGGACCTGTTGCTGCCGGCGCGCTTTCCGCTGATCTGGCAGCGCAATTACAACAGCCGCAATGGCTATCAGGGACTGTTTGGCCACGGCTGGCGCACGCCTTTTGAAATTTGGGTCGATCTTAACGACCGGGACGGCGTCATTGAGTGTTGCCTGCATGATGAAACCGGTCGTGAGCTACGCTTCCCGCTGCCTGAGGTGAACCAGCCGAGCTTCAGCGCCGGTGAAGGGCTGATGTTCCGCCGCGGTGAAGAGGGACAGCTGCTGATCGCCGACACCGACGGCAGCGTCTGGCGGCTGTTCGTGCCGCTGCCGCAGACCCCTTCCCGCCTGAGGCTGGTGTCGTTGAGCGATGAGTACGATAATGCGCTGCTGCTGAACTACGACGAACGACAGCGCCTGAGCCACATCGTCGACAGCGCCGGCACCATGACATTGCGGCTGGAATACGGCGATCCGCGCTTCGACGATCGCGTCACCGCCTTGCGGCATAACGACGAACCACGCGTGCGCTACCGTTATGACGACGGCGGCGATCTGCATCAGGTGATCGACGCCGGCGGCCTGGTCACACGCGAATTTCACTATAACGCCCAACACCTGCTGACCCGCCACCAACAGGCCGGTGGGCCCAGCTTCGAGTATCACTGGGCGATGTTCGACGACTGGCGCGTGGTGGAACACCGCGACAGCGCCGGCGGCGGCTGTACAATCGACTACGATTTGGCCGCCGGGTTAACGACGGTCACCGAGAATGACGGCTTGCGGCACCAGCACCGCTGGAACGCCCAACGGCTGATCGTCGAATATACCGACGAGCGTGGTGAGGTCTGGCATTACCAATGGAATGACGAAGACATGCTGATCGCCACGCGCGATCCGCTCGGCCACGGCTGGCATTTCCGCTACGATGAAGCCGGTAATCTGGTCGAGGAAGAGGATCCGCTCGGCCATATCCGCCTCACCGGTTGGCTACCGCAGCGCGCACTGCCGATCAGCGTCAAGGAGCCCAACGGCGCCACACAGCATTTCTACTACGACGAGCGCCATGCCTTGATTGCCGAGATCGATGCGCTCGGCCATACCCAGCGCTACCTGCGCGATGGCTATGGCCAGGTGGTGCAAGCCGTCGACGCCAACGGCGGCATCAGCCATTTCGCTTATGATGAGCACGGGCAATTATTGCGCGCCCGCGATTGCTCCGGCAAACAAACCCTCTACAAATATACGGCTCAAGGCTGGCTCAGCGAGGTGACCGACGCCGCCGGCGAACGCGTCCATTACAGCTACGATGCCGCCGGCCGCCTGACACAGCTGCAGCGCGCCGAGGGCTGGCAAGAGACGCTGAGCTGGAACGCGCAGGGCCAGCTGGATCGCTATCAGGGGGCCGATGGGCGCCTGACGCATTATCGCTATGACGCAGCCGGCCGCCTGCTGGCCACGCGCAATCCGCTCGATGGCGAGGTGGTGCGCCACTACGACGCCCGCGGCAGATTAACGGCGCTGCGCAACGAGAATGCCGAAAGTTACCTGTTCCATTGGACGGCCTGCAATCTGTTGCAGGAAGAAATCGGGTTGGACGGCGTCAGCACCCGCTATCGTTACGACGAATGCCGCCGGGTCGTCGAGCGCCGCTTCGCCGCCAATACCTCCGCCGCCTTCTCGCACTATTTCAACCATGACGGCGCCGGCCAACTGGTGAGCAAACAGACGCCCGATGGAGAAACCCGCTACCGCTACAGTCCGCTCGGCCAACTGCTGCATGCCGCCAGTGACCGCGGCAACGCATGGCATGACGAGCCGACAACGGCTCAGAGCGAGGTCAGTTTTGACTATGACTTGCTGGGGCGGGTAACCCGTGAACAAGGTGCCAACGGTACGCTGCGCTATGATTACGATCCGATGGGTAACCGCACGCAAACCACCTTGCCCGACGGACGCGCGCTGCGCGCGCTGTACTACGGCAGCGGCCACCTGCTGCAGCTGGCGCTGGACGATATCACCCTCAGCGAGTTCGAGCGTGACAATCTGCACCGCGAGCTGAGCCGTACGCAGGGTCGCCTGACCAGCCGAGTGCATTATGATCGGCTGGGGCGCAAAGACCGGCGGGAGATCTTCAATGACAACCGCCAGCGCCCGGCGCCGGCCAGCAGCTCGCGCCAGTGGTCCTACGACTATCAAAACAACCTGACGCGCGAAGAACACAACGCCAACCCGTTCTCCTACCAGCGTTATCAGTACGATGCCACCGGTCGATTGCTGAGCCGGGACGGCACGCTGCCGGATACCGAGCGCTACCGGTACGATCCGGCATCCAACCTGCTGGATGAGGGGCAATTCCGCCAGCGGCACAACCGCGTACTGCATTATCAGGGAATTGATTACCGATACGATGTCTTTGGCCGCACGGTGGAAAAACGCAAAGGCCACTACCGTTGGCAATATCTCTACGACGCCGATCATCGCCTCTGCGAGGTGGTGCGCTACAGCCAACATCGCAGCGAAGCCCAGCAGCATGTGCAGTTCCACTATGATCCGCTCGGGCGGCGCACGCAAAAGCGGGTGTGGCAGCAAAGTCAGGATCTGCGCCAACCGGCCGGCAAATGCCAAACCACCACGTTTTTGTGGGAAGGTTTCCGGCTGCTGCAGGAAACTCGCGACGGCATGCCCCTCACCTATGTCTATGCCGATCAGGGCAGCTATGAACCTTTGGCGCGCATCGACGGCCACACGCCGGCCCAAGTATTTTACTTCCACACGGCGCCGAACGGCGAACCGGAAAGCCTGACCGACAGCGACGGAACGCTGCGCTGGCAGAGTCACAGCAGCGCCTGGGGCCGCATAAAGTATGAGGAAAATCAGCAAGATCTGGATTATTCCCAAAACCTGCGCCTGCAGGGGCAATACCTGGATCGGGAAACGGGATTGCACTACAATTTGTTCCGCTATTACGATCCGGATATCGGCAGATTTACCCAGCACGATCCGATAGGTTTGGCCGGCGGGATCAACCTGTACCAATACGCGCCGAATCCGCTGGGTTGGGTGGATCCTTGGGGATGGAAGCCACGATGCGCAGCAACCAAAGCCAACGATCATAATCAGGCAGCTTTTGGTCGACAATGGCAAGGTCGAGGTATCTACAAAGGACGAGACTCTTGGTCAAATATCATGTTGAAAGAAGGTGACATTGTTTATGGCGGCGCTCCAGGGCAATCTGGTTTTTACTTCAACAAGGCGACGCTAGATGCTGCAGGTGGCAGTAGAGCCAAGCTATGGGAAAGTTTGCAGGTGCTTCCACATGAAAAATTTGGTTATAGATCTAAAATACAAGCATATAGAGTAAAAAGAGAAACGATTGCAGGAACAGGTAAAGCGATATCTCAAGACCCAACGAGATTCGGCGAAGGCGGAGGAACTCAATTTTTCCTTTCTAACTATAAAACTGTCCTTGAGCCAATTGATAAGCCTTTTGAAATTGGATTGTAAAATGCAACTAGATACTTATGACGGAACACTAGAACTCGCGGGAATAACGCTAGGTACAGCGACAACCCGAGAAATGCTAATAAAAGGCTCCAGATTGTGGGAGGGTTGGCCAGAAAAGTCAGATGGTAGGACTACATCATACAGAACAATAATCAGTACAAAAAAAGAAAAAGCCGGCGATATATATATAATTGCCGACTTCTCCGGGGCCTTCATTACAGATGCAGTGCTTTGCAGTTGGCGTTTTGCGCCTGAAAAACTCATGATGGGAATACAAAAAAAAGTAGAAGGTGCTATTACCAAAAATCTTCGAACATGGTTTTATGAAAAAACTCATATACAACTTCCAGTTAGTGGTTCATGGGGGCATATTGACGCTGCTTATGACCCACATAATTTAACGGGAACAATAGTGTGCAACTATCGCAGTGCATTTCATACTGAGGATGAATGGCGAAAATATTGCAAAAGGAATAACATAATTTATTAAAAAAGAGGAAACTCATCCACATTATTATATAAAAATTCACACACTCATTCCATAATGCAGAGTGTGTGTGATTTTTCACCCCCCCCCCTCGAATATCGCAAATAACTACATCTTCACTTCGCACACTAACAATCAATAAAGGCATGAATCATTTATTCACTAGATCTATTTAAATATTATGAACAAAGAGAAAATTGTCATTACCCCATCAAACAGGCAACTATTTGATGGTAACGAAGAGCAGTTTCGTTTATTTAAAAAAGAAGTATCCATCCCTAACTCTAACGAAAAAGTACTTTATGATAACAGCTCTGCGATACCCATATGGGATATAGATGAAAACATCAGGAAGGCGATCGCAGAAAAAATAAGCGGGATAAAAGTCATAGAGTACCCATATGACCCAATACCTTCATATAAAAATGAAAATCTGGATATCTACATTCAGAATGTAGAGTCGGAAATGCACAAAAACAGAATAACAATAATCACGGCGACGGGTGAATCACAACCAGCAAGATATAAGATAAAGTTGCTGGGTTTCATTTTTCACTGGCGCTCTATTAGGGGCACTTGCTGAAAACAGTAGGTTTATAAAAACCTTAAATATACATTCTATGATATAGACATGGAATAATTATCTTATGACTGTTCCTCTTTTAAATGAATCTTTAAATATCCCATCAAAAGGCTCCCAAAGAGCCTTTTGATACGCTACCGCGCCGTCTCACCACTTCTTCACCGTCTGGTAAATCTCGAGGTCGAAATAGCCGTCGGCCTCGCAGTCGTTGAGATAGTGCTCATAGCTCACCCCCTCAACCGGCTGGTAGCCGCTGGCCGGCAGCAGCTTCTGATAGAACTCGCCCCACACCTGCTCGAAATCGCCATCGCTGATGCGCACGTGGTAGACCGCATACTGCCCGGCGGGCAGCGTCTGCACGGTCACGCCCTCGCTGCCCGCCGGCAGCGCGAAATCGTCCGCCACGCTTATCACTACGTCGGCACGCAGCTTTTCCGGCGCCACTTCCGCCGGATCGTCCCAATACAGCACCAGCCATTTGCCAAACGGCACGCCGTGGCGTTTCCGCCATGCCAGCAGTTGCTGCGAGCCCTGCGGGATGGTCTGCGGATACGGCCCCACGACTCTCACTCCCACCACCTTCTCCGCCGCTTTATCGATAATCCTCACGCTCATCGCCCTTATCCTCCCACGTTATTTCAGGCGCCGATTTCGGTGCGCACGTCCAGCAGCTCGGGGAAAAAGGTCAGATCCAACGCCTTTTTCAGGAAGCTGACGCCGCTGGAACCGCCGGTACCTGACTTAAAGCCAATGATCCGCTCCACCGTTTTCATATGGCGGAAACGCCACAGATGGAAACTCTCCTCGATATCCACCAGCTTCTCCGCCATTTCATAGGCTTCCCAGTAGGTCTGCGGGTTGTCGTAGATCACTTTGAACGCCGGCAGCAGATCCGGATTGCGCTGGTAGGGCTGCGTCCAGTCACGCTCGAGGCACTCCTGCGGGATCGGCAGGCCGTGGCGTGCCAGGTACAGCAAGTATTCGTCGTACAGGCTCGGCGCTTCGAGGATCGCCTTCAGCGCGGCGTGCTTTTCCGCATCGCTGCTAAACACCGCCAGCATGGCGGCGTTCTTGTTGCCGAGCAGGAACTCGATCGATCGGTATTGGTGCGACTGGAAGCCCGATGAGCTGCCCAGCACGTCGCGAAACTCGACGTACTCCGACGGCGTCAGCGTTTCCAGCACCGCCCACTGTTCGAACAGCAGCCGCTGGATCTGTTTGACGCGCGCGAGGATTTTGAAACAGTGGCTGAGTTTGTCCTGCTGCACCAGCCGCACCGCCGCCTGCAGCTCGTGCAGCATCAGCTTCATCCACAGTTCGGAGGTTTGGTGCTGTATCACGAACAGCATTTCGTCATGATGTGGCGGGTTGGAGAGTGGGTGCTGGCAGTCCAGCAGCGAGTCCAGGCACAGGTAGTCGCCATAGCTCATGCGTTTGGAAAAATCGGTGACAATCGCGCTTTCTAATTCCCGTTTGTTCATCTGTTCTCTCCGTTGCGCCCAGCGCCCGATCGGCCTGGAACGTGCCGCAAAGAGAAAACAATAGTACAGAACCCGCCGCCCCGAAGGGCGATAAACGAGAGGTGCTTCGCAGATCTCACTCATCTGCGTTAACACATTGCCCCTCTCCCCCTGTGTTGTTTAGTAAACAACACGGCTGCCGCCTGACGATTCTCACAAATGCGCAATCCCATGCGCGCAGCGCCCCGGTTCCGGCTTGCCTGCGGCCGGCTTCCCTTATAGATTGCAGGCTAACGGCAGGCAGCAAGGTATCGGCAAATGGCAAATATTCGTGATGTGGCGCGGTTGGCCGGCGTGTCCATCAGCAGCGTGTCGAACCTGCTGAACAATCGCAGCCACCAGATGAGCGCGCAGACCCGTGAGCGTATCGAACGGGCGATGGAAACCCTGGGATACCGGCCGGCCCGAGCGGCGGTGCCCGCGCCGCAGGCGAAGATCATCGGCCTGCTGCTGCCGTCGATCGTTAACCCGAGCTTTTCGGCGCTGGCGCATGCGGTCGACGGCGCGGCGCGGGTTCACCGTTACCGCGTTTTGCTCGGCAACGCCTACCGCCAGGAACAGGAAGAAGCCGCGTTTATCGACGATATGTTCCTGCACGGCGTGCGCGGCATCATCGTAGCGGCGAGCGACATTCGCCAGACTCATTTTGTTCGGGCCGCCGAGCGAGGCATGAAGATTGTCAGCTACGACAGCCCGTTCGCCGAGCCGATGGCCACCGATACCCGACTGTTCGACAGCGTGTCGATGGACAATATCGCCGCCGGGCGCCTGGCCGCGCAGCACCTGCTCGAGCGCGGCTGCCGACACATCGTGTTCGCCACCGAAGCGACGCTGACCGTCGGGCGCAGCCACAAGATCGACGGTTTTCTGAGCGCGCTGGGGCACAGCCTGAGCGAACGCCAACGGGTGATCGAAGGCAAAGCCAACAGCGCCTACGGCGACACGGAAATGTTCGAATTGGGGCTGACGCTGGCGCCGCGCGTTCTCGCGTTGGCACCGCGTCCGGACGGCATCGTGGCGATTAACGATGCGCTGGGCATCGGGCTGATGGTGGGCCTGCGCGCCGCCGGCATCCAGGTGCCCGCAGACATCTCGGTGATTGGCATCGATAATATCGCGCTGGCCGGCCTGGCCGAACCGGGGTTGACGTCGATTGGCCCACCGCTGGCGGAGATGGCGCAGCTGATGGTCGAACGCCTGATCGGCCGTATCAACAATGATTTGCAACCGCCCGGCGAGTTTCTCTTCCCGCCGTCGGTCATCAGCCGGCGCTCGGTCAAAACCGCCGGTTAATACGGTAAAAACGACTTTCCCAGACGATGCGCAGCCGGCATCGTCCGGATCGTCGCAGCTAAAAGCAGAAAAAATAGAATCGTCGCAATAAATAAACGGCGCGACACTTTTATGCACGCAACGTCGTTATTCAGCACGCCGCTCATGACTTTGGGCTGGGCCGCTATTATTCCGATTAACCACATGGGAAAAACCATGATGAAAAAAACAATGCCAACGGATATTGAACGCAGCGCCATCAGGAAATTGACGCTGCATATCGTCCCCCTCATGATCTTATTGTATTTCCTGGCCTTTCTCGACCGCAACAATATGGCCTACGCCGCCAAAGCGCTGGAAGATAATCTGGGATTGACCGCCTCGGCTTTCGGCTTCGCCTCCGGGATTTTCTTTATCGGCTATTTCCTGTTTGAAATACCCAGCAACGCCGGCACCATTAAATTTGGCCCGCGTATCTGGTTCGCCAGAATATTAATTTCCTGGGGCATCTTCGCGACCCTGCTCGGTTTTGTGCGCACGCCGCTGGAGCTGTATATTTGCCGTTTTATGTTGGGCGTGTGCGAAGCCGGTTTCTTTCCCTCGGTGGTGTATTACTTCACGGTTTTCTTTCCGGAGAAATACCGCACCAAAATTCTCGGCATGTTTATCATCGTCCAGCCGCTGTCCAACGCGGTCGGCTCGCCGATTTCCGGCTTTATTCTCAATATTCAGCATGACTGGTTCGGGTTCGCCCCCTGGCAGCTGCTGTTTATCCTCGAAGGGTTGCCGCCGATCGTCATCGGCCTGCTGATCCCGTTCCTGATCAAGAACTCCCCCAAAGACGTCGGCTATCTGAACGTGGAGGAAAAAGCCTGGCTGATGAGCAACGCCGGCCGCTCCAAATCCGGCTCTAAAATCACGCTGGCTGACTTCCTGAAGGGGATTAAAAACAAGAAATACCTGCTCTACGCGCTGCTCAACTTCGGCATGGTGTGCGGCATTTATGGCTTCGGCACCTGGCTGCCGTCGATCATCAGCGCCCTCTCCGGCGGCGATATCTTCCGCGTCAGCCTACTGGCGCTCATTCCCTACGGCCTGGCCGCGCTGCTGGTCTATCCGTGGAGCCTGTGGGCCAGCAAAACCAAAAAGCTCGGCGTATTTGCCGGCCTCAGCATGGTGGTTGCCGCCATCGGCCTGATGGGGGCGGTGACGTTTTTTAAATACGACCCGCTCGTCGCGCTGTCGTTCCTGTGCATCGCCGCCATCGGTATCTACACCGCCGTGCCGCCGTTTTTATCCATGCCCGCCAATATCTCCACCGGCGCGGCTGCGGCCGCCGGGCTGGCGGTGGTCAGCTGCATCGGCAATATCGGCGGTTTTGTCGCCCCCTATGCGGTGGGCGTGCTGAACGATCTGACCGGCAGCAGCGCGCCGGGGCTGTTTTTCCTGGCCTCGTGCCTGCTGGCCACCGGGCTGATCTGCATTTTCTACTGCGCCAAACAGCGTGAAGGCGTCATCAATTCTTAACGAACCAATAAGGAGTCAATCATGGGCGATCTTGCGGGCAAGAAGGTCTTTATCACCGGAGCGGAACAGGGCATTGGCCGCGCCACTGCGGAGCGGCTGATCAAGGCCGGTTGCGACATCTATTTTCACTATCACAGCGACGAAAGCGGCCCCAAGGCGCTGGTGGCGCTGGCCCATTCTCTGGGGCAAAAAGCCGCTTACGGCTACGCCGATCTCATCGATACCGACGAAACGCTGCGCTGCGTCGCGGCCGGCGCCGAGTTTCTCGGCGGCATCGATATTCTGGTCAATAACGTCGGCGGCATCGTCGGGCGCAAATGGCTGGGCGAGATCGACCGCGCCTTCTGGCAAACCGTGATCGACGTGAACATGACCACCATGCTGAACGTGACGCAGAGCGCGCTACCGTTCCTGAAGGCGGCGGCAAACGGCGCCAGCATCGTCAACCTGGCCTCGCAGGCCGGCCGCGCCGGCGGCCACTCCGGCTCGCTGGTCTATTCCGCCACCAAGGGCGCGGTGCTCACCTGGACGCGCTCGCTGGCGGCGGAGCTGGGCGAGCACGGCATCCGGGTAAACGCGGTGGCGCCCGGCCTGATCCTCGGCACCCGCTTCCATAATCGCCACACCACCCAAGAATCGGCGGAGGAAACCGTTCGCGCCATCCCGCTGGGCCGCGCAGGCACGCCGGACGACGTGGCGCGCGCCATCGCCTTTCTGGCAGCGGAATACGACGGCTTCATCTCCGGCGCCACTCTTGATATCAACGGCGGCATCTACCGCATGTAATTCAGCTGCGGGCGGCACGGCTGCCGCCCCCTATTCAGGTATCGCCTTATGATTAAATCCGCCATCACCCACCCGCCGCTGCTCGCCGTGCTGGCGCAATGCGGGCATAAAACCCAGGTGCTGATCGCCGACGGCAACTACGCCTGCGTGACCCACGCGCCGAAAGACGCCACCGTGGTCTATCTGAACCTGGCGCCCGGCACGCTCGCCGCTCCGCCAATCCTGGAAAAACTGCTGGCCTGCATCAACGTGGAAAGCGCGGCGCTGATGGCCTGCCCGCCGGACTTCACCAACGCTATCGAAGCCGAATACCGGCAGCTGCTGCCTGAACATTGCCCGATCGAATACCTGCCGCGCGAGGCGTTTTACGCCGCGGTCAAATCGGATCGGACGTTGCTGGTGATCGCCTCCGGCGAACAGCGCCGCTTCGCCAACCTGCTGCTGACGGTGGCGCCGGTGGTGTGATGACGCCATTGCGTTAATGGCGGTTGTGCCCCAACCGCCATACCTGCGCTTTACGCCAGCTGCTGATTCACGATATCCGCCACTTCTTTCGGCTGATGATTGATGAAGAAATGATCCGACGAAACGGTGTGCAGACCGATATGCGCGCTTGTATAGCGCGCCCAAGCCGCCATGTCCGTCTTGGAAACAGTGCTGTCGCGGCTGCCGTGAATCAACACCAAAGGATAATTGATTGTCTTCTCCTTCAACGCCCGTTTCATATGAAAATTAATCGACAGCTCGTTGCGTATAATAGGGAAAAATAAGCTTCTGAAATCAACGTCATCCAAAATATCAGGTTGAGTTCCGCCATAACGACGCAATACTTCGGCCATTTCATCATCATCTGAATGCATCGGATCATGCTTAAAATCCGTAATGTGCGGCGGTGCTTCTGCGGCGATAAAAATTCGCGCCGGCGGTTTATCCTGAGCGATAAAACGACTCGCCAATTCAAAGGCGAATAATCCGCCATTGCTGTGACCAAGAAATGAGTACGGTTTTCCCGACATCAGGCTCGTGGCTTCTCGTTCCACCTCATCCAAAATTTTGTAGACATCATTGCACAACGCCTCTGAAAAGCGGCGCCCATTGCCGGGTAGTTGCATGGCGTACACGGACGTATTGCTATTGACGTAGTGAGAGAATGGCACGAATACCTCGGCATTTCCGGCAGCATAAGGGAAACAAAATAAAATATGCTCATCATCCCCACCGGTACCCCTTTTTATTTGCTCAAACCACATACGGCTTCCTCTGCTTTGCAAGAATATGACGCTATCCGCCACCGCGGAGAACGGGAGCGGCGTAATCAAAATCAATACCGTAGCGGGATCAGCGGGATAGTTTATCCCGCTGATTTCCCCTCAGGTATAGCGAACACGCTGCGCCATCAAGCCAGCGTCCAATGCCCTAACCACGAAGTCATTTTTTCCGCCATCATTGCCGCGCCTTCTCCCGCGTTCATCGTCAGGTGGTTCCCCGGAATTACCTGCACCTCGAAGCGGCCCAACACCCAGGGATGCCAGAACTTGCTTTGATTTTCAGGAAAATCTGCAATCACCTCACGGTGAGAGAAAAACAGCACATCACTCATCAACGCATGCGGGTGGTAACGCTGCATCATCACGTTATGCCGTTGCCAGGTGCTCAAGTAACGAGGTAAGAACGCCGAGGAAAAGAGCGTTTCGGCCGCAGTTCCTTTGGTGATCTCAGATAAATAATGGATTTTATCCGCCATTTGGGTCATCGCCTTCCAGGCATCCCAATCAATGTCCAGTGACACCAGGCCAAATGAAAGCAGGTAGTCCAAAATCTGTTCATCCGTCATGGCCGCAGGCAGATTTCCCTGTCCTGGGGAATCAATCATCACTACCGGCAGAGACACATGTTTTCCCTCTTGGTACTGCCGCGCCATTTCAAACGCGATAATACCGCCGAACGAAGAACCGGCCAGGCAACATTCGCCTCGCTCAAGATGCGGCTCCAGCAAAGCCAGATACTCTCCCGCCAATTGTTCGATGCTCTCGAAGGCGCCCGAGCCATTCAGCAGAGGTGAACGTATGGCATAAATCGTTCTGCTGCTTCCCAAGCATTGAGCCAACTCCCGGTAGAAATAGATGTCGCCGCCGATGGGGTGGATCAACACAAGTGGCATCATCCCCTCATCCTCACCGTCGCGCAGCTTCACCAAACCGCTTTCACCCTGGGGCTTCGCTGTCGCATGAGCCTCCAGCGATTGCGCTATTTGCACGACGCTCGGCTGTTCCATGGCCATAAGCTCAAGACGTATACCGGTCATTTTTTGCAGGCGGCCAATCAGTTGCAATGCGCTCAGCGAGTCGCCGCCCAGTTCGAAGAACCCGCGCTGTGGATCGACCGACTCACACCCCAGAACCTCGTTGAACAACATTGCCACCCGTTGTTGCATATCCCCTTGGTGCACGGCTGCCTCCGCCGGAACCGGGGCCGGCCGCGAATGAGCGGGTGAATTCATCACACCGAACCAATGCCGCTGAGGCGCGAAAGGATATGCCGGTAGACGCAAAGACGCTTGCCCCGTACACCGCCAGAAACGCTCCTGGTTGATTTCCACACCTGACATATGCAGCACGCCAACGGAACGCCACAGCATCTGCGCAGCCTGCCGCTCATCCGTAGCGTTGCGCGGTGAAGAAACGACAACGGCCGCATTCCCCAATGCCGGATGGCGCGACGCCAGCGTACTCAGAATTTGACGCGGCCCTACTTCCAGCAATACCCAGTTGTCATCGGCACGGCGTTCAAGCAAGGTACGCAGGCCGGCGTCATATTGCACCGTATGCCGCAGGTGCTGCACCCAATATTCGGGCTGACAAACCTGTTCCGCCGTTGCCCACTGGCCGGTCAAATTGGAGATAAACGGTAACTGCGGCTCGTTGAAGGCAATTTCTTGCAGCGCGGCCTTAAACTCTGCCAACACAGGCTCCAATAAACGCGAATGGAACGCGTGCGAAACCTTAACCGGATGGCAAGATACCCCTTGGGCGATCAAGCTCGCCTGCAAAGAGGCGATTGCCGACGCCGCGCCGGAAATGACACAGCTTCCCGAATCATTAACGACGGCGATATCGACGCCCAACGCGGCAGCCTGTTCGCTTACGCCCTCCGCCGACTGTTTGATAGCCAGCATCGCCCCCGGTGCGGTGTGCGCCAATAGCGCACCGCGTTTGAGCATCAACTTGAGCGCATCCTCCAGTGAAAATACGCCGGCGATACATGCGGCAACATATTCGCCCAGGCTATGACCAATCATCACCGTCGGCTCAACACCGAGGAAGCGATACCACTGCGCCAACGCATATTCATACACAAACAGCGCCACTTGAGTGATTGCGGTGTGGTGTACGCTCTCCCCGTTCGCCAATACGTCTTCCCGCGTTATTTCACCGCCCATCATCGGCTCGAGCAATGCGAGGCAACGATCGACCTCCACTCGGAATTGCGGTTCGGCGTCATATAACGCCTGTGTCATGCCGACGAATTGTGCGCCCTGGCCCGGGAACATAAAGGCCACCTGCGCCTCGAACGCAGGTCGGGCCATCGTTTCGCCCTTCTCGCGCAACCGCGCGACGACCGCTTCCCGTGAATCTCCGGATACCCACCGTTGGCATGCATAGCGGTGTCGCTGCGCCATCAGGGCATAGCCAACCGCCTCCATCGAATGCTCAGGATGCGTTGCCAAATGATCGGCCAAAGCCTCACTCATCCGTTCGAGAGCTGCGTCATCCGCCGCAGAAACGCAAAGCATATTGCGCTGAGCGGACTGAGGTGCGGTTGTCGGCGTGTTCGGCGCCTGCTGAAGGATAACGTGCGCGTTGGTGCCGCCAATGCCGAAAGCGCTGACGCCGGCGGTGCGGAGCCCTGTGGCGCTTTCCCAGTTGCGGGTTTCAACATTCACATAAAACGGCCCTTCAGCCAGTTTTAATGCCGGATTCTCACGCTGCATATGTAGCGTGGGAACTAACGTGCGATGCTGCAGGCACAACGCCGTTTTAATCAAGCCGGCGATGCCTGCCGCGACATCCAAATGCCCCAGGTTACTTTTCACCGAGCCGATTGCGCAGGCGTGTTCCGCCTGTTGTCCGGCGAAGGCCGCTTTCAACCCGGCAATTTCAATAGGGTCGCCCAATGGCGTGCCGGTGCCGTGCGCTTCGACATAGGAAATGTCCGCCGGCGTGACATCGGCATCGGCCAATGCCTTGGCAATCACCGCCTGTTGACGGCTCTCGCTTGGCGCAGTGAATCCCATTTTATCCCGCCCGTCATTATTTACGGCCGACCCTTTCACAACGGCATACACAGCATCACCGTCCGCCAGCGCTTGCGCCAAAGGTTTCAGCACGACAACACCTACCCCTTGTCCTTCAATGGTTCCCGCCGCTTGCGCATCAAACGGACGGCAGTGACCATCAGGTGAGAAGATCATCCCTGGCTGGTACAGGTAACCACCGCGCGCTAATTGACCAATGGAGATGCCGCCTGCCAATGCGACCTGACAGTCGCCCGCCTGCAAGGCGCGACAAGCCTGATGAACAGCGACCAGCGAGGATGAACAAGCCGTTTGGATCGTCATCGCCGGCCCGGTCAAATTCAACTTGTACGCCGTTTTTGTCGCCAGGAAGTGGGATTGGTTATGAATCATCAACTGGTAATGATCGATCAAATCAGCCTGAGGCATGTTCGGTAGAACAACGTCTCTTTCGTAGTTGCTGTTGCCGATGGCCGCATAGACGCCGATATCACCGGCAAAGCGCTGCGGATCGCAGTTCGCATCTTCCAAAGCATGCCAGGCGCATTCCAGGAAAATTCGCTGCTGCGGATCCATCAGACGCGCTTCCTGAGCCGTACAGCCGAAGAAATCGGCGTCAAAGCGATCGATATCGTCGAGCATCCCCTGGGCGCGAACATAATGCGGATGATCCAGCAGTGCGGAGTCAACCGATGCCGCCAGCGCCTCGCGCGAGTAATGCGTAATAAACGCCTCGCCATCGCATAACCGTTGCCAGAATGCCGCCAGCGTTTGCGCGCCTGGGAAACGGCCCGCCATCCCCACAATGGCGATATCGTCCCGGGCATTGATCGGTCCAGTCGTCGGTGCCGGCGCCGCTTCATGTTGGCGACCTTCGATATGCGCGGCAATGCGGGCAATGGTCGGCAGACGGAAGAGATCTATCAGACCGATTTTTTGCTGAACCTGGTCGGGTAACATGCCATAGAGCCGGGTCAACATGATGGAGTTCCCACCCAGTTCAAAGAACGAGGTATTGACGCCCACCGCCTCGCAACCGAGCAATTCTTGCCAGATAACCTGCAACTGCTTCACCAGCGGCGTAGCGATTTCGCTCTGCGCCGCTGGTGATGCCTCACCGGCGTCAACCGACGGCAACGCACGCACATCCAGTTTGCCGTTAGCGTTTAGCGGCAAGGCAGACAACGCAATCCAATAGGCAGGCACCATATAATCCGGCAGTTGTCGACCGACGTGTTCATTCAACTGCCCGGCGTTAATTTCGCCCTGCGCCACATAATAGGCAACCAACGCCTGACCGACGTTCCCATCCCCCGCCACTTGGCATATTTGCACGGTAACCTGCAAGATCGACTCGTGCTGCAATATAACCTGCTCAATCTCGCCCTTCTCAATACGATGGCCGTGCAACTTGACTTGCTGATCCTGCCGCCCAAGGAATGCTATTTCACGATTTGGCAAAATGCGCGCGCGATCGCCGCTGCGATACCATATCCCCTCAGCAAACGACAGTGAGACAAAGCGTGAGGCGGTCAGCTCAGGCTGGTTGTGATAACCCTCGGCCACGCCGCTGCCCCCGATATAGAGCTCGCCGATGGCCCCGACAGGCAAAGGTCTGCCGGCCGGGTCCAACACCAGACAACGTTCTCCCGGCAAAGGGCGGCCTATCGTTAAAACGCGATCCGTCGCGGCACGCCGATAATGTTTACCGGTTGACCAAATGCAGGTTTCCGTCGGACCGTAGGCATTGACGAGCCCCGTGAAAACAGCCAGGGCCTTCTGCGCCAAATGCGGCTCAAGCTTTTCACCGCCGACCAGAAGTAAACATTCCTCGTCCCCCTGCAATACCGGTAGGACAATTTCCAGCATGCTGGGCGTTGACTGGATGAAATCGAACTTACGGCAATCCAGCCCAGTGACATGGTGAGTTCCCAAGGTAACGCAGCCGCCGCTCAATAACGGCAAACCGTATTCAAGACCGAAAATGTCGAAAACGGGGTTGGTCATGCTGTACGTTTTCAGCGCTTCCCTGCCCTGGAAGTACTGCTGCCAGAAACCTCGCAATGTGGCGAGCAGCGCCCCATGCCCCACGCTAACCCCTTTGGGTTTACCCGTCGTGCCGGACGTGTAAAGTATGTAGGCGGTCTTCTCCGCCGCAGGTGTGAACGTCGGCATCGTGGCCTGTTTGCGCCACAGCGCTTCTCCCGCGGTGCCGAACAAGGGAATAGACGGAATACCGTACTCGGCCCCTTCATCCCCAGACATCGTCAATACGGCGATAGCCTGGCTGTCACGCAGAATGAAATCGATACGCTCCTGCGGATAGTCTTTGTCCAGCGGCACATAAGCTGCGCCCAGTCGTCCTATCGCCAACAAGGCCATGACCGTCAAGACTTTGCTGTGCAGTCGCAAGGCAATAGGCGCGTGCGGCGTCTTCTCAAGGCGGCCGGCGATGAGATTGGCGAGTTGCGTCACTTCTGCGTCAAGCTGGGCGTAGCTCCAGCTGCGCTCGCCGTCACTCAGCGCCGAAGCGTCTGACCGGCTGCATGCATAGTGCGCCAACACCTGCGATAAGGTAGCGGCATTCCCCGGCGCAGGAAGCATCAAAGGTTGCTCCGGCTCACAATAAACCGGAGCTATCGCCACCGTCTCCGTACTCGCGTCTTTCGCCATGTGGCCGACGATGTCCTTTAACAGTGCCATCGCTTGCCGCATCATCGCCGCATCAAAGTACTCTGCCGCATATTCCAGCTTAATCAGCAGAACGTCCGGCTCCTCCTCCACGCTGACGACCAATGGATAATCCCTCTGCTCATTGCGACCGACGAATTGATGACGCAGTTCGCGGTGGCGGTCTTCATCAGGCTGCGGGTAATTTTCATAAATGAACAACGAGTCAAACAGGCGCTGGCCCGCAGGCTGCAGATGAGCCAGATCGACCAGGCATCGGGTATTGGCTTCATTAATATCTTGCTGCAACCGATGTGCCTGCTGAATCAGAGGCACATCGCTTTGATGCTCCACCTTCAACGGTAGCGTATTGAGGAACATGCCCAGCGTGTTTTCGATACCATTCAACGGCAGCATCCTTCCCGCCACCACGGTGCCCACCACGGTCACGGCAGCACCGGAGTAGAGTGCGAGCACCTTGTGCCAGGCGTATTGCAGCAAGGCGTTCAGGGTCATGCCTTGGCGCTGGGCAGCTTCGAGCGCGCACCGGCGCTCTTCGGCGCTCAGTTCACAGCGGCAAATCCCTGCAGCAGAGACGCTCTTAATGGCTGCTAACGCCGATGACTCCGCATCCGGACGGCGCCATCCGCTCAGATCCGGCGAGGTGTCGACCGATCTCAGGTAGTCGCGCCAGAAATCCGTGTCCCTATCGCGATGCCGTTGAATGTAGCGCTGCACTGAAGCAAAGAGATCCGGTCTGTCCGCCGGCTCACGTCCGTGAGAAAACGCCAGGTAAGCGTCATGCAGCGCCCCCACCAGCAGCGGACTGCTCCAACCATCGAGGATGGCGTGATGTACACAGAACAGGCAAGCGAAGTGATCATCCGCCAGTTTGACCAGGCAGACACGGTACAGTCCGCTTTGTTGGAGATCGAAGCTGGCCTGCTGCTCACTTTCCTGCAGCCTGTGCAAGGCGTGTTCCCGCTCTTCAGGCGACAGATGGCTGATGTCATGGACGTGCCAAGGGAAGCGCCCTTCATGATCCACGACCTGCACGATTTCACCGCGCCAATCGAACCGCAACCGCAGGCAGGAGAACTGCTGTTGCACCCATTGCCACGCCCGCTTGAACGTCTCGGGCTCGATCGCACAGTGATAATCCCAGCGCGTAGCCACGCGATACACCCGATCGGCGTCGCCAAAGGCCAGCGAATGGTGCAACATCCCTTGCTGCAGACTATTGGCCATGAAGACCGCATCAACCGCCTGCGCATGTTGCAGCCGATCCAGATGGGGTTGCGGGAGGGCGAAATCGACATCCGATTCGGTTAACCAACGCCAGGATGGCCAATTCATTGATACCAGGCCATCTTCCAACTCTCGAATAAGCCGCTGCGTCAACCAGGCCGCGTCATGCTCCCGCAGCCGGCTTTCGACCCGCAATTCAAGACGATCGCCAACGTTCAACACGACGATATCGATCAGATGCGTCCCTTCCTGGGAGGCATGGCGATGCAGCCCCACAAAGTGGTGATCCAGCGCCCAGTCTCCCGCCGCCTCCATCTTGCCCAGGTAGTTGATGCTGATGCCGTCCTCTTTCACCACGGGCAAACCACACAGGACACCGAAGTTTTCCGCCCGCTGCGACCAACGTCTCAGATTATTTTTCACCGCGAGCAAATGCTCCCTGGCATCGCGTTGATAGCTAAAACGCACGGGATAACGACTGGTGAACCAGCCCATCGTCCTGGAGATATCCAGCGTTCGCTCATCCGCTTGCCGACCGTGCCCCTCAAACCATAGGCTAAAGGCGGTTTGTCCGGTCAAATCATACAAAACGCGGCCAACCGCCCAGGCCACCATGTCCTGCGGCTGCATGCCGAACATGGCGAGGTGCTGCATCAAGCGACAGGATGGCCCTTCCCCCCACGCAAGGGCATGACGCGTCGTCGCGGTTCCGCCCAGCGCTTGCAACGCATGAACTTCGCTGCCCGGCAATTGCCCCAGCCACTCTTCACGTTCATGAGAGGTAATTTGCGCACGTTGCCGCAGATGGTTCACCCATTGGCGATAGCTGCTGGCCTTCTCCGGCAGCGTTTCCTCTTGGCTCAGGCGTCGTAAATCGTCGACGATCACCTGCAGACTGACCGCATCGACAATCAGGTGATGGCAAGCGACGAACACCCTGGCCTTGCCGTCCGCGTACCCTTCAAGAACGGCGAACGCGGCCAAAGGCCCGCTCTGCAGATCGAACGCCTGCTGCCAGTCGGCAAAACGCTGCAACAGCGCGGCGTCAAAATCCGGGTGGTCTTCCGGCAGCGACAATGCGCGAATGTCCAAAGCGTGGCATGGCGGCAGCGCAGCCTGCGGCTGGTAGCATTGGCGCCATTCTCCCTGGGTATCTTTTTCGAAGCGCAGATTGAACGCGTCGTGCTGCGCCACGAGGCGCGGCAACAGGCATTGCAGACGGGCCATTGTCATGCCAGGCGCCACCAACAGCCCGTACTGGTTCCACTGCTGCGGATGCGGCAGATCATGTGCCAGGAACCATTGCTGGATGGGCAGCAGCGGAACTGCGCCGCTCAAGGCCCCTGTTTCGCGCTGCACGGTCTGGATGCCGCCAACGGTTTGATGGCCGAGCAGAGTGTCGTAGAACGATGCGATGGTGCGATACGTCAGCAACTCTTTCAGCGTGACATCCAGCTGCAATTCGCGCCTTAACCGCCCCGCCATTTGGATACTGGCGATACTGTCGATGCCCAACTGGAACAAATCCGCCTGGGTACTGAGTTCATCCGCCGGCACGTGCAGGATCTCGCCCCACAGCCGACACAGTTGATGTTCACGGTCGTCACGCGGCGGGCAATAAGTCGCCTGCTCTTCGGCTGCGGGTAGCGGCAAGGCGTTGCGATCCAGTTTGCCATTCGCCGTCAGCGGCAAGGCATCCAAAGCGATAAGATGCGCCGGTACCATATACTCCGGCAATTGTTCAGCCAGTCGCGAACGGAGCATTTTCTCGTCAGCGTTCGCTTCGCCGACGTAATAAGCCACCAGCATCGGTGCCGGCTGCGCCATCACCAGTGCCACGGCCTGGTGGATCCCGCCGCATTGCAGAAGCCGGCTTTCAATCTCCCCGAGCTCAATGCGATGCCCGCGCAGCTTGACCTGGAAGTCGTTGCGCCCCAGGAATTCGACATAACCTGCCGCATGCCAGCGCCCTAAATCGCCCGTCTTGTAGAGGCGTCCGTGACGAGGGTGCGAAATGAAACGCTCCGCCGTGAGCTGTGGATTTCGCCAATAATTTAATGCCACCCCCATCCCGCCAAGATAGAGCTCACCGGTCACGCCAACCGGACACATCTGTCCCTGCGGATCCAAAACATAAAGCGCCTGATGAGGCATCGCAGTGCCATAAGGGATGGAGCGCCAGGCCGGATCGATCGCCTCTATTGGGTACCAAACGGACCAAATGCTGCCCTCAGTCGCCCCGCCCAGGCTGATGCAGTCAGCGTGCGGCCAAAGTGTGCGCAACGTCTCCGGCAGATTCAGCGGGATCCAATCACCGCTCATTAAAAATGCGCGCAGCCTTGGCAGTGAGCATCCCTGCCGTGCCACGGCATCGGCCAGCAGCCCGGCAAGCTGTGGAACGCTGTTCCAGACGGTGACTTCACGCTCAGCAAGCAGCGGCAACCACCGCTCCGGATCTTTTACGCTCTCTTGAGCCGGTAAGACGATCTCCGCACCGACGCTAAGCGCGCCGAAGATGTCATAGACGGAGAGATCGAAGCTCAATTCAGACAGCGCGAACAGGGCATCTTCAGCGGTCAGCGAGAGGCGTCGATTTACCGCTTGCAGCGTATTCACTGCGCCACGGTGATCGATGGTGACCCCTTTTGGCCGCCCGGTGGAACCGGAAGTGAAAATGACATAGGCCACATCGGCGGCGCTGACGTGCGGCAAGCCGAAACACGGTGGCAAAGCGGTCGCCTCATCCAGCATATCCTCGATGACCAGCAGTTGATAACCCGCTTCGCTCAGTGTCCGGATATCCACACGCGCCGACTGTGCCCGGGTCAGCCAAAGCTGTTCTACACCGGCCTGTTGTAAAATATCGGCGATGCGCCCCGCCGGCCACTCCACATGCAACGGTAGATAGCCCTTGCCGGCCTTCATGATCGCCAGACAGGCACAGACCTGGGCGTAGCTTTTTTCCGCCAATACGGCAATCAGCGGCGCAGATGAGCCCATCCCCTGCTGCGCCAACGCATCGCTGTCTTGTTTCAATTGGCCATAGGTCATGCCGATCGCCGCTTCCCCGTCATACACCGCGATCGTTTCTCGATGCCGTGCTTGCGTCGCCAACAGATCGAACGCGCTGAACAGGGTTTCTTCACTGAGAGGCTGAGTGACGGCATTTGCCCGCTGCATCATTTCTCTTTGCGCTTCAGGCAAATAGTTTTCGCATCCCACCGGCGTTTCCCAAGGCTGCTGCGCTAATAGCGAGATCAGACGGCAATAGGCGCGATTCAGATGCGCAATGGTTTCTTCATCAAACAGCTGTTCGACATAAAGCCACTTGCTCATAAAGCGGCCATCGACTTCAATAGCCTGCAGGTCGATCCAAGCCTGAGAGGTTTGCGCACACCAATATCGCTGCTCGCGCGCCTCGCTGTCTTCCAGATACGCCTGTTTATCCCAATCGCCGGTTTGTTGCCCTACGACGCCAGTGAAGACCAACGGCGACACCGCCGAATGGCGATCCAGGCCGTGCAGTTTCACCAGATCGCGCTGCACATCCAACCCGCTGTACAACGCATGCTGAATGTCGTCCCACATGCGCTTATGCGTCGTCTCGATGGTGGTGAACAGATCCTCGCCGGCATCGCGAAAGTGGAACAGGTTGGTCGAGGTAAAATCACCCAAAATGTCGTTTACGTCCTCGCAAACCGCGTAGCGGTTGAACAGCGTCATGGTAATGAGAAACTCGCTGTTGCCGGAATATCGCGCGATGAGGTAGCCATAGAGGCTCAGCAATACCGACGAGTATGAGACCTGATAATGCTGCGCTTGCCGTTTGAAATCCTGCCAAATTTGTTTGTCTATATATAGCGTATGCTCTGCAAAGTGCGGGTGTTCAACCGTGGCCGACGGTACCTTGAGCGGTAAGTTTGGCCGCAGCGGCATATCGGCCAGCTTGTCCTGCCAATAAGCGCAATCTCGTTGATACCAACGGGAGGCCTTCAGATGGGCCAGATGCTCCTGGTAGTCTTTGAAGTTCACGGTTGCCAGCGGCGGCAAGACATTCCCCCGATACAGCGCATTAAGCAGTTGATACAGCGCCAGACGGCTTTGCACATCCAGCAAAATCAGATCGAGACTGATATGCAGCACGTCGCGCTCGCGCAGCCGGCTGATTTCAAAAGTGAACAACGGGAAACGGTCGACCTGATAGACCTGATGGGACAGGCGCTTGCGCACGCGCGCCAGCGCGGTAGCCTCATCGTCGAGGCGCAGGTCATTCACCGCCAAGGCATAATGGCCGGCCTGCGACACCGAAATGAAGCGCTGAGTCATGCTTTCCGCGTCATACACGGTGCGCAGCACCGGACAGAGGGCGATCAATCGGTTAATCGCCAGCTCCAGACGTTCGTCATCAAGGCGCGGATACACGAACTCGTTGTAGATGTGGTTGGCGACGTTGCCGATCTCATAGTTTTCAAAGCGCCCAACCAGATAGGCTTTCTGAATCTCGGTCATGGCAAAGCAGTCGCCGTTTTCGGCACCGCCCTGCAGAGGTAAATGCTGTAAGTCGCGTTCATCCGCAACATTGATGAAATCGCCAAGGCCGTATTGGGTTCTTCCCTGCCGTTCACAGCACGCTATCAGCGTGTCTATAGCCGCCTCCCAGGCCTCCAGCAACTGTTGATTTTGCTCACCGGACAGACCGCTGACGACTTCGAGCTGCAACCGACCTTGCTCTATGTAGCTAAAGAGCGTAATACCGAAAGGCAAGCCGTTGTCAGGATGGCGCGTCTCACCGACCGGCGACATGACCAGCGCCCAATCCTTTTCATCCGGCGAAGTCAGCTGTCCCAGGTAGTTGAAACAAACATTGGGCAGCGGCAACCCTAGCTCACGGGCAAACGCGCCAAATCCTACGCCCTGATGAGGCACGCCGCGCAGTTGCGCTTTGGCCGCCTGCAAACGCATTGCCGGATCGGGAGAGGATGAGAGCGCACAGGGATAAAGTGACGTGAACCACCCGACGCAACGATGAACGTCCAGAGTGGCATCAATCTCTTCGCGTCCGTGCCCTTCAACGGTGACATGGGTCAGCTCTCCGTTAAACCAGTGAGCGAGCATGCCGTCTGCACACGCCAGCAAACATTCGTCGACTTTCGCATTGAAGGCACGTAAACCCTCGGTTTGCAGCGCCTGCGTCACTTTTATTGATAACGCGAGGCGGCTGCATGCCATCGTAGCGCCGCGCGCAGCCGGCAACGCAACGGGGCGGTAGTCCGCCATCCTGGCCCGCCAGTAAGACGCCTCTTCCGCGTGATTGGCACAATATTGCTCGAAGTGCTCAGTCCACTGACGATAACTCGTTCCCTTATCTCCAAGGCTTTCACCGTGGTAGGCGTTCGCCAGATCGCGGGCCAGAATGCCCCAGCTGACGCTATCGAGCACCAAATGGTGGCAAGCGCAGAAAATACGGGCTCGCCCCTCGTCGAACCCCGTGACATAACCAAAACGATAAAGCGGCCCGTCGGCCAGATCGATATCGCTTTGCCATTCGGTCAGCACGGCGGACAGGGCCTCTTGCCATTGCGGTGCCGAGCGTTCGACATGATGACACCGCAGTTCGATGGCGTCCGTCATCGGTTGATAGCCTTGGCGCCAATGCGACGAATCCTCAGACGTAAACGTCAGGCGTAGCGCATCGTGATGTTGAATCAATGCGTGCAGCGCTTCGCGCAGGCGTTCGACGTCCAGCGCCGGCACATCCAGCAGAAACGCCTGGTTCCAATAACTCGGATAAGGGAATGCGCAGTCAAAGAACCAGCGTTGGACAGGCAGCAGCGGCAGCTCGCCAACCAATACGCCCTGCTCCCGTTTGCCTTCAATCATCACCTGCTGCTGATGCTGAGCGAGACGTAAATGGAGTGCATGCACGGTTTTGCTGGCGAACACGTCTTTCACCCGGATCGATACGCCCATCGCCTGGCGCAATTTGCTCACCAGCTTGATCGCCATGATGCTGTCCAGCCCCAACTGATACAGGTTAGCCTCACAGCTGAAATGCGCTTCATCGATCCCCATCATTTCCGCAACAATGGCGGCGATCTGCGCTTCCCTCTCCGACTGCGGTGCGACACGTTCCTGTACGACCGGCAGAGACGGTTCAGGAAGCGCACGCCGATCCAGTTTGCCATTCACCGTGACGGGCCATTCTTTCAACCAGATAAAGGTCTCCGGCACCATGTACTCGGGCAAGGCGGCGGCAAGAAAGTGTTGTAGCGTCGCCTCCGGCAACGGTGCCTGCGCCGTGTAATAGGCCACGAGGCGGGGATGGGGCTGTTGATAAACCAGCGCTACCGCCTGGCGCACCAAGTCAAACGCTTCGAGACGCTGGGCGATTTCACCCAACTCAATGCGATATCCGCGTATTTTCACCTGAAAATCATTGCGGCCAACATAAACGATTTGCCCATCATTCCGCTGATACACCAAATCACCGGTTTTATACAAACAGGCATAGTCATCCGCCCGCTCATCCCATTCGGTGCAATACGGATTGACGATGAATTTCTCCGCCGTCAGCGCCGCTTTATTCAGATAGCCGCGCGCCAGTCCGACGCCGGAAAGGTAGAGTTCACCCACCGCACCGGGCGGCAAAAGCCGCTGCCCTTTGTCCAGGACCAACACTTTCATGTTATCAATCGGCCGCCCGATCAGGACGTTATCTATATCCGGATCGTTACAGTCGAAATACAGCACATCGATGGAGGCTTCGGTTGGCCCATAAAGATTGTGCAGGGCGATATGAGGCAAACACTGCTTAATCCCTTTGACCTGGGTCAGTTTGAGCTCTTCACCGCTGCAGAACACGTAGCGCAAGCTCGGCAAGCTGACGTTTCGATCGCGTTGAATGCCCTGTAATGTCTCGGTAAAAGCCGCCAGCATGGATGGCACAAAATGCAGTACGGTGATGGTTTCGCGCTCGATCAGCTCAATCAGATAATCCGCGTCCTTGTGGCCATCCGGATCGGCAAAAACGATGTTGGCGCCGTAAAGAGAGGCCCAAATCAGTTCCCATACGGAGACGTCAAAAATGTACGGCGTTTTTTGTAACACCCGATCGGCTGCCGTCAGCGGATAGGATTTATTCATCCATTGGATACGGTTGATCAAACCGCGGTGCGTGCACATCACGCCCTTGGGCTGCCCTGTGGTCCCGGAGGTATAGATGACATAGGCCAGATCGTTCGGTGATATCTGACGCGCCATGTTTTCATCGCTCAACAACTCAAGCTCGTGGCGCAGCGATTCATCATCCAACACCACCAGCCGCCGCCCTGGCGCCGCCACCCGGTGTCGGTAGGCCTGATGGCAGATAATTACGTCGGCCCGGCTATCCTGTAGAATGTAATCGAGACGATCGTCGGGGAATGCCGGGTCGACAGGCAAATAGGCGGCCCCCAATTTCAGGATCGCCCAAATACCGACCAACAGCTCGACGCTGCGATCCAGACACAGCGCAACGCAGGCGCCATGCCCCACCCCACGTGACGATAAGGCGGCCGCCAACTGATTGGCTTGTAGATTCAACTGGCGATACGTCAATTGCCGATGCCGATCCGCACAGGCGATATTGTCCGGCGTCAGCGCTACCTGCGCTTCCAATAAAGACGCGATATGCTCATCTTCTGAATAATCGCAGCGCGTGTCATTCCATTCAGACAGCACCTGCCGACGCTGGGCTGGCGTGATTAAATCGATTTGTTCAAGCGGCGTCTCCCAGGATTGCCGATCAAACTGGCCCAGCGCATAAACTAACGCCTCGAGAATATTGCGAACGTAGTCCTCTTCGTAACGATTCTCCGCCGCGGTTAACGTGAAATCGATTTGACCGTCTCGTTGAGCGGCAAATAAGGACATGCCAAACTTTTCCGCCAGATCGGGATAAGACTCCAGACGATATTCCACGCCGGGGACGGCGATATCGCCGTTTTCAAAGTTATGGAAGGTAAATAGCAGCTGAACCAGTTCATTGATGCGCACCGCGCCACCGTCGATCTCCGGCGCCAAGTGCCCAATGTTCACCCACGGATGTTCCTGCAACTGCAAAATATCGTGCTGAATGCTTTTGACATTGCTCAACACGCTTTGGTCTGCGCGCAATGCGGCGATAACCGGCAGGGTGCTGATAAACGGCCCAATGGCGCGGCTGAACGCCTCGGGGCGATTCATCACTGTCAGTCCAATAGGGAAATCGCTGTCCTGGCCGCTAAAGGTCCGTAATACATGGGCGAACGTCGTAAACAACAGAGAATAGAGCGTCAGTCCCCGTTCGCCGCATGCCTGCGTCAAACGCTCGACAACCTCCGACGTCAATCCTGCCTGCACGGCAAAGGCACGATTCTCCACGCCAGAGAGATGGCGCTGTCGCAATGCCGGCGGTTCCGCCTGATTCAAACGGGCGGCCAACGATGTTCTGAACGCCTGAACATCATCTTGCCGCACCCGCCACTGTTGATATGCGGAGTAATCCAGGTACCCCGCTTCAGGCTGCGCAGATACAGACGGTGTGGCGTACGCACTCAACAGTTGATGAGCAAAATGCTGGACGGAAGGGGCATCAGACAGCATATGATGGTGAACGCACGCCAAAACGGCCTCTTGCGTCTCAGCCCGCACCAGCAGCACAAAGCGCGCAAACTGCCCTTCCGGCATAGGGAAGGTTTGTTGTGCCAACGCCCGTTTCTTACTTTCCAGCTCGGACCAGGAAATCCTTTCTACTTCCAGTGCAAACTGCTCAGGCGCCAGAAAAACGCGCTTCATATCGCTATCAATCGACTGACGCAACAGGGGCTGATGCCGTAAAAAGGTTTGCAGCGCGTTTCGCAACCGCGCGATATCCACCTGCGGCAATCCAATGAACAACGGTACCGTATAGGTATACGGCAAGCCGTCGATGTCGCTTTGCAGATACATGCCTTGCTGAATTGAGTCCAGCGCAAGTGGCCAGCTACTTGGCGGTAGCCTCAGAAAAGACGTTTCCTTCGCGAATTGTTCGCTGGTCACGCCATTGTCCTGTAACAGCGCCAACAATTCGTCTTTGCGTGCCGCCACTTCAGCCTTCAGATCGGCATCAAAGCCGATATCCTTGTCGACAGAAAAACCCAACCGATCGTCCGCTTTAGCCCACAATAAAATGTTATTTTTTTTCAGGTTGTTCAATAAATCCGTCAACATCATTACAGCGCCCCTTCTTCTCTGCCGTTGCCACAAGGTTGCCCGGCGACCCACGCCGCCATTTCCTGAATCGTATTGTTGTTGTAGAGGTCTTCCAGACGCATCTCGGTTCCCGTCGCGAGGTTGATCTTGCGTACCAGTCGCATAGCCAGAAGCGAATTCCCCCCTTGAGTGAAGAAGCTTTGGTCACAACCGATTCGCTCTTCACGCTTGTCCAGAAGCTCCGCCCAAAGTCGGCGCATCCGTATCTCATCATCGCTGCGCGGAGCCAGACATTCGCTGTGCTTGACGACTTTCGGCAAGCGTGATGTATCGACCTTACCGTTGTTAGACAAGGGGATTTCCGGGATCAAAGTAACGTGCTGCGGCAACATATAGTCCGGCAAACGACGCGCCAAATGCCGTCTGATCGCCTGGGTCATCGAGACAGTGAGCGCAGGAACGTCAAAGACCGGTTCATCCTCGGCCCGCGCATACCCTATCGCCATGCTGCACAACGTGTCCTCGGCCGGCGTGACGCCAAGAATGCAGCCGCCAATTCGCCGCTGGGCGGCGAGCGCGCCAAATCGCTGCATCATCCAGCCACTGGCCTGATAATGGCACGCGTTCTTAGCGCCATGGGCCTGCAACAACACCTGAGACGACTGCAACACCCCGTACACGTCTGATGATTCGGCCAGCACGGAGGTCTCACCGAGGCAATAGTGTCGCCCTGACGCGCGAGCGACATAGGTTCCCCCCTCGTTTTCCATCACGCTGAAATCGACGCTGACTTGCGGTGGTGAAGTGACGGCGCAAACGCCGAGGTGGATCCGACACGCTAATGCACCCTCGTCAGGTGAAACGGCGTCAGCGGGCTTGACGTAATAAGCGACGCCCAAAGACTGGAGATGCTCAGTCAGCAAGGCCAACATGTGGCCGACTTCTATCTGCGCCAAAGCGAATGCGCGCTCGGCATATAACGCGGTGATGGTTTCCCACCGAACCACCAAGTCCAGATAAGGCCCGGTGTGTTCTCCCGACGCTTCTGCCTGGTACAAATGCTGTTCCAGCGGATGGTAGTAGTAATAACCCGCGGCATATTCTCCCATCGCCGCCGGGAGCCCGAGATACACTTGCACCGCATAGAGGCTGCTGGCCGAAGGATAGCGATATTTTGGCAACGCGCGCTGCGGCGAACGGAAAGCGGCGCATACGGCCAACAGCCCGGCCAAAGACGCAGGCGGCAGCGCGCTTCCCTCTTGCGCCATCTGTTGCGTCAACCACCCCGGCAGCGCTTCGTACAGACTGCTGATGGTTTCGGCGGATAACGCCTCCGCGGTAAACTGGCGAGTGCTCTTGCGGGCACGGTAAACCGCTTCATCCAGCGGATAGGGTATCGCTCGCGAAGGTTGCAGATCTTGACGTAACGCCGGCAGCGAAAGCACGAATGCGTCGCGGTTAGCAAAATAGAGCGGCACCGGCTGTTGCGCCTCGGGAACAACGTAAGCCATGAGGTCACCCTCGCTGAGCCGCACGATCGTCTGCCGGATCCCAGGTAATTGGCTCAAGTTATTCTCGATATCCTCCAGCTCCACGCGATAACCGTTAAGCTTGACCTGGGCATCTCTTCGGCCGAGGAACTCGATATAGCCTTCCGCCGACCAGCGGCCCAGATCGCCGGTTTTGTACAGGCGTCCATAGGTTGGATGATAAATGAAGCGTTCTCGAGTCAGCGTTTCAGCCTGCCAATATCCCTGAGCAACGCCGAGCCCACCGATATGTATTTCTCCGGTTACGCCGAAAGGACAAGCACTCCCCCACTCATCCAGCACCCACATCTGTTGATTCGGCATGGCGACGCCATAAGGAATGCTTTTCCACCTCGCGTCTACCCGATCGATTTCATGCCAAATGGACCAGATGCTGCCCTCCGTCGCGCCCCCCAGGCTCACCATCTTGCTGTCTGGCGATTGGGTTTTCAGGCGATGAGGCAAATTGAGCGGCAACCAATCGCCGCTCAACAGGAACAGCCGTAACCGGGTTAGCGCCTGCGTCGCAGGTTCGACTTCGTCAACCAGCAGGCCCGCTAATTGCGGCACCGAGTTCCAGAGGGTCACGTCATGTCGGCGCAGCGCGGCCACCCAAGCTTGCGGCGCTTTGGTCTCACGCTGGGAAGGGATCACCACACCGCCCCCCACGGCCAACAAGCCAAACAGATCGTAAACGGACAGATCAAAGCTCAGCTCGGACAGCGCCAGTATCCGGTCTTCCCGACCGACCGACCAACGTTGGTTAACAGCCAGGATGGTATTGACCGCCCCCTGGTGATCGATCGCTACCCCTTTCGGTTTACCGGTAGAGCCAGAGGTAAAAATAATGTAGGCCAGATCGTCAGCCCTGACGATCGGCCAGGCAACCTCCGTCGACGCACGTTCCTGCGCCGGCGCCACTATCTCGTCGAACACCAAAATCGTGATATCCGAAGGCAACGCCGACAGCTCATGTGCCAGGTCATGACGCTGCTGAGCAGAGAGCAGCAAGATATCGCACCGGGCTTGCTGCAGAATGTCGCGTATGCGCTCCCATGGCCATTCGATGTGCAACGGCAGATAAGCGCCGCCGCTTCTCATGATCCCAAGGGTTGAGACGGCCTGCGCATACCCTTTCTCCAGCAGAATAGCGGTAATACGTCCCTTTTCGCCCTTGGTATGCCGCAATAGCGCACGCCCCAGCGTGTTGCTGTCCTGTTCCAGCCTGGCGTAGGTAAAGTGGCGTTCGCCTTCGGTTTCGATCACCGCAATGCGCTCGGCCGTTTGCGGCGTTTCCAGACTGGAAAGGAACAACCCGTGCAGCGTTTGCTCCGACACCGTACTTTGCGTGGCATTCCAGCGCATGACCGCTTCCGCATGTTCCGCCGGCAGTTCAGGCTGCGGGAATGACATGGTTTCCCAATCGTGTTCTGCCACCCATCGAATCAGAGAACAATAGCCTTCGTGCATGGCCTTGATGGTTTTCTCATCAAACAATTGTTCGACATAATCCCACTCGGCAACGAACCCTTCATCGTTTTCGTAGGCTTTATGGTCGAGCCACACCTGAGACGTTTGGGAGATTGCGTATTGAACGCCGCGATATCCTTCATTAAGCGGCAATTCAAACATGCTCGCTTTATTGTTCATGCCAAGCACGCTGGTCAGCACCACCGGCGCGATAACCGTATTGGCGGGCAGATTCCGCCGCTGTTTCAACAAACGCTGTACGTCAATGCCGTCAAATAAATTATTATCGACGTCATTAAGCAAGGTGCGGTGGATAGCCGATAGCTGTTCGCTCATCGCAACGCCATTTTGACGTTGGTAATTGAACAGGCTTAAAACGGTAAAATCGCCAATAATTTGCTCGACCTGAGAATGTAACGGCAAACGGTTGAACAGCGTTAAATTAAGGCAAAGGCTCTCTTGACCAGACCAATAACATAACGTTCTGCTGTAGAGCTCAAGGATCAGAGCGGTCGGACTAATATTGAAGCGCTGGCATTTGTCGACGATCTTTTGCCAACTCGACATGGGTATCGTCGCAGACAAACGCCGGAAGCTCGGCTTATCGATCCTGGCGGGATGCGCGGCCAGCGGCAATCCGACCTCCAGCGTATAATCATCGATTTTCTGCAGCCAATATTGCTGCGCCCGCTCAAATAATGCGCTGCCGCGCAGGCGCTCGTACTGCAGCTGATAATCGCGGTAGCTGATATCCAGCGGCGGCAGCGCCAGATTTTCGTCGTGATATAACGCAATCCACTCGCCGAATAATATTTCAAAACTGGTCATGTCAATGATAATGGCATCAAAGCTGACATGCAGAAGGTATTTCCCTTGATACTCGCTCAGGAAAATATCGAACAGCGGATAACAATCCGGTTTGTAAACCTTGTGCGAGTACTCGGCGCGCAAAGCCAATAGCTCGTCTTCATTTCTCAGGGGGTGGTAGCCTATTTTGTAATGCGCTGCCGCACTTAAAAATCGCTGTTCTCCCTCTTCAAATACGGTGCGCAACGCAGGATGGCGTGCAATAAGTTGATTATAGGCACGCTCCAATTTTTCGTGATCAATATGGTCGAAAACAAATTCATTATAAATATGGGTAGAGACCTCGCTGAGATCGAAACTTTTCATTCGTCCCAGATAATAAGATTGCTGAACATTATTCAGCGGGAAAGGATGGTACAGATGGGTCTCATCACATTGTGCAATCTGGTAGTCTTGGTAAAGAAAACTGCCGCGCCCGGCGGCCACCAAT
Organism: Serratia sp. PL7; assembly: GCF_945957435.1. Classification (NCBI taxonomy): domain Bacteria; kingdom Pseudomonadati; phylum Pseudomonadota; class Gammaproteobacteria; order Enterobacterales; family Yersiniaceae; genus Serratia; species Serratia sp. PL7. The sequence goes on along the minus strand of NZ_CAMFLB010000001.1, from coordinate 574,100 downwards.
GGCGTTAACCTGGCCACATTTTTTCTTTCGAAAATATCTTTAACTTTCAGATCGCACTGAAGCGTACCGTTTATGCGATTTACCAAGCGAATGGCCGACAGGCTGTTGCCTCCCAAAGCAAAAAAGTCGTCGGTAATGCCGATTCGTCCGCTTTCGCTCCCCAATACATCCTGGAATAGCTGGCACAGGCATCGCTGGAACTCGTTTCCCGGCGCTACGTAATGCGCTTTATCTTGCGCTTGTACCTGCGGCAAGGCTTTACGATCCACTTTGCCATTCATATTCAAGGGGATCTCAGGCAGGTACATATAAGCGCTGGGGAGCATGTAGTCCGGAAGCAGCGTCACCAGATAATCCTGCAGTTGCTGGCGTGCCACCGGCGATTTGGCCTGATAATAGGCAACCAGGAACGCCTGTTGTTCTTCCTTGGCCGGCTGTAAATTTACAACAACCTGCTGCATCCCTGGGTAGGTTCGCAAAACCGACTCTATTTCACCCAGTTCGATCCGATGTCCCCGCAATTTTATCTGGTTATCCCATCGGCTGAGGTATTCAAATCTGCCGTCGGGCAAACAACGCACGCGATCGCCCGTCTTGTACATGATGCGACCGAACCAGGCTGACGGCGTGCTGGAACATATGTTCGGCAAAAAGCTTGCTTGCGTCTGACGCGCATTGCCGTAGTAACCGCGCGCAACACCCAACCCCGAAATATACATTTCCCCGATCACGCCGGGAGGAAGTAAACGCCGCCGTTCGTCCAAGATAAAGCACTGGGTATTCGCCAGCGGGCGCCCAATGGTGACGCTATCAACCCCAGGCAACAGTTCATCCGCGGTAGACCAAACCGTCGTTTCGGTTGGCCCATACACATTCCACGCACGCTCGGTGTTTTCTGACAACCAACGCGCCACCGCATGCGGCACCGCTTCCCCACCGCACAATGCCCGAACGGGTAGCGTTGTCTCGGCATATTGCTGCGCGACCTGATGCCAAAAAGAAGGCGTCCCCTGCATCAGGCTCACGGAATGACTCGCGATAAAGTGCGGCAAGTCATTATTCGCCAACAACGTCTTCTGGTCGGTTAATACCACCGTGGCGCCAAACATGAGCGGCATAAATATTTCCAGAGTTGAAATATCAAATGCCAACGTCGTGATCGCCAGAAAACGATCCTGATGCGTCACAGACATGCGTCGAGAAATATCGCTGGCGATATTCACAAAGCTGCGATGTTCTACGGCAACCCCTTTAGGCTTACCTGTCGTTCCCGAGGTGTAAATAATATAGGCCAATGCTGAAGCCTCAGCCTGGGAGGGGAATTCGTTGCAACCGTCGGCCCCAGCGAAAGGAGAAGCGGCATATTCACGCCAATCCAAATAACTCAGCCCTTGCGGCAGGCTGCCAGCTGACTGAGCATGCGCACCGATGATTAACGCCGGCTGGGCATCGGCCAAAATAGAATAGGTCCTCACTACGGGCGCATTTTTGTCGATCGGAATATAGGCGCATCCCAGCTTAAGCACGGCCATCAGGCATACTGCCAACTCCGCCTCACGCGGCATCATCAAGGCAATTTTGTCGCCTGCCGCTACCCCATATTGCCGTTGCAGATAGTCGGCCAGGCGACTGGCCTGTTGCTGCAGCATTCGATAACTGAGCGTTTCATTTTTCGTTATCACTGCAGGGTGATCGTTAAGCGCCCTTGCCTGTTGTTCAAACATCCCGACGATAGTCTGTCTCGGATATTCACATTGCGTGGTATTAATTTTCGCATAATAACGTTGGTAGCTATTTTCAGACACGCCGGTCAACGCATCTATATCCCCTTCATTACGCATGAATGTGGCGAGCGCCGCCATAAACTCATCGATATTTGCGGCTACAACGTCGAAAAAGGGGTTTTCGCCGTAAAATTGCAAACTGAGCGTACAGCGCGTGCTGTTCCATACGATCCTGATCGGGGCCGCTGCCGCGTCGACATCCCCCTCATCCATGATGACATCTACACCAACCACAGATAAAAAACGGCCGTCATGATGGGATTCGTAGAATGGGTTCGCCGGGTCCCCCTGCAGTACCCGCACTAACCAAGGAGAGAGCTCGGCGTATGTTTCCGTTCCGTTGAGTAACCGTAATACTTTGCTGCTGCGTTGCCTATCTTGCAATTGCAGAGCATAAAGCCCAGGCCGCCGTGCGTTGAGCAGAAACTGCAACTGGAAAGCCAACAGCAAAGCCTGTTGCGGCTGCGCAACGCCATCGATGGTCCGTTGAACCACTGCAGCATCGTTAACGGCAGACACTTCATCCCTCAGGTTGAAGCAGCCATAACGCGGTTCATCGTTTTCCAGCGCTCGCTGCTCTTGCTGTACCCTCTGCTGGGCAACCAGCCAATCCGTAACTCGGTTTGGCCCTTCAGGCAGAGCAATATCCAGATCTTTCGCCTCACGGCTGAGCATGACCACGCCATCGATGAACAACTCGCCCAACACCGTCTGCGACAACGCTCGGCGGGCTTCCCGCCACGGCAGCTCACGCTCAGCTAACGCCCTGATATTCCCGTCTTCTTCAGCATGAATCTGGAACAACACATTTTGTCGATCGGCGAAAACGGCTAACCGGACGATGGGGCCTCTCACCGAGGCGCTTTCTTCGAGACAGAGCTCATAGTCGATACGCTGATCGCCAACGTCGGAATAGCAAAAGAGGTTGTGCTGCGAACCTGTCCAGCGCGTTCGCTCAGCGTCGCTCAGACCGATTAAGTAGACAAAGTGGCCGGCATCCAGCAAGTAACGGACAATATGGCTGCGCAACGGTTCTACGGTGTGGTTGACAAGAATGTTCAGAATCTTCATGGATATTACTCTTTTGGGTTATCAGGGTTTTACCGCCACGAGGATCGGCAACACGCCGCGTGAGCTGTAGTTGATATCTTTAACCGTGAACCCTGCCTGGGTTATCTGTTGCCTGATCTCTGCTTCTGAAGTGAAATTAAGGTAGGTAGCCTGAATAATGTCGCCAAAGATCGCAAACTCCTGCAAAAGGTCCGCCATTGGCGTTTCATATTTATCCCACTCACCGGTGGGCGCGTTCTTTTCCGGCGGTGGCGTGAGGAAACTGAGCAACAAGGTTCCCCCTGGTTTTAATGCCTCGAAGAACCGACGATACAAAGCCACCAGCCTGTCCGGGTCAGACTCATACATATTCAGGCCGTTACTGGTAATCACATCGAAAGCGTTTTTTTCTTTTAACTCCCAGGCATTCTGCTGCGAGAATCGGCAACGGTTCGCCATGCCAACGCGCTTGGCCTTTTCGTTGGCGTGATAAAGTGACTCCGGGTCAAGATCAATGCCGGTCAATTGCACCGCGCCATGGCCGCTGTAATCCAAATCCAATAAATCATCCATCACCCCGCACGGGATTGAAGCCAGCGTCTCCGCCTGCGTAATCAACTCAGCCAGCAAGGTCTGATAACGGTAGTAACGCTCGCGCGCCCGGCACAGCAACGAGCGATTCAGAAGCCAGTCTTCCAAAACATGTTCGGCGGGTTTTCCGGCGGGATGCTGGAAAATGTAAGACGTCCAGTAGCCATTGAGGCCGCGGTTATGCAGGAGGAAACGACCAAGCTCAAACTCCGTCAATTGATCGACCAGTTCAAGATTTCTCTCTAATGGAAGAATAAGCGAATTGCTATTCCGTAAACGCGCTTTTATTTCATCGGCCAACATCTTTGTTTCAGTCAAATAGGCCAGTTTAGAATGTGTTTTATGCGAGGCGAAACTATCCATACCCATCTCCATGATTAAATTATCCAACCAATATTTTCGAATCCCTGGCGCACTATCGGCGAATTCAGAATGCCGGTTCGTTTCAAAGCCATTAGCACGTTTTTAACAATGGGGACATCAGGCGTCACTTCAAAACCGCGATAAACCTTATTGATTGACTCCCGGCTGGCTTCGCAATCATGAGTTATCTTCGATAACAGCTCAATGTTAAACTGTTTCTCTGATTCAACATTCAAATACATTTTTACGAAATCAGCGATCTGCCCGCCGATCATCGCCTGATCGTTTTCATCCAACCTCGTCCAGATATAGCCAAGTAATTCGAGAAAGAAAATATAGTGTCTGGACTCATCGTTCATATGGTCATTAACATAGTATTTAATCGATGGATGAACGCCGTCACTATTAAAGAACTCCACCAGCTCTCTCACCAGGGTCGTTTCAAAAATGCACACCGCAATGATCTCGAAAATGTCATGGCAGCGCTCAGGTAACCGTTTCATCACCTCTGTAACGGCAACATAGGCGTCAGAATCCGGGTAACTCAGCGCACCGAGATCGGCATCATGCTCTCTAAGTTGATTGATCATATGTCTGGCGATATAAACATGGTAATACTCATCGATGATGACGGTATAGGCATTCAATTTAATCTGTTCGTCAAATTTGACAGCGAGATCGCCGTAGATAATTTTATTGCATGCTGAGTTAATGAGTTTGATCTCAAGATTAACGATATCATTGAGGTATTTAAACAATGACTGAGTAAGTATTTTTGACTTCCTCTCATTGTCCATGCCGCTCATCATGTCAGCCAAAAATATCGGCTGATTCTCCTCGGGGAAAAATGCGCCAGGAATAGTAAAGTCGATAAATTTACCGGGGCGGGTTCTTATTGATGCGCGCTGTTCCCATTTATCAGTATAGGCGGCAGACAAACCGCCCTTCGAAACCATGGTTTCGTTTTCCATAGATATTCTCCAGATGAAGGAATACATGTATTTAAAAAAGTCATGCCGATCCCGGCCAAATATAAATATTTAGCCGGGGGTCACGCGAAAACGATTATTTATTCTTCAGCTTTGCTTGGGGATGCCACGATACTCAACATAGACAACAACACGACAACGCCTATCACACTCGCCATCACATAGCTCATTTCCTCCGGCCGCCCGATAAAGACGTAGCTGGCCATCCCCGTGATAGCCACAACCAGCAGCGAGCGCATGCTCATGATATAGGAGGCCGCCACACCATAAATTTCCGGGTAGACACTCATGGAACGTGCGAACAGCGTCGGATAGCAGATAGAAAAACCGAAGCAGAACAGGCTCATCAGCAGGGTAATAGCCCAAGGCGTTGTCGCCGTCAGTAGAGCGAGAATGCTGACGATGGCTAACGCCATACCGATTTTCTCAGCGCGCCGATCGCCACCAAACGCGGCGATAATACGGGCGGAAAAGAGGCTAGGGATTGAAAATGACGCCACGATAATAAAAAAGTGAACGACAAATGCCGACAGCGAGAACGCAAAGGTTTCACGGTAAAGAAAAGCGCTGGAGGCTATGAATACCATATAAGCAGCAAAGAAAAGTGAAGGAATCAACGATAATCGCATGAATTGGAAACTCGCCGTCAGCCGGGCATAGCTTCCCACAATGGCTTTGAGATCGAATGGCGTTTTTTCTTTCTTCGTCTCCGGCAGGAACAACAATTCCAGCAGTACCGCCGCTGCGGTGATCACCGCGACAACCGCATAGTTTCCTCTCCACCCCCAATGCTCATTAATCCAACCACCGGCGATTGGCGCTAGCGACATGAAAATCGAGATACAGGCATTAACCAGACCGATCATGCTGTACATGGCCGCCCCTTGATAACGGTCTGCGATGATCGCGTAAGCCACTACCACCGGCGTGCAAGCCCCCAACCCCTGAATAAAGCGGGACAACATCAAAAGATCGATTGAAGTGGCGTAGGTACATCCCAGAGCACCTAACAGCATGATAGCCCCACCGATCAACATGGTTTTGCGTCGACCAATCGACTCTGACAGTGGGCCATAAATCAACGCGCCAAACACAAATCCCAAGAAGTTATAGGTGATCGTACGCTGAATATGCCCTTCAGAAACACCGAAACTGGCAGCCATATCCGGAAAGCTGGGAACGGACATATCCACTTCAATACACCCAGCCAATAAGGAAACCACAAGGATAAAGGGCAGAGGCACCCACTTTCCTGTCAACATATCCATACTCCAACAGAACATTAATCCGAATGTTAATAACCATGAACAAACTAGGAGAACAATTGTTATATGTAAATATCACTAATGAATAAAGGATGATAAATAGTGTTTTACGTGAAGAAAATCACATAACAGGAAGAAAAATAATGAAATTATCCGATGACGGGGAGATGGCTACATAAGACGAACTACACAGATAAAAATCATCAACTTAAGAACTACATGAGACATGCTAATGCATTGTTCAGGGCGCGTTCATACCCCATAAAAGAGGGGGCATGCCCCCTCTTCTGTCATGAGCTTGTTACATCTCGAGGATGAATTTTTCCAGTTCTCCTGCAAGGGCCGCATCGATATAGCTGGTGGCCCAGCCAAACAGGTAAGCGAAGGCGAAAATGCCCACCGTCGACGACACCAGCGTCGGCGCGAAAAACGCGGCGATAACGGAGAGCGTATACCCTGCGCCGATCGACAACCCGAGCGCTTCGAGCTGGTTGCGGAACGCTTTCCAGTTGCCGGTAGAGAAACCTTCAATCGCAGCGTTTACCAGATCCGCGCCCTTGATCGCCCAGTCCACCCCAGTGAAGACCTTGCCCAATACCCGCGCATTGCGGGCATACTGTTCCGCATCGATCATTTTCAGCCAGGCGACAATCGCCGCTTTGTCCTGCGCCTTGAGCTTTTTGTTCAGGCCCTTCGTCAATTGCTCGTAGGTTTTCTCCGCATCTTGCACGTTGCGGATATATTTTCCTTGAATTCCCGCCTCCAAATCCTTGGCGAGTTTGGCGTATTTCGCGCCGATCTTTTCCGCGATATCTTTATTGATACCTGCGGCCAGGCTGACGCCATCCTTGATGGCTTTTAATTCCGCATTTTGATATTCGACGAAGTCCTTAACGATCGTTTTTACCGAGCCGGGCGATTTTACCGGCTTGCCGTTGGCATATTTCACCTCCATGGCATTCAGGTTATCCCCTCTCACCACGGCGATAAACGCGGGCCGGTTCTTATTGGCCTTATAGTAGAGGCTGTAGGTCGCCACTCCGTCTTGCTTTTCCACCTTCAAATGATGAAAACCGTAGTAACTCCCGGTCGTGCGGGTCGTCGAGAATTCGCCGGTTTTGCCGTTGCCATGCCAGCCGCTGACGGGCCGATCGCGATGCGAGTCTGTCACGAAACTGCCTAACGAAGAGGCGCCGATCTGCCCGGCATTCAGGCCATTGTTGCCGCCTTTGCCAGGCGTTGAGGGCTTGCGCGCATGGCCGGTTTCGATATCCCCGATCGCCACTGTCACCCCCTTGGCGTTGACCCCCATAACCAGTCCCCCCAGGCCAATGTGCTTCGCCTGATCGGCCGTCAAACCGGTGGCGGAAAGGCTCAGCGTGCCGGATGGGCTGACGCTTTCAATATGCAATTTCGCATCCGGGTTAATTCTGCGCGCCGCCTTAATCACCGCCGCCAGCTTCATGCGCAGCGCCGGATCGTTTTGGATCGCCGCTATCTGTTGCTGTTCCGGGCTGTTGCCAACGCCGGCGCCGCCGCGATCGCGATCGCCGGAATGGCCTTTATCGCCGCCCCCCGGCTCTGGGCCCGTACCGCGTTCAGAACTCCAATTAGTCCCATCCCCTTTGCCACCATAATTAAATCCAGGCATATGCTTTCATCCTTATTTCGTTTTATTTTTAAGATGCCGATATCCTCGTTTAGCGTTCACTAACGCGTGCCTGAGTAATATTGGCAAACCGTTTTTAGCTGCCCGCCATTTATAAAAAACCGCAGAAATAAGGACAACGGATGACGGCTGTCTGGTCGGTGAAACAAATAGGCTCCCTTCCGCAGAACCTGAATATACCGCCGCAGGTCACGCCTGGACGGCGGCGGCCTGTTCAGAAGTCATTGGCATACGTCATGAATTGCAATTACAATCATCGCACTTGCAACTAAAAAAGGGTACTCCGCATGTCGCCTCAACGTATAACACTGCCCGCCGCTTCGGCCAGAACCCAAACCCTGGCCGAAGCCTGTATCCGCAAGATGACCTCCGTCAGTCAAAAAGCCGGCGCCTCGCGCCCTTCTTCCAGCGCCTGGACGGCGCAAACGCTGGACGAACTTAACGCCAGCGGCGACATCTGGCTTATCGACGGCAGAAGGCGCACCGAGCCACCGAGTTCCCACTACGCCACCGCCTGGCCGCTCTGGTTTGGCCATCAATCAGAGCGTTATGAGAAGCCGCTGTTTTACTTCGTCAACACGCCCTCGGTGGACATGCTTCGCGGGCTTGAGCCGGAAACCAATCGTAAAGGGATTTTCATCAGCGATGCGGATACTGGCAGTGCCGATTTGCCGAAAGGCGTTCAGGCCTGGTTCCCGCTTCAGCTCACGGCCATGCCGGGCTGGTTGCCTTTCGATCCGGCCAATGCCCGAGAAACCGGCGCGATACTCCATCACGCCCTCCACGCGCTCTATCTGGAGGGAACGAGGAAGATGGTGTATCTCGCGACCAACGCAGACAATGGCCCCCTCTCTTCAGGGGAACCGTTTGTCGCAGAACAGGCGTTCAAGGGAATGTATCGTGTCGCCGCCGCGGCAGACTCGCCGTTGCAGGTTCGTCTGTGCGGCGCTGGCCGAGCGCTCGCCCGCGTTCAGCAGGCGGCCAAGGTGTTGAAAAACTGGGGGATTGCGTCTGAAATCTGGAGTTGCCCCAGCTACACGCGGTTGGCGCAGGACGCCGAACTCGCCGACATGCAGCGCCAGGACAGCGGCGGCGAATGCCATCTGAAAACGTGCCTGGGTACCGGGAATACCCCCGTCGTCGCCGTTACCGACTACTCGCACCTGATTGCCAATCAGCTCAGGCGATTCATTCCCGCGCGCTTTGCCGCGGTGGGCTCAGATTCACGGGTGCGCGGCGAAATCCACTACCCGCAGGCGGAATGGATTGCGCTCTGCGCCCTTAAACTGCTGGCCGACGAGCAGAAAATCCCTTCGGCGCTGATCGCCGATGCGCTGCGCGTTCTGCACATCACGCCCGATGCCTGATCACTCTCTGGCCAGCTGCATCGCATTGTTCAACGCGTCGGAGAAGCGTGCGACCTCTTCTTCGCTGAACTGGTTGAGAAAGTGGGTGTTGACCACCGAACGGTAGATCTCCCACATCTTTTTCCGCAGGGCCTTGCCTTCCTCGGTGATAGTCGCGAAGGAGGCCCGGCGATCGTCATCCGATCGAAAACGCGTGACCAGCCGCTCTTTTTCCAGGCGATCCATCAGGCGGGTCAGGTTGTAACGCTCAATCACCAACACGTCCGCCAGCTCATGCATGCGGCGTGTGCCGTTTTCCCCGCTTTCCAATCCCCATAACACGTCATACCAGGCGTAAACCGGCAGCCCCGCTTCCGACAACTTCGCCTCTATCTTTCTGATCATCGCCCGATGCGCGCGCACAAAGGAGAACCACAGGTCGGGTTGTTTATCTGTCATGTCATTTTTCTCGTCAAAACCGGTGAGTTGCAATTGCAATTGTAAAGGGATAGAGTGGCTTTCGCTATTATTGCATTTGCAACTCTTGCATTTGCAATTCACTGAATCCCTGTATCGCTCAGCGCCTTATCAGGTAAGTACATTTGGAGCTTTTATGAACCAACCCGCGGTAAAAGCAGATCTTGACCCACAAGAGACGGCTGAATGGCTTGAGGCATTTGAAGGTGTCACTGACATCGACGGCCGTGAACGCGCGCATTTTTTGTTGGAAAGAATGGCCGAAGCCGATCAGCGAAAACACGGTGATTTCTTCAGCATGGTCACCACGCCCTACGTGAATACGATCCCGGCCTATAAGCAACCGACGTATCCCGGCGATCTGGCCGCTGAAGCGCGCATCAATGCGTTTATTCGCTGGAACGCCATGGCGATGGTGCTGCGTGCCGGCAAACATTCCAACGTCGGCGGGCATATCGCCACCTACCAATCGGCCGCGGTGCTTTACGATGTGGGGTTCACGCACTTCTTCCGTGGGCGCACCGATGATTTCGCCGGCGACATGGTGTATATCCAGGGCCATTCCGCCCCCGGCATTTATGGCCGCGCCTATCTCGAAGGCCGCATCGACGAGGAGCTGCTCGACAACTTTCGCCGCGAATCCGCGCGCCGCGGCCTCTCCTCCTACCCGCACCCGCGGCTGATGCCGGATTTCTGGCAATATCCCACCGTTTCGATGGGGCTGGGGCCGCTGACCGCCGCCTACCAGGCGCGCTACATGCGCTATCTGGAATACCGCGAGTTGAAACCGCACCAGGGGAGAAAGGTGTGGGCGTTTCTCGGCGACGGCGAGATGGATCAGCCGGAATCGCTGGCGGCGATTGCGCTGGGCGGGCGAGAAAAACTCGATAACCTGATCTTCGTCGTGAACTGCAACCTGCAACGGCTGGATGGCCCCGTGCGCGGCAACGGCAAGATTATTCAGGAGCTGGAAGGCACCTTCAAAGCCGCCGGCTGGCAGGTGATCAAGGTGATCTGGGGCAGCGGCTGGGACAAACTGCTGCAAAAAGACCGCTCCGGGCTGCTGATGCAACGCATGATGGAGTGCGTCGACGGCGATTACCAAACCTTCAAGTCGCAAAGCGGCGCCTATGTGCGGGAGCACTTCTTCGGCAAGTATCCGGAATTGCTCGAGCTGGTCGCCGACCTGAGCGACGATGAGATCTGGGCGCTGCACCGCGGCGGCCACGATCCGCAAAAGGTGTACGCCGCCTACCATCAGGCGGTGCATACCCCGGGCAGGCCGACGGTGGTGCTGGCCAAAACCGTCAAAGGGTTTGGCATGGGGGAAGCCGGTGAAGGGCAGAACATCAACCACCAGCTGAAAAAAATGAGCCAGGATGCGGTGAAAGCCTTCCGCGACCGTTTAGGGCTGACCATCTCCGACGCCCAACTGGCAGAGATCCCTTACCTGAAGCCCGAACCCGACAGCGCGGCGGCGAAGTACATCACCGCGACGCGCACCGCGCTGGGCGGCTACATCCCTGCCCGCTTCGGCCAATCCGCTCCGCTGGCGATACCGGAACTATCGCGCTTCGACGGCCTCCTGAAGGGCAGCGGCGAACGCAACATGTCGACCACCATGGCTTTCGTTAATATCCTCGGCACGCTGCTCAAAGACGTCAACATCGGCAAACTGATCGTGCCCATCGTGCCGGACGAGTCGCGCACGTTCGGCATGGAAGGCCTGTTCCGCCAGATTGGCATCCATTCCTGGCTCGGCCAGCTGTATACCCCGCAAGACGCCGGGCAGCTCAGCTACTATAAAGAGGCCAAAGACGGCCAGATTTTGCAGGAAGGCATCAACGAATCCGGTGCGATATCGACCTGGATCGCCGCCGGCACCGCCTACAGCAACCACGATGTCGCGACGATCCCGTTCTATATCTTCTACTCCATGTTCGGGCTGCAACGGGTGGGCGATCTCGCCTGGGCGGCGGCCGACGCACGCACCAAGGGTTTCCTGCTCGGCGCCACCTCCGGCAGAACCACCCTGATGGGCGAAGGCTTGCAGCATGACGACGGCCACAGCCACGTGCTGTCTTCGGTGATCCCCAGCTGCGTCTCCTACGATCCGACCTATGCCTATGAACTCGCGGTGATCGTCCAGAGCGGCATGCGCAGGATGTTCGTTGAACAAGAGGATATTTACTACTACATCACCTTGCTCAACGAGGGCTACCCGCAGCCGCCGATGCCGGCGGGCGTGGAGGACGGGATTATCCAGGGCGCCTATTTGCTCAAACAGAGCGAAACGACAAACCAAGAGAGCCCGCGCGCTCAGCTGGTCGCCAGCGGTGCCATCATGCGCGAGGCGCTGGCGGCGGCGGAGCTGTTGGCGGCGGACTTTGGCGTCGCCAGCGATATCTGGAGCGCCACCAGCCTGAGCGAGCTGCGCCGCAACGGCATGGCGGCCGAACGCTGGAACCTGCTGCATCCGGAAGATCCGCCGAAAGTTCCTTATATTCAGAGCCTACTGGCGGCGCATCCCGGCCCGGTGGTGGTGGTGACGGACTATATGAAGATCGTCGGCGATCAGATCAAACCGTTCTTGCCCGACCGCACCTTTATCGCCTTGGGCACCGACGGCTTTGGTCGCTCGGACACCCGCGAGGCGCTGCGTGAGTTCTTCGAGGTCAACCGCCATTTCATCGCGCTCGCCGCGTTGAAACTGCTGGCTGACGAAGGCCGTATCGCCCGCAGCGAGGTCAACCGCGCCATGGCGCTGTATGGCATCGCCCCCGATAAGCCGGATCCGGCGGCGGTGAAGTAACACTCAGCCTACCCACGCCGCCGGTTGTCACCCGCGGCGTTTTTCTTCCTTCGATTCGGCGGAGCACGGCGCCCGCTCCCCCAGCCGCACCACCGGAATGTCCGCCAGCCGGGTGGTGTAGGCCGGCGACAGCATGTCGCGCTTCATTTGCCACGGCTTGACGATCCCCTGCCCGGCGAACCACACGCGCCCGCGCCCTTCCTGATTCAGGCGATCGAGGGTCGCCATCAGCCGCTCGCTGTTGCGGCGCGGCGGGCAGTCGTCGAACAGATCGATCTGCGCCATGGCGGCGGCGCTGAAATCTCCCAGCACCACGCCGCCCTTCAGGTAGCGTCGCCCCTCCTGCCAGATGCTTTCCAGCGCACGTACCGCCATGGCGATGATGTCGCGGCTGTCATTGCTCGGGGTTTGCAGCCGGGCGGTGCCCATATTGCTGTAATACCCTTCACCCGCCGAATGCAGGCTGGTTTTGATAAACACCGACACGTTGCGGCAATAGCGCTTTTCCTGCCGCAGCTTTTCGGCGGCGCGTTCGGCGTAGCTGCAGATCGCCTCGCGCATGTGCGGGTAGTGCGTCAGCCGCTGGCCGAACGAGCGGGAACAGATGATCTGCTCTTTGGCGGCCGCCTCATCTTCCCACTGCAGGCACGATTCGCCGCGCAGCTCGCGTATCGTGCGCTCCAGCACCACGCTGAAGGTTTTACGCGCCAGCCGGGTATCGCAGTCCGCCAGCTGCAGCGCGGTGTGAATACCCATCGCCTGCAGTTGGCGAGTCAGGCGGCGCCCCACGCCCCACACCTCTTCCACCGGAAGCAACGCCAGCAGTTTGCGCTGGCGCGCCGGATCGGATAAATCCACCACGCCGCCGGTGCCGCGCCATTTCTTGGCGGCGAAGTTGGCCAGCTTGGCCAGCGTTTTGCTCGGCGCAATGCCGACCCCGACCGTCAAATGCAGCTCGCGCCGGATGCGATCACGTACCCGCTGGCCGAATGGCTCCAGCGCCTCGCAGTGCGCCACGCCGTCCAGCCGCAGAAAGGCTTCGTCCAGCGAATAAATCTCCACCGCCGGCGCCATCTCTTCCAGCGTGTCCATCACCCGGCGGGACATGTCGGCGTACAGCGCGTAGTTGGAGGAGAACACCGCAACGTTGCGGCGGCGCATCTCCTCTTTGATTTTGAAATAAGGCGCCCCCATCGGCACGCCCAATGCCTTCGCCTCGGCGCTACGGGCGATCACGCAGCCATCGTTGTTGGACAGTACAATCACCGGCCGCCCCCGCAGATCGGGCCGAAAGATGGTCTCGCAGGAAGCATAGAAACTGTTGACATCTACCAGGGCGAACATGGCTACTGCCCCTTCATCGCCAGAGGCCAGACCGGCGTTATCGTCAGTGGGTTGTTATTCATAACGGCACCAGGTTACTGTTCATACATACAGTATTTGTATTTTTCTGGCGACGATCAAGTAGAAACCACCTCATCGCTGCTATCCGTTTGATGCACTTTGGCTTTTAACTCAGCCCTCCGTTTACCTGGAGCCGAGTTTTTCATTAACGGCGAACTTCACGCAGATCGAAACGAATCGGAATGGTCACGCTGAATTCCGCCTGCCCCGCTGCGATCTCGTTGCCGGGTGCGGGCAGTGGAGAAGCGCGCTGCGGTAACTGAAGCGCCTCCCGGTCGAGCGAAGCAACGCCGCTCGATCGCAATAGCTTCACGCCCAGCACGTTCCCCTGTCGATCCAACGTCACGGCAACCTGAACAATACCCTGGCGCTGCTGGCGTACCGCCAGGGCGGGATAGCGTTTGAAACGGCTCAAATGCGCCAACAGCAGGCCGCTCCAGACCGAGGCATCCTGACTCGGCTGCGACGCCACGCTGGTTTGCGGCGCGGCAACACGCTTTCCATCCAGAGACGGCGGCGCGCTGGTGCTTGATGCTCTTGAGTTTGCAGACGCCATTTTTTCCTGTTCTTCTTGCCTTGGGCGCGGCGGTTCCGTCTTCGGTTTGATGGGGTCGTTCCGTTGCCCTTTGGCCTTGCTCTGCCGCTCCGTTGCACGCGGTGCATGAATCAGCGGAGGCATCGCCGCCTCCGGTTCCCGATTGGCCTGCCGTTGCGCCACCGCCTGCACCTGGCGCACGCCGGTTGGCATCGGCTCCGTGTTGGGTGTCGATTCAGCCGGCTCGGCAACCATCATCAACACCATCGGTTGTGCAGCGGGCAGCAACGGTGACATCAGGTGATAACCGAGCCCAAACCACAACGCACCATGCAGACCCAACGCTAACACATTGGCGGTAGCCCAGCGCCATCGCCCGCCTGTAAGGGGTAAAGAGAAATCGCCAGATAATACGTTGTGATTGAACATAGGGAACGGTACTCAGGTTAAGCGTAAAACAGACCAACGTACGCAGCGGTCAACGGCAGTCGGGGTATGTCAGAAAGGTCGTTTAGGCACGCGGCACCGGGCAGGTAACGAAAAAGAACAGGTCAATAGAAAAGGAAATGCCCTAATGGCAGAGTAAAAAACTTTAGGATACGGTGATGAAGTATTTTGACAGCATATTTACCCTAACCGGCAACGCGCCGGGCAGTGCCGCGATGACGCGCTCGGGGTCAGCCAGCGGGAACGCACCGGAGAGCCTCAGGCCGGCGACCTCCGGCCGGCAGCGAATAACGCCCTGACGATAACGCCCCAGTTCCATCAGGAAGTCGTCCAGCCGCATGTTGTCGGCCAGCAGCATGCCTTGCCGCCAACCGGGCTCTTGCGTCACGCGATACGGTTCGCCAATGCCTTGCCGGCTTAACCTGCCGCCCTGACCGGCGTTGAGCACCGCGTTCCGATGCGCCGGTGAAAGGATCGTGACCCGGCCAAGATAAACGGCGATATCACTGTAAGTTTCCCACAGGCGAATGCTGAAGCGAGCAGCCTGCACCATGAGCTCGCCCTGCGGCAATCTCACCGTCAACGCACCGCTTTCCGGCGGCAGATTCACCATCATTTCGCCTTCCAGCAATGTGGCCTGCTGACGGCTGACGTTGACCGCCGTTTGCGTGTTCAGCATCAACTGCGCGCCATCCGCCAACGCGACGGTTTGCTGTTCCCCCACCGCCGTACAGTAATCCGCCAGCCAGGGGCGCCATGGCAGCGCGCCCGAACCGACACCAACCGTCCCCACCACGCCGATGGCCGCCAGGCTTCTCAATAACCGGCGACGTTGCGGGTTCGGCAACTGCGACAGACTACGCTGCGCCGCCGCCCCGTTAAGCAGAGAAAAACGGGATGAAAACGCGGCGATATGCCGCCAGGCGCGTTCATTTTCCGGTTTCGCCTGATACCAACGTCGCCAGTTTTCCCTATCCGCGTCGCTTGCCTCTTCCGACATCAGCTGCGTTAACCACGCGGCGGCCTCTCGCGCGCTCTGCCGATCGATATCCGATTCCATCATGGGTTCCGCACCTGCCGTTACGCCGCCAATGCAAAGAAACAGTGCAAATTAGCGCGCTGCAGATATTGTTTCACCGAGCTGGTCGACACCCGTAAACGTTCAGCGATGTCGCAATAACGCATGCCCTGCAGGTGCGCCAACAGGAAAGCCTCGCGGACGTGCGCCGGCAATCCGTCCAACGCCTGATCCAACTGTTCGAGCATTTCGAGGGTTTGTTGACGAACTTCCGGCGAGGGCGCCTCGATCGCCGGCAACTCGCTCAAGGCCTGCAGATAGCTCTCTTCGATTGTTTTACGCCGGTAATAATTCGCCACCAGCCGGCGCGCTACGGTCGCCAGGAAGGGGCGTGGTTGCCGAATGGCGAGCAACTGCGGGCTCAGTAAAATACTGATGAAAGTATCCTGCGCCAGGTCTTCGGCGTGATGCGCACACCCAACCTTCTGTCGCAGCCAATGGCATAGCCAACTGTGATGCTCAAGGTAAAGCTGTTGAGCAAACCCGTTGGCTGCCGCGGCCTCTTTCCTCGCCATTCGGTGACACCAATTGATAATGAGATTGAAAATGATAATTATTATTATTTTAAAATTGTAACTTCTGTGTCAAGCGATTGCTGATGATTTATAAACGGCGAAAAAGTAGGGAAATACGGGGGAGGAAACGTGAAAAGGGGCCTAAATGACCCCTGCAGACAGGATCGTCAAAAACGCTGACTGACGCTGAACTTGATGTTGCGCCCTACGCCGGACACCGATTCGCCCAGGTAAGGGTAATAATCGCGGTTGAACAGGTTGTCCACCGCCACGCGGGCTTCGAAGCCGTGCAAGCCGCTGGGCTGCCACGAGGCGAACAGGCCGTGCAATGCATAACCCGAGGTTTTCGGCAGGGCCCAGACAACGGCCATCGGATCGCCGTCGGCCGGTGAACGATCCTGTTTACGTACGAAATCGCCGGTCCAGCCGAAGGCCATGTCCCACTGCGGCACTTTCATGCCCAGCATCGCGTGTGCCGTAACGGGTGGAATTTCGGCAATCCAGGTTTCGTTGCCCCACGGATCGCGCGGTGAAGCGTCGCGTTTGCCGCGGATCGAGGAGAACGACAGGCTGCCGAACAGGCTTTCGCTGTCATAAAACGATTCGAGCTCCACGCCCTCAATGGTATAGCCCGGCAAGTTGCGATAGTTCGACAACGGTTGCCCACATTGGCCCCCGTGCCGTGCGGCGTCACACACTACGCCGCGACGATAGAAAATCTCGTCCTTGCCGCGATTGCGGAACAGCGTAGTGCGGATCTGCAGGCTGTCCCGCGCCATCAACACATCGTTGAAGTCCAGCACCGCGCCGAGACGAACGCCCGTCATGCGTTCCACCTGCAGGCCGCGGCTGGTACCGGGCACGCTGGAAGCGGCGTATTGTACTTCGTACTGTTCGTCGATCACCGGGGCGCGCCAGGTGCGGCTAACGTCGGCAAACAGGGACAGATTCGACGTCGCTTTCCACATCACGCCCAAATGCGGCGACCAGCCGGTATAGGTCACGCTGCTGTAATCATGGCCCACGAGCGGATCGCTGTCGTTATAGCGCGGCGCCCGGTTCGGTTGCCCGGTATTGGTCACATGATCGTAACGCACGCCCGGCGTCACGGTCAGGCTGCCGAAGCTGACCGCATCCTGCAGATAAACGCTGCGGGTTTCCTGTTCGCCCGCCGGCATGTAGTACGGCTGGAAATAGCCGTAGTTGTAACTGGCGTTTTTCACCTGCGAAGGGTAATACATCAGGGTATCGCGCTGATGTTTATGCCAACGCGCACCGAGCAACAGCTTGTGCTCCAGCGGACCGCTGGCGAAACGGCTTTCATTGCTGACGTCAAACTGCCGATCGGTATAGTTCACCCAACTTTCATTGCCCAGCGTACCGAGATAGCTGAACTTTGAAGCGGAATCCGGCCGCTTGTCATGCTGCTCGGTCTTCGAATAGGCGTAAGACAGCGTCAGATTCAGCAACGGCTGCGCTTCCGGCGCCAGATTCCATTTCACCGAATAATTGGTGTCTGTCTGGTCGCGATACACCAGAATGCGGCGCCACGCTTCTTCCCGGCCATATTTATCGATGTCCGCCTGGCTGGGCGCGGCGATATCGTCCCGCTTGGCGGCGAAAGGCTGCCAGCCATCGGAATCGGATCGCATCGCCGACAGCGTCAGCGTTTGCGCCTCGCTCAGATAAATATTGGTTTTTAACAGGTAGGAAGCCTGATCGTTGGCAGAATAGGCAAAACGCGTGCCGTCCGGCCGCTTCAGGTTGCCGCCGTCACGCTTGCTCATGTAGAGCAAACCGTCGGCGGATCCTTCCGGCGTACGACCGTACAAGGCACCGCTGTAAATGCCCTGACGATCGTTGGTGTGGTAGCTGTACTTCAGCAAGCCGCCAAAATCTTCGCCCGGCAGCAGCATGTCCCCAGCATCTTTGGTCTCCAGCGTAATGGTCCCGCCAAAGCCGCCATTGCCGTTCAACAGATTGTGCGGCCCCTTATCGACCTCAACCTTTTTCAGCAGTTCGGGTTCGATGAATACCGAGCCCTGCCGATATTTCTCAAATCCCTTCGGCGCCCCGTCCAGCACGACCTTCACATCTTCCATGTCCCCCATGCCCCAGATATTCAGGCTTTGGCCACCCGGGCGCGGCGAGCCCGCCATCCCTACGCCAGGCAAGCGATCAAGCAAACTGGCGATATTGTCAGCCTGCACGCGTTCGATGTCTTCTTTATCCAACACCGAACGGCCGGCGGCGACGCTGTCGGACAAACCGCCGACCACCGACAGTTCCGGTATCGTCAACGGCTGAACCGGCCCGGCGTCGACCAACCGATATCCCTGTGCGGTTTGCTGAGCGCGCAATCCGCTGCCCGCCAACAGCGTATCGAACGCGTCGGTGAGGCGATAATGCCCCTGCAGGCCCGCGGTGTTTTTTCCACGCGTCTGTTCGGGCGTGAAAATCACTATCACGCCGGCCTTAGCGGCCGCCGTCTGCAAGGCGGGCGCCAGGTCACCGGCGGGAATGGCGAAAGGCAGGATAGCGGACTGCTCGACCGCCGCCGGTGGCACCGACGCACCGGGCGCCGCCATCGCGGAGGTGAGCATGCCCGATAATGCGCACCCTACCCCGATAGCGACCCGCTTCCCGGCGGTACGTTTGGCTGATGTGAACGTACGCCCTGCGCCGTTCTTGTTTTTTATGGCCATGAAGGATTCCCCTGAGTGTAATGAACTGGAAACTCAGTAGAGAGGTCACGCCAACGAAAAGATCGGGCAGAAAAAAAATGAAAAAAAGGGCCGAAGTCACCGGGCCGCGTAGACGATAAAGGTCACCACGCCGAAGATCTCCAGTTGCGCTTCGTCGTCGAACACGATCGGCGCGTAGGCGGGGTTCATCGGCAACAGCCGCACATCGGGGTGACGCTGCAGTTTTTTGACGGTGAATTCGCCGTCCACCGCGGCGATCACGATATTGCCGTGCTCCGGCGTCAGGGCGCTGTCGACAATCAGCAGATCGCCATCCCGGATATTGCCGTCGATCATCGATTCGCCGCTGGCGCGCACGAAATAGGTGGCGTTGGGGTGCCGCACCAGCAGCTTGCCGATGTCCAGCCGACCTTCGACATAGTCTTGCGCCGGGGAAGGAAAACCGCAGGCCACGCGATCGGCAAACAGCGGTAACGTTAGGGGTTCACCTGGTGAAAAAGCATACAACCTTGAATTACTCAGCATAATCACAACCAAACTGTATATTTATACAGTAAAGCATAAACAAAACGCGAACGCGTGCAACCCCCTATCCCCCTGCGGATCGCGCTTTGCCGCGTAATATAATAATTTTCTGAGCGATTTTTTTTTACGCCTGCTAAGTGTTTTACTGCCCCTTGCACACACGTTATCCACCAAAACTGTGGATAATGCGGCACTCAGACCGTTGGCGTATCGATGGGCAGGATGAGTGAGGGATTGTCATTGCGAACGGCGCCGACGGCGGGCGATACCGGTTGCCAGACGAAATCCTCTGCCTGCAGGCTGTACACGTCAGCCTGCATTTGACCAGAGGGCGGGACTAATCGGGTGTCGAGCCAGTCGCGCGCGGCCGTCGGTCTCTGCTGCGTACAGCGCCGCAAAGAACAGCGGCAGGCCTTGCCTCAGCAAGAGCCCACGGGAGGAACGGCGGACGGCCTTACAAAATGACGCCAATAAAATTGCGACTGGCAATGGCATCAATGGGACGGCCAGAGACGAAAGTCAGTACGTTATGCCAGGAGCTTGGGATAACCCGACAAACGCTGTACCGCCACATTTCCCCTGATGGTCCACTGCGAGCTGACGGTATAAAGCTGCTCAACCGGGGATAATTTTAGCGGACGGAAAAATCTGGGGTTCCGGCGTAGAACCCCGAATAAGGAATAATCCTTAATTCATTTCAGGATTATTAATTCCATCTAAAACCTCTCGGCAATATTCTTTTTTATAGGCTTCATCATTACTTAATGACTTAACCAAAAAATCAGCATTTTTCCAACCATTATCCCAATGCGTATCGAATCCTGACTGTTCATACTTTAATGTTCTAGTTAATGAGTCTTTTATTTGTTTTTTATATTTATCAATTTTCTCATTGGTTGCCCCACAAACATCATGTGCAACACGAGCATTTGAGCCAGAAAAACCTATTGCTGAAATTGCCATCGCTTCATTTGATTTGTCGAAATCATTCGCATATGCCACAGCATTAGATAAAGCGAATATGACAAGAGCAGGTATGATTTTTTTGTATGAAATCATCTTTCACCTCTAACTCATTGATTGTTCATGGGGTCAGTTGGGATATCGAAAATTATTGTACATTAAGGCTGCTTTTTAATCAGTCTCAACTTCTTTATAGAAGGCCTGAATACGACAAACTTGGGAAGTACTGTAGCCTGTCGCGTCTGCTGTTTCTCGGATGCTCAGTTTCTTAATCTGTCGGTAGTACAGGACTTTCTGATGTCGTTCCTGATCTGCCTGTTTTCCCCGGTATCTACCCAACGTATGCGCCCGTTCAATTCCCTGCTTTTGCCGTTAGCGGCGACTCAACCAGTCCTTATGTGACATCGCGGCCATCAGGTCGATTAGCATGTTATTGATGGCGGTTATTACTGCACGGGTGATCGGGCCCGCCTGTGAAGGATCTTTCTCTGACAGCGCCTGCCATGAGGTAGGGACATCCAGGCTGACAATCCGTAACTCATGCTGCTCAATCTGCTTTTTCAACGTCATCCAGTCACTGTTGCTGAGACGGGTCAGGCGGTCTATCTGCTCAACCAGCAAAATATCAGTTACCGTTTGGGGGCGGCCAGCACAATCAGCATCCGTCGCTGCAGCGGCGACGGCCGGCGAACGTTAACCGTTGCCACGATGTCACTCCTCTCTCTTATAGATGAGGACATGCAGGCGCAGCCGGTCGGCATCAACACGTTCATCCATTATTGTGCCTGGATAGCCCTGCAGCGCCAGACCGTACCAGAAACTCAGAATGACAGAAGCCTTACCCAACTCTAGGGTGTAACCCATCCCGCCCTGGTTCAGATTGCATTTTTTAATCGCATCTTCTGCTTCCCGGGTCAGCTGCGCATAGCTGAGTGAAAAATTCAGTGCCTGATCCATCCTGCTCGCTCCATCTCTCCGCTGGCGCGCACGAAATAAGTGGCATTAGGATGCCGCACCAGCAGTTTGCCGATATCCAGCCGGCTCTCGACATAGTCCTGCGCCGGGGAGGGAAAACCGCAGGCCACGCGATCGGCAAACAGCGGTAACGTCAGGGGCTCAACTGGTGAAAAAGCATACAACCTTAAAGTACTCAGCATAATCATAACCAAGCTGTATATTTATACAGTAAGGCATAAACAAAACGCGAACGCGTGCACCCCCCCTATCCCCCTGCGGATCGCGCTTTGCCGCGTAATATAATAATTTTCTGAGCGATTTTTTTTTACGCCTGCTAAGTGTTTTACTGCCCCTTGCACACACGTTATCCACCAAACCTGTGGATAACCTGGCACTCGACCCCACGGCATATCGATAGCCATGGTGAGTCATGCACTGTCATGGCGAACGGTGCCGAAGACCGTGATATTCAGCGATTAATTGGCGTGTTATCCCGTACCGCGCCCTTCTTCGTAAGCCACGGTGCGAGCTGCTCGGTTATCCAATCCATGAATACGTTAACTTTACGGGACAAATTATGACGATGCGCGACGACGAACCAGAACTTCATCGGCTCAGGCTCACAATCAGGCAGAATCTGCAGCAGCTCGCCACGCTCGACGTGGTTATGCACGCCAAGCATCGGTGACTGGATTAAGCCAATCCCCGCCAACCCAGCAGCAATAAACGACTGCGCATTGTTCAGCTTCAGCGATCCTGGCAGATTTAAATATTCATATTTACCGTTTTTCAGGTAGTCCCAGCCCATCGGCTTACTACCAATATTCGGCGTATAGTGCACGGCCACATGCTGATACTTGAGAAGGTCATCGATACTGTATGGCGTGCCTTTTCTCGCCAGATAATCCGGGCTGGCGAGGTTGAATACGGGCATTTCTCCAATCAGTTTCGCCACCAGGTTCTTATCGTAAACGGCACCCGCCCGGACAACGCAGTCGAAGCCTTCCTGTACCAGATCCACCCGCCGGTCGGTGCAAGATAATTCCAGCGTAATGCCGGGATAGCGGGAAAAAAAATCGGGGAGTTTAGGGATAATAATGCTGTTGGCTATATCCGTAGGCATATCCACCCTCAGCTTGCCTTTCAGTTCCGTCCTTTCGACAAACATCGTCTGCAGGTCATCTACCGAAGAGAGTATTTCTACTGCGCGTTCGTAAAACGCCAAGCCGTCTTCCGTCAGATGCACTGCCCTGGTGGTTCGATGTAACAGGCGTACGCCAAGCACGTCTTCCAGCTGGCGGATAACAATGGAAATTCGACTCTTATTCACCCCCAGATCGTCTGCCGTTTTTGTGAAGCTGCAGGTCTGGGCCACACGCAAAAAAATCCTCAGATTTTCCAGGGTATTCATGCGATATCTCCTAACGTTTTGCATATTCATGGGGAGGTCCAGACGTTATGCCACCGCAAAATATTATCCAGAACGACTATTCCGTCACAACCAGAAATAAATATATTAATTGAATAACAAAAAAAAGAAAGAAAAGCACCGCCAAAACGAGCGATGCCCTAGGAGAATTCCGTGAAATAAAAAGGTGATGGTGAAATGCAGTTTTTATAACTCCATGTGGACACACTCACTTATTCATCACATTAAAAATAAATATTGCTTAAAAGATCCATTCACCCTCAGTTCATGTAATTATTGAACCAGTCCAACATCAGCTTTGGCTCGCGTTGGAAGTACAGATAACCATCCCAGCGGTGGGTGGTATTACGGATCCAGTGCAGCTGTTTCTCTTTAACCGGCATGCTGTCGAAAATGTTCTGCACATCGGATGGCCGGGTCATCACGTCGTCATGTACCTGATAGATGAAAGTGGGAACGCTGGTGTTGGTCCGCGCAGGCACGGAAGGGTCCATCTCATCCAGATGGAAACTGGTGACCATCGCCAGACGTTCGTCAATTTCATCAAGACGGTCCGGGATGCCGGCCAATTCCGTCGCGACGCCGACGGCGGCACGCATGGAAATCGGCTGTGGCATAACCACACAACGGACATCATTGAACTGCTCCGGATATTTCGCCATCGCAAAGAACGTCGCGTTACCGCCCATGCAGCGACTGAACAAACCGATTTTCTTTCCTTTCAGGTCAGGACGGCTGCGGACATAGTTCAATGACCCCACGACGTCGCGCGCTTCCAGCACGCCTATGCTGCCGATACCGCCGTTAGCTTCGCCGCTCAGACCCAGATTGCGCAGGTCGTAAGCCAGTACGTTGTAGCCTGCATCGTGCAAAATTTTATAGTCCGGCAGGAAGCTGAAAGCAAAATCGTTACCGCCTGCAGCGCCGATGGAACGCCACGGCTCGCGGTCGGCAGGCAGGCCAGTCCGGCTGCACCACACAGGGTGGTTACAGATGATGACCTTGTCGGAACCTACGCAAGGGATGAACCACGCTTCCAGCGGCACGCCGTCCAACGCTGGGAAAAAGACGTCTTCATACTGCAAACCGAAGTCAGTGGGTTTGCCGATGACCGGAGAACGGATAGGTTTACTGAAAATAGCAACCATGCTTTCAACGATGGCATCGGCTTCTTCACGGCTTGGCGTAGACGTTGTCTGTGTCATGATATTGTGCTCCATTTATAATATATTGGTTAAAGTGCATATTAGTTAATCAATAGTTCGCAGATGCGCTGTATTGCTTAGCTGAGATGGATACTAGTAAGGATATTGTTTGCGATAAATAGCAAAAATATAAACGTATTGTTTCACTAAACAACAACAATAGGGGGCGATGAGAAAAAGACAGAAGCAGCAATCAGACAGAGGCTGACCTCAGCGATAATAAAAAAATCACTTACACCAATAACAAGTCACAAGTCACAAGTCACAAGTCACAAGTCATTATTAATAACGCCAAAAATTCCATGACGTAAAAACCCACATAAAATGCCGACAACGTTTCAATTTGATAAGTCAGCGGCTCATTTGAAATCACGGTGAATATATCGATAGGGTTATGTTCACTCTGGTGGTTTGTCAGAAGAAAAAGTGCCGCGGCTGTTCAAGCGCAGACTCGTCGCAATGCCGCATCGTCGAGTACCAATTTTGACATTTTTGCACCGGTGCTTAATCACGTAAGGCTCATTGCCAGAGCAAACGACGACAGGATAAACCTGCTGATTAAAAAATGCGCCTCTTCTCCATGCCCCCTGACTTTCTAAAGCACTGTATTTTAATACCGTCATTGTGTTCGTGGCGCAAAGCGGCATCCATCGCCAAAAGTCGCCATACGCTGCAGTCCTCTGCGTAATATAATAATTTTCTTAGCGATTTTTTTACGCCTGCTAACGGTTTCACTCTGCCTTGCACACACGTTATCCACCAAAACTGTGGATAACCTGCAGGGCGTGATTCCCTACGCGAGCGGGATCAGAATCCTGTATAATCCCCACACCTGCTAATAAGAATTCATCCCCGTCGGCGCCTCGTCACCGACAGTCACGAGAACGTTATGAACAAGCACCTACTCCTCGCAGAAACCGACGATATCAAACAGGAATGCCTGTCGCGCCACGCGGTCTGGCAGCGCAACGATCTGGCTCAGGCGCAACAGGATTGGCTGGCGGAAGAAGTACCGGTCGCCCTGGTGTACAACGGCATTTCCCACGTGGTGATGATGGCGACGCCGAAAGATCTGGCGGCCTTCGCCATCGGTTTTTCGCTGTCCGAACGCATTATCGCCTCCCCCGACGACATCTACGACATCCGCCAGCAACCGGCCTGCAACGGCATTGAAGTGCATGTGGAACTCTCGAGCCGCCGCTTTATGCAGCTGAAAGAGAAGCGCCGCAGCCTGGCCGGCCGCACCGGCTGCGGCGTCTGCGGGGTGGAACAGCTGCAGGAGGTTGCTCAGCCCATCGCACCACTGCCTTTCACGCAACGTTTCGATTTGGCGCTGCTCGACCGGGCGTTAGCGCAGCTGCAGGAGGTGCAAACGGTAGGAAAACTGACCGGCTGCACCCATGCGGCGGCCTGGATCCAGCCGGACGGCGCGCTCAGCGGCGGATGTGAAGACGTCGGCCGCCACGTGGCGCTCGACAAGCTGCTGGGCTACCGCAGCCAACAGGCGTGGCTGCAGGGTGCGGCGCTGGTGTCGAGCCGCGCCAGCTATGAAATGGTGCAAAAATCCGCCATGTGCGGCGTCGAGATCCTGTTCGCCGTTTCCGCCGCCACCCGCCTGGCGGTGGAAGTGGCCGAACGCAGCAACCTGACGCTGGTGGGCTTCAGCAAACCGGGGCGCGCCACCGTCTATACGCATCCGCAGCGGCTCTGGCAATCGACAACGGCGGCCTAACGCCGCCGGATAAGAATCGACTATTCTCAATAGCAGGACACCAGGAAGCACCCACGTCATGATAATTCGCCCGAATCAGAACTGGTTTTTTCGCCTGTTCGCCTGGCACGGTTCCGTGCTATCAAAGATCACCTTTCGCCTATCGCTGAATGTGCTGATGTCGATAGTGGCGGTGATCAGCTACCAATGGTACGAACAGCTCGGCGTGCATTTAACCATCGCACCATTCAGCCTGCTGGGCATCGCCATCGCCATTTTTCTCGGCTTTCGCAATAACGCCGGCTACAGCCGCTTTGTCGAAGCGCGCAACCTGTGGGGCTCGCTGCTGATTACCGAGCGCTCCCTGCTGCGCCAGATCAAAAGCCTGCTGCCGGACGAATCGGCGGTGCAGCAAAAGGTTGCCAAGCTGCTGATCGCCTTCAGCTGGAGCCTGAAGCATCAGCTGCGCGGCACCGACCCGACCGCCGATCTGTACCACAATCTCAGCAGCCAAGAGCTGGCCGAGGTGATCGCCAGCCCGATGCCGACCAACCGCATCCTGCTGATGCTGGGCCAGGAGATCGGCAAGCTGCGCCGACAGGGGCTGCTGAGCGACATCACTTTCGAGCTGCTCGACAACAAGCTGAGCGAACTGTCCCACGCCCTCGGCGGCTGCGAACGGCTCGCCAGCACGCCGGTGCCGTTCGCCTATACCCTGATCCTGCAGCGCACCGTTTACCTGTTCTGCAGCCTGTTGCCTTTTGCCCTGGTGACCGACCTGCATTACATGACACCGTTTGTTTCAGTGTTCATTTCTTATACCTTCTTATCCTGGGACTCACTGGCCGAAGAGCTGGAGGATCCGTTTGGCGTGTCGGCTAACCATCTGCCGTTAAACGCCATCTGCAACACCATCGAGCGCAACCTGCTGGAAATGAACGACCAAAGCCCGCTGCCACCGCCGATGAAACCCGACGAGCACTTTAATTTGATCTGATCTATTTCACCCGAACACACTGGAGCCGAATGCAATGAATGCAAATAACCCTCTGCCGCAAGCCGTATTCACACCGGTGACGCGCCATGCCATCTTCATCGTCGCTACCCTGTCGCCCGTTCCCGCCCATCTGGCGGCGGTGCGCGCCTGGTGCGGCGACATTGCCGCCGTGGTGCGTTCGGTCGGCAAACGCGCGCCGGCAGGCAATCTCACCTGCGTCTGCGGCTTCGGCTCCGAAGCCTGGGATACGCTGTTCGGCGCGCCGCGCCCTCGCCAGCTGCATCCGTTCAGCCCGATCGGCAGCGGGGAGCGCGTCGCCGTCGCCACGCCCGGCGACATCCTGCTGCACATCCGCGCCGATGAAATGGATCTGTGTTTTGAACTGGCCTCTCAGTTGACCGCCAAACTCGGCGACGCCGTGACGGTGATAGAAGAGGTGCACGGCTTCCGTTATTTCGATCAGCGCGCCATGATCGGCTTCGTCGACGGCACGGAGAACCCGGAGGGGCACGAAGCCTTCGACTACACGGTGATCGGCGACGAAGACGCGGCGTTCAGCGGCGGCAGCTATGTGCTGGTGCAAAAATACCTGCACGACATGCAGGGCTGGAACTCGCTCAGCGTGGAAACGCAGGAGAAGATCATCGGCCGCCATAAGCAGTCCAACATCGAGCTGGATGAAGCGGTCAAACCGTCGTCGTCGCACAGTTCGCTGACCACCATCACCGACGAGCAAGGCAACGAGGTGAAAATTCTGCGTGACAACATGCCGTTCGGCCGCCCCGGCCTGCGCGAATTCGGCACCTACTTTATCGGCTATGCACGCTCCCCGCAGCCGATCGAGCAGATGCTGGAAAACATGTTCATCGGCCGCCCGGCCGGCAACTACGATCGGCTGCTCGATTTCAGCCACGCGGTGACCGGCACCCTGTTCT
Organism: Serratia sp. PL7; assembly: GCF_945957435.1. NCBI lineage: Bacteria > Pseudomonadati > Pseudomonadota > Gammaproteobacteria > Enterobacterales > Yersiniaceae > Serratia > Serratia sp. PL7. The sequence continues at coordinate 546,348 of NZ_CAMFLB010000001.1, read as the reverse complement.
TCGTGCCTTCCGCCCCGCTGCTGGAAGCGCTGGCCGACCGCAGCGGCGCCGAACTGCACTGATTGAATGAAATGCGGGGCCACAGCGATTAGCCGTTGGTTATCCTGTGGCCCTGCGCATCAATCACCGGCTCTCCGTCCTCTTTGCTGAAAGCGCCACGCTGCGGATCCGGCAGAATCTCCAACACCGCCTCCGACGGACGGCACAAACGCGTACCAAGCGGAGTCACCACAATGGGGCGATTGATCAGGATCGGCTGTTGCAGCATGAAGTCGATCAGTTGATCATCGTTCCAACGAGTCTCGTCCAGTTTCAACTCGGCGTAAGGCGCGACGTTTTTACGCAGCAACGCGCGCGGCGTCATGCCCATCTCGGCCAGCAACGCAATCAACCGTTCGCGGCTGGGCGGCGTTTCCAGATACAAAATCACCTCAGGCTCAGCGCCGCTGTTGCGGATCAGCGCCAACGTGTTGCGCGACGTGCCGCAGGCCGGGTTATGGTAAATCTTGATACTGCTCATGACGGTTTCTCCGGTTAGGACAAAACGGACAGCCGCAGCGCCAGCGCGGCCAGGGTGACGAACAGGATCGGCAGCGTCATCACCAGTCCCACGCGGAAATAATAGCCCCAGGTAATGACGATGTTCTTTTTTGCCAACACATGCAGCCACAGTAACGTCGCCAGGCTGCCAATCGGGGTAATTTTGGGGCCGAGATCGCTGCCGATAACGTTAGCGTAAATCATCGCCTGTTTGATGACGCCTTCCGCACTGCTGCCGTCGATAGACAACGCCCCCACCAATACCGTCGGCATGTTATTCATGATGGAAGAGAGAAATGCGCTCAGGAAGCCGGTGCCAAACGTCGCTGCCCACAGCCCCTGCCGCGCCAATGCGTCCAGCACACCGGAAAGCCAATCGGTCAAGCCTGCGTTGCGTAGCCCGTAGATCACCAGATACATGCCCAGTGAGAAAATGACGATCTGCCAGGGCGCTCCGCGCAACACCTTACCGGTATCGATCGCTAGCCCGCGTTTCGCCACCGCCAACAGAACCAGCGCGCCGCAGGCAGCGACCAAACTTACCGGCACACCGAGCGGTTCCAGGGCGAAGAAGCCAATCAGCAACAGTGCCAATACCGCCCAGCCGGTTCGGAAAGTCGCACGATCGCGAATCGCTTCCCGTGGCACCGGTAAACGCGTCAATGCGTAGCGCTGCGGAATATCCTTGCGGAAGAACAGATGCAACATCACCAGCGTCGCCGCGACGGCGGCAAGGTTGACCGGCACCATCACCGCCGCATACTCCGTAAAGCCCAGCCGGAAGAAATCCGCTGAAACGATATTTACCAGGTTGGACACCACCAGCGGCAGGCTGGCAGTATCGGCGATAAAGCCCGCCGCCATGACGAAAGCCAGCACGGCAGCAGGACGAAAACCGAGCGCCGACAGCATGGCGATCACGATCGGCGTCAGAATCAACGCAGCGCCATCGTTCGCGAACAGCGCCGCCACTACGGCCCCCAGTAGAAGCATATAGGTAAACAGCCATCGACCTTTGCCGTTGCCCCAACGTGCGACATGCAAGGCGGTCCAGGTGAAGAAGCCGCTTTCATCCAGCAACAGGCTAATGATGATGACGGCGATAAAGGTCGCGGTCGCATTCCAGACTATCTGCCACACCACGGGAATATCGCCGACGTGCACCACGCCGCTCAATAATGCCAATCCCGCCCCGAACGACGCACTCCAACCGATGCCCAGCCCTTTCGGTTGCCAGATGACCAAGATCAACGTCAGAATAAAGATCGCCCCTGCCACTATCATCGCTGCTCTTTCGCCCTTTTAAGTTTACATATTCGATTTTTCATATGTATTTACGTAAATTTTTTTACCGTTACGGACAACCTTTCGCCACACGTTGCGCTAACTTCGTCATCTGTTCTGGCCGACACTGATAAGCCTGCTCAATAATCGCCGCGGCCCAAGCCGGCATATGTGGCGACAGGCGATAATGTATCCATTTACCATCGCGCCGATCGAGCAACAGCCCGCTTTCGCGCAGCATCGCCAGATGCCTTGAGATTTTGGGTTGCGGCAGCGCCAGTGCGCCCGACAACTCGCAAACGCACAGCTCGCCGGCGTGGCGCAGCAACAGCACCAGCGTCAGACGCGTCTCGTCAGACAGGTTTTTAAACAGCTTCAGCGGCGTCAATGACGTCATGTCGCACTCCCGTTAACCTTTATCTTCTCCACAAATCGCTCGTGAAGATACCATCTTCATATTCGAAAAAACAAATATAAAATGCAAAACGTTGCCCTCCTCACCGAGACATATACTTATCTTTATACCGTTCTTGCAGGAAGGAGGTACCATGCCGCTCACATTCAAACGTTCGGAAAGGCTCTCCATCGGCACCGAAATAGAGTTACAGCTGGTCGATGCCGAGCACTACGATCTGGCGGATCGGGCCGACCGGGTGGTCAGCGCGGTCGGCGACCGCCGGCGCGTCAAGCATGAGCTCACCCAATCGATGGTGGAGCTGAACAGCTCGGTGCACCGCGATCTCGATGAGCTGCACGCCGAGCTGCGCGCCCTGACCCATACCGTCCGGCGCAGCGCGCAGCGCCTGGGCTGTGACGTCTGCGGCGGTGGTCGGCACCTGAGCAACGACTGGCGCAAGCAGGTCATCAGCGACAGCGCGCGCTACAGGCAGCTGGCCAGCCGTTTTGGCTATCTCTCCAAGCTGGCCTGCGTATTCGGCCAACACATTCACCTCGGCGTCAACGACGGGGACGAGGCGATGTACCTGTGCCATGCGCTGACGCCCTATTTTCCGCAGCTGATCGCGCTCAGCGCCTCGTCGCCGCTGTATCAGGGGGTCGACACGCGCTTTGCCAGTTCCCGCTTCAGCGCCCAGAATTCTTTCCCCAACTACGGGTGCCTGGAACACATCTACAGCTGGCGCGAATTCAACGCTTACTACGAACGGTTGAACGCCGCCGGCGTGATTGAAAGCGTCAAGGATATTTACTGGGATGCACGGCCGAAACCGGAGCTGGGCACGGTGGAGATCCGCATCTGCGATACGCCGCTGCGCCTCGCGCACGCCGTGCTGCTGGTCGGTTACTGCCGTCTGCTGGCCGATTTTCTGTTGCAACGCCGGACGCCGATCGCGCCGGAATACGATGCCTTCACCCACTACAACAAGATCAACGCCTATCGCAGCGGTTTTGCCGCCGAATACGTCGATCCCACGACGCTGCGCCGCCGCAGCCTGACCGCCCACATCCTGCACACCCTCGAGGCGCTGAGCGATTTCGCCGAGCGGCGGGAGGATCGGGCCGTGTTACAGGCCGTCGAGCGCCATGTCCGCCAGGGCATCAGCGATTCGGAGCATATCCGTCAGATGTTGCACAACGGCCTGCCGCAGGCTCAGGTGATCAAACGCCTGTGCGATGAGCTGTTGCAACCGGCAAGTTAAGTTTCGGCTATCGATTCCATACGCCAAAGCCACTGTTCATTATGTGCTCTTTCGCTACAATCGTGAGCACTGACATTCACCGTATCGAGGACACCATGTACAACTTCTCCCGCTATCAGGCAAAAGAACTGGCGCTGGCTTACATGAGCGGCAAAAAACACGATCTGTCGCCGCAGGAGTTTTTGCAACAGCTGAAAAGCAGCGAACGATCGTTTGAGCACCTGCTGAAGCACGGCAGCGAAATGCCGCGTGAAGTGCTGGTTAAAAGTTTCTGAACGGCCGGTTGCCGGCCATTTTCCCTCTACGCCGCCGGTGGCGAGCCTGACAGGCCCGCGCATTCCCGGCCGTTCGTCCCCTTTCCTCACGCCACCGCATTTCGTTCTCACAGGCGAATTCCCTACAAATTCGTATCCAAAGACGAATTATTGACATATTCGTATCCAGGTGCGAATTTATAGTCATCCCTCGGTAAGCAACGGAACACGCTATGTCGACACCAATCAGCGTAATCAGCGGCGATCTGGTCGATTCTCGCCGATCAGATACCGTCAACTACCTCAACGAGCTGCACAGCCTGCTCGATCGGCTGCAGCGCGACGGGCAGCTTCATCAGGTGGAAATCTTTCGCGGCGACGCCTTCCAGGCGCAGGCCGCCCCGGAGGACGGGCTGCTGCTGGCGGTATATATTCGCCTCGCGCTGCGGGCGATGGGCGCCGCGCACTGGGATGCGCGCGTCGCCGTCGGGCTGGGCAGCCAACGGCCCGACGCCGCGGGTTACGGCAGTGCCTTTATCAACTCCGGCAGCGCGCTGGACGCCATGGCGAAAAATTGCCGCCTGGCTCTGAAAACCGACAACGATCGGACAAACGCCATTGTCAGCGATCTGCTGCCGATGTTAGATCATGTGATTGGCCGCCTGTCGCAGACCGAAGCGCGCATCGTCCAGATGAGAATGTTCGCCGACAGCGGCGCCGCCGTGGCGGACCAGCTGCAAAAAGCCGCCTCCACGGTCTCCGCCGCACTGAAACGCGCGGCCTACGAGGAAATCATGCGGTTTATTCACGCCATTAACAGGATCGTCTGACTATGGATCTGACCTATGCGCCTTTGCTGGCCTGGCTGTTGCTCGTCCATCTGCTGGCGGATTTTCCGCTGCAGCCGCTGAGTTGGGTGGAAGACAAAATCCAACATCGCGCGCGTTCGCGTTTTCTGGTATTGCACGCGTTGCTGCACGGGGTGCTGGCCGCCTGGGTGGTGGCCGGGTTCGGCCTGCTGCACGGCGGGCTTTCTTCACTTCAGGTGCTGGTCAGCCTGCTGGTCATCGCCGTCAGCCACTACCTGATCGATTTGCTGAAAGTCACCGTCATGACCCGCCTGAGCCCGGCCCGCAGTTTCCTGCTCGATCAGGGGTTGCATCTGGCGGTGATCGCCTTGCTGTGGCTGGGGCTGACGCCGAATGCCGGTGAACTGCTCGCCGCGCTGGGGCAGCAGTTGGGGCGTTGGCAAATTGGCCTGGTGCTGGTGGCCTACAGCCTGATTTATCTGCCGATGAGCCTGCTGATCGGGCAACTACTGGCGCACTGGACGCCGCAAATGCCGCCTTCGGCCAAGGCCGACAACGATTCGCTGCTGCGCGCGGGCAAACAGATTGGCTATCTGGAGAGAACGCTGATCCTGACCTTCGTGCTGCTGGGGCAAATTCCGGCGATCGGTTTTTTGCTGGCGGCCAAATCTATCTTCCGTTTCGGCGATCTGCGCCAGAGCGACGATAAGATGCGCACCGAGTATGTGCTGCTCGGCACGCTGTTTTCCTTCACGCTGACCATCATGCTCGGCCTGCTGGTCAACAAACTGCTGTAGTAGTGCAGGGGCGAAGAATTTCGCCCCCGAAGTGAACGCCGAGGCGGCTTACAGCCACTCGCCGAAGCGGCGGATGTAGAAACGCTTCATCAACTGCGCGACCACGCAGTAGCTGACCAGCGTAGCGGCCAACCACGGGAAGTATTCCCACGGCAGCGGCTGCAGGCCAACCAGGGCGCCGAGCGGCGAGAACGGAATGTAGATGCCGAGCGCCATCACCAACCCGGTGGTCAGCAACACCGGCAGCGCCGCGGTGCTCTGAATGAACGGGATCTTCTGGGTGCGCAGCATATGCACCACCAGCGTTTGCGACAACAGCCCCTCAATGAACCAGCCGGACTGGAACAGCGCCTGGTGTTCCACGCTGTTGGCGGCAAACACGTACCACATCAGCGCATACGTCGTAATATCGAAGATCGACGAGGTCGGCCCAATCCACAGCATAAAGCGCCCGATGTTTTTGGAGTCCCACTTGCGCGGTTTGCGCAGGAACTCTTTGTCCATCTTGTCCCACGGCAGCGACAGCTGAGAAATGTCGTACATCAGGTTTTGAATCAACAGGTGGATCGCCAGCATCGGCAGGAACGGGATGAAGGCGCTCGCCACCAGTACCGAGAACACGTTGCCGAAGTTGGAACTGGCGGTCATGTTCAGGTACTTGATGATATTGCCGAAGGTCTCGCGCCCTTTGATCACCCCCTCTTCCAGCACCATCAGGTTCTTTTCCAACAGGATGATGTCCGCCGATTCCTTGGCGATATCGGTACCGGTGTCGACCGAGATGCCGACGTCGGCGTCGCGCAGCGCCGGCGCATCGTTGATGCCGTCGCCGAGGAAACCGACGGTATGGCCGTTGGCCTGCAGCATTTTCAGCACCCGCGATTTTTGCAGCGGTGTCAGCTTGGTGAAGACCGTGCGCTGTTCCACTTCGCGCGCCAGCTCTTCGTCATCCATCTGTTCAATCCGCAGCCCGGAGAGCGGCTCGCCCGGCTCCAGCCCGACGTCGCGGCAAATCTTGCAGGTGATCACCGGGTTGTCGCCGGTCAGCACCTTCACCGTCACACCGTTTTCCTGCAGCGCGGCGATCGCCTGCTGCGCGCTCTCCTTCGGCGGGTCGAGGAAGGTCAGCAGCCCTTGCACCACCATATCGCGCTCGTCGGCCACGCTTAGCGGTTCGGCCGGGCGCTGCGCATCCAACTCACGCGTCGCCAGCACCAGCACGCGGAAACCGTCTTCGTTGTACTCGCGGGCCAGCGCCTGCAACGCCGCACGGCGCGCGTCGTCCAGCTCCAGCATCTTGTCGCCTTCACGCACGTGGGTGGCGATCTCCAGCATCTCCTCCACCGCGCCCTTACAGATCAGCTGCTGCTTGCCATTCTCATCCGCCACCACGATCGACAGACGGCGGCGCACGAAATCGAACGGCAGCTCATCCACCTTGCTGAAACGCCCCAGGGCTTCAATCCCCGGTTTGCCGCGCCCGAAACGGATCACCGCCTGATCCATCAGGTTCTTCATGCCGCTCTGATGGAAGCTGTTCAGCCAGGCCAGGTGCAACACTTCGTTATCCCTGGCGCCAGTGACGTCGATGTGGTGCTCGAGAATGATGCGGTCCTGGGTCAGCGTGCCGGTCTTGTCGGTGCAGAGCACGTCCATAGCACCGAAGTTCTGAATGGCGTTCAGACGCTTCACCACCACCTTGCGACGCGACATGGCGATCGCCCCTTTAGCCAGATTGGAGCTGACGATCATCGGCAGCATTTCCGGCGTCAGGCCGACCGCCACCGCCAGCGCGAACAGCGCCGCCTCGCTCCAGTCACCTTTGGTGAAACCGTTGATCAGCAACACCACCGGCACCATCACCAGCATGAAGCGAATCAACAGCCAGCTGACGCTGTTCACCCCGCGATCGAACGCGGTTTGCGCCCGCGAACCAACGATTGACTTGGCCAACGAGCCGAAGTAGGTGCGCCCGCCGGTCGCCACCACCACCGCCGTAGCGGTGCCGCTGGCGACGTTGGTGCCCATCAGGCAGATGTTGGAGAGCTCAAGCAGCGCGTTCTCGCTGGACACTTCCCCTTCGCTCGACTTCTGCGCCACGTTGCCCATGGCATCGTATTTCTCGATCGGGATCGCTTCGCCGGTCAAAATCGCCTGGCTGATGAACAGATCGCGCGAGGCGATAAGGCGTACGTCGGCCGGCACCATATCACCGGCGGAGAGCTGGATGATATCCCCCGGCACCAGTTCGCGGATCGGCACTTCCAGCGTCAGCGGATGCGCGCTGTAGCTGCTGCGGCGCAGCACCGTGGCGGTGGTGCGCACCATCGACTTCAACGCTTCCGCCGCTTTGTTGGTGCGGTATTCCTGCCAGAAACGCAGCAGCCCGCTCAGCGTGACCATGGTCAGGATGATAATGACGCCGGTGAGTTCAGTTTCTTCACCGCTCTGGCGCGGCAGCCAATAATCGGTAAAGAAACTGATCGCAGCCAGCACCATCAGCACGAAGATAAACGGGTTGTTGAAGGCCTTGATCAGCTGGATCAGGGCATGCGGCGCCTTGTCATGGGCGACCTGATTGGCGCCGAACTGTTCCAGCCGCTCATCGGCGTCGTCCTGGGTCAAGCCGTTGCGGTTGCACTTCAGGTTCGCCAGCGTTTGAGCGATGCTGTTGGTCGCCTCTTGCGCAATGGCGTAGGTCACCGCGTCTTTATCACGGCGACGCGTTCTTTCATTAATCTGAGTCATAACGCTATTCTCTTATTTTCGTTCTGCGCACAGCGAAGCCCCGCCCGATAAACAGGTGACTCTGCGCAGCTTGGAATTTTTTATTAGCGTGACTAAATGGCGGAATTATCCTGTCAGCCACGCTGGAATCATTTTCCTTCCGGGGTCATCGTCCATAACGCCTCCTTAATGCTCCGCGTTATTCAGGCGAGCCCGAATAACCTGAGCATATAATCAAGTTAATAAATATTTATATAATTAATCAGACCGGTAATTCGGACGCGACTCGCCAGCGAACGGCACTCACGCTTTTCTCCAGGCTGACGCGGCAGACAATACCCTCAATTTCTTTTTGCGCGGCCGGCGTGGCGGTAATTTCCGCGCACACTTCCAATTGCCCCGGGCTGGAGATATCGGCGCTGCGCAAGGATTGCAGCCGCAAGGCCACGCCGTTCAGCGCCTGCAGAATCAGGGTGCGCACCAGAATTTCGTCCTGCTCGCCGCAGGTCACCTGAATGCGATAGCACAGTTCCAGATCGGTTGCCTGCTGGTGCGGCTGCAGATTGATACGCTGCGCGGCTTCGCGCAGCAGGATATTGGCGCACAGGATCACCAGCGTAGCAACCACCGCATCCCAATGCTGGCCCAGGCCGCACAGGACGCCGATCCCCGCCGAACACCACAGCGTGGCGGCGGTGTTAAGGCCGCGAATGTTCAGCCCTTCACGCATGATAACGCCGGCGCCGAGGAAACCGATACCGGATACGATCTGCGCAGCCACCCGGCCGGCGCTGGCCGGATCGGTGGACATGGAGCTGAGAATAAAGACCGCCGCACCGGTCGCCACCAGCGCATTGGTGCGCAGGCCGGCCATGCGTTGGCGCCACTGGCGCTCGGCGCCAATGACCGCGCCCAGGCACATCGCCAGCAATAAATTTAAAACGAAAGGAGTCATAGCCATGACTGTCCCCTTAATTAACCGCAGGAGATAAAATCATGTGCTGTTTAGCACACGCGAAAGCGCGCTGAAAATAAATCAGCGAATCAGCGTGTCGTGCCTGGAGGGAAAAGGCTGTGGCTGCAAAATACCATAATAACGTCCAACTCGATTCACCTGAAACCGTCAGGCATCAGGAAACGTTTATTACTCGGGTATGCACAGCTCAGAAATAACTGGAGAGGGGTGCTGCCCGCCGATAACGGCAAGCAACAAATCAGAAGAGAATTGGTCAGCTTGCCTTATTTGTTTTATTACAACTACAACTGTCCAATTGAGTTTCTCCACCGAAATTTTGGCTGAGTATAGTGACGTCGGATAATGAAGTAAAGGCTAATTTATTAAACGAAAAATAAACTGGAATACGGCGATTATATTTCGATGTCACAAATAGAAGGTGGCGACATTGGGCGCCGACGCCGCCTTCCGGCCGCTGCATCAGGCCCTGTGGGACAAAGCGTTGTTGGACTTCCGCTGGCTCGATCGGGACGGCTGGGTGCAGCAGACGACCTTCAGCGACGGTTCGACGCTGGCCGCCAACTTTACGCGCAGCCTTTCACTGTCATCGCGGCCCACAGCCTGCGCGCCAAACTGGCCGACGGCCGCACATTCGACGTTACGCCTTAGCAAGGTCGCCGACGGTGGGCTACGCTAGGCTATATTTCCGATGATCCGCAAGGAGTGGCCGATGACGCCTCTGATCCACACTCTGCTCGACGAGATTTGGCAAAGCCTGGGGCAGCGCCCCGCCCCTACCGACCGGTTAACCGTTAGCGGCGTTGGCGCATTGCCTTCGGCTTTTCCCGTCACAGAATTGGCGACCGCCGCCTGGAGCGCCGCCGGTTTGGCCTGCGCCGAGTTGCTTCGCTGCGAGGCCGCCGACGCGCCGCAGGTCTGGATCGATCAACGCCTGGCCTCGCTCTGGTTTGGCTGGACGCTGCGGCCGCTGGGATGGACGCTGCCTGCGGCCTGGGACGCACTGGCCGGCGACTACGCGACGGCGGATGGCTGGATACGTCTGCATACCAATGCGCCGCACCATCGGCGAGCGGTGGAACAGGTGCTGGGTTCGGCATCGGATAAAGGCACGCTGGCGGAACGTGTGCTGGACTGGAAAAAAAGCGAGCTGGAGGAAGCCGTGATCGAGGCCGGCGGCTGCGCGGCCCAAATGCGCTCGGCGGCCGCGTGGCGACAACATATTCAAGGCAAAAGCGTAGCGCTCGAACCGCTTATCCACGCCTCGCTGCAGCCGGAAGCGCCACCGCCGGGCTGGGCGCTACCCGTCGCCCGGCCGCTGCACGGCGTGCGGGTGCTGGATCTGACGCGCATTCTCGCCGGGCCGATCGCCACCCGTTTTCTTGCCGGTTTGGGCGCCGACGTGCTGCGCATCGATCCCTACGGCTGGGATGAACCCGGCGTCGAGCACGAGGTGATGCTGGGCAAGCGCAGCGCACGCCTCAACCTGACCAATGCGCGCGATCGCCATACGTTTGAACATCTGCTGAAAAACACCGACGTGCTCGTGCACGGCTACCGTGCCGGTGCGTTGGAGAAATTGGGCTATGGCGCGGAGGAAAGACGCGCGCTGGCGCCGGGCCTGATCGACGTCTGCCTGAATGCCTACGGCTGGAGCGGGCCGTGGCGGACCCGGCGCGGTTTCGACAGCCTGGTACAGATGAGCTGCGGGTTGGCGGAGGCGGGTATGGTTTGGCGCAGCGCCAGTTTGCCGGTGCCGCTGCCGGTACAGGCTCTGGATCACGCCACCGGCTATTTGATGGCGGCAGCGGTGCTGACCGGTATGACACAGCGCCTGAGCCGCGGTACCGGCTACCACGCGCGGCTGTCGCTGGCGCGCACGGCGCAACTGCTGCTAGCGCACCCCTGTTCGGCAGATTATCGACCGGAACCGCTGGCACCGGCCGGCCCCGCCGACGAGAACCCGGAAACAGAACTGACTTACTGGGGGGCCGCGCAACGCCTGCGCGCCCCGTTAAGCCTGCAGGGTACGGCGCTGCAATGGGCGCTGCCGGCGACTACGCTCGGCACCTCGCAACCGGAATGGCTACGCCGCTAAATCGCCGCCAACTGTCGCTGAAGCCACTGCAGCAAGCGGGTAACCGCCGGCGTCAACCCGGCGGTCTGCGGCCACACCAGGTAAACGTCGTCATCGCTCAGACGACGGGGCGCGGCCAACGCCACCAGTCTCCCCGCGTCAAGCGCATCCTGCACCAGCAGCTTTTTCGCCAACGCGATGCCAAACCCTTGCTCCGCCGCGCGAATCAACAATCCGGCATCGTTGAATAACGCCTGTTGTCGCCCGCATAACGGCCGCCCCTGCGCGTTGAACCAGTCGCGCCAAGGACTGACGTCGTGCTCGAGCAACGGAATATCGCCACCGTTCTCGAACGCCGCCCTCCATTCTCGCGCCATATCCGGCGAAGCGACCGGCAGCACGTCACCCGACGCGATGCGCTGCGCCTGCAGCCCCGTCCATTGACCGCTGCCGATACGGATCGCCGCATCGAACCCTCGCTGCGACAGATCCTGCAGCGCCAGCGACGCATCAATATCCAGCGCAATATCGGCGCAGGCCTCATGAAAAGCAGGCAGACGCGGCAACAGCCAATAATGGGCAAAAGACGGCAACACGCTGATACGCAGCGTCTGGCTTGTCGCCGCACGCCGGGCGCGGGCGACGCCCTGCAGCAGTGCCTGCAGCGCCGGCTCTACCGCCGCCAACAACTCTCGCCCGGCGGCATTCAGGCGTACACCGCGCCCGCGCCGTTCAAACAGCGGATAGCCGACCGCCTGCTCCAGCAACTGAATTTGCTGGCTGACCGCGCCGTGCGTCAAATGCACCTGTTGCGCCGCAGCGCGCAAATTTTCCAACCTGGCGGCGATCGCAAAGGTCGGCAAGACATGCAAGGGAATGCGTTCATTCATCATTGGTTAACCAGGCTATCCAAAAAGGTTATTTTTCATCGATTTTGAGCGGCAGGCAAATGTTCTATGTTTACCCCATCATCCCTGACGCTTTCGGAGCCACCATGCACCCACGTTTACAACAGGACCTCGCGCAGTTTCCGCAGATCCTCGACCACACCCGCCAGTTGGCGGAGGATTTCCTGGCCGGGCTGCAGCAACGCTCGGTCTGCCCACCGCTCGAGCATCAGCAAATGCAACCGGGCGACGATCGGTTGGAGGAAAACGGCGAAGGCGCCCTGGCAGCGCTGGAGCGCTTTTGGCAACGTTATCAGGCCGGCATTTCCGCCAGCGCCGGCCCGCGTTATTTCGGCTTCGTCACCGGCGGCGGCACCCCGGCGGCGGTCGCAGCGGACTGGCTGGTTAGCGTGACAGACCAAAATAGCCTGCTCAGCCATGATACCATTGCAGCCACGATCGAGCTGGCGGCCGTGACGCAGTTGAAATCCCTGCTGGGCCTGCCGGAAACGTTCAGCGGCAGCCTGGTCAGCGGCGCGACCATGGCCAATTTCACCGGGTTGGCCATTGGCCGGCAGTGGCTGGGACAACAGCAAGGCGTGGATATCGCCCAACAAGGCCTGGCGGCGCTGGGCCCCATCCGGGTATTGGCGGCCAATCCGCATTCCAGCAGCGTGAAGGCGCTCAGCATGCTCGGCATCGGCCGCGAGGCGTTGACGATCGTCGCCAGCCTGCCGGAGTCTGAAGCCATGGATATGGAAGCGCTGGCGCGGCAGCTCGCCGCCGGCGCTGGCCAGCCAACGTTGGTACTGGCCAGCGCCGGTACGGTCAACACTGTCGCTTTCGACGATCTGCCGCAGCTGCTGGCGCTGCGGGAGCGTTATCCATTTTGGCTGCATGTCGATGCGGCATTCGGGGGCGTGGCGGCCTGCTCACCGCTATACGCCTCAAAGCTCGAGGGCTGGCAGCATGCCGATTCCATCACCGTCGATGCGCATAAATGGCTGAATGTGCCTTATGACAGCGCGATCCAATTTACCCGCCATTTGGATCTGCAAATGCAGGTATTTCAGAACCATTCGGCTTACCTGGAAGCACCGACGCTGCGGCCAGACAACTATCTGCATCTGACGCCAGAAAATTCGCGCCGCTTCCGCGCCTTGCCGCTTTGGCTGACGCTGAAAGCCTATGGCCGCAGCGGTATACGAGATATCGTCGAGCGCAACGTCGAACTGGCGCAGGCGCTGGGGGCGGCGTTAGCGGCCGATGACGGTTTCCATCTGCTGGCGCCGGTGAATTTGAACGTGGTGTGCTTCGCCCTCAGTCATCCACAGGGTGAGAGCGAAGCGGCGCGCGATCGCTTTCTCGAACGCCTTAGCCGGCATGGCGTGGTGCGTTGCACCCCTACGCGTTACAACGGCCAGCCGGGGATCCGCGCCGCGCTGGTCAACTGGATGACAGAGGAACAGGACATCCGCTTGACGTTGGACTCGCTGCGCCATTGCCTGGCGGAAACGGCCTAACGCGCGCGGCGATTACCCGCGTTGGAAGGCCTGCAAACGACGTTCTTGCCGCCCGTCATCGCTGATGTTATCCGGCGACAGCCAGGCGGCAAACGCCGCGTATCGTGCCGGCCATTCTCCATCAACGATCGACAGCCAGTCGGTGTCGCGCGAGCGTCCTTTAACAACGACGGCCTGGCGGAACGTGCCTTCATAGCGGAAACCCAAGCGCTCGGCGGCCTGGCGTGAAGGCAGATTGAGGCTATCGCATTTCCATTCGCAGCGCCGGTAGCCAAGATCGTCGAAAAGATGCCGCAGCATCAAGAAAATCGCCTCGCTGCCCAGCGCACTGCGCTTCATCAGCGGCGACCAGTTGATGGTGCCCAGTTCAGCCACGCCGTTGCCAGGATCGATGCGTAAAAAAGCGCAGGTTCCCACGGCGTGCCCGTTCGTCTGATCGATCACCACCATCGTGTTTCTGTCTGCGCTGGACACCTGCGCCTGAAGATAACGCTGGAAATCTGCGTGCGACTGCGGCCGTTCCCAAAACAGATAGGTCCAGTCACGATCGTCCTCAGCGGTTTGGTAAGCCTGATAAAGCGCATCCCCCCAGCGCGCGAGGTTAAGCGGTTCGAGGCGGCAAAACCGCCCTTGCAGCGGCGTGTGCCCGGGTATGCCTGCCGGCTGCCAATGAGGAAGGGCCTCACCTATCGGCTGCCCATACTGATTCTGTCTCACCGCGACATCCTGTTTTTGAAAGGTGGAGAGGCAAGTTAAAACCAACGCGGGCCAGAGACAACTCCGACCTGCCATTCCTCCCCGTGGATCGGACTGCAGGATGATAGTTTAGAGAAATCACTCAATCACCGTTAAACATTCACGAAAACTATTTCATGCGAAATAAATATCTATATAACTCATTGTAAAACGGTGATTTATAGCAACAATTAAGCTACACATTCCGGTCATAATGTTAACTTTTGTTTGTTGTTATGATAAAAAAAGAAGTGCTTATCATTAGCATGGAGAGCAAAAACACCTATAAGATAATGATTTTTATATGTAAAAAGTCAAAAACACCAGAGGGAGCGCTTTTTGACCACTCAAAAAACGCGCTGAAAGACATCAAAAAAACGACACATGAATTTTTTTTAAGACTTTTCCTAGCAAACTAAAATTTTGTTTCGTGACATGATGAACAGATTAGCGGCAAGCAATGCAGACAGGCACGGGCGCCAAGCGCAAATCAGGCTCAACATGCCTAAGCTGGACGAGCAGCAGATCGCCCTGACTTAAGCCAAACTTATAGATTCATGCAATTAATAAGTTTAGTATGAAAATATCATTGAGTGCCGTCGTGTTTATTGATAGAACACTCGCTACACTGAATTATTGTTCCATTTTGCCTTTCGGCTTTTTAGGCTTTTTCTCATATTACCGCAGTAAAACGGATTTAAGTGGGGGTGCGATATGCCAACGATTATCATGGATTCATGTAGCTATACCAGATTGGGGTTAACCGACTATCTGACTTCGCATGGCGTGAAGAGGCGCCATATTAATGCCATCGAGGACATTGACAGCCTGCATGAAAAATGCAGCAAGTTAAATCCGAGCCTGGTGTTTATTAACGAGGACTGCTTCATCCACGAAGCAAACGCCACCGAGCGAATAAAACGGGTGATTTCACTGCACCCGGATACGTTATTCTTCATCTTCATGGCCATTACCAACGTACATTTCGACGATTATTTATATGTTCGCAAGAACGTCATCATATCGTCAAAATCCATCAAACCAGAGACTATGAATCAGCTACTTAGTCACTATCTCGAGAGAACGTCCCTCCGTACGGAGAAATCCTCTCTGGATCAAACGCCGGTAACGCTGAGCCAGACTGAATCGAACATGCTACGCATGTGGATGTCCGGTCAAGGTACCATCCAGATATCAGACCAGATGCAAATAAAGGCCAAAACGGTCTCTTCCCACAAGGGAAACATCAAGCGGAAAATAAAAACGCACAACAAGCAGATCATTTATCACGTTGTTCGTTTGACCGATACATTGACCAGTGGAATATTCGTCAATAGCCGCTGAACCACAGAGAACGCCCCCGCTCTGTTTTACCAGCCGTTAAATACCCGGTGATAATGTCATCTGGATAGCAGCCGCTGGAACCACAAAAAAATACCTGCTGCGTTATCCCCCGCTAGCGCAACGGGTATTTTTTTGCCGCCGATAAAAAAAATCTTACCGCAATGAAATAATCTCAAAATGGACAATTTCATTAGCAAATTAATGAGATTAACCTAAGTTACTGCCCGTGCTCGCGGCAGGGCTCCACAAACGTGCCGTCACGGCTGTCGATTTCATTAAAAAACCATACGCCCGCCGGGTAGTCGTCAAGAGAAACCAGATACATGGTGCCTTCGTTGAACACCTCTACGGCCAAAATCACGCCTTCACGCCGCGGGCCTCCGTCTGTTTTTACCGTCACTCGATCGTTAACCTGCATACCCTTCCCCATTATTTGCGATTGCCGTCAGTGTATTACAAAAGCGAGGGCGATGGACACCACTCCAGCCCTGCCGGCCTCTGCTATCAGCGTAGCAGCCGCCTGGATTTTCACTTTCTTAACGGTTTGGCCGCAGAATCTTAAGCCGGTCTCGCGTAGCCTGTCTTCAGGCGTTTCCCCCCCAGAGAAGCGCTCGCAAATGAAGTAACAAGGAACTTTTGCCCGCAGACTTGCGGGCTTTTTTTACGCGCTGCCAAATTGCAGGCATAAAAAAACCCGCCGCAGCGGGTTCTTTTCAATCAGCGGTAGACGCCAATTAGATAGCGGTAACGTTAGCCGCAGATGGACCTTTCGCACCGTTCTCGATAGAGAACTGTACGTTCTGGCCTTCAGCCAGGGTCTTGAAGCCTTGATCCTGGATAGCAGAGAAGTGTACGAATACGTCTTTGCTGCCGTCTGCTGGGGTGATGAAACCAAAACCTTTAGCTTCGTTGAACCACTTCACTTGACCTTTGATCATGTTGGACATGTCTAATTTCCTTCAATAATAATGTTAGCCGCCATGGGCGAGATAGCCGGTCATCAGTTACTTATGGAGGCACTGGAAAGGAAATTCGTCAGAGAAGGGCTATCCGGGATAACGCTTTAAATTTGAACTACTTTACTCAAAATGTCGTGCATAAATAGGTCTGTACCACAGGCCGACATCATTAACTCATGAGCGAGCGGCAATAGCAACCTTTTTCGCCGTGATGGGGCGTGAATCTCGGCTAAACGCACAGGATTTGACCCTGTCGGACGATGGAATCACCGCCTGCCCCCCCGTAACAGCCAAGGTAAATGATAGTAATTCTCGTTCTGCTGTTTTATAGTTGCCTACAGAAATCATTCAGGGAGATTCATCATGCCGAGATGGCTTACCTTACCAACTGCCAGTGCCGCCGCCCTGCTGGCCTTTGCCGCTTACAGCGCTCCGCAGAGTGCACTGGAGCTGAATTATCAAGCTCCAGAACCCAGCGTGACTCCCGCTCCCAAGCCGACAGCACCGTCAGGGCCAGCCCCTAAGGCGGCGAAACCGCCGATTACCTGGGCAGAGGCACGCGACAAGAACGGCTTTCGCGTCGATATCGAATGCGATCATCCGGGCTGCAGCAAACCGCGCACCAAACCTTATCCCGCGTATGAAGGCCCGGTGAAGAAAACCGATCGCCGCCGCCAATCCGATCCTTACTCCACCAACCAGGATCCCGATTACAACATCCAGTTGGGCTATGAGTGGTAGCGCCGCTTTCGGAGTAATACCTATATCAGCCGCCCTCGCCGCTGCATAGAATAGCGCCAGTTCACCACTCCTCCTGGTGTTGAACACAACAAGCTGTGTTGCAAATCTTTATGCGCCTCCCTATAGGCGCTTTTTTTTGCTCCTCCCTCATGCCAGTTTCCCGATTACAGATTGCTCTCATTGCCCCGTAAAGTGATGAATGTCACAAATACGCCTCCTTGCCATTCTTATTCGGAGGTGATGTTCATGGCCACAGGATCCCTTGCCCTCTTGGCTGTCTTAGCCGGCATTGCGGGCTATTCGCTCTATAAGCATTTCAAATCTCAGAAAAAAAGCACATTCGTTCGCCCGCACGATCGGTAATCGATAACGCATTTTCACCGCGAAGGCGCGGCACGCCGCACGCCGCACCTTCGTGGACCGTCATGTTTTCATCACAAAATTGTCACACTATGGCCATATGATGATTCGCGATTATCCGCTCTGGCTTAACACCAAGGATTTCGCCCATGACCATAATTAAAGCTGCAAACCATCAGGAAGCAGAAAAGCTCATCCGCGCCGGCACAGCCAAGAAAATCGAACTGGCCTACGATATCGGCAGCGATGACTTCTTCCAGCTTGCCAGCCTGTGGTGCGATAAAGGCGCCAAGATCTCCAAAGGGAAAGAACATTTTATCGTCTCGTTGAAAGGCTTCCGCATCCCCCCTAACGATTGATATCCAGCCGCCCATCGCGGCGGCGTCCTCTCCTCCTCGCAAAACCGCTCTATTCGACCACGCGCACCTCCTTCGATTTCGCTAAGCTAATAGCAGACTTTATTGCGGGCGTTCAGCCTGATAACCACGTCCGCCACGATGAGGAGAGTGACCATGTCAACAAATGCAGCGCAGCCCGGCACGATGAAAGCGATTGAGATTAGCCAACCGGGCGCCCCCGAGGTTCTGGTTGTCACCGAACGCCCGGTACCCGAGCCACAGGCGGGCGAACTGCTGGTGAAAATCGCCGCCGCTGGCGTTAACCGTCCCGACGTGCTGCAGCGCCAGGGGAACTATGCGCCACCGCCCGGCGCCTCGGATATCCCCGGCCTGGAAATTGCCGGCGAAGTGGTGGCCATCGGTGAAGGCGTGACCCACTTCGCGCTCGGCGATCGGGTTTGCGCCCTTATCGCCGGGGGGGGCTATGCGGAATACTGCACCGTGCATGAAAGCAATGCGCTACCGGTACCGGCGGGTCTGAGCCTGACCGAGGCCGCCGCACTGCCGGAAACCTTCTTTACCGTCTGGGTCAACGTGTTCCAGCGCGGTCATCTCAAAGCCGGCGAAACCGTGTTGATCCATGGTGGCACCTCCGGTATCGGCACGGTCGCCACCATGCTGGCGAAAGCCTTCTGCGCCCAGGTGATCACCACCGTCGGATCCGAAGAGAAACGTCAGGCCAGCCTGGCGCTGGGCGCCGACGTGGCGATTAATTACCGCAGCGAAGACTTTGTCGCACGTACCAAAGACGCCACCAACGGCAAAGGCGCCGACGTCATCGTCGACCTGATCGCCGGCGATTATGTCGCCAAAAACTATCAGGCTGCGGCGATGGAAGGCCGCATCGTGCAAATCGGCACGCAAAACGGCGTGGTAAAAGAGCTCAATCTGATGCCGCTGCTGTTGAAACGCCTGACCCATACCGGGTCGACGCTGCGCTCACGCAGCGTGGCGGACAAAGCGCAGATTGCCGCCGAGCTGCGCGAGAAGGTTTGGCCGCTGCTGGAGCGCGGCGTGCTGAAACCGCAAATTTTTAAAACCTTCCCGCTTGAGCAGGCCGCCGCCGCGCATACGCTGATGGAGTCCAGCGAGCACATCGGCAAGATCATGCTGACGTTCTGAGGCCATTCCCCGCAGCCTGTGCTGCGGGGAAACCGATGCCACGCTCAGGGAATGATGCGGCGGCGGCGGAACTCCTCGAACAGCGAGAAAAACATGGCTTCGGTTTCGACAAACTGATGGAAACCGAAACGCCGCGCCTTGCTGCCATCCGCGAACATGTCATAGTCCCAGGAAAAGACGAAGTCGGCGAAACGCCAGCCGGCCACCGCGCGATAGTCAGGCTCGGCCAGTTGGTGCCGTTGCACCAGCTCTCGCCACAGCGGCGCTTTGTCCGCCATCGTGCTCTCCAGCGGCATCGGCAGCGGCGGCGCGCATTCCAGCCCGAAGTAAGCGGCGATTTTCGGCCACATCTCGCTCCAGCGAAAGAGATCGCCGTTGTTGATATTAAACGCCTGATTGGCCGCCGCCGGCTCGGTCGCCGCCCAAAGCGTGGCGCGCGCCAACAGCCCGGCGTCGGTCATTTCCAGCAGACTGTGGTAAGCGCCTGGCTTACCGGGAAAGCGCAGCGGCAGCCCGAGCGCTTTACTGATTGAGGCATAAACCGCGATGCTCAACGCCAGGTTCATCGGATTGCCAAGAGAGAAGCCCCCCACCACGCTCGGACGAATGGCGCTCCAACGCCATCGCTTGCCGGCCTGCCGCTGCGCCAGATACTGCTGCTGCGCCACGTTAAACTCCGGCGGCATATGCCCGGCGTCGCTTTCGCGCGCCGGCGTTTTAAACGGCCCCAAATGCGCGCCATACACTTTGTAACCTTGCATTAGGCTGATATGCTCCAACGCCGGCGCGACCGGCTCCAGCCCCTCGACGACGTGTTGCAACATCTGCAGATTGGGCGCCACCAGCCCCGCCCAGTCCGGCGCATCCTGATAGGCGGCATAGAAAACGTGGCTAATCGCGCTCAGCGGCCGCAGCGCGTCCCGCGTCGCCGCCGCATCCAGCAGATCAACCTGAAGGTGGCGCACCCCAGACGCCGGTTCGCCCCCCCGGCGCGAGACGCCCACCACTTGCCAACCTTGATCAATCAGCTCCTCAATCAATCGGCGCCCAATCACGCCATTGGCGCCGATCACCAATGCCTGTCGCTTTGCATTCATCTTGCCACTCCTCAGGTTATCGATACCCTGAGTGTTATTGATTAGTAATACTTGCGGTAGAAGAGGATTTTCACTAACACTTATAAGAAAAATCTATAGGCAAGATCGACATGGATAAGCTGAACGCAATGAAAACCTTTATGCGAGTGGCCGAACTGGGCAGTCTATCGGCCGCCGCTCGCGATCTGCGTTTGACGCAGCCGGCGGTCAGTCAGCAAATCGCCGGCCTGGAGCAGCAACTGGGGGCCCAGCTGCTGTTTCGCAGCACCCGGGCGGTCACGCTGACCGATGCCGGCAGCGGTTATTATCAGCGCCTCAAACCGATTCTGGCGGCGGTCGACGAAGCGGAAGACGCACTGCACGACCAGCACCACCAGTTGCAGGGCAATCTGCGCATTCACGCCCCTACCGGATTCGGGCAGTTGCACGTCACACCGCTGGCCATCGCTTTCCAGCAACGTCATCCGAACCTCGCCATCGAACTGCTGCTGGACGATCGCCGCGCCGACGTGATCGGCGAAGGCATCGACGTGGCGCTGCGCTTCGGTGAACTCCATGCGCCCGGCATGGTGGCGAAACGTTT
The DNA here is from genome assembly GCF_945957435.1 of Serratia sp. PL7. Classification (NCBI taxonomy): domain Bacteria; kingdom Pseudomonadati; phylum Pseudomonadota; class Gammaproteobacteria; order Enterobacterales; family Yersiniaceae; genus Serratia; species Serratia sp. PL7. The sequence continues at coordinate 525,480 of NZ_CAMFLB010000001.1, read as the reverse complement.
GGGCGAGCTGCAACGCCTGCTGGTGGCATCGCCGGCCTATCTGGACAAGCATGGCACGCCCCGTTCGCCGGCGGAGTTGGCGAAACATGCGCACATTCGTTACAGCGGCTTGAACGACGGCGATACGCTCACTCTGTTCGGGCCGCACGGCCCCGAGATGGTTGCTCTGCGGCCCACGTTCCGCGCCAACAATACGCTATCGCTGCTGGCCGCCATCGAGGCTGGAGCCGGTATCGGCGGCGCCCAACGGCCTTTAATCGCCGAGCAGCTGGCGACGGGGGCGCTGGTGCCCGTTTTGCCGGAATACCGCTACCCGCCCATGGCGCTGCACGCGGTCTATCCCGCCTTACGATTTATTCCGGAGAAAGTGCGCGCCTGGGTGGCGCATCTGCAGCAAGCGTTGACGGCGATCGAGGGAATTAGCGGAGTGAATGCTCCCGGCCAGATGCCGGGAGCCTAATCATTATTTGAACAGTTTGCCGACCATGTCGCCCAGTTCGTTGCTGTCTTGCTGCACTTCACCATTTGGCGAGGCGGCATCCGCGACCGTTGGCAAGAACTGTGCAATGGTGCTGGAGGCTTGTGCAGGATCGATGCCCAGCTTTTCAGCCAGTTGGTTGATCGCATCGCTACCCAACGCCTGCTGCACATGATCGCCGGTAATCTGCTGATTTTCGCCATTGCCGAGCCAGGAACCGACGATATCGCCGAACTGCCCCTGACGGAATTTGTCCAAAATGGCCTGTAGGCCGCCTTGTTGCTCAACCCACTGCATAATGGCGATGTAGTCGATGCCTTTACCGTTGGCGCCGCCACCCAGAATGTTACCCAATACGCTATCGAACAGACCCATGATATTCCCCTTTCAGCCGGTACGGCCCGCGCCGCACCGCCGGATTGATTTCACGAAAAAGGGCCGCCGCGGCGACCCTGTTGAGCAACGGCTGCTTAGCCTTTGATCTTCCTGTAGACAAAAAGCACCACCAGGGCACCGATTACCGCCACCACAAAGCTGCCCAGGTTAAAACCGTCAACGCGGCCCATACCGAAGAAGGTGCTGATATAGCCGCCGACGACGGCGCCCACGATCCCCAATATAACGGTCACAATAAAGCCGCCGCCGTCTTTGCCCGGCATAATCCACTTGGCCAGGATACCGGCGATTAAACCAAAAATGATCCAGGAAATGATGCCCATCTTTACTCTCCCTATTACCTTTTGCCTAACAGAAATCCTATTACCAGGCCCACGACGGCGCCGGCGCCTATCCCCGCCCAAGGGTTATCCTTAAGGCAGGCACATGATTGCTCGAGCGCCGCTTTTACACCGCTGCGCACTTCGCAGGCGGTGGCTTTCACGTAGTCGCTCGGTTGCTCAACACCGTTTAGTTCGTCATTTTCATATGACATGTCAAATCCTTACAGACCAACCCTCTGAGAATCTCGTCACATGTTTCGCGCCAGGCGCCGTCCGCTCCGCGATCTTGCTCTGGGCAACCTGCCCGCTGCCGCTCAATGCAGAGGCGTACGCCGACAAACGCACAACTTCACACTATGACTATAGTAAAAAATCAGCGGTTTACCCATTTCCGTCCGTCTGAATTTCACCGTACAAAAAACGATCTAACTTCATCCTACCGTCATCTCGAGAGGCTAAACTTTAAACAAATCCTCATGGAGGAAACATCCATGTTCAATGCCCCCTTTGTTCTGATTCTCGCGCTACTGTACGCACTGGCCGCCGTTTGGGACGGTTCCATCGCGTTACTGTTTCATTAAGGTTACATAGCAGTTGTCACTTTTGCGATGCGCTTAATTGTGTCTTTATTTTTCAATTGCACCAGCCGGTTGAAATAGCGGAAAATATCTTCCCTTCCCTCGGTAAAAATCCTATCTCACTCCATTTTTCGCCTGCGCTTAAATAAAGTGAAAAAAAAGCATTAATGGAAAATCCTATTTAGCACGAAATGTTCTACTATTCGCCTTATAAAAATTTGGGTTAAGGTCCCATTGGGAAAGAAAAGGAATCATAGAAAAAATGCTTTCTAACCAACGCTTTGAGCGCAAATTCTTGCGCCCTCGTTATTGGTTGCTGTGGATAGGGCTGGGAATACTCTATCTCTTGGTGTTACTGCCCTACCCGCTCATTTATCGACTCGGACACGGCCTTGGCAGAATCGCCATGCGCCTGATGAAACGCCGGGTAAAAATAGCACGCCGCAATGTAGAACTCTGCTTCCCTGAGATGCTCGCCGCCGAGCGCGAGGCGCTGATTGTCAAAAATTTTGAGTCCGTCGGCATGGGCCTGTTCGAAGTCGGCATGGCCTGGTTCTGGCCTGACTGGCGCATCGCCCGTTGGTTTAAGGTGAGCGGCATGGAAAACATGCAGTTGGCGCGTCAGGACGGGAAAGGCGTGCTGCTGATCGGCCTGCATTTCCTCACTCTGGAGCTGGGTGCGCGCATCTTCGGCATGCAAAACCCCGGCATCGGCGTGCATCGCCCGCACAATAACAAACTGATGGAATGGGTGCAGACCCGCGGCCGGCTACGCTCGAATAAATTTATGATCGATCGTAAAGATATCAAAGGCATGATCCGCAACCTGAAACAGGGTGAAATCCTGTGGTATGCGCCGGACCACGATTATGGCCCGCAAAGCAGCGTGTTCGTACCGTTCTTCGCCGTGGAAAACGCCGCCACGACGACCGGCACCTATATCCTGGCGCGCATGGGGCGACCGTCGATCGTGCCATTCGTGCCGCGCCGCCTGCCGCATGCGCAGGGTTATGAGCTGATCGTACAGCCACCGCTGACGGACTTCCCACTGGACGATGAAACGCGCGCGGCGGCCATGATGAACCGCGTGGTGGAAGAACAGGTGCTGCTGGCACCCGATCAATACATGTGGTTGCACCGCCGCTTTAAAACCCGCCCACCCGGCGAACTTTCGCTGTATTAACCGCCTTCGCGCCTTCGCCCGCCCTGCCGGCGGCGAAGGCGCTCACCTCGCACGAGCATTCTGCGTCAGGGGAACTACACTAATAAGTCACCGACGGCAATTATTGCCGCCAGCAACCATTTCTTCCTGCCCGAGGGCCGGTCGTTGCCTGTCGGGCCACAACCGAGGTCAATGTCATGCTGGTACAACCCTATTTGTTTTTCAGCGGTAACTGTGAGCAAGCGATTAACTTCTATGTACAGCAGTTGAATGCCAAAATTGAAATGGTCATGCGCTTCAAAGACATGCCCGAAGAAGCCCGCCAAGGCGGGCCGCAGGACGCCAATCCTGAAGCGATCATGCATGCGCGTCTGCTGATCGGCGACGGTGTACTGATGGCCTCCGATGGCTGCCCACAAGATGACAGCGGCGGCGCTTCTCACAAAGGCTTCTCGCTGTCGCTGAACCCCAGCGATGCGGAGCAAGGACGCAAACTGTTCGACAATCTGGCGCAGGGCGGCCAGGTGACGATGCCTTACCAAGCCACCTTCTGGGCCAAAGGCTTTGGTATGCTGACCGACAAATTCGGCGTCAACTGGATGATCAACGTCGAATAACCCGTCATGGCGCCGCTAGCTGTAGCGGTGCCAGTCATACGCCACCTTGGCGAACAGCACGAACAGCACCGTCAACAGCACCAACCCCAACCGCCAATAGGGCGACCGGCGCCGCCGCCAGGCGAAGAACATCATCACCGCCAGCCCCCCCAGCGTGAGGGGGTAATACACCGCCAGCGTCAGTAAAGCGATAATGATGTAATCCGACATGGCCCTTTTACTCCTTCGCGTTCACGCCGCCGCAAATGCGGGTTGCGATCGCCCTTTCGCCTTATCGCCTCGTTAAGGGCTAGAGGTCTGGCGCGTTTATGCATAAAATATAAGATTGCTCTTAACTCGAACTAAATAGTAATCAAACAACAAGGGTGACATGACTCAGCAGCAACCCATACAGGATGCCGTGCCGCCGCGCAGCGTTAAAAGCTCCCCATTATTATTTCAGGCCGGCGTGTTTGTCATCATCGTTGCCGCCACGCTGATCCTCTTTAACAGCTGGCAAATCTGGAACGCGCACCAGCGCGATCTGCGCAGCGCCGAGCATGAATCCGCCAACCTCGCCCGTTCGCTGGCGCAGCATGCCGACGATACTTTCATGCAGGTGGACGGCAATCTGCTCGATCTGACCGAACGTCTCCAGAACGACGGGCTGGGTCCATCGCAGCTGACGCGGCTGCAGCGCGTCATGCAGACGCAGGTCGGCAACCTGCCGCAGCTGCATGGGCTGTTTCTCTACGATGCGCGCGGCCGCTGGCTGGCGACCTCCTCGGGCAAATTCATCAAGAACGCCAACAACGCCGATCGCGATTACTTCAAATACCATCAAAACCGCGACGGCGGCGGCCTGTACATCGGCAAGGTGATCCGCAGCCGCACCACCGGCGATCTGATCATTCCCGTTTCGCGGCGCTTCAACCACCCGGATGGCAGCTTTGGCGGCGTGGTGCTGGCGACGCTGTACGTCGATTATTTCCGCCAGTTTTACGACAGCTTCGCCCTCAACACTGACGCCTCGCTGAACCTGCTGCTGGCGGACGGCACCATCCTTTACCGCCGCCCCTACTCGGCGGCGTCGATCGGTAAAAACATCGCCAAGGGCGTGCTGTTCAGCGAAATTTTGCCGCATTCGGAATTCGGCAACGCCACCATCACCTCGCTGTACGACAAAGTGGAGCGCATCTACGGCTATTCGCGGGTCAACCGCTTTCCGCTGGTGATCGCCGCCGGGCTATCGAAACGCGACGCGCTGGCGGACTGGCGCACCGACGCCGGGCTGTTCGCCGCCGGTGGCCTCTCGCTGCTGATGATCCTGTTGGCGATGGGCATGGTGCTGCTGCGGCAAATCAAGCACAGCATGCAAACCGAAGCCGAGCTGATGCGCACCCGCGATCAGCTGACCAGCATCAACCAGATGCTCGAAGAACTGGCGCTGCTGGACGGCCTGACCGGGCTGGCCAACCGCCGCCAGTTTGATATCGCGCTGAAGAACGAGCTGGCGCGGGCTTCGCGCAACTACCGCAGCGTGGCGCTGCTGATGCTGGATATCGACTATTTCAAACAGTACAACGACAGCTATGGCCACGTCGCCGGGGACCAGTGCCTGCAGCAGATCGGCCAAACGCTCAAAGGGTTGGCATGCCGCAGCAACGACGTTTTAGCGCGCTACGGCGGCGAAGAGATGGGGATTATCCTGCCGGATACCGACATTCAGGGCGCACTGATTTTCGCCGAACGCGTCATCCAGGCGGTACGCGATCTGAAGATCCCGCATCAGGGCAACCCGCACGGTATCGTCACCATCAGCATCGGCATCTGCGCCAAAGTGCCACATATGTATAACGATACGCCGATCAGCTTTATCAATGAGGCGGACAGCGCGCTGTATCAGGCCAAGAAAAAAGGCAAAAACTGCATTTACGGTGCTTAATCAATAATCGGGTCTCCAAATTTGGCGGCCCGATTTATTCCCGACAAGATGAAATAATTCCACTCCGCAACATTATTTCCCCGGTTTGCCCTGCTATTTGAATGAAATAACGCCAATAAATAAGCAGCATATTTATTTCCATTACAATTCAATAAGATAAAAAACACACCATTCCGCAGACAATTCGTGCCATTTTTGATTATTCGTGCCTACGCGCAGCCCCGTTTAGCCCTCGTTTACTTTTCATTGGTATTGCCGGTGATATCCTTATTGGGAATATTCTCTCTATCAGGAAGCCATCGCACGCTTCGGCGCACTGCGCCCTGCTGATACATCCATAATAGAACCCACAAATTTCACGTTGCAATTGAGCGGCCTGCTGACGCCGCTCCAGCCAGCCACTGCGCAAGCCAGTGCAGCCAATCACGCGGCAACCTGAAAGACGGGAATAAAGCGATATAGATTTGCGAGGAGATCTCATGCCTACTGGCGATATTATGCGTGAACAGGCCGTCCTGACGCTGCCGTTGCGACAATGGGCGGCAGCGGAAGCATCCAGCGCGGTCAGCGAACTGGAACAGGGCAAGGTACTGTTTCTGCCTGAGCTGGCCTTCACCCTGTCTGAACAAGAAATGCCACTGCTGGATCCGACGTTGGTCGATCCGAAGCGCAAAAACATCAGCTATCAGCCGCTGTCCGGCAAGCTGACCGGCGTCGCCGTCGTGGAACGCCGGCAGCAGGTTCAGCAACTGCTGGAACGTTATTACCAGTCGTGCCGCCAGCTGATCGCCGGGCTGTTGCCCGAGTATCAGGAGGCGCTGCACCATCCGACCGGCAGCCTGCGTTTGCATCCGGTTTCGGCCTGGCGCGCAAGCAGCTCCTGGCGCAAAGACGACAGCCGGCTGCACGTCGACGCTTTCCCGTCGCGCCCGAACTACGGCGAACGCATTCTGCGCATTTTTACCAACATCAACCCGCACGGCGAGCACCGCCAATGGCGTGTCGGTGAACCGTTCCCTGAGCTGGCGGCACGCTTTATGCCGCGCCTCGCACGCTACTCCGCCCTCAGCAGCTGGCTGCAGCATCAGGTGCGCATCACCAAGACCCGCCGCAGCCATTATGACCACCTGATGCTGCAGTTGCACGACGCCATGAAGGCCGACGGCGATTATCAGCAGCAGGGGCCGCAGCTGGCGCTGGCGTTTCCGCCGGGCAGCAGCTGGATTTGTTTCTCGGATCAAACGCCGCACGCCGCGATGGGCGGCCAGTTTATGCTGGAACAGACCTTCCTGTTGCCGGTGAACAAGATGCAGGATCCGCAGCGCTCGCCGCTGAAAGTGCTGGAACAGCTGCGCGGTCAGCCGCTGATCTGAATAGATTGCCGCCGCCGGGCCTGCCGGCGGCGGCAAACGCGTATTACGCCTCGAAGTCCCCCTGCTGGCGCGCCACCAGCGTCAGGATGCTGTACAGCGCCACCGGCTGCTGTTCCTGATTCAACACCTGCACATCCCACACCACCACGCCGTGCGGCCGATCCTCGGCGGTTTTTTGCGGCTTGCGGATTTTCTTCTTGCAGGTCAGCCGCACCTGAATGGTGTCGCCGATCTTCACCGGTTCGATAAAGCGCAGATTCTCCATGCCGTAGTTGGCGATCACCGGCCCGACGGCGGCATCGACAAACAGCCCGGCCGCGGCGGACACCACAAAGTAACCGTGCGCCACTCGCTCGCCGAACAGGGAATCGGCGGCGCCGATCTTGTCCATGTGCGCGTAGAAATGATCGCCGCTCAGGCAGGCGAAGTTGACGATATCCGCTTCGGTCACGGTGCGGCGCGCGGTCAACAGGCTGTCGCCCAGCTGCAGCTGCTCGAAGTATTTACGGAACGGATGTACCGGATGCTCGGCGACCGGCGCGCCGCGCACCCATTCACCGCCGATGGCCGCCAGCATCGCCGGGCTGCCCTGGATCGCCGTGCGCTGCATATAGTGCTTCACCGCACGCAGTCCGCCCAGCTCTTCCCCGCCACCGGCGCGCCCCGGGCCGCCGTGTACCAGCATCGGCAGTGGCGAACCGTGGCCGGTGGACTCCGCCGCCGCCTGTTCATCCAAAATCAGCATTCGGCCGTGGGCGCAGGCCGCCGCGCGAATGAAGCGCTTGGCCAACGCCGGATCGGCGGTCACCAGCGATCCCGCCAGGCTGCCCTGCCCCAGCAACGCCAATGCGATCGCCTGCTCGGTATCCGCATACGGCATCAGCGTTGCCACCGGCCCAAAGGCCTCGGTGCCGTGCACCGCCTGATGGGTGAACGGATCGGCGCAATACAGCAGGGTCGGTGGATAAAACGCCCCACCGCGCGCGCCGTCGCCCAGGATCTCCAGCTTATCCAGCGCCGCGCCACAGAGCGGTTCGCAACCATTGCGCAGCAGGAACTCTACCTTGCTTTGCACATCCTCACGCTGCTCGTGGCTGACCAACGCCCCCATGCGCACCGGCTCCAGCTGCGGGTCGCCCACCGTCACCCCCGCCAGGCGCTGCAACAAGGCCTGACGCACCGCAGTCACCTGCGCCGCCGGCACGATGATGCGGCGGATCGCAGTACATTTCTGCCCCGCCTTGGCGGTCATTTCACGGCACACTTCTTTGATGAACAGCGCAAACTCCGGCATCTCCGGCGTCACGTCCTCCGCCAGCACGCAGCAGTTGAGCGAATCCGCCTCCATGGTGAAGGCGATCGATTTTTCCAGCAGGCGCGGATGCGCACGCAGCCGCTGCCCGGTCTGCGCCGAGCCGGTGAAAGTCACCGCATCCTGATAATCCAGGTGCGCAAACATGTCGCCGACGCCGCCGCAAACCAACTGCAGCGCCCCTTCCGGCACCAGCCCGCTGTCGACGATCAGCCTGACCATCGCCTGCGTCAGCTGCGCAGTAGCGGTGGCCGGCTTGATGATGGCCGGCATGCCCGCCAGCCAGGTCGGCGCCAGTTTTTCCAGCATGCCCCAGCACGGGAAGTTGAAGGCGTTGATGTGCAGCGCCACGCCAGGGCGCGAAGTGAGCACGTGGCGGGCGGCGAACTGCGCCTGTTTCGACAGCGGGATCAACTCGTCTTCCGGCCACAGCGTATCATCCGGCAGATCGCGGCCGGCCATGCCGGCATAGGCGAACAGCGTGGCGATGCCGCCTTCGATATCGACCCAGCCGTCGCTGCGCGTCGCACCGGTTTGATAGGAAATCTGATACAGCGCCTCTTTATGCGCCAGCAGGTGTTTCGCCACCGCTTTCAGCATCTGGGCGCGCTGCTGGAATGTCATGTTCGCCAGCGCCGGGCCGCCGTGGCTGCGGGCATAGCTCAGGCTCGCCGCTAACGGCAGGCCGTCGGAGCAGACCTGGTACAGCGCTTCGCCGGTCACGGCGTGACGGATCTCGCGGCCCTCTCCCTGCCCATACACCCAGGCGCCAGATAGATAACTGTGTAACTGCTGCATGTGCCCTCCAAAATTCATAAATTTTCACCCTACAGCTTAATTACGTATCACATAAATGCCAGTCAACGCCAAATCAAATTTTAACAAAAACAGAACAAAACCCGTTTTCAAGCCGCTTACCCTGTCATTAATACGGAATTGATGGTTTTATTTATCAAATTAAATCAACAAAATAACAAAAAACCTTGTGAGTGAACTCGCAAAACCACATGAATCTCGTTTGATCTTTTTGTTATCAGTTTGTAGCCTTATGGTTAGTTAAAGTGATTCACATTTTTATATCTAATGTGAAAAACACGAATCACCAAGAGGCGAGCATGACAACTGACGCACAATATCAGCAGCATTTCGACGACAAGATCGCGGCGGATATCGCCATTGAGGCCAAAGACTGGATGCCGGACGCCTACCGTCAGAACCTGATTCGGCAGATCGGCCAACACGCCCACTCGGAAGTCATCGGCATGCTGCCGGAAGCCAACTGGCTGACGCGCGCCCCCACGCTGCGCCGCAAGGCGGTGCTGCTGGCCAAAGTGCAAGATGAGGCCGGCCACGGTCTGTACCTCTACAGCGCCGCCGAGACCCTCGGCTGTTCGCGCCAGGACATCTACCAAAAGATGCTCGACGGCAAGATGAAGTATTCCTCCATCTTCAATTACCCCACGCTCAACTGGGCGGATATCGGCGTGATCGGCTGGCTGGTCGACGGCGCCGCCATCGTCAACCAGGTAGCGCTGTGCCGCGCCTCCTACGGCCCCTATGCGCGGGCGATGGTGAAAATCTGCAAAGAAGAAAGCTTCCACCAGCGCCAGGGCTACGAGGCGGTGATGGCGATGGCCCACGGCAGCGATTCGCAGCGCGCGATGTTGCAAGACGCCATCGATCGCTTCTGGTGGCCGGTGCTGATGATGTTCGGCCCGAGCGACGCCGACTCCCCTCACAGCGCCCAGAGCATGGCGTGGAAAATCAAACGCCACAGCAACGATGAGCTGCGGCAGAAATTCGTCGACAACACCGTGCCGCAGCTTGAGGCGCTGGGCATGACGGCGCCAGACCCGAGTCTTACCTGGGACGAGGCCGCCGGCCACTATCGCTTCGGCGAGATCGACTGGAGCGAACTGCATGAAGTGATCAAAGGACGCGGCCAATGCAACCACGAACGCCTGCAGGCCAAACGCCGCGCCTGGGAAGACGGCGCCTGGGTGCGCGACGGCGCCATGGCCCACGCTGCGAAAAACGCCGCTTCCGCCGCATAGCCAACATAAGGAACCGAGATCATGAGCCACGTTGAATGGCCGCTGTATGAAGTGTTTATCCGCAGCAAACAAGGGTTGGCACATCGCCACGTCGGCAGCCTGCACGCCGCCGACGACCAAATGGCGCTGGAAAACGCCCGCGACGCCTACACGCGCCGCAACGAAGGCTGCTCGATCTGGGTGGTGCAATCGCGCCATCTGATCGCCTCGCAGCCGGAAGATCGCGGCGCGTTCTTCGATCCGTCCGAAGACAAGATCTACCGTCATCCGACGTTTTACACCATCCCCGACGGCATCAAGAACATGTAGAGGCGACCATGACGGTTAACGATCCGCGCATCAGCTATTTGCTCCGCCAGGGCGACACGCCTTTGATCCTCGCCCAGCGCCTGTGCGCCTGGTGCGGCCACGCGCCCGAGCTGGAAATCGATCTGGCGTTGGCCAACATCGGTCTCGATCTGCTCGGCCAGGCGCGCCACTTCCTGGGCTACGCCGCCGAACTGGCCGGCCCGCCCTGCAGCGAAGACAGCCTGGCCTTCGGACGTGACGAGCGCCAGTTTCATAACCTGCTGCTGGCGGAACAGCCGAACGGCGGTTTCAACGACACGCTGGTGCGTCAGTTCCTGCTCGATGCCTACCACGTACAGCTGCACCAGGCGCTGAGCCGCAGCCACGATGCGCAGATCGCCGCCATCGCCGCCAAATCGTTGAAGGAGGCCGATTATCACCTGCGCTTCAGCCACGGCTGGATGATCCGCCTCGGTGACGGCAACGATATCAGCCACCGCAAGATCCAACAGTCGCTGGATAACCTGTGGCGTTTCACCGCCGAGCTGTTCCACGCCGACGCGCTGGAGCTTGAGCTGGCGGAACAGGGCATCGCCGTCGATCCGCGCCAGCTGCAGGCTCCCTGGCAAGCGCAGGTGGAGGAGACGCTGCGCCAGGCGACGCTGGCGCTGCCCGCCGAGCAGGCGTTCCGGCACGGCGGCAAACAAGGTCAGCACAGCGAACACCTCGGCCCGCTGCTGGCGGAGATGCAGTTCCTGCAGCGCGCCTACCCAAACAGTCAGTGGTAGGAGGCCGCGATGAACGTCACTCGTTTGCAACCCGCCGAAATCCCGCAGATTTGGCACTGTCTGCAGCAGATCAGCGATCCCGAGCTGCCGGTGCTGTCGATCACCGATTTGGGCATGGTGCGCGACGTGGTACGCGACGGCAGCGGCTGGCGCGTGACCTTCACCCCAACCTATTCCGGCTGCCCGGCTACCGAATTTTTGCTCAACGCCATCGAGCAGCGGCTGACGGCCGCCGGCTTCAGCCCGGTGCAGGTGGACATTCGCCTCAGCCCGGCCTGGACCACCGACTGGATGAACGCCGACGCCCGCGAACGGCTGCGGCAATACGGCGTAGCGCCGCCGCAGGGCCACACCTGCGATCGGCCGCACGCCCACGGCCCGGTCGCCTGCCCGCGCTGCGGCAGCACCCACAGCGAGAAGATCAGCGAGTTCGGCTCCACCGCCTGTAAAGCGCTGTACCGCTGCTGCGACTGCCGGGAACCGTTCGACTATTTCAAATGCATATAGGAGCGCTGACACCATGACGGTCTTTCATCGCCTGAGCGTCGCCGCCATCGAGCGCGAAACGCCGGACGCCGTAGCCATCACCCTGCGGGTGCCCGACGAGCTGCAAAACCAATACCGCTATACCCCCGGCCAGCACCTGACGCTCAAGGCGTTGGTCAACGGCGAAGAACTGCGGCGTTGCTATTCCATCTGCAGTTCGCCGCAGGAAGGCCTGCTGCAGATCGGCGTAAAAGCGATTGATCAGGGCCGTTTCTCCGGCTTCGTCAACCGCATGCTGAAAGTCGGCGATGCGCTGGAAGTGATGGTGCCGCAGGGGCGCTTCGGCTATCAGCCGCAGGCGGAGCGCCACGGCAACTACCTGGCGATCGCCGCCGGCTCCGGCATCACGCCGATGCTGTCGATTATCAAAGCGACGCTGCAGCTCGAACCGGGCAGCAGTTTCACCCTGATCTACGGCAACCGCAACAGCCGATCGATGATGTTTAAAGAAGCGCTATCGGATCTGAAAAACCGCTACCCGCAGCGTTTTCAGCCGCTGTACCTGTTCAGCCAGGAGAGCCTCGACAGCCCGCTGCTCAGCGGCCGCATCGACCGTGAACGCCTGGCGGCGATCGGCGGCGCGCTGCTGGATTTCCGCGACTATGACCACGCCTTTATCTGCGGACCGGAATCGATGATGGACGACGCGCAAACCGTGCTGGAACAAGCCGGCGTCCCAGCCAACCACATCCACAGTGAACGCTTCAACACCGGCGGCCTGGTCGCCCGCCCGCGCCACAGCGGCGATCGCAACGCTACCCGGGTGGCCATTCTGCTCGACGGCCGCCGGTTGGATATCGAGGTCAGCGAACAGGACGACAGCATTCTCGACGCCGCGCTGCGCCAGGGCGCCGATCTGCCCTACGCCTGCAAAGGCGGCGTGTGCGCCACCTGCAAATGCCGTCTCAAGGCCGGCCAGGTGGAGATGGGCGTCAACTACAGCCTGGAGCCGGATCAGCTGGCGGCGGGCTACGTATTGAGCTGCCAGTCGTGGCCGAAAGGCGACGGCGTGGTGTTGGACTTCGACGTCTAGGAGCCGCGATGGACACCCCCTTTATTCTGCATCAGCAGCAACACCGCGTGGTCACGCTGACGCTGCACCGCCCGGAGGCGCGCAACGCCCTGAGCACGCCGTGCCTGGAACAGCTGGTTGCCCGTCTGGAGCAGGCAGATGCCGACAGCGGCGTGGGCGCCGTGGTGATCGCCGGCGCGGCGCGCTTCTTCGCCGCCGGCGCCGATCTGCGCGAACTTCAGCAGCAGGATCTGCCGGCCGCGCTGGCGGATCGCCGTCCGCAGCTGTGGCAGCGGCTGGCGCAGTTCAGCAAGCCGCTGCTGGCGGCGGTGAACGGCTATGCCCTGGGCGCCGGCTGCGAGCTGGCGCTGGCCTGCGACATCGCCATCGGCGGCGAAAGCGCCCGCTTCGGCCTGCCGGAGATCACCCTCGGCCTGATGCCGGGCGCCGGGGGCACCCAGCGCCTGATCCGCTGCGTCGGCAAGGCGCGCGCCAGCCAGATGGTGCTGACCGGCGAAGCCATCGACGCCCGCACTGCGTTGCAGGCTGGCCTTATCAGCGAAGTGTGCGTCGATGCCCTGACGCTGGAGCGCACGCAGCAGATTGCCGATCGCATCAGCCGTCAGGCGCCGCTGGCGCTGCGCGCCGCCAAGCAGGCGCTGAAACAGGCCGAGGAAACCGGCCTTAGCCAGGGGCTAGCGATGGAGCGTCAGCAGTTCGTCACCCTGGCCGCCACCGACGATCGCCGCGAAGGCATCGCCGCCTTTTTCGAAAAACGTACGCCAAACTATCAGGGGCGCTGATTTATGGATAACGCATTGATTCTCAGCCATCTCGACGCCGGCGTGTTGACGCTGACCCTCAACCGGCCGGATCGGCTCAACAGCTTTAACGACGAGATGCATCGCCAGCTGAGCGAAGCGCTGACGCAAGCCGAGCGCGACGACAGCGTGCGCTGCCTGCTGATCGCCGGTGCCGGGCGCGGTTTCTGCGCCGGGCAGGATCTCAACGATCGCAACGTCAGCGCCGATCAACAGGCGCCGGATCTCGGCCTGTCGGTCGAACGTTTCTACAACCCCCTGATCCGTCGCCTGACCGCCCTGCCCAAACCGGTGGTATGCGCGGTCAACGGCGTGGCGGCCGGCGCCGGCGCCGCGCTGGCCCTGGCGTGCGATATCGTCATCGCCGCCGACAACGCCAGCTTTATTCAGTCGTTCTGCCGTCTGGGGTTGGTGCCGGATTCCGGCGGCAGTTGGTTCCTGCCGCGGCTGGCCGGCCACGCCCGCGCGATGGGCATGGCCTTGCTGGGTGACAAAATCAGCGCCCAGCAGGCGCTGGAGTGGGGCATGATCTGGCAGGTGGTGCCGGCGGATGAATTGGCCGACCGCACGCAAACGCTGGCGCGCCATCTGGCCACCCAGCCGACCTACGGTTTGGGGCTAATCAAGAAAGCCCTCTACAGCTCGGCCACCAACAGCCTCGATCAGCAGCTCGATCTGGAGCGCGATCTGCAGCGATTGGGGGGCCGCAGCGACGACTATCGCGAAGGCGTCAGCGCGTTCTTCGCCAAACGCACGCCAAATTTCAGCGGGAAATAGCCATGAACGCGCCCCTTCTTAACGGCCAGATGGCGGTGATCGGCGCCGGCACCATGGGCATCGGCATCGCCCAGGTGGCCGCTGCCGCCGGCCATCCGGTGCGGCTGTTCGATATCGCGCCCGCCGCCGCCCAGCGCGCGATCGACGATCTCGCTCGCCGCCTGCGCCAGCGGGTAGACGGCGGCAAGGCCGACGCCGCGACCACCGAAGCGCTGCTGGCGCGCCTCGAATGCGCCGATTCGCTCGAGCAGCTGGCCGACTGCGCACTGGTGATTGAAGCGGTGGCGGAAAATCTGGCGATCAAGCAGAGCCTGTTCCGCGATCTGGAAGCGGTCTGCTCGCCCACGGCGCTGTTCGCCAGCAATACCTCCTCGCTGTCAATCACCGCCATCGCCGGGGCACTGCAGCGCCCGGCGCGCATGGCCGGGCTGCACTTCTTCAACCCGGCGCCGCTGATGAAGCTGGTGGAGATCGTCAGCGGTCTGGAGACCGGGGTAGAGACCCTCGCCGCGCTGCAGGCCCTGGCGCAGCGCTGGGGTAAGCAGAGCGTTGTATGCCGCTCGACGCCGGGATTCATCGTCAACCGCGTGGCGCGGCCATTCTACGCCGAAACCCTGCGCGCGCTGGAGGAACGGGTGGCCGACGCCGCCACCCTGGATGCAGTCATGCGCGACGCCGGCGGCTTCGCCATGGGCCCGCTGCAGTTGACCGATCTGATCGGCCAGGACGTCAATTACGCCGTGACCGACTCGGTGTATCAGGCCTTCTACCAGGATCCGCGCTTCACCCCCTCACTGGTGCAGCAGGAGCTGGTGGCCGCCGGACATCTCGGCCGCAAATCCGGCCGCGGCTTCTACCGCTACGACGCGCAACGGCCCGCCGCAGAGATGATCGCCTTTGCGCCGCCGGCGCAGGCCGCGCCGCCGCAACGCGTCACGCTGCATGGCGACTGGTCTTCGCTGGCCGATTTGGCGGAACTGTTGATCGAAAATGCGGGGGGGATCAAACAACCTGGCCAGACCAGCCCGTACCTCACGATCGACGACGTTACAATGATGTTAACCAATGGTAAAACCGCCGGCCAACTGGCCGACGAACGTGGAACGCCCGTGGTGCTGTTCGATCTCTGTGCCGACTATGCGCATGCCTCCGCCATCGCCATCAGCTGCGCTGCGCAAAACGGCGCGCAACACAATGCCAACGCGATTCGCCTGCTGCAGTCCCTCGGCAAGCAGGTCATTCAACTGCCGGATTATCCCGGCCTGCTGACGATGCGCACCCTGGCCATGCTGGCCAACGAAGCGCTCGACGTGGTGAACAAAGGCGTCGCCGGCGCCGAAGATACCGATCTGGCGATGCTGCGCGGCGTCAACTATCCGCGCGGCCCGCTGGCCTGGGGCGCTGCGCTCGGCTGGCGCCACATTCTGACGACGCTGGAAAACCTGCAACGCTATTACGGCGAGGCGCGCTATCGCCCGATGCCGCTGCTGCGCTGCTATGCTTCCCCCGCCACTTTCCCAGGAGCCGAACGATGAACGCCAATACGCCGCGCGCGCTGGCTCAGCGCTGCGCCGAACAGATGTTTCAGCAAGATACCTGCGCTCAGGCGATGGGGATGCATATTGATGCCGTCGACGCCGGGTACGCACAGGTCAGCATGACCGTCGGCCCGCAGATGCTCAATGGCCACCAGACCTGCCACGGCGGCCAGCTGTTCAGCCTGGCGGATACCGCCTTCGCCTACGCCTGCAACAGCCAGGGATTGGCGGCGGTGGCCTCCGGCTGCAGCATCGATTTCGTCCGCCCGGCACTGGCCGGCGATCGCCTCACCGCCAGCGCGGCGGTGCGCCACCAGGGCAAAGCCACCGGGCTGTACGACGTCGAGATCGTCAACCAACTGGGCAAAACCGTCGCCTGGTTCCGCGGCCGTGCGCACCGCCTCGGCCACAGTATTTTAGGAGATCAGGCATGAATCAGGCATTTATCTGCGACGGCGTGCGCACCCCGATCGGTCGCTATGGCGGCGCGCTGGCCCAGGTGCGCGCTGACGATCTCGCCGCCCTGCCGCTGCGCGTGCTGCTGGAACGCCATCCGCAGGTGGATTGGACGCAGTTGGACGACGTGATCCTCGGCTGCGCCAACCAGGCCGGGGAAGACAACCGCAACCTGGCACGCATGGCGCTGCTGCTGGCCGGAGTGCCGATCGGCGTTTCCGGCACCACGGTGAACCGCCTGTGCGGTTCGGGCCTGGATGCGCTGGCGATGGCGGCGCGCAGCATCAAGGCCGGCGACGCCGGGTTGCTGCTGGCAGGCGGCGCGGAATCGATGACCCGTGCGCCGCTGGTGATGGGCAAGGCCGACAGCGCCTTCAGCCGCCAGGCGCAGCTGTACGACACCACCCTCGGCTGGCGCTTCGTCAACCCGCGGATGCAGGCCGAGTTCGGCACCGATTCGATGCCGGAGACCGCCGAAAACGTCGCGGCGCAGTTCAACATCAGCCGCGCCGATCAGGACGCCTTTGCGCTGCGCAGCCAGCAGCGTGCCGCCCGGGCGCAGGCGCTGGGCCACCTGGCGCAGGAGATAGCGCCGGTCAGCCTCACCGGCAAAAAAGGCGCGGTCACCCTGTTCAGCCAGGATGAACACCCGCGCGCCGACACCACCTTCGAGCAGTTGCAGGCGCTGAAAACCCCGTTCCGTCAGCCCGGCAGCGTCACCGCCGGCAACGCCTCGGGCCTGAACGACGGCGCGGCGGCGCTGATCGTCGCCTCTGAAGCGATGGCAGCACGCCAGGGGCTGACGCCGCGGGCGCGCATCGTCGCCACCGCCACCTGCGGCGTAGAGCCGCGGCTGATGGGCATCGGCCCGCTGCCGGCCACCCGCAAGGTGCTGGAGATCGCCGGGCTGAGCCTGGCGCAGATGGACGTCATCGAATTGAACGAAGCGTTCGCCGCCCAGGCGTTGGCGGTGATGCGCCAGCTTGGCCTGCCGGACGATGCCCCACAGGTTAACCCCAACGGCGGCGCGATCGCTCTGGGGCATCCGTTGGGCATGAGCGGCGCGCGCCTGGCGCTAGCCGCCCTGTTTGAACTGGAACGGCGAGCCGGCCGCTACGCCCTGTGCACCATGTGCATCGGCGTAGGCCAAGGCATCGCCATGATCATTGAGCGTGTCTGACCCCTGAGGCTAACCATGACAATAAATCCACAGCCCCTCGAAACGATCGAATTCGCCTCGCGCGATGAGATTGAAGCGTTGCAGTTGGCGCGTCTGAAGTGGACGCTGCACCACGCCTACGACAATGTGCCGATGTACAAACGCAAATTCGACCAGGCCGGCGTACACCCCGACGATCTCAAACAGCTGAGCGATCTGGCGCGCTTCCCCTACACCACCAAGCAGGATCTGCGCGACAACTACCCGTTCGACACCTTCGCAGTGCCGATGGAACAGGTGGTGCGCATCCACGCCTCCTCGGGCACCACCGGCCGCCCGACGGTGGTCGGTTACACCCAGCGCGACATCGACAATTGGGCCGATATCGTCGCCCGCTGCCTGCGCGCCGGCGGCGCCACCGCCAAAGACAAGGTGCACGTCGCCTACGGCTACGGCCTGTTCACCGGCGGCCTCGGCGCGCACTACGGCGCAGAGCGGCTCGGCGCGACGGTGATCCCGATGTCCGGCGGCCAGACGGAGCGCCAGGCGCAGCTGATCCTCGACTTCAAGCCCGACATCATCATGGTGACGCCGTCCTATTGCCTGACGCTGATCGACGAACTGGAGCGCAAAATGGGCGGCGATGCGCGCGGCTGCTCGCTGCGGCTCGGCGTGTTCGGCGCCGAACCCTGGACCGAAGCCCTGCGCCACGAAATCGAAACCCGCATGGGCATCAAGGCGCTGGATATTTACGGCCTGTCGGAAGTGATGGGGCCGGGCGTAGCGATGGAGTGTCTGGAGAGCGGCGGTGGCCCGACCATTTGGGAAGACCACTTCCTGCCGGAGATCATCTGCCCGGAAACCGGCATTGCCCTGCCGGACGGGGAGCACGGCGAACTGGTGTTCACCACCCTGACTAAAGAGGCGCTGCCGGTTATCCGCTACCGCACCCGCGATCTTACTCGGCTGCTGCCGGGCGACGCGCGCCAGATGCGCCGCATGGGCAAGATCACCGGCCGCTCCGACGACATGCTGATCATTCGCGGTGTCAACGTCTTCCCGTCGCAGGTGGAAGAGCAGATCATGCAGTTCGAGCAGCTGTCGCCGCACTACCAGCTGCAGGTCAGCCGCAGCGGGCATCTGGACACGCTGGCGGTGCGCGTCGAGCTCAAGGAGTCGGCGCTCAGCCTCAGCCACCAGCAGCGTTGCGATATCTGCCACCAGCTGCGCCACCACATCAAATCGATCGTGGGCGTCAGCACCGACGTCAGCATCGCCAACTGCGGCGATATTCCGCGCTCGGAAGGCAAGGCGCAGCGCGTGGTCGATCTGCGGCCGCGCTGAGGCGCACGGCGTCACGGATGACGCCGCCCCAAATTAGGCGTAATGTTATGGCTCATCGAAGGCTAACCCATGGAAAAATATGGAACATAAACTGGATGAGTTCATTCGCCATGCCGTCGACGCGCAGCCGATCAGCGGCACCTCGCTGATCATTTCGCTGTACGGCGACGCGCTCAGCCACCGCGGCGGCGAAGTGTGGCTCGGCAGCCTGAGCGCGCTGCTGGAGGCCTTCGGTTTCGGCGATCGCTTCGTGCGCACCTCGGTGTTCCGCCTGCAGAAAGAGGGTTGGCTGGCGGTGGAGAAAATCGGCCGCCGCAGCTTCTACCGCGTGACCGAGCAGGGAATGCGCCAGTTCCGCCACGCCGAATCGAAAATCTATCTGCGCGAGCAGCCCGCCTGGGACGGCAAGTGGGAGCTGTTGCTGCTGGAATGCGCCGAAAAAAACGCGCGCGCGCGGCTGAAAAAAGAGCTGGGCTGGCTCGGGTTCGGGCAGATCGCCAACAATCTGATGGCCGCCCCCACCCATGCGCAAACCGACGTGACGGCGCTGCTCGGCGAATTGAACGCCAGTGAGCAGGTGATCTACTTTCGCGCCGATTACCCCTACAACCGCTCCGAGCAAACGCTGCAGAAACTGGTGGCCGACTGCTGGTCGCTCAGCGATGTGGCGGCCGGCTATCACGAGTTTATCGTCTCCTTCCGGCCGCTGATGGCGCTGCTGCGCGAAGTCGACCCGGCGGCGCTGACGCCGCTGCGCGGTTTCCAGATTAAGCTATTATTGATTCACTTCTTCCGTCGCGTGGTGTTGAAAGATCCGCTGCTGCCGGACGCGCTGCTGCCCGCCCAGTGGGAGGGCCAAATCGCCCGTAATCTGTGCATCAATCTCTATCAGCAGGTCGATCGCGCCGCGACGGAGTACGTCAGTGCGCTGGCGGAGACCACCATCGGCGCCCTGCCCGCGCCGGCCGCCGGCTACTATCGGCGCTTCGGCGGCCTGCCGCGCGACCCTACATTTTAAGGAACTCACGCTATGCCTGTGTATCAGATTGACGGCCTGACGCCGGTCGTTGACCCCAGCAGTTACGTGCACCCGACGGCGGTGCTGATCGGCGACGTGATCGTCGGCAAACACGTGTATATCGGCCCGAACGCCAGCCTGCGCGGCGATTTTGGCCGCCTGGTAATCTGCGACGGCGCCAACATTCAGGACAACTGCGTGATGCACGGCTTCCCGCAGCAGGACACGGTGGTGGAAGAAGACGGCCATATCGGCCACGGCGCCATCCTGCACGGCTGCCGCATTCGCCGCAACGCGATGGTGGGCATGAACGCGGTGGTGATGGACGGTGCGGAGATCGGCGAGAACACCATCGTCGGCGCGATGGCGTTCGTCAAAGCCGCGGCGGTGATCGAAGCCAACAAGCTGGTGGTCGGCAGCCCGGCGCGCGTGCTGCGCGATCTGACCGAACAGGAGCTGGCCTGGAAGATCGCCGGCACCCGCGAGTATCAGGATCTGGTACAGCGCTGCAAATCCTCGCTGCACGAAGTGGCGCCGCTGACCGAAATCGAACCGGGCCGCCAACGCCTGAGCTTCGGCGACCACCTGATCCCGAAAAGCCAGCTTTAATCCCCGGGGCTGAGATGCGCCTCAGCCCCTCCCCTTATTACTCCACCTCATTACTCCACCTCCGGCGCCTTGAACGGCGACGGTGTAGCCGCGCGGCGGCTCTGGAAGTGATAAGCCACCACCAGCAGCAAGGTGAACGGAATGCCGAACCACAGCGTCATGCGGAAGAATTCGGTAAACGCCGTCGAGATCATCAGCGCCGCCATCAGCCCGGCGCCGAGCAAGGTGGTATAGGGAAAGCCCCACATGCGGAACTTCAGGTGGGTCTGCCGATGCCGGCGGCGGAAGAACAGGTGGGTGACGAAAATCATCAGCCAGGTAAAGCAGGCGCCATACACCGAGATAGACATCATGGCGGCGAACGAGGTTTCCGGCGCCACCAGGCTCAGCACGATGGACACCACGATACCGATGCACGACATCGCCAACGCATTGACCGGAATGCCGCGCCGGCTGACGCGCCCCAATGCCGCCGGCGCCTGCCCGGCACGCGACAGCGAGAACATCATGCGGGTGGTGATGTACAGCTGGCTGTTCATTGCCGACAGCGCTGCCACCAGCACGATAAAGTTGAAAATACCGGCGGCGGCGGGCAGATGGATCACGTTCATCGCCATCAGGAACGGGCTTTCGCCGGTGCCGGACTGGCGCCAGGGCACGATGGCCAGCATCAGGGCGATCGACAGCATGTAGAAGATGAACAGCCGCACGATGGTGCCCTTGAACGCCGCCTTCACCGCAATCACCGGATTTTTCGCCTCGCCGGCGGCCACCGCAATCATTTCAATGCTCAGGTAGCTGAAGATGGACACGATCACCGCGAACCACATGCCCTTGACGCCAAACGGCATGAAGCCGCCGGCGGTCAGGTTGCGCAGGCCGTAGGCCGGGTTGCCCGAGAATGCCAGAATGCCGATGCCGATCAGAATAAACGCCACGATCGCCGTCACTTTGACGGTGGACAGCGCGTATTCCACCTGGCCGAACGACTTCACCCCGATCACGTTGACGACGATCACCGCCGCCGAGAACAGCAGCACCCACGGCCAGGTCGGCGTCGCCGGGAACCAGAACTGCATGTACATGCCGATGGCGGTGACTTCGGTACCCACCGCCAGCACCACACAGGACCAGTAAGAATAACGCACCAGAAAACCGAACAGCGGGCCGAGATAGAATTCGGCGTAGTCGCCGAACGAGCCGGGCGTCGGGTGTTCGGAGGTCATCTCCGCCAGGCTGCCCATCAGCAGCAGCGCAATGACGCCGCCGATCAGGTAGCTCAACAATACCGACGGCCCCGCCATCTGAATGGCGTAGGCGCTGCCGAGAAACAGCCCGGTGCCGATGGCGCCGCCGATCGCCAGCATCGACATCTGCCCGGCGGTAAGATGCTTGTTCAACCCGCCCTGACGGCGGGCGATATGCTCAAAATCATTCATCTGTGGCATGGCTGGGTTCCCGAGCGGAGTTAGGCGGTACGGGTGACGTCGAGAATGGCGGCGGTCACATAGTCAATGTTGCCGGGATTGAGCCCCGGCAGGCACATGCGGCCGGGCGAGACCAGATAGATGGCATAGCGCTGCCGCAGGGTCTGCAGCTGCGCTTCGTTCAGGCCGGTATAGCTGAACATGCCGCGCTGATCGCGAATACGCCGGTGATCCAGCGAAGAGCCACCCTGCGCCAGCCCGGCGGCCAGCTGTTCACGCATTTGCTTGATGCGCGAGCGCATTTCTGCCAGCTCATTGCGCCAAAGCTCGCCAAGTTCGGCGTCGCCGAGCAGGGTTTCCACGATCTGGCTGCCGTGCGTCGGCGGGCAGGAGTAGCTGCGGCGGATCAGCGTTTTTAACGCCCCTTTGACGTTGGCGGCATTTTCCGCGTCGGCGCAGCGCACCGACAGCGCGCCCAGACGCTGGCCGTACAGCGCGACGTTTTTGGAAAACGAATTGCAGACCAAAAACGGCAGATCGGTTTTCAGCGCTTCGCGCAACGCAAAGCAGTCCTCCTCCAGCCCGTCGCCGAAGCCCTGATAGGCGATGTCGAACAGCGGCAGCAGGCTGCGTCGCTGCAGCACGGCGAGCGTGGCGCGCCACTGCTCCGCCGTCAGATCGGTGCCGGTCGGGTTATGGCAACAAGGATGCAACAGGACCACGCTGCCCGGCGGCAGGCTGTCCAACGCGTCGAGCATGGCGGCGAAACGCAGGCCGCCCGCCGCTTCATCAAAGTAGGGATAGGTATTCACCCGCAGCCCGGCGCCTTCGAAAATCGCCCAGTGATTGGCCCAGGTGGGATCGGACACCCAAATTTCACCGCGCGCCAGAAAGTGGCGCAAAAAATCCGCCGCCAGCTTCAACGCGCCGGAGCCGCCGACGGTCTGCACCGTGGCGATCTCGGCCGCCTGTTGCTCACCGAACAGCAGCGTCTGCACCTGGCGAGCAAACTGCGACGAACCCTCGATCGGCGGATAGCCATGTGGGCGACGCAGCGCCAACAATCGCTGTTCGGCCGCCTCAACCGCGCGCATCAGCGGAATATTCCCCTGTCGGTCGTAATACAGACCAATGCCTAAATTCACTTTTTGCGGATTGGGGTCCTGCAAATAGGCTTCCATCAGCGACATAATAGGATCGGCCGCGGAAGGTGCAATCTGTTTAAACATGACACATCCTTAACTCGTTATTGAATTAATATAAAGGCGAACTTAAGAAGAAATTAAATCAGGCGATGGCGCTGACGGTAATTTCTATTTTCATTCCCGGCACCACCAATTTTTCGACAATGACCGTGGAGCGATTGGGATAAGGATAATTAAAGTATTTCCGGTAAATATCATCGAGACATTTAACGTCGTTGACGTCGGTGAGATACACGATCACCTGCAGAACCTTATCGCTGTGGCTGCCCGCCGCCTTCAGCGTCTGCGCCAGATTATCGAAGGTCAGCGTAATCTGTCGCTCCGGCGCGCCGGTGTCGATGCTGCCGTCCGCCCGCACCGGGCCGTGAGCGGTAAACAGCATGCCGCCGCCCCGGGTGGCCCAGGAAAAAGGCTGGCCGATCTCCGGCAGCCCGGTATCTACGATCTCGCGCATGTCAGTGGTTCCCGTGGTGGTTAAGTTGGCGAAGCAGCGCGCCGTCGGCGGCGAACAACGCATCCAGAATGGTGAAATGATTGGCGCCGGGCACCGCGACCAGTTCTGCCGACAACCCGCGTTGGCGCAGCGCCGCATGATAGTGTTGCGACTGGCCTCTCAGTTCCGGCAGCTCCAATGCGCCGTAATACAGCG
This sequence comes from Serratia sp. PL7, assembly GCF_945957435.1. Classification (NCBI taxonomy): domain Bacteria; kingdom Pseudomonadati; phylum Pseudomonadota; class Gammaproteobacteria; order Enterobacterales; family Yersiniaceae; genus Serratia; species Serratia sp. PL7. The sequence goes on along the minus strand of NZ_CAMFLB010000001.1, from coordinate 501,626 downwards.
TAAGCGGCTTGCCGCGCGTCGGCAGGTGGCGCGCCGGGCTGAGCGTTTCAATTTGCCGCGCAGTCAGCTGCAGCGCCCGATTGACATAGCTTTGTTGCAGCGGCGCCAGCTCGAACAGGCCGCTGATGGGAAAGACCGCATCCACCAACGCATGCTGCTGCCAAAACGCCGCCAGATGGCCGCCGGCGGAATGGCCACACAGATGCACCGGATAGGCATAGTGCGGCGGTAGGCGGCGCTGAATGGCATTCAACGCCACACCGATCTGTCGGCATATTTCGTCGAGATCCACCGCCGGCGCGAGCGCATATTCCACCAACACCACGTCAAAACCCAACGCCAACGGCCCGGCGGCGATAAAGGCGAAATCTGCCTTATCGCAGAATTGCCAATAGCCGCCGTGAATAAAAATTAACGTCCCCTGATGCTGCTTTGCAGAATAGAGCCAATCCAATGTTTCGCGTTCGCCGTTGCCATAAGCAATATTGTTTTCATGGCGCGTCTGTTTATAAACAGCCGCACTGCGGGTTTGAAATGAAGTCAAAATAGCCGATTCATTATCCACCGTGGCGCCGTTGTCATAACTCCCCGCAAGTGGTTTCATATATTAAACTTCGTTTATTATTTAAGATGTGAATTAACTATTAGCACCGGCAACATTATTGTCAAGACGGGCGCATCAGCAATGCGCGCCCGGTAAAATAAAACCTGATGAATAATGAAAAAGTTTAACCCATGAAACTTTTTGCGCTTATTTCCCCCGCACACCCGGATGAATTTGCGGCAAGGCGCTGAGCCGTTCAAATGCATAATCCCAAAAGGCGCGCACCTTCAGCGGCATGTGCTGCGCCTGCTGCGCCACCAGCTGTACCGGCATAGGCAACGGCTCGTAATCCGTCAACAGCCGCACCAGCGTACCGGCGGCCAAATCGTCCGCCACCTGATACGAGAGCAACCGGGCGACGCCCTTGCCGGCGCGCACCGCCAGCAGTTGCGCTTCCACGTCGTTGAGCAACAGCCGGGGAGCCAATCGCACGCGCTCGCCGTTTTCCTGCGGGCCGAAGCGCCATTCGCGCAGCGACGGCCGCTGGGTGCCGACGATGGTGGCATGATCCGCCAGTTGCGCCGGCGAACGCGGTTCACCGCAGCGCGCCAGGTAATCCGGGCTGGCGACCGTCACCCGGCTGACCTGCCCCAGCCGCCGCGCCACGCGCGAAGAGTCCTGCAGATGACCGATGCGCACCGCGATATCCAACCCTTCGTCAATCAGATCGAGATTGCGATCGTTCAATACCATTTCGATCTGCATCTGCGGGTAATCATCGAGAAACGCCATCACCACCGGCGCCACGTAGCGGCGGCCGAACTGCACCGGCGAAGTGACGCGCAGCAAGCCGCTCAGCTGCGCTTCGGCGGTATCCTGCACCACCGCCTGATAATCCTGCAGCAGCTGTTGCGCGCGTTCCAACAGCCGCATACCCGCTTCGGTGGGCGCCAGCCGCCGGGTCGTTCGCTCCACCAATCGGATGCCGAAACGCTGTTCCAGCGCGGCGATCGCCCGGGTGATCGCCGGCGCCGAACGCCGCAGTTTGCGCCCGGCCGCCGCCAGGCTGCCTTGCTGCACCACCGCCACGAAGATCGCCAACTCGTCTAACCGATCCATAGATTCTTCCGAAAAGTGAAATTATCAATTTCCACATTGCCGGATTTCGCTCGTTCAACGCAAGAGTATGCTGACAAAAAGCACTGAGGAGAAACGCCATGTCCACCATCACACTCTACGGCACCCCGCTTTCCGGCCACGTTCATCGCGTGGCGTTGCTGCTGCGTATGCTGGCGCTGCCCTATGCATGGGTCGAAGCCTCGGCGGACGTACGGCAGAGCGCAGCCTTCCGCCGGCTCAATCCGTTCGGCCAGATCCCGGTCTTACAGGATGGCGATCTGACGCTGGCCGACAGCAACGCCATTCTGGTCTATCTGGTGAAGCGCTATGCGGCGGACAGTCACTGGCTGCCGGAACAGCCGGCGGCGGCCGCGCGGGTGCAGGCCTGGCTTTCCAAAGCCGCCGGTGAAGTTCGCTACGGCCCGGCCTCTTGCCGACTGATCGCCCAATTCGCGGTGCCGGAGGATTATCAGGCGGCGCGGGCGGTCAGCGATCGTTTTCTGCCGCAGATGGAACAGCATCTGAGCGAGCGGGACTACCTGGCCACCGAACAGCCCACCATCGCCGATCTGGCCTGCCACAGCTACGTAGCGGTCGCGGCCGAAGGCGGCATTTCGTTGGCGCCTTACCCTGCGATACGGCGCTGGGCGGCGCGCATCGTTGCACTGCCCGGCTTCTTTGCCATGCCGGCCCTGCCGGAACCGGCGGCGAGCTGACGCCATGATCCCGCAACTGTTCCATCCGGATGAGCTGCGCGCACAGACGCTGGCCGGGTTTGGCGGCGTAGGCGGCGGCATCTACCCCGCGATGCCGGATCAGCACCGCGCGTTTTTCGCCGCGCTGCCCTACCTGTTCGTCGCCACGCTGGATGAACAAGGCTGGCCCATCGCCACCCTGTTTACCGGCCCGCCCGGATTTTTACGCACGCCGGACGACACGCATTTACGCATCAGCGCGCCGCGCCGCAGCGACGATCCCGCCCAGGCGCTGTTGCTGCCCGGCAAGCCGGTCGGCGCGCTGGGGCTGGATTTCAGCAACCGGCGGCGCAACCGCGCCAACGGCGCCGTCAGCCGCACCGACAAAAACCGGGTGGAAATCCTCGTTCAGCAAAGCTTCGGCAACTGCCCGCAGTACATTCAGCGCCGAGAACTCTACCCGGTGGACAGCCGGCCGCAGCCGGTTGAGCATTTAGCCTCGCTGGATGCGGCGGCGCAGGCGCTGATCCGCGCCGCGGACACCTGCTTCGTCGCCAGCGGCGCGCACCTGACACTGGCGCAGGGCGGCGTGGATATTTCCCATCGCGGCGGCCGCCCCGGCTTTATCCATCTGGAAGGCGACACGCTGTGGATGCCGGATTTTCGCGGCAACCGCTACATGAACACGCTGGGTAATCTGCTGGCCGAACCGCGGGCGGCGCTGCTGTTCATCGATTTTGAACGCGGCGACGTGCTGCATCTGCAGGGGGAAACGCAGATCCTCTGGCAAACGGAGGGGCATCCCGCCGTTGAAGGCGCAGAACGCTATTGGCGGTTTGACGTGCGCCGCGCCTGGCGTTTTGCGGCAGCGCTGCCGTGGCGGGGACGAAATCTGGAGTATTCGCCGGCAACGCTGGCGACCGGGGTGTGGCACCGCTGAAATGAAAAGCCCCGCTGCGGCGGGGCTGGATCGGAAATTACAGGCTGTGTTCGGCCGCCGATGCGGCCTGATAAAGCTGACGAAAATAATTCAACCGCGCAAAGAACAGGCGGCTTTGCTGCTCCGACATATTGCCGGCCACCTGCCCGGCGTCAATCTGCCGCCCTTGCCATTCCATCAGAGCGATGCTCGACGCCAAAAAATCCATTTCGCTGCCGTAGGCCGCGAGATGTCTGTCCACTGATTTCATCATTCGCACACTCCTTTTAATTACATCGAAAAGGGTCATATGCCTGCTCTTTCAGTATCGGCCCGACAGAGGATATTTTTTGTACAGAAGGTGCGCATAAAGAAAACGACCATCTTGTTGCCGCGCGGGCAAACGGCGGCGGCAAAATTTGCTAGGGTAAAGGGTAGCCGTATGGGATAGACCACTCTGTTGAACTCAGGAAAGAAGGAAGAGACTCATGAGCACCAGCATCTGCGCTACCCTCAAGGATCCCACGCTGTTCCGCGAGGCCAACTACATCGACGGGCAATGGTTGCCGGCCCAGGAAGGCCGTTCGATCGCCATTCATAACCCCGCCAACGGCGAACGGGTCGGCCACGTACCGGCCTTCGGCGCCGAAGAAACCGCTCGCGCCATCGCCGCCGCCAAAAAAGCGCTGCCCGCCTGGCGCGCGCTGACCGCCAAAGAGCGCGCCGGCAAGCTGCGGCGGCTGTTTGAATTGATGATGGAAAATCAGGAAGATCTGGCGCGCATCATGACGGCGGAACAGGGCAAACCGCTGGCCGAAAGCCGCGGTGAAATCGCCTATGCCGCCTCCTTTATCGAATGGTTCGCCGAAGAAGGCAAACGGGTATATGGCGACACCATTCCACAGCCGCAGGCCGGTCGCCGCATCATCGTGCAAAAAGAGCCGATCGGCGTGTTCGCGGCCATCACCCCGTGGAACTTCCCGGCGGCGATGATCACCCGTAAAGCCGGCCCCGGCTGGGCGGCGGGCTGTACCGGGGTGATCCGCCCCGCCAGCCAGACCCCGTTCTCGGCGCTGGCGATCGCCGTGCTGGCGGAGCGCGCCGGGCTGCCCGCCGGGGTGTGCAACGTAATCACCGGCCCCAGCAAAGGCATCGGCGGCGAACTCACCGCCAACCCGGATGTGCGTAAACTCTCCTTCACCGGCAGCACCGAAGTCGGCGCGCAGCTGCTGGCCCAGTGTGCGCCCACCATCAAGAAAACCAGCATGGAGTTGGGCGGCAACGCGCCGTTTATCGTCTTCGACGACGCCGATCTGGACGCCGCCGTGGCCGGCGCGGTCGCCTCGAAATACCGCAACGCCGGCCAGACCTGTGTCTGCACCAACCGTTTTCTGGTGCAGGACGGCGTGTACGACGCCTTCGCCGCCAAGCTGAAAGCCGCCGTCGCCAAGCTGAAAGTCGGCAACGGCCTGGATGACGGCGTCACCATCGGCCCGTTGATTAACCCGGACGCGGTGGAGAAAGTGCGCGAGCATATCGCCGACGCCGTCGAGCACGGCGCCTCGGTGCTGCTGGGCGGTAAGCCTGACACGCTGGGCGGTAATTTCTTCACCCCGACCATCCTGACCGATGTACCGCGCACGGCAAAAATCTTCCGTGAGGAGACGTTCGGCCCGGTGGCGCCCCTGATCCGCTTCAGCCAGGAGGCCGACGCCGTCGAACTGGCCAACGACACGCCGTTCGGCCTGGCCGCTTACTTCTACAGCCGCGACATCGGCCGGGTGATGCGCGTGGCCGAAGCGCTGGAGTACGGCATTGTCGGTATCAACGAAGGGTTGATTTCCACCGAGGTGGCACCGTTCGGCGGCATGAAGCACTCCGGTTTGGGCCGCGAAGGCTCAAAATACGGCATCGAGGACTATCTCGAAATCAAATACCTGTGCCTCGGCGGTTTGGGCGCCTGATGTGAGGGGCCTCCGCGCCTGCGGGGGCCCTGTCTGGCGGTTTTGGGGAGCCTTTGCTACCTTTAGGCATCTTTTCAGCGGTTAAAAGGAATTGCCTCTATGCAGCCCCTCTCGGTACACCTGCCCGGTTTTTACGTCGCCGGCCAGACAATCAGAACCACCAATCAGGACGAAACCCAGCCCGAGACGGCTAAAATCCCCGCGCTGTGGTCAGACTTTTTCGCCACCTCGCCCGCCATGCCGGTTTACGGGGTCTACTCCAACTACGCCTCCGACGCCAGCGGGCCGTTTGATGTCACCGCCGGCAGTGAGGCACAGAGCGGTTTGCACATCCAACCTGGCCGCTATCTGGTGTTCCAGGCCCGAGGCGCCATGCCGGCGGCGGTCATCGAAGGCTGGCAAGCCATCTGGGCCTACTTCGAGCAACACCCGGAAATCGAACGTCGCTTCCTGACCGACTTCGAAGCCTATACCGGCCCCGACGCGGTCGATATCCATATCGGCTGCCGCTAACGCGACAGTGAGGTCAACAATGATGACGCTCTCCCCCGCCATTCCGATCCTGCGTATCTTTTCCGTCGACAAGGCCAAAGAGTTTTATCTGGATTTTCTCGGTTTCACGCTGGCGTGGGAGCACCGCTTCAGCGAAGACCTACCGCTGTACATGCAGGTGACCCGCACCGGGCTGACGCTGCACCTGAGCGAACACTATGGCGACAGCACGCCCGGCGCCGCCATTTTCATCCCGGTGCACGATATCGACGCGCTGCACCGGGAGCTCACGGCCAAAAACTATCGCTATGCCCGGCCGGGCCTGGAGATTGTCGATTGGGGCAAAGAGCTGAACCTCACCGATCCGTTCGGCAACCGCCTGCGGTTTTGCGAACAGAGCCCCCCGGCCTGATCGGCGTTATGGCCGGTAGTCCGCCTCGCTGACCGGCTCCAGCCAGGTCACCGGGCTGCCGTCCACCGCTTCGGCGATGGCGATATGGGTCATGGCAGTGTCCGGTGTCGCACCGTGCCAGTGTTTGACGTCAGCCGGTATCCAAACGATATCGCCGGGATGCATCTCCTGCGTCTTCTCGCCCCACATCTGGATCCACCCGCGCCCCTGAGTGACGATCAGCGTCTGGCCGAGCGGATGCGTATGCCATGCCGTGCGGGCGCCGGGTTCGAAGGTGACGGTCGCGCCGCCCACCCTGGCCGGCGCGTCACCGGCGAACGGCGCGTCGATGCGTACCTGCCCGGTAAAGTAATCCGCCGAACCGCGCTGTGATGGGATAGAACCGCTGCGTTGTATTTTCATCTGCCGTGTCCTCCGCGCCGGCTCTCACAGCCGGCGCTGATAATCATGAGTGAGTGATGCCAAGATAGCGCCATGCTTTTCCGGCGACTAGCGGGTAAAATGCGCAAGGAGCTATGAGCTCAATTCATAAATCTACGCGCGACAGCGCCCCAACTTTGCTCTCCGGTGCCGGTATGTTGAAAGAAAACTTTAACGATCTGATCGCTTTCCTGATGGTGGCCAGGGAGCGCAGCTTCACCAAAGCGGCGGCGCAGCTTGGGGTTTCCCAATCGGCACTCAGCCACGCTATTCGCGGCCTGGAAGAACGCCTGGCGCTGCGTTTGCTCACGCGCACCACTCGCAGCGTCGCCCCCACCGAGGCCGGTGAGCGGCTGCTCAACAGCATTGGCCCGCGCTTGGCGGAGATTGAAAGCGAGCTGAACGCGCTGGGTGAAATGCGCGATCGGCCCGCCGGCAATATCCGCATCACCGCCGGCGAACACGCGGTGGATGCGGTACTGTGGCCGGTGCTGCGCACTTTTCTCGTCGATTACCCGGATATCAACGTGGAAATCACCGTCGACAACAGCCTGACCGACATCGTCGCCGGGCGATTCGACGCCGGAATCCGCCTGGGGGAACAGGTGGCGAAGGACATGGTCGCGGTGCGCATCGGGCCGGACATGCGCATGGTGCCCGTCGCCTCCCCTGACTATTTTGCCCGTTACGGCCTCCCCGCTACGCCGCAAGCGCTGCAAAACCATCGCTGCATCAACATGCGCCTGCCCACCCTCGGCGGGCTGTACGCCTGGGAATTTGCCCGCGATGGCCGGGAGATTAAAGTGCGGGTGGAGGGGCAACTGACCTTCAACAGCCTGCGCCAGCGAATCGACGCCGCGCAGCTCGGCCTCGGCATCGCCTTTGTGCCGGAAGATACCGTCGCCGAGCCGCTGGCCGACGGTCGGTTGCTGATGGCGCTGGACGACTGGTGCCCGCCGTTTCCCGGTTATTACCTCTATTATCCAAGCCGCAGGCAACACACTACCGCCTTTGCGCTGCTGATTGAGGCGCTGCGGCGCGGGGCTTAACGCCCGACGTTCTTCTGCAGATGCGCCGGGTAACGATCGCCGATCACGTCGATAGCGGAGAGCGCACGCTCGATCGCGCCCAGTTCGTCCGCCGCCAACACCACCGACGCCGCCGCAAGGTTTTCTTGCAGCCGATGGCGTTTGGTGGTTCCCGGGATCGGCACGATCCACGGCTGTTGCGCCAGCAGCCAGGCCAGGGCGATCTGCGCCGGCGTCACGCCTTTGCGCTGCGCTATCTGCCCCAGCACGCTCACCAGCGCCTGATTGGCCCGGCGCGCTTCGGCGCTGAAGCGCGGCACCAGGTTGCGAAAATCGCCGCTGTCAAAGGTGGTGTCCTCGGTAATGGCGCCGGTGAGAAAGCCTTTGCCGAGCGGGCTGAACGGCACCAGACCGATACCCAGCTCTGCCAGCGTCGGCAAGATTTCACGCTCCGGCTCGCGCCACCACAGCGAATATTCGCTTTGCAGCGCCGTGACCGGCTGCACCGCGTGAGCTCGCCGAATGGTTTGCGCGCCGGCTTCCGACAGGCCGAAATACTTCACTTTCCCTTCGCGAATCAGTTGCTGCACCGTACCGGCCACCTCCTCGATAGGCACCTCAGGATCGACACGGTGCTGATACAGCAAATCGATCGTCTCTATCCGCAGGCGCTTCAACGAGCCTTCCACCGCCTGGCGAATATGCTCCGGACGGCTGTTCAACACCTGTTGCCCCGCCGGCTGCGGCAGATCGAAACCGAACTTGGTGGCGATGACGACCCGGTCGCGCACCGGCGCCAGCGCTTCGCCCAACAATTCCTCGTTGGTGAACGGACCATAAATCTCGGCGGTATCGAAGAACGTCACGCCCTCGTCAACCGCGGCACGGATCAGATCGACCGCCTGCCGTCTGTCGGTGGCCGGGCCGTAGCCAAAGCTCAGTCCCATACAGCCCAACCCCAACGCCGAGACTTCCAGCCCTTCGCGCCCCAATTTGCGTGTTTGCATCTTCACTCTCCCACTGATTGATACCGGCCCCGCGTGACGCGGAGCCGTTCCGGTGTGGTGACTGTAAAACGCGACTGCCGCCATGACTATGGGGCGAAATACGCTTGAGCTTATGAGCCAGGCTCATGAATCCGTTAACCGTCGCTGGGACCGGAGTTTTTGCGGGAACGTTCCTGCCCGAGATACTCTATACTGATATCAGGATGCCTTACCCTTTTCGTTTAGCGTCATGTAGATGGAGCGACAGATGGCTAACTCTGAATCGACTTGCAATTCCCTTTCAATACCAGTGGCAGATTTATTCCATGACCAATAAGAAAAGCGCCGTGCTTACCCCGGCTGCAATGCTATTGCTACATCCCATGTTTGCCAGTCAGGCACTGGCGGCAGAAAATAATGAAGAGAAAAGCGACACCCTGGTGGTGATGGCGCAACCCACCGGATTGACCGAGCTGGGATCGCCGGTGTCCGTCAGCGTGATCGACGGCCAGGACCTGCGCAACGCCGCACCGCAGATTAACCTGTCGGAAAACCTCGGCAGCGTGCCGGGCCTGCAGCTCCAAAACCGGCAAAACTATGCGCAGGATCTGCAGCTGTCGATACGCGGATTCGGCAGCCGATCGATGTTCGGCGTGCGCGGGGTGCGCATGTACGTCGACGGCATTCCCGCCACCATGCCCGACGGCCAGGGACAAACCTCCAACATCGACATCAACTCCGTCGAGCGCATCGAGGTGCTGCGCGGCCCCTATTCCGCGCTGTACGGCAACGCTTCGGGCGGGGTGATCAACGTTGACACCCAGACCGGCACCCAGCCGCCAACGCTGGAGGCCGGCGGCTATTTCGGCAGCGACAATACCTGGCGCTATGGGGTGAAAGCGACCGGCGCCACCGGCGACGGTACCCAGGCCGGCGACGTCAACTACGCCATCTCGGGCACCCGCTTCACCACTCAGGGCTACCGCGATCACAGCGCCGCGCGGAAAAACCTCGGCAACGGCAAGCTCGGTGTGCGGCTGGACGACGTCAGCACCCTGACGCTGATGTTCAACAGCGTCTCAATCGATGCCGGCGATCCGGGCGGCCTGACCGAGGCAGAGTGGAAGGAAAACCCGCGCCAGGCGCCGCGCGCGGATCAATTTAACACCCGCAAGTCGCTCGATCAGACCCAGGCCGGCCTGCGCTATCAGCGCCAGATGAGCGAGCGCGACGAACTGACGCTGACTGCCTACCACGGCGAGCGCCACACCACGCAGTACCAGTCCATCCCGATGGGGCCGCAGCTCAACCCCACCCACGCCGGCGGGGTGATCGTGCTGGAAAGAAAATATCAGGGCATTGACACTCGCTGGAAGCATGAGGATACTCTCGCATCGTTACCGGTAACACTGATCGGCGGTCTGGATTATGAAACCATGACCGAACGCCGCCAGGGGTTCGAAAACTTTATTCTGCGAGACGGCACTGTGGACTACGGCGAGAAAGGCGACCAGCGGCGCAACGAGAAGAACCGTATCTGGAACCTGGATCCTTACCTGCAAACCTCCTGGCAACTGACGCCGCGCTGGACGCTGGACGCCGGCCTGCGCTACAGCACCGTCAGCTTCGACTCGACCGACTATTACATCACGCCGCGCAACGGCGACGACAGCGGCAGCAAACGCTACCACCAGTGGCTGCCGATGGGCTCGCTCAACTACAAGATCAACCCGGCGTGGAACGTTTATATCTCCGCCGGCCGCGGCTTTGAAACCCCGACCATCAACGAACTCTCCTACCGCCCCGACGGCCAGACGGGCCTCAATATCGGCCTGCAGCCGTCCACCAGCGATACCGTCGAACTGGGCAGCAAGCTGCGCCTCGGCAACGGCCTGGTGAGCGCTGCGCTGTTCCAGACCGATACCGACAACGAGCTGGTGGTGGCGGAAAGCAGCGGCGGACGCACCAGCTACGCCAACGCCGGCAAAACCCGGCGGCGCGGCCTGGAGCTGGCGCTGGATCAAGAGTTCGCACTGGACTGGCGCCTGCATATGGCCTGGACGCTGCTGGACGCCACCTACCGCAGCGAAATGTGCGGTAAATCCGGCTGTACCCCCGCCGGCAATCACCTGCCAGGCATCGCCCGCAACATGGGCTACGCCTCGCTGGCCTTTGCACCGCCGGAAGGCTGGCACGCCGGCGCGGAGCTGCGCTACATGAGCGACATTCAGGCCAACGACGCCAACAGCGCGCAGGCCCCCTCTTACACCGTGGCCGGCGTAAACGCCGGTTATCGCTTTACCTGGAACCGCTGGGCGCTGGACGTGTTCAGCCGGGTGGACAATATTTTCGACCGCCGTTACGTCGGTTCGGTGATCGTCAACGAAGGCAATGGCCGCTATTTCGAGCCGGCGCCGGGTCGCAACTGGGGTGGCGGCGCCACCTTGTCTTACCGCTTTGAATAAGGCAAAGCACCTTAAGGTTAAAAGACGGGATGGGTTTTACGTCACCCTAGCGGCTTCCCGCTGAAATAATAGGGAGAAACCGCGTGTTTTTTCCGATTTGGCTTAATCTCTAAATCGGGGACTTTCATTTTTGGTAAGGGTATTGCTATGCAAAATAAAGCGTCACTATCGCCGCTTATCGTCATAACGGCGCTGTTTGCCGCGCTGAGCGGGCTTTATCTGCTCGGCGGCGGCATCTGGCTGGCCAAGTTGGGCGGTTCGCTGTATTACATCATCGCCGGGCTGGTGCTGCTGGCGACCTCCTGGCTGCTGTTCCGCCGCCGCGCCACCGCGCTGCTGCTGTACGCGGTGTTCCTGCTGGGCACCACTATTTGGGCCCTGTGGGAAGTCGGCCCGGACTTCTGGGCGCTGACGCCGCGCCTGGACGTCACCTTCTTCTTCGGCCTGTGGCTGGTGCTGCCGTTTATCTACCGTAAGCTGGTCGCCAACGGCAAATTCGCCTACGGTGCGCTGAGCGCGGCGCTGGCGATCACCGTCATCGCACTGGCCTATGCCGTATTCAACGATCCGCAAGAGATCAACGGCACCCTTGACGCCGCGCAGGTCCAGCCGAAAGACGCCACCGGCGCCGACTGGCCGGCCTATGGCCGCACCCAGGAAGGCACCCGTTACTCGCCGCTGAGCCAGATCAACGACAAAAACGTTGGCCAGCTGCAAGAAGCCTGGCGTTTCCAGACCGGCGATCTGAAGACCGCCAACGATCCGGGTGAGATCACCAACGAAGTCACGCCGATCAAGATCCGCGATACCCTTTACATGTGTACGCCGCACCAGAAGCTGTTCGCGCTGGATGCCGCCACCGGTAAAGAAAAGTGGAAATTTGATCCGCAGCTGAAGTACAACCCGACCTTCCAGCACATCACCTGCCGCGGCGTGTCTTACCACGAAACCGCTGCAGCCGCGGGCGCCGCCGGCGATGCCGCACCGGCGATGTGCGCACGCCGCATCATTCTGCCGGTCAACGACGGCCGCCTGTTCGCGCTGGACGCCGAAACCGGCAAACCGTGCCCGGACTTCGCCAACAACGGCGAGCTGAACCTGCAGAGCAACATGCCGTATGCGACGCCGGGCCACTACGAGCCGACCTCGCCGCCGGTGATCACCGATAACGTGATCGTCGTTGCCGGTGCCGTGACCGACAACTACTCCAACCGTGAGCCTTCCGGCGTGATCCGCGGCTTCGACATCAACAGCGGCAAGCTGCTGTGGGCCTTCGATCCGGGCGCGAAAGATCCGAACGCCATCCCGGCGGACGAGCACCATTTCGTGCCGAACTCGCCGAACTCTTGGGCGCCGGCCGCCTATGACGCCAAGCTGGATATCGTCTATCTGCCGATGGGCGTCGCCACGCCGGACATCTGGGGCGGCAACCGCACCCCGGAAATGGAGCGCTACGCCAGCGGCCTGCTGGCGCTGAACGCCTCCACCGGCAAACTGGCCTGGTTCTATCAGACGGTCCACCACGACCTGTGGGATATGGACGTGCCGGCGCAGCCGACCCTGGCGGACATTACCGACAAGAGCGGTAAAAAAGTGCCGGTGATCTATGTGCCGACCAAAACCGGCAACATCTTCGTGCTGAACCGCACCAACGGCGAGCTGGTGGTGCCGGCGCCGGAGAAACCGGTACCTCAGGGCCCGGCCAAAGGCGACCGCCTGTCACCGACCCAGCCGTTCTCCGAGCTGACCTTCCGTCCTGAGAAGAAGCTGACCGGTGCGGACATGTGGGGCGCGACCATCTATGACCAGCTGGTCTGCCGCGTGATGTTCCACAGCCTGCGTTATGAAGGCACCTTCACCCCGCCTTCCGAGCAGGGCACGCTGGTGTTCCCGGGTAACCTGGGCATGTTCGAATGGGGCGGCCTGGCCGTCGATACCGATCGCGAAATCGCCATCGCCAACCCGATCGCGCTGCCGTTCGTCTCTAAACTGATCCCGCGCGGCCCAGGCAACCCGATTGAGCCGCCGGAAGGCGACAAAGGCGGCAGCGGCACCGAGTCCGGCGTACAGCCGCAATATGGCGTGCCGTTCGGCGTTACCCTGAACCCGTTCCTGTCACCGTTCGGCCTGCCGTGCAAACAGCCGGCCTGGGGTTACATTTCCGCCGTGGATCTGAAAACCAACGACATCGTGTGGAAAAAACGCATCGGCACCGTGCGCGACAGCTCACCGCTGCCACTGCCGTTCAAAATGGGCATGCCGATGCTGGGCGGCCCGGTAACCACCGCCGGTAACGTGTTCTTCATCGGCGCCACCGCTGACAACTACCTGCGCGCTTTCAGCGTGACCAACGGTGAAAAACTGTGGGAAGCACGCTTGCCGGCCGGCGGCCAGGCGACGCCGATGACCTATGAGGTCAATGGCAAGCAGTACGTGCTGATCTACGCCGGCGGCCACGGTTCCTTCGGCACCAAGCTGGGCGACTATGTGATCGCTTACGCCCTGCCCGATCAGAAGTAACCACCGCCGTTAGTACCTCGCAAAGCACGCCGCAAGGCGTGCTTTTTCTTTTCCCTCCCCGCTGACACCCCTCTCGCAATACCCTTAATTTTTTCACTTTCATTATTGATAATGGTTATCATTCGCAATATTATGAATGCATGGCCCCGGCAGCGGCCTGCAATCCTACTCCAGCTTAATGGTAATACTACGATCAGCCGCCTGCGGGCGGCCTTATTCGGAGGCGCATGGTCGACCATACTCGGAAGCATAGAAAGAAAATTCTGCAAGCGGCGGTGAACACGCGGCGCGCCGGCCTGCCGTTCGCAGCGGATCCCCCTGTCGCCCCGCCCTTTATTGGCTTGGCCCATCAGACGGAGGCGGTGCTGGTGCACCTGGTCGGCCATGATGACGTACAGGAGAAGCATAAATGAACCTGCAACCCTTTACCGCCATGCTGATGTTCGCCTACGTGCTGCTGATGGTGCCGCTGCTCTACGTCATCGACAGCCGACTGAGCGCCAGCAGACTGGTGCGCAAGGCCACGCAAAACGTCATTATTATCGCGTTGACGCTGTTGTTCTTCAGCGCGATGACGCTTTTATACTGAGGCCATCTCGCCGGTGCCCCGCGGCCGACGTTACTCGGCCTCCCGGCGTTTGGCCCGCGGATATTTCCACAGCCAGCGCCCGCTGATCATGCGCCAGTAGAACAAGGCGCCGCGCACCGCCCAATCGAAGAACATCCCCAACCAGACGCCCACCACGCCCATGCCCAGTTCGATACCCAGCACATAGCCAGCCACCACGCGGCAGCCCCACATGCCGAGCATCGTCACCCACATGGCAAAGCGGGCGTCGCGCGCGCCTTTCAGCCCAGCGGGCAACACCCATGAAGCGGCCCAGATCGGCATAAAAGCAGCGTTGAGCCAAATCAGGGTTTTCACCACCGTTTTCACATCATCCTGCGAGGTATAAAACGCGGCGAATACCCCGGCCAGCGGCGCCGTGCCCCAGGCGATGGCGGTCAGCCCAAGGGTCGATAGCCAGAAAATATGGCGCAGCTGCCGTTCCGCCTGACCGATCTCGCCCTTGCCGAGCCGCCGACCGACGATGATGGTCGAGGCCGATCCCAATGCGTTGCCCGGCAAGTTAATCAACGAAGCGATGGAGAAGGCGATGAAGTTGCCGGCGATCACGTTGGTGCCCATGCCGGCGACGAACATCTGCGTCAACAGCTTGCCGCCGTTGAACAGCACCGATTCGACGCTGGCGGGAATGCCGATCCCCAACACTTCCCACAGGATGCTCATCTTGAGCGGCGTGAAATAACTTTTCAGCGTAATGTGCAGCGCCGGATTAAAGCCGATCGCCAGCACATAGAGGATGGCGATGGCGCCGATATAGCGGGAAATCGTCAGCCCCAGCCCGGCGCCGACAAAGCCCAGCCCGTGCCAGCCGAGCATGCCGTAAATCAGGATGCTGCTGATGATGATATTGAGGATATTCATGCCACCATTGATCAGCAGCGGGATCTTGGTATTACCCGCGCCGCGCAACGCGCCGCTGCCGATCAGCGCAATCGCCGCCGCCGGGTAGCTCCACACCGTGGTCTGCAGGTAAGAGAGCGCCAGCGCTTTCACCTCCGGCGACGCCGCGCCGGCGATCACATCGATGATCGATTCGCCCGCCAGGTGAATGCCCGCCGCCAACAGCACCGCCACGCCGGTCATCAAGACCAGCGACTGACGCGCCGCCGCCCGCGCACGCCGGCGATCGCGCTTGCCGAGGCTGAAGGCCACCACCACGGTGGTGCCGAGATCCACCGCGGCAAAAAAGGCAATGATCACCATGTTGAAGCTGTCCGCCAGCCCCACCCCGGCCATCGCCTCTTTGCCGAGCCAGCTCACCAGAAAGGTGCTCAGCACCCCCATCAGCAAAACGCAGGCATTCTCCAGAAAGATCGGCACCGCCAGCGGCGTGATTTCGCGCCAGAACAGCACGCGGTAGCTTTTCCGTTTGGCGTACCTGGGCGTATTTTCCACGCGCTGACGCAGTGCGGCATACAGATTCAAGGTGGGCTCGATGGATAAAAGTGAAACATCATTTCAAATGATGATCGATAAATCGTTATCCTGCAAAGAATTTTTAGGCGCCCGTAACGAGCGCCCGACAGGCTTACCCAACGCTACTCCATGTAGTCTTCCTGATCGGCCTGCGCCGCCGCGATAAAACGCGCGGTACTGCGGCTGAGCGTGGCGCATTTGTCCGTCAGCAGCTGATTGTCCTGCTGCAGAGTCAGGTAACGCGCCTGGGTGAGCGTCGGCAACTGTCGATACCCTACCGCATGCGTATCCCAGCCGCGATGCTGCGCCGCACGCATCGCGGTGCGTTGCAATTTCACGTCGTCCGGCACGTCGCTGCGCCCGCAGTCCACGCGCAGGAAATGCCCGCCGGCCAGCATCAGAGCGATGTGATCCAATTGCGCCTGCAGCGGCGGCGCCGGTCGATGCGCCGTCTGCTGACAACCCGCAAGCAGCAGCAACGCCACCGCGCCGCAAAGAAACGTGCGAAACAGAGTAGACATGGGCGCTCCCGGAAACCTGTGGGTGATGCAATGATCTTAGGTGAGCGGATGCCGGGCGGCAAGGCGGGCAGCGCGCTTAGCGCCGGCCGCTGCTGACCTTGGTGGCGCGAGCGGGGTTGCCGGCGACGAATTCCAGCGTAGGGGAATAATAAAACGGCAGCCAGGCGTTATAGCCGCTCTCCCACTCCCATTTGACCGGGCAGGGCCACAGCATGTCTTCATGCAGGATGTAATAAATCCACCGCCCGGGCGGACGACGGGGTTTGCGCATTTTCATAGCGAGTACGACAGCCTGATGACGTGCGATAAGGTGAACTGCTGCATTTTACCCCGATTTGGGTCGCGGGGACAGCCTGCGTTGCCGTGTGAAGCGCCCGCTAAATCTCACCCGGTGATTCGGCGTAAAGTCCGCCGTTTTACTGATCCAGAACATCTTTCGCATTCACCTTATTGATATATTGATTGAAAATCATTCCTATTCAGGAGGAAGGGCCATGGTTAAGTCATTGAATGCAGTGTTCACGCGCCTTTTTGATCGTCCGGACGCCGGCAAGCTGGCACTCAGACTGACCTTTGGCGGACTGATGCTGTTTCACGGCGTGGCGAAAATTCAGCACGGCGTCGGCTGGATTGCCGGTGCGTTGCAGGAACAGGGGCTGCCCGCCTTCATCGCCTACGGCGTGTATGTAGGGGAGATCCTGGCGCCGATACTGATCATTTTGGGACTGTTCACCCGCCCCGCCGCGCTGGTTTACGCCTTTACGCTGGTGGTGGCATTTTTGATGGTGGGCACCGGCAAGGTGTTCAGCGTCACTGACGTCGGCGCCTGGGGCATTGAAAACGAACTGGTGTTCTTTATGGGCGGGCTCGCCATTCTGCTGCTGGGCAGCGGCAAATACACGATCGCGCGTAATGAAGCCTATCGGTAAGCCGCGCATTCCATAAGGAGGTTTTTGGTTTGAACCTCCTCGGTGCGGACACGGCGTTTAACTCTCGGCCAGGCGGTACACTGGGACCTTGCGCGTCGTGCCGGTCAGGGTGTCGAAGATCTCCGTTTCCGCCGTCACGATCGCCATGCCAGTTTTTCTTAGCCTGCGCACCTCGGCAGCAATGCGCTGGATGCCGAACCAGAACAAGCCATCCAGCGCCGTCACCGGCAACCCTTGCTCCAGCGCCAGCTTAAGCCGCTCACGCGGCGCCTTGAGCGCTTTGGCAATTTCCCGGTAAGGCAGCGCATCCACGCCCGACGCAGATGTTCGGTGAATACGGGTCGACAGGCCGTATTGGAAAGCCTCCGGCACGCCGCTCAAATCGCTTTTCAGGCTGTAGACACAGCCAAAGCGCTTGCCGTTGAACACCACATTTTTTTGACTGATCGACAACTCATCACGCAGGCCGGCAATCAGCTGCGGTGCCCGCACCAGCAATAAGCGAAATGGCAATTCGAAACTGGTCACGTAGTCCACATTGAGCAGCGCAATGCGCAGACGCTCTTCCGCCCCGGCCTGCGTCTCGCGGCACTCGTTCAACACCTCGCTCCACTGGTGCGCGAGCCGCGGGGCTTCATCCAGCGGCGCGAAATGGTATTTCTCGATGTGGTAGTCGATTCTTTCGTTCATGTCCGTTGCCCCCGCGTCAGTCATCATTGCCATCAGCAAATTACCTTACCTGCGGTCAACAGTACAACACCGCATCGTGCAGCAGAATGCGGTCAAGCGGGATAAAACGGCGCCCCCGCCACCGAGCGTTTTCTCCGCAACTGGGACCGGAATAGCTAAGGGGTATCGATAAACAACATCATGCGTTGCAAAGCGTCATCCAGGGCACTGAGCCCCGCGTCATCCAGGCAGGCCATCAGCTGGGCGTCATAATCCGCCACCCATTGCCTCGCCTGGTCAAAAATGGGGCGAGACGCCGGCATGACGCGCAGATATACCGCGCGCTTATCTTCCGGATCGGGGAAGCGCGCGACCCACCCCCGATTAACCAGTTGGGTGATCGTACGGCCTAGCGCGGTGCGATCGGTCTGCGAATGCGCTATCACCTCGCTCATGGCCACGTCGCCCGGAAAACTGTAGAGAATACGCAACGCGCGCCACTCATGGAGGCTGAGCCCTTGCAATGCGAGTAACGCAGACAGCCGTTTTTCGCGGTGACGCACCACCTCCGTCATCCTGTAAAGCGCACCGTCGGGCAATCCCATTCCCTGTCGGCCGCTATGCCTGTCTTTTTTTTCAGAACCCATACTGTTTCCAATTAGCCTCGACTTTTACCCTGACCTGTTCCGGATACGAGTGCCTGAAAGAGGCGGTACCCGCACGTGTTACGCCGCTGAACTGCTCGGGGAACAGGCAGTTGATGATGGCTTTGCCGCCGCTGCCGCGCGCCTTGTCTTCTTCCGACAGGTACGGCACCATCGGGAACTCGCGTACGTCCGGGAAAATAAAATGATCGCGCGCCGGATGTGAGCGCGTAGCCAACGCCCAAACCACCTGATTGATATCGACAATATCAATGTCATTGCCGACCAGAATCAGTTTGGGGATCAGGTAGCCCGCATGCGAACCGAAGACTACTTCCGCCACCTTACCGGCAAAATCCGCCGCGTTGGTCCTCATGTCGGCCAGTTTTTCAATATCGACGGACACCACCGCCCAACAGGTTGCCGCCTCATAGGAACACCAGACAAAGTCGACGGGCAATGCCGCGCTCTGCAGGGTTTCCAGCAGTTGGGCCGATATCATGGTGCCCCAGATCGTATGATTTTCCTCCGGCGGCGTGCCGGCGACGCAAATCGGCAAAATGGGGTCATCGCGAAACGTCATCGCGTGCACATGGAACACCGGCTGTTCATGGCCCTGCTGGTGTTGATAGCCGTGATACTCCCCCATCGGCCCTTCCAGCGCCGTCTCCGTCAGGCTGATTTCACCTTCCAGCACAATTTCCGCATTGGCCGGCACCCAGAGATCGTTGGTTTCCGCTTGGGTGAGCGTGACACTTTTACCGAGCAACGCGCCGACATAGTCAGGCTCACTGACGCCGGCCGGCAACGGCATCCCCGCGACCGCCACCGCGGCAGGCGGCGCCCCGAGCACCATCGCCCACGGCGTAGGTTTCCCTTCCCGACGCCACATTTCACGGATCATGCCGATGTGCTGGGTGGGGATTGCCGGGCCGGTGAGACGATTGCGATCGAGCATCATGAGCCTGCCGATGCCCCAGCTGTGCCACTTCCCGTCCGGGGATTGCACGACATGGAACCCGTAGGTGCCGAAATAGCGCCCGCCATCCCGTTCATGCAGCAGAGGCACCGGGAAGCGTGCCAGATCAACCTCGTCACCTCGCCAAATATTCTCTTTCACCGGGCCGGTCGAACAGTAATCGGGGGCAAGCGGTTCCGCCTTCACCGCCCGGCGAATCGCCGCCACGATATCTCGCGGGGAGCTCTCTGGCGGTAGGCCAAAATGGAGGGCGAGGCGAGAATAGGCATGTTCCGCAGAAGCGAGCATGCCGGCCGGCGCGCCAAGAATGCGAGCCCCCGGCATCGCGCCCGCCACATGATGAAATAGCGGAGCCGAAAGCCGTTGCTCATAGACCCGGCGGCAGACAGCCGCTATCTCCAGGTCGGCGGAAACTTGCTGATGCACGTCGACCAAATCGTTTCGGCGACGCAACTCCTCAATGAAGTGACGAAAATCCAGTGCGCAATCGAGCAAACTCATGGCAAATCCTCCAGTTTCCGGGCGTTCAGTCCCTTCTATTCCCATCGCGGCGGAGAGGAGACCGTTTTTATGTGCATGTGCACACATATTAGTGCACGAAAAATCGCGTGTAAATACACGCTACCCTGGAGATGTTGGGCATGTTGTCAGTCTGGCAAACTCTTCAAGGGATAGCGGAGTCAGGCCATGCACGCCCCTGCCGGCAGGCATTATCACCGTGGCGGTTTCACACCTTCAGCATGATTGGCCTGCGCCTGGCACTGGGCTTACCACAAGCGCCGCACCGGGTTTAAGCGCAACATGGCTCACAAAATGAAGAACATAATCGCAAAATGCTATTCGTTGATATTGCACGGGTTATAATGCGGAAAAGGATCTCGGCCAACGCAAACCGGTTTCAGATCGAACGGTTTACAAGCATTAGCGAAAGAAAAGGATTTTGATTCGATAGGGAACAACGAGGGGTAAAGTGGCGGAGAGAGGGGGATTTGAACCCCCGGTAGAGTTGCCCCTACTCCAGTTTTCGAGACTGGTCCGTTCAGCCGCTCCGGCATCTCTCCTAACAACGCTTGCTATCATGCCCGCTTTTACGGCATTTTTACAGCATTAGCACACCGCTGAACGTTCAAGTGACGACTTTACGAGCAACCTGATGATTAAATGGCCGTGGAAAGCGACTCAACCCTCTCAACCCCAGGCAGACACTCAGGCCCAGTGGCAGGACGCGCTGGCGATCCCGCTGCTCTCGCCGCTGAATGAGCAGGAGCAGCAGCGGCTGGTGGCCGTTGCCGGGCAGATCTTGCAGCAAAAGCGCATCGTGCCGCTGCAGGGGCTGCAGCTCACATCGCAAATGCAGGCGCGCATCGCCCTGCTGTTCGCCTTGCCGGTGCTGGAACTCGGCGCGGAGTGCCTCGACGGCTTCAACGAAATTCTGCTCTACCCCACCCCGTTCGTGGTGGAAGACGAATGGCAGGACGAGATCGGCCTGGTGCACTCGGGGCCAGTGGTGCAGTCTGGCCAAAGCTGGGAACAGGGGCCGATCGTGCTCAACTGGCAAGACGTGCAGGACTCTTTCGATCTCTCTGGTTTCAATCTGGTGATCCACGAAGCGGTGCACAAGCTGGATATGCGCAACGGCGGCGTCGCCACCGGCGTACCGCCGATCCCACTGCGCGAGGTGGCCGCCTGGGAGCACGATCTGCACGCCGCGATGGAAAGCCTGCAGGACGAGATCGACATGGTCGGTGAAGAGGCCGCCAGCATGGATGCCTATGCCGCCACCGATGCGGCCGAGTGCTTCGCCGTGCTGTCGGAGTATTTCTTCAGCGCTCCCGAGCTGCTGGCCGAACGCTTCCCGGCGCTGTATCAGCACTTTTGCCGCTTCTACCGCCAGGATCCGCTGGCGCGCCTGTTGCGCGGCCAGGTGGAAAACGACGCGCAATGGGCTGATTGACGGGCTTATTGCTCAGATACCGAGCAGTCGCACCGCCTGGGGCAATTTAGCGTTGACACACCCGGGGCCGCTGGATATCATGCGCCCCGTTCACACGATTCCTCTGTAGTTCAGTCGGTAGAACGGCGGACTGTTAATCCGTATGTCACTGGTTCGAGTCCAGTCAGAGGAGCCATATTTAGAGAAGCCCGCTTAAGGAAACTTAAGCGGGCTTTTTGCTATGGGGCGTTTACAGCCCGCGTTTTTCCATCAGCAGCGCCAGATCGACCAACCGATTGGAGAAGCCCCATTCGTTGTCATACCAGGCGAGCACTTTCACCAGATTGCCGCCGATCACCAGCGTGGACAGCCCGTCGATGATCGACGAACGCGCATCACCCCGGTAGTCGCTCGACACCAGCGGTTCATCGCTGTAGCCCAGGATCCCTTTCAGCGGGCCGGATGCCGCCGCGCGGAAAGCGGCGTTAATCTCTTCCACCGTCGCCGGGCGTTTCAGCGTCACCGTCAGATCGACGATCGAGACGACCGGCACCGGCACCCGCAGCGAGTAACCGGTCAACCTGCCGTCGAGATCCGGGATCACCTTGCCGAGCGCCTTGGCCGCGCCGCTGGAATAAGGCACGATCGATTCCGCCGCCGCCCGCGCGCCGCGCAGATCTTTTTCCGGCTGATCGTGCAGCGCCTGGCTATTGGTATAGGCGTGAGTAGTGTTCATCAGCCCGTATTCGATGCCGAACGCCTGATGCAGCACCTGCGCGGCGGGCGCCAGCCCGTTAGTGGTGCAGCTGCCGTTGCTGACCACTTTATGCAGCGCCGGATCGTAAAGCTGGTCGTTAACCCCCATGACGATGGTGATGTCGTCGTTCTTGGCCGGCGCCGAGATAATCACCCGCTTGGCGCCGCCGTGCGTGATGTGCACTTCCGCCTTGGCCTTGTCGGTAAAGAAGCCCGTCGCTTCGATCACCACGTCAACGCCCACGCTGCTCCAGGGGATCTCGGCGGGGTCGCGCTGCGAAAACACCTGAATCGGCCGGCCGTCCAGCAGCAGTTGGTTGTCGCCGGCTTCCACCCTGGCCGCCAGCGTGCCGGAAAGCGTGTCGTATTTCAGCAGGTGCGCCAGCGTTTTGCTGTCCGTCAGATCGTTGATCGCCACCACTTCAAAATCGCTGCGCCCCAGCGCCGCGCGCAGCACGTTGCGTCCGATCCTGCCAAATCCATTAATGCCTACTCTCACCATGATGCACTCCTCGTTTTGGGCTTTGCCTCGACTCTAGCCCTGCCCCGAGGCGGCGTAAATGACGTTTACCGATCAATTTACGCCAAATTGCGCGCATGGAAGCGTTCGCGGTATTCGCTCGGGGTCAGCTGCAGTTTGCGCTCAAACACCCGCCGTAGGTTAAGGCCGTTGCCAAAGCCGGTGGCCAGGGCGATCTGCTCGATGCCTTGCGCACTCTGCTCCAGGCGCTGCCTGGCGGTATGCAACCGGCCTTCTTCGACGAATTTGGCGGGAGAAATGCCCGTCTCGCGGGTGAATACGCGGGTAAAGTTGCGCGGGCTCATCGCCACGCGTTCGGCCAACCGATCGACGCTGAGATCGTCGGCGAGGTTTTCCAGGATCCAGGACTGCAGGTCGCGGATCGGGCCCGGCGATTTGGCCTGGTTGAGCGGGTAGCGGCTGAACTGCGCCTGCCCGCCGGGGCGGCGCAGAAACATCACCAGATCCTGCGCCACTTCGCGCGCCTGCACGAAGCCGTAATCATCCTCCACCAGCGCCAGCGTCAGATCGAAGCCGGAACTGACGCCGCCGGAGGTCCAAATCGGCCCGTCCTGCACGTAGATCGGGCCGTTTTCAACCTGCACCCGCGGGAAGCGCGCCTGCAGCGTTTCCGCCAGCCGCCAGTGGGTAGTCGCCCGCCGCCCGTCCAGCAATCCGGCTTCGGCCAGCAGCAGAGCCCCGCCGCAAACCGAGGCGATACGGCGCGTCTGCGGCGCCGCGCGGCGCAGCCAATCCGCCACCAGGGCGCCCTCTTCTTCGGTTGCCCCCTTGCCGGCAACAATGACGGTATCGCGCGGCTGGGCCGGATCGAGATCCGCCAGGCGATGGTCAGCCAACAGGCTCAGCCCGGACAGGCCGTGCACCACCCGGTGAGATTGCGTAGTGGCGACCGCGATCTGATACAGCGGCGTCTCGGCGGAACTCAGGCGATTAGCCTGCATCAGGATATCGGCGATGCCCGCCGCTTCGAACAGCATGCCCCCTTCAGGGACGATAATCAGGAATGTATGCATGGCGATAATTACAAGAAAGAGCAAAACAGGCCAGACAACCACTGTATAAGAAAAGCGCCACGGGTTCACCCTGCGGGCATAAAAAAGCCCGCCGATAACCTCGACGGGCCTGGAAGGAATAACCATTCAAACCTGCGGCAAGCTCACCCCGCCGGCGCGCGCCAATTGCGCCAGCAGCGCCGTTTGAAACGCCTCGTCGTGTACCGCTGCATGGGGTTCGAGGCGCTGCTGATGGTGCCAATATCCGCCGGACGCCAGGGCCTGCGGTTCATCGCTGCTCACCAGCCACGCCTGCGTCACATGCCCCAGCGCCAGATCGTCGGGCGCGTCCGCGCCGCCCATTTTTGTCGGCACCCAACCGGGATCGACCGCGCTGCTGATCACGTCAGGCCACAGGCGCGCCACGGCGGCGGCCAGCGCGGTGACGAACAGTTTGCTGTCCGAATAAGAGCCTGCGGCGCCGCCAAGCCAATCCACGCCGTTCAGTTCCGCCACGCCGTCAAAGTGCATACTGCTGCTCAGATAGACGATACGCTTGGGGCGTTCGATCAGGGCCGTCAGCAGGTAGGGCGCTATGACGTTCACCGGCATCACCTGCGGTCCGGTAAACATACCGGCATTGTGGATCACCGCGTCCGGGCGACCGAGGCGATTGACCTGCTCGGCGAGCTGCCGGATCTGCTGCACATCGGACAGATCGCCGATCGTCGCCTGTGCACCGCGATCCAGCAGATCGCGCACCGCGTCCAGACGGCCGGGCTCACGCGCATGCAGAATCACCTGATGTCCTTCGTCCAACAGCGTTTGCGCGGCGGCGCGGCCCAGCCCGTCCACCGAGCCGGTAATGAAAATGCGTGACATCCAGCTCCTCCGTTTAGCGCCAGCCAAGCGCCGGCGCGACATGGGTTAAAATCGATTCGATAACGTGGGCGTTGTAATCCACGCCCAGTTGGTTAGGCACGGTCAGCAGCAAGGTATCCGCTTCGGCGATGGCCTCGTCCTGCGCCAGCTGTTCGATCAGCGCGTCAGGTTCTGCGGCGTAACTGCGGCCAAAGATCGCCCGGGTTTGCGCATCGATATACCCCAGTTGGTCGCCTTCCTTACCGCTGCCGCCGAAGTAGTTGCGATCCCGCTGATCCACCAGCGCGAAGATGCTACGGCTCACGGAAACCCGCGGCTCATGCGTGTGGCCGGCCTCTTGCCAGGCGGCGCGGTAGGCGCGGATCTGCTTGGCTTGCTGGATGTGGAAGGGTTCGCCGGTCTCGTCGTTCTTGAGCGTCGAGCTTTGCAGGTGCATGCCGAGCTTCGCCGCCCAGACGGCGGTGGCATTGGAGCCGGCGCCCCACCAGATGCGGTCGCGCAGCCCGGCGGAAAACGGTTCCGGCCGCAGCAGCCCGGGCGGATTCGGGAACATCGGCTGCGGATTGGGCTCGGCGAACCCTTCGCCGCGCAGCGCTTCCAGGAACACTTCGGTATGGCGGCGGGCCATGTCCGCATCGGTTTCGCCGTCGGCCGGGGCATAGCCGAAATAGCGCCAGCCGTCGATCACCTGCTCCGGCGAGCCGCGGCTGATGCCGAGCTGCAGCCGCCCGCCGGCGATCAGATCCGCCGCGCCAGCGTCCTCCACCATGTACAGCGGATTTTCATAGCGCATGTCGATCACGCCGGTGCCGATCTCGATGCGTTGGGTTTTGGCGCCGATGGCGGCCAACAGCGGGAACGGCGATCCCAGCTGGCGCGCGAAGTGGTGCACGCGAAAATAGGCGCCGTCCGCCCCCAGATCTTCGGCGGCGACCGCCAGATCGATGGACTGCAGCAGCGCATCCGCCGCGGAACGGGTGCCGGACTGGGCGGAAGGCGACCAGTGGCCAAACGAGAGAAAACCAATCTTTTTCATCGGGCATCATCCTCAGAGGCAAAACATGAGCCTACAGTGACAAAAACCGCGCGCCTTGCGCCAGCAAAATCACCCTCGATCGCACTAAACGAACCGATTGCCGCCGCACCGCCCGGCGATTGTAATCAAAAAACAAATGTCGTATAACAAGCAGCTCCGAGGGGTGTCCTGTTACGGGCTGAGATGGCGCAAGCCGAACCCTTTGAACCTGATCTGGGTCATGCCAGCGAAGGGACGGTTAGGCAACAACGCTCTCACCCGTTGCCTGTTCATACCCCAGCGTGCCCGGATCTCCACTGACTCAAGGAGGTCCCATGTCCATCACTACCCTGTTCGAAAGCGGTCTTTACGGCCGGCTGCGCCACCATGCCGGCAGCCACTGGCAAGATTACGTCGATCATCCATTTCTGCAGCAGCTGGCCGCCGGCACCTTGCCTGAACGCGCTTTTCGCCGCTACCTGACCCAGGACTATCTGTTTCTGCTGCACTTCGCCCGCGCCTACGCGCTGCTGGTCAGCAAGCTACGCACCCTGCCGGAGATGCGCGCCGCCACCGCCTCGCTCAACGGCATCGTCGCCGAACTGCCGTTGCACGTGGCCTACTGCGCCGAATGGGGGCTGAGCGAAGCGCAGATCGCCGCCCAGCCGGAAGCGGCGGAAACCATGAACTACACCCGCTACGTGCTGGATATCGGCCATGCCGGCGACGCCCTCGATCTGCTGGCCGGCCTGCTGCCCTGCGTGGCCGGCTATGCCGAAATCGGCCTGCGGCTGCTGCACGATCCCGCCACTCAGATGGAGGGCAATCCTTACGCCTCCTGGATCCGCAACTACGGCGACGAGGGCTATCTGGCCGGCGTGCGTGCCGCCATCGAACTGCTGGAAACCGTCGGCCACCAGCGCGGCGCACAAGGCCGCTTCACCGAGCTGGCGCAGATTTTCACCACCGCCACCCAGCTGGAATCGGCATTTTGGCAGATGGGGCTGAACGCCTCATGACCTCCCCGCTTCTCCCGCCCGGCATCCAGGTGCGGGATCTCAGCCTGCGTTTCGGTCAGCAAATCGTCTTCGACCGGCTGAGCTTCGACATCGCCGGCGGCAGCTTCGTCGCCCTGCTCGGCGCCAGCGGCGCCGGCAAAACCAGCCTGCTGAAGATCATCGCCGGCCTGGCGCAGGCCAGTTCGGGTACGGTGACCGGCAGCGACGGTTTGCCGATCGCCGGGCGCATCGCCTACATGGGGCAAAAAGACCTGCTCTACCCGTGGCTAACCGTCGAAGAGAACGTCGCCCTCGGCTCGCGGCTGCGCGGCGAAGTGGCGGATCGGGCGTGGGTGGCGCATCTGCTCGAACGCGTAGGCCTGGCCGCGCATGGCCGCAGCCTGCCCGCCGCGCTGTCCGGCGGCATGCGCCAGCGCGCCGCCATCGCCCGCACGCTCTACGAACGCCAGCCGATCGTGCTGATGGACGAACCCTTCTCCGCATTGGACGCCATTACCCGCGCCGAGATCCAAAGCCTGGCCGCCGAGCTGCTGGCGCAAAATACCGTACTGCTGATCACCCACGATCCGATGGAGGCCTGCCGCCTGAGCCACCGGCTGCTGGTACTGTCGCCCTGGCCGCTGGGCCTCGACGATACCCACCGTATCAGCGGGCAACCGCCGCGCGCGCCGGATGACGCCGACCTGCTGAAAAGCCAGGCCGAGCTGCTGCAACAGCTGGTGAGGGCCGCGCAATGAAGATTGCCGAAGAGCGTGGCCTCACCCGCCTGCGGCGTGGGCTGACGGTGTTTGCTGGCCTGCTGCTGCTGTGGTGGCTGGCGGCGCAAAGCGGCATTCCGGCCTTTCTGCTGCCCACGCCGGGCGCGGTGGCGCAGGCGCTGTGGGACGGGCGCGGCTATCTCGCCTGGCACACGCTGGTCACGGCTTCGGAGATCGTCAGCGGGCTGGTGCTGGGCGTGCTGCTCGGCGCGGCGCTGGCGCTGTGCATGATCTTCTCGCCGCGGCTGCAGCGCTGGCTGATGCCACTGGTGCTCACCAGCCAGGCGATACCGGTGTTCGCCCTGGCGCCACTGCTGGTGCTGTGGTTCGGCTTCGGCATGAGCGCCAAGGTGGCGATGGCGGTGCTGGTGATTTTCTTCCCGGTGGTGTCGGCCTTTTTCGACGGGCTGCGCCGGGTCAACAACGACTATCTCGATCTGGCGCGCACGATGCGCGCTTCGCGCTGGGCGCAGCTGCGGCACGTGCGGCTGATGGCGGCGCTACCGGCCTTCGGCTCCGGCCTGCGCATGGCCGCCGCCGTCGCGCCGATCGGCGCCATCATCGGCGAATGGGTCGGCTCGGCCGAAGGGCTGGGCTACGTGATGCTGAACGCCAACGCGCGCATGCAGACCGACGTCTGCTTCGCCGCGCTGTTTATTTTGGTGCTGATGACCGTGCTGCTGTGGGCCGCGGTGGATGCGCTGCTGCGGCGTCTGATCGCCTGGGCGCCGGAAAACGACTGATGATTGCAACCATAACCAGGGATAAAGGAACGACCATGATCAAACAAACCGTTTGCGGACTGCTGCTGGGCGCTGCCCTCACCGGCCAGGCCGGTGCGGCCGAGAAGCTGACGCTGGTGCTCGACTGGTACATCAACCCCGATCACGCGCCAATTATGGTGGCCGAGCAGATCGGCGCCTTCAAGGCCGCAGGGCTGGACGTCAAGATCGTGCCGCCGTCCGATCCGGCGCTGCCGCCGCGGCTGGTGGCCGCCAAACAGGCCGACCTCGCCATTACCTATCAGCCGCAGCTGCACTTCTTCGCCGATCAGGGCCTGCCGCTGATGCGCGTCGGCACCCTGATCAACACGCCGCTGAATACGGTGATCGCGCTGGACAAAAACATCACGTCGCCGGCGGATCTCAAGGGCAAAACGGTGGGTTACTCGGTCAGCGGCATCGAACAGGCGACGCTGGCCACCATGGTCGAACACGAGCACCTCAAGCCGCAGGACATCAAGCTTATCAACGTCAACTTCCAGCTGACCAGCGCCCTGCTGGCGGGCCAGGTCGATGCGGTGATCGGCGGCTACCGCAACATCGAAGCGCTGGAGCTGAAGCTGCAGGGTAAAGAACCGGTGGTGTTCAACGTCGAAGACTACGGCGTGCCGGCCTATGACGAGCTGATCATCGTCGCCAACCGCGATGCGGTGAACGAGCCGAAAATCCGCAAATTTCTCGCCGCGCTGAAGCAAGGCAGTGACTACCTGCACGCCCACCCGCAGGACACCTGGCTGGCATTCGCCAAGGCGCACCCAGAGCTGAATACCGAGCTGAACAAACAGGCGTGGCAAGCCAGCCTGCCGCTGTTCGCCCGCGATCCGGCCAAGTTGGATCGCGCGCGCTACCAGGCTTACGAACAGTTCCTGTTCGACAACAAGCTGATCAAGAAAATCACCCCGGTGGAACAGTACGCGGTGGAGCTCGACTGATCACGCCGAGGCGGCCGGCGGCGCCACCGTCACCTCGCCCTGGCCGCTGCGCTGCAAGGCCGCCTTCACCAGCCCGTTGGCCTTGCAGCGTTCGATAAACGCGTTCACGTAGGCGGCGCCCTGCGTTTTTTGCCGCGGCACCGCCATCGCCTGGTGGATGGCGGTGAAATGCCCGTCCAGCACCCGGTAGCCGGGATGGGCGGCCGCGGCGGCCAGCAGCGGTTGACGCACGCCGGCCGCCGCCTCCAGCCCCCGTTCGAAAAACAGCGCGATCGCCTCGGCGGACGTTGCCGCCCGCACCAGCTGCGCCTGCTGCAGCGTGCGCGATAAAAACAGATCGTACGCCGCCCCCTGGCCGACCGCGATGCGCACCTCCGGCCTGTCGAGCTGCGCCACCTCAAAGTAAGGCGCGTCGTTCGCCACCAGGTAAGTCCCCTCGATGATCACATAGGGTTCGCTGAAGGCGATTTGCGCCGCACGCACCGGTTCGATAGCCATAAACGCCAGGTTCCAGGCGCCGCTGTCCAGGTCGGCAAACACCTTGCCCGCCGCGTCATAGGTGACCAGTTCGAGCGCCACGCCCAGCTCCTGGGCCAGCGCGGCGGCCAGCTCCACCGAAGCGCCTTGCGGTTTACCGCCGGCCCCGGCCTGCGCCAGCACCGGATTGCCGTAGTTGATCGCCGCGCGCAACACGCCTTGCGGGGCCAGATCGTCGAGTACCGCGGCGGGAATCGTCTGCATACTTCCTCCTGTGAAGGGCTGATGGGCGCACCGTTCGTGGCGCTCATTAAGCGTAGAGCGAAACCTCCGACCAGCAAGCTTTCGCCGCCGAGGCCGCCGTCGGCGTGATTAACGTCACACTATTGTCATAAAAATGTACAATAGCCGCCGTTCGTCGGCCGTAGCGGGAGATCGCGCGTTGTTCCGCCGCCGGCAATAGGCTATACCCTTCACTTTTCGCGCCGCGGCACGGTCGGCGGCGCAGACCAGGGCAGCAACGTTTTTTCAATCAGACAGGGTTTGGCGGATGGTTTTAGCAGTCGTTTCTTTTGTTCTCTTTTTGGCGTCGATTTTGATTTATCGCACCCGGGCCGCCGCCAACCGCTGGTGGTTCGCCATTCTGCTGACGCTGCTCGGCAGCTATCTGGTGCTGAACGTCATCCTGATCGCCAGCAACTACTTCACCGGCGACGGCATCACCGACGCGGTGATTTACACCGTCACCAGCAGCCTCAAAGGCGCGGGCATCAGCAAATACGTGCTGCCGTTCATCGGCCTGCTGGCGGCGTTGGGGCTTATCTTCGCGGTGCTGGCCCGCAGCCTGCTGCGCCGCAAAGCCAAAGGCAGCAGCGTGGCCTACAGCCTCGTCGCCGTGCTGCTGGCGCTGTTTTCGGTCGGCACCACCCCGGCATTTCAGGACATCTCGCTGCTGGTCAAGAGCCAGATCGTCGGCGATACCGCCGATTTCACCACCTACTACAAGGCGCCGAAAAAGACCGTGCAGGGCAAGCGGCCGAACCTGGTGTACATCTATGCCGAGAGCCTGGAGCGCACCTACTTCGATACCGAGCTGTTTCCCGGCCTGGCCGACGAGCTGAACGCCCTGCGCGCGGACAGCATCGATTTCAGCAACACCCAGCAGCTGCCGGGCACCGGTTACACCATCGCCGGCATGGTCGCCTCACAGTGCGGCATTCCGCTGTTCGCGCCCTTCGACGGCAACGCCTCCAGCGCGGTCTCCACCTTCTATCCGGAGAACGTCTGCCTGGGCGACGTGCTGAAGGCCGCCGGCTACAGCAACTCTTTCTATCAGGGCGCCGAGCTGGCGTTCGCCGGCAAAGACACCTTCCTGAAATCCCACGGCTTCGACCACGTTTACGGCTTCAAAGAGCTGCGCGAACAGGTCGCCGATCCGAGCTACAAAAACGACTGGGGCTGGTACGACGACAGCGTGCTGGACGTGGTGTACGGCAAGTTCGTCGAGCTGTCCAAGCAGCGCCAACCGTTCTCGCTGTTTACCCTGACCGTCGATACCCATCACCCGGACGGCTTTATCTCCGCCGGCTGCAGCAAGAAAAGTTACGCCTGGCAGAACAAGGAAAACCGCTCGCTGAGCGCGGTGGCCTGCAGCCAGCAACACATCGCCGCGCTGATCGACAAAATCAAACGCTCGCCCTATTTCAGCAACACCGTGATCGTGGTGTCCTCCGATCATCTGGCGATGAACAACACCGCCTACGACATTCTGACCAAACAGAAGCGCCGCAACCTGTTCTTCATCATCGACGGCACCCGGCCGCAGGCGGAGCAGCGCAACGAGAAGCGCAGCACGCTGGACAACGGCGCCACGGTGCTGGACGTGATGGGCGGCGACAACTACATCGGCCTCGGCCGCAGCAGCCTGTCGGCGCCGTCGCTGTCTACGGTGTTCCTGAATATCGAAGAGAAAATTAACGGCTGGAAACCGGCGGTGATCAACCAGTGGGGCCTGCCGAACCGCATCAGCGACTACAGCGTGGACACGCGCCAACGCAGCTTCAGCTTCTCCGGCGTCACTTACAAGGTGCCGTTCATCCTGCGGGTGGGCGACAACCGCATCGAACCGATGTTCAACGTCTACCTCTCCACCCCGCTGCGCAAACAGCTGGCCGGGCTGGGCGCGGGGGAGAAATTCGTCTGGGTCGATAAATGCTACGAGATCGGCCGGGTCTGGGCGCCGCAGCTGGCGCTGAGCACCGACATCTGCGTGGCCTCCGGCACCCTGGCCTCGCCGCCGCAGATCGCGCAGGCCAGCGGCGAACGCTTCAACGGCAAGGTGAACTTCACCGGCCCGGCGGCGGACAGCGTCGCCGAGTACCAAAACGCCGTCGCTCGCCTGCAGGTGGACGATGCGGCGGTGAAATACCGGGCGGACGCCATCGAGTTCATGCTGCCCGGCCTGCCGGAACAGGTGAAAGCCATTACCGGCGTTTCCGCCGTCGAGGAGTGGGGCCGCTGGTCCGACGCCAACCTGGCGCCGGCGGTCGACATCGATTATGTCGACCCGCTGCCGAAGACCTTTGATCTGGTGCTGCGCGCCCGCGCCTACGGCAACAACGTCGGCGAACCGATTTCGGTGCGCGTCGGCGACGTAGAGCGCTTCGTGTCGCTCGGCGAGCAGGACAGCACCGTCACCCTGCGCTTCGACAACCCGCGCGGCGCGCAGAAGATCAGCATTACCCCGCCGGCCCCCACCGAGCCGAAAGAGAGCGCCAGCGGCGGCTTCACGCCGAAGAAGCTGGGCATCGGGCTGGTGTCGCTGAAGGTCGAAGCGGCCGCGCCCGCCTCCTGACCCCCGGCACGCTACGGGCGCGGCGTTTTCTTTGCCGCGCCCGTCATTTCGACCAAGCTTTTACGCCCTTCTTCGGCTAACCTGTGACGGTGAAACGCCGCCAATCCCGCCAGAGCCGGGACATCGAAGGAGAAAGTATGAGCTATGCCCCACCTCGCAGCGGCCTCAGCGCCGATCAGGCACTCGATCAACTGGAAGCCCTGTATGACGCCGCGGTAGACGCGCTGCGTCAGGCGGTCAGCGACTTTATCAGCCACGGCACCCTGCCGGATGCGCAGGCGCGCGCCGCCGGGCTGTTCGTGTATCCCGAGCTGCGCGTCAGCTGGGACGGGCAGCAATCCGGCCCAAACAAAACCCGCGCCTTCGGCCGCTTTACCCATCCCGGCAGCTACAGCACCACCGTGACCCGGCCGCAGCTGTTCCGCCACTATCTGGCCGAACAGCTGGCGATGCTGGAACACGATTACGCCGCCCATATTGAAGTGGCGCCGTCGCAGCAGGAGATCCCGTTCCCTTACGTGATCGACGGTTCCAGCCTGGCGCTCGATCGCTCAATGAGCGCCGGCATCGCGCAGCATTTCCCCACCACCGAGCTGGCGCAGATCGGTGACGAGACCGCCGACGGCCTGTATCACACCACCGACAACCATTTCCCGCTGTCGCATTTCGATGCGCTGCGCGCGGATTTCTCGCTGGCGCGTCTGCGGCACTACACCGGCACCCCGGTGGAGCATTTCCAGCCGTTCGTGCTGTTCACCAACTACACCCGCTATGTGGATGAGTTCGTGCGCTGGGCCTGCGCGCAGATCGCCGATCCGGCTAGCCCGTACATCGCGCTCTCCAGCGCCGGCGGTACCTACATCACGCCGGAAACCAGTGCGCCCGAGCAGGCGGTGTCCGATCTGGCGTGGAAAAACCACCAGATGCCGGCCTATCACCTGATTTCACGCACCGGTCAGGGCATCACGCTGATCAACATCGGCGTCGGGCCGTCCAACGCCAAAACCATCTGCGATCACCTGGCGG
Organism: Serratia sp. PL7; assembly: GCF_945957435.1. NCBI lineage: Bacteria > Pseudomonadati > Pseudomonadota > Gammaproteobacteria > Enterobacterales > Yersiniaceae > Serratia > Serratia sp. PL7. The sequence goes on along the minus strand of NZ_CAMFLB010000001.1, from coordinate 468,309 downwards.
TGCTGCGCCCGAGTGCCTGGCTGATGATCGGCCACTGCGGCGGCCTGCGCGAAAGCCAGAAGATCGGCGATTATGTGCTGGCCCACGCCTATCTGCGCGACGATCACGTGCTGGATGCGGTGCTGCCGCCGGATATCCCGATCCCCAGCATCGCCGAGGTGCAGCGCGCCCTGTACGACGCCACCAAGATGGTCAGCGGCATGCCCGGTGAAGAGGTCAAACAGCGTTTGCGCACCGGCACCGTGGTCACCACCGACGATCGCAACTGGGAGCTGCGCTACTCCGCTTCGGCGCGGCGCTTCAACCTCAGCCGCGCGGTGGCGGTCGATATGGAGAGCGCCACCATCGCCGCCCAGGGTTACCGCTTCCGGGTGCCGTACGGCACGCTGCTGTGCGTCTCCGACAAACCGCTGCACGGTGAAATAAAACTGCCGGGCCAGGCCAACCGCTTCTACGAAGGGGCGATCTCCGAGCACCTGCAGATTGGCATCTGCGCCATCGATCTGCTGCGCGCCGAGGGCGATCGTCTGCACTCGCGCAAGCTGCGCACCTTCAACGAACCGCCGTTCCGGTAACGGTGCTCAGGCCCGCTGCGGCGGGCCGTTTTTTCCTCAACGCACCAGTGCCAGTGCGCGTTTTTCCTGGCTGCTGCCGCCGGCGATCGACAGCAGCAGGTCTTTGACCAGCAGCGCCGGGGCGGACAGCGCCTGTTGACCCGACATGCACAGCGCCAGCGGCACCGACATCGTCGGCGCATTGATGCGCGCCATCCAGGCCTTGGCCGGGCCGATCATCGCGCGCGCCACCGATTCCGGCAGCACGGTCGCCCCCAGCCCGCTGGCGATCGCGGCGCTCAACGCACCCGAGGATTCGATCTCCCCCACCACGTTGGCAGCCAGCTTGCGCAGCGCCATCGCCTCCTCCAGCTGGTTGCGCACCGCATCGCCCTCGCGCGGCAGGAACAGGTTCAGCCGCGCCACGTCCAGCAGCTCGACGCTGTTGCCGGGATGCGGCACCGCGCGCGTCGCCACCAGATAGAGATCTTCCCGCATCAACGCGATGGCGTGCAGCCCGGCGGGCATTTTGGCGCCGTAGACCATCGCCATGTCCAGCGTCTGGTTAGCCACCTGCCCGGTGAGCGTCGTGCCGCCGTTTTCATGCAGGCTGAGCAGGATGCCCGGCTGCTGATCGCGCAGAGTCTGCAGCAACGGCAGCGCCAGCTGCGCCGCGGTGCTGCCCGACGCCAGCCCGAGCGACACCTGGCCGCTCATCGCCTGTCCGGCGCTGTTAACCGCGCTCTGCGCCTGCTCGCACTGGCGCAGAATGGTCTGCGCATGGGCATACAAAATGTTGCCGGCCTCGGTCGGCTGCACGCCGCGCTTGGTGCGGATCAGCAGCTGTTGCTTCAGTTCCCCTTCCAGCGTCGCCAGCTGCTGGCTGAGCGCCGGCTGGGCGATGTGCAACACTTCCGCCGCCTGGGTCAGGCTGCCAATATCGACGATTTTCACGAAGTACTTCAGACGTCTGAAATTCATAGTGCCTCCAGCGAGCCGCTAAATTGAGAATGCCGAAATCCGGTTATTCAAGCGCAGCAAGATCCGGGCCAGAGTCGGTAAACGGCCACGGAGGCGGGATACACGGCGGCAAACGGCCGTTCGCCGGACGGCGCGCGCCACAACGTAGGGCAGGCGTTGCACCATCGGCAGGCAAATGCGCCAAACAACGGGCAACCCGGCGGTGCTGCGCGCGGGATAAGCGATAAAAGCGAGAAAAAGCAGCAGGTTGGGCAATCTTGCAGCAAACGGGCGCCTCGGACGTTTTCGCGCTTTACAAGCCGCAACCGCCCCGCTATTATTCGCCCCGTTCACACGATTCCTCTGTAGTTCAGTCGGTAGAACGGCGGACTGTTAATCCGTATGTCACTGGTTCGAGTCCAGTCAGAGGAGCCATATTTAGAGAAGCCCGCTCAGGGAAACCTGAGCGGGCTTTTTGCATGTCAGCCGCCCTCAAAAGCTGCGTTTCGCCACCAGATAAGCGCCCGCCACCAGCAGCAGGGCGCCGAACAGCGCCGGCAGATTCTCGCGCAGCGCCGCCGGGCCGGCGCGGTAGACGTCCACCAGCAGCCCCATGCACAGCTGGCTGGCGACCAGGATCGAGATGGTGGCCGCCGCGCCCAGTTTTTGGTAGCCCAGGATGCCGGCGAACACGAACAGCGATCCCAGCAGCCCCGGTAACAGCATCCACCACCTGGCGGCGCCGGTCACTTCCGCCACCGCGCCGAGGCCGTTTTTGGCCAGCAGCAACCCCACCAGCAGCAACAAACCGACGCTGGAGTTGATCACCAGCGTGATAAGGATGGTCGAAACGCTTTCGGTAATACGCACCATCAACAGATTCTGCACCACCAGCCCCATCCCCGCCGCGATCAGCAGTAACAGCATATTCATCGCCCTGCCTCCCGGGGTCAGCGCGTCGGCGGCGCTACCCGCTCGTCGAGCGTCAGCTGCAGGAACGTCAGATCCAGCCATTGGCCGAATTTGGCGCCCACCTGCTCCATGCGCCCCACGTCGCGGAACCCCAGCGCCAGATGCAGCTTAATCGACGCCTGATTGCCGGATTCGATGCCGGCCACCATCACATGCTTGCCGATCTCCCGCGCCCGTGCAATCAAGGCGATCAACAGCGCCTTGCCAATCCCGGCGCCGCGATGCGCCTGGTGGACATACACCGAGTGCTCTACGGTATGGCGATAGCCGTCCCAGGCTCGCCAATCGCCGAACGACGCGTAGCCGATCGCCTCGTCCGCGCCGTTCACCGCCACCAGCACCGGGTAACCTGCCGCCTGCCGCTCGCCGATCCACGCCGCGCGGTTGGCCGCATCCACGGTTTGTTCATTCCAGATGGCGGTGCTGTTCAACACCGCGTCGTTATAGATAGCGGCAATCGCCGCGCTATCGTTGAGCGTCGCATTTCGTATAATCATGGTTTACCCCGGCCAATTGTCCACTATAATACTACGATATGAATATTAAATTAGACAATCTAAATCAGCTGATCGGCGCACGCATTCGCATTGAGCGCGAGGCGCGCCACTGGTCGCTGTCCGATCTGGCCGAACGGGCGGGCGTCTCACGGGCGATGGTTCATAAGATCGAGCGCGGCGAGAGCAGCCCGACGGCGATGCTGTTGGGCAGGCTGGCGGGGGCGTTCGGCCTCAGCATGTCCAAGCTGATCGCCCGGGCGGAAACGCAGGAAGGCCGGCTGCTGCGCCGGGAAGATCAACCGGTCTGGGTCGATCCGGAGAGCGGCTACGTGCGGCGCCACGTGTCGCCGCGCACCGATCTGCCGCTCGATCTGGTGCGCATTGAACTGCCGGCCGGCGCGGCGATCCCGATGCCGGCTTCGGTGTACGCGTTCAAACGTCAGCTGATCTGGGTTTTATCCGGCGAGCTGGTCTTTCTTGAGGGTGAGGCGCGCCATGAAATGGCCGAAGGCGACTGTCTGGAGCTCGGCCCACCGGCGGACTGCCGCTTTGAAAACCAGAGCGACCAACCGTGCGTGTATATGGTGGCGGTGCTGAGCGCCGCCTGACGGCCGTCTGCGCTACCCCTGCGCCGGTCGGTTATAGCCGGCGCGGAAAAACTTCTCCGCCAGCCGGCTGTCGCCGCCGGAAAAGAACTCGCTCATCGGCTCACTGCCAAGGCCATAGGCACGGCTCAGCTGACCGGCTTCGAACGCCGCCCGGTTCTCGTCGCCGCAGCGCTGCGCTAAATGGTGCGCATAGCCGAGCACAAAGCCACGCTTGTAGTCGGAGCAAAAGCGCGACAGCTCCGCCTCCGGCTTCAGGTTCTCCGCCTTTAACCCCGCCAACAACCCTTTGCCAAAATGATCTCCCACGGGTTCCTCCTCATTAACGCAATCGCTATATAACAAAATATACAGCGAATAAGCGAACGCGAACATACTCCCAAAGTTTTACTCGCCGCATAAAAAAGGCCCGCAAAGCGGGCCTCGGCGAGAACGCGGGCAATCACAGCGTGAAATTCAGCCCTTCGCTGACGGTATTGCCCAGCGGCAGGCGGCCCGACGGCGCCTCTTTTTCCTGCAGGAAATCCGGCAGGCGGGCTTTGTCGCCCGGTTTGCCGATCGCCACCATGGCGTGCACCGCATAGTCGTCCGGCAGCTGCAACGCCGCTTTGATCTTGTCGTGGTGAATGCCGCTCATGCAGTGGGTCAGCCAGCCTTTCAGGTGCGCCTGATGCGCCAGGTTGGCCCAGGCGGCGCCGGTGTCGAACGCGTGGGTCGGGTTGTCCACCAGCCGCTCGCCGTTCAGGCTGGTGGTTTTGGAGACGATCACCACCAGCGCCGAGGCGTGCTGCGCCCAGCCGCGGTTGAAGTCGATCAGGAACTCCAGGTAGTTCTCCCAGCTGTCGGAGCCGTGCTTGCTGTAGGCAAAGCGCCACGGCTGAATGTTGTAGGCCGAAGGCGACCAGCGCGCCGCTTCAAAGAAGCTCAGCAGCGTTTGATCGTCGATGGCGTCGTTGGTCATCGCGCGCGGCGACCAGCGCTCGATAAATTGCGCGTCAATCGGGTAATCGGAGGTTCTTGGCTGGCTCATGATAGGTTCTCGCAGTGAAGTAAAAACAAAAGTTCGCTGATATTCCCACAGCTTAGGACGGTAAAACTTTTATTTCGTGCCATTGCCTTGCGGCAGTTCCTGCTGCAGCCAGGCGAGAAACGCCCTGACCGGCGGGTGCCGCTCGCGTCCCGGCGCGCACAACACGCTGTACGCGGCACCCGGAACGCGCACCTCCGGCCGGTACGCCACCAGCAGACCGTTGTCCACCATCTCGGACACCATCACCGAGCTGGCGAGCACCAACCCCTGCCCGGCCACCGCCGCCTGCAGGGCGTAATGTTCCTCGTGATAGCTGCGCATCGCCGCATGGCGCTGCCACCAGTCCACGCCGGCGGCCCGGCACCAGTCATGCCAACCGCTGTCGTACAGCGCAGAATCCCCCCACTTCACGGTGATCAGCACCGGATTTTCCGGTTCGGCGGCAGCCAGCCCCGGCGCGGCGTAAACGCCAAAGCTCTCCTCCAGCCGCGCCGTCTGATGCAGCGAGGGATAGTGTGCGCGACTGTAACGCACCGCCACATCCACGCTGGCGTCCTGCTGCAGATCGATCACCTCGGCGCAGGCCTCCAGGCGCACCAGATAGTGCGGGTACGCCTGGTAGAAACGCCCCAGGCGCGGCACCAACCACAGCGCCGCGAACGAGTGCGTCACCGAGACGCACAGCGAGCCGCTGCTGGGCTGCGGCCGCAGGCCTTCGAGCGTGGCGGCGACGTCCAGCAGCGCGCCGTGCACCCCGGCGAACAGCGTTTTTCCCTTCGCCGTCAGCCGCACGCCGCGCGGCACTCGCTCGAACAGCGCAAACCCCAACTGCTGCTCCAGCGCTTTGATCTGGTGCGAGATCGCCGTCGGCGTCACCGCCAGCTCGGCCGCCGCCAACTTGAAGCTGCGCAGGCGAGCGGCGGATTCAAAGGTGCGTAATGCGTTGACGGGCAGCGTAGCGAACATGGCGAAATCCCTCTAGGTGAGTTGAATTCATCCTGGCAGAAAAGCCGTCATTTGTCGCCTGCCGTCACTTGTTTCTAAAGTAGGGTTGAATTCACTTCATACCGAGGAACATGACATGAATACAACTCATCAATCCAAACGTCTGGTTGTGCTGGTCGGCAGCCCGCGCCGTGACGGCAACAGCGCCACGCTGGCGCAGGCGATCCTGGTGGGCGCCGCCGAAGCCGGCACCGTCGCCAGCCTGCATTTTCTCGATGATTACCTGAGCGGTTTTCTGAGCGATGAACGCCATACGCCGCCGCCGGGCGATCGCTACGCCGAGCTGTTCCTGGAGCACTTCCTGCCGGCCGACGGCGCGGTATTTTGCACGCCGATTTACTGGTACGGCATGTCGGCGCAAACCAAGGCCTTTTTCGATCGCTCGTTCAGCTTCTATTCCAACGCCTACCCTCAGGCGGAACAGGTGCACCAACGCATGAGCGGCAAACGCATCGGGCTGGCGGTGGCGTCGGAAGAAACTTATCCTGGCGCGGCGCTGGGCATCGTGCATCAGATCCAGGAGTTCAGCCGTTACACCCATTCCGCCTTCGTCGGGCTGGTGCACGGCACCGGCAACCAGCGCGGTGAGATCGCCCGCGATCCGCGCAACCCGCTGCAGGCCGCCCGCGAGTTGGGGCGCGAGTTCTTCACCCGCCCCTACTCGGATTATCAGATGGACAGCCCGCGCAGCACGCAAGTTTGGACGGAATAGCCACGGCCTCAACCGCCACTGCCGATTTGCCAGATAAAGGTCGGCGTATGGCGGTTAATTTCCCAGTCACCGATATTGCGCGCCTTGTAGATCACCGGATTATGTGAAGAGAGCGTGCGCGCATTGCGCCAGTGGCGATCCAACGCCTTGCCGGTACGGGTATCTGAAGCGCCGAGCGCATTGAACAATTCACCGGCGGCGCGCTGCACCCACTCCCCGGCGATGACCTGCGCCCTGGCGGCGTCCAGCTCCGCCGTCACGTTAAGCGCCTGCAGCAGCGCTTCATCGCCGGATCGATGCGCCTCGTAAGCCTGCTGCAGCGAGGAAGTCGCTTTTAGCACCGTCGCCTCAACCGCATAGGCCCAGGCGCTGATTTGCCCCACCACCTGCTGGATCTGCACGTCGTCCTTCACCCAACCGGCGTTGCCGTGGCTATAGATCCTTTTACGTTGCCTCACGCCCTCGCCGACGTCTCGCAGCACCGCGCGACCGATCCCCGCCAGCGTCGCCAGCAACACATGCTGATAGAACGCAGTTTGGTAACGGAAGCGCTCGGCAAAGGCGTAGACGTGCGCCTGCTCGACCTGTGCATCAATAAAACGCGTGGTGCCGCTGCCGGTAGTGCGTTGGCCAAATCCGTCCCAGTCGTCGTCGCGCTCTACGCCCGGCTGGGTGACGTTCACCAAAGCGATCACCGGGCCGCCGTTGTCGCTACGCTCGGCATACACGTCGATCCAATCGGCAAACAGACTGCCGGTGCTGTAAAATTTCTCGCCGTTGAGCGACCAGCCGTCGGCCTGCGGCGTTACCCGGGTATTGACCTGCCCCAGCTTCACGCCGCCGATCTCGGTCCAACCGCTGCCGACCAGCTCGCCGTCGAGAAAGCGTTCGAACCAGCGATCGCGTTCCGGGCCGTCCGGCGCGTTCAGCCGATCTTCCACGAAGGCGAAATGCGCCCGCAGCGCCTGCGGCAGGTTAGAGTCCGCCTCCGCCAGTTCGGCCAGCAGTTCGAACAGCTGCGGCAACGAAGCGCCGTCGCCGCCCTTTTCACGCGGGAGGCGCACCTTGCCGAACCCCGCCTCTTTCAGCCAACGGATCGGTTCATGCGGCAGCGTGCGCGACAGCTCTCGCTCCACCGCCCCGGCGGCGATTTCGGCGAAGATCGGCCGAAAACGCGCGGCCAGCTGTGCGTAGTCTGCTCCGGTGGATAACAGGTGTTGCGTCATGTCAGTGTCCTCTGTGGTTAAGCGCGATCGGCCAGATCGTCGATATCGTGCGCCGTCGGTTCAAAGCGAATGATCAGCAGGAAGACGATGGGGATCGCCGCCGCCAGTGAAACAATCCAAAACATGTCGGTGCCGAAGCGCGCCTGCAAAATCGGCAGAATAAACAGCGCCAGCGCGCTGCCGATACCGGACAGCGAACGGCCGAAACCGACGCCGGTGGCGCGGATCGCCGTCGGGTAAGAGAGCGCCGGGTAAATCATCATCTGCGCGCCGGGGCCGAATCCTTCGGCGAACAGCCATAGGCCCAACATCAGGATCGCCAGCCCAACGCCGAACGCCGCCTGCGGATGTCCGATCAACGCCAGGGCAATCAGCGCGATAAACTGCAGCGCAAATCCGGCGATCGCCACCTGGCGCGACGGATACTTCCATGCCAGACGCATGCCGAGCAGGCCACCGGTAAAGGCGAACAGCACGTTCAGCCCGAGCGAAGCGGAGATAGTTTCAAACACCCCGGCGCCGAGAAACTGCGCCAGAATCGACGGCAGAAAGAAGGCGATGGCGGTGTATTCAAAGGAAATGCAAACGTTCATCACGCTGGCGACCAGCGTGCGCTCGCGGTACGGCTTGCGGAACAGCACGCGGAAGCTGACCTTCGGCGGCGCCGCCGGTTGGGCGGCGTCAGGTTCCGCCTCATGGGCGGCAATGCCGTATGACTCGCGCAGGATGCGCGCCGCCTCTTTCAGATCGCCCTGGTTAGCGGCCCACAGCGGCGATTCGTTCATAAACTTGCTGCGCACCATGATGATGAGCAACGCCGGCACGGCGCCGAAAATTAACGATGCGCGCCACAACCAGTTCGCATATTCGGCCGGCAACAGAAAATAGAGCGCAAAGATGATCAGAAAACACACCGACGAAGCGGCGTACCACATCGGGCACCAGGCCGCCAGGCGCGACGCCTTGTTGGCCTTGCCGGTGAATTTGGAGAATTCGGCCAGATAGGCCATCGCCACCGGCAAATCGATGCCAACGCCGATCCCCATCAAAAAGCGCGCGCCGATCAGCACCCAGACGTTGGGCGCCAGCCCGGCGGCGATGGCGGAAACCACAAAAAACAGCATATCGGCCATAAACACCTGATAGCGGCCGTACTTGTCGGTCAACCAGCCGCCGACCAGGTTGCCGAGAATGGTCCCGACCATGATCGAAGAAGTTACCACCCCGGTCAGCAGCGGGCTGAGGCTGAATTCACGCACCACGTCATCGATGCCGTAAGACAGCGTGGTCAGGTCATAGGCATCGAGAAAAACACCGCCCAGCGCCAACAGCACGATCATGCGCGCATGGGTATTTTTCTCGCTGCGCTGGTTAATCAAACGCGCCACATCGCTGGCCGAGCCGATGGGCGCAGATAACGGCGGCGCGGTATCGATATTTAAGGTACTCATAGCTTCCTCGTTGTAATTGGCAGGTGACACCTCGTTTATAGGGTGAAAAAATTACGCCGACAAACAACAATTTCTTCTATAAATATCATTAATATCAATAAATTAAACACAGTTACAGCGTAACAAAAACGCCGGATTAACGCGCGTTAATCCGGTCTTTATCACGGTCATTTCGGGCGGGGATTATTCTGCCGAGACCGGCACCAGCACGCCTTTCACCAGCGGGTCGTCGGTGCTTTTCAGCCACGCCTGCAACCTGGGATCGGCAAACGCCCGCTGCAGCTTGCGAATATTTTCGTCCTGCAGATAGGGCGTGCCAATCACCAGCTGCGAGGCGAAGGTTTTCGGCGCCGGTGGGAACAAGATGCCCTTCTCACGCGGCACCTTGCCGGCGTCGAACTGCGACACATAGCCAATGGCCGCATCTACCGAATTCAGCGCGCGCGGCATGGTCAGCAAATCCAGCTCCTTGAAGTTAAAATGGCGTTTGTTCTCGCGAATGTCTTTCAGCCTGGCGGTGCGCGCCTCGATCGCCGGATCCAGCCCGATCAGTCCAATGCGCTGCAGCAGCCACAACGCCTGCCCCTGATTGGCGCCGTCGTTGGGCACCACGATCTCCGCGCCGTCCGGCAACTCCGCGATCGACCTATAGCGGTCGGAATAAATGCCAAACGCCCACTGAAACACCGGCAGCGTCGGGGTCAGCTTAAAACCATTGGCATCTACCACCTGTTTTAGCCACCATTGGTGCTGGTAGATCGTGGCGGCGTACTGCCCCTGCGCCACCGCACGATCGGCCTGCACCGGATCCTGCAGGCCAACCGCCTCCAGCCTAAGGCCGTAATCCGGCGCGATATGGTCGCCGACGTACTCGATCACCCGCTGCTCTCCGGCCATCGCCGGCTCAAAGTGCACTTTCAACGTGCTGCCGAACTGCACCGTCTGCTGCTGGCCGGCGCTGAAGTGCCAAACCGCGGCGGCGATAATTGCCACCGCCGCGATACCCACCGGCCACGGCCAGCGTTTCTTCTTCACTATCTCAAAATCGTGATTAGGCATGATTAAAAGGTTTCCTGATGATGACGCAACGCGGCGACCAGGCGGTCACCAATAAACTGAATCAGTTGAATCGTGGCGATCAGCACCACAATGGTGGCGATCATGATGTGATTGTCGAAACGCTGGTAGCCGTACACCACCGCCAGATAGCCGATGCCGCCCGCGCCAATGGTGCCGGCGATGGCCGAATACTCGATCATCGAGATGACGTTCAGTGTGATGGCGGCGACGATCGCCGGCAGCGCCTCGCTGAGCTGCGCGCGGGTGACTATCTGCCAGATCGAACCGCCGGACACCAGCCCCACCGCCGTCACCTCCGGCGGCAGTTCGCGCAGCGCGTTCTCCACCAGCCGGCCAAAGAACGGAATGCCGGCGACGATCATCGGGATCACCGCCGCCGGAATGCCGATGGTGGTGCCGGTCAACCAGAAGGTGAACGGAATAATCGCCGCCATCAGCACCAGAAACGGCAGCGAACGGCCCATGTTCACTAACCAGCTCAGCGCGCGATTCAGCGCCGGACGCGGAAACAAGCCGCGCGATGAGGTGTTGAACAACACCACGCCGACGGCGCCGCCGATCGCCACCACAAACAGCATCACGATGCCGACCATCAGCCAGGTTTCGCCGTAGGCCGGCAGCATCAACCGATGGATCTCGCGCCAGGGTGTGTCCTGGCTCATCACGCTGTCAGACAGATTTTTCATACCGCCTCCTGCAAGGCCGCCGGCTGTTCCAGCACCTCGGCGAGAATGCCCAACCGCCGCAGCTCGCCCTGCAGTTCAGCCACCGAACGCGAACCGCCGCCAAAACGCACCGCAATCTCTAACCGCCCGGCCAGGCTGCCGCCCACCACTTCAACGTGGCCGCCCAGCAGATCGATCTGCAGGTCGAGTTGGCGGCTGATGCGGCTGATCCAGTCGGTGGCCGCCGGCTGACGGGCGGAATAGGTCACCTGCAACCGCAACGCGGCGTCGGACGCCAGCGTCTTCAGCGGGAACAGCTGGCGGCCCAGCGAGGAATCGGGCGCCGCCAACAGCTCGCGCACCGGCCCTTGCTGCACAATCACGCCGTCGCGGATCTCGGCCACCGCGTCGGCGGCGTCGCGCACCGCATCCATCTCGTGGGTGATCAGGATGATCGACAGGCCATACCGATCGCGCAGCTGTTTAAGCAGGCTGAGAATGGCCCCGGTGGCGTCCGGATCCAGCCCGGAGGTGGCCTCATCCGCCAGCAGCACCGACGGATTCAGCGCCAGCGCGCGGGCGATGCCGACCCTTTGGCGCTGGCCGCCGGACAGTTGAGCCGGGTAAAACTCCGCCTTGTCCGCCAACCCTACCGCTGCCAGCAGGCTCTTTACCCGCTTGTCGATATCGCGCGGCACCACGCCCAGATAGGTCAACGGCAGCGCCACATTCTGCCAGGCGGTTTTACGCTGCAGCAGCGCGGAAGACTGGAACACCGTGCCTATCGCCCGCCGCTCCCTGCGCAGCGCCTCGCCCGCAAGCCGCGACAAGTCCTGGCCGTTCACCCGGATACTGCCGCTGCTCGGCCGCTCCAGCAGGCTGATGCATTTCGCCAGCGTCGATTTGCCCGCCCCGCTGGGGCCGACCACGGCGGTAATCGATCCGGCCGGCACCTGCAGCGAAACGCCCTTCAGCACCTCAATCCGTCGCCCGTCCGGCGCGCGGTAAGCCTTGTGCAATCCTTCAATCTCTATCATCGCATCCTCACTTGACGCTCAGTGCATCGGCCAAGAGCGCGCCGGCCGGCCAGCGGTAGCCCACCGCCGGGTGCGGCTCTGCCAGGCGCGGCCCCTGATTGAACAATTTTTCTCGCAGAGTGCCCGCTGTGTAGTCGCGCTTATACACTCCGCGTTTTTGCAGCTCGGGGATAAGCAGTTCCACCACGTCGGTGAAGGTTTCATGGGTAACGGCGTAGGCCAAATTGAAACCGTCAACATCCGTTTCCTCCACCCACGCCTGCAGTTCGTCGGCCACGGTTTGCGGGCCGCCCACCAACAGCGGGCCGAAACCGCCGATGCCGACCCATTCGGCGATGCCCTGTACGGTCCATTCACGGCTGGGATCGGCGCTGGAGAAAGTTTCCACCGCCGACTGAATGGCATTGGTGTGCAGATGCTTCAGCACCTGATCCGGCTGATACTGACCGAAATCGATGCCGGTCCAGCCGGACACCAGCGCCAGCGCGCCTTCGTAGCTGGCATAGGATTTGTATTCCCGCCATTTTTCCTGCGCCTGCCGGTCAGTTTCACCGACGATCACCGTCTGCAGGTTGAAGATCAGGATGCTGCGCGGGTCGCGCCCGGCCTCGGCGGCGCGGCGGCGGATATCGGCCACGGTTTTTTTCAGCAAGGTTTTCGAAGGAGAGGCGACAAACACGCATTCGGCGTGCTCCGCGGCAAATTGCTTGCCACGGCTGGAAGCGCCGGCCTGATACAACACTGGCGTGCGCTGCGGCGAAGGCTCGCTCAGGTGAATGCCCGGCACCTGGAAGAACTCGCCTTTGTGGTTGATCGGATGAATTTTCGCCGGATCGCTGAAGATGCGCCGCTGACGATCGCGCAAAATCGCGCCGTCTTCCCAACTGCCCTCCAGCAGCTTGTAAACCACCTGCAGGTATTCATCGGCGTAGTCGTAGCGCGCATCGTGATCGGTCTGCGCCCGGTGGCCAATATTGCGCGCGCCGCTCTCCAGGTAAGAGGTGACGATATTCCAACCGATACGCCCCTTGGTCAGGTGATCAAGCGTCGACAATCTGCGGGCGAAAGGATAAGGGTGCTCAAATGACAGCGAGGCGGTCAGCCCGAAGCCGAGATGTTCGGTAACCAGCGCCATCGGCGTCACCAGCGCCAGCGGATCGTTAACCGGCACCTGCGTCGCCTGGCGGATCGCCGCGTCGCCGCTGCCGTTAAGCACGTCGTAAATCCCCAGCACGTCGGCGATAAACAATCCATCGAACTTGCCGCGTTCCAGCAGGCGCGCCAGATCGGTCCAATATTCGAGATCCTTATACTGCCAGGAACGGTCGCGCGGGTGCGCCCACAGCCCCGGCGACTGATGGCCGACGCAGTTCATATCAAAAGCGTTAAGACGAATTTCACGTTGCGATGACATAGCGAGCTCCACAATTATCTGCCGGCCACGGGCGGAGCCGGGCCGGATGGGGGGTCTTAGGGTGTTAAAAACGGGAATGGACGATCAGTTTGCAGCCGGACATCGCGCCAGCAGATATTGCGCGACGCTTTGGGCGTGTTCCGCCACCTGCGGCAGCCCCATCAGTTCGCCGAAGCGGCCACGCGCCGCCGGGCCGGCCACCAGCAGGCGCGGGTTGGCAAGGCCGTCGCCGCCGATCGCCTGGCTGTCGGCATTGACCCACAGCCCCAATCCCTGCGGATCGGCGCGCAGCGCCCCCTGCTCCGCCAGCGAGCTGAGCAACGGGCTGGCGGCGATCAGGCCGGCATGGGCCGGACCCGTAGCGATCAGCAGCCGCTGCGCCTGCAGCGCCCGCTCTGCGCCCTGGCGCGGCAGAATCGTCAAACGCACGCCCTGCGGCGTGGGTTCTGCCCGCCGCAAACGAGCGGCCAATACCTGCAGCGTGCCCGCCGCCTGTTGCTCCGCCAGCAACGTGCTCACCTGCGGTGCAATGCGATAGCGGTGCACGTCCCAATAGGCGCGCAGATGCCGCAGAAAGCGCTGCTGTTCGGTCGGCGTCAATGCTTGCCACAGACGCTGGCCCTGGGCGCGCACCTCGTCCAACACCGCCTGCCACGGCACCCGTTGCCCAGCGGCGCGCGCCACCTCAAGGCGCACCTGCCGCACCCCATCACGCAGTCCGGATGGCGGGGTAAACGACCACGTCGGGTACTCCCCTTCGGCATTGGCACGCGGCAACAAGCCGTGACGAGAGAACGCGGTAATCGGCCCACGATGCCCGCGGCGGTGCAACGCCGCCACCGCATCGGCCATCGTCAGCCCGCTGCCGACGATCGCCAACGCCTCACCGGGTTCAATCTCATCCAGCGCTCCCTCCGCCCAGGGATTGGCGATTAACCGCGCGTCGCGCGCCAGTTCCGGGGCGATCTGCCGCGGCAGCGCGGGCGGCGGATGGCTGGTCGCCAACACCACATAATCGCCCCACAGCCGTTCGCCGCCGGCGGTGATGACGGACGCGCCCTGCGCCTGCGGCTGCAGGTACTGCGCCCGATCGCGCAGGTGCCGCAAGCGGGCCTGGCCCGACTGCGCCGCCTGATGAAAACGCTCCTCGACATAGCGGCCGAAGGCGCCGCGCTGCGGATAGGCCTTACCGTCGCGCCATAGCGCCTGCGGATCGGCCGTCAGCCCGCCGCCCTGACGGAACCAGCGGTCAAAATCCCCCGCGGGCTCATCCGCCAGCTGCATCCTATCGGCCGGGACGTTGATGCGGTGGGTCGGCTCGGTGGTCGAATACGCCACGCCATAGCCCGGCGCGGCGCGCGGTTCGATCACCGTGACATCCACCGCTCCGCGCGCCAGCTGGATCGCCAGCGCCGCGCCGGTGAAACCACCGCCGATAACGATAATATGGGCACGCTTCGCCATCAGCCCTCCCGCTGCGCCGGGCCGGGACGACGATCGCCGCCGATGGTTTCGCCAAACGGGCCGGTATTGATCGTGCGAGCCGTCTGATGAGCCGACTGCGCCAGCGGCAGCAGCGGCATCACCAGCTCGGCGAAGCGGTGAGCTTCTTCCAGATGCGGATAGCCGGAAAGGATGAAATTGTCGATGCCCAGCGCCTGATACTCACGTATGCGCGCCGCCACCTGCTGCGGATTGCCCACCAATGCGGTGCCGGCGCCACCGCGCACCAGGCCGACGCCGGCCCACAGGTTGGGGCCGATGCGCAGACTCTCGCGCGAGCCGCCGTGCAGCTCGCTCATGCGGCGCTGGCCGGTGGAGTCCATGCGCGCAAAGATCTGCTGCGCCGCCGCGATGGTGTCGTCATCCAGATGCGCGATCAGTCGCTCGGCCGCCGCCCAGGCTTCGTCTTCAGTTTCGCGCACGATAACGTGCAGGCGAATGCCATAGCTGAGTTTACGCCCCTGCCGCTCGGCGCGCTGGCGCACCACCGCTAGCTTTTCCGCCACCTGAGCCAGCGGCTCGCCCCAGGTCAGGTAGGTGTCGATCTGCCCAGCGGCGATGTCGATCGCTTCCGGCGATGAGCCGCCGAAATAGAGCGGCGGGCCGTTTTCCTGCACCGGCGGGAACAGCAATTCGGCGCCTTCGACGCGAATATGCTTACCGCTGAAATCCACCTTCTCCCCTTGCAGCAGCCGTTGATACACCGTGAGAAATTCCTGTGTCACTTCGTAACGTTCGGCATGGCTGAGGAAGATGCCATCCCCTTTGTTTTCCACCGGATCGCCGCCGGTCACCACGTTGATCAGCAGGCGTCCGTCCGACAGCCGATCCAGCGTCGCCGCCATGCGCGCCGCCAGGCTCGGCGGCTGCAGGCCGGGGCGCACCGCCACCAGGTAGCGCAACCGGCGGGTGATCGGCGCCAGCGCCGCCGCCACCAGCCAGGAATCCTCGCAGCTTTTACCGGTTGGGATCAGCACGCCGTAATAGCCGAGGTTGTCGGCAGCCAGCGCCACCTGCTGCAAATAAGGCAGGTCCACCGGGCGCCCGCCCTGCGCCGTGCCCAGATAGCGGCCGTCGCCGTGGGTCGGCAGAAACCAGAAAACGTTGATGCGCTCTTTCACTGACTCAGTCATTTATGCCTTTCCTATATAACTATTTTCAGTATTTATCGATAGAAAAACTTTGCTTGGTTATAAAAAGAAAAGCAGGATGCATGCCACATTGCAGATTTTAAAAAACCAATACATATCAATATATTGATGAAATATCGACGTCAAAACACTGCTGCATTGGCAGCAGGCAGCGGCGGAAAGCTGTTGCCAATGCAGCACCGTGCGCCTTTTATCCTCTCGCGGCTGCCCATTGGCTGGGATAAGATTTTTTTCCCATCGTCGTAGACAGGAGACGCCCATGTACGATCCCCAACCGTTCGCCGCCGACAAGCCGGTGCTGATCGATCCGGCGTCGCTCGCTCTGCAAAGCGTGCTCGATCGGCTGGCTCCCACCGACGCCACCGTGCTGATCGTCGGTGAAACCGGCACCGGCAAAGAAGTGGTGGCGCGCTATCTGCACCACCACAGCGCGCGCCGCCATCAACCTTTCCTGGCGGTCAACTGCGGCGCGCTGACGGAAAGCCTGGCGGAAGCCGAACTGTTCGGCCATGAGAAAGGCGCCTTCACCGGCGCCGTCGGCACTCATCAGGGCTGGTTCGAAGCGGCGGAAGGCGGCACCCTGCTGCTGGACGAGATCGGCGAGTTGAACCTGTCGCTGCAGGTCAAGCTGCTGCGCGTGCTGCAGGAAAGGGAGATCACCCGCGTCGGTTCGCGCAAACCGCTGAAGATCGATGTGCGGGTCATCGCCGCCACCCACGTCGATCTGGCCGGCGCGATTCGCCAACGGCGGTTCCGTGAAGATCTCTATTACCGCCTGAACGTGGCGGCGGTGACTTTACCGCCCTTGCGCCAGCGGCCGGAGGATATTCCGGTGCTGGCCAGACATTTTCTTGCGCTGTACGCCCGCCGTCTGGAACGGCCACTGCCGCGGTTGACGGCGGAAGCGCAGCAGGCGCTGCTGGACTACCCTTGGCCTGGCAACGTGCGCGAGCTGGAGAACACGCTGCATAATGCGGTCTTGCTGAGCCAGGAGGGGGCGATCGCACCGCAGCAACTGCAGCTCACCCATCGCCTGACGGATAACGACGGCAGCAGTGACGACGCCATCGACCGCTTTGTGCAGCGGCAGTTGCAAGGCGACAGCGCACAGCTTTACCAACGGGTGCTGGATGCGCTGGTGCGCAACGCCTTCGAAAGCAGCGGCGGCAACCAGCTGCAAGCGGCGGCGTTGCTTGGCGTCAGCCGCAATACCCTGCGCACCCATTTGGCACATCTTGGTCTGATCAAACCGCGCCGTCGCAGCGCCGGCGCACCCGCACATTCACCGGCCATCGCCGCAGCGTCTCTGCCCGAACGCGAACTGCGCATCGGCTATCAAAAGTTCGGCAACCTCGGGGTGCTCAAGGCGCGGCAAAGCCTGGAACAGCTCTTCGCCACACAGCGCATCAGCGTGTTGTGGAGCGAGTTTCCCGCCGGGCCGCAGCTGCTGCACGCGCTCGACGGCGATGAGATAGACTTCGGCACCACCGGCGAAGTGCCGCCGATCTTCGCCCAGGCACAGGGCAATGCGCTGGTGTACGTCGGTTTTGAGCCGCCTGCGCCGCAGAGCGTGGCGATGGTGGTGCCGCAAGACAGCCCAATACGCAGCGCCGCCGATCTGCGCGGCAAACGCATCGCGCTCAACAAAGGCTCCAACGTGCACTATTTATTGCTGCAGATGCTGGACGAACAGGGATTGACGTTGAACGACGTGCGTATCGTCTACGCGCCGCCGAAGTATCCGCTGTCGGCGACCGACCTGCAGGCGGTGGACGCCTGGATGATGTGGGATCCGCTGCTCAGCGACGCGCAGCGCAACGGGGAACTGCGCGTGATCGCCGACGGCACCCAGCGGGTGCTCAATCAGCAATTCTACCTGGCGCGCCGCGGCTTCGCCGAGCGTTCGGACGATCTGTTGCGGCCGCTGATGCAGGCGCTGCAGCACACCGGCCGCTACATCGCCGCGCAGCCGAGAGAAGCCGCTCGTCACCTTTCCAACGAACTGGGGCTGGCGAGCGCCTCACTGGAACTCGCGCTGTCGCGCCGCAGCCACGAGGTTCGCGCCATGGATTTACAGGTGATCCGCCAGCAGCAAAGCATCGCCGACCGCTTCTACGCCCTCGGGCTGCTGCCCAGAGCGATCGCCGTGCGCGAGGCGGTTTGGCCGATGTGACTCCCTCTCGCCGGAGGCTCCGGCGCGGCGAGATCGGCCGCCCCGCGCAGGCCCGGGCGGAATAAACGCGACCGTAGACCTAGCTTAGCCGCAACAGGTAAGGCGGCAAGGCGGGTTCCGGCAATACCGAAATGACCTTCAGCCGTTGCAAGGTACGCATCTGTGCGCGGCGCAGATGCTCCTGCAACCCCAGCGCAGCCGCGTCGTTAGCGCCCTGCAACAACATCTGCAACACCAGGCGGTGTTCATTCAACATCGCTTCCTCAATCTTAATCCCCAGCATATCGTAGAAAATACGCGTGACGATGAGCGGCGACTGGCTTTGACGCAACACCCCCAGCAGGGTTTTATTCCCCGCCGGCGCCAGACAATGAATATGCAAGTCTTCCTCTACCCGCTCCAGGCTCGCCAGGGAAAATGTGCCTTGTTCCAGCTGAGTCAGGCGTTCCAGGCTGTCTAACACATGCTGGCGCGAGAGATGGGGTGCCGCCTTGAGCAAGGCGGCGGGCTCCAGACAGGCCCGAATTTCATAATGATCGGTGATTTCTCGGGCGGTGAGTGGCCCGGCCAGCCATTGCGCATAGGGCTCTTTCTCTACCAGCCCTTGATCGCGCAGTCTCATCAACGCTTCGCGAATGGCGCTGCGGCTGACATTATAAAATTCCGCCGCGCTGGCTTCATTGACCTGGTAGTGACCAAACACCATGCAGGTAGACAACGCCTCCTGCAAATCGCTGAATACCTTCTCACTCGTGCTACGGGTATCCACCAATTCTTCCTGCGGGCACAATCCCAACACGGCTCGGTTAAGCGGCAAACGCTGCGGCTCTACTTCGCCCCCTTCAGGCGTCACGATGAAACCTCGGCCTTCGAAACGCGCTATCAGCCCCTCTTGATGGAGCAGCCCCAACGCTTTGCGAACCGGCACCCTGCTGGTACCGAACATGTCCGCCAGCGGCCCTTCAAGCAATACCAACCCTGCGGGCACCGACCCCGCACGAATGGCCTCATCCAAGGTTTGTCGGATCATTTCATAACGCGCGCCGGCGCGTGTTTCACCGCTGCTTTTCTCCACTCTCGTTTTTTCCATTAGCTCGTCACTCAACCACCGTTCCCCATGGAGTGACTGGCATTATGGCACACTCCACCCACCAAATTGGCGCTCACTCGTTCTTATCCCGTCATTGCCCTTTCTAAGGGCAATTGCCCCCCGGTATGCACCATAACGGCTAATTTAAATAAAAATACATTTTCAATACCGTGCTAGACCAACGAAAAACGTGCCCCCCATCACCATTTTCAGCTTAAATAACACGTTATTTATCATTTCGATCACAACTCAGCACGAATTTTAATCAATGGTAATGACAACCTGGCATCCAGCTTGCTACCTTAAAATGTATATTTTAATAAAAGGTACATTTTAAGGTCATCCTATGAATCACACCCCTGGGCATGCCTTCCCTGATGCCATCCAACTGACGAGCGCGTTTCGCGAAGGAACGCTGACACCGAGCGAACTCGTGGAACACGCTTTGTCATCAGCCGCCGAAGCGCCAACGGTTTTCATCTGCCTGACCCCGGATCGCGCCCGTCGCGAAGCGGCTGAAGCGACCCGGCGTTGGCGCAGCAATGCGCCGCTCAGCGAGCTGGACGGGATTCCCATGGCCGTGAAAGATCTGCTCGATATGGCCGCAACGCAAACCAGCGCCGGTTCCGCGACCCTAGCCACCGCCCCGCCGGCGACACACGATGCGGCGACGATCGCGCAGCTTCAGAAGGCCGGGCTGGTCAGCATCGGCAAAACCAATCTCAGCGAGTTCGCCTATTCCGGTCTTGGCCTCAACCCACATTTTGGCACCCCTGCGCTCTTGGATCGCCACGGCACGGCTCGCGCGCCAGGCGGATCGTCCAGCGGTTCGGCCAGCGCGGTCGCACGCGGTATCGTCCCCATAGCCATGGCGACCGATACCGCCGGTTCCGTTCGCATACCCGCCGCCTTTCACGGACTGATTGGCTACCGCAGCAGTAGCCAACGCTATAGTCGACGCGGCGTTTTTCCGTTATCCCCCAGCCTGGATACCCTCGGCCCCCTCTGCCGCAGCGTTCGCGACGCGATCGCTTTCGATCGGGTGCTGGTACCCGCGTCCCATCCGCTGTCGCCCTATCCGCTCACGGGCATGACGCTGCGGGTCGATCCCGATGTCTTGCACGATCCGCACGTACAACCTGCAGTCCGTCAAAATTTGCAGGCTGCTCTGGCGCGCCTGAGCGCGGCCGGCGCACATATTGACGAGCGCCCGGTCGCCATGCTGCGTCAGGCGCTCATCTGGGTAGCCGAACGAGGGTGGCCGGGCGCCGCAGAAGCGCTGGAACAGCATCGGGAACGTCTGCACAGCCCCTTGGCCGAGAGTATGGATCCGCGCGTGCGCAGCCGCTTACTGGCGGCGGAAACGCTCCCCGCCGATCTGCTGGCGCAGTTTTTGCGCCAGCGCGCCGGCTGGCAGCAGCAAATGCACGATGAATTGGCCGGTGCGCTGCTGATAACGCCGACCGTCGCCCACGTTGCCCCTCCGCTGGCCGCACTGGAAAACGACGCTGCGCTGTTTGCCCAAGCCAATCTGGCCACGTTGCGGCTCACCATGCCCGGCAGCCTGCTGGACATGCCGGGGATTGCCATGCCTACCGGCCATGATGGCGATGGTCTGGCGACCAGCGTACTGCTGTCGCTGCCGGCCGGCGACGATGAGCGTCTGCTCCGAATGGCTCTCAGTATCGAATATCGGTTGACGCAACAGAATTAACCCACGCAGGCCGCTGCTGTTGCGGCCGGCTCTCGCGATTGTTCGCACACTCAGGAGATAACAACATGGCTAAAGAAATACTTTGCGCATTCGGCGTCGATGTGGACGCCGTTGCCGGTTGGCTGGGGTCTTACGGCGGCGAAGATTCACCCGACGATATTTCACGCGGTATGTTTGCCGGTGAGGTAGGTGCGCCGCGCTTGCTTAAGCTGTTCGCCGATCACAACCTGCGCACTACCTGGTTTATACCCGGCCACTCCATCGAAACCTTCCCGGCACAGATGAAAGCGGTCGCGGATGCCGGGCATGAAATCGGCGTGCATGGCTACAGCCACGAAAACCCGATCGCCATGACCCCGGCGCAAGAAGAGGCAATCCTCGATCGCTGTATTGAGCTGGTGACACAATTATCCGGCAAGCGCCCTACCGGCTATGTCGCGCCCTGGTGGGAGTTCAGCAACGTCACTAACGAACTGTTGTTGAAGAAAGGCATCAAGTATGACCACAGCCTGATGCACAACGACTTCCACCCTTATTATGTCCGCGTCGGCGACAGCTGGACCCGCATCAACTACAGCCAGCATCCCGACAGCTGGATGAAACCGCTGGTGCGCGGTGAAGAGACCGATTTGGTGGAGATCCCAGCCAACTGGTATCTGGACGATTTGCCGCCCATGATGTTCATCAAAAAATCCCCCAACAGCCACGGCTTCGTCAACCCTCGCCATCTCGAAGAGATGTGGCGCGATCAGTTCGACTGGGTCTACCGCGAGCACGACTACGCCGTCTTCACCATGACCATCCACCCCGACGTCTCCGGCCGCCCGCAGGTGCTGTTGATGTTGGAACGCTTGATCAAACACATCCAGAGCCATCAAGGGGTTCGCTTCGTGACCTTTGATGAAATCGCCGACGACTACCTGCGCCGCATGCCGCGCAAAGTCTGAAACTGCCGCTTTCCACCGCATGAGTGACAGCAAACATGAGCCTCTATAAAAAGACAACGGTCAACGGCTGGCAACCCCAGCAATTAACCATCAGGGACGCCAAATTCGCAACATGGATCGCTTTCTTCGCCTGGGTCTTCGCCGTCTATGATTTCATTCTTTTCGGCACATTGCTGCCGGAAATCGGCGATCACTTTGGCTGGAGCGAAGTAGAACAGGCCGAACTGGCCACCTGGGTGGCGGTAGGCGGCGCGATCATCGCGCTGGCTATCGGCCCGTTGGTCGACAAACTCGGCCGGCGGCTGGGCATCGTCGTTACCGTCGGGGGAGCCGCCGTTTGCTCGCTGCTGACTGCGATCGGCGGTGCCTGGGGGAAAGGCGCGCTGATCGGCATCCGTTCCGTCGCCGGGCTCGGTTACGCGGAACAAACCGTTAACGCCACCTACCTCACCGAGATCTACGCCGCTCTCGACGATCCGGCCCTCAATCGCCGCAAGGGATTCATCTACAGTCTGGTCCAGGGCGGCTGGCCGGTCGGCGCGCTGGTCGCTTCGGCGCTGACAGCATTGCTGATGCCGATCATAGGCTGGCAAGGCAGTTTTATTTTCGCCGCGCTGCCGTCGTTTATCATCGCGTTGCTGGCGTTGAAACTGAAAGAGACTCCGCAGTTTCAAATCCACCAGCACATTCATCAACTGCGCCATCTCGGTGATATCGAGCAAGCTCGGCAGGTCGCTCGCGATTACCAGGTCGATTATGACGCTCATCAGCAGGCCGGGCTGTCAGCCGCATTCCGCGGCGCTTCGCTGCGCGCCACATTGGTGCTGGGCGGTGCCGTGCTGATCAACTGGTTCGCTATCCAAATCTTCAGCGTGCTCGGCACTACGGTTCTTACTAAAGTGCACAGCGTCTCCTTCGCCAACTCGCTGCTGATTCTGGTGCTGTCCAACCTGGTGGGCTATTGCGGCTACCTGACGCACGGCTGGTTGGGCGATCGTTTCGGTCGCCGCAATACCATCGCCGTCGGCTGGATGATCGGCGGGGTGTCATTCGCCGTGATGCTTTTCTGCCCCAGCAACCTCCCGACGATCGTCGCGCTGTACAGCATCGGTTTGTTCTTTCTGATCGGCCCCTATGCGGCGGCGCTGTTTTTCATCAGCGAAAGCTTCCCTACCGCCATCCGCGCCACGGCCGGCGCGCTGATCGGCGCGATGGGGCCGATCGGCGCCATTATCGCCGGCATCGGTACCACCACCGTACTCAGCGACGGCGGCCACTGGCAAACCGCCGCGCTGTGGTTCGGCGCCGTACCCTGCTTCGCTTCCGGCGTCATCATGCTATTCGCCCGCCATGTGGCGCCGCACAGCGTGCACTAAGTGCTCGAGGGGGGGAGCCCCCTCATGTTCGAGGAATCGTTTATGACTGAAAAATTATCTTCATCTCAACCGGTGGCGCTGATCAGCGGTGCGGCCAGTGGCATAGGATTGACCCTGGCGGAAGAGTATGCCCGCCGTGGCATCAGGATCGCCGCCGGCTATTTTCCCCAGGATCCGCACGACTATCGGCAAGCGGCGGAGCGCGTCGCCAACGCCGGCGGTGATGCCTTGTGGCTGGAATTGGACGTGGCCTCCACCGCCTCGGTGGAAGCCTTTGCCCTGCGCGCGGCAGAACACTTCGGCCGCGTCGATTATGCGGTGGCCAACGCCGGCCTGCTGCGCCGCTCACCGCTGGAAGAGATGAGCGACCAACAGTGGCACGAAATGCTCAATGTTGATCTCAGCGGCGTGATGCGACTGTTTCGCGCGGCGATCGGCCAGATGCGCGGCGGCGGCAGCCTGGTGGCGGTATCTTCCATCGCCGGTGGGGTCTACGGCTGGCAAGATCATGCTCACTACGCCGCCGCTAAAGCCGGCATCCCCGGCATCTGTCGTTCACTGGCGGTGGAATTGGCCCCACGCGGCATTCGCTGCAACGCGGTGATCCCCGGTTTGATTGAAACGCCGCAGTCGCTGGATGAAACCCACTCGCTGGGGCCGGCGGGCCTGGCCAAAGCCGCACGAGGCATTCCGCTGGGACGCGTAGGACGGCCGCAGGAGGTCGCCGCCCTGATACGTTTCTTGACCAGCGACGAGGCCTCGTACATCACCGGACAAAGCCTGATTATCGACGGCGGCCTGACGGTTCGCTGGCCAGAGTGAGCGGGGAGGAAAATATGATGCTGAAACACCGCCGCGCAACGATCACCGGCGCCGCCAGCGGCATAGGCGCCGCGATTGCCCTGTTGTTTGCCAGGGAGGGGGCAGCGCTGATGCTGAGCGACCGCGACGGCACCGGGCTGAACGTTATCGTCGAACGCTGTCGGGCTGAGGGCGCAACCTGCCATGGCACCGTCGCCGACGTCGGCAAACCGGACGGCGCCCGACGGGGCGTGGAGGCCTGCCTGCAACGGTTAGGCGGTATCGACATTCTGGTTAATAACGCCGGCATGCTTACCCAGGCGCCCTGCAGCGAACTGACGCTGGAGATGTGGGACGAGATGATGGCGGTCGATCTGCGCAGCGTTTTCCTCGCTTCGCAGCACGCACTGCCTTATATGCGCCGACAACGCTGGGGCCGCATCATCAATATCGCGTCGCAATTGGGCATTAAAGGCGGCGCCGAACTGAGCCACTATGCCGCCGCCAAGGCCGGGGTGATCGGCTTCACCAAGTCGCTGGCGCTTGAAGTCGCCTGCGACAATGTGCTGGTAAACGCCATTGCACCCGGCCCGATCAAGACCCCGTTGGTGGCCGGCATCAGCGATGCCTGGAAAGAGGCCAAAGCAAATGAGCTGCCGCTGGGACGGTTCGGCCTGGTCGAGGAAATCGCGCCGGTGGCGCTGCTGCTGGCCAGTGAGCCGGGCGGCAACCTGTTTGTCGGCCAAACGCTGGGGCCCAACGCCGGCGATGTGATGCCCTGATAGGAGAACCCCGAACGATGTGCGGACTCTGCGGACTATTGAACGACACGCCGCAATGGAGCGATCCGTTGCGACATTCTGACCTGCCCATGCGCCAGCGTCGGCTGCAACAGCTGGCGATACTGAATCGCGCTCTGGCCCCCTTAAAGCTGACGCTAAGCGATATCCACGGCAGCAGTTGGCTACTGGCCGGCGCTACCGGACAGCAGGCGATCGTTACCCGCCTGGATCAGCTTTGGCAAGAGGCCGAACGGCTGCTGAAACGGCCGATTGACCCGCTCGATGAACGCTATCTCACCGCCCTCATCTCTGCGGAGGCGCCATGAGCCCAGAAGATAAACTGCCGGTACACGTGTTGAGCGGTTTCCTGGGCAGCGGCAAAACCACCTTGCTTCAACGTTTGCTGGCAGGGCAGAACCTGGATGATGTCGCTCTGCTGGTCAACGAATTCGGTGAGGTCGGCATCGACCATTTGCTGCTGGGGGAGATCGCACCGGACACCGTGCTGTTGCCCGGAGGATGCGTCTGCTGCGCGATCCGCGGCGAGTTGAAACAGGCGCTGTTGGCGCTGTATGAACGCCGTCAACGTGGCGAGGTGCCGCCATTCAGCAAAGTGATCCTGGAAACCACCGGCCTGGCGGATCCGGCACCGATATTTGCCACATTGCTGCAAGACCGGCAGTTACAGTACCATTTCACCCCCGGTACCATGGTCACGCTGATCGACAGCGAACATGCCTGGCAGCAAGCCAACCATCATCCCGAATGGTTGGCCCAGGTCAGCGCCGCCGACTGGCTGGTGCTGAGTAAGACCGATCGTGTGCCGGCCGGCGAAGGGCCTGCGTTACTGGCGTACCTGCAGCAATTGAATCCGCTCGCGCAAACCGCCATGAGTCATCAATTGGCCAATGGCGATCTCAGCCTGTTCGATACCCCATGCTCGCCTCAGGTGCCTACGCGTTTTCGGCGTTGGCCGGCCGTTCCGGCCAAACAGGGGGCAGCACCTTACAGCAAGCCTGGGCAGCAGACGCACCCTACCACCGAGACCTGTATCATCACCTTCGAGCAACAGATAAACTGGTCGGCTTTCACCGTCTGGCTGTCGATGCTGCTGCATTGCCACGGACAATCTATACTGCGGATAAAAGGCATGCTGAACGTGCTGGAAAGCGATACGCCGGTGGTGATCCACGGCGTGCAGCACAGTCTGCATCCCCCGGAACATCTTGCCGCCTGGCCGGACGGCCGGCGGCGCACGCAGTTGGTCTTCATTCTGCGCGGCCTTGACCCCAAGCGGCTGCAGAACGCTTTTCAACGTTTTCTACACCCTTTTACGCAGCCATCCTTCTGATGGCTCCCCTTTGACGGAGCTGCCACCTCATGACCTCGACACCTTCACCCCGCGGTCGCCCCACGTTACGGGTATTGGGTACTTCGGTGACCTTGCTCGAACTGTTGCGTCAACGGGCAGAGCAGGATCTGGGATTGCATATCGAATATCACATTCACGATGTGCAAGACGCCCAGCGTATCGCCGTTATGCACCCGGAGCGTTACGATCTCTACGACCAATGGTTTCACAACGTGGATTTTGTCTGGCCGGCGCGAGCCATCCAGCCGTTGGAGATTAAGAGGTTGGCTTACTGGGACGAGATTAACGATTTACCTAAACTCGGCGCCCTGTTTCCCGGTGGGCGGTTGGGTGACGGCAGCGTGCCGGTAAACCGCCTGTATGTGCAACATGACCGTAGTCTGAACAGCCGGCCCACCGATCACATCAGCATGCTGCCGCTGACGCATAACGCCGACAGCTTCGCCTATCATGAAGCTCGCTTGCCGCCCGCGCTGCACGAAGAAGAAGAAAGCTGGGGATGGTTGCTGCACCCGGCATTTTCCGGCCAGTCGGCGCTGCAGGACGATGCGGCGATGGGCGGACTGGATGCGGCTCTGGCTGCGCAAGGCGCAGGGCTCGCGCGTTTCGCCAACGTTGGCAACCTCAGTCTGGAGGAGATAGACAGCCTGACCGACGCGCTGTCCCTGCTGCATCGCCAGGGGCACTTCGCCGCATTCTGGACCAGCCAGGACGAAGCCTGCCGATTGATTGACGATCCGCGCGTCAATATCCAAAGCCTGTGGGCGCCAACGTATTTTCGTCATCACTCGCGGCAAAAAGATTACCGGCTGGCGACGCCGCGTGAAGGCTACCGCGCCTGGTATGGCGGTCTGTCGCTTTCACGCTGCGCCACCGGTAAAACACTCGACGCCGCCTATGCTTACCTTAACTGGTGGCAATCCGGATGGCCGGGCGCAGTGATGGCCAGGCAGGGATACTATATTTCCAATCCTCAGCGCAGCCGGCCTTACCTGTCTGCCGCCGAATGGGATTACTGGTATGCAGGCAAAGCCGCCAGTGAAGATTTGCCGGACGCTTACGGCAACCCGCTCATCGCTAAGGGGGAAATCCGCGATGGCGGCAGCTATGAGCAGCGCATGAGTCACATTGCCGTCTGGAATTCCGTGATGGATGAACATAACTATCTGGTACGACGCTGGCAGGATTTTCTTCGCGCCTGACCGGCGGCGCCCGAAGGCAATTGCAAGCATAACGTTAGCATCTGTCGCAATCTGTTGCGGGCCATTGGCCTGCCGTGGCCGCGCTTGTATGATACGACGCGGCGCCAGACGGTGGCCACCGAACTCAAGCGGAAGCGAACGGCAATGTCTAAACAGTGGAAAATAGCGGCGGCCAACGCCGGTTTGCGTCTCTATACCCGCATCGCGGGCAATTTCCGGCCCGCAGCGAGCTTCGATCCGCAGCAATCTTTTGAACGCATCGTGATTTTCTCCACCAGTGCCCTCGGCGATCTGATGTTCAATACGCCCGCCATCCGCGCACTGTGTGAGCGCTATCCCGGCGTGCAAATCACGTTGGTCTCCAGCCACAAAAACCGGCAGCTGGTCGAAGGCAGCCCCTGCTTTCATGACATAATTTACTGGGATCACAAGGCTAAAGACATGTTGGGCGTTATCCGGCGCCTGCGAAAAAACCGGCCGCAGCTGGCGGTCATCCTGCACTCGAAGGCGCCTTATGACGTGCTGGTCGCCATCACCGCCGGCTGCCAATACCTGTTCAAAGACATTTATGGCAACAAACCGAGCGGCATGGAACGCTGGCTGACCGGCGTCAGCCGCAGCACCGGCGGCCATTTGATTCAGCGCAAGCTGGATATGGTGGGGCAATTGGGATGCCGTACCGACAATCCTGACATGTTCATCCCGGTCGCCCTACCCGCACTGGCGAAACCGACGGGCAAGATCCCGATCGGCTTTCAGATGGGCGCCTCCGAAACGCTGCGTCGTTGGCCGGTCGAACGCTTTGTTCAGCTGGCGCAACGGCTGCTGGCGCACTCCCCCGACTGCCAGATCGAGTTGATTGGCAGCAAGGCGGAGCGCAGCCTCGAGCGGGAATTTATGGCGGGTTTGAGTGAGGAACAGCAACAGCGGGTGGTAAGCCATATCGGCGCGACCACGTTACCGCAACTGCTGGCGACCATCGCCAATCTGCAGGTGCTGGTGACCGGCGATACCGGCCCGCTTCACCTCGCCGTGGCGTTGAAAACCGCCACCGTCAGCCTGTTCGTCACCGCTAACCCGCGGCATACCGGCCCCTATCAGGACAGCGAGCGGCATCAGGTGATGCACGTGCCGGTTGATAGCGCCGCGCTGGATACGGCCCAGCGCAGCCAACCGCTCAGCCTCATCGCGGCGGAACAGGTGCTGGAGAAGACCCTGGCGGCGTTACCGCCGGTACACCCCTGATCGGCAACCGCTTAGGCTGCGACAGCAGCATCGCCAGCGGCAGCCAAAACAGGTACCAAAACTCCGCCGGATTGGCGATCACAAACATGCCCTGCGAACTGTAGAACACCAGCATAAACAGAAACATGGCCGCTTCCCAACGCCGCCCTGCGCGCCAGTGCGCGATGGCGAGCCGCGCGCCATATCCCAGCAGCGCCAGCAGCAGCAGGAACCCCACGCAGCCGCCCTTCAGCAACGCGCCGAGGTACAGGCTGTGCGTGGTGTGGTTCAGTTCGCCGGTGTAATTGAGAAAGTTAAGCTGCTTATCAAAGCCGTAGCCGAAGAACGGCGCCTGTCCGATCAGCGCCAGGCTGTGGCGCCAGATGCTGATGCGAACAAAGCTCTGTTGATACAGCTCGCCAAAACGCGTCAGCAACATTTCGCCGATCGCGCTGTAAACGACGACAAGAACCACAGCCAGCACACCGGGCAACAGAAACCACAGCCACCGTCCCGGCCGGTGTCGATAAGGCATCGCCACTACCACCGCGAGCGCCAGTGCGATCAGCGGGCCGCGGCTTTGCGTCAGCACCATGAATGCCAGCAGCGGCGGGATAAAGCACAGCGCCGCTTTTTGCCCGGTATCGCGGAAAATTATCAGGCTCAACAAAATGGCGATGGCGGCGTAACCGGCCAGATCGATCACGTTGCTCGGCCCCGGATTGCGGGCGGTGGTTTCCCGCAGATGATAAATCGACGGGGCGTCTACCAGCGTCAGATACAGGCACAGCGCCGTCATGCCGGCCAGCATCGCCCACAGCAGTTGATGACGCCGCTCACCGTCGAGCAGCGTCACCAGCCAGGCGAGATAGAGCAGGATATAGGCGCTGTGGGTCAGGGCCGACGGCATGTCGCCCGGCGTCTCGCCCCACAGCGCACTGAGGGAATAATAAAGCAAAAACATCAGCGCCAGCCCGCCGCCCCAGCGCGCCTGACGATTGGCCCACAGCTGCCGCCGCAGCGGCGGCCAGGTGAACACGGCGGCCAGCCACAGCAGCGCCGCCAAATGAAACAGGTTGTTGACGCGGGTCTGCCCGCAAAAGATCGCGCTGAAAAACGCGAAGGCTAAAAACAGCGCGCTGCCGAAGCGATAACACCGCTCAGGCTTGCTGAAAGTAAACATTGCCGTCCACCTTCTCGAAGATATCGCTGCCGATAGCGCTGTGCAGGGAGAGGTTTTTAATCGCGATCTGCTGCTTTTTCATGATCGCGCCGGCGTGTCGAAAAGCGGGGATCACCAGCGACGCCACCTTGTCCGCCAGAAACGTCGGCAAGCGATCCTGCTCGGTTTCGTAAAAGCGCGGCTGGTGGAAGTTGTTCATGTCCAGTCCGGCGATAAACAGCTGCCTGAAGCCGAGATAGGCGATGATTTGCAGCGCCCAATAGGCCACGGTGCCGGCATCGAAAATGCCGCAGCGGATATCCTGGCTAAAGCCGAGCATGCGGCTCTCGGCGGCAAAGACCACGCCGTTTTCCCGGCAGTAGTGATCCCACAGCGCGCCGCTGTCGATCCGGGGGCGGTAAATCTTGCAGGCCGCGTCTTCGACGATCGCCAATCGGCAACCGATCGCCGCCGGACCAAAGCGATCGAGAATGCGCGCCACGCCGTGCACGGTGGTGAACAGCGTCAGCTCAGGCCGTTGAATGACGTCGCGCACGATCTCTGGGCGGCTGTCGATAAACCCCATGTCCACGATGACGTAGAAGCGAAAATCCACCTGCCGATGCAGAAAATAGGCGCCGTTGACCCCGATGGCGGGCATGGCGGGAATATTTTCGAAGCGCAGCGCCTTCACCGACGGGCCGGTAGCCGTCAGCAGCACCTCACCCCGGCAACTGCTGCGCAGTTCGCTCAGCGGGACGATCGGCACCGCCCGGTGCTTGTACCATAAGGCGGCGATTTCACCGCCTTCGCCGCGCGCGATCTTCACATAGGGCCAGAGGTTTTCGTTATGCCGATAAGGGCGCGCGTGGGAATAGCGGTAGATCTGCTTAAAAAAAGAGCCCATGGTGGCGATGTCCTGTCCAGAGTGCGTGACGATACCTACAGAGGCATCTTTCTGTATGCTCAGAATTTAAAAACGTGTCAGCACTGGCCAGGCTGCCCAGCGAGTATCTAAATATTCGTTTAGTCGGGCAATTTTTGTAATTTGAATTATCTGTCTGCGTATCGGCAAAAGATGCGTCAAAATGTTAATCGGGTGAGAAACTGTTACAGCGCGTAACAATAACGTCAATGGCAATACCCGAGCGCGTTCAGGCGGCAGCCAACGGCGCTGCCGCCTGAACGGTTAAGAGGATCAGAGATAAGGTTCGCCCAGCGTCAACATCAACCGGTTGGCCCAGGCAAAAAACGCCGTCGCCTGCACCAAATCCAACAGCGCCAGCTCATCCAGGCCCTGAGCGCGCAACGCCGCCAGCTGCCCGGCGTCGGCCTGCGGCGGCGTTGCGGATAGTGCGGCGGCAAAGGTTATCTGCGCTTGCCAGGCGTCATCCTGCCCCTGGCTCAACGCGCCGCCCGGCGCCACCGCCAGCAACCGATCTATCTCGGCTTCGCGCTTCGACAGCTGCGCCGCCTTGCGCGCATGCACCGAGGCGCAGTAGATGCAGCCGTTCACCTTGCTGGCGACCGTTGCCGCCAGCTCGCGATCCTGCCGCGCCAACCCGCCGGAGGTATAAAAAATCGCCCGGTCCGCCAGCGTGCGTTGTTCCAGCACCGGATGGTTGCGCGCCAACAGGCGGAAGTAATCGGAATCGGCGTGGCCAAACCGCTCTAGCAACGCCCGGCCGGCGTCATCGAATTCCACCAACGGTTTGGCGGCGATCCACGGCTCCCACCCCAGTTCTTGCCGGGTAAACGCCGGCGGCGCGTGACGGCCGCCTCGCGTCGTGCGCTCCGTACGCCAGCGGCCGGCCGTTACCGGCTGATGCGCCGCAGCGTCGTCCGTCTTGCCGCCCAACAGCCGGTAGCCCCGCAGCAAGCGGCTTTGGAAACTGACAAAGGCGATTAACTGCGACAATGTGACGATGGCGTCCAGCGACCAGCCGGCCTGCCGCAGCGCCTGCAAGTGCTGGGCGTTGGCGTTGGCCGGTTGAAACGCCAAACGTTCTGCATGCGCCAACGCCACCGGCAGCCGCTCGTCTTCCGGCGCGTCGCCCTGACGTTCCAGCAGAGCAGCGTAGTGCGCGGCCAAGCGCGGCTCGCCGTGCCATTCACTGATGCGCTGAGCCAAGCGCAGCCGCTGCGCCAGCGGAAAATCGCCGGCGTCCGCAGGCGCAAACAGCGCCAGATAGCTGGACTGAACGGCATCGGTCGCCGCCTGACGGGTGGCTCTGGCCTGCGCCAGCGTGGAATCCGGCGCAATCTCGGCCAGTTCGGCCAGCAGATCGACCTGGTGCGATAATGTCGTCATAGCTTTTCCTCAACGTGATATTCATAAGCAGCGGCAGGCGTGCCGCGCCGCCAGCCCAGTTCAGGGGCCACGTGGCGGGCGATAAGATCGATAGAACGCAGAATATGGGCGTGCGGTGGATCGATAGAGTGCACCTGAAACGCCAGATCGGTGACGCGCGCCAGCGCGCTGTCCCGTTGTAACGAGGCTATCACCTGATCTGGCGTGCCCAAGTGCACGTCGAAAGCGCGGATCAGGCCGTCGAGCGACGTATCGGCCAACCGGTGGCCGCTGGCGCGCATACGCTCCAGCCCACGGCTCAACCCGGCCGTGGCGAAGTCGCGCGCCTGCTGGCCGTTCTCGCTGACAAACGCGGTGCGCGACCCCATGATGCGCGGTGCCACCCCTGGCGGCAGCGCCGCCAGATAAGCGTCAATGATCGGATTCTGCAGTTCGTCCAGCGGCAGGTCAGGCGCGTCCGCGGGGCGCGGCTGCGTGCGCGACAGCATCAGGCCGTCACCGGCGCGGCCGGCCCGTTCCCCCCCCTCCACCGAGAACGTGGCCTGCCAGACACGTTGCGCCAGCTGCGGCGCCGCCGGGTACAGCCGGTTGTCTTCGCCGCCCAACGCCTCTGCGCGCCAGGCACTCAGCAACGTGCGCAAATTCTCGGCGAATGCCGTGTTGCGCTGACCGGCGTCGAGACCGAAAGCGGCGAAAGAAGACGGCGTGCCGCCGCCGGCCACGCCCACCTCCAGTCTGCCGTCGGACAACAGATCCAGCACCGCAGTGTCTTCCGCCACCCGCAGCGCCGACTCCATCGGCAACGTGATCACCCCGGTGCCCAGCCGGATACGGCGGGTGCGTGCCGCCGCCTGCGCCAAAAACACCAGCGGTGATGGCAGACCGCCCTCATCAGCATGAAAGTGGTGCTGCGCCACCCAAGCGGTGTCGAACCCGGCTCGTTCGGCGTGCACGATCTGTTCGATCGCCAGCCGGTAGCGCTCCTGCGCGCTGCCCTGATCCAGCAATCGGGTGAAGAAACCGAGTCTTTTTCCGCTCATATCGCCTCCTCGAATTTTGGCTGTCCGGCATGCGATGCGCGGCCGGGAATGGCGGCGATCAATTGACGGGTGTAATCGCTCCCCGGCATGGCGAACAGCTCGGCGGTGGCGCCGCCGTCCACCCGTTCACCGCGGTGCAATACCGAAACGCTGTGCGAAATCCGCCGCACCGTCGCCAGATCGTGAGAAATAAACAGGTAGGTCAGGTCCCGCTCCTGCTGCAACTCTTGCAACAAATGCAGGATCTGCGCCTGCACCGTGACGTCGAGCGCCGACGTGGCCTCATCCAATACCAATATTCGCGGTTGCAGCACCAGCGCGCGGGCAATCGCCACCCGCTGACGCTGGCCGCCGGACAACTCGTGCGGCCTGCGGTTCAGCAAATCGGGCGGCAGCGCAACCCGTTCGAACAACTCACGCACCCGCCGATCGCGCTCCGGTTTGCCGATCGGCGCGAAATTCAGCAGCGGTTCTTCAATCACCCGATAGAGAGTCTGTTTGGGATCGAGCGAGCTGAACGGATTCTGATAAACCAGCTGAATGCGCTGCCGAAACTGACGCAGCGCTTCGCCCCTGAGACCGATAACGTTGACGCCGTCGATCAGGATCTGCCCGGCATCCGGCCGCTCGAAGCCCAGCAGGCAACGCGCCAGCGTGCTTTTGCCCGACCCGGACTCTCCTACCAACGCATGGGTGGTGCCGCGCGGCACGCTAAACGACACACTATCCAGCGCGCGGAACCCCTGGCCGCCGGACAGCCGAAAATCCTTCACCAGCGCCTGAACCACGATCGCCGGCGGCTGCCCGCTGCGTTTCGGCGGCGGCGCAACGGCGCCGCTCAATGAAGGCACATCGGCAAACAGTTTGCGGGTGTATGCGCTGGCAGGCGCGCGCAGCACCTCGGCGGTAGCCCCCTGTTCCTGCACCCGGCCGTGGCGGAACACCAACAGTCGATCGGCGCGTTCCGCCGCCACGCCCAAATCGTGCGTCACCAGCAACACTGCAGTGCCAAATTCGCGCCGCAGCTCGTCGATCAGATCGAGAATGCGTTTTTGCACCGTCACGTCCAGCGCGCTGCTCGGTTCGTCGGCAATGATCAACGCCGGCTGCAGCGCAATAGCGATGGCGATCAATACCCGCTGCTTCATGCCGCCGGAAAGTTGATGCGGAAACTGGCGCGCCCGCAGTTCCGGGTGCGTCAGCCCGACGCGAGTCAACAGTTCCGTCACCCGCTGTTGTACCTGCGCGCGCGGCAACCGGCGGTGAATATTGACGATCTCCGCCACCTGCTCGCCGATGGTTTTTACCGGGTTGAGCGAGCTGGCGGGATCTTGCGGGATCAGGCTGATTTGCGCCCCTCTCACCGCATCCAGCCGCCGCGATGACCAGCCGGCGATATCGGTACCGTGCAGCCGGATGGTGCCCTGTTCAAGGTGGCCGTTGTCGGCCAGCAAGCCGATGATCGCCTGCGCCGTGGTGGTTTTGCCGGAACCGGATTCGCCAACCAGCGCCACCACCTCGCCCGGCTCAATCGTGAACGACACCTCATGCACCACCCTTCGCCTGCCTTCGTTGCCCTCATAAGCGATGGAAACCTTGTCCAGCGCCAGTACCGGCGGCCGCGCCGCCCGTTGCCATGCCGCTTGCATGCTCATCGCGCTTTTCCTCCCAGCGAACGGCTGATGTGGTTAGCCGCCAACACTACCGCCACCACCACAATGCCCGGGAAGGTGGTCAGCCACCAGGCGGTGGAAATGTAGTTGCGCCCTTCGGCGATCAGCAGCCCCCATTCCGGGGTTGGCGGCGGAGTGCCGTAACCGAGGAAACTCAGGGTGGCGATCGCCAGGATCGCGCTGCCGAACTGCAGCGCCGAGAAGGCGATCACCGAAGTCAGCGAGTTCGGCAGGATATGCCGCCACAGCACCGTCCAAAAGCTACCGCCGCTGCCGTAGGCCGCTTCAACGTAATCGCTGTGCCGCACTCGCACCACTTCCGCCCGTGCCAGACGGGCAAAGTTGGCAACTGAAGTGACACCCACCGCGATGGCGGCGTTGACCGTACCGAAACCAAGCAGGATGATAATGCTCAGCGACAGCAGCAGGCCGGGGATCGACAACAGCACATCGACGACGCGCATCACCGCGTCGTCCGCCACGCCGCCCAACGCACCGGCGATCAGGCCGAGCGCGGTGCCGAACACCAACCCCAGCGCCACCGCCACTACCGCGCCGGTCAGGGTTTGCGACGCGCCGTACACCATGCGCGCATACAGGTCGCGTCCCAGCTGATCGGTGCCAAGCCAATGGTCACCGCCGGGCGCCAGCCGCTGCGCGCCGGCAATGCCTTCGGTGCCGCTGTAGGCGGTAAACAGCTGCGGCGCCAACGCCCACAGCACCACCAGCGCAATGACCGCCCAGGCCAGCAAAAGCGTCAGGGGGACACGGCGGCGGCTTGGACGACTGGCGGGCAGCGCGCCTTCACTTTCAGCGCCGGACAGATCGCGCTCAGGAACCGTGGCTTTTTCAAAGGAGATACTGCTCATAGGGATGCTCCTGCCTGGGTTTTCAGCCGCGGATCCAGCAGTGGGAACAGCAGATCCACCAGCAAATTGATGATGACGAAAGCGGTGGCCGAGATCAGCACTATCGCCTGCAGCACCGCCACATCCTGGTTGACCACCGCTTGCTGGGTCAATTGCCCCAGGCCGCTGCGGCCAAACACGGTTTCGGTGATCAGCGCCCCGGCGATCAGTTCGCCGAACAGCATGCCGGCGATGGTCAGCGCCGGCAGCATGGCGTTGCGCGCCACATGCCGCCATAGCACCCCGCTGCGGCTGGCGCCCTTGGCCCGCGCCACCGCGACGAACGGCTGGGTTTGCACCGCATCGATGCTGCGGATCAGAATTTGCGCCAACGGCGCAGAGATCGGCAGCGCCAGCGTCGCGATCGGCAAAATCAACCCCTGCCACTCGCCGGGGTTAATGATCGGGATCAGCTTCAGGCGGAACGAAAAGAGCTGAATCAGCACAATGCCCAGCCAGAAGGTGGGCACTGAAACGAACAGCGACGGCAGCATCTGCAGCGCCGAACGCAGCCAGCCGAAGCCGGTCAGGTTGGAAGCAAAAGCGATAATCAGCGCCAGCAGCAACGCCACCGCAAAGCCCAGTACCGCCAACTGCAGCGTGGCGGGCAGATTAGCCGCCAGCAGCGCGGTAACCGGCACCCCGGCCTGCATTGAGAAGCCCAAATCGCCATGCAGCACGCTGCCCAGGGTATGCAGATACTGCCGCCACAAGGGGACATCCGCGCCATAGGCCGCGCGCATGTCGGCGATCTGCGCCGGGCTCAGCCCCATGTCCGGGTTCTGGAATTTGATCAGGATCGCATCGCCCGGCAGCACCTGCAGCAGGAGGAACGACAGGGTAAAGGCCGCCCACAGCACCAATGCCGCCTGCCCGATGCGCCCCGCCAGATATCGCTTCATTGCGCCCCCTTAATGTTTCTCTAACCAGGCGCCGTAGAAGCTCGGGCGGCCGACCGCTTCGAAGCTCACCCCCTTCAAATAAGGCGCGCCGGCGAACACCTGCGGCTCCTCAAAAAACGGGATCACGTAGGCCTGGTCAATCAGGTAGTTTTGCGCCTCACCGGCTGTCTGCAGGCGCTTTTGCGCGTCAACCTCGGAGGCAATGCCGAGCAGCAGGGCGTTCAGCTTGTCATCGCTAAAATTGCTGTTGCTGCTGGTACCGCCCTTCTGCAGCAGCCCATCGCGATTGGTTGGATAAAACTGACTTTTGATCACGTCCGGATCGGCGCGCCCCACCTCCACCACCGTCGCCGGGGTTTTCTGTGGGTCGAGATTATCCGCCACCCGGCTGCCGGCGTCGCCCGCCAGAATGTTCAGCCGCGCGCCGACCTTCCCCCACTGCTGAGAAACCAGCTGCAACACCGCCTTGTTCTGCGGCTGCGGCAACGATTCATACACCGTCAGCACCAGCTTCTTGCCGTCCTTTTCCCGCAGCCCGTCGCCGCCCTTTTTCCAACCCGCTTCATCCAACAGCCGGTTAGCCTGCTGCGGGTCAAATTTCAGCTTGTCGGACAGATCGACAAAGCCGGCGGCCGAGGAGGCGATCACCGATTTGGCCTGCGGGTAGTTGGCGGAGAACAGCGTATCGACGATCTGTTTGCTGTCGGTGGCATGCAGCAGCGCCTGACGCACGCGCAGATCGGCCACCAGCGGGTTATCCGGCCGGAAAGCGATGCTGTCGTTGACGCCGCGCGTCGGTGCGGCATAAATGATAAAGCCCTGATCCTGCGTTTGCTTCTCGTCATAGGCCTGGATCTGGCGGATAAAATCCGCCTGCCCGGCCTGCAGCGCACCGATGCGCACGCTGTCCTCACCGGTGACGATCACCTTGATGCCGTCCAGATTAGCTCGCCCTTGTTGGGGCGATTTGGCCGGCCCCCAGTCATAATCCTTGCGGGCGCTGAGCTCGACCTCACGCCCCAGCGTTTCGCCGCTGACCACAAACGGACCGGAACCGATGATATGGCGCGCATCGCCCAGTTCGTCGTAGCTGCGGTTCAACGTGCCGAGCGATACCAGCCCGGAGCCAATAGTGGCGGTGCCCTGCAGGAAACCCGGCGACGACCGCGTGAAGTAGAATTTAACCGTCAGCGGATCCACCACTTCGCTGCGCTGGTAGTTATTGATTACCTCGGAAACCGGCAGGCGTTTCTCCTTGTTGCCCAGCCCGTAGGTGTCGAAGTTCTTCGCCACCGCGTTGGCGTCCAGTGGCGTGCCGTCGGAGAAAGTCACGCCGGGGCGCAGCTTGAAGGTATATTCGGTTTTGTCGGCGTTGCTGCTCCAGGACTCGGCGATCCAGGGTTCAATTTCCAGCGTCTTGGGGTTCTGGTAAGTCAGCTTATCGGTGATCTGATTGAGAATACCGCCGTTGGGGTAAAACCCACCGGAAGGCGGATAAAGATTGGTGTGCGCCTGCTGTTCGAGGTAGATCAGCGTGCCGCCCTGCACCGCCGCCAACGCCGGGCTCATCGCCGCCGCCCCTCCTAACGCCACCGCTATTCCACCGGTTAATGCCTTGAAAGAAAACTTAAACATTCGCGCCGCACCCATATTATTTCTGAAAGTTATGGGTTAGATAACAAACCAAATCGGCGGGGAATTGAACGAACTAATTTCGCTAACCAATGGTATAAATCGCACAAGACGCGTCGCTTGGCGACGAATGCATTTTGTTATAAAGTATCAAAACCTCAGCCAAAGGAAGACGACGATGAAAATCCAGCTGTCGCTGCTGTTTCTCAGCCTGTTGGCCGGCAAGGCCGCGGCGTTTCAGTCAAAAGTGCCCGAACCGCGCCCGGAACAGGCGCGCGCGGCGGAACAAAACATCGAAAATCTGTTTTACGGCTTTCACGCCATGGACGCCCAGCCGGTGAACATCGGCAGCTGCGCGGCAGTGCCGGTAGCGGGATGTCAATGCGCATTCTGCACCCAGCTGCGGCAGGCCGGGCGTTGAGCCGCACTCCCTTATTCAACCCAGCTCATACTGCACATTCAACTGCCCTTTCTTCATCTTTATGCCGGTGATCGCGATCGCGCCCACCTCGCCCAGCGCGGCGACATGGGTGCCGCCACAGCCGTAGGCGGGCAGCTCGCCGAAACCGATCTGGCGCAAACCGTCCACCGCCTGCTGGCGGCGCGGTAAATCGGCAGCAATCAAGCGCGTCAGCTCCGCCTGCAAAAAGTCCGCTTCTATCGTCTGCGCATCCGATCCCGGCGCGAAAGTGATGCGCCCTTCCCCCGGCCAATGATGCGCCTTGACCGGCCGCCACCCCCGGGTTTCGCCCAGCCAGCCGATCAGATGCCCGCCGGAGTGCCAACGGGCGTGCAGCCGACGCTGCGCTTCATCGATTTGCATCGTGACCGGCCCGATCGGCAGCGGCGCGGCGGTAAAGTGCACCACGGAATCCCCCTGCTGCTGCACCCGTAGCACGGCGACGCCGTCTAACGCTCCCACATCGGACGGCTGGCCGCCGCCCTGCGGGTGGAACAGCGTGGCGTCCAGCTCCACGGCGTAAGCGCCCGCCTCGGCCGGCGCGCAGCTCAACACCCGTGCCTGGCCCTGTAAATCGTCGCTGTAGTAATAACGTCGTTCGGTCATCATTTTTCTCCTCGGTTCGAAGAGCCATTATATTCATGTCATAATCGGAGGATAATCCGCCGCCATCACAATGGACCTTTGCGTCATGAGCACAAATCTTTCTTACGCGCTGCTGCCCGAAATGGCCGTGTTCGTTCAGGTGGTAGAGAGCGGCAGCTTTTCTGCCGCCGCCCGCAAGCTGGGCGCTTCGCCTTCTGCCGTCAGCCGCAGCGTGGCGAAGCTCGAACAGGCGCTGGCGCTGCAGCTGCTGCACCGCACCACCCGCAAACTGCGGCTGAGCGAAAGCGGCGAAGAGGCGTTTGCGCACTGCCGCACCCTGCTGGCGGCGGCCGACGCGGTCATGGCGATCGGCGGGCGCGGCGCCGCGGAGCCCGAAGGGCTGGTCAGCGTCAGCGTACCCAAGGCGGTGGGCCGCTTCGTGCTGCATCCGCACATGCCGGAGTTCCTGCGCCGCTACCCGAAGGTGGACGTGAGGCTGCGGCTGGAAGATCGCTACATGGATTTGATCGACGATCGGGTCGATCTGGCGCTGCGCATTACCGATCGCCCGTCGCCCGGATTGATCGGCCGCCAGTTGATGAGAATAGACCATCTGCTGTGCGCCACGCCGCACTACCTGACGCAGCACGGCACGCCGCAGCACCCGCACGATCTGGCGGCGCACAGCTGCATCTATCTGGGAGAAACGCCGAGCGACGCGCAATGGAAGTTCCGCCGCAGCGGCAAAACGGTGACGGTCAACGTGCGCGGCCGCTACGCCGCCAACCACACCGGCGTGCGGCTGGACGCGGTGAAACAGCATATCGGCATCGGCAGCCTGCCGTATTTTACCGCCCGCCAGGCGCTCGACGACGGCGAGATCGTGCAGGTGTTGCCGGAATGGGATTTCCTCAGCAGCTATCACGGTGGCCTGTGGTTACTTTACGCGCCTAACCAGTATCTGCCGCCCAAACTGCGGGTGTTTATCGACTATCTCGTCACCTGCCTGGCGCAGGAGCCGCAGCTAAAGCGCCTTGCGTAGCGTGATGTTGATGCGGTGCGGCCCCACCAGCGAGTGGTAGCCTTCTTTGACCGGCAGGATGCCGTGAAAACAGAGCCGCGATGGGCCGCCCCACACCACCACGTCGCCGTGCGCCAATGGGATGCGCCGCGCCCGGTCGCTGCGTTGCAGCCCGCCGAACTGAAATACCGCCGGCAGCCCGAGCGACACCGAGACGATCGGCGCACCGAAGTCGTGTTCGTCTTTATCCTGATGCAGCGACAGCTTGCTGCCCGGATCGTAACGGTTCATCAGGCAAGAGTCCGGCACGAAGGGGCCGAAGCCCGCCTGCTGCGCGGCTTCGTCCGCCAGCGCCATCAGGATAGACGGGATCGGCGGCCAGCGTTTGCCGCTGCGCGCGTCGCGTTCCGAGTAACGGTAGCCGCGGCTGTCGCTGGTCCAGCCGTTGCCGCACCAGCTCATCGCCACCGACATCACGTGCCCACCGGGCGTGGTCAAATGCTGCCACGGCACCTGGGCCACGACGCCCTGCACCGCCGCCAGCAGCTCCGGCCCGTGATCGCGCGCAAAACCGTGCATCACCACCGCGCCGGGGGCGATCTCTTCGCGCCACGGCGGCGGCAGCGCGTCTTCAAAAAGATCGATTGTCATCGCCATAACCTGTATGAATACACAGTGGTCATTGTAACCCGCCGCCGCCGATTGTCCAGCACCCGGCAACGCCATTGTCGTTGGCGACAAATTTCTCTACAGTAGCCGCCATAAAATCAATCACTCACCAGGAATGCGTGTGATTAAGGGCATTACTCTTTCGGTCGTCGCCTCCATCTTGTTCGGCGCAATGTATTACTTCACCTCTACCCTCACCCCGCTGAACGGCGAGCAGGTCTACGGCTGGCGCACGCTGCTGACGCTGCCGTTCCTGACGCTGTTCATGGCGCTGTCCGGCGATTGGCGCAAAGTGGGCGACACGCTGGCCTGGATCGGCCAACGGCCGCAGCGCCTGCTGGGCCTCCTGCTCACCTCGGCGCTGCTGGGGGTGCAGCTGTGGCTGTTCCTGTGGGCGCCACTGCACGGCAAGGCGCTCGACGTGTCGCTCGGCTATTTTCTGCTGCCGCTGACCATGGTGCTGGCGGGCCGTTTGATCTACCGCGATCGGCTGTCGCTGCTGCAAAAGCTGGCGGTGGCGTGCGCCATGGTGGGGGTGGGCAATGAGCTGTATCAGGCGGGCGGCGTATCATGGCCGACGCTGGTGGTGGCGCTGGGCTATCCGCTCTACTTTATTTTGCGGCGGCGTTTCGGCACCGATAATCTCGGCGGGCTGTGGTGCGAGCTGGCGCTGATGCTGCCGGCGGCGGCCTGGTTCGCCTTCGGCGACGGCGGCGCGGCGGCGCTGTCGATCAATGCCGAGCTGTATTGGCGCATTCCGCTACTCGGCGTCATCAGCGCCGTGGCATTGGTGTGTTATATCCTCGCCAGCCGCCTGCTGCCGTTCAGCCTGTTCGGCCTGCTGAGCTATGTGGAACCGGTGCTGCTGGTGATCGTCGCGCTGCTGCTCGGCGAGAGCATCAGCCAAAGCGAATGGCCAACCTATCTGGCGATCTGGCTGGCGGTGCTGCTGCTGGCGGCGGAAGGCGCGCAGCACCTGCTGCGCCGCCAGCGGGTCTGACTCAGGCGGCCAGCGTGGCGCCGCCGTCGATCACGATGTCCTGCATGGTGATGTGGCTGGCCAGGTCGGAGGCCAGGAACAACACCGCGTTGGCGATCTCGTCCGGGCGAGCGATTTTACCCAGCGGGATCCCCAGCTTGAACATCTCGGGGAAGCCGGCGATGGTGCGTTGCTGCGCATCGTCGGTTTGCCACATGCCCCGCTGCATCGGCGTGTCGGTCGAGCCCGGCGACACCAGATTGCACCGCACGCCGAACGGCGCCATTTCCAGCCCCACGCAGTGGTTCAGGCTGGTCAGCGCCGCCTTGGAAGCGCAGTAGGCCGCCATCTGCGCGCGCGGTACGTGCGCGGCGTTGGAGCCGATGCTGACGATCGCCCCGCTGCGCTGCGCCTTGAAGTGCGGCAACACGGCACGGAACAGGTAAAACGCCCCCGAGGCATTGACGTTGATGCACTGATGCCAGTCATCCACGCTCAGATCTTCGGTATTGCCCATGCGCAGAATGCCGGCGGCGTTGACCAACACGTCCAGTTGCGGGTTCTCCACCAGCTGTTGGCGGCACACCGCCTCCACCTGCTCCGGCCGGCTGATGTCCAGCGTCACGCAAGGGTAAGGCAAATCCGGGTTGGCGAACTCGCGGTCAAACCCCACCACCTCGGCGCCCTGCGTCAAAAAATGCCGGGAGATCTGCTCGCCGATGCCGCGTGCCGCGCCGGTCACCCACACGCGTTTGCCGGTGAAATCCATCTGAATGCTCATGCGCGCACCGCCATCCGGGCGCACAGCCGGGTCATATTGTTGTTCATCGTTGTCTCCTGCGAAAAGGATAGGATGCGGCGCGCGCTGCGCCGCAAAGTGGCCCTACAGCGCGCCGCTGTTCAGGCCGAAAGCGTTGAGCATGGTGCCCAGTTTGGCGGCGGTTTCCAGCCACTCGGACTGCGGCGTCGAGGCGGCGACGATACCCGCGCCGGCGAACAGCCGCACCCGGTTGCCGCGCAGCAGGCCGCTGCGGATGACGATCGCCCACTCGCCGTCGCCGTTGGCGTCGCACCAGCCGACGATGCCGCTGAACAGGCCGCGATCGTACGGTTCCAGATCGGCGATCAGTTGGCGGGCGCTCTCGGTCGGGAAGCCGCACAGCGCCGGCGTCGGATGCAGCAGACAGGCCAACTGCATCACGTTGAGATTCGGGTTCAGCAGCTCGCCGCGAATGCGGGTGGACAAATGCCACATGGTGCCGGTACTGAGCAACGACGGGCCGCTGGGCACGCTCAGGCTGGCGCACAGCGGTGCCAGGTGCCGACGGATGTCGTCGATCACCAGCTTGTGTTCGTATTTGTCTTTGGTCGAGCGCATCAGGCGCTCGCTGCCGAGGCGATCCTGCTGCGGATCGTCCTGACGGCGCGCCGAACCCGCCAGCGGGTTGGTGTGGATCTCGCCGCCCTGCTTGCGGATCAGCAGCTCCGGGCTGGCGCCGATCAGCACGCCGCCATCGGCCAACGGCAGGGAAAAGTGATAACCGGTCGGGTTCTGCACCATCAGGTTATTGAGGATCTGGTGACCCGCCACCGGCTGCTCCAGCTCGATGTCGAGGATGCGCGACAGCACCGCCTTGTCCAGCTTGCCTTGTTTAAAGCGGCTGACCGCTTCCGCCACCGCGTGCTTGAAGCGCGGTTCGTCCGGAATGCTGGTGCAGGCGGCCAGGCGATGCGGCTGTTGCAGCATCGGGCGCGCGGCGCGGGTAAAGCTGTCGTTGGCGACAAACTGGCAGTTTTCAGGCACGTACAGGCAGGAAGGCCGGCGCGTATCGAACGGAATGGCGCCCACCACCACCGGCGTCTCTTGGCCGGCGGCTTTGGCGCGCGCCAGCGCCTGGCGAATATGCTGCGCCAGCGCGCTGCCTTCCTGCTCGCCGCCGAACGCCGGCGTCTCGATACGCTCAAACACGCCGTCGGCGGAGAGGGACCGGAATTCGGACCGGTACAAAAAGGTCGATTGTTCGGCGTACTCAAACCCGGAGAAGGTTTGGTTTTCTGTCGTCAGTGTCGCCACAAGACCACTCCTTTGTTGCGCCCCACCAATGATAATGTTTATGCGAATAATTATCATTAGCTATAAAAGGAGGATAAATTACACCGGAACCCCACCGTGGGTCAATCTCCGATGAATGAATCTTTCCGCCCGCCGCGGCACATCCGCGTTACGGCGCCGCAAGAAATAACACACTGTTATTATTATGTTTTAGCAAAAAATAAAAGTCGTGACATCGTCACCTTCACGCCAAAAACGCCCGTTAAACCGGCGGCCGGCGGGGCAATTTGGCGTCAAGGTCTTAAGCAACGCTAATACAAACGTCTGCCGCTGCGTATCCACGGCGACCATGCGCGCATCGAGAAAATCGAAGTAACAGCGCACCTGCGGATAAAGCGCCTTGAACAGGCTCTCTTTGGCGGAAAACGTTAGCGTCAGCAGTTCGTTGAACGGCAGCGCCTCGCGCAGTAACGCCTCGCGCTCCCCCGCCGAAACGATCGCCCCCCACAGCTCCTCCGCCCGCACGTCGGAGAGCAGCGTCTCCACATCCAGCCCAACGCCACCCAGCCCGCGCTCAGGGTGTACGGCACACAGCGCGGTATGCGAATTATGGCTCAGCGCCCCGGCGATGCCCGGCGGCCACTGCGGCGCGCGATCTTCGCCGCGCGCCAGGGTGAAGTCGGCGAAACCGAGCGGCGCCAGCAGCTGCCGCGCCAGAACACGCCCGGCCAGATACTCCGCACGGCGTTTCGGCACCGCGCGCGCCAGGTGGTCCGGCAGCGCAAAGCCCGCCTCGGGAAAACGCTCGTCGCGATACTCCGCCAGCGCAAAA
The DNA here is from genome assembly GCF_945957435.1 of Serratia sp. PL7. Classification (NCBI taxonomy): domain Bacteria; kingdom Pseudomonadati; phylum Pseudomonadota; class Gammaproteobacteria; order Enterobacterales; family Yersiniaceae; genus Serratia; species Serratia sp. PL7. The sequence continues at coordinate 423,539 of NZ_CAMFLB010000001.1, read as the reverse complement.
TGGCAGCGCGCGACCTGGCCCGGATAGCCGTCCGGCGTGAAAAATTCGATATTGCGGATAAAAGTGGGGCTCCGGCAGGAACCAGAGTCACTGTCCAAAGAAAGCTTAATCACCGTCGTTTAACTTCTCAGCATCCTGGCGTACCGCCAACAGCTGTGTAAGCAGTTCCGGCAACGCCGTTTGCACCGTCGCCCAGACCACTTCAAGGTTGATATCAAAATAACCGTGCGCAATGCGATTACGCATGCCGCGCATGTTTCGCCAGGGGATTTCAGGATGGCGTTGCGTAAACGCGGGGCTGCCATCCATGATTTTCGTCACGGCTTCACCGATAATAATCAGGCTCATAATGACCGCCTGCTGAGTGCGTTTATCTTCGATAAAATCTGCCGCCGCCAAGCCATCAACGAAATCACAGGCATCCTGCGCCGCCTGTTGCATGTGGCTCAGATAATCGACCAACCGCGCATCTTTCATACCGGTTGGGCCTCCGCCAAAACCTGCTGACGAAAGGCCGGCGGCAAATCGAGCGGCGTCAGCAGATCCACCTGAATGCCCAGCAGCGCTTCCAGTTCCGACTGCAGCCCTCCCAGATCAAACAACGTGGCACCCGGCAACGCATCGACCAACAGATCCAAATCACTGCCCTCCCGATCGGTGCCATGCAGCACCGAGCCGAAAATCCGCGGATTGGCCGCAGGGAACAGCCCAACCGTTTTTCGGATCGCCTGGCGATGTTCTGCAAGAACAATGGATGGTCGCATGGTTTTCTCTCCCCGTTACACCTAACGAAATGCTAGGTGATCGGTTGAGGGGATTCAAGCACAATCCCCCGGCAGCCGCGCCTATGCCTCTCCCCCGCGATCGGAAGAGAGGCCGGGCATTACAAGATGCCTTTCATGGTCTTTTCGAAATCACTCCAGGCACAGAAACCGTCTTTGTCGATCGGGCAGCCTTTCAGCGCCAGCGTCACGCGCTGCGGCGGGGTTTGCAGCGTCAGCGGCGTCGCCTTGCGCAGCTGTTCGGTGGACTGATAGACGTACTCAATCTTCAGCAATTCACGGTCGTTCTGCGCGTCGCGCCAGCGCTGGAACACCAGTTTGCCGCCGATCGGCGTTTTCTCGTACTGCTGCGGCAGCTGATACGGCTGGAACTGCATGGCCGACAGCAGCGAGGCGATATTGGAGTCGTGGCCGACCAGCACCGTCAACTTCGGCGCGTCCGGTTTGCGCTCGCCCAGCAGCGCGTTGTTGATGTAGGTCAGCAGCGGTTTGGCGACGTTTTGCGCCACCACCGGCGAGGTGAACAGCGAATCCTGATAGCCGTCTTTCAACTGCGCCAGCTGCTTCCACTGATGCGGGGTGGCGATTTTGCCCCAGGCCACCTCTTTCATCGGGAAACCTTCGTAATACTGCAGCATAAAGGCGTCCACCAGCGAGTTGCCCACCCGCAGCGGGCCGGAGACGCCCGGCTCTTTGCCCGGCACCGCGCTCATCACGCTGGCTTCTTTGGTCAGGTCACAGTGTTTGTCGGTCTTGCAGGCGGCGGAATCCTTGTAGTCGATGATCTTCGCCAGCTGTTGGTAAGAGGCGTCCAGCTTCAGCGATCCCAGCGCGGCGTTCATCGCCGCCAGCGCCTGCTGGTTGAAGGCTTCGCTGGTATCAGTGATGATCGGGTTGAAGGTCGGATCCATCTCGCCCATCTTGTCCTGATGGTGCACGCTGACGTCGCAGCCAGGGAACGCACCGTTGCTGAAGAACTGCGCGGTGGCCACCGTGCGCTGCAGGCTGTTGGCGTAGACGTACACGCTGCCGGCGGTCGGGCAGCCCTCTTGCGGCAACAGGCCGGTCTGCTTCAGCCAGGCGTTGAAGTAGTGCCCCATATACACTTCCAGCACCCCGCCCTTGGTGGTCAGCTGGCCGCCCGGCGTTTCCCAGGCCGGCCAGGCCTTCGGCGTGGACTGCGCCAACACGCTGCCGTTGTTGGCCAGCGGCGCGCGCAGGTTATGGCGGCTCATCACCAGCACCTGCTCCAGTTGATAACCGCCGGCGTCCGCCAGCGCATTCCCGGTGAATAACAAAGGCAGGCACAGCAATAACGTTTTTTTTCTCATCCGCAGAGGCTCCCGGAAAATGATTATTTTTAAGGTGTTAGCGTTTGCCTGCGTATGATGGCGGGGTTAGTGTGACAAGTGTGTGACAGAGTTCACGGGAAAGGATCGTAACCGCGGCCACCGGGCGGTGGCCGCGTGGCTTCAACTCAGTACCACAGGCTCATGATCGGCCAGCCGATCAGCAGCAGCGCGGCGATGTACACCACGCCGAGAATGCCGCCCAGGCGCCAGTAGTCTTTCGATTTCACGTAGCCACAGCCGTAGATGATCACCCCCGGCCCGGTGGCGTACGGCGTCAGCACGCCCATGATACCGATCGACAGCACCAGCAGCATCGACAGCTGTTCCATCGGCACGCCCGGCAGCCCTTTGCCGACCGCCAGGATCACCGGCAGCATGGTGGCGGTGTGCGCCGACAGGCTGGCGAACAGGTAGTGGGCGAAGTAGAACACCAGCACCAGCGCCACCACCGTCATGTTCGGCGAGAAGCCGTCCAGGTGGGTGCTCATGGTCTGGGCGAACCAGTCGATAAAGCCGGAACGCGTCAGGCCGTTGGCCATCACCACCAGCGTCGCCAGGTTAACCAGCGTATTCCAGGCGCTGGAGTATTTGGTGATCTCTTTCCACGACACCACGTGCAGCGCCAGCATCAGCGACACCGCCAGCAGGCATACCGCGGTGGCGTCCAGCATTTTGCCGCCGAACACCCATAGACACAGGCTGAGCAGCACCAGGCCGATCAGGGTGTACTCCTTGCGCGTCAGCTTGCCCATTTCCCCCAGCGCGGTATCCGCCCAGGCGGCCACTTCGCTGCTGTGGGTCACGCCCGGTTTGTACAGGTAGTAGGAGATCAGCGGCGCGATGATCAGCAGCAGCAGGCCGACCGGCAGGAACGCCAGGAACCACTGCATCCAGCTGATGTGCACCCCGGCAATCTTGCCGACGAACTCGATGCCCAAAACGTTCGGCGCGGCGCCGGTGACGAACATCGAGGAGCTGATGCTGGTGCCGACCACCATCATCCACATCAGGTAACCGCCGATGCGGCGCGAGGAGGGATCGTTAGGGAAAGAATCGAACAGCGGCGGCAGGTTTTTCACCACCGGGAACACCGTGCCGCCGGTGCGCGCGGTGTTGGACGGCGTGAACGGCGCCAGCAGGATATCGATGATCACCACCGCATAGCCCAGCGTCAGCGTGCGCTTGCCCATGAACTTCACCAGGAACAGCGCGATGCGCCGCCCCAGCCCGGTGGCCTCGTAGCCCAGCGCGAAGATAAAGGCGCCGAACACCAGCCAGACGGTGGTGCTGGAGAAGCCCGCCAGCCCCCATTTCAGCGCCTCTTTACCGGCCTTGAAGCCCGGCTCCGCCAGCTCCTGCGCGCCGAACAGCACCCAGTTGGCGCTGAGCACGCTGACGGTCACCGCGATAAAGCTGATGGCGGTGGCCGGGATCGGCTCCAGAATCATGCCGACGATCATCGCCACGAAGATGGCGAAGTAGTGCCAGGCCTGCGGCGGCATGCCGTCGGGTACCGGTATCAATAACAGGATCGCGAGCACCGCCAGCGGCGCTATCGCTTTCCAGATCTTTTCCTGGGTTTGGGACATTGGGACTCTCCTGAAGGCTTGGTTATTATTCTTGGGCACCCAGCTGCGCCAGCAGCCAGGTCACTATCAACAGGTCGGCGCTGCCGCCGGGGCTGAGGTTACGGGCGATGCAGTCGGCATCGAAGCGTTGCAGGCGCGCCAGGCCCGCCTCCCCGGCCGAGCCGCCCTGCGCCAGCAGCCAGGCCGCCCGGCGCCGCAGCCAGCGCAGCCCGTGCAGGCCGCCGCGCGAGGCGACGTTGGTGTCGTCGTTGTGGGCCATCAGCCACAGCAGGCTGTCCAGCAGCGCCCGCTGTTCGTCGCCATCGGCGGCCAGCCGTTGCCGATACAACGGCAGCGCGCCGTCAAGCACCAACCGAAAACCGGACTCCGCCTCGCCGCGTGCGCCGCTCAGCCCGTGCGCGGCGAACAGCCGCTGGCCGGCGGTCTGCCCGGCGTTGTTGCGCCGCAGTTCGCGCTCCACCAGCCCCCTGCACATCGCCGCCACCTCGGCGCACAGCGCTTCTGCGCCGATGGCGCGGCCCTGCTGCTGCAGGCGGCCGAAGGCGGTGCACAGCAACCCGAGTGAGAACACGCTGCCCTTGTGGGTGTTAATGCCGCCGGTGGCGCGAAACATCTGGTTTTCGCAGGCCAGGCCAAGCGGCCGCAGCCGCGCCAGCTGCTGCTCTGCCGGCAAAGCCGCGTCTTCCCGTCCGCGTTGGATAAAGCGCGGCAGCCACACGCCGATGGCGCGGGCGCTGCGGTAGAAGTGCCCGAGATCCATGTCGCGGTGAGCGCCGGTGTTATGGCGATCCACCAGCCCCGGTTTGGGCGTGAGGTTGACCTCCACCAGCAGCGCGCGGAAAGCGGCGCGGGCGAAGCCGCAGGCCGGCTCGGTGTGACGGGCGGGTGGATTAATCGGCAGAGATCGCATCGTTGAACATCCTTTCCATTTCATGCAGCAGCTGCTCGCTGCTATGCCGCCGCTGGCGGGCGCAGATCTTGGCCGGTTGGCCGCACAACAGGCAGCGCCGTTCCGGCAGGCCGATGTCGCGGCGCGACAAAATGCGCCCCTGCGTATCCAGCACGTCGATATCCCACAGTCGGCCGATCGGGCGGCTCACCTCCAGCTGCATGGCGCAGTCTTTCACCCGCTGGGCATCGGCGCGCAGCGCCACAAACCCTTCGCAACCGGTGGCGAGCGCCAGCGCCTCGGCCTGCGGGCTGGGCCAACCCTGTTCGGCGCACAGCCGCAGCAGCGCCGCCCACCCCAGGTTGAAGATGCCGCGCGTCAACGCGCTGTCCTTCACCGGGCCGGGCACCACCAGCGTCAGCACCAGCAGCGTGCACTCGTGCTGCGCCAGCCACGCCTGCTGGCGCGCTTGGCGGCATTCGCGGCTGGTGAGCAGCGCCGGCAGGCTGACCGCGCGTTCGGCGGCCAGTTGGGGATCGACGGCGGCCATCGCTTACTCCGCCACCTGATGCACCACGTCGATCACCGAGCCGTCGCGGTAGCGCACCACCGCCACCACCTTGTCGGTAAACGCGATCGGCTGCGGTTCGCCGGTCAGCTGCAGCGCGCGGGCGCGCAGCCAGTCGATGCTCACCACCTCGAGGCCGGCCTCCCGCAGGCGCTGCGCCAGCTCCGGCCGCGCCGGGTTGACGGCGATGCCGTGGTCGGTCACCAGAATGTCGATGCTGGAACCCGGCGTGACGCAGGTAGTCACCTGCTCCACCAGCGTCGGGATGCGCCCGCGCACCAACGGCGCAACGATGATCGCCAGCCGCGCGGCGGCGGCGGTGTCGCAGTGGCCGCCGGACGCGCCGCGCAGCACGCCGTCGGAGCCGGTCAGCACGTTAACGTTAAAGCCGGTGTCGATTTCCAGCGCGCTCAGCACCACCACGTCGAGCCGATCGACAGAGGCGCCCTTGGAGCTGAAGTTGGCGTACTGGTTGGCGCTGATTTCGATATGGCGCGGGTTGCGCGCCAGCGAGGTCGCCGCCGCCCGATCGAAGCTCTGCACGTCCAGCAGCTTGCCGATCAGCCCTTTCTCGTGCAGATCCACCATGGTCGAAGTGATGCCGCCGAGGGCGAACGCGGCGCGAATGCCACGGGCGCGCATCTTGTCCTCCAGGAACCGGGTCACCGCCAACGAGGCGCCGCCGGTGCCGGTTTGCAGCGAGAAGCCTTCGCTGAAGTAGCCGGAACCGGCGATCACCTCGGCGGCGCGGCGGGCGATCAGCAGCTCGCGCGGGTTCGAGGTCATGCGCGTGGCGTCAGCGCCGATCTTGTCGGCATCGCCCACCCGCTCCAGCTGCACGATCAGATCCACCCGATCCTGCGCCAGGCTGGCGGGATGATGCGGATACGGCACCAGCTGCTCGGTCAGCAGCACCACGGTGCCCGCCGCCTCGGCGTCCACCCGCGCATAGCCGAGCGAGCCGCAGCAGGCTTCACCGCTGTAGCCGTTGGCGTTGCCGAACTCATCGCAGGCCGGCACGCCGAGGAAGGCCACGTCTATCTTCAGCTCGCCGGATTCGATCAGGTTGACCCGGCCGCCGTGCGAGTGAATTTGCACCGGCTCCGCCAGCAGGCCGCGCGAAACGGCGTCCGCCAGCGGGCCGCGCAGCCCGGAGGTGTAAATGCGGCTCACCACGCCGTGGCGGATATGCTCAACCAGCGGCGCATGGCAGTCGGTCAGCGAGCTGGAGGCCAGCGTCAGGTTGCGGAACCCCATCGCCGCCAGCGTCTCCATCACCTGATTGAGGGTCAAATCGCCGCCGCGAAACGCATGGTGGAAGGAGATGGTCATGCCGTCCTGCAGCCCGCTGCGGCGCACCGCTTCCTGCAAGGAGTCGCACAGCTTGAGATCGCGCGGTTTACGCGCCTGCAGGTTGGCTTTGGACACGTCCTGATAGCCCGGCAGATCCGCCGGGTTGGCGAAGGTCATCAATCGTTGTTGGCGGTTCATCATGCTTCCTCCCCGTGCTGCGCCGGTTCTTCCCGCAAGCCGGACAGCGCGGCGCGCTCCAGCACCAGCCGGGCGCGTTCAATCACCGGGCTGTCGACCATTTTTCCGTTGAGCGACACCACGCCGCGCCCTTCCCGCTCCGCCGCTTCGGCGGCGTCCACCACCCGCTGCGCGTGCGCCACCTCTTTGGCGGTCGGCGCGTACAGGTTGTGCAGCAGCTCAATCTGGCGCGGGTTGATCAGCGATTTGCCGTCGAAGCCGAGCTGTTTGATCAGCGCCGCTTCCTGCAGGAAGCCGGCTTCGTTGTTGGCGTCGGAGTAGACGGTGTCGAACGCCTGAATGCCGGCAGCGCGCGCCGCCTGTAGCAGCGAGCAGCGGGCGAACAGCAGCTCGATGCCCTCCGGCGAGCGCTCGGTGCGCAGGTTGCGCACGTAGTCCTCCGCCCCCAGCGCGATGCCGATAAGACGCGGCGAAGCGTGCGCGATCGCCACCGCGTGGGTGATGCCCTGCGCCGATTCGATCGCCGCCAGCAGCCCGGTGCTGCCGACCGGCCGCCCGCAGGCCGCTTCGATGGCGGCAATCTCGCGCTCCATGTCGACAACGTCCTGCGCGCTGTCGGTCTTCGGCAGGCGCACGATGTCCGCGCCGCCGCGCACCACGGCCTGCAAGTCCGCCAGGCCGTAGGCGGAGTCGAGCGCATTGACGCGCACGATGGTTTCCACCTCCTGGTACAGCGGATGCTGCAGCGCGTGGTACACCAGCCGGCGCGCCGCGTCTTTTTCACGCAGGATCACCGAATCTTCCAGATCGAACATCAGGGCGTCGGCCTGGTAGATAAAGGCGTTGCTGACCATCGCCGCGTTGGCGCCAGGGACGAACAGCATGCTGCGGCGCAGCCGGGTTTTATTCAGCGTTTTCATCTTTCGCCTCCCACGGCAGTTGGCCGCCCTCGCAGGCGCGCATCAGCGCGGTTTCCAGCCGGGCGCGCAGCACGCAGTCCAGCGCCCCCTTGTCGTCGACGATCACCTGCACCGGCTCCACCTCATAGCGCTGCAGCACCTCCAGCAGGGTGTGGCGGATCGCCGCGCCGAACTGTTTTTCCACGCTGCTGGCGATCAACAGATCGTGCTGCGGCCCCTCGGCGGGCGCGATGCGCACCATGACATCGCTGGATTCCAGCGTGCCGGCCATTGCTTCTCGGATAATTTTCATCATTCACCTGATTGTGCGGACTCAAAAGGATGCGGGGCCGCCTTGGCCCGGCGCTGCGTTTGCAGATCCTGCAGGTAGTACAGGGTGTCCGGCGGCACCAGCGGCGCGGCGGCGTGGAAGTCCCCCGCCGCCAGCAGCTTGCGCACCCAGGAGGCGGAGATCGCCGTGCCCTGATATTGCAAACGCTCGATTTCCACCAGCGCGATCGGCGGGCTGGGCAGCGCCGGCGTTTCCAGCCAGTAACGCATGTCGCGGTTGTATTTCGCGGTTACCGCGCAGAACGGCTCGTTGCCGACGAAGCGGTGGGTAATGCCCAGCGCGGGCGCCAGATACTGGCGGAAGATCTTCAGATCGATTTCGGTGTAACAGTCGTCGGCCACGCCCTGATCCTTGATGAAGTAACAGGGGAAGGTGGCGCGCGAGATCACGTACTGCGAGCCTTCGTGTACCGTGAGGTTGGGAATATCGGCGGTGCCGGCCAGCACCAGCCGGCGGCGGTCTTCATAGCTGAAGCGCGAGGTGTTTTCCTTCACCAGAAACAGGTGCAGCCAGTCGCAGCGTTTGGCCGCCTGACGCACCAGATACTGATGCCCACGGGTGAAGGGGTTGGCGTTCATCACGATGCTGCCGATGGTGTCGCCCGGCCGGCGCTGGCTCGCCAGCTGGGCGGCGTAGCGCTTCAGGCGGCACGGGCTGTTTTCCATCAGCACCACGATGCCCGGCACGGTGGCGATCGGATAGAAACCACACTGGCGGAACAGCGGCTCGTTCTGCACCTTGGTGTAGATAAACAGCTGGGTGTGATGGCGCTCGTAGGCCAGGTTCACCAGCTCGGTCGCCAGCGCCAGCGCCAACCCTTCGCCGCGCATCAGCGGACTGATGGCAACGCATTTGATAATATTGTCGGCGATGCCGCCGCAGGCGACCAATTTGTCGTGCTGGGTAACGGTAATAAATATTTCAACCGTGGTGTCGATATTCAGATCGTTACTGCGCAAGAAGGCGCTTATTTCCGAAATCGCTTTATGATCCGATCGCTTTACCCGATTAAATACGGCATCGCCTAACATAACACGCTCTCTGGGTTAACTGACAAACAACAAATTAAATACAAAAAAGCATTTTAATTAACATCAACAAGGATAATTAAAACCTTAAAAACCATGGAGATAAACGCCGTTTCGCGTTCGATAAAGCAATGGTAAACAGAAAAAAAACGCCGATTATTGACCTATTTCACAAACCAATCCCGGTTAATAAGTTATTTAATGTTCTTTATTTGCTTAATTAATCTTATGGTGTTTATTATTGAGATAATCTTTATTTGGCGCCGCAGTTTACTTACATTCATTTAGCATCTTGATTGCAATAGTAGGTTTCATTATGGAATGGCTGAACATCCTGATCGTTGAAGACGAAACGCCGCTGGCGGAAATGCACGCGGAGTTTATCCGCCAGAACGGCGGCTGCCGCCAGATTTGGCTGGCCGGCACCCTGGCGCAGGCGCGCGCCATGACCGAGCGCTTCAAGCCGGACCTGATCCTGCTGGACAACTTTCTGCCCGATGGCCAGGGCATCACCCTGCTGCGCGAACTGACGCTGAGCGGGTATCACGGCGGCATCGTGTTCATCACCGCCGCCAGCGACATGGCCACCGTGGCCGAGGCGTTGCGTTACGGCGTGTTCGACTACCTGATCAAACCGGTGGCCTATGACCGGCTGAGCCAGACCCTGCAGCGCTTCAGCCAACGCCGCGAAGCGCTGAAGGACAAAGCGCGCCTCAACCAGCGCCGCATCGACGAGATGTTCAACACCTACGCCCGCGGCGAACAGCAGGCGGCGCTGCCCGCCGGCATCGACGAGCTGACGCTGGGCAAGGTCCGCGCGCTGTTTGCCGAACCCGCCGCGCGCCACACCGCTGAAAGCGTTGCGCAAAAAATGGGGCTCAGCCGCACCACTGCGCGCCGTTATCTGGAGTTTTGCACCGCCGCGCAGCAGCTGCGCGCCGAGATCATTTACGGCAAGGTCGGCCGCCCACAGCGGATCTACCGCGCCGGCGAACCGCATTAACGGTTATTTGATCGCCCTTGCAAGGTTGCGTGTAACCGCTTTACTTTTTATGCGCCGGTCAGCATCTTGGTGAGCATCACCTAGCCGACAGGACGATCGCCGATGCCCGCTGCGCCCCTTGCTTCCCTGACCGAGATCCTCGCCCGCCGTGACTGGCAAAACCCGGCCTGCACCCACTACCGCCGGCTGGACGCTCACCCGCCGTTCGCCAGCTGGCGCACGGTGGAAGACGCGCGCGACGATGCCCCCAGCGCCAGCCGCCGGTCGCTGAACGGCGAGTGGCGCTTCAGCTATTTCCCGCGCCCAGAGGCGGCACTGGAAGGCTGGCTGCAGCAGGATCTGCCGGACGCCGCCCCGCTGACGGTGCCAGGCAACTGGCAGCTCGCCGGCTACGATGCGCCGATCTACACCAACGTGCGCTACCCGTTCCCGGTCGATCCGCCGCGCGTGCCGGAAGACAACCCGACCGGCTGCTACTCGCGCACCTTCAGCGTCGATCCGGCCTGGCTGGCCGCCGGCCAGACGCGCGTTATCTTCGACGGCGTCAACTCGGCGTTCTATTTATGGTGCAACGGCCACTGGGTCGGCTATTCGCAGGACAGCCGCCTGCCGGCGGAGTTCGATCTCAGCCCGTGGCTGCGGCCGGGTGAAAACCGGCTGGCGGTGATGGTGCTGCGCTGGTGCGACGGCAGCTATCTGGAAGATCAGGACATGTGGCGCATGAGCGGCATCTTCCGCGACGTCAGCCTGCTGCACAAACCCGCCGCGCACCTGAGTGATGTGCGCATCACCACGCCGCTGCATGACAGCTTTACCCGCGGCGAACTGGTGGTGACGGCGCGCGCCAACCGGCCCGGCCCGCTGCAGGTGCAGGTTCAGCTGTGGCGCGATGGCGCGCGGGTGGCCGAACGCACCCAGCCGCTCGGCAGCGAGATCGTGGACGAGCGCGGCGCCTATGACGATCGCGCCACGCTGCGCCTGCCGGTGGAACGCCCGGCGCTGTGGAGCGCCGAAACGCCCGCGCTGTATCGCGCCACCGTCGCCCTGCTCTCGCCCGAGGGGGAGATTATCGAGGTGGAGGCCTATGACGTCGGCTTCCGTCAGGTAGAAATCAGCGGCGGGTTGCTGAAGCTCAACGGACAGCCGCTGCTGATCCGCGGCGTTAACCGCCACGAGCATCATCCGCGCCACGGCCAGGTGATGGACGAGGCGACGATGCGCCACGACATCCTGCTGATGAAGCAGCACAACTTCAACGCGGTGCGCTGCTCGCATTACCCCAATCACCCGCTGTGGTACCGGCTGTGCGACCGTTACGGGCTGTACGTGGTGGACGAAGCCAATATCGAGACCCACGGCATGCAGCCGATGAACCGGTTGGCTGACGATCCGCTGTGGCTGCCGGCAATGAGCGAGCGCGTCACCCGCATGGTGCAACGCGATCGCAACCACCCTTGCATCATTATCTGGTCGCTGGGCAACGAGTCCGGCCACGGCGTAAACCACGACGCGCTGTACCGCTGGGTGAAAAGCCAGGATCCGACCCGCCCGGTGCAATATGAAGGCGGCGGCGCCGACACCGCCGCTACCGACATCATCTGCCCGATGTATGCGCGAGTGGATCAGGATCAGCCGTTCCCGGCGGTGCCTAAATGGGCGATCGGCAAGTGGATCGGCCTGCCGGAGGAACAGCGCCCGCTGATCCTGTGTGAATACGCCCATGCAATGGGCAACAGCTTCGGCGGTTTCGAGCGCTACTGGCGCGCGTTCCATGCACATCCGCGCCTGCAGGGCGGCTTTGTCTGGGACTGGGTCGATCAGGCGCTGATCAAACGCGACGAGCGCGGCCAAGAGTTCTGGGCCTACGGCGGCGACTTCGGCGACTCCCCCAACGATCGCCAGTTCTGCCTGAACGGGCTGGTGTTCGCGGATCGTACCCCACACCCGGCACTGTTCGAAGCGCAGCGGGCCCAGCAGCTGTTCCGCTTCGCCTTCGACGCCGCCTCGCTGACGCTGACCGTCACCAGCGATTACCTGTTCCGCCACACCGACAACGAACAGCTCAACTGGCGGCTGGAGCTGGACGGCGTGGAGCGCGCCAGCGGCAGCTTCGATCTGGCGCTGCCGCCGCAGGGCAGCACTCGCTTCACCCTGCTCGACCGGCTGCCGATGCTGCATCAGCCCGGCGAGCTGTGGCTGAACGTGGAGGTGGTGCAGCCGCAGGCCACCGACTGGTCCGAAGCGCACCACCGCTGCGCCTGGGATCAGTGGCGGGTGCCGCGCGCGCTGCATCCCGCCCCGCCGCCGGCGCAGGGCCTGCCGCCCACACTGACTGAAGACGAGCAGGGGCTGACGCTCACCCACGGCGACCAGCGCTGGCGCTTCGAGCGCAGCAGCGGCCACCTGACGCAGTGGTGGCAGAATGAACAGCCGCAGCTGCTGACGCCGCTGCGCGACGGCTTTGCGCGCGCGCCGATCGATAACGACATCGGCGTCAGCGAAGCGGACCATATCGATCCCAACGCCTGGGTCGAACGCTGGAAGCTGGCGGGCCTGTACCGGCTGGAGGAGCGCTGCACGCGGCTGCAGGCGGATGCGCTGCAAAACGGCGTGCAGGTGGTGAGCGAACACCAGTTCGGCGTGGACGGGGAGATTTTGCTGATCAGCCGCAAACAGTGGCTGTTCGACGCGTTGGGCGCGGTGAGCGTGAACGTGGAGGTCGAGGTGGCCGACGCCCTGCCGCCGCCGGCGCGCATCGGCCTGCACTGCCAACTGGCGACGGTGCAGCCGCAGGCGGAATGGCTGGGCCTGGGCCCGCACGAGAACTACCCGGATCGCTGCCTGGCCGCGCAACACGGGCGCTGGCGCCTGCCGCTGGCGGATCTGCACACGCCGTATATTTTCCCCGGCGAGAACGGCCTGCGCTGCGACACCCGCAGCCTGCGCTACGGCGGCTGGCGCATCGACGGCCGCTTCCACTTCTCGCTCAGCCGCTACGGCCTGCAACAGCTGATGGCCTGCAGCCACCAGCATCTGCTGCAGCCGGAAGCAGGCACCTGGCTGCATCTGGACGGCTTCCATATGGGGGTGGGCGGCGACGATTCCTGGAGCCCGAGCGTGCACCGGGATTACCTGCTCACCGCCGGCGTTTACCGCTATCAGCTGCGCCTGCAGCGGGCGCCCGAGGGCTAAATCTGCCAAAAAACTCAACGGGTTGCGCATTCTGTAAGCAAACAGTCACAGAATGTGTAATCCGCCTTTGACATGCCGACGGCGCCTCGCTATTATTCGCCCCGTTCACACGATTCCTCTGTAGTTCAGTCGGTAGAACGGCGGACTGTTAATCCGTATGTCACTGGTTCGAGTCCAGTCAGAGGAGCCATATTTAGAGAAGCCCGCTCAGGGAAACCTGAGCGGGCTTTTTGCTGTTGGGCGGATCATAATCGGTGATCCCCTACACTCTCTCTACCCGACACCGTTCAGCCATCCGTTGAACGGGTGAGTTTCTCCCATTGTTCAATTTCCTTACCTAGCGCCTCGAGCTTTTGCCGCACCAAACTTAATGCGTCACTGCCTAACAACAGATGCGTGGGCGGGTTCCCGCTCTCGATCAATGCCAGCATGGCGTGAGCCGCCTTAACCGGATCGCCGAGTTGCTTGCCGCTTTTTTCCTGGCGCGCCTGACGAACAGGTTCAAATAGCGCGTCATAGTCAGGGACACGGCGAGGGCTGCGTACCATTGAACGCCCGGCCCAGTCCGTTCGAAACGAACCGGGCGCCACGGCGGTCACGTGTAGGTTGAACGGGGCAAGCTCTTTACTTAAGGTTTCTGATATTCCTTCCAGTGCAAATTTGCTGCCGCAGTAATAGCTGATACCGGGCAAGGTAATGAAACTGCCCATTGAGGTGATATTGATAATGTGGCCGCGACGGCGCTGGCGCATGCCCGGTAGCACGGCTTTGATCATCGCCACCGCGCCAAACACATTGACGTCAAACTGGCGGCGCAGCTCTGCAAGCGGGGATTCTTCCAGAATGCCTTCATGGCCGTAACCGGCATTGTTCACCAGCACATCTATCGGACCGACGGCGGACTCTATCTCTCCAACCACCTCATCAATACGTTCATCGTCCGTGACATCAAGCAGATAGCCAAAAGCCCGCTGCGTATCGAGCGCGGCGAAAGCCTGCAGTGCTTCGCTGTTGCGCACCGTCCCTACAACCCGATGCCCCACGGCGAGGGCTTCTCGCGCCAGCGCCTGACCAAAGCCACTGCTGACGCCGGTAATTAAAATCGTTTTTGCAGATGCCATAAAAAGAACTCCCATGAACCATGAAGGTTGCATGGTATTCTCTTCCCTGCCGTATTTTTAGGCCGTATTTTCTCTTTTTCTTGCCTGATTTTATGAGGTGGTGGGATGTCCGACATGATTGCACTGATGAATAGACTTGCGGTGCAAGAGGGATACAACCTCACTGCCCTACCTGATGTGCGAATTTTGCGTTCCGATCGCCCGCTTGCCAGAACGCCGGTGCTTTACGATCCGGGGATCGTGATCGTCTGCCAGGGCAGCAAACGCGGCTATTTCGGTCAACAGACCTATTTATATGATGAGCAGCACTACCTGGCGGTTTCGGTGCCGGTGCCGTTTGTGATGGAAACCGACGCGTCGGCAGCACATCCGCTGCTGGCGATTTATATGCATCTGGATTTTCAGCTTGCCGCGGAACTGATGTTGCAGATTGAACAGCATGGCGCCCCGCATCCTCCCGTCGCGCCGCAAAGCATGATGTCGAGCCCCATGGACAGCGCGGTAAAAATGGCCGTACTTCGCTTACTTGACGTCCTGACCAACCCACTTGAGGCGGCGATCCTCGGCCCGGCGCGGGTGCGTGAGCTTTATTTCCGCGTGCTGACAGGCGCACAGGGCAATGCAATGCGTGCCGCGCTGGCCTTGCAGGGGCAGTTTGGCAAAATCGGTAAAGCGTTGCAGCACATCCATGCCGCTTACGCGGAGCCGTTAACGCTGACACAGCTGGCGATGATGGCCGGCATGAGCGTGCCAACCTTTCATAGCCATTTCAAGGCGATAACGCAGATGCCGCCAATGCAGTATGTGAAATCGGTACGCCTGCACCAGGCACGGATGCTGATGGTGCGCCAACAAATCACCGCCGCCGCCGCGAGTTACGCCGTTGGCTATGAAAGCCCATCGCAATTTAACCGCGAATTCAAGCGTCTGTTTGGCCTGCCACCGGCAGAGGAGATAAAGCGTATGCAGCGTCACTTCGCCATTCCGCCCGCGCAGCCTGCGTCGGTATTTGTTTCATCGCACTGAGGCTTATTTGGTATGGCAAAACGATAGTTCGCTTCTGGCGCCAGGCGGACCAGCACTTGGAGAGAAAATCCGCTATGAGCGAGGAGTGGAACTTCAGCTGATTTTTATACAGTTATTTTTCGAGTCGTTTTAGTTCTTTTACAGATGAGTGAACTTGGCTCCGACCATAAACAACCGAAGAGTAACAGCGACCAGTGTCATCAATTATCTGACAACGGCACTGAAAAGGCTCACCTGCGGTTGAGCATTTATTCAACTGCTCGTGTTTAGCATTAACGTTAAAATCGAGCGTAATACTAGCTTCACTGACCCAAATATCAGGAATTTGTTGCTTTCTTAACAAATGTCCAAGCATGCCTACATAGTGGAGTTCAACATAATGTCTCAGATTAAAGTGCGGTAAGCTTTTAGGGGGAGTAAGGAAAAAATCTATCGTAGTGAGTTTGTTATTGATAGCCAATAACTTTAACTGACCAATAGCCCAGTATCCTTTAAAATCGTTGTTACGGCTCACAAAGCTCTCATTAAGAGCATTAGCTATGCCCTGCAATTCAATTCGGCGTGCCATTCCCCCCCCAATTGCTTGGTAAAAATTATGGCAGCAACTGTAAGCTCTACTGATACCTCGTGCCAATCTTTAATGTGCTTTTCGTGATTCTGAACTGCCGCTAAGTAATCAATATGCTTGGTTTTTACGGTGTCCGCTCCTGGCACAAAACTGCCCCGGCGGATCACCTACTCAACAATCTCCACAAGCACCAAAAGGCCCGCCCCCAGGCAGGCCTTTATCCCTCCGCAATGTCTCAGGCCCCATCCCGCTCCGCAACCCGCGCCATCAATGCCCCCAGCAGCGCCAGGTCGACAAGCAACGCCAGCGCGAAACAGGCTCCCTTTATCCCCGGCGCGGCATAGGTTTGCACCAGCGAAGCGGCAATCACTACGGCCACGATAGTCACCACCGTCGTCAGCCTGCACGCCACGGCGAACGCCGCTTTCTCCCCCACTGCCGTGCGGTAGGCGACGCCCTGCCCCAGGCCGCCGAGGGCGATGCCCAGCAGCAGGGCCGGCCAATCATGGCCGCCGAACAGCATCAGCAGCGTCAATAGCCACCCCACCGCTGCCAGTAAAAAGCCGTAGCGAAGAATCGCCAGCGCAGGCCGGTTCCGCAGCGGCCGTAGACGGGCCAGTGCGGCGCCGCCGAGAAACGCCAGCGCCAATGCCGTTAGCAGCATCAGGGTCGCGCCGATGCCCAGCAGATTTTCGGTCTTCAGCAGCAAGGCGCCTGCCGCGGCCGGCACGCTGAGCGCCAGGGCGCTCGCCGCCGCTCCCGTGTGTGCCATGGCGCCCAGGGCACCGTTGTTGATATAAAGGCTCATCGTTCACTCCCGACATGATGGAAATGATGAAATAAATTCATTTCCCTGTTCACATGTCAGTAGCCTATCTCTTGTATAATCGCTCAGACAAACTCATAGTTTTCAGCCTTGGATGAGAATAATTCAGCCATGAGAAAAACCCGTTTGCCGCCGCTGGGCGCGCTGCGCGCCTTCCACGCCGTGGCCGGCTGCCGCAGCTTTAAACATGCCGCCGAAGCGCTGGGCGTCAGCGCGACGGCAGTCAGCCACCAGATCAAGCTGCTGGAGTCGGTGCTGGAATGCCGGGTGTGCGAGCGCAGCGCGCAGGGCGTCAGCCTGACCGAGACCGGCGAGATCCTGTATGCCGGCACCCAGCGCGCCTTCGCCGCGCTGGAGCAGTCCGTCGCCCAAATCACCCGCGCCCAGCATCCGCCGGCGCTGACCGTCACCACCACCTCCAATTTTCTCACCCACTGGCTGGTGCCGCGCCTGGCCGATTTCAAGGTGGAGTTTCCCGCCATCGATCTGCGCCTGCACACCAGCGTCGAGCGGGTCGATCTCAGCCAGCGCACCGTGGACGTCGCCATCCGCTACCGCGAAACACCGGAAAGCGATCTGCACTGCACCTTGCTGCATGAGGATCGTTTTATCGTGGTGGCCAGCCCGGCCCTGGCGCTGGAGCGCATCGAGGATTTGCAGCGGGTAACGCTGTTTCACGTGGAACATCGGCAGGTGCCCGCCGATGCGCCGACCTGGGAAAACTGGCGACGGCGCTACGGGCCGGAAGGGTTGAACGTGGAAGCCGGGCTGACCTTCAGCGACGAAACCCATGCGCTGCAGGCGGCGGTGGCGGGCCAGGGGGTGGTGATCGCCAGCCGGCTGCTGGCGCGCGATTTGTTGCAGCGCGGCGTGCTGGCCGCGCCGTTCGAGATGTCGTTACCCGGCGCCAACTACTATCTGGTGGCCACCGAAGAGACCGCGCAGCGCCCCGATATCATTGCGCTGCGCGAATGGTTGCTGCAGCAAATGGCGACGGGCTAACGGCGCTCGGGGGCGATCTCCCCCAGGCGGATCGCCACGCCGATCGCCTGCGCGGTGGTGGCGGCGCCAAGGCGTTGGCGAATGCGGCGCAGGTGGTTTTCCACCGTGCGTTCAGACAGGCCGAGCATCGCGGCGATATCCGCCTGCCGCCGGCCAATGGCGGTCCAGCTCAGCACTTCGCGCTCGCGCGCCGACAGCCGGCTCCCCCCCTCACCGGCTGCCGGTTCGAACAGCCGCCGCGCCGCCAGAAAGGCCGCCGAACCCACGAGCGACAGCGCCAGCCGCACCGGCGGCGAGGTGTCGATGCGCTCGCCCCCCAGGCTGACGGCGCCCTCCAGGCCGGCGGGGCCGAACACCGGGATCTGCACGCCGTGCAGACCGGCGCCGCGCGGCGTGCGCACAACCCGGTAGCGCTCGCCCTGCTGCGCCCGGGTTTTGGTCCAGAAGAACGGCTCGCTGGCCCGCAGCATGTGCCGGGTCACCGGGCAGTGCCGCACGTAGGTCAGCGCATCGACCGCCTCGCCGTCGCCGAACCAGTCGCCTTCGACCCAATAGATATGCTCGATCCCCGCTTCCGCCGTGGCGGAAGCGGAAAACAGCACAAAGCGATCGAAGCCGAACGGCGCGGCAAAGGCGCGAACCCGCCCCTGAATGGCGGACAGGGTTCGCTCGTGGTCCATCGCCAGCGCCGTCTGGAAAGCGTGCTGCGCGATCTCGTCGCTCATCGCGTGGCGACGTCGGCCAGCAGCGTCTCTGCCGCCAGTTTGCCGAGGTTGTTGGAAGCCAACGGGCTGTCGCCGGTCAGCAGGCGCCGATCTTTATGCACCTTGCCGGTGATGTCGGCGTTGACGATCTTCACGCCCCGCTCGCGCAGGCGTTCGCCCACCAGCCAGGGCATCGGACCGGGAATATAGCCGATGTCGATGTTGGCGCCGGTATCGAGCGAGTCCGGGAACACGCACATCTCATAGCCACGATAGAGGAAATCCTCTTTGTTCTCGCCGATGCCCGCCGCCAGCAAACCGGCCGGCCCGTGGCACAGCGAAATCACGTAGCGATCGTGGTCATGCGCCCAGTGCAGGGTCTTTTTCACCTCTTCGCTGAACGGGATATCATTGAGCACGCCGTGGCCGCCGGGAATGAAAACGCCGAGGTAGTTGCCGCCATCCAGATCCTTCACCACTTCCGTCAACTTTTTCGGCTGCTTGAGTTGGCTGCGGTACTTCTCGTAGGTGGCCTTGACCGCTTCATCTTCATGCGGGAACGCCCACATCTCCAGCTTCACCGGATCGCCGGACGGCGTGGCGATGTCGATCTCGAAACCGGCGAGATCCAGGTGATACATCGGCAGCAGCATCTCGACCGGATGGTTGCCGGTGGAGAAGAACTTGCCGTTTTGCATCAGCAGGTAACGCTCCTGCGAGGCGATCATCAGCACCTTCCACTTGCCGCCGCGATAGGCGTTCGGGTAGCTGGCACCCGTGAAGTCGGTTTTGGACGAGGTGTACTGGCTGAGGGAGTAAGGCGATGGGAAGAATGCGTTGTCTTCCGCCACATCCGGGGTGGGATTACGATCGTTGGATACTGAATCAGTCATGATTATCTCCATATTCACCGTTGCATTTCTCTTTCAGCTTAAATAACCGCCGGCGGGGCCGCAATGAGGGATATCCCTCAATCACCCTCGCGCTGGCGGCGCTCAAGCGGGGTGCGGTAGCGCGACAATGAACGTTTCTTCGCTGACGCCGGCATATTCGTACCGGCACTTTCTCACCGGTACCTGGAAGTAACGCTCCAGGATATCCTCTTGCAGCAAGGCGTTTTTATCGCCAAACATGCACTGTCGCTGGTTCATCAGCAGGCACTTGTCGGAGATGCGGTCGGCATAATGCAGAAAATGCGTATTCAGCACGATCGTCATCTGCCGCTCTTTGGCGAGGCGCCAGAGCATCTCGATCATTTTAGCCTGATTGTAAAAATCCAGGTTCGACTCCGGTTCGTCGAGGATCATGACGTCGGGGTCCGCCGCCAGCGCCTTGGCGAAATAACACATCTGCAGTTCCCCGCCGCTGATCTGGTTGATATTTTTCTGCGCCAGCGGCGCGATCTCCAGCGCATGCAACACCGCCTGCGCCTTGGCGACATCTTGCCGCCGCGGCCTGGCGAACCACCCCGCCTGGCGGGCACAGCCGAAAGTGACAAAATCGAGTACCCCATAAGCGAAATGCGGCGTTTTCGCCTGCGGCACATAGGCCAACCGGGCGGGCCGATTGTCGACCAGGCCGATCTTGCACCCGCCAGACAGGGGCCGGCACAGGCCCGCGATGTGTCTCAGCAACGTGGTTTTACCGGCGCCGTTCGGCCCGAGCACGCTGAGGATCTCGCCCCGCGCCAGATGAAAACTGACGTTGTCGAGAAGGGGTTCTCGCCCCTTGAAACCCAGGGTCAGCTGGTTAACTGTGATCATGTTTGCTGCTCGTAATAAAAAGGAGAGCGAAAAGCGGCGCGCCGATCAGCGCGGTCAGGATGCCGATCGGGATTTCAGCATAGGTGGCCCCTCTGGCGATATTGTCGATCACCAGCAAAAACAGCGCCCCGCTCAGCGCCGAAGCGGGGATCAGGCGGCCGTGGTTATACCCCAACACGCTTCTCACCAAATGCGGGATCACCAAGCCGACCCACCCCACCACGCCGGCCAAGCTCACCGAGGCGGAAACCAGCAAAGAGGCGGCGATCAGCAACAGGATCTTCAGCCGAGGCGGATTCAGGCCGGCGATGCGCGCCTCGTCGTCTCCCAGCGAGAGAATGTTCATGTTCCACCTGAGCCGGTAGATAGTCAGGTAACACGCCGCAAACAGCGGGATCAGCCAATAAACCTGCGCTTTCGCTACCGAAGCGAAGCTGCCCATCAGCCAGAAGACGATCGCCGGCAAGGTATCCTGCGGATCGGCGACATATTTTATGACCGAGACAAACGCGATAAACAGCGACGCGATAATCATGCCGGACAAAATCGTGGTGAGTGCATCCTGCCGGCGTTTGAGGCGGCAGATGCCCAGCACCAGCAGCAAGCTCACCACGCCGAAAAGAAACGACAGCAGGGAACTCAGGGCAAAAGGCAAACTCAACAAAATGCCCAGCGCAGCGCCAAAGGCGGAGGCGGAAGAGGTGCCCAGCACGTCCGGGCTGGCCAGCGCGTTTTTCAGCACCGCCTGAAAGGTCGCACCGGCGACCGCCAACCCACCGCCCACCAGCATCACCGCCACCACCCGCGGCGCGCGCAGGTTAAAAATCACCGAGTAGCGGGCCTGGTTTTCCCCCGGCATGTTCCCCTGCCATAAAATCTGCACCACATCATGGGCCGACAAGGCGTAGCGGCCGGCAAACAGCGATGCGAAGGCGACCACACAGAGCGAAATAAACAATCCCGCCATGATCGCCACATATTTTCCTCTGCCCGGCATCCCCAAGCTCCTCCAACGAACTCACGCTATTCAACCGTGGCACTAGCGTTGCGCCAGCACCTCATCCAGCAACCGGTCCGGGATCGCATAAGAGAACATCGTCTGATAATAGCGACGCGTCTCCTCCCGCAGCGTTTTGTCGCTAATGTCTTCAGGGGCATACCGGTTGATCATAAACAGCGGCAACAGTGACGTTTCCGCCGACAGGCCCCCCCAGTTGTGAATGCCCACCGGCGTCGAGAAAACCTTGCCGTTTTTCACCGCCCTGAGCGTCTCCCACGCCTGGCCGGGGATCCCCCCGCGCAGCAGTGCTTTGGCGCTGCCGAACACCACGAAAATCACATCCGGATCCCAGGCCATGATCTGCTCCATCGAAACGTTGATGTACCTGCCGGCATCCCCTTTTACCGGCAAATCCCCGGCGACATTGTCCATGCCGGCCATTTTCAGGTAGGTGTCGCCGTAGGTATGCGGGCCGCTCACCTTCAGCTGCCTGCCGTCGCTTTCTTCGAGATACAACGCCCTGACGTGCTGCGCGCGGATGGCGGCGGCATAGGGGCGGATCTGTTTCAGGGTCTTTTCCCAGGCGTCTTTGAATTTATGCGTACGCGGCAGGCCGAGTGTGTCGGCGAAGGTATTTTCCCAATACACCTGGGTGACCATCGGCTGGTATTTGGTCTTCCCGCCGGCGTCCAGATCGACCGTCATCACGCCCGCCCTTTCCAGCCGATCGTCCTGGCTTTTGCCGTAGTAATAAATGATGTCGGGCCGCAGATTCATTAACGACTCCATGTTGACCCGATAGTCTTTATTGATGAAATCGGACGTGATCCTGCCGATATCCGGCTTCATGTCCTTCAACACATGCCTATCGGCATGCATGAACGCCCAGGGCCCCACGCCGACGACGTGCCGATAGGCCGCCTCGTTCGCCAGGATCACGCCGAAGGGGCAGTTGCCGGTGATGACGATCCGCGGGTAGCTGCCGGGCAGCGTTTGCGTCGCCGCGCTTTGCAACGGCTCGGCCGCCGCCGGCAGGCTGGCGCCGGCGCAAGGCACCGTCGGCAAGGCAAATAGGGCCAGCAGCGCGGTGGCGATAAATTTCACTGTTACGCACATGGTGCCTCCTGCGCGCACGCTCGGCGGCGCGCGTCGATGGGCTGTATTAGGCCGACGCGGCGATGCCTGCTGCCATAATGGTTATCCCGGCCACAAAGACGATTGCCGTGGTGGCTACCGCGCCGCCGCCAACCAACGCGGCGGTTTTTCCCGTGGAAAGGTCTTTTCGTTGCAGGAAAGAAAGCTCTGCCAGGGGAATGATTTTTCCGCTGTCGGCGACGATGTCTTTAGGTTCAACCTTCGCCACCGTCAGCTCGCCGCCGCTGCCGTCCTTCAGGCCATATTTCAACTGGTCGCCGACATAGACCGGCGGCTGCAGCAGGTAATACGGGCTATTGAGCCCCGCCTCTTTTTGTTGCAATGCCACGTCGTGGTAGGTCGTACAGCCGGCAAGGGAAAACGCCGCCATCCCGATAACCAACGGCACTAATGGGATAAATCGCATGGGAAACCTCGTGCTTCTATTTGCTGGTTTTTAACGTAACGGCGGACTTGAAGCGCATATAGCTCACGACCAGAGAAAGGAACGAGAATGCCGCCCCCGCCATTAAACTGATATTCGTCGCTTGCGCGCCGCGCATATTGAAGAAAATCGCCACTAACGCCGAACCGACGATTTGCCCGATCAATCGGGAGCTGCCCAACAGGCCGCTGGCGATGCTGCTGTTTTCATGGGACACAGAGGTCATGATCAGCAGGTTGTTCGGTGATTGAAAAAGGCCGAAACCGATGCCGCACAGCGCCACGCGCCATACGATCGCCCCATTCGACGGATCGCTGGGCAAATTGGCCATCAGCAGCATGCCTGCCAGCAGACAGGCGAGGCCCGAGAGGGCAACAAGATTGGGATCGTATTTCTTGGCCAAATCGCCGGAAATCAGCGAAGACGCCATGGTGGCCAGCGGCCAGGCGGTCAGCAGCAGACCGATGTCCACCACGTTTCTTTGCAGGACATTGTGGAAATAGAAAGGCAGCGATACAAAAGCCAAAAGCTGGGTGCTGTAAGACAGCATCGACATCAGCAAAGACAATGACAGCGTCGGGTTATGCAGCATCGCGATCGGGATCAGCGCAGCGTTGGCCTTTCTTTTCTGATTGATGTACAGCCACCCGGCCAGCCCGGCGAATACCGCAAAGCTGAGCGCCGCCGCCGGCAGATGGTGGGTGGTCATACTCATCGTGCTGAGCGAGAAAGCGATGAACAGCACAAACACCAACAGAGCCCCGCCGCTGTCGAATCCAACGCTGCGCCGCTCGCGGGGGGCCAGGAAGATCAGGCTCAGCAGCAGCGACAGGCAGGCGATGGGAACATTGATGGTAAACAGCCAGTTCCAGCTCGTCTGAGAAAGTATCGCCGAGGCGATGGACGGCCCGGCGGCGGCGGAAACCGACACCACCATCACATTAATCCCCAGACCGCGCCCCAGCAGCCTTTCCGGGTATATCTCCTTGATCAGCGCCGCATTGACGCTGAGCACCGCCGCCGCGCCGAAGCCCTGTATCACCCTGAATGCCGTCAGCATCGACAGCGTCGTGGACAGCGCGCAGCCCAAGGATGAAAAAGCGAACAGCACCACCCCGGTTATAAAGATCTTTTTATTGCCCACCGCGCGGCCCAGCGCCGCGAAGGGCATCAAAGAGGCGACAACGGCAAACTGGTAGGCATTAATAATCATGATGGAGGCCGATTCGGAAACGCCGAAATCTTTGGCGATAACCGGCAATGCCACGTTGGCGATGGTACTGTCGAGCATGGCGATGACCGTGCTTAACGAGACCGCGAGAACGGCGAATATATTTAGTGTCTCTTTTTCCTGGTGTTTAAAAGTCATGTTAACGCTCCAAAAACGTGAGTAGCTTCATGCCGGCGGCAAAGACCCCGCTTTTTATCCGTTTTAATATTTACGTTATAACATATCAGTTAAAGAGGAGAATAAATCTCATTTGAAATATTAGATTAAATAGTGTGTCAAAATAAGAATTAACAAATGCAAAACAAATTAATATCAATACAAACATTCAATAAACAAAATAAATGCAGTATAAAAAACCAGTGAATTTAAGGAATGACATTAAAAGTAACAGCCGCTAACAGACAACCCCGCCGGCGCGTGAAATTGTTATGTTATAACAAAAACACCCTTTCCTTTTATGCTGGTTAACCTTATGGCTAAGACGGACCTTTTGAACACCCGGTTATCTCGCCGCAGAATGATGTTGGCAGGGTTGGCGGCCCTGGCGCTGAACGGCGCCGTTTCCCCGCTGGCTCACGCCCACGGCCTGCCACGTCCCAAAAAGCAGAACGGCCCTCAGGGGGCGCGAAAACGATTCCTGGTCATGTTGGATCCCGGTCATGGCGGCATCGACTCCGGCGCCATTGGCCACACCGGTTCGCTGGAAAAACATGTCGTTCTGGAGATCGCCAGAAATGTGCGTGCACAGCTTGATCGACACGGCATCGATGCCCGCCTGACGCGCGACAGCGACGTTTTTATTCCGCTGTACGATCGGGTGGGGATCGCGCACCGGCATGGCGCCGATCTTTTCATGTCCATCCACGCCGACGGCTTTACCTGCCCCAGTGCCTGCGGCGCGTCGGTTTTTGCGCTTTCCAATAAAGGCGCCAGCAGCGCGATGGCGAAATACTTATCGAACAGTGAAAACGCGGCGGACGATCTCGCCGGCCCCAACGTCATCAAGAAAGACCGCTATTTGCAGAAGATACTGTTTGATTTGGAGCAGACGGAAACGATCAAAGAGAGCCTGGCGCTGGGCTCGCTCCTGATTCAGCATATTGCGCCCATCCATCACTTGCATGCCAAAAATACCGAACAGGCGGCCTTCGTGGTCTTAAAGTCCCCGTATATTCCTTCCGTCTTGGTGGAAACCTCTTTCATCACCAACCCTGAGGAAGAAAGGCTGCTCGGCACCCCCGCCTTCCGAAATAAAATCGCCACCGCCATCACGCAGGGGATCGTCAGCTACTTTAAACGCGAAACGCACGCTTAAACTTCGCCAGGGCGGCAAGCTCACGGGCTTGCCGCGCACAGGGACGGTGCCATCATGATAAAACGCAATCCTCGTTATTTTTCGGCGGGCATGCTGTTCCCCCTGCTGGCCCTGTTGCCGCGCGGCGCCTTCGCCGTGTCGTTGACGGGATCGCAGCAAAACAGCCTGAATTTCTACGGCACGATTATCGCCAGACGTTACAGCGGCCACAACGAACGCGACGACGGCGACCGCAGCTACCTCTATTTCGGCCTGATAGGCAAAAAAAAGATCGCGCCGCGCTGGCAGGCCTACGCCCACTGGGAATATACCGTCAGCTTCGCCGACGCGACTCGCAACAGCACCCGGCTCGCCTATATCGGCGTGCAAAACGCCACCCTGGGCAGCCTCGATATCGGCCGCAACTGGGGCGTGCTTTATGATGTGACCGCCCTGACCGATCGCTCCCCGCTGTTTAGGGAAATGGCGTACAACTACATCGATAACTTTATGCGCGGCCGGGCGCATAACCTGCTCACCTACCGCCAAACTTTCAGCCTGTTTCAGCGGCGCGCCGCCCTCGCGTTGCAATATCAGTTCAAAGACGGCGACGATCGGCAAGCGCCGGGCAAACAAAACGGCAACGGCTTCGGCGCTTCGTTCCGTTATGCGCTGACGCCGACGCTCAGCCTCATCGCCGCCGCCTCGGCGTCTCAAACCACGCAGCGGCAGCAACACGCCGCCGGCTATCGCCGACGCATCGATACGCTGGCCGAAGGGGTTCTCTATGCGTCGAAAAAAATCTATCTTGCGGCCGTGTTCACCCAAAGCGACAACGCCATCAGCCCACAACAAACCGCTAACCGCGGCTCGGCGTCAAGTTATGAAGCGCTCGTCAAATACCGGCTGACGGACCATATTCAGCCCAACATCGGCTATACCCGTTTAATACAGGCCCGGGCAGGCCGCAACACCGACTTATTGAACTACGAGGAGCTGGGGGTGACCTGGTTGCTCAACAGCAACATGCAGGTGTTTATTAACTATGAATTCAATAACCTTTCGCAGCACGCGGCCGGCGTCGATGCGTCGGACAAGCTCGATATGGGCATCAGCTATCACTGGTGATCCGCTTTCGCGCAGCCAATAAAAAGCCCCGCCCGGTGAGGGGCGAGGCTCGCTTAATGGCTCGAGTGGGCCGGCAGCCCAGCGTAGCGCGCTATGGCTAGCCCTGGCGCGGCGGGCATCTTAACGCGGCGCTTGCGCGTTCTTCCACTCCCGCCAAATCGTTTCCAGCCCGGCGCGATACGTCGTGACGGCGAAGTCGGGAAAGCGCTGCTTGAACTTGGTCGAGTCGAACAGGTTGTCGTGCTCGTAGCGCGGCAGCAGCTCGCGCATCTCACGCGCTCCGGATGAAACCAGCCCTGCGGCGATCAACGCCCATTTGCCGATGACGGAATATGAAATGTCCTTCCCAAACACCTCGCAGGCCAACGCGGCGAACTGCGCATAGGTGAGCCGCTCGTCGCAGCACGGGAGATGCCACGTCTGGCCGAACGCGTCGGGCGTATTGCCGAGCCGGGCTAACCCACGGCTGGCGTCGGGCGTCCAGATCAGCGTGCGCAGCCTGTCGTCGCGAACCGGCACGCGCGGTTTTTCCCCCGCTTTCAGCCTGTCGACGATCAGCGCATTGGTGAAGCTCTGCGTTTTTCCCGGCCCATAAAACTCGGGCGCACGGCCGATCAGCACGGGGATCTGCTTGCGCTCCATCTCGTCGAGCACCTTCTCGGTCATCAGGGCGCGCACCCGTCCCTTGCGCCCCCGAGGCGAGAACGGCGTCGATTCCGTCTGCGGCTCGCCGTTCTGCGGATACATGTAAGTATTGTCGAAATAAACAAAGGGCACGCCCGCGGTACGGCTGGCGTCCAACGCATTCTGCAGCATGGTCGGAAATTGCCGCTCCCACAGCGCCGAATCCGGCGGCAGGCCGGCGGCGAAATACACCACGTCGCTGCCCTTCACCGCCGCCAGGGTCTGCTGTGCATCGAGCAGGTCGGCCGCGACCAGCGTATCGCTGTCGTTGACCTTCTTCGGGTTGCGGCTGACCAATCTTAAATCATCGGTGTACGCGCGCTTCAGTTCACGCGCCAGCTCTTGGGCGATCTGGCCACTGGCGCCCAGGATCGTTTGCATTTCCGTTCCTCATCGTAATGAAAAAAGCTCCACCCACTCAGGGCGGAGCAAAAGTGCTTGTTCGCGCTTAACTGTTCACGAACGCCAGCAGATCGGCGTTGACCTGATCGGCATGGGTGGTCGGGATGCCGTGCGGCGCGCTCTTATAGGTATGGAGCGTGCCGTTTTGCACCAGCTTGGCCGAGAGCACGCCGGAATCCTGATAAGGCACCACCTGGTCGTCATCGCCGTGGATCACCAGCACCGGAATGGCAATCTTCTTGAGATCTTCGGTGAAATCGGTCTGCGAGAAGGCGACGATGCCGTCATAGTGCGCCTTGGCGCCCCCCATCATGCCCTGCCGCCACCAGTTCCAGATAATCGCCTCCGACGGTTTGGCACCCGGGCGGTTATAGCCATAGAACGGGCCTGCGGGCACGTCATAATAGAACTGCGCCCGGTTGGCGGCCAGCTGCGCCTGGAAATCATCGAATACCGATTTTGGGGTGCCCTGCGGATTGGCGTCGGTTTTCACCATCAGCGGCGGCACCGCGCTGATCAGCACCGCTTTGGACACCTTGTCCTCGCCGTGGCGCACGATATAGCGCACCACCTCGCCACCGCCGGTCGAGTGGCCTACGTGCATGGCGCCCTGCACGCCCAGGTGTTTTACCACCGCGGCGACGTCATCGGCGTAATGATCCATGTCGTGCCCTTCCCACACCTGGCTGGAGCGGCCGTGGCCGCGGCGATCGTGCGCAACCACGCGGAACCCTTGGTTCACGAAGAACAGCATCTGGGCATCCCAGTCATCGCTGGACAGCGGCCAACCGTGGTGGAAGTAGATAACCTTGCCGTTTTTTGGGCCCCAATCCTTGTAGAAAATCTCGACGCCATCGCTGGTCGTTACATAACCCATGTCGTTTCTCCCATTTACACTATGGTTAAAAAAGAAGGTTTATACTGCGCACGGCGCCGGGATCTCTGGCTCCCTCATCCCGGTTGGCCGACGATCTTGCGTTGATCGTTTAACGAGTATAGGTTTAAAGTTCACTTTAAGGTCAATAGTGGCCCGGCAAGCGGTATTTCCCTCAGTAACGCGATCGGCATCAGGAGTATTCAAGTGCAAGGAGATGACACCGCCACGACGATGGAGCAACGGCTTGCCGCCCAGCGCCACGCCTTCCTGCGCGACGGCGCGCCGACGAGGGATCAGCGCAAGGCCGCTCTGCGCCGCTTGCGAAGCGCCATTCTGGCCCAGCGCGCCGCGCTGGCGGCGGCCGTCAGCGCGGACTTCGGCCACCGTTCGCCTTACGAAACCGACATTCTGGAGATTCTGGTCACCGTGCAGGCGATCGATTACCTGCTGCGCAACCTGAAACGCTTCATGAAGCCGGAGCGCCGCCACGTCGCCCTGCCGTATCAGGCCGCACGCGCCTATGTGCAATATCAGCCCAAGGGGGTGATTGGCATCATGGCGCCGTGGAACTATCCCTTCTCGTTGACCTTCATCCCGCTGGCCACCGCCCTGGCCGCCGGCAACCGCGTGATGCTGAAACCTTCGGAGCTCACGCCACATACCAGCCGCCTCATCGAAACGATGCTGGCGGCGCTTTTTCCTGTCGATGAGGTCGCCGTCGTGACCGGCGGGCCGGACGTCGGGGCCAAATTCAGCGAGCTGGCGTTCGACCATCTGGTGTTCACCGGCAGCACGGCGATCGGCCGTCAGGTCATGCAGGCGGCCGGCAAACATCTGGTGCCGTTAACGCTTGAACTGGGCGGCAAAAGCCCCGCCGTCATGGCGCGCGGCGCGGTTAACGCCAGAAACGTCAAGAGCGTGGCGTTCGGCAAGCTGTCAAACGCGGGCCAAACCTGTATCGCGCCCGATTACCTGCTGGTTCATCAGGACGATCTGGCAAGTTTCATGGCGCTCTATGACGCGGCGGTTAAAAGCTTTTATCCCGACGGGCCAACCGGCGACGACTACGGCGCCATCATCAACGACAGGCACTACCACCGCTTGCAAGCGCTGCTTGCCGACGCACAGGAGCGCGGCGCGCAAATCCATCCGGTCGGCCACCGCCCGGACTCGGCGTCTGAACGGCCGAACACGCTGGCCCCTACGCTTATCGTCGGCGCCCCCGACGACAGCCGGATCATGCAAGAGGAGATCTTCGGGCCGCTGCTGCCGGTGTGCACCTACGCCGCCTTTGATGAAACGATCGACGTTATCAACGCCGGGCCGCGCCCGCTTGCGCTCTACTACTTCGGTCCGCCGGGCGAGGATCGGGACCGGCTGCTGGCGCGCACCACCTCCGGCAACGTCAGCGTTAACGCCACCCTACTGCATTTCGCCCAGGACGATCTGCCGTTCGGCGGCATCGGCCCCAGCGGCATGGGGGCCTGTCACGGCATCGAAGGATTTCGGGCGCTGAGCCACGCCAAAGGCGTCTTTATCCAGAGCCGCTGGCGTTTTACCGACCTCCTGCGCGCGCCGTTCGGCAAGCTGGCGGACGCGGTGCTCAAGGTTATGCTGCGGCGCCGATAACACGGCGTGTTGACTATCAATAACACACCCATAAATCGCCGCAAGCTATCACAATATTCACTCATTCCTATTTTATCTCTCCGCCACCGCTGACTAAGCTTAGCCATGAGTCGCCTTTTGCCCGTTAGCGGCCGGGGCGATGCGAATCCATTGAGTTCAGTTATTTAGCGCAACACCCGACGCAAGCCTTACCCGCATGCCTTGTTAACCGCTCCACGCCCGGCGGCTGGAGCACCTTTATGGAAGCAGAGAGCGCATTATGACAACTGAAAGCAAATGCCCGTTTTCGGGCGGCAAGCAGCCCGCACCGCAGAACGGCCCCACCAATCAGGATTGGTGGCCTAATCAGCTCAGCCTGAAACCGCTGCACCAACATTCCCCCCTGTCCGATCCGATGGATAAAGACTTCAACTACGCCGATGCCTTCAACAGTCTCGATCTGGCGGCGGTCAAACAGGATCTGCACGCCCTGATGACCGACTCGCAGGAATGGTGGCCGGCAGACTTCGGCCACTACGGCGGCCTGTTCATCCGCATGGCCTGGCACAGCGCCGGCACCTACCGCATCGGCGACGGCCGCGGCGGCGCGGGCGAAGGCCAGCAGCGCTTCGCCCCGCTCAACAGCTGGCCGGACAACGTCAGCCTCGACAAGGCGCGTCGCCTGCTGTGGCCAATCAAACAGAAATACGGCCGCAACCTCTCCTGGGCAGACCTGATTATCTTGACCGGCAACGTGGCGCTGGAATCGATGGGCTTCAAAACCTTCGGCTATGCCGGCGGCCGCGCCGACACCTGGGAGCCGGACGACGTCTACTGGGGTTCTGAGAAGATCTGGCTGGAGCTGAGCGGCGGGCCAAACAGCCGTTACTCGGGAGACCGCGATCTGGAGGACCCGCTGGCGGCAGTGCAGATGGGCCTGATCTACGTCAACCCGGAAGGCCCGGACGGCAATCCCGATCCGGTGGCCGCCGCACGCGACATCCGTGAAACCTTCGCCCGCATGGCGATGAACGACGAAGAAACCGTGGCGCTGATCGCCGGCGGCCACACCTTCGGCAAGACCCACGGCGCCGGCCCGGCGTCTAACGTCGGCGCCGATCCGGAAGCCGCCGGGCTGGAGTCGCAGGGCCTCGGCTGGCACAGCACCTTCGGCACCGGCGTTGGCAAAGACGCCATCACCAGCGGCCTGGAAGTCACCTGGACCACTACCCCGACCCAGTGGAACCACGACTTCTTCCGCCACCTGTTCGAATACGAATGGGAGCTGACCCAAAGCCCGGCCGGCGCGCACCAGTGGGTGGCGAAAGACATCGGCGAAACCATTCCCGACGCCTTCGATCCCAACAAGAAACGCCGCCCGACCATGCTGACCACCGACCTGTCGCTGCGCTTCGATCCGGCCTACGAGAAGATTTCGCGCCGTTTCTATGAGCATCCGGAAGAGTTGGCCGACGCCTTCGCCCGCGCCTGGTTCAAGCTGACCCACCGCGATATGGGGCCGCGCGCGCGCTACCTCGGCCCGGAAGTGCCGCAGGAAGAGCTGATTTGGCAGGATCCGATCCCGGCGGTCGATCATCCGCTGATCGACGAGCAGGACATCGCCGCGCTGAAAAACGCCGTGCTGGCTTCCGGCCTGCCGGTGTCGGTACTGGTCTCCACCGCCTGGGCTTCCGCTTCCAGCTTCCGCGGTTCCGACAAACGCGGCGGCGCCAACGGCGCGCGCATTCGCCTGGCGCCGCAAAAGGACTGGGCGGTCAACCAACCTGCGCAACTCGCCGCGACGCTGGCCAAGCTGGAGAGCATCCAACGCGCCTTCAACGACGCGCAGACCGGCGGCAAGCGCGTCTCGCTGGCGGATCTGATCGTGCTGGCCGGCGCGGCGGGCGTGGAACAGGCGGCGAAGAACGCCGGTTTCACCCTGACGGTGCCGTTCGCCCCGGGCCGCATGGACGCCTCGCAGGAACAGACCGACGTGGACTCCTTCGAGGCGATGGAGCCGCTCGCCGACGGATTCCGCAACTTCCTGAAGGGTAAATACCGCGTGCCGGCCGAAACGCTGCTGGTCGACAAGGCGCAGCTGCTGACCCTGACCGCGCCGGAAATGACGGTGCTGGTCGGCGGGCTGCGCGTGCTCGGCGCCAACGTTGGCGGCACGCAGCACGGCGTGTTCACCCAGCGGCCGCAGGCGCTGACCAACGACTTCTTCGTCAACCTGCTCGACATGGGCACCACCTGGCACCCGATCGGTGAAGACGGCCTGTTCGAAGGCCGCGATCGCCGCAGCGGCGCGGTCAAGTGGACCGGCACCCGCGTCGATCTGGTGTTCGGTTCGCACGCGCAGCTGCGGGCGCTGGCCGAAGTCTACGGCAGCGCCGACGCGCAGGAGAAGTTCGCCCACGACTTCGTCGCCGCCTGGAACAAAGTGATGAAGCTCGATCGTTTCGATCTGGCGTAACGTCCTCCCAACGGCCTGCTTTGGCAGGCCGTTTTTTCCCCTGAGATCAGCACCACCTCTGCTCCACGTCAGCCCTGTCAGGCGCCGCGATATTCTCTTTCCCCGCTTATTCGTATTTACTCAACAAGTCATATAAAAATTTGATGGGCGGCAATTCTTTTAATGATGTATTTATATTTAGACGGCAATGAAGACCGTAAACTCAGCTGGCTCATGCGATATATCCCATCTAGGAGAACACCGTTATGGATTATCCTCGATTCACCTCAACACGCGGCGAAGCGGGCCTCATGACCACCGCCATTCCTTAGCGATAGCGGGCTGAGCCGGCAAAGGCGCCCCACCGTTCCACGCCCATAAAAAGAGATATTTTGCACCTGCGCGATATTCGCTTAGGCGCCAGAACATCGCCCTTATTTAATGTTTCACGACGCACATTGCGTTTTTCGTTTTTATTTTTCAGCCGACGGGAAAGCTCATAGGGAATTACGCTTCACTCAGGAAAATAACCGCTACCTGGAGGTCATCATGCAACATATTATCGGCATTTCTTCTCGTCGGCTGAGGATATCGGCCCTTGCGCTACTGCTCCCTGCCGTATCATGGGCGGCCGATACGGCGCCTCTTGCCGTGGGGCCGCAATATGACACCACCCATGTCTACGTCGAACGCGGCAAGATGGACGCCTTTGTCGACAGCATCCTGAAAACCTTCGGCGGCACCAGTACCGAACGCGTGCTGGTCAACGTCACGCCCACCCCCAGCGAAACTTACTCCCAGCTGATACTGACGCCGGCCGGCAGCTTCTCGGTGTTCGATTTCAAAACGCCGATCCCGTACCCGTTCGGCGCCGAGCGCAACGGTTTTCTGGTCAGGGATATGGACGCCGCCATCCGGCAAGCCAGGGACGCCGGCGCCGATGTGCAGGTTGCGCCTTTCGACGATCCGATCGGCCGCGACGCGGTGATCCAGTGGCCCGGCGGCGTCAACATGCAGCTCTATTGGCACACCAAGGCGCCTGACTACAAGCCGCTGCTGAGCGTGCCGGAAAACCGCCTGTATCTCTCCGCCTACCGCGTCGACGATTTCCTGAAAAGCTACCAGGCGTTCTCACACGGCAAGGTCGTGAGCGACGAACAGGTCAGCGACACGGCGATCGGCCGTAACGGCAACGGCAAGATCCGCCAGATCGAACTGGACTCCCGCTTCGGCAAAACGCGCATTTTCGTCACCGACGGGCATCTGCCTTATCCGTTCGGCCATGAGCGCACCGGCTATGGCGTCGACGATCTGCAGGCCACGCTGGCCAAAGCGACGGCCAGCGGCGCGCAGGTGCTGTGGCGTTCGACGGCGGCGGAACGCCGCGCCTCGGCGCTGGTGCGTTTTCCCGGCGGCTACATCGCCGAAATTCACCAGACGGCTAAATAAACCCAAGGCGCGCTGCGGCGCGCTCTTTTCTTCGGATATCCATGATGAAACGCACGCTACCCGCACTGTTGCTGTTCTCCACGCTCCCCGCGCTGGCGGCGGAGCCCGCCGCTTCCCCCTGGAAAAACATCCCGTTGGGCGATGCGGCCACGTTGTCTTTCGACGGTTCACTGCGCGAGCGCTATGAATGGACGGATCAGCGGGATCTGAACGGCGGACGCGACGACACTTTCATGCAGCGCTTGCTGGTTGGCGCGCGCCTCGACTACGGCGACTATGTCGGCGCCTATGTGCAGGTGGGATCGTCGCTGGCCACCCCGCGCGACCGCGGGCGCAAGCCGACTGACGAAGATCATGCCTACCTCGGCCAGGGCTATGTGGACTTAAAACTGCCCACCGCCTACGGCCTCGGCACCCTGCGGATCGGCCGCCAGGAGATTGCGCTGGGCTCGCTGCACCTGCTGGGCACCCGCGACGGCCCCAACGTGCGCCGTTCTTTCGACGCCATCCGCGCCAGCTGGGCCAAGGATAAAAACCGCCTCGACGCCTTTATCGGCCATCCCGTCACCCTCAAAACCGGCAGTTTCGACGACGATACCGACAACAGCCAAAAGGTGTGGGGGCTGTACGGCACCACACCGCTGACCGCGCTGGCCTCCTCGCTCGACCTCTACACCTTTGGCTTTGAGGATAACGACGTCCACTACGCGCAGCTCAGCGGGCAAGAGCGCCGCTATACCGTCGGCGCGCGCATTTTCGGCACGGCGCAGGGGTTCGACTGGGACAACGAGGCCGCCTGGCAGTTCGGCAACGCAGAACAGCGCGACATCCGCGCCTGGTCGGCGTCGGCGCACGCCGGCTATACGGTCAACGACTGGCGCTGGCAGCCGCGCTTTGGCGGCAAGATTGGCATCGCCAGCGGCGATAAAAACGGACATGATGGGCAGCTCAACACCTTTAACGCCATGTACCCCAAGCTGCCCTACCTGACCGAGAACGGACTGGTGGCGCCGGCTAACCTGATCGCCATCCATCCTTCGGTCACGATTATGCCGTGGCAAACCCTGGCCATCGACTTCAGCTGGGACGCGTTGTGGCGGCAACGCCGCGAGGATGCCTTCTACCTCGGGCCAATGCGCCCGGTGAAGGGCAGCGCGCAGGGCTCGCGCTTTATCGGCAACCAGTATCAGGTTGAAACGACCTGGACACCGCGCAGCGATCTTCAGTTCAAGGTGGCCTATGTCTACTTCGACGTCAGCAACAGCCTGCAGCAACATGCCGGGCTGAAAAACATGAACTTCGTGCTGGCGCAGGGCACCTACAGTTTTTAAGTATCAGGTAAGTTAATCGGTGTACGCGGACGCCCTTAATAATCCCGTACTCAATTAATGACGAGCGCCGGCGAGTAGCCGCCCATATGCATTGCGGCAATGGCGGGTACTCGCCGCCATTCATAGATAAAAATTAAATAAAAGCAAAAAGATAAATCAATCACGTAAATTTCGCGAGCCAATTACAGTGTAATATTAAATAAAAATTTAATTCCACCTAGTTATTTAAGCACGCCTTTTACGCATATCTTATGTAAAAGATTCATATAAGAATAACTCATTAATGAAATAATTGTGTTTATACTGCTTTAACTCAATCACAGTGCACAATTAATTCCTCACCGTGATTAATGATAAGGATATATTCCGCTTGAACGCAATATTCAAGCCAGACCAAGGAGGCAAACCAATGATATCACATTAATTACCCCTGATTTTCAAACCTGTGTACGAGCATATAGAGCGTTAGGTGCAATATTGTCAACGTCCAAAGGAGTTTGATATGTCATTAGCGACCGATAAGATTTCCGATTATTTAACCCGTTATGAAAGAGGCGATCACGCGGGGAGCAGTAAACCGTCATATACCACGCAAGAGGTTTCAGATCTGCTGCTGAGGAGCCATTATTCCGCCAATGGCAAAGGCGTGACCGACCATGCGGCTACCTTGACCTACTCTTTCCCCGTCTATACCGACAGCGACAAGACGGGCGCCGCGCAGCTTACCGCCGCCCAGCAAGCCCAAACCAAGCTTTCATTGCAATCCTGGTCGGATGTGGCCAACATCACGTTCACCGAGGTTAAAGGCAACGACGCGAAAAATGCAGATATAAAGTTTGGTTTTTATAAGGCGGCCAGCGGGGGCAATTACACCTCGTATGAAAGTACGCAGAGCAATCTCAAAAGCACCATTTGGATCAGCGGCAATAACGGCTACGACGCCTCCAATCCGCAAACCAATAACTACGCCAGGGATACGCTGACTCATGAAATAGGGCATGCGTTGGGGCTTTCTCATCCCGGCAATTATGATGCGTCAAATGCCACCTACCCCACCTACGCCAACTCGGCGAAGTATTATGAAGACGACCATCAATATTCTTTGATGAGCTATTTTAACGAACAATACACCAGCGCTGACTATAAAGGCGTTTGGCCATCAGGGCCGCAGCTGGATGATATTACCGCCATACAGAAGCTTTACGGCGCGAATACCACCACGCGCACCGGCGATACCACCTATGGTTTCAACTCGAATACGGACAGAGACTTTTTGAGCGTTAAGGCGTCCACGGACAAAATCGTGGCGGCTATCTGGGATGCCGGCGGCAATGACACGCTGGATTTTTCAGGCTACAGCCAGGATCAGCGCATCAACATTAACGAAGGCGCATTCTCTGATGTGGGCGGCTTGAAGGCAAATATCGCCATCGCCTACGGCGCGCAGATTGAAAATATCATCGGCGGCAGCGGCGCAGACATTTTAGTGGGCAACGCGCTGAACAATACGCTAAAAGGCGGTGCAGGCAACGACATCATTTACGGTGCCGGCGGCGCCGATCAGCTCTGGGGCAATGCAGGCGCGGACACCTTCGTCTTCCGCGAAGCCGGCGACAGCCAAGCCGCCGCGCCGGATTGGATCCGCGATTTCCAGACGGCGGTGGATAAAATCGATCTGTCGTGGCTCAACCAGACGGCTAAGGCCGACGGGAGCGAGCTGCACTTCGTGGATAGTTTAAGCGGCTCGTTGTATGAAGCGGCGCTGAATTATGACGCGCAGCAGAATGTCACCGATCTGGCCATCAATCTCTCCGGCAATCAATTACCTGATTTCCTTGTCAAAATCGTTGGGCATGTCGACGCTTCCGCCGATATTCTCGTCTAGCCAAGGCAAACCCGCAGTCCGGCCTTCACGCCGGACTGTTCATCTCTTCTCAGGCCTCACCCCGGCGTCTTTTTACATTGCCACAGCAATAAATCGCGCAGACGAGCTCACACCGCTTCCAGCTCCGCCGCCAGGGTGGCGACCAGCTCCGCCGCCGGCATCGGCCGCGCCAGGCCCACGCCCTGCCCGGCCCACAGCGACATAAACTCCCCGCGCCCGGCCTTGGCCGCCGCCTGGCGGATATCGCCGGTGAGCGCGTTCTGCACCGGATAAGGCAGGATCTGCGCCTCTTCCGCGCGCATCTGCCGCATGAAATCATTGACGATGCCGCGCGCCGGGCGGCCGCTGAAGGCGCGCGTCAGGCGCGTGCTGTCATCGCCGGCGTTGCGCAGCGCCGCCCGCCAGGCTTCGGCGATGCCCGACTCCGGGCTGCACAGGAACGCGGTGCCCAGCTGCGCCGCCTGCGCGCCCAGCAATTGCGCCGCTGCGATGCCGCGCCCGTTCATGATGCCGCCTGCGGCGATCGCCGGGATCTTCACCGCCGCCACCACCTGCGGCAGCAGGGCCATCAGGCCGACGCAGGATTGCTCAATGTCGCCGAGGAAGGTCGGGCGGTGGCCGCCCGCCTCCGCGCCCGAGACGCACACGAAGTCGGCGCCCGCCTCTTCCCAGGCGCGGGCTTCCGCCACCGTGGTGGCGGTGCCGATCACCCGCGAGCCGGCCTTCTTGAACTGCGTGACCGTGGCGCGCGGCAGCACGCCGAAGGTGAAGCTGACCACCGGCGGCGCCGCCTCCAACAGGGCCGCGATCTGGTCGCGGTTGTTTTCGGCGAATTGGGTCGGCATGGGCGGCTCACTCAGCCCCAGCGCTTCGCGGAACGGCCGCAGCAGGTGCTGGGCGCGCTTGAGCTCGGCGAGATCCGGGTGCTGCTCATCGAGCAGAAACAGGTTGATGTTGAACGGCGCGGCGGTCTGCGCGCGGATCTGCTGCACCCGTTCGAGGATCACCGCCGGTGAAAACAGCGCCGCCGCGCACGATCCCAGCGCCCCGGCGTTGCTCACCGCCACCGCCAGCGCCGGCGGCGACGCGCCGTTCATCGGCCCCTGAACGATCGGATAGCGCAGCCCAAGCTCGCGGGCAAAAGCAGAAGGTGCCGTCATCAATGTGTCTCCCTGTGCTGACTACATTCGTCTTACGGCGGCCGCGCCGCCGAACCGACCAAAAGCATAGCACCTTCTCACCACCTGGCCGTGCAGTTAATGCTTCACCTGACGCCGGTCGAGCGACAGGAAGTGATGCACCACCGGTTTCTCAGGGCCGATATGGAAGCGCAGCGCCTCCTGCTGCAGATCGGTATCGGCGTGCGATACCCGCTGGTGCTGCCGCAGATGCTCCGCCCAGGACTCCACCAGGAACCACTCCATGATGCATTCCGGATCGCCGGTGTGCTCGGTGATGCCCCAGGCGTAAGCGCCATCGCGGCGGCGCGCCCGCTCCAGCATCAGCAGCGTACGCAAGAACTGCGGCCGATCCTGCTCGCGAATGCGGTACTCCACCTGAATCATCACCGGGCCGCGATCGTTCTCGACCGGCGTGTTAACCAACGGCTCCGGCCAATGGTTCGACGGCTGCAGATCGGCCTCACCGGTCGGCAGACGCAGGCGATGGAACAGCAGCCCCGCCGCCAACAGGCCGACGCCGCCGACCAGCAGCGTGGCGGCCACGCCCAGCTCCTGCGCCACCAGTCCCCACAGCAGGCTGCCCGCCGCCATCGCGCCGTTGAACACCATCAGGTAAATGGCCAGACCACGGCCGCGCACCCAGTTGGGCAGCACGCCCTGCGCCGCGCCGTTAAGCGTGGTCAGCGCGATAATCCAGCCGGAGCCCAGCACCAGCAGCAGCACCACCGCCAGCCACTGCGGCGGCGCCAGCGACAGGGCCGCCATCACCACGGCGGTGAGCACCGCCGCCAGCAACACCAGCCCGTCGGCATTCAGCCGCTGGCGCAGACGCGGCAGCACAATAGCCCCAAGGATCGCCCCGGCGCCTACCGCCCCCAGCAGAACGCCGTAGAAACCGGCGCTGCCGCCCAGCATGCGGCGCGCCACCAGCGGCAACAGCGCCCAAACCGAGCTGGAGAAGGCGAAGAACACCGCCGCCCGCAGCAGCACCACGTGCAGCTCGCGGCTGGAGCGGGCATAACGCAGGCCGGCGCGGAAGGCACCGAAGAAATGCTCCGACAGCCCGCTGTCCTCGGCCTTCGGCCGCTTCCACCACAGCAGCGCCGCGATCACCAGCACATAGCTCATCACGTCCGCGCCGTAGGCCGCGCCGGCGCCGAAGCTGGCCAACAGCAGACCGCCGGCCGCCGGGCCGATGGAACGGGCGATGTTGATGCCCAGCGAGTTCAGCGCCACGGCGTTTTTCAGCTCGGTGCGCGGTACCAGCTCCGGCACGATCGCCTGCCAGGTCGGCCCCATCAGCGCCGCGCCGATGCCGCCGACGAAGGTCAGCGCCAGCAGGTATTCCACCGTCAGCGCGCCGGTCTGCGACAGCAGCAACAGGCTGCCGCTGACGCAGGCCAGCAGAATTTGCACGAAGATCAGAAAGCGCCGCCGATCGAGGATGTCCGACAATACCCCGGCCGGGATCGCCAGCAGGAACACCGGCAGCGTAGCGGCGGTCTGCATCAGCGCCACCGCCGAAGGGTTGCTCGACAGGTCGGTGATCAGCCACGAGCTGGCGACGTCACGCATAAAGCTGCCGACGTTGCCGAGCACCGTGGCACCCCACAGCACCGCAAATAATGGGATTTTCAGCGGCGCGAAGCCGCCCGCCGTCGCCTTGTTTTCCGTCTGTTCAGCCATCCGTTCGCTCCTTCAAATCGTTAAATGCCACCAGCAACAGCGCGCCGGCCAGCCCGAGGTGTTCAAAAAATCCGTTCATCATCTGGCCGCGCTCCGCCCCGTCGAACTGCCAGAACGGATTGGCCATCAGCGTCGCCATCAGGGTAAAACCGGCCAGCGCCAACGCGCCGAGCCAGCGATAAAAGCCGCTCAGGATCAGCGCCGACGCCGCCAGTTCCAGCAGCGTCACCAGCACGGCGAACAGCGCCGCCGGCTGCAGGCCGAAGTGGGTCATTTCGGCGATGGCGCCCTCAACGTTCAACGCCTTGACCAATCCGCCCTGAATATAGGCGGTACAAATCGCGAGCAGCAGCAGCCAGCGCACCGCGGGCGCATTCAGCCGCTGTACGCAGCGGGCGGCGATAGCAGTCAGGTTCATCGCGCCCCCTTAAAACGGCGAATTCTGGATGAAGGCCAGCAGATCGGCGTTGAAGCGATCGGGATCGACCTGCGCCAAACCGTGAGAACCGCCGGCGTAAACATTCAGCTCCGCCTGTTGCATAAGCTTAGCGGCTTTCAGCGCCGAGGCACCGATCGGCACGATCTGATCGGCATCGCCGTGCACCAGCAGCGTCGGCTTGTCGATCGCCAGCAGATCGGCGGTATAATCCACTTCGGAGAACGCGCGCACACACTCGTACTGCCCTTTCACGCCGCCCTGCATGCTCATCAGCCAGAAGTGGTCGATCAGCCCCGCATTGCTCTCCACCTCGTCGCAGTGGAGGCCATAGAACGGCACCGCCAAATCTTTGAAGAACTGCGAGCGGTTGCCCGCCACGCCGCTGCGAATGCCGTCGAAGGCCGCCATCGGCGTGCCCTCAGGGTTGACCGGCGTTTGCAGCATCAGCGGCGGCACGGCGCCGACCAGCACCACCTTCGCCACCCGATCGCTGCCGTGACGGCCGATGTAGCGCGCCACTTCGCCGCCGCCGGTGGAATGGCCGACCAGGATCAGATCGCGCAGATCCAGCGTTTCGATCAGCAGAGCCAGATCGTCGGCGTATTGGTTGATGTCGTTGCCGTGCCAGGTTTGATCGGAACGGCCGTGGCCGCGGCGATCGTGGGCAATCACGCGGAATCCGCTCTGGCCGAAAAACAGCAGCTGGTTGTCCCAGGCGTCGGCGGACAGCGGCCAACCGTGGGAGAACAGGATCGGCTGGCCGCGGCCCCAATCCTTATAGAAAATGCGTGCGCCATCGGGCGCGGTAAGGGTGCTCATGACGTGTTCCCCGCTCGGTATCGAATTGGATTTTGTACGGGTTAACAGTACGGCAGGCGCAAAGGCAGTGATAACGGAATAATTTTCGCATGATCGCGAATTTTTTTGCTGAAGAAGCCGGCGTCACCGCCGGCGCAAAACGTCAGATGTTTTCCAGATCGATGCCGCGCGTTTTCGGGCCGAACAGCCCGATCACCAGCATCACGATCAGCATGCTGGCAACGATAAACGCGATCACTCCCAGCGAACCGCCGTACTGCAAGATAATACCGATGATGATACTGCTGAACACCGTCGACAGGCGGCTGAAGGAGTAGCAGAAGCCGACGGCGCGGGCGCGGATATGGGTCGGGAAGATCTCGGACTGGTAAGAGTGGTAGCTGTAGGTCAGCCAGGCGTTGGACCAGGTGATGAAGAAGCCGCACAGGATCAGCCACAGCGGGTTGTTCTGCAGTGCGAACAGCGAGCCGAAGATCACCGTCACCAGGCAGGACAACACGATCTGCCACTTGTTCTCCATCTTGTCGGCGTAGAAGCTGCACAGCAGCGAGCCCAGCGGGTAAGCCAGCGTGATGAAGAAAGCGTACAGCAGGCTGTGGGTGACCGAAGCGCCCTTGCCCGACAGCAGCGCCGGTAGCCAGTTGCCGAAGCCGAAGAAACCGATGGCCTGAAAGAAGTTCATCACCACCAGCATCAGCGTGCGATCGCGATACTGCGGCGCCCAGATGTCGCGAAAGCGGCCGCGCAGCGGCGCCCCCTCGGCATCGTCCACCGGGCGCGACGGAAAATCCGTGACCGCCACGCCGCAGCGCCGCTCCATGTCCCGCATCACCTGCCGGGCCTGCGCATAGCGCCGCTGCTGCACCAACCAGCGCGGCGACTCCGGCAGCCCCTTGCGCACCAGCCAGATCACCAGCGAAGCCAGCGCGCCGGCGATCACCACGTAGCGCCAGCCGCTCAGGCCCCAAATCGTCTGCGGCACCAGCCACCAGGACATCAGCGCCACCGCCGGCACCGACAGAAACTGCACGAAGAACGCGAAGGCGAAAGCCCGGGTACGCAAGTGCGCGGGGACCCATTCCGTCAGGTAAGTGTCGATGGTCACCAGCTCGATACCGAGCCCAACGCCCACCAGAAAACGCAGAAAGAT
This sequence comes from Serratia sp. PL7, assembly GCF_945957435.1. Classification (NCBI taxonomy): domain Bacteria; kingdom Pseudomonadati; phylum Pseudomonadota; class Gammaproteobacteria; order Enterobacterales; family Yersiniaceae; genus Serratia; species Serratia sp. PL7. The sequence goes on along the minus strand of NZ_CAMFLB010000001.1, from coordinate 381,186 downwards.
CACCCATTCCGCCTGCTGTTGAAACGCCAGCAGCAGCGAGAACGCGCCATACCAGATCAGGGCGAACATAAAGGTGGCACGCCGGCCGAAGCGATCGGCGTACGGGCTCAGCAGGCTGGCGCCGACGAACAGGCCGAGAAAGGTGGCGGAGGCAAAGGCCGCCTGATCCGATACGCCGAAGACACCCTGCGCGCCGGTGTGGAAAATGCCGTCGGCGATAAGGCCGGTGCTGATATAGCCGGTCTGGAACAGATCGTAGAGTTCGAAAAAACCGCCCAGCGACAGCAGAATAATAAAGCGCCACAGGCCGGCCGACGCGGGCAAGGCGTCGATTCTGGCTGCCAAATCCCGCGCATGGATCGGCGACGCCGCTACAGATTCACTCACCGTTAACCTCGCATTAACATTTTTGATGACTTTCTATGCTAGCGAAGCGGCGTCGGAGTTAAATTTTTAATTAGCAGACTATGAAAAAAAGTTAAGCATAAAACGCTGCAGCAGCCTGTTTTATAGCAGGAAAATGCAGCGCGGGATGCCGCAGCGGCATCCCGAATCGGTAGATTAACGACTGTGGTGCTGCTGCAGCCGTTCGCTGCGATAGACGCTCAGCAGGCACCAGCCGAGAGCGATCAGCGCCAACGGCGCGGCGACGAAGCCGATGTTGCCCATGCCCAGATGCAGGCTCACCTGGTTGCCCAGCAGCGCGCCGCTGCCGATGCCGAAGTTGTACAGGCCAGAGAAGATCGCCATCGCCACGTCGGTGGCGTCCGGCGCCAGGCTCAGCACTTTGGCCTGCATCGACAGGCCGATGGCCATGATCGCCATGCCCCAGAAGATGCACAGCACCGTCAGGTGGCTTTCGCTGCCGGCGGCCGGCAACAGCAGCAGCAGGCTCAAGGCCAGCAGCACGATGGCGCCGATAAAGAAGCCGGAAGGAAAACGCTCGCTGTAGCGGCTGAACAGCAGGCTGCCGACGATGCCGGCGGCGCCGAACAGCAGCAGCATCAGCGTGGTGAAGTTCTCCGACAGCCCGGCCACGGTCTGGATAAACGGCTCGATGTAGCTGTAGGCGGTGAAGTGCGCCGTCACCACGATGACGGTCAGCATGTACAGCGCCACCAGCGCCGGGCGTTTGAACAACAGCGGCACGCTGGCCAGCGAGCCGGAATGTTCGCTTTTCAGCACCGGCAGCAGGCGCCACAGCAGCACCAGCGCCAGGGTGGCGCACACCGCGATGCCGATAAAGGTCATGCGCCAGCCGAGCAACTGCCCCACCACCCGCCCGAGCGGCAGGCCGAGCACCATCGCCAGCGCGGTGCCCCCCGCCAGCAGGCTCAGCGCCTGGGCTTTCTTGCCCGGCGGCGCCACGCGGATCGCCAGCGAGGCGGTGATCGACCAGAACACCGAGTGCGCCAGCGCCACGCCGGCGCGCGAGATAACCAGCGTGGTGAAGTCCCAGGCCACGGCGGTCAGCACGTGGCTGGCGATAAACAGCATGAACACGCCGATCAGCAGCTTGCGGCGCTCAATTTTGCTGGTCAGCAGCATGCACGCCAACGAGGCGGCGGCGACGATCCAGGCATAAATGGTAATGATCAGGCCGACCTGTTCGGTTTGCATCGAGAAGCTGGCGGCGATATCGCTCAGCAGACCGACCGGGATAAATTCGGTGGTGTTGAAGATAAAGGCCGAGACGGCGAGGATAACCACGCGCAACCAGGCGGTTGAGCGCGAAACGGGAGCGTGTTCCATGGTAAACAAAATCCGGACAGGTGCGGGCAAGTAGCGATATTTTAACCAACCGGCCCGCTAAATGCGATACGCGTCACACTTTAATTGTGTGGTTTTTTTCGCCGCATTTCGACACATTCGCAGACACACGGTTGCACAAATGCTGTGCTAATCTCTTGAAGCGTACCAATTTTTCCTGCCGCTCTTCCCCTCCGGCCGCCACACAGGACGCGCCGCGCCGAAGAACCGCGCGCAGTGTCCCTTTGGCGTTTTCTGAGGCGAGGTCATTATGTCTGCGATTTATGATTGGTCCGTGCTCGCATTGCGCAATGTTTACGATCGCCGCATTCAGGGCAAACCAGTGCTCGACAGCGCCGCGCTGTTCCCCGACGCCGAACGTTTCACCGCCCAATGGCGGCAGATCCGCGAAGAGGCGCTGACCGTCGCCCACGATCTGCACAATATTCCCCGTTTTCACGAGATCATGATCCAGCAGGAATCGATCTCCGCCAACGACGCGCGCGACTGGCGCATGTTCATCATGAAGGCCTACGGCCAGCCGATTGACCGCAACCTGGCGCGTTGCCCGACGCTGGCGGCGCTGATCGCTTCGTCGCCGGACGTACTGTCCGCCTCGCTCTCCTTCCTCGCGCCCGGCAAGCAGGTGCCGCCCCACCGCGGGCCGTTTCGCGGCATTCTGCGCGGCTATCTGGTGCTGGACATGCCCAAACGCGCCGACGGCGTACCCGCGGCGGTGCTGAAAGTGGACGGCCGCGAATACCGGCTGCACGAAGGGGAGTTCATGCTGTGGGACGATACCTTCGAACACGAGGTGTGGAACGACAGCCCGCAGGTGCGCACCGTGCTGCTGCTGGACATCCGCCGCCGCGACATGCCCGGCGGGCTGCGGCTGCTCTCCAGCGCCATCATCGCCCTGGTGCGGCTGAACGTGCGCTGGATGCAGCGCCAGTTCTGATTCCGGCGCTCAGGCGACTAACCGTCCTGAGAGATCGGCCATTGCTGCGCCAGCCACTGCTCGGCGGTGGTGGTGGCTATGCCCTGGCGCGCATTGAAGGTTTTCGCCTTATCCCAGGCCACGCCGTCGGGGCGGGCGAAAGCCAGCCGGTATTTGGCGCCGACGTCGCGCGGATGGTTCCGCACCTCCTCCTGCAGCCGCTCTTTGTCCAACAAGACTCTGTTGACCTCAACGCCCCAGTGCGCCTGCATGACATCGGCAAGCTCGCGGTAGGTCAGCGTGTCCCCAGCGATATAGACTACCTGGTTGCGAAACGCGGGCCGATGGAAAAAAATCGCGGCCGTCAGCCGGCCAATGTCCTCAGGGGTGGTCAGCGTCACCGCGTAGCGCCAGTCGCCCAGCGCGCGCACCGTTTTGCTTGCCGCGTCCACCACGCCAAAGCCGGGGTCAAACAGGTAGCTGGTGAAAATGCCCGTGGAAACAATCACCCACTCCGTTGCGCTCTGCGCGCGCAGCAGGTGACGCACCTCAAGCTGTTCATCCCACACCTGTTGCCCGCTGCCTTTACCCACGACATCGTAGTCCACGCCGAACTGCCACGGGAAGTAGCGCGCCACGCCCGCCAGCAAGACGGCCTGGGTGATCTTTATCTGCGTGCCCGCCCCGCCGACAAAGCCGCTGCAGTTGATCACCGCGTCGAAGGAACGGAATAGCGCGCTCAGCGCCTCCACGCCGTTTTGCTGCAGATCGCCTTCCACCACGGCGATGCCGAGCCGCGCCAGCGCATCCCGCCGCGCCCGGAGCGGGCCGCTGACGGCGCGTGCAGCCTCCGGCCGGAGCAGCACGCTGATTTTTAAAGATGGAGATAACCGAGCCTGCCGGCTCATCGCACGCAATACCGGCAGCCCCAGTTCACCGGCGCCGAGTATGAGCACGGTATGGATAGATGGATTTGTGGATTTCATTCTTGCCTCCTGTCTTGACACTGCGCCATCCTGACAGCTGACAAAAACGGGTTCAATTAGGTACACGCGTGATACCGGAGAGGAATATGACGAGCGATCGGGAAGCGCTGCTGCAATTTTCGCAGGCGTTCTGTGAAGAACTGAGCAACGACGATGAAGGATTGAAGCGTGAGATCCTCGCGCATGCGGGCAACCGTTGGTCGCTGGGGGTATTGCATATCCTGGGCACTCACGGGCCGCTGCGCCACGGCGAGATAAGCCGCCAACTGGCGGGCGTGACGCAGAGAATGCTGACGCGGACGCTGCGCCATCTCGAGCGGGACGGCCTGATATCGCGCTGCGATTATCAGGAAAAACTGCCCCGCGTGGTTTACACCATCACCGACGCGGGGGAAGAGATGCTGCTCAACATGCTGCCGCTCTGGTCGTGGATTATCTCCTCCGCCGGCTCCTTCAGAGCGGCCCGCTCGCGCTACGACGATCAAGAACGAAGCGCCATCGAGGGATGAACGCGGGCATCCCTGCCCGTGGGGCGGCGCTCAGCCGCCGCCCAGATAGGCCTTTCTCACCTCCGGATCGTTCAACAGCTCCTGGCCGCTGCCGGTGAGGCGGATCTGGCCGTTGACCATCACATAACCGCGATCGGACAGCTTCAGCGCGTGGTTGGCGTTCTGCTCCACCAGAAACAGCGTCATGCCGCTGCGGGTCAGCTCGCGCAGCACGCCGAAGATCTGCCGCACCACGATCGGCGCCAGCCCCAGGCTCGGCTCGTCCAACAGCAGTAGCTTCGGCCGGCTCATCAGCGCGCGGGCGATCGCCAACATCTGCTGCTCACCGCCGGACATGGTCATCGCCCGCTGGTTGCGCCGCTCTTTCAGGCGCGGAAACAGCTCGAACATGCGCGGCAAATCCTCCTCCAGGTAGCGATTGCCGACGGTGATGGTGCCCATCAGCAGGTTCTCCTCTACGCTCATGTCCGGAAAGATGCGCCGCCCTTCCGGCGCCTGCGCGATGCCGCTGCTGGCAACAAAGTGCGTGGAGCGGCGGCTGATGTCCTCGCCGCCAAACAGGATCTGCCCGCCGGCGATGCGCGGCTGGCCGAAGATCGACATCAACAGCGTGGATTTGCCCGCGCCGTTGGCGCCGATCAGCGCCACCGTCTCCCCGGCGTTAACCTGCAGCGACACCTTGCGCAGCGCCTGGATCGGCCCGTAAAACACGTCCACTTCGCGAAATTCCAGCATCGCCTCGCTCATCCCGCCAGCTCCTCTTCGTCCGCGCCCAGGTAGGCGGCGATCACCGCCTCGTTGTGCTGGATCTCCTGCGGCGTGCCGCGGGCGATCACGTCGCCGTGATCGAGCACGATCACCCGATCGGAGATCTCCATCACCATGCCCATATCATGCTCGATCAGCAGCACCGTGATGCCGTGATGCTGGCGCAGGAAGCGGATAATGCGGCTCAGCGTGGCCGTCTCCACCGGGTTCAGCCCGGCGGCAGGCTCGTCGAGGCAGATCATCTCCGGCGCGGTGCACATGGCGCGCGCGATCTCCAGCCGCCGCTGCTGGCCGTAGGACATCTCCCCCGCCAGCCGGTTGGCGCAGTCCACCAGATCTACCACCTCCAGCCAGTAGAAGGCGTGATCGAGCGCGGCGCTTTCCGCCCGGCGGTAGCCCGGCGAATTCAGCACCCCGGCGATCAGGTTGCGGTTACTCTGCATGTGCTGCGCCACCAGCAGGTTCTCCACCACCGACATTTCGCGGAACAGGCGGATATTCTGGAAGGTACGCGCCAGCCCGGCGCGGTTGACCAGGTGGGTGCCGCCGAACATCTTGTAATAGAGGCGCGAACCGAGCCGCTTCGGGCGTATCCAATCACCGGCGCGAAACTTCTGCCCCAGCACCTGGATCACATCGGTTGGCCGCTTGTGGGTATTGAGCAGGATCGCGCCGCCGGTGGCGCGGTAAAAACCGGTCAGGCAGTTGAACACCGTGGTCTTGCCGGCGCCGTTGGGGCCGATCAGGGCGGTGATGGAGCCGCGCTCCACCTCCAGATTGACGTCGTTCAGCGCCTTGATGCCGCCAAAGCGCATCATCAGGTGTTCCACCCGCAAAATGGCGTCGCTCATGGCGCCACCCCCTTGCGTTCCGCAAAGCTGGCGCGGCTGATGCGCACCAGCCCGCGCGGCCGCCAGATCATCATCGCCACCATCAGCACGCCGAACAACAGCACCCGGTATTCGGCAAAGCTGCGCAGCAGCTCCGGCGCCACCGTCAGCACGAAGGCCGCCAGCACCACGCCAAGGGTAGACCCCATGCCGCCCAATACCACGATCGCCAGGATCAGCGCCGACTCGAAGAAGGTGAACGAGGTCGGATTGACAAAGCCCTGATAGGTGGCGAAAAACACCCCCGCCAGCCCGGCGGTGGAGGCGCCCAGCATAAACGCCGACAGCTTCACCAGCACGTGGTTCAGCCCGAGAGAGCGGCAGGCGATCTCATCTTCGCGCAGCGCCTCCCAGGCGCGGCCGATCGGCATGCGCGTCAGCCGGTGCTTGATGTACAGCACCAGCAGCACCACCAAAAACAGCACCGCGTAGATGAAAATGAACTTGAGATTCGGGTTGTAATCGATGCCGAGAAACTCGTGGATCGGCACGCCGCCGTCTTTGGCGCGCCGGCCGAATTCCAGGCCGAACACCGTCGGCGCCGGCACCGAAATGCCGTTCGGCCCGCCGGTGAGCGACATCCAGTTGTTCAGCACCAGCCGGATGATCTCGCCGAACCCGAGCGTGACGATCGCCAGGTAGTCGCCGTGCATGCGCAGCACCGGGAAACCCAGCAGCGCGCCCGCCAACGCCGCCATCAGCGCCCCCAGCGGCAGCATCGCCCAAAACCCCAGCCCGAGATACTGGTAGCCCAACGCCAACCCGTAGGCGCCGATGGCGTAAAACGCCACGTACCCCAGATCGAGCAGCCCCGCCAACCCGACCACGATGTTCAGCCCCAGCCCGAGCAGCACGTAGATCAGGCCGAGGATCGCCACCGTCAGCAGGTATTTGGTGGCGACGAACGGGAACAGCAGCGCGATCGCCGCCATCAGCGGCAGGAACCAGCGCAGGTTGGATTTATCGCCCAGCGGCCGTACGTAGACGCCGTCGTTGCCGCCGTCGAAGCGCGCCAGCACTCTGCGCCCCGGCGCGGTTTGCAGGAACAGGCTCAGCAGCAGCCGCCCGACCATCACCGCGACGATAATCAACACCAGCCGGTGCGGTTCGAAGTTGAAGCTGTAGCCGTTCAGCACGATGCCGACGATCGGCCCGAACACGATCAGGGCGATCAGCCCGGCCAAGACGGCGTCCAGCAGGCTGCGTTTAACGTCCAGCCCGCCGTTGATCACGGATTGCGACATGGCGTTCTCCTTAAACCTTGGCGATCAGCGGCCGGCCGAGCAGCCCCTGCGGACGGAAGATCAGGATCGCCACCAGCAACCCGAAGGAGAACACGTCCTTGTAATCCGAGTTCACCATGCCGGCGAACTGCGCCTCCGCCACCCCGAGCAGCAGCCCGCCCAGCATCGCGCCCGGCAGCGAGCCGATGCCGCCCAGCACCGCGGCGGTGAAGGCCTTGATGCCGATGATAAAGCCGACGTAAAAATCGAAGGTGCCGTAGTTCATGGTGATCAGCACCCCGGCCAGCCCGGCCATGGCAGCACCGATCACAAACACCAGCGAGATCACCCGATCGGTATTGATGCCGAGAATCGAGGCCATTTTGCGATCCTGCTGGGTGGCGCGGCAGATGCGCCCTAGCCGGGTACGCTGAATGATGTAGGTGAGGATCGCCATGCCGAGCAGTGACGCCACCAGAATGAACACCTTGGTGTAGGTGATCTGCACCACGCCGCCGTCGAACTCCAGGCGGAACACGCCGCTCAGCAGCGTAGGGATACCCTGCTGGCGCGGCCCCTGGCTTATCTGCGCGTAGTTTTGCAGGATTAACGACATGCCGATGGCGGATATCAGCGGCGCCAGGCGGGTGGAGTTGCGCAGCGGCTTGTAGGCAATACGCTCGATCACCCAGCCGTACACCCCGGTGATAACGATGGTGAACACCAGCGTGCCGAGGATCAGCAACGGGAACGAGTGCAGCCCGAAGAACGACAGCAGCGCCAAACCGATGGCGCACAGGTAGGCGGAGATCATGTACACCTCACCGTGAGCGAAGTTGATCATGCCGATGATGCCGTAAACCATGGTGTAGCCAATGGCGATCAGGCCATACACCGCACCGAGGGTCAGGCCGTTGATCAGCTGTTGCAGAAAGAATACATCCATAATGAGCAGTCTCGCCTGGTAAGGCCGCCAACGCAGTCCGACGCGGCCCAAAGGTCATCGCGGAACGGGCTCGCCAGGGCGGCGAGCCCGTCTGTCATAGAGTCACAACGTCAGTATTGGGTTGTTCAAAGCTGGTGATATTTGCCCTTGTCATCCCACTGATAGACCACGTAGTCCGAGACCTTCAGGTCGCCCTTCTGATCCCAGGCTTTTTTGCCCATCACGGTGTCGACATCGTGCGACTTCAGCCATTCGGCGGCCTTGGCGCTGTCTTTGCCGCCGGTGGCGTTGAAGGCGGCGGCGATCGCCTGGATCGAGGCATAGGAGTAGAGGGTGTACCCTTCCGGTTCAAAACCGCTGGCGCGGAACTTGGCGATCACCGCCTTGCCTTCCGCGATCTGACGCGGATCGTTGCCGAAGGTCATCAGCACGCCGTTGGTGTACTGCGGCCCGCCGGCGGCGGTCACCAGCTCTTCGGTCACCACGCAGTCGCCGGAGAAGAACTTGGCGGTCACGCCCTGCTCGCGCATCTGGCGCACCAGCGGCCCGGCTTCCGGATGGCAGCCGCCGAAGTAGACCACGTCCGGCTTGACCGAGGCGATCTTGGTCACCAGCGCGTTGAAATCTTTCTCACCGCGCGACAGCCCCTCATACAGCACTTCCTTGACCCCGCGCTTGTTCATTGCCGCCTTCGCTGCGTCCGCCAGCCCCTGGCCGTAGGTGTCTTTATCGTGGATCACCGCGATGCGTTTGGCCTTCAGGGTATCCAGCATGTAGTTGGTGGCGATCACCCCCTGCTGATCGTCGCGCCCGCACATGCGGAACATCGTCTTCATGCCGCGCTCGGTGATCTGCGGGTTGGTGGAGCCGGGGGTAATGGCGATGATGCCGGCCTCGTCATACACCTCGGAGGCGGGCATGGTGGAAGAGGAGCAGAAGTGGCCGACCACCGCCGAGACCTTGTCCTGATCCACCAGCCGGTTGGCGACCGCGACCGCCTGCTTCGGTTCGCAGGCGTCATCCCCCTGCACCAGTTTGATTTTTTCCCCTTTGATGCCGCCGGCGGCGTTGATATCCGCCGCTGCCTGCGAAGCCCCGCGCCAATACTGATCGCCGTATGTGGCGTTCGGCCCGGAGAACGGCCCGGCGACGCCGATGACAATATCGGCCTGCGCGGAAAACGCCGTACCTAAACAACCGATGAGCAAAGCAGCGAGCGGACTTTTTATCAATTTCGATGACATTGTTATCTTCCTCAGCACTGTTGTAGCGAAACGCCCTGGGGCGCGGATCAGTCACTTTATGTGTAGACGGGGAAAATAATTTTCTTGAGAGCGCAGTCGCATTCCCCAAAAATGGGTAAGCAAAAATCCAGCCATTGTGACGACGAATACATATTGTTTGCTTATTCATCCTACATATCAGTTGCGGCGCGGCGTGTGGCGGCGTTAGCCGGGGACTGGGCAATACGGCTAACGCGAGAGGAAGTATGGGAGGGAGAACGGCCCTGCACCATCGCCGTGCAAAGGCGTGTGCAAGCGGCGTCAAAACGATTTGGGATGCAAAAATCAACGCATAGCGATGGAAAATGCCGAAAAACAGCGCAAGGTGCTCATTCCCTCAGCAAACGCACTTTTTTTGCAGTTTAGCGCTTTGACAAACCCCAGGCGCCCCGCTATTATTCGCCCCGTTCACACGATTCCTCTGTAGTTCAGTCGGTAGAACGGCGGACTGTTAATCCGTATGTCACTGGTTCGAGTCCAGTCAGAGGAGCCAAATTCTTGTTTTCATGCATCTTCACGAATCTTTATACGATTTAGATTCAACAGGTTAGCGTGAAAAGTCTTCCCGATGCATTTTCATTTCCCCCTCCGCATCGGGCAAGATTGGTGGTCTGATTTGGGGTCATTTCAGTTCGATTATGGAGTGACCACCATATGTCTCTGAACGACACTAAAATCCGTAGCTTAAAACCATCCGCTAAACCTTTCAAAGTTTCCGATTCTCATGGACTGTACCTTTTAGTCAATCCAGGCGGTTCACGTCTCTGGTATCTCAAATATCGTATCAATGGTAAAGAATCCCGCCTCGGCTTAGGTGCCTATCCCGATGTTTCTCTGGCTTATGCTCGTCAGCAACGTGATGGCATACGCAAGCTGCTGACGCAGAATATCAATCCATCACAGCAACGTATCGCAGAGAAAGCAGCCCGCTCACCGGAAAAAACATTTAAGCACGTTGCATTGAGCTGGCATAAAAGCAACAGAACATGGTCAGAGAACCACGCCTCCCGTCTGCTTGCCAGCATGAACAATCATATATTTCCTGTGATAGGACACTTGCCAGTAGCTGAACTGAAACCTCGTCACTTTATCGACCTGCTGAAAGGCATTGAGCAAAAAGGTCTGCTGGAAGTCGCAGCACGTACCCGGCAGCATATGTGCAACATCATGCGTCATGCCGTGCATCAGGGAATGATTGAGAGCAATCCGGCGTCGAATCTCGAAGGTATCATCACAGCACCGGTTAAACGACACTACCCAGCCCTTCCCCTTGAACGACTACCCGAACTATTGAGTCGAATTGATGGTTATCGTCAGGGATGGGAATTAACCCGGCTGGCTGTTTGTAGTGGCACAGTGAATTTGGCCACCTGATTAAAGGTGATATTCTCACCTCAACATAAAATAGGTGACTTAATGAACAAGAGAACTAAGCGTACTTTTAACCCTGAGTTCAGGCTGGAATGTGCACAGCTGATTGTTGATAAGGGTTACTCATATCGACAAGCCAGTGAAGCGGTTAATGTTGGTTCTACCACGCTTGAATCTTGGGTACGCCAGCTCAGACGAGAGCGTCAGGGTATTACGCCTTCTGCCACCCCCATTACCCCAGAGCAGCAGCGTATCCGCGAGCTGGAAAAGCAGGTTCGCCGCCTGGAGGAACAGAATACGATATTAAAAAAGGCTACCGCGCTCTTGATGTCCGACTCACTGAACGGTTCACGATAATTGCCAGGCTGAGTGACAGCCACACGGTAGTCAGACTTTGTTCCGCTCTGGGAGTACACCGTAGCAGTTACCGGTACTGGCAGAAACGATGCGATACTATTAATCCGGCGCGAGTCAGGTTGTACAGCGAGATACGTCGGGCATGGAACCAGAGCCGTGGCTCTGCTGGCGCGCGCACTCTGGCTGAAATGCTGACCCAAAACGGCATTCCGATGAGCCGTTACCGTGCCGGGCGTCTGATGAAATCCCTGAACCTGAGCAGTTGTCAGCCCGGAAAATATCAGTACAAAAATGCCCGTCAGGAGCATACATGCCTGCCGAATCTGCTCGAGCGCCAGTTCGCTGTACCGGAGCCAGACCGGGTATGGTGCGGAGATATTACTTATATCTGGGCAGGAAATCGCTGGTGCTATCTGGCGGTCGTAATGGATCTTTTTGCCCGCAGAGTTATCGGCTGGAGTCTGTCAGCGAATGCCGATACAGCATTGATAAGCAACGCTCTGCGGATGGCATATGAGACGCGTAGCCAACCGCGTGATGTCATGTTCCATAGCGATCAGGGAAGCCAGTATACAGGCCTGAAATATCAGCAACTTCTCTGGCGTTACAGAATAAAGCAAAGCGTCAGTCGGCGGGGAAACTGCTGGGATAACAGCCCGATGGAACGCTTCTTCCGCAGCCTGAAAACAGAATGGGTACCAGCGAATGGCTACGTGGGCAAAGACGAAGCCCGGCGGCAAATCAATCGCTATATATTGAATTACTACAATAGCGTCAGACCACACCACTATAACGGAGGGCTGACGCCGGAAGAATCAGAGAACAGGTACCGTTCTTACTGTAAAACCGTGGCCAATATTACTTGACCACTACATCCCAACTCCGCCACCAGTTCTTCCTCTGCATAATCCGCACTGCCAAACTTCCCTTTCATTTCACGGTTCAGGCGTTTTTTACCCCCGCTCCAGTGAACCAGCTCATGCAGACCGGTAGCGTAGAAGTTAGCTGCATCCGAAAACAGATGGCGCTCCGGTAACCAGGCTTCATCAGTTGATGGGCTGAAAAAGGCGTTTTGTCCTTTCTCGATGATGTTTGCGCCACTCTTCCGTAACAGGTTCTCAGCCTGCGGCAACGGGTTAAAGGTTGCTTCCGGGCTTACGGTTTCCGTAGTCAGGGGCAAACCGTCGATTTGCTGAACGTTAAACACGGTGAAAGTTTTCAGCATCGGGATTTGTTCAACGTCTCCGGCGGCGTTTTCCTTCTCCAGCGTAGTGTAGAAAATGGCTGTTGTGCCATGCTCACCCTTGCGAACCTGTCCACCTGCTGCCTGTGCCTGTTTGTAAGTCATCCAGCGGGAATCGCTGAAACCCTGTTTAGATGCGCTGCACCACAGCAACATGATATTCATGCCACTATAAGCCGCACCAGTGGCGTAATTGGAAGGCAGACCAGACATGCCATCTACACGCTGCCACGGGCAGGACCACGGTTTTACACCGCCTTCAAGTGCTGCAATGATGTTGTCGGTAACGGTCTGATAAATGTCGGCTCTGGTTTTAGAAAATTTCGTTTTTGAGGAGCCTGACGGGTCCAGCGGGGATACGCTGGTTGCCGCTGCGGTGTTAGGGGCGCTAGTCTGGGTATGCAGGGAAATCGTCATGGTTTTCTCTCCGTCAGTGTGTGATTTTCGTCTTCGTATCGCCTGACGGTTCGCTTTCCCGGCAGCGTTCTGTCTTGCAAGGGCGCAGAATGCGTGCCATTTACCCTTGCAGGACGGGTTGTGTTGGGAAACGATTAACCGGAAGCCGATACGGGAACGGAAATCACACGGGAGAAAAAACTTGCCCCTGCATAGCCGGGTGTAGCGCCCCTTCCTCCGTAGGGGGAAATGTTCTTGCAGTCATCAGTTGGAGATTTAGATAGGCGGGACTTTAACTTCTCTTGACTAGCACAAGATTAATACATTATTAACATATTGATTTCTTTCTTTTAATCTCTTATCATGAAGAAAATGTGCATTGATTGCGGTAGCTATAGCCAAAATCATCTCAGCTAATTATCTTTAATAACCAGAATTATCGTTAATCCTCTATTTATCCAAGTAACTTAGATTAACACATTGGAAAAACAATGAATTTAAATATTGATGAGCGATATGATTTCTTAATTGAAAAGTCCTTTGAAAATGCCAGAGGCATGATTAAATACAAATACATAGACAATATAAACATTCGAACATTAAATAAATGGATTGATAATTTTCAAAGTCGAGACGAAAAATACTTAAGCGCGGCCATTTTAAACTCCTTGATATTCAGAAATGAAGAGTCAATTAAGTCTATAGGCGCTGATATATTTCAAATCATGTTGCCTCAACTGCTCGAGCAAGAAGGAATATATAAAGTAAGCAATATAAAAGACTGGATGAAACTCTTGAATGGTCGCAATTGTAGAAGTATTCCAATTAGATTTACAGCCATTGATGATGTGGATAACAAAGCAGTTAAAAGTAGTAGCATCATCCTGAATACATTACAAAAATTGTTTTTTGATAGCACTCTAGGAATCAACTCACATAGTGTCACACAAAATCAAAATAACAATATAAAAGCTATCATTTTGTTTGACGATATAATCGGAACGGGATCACAACTCGAAAATTTCTTCACCAAAAGAAAATTTCATGAAAGTGATATTAAATTTATTTACATACCATTCTCAGCCGTAAATAAAACATATCAAGATCTTGAAGGTAAATTTGATAACCTAGTAATTAAGCCAGTAGAAATAATAGACGAATCACATAGTTTTTTTACTAAGGAAAATAAAATGCTAGGAGCAGTTGAAGGACTTACAGAGGAAGACTTCAAAAAATTCTATCTTCATGTGTGCAAAAGCAAAGGTATAAGTATTAATGGAAATCTTGGATATGGCGGTTTTGAGTTAACCTATTTATTTTCAAAATCAACACCCAATAACAATATTTCCATGATAGTACATAAAGATGAAAACTGGAACGAATTATTTAAGAGGTAAAAATGGCTAACATGTTAAGCTCCGTATTTGCCAAAAATCGTACAGAAGAGTTTCCTGATGACGTATATTCAAAGTATGTTCTTCCTATAAATAATCATGAAATTGATATTAGTGATGCCTCAAAGGCCTGCGTGATCGTAGGAGGGAGAGGGTCGGGAAAGACGATGTATTTAAAATACTATTGCTTTCCAACAATTTTGAGTTCAAATAGATCTGATATTGATTTAAAAAATTTGAAGAACCTAGGGCTTTATTGGAGACCTGATACATCATTTACACAACATATATCACAAAATTGGCTTGGACAATATTGGTCAAGTGCATTTAACAGCTATATGACGTTGTCTATATTAATAGAATATAATAAGTTACTCCAGACGTTGATTAATCATAATCAATTATCAGAAAATTCTAAAATATCGATAAAAAATATCGAAATTCCCGAAAGCATAACAAACCAATTATCTGTTAAAAGTGATAAGATTTATTTATTTGAAGCAAAGAAAATATTACAAAATTCATTATTCACATTATGCAACTGGATCAATTCTCCATTCACAGAAACACCTCCTTTTTCGTTAAACACAAAAGGAACTTTGTCACTTATTGCTAATGAGCTAAATACAGCTGTTAGTGAACTTGAAAACATAACATATCATATATTCATTGACGAATTTGAAAATCTTACAGAATCGCAGCAAATAATAATTAATACATTAATGAAACATGGGGAAAAACAGTTAATTTTCAGCATAGCTCATAAGAAAAATGCCATAATATCTCATGATACTTTAGGCAATGAAAAAATTGTTGAAAGGAATGATTATAGAACAATTGATTTGGAAAAACATTATAATAATAATTTTGATGTATTTGCTGGAGAAGTATTGGCTTTAAGACTGGAGGAATTTTTTGATCAGAAGCAACTTAATCTTTTTGTTCGTAAAGAAGAAAACCTAGAATACAGACAAACTCATGATTATTTGAAAGAAATAAGGAATTTAGCTGAAAGATTTTTGCCAAGCTTAACATATAGTGAAATGGCTCAAAATATTTTCAGCGATAATTCACTTTATGATAAGTTATTAGCAATTATAGCCGATGGGCTGGTTTTGCATAAAAAATCAAAAGTATTAAATGCAGAACAATTTATTGACATAAAATTTCCTGAGGCCAGTTTAGTTAATGCTGCCATATTAAATAGAAGCAATACATTACCTCATGTTTTGCTAGAACAATTCGAGGAATACAAAGGAGGAACTTCAAATAAATATCAACAGTGGATTCATAATTATTTGGTAGGTGTAATTCTTTTAATATATAAAAAATCACCTTCAAAAGATTGTCCTTTTTATTCCGGTTACAAACAATACGTTTTACTCTCAAGAGGTAACATAAGACATTTTCTGGAGTTATGTCATCAATCTGTATTGTTGAATGAGCAATTTAATGCCAAGACTTCCTCGAGAAGGCTTGACAAAATCCCCGTAAATATTCAATCTAGGGCAACAAAAAAAACAAGCGGACTAGAATTAGAAAAAATATCTGATTTAGGTTCACATGGTTCTCATTTAAAAAAAATAGCAACTAGATTGGGGAGAATATATTCATATAGCCAAACTAGAAAAAGTCAAAGTGA
The DNA here is from genome assembly GCF_945957435.1 of Serratia sp. PL7. NCBI lineage: Bacteria > Pseudomonadati > Pseudomonadota > Gammaproteobacteria > Enterobacterales > Yersiniaceae > Serratia > Serratia sp. PL7. Next base: position 365,492 of record NZ_CAMFLB010000001.1, on the reverse strand, counting down.
AGTAGAAATTAATCATTTCTCTCTGGATCTATCTGATGAAACAGAACTAAACGAAGATACTCGCACGTTACTTAATGAAGCAATAATCTGGTCTGTCCTTATCGAAGAACATAGTACTAAACAAAAAAACTCAGAATCTTTAGAAGTTAAGGATTATGTACTTCACCCTGTATTATCCGCACATTTTGGGATAAGCTACAGGAAGAAGAAAAAATTAAAATTAAACAAAGAAAGTTTAACTATAATATTTACTGCTGATGATAATAAATTCAATAGATTATTAAAAAGCTTTATTACCAAGTGGGATTTAGATGAAGAGCCTTTAGAAAATACAAATGATGTGGTAAAACAACTGGGGCTTTTATGATCACAATAAATAGAATAAGACAAAACCCAACTATAGATTCATGTTGTACTGAAGAATATGATGTTTTCTTTTGTGGTAAAGCAATTGATGAACGAACAAATACTGTTTTAAATCAAATAAAAGTTACCCCAAATTATGCGATTACGTTTGATAAGACAAACTATTCAATAACGATAGGTTCAACGCAATATAAAATATTCAGATTACAAGAATTCTTCATTTCATCCGATATCAGTAGAGTTTTAATTGATTCAACTTCACTAGGATTCCCTGAACTTCTATACCTATTGGATTCCATGAATAAGTCAGGAAAACATTTATATTGCACTATAATATATGTAGAGCCGAAAGAATATGCAAAAGAAGTATCTAAAGAAGGTGATGACGAATTTGTACTGAGTGACAAACGTTATCCATTTATTGCATTACCGGCTTTTGCTCTAGATAATCAATCTAATTCGGATGATAAAGCAACTCTAGTATCTTTTCTGGGATTTGAAAATTCTAGGTTAGGTCACATTTTAGAGCATGATGATGGTGCCAGTTATAAACAACTATTGGCTCACCTTGCTATTCCCGCTTATAAAGCAGGATGGGAAAACATTTCATTAAAACGGCATATGAAATATTTTAATATGTTGAACTCAGAATTAATAACATACCCAGGCTCTAATCCCTATGCAGTTAATGAACTTCTTAATGATATTATATCTGAACATAACAAAATTGTTATAACATCTTTAGGAACAAAACCTACTGCTATCGGAATTTGTGTTTTTCTAATAAATAACATATCAAAAAATAACGTGGATAATCAAATAGGCGCAATTTACGACTTCCCCGAAAAATCAGCTAATCGAAGTAAAGGAATTGGGCAAATTTACTCATATGAATTAGAAATATATAATTAGCTAGATTAGAAAAAGAAGCAGAGTATTAGTCATTCTTTGCTTCTTTTTTCTAACCGAATTTCATATCTGATGAAAAATATTTTCTCAATTTAATTCTAATATAGCTTTTGAAATTTTCCAGACTAATATGCTTAGCACACGTTCCTGTTGCATAATAATCTAACCATTGAGCCTTATCTTTTTCCCATGCTTGGAAAATATAATCTCTTAGAGCCGAGTCATTTATCCTCAAACAAAACACGCAATCACTTAATATCGCATCTGTGCCTGCATACAAAATGGTTCTCCCGAGAACTCTACTTCCTACTCTAGCGATCAAAATATCTCCAGATTTAACCAAGCATTCGTTTACTGGCGGCTCCCCTCTTTGATACTCTGATGGATTGCTATATGATGAAGTGTGGAAGAATGATTTTTTAGACGCCCGACATTCTTTACCCGTTTTCTTTCCTCTAAAAAGATGGAAATAATTATCAATACTATCATTCTGAGGAATTATTTTTTCATTTATAAACTCCTTATAACTTAATGAAATTGTAGTACAATTCCTCACTAAAACTAATCTTTGTGATTTTGAAGGTACATTTTTCTTAATGTGGTAGATATGTGTTTTAGCTTCTGTTTTTTTAAATGACTTATGATTGCATTCGATAATTTTTTTAATTTCGAAATTCGAAATTAAAAACGACCTTAGCCAAACAAAAGACTTTGAAGAGAAAAACATATCCGGAAGAATTATAGCTAATTCACCTCCTTTCTTTATCTTCATAATATTTAAGATTAAAAAAACTATTTCCGCCCTAATTTTTTTTGCATTAATAACCTTCGATGTCATCTTTGTGATTAAGGACAATAAATAATCATTAACTTCTATGAATTTAAATGGTGGATTGCATACAGCAACATCAAATGATTCACATGGCACAAGAGCAAATAGCTCTGGAGTGGTCGAATCGATATAATAACAAACAGCATCAGGATGTTTATTATTGAGAAACTCTACATTCTTTGCATCAATATCTGCAGCCGTTATTTTAATATCTGGAAAACGTTTCACCAATGCATCGATTAGAGCCCCCTCTCCTGCACTTAACTCTAGGCAACTTTGTGGGTACGACTGCTCAATCATGGATGCAAGCATCTCACTGACGTTGCTCTCTGTATAAAACTGTTTAAATTCAACCACTTATTTATAATTCTACTGTTTATTAAATCCTTGTGTTATCTTAACTAAATTCCTGTTTACAATCAAAGAGATTGTTTATGACTACAAACCATATCGAAAATCTCCCAGACGATCTTGACAGCTTTGAGTTTGAGGAAAGAGCCGACTACCTTCCGGACGATGTCCTTGTACGTTGGTCTCCAAATAATAGCCATTTTTACTCAGTACAAAAAAAACTAACGCAAGTTGGAGCAAAACTCTTGGTGGGACCGAGAGGCTCTGGTAAAACTCATTATATGCGACACGCTTATCTTGAATGCAGGAAAAATAAATCACTCCCTCTTCCACTATATGTGTCGTTTAATCATTATCTACGTCTAGAAACATACATTCATGAAACTTCAAATGCTATCGAGATTTTTCACACATGGGTCCTCGCCAAGATAATAAATGCATGTCATGAGGATTATGATATTTTCCCTTTTGATGATATTTCTATAGATGATATTAAAAACTTCATTATAGATATTGAGAAGCAGAATTATTTGCCAGAGCATAACAATATAATTACATCACTAAATATTGATATTGTTCAATCAATAATTGATACCTGTGCAAATTCACAAAACAGAAAAAGATCCGTTCTGTTCTTTGATGATGCTGCACTTACCTTAACAAAAGAATATATGGTTGAGTTTTTTGATATTTTCAGGAGCATTAAGACTTCAAGAATATCACCTAAGGCATCAGTATATCCAGGCACGACACAATATGGTCCAAGATTTCATTTAGGTCAAGATGCTGAACCTGTATTAATATGGCAAGACGTTGAACAAAGTGAATACATAGATTTTATGTATGCGCTCGTCAAGGAAAGATTTAACAACCAAGTCGTTGAAGATAAAGATATAAACACCCTTCTTATTTATGCATCATTCGGAATCCCAAGAGCTTATATTAATTTGATAAGAGCTTATTCTGAGTCAAAATCTAAAACTAAACAAGCAAAATTCAATCATGTTATTGAAGACAGATGCAAGTACACCTATGACGAGTATATTTCAATTATTGATAAATTACCTCAATATGGTGAATATATTAAATCTGGATGGGAACTTTTCAATAAAATATTGATGGATTTAAAAACAATAAATTATGAAAACATACAAAAGGATAAGGCTAATTATAAAAAAACAGTTTCAGTCGGTATTGAAGATATGGATTCTGACAAAATAGAAAGAATAATTAGTTTCTTAATCGAAGCAGGTCTCCTTTATGAATATACTAGCACCTCGCATGGCCGCGAGAGAAAATTACGCCGCTTTACACCACATTATGCTTTCCTTATAAAGGAAAAAACGTTTTCAATTAGCCGAGGATTTAGTGCAACGAGACTGGTTGAAATATTAACATCTCGTTCTGAAAAACATCCCTTGCGAAGGTCTTTTTTTTCGTTATTGTCTAAGGAACATTTTGAAAAAATATCGTTAACATTACCAAACTGCTCTAATTGTGGTGAAAAACGGTTATCGGACAATCAGAAATTCTGTCATAACTGCGGTAAAGAACTTATCGATGAATCATCTTTTCGTTTGTGTATGAAGAAAAACTTACTTGAACTACCTTTAACAAAATTCCAAAAGGCAGTAATCCAACAAACTAATTTCAAAACAGTTGAGGATGTTATTTCATCTAAAAACACAGCGACAGAATTTATGAAAGTTAGACAGGTCGCGCAGAAAAGAGCTGCAGCATTAGAATTTAAAGTTCGCTCATGGGTTAACGAGTTTTTAGCTTAAATGGCAGAAAAAATCATGAATAATAATAAATTTTCATATAATATATCTGGGCAAAAAATCACGCCAAACATTAATACAATAAATTTTTTTGATCAAAGTTATCAAGAACCTCAGTTTTCTGCTATAGATATTTACAATAGCAAAAAAAACATTCATATCAGATTACTAGGTGAACCAAGCGAATCAGATGAATGGAAATTGCTTGTAAACCTTATCATGCTGGGATTTATATCATTAGTTGAAAGCTATTGCCGTTGTATTATACGCAGAGTATTGATTGTTGATAAACAAGCAAGGTCATTCAGTTTCAAAAATAACGTAAGCTATGCTGCAGCTGTTTATCATGAAAAAAGTATTCTACCAGAAGCTTTATTAGAAGATGCCACATTCATCTCTGAATCAAATATACTTGACACCATTAAGATATTTACCGGATTACGTATAGATAGACAAAAATCACCATCTGTAATATCTGCTTTGCAGAAGTATGAACAAGTATGCCAACTACGGCATTGTATAGTTCATCGTTCAGGTTTATTAGGTACAAAGAATGCTTTAAAACTTGGCCTTGAACAACATTATACTTTTTTAGAAAAACCAATTATTATTAGTTATGATGCAATACAGTCTATTATTTCAGTATGTGATAATGTTGTAAAAGAATTAAATGATGAAATTTTCAACCTCCTTCTTGATGGGATTGCTCAACAATTTGAATGGACTGGAGATCTTAGAAAAGATAAAAAAACATTCTCAAAATATTTTGATGTTTTTTATTCTTCAAGCGCGAATGCTAATAAATCTGCTGAATTAAAAAAATGTTATCGCTCTTTTTGCAGCCATTATGGTTTTTAGACATTCCGTCCATCTATATGCCAAAACATAAAAGAGGGGTGAGTTGAGAAAATGTTTAACACTAATATGCTAAGGCTATTTATGAGCAACCTTCAAGATTAGTCATTAATTTTTTCGTATGTATAGGATGGTGTCGGTAGTATTGAGAGTTGATAACTTTAGGTGCTTACTATTACCAGCAATCTTTATGTTATTCATATGTACGCATCCATGTACATTTATGGTGGTCATTCTGGTGGTCTTGACAGAAAGGTAATTCAGGTTTAGCTTACTTTTTAGCCAGTTACTGGCAAAGGCGATCCCAGTCAGAGGAGCCATATTTAGAGAAGCCCGCTTAAGGAAACTTAAGCGGGCTTTTTGCTTTAACGCTAAATGCATCGACAGGCAGCGTTACTCTTTGGCTATCGGCGCGTCATTCTCTTCAATTTTTACCTTGCCCTGAATATCCGCAATCTTCTTCTCCAGATCCGCCACCTGCGCTTTGCTGTGCAGCAAGGTATAGGTCAGATCAAACTGCGCACTGGCGCCAGGCTGCAGCTGCTTAACGCGTTTTTGTTCACGCTCAATAGTGACCGGGTAGGCATAGCTGGTGCCCGGCTCAATCCCCGTCACATACCCCTGTTTTAACGTATCGGTATTCTTCCACAGCGTCAGGACGGGCAACTGGCGGGTATCGAACTGAATCGCCACCCCTTTGTCGCCCGCGTTATTGACCAGCGCCGCCAGTGTCTGATGATTCGGATCCGATAATGGCTTAATGTTAAAGACCATTTCATCGAACCCTTTGGTTGGACCGGCATAGGTTGCCCAGGTCTTCAGCCCGGCTTTGGCATAGTCGTTAAACGGGCTGATGCTGGCCATCGGCGCCAGGAAGCGGGCGCCATTTTCCAGAATCGGTGCGCCGAAATTGCTGTGATAAATAATCTGGTAGTCATGGGAATAATCCGCCCGGTTGGTTAACACATCATGCAGGCGGAAACTGTTGCTGCCGGGCACATAGCGCAATTCGGTCAGGGTTTGCAGATCGGCTTTTTTGAATGTGCTCTCTTTGATCAGGCCGCGAACACGAATTTCATACGGCGCCGTATCCGCGACCTCAACCTCAACCCGCGAGGCCGGCGTATTGCCCGCTTTGCCGTGCAACGTGTACATTTGCCCTCCTTCGGTCACCGGATGACCGGTCCACTCATAGCCACAACGCACCATCATCTCATTGAAACCTTCCAGCCAGCCGAGCCCATTGCGGCTTTCCAGGTTGATAAAGGCGGGGTTGACCACCTCTTTGACCGGGGAATCCCATCCCATTTTCGCGCCAAAGCCTTCTGCCCGCAGGAGATTCATGCCGCGGGTGGGGCTCAGCGTGATGGTCAGGCCATCCTCGCTGCGGATAATGACGACTTTGCTGCCTTCTTGCTTGCCGCCGTGCAACACTTTTTGCTCAATGCTGAACGTTTTATCCTTCACCTTCAGCGCCTCACTCGAAATCTTCCAGTTTCCTTTCTCCACGCCATCTTCAGCGCTGGTCAGCACCCAACTCTGCGCCGCCGCCTGCCCTGAAATCAGGGCCGAAAACACCGCCATAACCCATGTCTTTTTCATTTCCCTTCCCCTTTAGCTGAATCGATTTTTTCTAAACAAGGAAAATCTACTGTTAAGCAGGTTAAAGAAATGTGATGAGCTTCACCGGGTGAGTATTTGAAGAAATAGCGCGATAAAAATACGAATTCCATCGCAGTTTTAATGAAAGACGTTGAGTTTTTGCACATGAAACGAGCTACTTATCAACATAATTTGTATCGTTTCAGCTAAGGAGCAAGGAGACAGTTACGGGCAAGCAAGACATCGCGAAGGGAGTGCGCGTGGCTTGTTTAACGCTATCCGGCCCAAACGAAAGCGCTCAGACAGCCTGCCCGTCTTGAGCCTCGTTGCTTTCACGGCCGCCTGCTTGTGTCAAAGCACAAAGCCCGCACCGGGGAATCTGAGCGGGCTTTGTGCCTTTCTGCCGTTAGCGCTTACAGCACAAACTCGTAGTGAGAGCCGTCCGGCAGTTCGATGTCCAGGCGCAGTTTGCCGCCGGCCGCCTCAACATAGCGTTTAAGCGAAGACAGTTTCAGATCGCGGCCCGGTTTTTCCATTACGGCAACGGTCGGCTGCCTGATCCCCAGCGCCTGCGCCATTTCAACCTGCGTTTTCTGTACTTTTTCACGCAGCTCGGCAAGGTGAATGTTCAGCATGATGTCCGCCGCCAGCGCCTGCGCTTTGGCCACGACCTCGGGCTTTTCATCCGCAATAAGCTGTTCCAACGTTCTGCCCATCGCGTCACTCCTTCTCGTTTAATGTGTTCAGCCAGTTCGTGAATTCCCGATCGGCAACCTGGATCATCCGATCGTAAAAACGCTTTTCATTACCAGCTTTATTGCCCGCGCAAAGCACGATGCCAATACGGTACGGATCGAAAGCGAAGAATGCCCGCAACGGTTCGCCTCGGCACTGAATGCGCAACTCTTTCATATTGCTGTAACGTGAGCCTTTAACCGTATCGGCATAGGGTCTGGGCAGACCCGGCCCCTTTTCCCGCAGGACCATCAATGCGGCAAGTACGCCGGCCCGATCGGCATCGCTGAGCGATCTGTACCAATGATCAAATGCATCCGTTGTTTTAATTTCCCACACGGGACCTCCCTAAAATATAGATCAGTAACTATATAGATGTAAAGCTATAGCAGAGAGGCGCAGGGATAACATGCAAAGGCATACGTGGATACTGCAAGGCTGAACGTACATCCACGTATTTTGCAAACGCAGTGCGAGGTATTCATCTTTTTACGTACGGTATCGAACAATCGTTCAGAGGCACGGGGCGCTTCCCCGCCGCCCCTTTATGAACCCTGTCACAAAAAGCGCATAACGTTTTCGGCGTTCTGCGCAGCGGGCAATGAGCGACAAACTTGTTAACGCCACGTTACATCGGGTTAGGCAACATTGTTAACGCCGATTGATGCGTCAAACGCATCGCGTCATGCGTTTATTGCGCTTATTTACTTTATTTTCCTGAGCGAGTCTTCAGCAACAGGCGCGGCGTCAAGCGCCAATAACAAACTGGAGATAAAGATGCATTCCTCTACCTCACCCATGACCATCAGGGCCAGAACCGGCGCGATACTGCGCGTCACCTCCGGCAACTTTTTAGAGCAGTTCGATTTTTTCCTGTTCGGCTTTTACGCTACCTACATCGCACACACCTTTTTCCCGGCCAGCAGCGAGTTCGCCTCGCTGATGATGACCTTCGCGGTATTCGGCGCAGGTTTTCTGATGCGCCCGATCGGCGCCATCGTGCTGGGCGCTTACATCGATAAAGTCGGCCGCCGCAAAGGGTTGATCGTGACCCTGTCGATCATGGCCGCAGGCACCTTCCTGATCGTGCTGATCCCCTCTTACCAAAGCATCGGGCTTTGGGCGCCGCTGCTGGTGCTGTGCGGGCGTCTGTTGCAAGGCTTCTCGGCGGGCGCGGAGCTGGGCGGCGTGTCCGTCTATCTGGCTGAAATCGCCACGCCGGGCCGTAAAGGCTTCTACACCAGTTGGCAGTCCGGCAGCCAGCAGGTGGCTATCATGGTGGCGGCAGCCATGGGCTTCGCGCTCAATGCGGCGCTGGAAGAAAGCGCCATTCGCGAATGGGGCTGGCGCCTGCCTTTCCTGTTTGGCTGCCTGATCGTTCCCTTCATCTTCTTCCTGCGCCGCAAGCTGGAAGAGACGCAGGAATTTACCGCTCGCCGTCACCACCTGGCGATGCGCGACGTGTTTAAAACCCTGCTGAAAAACTGGCCGGTGGTGATCGCCGGCATGCTGATGGTCGCCATGACCACCACCGCGTTTTACCTCATCACCGTCTATGCGCCGACCTTCGGCAAAAAGGTGCTGCTGCTCAGCGCTTCAGACAGCTTGCTGGTCACCCTGCTGGTGGCGATCTCCAACTTCATCTGGCTGCCCATCGGCGGCGCGCTGTCGGATCGCTTCGGCCGCAAACCGGTTCTGGTCGCCATGACGTTGCTGACGTTGGCCACCGCCTACCCGGCGCTGAGCCTGCTCGCCGCCGCCCCCAGCTTCAGCATGATGCTGGCCGTGCTGCTGTGGCTGTCCTTCATTTACGGCCTCTACAACGGCGCGATGATCCCGGCCTTGACGGAGATCATGCCAACGGAAGTGCGGGTGGCCGGGTTCTCGCTGGCCTACAGCCTGGCGACGGCGGTGTTCGGCGGCTTTACGCCGGTAGTCTCCACCGCGTTGATCGAATACACCGGCGACAAGGCTTCACCGGGCTACTGGATGAGCTTCGCCGCGCTGTGCGCCCTGCTGGCGACGCTGTATATGTATCGCCGCATCGCCATGCCGCTGCAAACCGCGCGCTAAGCCGCCATCTCAAAAGGAATGATGTCATGCTAAAACTCACTCGTTCGATCCTCGCCGCGCTGGTGTGCGTCTCCTGCAGTACGGCGGCGCTGGCCAAAGACGTGACCGTGATGATCTCCGGCGGCTTCAAAGCCGCGCTGGAGAAGCTGGCCCCGGAATATGAAGCCCAAAGCGGCGATAAAATCATTCTGGTGTCCGGCCCCTCGATGGGCAAAACGCCGCAGGCGATCCCCGCGCGGTTAGCGCGCGGAGAGCAAGCCGATGTGCTGATCATGGTGGGCGACGCGCTCACCCAACTGGAAAAAGAGCGCTGGACCCAGCCGGGTTCGCGCGTGGAGCTGGCCGATTCGCCGATCGGCATGGTGGTCAAACAGGGCGCGCCCAAGCCGGTGGTAAAAACGGATGCCGACCTGCGCAATGTCCTGCTGCAGGCGGACTCTTTCGCCTATTCCGACAGCGCCAGCGGCCGCTATGTCAGCGGCCAACTGTTTAAAAAGCTGGGTATCGAGGAACAGGTGAAAGGGAAAGCGCATAAGGTTGAGCGCATTCCGGTGGCCTCTGAAGTGGCGCAGGGGAAATACGCACTGGGCTTCCAGCAGGTCAGCGAATTGCTACCCGTGGCGGGCGTGACCTTTATCGGCGAGCTGCCGGAAAACGTGCAGTACATCACCCGCTTCGCGGGCGCGGTAACCGCCAAGGCGGAGCACCGCCGCGAAGGCAAAGCGCTGCTGGACTTCCTCACCTCCTCTCAGGCGCAGCCGACCATTCGTGCGACCGGCATGCGAACCGTGCCGGCGCCGCAGCCGGTCAGGCAGAGTGATACTGTTCAGTAATCAGCTTTTCCAACTCGGCGGCGACGAAAGACTGCATGCGGCCGCCGCGTCTGATGAGGCCTACGGTGCGTTTCACCACCGGATCGACCAGCGGTACCGACGTCAACACCGAATGCTCTGAAGCGGGCATCGACATGGCGGGCACGGCGGCAATGCCGATGCCCGCCTCAACCATGCCCAGCATGGTCGTCACATGGCGAGTTTCACACACGCTGGGGCGTTCCGGCACGAGGTGTTCCAGGCGCTGATCGAGCAGATTGCGATTGCCGGAGGTTTTATCCAGCGACACGTAATCCTGCTGATAAAACTCCCGCCAGGTGAGGCTCTTTTTACCGGCGAGCGAATGGTCACGCCGGCAGGCAGCCACGTAGACGTCCCCCACCAACGGCACAAACTCAAGATTAGGCTGCAGCCGCCCGGCGAAGCAGATGCCGAAATCGGCCTGGCCGCCGGTGACCGCCTCGATGACATTGCCTGCGCTGCCGTCGATCAGCTTAACGCGCACGCGCGGATAGCGAAGCCGGAAACGGCGTATCACGTCGGGCATGAAATAGTAGGCCGCCGATGGCACCGTGGCGACGGTGACCAGCCCCACCCGCTCCTGGCTGACCTTATCGATATCGGCCATCACCGCTTCGACGTTCATCAGTAACTGCTCCGAACGTTCGGCGAAGGCCTGCCCGTACAGCGTCAAGGTCACGCGCCGGGTGGTGCGGTCGAACAATTTGATGCCCAGCGCGTTTTCCAGCTTCTCAATCCTGCGGCTCAATGCCGACTGCGACAGGCAGATGGACTCTGCGGCCAGCCGAAAATTGCCGTACTCCACCAGCGCGCGAAACGCATAAAGATCGTTGAGATCAAAATTCACGGGCATAACGGCCAACTCTCCTTGCTGAAATGGCAGAGGACGCAAAACAACGATGATAACCGCTTATATCGCCACGGCAACCGGCTTGCTGGTTGAGCCACCAAAGCCCCTATCGCCCCAGCAGCACCATTCCCCAAATAATGATAGTCATCACCACGGCCACCAGCTGCGCTGCGCCGCCCAAATCTTTGGCGCGTTTGGATAACGGATGTAATTCCAGCGAAATGCGATCGACCACGGTTTCAATCGCCGTATTAAGCAGTTCAACCACCAATAGCAGAAAACTGCAGGTGATTAATAACAGCCGCTCTATATTTGTAATATCTAAACCAAATGTAACAACCAGTAAAATGGCGTTAATAACCAATAATTGGCGGAACGCATCTTCGGTAAGCACGGCGTCAATAAACCCGGCCCAGGAATTCCTTATGCTGTAGGTTAATCGGCTTATTCCTTTTTTCTTTTCCACAGGCATACAATCTGCTCTCGTCAAGACTGCGACAATCACTCGCGAATAAATAACGCGGCGTGAATTTATCACGAGTTTATTAATTAAGGACCTTAACTGTTCTCTTCCAGGAGGCGATGCATTCCCTCACGCGCCGTCACCCTGCCCCTGAAACGGCACCGCCCGAAAATACCCTGCCGCGGTTATTATTCTGAGAACGTGAAAAGGCGATGCGTTATCAGCCGGTTAAAGCGTTTTCTCGAACAAGCGGTAGCGCTTATAGGGAACTGCGCCGATGCGTTCTAAAATCGTCCGCATGCCGGTATTGGTTTCCAGGATCCACGACATTTCCAGCGCGTCGATATTGCGCTTCGCGAAAGGCTCGCGCAGCGCCTCAATAAGCAACAGCGCAATAATCGGCCCGATGCGGCTGAATTGATATTCCTGACGCACGCCCATCAACGGCACGCGCGCGGTGCGCACGCCGCTGACTTTCAGCCGCCACAAGAGCTTCGCCCAACCGAACGGCAATAACCGCCCCTGCAGATCGGCAATCGCTTCGTTGATGTTTGGCAGGCCGACAATAAAGGCACAGGGGGCACCATCCACCTCGGCGATATGGATCATATCGTCGGGCACCAGAAACTTCAGCTGATCCCCCATGGTGGCGAACTCATGCTCGGTGAACGGGACAAACCCCCAGTTATGCTGCCACCCGGAGTTGAACACCTCGCGCAGCACCTGCATCTCCTCGCGAAAGCGCTTGCGATTGAGGCGGCGCACGGTCACCTTTTTGCGCACCTGATCCATCATCCGGGTCAGCGACGGCGAAAAATGCAGATCGGTTCTTTTCATCCAATAGGCAAGCAAATCAATCCCTTCGCTGTAGCCCTGTTGCGCTATCTGGGCCGCGTAGTAGGGTTTCGCGTGCGTCATCAGGGCGGAAGGCGGGGTATCGAACCCTTCGACCAACAGGCCGCTTTCCTGATTGATATTGAGGCTGAATGGCCCGGTGATTTTACGCGCGCCTTTCGATCTCAGCCACTCTTCCGCGACCGTGAATAAGGTGCTGAAAACGGCGGGATCGTCAACGGCGTCAATCATGCCGAAGTGGCCGGTATCCTCGCCATGCAGCTCCCGGTGCAGAGAATCGATTTGCGCCGTGATGCGCCCAACGACTTTGCCATGTTTTTTGGCCACCCATGCCTGCCATTCAATATGGTCGGTGCCGGGATTCTTCTTTGACAGGTGCTCTTCGCGCTCGATATGCAGCGGCTCAATCCAGTTCGGATCATCGCGAAACAGTTGCGAGGGGAAAGCAATAAATTCTTTAAGTTCGCGTTTATCCAGAACTTTCTCAATACGGATCATAAATAGCCTTACGTTTTAATAAAATAATTAAATGAGCGCGCGACAACGCCTTTAGCATTTTTTATGCTGTTCTCTTTTATTGGATTGTGTATTGCCTCCGGTTCAATGATAAGAAAAACCGAATATTACCCCCTGTGAATCAGCGCATTATTGGCTCTACATTCACCCTGTGATGTCCATAATTGATAAAAAAAGGAAACAGAAAGCGGCGCAGCCAGGCTACGCTAATGGTGCTCTTTTATTATTTCGTGCTGTTATGGCAAAAGAAACTCGCCGTTTTTAGTGTACCGACTTTAATCAGGAGGTGTGCCGCCATCTTTACCACTTAATGCTCTTTTTAAGATTAGCCTTAAATGAATCGTTCACTTTTGGATTTCTTGCGGCATACTGTTTAGGAAGTGTTTAAGTTCCAAGATAGCCATGCATGAGGTCATAACCTATGAGCCGACCGTTATTTCCTGCCCGACAGATGCAGACTAAAGAACGGCAAACCCCGGATATTACAATAGCCTCTCGTATATCGCCGGGGTGCCGTTCAGGCTGATAGCACGGGCTACTCGCGCTCTGACCGGTTAATAACCGGCGTGCCGCTCAAGCACGGCAATATACGCTGTTCGCGGAATGAAGATGGTTGAATAACAAACTTATTCAAAAACCTATTCATAGTAAAACATCAATTACCTCGCCAAGAGTGATTTTTCTCTTTTGGTGATTTTTAATCTATGGCTAAGTTTGTCTATGTCTGAAACAAGTTCCGTTCATTCTCTTCCTATGCGCTATGCGGACTTCCCCACTTTAGTGGACGCGTTGGATTACGCGGCGCTGGGCAATACGGGAATGAATTTTTACGACCGTCGCAATCAACTCGTGACCGTTCTCGAATATCGCACGCTGCAGCAAAAAGCGATCTCGGGTGCGCGGCGCTTATTGTCCCTGAAGCTCAAGAAAGGCGATCGCGTGGCGCTTATCGCCGAAACCAGCGCGGGATTCGTCGAAACCTTTTTTGCGTGCCAATATGCCGGCCTGGTGGCGGTACCGTTGGCGATCCCGATGGGCGTGGGCCAGCGCGACTCCTACACCGCCAAACTGAAAGGGCTGATCGCCAGTTGCAACCCGGCGGCGATCATCAGCAGCGAAGAGTGGACACCGCTCATCGCGTCGGCCACGGAAAACACGTCGGCGATGCACATCCTCAGCGACGAGGATTTTAACGCCTTGCCGGAGCCGGAGATCGCGTTGCCCGCGCCTTCGCCCGACGATATCGCCTACCTCCAATACACCTCGGGCAGCACCCGCTTTCCGCGCGGCGTGATCATTACCCAGCGGGCGGCCATGGCGAACCTGAACGCGATCAGCCGCGACGGGATCAAGCTGCGTGCGGGCGATCGCTGCGTTTCATGGCTGCCCTTCTATCACGACATGGGCCTGGTCGGTTTCCTGCTGACGCCGGTAGCGACCCAGCTGTCCGTCGATTATCTGCGCACGCAAGATTTCGCCATGCGCCCGATGCAGTGGCTGAAACTGATCGCCAAGAATCGCGGTACGGTGTCCGTCGCCCCGCCGTTCGGCTACGATCTGTGTCTACGCCGCAGCAACGCCAAAGAGCTGGCCGATCTGGATCTTTCCAGCTGGCGGGTTGCCGGCGTAGGCGCCGAGCCGATCCCGGCCGAGCTGCTCGGCCAGTTTGGCGAACACTTCAGCAGCATCAACTTCGACAGCAAAGCCTTCATGCCGTGTTACGGCCTGGCCGAGAACACCCTGGCGGTGAGCTTTTCCGATCCTTGCTCCGGCCCGCAAACCAACGCGGTCGACCGCGATATTTTGGAGTACGAGGGTAAAGCGGTCGCGCCGGGCAAAAAAACCCGCGCCGTCTCGACCTTCGTCAACTGCGGCCGTGCGCTGCCCGGCCACCGCATCGAGATCCGCAGCGAAACCGGGCAACCGCTGCCGGAGCGCCAGGTCGGCCATATCACGATTTCCGGCCCCAGCCTGATGAACGGCTATTTCTGCGACGATGAATCTCAGAAGCAAATTCAGGTGACCGGCTGGATGGATACCGGCGATCTGGGCTACCTGCTGGACGGCTATCTGTACGTCACCGGCCGCAAGAAGGACTTGATCATCATTCGCGGCCGCAATATCTGGCCACAGGATATCGAGTACGTCGCGGAATCCGAACCGGAAATCCGTTCCGGCGATGCGATTGCCTTCGTGACTGAAGAACACGACGAAGCGGCCAGGATCATTTTGCAAATCCAGTGCCGAGTCAGTTCGGAAGAACGCCGGGAACAAATCGTGCATTCGCTGAGCGCGCGCATTCAAAGCGAGTTCGGCATTGCGGTGGACATCGAGCTGCTGCCGCCGCACAGCATTCCCCGCACGTCATCGGGCAAACCCGCCCGTGCGGAGGCCAAAAAACGCTGGCTGAGCGCTTCGCTCTATCCGCAAATGCCGCAGCTGGCCGGTTTCGCGCAATGAGCGGCACCGTCGCAGTGACGGGCGCGACCGGCTTTATCGGCCGGCATATCGTCCAGGAACTGCTGGCGCAAGGGTTTAACGTGCGCGCCCTTACGCGGCAAGCCGGAAAAGCCGCCGCGGACAACCTGCAGTGGATCCCCGGCGCGCTGGAAGATCGGCCCTCGCTCACCGAGCTGGTGCGCGGCGCAGAATACGTCGTGCATTGTGCGGGCCAGGTGCGCGGGCATGCGGAAGCGGTGTTCACCCGCTGCAACGTCACCGGCAGCCTGAACCTGATGCAGGCGGCCAGGCAAAACGGCCGCTGCAATCGTTTCTTGTTCATGTCGTCGCTGGCGGCCCGCCATCCGGCGCTGTCCTGGTACGCCCATTCAAAACAGGCCGCCGAGCAGCAACTCATCGCCGCCTCCGGCGATATCGCGCTGGGGATTTTCCGCCCAACGGCGGTTTACGGGCCGGGCGATAAAGAGCTGAAACCGCTGTTCAACGGCCTGCTGCGCGGCGTACTGCCCCGGCTGGGCGCGCCTGAGGCCAAGCTCACTTTTCTGCACGTGAGCGATTTGGCAAAGGCGGTCAGCCAATGGGTGCAGGCCGAACCCGCGCAGCCGAATATTTACGAACTGTGCGACGGCGTGGCCGAAGGCTATAACTGGCTGCGCCTGCGCGACATCGGCGCCGCCGTGCGTCACGGGCCGGTGCGTCTGGTGAGCATTCCGCTGCCGCTGCTGAAAGCCCTGGCGGATATCAGCGTGGTGTGGAACCGCCTGGTCAAACAAGAGCCGATGCTGACGCGCAGCAAAATACGCGAATTAACGCATCACGACTGGTCCGCCAGTAATCACGCGCTGTCGCAACAGATTAATTGGTTTCCACAGGTAAGTTTGGAGCGTGCACTGCGCGAAGGGCTGTTTTAATAATTCCAATTAGAGGTGTGTCAACGTTCTTATGCTAAATCGCGATGCTGTAATGGATTATATCCTGACGTGTTTGCAAGGTATCGTCGAAGGCGGAGTGGAAATAAAACCTGATAGCGATCTCGTCAATGATCTTGGCCTGGAATCCATCAGAGTCTTGGATCTGCTGATGATGCTGGAAGATGAATTAGATATCTCCATTCCTATCAATATATTGCTTGATGTCAGAACGCCGGAGCAACTGCTTGACGCGCTGCGCCCTTATCTGGAGAAAAACCATGGGACTGTATGATAAGTTTGCGCGGCTCGCCAATGACCGTGAGCAATTTCAAACGTCCGGTCTGAATCCGTTCGGCACCTGCATCGACGAAGTCTATTCCGCCACCCAGGGGCGCATCGGCGATCAAAAGATTGTCCTCGCCGGCACCAATAATTACCTTGGCCTGACGTTCGATGCGCAGGCGATCGCCGCCGGCCAGGCGGCCCTGGCCGCACTCGGCACCGGCACCACCGGCTCGCGCATGGCGAACGGCAGCTACGGATCGCACCTGACGCTGGAACGGGAGCTGGCGGAATTCTTCGATCGCCCAAGCGCCATCGTTTTCTCCACCGGCTATACCGCCAACCTGGGCGTCATCAGCACCCTGGCGGGGCCGGGCGCCGTGGTGTTGATCGACGCGGACAGCCACGCGAGCATTTACGACGCCTGCGCCCTCGGCGGCGCGGAGATTATTCGCTTCCGCCACAATGACGCCGCCGATCTGGAGCGCCGCATGGTGCGCCTGGGCGAGCGGGCCCGCGAGGCGATCATTATCGTGGAAGGCATCTACAGCATGCTGGGTGACGTCGCCCCGCTGGTGGAAATCGTCGATATCAAGCGGCGGCTCGGCGGCTATCTGCTGGTCGACGAAGCGCACTCCTTCGGCGTGATGGGTGAGCACGGCCGCGGCCTGGCCGAAGCGCTCGGCGTCGAGCAAGACGTGGATATTATCCTGGGCACCTTCAGCAAAAGCCTGGCTTCAATCGGCGGTTTCGCCGTCGGCGGCAAAGGGATGGACGTGCTGCGCTACAGCAGCCGGCCGTATATCTTTACCGCTTCGCCGTCGCCGTCCAGCATCGCATCGGTGCGCACGGCGCTGCAAAAAATCGCGCGCCATCCCGAGCTGCGGGAAAAGCTGTGGAGCAACGCGCACCGTCTGTACCACGGCCTCGCCGAACTGGGGTATACCCTGGGGCCGCGCATCAGCCCGGTGGTGCCGGTGATGATCGGTTCAAAAGAAGAAGGATTGCGTTTCTGGCGCGAGCTGATCGCCCACGGGGTGTATGTAAACCTGGTGCTGCCACCGGCCGCGCCGGCGGGCGTCACCCTGTTGCGCTGCAGCGTCAATGCCGCGCACAGCGATGAAGAGATAGACGCCATCGTGCGCGCCTTTGCGGCGCTGAAAAAATAAAGCCTTCCCTCTCGGCCGCGGCGGCGGTGCCAAAATGGTATCGCCGCCCTGCCGAATCGCTGCGCACCTCAGTGCGCAGCCGTTGATACCCCATCAGCCGAATAGCGATAACCCTGCGCCGCCATAAATTCCCCGATGGCTTTTTCCGCCGCCGAAAGCACCTCCTCGATCGGCCGATCGGCATCGAGATCCACGATGTCGGCGCCTTCGAACGTCAATAACGGCGTGACGGCGATCTTCTTCTCCAACGCCGCTTTGCGGTGATCGGGTTTACGCGCGCAGGCCACGTCCAGACTGACATTCAGCTTGAGTACCAGATCCGGTTTTTGCCCCGCCATCCATTGGAACGCCGCCCGCTCGCGCGCCGCCAGCCAACGGACAAAACGGCTCCCTTCCACGTCGACGGGAAAAACCGTACCGTCGTAAGCGCCGGGGATTTGCGCCTGCGGAAAACGGTCGGTCAACACGATGAACCCTTGCCGACGGTACGCCAGCATGCGGCGGAAACGCAGCAGCCGCCGCCCCACGAAAGCGATGATCACCGCCGACGGCAACAGGCCGATGCGGGATTTTTTCGTTTTGACTTTTTTGGTATTACTCTCGATAGCCTTGCCCACCGAGCGCCCGAGCAGCGGCAATTTCGCCGCCGCGCGGCCGACGTTGCCCGCCTGTTTGCCCAGATGCACTTGCACCGCCGGGCCATAATGTTTCATATACGCGATCAGATGTTCACAAACGGTGGACTTACCCGATCCGTCGCTGCCGATAACCGCAATCAGCGGCGGAAATTTTGCACTCATAATAAGACTCTCTTTCAATACACCAGAAACGGCGTGCCATATTTGAAGCGGCCTATCGCTTATCATTGCCGTGGCGGCTACGTGAAAAAATCTACCGTAGCGCGGCGCCAAAAAGCACAAAATATTAAGCGAAAATGGAAAACCTCTGCTCTTTTTTCACCGTGAGCCCTGCCGGGAATTAACATAAAAAGCGAAACCGGCGCGCGCACGAACAATTAGCACAAAATAACAAGAACGAACGCCATAAATATCAATTCAAATAGCGAACAAGAATACCAATCTCATTATTTTATCGCAGCAAAGCACAATAAATATCTTGAACCCAAGGCGTATTGGAATACAATAGTTTTTTTCGCATTGGATCAATTATTGTGAGTCAGCAGATAAGACCTTCATCTGATCGCTCGCCCGTGCGCGTAATAGCGATAACCGGCTGTGACGGCTCGGGAAAATCCACGTTAGCTGCCAGCCTGGTCAACGCGTTATCGGCACAAGAACCTGCCGAACTGCTGTATCTCGGCCAGTCTTCCGGGCGCATCGGCGAATGGATCAGTTCGCTGCCGATTATTGGCGCGCCCTTCGGGCGTTATTTGCTGAAGAAATCGGAACGCGTGCATGAGCGCCCTTCCACACCGCCGGATAATGCCACGGCGCTGGTAATTTTTTTACTCTCCTATTGGCGCGTTTATAAATTCCGTCGCATGCTGAAGAAAAGCCGCAGCGGCGCATTGCTGATCACCGATCGTTATCCGCAGGCCGAAGTGGCAGGGTTTCGTTTCGATGGCCCGCAGCTGGCGAAAACCGCCGGCGGCAATCGCTGGATCCGCGGGCTGAGAAAGCGCGAACAAAAGCTGTACCAATGGATGGCGTCTTATCAGCCCTTATTATTAATTCGGCTGGATATTGACGAACAAACGGCCTATTCACGTAAACCCGATCACTCGCTGGCGGCGTTGCGTGAAAAGATCGCCGTCATCCCGCACCTGACGTTTAATGGCGCTAACATATTGGATTTAGACGGCCGCGAGCCGGCTAACCGTATTTTCGATGCCTCACTGCGCGCCGTTAAAATATCGCTGAGGGCCGCCAATGCCTAGCCGCCAAATAACCTTTTCGTACCGAAACAGATGAAAAAAAATAAACTCACCGCCGAACAGGATACCTCTCCCACCTGCATCACCGGGCTGATTGCCGTGGTGGGCAGCGACGGCACGGGCAAGTCCACGCTGACCGCCGATCTGGTGAAAAACCTGCAGCAACATCGCCCCACGGAGCGCCGCTATTTGGGGCTGATCTCCGGCGAAGACGGCGACAAAATCAAGAAGTTGCCGTTCATCGGCGTGTGGTTGGAACGGCGCCTCGCGGCCAAATCCGATAAAACCCAGCGCATGAGCAACAGGCCGCCGGCGCTGTGGGCGGCGCTGATCATGTACGGCTTTTCGCTGTGGCGCGCCGCCAACCTGCGCAAGGTGCGACGGCTGGCGCAGAGCGGCGTGCTGGTGGTCAGCGATCGCTACCCGCAGGCGGAAATTTCAGGTTTTTACTACGATGGGCCCGGCATCGGCGTGGAACGCGCAAAAGGCTGGCTATTGAACCGCCTGGCGGCGCGCGAACGCCGTTTATATCAACGCATGGCCGTCTATCGGCCGGCGCTGATCATTCGCCTTGATATCGACGTCGATACGGCATTTTCCCGCAAGCCCGATCACAGCTATGAAGAGCTGAAAGACAAGATCGCCGCTATGGTGCGCCTGCAGTACAACGGTGCGCGCATCATCGAGCTGGACGCCAGAGCCCCTTACGACGAGGTGCTGAGCAACGCGCTCAACGCCATTTCCGCCGTAGTGAATCCCGCGAAGCGCCCACAGAGCGATATCGGGCAACCCGGCGAAAACGCCGGCGAAGAAACTCAGGTTTATTAAACGCACACAGGGCAAGCGCATGACGGCGGAACAAAAAATGCAGCAAAACAACGATAACGGCTGGTTTTGGTTATGAAACGGTGGTTTTCCGATGGCGCGTTTCGCTCCATTTTACGTAATGCCGCCTATTTAGGCTCCGGCAGCGTCGCCAGCGCGCTGCTCGGCCTGCTGGCGCTCTCCTGCGCCGGGAAAGGCATGTCGCCTGAAATGTTCGGCGTGCTGGTGGTGATCCAGGCCTACACCAAAGCGGTCAGCGATTTCATCAAATTCCAGACCTGGCAGTTTGTGGTGCAATTCGGCACCCCGGCGCTGGAGCATCAAAATACCGGGCGCTTCCGCGACGTCGTCGCCTTCTCCTTTGGCCTGGATATCGCCAGCGGCGTCATCGCCGTGCTGGGCGGCATGATCATGCTGCCGTTCTTGTCTCACGCCCTGGGGCTGGACAGCGAAAGCTTCTGGCTCGCCATGCTGTACTGCACCCTGATCCCGTCGATGACCTCGTCCACGCCGACCGGCGTGCTGCGCGCCTTCAACCGCTTCGATCTCATCGCCATCCAGCAGGCGATCAAGCCGTTCCTGCAGGCGGTGGGCAGCGTCATCTCCTATTATTTCGATCTGGGGTTCCCCGGCTTTATCGTCACCTGGTACGCCTCTAACTTGATCGGCGGCACGCTGTTTTGGTGGTTCACCGCGCGCGAACTGCGCCGCCGCGATATCCACGGCGCGCTGAGGCCACGCCTGTTCAACGTCGCGCGCCGCATCGAGGGCGCCTGGAACTTCGTCTGGACCACCAACATCGCCCATACCATCTGGGCCGCGCGCAACTCCTGCACCACCGTGCTGGTGGGCGTGGTGCTCGGACCGGCCGCCGCCGGGCTGTTCAAGATCGCCATGACCTTCTTCGATGCGACGGGCACCCCGGCCAAGCTGCTGGAAAAAAGCTTCTATCCCGAGATCATGCGCCTGGATCCGCGCACCAAGACCCCGTGGCTGTTGGGCCTGCGCTCCTCGCTGCTGGCCGGCGGCATCGGCCTGGCCGTCGCGGTGTTGATGTTGCTGGTGGGCAAACCGCTCATTTCCGCCGTCTTCGGGCAGCAATACCTGGAAGCCTATGACCTGATTCAAATCATGCTGGGCGCGATCATCGTCTCCATGATGGGCTTCCCGCAGGAATCCTTACTGTTTATGGCAGGCAAGCAGCGCGCTTTCCTGATCGCGCAGGCGACGGCCTCGGCGGCCTACATTGCGCTGCTGGTGTCGATGGCGTATGCCTTCGGCGTGCAGGGCGCCGCCTTCGCTTATTTACTGGGGCAATGTTTAGACGTGCTGTTATCCCTGATACCGACGATCGGCGCCTACCGCAATCGCTTTATGTTGGGGCTGAATGTGCCCAAAGAGAGTAATCAATGACCGCTATCACGAATTGGAAGAAGTTCTCCGCCGAAACCACCCAGGCGCTGTTTGTCGCGGTGGAAGAGGATGACCTGGTCGAGGCGAATATCAGCCTGCCGCAGCAGATCGATCTGGAATGCTCCCCCGAGAGCATTCGGGACAACTACGCGCTGTGCCTGCAGTTTTGGGAAGACGGTTTTTCCCGCCGCGAGCTGCTGCAATTGGTGAACGGTTTCCTGCAAGACCCGCAGTTGGCGGCGGCTACCCGCATGCGCTACAAATATATCCGCGCCCGCTACAAGCACCTGCGCTTCGCCCAGCAGCTGTACGGTGCGCCCCACCGCGCCAACCGCCTGTTCCACACCACCACCGTGGTACTTGGCCATTTTCAGGACGCGTTTCGCAACGGCAACCAGAAGAACCTCACGCTGTACGGCAACCTGCTGCGGCTACTGCTCAGCAAGCCGGTGTGGTCATACGTGCGTTATGCGCTGCGCCACACCCGCCTGGAAAGCGCACAGGGCTTTATCACCTACCGCCAGGAGCAGATGCGCCAGCTGCAAACGCTGATCGCCGGCCCGGCGCTGACCGGGCATCAGTTCCATGACGTACGCAAAATCGTCAGCCGCCAGGTGTCGTTTTACGACACGCTGAGATCGATCGATCCCGACAACCGCGAGGCCCGGCAGATCTCGCGCTTCCTGGCGGCGATTAACGGCCTGATGGGCGACCGGCACGACGTGATGGTGGCGGACAAGCTGGCCGGCGGCGATATCTATGACCGGCCGGCGACGCTGGACATCGACATCCGCCAGCGCCTGGAGCTGCTGCTGGCGCGTTTTCCGCTGTCGTTTTCCCCGTCGGCCGTCGCGGCCGGCAGATAAGCACGTTGCCCGTAGCCATGATGACGTTACCTCGCTTGCTGGCCCTCGCCCTGCTGCTGTCGCCGCTGGCGGCGCCGGCGCATAACTTCGTGCAGGGCCGGCCGGTGGCGCCGATCGCCATCGCCGATCGCGGCGAGCTGCTGCTGCGCAACGGCGATTTCAGTTACCGGCCGTGGAACAGCGCAAAACTGGCGGGCAAGGTGCGGGTGATCCAGTACATCGCCGGGCGCACCTCCGCCAAAAAGAAGAACTCGCTGCTGATCAACGCCGTCAAGGACGCGAACCTGCCGGGCGATCGCTTCCAGCCGACCACCATCGTTAACACCGACGACGCGATACCGGGCTCCGGCTTCTTCGTGCGCGGCAAGATCGAGAAAAACAAGCGCCATTATCCCTGGGCGCAGTTCATCGTCGACAGCGACGGGCTGGGGCGCATGGCCTGGCGGCTGCCAGAGGAGAGCTCCACCATCGTAGTGCTGGATAAGGCCGGGCGCGTGCAGTGGGCGAAGGACGGCGCACTCACCCCGCAGGAAGTTGACCAGGTGATCGCCCTGCTGCGCACCCTGATCGCGCAGGAAACGCCATGAAGCGCACGCCGCCGGGAGCCGATGACGCATGTCTTTGATTGAACGCTATATCACGGTTGAGATCCGCCGCCTGGTGATGATGATCGCCGGGTTTCTGATCTTTATGTTCGCCAGCTACTCCGCCCAGCGCTACCTGACCGACGCCGCCAACGGCACGCTGGCGCTGCGGGTGGTGGCCGACGTGGTTTTCTATAAATCGCTGATCGCGTTGGAGATGATATTGCCCGTCGCGCTGTATGTCTCGGTGGCGGTGGCGCTGAGCCAGCTGTACAGCGATGCGGAGATCACCGCCATGCTGGCCGCCGGCGCCAGCCCGCTGCGGCTGTACAAGGCGGTGCTGCTGCTCGCCGTGCCGCTGGCGATAGCGGTCACGCTGCTGTCGCTGTATGGCAGGCCCTGGGCGTACGCCAATATTTATCAGCTGCAGCAACAGTCGCAATCGGTGCTGGACGTGAGCCACCTGCAGGCCGACAAATTCAACGTCAGCGGCAACGGCCGTATGATCCTCGCCAATCACGTCGACAAAACGGCCAACCACCTGACGGACGCCCTGATTTATGTGCGCGGCGGCCATCACACCAACCTGTACCGCGCGCAGTCGGTGGAGGTACTCGACGCCTCTCCCGCCAGCCCCGCCGTGCGGCTGAAAACCGGCACCGCCTATGTGCTGGATCGTGAGGGCGCCGACGACAACGGGCAGAACTACGACAACTTCGACATCGCGCTCAAACCGTTCGTGCCCAGCGCCGAGAGCCGGCACAAGTCGGCCTCGCCGGCGGAGCTGGCGCGCTCCGCCGATCCGGGCGACGCCGCCGAACTGCAATGGCGCGAAAGCCGCGGGCTGACCACCGTGCTGATGGTGCTGCTGGCGATCCCCTTTAGCCGCATCAAACCGCGGCAGGGGCGCTACGCCGCGCTGCTGCCCCTGACGGTGCTGTTTACCGTGATTTTCTATGGCGGCAACATTTGCCGTACGCTGGTGGCCAACGGCTCTCTGCCAACGATCCCCGGGGTTTGGCTGGTGCCGATAGCGATGGCTGTCGGCATCGCCCTGCTGCTGGCGCGCGACTTATCCCTGCTGCGGAAAACCTCCCGATGACTATTTTTAGCCGCTACCTAATGCGCAACGTGTTCATCGGCTTCGCCGCCGCGGCCGGGTTGCTCATCCCGCTGTTCACCACCTTTACGCTGATCAACGAGCTGGAGGACGTGACCCCGGGCGGCTACCGCTGGCAACAGGCGCTGCTGGTGACCGTGATGACGCTGCCGCGCAGCCTGGTCGATCTGGGGCCGTTTATCGCGCTGCTCGGCGGCATCGTCGGGCTGGGGCAGCTGTCTAAAACCCTGGAGCTGACGGCGATCCGCTCCGCCGGGATGTCGATATTCCGCATCGCGCTGGTGATGCTCGCCGCCGGGCTGCTGATGAACCTCTCGCTCGGCGCCCTCGATGAATGGGCCGCTTCGCCGCTGCAGCAACGCGCGCTGCAGATAAAGAACAACGCGCTGGCGCAGTCGAACGATAACGACGTCACCGTTAACCCGCT
Organism: Serratia sp. PL7; assembly: GCF_945957435.1. Taxonomy (NCBI): domain Bacteria; kingdom Pseudomonadati; phylum Pseudomonadota; class Gammaproteobacteria; order Enterobacterales; family Yersiniaceae; genus Serratia; species Serratia sp. PL7. The sequence continues at coordinate 340,499 of NZ_CAMFLB010000001.1, read as the reverse complement.
GTGGGCGCGGCGCGGCAACGAGTTTGTGACGGTCAAAACCGTCGATGAGAACGACCAGCCCCACGGCATTGAGATCTTCCGCTATCAGGCCAACCACGCGCTGGAATCTTACCTTTACGCCGACAGCGCCAGCACCGCCGCCGACGGCAGCTGGCTGCTGCACAACGTGATGCAAAAAAGCTGGCAAGGCAGAAAGGAGACGATTCAGCGGCAAGACAGCCTGCTCTGGCGCTCGCTGTTCGCCGTGCCGAGCCTGAAAGAGCTGACCCTGCCGGCCGGCAGCTTCTCGCTCCAACAGCTGGATCGCTATATCGATTACCTGCAGGGCTCGGGGCAGCCCAGCACCGAATACCGCCTGGCGCTGTGGAAAAAACTCGGCCAGCCCCTGCTGGTGCTGGCGATGATTTTGCTGGCCATCCCGTTTACCTTCACCGCCCCACGCGCGCCCGGCATGGGCAGCCGATTAGCGCTCGGCGTCATCATCGGGCTGCTGACCTACATCGCTTACCAGATCGTCCTCAATCTGGGGTTGCTGTTCGCCCTCAACGCGCCCTTCACCGCCCTCGCCCCGCCGCTTTTACTCCTGGCATTGTCGCTGGCGCTGGTTTATCGGTTTGATCGACGGGGTTAGGCATTTTCTGAGGTTGATAAGGGATAAGAAGAGAATCGCAATTTCCATTCCAGAGAAAACATTACGCGCTCACCTGCTCAGCGATTTTTAAGGATGTTAGTTAATGGCAAAAATAGCTGTTTGTATACTGACTTTTAACTCCTCTCGTTTATTACACGAGGTGCTTTCTCCACTCATGGGCATTGCGGATGAGTGGATTGTGGTGGACTCCGGAAGTACGGATAAAACGCTGTCTATTTGCCAAAGCTTTGGAATAAGCCCTATTTACCATCGTTTCGAAACGCATGGACGACAAATGAACTTTGCGATTTCTCAATCTCACCATGATTGGGTACTGTGCCTGGACAGCGACGAAATCCTTGATGCCGAAACCATAGCGTCCATTTTAACATTCAAATCGCAGGCAAACCCGCCACCACAGCAAGCCTATAGAATAAAAAGGAATTGGTTTGTACTCGGGCAGCCAGTCAGAACGATTTATCCCATCTCCTCACCGGACTACCCCGTTCGACTGTTCAATAGAACACAGGTCAGGTTCAATGATGCTCCGGTAGATGATGCCGCTGAAGGCTATATTCACACGTCGGTCATTCCCGGCAATGTTAAGCACGATACTTTTTACTCTCTCCATGAAATACTCAACAAGCTCAATAGCTATACGACAAGGGTAGTCAAATACAGAGACATTAGGCCCTCGATATTTCGTGGCGTCGTAAGCGCGATCGGCGCGTTTTTCAAATGGTACGTACTGAGCGGCGCATGGAAGGAAGGCAAAGTCGGCGCCGTTACTGGGTTTTATGCCGTGGCCTACAGTTTCCTAAAGTATTTTAAATCTTGGTATGGCAAAGATTGATAGCGTTAAGGACAGAAATAGGGGCTGAATGACAACCGCCATCCAGCCCCTGCTTGCCCAGCCGACGTTAACGCAATTCCTTCGCTATCGCGCTAAACATCAGCGACGCCTCCAGCGGTTGCGCGCTGAAAGACGGCTCCGCCTGCGGCCAGGTGGACCACTGGACGATCACCAGATTCTCCGCCTGATTGACCATGATCATCTGACCGAAGATCCCCAGCGCCCACAGAGAATGCTTGAGGGAGGCCTGCGGAGTGGGTTCTACGTTGGCCGCATTGGCCGGCACTTCGTTGTTCCACCACTGGTAGCCGTAGATGCCGTTAGGATGCGCCGCCGATACCGAGCCCGCCGCCCGCGTCCAGTTGGACGACTGGGCTACCCAATCTTCCGGCAAGATCTGTTTGCCGTTCGGCAACGTCCCGTTATGCAGAATGAACTCACCGAAGCGCCCCCAGTCTTCCAGCGTGGCGTTAAAGCCGTGTGCACCCACGTCGTGCTGGCCTTTGGCGTAGGCATGCCACACGCCGTCGCTCGCCATGCCGTACGGCTGCCAGATGCTTTGCTGCAGATAGGCCGCCAGCGGCATGCCGGTGGCGCGCTCCAGCACGTCGCCCAGCAGCCACGCGCCGCCGGAGGAGTAAGACCAGTTCTGCCCGGCAGGGTGCGCACGCTGCAAGCCGGCCACCAGCTTGCGCACGCAGGCATAAGTACCGGGTTTGGCTTCACACTCGGTCAGCTGCGCGAAGTCCGATTTCGGGTTGGTGTAATCCTCATTCCACGCCACGCCGGAGGTGTGGGTGATCAGCTGCCTGAGGGTCACGCCATCCCACGCGGTGCCTTTCAGATCGGGTTCGTATTGCGTGATGAGATCGTCGAGTGAGTGGATCTTGCCCTGTTTAATCGCCACGCCCACCAGCGTGGCGACCACCGATTTGCCCACCGAGCGCGACGTCCACAGGGTGGCGTCGGTATTGCCCTGCCCCAGGTATTTCCAGGCGATTTTGCCGTCTTTCAATACCAGCATGCCGCTGACGTTCTGGCGCTGCAGATAGTCCTGCAGGCTGTAGGTTTTGCCATTCACCTGATAGCTGGCATTCGTTAGCTGTTTAGCGGCAGCCACCAGCGGTGTGGCACTACCGTGATGAAACACATCCCCGGCATAGTTGCGGTAGTCGTTACGAAAACCGATCACCCGATCGCTCTGGCTCCAGGTGAGCATCTCGTGCGTGTCCGGCAATTGCGCATCAAAAGGTGCGGGACAGGCGCTGAGTTCGGTGCCCGCACAGGCGGCCAGCGCGGCGGGCGCCAACAGGCCGCTGCAGAGACTGATGACAACACCCGCCAGCAGGCTGCGGTTAAACACTTTGCTTTTCATATTTTTTCTCGCTTAGCTCAGGAAGGCGTTCAGCTTAAAAAAACGCGACCTATAATAAAAAACGCCTGATGGGGGAAAATCCCCCGCAAAATCGACGGGGGAACCGCGTGCCGAGCCTGATTTATTCCTTTGCCCAATTGGAAGCCTTCACCGCCGTGGCCGAGCACGGCAGCCTGGCGAAAGCCTCGCTCAAGCTGGGCAAAGACCGCACGACGCTGCGCGATTTGATTGATTTTCTCGAGGATGGCTTGGGCTATGCGCTGTTCCTGCGCGAGGGGCGCAGCCTGCACCTGACACCGGAGGGCGAACAGCTGCAACGCCAGGCGCACCTGCTGATGCGCCAGGTGAAAGCGTTTGAGGCGTTTGCCAAAGACGTGCCCAAGAGCGCGGCGCAGGAAATATCGCTGGTTTACGATCCCTTTACGCCCCGCGCGCTGCTGCAGGCGCTGATTGGTGCCATGGCCCAACGCAACACACGGCTGAGCCTGATTAATGCCTCGCGCGACGAAGCGGAAAGCCTGCTGGCAAGCGGCCAGGCCGATCTGGGCATCTGCCAGGCGCGCCACCGCAGCGTGGGCGACACCATGGAGTGGCGCGCCTTAGGGGCGATAGAGATGGACTTTTACGCGTCTAAAGCGCTTTTCCCCGGCGCGGAACAGCCGCTTTCGCTGCTGGATCTCTCGCTCACGCCGCAGGTAATCATGCACCCGGACTCTGACGAACCGGTGGCGCGCCGCCTGCAAATTTCAGGGCACACCATCTTCACCAACGAACTGGAAATGCTGCGAGCCCTGCTCGAACAGGGCTGCGGCTGGGGGTTCTTGCCGACGCACATGCATGCGGAACAGTGGAAAAACGTCAACACGCTGCGCACCGAAGTGGGCAGCCAGGGGATCAGCCAAACCATGGTGACCATCTGGAAGCCGGGCAATGACCGGCGGGCGCTGATTGATGAGACGCTGGGGTTGTTGCCGGGGTTGTGGCGGGGGGTTGGGGGGTGAAAAGTTGCTGCTAGATTAGCGGTGTTGTTATCGAGAGTCGTTCGTTGAACTCATCGTCCTGGCGTATCCAAAAATGACGATCAGTTGTATCAAGACCCAAACAATCCTCTTTTGAAAAAATAGAATGAGTAGTAAAATACTTAAGTTGTGATAGAGAAATTATAAAATTAAGGAAAACAATAGGGATTTCATAATGCATATAAAAAGGTTGAACTCAAAAAATTCAAAAAATATAAAGACTCATCAATAAAATTAAATAATGAACTGAGTCTTGTAGTAGGAGGAAATAACTCTGGAAAGTCATCTTTACTTCAAGCAATGGCAACATGGCAGTTTTGCAAAACCTTATTGGAAATTGAAAAGGGAAGGTTAAGCTGGACAAGGGGAGCGACAAATCAAGGTTTGGGATTAGGCATGGTTGATTTCACTCCAATGTTTATCCCATCCCTAAACCATTTATGGACGAATTTAAAATCTCAAAAGCAAACAGAATTAGATGGATACACTCTTAAAATAAAATTATACTGGGATGACAAAGCGGGCAATGAAAAACACTTAGAAATGGGATTATCATTAGCCAACGACAGACTTTTCATTAAAAATACAGCCAGTAACCTAACAATAAATGAAATTGAGAATGTTGATGGTTCGCCAAATAATGAAAATATACCTCAAATTGCATACCTACCTCCTTTCGCTGGAATTACAGACCGTGAAGTCAGAATGAGTCCAGCAATGAGAAATAGATTAATAGGGCAAGGTTTGTCCGGCGGGGTAATAAGAAACTCTCTATATGATATCCATCTGTCAAATCAGATCAAACGCCAAAAACTCAAGGGAACAGGTGACAGGATTTCAACAAAAAACCTAAACGAATTGCGAACCCACGATGCGTGGGAAATTTTACAAAAAACATTATTTGATCTTTTCTCACTTAAAATTGAAGTTAAACCATTCAATGAACAATATCATAGTTATTTAAAAATAGAATGTGTTTCTGGCATTGCTAATGGATATCAATTCACTAAACATAAGAACTTTAATGCTAGAGATATAATGGTTGAAGGAAGTGGCTTTCTTCAATGGTTGAGTGTTTATACCCTAGCTTTATCGGAAGAATTCAATGTAATCTTACTTGATGAGCCGGATGCTCACCTACATACACAACTGCAGAAAAACCTTACAGAACGCTTAGAAGAAATAACCATAAGAAATGGTAAGCAAGTACTATTGGCAACGCATTCAACAGAACTTATTAGGGCCTATGAACCTTATAAAATCCTTTCTCTTTCAAGTGCAAAAGGTAAATACCTTGGTTCTGATGATGACAAAATTGGGTTATTAAGCGGTATAGGCACAATGTTCAGTCCGAAAGTGCATAAATTAACAGAGCAAAAACGATTATTGATCGTCGAAGGTGTAAGCGATGAAAGATTTTTAAAGAAAATTTTCACAAAGTTAAATCTAGAATGGCCTAAAAATCTTGTAACTTGGTTTTGGACTGGTAAATCCTCAGAAAGATATCAACTCCACAAACAACTCAAAGCCGAGATTCCAGATTTGAAAACCATTAGCATACGAGACCGAGATGATGACAGCGATGGTTCCGTTGATGTCACTTTAAAAGATAAAGGTACTACTTATAACGACCCTAGTTTCCAAGCAATGAAATGGAGGCGCAGACACATCGAAAATTATTTCCTCGATGTGACAGCAATATCCCTCGCTGCAAATAAAGATGAGCAAAATGTGTACAGTTTCTTTGGTCTTAGACATGCATTGTTCATGCCGGCGTCTATAGTTTCTTCTGATATAGCTCCTGCCCTTAGAGATGCACGGGGTAAAGAAATTTTCATTGATGGGACAAATAGTCTTAAACATGAATTCTCAATTACAAGAGACGATGTTCTGGACAAAATGAGCATAGATAGAATCTGCGATGATATAAAATACTTTTGCCAAAGCTTAATAGCCTTTTCTAATCCTTGAAGTTTTATCTTAACAAACGGAGGAGGGTATCGCGGACAGTGATCACAACGGCATTATTAGTGCCTAAAGATCTTCGCTCTACATACCGCACCTCCGGCCCGCACGGCTTACACGATCACGCAAACCGCAATGATGCACCAGCGCAATCCGCTGTACCTTACCCTCAAACTGCACGCTTGCTGCACAGTTTTCAGATATTTCGCCGTGCGCAGCTTCGAATGCGCCCTTTTTTTGTTCGGGCCGTGACCTTTCGCGGCTCGTAGCCACTGCCATCAGGATTACGCTGCAACCGGATACTGTTTTGCTGATTCCGGCTCAGCTCCTGCGCCAGTTCTCGTATCATGCGCTGCTGTTCTATAGACTCTAAATGCGCCAGCAGCGCTACCATAATTTCATTACGACGGTGCGCCGAATTGCTGCAGGAGTTCACCACATCTTCCATATCCAGCGTGTCATTGATCTCCTCCCTGAAAGCAGCGCCAGTCTAAACTGAAGTATCGGTTTTTTCTTCCATCTCACCGAGAGGCACATCATCATGAAAAAGACTCATTATACCGAAGCACAGATTACGTTTGCGCTGAAACTGGCCCCCCCTAGCACCGCCCCCGCCCTTTCCCTACAATAAGGGATCTGTTGAGGCATAACGCAAGGAAAGACGGTGTCGAAAGCCAATCCCAATGCCACTATCGTGGATATCGCCCGCCGCGCCAGGGTGACCAATATCACCGTTTCCCGCGCCTTCAATAAGCCCGAGCTGGTCAAGCCGGAAACCCGCGAGCGCATTCACGCCATCGCCAAAGAGCTGAACTATGTGCCCAACGCGTTCGCGCAGGGGCTGAAAAGCAGCAGCAGCCAGATTATCGGCATCGTCACCAGCAGCATGTACAACCCGTTCTATTCCGGCCTGATCAAGACCGTGTCGCGCATTGCGCGTCAGCAGGGCTACCAGATCATGCTGTTCGACACCGACGGCAGCGAAGAGGCGGAAATGCGCGCCATTCAGGCGCTGTTCGGCTACAAGGCGCGCGGCATTCTGCTGTCGGCGGTGCGCGACGACAAGCGCTACCGCCCCGCCTATCTTGAGCTGGCCGAGGTGTACGGCGTGCCGCTGATCCTGATCGACCGTGACCTTTACGATCAGCAGCTGAGCGGCGTGTTCCTCGATAACCGCGAGATCGGCGTGCTGGCCGGGCGCTATCTGGCGGAACAGCCGGAGCAGAAGCTTTTGATTATCGGCGGCCCGGCGGATTCGGAGATCACCTTAACGCGCACCGCCGGCATCGTCGCGGCGCTGCAGGGCAGCGGCCGTGAGATTCACATCATCAACGGCGACTACGATTTCACCTCGCAAGAGAGCGAGGTGCGCGCCTATCTGGCGCAGCCGGAGAACCGCCCGGATTACATCATCGGCCTGAACGGCATCATCACGCTGGGTGCCATCGCCATCTGCCACGAGATGGGGCTTTATGAACAGGTGAAGTTCTTCTCGATAGACGAGCCGCCGCGCGCCGGCGCTTACGGCCTGCACATTCCGGGGGTGTATCACGATACGCAGAAACTGGGGGAGATCGCCGCGGAGCTGCTGTTCAGCGCCATTAACAGCCCGCGCGGCGAGCTGCCGGTGCGCAGGGAATTCTTCACCGGCTCGCTGTTGAATCGCTGACGGGCGCTATTGCCCGTAGTAGGCGTGTTTGCCGTGCTTGCGCAGGAAATGTTTATCCAGCAGCTCCGGCTGCATCGGGGCGATGGCCGGCGCCAGCTGGCGCGTCGCCATCGCCATGATCGCCACCTCTTCCAGCACCACCGCGTTGTGCACCGCATCCGCCGCGTCCTTGCCCCAGGCGAACGGGCCGTGGGAATAGACCAGCACTCCCGGCACCTGCTGCGGATCGCGCCCCGCCTGATTGAAGGTCTCGATAATCACCTTACCGGTTTCCCCCTCGTAATCGCCGGCGATCTCCGCCTCGCTCATCGGCCGGGTGCAGGGAATGTCGCCGTAAAAGTAGTCGGCGTGGGTGGTGCCCAGCGCCGGGATCGGCTGCCCGGCCTGCGCCCAGATGGTGGCGTTGCGGCTGTGGGTGTGCACCACGCCGCCGATATCGGCGAAGGCGCGGTACAGCGCCAGGTGGGTGGCGGTGTCGGATGAGGGTTTGCGGTGCCCTTCGCGCACCTTGCCCTCCAGATCCACCACCACCAGATCCTCCAGCGTCATCGCCTCGTAGGCGATGCCCGAAGGCTTGATCACCACCAGCCCGCTTTGGCGGTCGATCGCCGAGACGTTTCCCCAGGTAAAGGTCACCAGCCCGTATGCCGGCAGGCTAAGGTTGGCGGCCAGCACCTGCCGCTTGAGTTCGTTCAGCATGCGATGCCTCCCTCGATCATCTGTTGTTCGATCCAGGCCTTGGCCTGGGCGATGCGTTGCTTATCCTGCCCGTCTTCGCGCGCCCACATCTCCAGCAGGTAGGGGCCGCGATAGCCGAGCGCGTTGAGCACGGAAAAGGCGTGGGCGAAATCCACGCAGCCTTCGCCGAACGGCACGTCGCGGAACTGCCCGGCGCTGCCCGGCCCCACCGCGACGGTGTCTTTGAGGTGCACGGCAGTGATGCTGCCGATGCCCAGCGCCAGCTCGGCGGCGACATCGTTACCCCAGGCGCTGAGGTTGCCGAGATCGGGATACACCGTGAACCACGGGCTGTTGACGTGGCGGGCGATGTCGCGCCATTTGCTGATGCTGTTGATGAACGGCGTGTCCATCACCTCCACCGACAGCATCACCTGCGCTCTGGCGGCCTGCGCCGCCGCCCACTGCATGCCCTCGATAAAGCGTTCGCGGCTGTGGCGATCGGCGGGTTCGTAATAGACGTCGTAGCCCGCCAGTTGGATGTTGCGGATGCCGAGATCCGTCGCCAGTTCCAGCGCTTTGCTCATCAGCACCCGCGCCCGCTCGCGGGTGGCGGCGTCGGCGCTGCCGAACGGGTCGCGCCGGTGCGCCGACAGGCACAGGCTCGGCACCGTCACCCCGCTGTCGAGTCGCGCCTGGATAAACGCCAGCCGCTGGCGGCGATCCCAATCCAGCCGCTGCTGGCGCGCCGGCTGTTCGTCGATCGACATCTCTACGAACTCAAAGCCCAGCTCGGCGGCGGTGGCCAGCCGCTGCGGCCAACTCAGATCGGCGGGCAGCGCCTTTTCATACAGCCCCAGACAGGCGGCGTTAGTCGTTTGCATCAGTCACCTCACTCAAAGCCTGAGCGACCGCCAGATAGCGCGCCTGCTGGGCGCGCAGGCGCCGGTGGGCGGCGGTCGCGGGATAATAACAGCGCAGTTTGGGCGGCGAGGCGGCGATCGCCTCGGCGAACCCGGCGTACTCCCCGGCGCCGACGGCGGCGCACAGGGCGGCGGCGCGGCAGCCGCTCTGGCGCGTTTCCACCACCTCGAGCGGCAGGTTGCCGGCGTCGGCGTACATCTGCATCCAGACCTCGGACTGCGTCGGCCCGCCGGTCATGCGCACCCGCTCGATGCGCGGGTTCAGCTGCACCATGCGCTCCTGATGGATCAGGTGCGAGAACACGATGCCCTGGTAGATCGCCTGCACCACGTCCGCCATCTCGTGGTGGGCGCTCAGGCCGATCAGCCCGCCCGGCGTGTTACCGCCGAGGTTGGAGCCGTACAGATAAGGCAGGAACAGCAGCCCGCTCGGCTGCTCGCGGCGCTCGGCCACCCAGGCGTTAAACTGGGCGTAGCGCTGCCGGTCGTCGGCGCAGAACTGGCGCAGGAACCAGGCCAGGTTGCCGGCCGAGGTCGGGCTGCCTTCGTGCACGAAATAGCGTCCGTCGATGCAGTAGCGCCCCCAGGCGTAGGGGTAATCGGCGGGAATGATGCGCTCGGTCACGCAGGTGGCGATCGACCAGGTGCCCGCCACCGCGCTGAGCGTGCGATCGTCGGCCACGCCGGAGCTGAGCGCCGCGCCCACCACGTCGAACAGGCCGCCGTACACCGCAGTGCCCGTTCGCAGGCCGCACTGCGCCGCCGCAGAGGCCGTCACCCGCCCGGCCAGCTGCGCCGAGCCGATCGTTAGCGCGGTCTTCTCCTGCGCCTCTTCGATGCCGAAGGCCGCCATCAGCGCCGGATCGTAAGCGCCGCTGTGCTGGTTAAACAGGTTGCTGCCGGAGATGTTGGTCACCTCGGCCACCGCCTCGCCGGTGAGGCGAAAGCGCAGGTAGTCGTGCGCCATCAGGATGCGATCGACGGCGGCGTACTGCGCCGGTTGCTGCTGCTTCAGCCAGCGCAGCAGCAGCGCCGGGTGGCTGGGCCACAGCGGCTGCAGGCTGCGCGGGTAGGTCTGCGCGTCCACGCCGGTGCGGCGCAGCTCAGCCGCCGTGGCCGCCGCGCGGTTGTCCGAAGAGAGGATGCCGTTGCCGACCGGTTTGCCGTGGCGGTCGATGGCGTACAGCCCTTTGCCGTGCGCCGAGAAACTGACGCCGCGCACCTGCCCGGCCTCCAGCCCCGCCGCGTGCAGCGTCTGGCGGATCGCCGCGCAAACATCATCCCACAGCGCGTCCATATTGCGTTCGCTGAAGCCCGGCTGTGCGGCAATCGCCGCGCCGTCGCGCTCGGCGATCGCCAGCTCTTCACCGCTTGCCCGGTACAGCCCGGCCTTGATCACCGTGCCGCCGACGTCTATGCCAAGAAAGACTGACATCGCGCCTCCTATTTGCGCCGCACGGAGCTGAGGTAGATGGCGGCCAGGATGATGCCGCCCTTCACCACGTTCTGGATATACGGCGACACGTTCATCAGATTGAGGCCGTTGTTGAGCACCCCGAGCATCATCGCCCCCACCAACGTGCCGACGATGGCGCCGCGCCCGCCGGAGATCGCCGCCCCGCCCAGCACCACCGCGGCGATGGCGTCCAGCTCGAAGCCTTCACCGGCGTTGGGCTGCCCGCTCATCAGGCGCGAGGTCAGCACCAGCCCGGCCAGCGCGGCGGTCAGGCCGCTGATCACGTACACCAGCATCTTGTAGCGCGGCACGCGGATGCCGCTCAGGCGCGCCGCCTCTTCGTTGCCGCCCATCGCGTAGACGTAGCGGCCAAACGGCAGCTGGTTGAGCATCAGCCAGGCCAGCAGGTACACGCCGAGCATGATCAGGATCGGCACCTGAATGCCCAGCACCGTGCCGCGGCCGAAGAAGGAGAAGACGTCGGGCAGGCCGGAGATTGGGTAGCCGCCGGTATAAAGCAGCGCCAGGCCGCGGGCGATGCCCATCGACGCCAGGGTGACGATGATCGGCGGCATGCGCAGGTAGGCGATGCAGGCGCCGTTGGCCAGGCCGAACAGCGCGCCGACCGCCAGCGCCGCCACCATCGCCAGCGGGATCGGCACCGCCGCCAGCATCAGCCCGGCGGCGACGGAGCCGGCCAGCGCCATTACCGGCCCCACCGAGAGATCGATGCCGCCGGTCAGGATGGCGCAGGTCATGCCCACCGCGATGATGGCGTTGATCGACACCTGGCGTGCCACGTTGGTCAGGTTGTTGACGCTGAGGAAGCTGTCGTTCAACAGGCTCATCAGCACGAACAGGATCACAAAGCCGATAAACGGCAAGACCGCCGGGTGATGCAGCAGTTTTTCACAGCGCTTGCCGAGGCTGGGGCCGACGTCGCGGCGCGCCACGGCGGGTTGTTCAATTCCGATCATAAGGCACTCCCGGTCGCGTGAAGCATGATGTGGTTGGATTCGATGTCGTCGCCGGTCAGCTCGGCGACGATGTGGCCGCCGCGAAACACCAGCACGCGGTCGCACACGCCGATGATCTCCGGCAGTTCGGAAGAAATCATGATGATGGAGATGCCCTGCTGGGTCAGTTGCTGCATCAGCTGGTAGATCTCGGCCTTGGCGCCCACGTCGATGCCGCGCGTCGGCTCGTCGAAGATCAGGATGTTGCAGTCGTTGTTGAGCCAGCGGGCGATCACCACCTTCTGCTGGTTGCCGCCGCTCAGGGTGCTGACGGCGGTCTCAGCGTCCGGGGTTTTCACCCCCACGGCGCGGATCAGCCGCTGCACCACGTCGCGATCCTTGCGGGCGCTGACGAAGATCTTGCCGCGCCGGTGGTGCCGGTTGAGGGTGATGTTCTGCGCCACCGAGAACGGCAGCACCAGGCCCTCGGTTTTGCGGCTCTCCGGCAGCAGGCCGATGCCCTGCGCCAGCGCCTGCGCTGGGGAGCGCAGCGCCGCCGGTTGGCCGCCGAGGCTGACGCGTTTGCGGTGGCAGCGGCTGGCGCCGATCAGCGCGGAGACGGTCTCGGTGCGCCCGGAGCCCACCAGCCCGGCGAAGCCGAGGATCTCGCCCTTGTGCAGGTGAAAACGGTCGGTCGCGCCGTGCTTCTCGCGCTGGATCTCCGCCTCCAGCAGCACCGTCGCGGTATCGACCGGGTGCTGTTTCACCGGGAAGGCGTTCTCGATTTTGCGCCCGACCATCAGCCGCACCAGCTCTTCCACGTTGGTGTCGCCGGTGGCCAGCGTTTCGATGTAGGCGCCGTCGCGCAGCACAGTGATGCGATCGCAGATGGTGAAAATCTCGTCCAGGTGGTGCGAGATAAACACCATGCCGACGCCCAGCAGCCGCAGATCGTTCATCACGCTGAACAGGTGCTCGGCCTCGCCTGGCGTCAGCGTGGCGGTCGGCTCATCCAGCACCAGCACCCGCGCCTCCAGCGACAGCGCCTTGGCGATCTCAACGAACTGCTGCTGCGCCACGCTCAGCTGCTCCACCGGGCAATCGAGATCGATAGCCACCGTCAGCCGCTTGAAGATCGCCTCGGCCTTGCGCCGCATCGCCCGCCGATCCAGCAGGCCCCAGCGGTTCCTGATCTCCCGGTTGAGGAAGATGTTGTCGATGGCGCTCATGTAGGGAATCAACGAGAATTCCTGAAAAATAATGCCGACCCCGGCCTCGATCGCCTGGCGATAGTTGTTAAAGCGGCGCTGCTCGCCGTCGATAAAAATATCGCCCTCGTCCGGCTGATAGATGCCGCACATGATTTTCACCAGCGTCGATTTGCCGGCGCCGTTTTCGCCCAGCAGGGCGTGCACTTCGCCGCGTTGAATGGCCAGATCGATGCCGTCCAGCGCCTTCACGCCGGGAAAGCTTTTTTTGATTCGCTTCAGTTCCAGTAAAGGTGTCACCGCATTGCCCTCCGCGCCGAACGCCCCGCCGCAGCGGGGCGAACCCGGCTGCTGTTACCAGCTAAAGCCGGCCGCATTGCTGCGGTCGATCAGCTTCACTTTGACCGGCACGGTTTTCGGCACCGTGGCGCCCCAGTAGCGGGCCAGCGCAATGCCGAGCGCAATGCGCAGCTGGTCGCGCGGGAACTGCGCCGAAGTGGCGATGAACGGCGAATTCGGCTTGAGGATCTCTTTGATGGCTTCCGGCTGGCCGTCGACGCTCACCAGCTTGACCTTGGCGCCGTTGCTTTCGATCGCCGCCAGGGCGCCGAGCGCGCCGACGTCGTTGACGCTGAAGATGCCCGCCAGATCCGGCGCCGACTGCAGCATGTTTTCGGTCACGGTCAGCGCGGTGTCACGCTCCTGCTTGCCGTTTTGCTTGGTGACGATCTTGATGTCGGGGTATTTCTTCATCGCCGCTTCAAAGCCGCGCACGCGCTCCAGGATCGGCACCACCGGGATGCCGTCGAGGATCGCCACCTTGCCTTTGCCGCCCAGCGCTTTCGCCAGGTATTCACCCGCCTGGAAGCCGGCGTCGTAGTTTTCCGAGCCGACGAACGAATCCAGCGGCCCTTCCGCCTGCGCGTCGATTGCTACCACCACCGCGCCGGCCTTATGGGCGGAGATCACCGCCGACTGCACCCCCACCGAATCGGTCGGGTTGATCAGCAGGATATCCACCTTCTTCTGCAGCATGTCTTCCACGTCGCCGATCTGTTTGGCGACGTCATGGCGCGCATCGGCCACGTACACCTTGGCGCCGATATCCGCCGCCGCCTGATCCAGCGCCTGCTTCATGGTGACGAAGTAGTCGTTGTTCATTTCCTGGAACGACATACCGATAGTGATTTGCTTGGCCAGCGCCCCATGGCTGGCCGCCAACATTCCACCGGCGACGATAAAAGGCAGGGTCTTTTTGAATAATGAAAACATAGCCAATTCTCCTGTAGGGAAGCTTCTTGTTGTGGTTATCAGAGCAACAGCATGTCTTTACGTTTGGCCGACCGGCCGGCCCCCCATTGCGGATGGGCCGGCGATCGTGACTGCAACAGCGGTACGGCGGGAGGGTCAGGGAACCAGGATCACCTTGATGGAGTCGGTCGAGTCCGCCAGGGCGAAGGCTTCGTCCCAGTCGTTCAATGAATAGCTGTGGGTGACCACGCCGTTGGAAGTCACCAGCCCGCGCTCGAACAGATCGATGGCGATTTCGTAGCTGTAGGGCGCCAGGTGCGCGCCGCGAATGTCCAGCTCTTTGCGATCGCCGATGATGGACCAATCGACGGTGGTTTCCTTGCCGAACACGCTGAACTCCACGAAGCGGCCCAGCTTGCGGATCATCTGCAGCCCCTGGGTGACGCCGATCGGCGCGCCGGTGGCCTCGATGTACACGTCGCAGCCGTAGCCGCCGGTCAGCGATTTGACGATCTGGTCGGCATCTTCCTTCAGCGGGTTGATCACCACGTCGGCGCCGAACTCCTTCGCCAGCGCCAGCCGCTCGTCGATGGCATCGATCACGATCAGTTTCTTCGGCGTCTTCAGGCGCGCCACCTGCACCATGCACAACCCGAGCGGCCCGGCGCCGGCCAGCACCACCACGTCGTCCAGTTGGATGTCGCCGCGCGCCACGGTGTGGATGGCGCAGGCCATCGGCTCGATCAATACCGCGTCTTCATGGCTCAGGCTTTCCGGGATCTTGTGCACGATGGCGTTCTCGGAAAAACGCATGTACTCCGCCATGCCGCCCTCCGCCACGTCTTTCTGGAAGCCGTAAATGTTATGCGTCTCACACATCCAGTAGCTGCCGGATTTGCAGTAGCGGCACTCCCAGCACGGTACGATCTGCTCGGCGATCACCCGCTCGCCGATCCGGTATTTACCTTCCGCGCCCTCGCCCAGCGCGGCGATGCGGCCGTAGAACTCATGCCCCGGCACCACCGGCGGTTTGACCCACGGATTCTCCCCCCAAAACATCTGTGCGCCGTTCTTGCATTTGCAGTCGCCGGCGCAGATGCCGCAGCCTTCCACCTTGATCACCAGCTCGCGCGCCTTCGGCAGCGGCGTGGGCACCTGTTCGAAACGATAATCCTGCGGGCCATGGCAAACGACCGCGCGCATTTTTTCCGGCAACTGGCTCATCTCTTCCTCCAATACACTCGTTAAACGCTTGAATTTTCTTAATGTTGACGTTGTCATTTTTATCCAACAAAAAACAAGTAACGAAACAACATGATAAATTTCAATGAATTAATCATCAAACATCCCGAAAACTCAAAATGACAACGTGAACATTGATCGACATATAACCAAAGCTGCAAAAATAATTGTTTGAGCAAAATCACAGTTCGTTAACATTGCGGCTAAAAATGCTACAAATGCGGATCGCGATCCCATTTAAAGGATCGATGAGGATCGGGAGATGATCGAAACGGCGGGAAGAAGATGATTGGCAGGAATGCGGGCCAGGCATCGCACCCGGCCCGATAAAGCGGGTTACTTCACTTCGCCCATCGCTTTCAGCTTTTTGGACAGCTCGCGGCGCTCTTTGGACAGATCGGCATTTTTGATGATGTAGTCATCAACGCGATCTTCGTAGTCGCTGCGCATGTTGGCGATGATGCCCTGAATGTCTTCAATGCTCATGCCGGGCTTGATGTACTCGCTCAGGTTGTCGAGCAGCAGCACGCGCTTCTGGTTATCACGAATTTTCTTTTCGTTGTCGACGATCTCGCGTTGCAGTTTGTTTTTGCGGCGGAACATACGCACAAACTCCAGCACGTCCTGGAAACTCGGCTTATTTGCATTATCCATCTTTATACCCTTGCTTTAGTAATACACAGATTCATTTGCTTACGGCCACATGGCACCAAGATACAGGTTTGTGGCGGTCCGGCACAACAGTGATTGCCTTATCTTACCCACTTTGCCCCGGCGGCCAAAACCCAAAGCGCCGCCTTCATGATCTGACCCCCTATTCACGCTCGGCGGCGGTACAAACCTGGAGCAGATCCCCCAACTCTTCCAGCTGCTGCGCCAGCTCCATGCTGAGCCAAACGTAGCCGTAAATCGGCGCTTCGCCGTGCTGGCCGAGGCTGACCTCCTGCATCAGCGTTTTCAGCTCGCCGGCGATCTCCGCCAACTGCCCCGCCACCGCCTGCCGCTGCGCCTGCGGCCCTTCGCGCATCAGCACCGCCAGCGATTCCAGCGAGCTCAGCGTCAGCAGTTGGGTACTGCGCAGCGTGCGGGCGTTCAACATGATGAAGTGCGTTTCGCGCGAGGCCCAGTAGGCGTCGGCCATCAGCTCCAGTGTACACACCAAATTGCGGCTGAGGGTTTGCACCGCCTCGAACACCGCTTTGGGGATGCGGGTTTCCTTGCTGGCGGGCACGATCAGGCTGCGCAGCTTCACCACCTGATTCAACAGATCCTTGAGCTGCGGCTCCAGCCGCGGCCGCTCGATAACGTTCGGCGAAAAATACGCACCGTAGAGGCGGGCGGCGGTTTGCAGGCAGTCCGCCATTTGCATGCGCCACAGAATGTAGGCGCGCTGTGGGTAGACGCTGGTGAACAGCAGCGCCAGCAGCGAACCGAAGATCACGTCACCGCTGCGCCACAGCGCGGTGTGCATGTCACCGGCGCCCGCGCCGCATACCACCGCCAGCGTGATCCCCACCAGCAGCGCCATATACGGCCGTTTGCCGAGCGTCAGGTAACCGCAGACGAACATCACCACGCCGCACCAAGCCAGCATCAGCGGCAGCGAATAGAGTTCCAGATACAGGGCGATCAGGCCGGACGCGGCGCCGAACACCGTGCCGGCAATGCGTTGCAGCGCCCGCTGCAGCACGTTACCCCAAAATGAGATCGGCCCCATCACCACCACCAGGGTGATCAGCGGCCAGGTGCCTTCGGGCACCGCCAGCAGGCGGATCAGCAGAAAGGTCAGAATAAACGCCAGCCCGATGCGCACGCCGTGTACGATGCGGTAGTGGCGATAGGTCAGCAGTTCAAGGGAAGAGATTTTTCGATCGAGGCGCACGATGCCTCCGATAAAGACCAGCCAGGCCGCTATTTTAGCGGAGGAAGCCCGGCGAGGAAAAGGCGAATGAGGCGTCCCCCATTCGCGGTCAGGCTCAGGCGGCGTACTTGTCGACCAGCGCGCGCAGAACGGCGGCGGTTTCGACATCCATCACGCCGTCATACTTCTGCTGACGGAAGTGCAGCTGGAACGCGCGCACCAGCTGGCGATAGCCTTCTGCGGTGTTCGCCGCCGAGGTGTCGTAGCCATATTGGGCGAACAGTTTCAGCAAATCGGCCTGCGCCGGCAGGCCCTGGCTGCAGTATTCCTGCTGGCGCTGCTGCTTGGTCGCTTCGTCATACCAGGCGCCGACGCCGGCCTGATACAGCTGCTGCCACGGGAACTGCGGGCCCGGATCGCTCTTGCGGCCCGGCGCGATATCGGAGTGCGCCACCACGTTCACCGGCGAGATGTCCGGATAACGCTGCAGGATGTTCTGCGCCAGCTGGGTGACCGCCTCGATCTGCTGCGGATTGAACGGCGGGAAGGTGATGTTTCCACCGTCGCCGCTCGCCAGGTTAACGATCTCGATGCCGATTGAGGTGTCGTTGATATTGCTGCGGGTGCCCCACTGGCTGGTACCGGCATGCCAGGCGCGCTCGTTCTCGTCCACCAGGTTGAAAATGCGCACGCCGCTGAAGCCGGCGGCCTGATAGGTGGCCTCGGTCGGATCCGGCACCAGATAGTGCGCGCTAACCGATTTTCCGGTCAACGACTTCACCGAGTCGGCGAAGTTTTGCGCCGTGTAGTGCAGCACCAGAAAACGCACGCGGTGGCCGAAGCTGGCGACCGATCGGTAGCTATTGTAATCAATCTTATACATCGTAAAGTCCCTCTCTCGTTTGATTTCACTGAGCGGCCCCTCATCATGACAGGCCGCCCCGCACAGGTGAACCCTTGGCTCACCCTTTTTGTTTTAGCTAATTGCTAAATCATGCGCAAGTGTTTTTTAGCAAAATCGTTATTTACCTTTTTGCTAAAGAGTGCGATCATTGCACGATGGAAACTAAAGAAATCAGGCGCAACAATCTGCGCGAATTGATGGCCCGCTACGCCCGGCAAGGCGTCAACCAGAATGAATTCGCCACGCTGGTTGAGTCTTCCGCGCCGACGCTGAGCCAAATCATCGGGGAGAAATCCTCCCGCAATCTTGGCGACAATCTGGCCAGGCGGATCGAGGCCAAGCTGAATTTGCCCAAGGGCTGGTTCGACGTGTTTCATGAAAAGCAGCTGGTGCGCCCGTTTGACAACGTGGCGGCGGAGTCGGACTTCCAGCCCGCCCGTTTAAAACCGGTGGTATGGGAAGATACCGAACAGGACAAGGAAGAGTTTGTGGAGATCCCGCTGCTGGATATTGATTTTTCCGCCGGCGACGGCTGCTACGAAATCGTCGATCGCGAGGAATTTTCGCTGATCTTCCGCCGTTACTATCTGCACAAGATGGGGGTGGCGGTCAACGCCGCGCGCATTATCCGCATCTCCGGCTCCAGCATGGAACCGCGTCTGCAGGATGGCGACGTGGTCGGCATCAACACCGACGACACGCGCATCCGCGAGGGCAAGACCTACGCCATCCGCCACGGCAATTTGCTGCGGGTGAAGGTGCTGATCGAGCAGCCGGACGGCGGCGTCATCATCCGCTCCCTCAACCGTGAAGAGTACCAGGACGAGCATCTCAGCTATCAGCAGCGCAAGGAGCAACTGGTGGTGCTCGGCCGCGTCTTCTGGTCCTCTTCGTCCTGGTAGCAGAGCAACCTCGGGCGCCCGCTGCGCCCGGCGGTTATTTGAAGTCCACCACCATCTGCTGCTGGATAGACAACCCGCGAGTCGACTGCACGCAACCGGCGATGTAGTCGGTGAAGCGCGGCGGTTTCGGCATGCCCAGCTTGAGGATCTTCTCGTTGCTGAAACGCACGTTGAGCATGGCGAACGAGCCGTACAGGCGCATCGCCTTCAGCATCAGCCGCTCGTTGCACGGGCCGAAAATGTCTTTCAGCTGACGGCGCATTTTCACCAACGCGTCATACGTCACCTGCGCATACTCATCGCCCACCGGCGCTTTTTCCAGCGCTGCCGCCATGGCGCGGTCGATTTCGGCAAAGCTGACGCTGCGCTCTTCACCGGCGGAGATGTGATAAACGTCGTTCTCCAGCGTTTCGCTGTTCATCAGCATCACCAGCGCATCCGCACAGTAGTCCACCGGGATCACGTCGATATTGTCCTGCAGCGAGCACATAAACTTGCGCAGCATCAGCGCCATGCCAAACACCCAGAAAATGCTGCTCGAAGGCTGGCAGCCCAGGCGGGTGTGGCCCACGACAATCGACGGACGAGCGATGGTCAGCGGCATTTGCGGGCAGCGTTGGCGCATCAGCTGTTCGATGGTGGATTTGGAACGCGTATATTCCACCAGATGCTCGGCATCTTCCTCAAATTCGCCGCTCTCCGCCACCAGCGAACCCGGTTCCGGGGAACAGGACATGGCGGTACCAACATGCAGAAAGCGTTTTAATCCCGGCACCTGCGCCATTCTTTCGGCAAAGGCCAGGGTGCCTTCTACGTTTACCTTCCAAATGAGCGGGTTATTACCAAATGAAGCAACGGCCGCGCAGTTAATAACGTGCGTGACATTGTTAATACGTGCGTCAGTTAAAAATTCGGCCGGCTCGGAAAGGTCGCCCAACAATATATTTTCTATCGTAATTTTAGACAGCAGATTCGCGTCGATATTAAACTTTTCCATATTCGTACGAATACGGGCCAATCCTTGCTGCGCATCATCGGCGCGCACCAGCAAAAGATAATTAATAGACTGATTTTCAATCAATAATTTTTCGAGAACTGCACCACCGAGAAAGCCGGTAGCGCCGGTTAACAGTAGCGTTTTCATCATTGTCACCCACATTGGTATTGAATGTGGGTGATTGTATCTGCGGATATTTAAACAAATATTAAATAGAATTACGGCGCCCAGAATCACTTTTCTTAATATTATCTTAAGGAATCTTTTGAAACATCCATCGTGGCTTTAGTAACAAAAGAAGCGCGTAGATTGGATGATTAATCTCTGCCGTTTAAATACCATTGATGTAGTGCCTGATTTAATTTAACGGTCAATGTTATTTCTCTTCTCGTCCGTGGAGGACCTATGACCTATAACCAAAAAATCTGGTTGGGGGTTTTACTGCTGTGCGCCCTGTTTTGGGGGGCGGTGATAAGCGGCGCCTGTTCGCTGTATAACCGGGCAGATCGCCTCAATGCGCACCAGGCGCAGAGCGAGTTCGCCGCGCGCCACAGTCTGGCCCCCAGCTCGCAGCAAAGCGCGCAGGCGTCCACCTCCCCTCGGAATGGGTAGGGACAAGACCCGCTAACGATCCTATTATACCCTAAGGTTAACAGGGAGATAACGATGGTTCGAAAGCTGGATAGCTTACCGCAGGCGCAACGCGAGAAAATAGAAGCCGATTTGCTGGCCATCAGCGTGATCTACAACGAGCGCTACGGCATCGCTTCGACCCAGGCGGAAACAGAACGACAGATCCCCGACCACCTGCTCCCCTACTTTCACCAGCGGCTGGATTTCTATCGCCGTGCGTAATTGCGCGCATTTCGCTAACCGCCGCTTGGCATCGCTCCCTACGCCGTTACAATAGAGGCATATTGTATCCGCCACTGAAGAGACGCGATTTTGAGCAGCAAGGCACCGGCCACATTTTATATCCACGATTACGAGACCTTCGGCAAGAGCCCGTCGCTGGACCGCCCGGCGCAGTTCGCCGGCGTGCGCACCGATATGGATTTCAACGTTATCGAAGAGCCGCTGGTCATCTACTGCGCCCCGGCTGATGACTACCTGCCGGAACCCGAGGCGGTGATGATCACCGGCATCACGCCGCAGGTGGCACGTGCTAAAGGGGTTAACGAGGCCGAGTTCACCCGCCAAATCCATCAGGCCTTCAGCGTGGCCGGCACCTGCATTCTCGGTTACAACAACATCCGCTTCGATGACGAAGTGAGCCGCAATATCTTCTATCGCAACTTCTACGATCCCTACGCCTACAGCTGGCAAAACGGCAACTCGCGCTGGGATCTGCTGGATGTGATGCGCGCCTGCTACGCTCTGCGCCCGGACGGCATCGTTTGGCCGGAAAACGAAGACGGTTTCCCCAGCTTCCGCCTGGAACATCTGACGCGCGCCAACGGCGTCGAGCACACGCAGGCTCACGACGCGATGTCGGACGTTTACGCCACTATCGCCATGGCCAAGCTGGTCAAACAGGCACAGCCGCGGCTGTTCGATTTCCTGCTGCAGCACCGCAACAAGCACAAGCTGAACGCCCTGATCGACGTCGCCGACATGACGCCGCTGGTGCACGTCTCCGGCATGTTCGGCGCGGCGCGCGGCAATACCAGCTGGGTGTCGCCGCTGGCCTGGCACCCGGACAACAAGAACGCGGTGATCATGTGCGATCTGGCCGGCGACATGACGCCGCTGTTGACGCTGAGCGCCGAGCAGCTGCGTGAACGGCTGTATACCCGCCGTGACGATCTGGCGCCGGATCAGGCACCGGTGCCGATCAAGCTGGTGCACATCAACAAATGCCCGGTGCTGGCGCCGGCCAAAACCCTGCTGCCGGAGAATGCCGAGCGGCTGGGCATCGATCGTCAGGCGTGTCTGCAAAATCTGCAGCTGCTGAAACAGCATCCGGAAGTGCGCGAGAAAGTGGTCGCGCTGTTCGCCGAAGCCGAGCCGTTCAAAGGCGCCGACGACGTCGACGCCCGCTTGTACGACGGTTTCTTCAGCGACGCCGACAAGGCGGCGATGAGGATTATCCAGCAGACCAAGCCGCAGAACCTGCCGGCGCTGGATCTGGCCTTCAGCGACGGACGCATGAAAGAGCTGCTGTTCCGCTTCCGCGCGCGCAACTACCCGAATACGCTGGACGACGCCGAGCAACGTCGCTGGCTGCAACACCGCCAGGAAGCGCTGAGCGCAGAGCGCGTGCAGAGTTACCTGCTGCAGCTCGAATCGCTGTATAACCTGCACGAAGGCGACAAAGAGAAAACCGCCCTGTTGAAAGCGCTGTTCGATTACGGCAAAGAGTTGGTGGGATAAACCCCGCAGCAAGCAGAAAAGGAAAAGGCCGCGAAAGCGGCCTTTTTTGTGGCTGAGGAGACGGCTCGCGCTTAGGCGGCGTCTTCGCTCGCTTGCGGCACCGGCAGACGGAAGCTGCGGGTGACGAAGGCCAGGTAGATCAGGCCGATGGCCGCCCAAACCAGGCCCAGCGTCATCGAGCTGGCTTCCAGGTTGATCCACAGCGCGCCGACGGTCAGTGCGCCCATCACCGGCAGGATCAGGTAGTTAAATGTGTCCTTCACGGTGCGGTTCATCTTGTCGCGAATATAGAACTGCGAGATCACCGACAGGTTGACGAAGGTGAAGGCCACCAGCGCACCGAAGTTGATCAGCGCGGTCGCGGTCACCAGGTCAAACGACACCGCGGACAACGCGATGGCGCCAACCAGGAGCACGTTCAGCGCCGGGGTACGCCACTTCGGATGCACATAGCCGAAGAAGCGAGTCGGGAACACGCCGTCGCGGCCCATCACGTACATCAGACGCGAAACGCCCGCGTGCGCCGCCATGCCCGACGCCAATACCGTCACGCAGGAGAACACCAGGATCACCGACTGGAAGAACTTGCCCGCCACGTACAGCATGATTTCAGGCTGTGAGGCGTCCGGATCCTTGAAGCGCGAGATGTCCGGGAAGTACAGCTGCACGAAGTAAGACACCACGATAAAGATGATGCCGCCGATCAGCGCCGTAAGGAAGATGGCTTTCGGGATCACTTTTTCCGCGTCTTTGGTCTCTTCGGACAGCGAGCTGATGCCGTCGAAGCCCAGGAACGAGAAGCACAGGATGGTCGCGCCGGTAATCATCGGCACCACGTGGGCGTTATCGGACCAGAACGGGCGGCTGCTGACCAGCGTACCGGCGCCTTCGCCGTGGTAAATACCGTTGATCACCAGGCCGAGGAACACGATCATGATCGCCACCTGCACCACCACGATGATGGAGTTCAGGTTAGCCACCAGCTTGATGCCGCGCAGGTTGAAAATCGTCATCAAGCCGACCAGCACCGCCACGAAGATCCAGGACGGTACGCCCGGGAAGATCGCTTCCAGGTAAATCTTGGCCAGCAAAATGTTGATCATCGGCATGAACAGATAGTCCAGCAGCGATGACCAGCCCACCATAAAGCCGACGTGCGGGCTGATGGCTTTCTGGGCGTAGGTGTAGGCGGAACCGGCGGAAGGGAACTTCTTCACCAGCTTGCCGTAGCTCAGGGCGGTAAACAGGATCGCCAGCAGAGCGAAGGCGTACGCGGTCGCGACGTGACCATCGGTCAAACCGGATACGATGCCGAAGGTATCGAAAATGGTCATTGGCTGCAGGTAAGCCAAGCCCATCATCACTACCGGAACTAATGTCAGGGTTTTACGCAGCTGAGTGCGCTGAGCCGGAGCGGCGTTGATGGTGTTATCGGACATTGTTCAGCCCCCCCTTACCTTGAGCCTTGCGGATGGCGGACACGCCAAGACTTAAGGTTGCGGGGAAACTTCGCAACGAGCGACTTAATTCTAAAAGAAGGGGGTTGTAAGCTGGATAACGGGTCGAGGAAACCTCGGCTGCTCCATAGTCGCTGCGGCCACAGCGGAAACCGGCGGGCACCGGCGCTAAAGTGAAAAATTGCCCCATCTTTCTAATCCTCATGAGTCACGACCATAGAGTTTTGTTTGATCGTGCACGAAACTATTTATCTATCCGGATCGGTGTCCGGCCTCGCTTGGTGTATGAAACGCTACGTTGGTAAAACATAATGCAAAAAAAATAACCGACGCTTTCAAAACGTCGGCTATCTGCATTTGAGATATTTTGCACCAGAATGCCTCCGAATGACAAGATCCGGAAACCCTCAAATACAAATTCTTTTTGTCGATCGCACGGAAAACCAGCCCGGCAGGCGAATTATTCCGCTGCCGGCAGGCCAGTCACCCGCACATACCTCTTACTTTATACGCCCATTCAGGCATTTTTCAACATCCAGTCGATCTCGGTTTCCGTCACCCGCCGTTCAAACTGCAGCAGTTCGTCGGTCTTGCAGGCGTGATACACCTGGGTGAAACGCTCGCCCAGATAGTGCGTCAGGGCGTGCTGATGTTCAAACTCGTACAGCGCGTCGCTCTGGCGGATCGGCAGCGGCAGCCCTTCCTGCTCCAGCCCGTTGCCAGTCACCGGCTCAGGCAGCGGCAGTAGGTTGTCCAGCCCGTACAGCATGCCGGCCAGGATCGCCGCCATCACCAGATAAGGATTGGCATCGGCGCCGGCCACGCGGTACTCCACCCGGTGGTTCTCCGGTTCGCCGCAGGGAATGCGCAGCGCCACGGTGCGGTTGTTGTGGCCCCAGGCGGCCTGGATCGGCACATACATCCCCGGCTGGAAGCGCCGGTAGGCGTTGACGTTCGGCGCCAGCAGCGCCATCGACGCCGGCATCAGGGTGATCATCCCGGCCAATGCCTGTTTCAAGAGCGGCGAATCCTCGCCTTCGGCGTCGGCAAACAGGTTGTTGCCCGCACTATCCTGCATGCTGACATGCACGTGCATGCCGCTGCCGGCGTAATCCTCATAGGGTTTGGCCATAAAGGTGGCGTGCATGTCGTGGTTCTCGGCGACCAGCCGCACCAGCCGCTTCAGCGCCAGCGCGTGGTCGCAGGCCAGCAGGATGTCGTCGGTATGACGCAGGTTGACCTCGAACTGCCCCGGCGACGCCTCCGCCACCGCGCCGTCCGCCGGCAGCCCCTGCAGCTTCGCCAGCGCGTCGATATCGTTCAGCACCTCGGCGAAATGGTTCAGGTTATCGACGGAGTACACCTGGCTTTGGGTGTTGCGTTCCTGAGTGCCGGGCGCACACGGCGGCTGCAGATCGCCTTCCGCGTCGCGCAGCCTATCGATGAGATAAAACTCCAGCTCTACCGCTGCCACCGGAAACAAACCGCGCTGTCGCAGCGCCTGCCACACGCGGTTCAGCACATTGCGGGGTTCAACGTCAAAGGGAGTGCCATCTTCATCCAACATGGTGAGCAGCACCTGGCCGATGTGCTCCGGATCGGCGGCTGACGGCGTCAGCGAACCGGGCACCGGCAGGCAAATGCGGTCTGGTTCGCCGAGCTCCTGCCCAAGGCCGGTCTCCTCCACCACGTTGCCAAGGATGTCCATGGCGAACACCGACGCGGGGAAGTAGCTGCCTTTTTCCAGTTTTTTTAACCCAGAGACGGGTATGCGTTTGCCGCGGAAGGAACCATTAAGATCGGTGAGAAGGATATCGACATACTGCGTGGCGGGATGGCGTTCCAAATAATGAGCAACCTCATTTTGGAACGCGCTACTTCGCCTCTCTTCATGATGCTGTGCAAAATGTTCAACTGCTGCGCTATTGGTTTGCATACGTCACCCGCCATTATGCTCTGAAGGCGCGTTGGCGCCCGTCCACCGTTCGATTCAACACATGATTGGATTTCTCGTCAGGCCGCGCCGCTGCCGGGCGCTCAAAATAACATCCACAATATGAAACATAGTATTAACAGAATGGGTTTGCAAATGTTACAATCCTGTTTGATTATTCGCCAGCGGCTGCTAAATTGATAAAATATTGACCGAAAAGGCCTTACTGCCATTTTCACGTCAACTATTTTGTCCAACGCACCAAGAGTGAACATGGGCAATATATTTTCCAAACCCACCCTAACTACCGATATCATGCAGTATCGTTATCGACCAGACAGGCACCCGATAGCGATCTTCATTTCTGCCTGTCGCCCTTACCAGAAGGAAGTACCGCTATGAGCGAAGTCAGCTTGGCACCGGGCAAACGCCTGTCGCAGATCCGTCAGCAATTGGGTTTGTCACAGCGCCGGGTCGCCGAACTGTCCGGGTTAACCCACAGTGCGATCAGCACCATCGAACAGGACAAGGTCAGCCCGGCCATCAGCACGCTGCAAAAGCTGCTGAAGGTGTATGGCCTGTCGCTGTCTGAATTCTTTGCCGAACCGGAAGCCGCCGACGAACCGCGCGTGGTGATCGACGCCGAAGATCTGATTGAGATCGGCAGCCAGGGGGTGTCGATGAAGCTGGTGCACAACGGCAGCCCGACGCGCAACCTGGCGATGATGCTGGAAACCTACCAGCCCGGCACCACCACCGGTGAAAAGATCAAGCACCAGGGCGAAGAGATAGGCACCCTGCTGGAGGGCGAGATTGTGCTAACCATCAACGGCCAGAGCTATTGCCTGACCGCCGGCCAGAGTTACGCCATCAACACCGGCATTCCGCACAGCTTCAGCAATACCTCGGCGCGCATTTGCCGCATCGTCAGCGCACACACCCCCACCACCTTCTGACCGCTTCTCGCACCGGCGCAGCCTGACGCGGGTTGCGCCCCTGCCTCTCGACGTTTTTCATCGCCGTTATGCCATTTTGTTGGTTGCCAACGGCGCAATCTGTGTTACAACAGAGCAAAACAGCCATCTAAACATCTAAACGGCCTTACTACCCTATGTCAACCGCAACGCCTTCACGCCTCGAGATGCGCAATATCTCGATCGCCTTCGCCGGCTTCAACGCGCTGCAGGACGTGGACTTCACGCTGCAGGGCGGTTCAATCCATGCGCTGGTCGGCGCCAACGGCGCGGGCAAGTCGACGCTGATGGCGATCCTCTCCGGCGCCCACGATCACTACCGCGGCGAGATCCTGATCGACGGCCGGGCAGTGGAAATTCATTCCCCGCTGCAGGCGCGCCGCCACGGCATTCACGTGGTACAGCAAGAGGTCGACGTCGCGCTGATCCCCACGCTGTCGGTGGCGGAGAACATCATGCTGGACTGGCTGAACGAGCCGGGCCACTGGCTGAACTGGGCGGAGCTGCACCGCCGCGCCGCGCAGCTGCTGCAGCAATGGGCGCTGCCGCTCAACCCGCGCAGACGCCTGGCGGACTGCACGCTGGCGGAAAAACAGCAGGTGCTGCTGGCGCGCGCGCTGTCGCACCGCTGCCGTTTTTTGGTGCTCGATGAACCGACCGCGCCGCTCGATCGCGCCGAGAGCGAGCGCCTGTTCAACGTGGTGCGCCGCCTGCAATCCGAAGGCATCGGCATCGTGTTCATTTCTCACCGCATCCACGAACTGAGCGACATTTGCGATCGGCTGACGGTGCTGCGCGACGGGCGGCGCGTCAGCGAAGACGCCATGCGCGGGCTGAGCGGCGAACAGATCGTCGAGAAAATGCTCGGCCACCGGCTGGACGACATTTTCCCGCCGCCGCGCCCGCCGCACGCTGGGCGTAAGCTGCTGCAGGTGGAGGGCTTGCGCGATCGCCATAAGCTGCGCGACGTTTCGCTGCGGCTGCATGAAGGAGAGATCCTCGGCATCGCCGGGCTGGCCGGAGCGGGCAAAACCGAACTGTGCAAGGCATTGTTCGGCGCCAGCACCGTGCAGCTCGAGCGCGGCGAACTGCGCGGGCAGCCCTGGGCGCCACGCGCGCCGCACCTGTCGGTCGAACAAGGATTGGCGCTGGTGCCGGAAGAGCGCCGCAAAGAAGGCATTTTTATCGATGAGGCGATCCCGATGAACCTGAGCGTCAGCGCCGACGACAGCTTCTCGCGCTGGAGCCTGTTCAGCCGGCGGCAAGAGCTGCGCTGGGCGCGCGAGATCATGCAGCGTCTGAACATTCGCGCCTCCGGCCCGCAACAGCGGCTGGCGCGCCTGTCCGGCGGCAATCAGCAAAAAGTGGCGATCGGCAAGTGGCTGCGCGGCAACGCCGAGGTGCTGATCTTCGATGAGCCGACCAAGGGCGTGGACATCAAGGCCAAGCAGGAGCTGTTCAGCCTGATCGACGGCCTGGCTCACGCCGGCAAAGGCGTGATTTACGCCTCCGGCGAGTTCGCCGAGCTGATTGGCCTGTGCGATCGCATCTGCGTGCTGTGGGACGGCCGCATCGTGGCGGAGTTGAACGCCGCCGACATCGACGAAGAAACCTTATTGCTCTATTCCACCGGAGGAACCCCTGCGTGAGTAAAGAATTTGCCTTGCGGCCTGCGCTGCCCTGGCGCCAACAGCTGTTTGATTTCCTCTACAAGTGGGGCATGCTGCTGACCGTCGCGGCGCTGATCGCCCTGTTTGGCCTGGCGTCGGACAACTTTCTCGATGCCAATAACATCATCAATATCCTGCGTTCGATCGCCATCGTGACGGTGATCGCCATCGGCGTCTCTATCTCGCTGTCGGTCGGCGGTTTCGATCTGTCGGTCGGCTCGACCGCCTCGCTGGCCAACGCGCTGGTGATTTCACTGTTCGTCTGGCACGGGTTCGGCACCACCGGCGCCATCGTGGTGACGCTGCTGCTGTGCACGCTGGTCGGCCTGTTCAACGCCCTGCTGATCGTGGTGTTCAGAATTCCCGATATGCTGGCGACGCTGGCCAGCCTGTTCGTGATCCAGGGCGTAGCGATGACCTACAGCTACGGCGGCTCCATCACCCAAAACATGGTGCTGCCGAATGGCGACATGGCGGAAGGCCTGATCCCAGAGGTGTTTTCCGCCCTCGGCCAGGTGCCGGTGATCGTGCTGATCATGTTGGCGGTCACCGTGGCGGTACAGCTGTTCCTCTCGTTGACCAAGCACGGCCGCCGGATGTACGCCATCGGCGGCAACCCCGAGGCTGCGCGTCTGTCGGGTATCCGCACCGTACGTTACAGGGTTGCCGCTTACGTCATTTCTTCCTGGCTGGCGGCGCTTGGCGGCATCTTGCTGGCGTCACGTATCGGCTCTTCGCAGGTCAATGCCGGCGGCGGCTATCTGATGGACGCGGTGGCGGCGGCCTATATCGGTTTCTCGCTGGCGGGCTCCGGCAAACCCAATGCGCTCGGCACCCTGATCGGCGCAGTGATCCTCGGCGTGCTGCAAAACGGCCTGGTGATGCTGTCGGTGCCCTACTACGCCATGGATATTATCAAAGGCCTGGTGCTGGCGCTGGCGCTGGCCATCACCTACATCCAGAAACGCTGATCCTCCCCGGCGCACGCCCGCTGCGCCGCTTTTCCCTTTAATTCATCCGGTTACCCTTTCCCGTCAGCAGAACAAGCATACAAATGATATGAATTATCATTAGCGTTTACATTCAGTAAAAAATCCTTACAATACCCTCACGCAACGCTGACGAAGCGAAGTATTTCTCAGCGAACGATGAATAATTTCATTAGAAATTCAATTGGTTAATTACTTTCACTTCAATCCAGGAAAGGTTCACCTCATGGAAACGCCACGTTACAGCAAGCTCGCCGCTCTGGTGATTGCCTCACTCAGCGCCACCGCCGCACTGGCCGCGCCGCAGGACGACACCCAGGACACCATGGTCGTCACCGCCTCCGGCTTCCAGCAAAAAATTCAGGACTCCGCCGCGTCCATCTCGGTGATCCCGCGCCAGCAGATCGAAGACAAGGCCTATCGCGACGTGACCGACGCGCTGAAAGACGTGCCTGGCGTGGTGGTCACCGGCGGCGCCAGCAGCAGCGACATCAGCATCCGCGGCATGTCCTCCAAGTACACGCTGATCCTGGTGGACGGCAAGCGCGTTGACACCCGCGGAACCCGTCCGAACAGCGACAACGCCGGCATCGAACAGGGCTGGCTGCCGCCGATGGAAGCCATCGAGCGCATCGAAGTGGTGCGCGGCCCGATGTCTTCGCTGTACGGTTCCGACGCCATGGGCGGCGTGATCAACGTCATCACCCGCAAGACTTCCCGCACCGAGTGGAAAGGCTCGCTACACGGCGACGCCACCCTTCAGGAAAACCGCGATTCCGGCGATCTGTTCCAGACCAACGCCTACGCCTCCGGCCCGCTGATTGAAGGCCTGCTCGGCGTGCGGGTCAACGGCCTGCTGTCGCGCCGCGCCGAAGATAAAATCGCCAACGGTTACAACGAACAGCGCATGCGCAGCGGCACCGCGGTGTTCACTCTGACACCGGACGAGAAGAACGAATTCGACTTCGAAATCGGCCGCTCGCTGCAGGATCGTAACAGCACGCCGGGCAAATCGGTGGTGGCGGAGCGCTGCAGCAAAGGCAAGTGCAAACCTACCTCTCGCAGCGAAGATCTCTACACCCGCACCAACTACTCGCTGACCCACAACGGTTATTACGACTTCGGTAACTCAACCAGCTACGTTCAGCGGGAAGAGACCAACAACCCGGGCCGTAAGATGAAGATGTACAACACCATCTTCAACACCCAGAACCAGTTCGAGCTGGGTTCCCACATGCTGAACCTCGGCGGCCAATACCGCTATGAGAAACTGGGCGACAGCGGCAACCAGCTGAGCTCGGCGAAAGACGTCAACCAGCTGACGCGCTGGAGCTGGGCGCTGTTCGCCGAAGACGAATGGGCGCTGACCAACGACTTCAGCCTGACCAGCGGCATCCGTATGGACCGCGATCAGAACTTCGGCAGCCACTGGTCGCCGCGCATGTACGGCGTCTGGCACCTGACCGAGCAGTGGACGATGAAAGGCGGCGTCTCCGCCGGCTACCGTTCGCCGGATCTGCGCCAATCCTCCGCCAGCTGGGGCCAGGTCACCGGTGGCGGCGTGCGTAACGGCATCATCGTCGGCAACCCGGATCTGCAGCCGGAGAAGAGCCTGAGCGAAGAGATCGGCCTGATGTGGGATAGCCTGAAAGGCGTCAACGCCGGCGTGACCGTCTTCAACACCGATTTCAAGAACAAGATCACCGAAGTCCGCCGCTGCGAAGACACGCCGGACTGCAAGATCGGCAACGAGGTCTATGACTTTATCAGCGATCGCGTCAACGTCGACAAAGCCAATATGCGCGGCGTAGAAGCCACCTTCGGCTGGCAGATCAACAAAGACTGGAAGTGGAACACCAACTACACCTACACCGCTTCCGAGCAGAAGAGCGGCGAGTTCCAGGGCAAGGCGCTCAACCAGATGCCGAAGCATATGCTCAACACCGTGCTGGACTGGCAGGCCACGCAGGACCTCAGCCTGTGGTCGCGCGTTAACTTCCGCAGCCGCACCTCAGACTACCTGAGCCGCACGTCGATGGAGACCAGCACGCCGTCCTACACCTTTGTCGATGCGGGCCTGAGCTATCAGGCGGCGAAAAACCTGCAGTTGACCGGCGGGGTTTACAACATCCTCGACAAAACCGTGGATTACGATCACTACCGCACCACGCTGGACGGCCGCCGTTACACCGTCGGCATGACCTACAACTTCTGATGCCCCTGGGCGCGCGCTGCGCGCCCTTTTCATTCCATCACCGTGAGGAAGCTCCATGAGATTACGCCGCTCCCCCCTGATGATCGCCCTGCTGGCCGCGATGGCGCTGGCGGGTTGCCACAGCAAAACCGATACGCCGATAGCCGCTACTCCGGCCACCGTCAACGTCCAGCACCTGAACGGCAGCACCGAGGTGAAGAAGCACCCGCAGCGCATCGTGGTGCTGGATTACGCGTCTCTGGAAACGCTGCAGCTGCTGGGCGTCGAACCGCTGGCGCTGCCCGGCAACCGCAAGAACTTGCCGGATAGCCTGAAGCGCTATCAGGATGACAAATACCTCAATGCCGGCACCCTGTTCGAACCGGATATGGCCGTGCTGCGCGCCGCCAAGCCGGACCTGATCCTGATCGCCGGCCGGGCGTCCAAAGCCTATGACGAGCTGAACGCGCTGGCACCGACGTTGAACATGTCCGTCGATCAGCAGGATCAGTTGGGCAGCCTGAAACAGCGCACCCTGCAGCTGGGCGAGCTGTTCGATAAGCAGCAACAGGCGCAGGCGGCGATCGATAAGCTGGATGCGCAGATCGCCGCAGTCAAACCACAGGCCACCCAGGCCGGGCGAGGGCTGGTGGTGCTGTTCTCCGGCGGCAAGATCAGCGCTTACGCCCCCAAGAGCCGTTTCAGCTTCGTCTATGACGCCCTCGGCTTCTCGTCCGCGCTGCAGTCCGACGAAAAAGACGTGCGCGGCAACAAGCTGACGCCTGAGCAGGTCGCCAAACTGAATCCGGACTGGCTGTTCGTCATCGACAGAGACGCCGCGACCGGGCGGCCGAACGCGGTGGCACCGCAGAAAATCCTCACCGGCACCGCGCTGAAGAAAACCACGGCGGTGAAAAAAGGCCAGGTGGTCTACCTGCCGGCAGCCGAGGTGTATCTGTCCGGCGGCATCGTCACCGCCCAGCACGTCGTCGAACGCGTGAGCGCGGCCCTGAACCACGCTGCGCGATAAAGAAAGCCCGGCGATGCCGGGCTTTTTCTTGGGTTAAATCGTCGGCTGGTTCACCAGACCGTCTATCAGCACCTGCGGCGTGCCCTGCGAGCAACGCTCGATGCGCCCGCGCACGCCGTAGACCCGCGCCAGGCTCTGCGGCGTAATCACCTGATCCGGCGCGCCATCGGCGATCAGATCGCCATCCTGCAGCATCAGCACGTGGTCGCCGTGACGCAGCGCGATGTTGATGTCATGCACCACCACCACCGTCACGATATTGCGCTTGCGGGTTTCGCGGCGCACCAAATCCATCACGTGGAACTGGTAGTTGAGATCGAGCGCGCTCAGCGGCTCATCCAGCAGCAGCAGCGACGGCTGACGGATCAGCGACTGCGCCAACCCCACCAGCTGTTTCTGGCCGCCGGACAGCTGATCGAGATAGCTCAGCGCCAGGTGGGCGATGCCCAGCTGTTCCAGCAAAGCCATCACTTCCGCTTCGCTGCCGGCGTTGCTGCGGCCGCCCGAGGCGCGCTGCGCCACGATGATCGACTCCAGCACGTGCAGATGCACTCCGGCGGGCAGCGACTGCGGCAGGTACACCACTTTCTCCGCCCGACGGGCGAACGGCATCTGCATCAGATCGCCGTCGTCCAGCCACAGCTTGCCCTGCGCCGGGTTCAGCCCGGCCAGCGAGCGCAGCAGCGTCGATTTGCCGCTGCCATTCGGCCCCAGCAGCACGGTGATTTGCCCGCGCGGCAGCATCGGCACCGAGAGATTGTCGATCACCTGGCGTTTCGGGTAACCCGCCGAGAAGTTTTCTATCCGTAAACCCTGGCTCATACGTTCCCCCGGTGGCGCAGAATAATGCTCAGGAAGAACGGCACCCCGACCAGCGACGTGACGATCCCCACCGGGATGATTACCCCAGGCACCAGGTTTTTCGACGCCACCGAGGCCATCGACAACACCAGCGCGCCAATCAGCGCACTGGCCGGCAGGTAGAAACGGTGATCTTCGCCGAAGATCATGCGGGCGATGTGCGGCGCCACCAGACCGATAAAGCCGATCGGCCCGACGAAAGCCACCGCCAGCGCCGAGAGCATGCTGATGCGCAGCAGCGTGGTCAAACGCAGCCGACGCACGTCGATGCCGAAGCTCACCGCCCGGTCTTCACCCAGACGCAGCGCGGTCAGTTTCCACGAGCTCATCATCGACAGCGGCAGCAGCACGGCGAACACCCCGAACAGAATGCCCAGTTTGTCCCACGAGGCGCGCGCCAGGCTGCCCATGGTCCAGAACACCAGCCCCTGCAGCGTGTCCTCGCTGGCGATAAATTGCATCATCGAGACCAGCGCGTTGAAGGTAAACACCAGCGCGATGCCGAACAGCACCACGCCGGAGGTGGCGACCCGCGTCCAGCGCGTGATGCCGTCGAGCATCAGCGCAGCGAACAGCGCGAAGATAAAGGCGTTGGCGGAGATGAACCACTGGTCGGGAATCCCCGGAATGCCGATGCCAAGCACGATCGCCAGCGCGGCGCCAAAGGCCGCGGCGGAAGAGACCCCGAGGGTAAAGGGGCTGGCCAGCGGGTTATTCAGGATGGTCTGCATCTCCGCCCCGGCCAGGCCGAGCGCAAAGCCCACCACCACCGCCATCAGCGCGTAAGGCAATCGGATGTCCCAGACGATCACCCGCGTGCCGGCATCGGCCGCGGCGGGGTCAAGCAGCGTGTGCCATAAGGACGACAGCGACAGGCCGGACGGCCCCATGGTGAAATCCAGCAGCAGCGAGCCCAGGATCGCCAGTGCCAACACGCCCATCATCATCAGGCGATGGCGAAGAATATGCTGATAACGCCCCATCACGCCGGCGTTGGGTTGCCCCTTGGCGTCAGTCATGGGATCGGTGGATACGCTCATTCGTTAAGATACCTGTTACAACCATCATGACAGCGGCGCGAAGGCGTCCGCCGTGAACCGGAAAGTGTGCGGCAGCAGCCTGCGCGCAGCCGTCCACAATAAAGCAAACGATAATACTTATCAATCATATCAATCGGTGAAAACAGCGTTATCGAAATGTAACAATTTGTTTTTACACGCCATTTTTCAAACCACCACGCTTACCCCCGCCAGCGGCCAGTAGGTTCATTATTCTGAAAGTGATCCCTGATCCGACCAGACTCTGACAAATAACGGCAAAACCACATAGAATCCAAAGCCACAGCACCGCGCGTGCAAAAAACCTTCAGGCCGCCGCAAGAGCGGCCTTATTGACGAGGCTGTAATGAGAAGTCCATCTCCGGCGACAACGCCCAAACGCCCGGCGCTGCTGAACTGGCTGTTATACAGCCCGCTGCAGGCCGATGACGAGCCGTTTCAACGCCAGCTGCGTCTCACGCTGACGCCCTCTCCTCTCACTCCCTGGCTGAATGCCGCAGGGCCGGTCGCGCTGTTGGTGGGGTACGCCTGGCTGAACCGACCGCTGATCGGTATCGGCCTGCTGCTGCTGTTGCTGCTGTTGACCGCCGGGCGAGCCTGGCTGGCGCGCCGGCGTCAACCCGCCTGGCCGGACGCCATGCTGGTGACGGTGTTGCTGTGGACGCTGCTGGTCGGCGCCAGCGCCGCGCTGGCGATGCTGTCGGGCCGCTTCGTTTTAATACTTTTCGCCGGCCTCACCATCACCGCTCTGGCCTGCTGGCTGATGCAGCGCCACGCCGCCGCGCCACGCTTCGCGCTGCTTGAGGTGATCGCGCTGACGCTGCCTTACCTGCTGGCGGCACCGCTGTCGCGCGTGCAAAATCTGTTTGTCCTGGCGGACCTCGCGCCGCTGTGGCTGGTGCTGGCCCATGGCATGATCGCACGCTACCACCGCCAACTGGTGCAGCACGTCACGCTGGCCTGGGAGAAACAGCAGGCGTCGCACCGCGATCGCCTGACCGGCTTCCTCAACCGCGCGGGCGGCGAGGTGGTGATGCGCAGCATCTGCCGCCCCGCAGCGGCACAGACGATCTCCCACCTGTTCATTCTTGAGTTCGGTCCACTGGCGGCGCTCTACCAAAGCCACGGCGTCCAGATCGGCGACGACGTACTGCGCACCGTCGGCGAGCGTCTCAAGACGCTGATCCGCCCGAGCGACTACGTCTGCCGCTATACCGGCGGCCTGTTTTTGATTCTGGTGCACGATCTGCCCTACGGCGCGGAAAGCGAATTCCTGGCGCGCATCGTGCCGCCGCTGGAGGCGCCCTACGATTTTGGCGCGTTCGGCGAGGTGAACATGCAGCTTAACGCCGGCATTGTGGCGCTGACGCAGCATTATGCGACGGTGGAAGATTTGATGAGTTCGGCGCAGCGGGCGCTGGCGGAAGCCAAAGGCGGGAAAAAGTAAAACCAAACGCGGCGGGAACCCCCGCCGCGTATCACTCACCGAAAATTACTTCACGTCCATCTTCGGGAATTCCATTTCGCTGTACTTCACGATACGGGTGCCTTGCGACAGCTTGTAACCGAACCAGATCAGCAGGAACAGCGGAATGCCGATGTAGGTCGCGGTCACGCCGTACCAGTCGATCTTATCTTGCAGGAAGGCCTGGTAGTTCTGCCCCAGGGTAATGATCAGACACAGCACGAAGGCGAAGATCGGCCCCAGTGGGAAGAACCCGGAACGGTACGGCAAATCGTTCAGATCGCGCCCCTGCAGCATGTAACCGCGACGGAAACGGTAGTGGCTGATGGCGATGCCCAACCAGGCGATGAAACCGGTCATGCCCGAGGTATTGAGCAGCCACAGGTAAACCGACTGGTTGCCGAACATTGACGTCAGGAAGCACAGGCCAGCCACCACGCAGGTCGCATACAGCGCGTTACGCGGCACGCCGCCTTTCGACAACTTGGCGAAAATGCGCGGCGCCTTGCCTTCCGACGCCAGGGTGTACAACATGCGGGTCGATGCGTACATGCCCGAGTTACCGGCCGACAGCACCGCCGTCAGGATCACCGCGTTCATCACCGCCGCCGCCGACAGCAGGCCGGCATGCTGGAACACCAGAGTGAACGGGCTGACGCTGATGTCTTTCACATCGTTGCGCAGCAGGCTCGGATCGGTGTACGGAATGATCAGGCTGATGATCAGAATGGCGAAGATATAGAACAGCAGGATACGCCAGAACACCTGACGCACTGCACGTGGGATGTTTTTACCCGGATTCTCCGATTCGCCGGCCGCGATACCGATGAGCTCGGTGCCCTGGAACGAGAAGCCGACGATCATGGCCACGCCGATCATCGCCGAGAACCCGCCGGCAAACGGCGCGTCTCCTACCGTCCAGTTCTGCCAACCGGCATGCTCGCCGCCCTTCAGAATGCCGACGATCATCAGCACACCGACGGCGATGAAGATAATCACCGTGCTGACCTTGATTAACGCGAACCAGTATTCCGCCTCGCCGAACCCTTTCACCGAAATGTAGTTCAGCAGGAACATCAGACCGAGGAACAAGGCGCTCCAGATCCAACCAGGGGTGTCCGGGAACCAGTAGTTCATTACCAACTGCGAGGCCACCAGGTCAACGGCGATGGTCACCGCCCAGTTGTACCAGTAGTTCCAGCCTAGCGCGAAGCCGAAGCCTTCTTCCACGTATTTGGCGCCGTAAGTGGAGAATGAACCGGAGACCGGCATAAAGGCCGCCAGTTCGCCCAGGCTGGTCATCAGGAAGTACACCATCAAACCGATCAGAGCGTAAGACAGCAGCGCGCCGCCGGGGCCTGCCTGAGAAACCGTGGCCCCCGAGGCCACGAACAGGCCGGTGCCGATGGAGCCGCCGATGGCGATCATGGTCAAATGCCGGGCTTTCAGCTCGCGGCGCAATCCGGGTGCTTGCTGCCCCGATGTTTTTATATCCTGCTGAGCCATTCGTACCCTATCTGCTCTTTGAAAAAATGAGGGCGGATTGTAACAAATACCCGCCGGTGAACTAGCAACATTGCACTGATATAAGATAGCTTCATAATTCAGAGGCAATTATTAGCCGCGGCCCTTATGGCCTTACTTACTCTCATTAATGTGAGCGCGCGCAGGTTTTTATGCTTTCTTCGGCCTGCGCAGCAGCAGAGGACGTGACGCGCTGTCGATTACAGCGCGCAATAGCTGAGAAAACGCTGCAAGGCGTTGGAAATGTGCTTTTGCCGATGGCGGATCAGGTACAGGGTGCGCCGCAGCGGCGGCAGCGGCACCGGCAGTTCTACCAGTGCGCCGCTGGCCAGCTGTTCTGCCACCACGCGCCGCGACAGGCAGCTGATGCCGATACCGTGCCGCACCGCGTGCTTGATCGCCTCCGAGTTGCCGAGTTCCATCACCAGCTGGAAGTGCGGCAGGTGCGCCAACAGCAGATGATCCAGAACCTCGCGGGTGCCCGAACCACGCTCGCGCAGGATCCAAGGCGCATTGGCCAGCGCCTCCAGCGTCGGCGGTTGGTGGGTCAAGGGATTGTCCGGCGCGGCAAACACCACCAGCTCGTCCTCCAGCCACGGCTGCGTCACCAGCTCCGGCATATGGCAAGGCCCTTCGATCAGCCCCAAATCGACGCGAAAATCCGCCACCGCTACGATCACGTCCTGGCTGTTGCCAACGTTCAGCTCCAGCGGCGTGGCCGGAAAATCCCGACGGTAACGGGCGATCATCTCCGGCAGCATGTAGTTGCCGATGGTGCTGCTGGCGGCGATGCGCAGCGCCCCGCCGTCATGGCGGAACAGCTGCTCTATCTCCCCCGCCTGTTCCAACAGCGCCAGCGCCTTGGGATACAGCAACCGGCCGTGCTCGTTGATCACCAGCCGTTTGCCGACGCGATCGAACAGCTGCACGCCCAGCTGCCCCTCCAGATCCGCCAGCGCCGCGCTGACCGCCGACTGCGACAGCGCCAGCACCACCGAGGCCTGAGTGGTCGAACCGCTTTTCAGCACTTCGGTGAAAACTTCCAGTTGACGCAACGTGATATGCATAGCCGTCCCGGTATTGAAAGAATGTTCTGCCAGAGAACCCAACATGGTGATGTGGGCAGCCCGGCCAGGCTACCCTGTTTGCGGCCAGATCGGCGCGCTATTTGCCCAACGCGACCAGTTGCGCCGCCGCGGCCAGCACCGGCTCGCGCGGCGTGCCGACTTCGTCCCGCAGTATCAATTGCAGCATCGCAACGAGATGATCGCGGTCGATCGCCTTGTTTTCTTCAATCAACCGCCGCACCGCGCGCCCCACTTCCTGATCTACCTGCTCTCTGCGTTGATCGTCGGTATCCATCGCCTGCTCCTGTGAGTTGGAAAGTTGACGGCGGCTCGCCGCTCCTCCACACCCTAGCCGCAATGCGGCGTTATGCCAATGCCTGATCCCATACCACTTATTCAGATAGGTTATAAATATATAATCAATTTCTCTTTTATTCAGCCCAAACGTACTCTTAGCAGCAAGAAACAGACTGAAGGACTGACTTTTATGGCGACTGATACCACTCACACCTATCCCGAGCGACGCTTTCCGCTGTTTGGCCTGCCACGGCTGGTGCCGGGGCTGGCGCTGACCGGCGCGCTCACCGCGTTGGCCGTCTGGGCCGGCGATATTCCCTGGGTGGCGGAGCTGGGGCTGGGGGCGCTGACGCTGGCGATCCTGCTCGGCATTCTGGTGGGCAACACGCTGTACCCCCACTGGCAAACCGTTTGTCACAGCGGCGTACAGCTGGCCAAACAGCGGCTGCTGCGTCTGGGGATTATCCTTTACGGCTTCCGGCTGACCTTTCAGCAGATCGCCGACGTCGGCGCCAGCGGCATCATCATCGACGCACTGACCCTGATCACCACTTTCCTGCTGGCCTGCTGGCTCGGCAAGAAAGTGTTCGGCATCGACAGCCAGACCGCGATACTGATCGGCGCCGGTAGCAGCATTTGCGGCGCGGCGGCGGTGATGGCCACCGAGCCGGTGCTGAAGGCCGATTCCAGCAAAGTGGCGGTAGCGGTCTCGACCGTGGTGGTATTCGGCACCCTGGCTATTTTCGTTTATCCCTGGCTGTATCAGTTGAATGAACACTTCCAGTGGCTGCCGTTCAGCCAGGAAACCTTCGGCATTTACGCCGGCTCCACCATCCACGAAGTGGCTCAGGTGGTCGCCGCCGGGCACGCCATCGGGCCGGACGCCGAAAATGCGGCGGTGATCGCCAAGATGATCCGCGTGATGATGCTGGCGCCGTTCCTGCTGCTGCTGTCGGGCTACATCAGCCGCGGCAGCGCAGGCAAGGCGGAAAAATCCGCCATCACCATTCCGTGGTTCGCCGTGCTGTTTATCGCCGTCGCCGGGCTGAACTCCTTCAACCTGCTGCCGGCCACGCTGGTGCGCCATCTGATCACCGCCGACACCTGGATGCTGGCGATGGCGATGGCGGCGCTGGGGTTGACCACCCACATCAGCGCCGTGCGCCAGGCCGGGATGAAACCGATTCTGCTGGCGACGCTGCTGTTCGTCTGGCTGCTGGTCGGCGGCGGCGCGATAAACCAACTGGTGCAACACCTGCTGTAATCCCCCTCGGCGGTCCGCTTCGGCGGGCCGCCGCTTTTCGCCATTCAATCCGCCCGCCATCAATGCCATAATGTCACCGATAACACAGGAGAATGAAGATGAAGTTTGTCGGTGCACATGTCAGCGCGTCAGGCGGCGTGGATCAGGCGGTTATCCGCGCGCACGAATTGGAGGCGACCGCGTTCGCCCTGTTCACCAAAAATCAGCGTCAATGGAAGGCCGCACCGCTGGCCGCCGACGTGATCGATAAGTTCAAGAGCGCATGTGCCCAGTACGGCTTCGGGCCGGGGCAGATCCTGCCGCACGACAGCTACCTGATCAATCTGGGCCACCCGGTGGCCGAGGCGTTGGAAAAATCGCGCGAGGCGTTTATCGACGAACTGCAGCGCTGCGAACAGCTGGGGCTGACGCTGCTGAATTTCCATCCCGGCAGCCACCTGCTGCAAATCGATGAAGACAAGTGCCTGGCGCGCATCGCCGAATCGATCAACATCGCGCTGGATAAAACCGCTGGCGTGACGGCGGTGATCGAGAACACCGCCGGCCAGGGCAGCAACCTGGGCTTCAAATTCGAACATCTGGCGGCGATCATCGACGGCGTGGAAGATAAGAGCCGCGTCGGCGTTTGCATCGACACCTGCCACGCCTTCGCCGCCGGGTACGATCTGCGTACCGAAGAAGACTGCGAGCACACCTTCAAGCAGTTGGGCGACATCGTCGGCTTCAACTACCTGCGCGGCATGCACCTGAATGACGCCAAGAGCGAGTTCAACAGCCGCGTCGACCGCCACCACAGCCTGGGGGAAGGCAACATCGGCAAAACGGTGTTCAGCTACATCATGCGCGATCCGCGCTTCGACAATATTCCGCTGATTCTGGAAACGGTAAACCCGGATATCTGGGCGGAAGAGATCGCCTGGCTGAAAGCACAGCAGTAACCCTCCCTTGGCCGCTCGCCTATGCGCGAGCGGTTTCCCCCACCGTGTGCTCTGCCGCCAGCATGGCGCCGAACTGACACAGCGTTTCTTCATCCAGGCCCGCCGCCCTAAACACCGCGGTGGTAAAGCTGACCGGCGCCGAGCCTGGTGCCGTAATGACACGGTCATCCACGACGGCGGCGGCGCTCGCAACGTAATGGCGCTGCCCGCTGTAGCCCTCAACATTGCCCGTCAAGAACTCGGCAGCGTTGGAGGTATGCGCCCTGCCGTTCAACAGGCCAGCCCGCGCCAACGCCAACGTCCCGCCGCAAATGCCCGCCAGAGTCGCGCCGCGTTGAGACTGCTCGTTGAGCAACGCGCGGATATCCGGCGCCCGTTCGGTTTCCCACAGGGTGCCGCCGACCACCACCAGCACCTCGGGGCGCCAATCCGCCAGTTCGGCCACGCTTTTTTCAACCTCGACCGTCAGCCCGCCCTGTGAGCGAAGCGTTCCGGCCTGCGGCGCAAAAAACGCCACCTCCAGCCCATAAAACGGGCCGCCAACGCCGGCAATCAGCGCGTATTCCCAATCGGCGAAACCGGGTGTGAGTACGATCGCCACTTTTTTAGCCACGGATGAATCTCCTTGAGTCATTGCTTGTTCGCAGGAACAAAGTCGCGCTATCAGCTTAGAAAGCGTTGTGGTTTCTGACCAGGGGTAAATCGTGCTAACTGCCTAAGGCACAAACAAAAACGCGCAGCTCGGGGCTGCGCGTTTTGCGGTATCGCGAGGCTTACGCCGCGGCAGTAACCGGTACTTCAGCACGTTTCAGCAGGGCATAAGCTACGCCCGCCAGCAGCGTACCGGCGGCGATCGCCACCAGGTACAGCAACACCGGCGAAATCGCGCCCGGGATCAGCAGCACGAACAGCCCGCCGTGCGGTGCCATCAGTTTGGCGCCGAAGGCCATCGACAGCGCGCCGGTCAGCGCCCCGCCGGCGATGCAGCACGGCAACACGCGCATCGGGTCGCGGGCGGCGAACGGAATCGCCCCTTCGGTGATGAAGCACAGCCCCAGCACCAACGCCGCCTTGCCGCCTTCCTGTTCGGATTTCGGGAACTTGCGGCGCGCCAGCAGTGTCGCCAGACCCATCGCCAGCGGTGGCACCATGCCCGCCGCCATGATCGCCGCCATCGGCGCATACACCGAAGAGCTGAGCAGCGCCA
The DNA here is from genome assembly GCF_945957435.1 of Serratia sp. PL7. Taxonomy (NCBI): domain Bacteria; kingdom Pseudomonadati; phylum Pseudomonadota; class Gammaproteobacteria; order Enterobacterales; family Yersiniaceae; genus Serratia; species Serratia sp. PL7. The sequence continues at coordinate 298,308 of NZ_CAMFLB010000001.1, read as the reverse complement.
CGCCAAACGCGTAGGCCGCTTTGTTCACCGGGCCGCCCATGTCGGTACACATCATGCCGCCGAGGATTGCCCCCAGCAGTACGGCGTTGGCGGTGCCCAGCGATTGCAGCCAATGGGTCAGACCTTCCATGATTTTCGCCACCGGCGTGCCGACCACGTAAATCATGATGAGGCCGGTGATCAGGCTGGCGACCAGCGGAATGATCAAGATGGGCTTCAGCGCTTCCATACTTTGCGGCAGGCGCAGCTTGCTGCTGATCGCCTTAGCGACATAACCCGCCAGGAAGCCGGCGATGATGCCGCCGAGGAACCCGGCGCCGGTGCTCACCGCCAGCATGCCGCCGATCAGGCCCGGCGTCAGGCCCGGACGATCCGCGATGGAGAAGGCGATAAAACCGGCCAACACCGGCACCATCAGCGCAAAGGCGGAGCCGCCGCCGATCTGCATCAGCGCCGCCGCCAACGTGCCTTTGACTTCAAACGCCTTGATGCCGAACACGAACGACAGCGCGATGCACAGACCGCCGGCCACCACCATCGGCAGCATGTAGGACACGCCGGTCAGCAGGTGGCGATACGGGCCGCTGCCCTCTTTCTTTTTCGCCGCCGGCGCCGCGCTACCGCGCTGCTGCGGCTGGAACACCTCCGCCTCGGCCTGCGCCTTGTCCAGTTCCTGCGCGGTTTTCTTCAGCGCCAGACCGGTGGAAGTACGATACATCGGCTTACCGGCAAACTTGTCCAGATCCACTTCGATGTCCGCCGCGACGATCACCAGATCCGCCGCCGCCACTTCTTCCGGGGTGATGGCGTTGCCGGCGCCGACGGAACCGCGCGTTTCCACCTTCACCCACCAGCCGCGTTTCTTGGCTTCACTTTCAATGGCTTCGGCCGCCATAAAGGTATGCGCCACGCCGGTTGGGCAAGCGGTGATCGCCACGATGCGTTTTTGCCCATTGGCTTTCACCGGTGCCGCCGCCTGCGGCACCTGATAGGTTTCAGCTTCGGCCTGGGCACGCGCCAGAAAAGCGTCCGGTTCACGCACCGCCTGTTCGACATCGCCCACATACACCAATTTACCGTTCAGCCCGGCGTCAGCAGGGGCAGACTGCCCCGCCACCGCCACCAGTTCGGCGTCCTGCAGTGACTCGACCAGCGTCAGGCCGTTTTTGGCCGCGGCGGCCTCCAGCATGCGTTTCGCCAGGTGGCCACGGGCCTGCCCCAGCGAACTGTCTACCATCAGCAGCGTTTTCATTCTGCCTCCTGCTATTGATTGAAAGGTTTCAGATCGACGCGCGCCATCATCGCGGCCAACTGGGGACGATCGGTCACGCCGACGTTGCTTTGGCTGACCGCCAGCGCCGCTACCGCCGTGGCCAGACGCAGAGTGTGTTCGCTGGATTCGCGCATCAGCAGGCCGTAAATCAGGCCGCCGACCATCGAATCGCCGGCGCCCACGGTGCTGACCACCTCACAGGACGGCGGTTTGGCGATCCAGGCGCCGGAGGCGTTAACCCACAGCGCGCCTTCCGCGCCGAGGGAGATGACCACGTGGGCGATGCCCTGTTCACGCAGCGCATGCGCGGCCTCGACCACGTCCGCCAGCGTCGGCAGCGGGCGACCGGCCCAGATTTCCAGCTCGCGGCGGTTCGGCTTCACCAGCCACGGCGAGGCCTTCAGCCCGGCGACCAGCGCTTCGCGGCTGCTGTCGAAAATGATGCACGGGCACTTGGCGCGCAGCTGGGTCATCCAGTCGGTAAAGGCGTCGGGATCGACACCGGCCGGCAGACTGCCGCTCACCGCCACCATGTCGAACTGGCCCAGCCAGCTCAGCGAGTCGCTGACGAAGCGATCCCAGTCCTGTGATGTCACTTCAAAACCGGAGAAGTTGAAATCGGTCACTTCGCCGTCTTTTTCCGTCAGCTTGACGTTGATGCGGGTGCGGCCCGGCACCACCTGAAAGCGATTGGCGATCCCCAGATCGCTGAACAGCAGTTGGAAACCGTCCTGATTGTCTTTGCCCAAGAAGCCGCCGACGGTGACGTCGATGCCTAAATCCTTCAACACTTTGGCGACGTTAATGCCCTTACCGGCGGCGTGCAGGCCGGCGGTTTTTACCCGGTTGACTTCCCCGCGCTCGATCTGCGGGCAGAAACCCACCAGATCGTACGCCGGGTTCAGGGTGATTGTTGCTACTCTTCTGCTCATGCTGCGCCCTCGCCCAGTCCTTCATTAATCGCTTCGCCAATCGCCTTCAGCGCGGCTTCAGCATCTTCTCCATTGGCGGTAAAGCGCAGGTGATGCCCTTTCTTCACGCCCAACGCCACCACCTTCATCAGGCTGCGCCCGTTGGCCGGCTTGCCGCTGCCGTCCAGGTTGGTGACGGTGATGTCACTGTTGAAACTTTTGATCACGTTGACCAGCGCCGTGCCCGGCCGCGCGTGCAGACCGTGCTCGTTGCGGATCACGAATTCGGCGCTCAGCACGCTGCTCTCTTCCGCCACGTCGCTGGTCAGCAGCGCCAGCACCCCAGCGGCATCCGCCTTCAGCAAGCGTTCAGCTTTGTTGGCCAGCAGCAGATCGCTGAGGTAGTTGAGCACCGCCAGCGGCTGCGCGTCGGCGACCGACACCGTCAGCAGCAGCGCCACCGGCTCGCCGTCTTCCACGAAAGCCTGCGCCGGGCGGCTGACGGTGGCCGCGCTGGCCAGGTTGCCTTCAACGCTGTCGCTCAGCCAAATGCCCTGCCCCAGATTCAGCGGCCTGCGGGTGATGACATCGCTGACGAACTGCGCGTTGACCGCCCCAATTTTTTGCAGACGGCCGGCGTTCAGCGCCTGCAGCGTCATCAGGCTGTCGGCCGCGACGTCGAGCGCAATCAGCGAAACGTCGAACTGGAATTCAGCGCTCTGCTGTTCGCCCATCAACAGGCTGCGCAGCTCTTCCGCGGAGGTGGTTTTCGCCAGCCGCTCCGCCACGCTATCATCACTCAGCACGTGGGTGAGCTGACGCAGCAGTGCCAAATGCTCGTCGGAACGGGCGGCGATGCCGATCGCCACATAAGCGGTCTGGCCTTCCCCCCACGCGATGCCCTGCGGGAACTGGAACACCTGCACGCCGGTTTTCAACACCAGATCGCGGGTATCGGTGGTGCCGTGCGGAATGGCGATGCCGTTGCCCAGGTAGGTGGACGTCTGCAGTTCGCGCTGCAGCATGCCGTCCACGTAACCGGCGCTGACGCAGCCGGCTTCGGTCAGCGCGGCGGCCACCTGACGGATGGCCCCCTGCTTATCGGCGGCAGCGGCGCCCAGATGAATGTCTTGCGGTGACAACTGGAACATGATTCTCCTCTCCTGCTGAATTGAATCGTTTCAGCTTTATTGAGAAAAAGGAGCGTTACCCGCTGCCCACAAGCGGTCGGATAACGCTGAAACGTTTCAAGGAGTGTGTAAGCAGCGCAAGATGAAAGCAAGCTTTCTCCCTTTCGCCATTGCAGATTTTTGAGCTTACGCACACTTTCATCGGCGCATTGGTCAGCGCCGGGGCAAAATGACATACTGTGCTGAAACTTTGCTGACGGAGAAAAGCATGAATGTAGTGACGGGCGTCGGGGTGATCATCGTCAACCCGCAAGGCGAGATTTTGCTGGGCAAACGCTGCGGCTCCCACGCGCCCTTTTGGTCGATCCCCGGCGGGCATCTGGATGCCGGTGAAACCTTCGAGCAGTGCGCCCAGCGCGAAATTGCCGAAGAAACCGGGTTGATCATCGATCCGCCGCGCTTCGTTGGCGTCAGCAACAATCTGCAAACCTGGCACGCCGAAGGCAAACACACCGTGTCTATCTGCCTGCAGGTGGATCACCCCGGCGGCGAAGCCGAGCTGAAAGAACCCGAAAAATGCGCCGAATGGCGTTGGTGCGCGCCAGACTCTCTGCCGGAACCCCATTTCGAAGCCAGCCGCACAGCGATCCGCCTGTGGCTGAGCGGCCAGGCCTATCTGCCCACGGCCTGACCCATCGCGAGCGCGTGCTGCGCCGCCCCACCGCTATATAAATTAGAATATAACGCTATTTTTTGCGATATAAACCATTTTTTTGACTACGGATAACCCCATGGGGTTAACCCTCTTCTATTATTACCCCTGCAATCGACGTGGCATTCTGACCTCCGGTCGGTGGCCTTTTGGCAAGATTTTATTTTAAATTCATAATTATAAGCGGGTTTACCATGAGCAAAAAACTGACTGGCTTTGAAAAAAAGCGCCGGTGGGGATGGTTATGGCTTTTGCTGCTGGGGATTATCCTCGGCGCGGCGCTGTTGGCCGGGACTGCCACCGTATTCCATAAAACCAGCGATACCGCCTTCTGCGTTTCCTGCCACACCATGCAACAACCGCTGGCCGAATATCAGGGCAGCGTCCACTTCCAAAACACCAAGGGCATCCGCGCCGAGTGCGCCGACTGCCACGTCCCCCATCAGCCGATCGATTACCTGTGGACCAAGATCCGCGCGGTAAAAGACATCTACGGCGAGATGGTCGGTACCATCGATACGCCGGAAAAATACGAAGCGCACAAGCTGGCGATGGCGCAGTCGGTCTGGAAGACGCTGAAAGAAAACGATTCGGCCACCTGCCGTTCCTGCCACAGCTACGACGCCATGGACATCACCGCCCAGCGCCCTGAGGCGCGCCTGCAGCACCCGGTGGCGATCAAACAGGGCGAAACCTGCATCGACTGCCATAAAGGCGTGGCCCACATCCTGCCGGACATGAGCGGCGAAACCCAGGCTGGCGCCGCCGAGCTGGCCAAGGCCGCAGCGCTGACCGCACCGGGCGCCACCACCCTCTACACCATCGCCACCGAACCGTTCTTCCTCAGCGCAGACGACAGCCATAATGCCGGCAACCTGATGCCGTCCACCGAAGTGCAGGTGGTGAAACAGGAGGGCGACAAGGTGCTGGCCACCGTGAGCGGCTGGCAGCAAGACGGGGTCAGCGAAGTGTTCTACGCCGCGCAGGGCAAGCGCATCCTCAGCGTGCTGCTGGGTGAAGACGCGCGCAAACAGCTGAAGACCGCGTCCACCCAGACCGATGCGGAAACCGGCCTGGTCTGGCATCAGGTCTCTCTGCAGGTGTGGCTGCCGCGCAAGCAGCTGATCGACGATCAGCAAAAAATCTGGCGCTACGCCGCGGACATGATGTCGGCCAACTGCACCGGCTGTCACGGGCTGACCGCGCTCGATCGCTTCAACGCCAACCAATGGATCGGCGTCATCAAAGGCATGGCACCGCGAACCTCGCTGACGCAGGAACAGCTGCGCGTGCTGACACAATACGTACAAAAACACGCCAGCGACATGCCACCTGCCGCACCGGCCAAGCTTTAAGGGAGAAGCGCAATGAGCAACCAACAACCGTTAACCATGAGCCGCCGCCGCTTTCTGACCGGCGCCGCCGCGCTGACCGCCGCTCCGCTGCTGGCGGGCTTATGGCCCAAAGCGGCACTGGCGCAGGCCATCAGCGAAGCGCTGCCGCAGTTCATCGTCTTGCGTCAGGCGCAAAAAGGCATCCTGACCGGCGCCCACTGGGGCGCGTTTGAGGCCATCGTGCAGGACGGCAAGATGGTCGGCGTGCAGCCGGTGCAGGACGATCCGTATCCCAATGAGCTGATCACCATGGCGCCTTATCAGGTGCACGCCGAGAACCGCATCAAATACCCGATGGTGCGTAAAAGCTGGCTGGAAGGCGGCCCCGGCAGCCGTACCGAGCTGCGCGGCCGCGACGAGTGGGTGCGCGTCAGCTGGGACAAAGCGACCGAGCTGGTGTGCAATGAGATCACCCGCCTGCAGAAAGATCACGGCCCGCAGTCGATCTACGCCGGTTCCTACGGCTGGAAAAGCGTCGGCATGCTGCACAACAGCCGCACGCTGCTGCAGCGCCTGATGAACCTGACCGGCGGCTTCCTCGGCTACGCCGGCGACTACTCCACCGGCGCGGCGCAGGTGATCATGTCGCACGTGGTCGGCTCGATGGAGGTCTACGAACAGCAGACCGCCTGGCCGAACGTGATCGAAAACAGCGAGCTGGTGATCCTGTGGGGCTGCAACCCGATGGTCACGCTGAAAAACAGCTGGAACGTGCCGGATCACGTCGGCCAGACCGGTTTCGAAGCGCTGAAGAAAAAAGGCACCCGGGTGATCAGCATCGATCCGGTGCACAACGACAGCGCCAAGTTCGTCAATGCGCAGTGGATCGCCCCGCGCCCTTACACCGACGGCGCCATGCTGATCGGCATCGCCCACACGCTGCTGACCGAGAAGCTGCATAACCCGGACTTCCTGAAAACCTACACCGTCGGCTTCGACAAGTTCCAGGCCTACCTGCTGGGCGAGAGCGACGGCGTGGCGAAAACCGCCGAATGGGCGGCCGACATCAGCGGCGTCGATGCCGACACGCTGCGCGCGCTGGCGCGCGAGATGGCGAAGAGCCGCACCATGATCATGGGCGGCTGGGGCATTCAGCGCCAGCACCACGGCGAACAGCAGCACTGGCTGCTGGTGACGGTGGCGGCGATGCTCGGCCAAATCGGCCTGCCGGGCGGCGGCTTCGGCTTCAGCTACCACTATTCGTCCGGCGGCAGCCCAACCGCCAAGGGTGGCATCATCGCCGGCATCTCCGCCGGCAATGCGCCGAAAAACTCGCCGGCGCCGATCCCGGTGGCGCGCATCGCCGAATGCCTGAGCAACCCGGGCAAAACCATCGACTTCAACGGCGCCAAGGTCACCTACCCCGAGGTGAAAATGGTGTATGTGGCGGGCGGTAACACCTTCCACCAGCATCAGGACACCAATAACCTGGTCAAAGCCTGGCAGCGGCCGGACACCATCGTGGTCAACGAACCTTATTGGACCGCCACCGCCAAGCATGCCGATATCGTGCTGCCGGCCACCACCAGCTACGAGCGCAACGATCTGGAGATGGGGGGCGACTATTCGCAGCTCTATGTGTTCCCGATGCATCAATGCGTGCCGCCGCAGCACGAATCGCGCAGTGACTTCGACATCTTCTCGGCGATGGCGGCCAGGCTGGGCGTGCAGGAGGCCTTTACCGAGGGCAAGGATGAAACCCAGTGGCTGAAAGGCATGTATGACGACATGAAAAACCAGGCGCGCGCCGCGCGGGTGGCGCTGCCGCCGTTCGACATGTTCTGGCAATCCAATAACTACGTGCGTTTCCCGGTGCCCGAGGCCAATAAGCAGTGGGTGCGCTTCGCCGATTATCGTGACAACCCGCTGCTGAACCCGCTGGGCACGCCGTCGGGCAAGATCGAGATCTACTCCGACGCGATCGCCAAAATGCATTATGCGGATTGCCCCGGCATCCCGACCTGGATGCCGCCGCACGAGTGGTATCGCGGGCCGGAAGCGGCCAAGTATCCGCTGTCGCTCAATACCGCGCACCCGACCAACCGGCTGCACTCTCAGCTCGACAACACGCCGCTGCGCGAGAAATACGCGGTAGCGGATCGTGAAGCGATCCTGATCCACCCGCAGGACGCGCAGCCGCGCGGCATCACCGGCGGCGATCTGGTACGGGCGTACAACGATCGCGGCCAGATCCTGGTGGGCGCGGTGGTCAGCGAAGACGTGCGGCCCGGCGTGGTGCGCATCAGCGAAGGCGCCTGGTTCGATCCGGCCGATCCGGCGCAGCCCGGCTCGCTGTGCAAGAACGGTAACGTCAACTGCCTGACCTTCGACATCGGCTCTTCCAGCCTGGCGCAGGGCAACTGCGGGCAGATGGCGCAGCTGCAGATCGAGAAATATCAGGGGCCGGCGCTGAAAAATACCGCGCACGCGGTGCCGCAAGGCGCCTGATTTACCGGCAAGCAAGGGGGCGCAACGCGCCCCTTTTTTCTCGTCGCCGCGCGACATATCCGTTTACCCTTCGCCGCAAAGGAGCGGTTTGCGTTTCATTTCAACGGGCGTATGATGCGCGCGACCTTCCTTTTTCGACGAATTCTCAACCACCATGCCGACTTCATCCGCAGTAACGCGACGCGCGCCCGATCTCACTTCGCTGGCCTTTTTGGCGGTGGCGTTCCTGACCGGCATCGCCGGTGCGTTGCAAACCCCGACGCTGAGCCTGTTTCTGGAAACCGAGGTCAAGGTGCGGCCGGCGCTGGTCGGGCTGTTCTTTACCGGCAGCGCGGTGATCGGCATACTGGTCAGCCAGTTTCTCGCCGGCCGCTCGGATAAAAAAGGCGACCGCAAATCACTGATTTTTCTCTGTTGCATGCTGGGTGCGCTGGGGTTCACTCTGTTCGCCTGGAGCCGCAACTATTACCTGCTGCTGCTCGTCGGCGTACTGCTCACCAGCTTCGGCTCCACCGCTAACCCGCAAATGTTCGCTCTGGCGCGCGAACACGCCGATCGCACCGGCCGCGAGGCGGTCATGTTCACCTCCATCATGCGCGCCCAGGTCTCGCTCGCCTGGGTCATTGGCCCGCCGATCGCCTTCGCGCTGGCGCTGGGCTTCGGCTTCAAGGCCATGTATCTGGCGGGCGCGGCGGCCTTTGTGCTGTGCGGCCTGCTGGTGTGGAAACGGCTGCCTTCCATGCCGAAAACTGCCGCGGCGAGTGCGCCCCTGGCCGCACCGCGCCAGCATCGCCGCGATGCGCTACTGCTGTTTGGCGCCAGCACTTTGATGTGGACCGCCAACAGCATGTACCTGATCAACATGCCACTGTATATGGTGCACGAACTGCGGCTGCCGGAGCGGCTGGTCGGCGTGCTGATGGGCACCGCCGCCGGGCTGGAAATCCCGATCATGCTGATCGCCGGTCTGGTGGCGAAACGCTGCGGCAAGCGTTGTTTGATGCTAGGTGCCGCCGTCGCCGGCGTATTATTCTATTGCAGCCTGCTGTTTATCACCGGCAGTTGGCAACTCATCGCCCTGCAGCTGCTGAATGCGGCGTTTATCGGCGTGTTGGCGGGGATCGGCATGCTCTACTTCCAGGATTTGATGCCCGGCCAGGCCGGCACGGCCACCACGCTGTTCACCAACACCATTCGGGTCGGCTGGGTCATTGCCGGCGCCATCGCCGGTGCGGTGGCGGAAATCTGGAACTACCATGCGGTATTTTACGCCGCGCTGGCGATGGCGGCAGGTGCGACGCTGTGTCAGTGGAAGCTGAGGGAAGCTTAGGGCGCGGTGTCCGCTTCCAGCCTGGCGAGGTAGATCAGCGCCTGATCGCGGTGATCGTGGCACATATCGCGGCTCGGCTGCAGGCTGCCGCACACTTTCGGCCGCAGCGGCGAATGAAACAGGCCGCAGCGCAGCTGTTCATCCAGATGAATGCAGCGGGTATTGGCGGGCTTGCCGTTCGGCATGCCGGGGATCGGGCTGGATATTGACGGCGCGATACAGCAGGCGCCGCAGTCGCTGCGACAGTCCATCAGCGCTACTCCTGGTGGGCTGGGGAAAAGAAGCGCGACAATAGCAGCCGCGCGCGGTGGCCGCCAGCAGAATCCCTGCGCCTTGGCGATCTTTACACTCGTCCCGCAACCGTCTTACCCCGCCTGATTCGCCGCCTGGCGAGTAAACGCCCAAAAAGCCGCAATTTAAAGACAAAAACGCGTGAAACGTGCAATCCCCCCGCTTTACATGCGCCATGCACCCATGTACCATTGAGCTAGTACAAAAGAACTTCTTCCATCAGGAGCACGCATGTCTACGGACACCATCCAGAAGCTAGCCCGCCCTTCCGTCCTCGGCGGCGCGATGATCATTGCCGGAACCGCCGTTGGCGCCGGCATGTTTTCCATTCCGATCGTCACTTCCGGTGTCTGGTTCAGCGGCTCCGTCGCGCTGCTGGTGTATACCTGGGCCTGCATGTTGCTTTCCGGCCTGATGATCCTCGAAGCCACGCTGCACTACCCGAGCGGCGCCAGCTTCAACACCATGGTCAAGGATCTGCTGGGTAAGGGCTGGAACGCCGTGAACGGCCTGTCGGTGGCGTTCGTACTCTACATCCTGACCTACGCCTATATCTCCGCCGGCGGCTCGATTATCGCGCATACGCTGGAGGGCATCGTCGGCGTCGGCCAGACCACCGCCGGCCTGGTCTTCGCACTGGTCGTGGCGTTTATCGTCTGGCTCTCCACCCGCGCGGTCGACCGCCTGAGCACCATTCTGATCGGCGGCATGGTGATCACCTTCGTGATGTCCGTGGGCGACATGTTCACCCACGTGCAGCCCGCGGTGCTGTTCAACACCGGCGATAGCCAGGCCAGCTATCTGCCTTACGCCCTGGCGGCGCTGCCTTACCTGCTGACCTCGTTCGGCTACCACGGCAACATTCCCGGGCTGGTGAAGTACTACCACAAGGACAGCAGCTCCGTGGTGCGCAGCCTGGTGTACGGCACCCTGCTGGCATTGGCTATCTACATCCTGTGGCAGTATGTGATTCAGGGCAATATCGCGCGTGATGCCTTTAAGCAGGTGATCGCCGAAGGCGGCAATATCGGCAGCCTGCTCAAGCAAATGGGCAACGTCTCCAGCAGCCAGACCGTCAGCCAACTGCTGAACGCCTTCTCCTATATGGCGCTGGCCAGCTCGTTCCTCGGCGTGTCGCTGGGCCTGTTCGACTACCTGGCGGACTTCTGCAAGTTCAAGGATGACGCCGTCGGGCGCAGCAAGACCGCGCTGGTGACCTTTGTGCCGCCGACCCTGGCCGCGCTGCTGTTCCCGAACGGTTTTCTGTACGCCATCGGCTTTGCCGGGCTGGCGGCCACCATCTGGGCGGTGATCGTGCCGGCGCTGATGGCGCGCGCCAGCCGCCGCCGCTATCCGCAGGCGGGTTACCGCGCACCGGGCGGTAACGGCGTGATCCTGTTCGTCATCCTGTTCGGCTTGATCAACGCCGCCGCGCATATTCTGTCGCTTTTCGGCCTGCTGCCGGTCTTCCACTAATCCCCGACGGGAGGGCGGCCGCCCTCCCTTTCCCGCACTGTTTTTGCGCCGGGCTATTGCCTGAAATCGGTGGCGCGAGTACCTTGTCGCAACTTCTCTAATACTCTTCATTGCGGATGAATTGAAATGGCAAGAGCTAACGAAATTAAACGCGGCATGGCGATCAGCTACAACGGCAAGCTGCTGCTGGTAAAAGATATCGACGTGCAGAGCCCGAGCGCCCGCGGCGCCAGCACCCTGTACAAAATGCGCTTCTCCGACGTGCGCACCGGCCTGAAAGTGGAAGAACGCTTCAAGGGCGACGATATCCTGGACACCATTTCCCTGTCGCGCCGCAAGGTGAACTTCTCCTATATCGATGGCGAAGAATACGTGTTTATGGATGACGAAGATTACACGCCGTACATCTTCAAGAAAGACCAGATCGAAGACGAGCTGCTGTTCATTCCGGAAGGCGGCCTGCCGGGCATGCAGGTGCTGACGCTGGATGGCCAGGTGCTGGCGCTGGAGCTGCCGCAGACCGTAGATATGGAAATCGTCGAGACCGCGCCGGGCATCAAAGGCGCTTCCGCCAGCGCCCGCAACAAACCGGCCACCATGGCGACCGGTCTGGTGATCCACGTGCCGGAATACCTCAGCGCCGGCGACAAAATTCGCATTCATATCGCCGAACGCCGCTACATGAGCCGCGCTGACTAGTCGCGCCAGCGGGGCCGAGTCTCGGCCCCGTTTCATTTTCCGCTACGGCAATTCCGGGAAAAAGCGCCGCTTGAGCGCCAGCTCGACGCCGCGCAGCTCCGCCAGCCCTTTCAACCGCCCGATGGCCGAATAGCCCGGATTGGTTTTCTTTTTCAAATCGTCCAGCATCTGATGCCCATGATCGGGGCGCATCGGGATCGGCCGCCGATCGCCGGCCCGTTGCCGACGCAGCTCTTCGGTCAGGATCGCTTCGATCACCGCCACCATGTCCACATCGCCCTGCAGGTGCGCCCCCTCGTGGAAGCTTTTCGGGTTCTCCTCGCGGCAGGTGGCGCGCAGGTGGGTGAAGTGAATGCGATCGCCGAAGGTTTCAATCATCCGCACCAGATCGTTGTCGGCGCGCACGCCGTAGGAACCGGTGCACAGGGTGAAACCGTTATGAATGCTGTCGACGGTCTGCTTCAGCCACTGCATGTCTTCAATCGTGGAGACGATGCGCGGCAGGCCGAGGATCGGCCGCGGCGGATCGTCGGGATGCACCGCCAGCCGGATGCCGGCCTCTTCCGCCACCGGCACGATGGCGCGCAGAAAGATCGCCATGTTTTCGCGCAATTGCGCCTTGTCGATGCCGTCGTATTCCGCCAGGCGGCGGCGGAACTGATCCAGCGTATAGCCTTCTTCCGCTCCCGGCAGGCCGGCGATGATATTGCCGGTCAGCGTGGCTTTCTCCTCCTCGCTCATGGCGGCGAAATAGGCTGCCGCCTGACTGCGCTCTTGCGGCGTATAGTCCACCTCGGCGCCGGCGCGCTGCAGGATATGCAGCTCGAACGCGGCGAAGGCGATCTGATCGAAACGCAGCGCTTTGGCGCCGTCCGGCAGCGAATAGGCCAGATCGGTGCGCGTCCAGTCGAGGATCGGCATGAAGTTATAGCAGACGGTATCGATGCCACAGACCGCCAGGTTGCGCAGCGTCTGCTGGTAATGGGCGATATGCCGCTGCCAGTCACCGCTGTGAGTTTTGATTTCCTCATGCACCGGCACGCTCTCCACCACCGACCACACCAGTCCTTTTTCCGCCAGTAACGTCTGGCGCGCGCGGATCTCATCAATCGGCCAGACTTCGCCGTTCGCGATATGATGCAGCGCCGTCACGACTCCGGTCGCCCCGGCCTGACGCACATCATCCAAAGAGACCGGATCGTTCGGGCCATACCAACGCCATGTTTGTTCCATGTTTTGTCCTTATGCCTGTCTCGCATCGCGATGCTGTTATACCAGTTTAACGTAGATGTCAGTTACCTTTAAGGTACTCTTTCGCAACGCGCTGTCAAAAGTGAACCGCGCATTGGTTGATCCACTTCACGATTTTGGCTTATTTTGGACTGACCAATTCCTTTAACTTGTCGACAGACCTACACTGGTCGCAGTTTTTTATCGCCGGCGCCACCCTGCCCATACGGCGGCAAACTGGTCCGCTAACTTGATGCAAGTGGCCCGCCAGCTGTCCTACACGCTTTGGAGATGAGATGAAAACGATCGCCAACACCCCGCTACCGGGCACCGTCCGGCAACCGAACTATGATCGCCGTGCCCTGCGCAGCCGTATCGTGCACCTGGGTTTCGGCGCTTTCCACCGCGCACATCAAGCGCTGCTGACGGATCGGGTATTGAACGCCCAGGGCGGCGACTGGGGCATTTGCGAAATCAGCCTGTCTGGCGGCGTGCCGCTGTTTGAGGCGCTGCGGCAGCAGGATCATCTGTACAGCGTGCTGGAGAAAGGCGCGGACGGCCATCAGGCCATTGTGATCGGCGCGGTGCATGAAAGCCTGCACCGCAAGCTGGAGGGCATCGCCGCAGTGCTGGAGAAGCTGGCAGAGCCGCAGGTGGCAATCGTCTCGATGACCATCACCGAAAAAGGCTACTGCATCGAGCCCGGCAACGGGCAACTGGATTGGCAGCATCCGGGGATCGTCGCCGATCTGGCGGCGCCGCATCAGCCGCAGACCGTGCCCGGCATTGTGGTAGAGGCGCTGCGGCTGCGGCGCGAACGCGGCCTGCCCGCCTTTTCCCTGCTCTCCTGCGACAATATTCCGGAGAACGGCCACGTGCTGCGCCGGGCGGTGCTCGATCTGGCGCAGGCGCGGGATCCGTCGCTCGCCGATTGGATCGCCGCCGCCGCCACCTTCCCCTGCACCATGGTGGACCGCATCGTGCCGGCCGCCACGCCGACTACGCTGGATGAGATCGCCGCCGCGCTGGGCGGCGTGCGCGACGAATGCGCTATCGCCTGCGAGCCCTTCATTCAATGGGTGGTGGAAGACCACTTCGTCGCCGGACGCCCGGCGTGGGAGCTGGCCGGCGCCCAGTTGGTCAGCGATGTGCTGCCGTTTGAACACATGAAGCTGCGCATGCTGAACGGCAGCCACTCGTTCCTGGCTTATCTCGGCTACCTGGGTGGCTACCGCTATATCAACGAGTGCATGGCGGATGAGCACTACCGTCGCGCCGCCCTGCGATTGATGCTGGACGAACAGGCCCCGACGCTGAGCGTCACCGGCATCAGTCTGGCCGACTACGCCGCACAGCTTATCGCGCGCTTCAGCAATCCGGCGCTGCAACACCTCACCTGGCAGATCGCCATGGACGGTTCGCAGAAGCTACCGCAGCGTCTGCTGGACGCCGTGCGCTGGCATCTGCGGCACGGCGGCGACTATAGCGGGCTGGCGCTGGGCGTGGCGGGCTGGATGCGTTACGTCGGCGGCGTCGATGACGCCGGACAGCCGATCGACATTCGCGATCCGCTGGCAGACGTGCTGCAACAGACTGTCGCCGCCACGCCGGACGATCGGCGGCGCGTAACGGCGCTGCTGGCGCTCAAACCGGTGTTCGGCGAAGCGCTGGCGACGCATGGGGGGTTTACCGACGCAGTGACGCAAGCCTATTTATCACTGCGCGATCGCGGTGCGCGTGAAACGGTGAAGGAGTGGGTGAAGCAGTGAAGTGCCTGCAGGCTGAGAATAACCATGCCGACGTAACGTTACGCCGGCATGGCGGAACGACTTAACGATAAACGACCGTCATAACAGCAAGTTTCTTCTGTTGGTCTACCCACTTCATTTCGGTTGTGCCAAGATTCAGCGGAAGTTCTTTGCGTGTAGTATCAAAACCTGACAACGCTTGCTGGGCCTGATAATGCTGGCCGTTGCGGTAACATTGCGTATTCGCCTTAGAATCTGCAATCTTGACCGTGCAAGGACTTTCAACGATAGAGCCGACGAAGCGAATTACCCCGCCGGCCACTCCTGCCTGACTCACTGCCGTCCATGAAAACAACATTCCTACGATCAAAAATAACCGAAAGGTATTCATGGCAACCTCATTTTTAGTTAAGCCAATTTAACCATAGAGGATCTTGTTAGGAATAATCGCAAGGAAAGGGACAGGATTTGATCGTTAATCGCGTCATTAACAATGTAAAAACAAGCTACTAACAAAAGTTAACCGTATCTAATACAGGGTTTTATCTAAGAATTTTCTTGCAAAGAAAGGTGGATTTTATCGGTTGAAAAGCGCAGGGTGACGTGCAAAATTTGCGAGATAGAGCACAAATTAAATCGCGGTCGTTTCACCGATACGGCTGCGTAACTCATTTATTAAGCAGGTTAATTTTTGCGCCAGGAATGATTAATGACCAAAACCAATTTGATTACCGGTTTCCTCGGCAGCGGTAAAACCACCACTATCCGCCATTTGCTGGCTCATAAACCCGAACATGAACGCTGGGCGGTATTGGTCAATGAATTCGGCGAGATCGGCATCGACGGCGCGCTGCTGGCGGACAGCGGCGCGGTGCTCAAAGAGATCCCCGGCGGTTGCATGTGCTGCGTCAACGGCCTGCCGATGCAGGTGGGTTTGAATATGCTGTTGCAACAGGCCAAACCGGACCGGCTGCTGATCGAGCCGACCGGGCTAGGACACCCGAAGCAAATCCTGTCGCTGCTGACCCAGGAGAGCTATGCCGGCTGGATCGATCTGCA
This sequence comes from Serratia sp. PL7, assembly GCF_945957435.1. Classification (NCBI taxonomy): domain Bacteria; kingdom Pseudomonadati; phylum Pseudomonadota; class Gammaproteobacteria; order Enterobacterales; family Yersiniaceae; genus Serratia; species Serratia sp. PL7. Next base: position 282,607 of record NZ_CAMFLB010000001.1, on the reverse strand, counting down.
GGCCACGCTGTGCCTGCTGGATGCCCGCCAGCTTAGCCAACCCCGCTACCGCGACAACGAAAATTTCCGCGATCAGCTGGCCGCGGCCGACGTTATTCTGGCCAGCAAAAACGATACCTATCAACCGCAAGACAGACTCGCGCTGGAAGCCTGGAGGGCGCAAGATTCGCTGCAGCGGCCCTGCTACGCCATCACGCAAGGCGAAGCAGATGTCGCGCTATTGTCACTTCCTCGCACAAATCGTACAGAATTGCCGGACGCGCAGCATCATCATGGTCAGGCGAAAAAGCAGGGGCTGGCGGCGCTGCGGCTGCCGGAACACGCCCGTTGGCGGCGAGCGCTGAACGAAGGGCAAGGCTTCACCAGCTGCGGCTGGATTTTTGACGGCGACACCCGGTTCGATACCGTCGGTTTCATGGAGTGGGTGCGGCTGGCGCCGGTCGAACGAATCAAAGGCGTGGTGCGCATCCCCGAAGGCACATTGCTGATCAATCGCCAGGGGCAGGATCTCAACATCGAAACCCGCCCGCTCGCACCGCTCGACAGCCGAATTGAACTGATCCACAGCGAAAATGCCGATTGGAACGCCCTGCAATCCGCCTTGTTTAAGATTCGTTTAAGTTAAACCCCGTACCGTTGCCCCCCGGTTGTCGCAGGGCAACCGGGTTTTGTTTCGTTTTCATTTTTCCAACAGGTTTATGTCATGACACGCCGCAATTTACCCTTCATTCTCTTCTTCAATTTACTGGGCGTTGCGCTGTTTCTGTCCTGGTTCCTGCCGGCCAATCACGGCGGCTGGTTTACCCTGGATTCGGCGATCTTCTTCTTCTTTAACCGCCATCTGGCCACCGACCCGGCGTTTTTGCACCTGGTCGCCATCACCAACAACCGCGCGTTCGACGCGATCTCGCTGCTCGCCATGGGGCTGCTGTATCTGTACTTTTATCTGAAGCAGGACGCCGCCGGCCGCCGCCGTCTGGTGATCACCGGCGTGGTGATGCTACTGACCGCCGTGGTGCTGAACCAGCTTGGCCATCTGCTGCCGGTGAAGCATCCGAGCCCCACCCTGACCTTTGACAATATCAATCGCGTCAGCGAACTGACCGGCATCCCCACTAAGGACGCTTCCGGCGACAGCTTCCCCGGCGACCACGGCATGATGCTGATTATTTTTTCCTGCTTTATGCTGCGCTATTTCGGCCGCGGCGCCTTTGCCATCGCCCTGCTGATTACGCTGGTCTTCTCATTGCCACGCGTGATGATTGGCGCCCACTGGTTTACCGATATCGCCGTCGGCTCGCTGTCCGTGGTGCTGGTTGGTGCCAGCTGGGTGCTGATGACGCCTTGCAGCGACTGGATCGTCGATCGGTTGAACCGCCTGTTGCCCGGCAAGCACCGTCCCAGCCAACCATAATATGCATTTATGACTCATACCGGGAGGTGCCCGCCTCCCGGCCTTTCCCCCTTCGCCGAGCGCAAAATGTCGCCACCAGTCGTTAACGCTTTTGCAACCTGATTTCACGCCAGATTCATACATCGGACAATTGGCGTTTTTTATATGAAGATTTACATTATGTTACATCACAAATTCATATAAAAAAGACGGGAAAAAGGCTCGCAATCCCCTATTTGTTCCGGTAATCTCAGATGCGTTTGTGCCTGGTTTAAGTCGAATCAGTATGGAATCCGATAAAAATGTGCGTTCTCGCACGTTTTCAACGGTAACTGGTTGTCGATGCAACAGGTGCGGACTAGGCTCGTTCCGTTTGGCATTTTTCAGGTAGCGACTTTCGTCGTTAAGGACTTCAAGGGAAAACAACAACAATGGTCAAATCTCAACCGTTTCTGAGATATTTTTTGCGGGTAGTCCCTGCAATTGCCGCTGCGGTTATGCTGTCAGCGTGCAGCTCGACTCACACTTCGAACTTGAATAACGCACAAACTGAGATGCGTGCAGTTAATGACAAAGACGGTCTTTTACTGCAAGCCTCTCAGGATGAATTCGAAGCGATGGTCCGCAACGTTGACGTCAAGTCAAAGATTATGGATCAGTACGCGGACTGGAAAGGCGTTCGCTACCGCTTAGGCGGTGACACCAAGCGCGGCATCGATTGCTCGGCGTTTGTACAGCGCACCTTCCGCGAACAGTTCGGTATGGATTTACCGCGTTCTACCTATGAACAGGAAGATCTCGGCAAGAAAATCCAGCGCACCAAGCTGCGCGCCGGCGATTTAGTGCTGTTCCGCGCCGGTTCTACCGGGCGCCATGTCGGCATCTATTTAGGTAACGATCAGTTCGTTCACGCTTCTACCAGCAGTGGCGTCATGATTTCCAAGCTGACCGATAACTATTGGAATAAACGTTATCGAGAAGCACGCCGAGTGTTGACCAACGGCTGACGGCGCAACGCCCTGAAGATCCTGAATACCAAACGAGCGATAAGCGCCGCCTACGGGCGGCGTTTTTTTTGGCTGTCGAATGGGTATCATCAAGATTGATCCCTGCCTTATCGTCACCGTTCCCCACTTAACACTGCCGCACGTCGTTATTTTGATAAACTGTTGGCAGGAAATCGCGCCATCGAGGAAAAACTCGCCTATTATCGTCAGATGACGGCAACGGCGCCCCGGCGTTATTTAAAACGTTTCCGCTTAAAATAGGCGCATTATATTTCTGTCGGCGACGCCGCGTATTTAAACGGCGCCGCCGGTTGGTTCGGGATAAAAAGTCAAAAATGAAAAAAAAGCCGTTGGCACAATCCATTAACCGGCTGTGCGACACCCCTGACGCCCGGTTGCAGAGGACTCGGTTATGGGTTTGAAAAGAGCTTTTGCCCGCAGCGTGTCTCACCGACAGCGCAGCCTGGCTAAAAGCGGTGTCGCTGCCCTGGTATTTTTTACGCTCTTCACTGCGGTCACGCTTTCTTTGATCAACCACCAGCGCACGCAATATCAACACAAGGTCGAAGCGCGTACGCAAAAATTCACGCTGGGTTATATCTCGCACCTGACGGCAGTGATGCAGCAAATGATGCCGCTACTGGACAAGCCTTGCCTCTCCAGCCAGTCGGATATTACCTACCAAGCGGCCTTTACCAGCGGCGTGCGCACCTTCCTGTTGGTAAAAGGCGGCTACGCCTATTGCTCTTCCGCCACCGGTGACATGATGTTGCCGATGAAAAATCTCTACCAGGAAATCGACTGGGATCTGCCTTTGGATCTGAAGCTGCAGCAGGGCACGCCGATCGTACCGAACAAACCGGCGGTGGCGGTTTGGCTGCGGCATCCCGGCGAAAAGGCCACCGGCATCCTCGCTACGTTGGACATCGATCTGATGCCCTACTTACTGTTCACCTCGCATGACGAACAGGCGCCGGGCATCGCCATCGTGATGGGCAACCGCGCCCTGACCACCTTCAGCCCAAACCTGATGCCGGTCGATCAACTGCCGAAAGGCAAGGCGGATACCCTGACGATGCCCAATCTGCCGCTGACCATCCTGTTCTACAACGAGAAACTGACGCCCAATGACATTCGCCTGACGCTGCTGGGCAGCCTGGTGCTGTCGCTGATGATTGGCGTGCTCTGCTACTATATGCTGCTGTTGCGGCAAAGCCCGGAGCGTGCGCTGCTGCGCGGCATCAAGCGCAACGAGTTCTTTATCGAATACCAGCCGGTGTTCCATACCGACAGCAACAGCATTGGTGGGCTGGAAGCGCTGATCCGCTGGCAGCATCCGCTCGAGGGCCGCATCCCGCCCGATGTCTTTATCCCCTACGCCGAAAGCAACGGGCTGATCGTGCCGCTTACCCGCCATCTGTTCAGGCTGATCGCCGAAGATGCGCCGCAGCTCGCCAAAGCGCTGCCACGGGGAGGCAAAGTCGGTCTCAATATTTCCCCTGCCCACCTTAGCGCGCCGTCGTTCCATCAGGACGTGTATGAACTACTGACGCAGCTGCCGGGCGATTACTTTACGCTGGTGTTTGAAATCACCGAACGCGGCATGGTGGAAGAAGAGAGCGCGCTGGCGGAGTTCGACTGGCTGCACAAACAGGGTATCGAGATCGCGGTGGACGATTTCGGCACCGGGCACAGCGCGTTGATCTATCTTGAGCGCTTCACCATGGATTACCTGAAGATCGATCGCGGCTTCGTCAACACCATCGGCCAGGATACGGTCACCGCGCCGGTGCTGGATGCGGTGATCTCGCTGGCGAAAAAGCTGAAAATGCTGACGGTGGCCGAGGGCGTGGAAACCGCCGAGCAGATGCAGTTCCTGCAAGAACACGGCGTCAACTTCATGCAGGGCTACTACTTCAGCAAGCCGCTGAGCATCGATGATTTCGTCGCTTACTGCAATGCTAATCAGGTCTTTGATTATCAGGAAAAAAATAGTTAATCTTTAGGCAACTTTACCCTGCGCCCACCCGAAGAATGTTATGCTGGGCGCAGGTTGTACCTTATTCCACAGCAGGAGCTTACCGTCCGATGTCCGTGCGCATTTTCGCTGCTCTGGTGCTCTCGGCACTGAGTTTCGGTCTGCAGGCCGAAGCCCTCAACGAAAGCTACGCTTTCGCCCTGCTCGGTGAACCGAAATACGCCACCGACTTCAGCCATTTCGACTACGTCAACCCGGCGGCGCCCAAAGGCGGCGACGTACGGCTGGCGGCCATCGGCACCTACGACAACTTCAACCGTTTCGCTACCCGCGGCGTACCCGGCGAGCGCACGATGGAGCTGTACGATACGCTGTTCACCAACTCCGACGACGAACCCGGCAGCTATTACCCGTTGATTGCCGAATCGGCCCGTTTCCCAGCCGACATGCGCTGGATGGAATTGGATATCAACGCCCGCGCCCGCTTCCAGGACGGCAGCCCGATCACCGCCGCCGACGTGGCCTTTACTTTCAATAAATTCATGACCGAAGGCGTACCGCAGTTTCGCTCCTTTTACAAAGGCGTCACGGTCAAGGCCATTTCCCGGCTGACGGTGCGCATCGAGCTGCCTAAGGCAAATCGCGATCAAATCCTCAGCCTGCTCAGCCTGCGCGTATTGCCGGAAAGCTTCTGGAAAAACCATAAGCTCAACGAACCGCTCAGCACCCCGCCGCTCGCCAGCGGCCCGTACAAAATCGGCGATTACCGCCTCGGCCAGTACATCACCTATCAGCGGGTGCGCGACTACTGGGCCGCCAACCTACCGGTGAATCGCGGCCGCTATAACTTCGACAGCATTCGCTACGATTATTACCTGGACGATAAAGTGGCGCTGGAAGCCTTCAAGGCCGGCGCTTATGATTTCCGCATCGAGCCGTCGCCCAAGAGCTGGGCCACCCAGTATCAGGGCGGTAATTTCGCGCGCAACTACATCATCAAACAGGACGAAACCAATCAGGCGGCACAGAATACCCGCTGGCTGGCGTTTAACCTGCAAAAACCGCTGTTCGCCGATCGTCGGGTACGGGAAGCGATCGGCCTGGCTTTCGACTTCAACTGGATGAACAAAGCGCTGTATTACAACGCCTATCAGCGCGCCGACAGCTATTTCCAAAATACCGCCTACGCCGCCCGCGGCTACCCGGACGCCGCTGAACTGGCCTTGCTGGCGCCGCTCAAAGGCCAGATACCGCCAGAGGTGTTTACCAGCATCTACCAACCGCCCTCCTCCGACGGCAGCGGCAACGATCGGCAAAACCTGCTGAAGGCGACCCAACTGCTGAAAGAAGCCGGTTGGGTGGTCAAAAATCAAAAGTTAGTCAACGCGAAAACCGGCCAGCCGTTCACCTTTGAATTGATGCTGCTGAGCGGCAGCAACTTCCAATATGTGATGCCGTTCCGCCACAACCTGCAGCGGTTGGGCATCGAGATGCAAATCCGCGAGATTGACGCCTCGCAGTACACCCGCCGTCTGCGCGAGCGCGATTTCGACATGATGTCGACGGTGTATATGGCAATGCCGTTCCCCAGCGCCAACTTGCAAATCATTTGGGATTCGCAGTACATCGATTCCAGCTATAACACCCCCGGCGTCAAGGACCCGGCGGTTGACAGCCTGGTCAGGCAAATCGCCGCCCATCAGGGCGATGAAAAAGCCCTGTTGCCGCTCGGCCGCGCGCTGGACCGGGTGCTGACCTGGAACAACTACATGCTGCCGATGTGGTACTCCAACCACGATCGCTATGCCTATTGGGACAAATTCTCCACGCCGTCGATCCGCCCGGCCTATGCGATCGGCTTCGACAACTGGTGGTACGACGTCAACAAGGCGGCGCGCTTACCGGCTCAGCGGCAATAAGGAGTCGGAATGGCGGCCTATCTGATACGCAGACTGTTATTGGTGATCCCCACGCTGTGGGCGATCATCACCATCAACTTTTTTATCGTGCAAATCGCGCCCGGTGGCCCGGTGGATCAGGCCATCGCCGCCATCGAGCTGGGGCACGGCAGCGGTTTTGGCAGCGGCGGTGTCGGCGAAGGCCTGGGCCATGCCCGGACGGGCATCGCGGCAGGCGACGGCCAATATCGCGGTTCGCGCGGCCTGGATCCGGAGGTGATCGCCGAGATCACCCAACGGTACGGCTTCGACAAACCGCTGCACGAACGCTACTTCACCATGCTGTGGAACTATATGCGCTTCGACTTCGGCGACAGCCTGTTTCGCGGCGCTTCGGTGATGCAACTGATTAGGCAGAGCCTGCCGGTCTCCATCACGCTGGGCCTTTGGAGCACGCTGATCATTTATCTGGTGTCGATCCCGCTCGGCATCCGCAAGGCCGTCCACAACGGCAGCGCATTCGATACCTGGAGCAGCACGCTGATCATCATCGGCTACGCCATTCCGGCTTTCCTGTTCGCTATCCTGATGATCGTGCTGTTCGCCGGCGGCAGCTACCTCGACTGGTTCCCGCTGCGCGGCCTGGTGTCCAGCAACTTCGACACCCTCTCGTGGCCGGCGAAGATCGCCGACTACCTCTGGCACATCACATTGCCGGTGCTGGCGACGGTGATCGGCGGCTTCGCCACCCTGACCATGCTGACCAAAAACGCGTTCCTTGATGAGATCCGCAAGCAGTACGTCACCACCGCCCGCGCCAAAGGGTTGGACGAAAAAAAGATCCTGTACCGCCACGTGTTCCGCAACGCCATGCTGCTGGTGATCGCCGGTTTTCCGGCCACCTTTATCAGCATGTTCTTTACCGGCTCGCTGCTGATTGAGGTGATGTTCTCGCTCAACGGCCTAGGGCTGCTGGGCTACGACGCCACGCTGCAGCGCGACTACCCGGTGATGTTCGGCACGCTGTATATCTTCACCTTGATCGGCCTGCTGTTGAACATCCTCAGCGATGTCACCTACACCCTGGTCGATCCGCGCATTGACTTCGAGGCCCGCCAATGAGCCGCCTTAGCCCGATCAACCAGGCGCGCTGGGCGCGTTTTCGCCGCAACCGCCGCGGCTACTGGTCGCTGTGGATCTTTCTGGTGCTGTTCACCCTGAGTCTGGCCGCCGATCTGATCGCCAACGACAAACCGCTGTTGGTGCGTTATGAAGGCCGGTTATACCTGCCGTTTATGATTAGCTACAGCGAAACCGCCTTCGGCGGCGAGCTGAACACCGAGGCCGACTATCAGGATCCGTTCGTCCAGCGGCAGATCGAACGGCACGGCTGGGCGGTCTGGGCGCCGATCCGTTTCAGCTACGACACCATCAACTTCGCCACCGAGGTGCCCTTCCCTTCGCCGCCTTCGCGCCATAACCTGCTGGGCACCGACAGCAACGGCGGCGATGTGCTGGCTCGTGTTCTGTACGGTTTTCGCATCTCGATGCTGTTCGGCCTGGCGTTGACGCTGTTTTCCAGCCTGATCGGCGTGTGCGTCGGCGCGACCCAGGGGTATTACGGCGGGCGTTTCGACCTGTGGGGGCAGCGATTTATCGAAGTGTGGTCGGGCATGCCGACGCTGTTTCTGATCATCCTGTTGTCGAGCATCGTCCAGCCCAATTTCTGGTGGCTGCTCGGCATCACCATCCTGTTCGGCTGGATGAGCCTGGTGGGCGTAGTGCGCGCCGAATTCTTGCGCACCCGCAACTTTGACTACATCCGCGCCGCGCGCGCCATGGGCGTGCCGGATCGCGTGATCATGTCCCGCCATATGCTGCCTAACGCCACGGTGGCGACGCTGACCTTCCTGCCGTTTATCCTTTGCGGCTCGATCACCACCCTGACGTCGCTCGATTTCCTCGGCTTCGGGCTGCCGATAGGCTCGCCGTCGCTCGGCGAATTGCTGCTGCAAGGCAAAAACAATCTGCAGGCGCCGTGGCTCGGTATCACCGCCTTCTTGGTATTGGCAGTGCTGCTGTCGTTATTAATCTTTATCGGCGAAGCGGTGCGCGACGCCTTTGACCCCAGCAAGGCGCATTGATATGGCCACTCCTTTGCTCGCAATTCAAGATCTCAGCATCGCCTTCCGCCAGGGCGACACCGTCACGCCGGTGGTCAACGAACTCTCGCTGCAAATCGCGCCGGCGGAAACGCTGGCGCTGGTAGGGGAATCCGGCTCCGGCAAAAGCGTCACCGCCCTGTCGATACTGCGCTTGCTGCCCGCACCGCCGGTGGTTTACCCTGCCGGCGATATCCTGTTCAACGGCGACTCGTTGCTGCATGCGCCGGAAGCGGCGCTGCGCAAGGTGCGCGGCAATCAGATCGCGATGATCTTTCAGGAGCCGATGGTGTCGCTTAACCCACTGCACACCATCGAAAAACAGCTGGCGGAAGTGTTGATGCTGCACCGCGGCCTGCGGCGCGAAGCCGCGCGCGCAGAGATCGTCGAGTGCCTGGAACGCGTCGGCATCCGTCAGGCCAAGAGCCGGCTGCAGGATTACCCGCATCAGCTGTCCGGCGGCGAACGCCAGCGGGTGATGATCGCCATGGCGGTGTTGACCCGCCCAAAACTGCTGATCGCCGACGAACCCACCACCGCGCTCGACGTTACTATCCAGGCGCAGATCCTGACGCTGCTGCAAGAACTGAAGCAGGAGATGGGCATGGGGTTGCTGTTTATCACCCATAATCTGAATATCGTGCGCCGCCTGGCGGATAACGTGGCGGTAATGCGTCAGGGGCGCTGCGTAGAGCAAAACGCCCGCACGCAGCTGTTCAGCCGCCCGCAACATCCCTACACGCAGCAGCTGCTGGCCGCCGAGGACGTCGGTGAACCGCTGCCGCTGCCTGCCGCAGCCAACAGGCGCCCCGGCGACGAGCGGCCGCTGCTCAAGGTGGAAGATCTGCAGGTGCGCTTCCCCATTCGCCGCGGCCTGCTGCGCCGCACGGTGGATTATCACTATGCGTTGAAGTCATTGAGTTTCGAGCTGCGCGCCGGGGAAAGCGTGGGGCTGGTGGGAGAATCCGGCTCGGGCAAAAGCACCACCGGGCTGGCGCTGCTGCGCCTGCTGGCCTCTCAGGGCGCCATCTGGTTCGACGGCGAACCGCTGCACCCGCTCACGATGAAGCAGATGCTGCCCTACCGCAGCCGAATGCAAATCGTCTTCCAGGATCCCTATTCCGCCCTGAACCCGCGCCTGAACGTACAGCAGATCATCGCCGAAGGGCTGGAAGTGCACCAGCGGCTTACCGCCGAGCAACGGGAACAGCGCGTGATCGCGGTGTTGCAGGAGGTCGGGCTGGACCCGCAGCTGCGCCACCGCTATCCCACCGAGTTTTCCGGTGGCCAGCGCCAGCGTATCGCCATCGCGCGTGCACTGATCCTGCAGCCACAGTTGCTGATCCTCGACGAGCCGACCTCTTCGCTGGATAAATCGGTGCAGGCGCAGATCCTGACGCTGCTGAAATCGCTGCAGCAACGCCACCGGCTGGCTTATCTGTTCATCAGCCATGACCTGCAGGTGGTGCGTTCGCTATGCCACCAGGTCATCGTGTTGCGACAGGGAGAAGTGGTTGAACAGGGAGACTGCCGGGCGATTTTCGCGGCGCCCGCCGCCGACTATACCCGTCAACTGCTGCAGTTGGCGGACTAGCGGCGAATTTAGAAAGGGTATTGCGCGCTGAGCGGTTCGGCGATCGCGGCGCCGACGTTTTTCAGGCGGCACATGGTGGCGCTCTCGTCGCTGCGCTGCACGAACAGGCAAGGTTCCCCTTCCCATTCAACAATCGCGCAGTCGACCTGAATCTCCTGCAGCGACAGATTGAGCTGTTGCATGACCTGCCAGGCCTCGGCCCCTTCATGGCTGAGTAACTTCAGACCAATCAGGTTGTTATCTTCGTCTATTCCGTTAAACGGAATCGGTTCGACCTTCACGCCGGTGAAACCGGATAGCCAACGATAACTTTGCGGCAAGCGATGCACTACCGAAAGTTGGATACTCTCCACATGAAATCCCTAGATTGAAAAGGTGAAACACTTTTACCTGACAGGGTTACTAAGTTATAGCCGCTGACTCCCGACTCTGCCGCGCACAAATGTTATTTAAATGTAAATTTTGCCGCTAGCCATTAACCTGACCCCGTGCTTGCCGATGCCGTGCCATTTTTTGGCGCGCCGTGCGGTGTTATTTCACGGCATTTTGCGACTCAGCTCGCATTTTTGCGTTATATGTAACCCTTTCCCGCAGCGATCTCAACTCTTTTTTCTTGCAATGCGACTACTTTTCAGACGCCATATTTTTACAATGAAGAAACATTTAGCCCGCCACGTTGGCGCAGCCTCCCCTGCTAATGCCTTGATTTACATCAATCCTAATACAAACCATCCGCAGCACTCAGCCGGCAGAACGCTGCGCCTCCCGAGGAATATTAGGCGATGCGGCGGTGGAATTTTTTAACAAAAAACACACAGAGGGGAAAACGGCCAATTAATTAGCTTGCGTATATTTAGCAACAAATTTTTCATTGCCAGTTGCACCCTGAAATGGCAAGGCGCAACCCTAAGGCGATGCGGGGCAAAACGCCCCGAATCGGGAGAACGTCAGGCTGCGCGATCGCGCGGCCGGCTGGCGTAAACATAGAACAGCACCGCCACGATGCTGCACAGAGCCATCGAGGTGACCATGGGCCAGGCGCTTTTGCCCGGCGCCATCGACAGCACCGCTCCCACCAGCGCACCGATGCTGAAGCGCAACGTACCGGCCAAGGAAGAAGCCGTGCCCGCCATATGCGGGAAATCATCCAGGATCACCGCCATGGCGTTGGAGGAGATCATCGCGATGCACCCCAGATAGACCGCAACGCCGATCACCAGCGCCCAGAAACCCAGACCGACAGCGCTCACCGCCAGCAGCCACAGCCCCATCGCCAGCTGTACCAGCAGCCCCAGCTTGAACATCTTGACCGCGCCGAACCGCCGCACGTTGCGGCTGTTAATCAGCGTCGTCAGGAACAGGAACACGATGTTCAGCGCAAAATAGTAGCCGAAGTGTTGCGGCGAAACGTGGTTCAGTTCGATGTAGACGAACGGCCCGGCGCTGAGGAACGAGAACATGCCGGCGAACGAGAAGGCGCTGGCCAGCATGTAGCTCAGCACCCGTTTGTGGCGGAACAGCGAACCGAAATTGCCCAGCGTGGTGCGCAGGTGGAACCGCTGTCGCCGTTCTTTCGGCAGCGTCTCCTTGATGAACAGGGCCACCAGCAGTGAACCGATCAACGCCGCGGCGCCCATGGTCCAGAAGATGGCGTGCCAACTGAACCACAGCAGCAGCGCCCCGCCGATCATCGGCGCCAGCAGCGGCGCGATGGTCATCACCAGAATGACGAACGACATCATGCGCGAGAACTCGTCCTTGGTGAACATGTCGCGCATCAAGGCGTTGATCACTACGCTGGCGGCGGCGGCGGCCAAACCGTGCAGGAAACGCAGCCCGATCAGCTGATCGATCGATTGCGCCATGGCGCAGGCGCAGCCGGCGATGGCGAAGATCAGCGTACCCCACAGGATCACCGGCTTGCGGCCGATGCTGTCCGACATCGGTCCATAGAACAGCTGCCCGAAGGCAAAGCCGAGCATATAGGCACTGAGCGTCATCTGCACGCTGCCGGACTCGACGCCAAACTGGGCGGCGATCACCGGCATACTGGGCAGGTACATGTCGATGGCCAACGGCATCAACATGGACAACAGGCCCAGAATGAAAATCAAACCGAGATGAGAGGTTCGGTTCTGTTGCACGTTCCACGACTCCTTAATCGGCCGCAATCGATGATCGGTTATCAGTCCTGCAGGTGCGGCGCGCCCACGCTGGCGATCTCTTCTTCGGTCAGTGGGCGGTATTCGCCCGGCGCCAGATCGTCATCCAGCACGATGGCGCCGATGCGCTCGCGGTGCAACTCGATCACCCGATTGCCGACGGCAGCGAACATCCGCTTCACCTGGTGGTAGCGCCCTTCGCTGAGGGTCAGGCGCACCACGTGCTCGTCGACCTGCTCCAGCGTCGCCGGCCGCGTCAGATCTTTCTCGTTGTGCAGTTGCACCCCTTCGGCGAAACGCTGCGCGGTGTCTTCCGCCAGCGGGTGCTCCAGCGTCACCAAATAGGTTTTCTCACAGTGGTGGCGTGGCGACGTGACGCGGTGCGACCACTGGCCGTCGTCGGTCATCAGCACCAGCCCGGTGGTGTCGATATCCAACCGCCCGGCGGCGTGCAGCTTGTACGCGACCGGCTCATCGAGGAAGTACAGCACCGTCGGATGATCGGGATCGTCGGTGGAACAGACGTAACCCTGCGGTTTGTTGAGCATGAAATAGCGCGGGCCGTTCTGCTGCTGCAGCGGATTGCCGTCGAACGCCACTTCTTGCTCCGGGGTCAGTTTGACAGCCCCGCTCTTCACCACCTCACCGTCCACGGTGACGCGTTTAGCCCGAAGTTCGCGCGCAACCAGCGCACGGCTAATGCCTAACTGCTGAGATAAAAACTTGTCCAATCGCATGGGATCTGCTTTGCCTGTCGTTGTTATGATCGCATTGATCGTATTGCCAAAATATGACGCCCGCCGTTGCACCGGGTGCAAATGGCAGGTTCAGGGGGGAAATCGCGTGGGGGAACAGCGATTGCTGTCACACGAGTATAGCGGTACAACGCGTTGCCCGACAGGGGTAATTTTCACGCTTCTCGCACCGCGCGCGCGCAGAAGGCATAATAATAGAAATTTTTCGGCCGCCCGGCACGTAAAATGTCACGGTTTCTGTGGGAACAGAGGTGACAAAACCGGTTCCCGGCGGCCCATTCCAACCTACGGCGTTCATTTATGGCCTTTACCCTACGCCCCTACCAACTGGAAGCGGTCGAAGCCACCATCAACCATTTCCGGCGGCACCCCGAACCGGCGCTGATCGTGCTGCCGACCGGTGCCGGCAAAAGCCTGGTGATCGCCGAGCTGGCGAAGCGCGCCCGCGGGCGGGTGTTGGTGCTGGCGCACGTCAAGGAACTGGTGGCGCAAAACCACGCCAAATACTGCGCCTACGGCCTGGAAGCGGATATCTTCGCCGCCGGCCTGCAGCAGAAAGAGAGCGCCGGCAAGGTGGTGTTCGGCAGCGTACAGTCCGTCGCGCGCAACCTGCCGCTGTTCGACGGCGCCTTTTCGCTGCTGATCGTCGATGAATGCCACCGCATCAGCGACGACGACGACAGCCAGTACCAGCAAATCATCCAGCATTTACAGAAAACCAACCCGCAGCTGCGGCTGCTGGGGCTGACCGCCACGCCTTACCGACTGGGCAAGGGCTGGATTTACCAGTATCACTACCATGGCTTCACCCGCGGCGACGGCGCCAGTCTGTTTCGCGACTGCATCTACGAGCTGCCGCTGCGCTACATGATTAAGAACGGCTTCCTGGTGCCGCCTGAGCGGCTGGATATGCCGATCGTGCAATATGACTTCAGCCGGCTGGAGGCCAGGAGCAACGGCCTGTTCAGCGAAGCGGATCTGAACCGCGAGCTGAAGCGGCAAAACCGCGTCACGCCGCACATCATCAGCCAGATCGTGGAGTACGCAGAGGATCGCAAAGGCGTGATGATCTTCGCCGCCACCGTCGAACACGCCCGCGAGATCCACGGCCTGTTGCCGAACGGCGAAGCCGCGCTGGTCAGCGCCGAAACGCCGCCCGCCGAGCGCGATGCGCTGATCGACGCGTTCAAACAGCAGCGGCTGCGCTATCTGGTCAACGTCGCGGTATTGACCACCGGTTTCGACGCGCCGCACGTCGATCTGATCGCGATCCTGCGCCCCACCGAGTCCGTCAGCCTGTACCAGCAGATCGTCGGGCGCGGGCTGCGTTTGGCGCCCAACAAAAAGGATTGCCTGATCCTCGACTACGCCGGCAACCCGCACGATCTGTTCACGCCGGAGGTCGGCGTCAGCAAGCCGCACGGCGACAGCCAGCCGGTGCAGGTATTCTGCCCGGCCTGCGGCTTCGCCAACCTGTTCTGGGGCAAGTGCACCGAGAACGGCGATATCATCGAGCACTACGGCCGCCGCTGCCAGGGCTGGCTGGAGGACGACGACGGCCACCGCGAGCAGTGCGATTACCGCTTCCGGTTCAAGAGTTGCCCGCACTGCGGCGCGGAGAACGATATCGCCGCACGCCGCTGCCATCAATGTCAGGAAGTGTTGGTCGATCCCGATGACATGCTGAAGGCGGCGCTGAAGCTGAAAGACGCGCTGGTGCTGCGCTGCGGCGGCATGGAACTGCAGAGCGGCCGCGACGACAAGGGCGAATGGCTGAAGGCCACCTATTACGACGAGGACGGCACCAGCACCAGCGAGCGCTTCCGCCTGCAGACGCCGGCGCAGCGCAAAGCGTTCGAGATGCTGTTCCTGCGCCCGCATCAGCGCGCGCCGGGCGTGCCGTTCGCCTGGCACACCGCCGCCGACGTGCTGGCGCAACAGCAGGCGCTGCGCCATCCGGATTTCGTGGTGGCGCGCAAGCGCGGGCAGTTTTGGCAGGTGCGTGAGAAAGTGTTCGATTATCAAGGCCGTTTCCGCCGCGCCAATCAGTTGGCCTGAGCGAACTGTCCCCAACCTGGGCAGGTTTTCGTTGCCCTGCGGGCGGCTTTCCGTTAAAATGCCGCGCGCTTTACCTGGGCCTGCCCAGCGTTAAAGCGGGTTTCCGAACTTGCTACTTGGGTCGCCTGTAGCAGGGTAAATTTTCTTTTAAGAGAAAAAACAATGTTCACTATCAATGTAGAAGTACGTAAAGACCAGGGTAAAGGTGCGAGCCGCCGCCTGCGTGCAGCAAACAAATTCCCAGCTATCGTTTACGGTGGCAAAGAAGCTGCAGTTTCCATCGAATTGGACCATGATTCTGTTAAGAACATGGAAGCTAAACCAGAATTCTACAGCGAAGCAGTAACTCTGGTTATCGACGGTAAAGAAACCAAAGTTAAGGTTCAGGCTGTACAGCGTCACCCGTTCAAGCCAAAACTGGCTCACATCGACTTCGTTCGCGTTTAATCGCTACGTTTTCGAACCTTTCGGGACGCCGAAATAAAGAACGCCGCAATTGCGGCGTTTTTTATTGTCTGCGATTCGGCACGCTTACTTGCCGCTGCCGGTCCGGCGCTGCAGCTGATCGCGCAGGTTCGGCGGCGTGCCTCTGATGGTCAGCGTGTCAGTGGCCGCATCCCAGAAAATGCGTTCGCCCAGCAGCATGGCGTCGAAGTTCAGGCTGATGCCGCCGCCGCTGCCGGCAAATTTGGTCAGTTGGCGCAGCGTGCCGCGATCCGCCGGGAAGCTCTCTTCCAGCTCATACCCTTGCTCGCTGGAGAACTGCATGAAGTCTTTCTCGCCGAGCGGCGACAGCTCCTGCGACAAGGCCTGCAGTTCAATCTCTTCGCCGGCCTGCAGCTGTTCGTTGCAGTAGCTGTACACCTGCTGGCGCACCGACTGGCGCTCGTTCTTGTCCAGCTGCGCATCGGCGCAGTAGTCGTCTACCGCCTGCAGCAGCCCGCGGTTTTGCGCCTTGGTGTCCAACCCTTCGGACGCCGCCAGGAAATCCATGAAGAAGTCGGCGACCTTACGGCCTACGCGCCCGCGCAGGAAGGTCAGATAGCGGGTCGATTCCGGGTTGGTTTCCCATTCGGTCAGATCGATGCGCGCGACGATATCGGCGTTGTTGATGTCCAGATAGTGCGTGGTGTTGATATCCAGCTCTTCGTTGACGCGCATGCTGTTACGGCTGTTCAGCACCGCGATCAGCAGGTACTCCACCGCCAGATAACGGTATTGGCCGAACAGCACCACGCCGCCTTCGGCAAACGGATACTTCGCCAGTTCGTCGCGCAGGCGGCCGGTCGCCGCGCGGCTGAAGGCCAGAAAGTCCTTATCGTCCTTGCGGCAGGTGCGCAGCGCTTCCGCCAGCTCGCTACCTTCGTTGAACAGGCCTAAGGCCTTGCTCTTGGCGCTGTAGACGCGATGCAGTTCCGTCATCATTTCTTCCACCGCCGCGTTGGTAGGAAGCAAGGAATCGCGCAGCACCACGTCCAGCGTTTGCTCGTCGCGTTTCACCAACTGATGCAAAGCGATCTGGTCGATATCCAGACTCATGGTAAATCCTCCTGTTCTTTAGGCGCGTATTCAAACACTGAAGGCCCCGACCTGCAATACTAAAAACCGCGGCAAACCGGAAAGGCGCTGCGAGGAGCAGCCCCGCCACGGGCGCCCCCTTCCCCAAATGACAGGAAGTGATAAAAGAGCGGAAAATCACTGCCCTATACGGTAAGATAGGGCACTTTGCAGATTACTAAGCGCAATTTTATGCCACAATCATCCCGTTACAGTGACGAACACGTTGAACAACTGCTCTCAGAGCTGGTCAATGTTCTGGAAAAACACCATACCCCCACCGATCTTTCCCTGATGGTGCTGGGCAACATGGTCACTAATTTGATCAACACCAGCGTTGCCCCCGCGCAGCGGAAAACCCTGGCAAGATCGTTCGCGGAAGCCCTGCAGGCTTCTGTCCGTGAAGACAAAGCACATTAATATTGACTTATGGTGACAAACCGTCAGCGTTATCGTGAAAAAGTCTCCCAGATGATCAGCTGGGGGCACTGGTTCGCCTTATTCAACATCCTGCTCGCCCTTGGGCTGGGCAGCCGCTACCTGTTTGTTACCGACTGGCCCGCATCCCTGCTGGGCCGGGTCTATGCCTTTGTCAGCCTGCTGGGGCATTTCAGCTTTATCGTGTTCGCCGGCTATTTGCTGGTGATCTTCCCGCTCACCTTCGTGGTGATGTCGCAGCGGCTGCTGCGATTTATTTCCGCCGCGCTGGCCACCATCGGGCTCACGCTGTTGCTGGTCGACAGCGAAGTGTTCTCCCATTTCCACCTGCACCTCAATCCGGTGGTGTGGGATCTGGTGGTCAACCCGGACCAGAGTGAGCTGTCGCGCGACTGGCAGCTGATGTTTATCTGCGTGCCCGTGATCTTCCTGGTGGAGATGTTGTTCGGCACTTGGAGCTGGCAGAAGCTGCGCAGCCTGAACCGCCGCCGCTTCGGCAAACCGCTGGCGGCGCTGTTTATCAGCGCCTTTTTCGCGTCGCACCTGATTTACATTTGGGCTGACGCCAACTTCTATCGCCCGATCACCATGCAGCGAGCCAATCTGCCGCTCTCGTACCCGATGACCGCGCGCAAGTTCCTCGAAAAACACGGCCTGCTCGACCAGCAAGAGTATGAGCGCCGCCTGATGCAACAGGGCAACCCGGAAGCGGTGGCGGTGGAGTATCCGCTCAGCGATCTCAGCTACGGCGATAAAGGCAGCGGCTATAACCTGCTGATGATCGTGGTGGACGGCATTCGCGCCAAAGACGTGGCGCAGGACATGCCGGCGCTGACGCGCTTCGCCCAGGAAAACGTGCGCTTCAGCGATCACTACAGCTCGGGTAATCATGCCGACACCGGGCTGTTCGGCCTGTTCTACGGCATTTCTCCGACCTATCTGGACAGCGTGCTCGCCGGCCGCAAGCCGTCGGCGCTGCTCAACGCGCTCGGCGATCAGGGCTACCAACTGGGGCTGTTCTCTTCCGACGGTTTCAACGCCAGCCTGTACCGCCAGGCCCTGTTGACCGACTTCTCGCTGCCGACGCCGGCGCCGCAAAGCGACGCGCAAACCACGCAGCAATGGCAGCGCTGGCTGACGGATCAGGGCGGCAAAGAGCCGTGGTTCTCCTATATCAACTTCAGCGGCGCCGAGCCGGCCGAAGGCGACAAAACCCCGGCGCCGGCCGATTTTATCCAACGCTATCGCACCGGCGCGCAAGACGTGGATGCCCAGATAGCCCAGGTGCTGGATACCCTGAAACAGCGCGGTCTGCTGGACAAAACCGTGGTGGTGATCACCGCCGAACACGGCGTCGAATTCAACGACAGCGGCAAAGGCCAATGGGGCGCCGGCACTGCCTTCAACCAGGCGCAACTGCAGGTGCCGTTGGTGATCCACTGGCCGGGCACCCCAGCGCAGACCATCAGCAAGCTGACCGGCCATAACGACGTGATGCGCACCTTGATGCAACGGTTGCTGCACGTGAAAACCGCGCCGAAAGACTATTCGCAGGGCGAAGATCTGTTCACCGCCCAGCGCCGCAACGACTGGATCGCCACCGGCGATGGCAATCAGCTGGTGATCACTACGCCGACGCAGACGCTGATGCTGGACAACAGCGGCAACTATCGCGTCTACGATCAGAACGGCGAAGAAATAAAAGACGAGAAACCGCAGCTTGCTCTGCTGCTGCAGGTGCTGACCGATGTAAAACGCTTTATCGCCAACTAACTGCTTAAAACTAAAGCAATCAAGTGGCGAGGCGCTTGCATTAACATCGGGAATCGGTAGTATGATTTTTCATAGCGTCGGCATGTAGCGCAGCCTGGTAGCGCACCGTCATGGGGTGTCGGGGGTCGGAGGTTCGAATCCTCTCATGCCGACCAAATTTAAGAAAACCTGCTGTTACAGCAGGTTTTTTTTCGTCTGCACGTCGAGAGGATGAGAATCTCCGAAGGAGGTTTGAGCCGAACGTAGTGAGACCACGTTGCTTTAGCAACGGCCCGCAGGGCAAGCATCGAAGATGCACATAATCCTCTCATGCCGACCAAATTTAAGAAAACCTGCTGTTACAGCAGGTTTTTTTTTCGTCTGCATATTGAGAGGATTAGGCCGCACCGGTTTGGCCCATGCGCTAGCGGAGGCCTGGGCAGGGCCTCTCTCTCAGCGCGGCTGCAGGCAGTTTTCTTCTTTCCAGCCGTACAGCCATTCCATTCCGCGATAAAATTCCGCCTGAGATTTGCCTTTCCATAACAGATTACGCACCTGGCGCTCAACGCCTGCGGCATGATAAACACGGCCCATCTCACGGGTTGACCAGACGATGCGCGCCGTGCGTGGAATACGTACCGACTCGTACAGGGCAAGCGCTTTTGCCGCATCCCCTCCATGCTCTTCCAGCGCTTTACCCAGCGTTACCGCATCCTCCAGCGCCATGCAGGCTCCCTGTGCCATATACTGTGCCACCGGGTGCGCTGCGTCTCCCACCAGCGTGATACGGTCGTTGCCCCATTTCTCCACCGGTTCACGATCGGCGGTTGACCAGCGGCGCCATGAGGTCGGCTTATCCAGCATCTGGCGCGGACGCGGGTGAATACCGGAAAAATAGGAAAGTACCTCCTCTTTACTGCCCTCCTTCACACCCCATTCCTCCTGCTGACGGCTATGGAACGTCACCACCAGGTTATACTGCTTCCCGCCGCGCAGCGGGTAATGCACCAGATGGCAATGCGGCCCCGCCCACAGTACCGGCGCGTTAATGCGTAAATCCTCCGGCATCTCATCGCAATTAATCACGGCGCGGTAAACCACATGTCCGGTCACCCGCGGCGCATCGCCCAGCAGGTACTGCCGCACCACCGACCTCACGCCATCGCAGCCGATCAGAATATCCGCCGTCCAGCGATTGCCCTGCTCATCAAATACCGTCACATCGTCCACCGTTTGGCTGATACCCGCCACCTGCGTTGAGGTACGGTATTCCACATCCGGATGGGTCAATACCGCTTCCCAAACAGAGGCGTGGATATCCGCCCGATGGATAACCGCATAGGGACCGCGAAATGCTTGCCCGGTCTCAATATGCACCACCTCCTGGGCATTGACCGCATCCATCAGGGTAATGTGATCGGTAAAGACGGCGCGCTGACGCGCTACGCCGCCCACACCCAGGCTATCCAGCGCGGAAAATGCGTTGGGGCCGAGCTGAATACCCGCCCCAATCTCACCAATCTCGTGCGCCTTTTCCAACAACATCACTTTAATGCCCTGGCGAGCCAGCGAGAGCGCAGTCGCTGCGCCGCCAATGCCTCCCCCGACGATAATTGCGCGCATCACTTTAGCCATTGTTTTCCTCCTTTCGGGCTCAGGCTGAGATTTTGTCTTGTTGGTTTTCGGGCGCCGCGGCGATGAACGCCGGGAGACGAGTACAGGCGTCGTAAACCGCTTTACAGCGCGGGTACCCGCTCAGGTCGCACCCCATCCGCAGGGCATTCGCCCACTGAGGGATCAGGCAGCAATCCGCCAACGTCGGGGTATCGCCAACGCAGAAGGGTCCTGGCGGCCTCTGGAGCAACAGCTGTTCTACGGCGCTCAGCCCTTGGCGGATCCAGTGCGCATACCAGCGTTTTTTCTCTTCCTCACTCACCTTCAGCTCTTCACTCAGGTAGCGTAAAACCCGCAGGTTATTTACCGGATGAATATCGCAGGCAATAACATAGACGATTTCCAGTATCCGGCTGCGCGCCGGGTCGGCCGCCGGCAACAGCGGCGACTGAGGAAAATGGCGATCCAGCCAGTCAATAATCGCCAGCGACTGGCTGAGAGACTCACCGTCGTCCGTGAGCAGCGTCGGCACCAGCCCGACCGGGTTCATTCGCCGATATGCCAGCTCATTCTGCTGCCCGATACGAATATTGACCCCCACCGTCTGGTAATGGAGGCCTTTCAGCGCCAGCGCAATGCGCACGCGGTAGGACGCTGAGCTATTAAAGAAACTGTACAGCTTCATCATTCACCTCTGAATCGGCTCAGACAATCTTCACGGCGATTGGGGTTAGCCCCTCTACATTGCCGGTAATCACATCGCCTTTCACCACCGCGCCCACCCCTTCCGGCGTCCCGGTAAAAATCAGATCGCCGGGCTGCAGCTCAAAAAAGCCGGACAGATAGCTGATGGTTTCATTCACCGACCAGATCAGATGGCGGATGTCGCTGCGCTGGCGATCGCTGCCGTTGACCTGCAGCCAGATAGGCGCGTTGTTCACGTCGGCGCTGTCGCCGGCTTTATGCAATGGCGCGATGGGCGCAGAAAGATCGAACGACTTGCCGATTTCCCATGGGCGCCCCATCTGACGCATGTCCATCTGCCGATCGCGGCGGGTCATGTCCAGGCCTGTGGCATATCCCCAAATGTATTCATGCGCCTTGTCCAGCGGAATATCGCTCCCCCGTTTGCCAATCGCCACCACCAGTTCGATTTCGTAGTGATAGTTGTCGGTTTGCGACGGATACGGCAACGCCAGCGTTTCGCCGGCCGCCACCGGCACCACCGCATCGGCAGGCTTGCAGAAGAAAAACGGTGGCTCACGATCCGGGTCAAAGCCCATTTCGCGGGCATGCGCAGCATAGTTACGCCCGACGCAGTAGACACGGCGCACGGGAAACTGTTTATCACTCCCCACAACAGGAACCGTCACAGGGGCTTGCGGTGCAAATACGTATTGCGTCATTTTGTCTCTCCCAAATTAATAACGTGCTTCGCGGAACAGTCCCAGGGCTTCCTGAACCGGCCTGTCCGAGAAACTGAATAACACGGTGTCTTCGTCCGCTTGAAACGACACGTCGAACCAGGTCGGCGCCACGAAGATATCTTTTGCCGAAAAGTGAAGGGTTTCGCTGCCGATGCTGACCTGGCCGCGCCCTTCCACCACGTGGTAAATGGTGCTGTCCGTGGTGCGCGCCTTCCGTGAGGAAAAGCCTTTCGGCAGCAGCTGCAGGAAGGCGCCCATCGAGGGCATGGGATAGCCGCCGGTCACCGGGTTGGCGTAGCGCATCTTGTAGCCGTCCCACTCGTCGGCGTCCCCCATGCGGGTGAGGTCGTGCAGCGCTTCCCGGCTGCGATCGTAGCGGTAGTTGAAAATGGGCGATGAGTTGCCTTTCTGATGGCGCAGCGGCAGCATATTGGCCGCATAGCGCGGTAAATAATCCCCCTCCTGGCGCGTCACGGGCTGCTGCTCTTGCGGATAGTCTTCCGCGAAACCGCAACCCAGCAGGTTCACCAGCGGCAGATCCAGCCCGTCCAGCCATACCACCGGCTCCTCGCCGGGATTACCGTGATCGTGCCAGCGCCACTGCGGCGTCAAAATGAAGTCGCCTTCATGCATTTGCGTACGTTCACCGTCAACGGCGGTAAATGCCCCTTTCCCTTCGACGATAAAACGCAATGCCGACTGATTATGGCGATGGCTCGGCGCGACTTCGCCCGGCATGATCAACTGCAATCCGGCATACAGCGTCGGGGTGATGGAGGACTGTCCGCGCAGCATCGGGTTTTCCAGCACCAGCACGCGGCGAACCGCCTCTTTGGCGCCAATCAACTCGCCGCTGGCCAGCAGGTGCGGGCGAATCGCCTGATAGTTCCAGTAAGCCGGAGCGCAGTTTGCATTCGGCGTTTGCGGCACCAAATGGTGCAGCGACTCCCACAATGGGGTCAGGTTCTGCCCGGAAATATGCCGGTAGAACTGCTGGCGGCTGGGATTAACATCCTGATTGCGTTCAGGCATAGGGATTCTCCTTTTCATTCACGACGCTGCGCGAGGCAACGTATCAGGGGCTGGAGCAGACTGGCGAACAACAGCCGTCAGCAGCATTAACATCACCGTACTGATCGCCGCCGGCACGGCAATAATGAAAAATAGCGTATCGAATGAGAAATTCATCGCCATCATCACGCCGCCGGCAAGCGAGCCGACAATCGCGCCGCAGCGGCCAATGGCATTGGACCAGCTGACGCCGGTCGCCCGGCTTTGTGTCGGATAGAGCGTGGCGGTCAAGGCATTCAGCCCAACCTGCGAACCGCTGATGCCGATGCCGGTGCCGAAGATGGCCAGCGCCATCAGCCACAGGCCGTTCTCGCTCAGACCAATCATGACGATACACGCGGCGCCCAGGGCGTAGCTCGCCGCCAACACCCGGAAGGGATTGTATTTGTCCATCAACGCGCCCAGCCCCAGCGCCCCCAACGTTCCGCCCATCTGGAAAGCGGCGGTCACCCAAGAGGCATGCTGCAGATCTATACCGCGATGGTTAAGCAGCGTCGGCATCCAACTGGAGAGCAGATAGATAATCAACAGGCTCATAAAAAAAACCGCCCAGAGCATGAGAGTAATGCGCAGCTGGCGGCCGGCAAACAGCGGGCTGATGCTCCCTTTGGCCGCCGTAGCGGCTTCGTTGAGGTAAAAATGGGTCTCTTCATCGCACTCTCGGGTGATGCCGCTGACCGTTTTGGCAATCACCTTGCGCGGCAGTTGGCGGCGGACCTGCCAGCGCGGGGATTCCGGCAGGGCAAACAGCAGCACCACAAAGAGCATCAGCGGCAAAACGCCTCCTAGCACCAAAATGCCGTGCCACCCCATCACCGGCACCAGTTGGGCGCTGACGATCCCGCCCAGGGCTGAACCGAGCGTGAAACCGCAGAACATCAGCGTGACCAGCGCACCACGGCGGCGAGCAGGCAGATATTCAGAGGTCATCGTGATGGTGTTCGGCATCGCGCCCCCCAACCCCAGGCCGGTGAGAAAACGTAAAATGACCAGCGTTGGCATATCGGGGGAGAAGGCCGAAATCAGGCTCAGCGTGCCAAACAGCGCCACGCAAAGTTCGATGACGCGCTTGCGGCCAAAGCGGTCAGAAAGCGGGCCGCAAAGCAGTGCGCCCGCCGTCAACCCCAGCAGCCCCGCGCCAAACAGCGGTGCCAGTTCGCCGGCGGTCAGTTGCCATTGGGTACGGATGTCGGGTGCGATGAAACCAATGGCGGCGGTGTCAAAACCATCGAACATCACCACCAAAAAGCAGCAGATGATAACGCGCCACTGCGTCTTACCGATGGGAGCAGCATCGATCAGTGCTTGTAAATCACGCCGTTGAGTCATAGTGAGCGCCTCGGTGCAGGTAGGGAGATGTCTGTCTTGTTTTAGGTATGTTACGAATTTGTATCCTTAGCGATAAAATGTACAATGGCTTTTCAGGCAGAGACATAACCGGAGGGTTATAGCAAATGGCGAACTGGGCGCAGAAAATGAAACTTCACCATCTGCAAATGTTGGTGGCGTTGGGTGAGCAGGGAAATCTGACCCACGTTGCCCGGATGATGAACATCTCCCAACCCGCTCTGTCAAAATGGTTGTCACAGCTCGAAGATGAGATTGGGATCACGCTGTTTGAGCGGCATAGCAAAGGACTGCGCCCCTCCGAGGGGGGGAAACTGCTGCTTCAGCATGCGCAGCGCTTGGTCAACGATCTCGAGCGTTCGCAGTCTGAAATCGCCCGCTTTAAGCAAGGCGGGCTGGTGGGAAGCCTGAAAATCGGCTGTTCGCCGGTCGCCACCGACTGCGTTTCGCAGGCCATATTGAGCCTGCTGCAGGAAATGCCAACGCTGCATCTCAATATTGAGGAAAAGGTGATGACCCCGCTGCTGCACGATCTGATCGCGGGCGCGGTGGACGTCGTCGTGGGCCGCGTTGGCGGGCGGGCGCTGCAACTGCCGCTCAACTATCAAGTGCTCTACACCGAACCGGTATGCTTTGTTGCCCGCCCTCACCATCCGCTGGCAGAATCCGCCTCCCTCAGCTGGCGCGATCTCACCCACTGGCGCTGGATTGTCTGGCCGACCGGCACGCCCATCCGCCTCAGCATTGATAATGCGCTGGCGGATAACGGCGTGATGCTGCCCGAAAACACGGTTGAATCGGCATCCATGAACGTCAGTACCAACCTGCTGCAAAGCAGCGATATGATCTCCATTCTTTCCCTACGGCTGGCGCAGCGTTATGCCAGCCAGGGGCAGCTGGCGATCCTGAATCTGCCGAAGATAGAGCAGAAAGGCAGCGTGGGCGTCTTCTGGCGCAACAGCGAACCGCCTTTTACCGCGCTGAGCCGCTTTTTGCAGCTGCTGACGCAGGCTTAACACCCCCACCTGCAGCCACAGCAGATTTACGGCTGCGCCTACGCGGAAAGCTTGACGATGGTCGCAGGGATCCCCTGACGCACCGCCGCTCCGGTCACCCAATCCAGCCAGGTATTCGGCACTTCGCGCGTCGGATCGGCAAAGCCCAAATCGTTGAGGTTGATGCCGGCGGCAATGCGCTCATCCATCGCCAGCGGTTCACCGTCCAGGTAGTGCTGACTGGCCCCCATCTCCCGGTGGCCGTAGCCGTGTTCCACCGCGATCACGCCGGGCATCACGCCTGCCAGTAAACTGATCTGCACCTCTCGACTGCCGCCCGGCGTGCTGATACGTACCCGGTCGCCGTGTTGAATGCCGAAACGCGCCCCGTCTGCCGGATTCAGCGCCACCAGGTTCACCGGTTTCACGTCGTGCAGGCGCCGGATCACCGCGGTGGAGCTGCTCATCACGTTGGATTTGAAGGACATCAGGCGCAGTGGCCACTGCTGCTCAGGGTAGAGCGCTTCCACCGCGCGGCCGTCCGACAAACGCGCCGGATAGCAGGTGGGGCAGCCGCTGAAACGCTCACCGGTGATCGCATGCCGGTGCTTCGCCACTTCCGCATTCCAGATCTGCAGCGGTTTCTCCCAGCGGTTGCCCACGCTGCCGTCGCGGCGGCCGCTGTCGTGAACGGCGAACCGGCCGCCGCGGCTGTAAATAAACGCCACGCGGTCGATTTCATCGGCGCGCAGCGTCTGCGCAAGCTGCGGCAACAAGCGATCGACACCGCTCAGCGTCAGTTCGTCCGCCCTCGCGGCCGGCACCGGCGCCTTGCCGGCAAACGCCACGTTGGCGGCGGCGCGCAGATAATAATCCTCGGCGCAGTTGAGCGGCAGCAGCCCGCCCTGGCCGTCGCCGATAGCGCGATCGCCGAACCCCGGCAGCGCCAGGCGTTTAGCGACGGCGATGCAAAACGCCTCCATGGAAATCGGCTGCCCTTGCGCCGTTTTCGCGGTCGCCGGCGTCACTATCGGCCAGCGCGCGGTAGTGGCCTTGCTGGCGACGCCGCCCCAGGGGGCGCTGAACCCCCAGCTCTCAAAGTTATGGGTGTCCGGGACGATATAGTCGGCCAGCGCCGTCGTTTCGTTGATAAACGCATCGATAGCGATAAACAGCGGCAAACGCGCCGGATCTTTCAATCGTTCCTCCGCCACGCTACGCAACCCGGCGATACCGTACAAGGGGTTGGTCATGTTCGAGATCCAGGCTTTCAGCCCGTACGGATACCCTGCCAACGCCGATGTCAGCAGCTCGGTCAGTTGCCCGGCGACGAACGGATACCAGGGCGCCCTGGCCGGCCAGGGGGAAACGCCCGCCGCCACTTTTTCGCGGTACTCGTCGGAGGTTTCATAGGCGGCCTTGCTGCGTGCGATATTCAGCCCCTTCGGTTTTACCAGGCCGGGAAACTCGACCAGGTTATAGCGCGGCCCCTCAGCGAAGCCGTTGAATTTTCCGCCGCCGACGAACACGCCCCCCGCCAGGCTCAGGTTGCCGATCAGCACGTTAAGCATCATCACCGACCAGGTATTGTAAAACCCGTTTGCCGCCATCATCCCGCCATGGGCGATCACCGCCGCCTTGCGCCCGTGGGCGGTAAAGGCCTCGGCCAGTGCCGCGATGCGTGCCACCGGCACGCCGCATTGCCGGCTGTACGCCTCCGGCGACAGCTTGTCGGCGGCCTCTTTCAAACACTGGAAGCCGCTTTTCACCCCCACCTGCACGCCGTCGTGCAGCGTCACCGTACGGCTTACCCACAGCTCGGCGCTGTCGCACGCCTCGGCCGCCACCAGTTCCCCCGCGCCGTTGACCACCAACGGCGACGCCGACCCGGCGCCATTCAGATCGGCCAGCGTCAGATGCTGCCCCGCCCGCGGATGCTCGCTCTCGGCGATCACCAAATGCGTGGCGTTGGTCCAGCTCTTCTCGCCGGCGCGTTGCATGGCGGCCTCCGACGGGATGGCGAGATAATCGGCCTGATAACGCCGGTGGTCGAGGATCCAACGGATCATTGCCATCGCCAGTGCCGAGTCGGTGCCCGGCAATATCGGGATCCAATGGCCATGATCGTCCGCCAATGTGGTGGTCAGTGGCAGCGCCGGCGCCACTACCGCATAACGGAACTCGCTGCGCAATCTGGCGCTGGCCAGTTGCCGAGCCTGGCGCTTGAACGGGTTGCCGGACTGCGCGGGCGAGGTTCCCATAAACAGCGCGAATTCGACCTGTTCCCAGTCGGGTTTTACGTGCGGATTTTTGTCCAGATCGTTCATCAGCGCACCGGAACCGGCACGGTAGGCCAGCCCGCAGTAAGCACCGTGCGCGCCGAAGTTTTTGCTGCCGAAACTGTTCTGAGCGAAACGCCGCAGGAAGCCGTCGCGCCCATCGTCACCGGCGTTGGTCACCAGCAGCTGATTGGCTTTCGGCCCCAGCCCCGGCTGTCGGGCATCGATCGGCGTCTCCAGATCGCGGATCGCCCGCAGGCCCTCCACATGCCCTTCGCCGAACAGATCGCCGCCTTCCACCACTTCAGCGATCAACTGCTCAAAGCTGATGCGCTGCCACTTGCCCTCGCCACGTTTGCCGACGCGCTTCATCGGCTCCAGCACCCGCAGCGGGCTGTAAAGCCCCTCCAACAGCGTGGCGCCGCGGGCGCAGGCGGTGGAACGGGCATCGAGGCCGCTTTCGCCGCCCAGCTGCGCCAACGCGTCCTGCAGCGGCAAGGCCGAGTCGACGTGCCGTTCCTGAGACAGCGGATGATAAGGGTTGCCGGCAATGCGCAATACCCGGTCGGTCTGCCTGTCCACCCGAACCCGCACGCCGCATTGCGTCCAGCAGCCGAAACACTGGGTCATCGAGATGGCCTGCTGCGGATTGCCTTGCCATTCCGGCATTGCCCGCCCTTCGGGCGGCAGGGAGTTGCCGTTGATGCGATCCAGGGTCACCCGCCCTGAAGTGCCGTGAATCAAGCCGTCGATCGCCCGTTTGGCGACCTCGCGATAGCTCAGGCCAAAGGCGGACAATCCACCGAAGGCCAGGCCCACTTTCAACCACTGACGCCGGGTGAGTTTAGCCATGTTGTTTTCTCCGCAGTAAAAACGCCTGTGCTTCACGCACCATGATCATTAACGCCAGCCACAACCCGAAAGTGCCGACGATCGCCAGCAAGCCATCGGTGCCGAGCGGCAGGCTATAAGGGGAATACGTCGCGTTGTATTTCGGGATGGTTTGCACCTCGATCAACAGCGTCCAGCGCATCAGCCAACTCAGCCCCAGTGCGCCGGCCACCAGCAGCGTCGTACCGCCGCGCGGCAAGCGCCGAGAGCCGGCCCAAGCGGCGCACGCCAGCGTCAGCCCCCACAG
Source organism: Serratia sp. PL7 (assembly GCF_945957435.1). Lineage (NCBI taxonomy): Bacteria > Pseudomonadati > Pseudomonadota > Gammaproteobacteria > Enterobacterales > Yersiniaceae > Serratia > Serratia sp. PL7. The sequence goes on along the minus strand of NZ_CAMFLB010000001.1, from coordinate 253,982 downwards.
CGCAATCCATCCCACGGCATACCGGCGCGCCATCGCCTGCGTCTGCAGCCAGTGGCGTACCGCCGCGCCGGATAACGTATCGCCGCATACCCACAGCAGGATCGCCCCGCCGAGCAGCAGTAACGTCAGCAGCATCCCGCGCGCCAGCGGCGCCTGCAGACCGGGCCGTTCGCGCAATGTCAGCAGCAGCAAGGCCAAGAGCGCCTGCAGCGCGCTGAGGAACATCACGATCGGAAATGCGTAGCTGAACCAGATTGGGCGGGCACGCACGACGGAAACCTCACGCCCGGTGTACAACAGCAGGCCAATAGCCACCAGCGCGCAAGCGGGCGCAATCCCACGCAGCAGCGCAACCGGCCTGCCCGTCAGCCGCGCAAATTCGAGAGCGAGAAACCACAGGCCGATCAGCAGGGTAAAGAGCGGCAAGAACAGCGCGCCCCACGGCATCCACGACCAGGGCGTCGGGTAGGCGTAGAAATGCCAGAAGCGGGCGGTTTGATGCAGGTCGGCAGTCAGCGCCAGCGGTGCGGTGATGGCGCACGTCAGCCCAATAAACAGCGCCATGCGCTCCAGATGCGTGGCGTTATCTCCACCGCGCCAGCGCCACACGCAGGCCAGCAGCGCAGCACAGGCAGCGATGCCGATAAAGAAGAAATATTGCACGGCCCACGGCAGCCAGCTCACCGCCTGCGGTTGGCCCAGCACTTCTGCGATCATCAGTTGGCGACTCATCGTCCCTCCCCCCATAAGGCAACCTGCGCCCGCCCCGGCAGCGGAGTGACGAAGGCGTCATCCAGCCCCAGATAAAACACATGGGGCGCGGTTTGGTTCTCCGGCTTGAGGACGTTGATCTCGGCCTCGTGGCGCCGCAGCATCTTGCTCAGCGTGCTGTGCGGATCGCGCATATCGCCGATGATCCGCGCTCCCCCCACGCACGACTCCACGCACGCCGGCAACAATCCCGCCTCCAACCGATGCACGCAGAAGGTGCATTTGTCCGCCGTTTGGGTGGCGTGATTGATAAAGCGGGCATCGTACGGGCAGGCCTGCACGCAATAGGCACACCCCACGCAGCGCGTGTTGTCGATCACCACGATCCCGTCCTCACGCTGGAAAGTGGCCTGTACCGGGCACACCGGCACGCAGGGTGGGTTGTCGCAGTGGTTGCACAGCCTGGGCAGCAGCACGTTGGTCGCCACCGCTTCACCTTCGAGGCTGACCTGGTACTGGTTTACCGTGGTGCGAAACTCGCCGTGCGGCGTCTGGTTTTCAATGGCGCAGCTCACGGTACAGGCCTGGCACCCGACGCAACGCCGCAGATCGATCAGCATCGCGTAGCGGCGGCTCGCATCTCCCTCGCGCCGCGTCGGCGCTAACGTCAGCCCGGCCTCCGCCACGGGGATCAACGAAGCCCCCGCCGTCAACACGCCCAGCTGCTGCAAAAACTGCCGTTTACTGAAGTCCATGCGCCTCTCCCACGCCCTGGGCATCACCCCGATCACGCTATTGATGCCCGTTAGATGAATAAACAATGTCGATGATTTACAGTGTAAAAATGGCATCGATGGCGCTCTATTGTGGTTAACCACATACCGGCCCCAACGTTGATCTAAAACAAGTGGCGGCAGGCAAATTGCCCATCAGGAGGGGCTGTGAGGGTCGTGTTATTACTGCTGTTCAGTCTCGGTTGGGGGATGGCGGCACAGGCGGGAGAGTGGTCGGTCGGCGTGCTGGCGATGCGCGGCGATGCGGCGACCGCGCGTGACTGGCAGCCGCTGATCGACAGCCTCAACGGCAGTGTCGGCGGTGAGCGCTTCCGCCTGCAGCCGCTCGATCTGGCACAGATGCGCGAAGCGGTCAATCGGGGCAGCGTGCAGTTCGTGGTCACTAATCCGGCGCAGTTCGTGCAGTTGAACAGCCGCTATCATCTGCGCTGGCTGGCATCATTGCGCGCCGCCAACGGCGATCGGGCAACGGGCAACATCATCGGCAGCGTGATTCTGGTGCGGCGCGACAGCGGCATCACGACGCCGCAGGCGCTGATGGGCAAAACGCTGGGCGCCATCGATCCGCAGGCCTTCGGCGGCTATCTGACCGGCTATAAGGCGCTCAGCGATGCCGGTATGCGGCCCGATCGCGATTTCCACCTGCGCTTTACCGGTTTCCCTGCCGATGCCCTGCTCTATCTGTTGCGCGAGCGCGCCATTCAGGCCGCCATCGTCCCCGTCTGCCTGCTGGAGAAAATGGATCGAGAAGGCCTGATCAACCCGGCGGATTTTCGCCCGCTGTTGCAACGGCCCACATCGGTTCCCTGCGTCAGCAGCACGCCACTTTACCCCAACTGGTCGTTCGCCGCCCTGCCCGGCCTGGATAACTCACTGGTGGATGCGGTGGCAAGAGCCTTGCTGACCGCACCTCCGCAGTCTCCCTTTCAATGGGGCGCACCGGTCTCGACCAGCGAGGTGGAAGCCTTGCTGCGCGCCGTCAATCAACACCCGGAACAGCGGCGGCTGTGGCTGGATATCAAGAGCTGGCTGATCCAGCATCAGACGGCCGTCGGCCTGTCGCTGGCGGTGCTGGCGCTGTTGATCGTCAACCATATCTGGATCGCGCTGCTGGTACGCCGGCGCGGGCGGCAGTTGCTCCAGGCCGGAGAGCAACTGCGGCGGCAGGAGCAGGCGCTGGAGAACGCCAGGCAGCTGAACGTGCTGGGGGAAATGGCCTCCGGCTTCGCGCATGAACTCAACCAGCCGTTGGCGGCTATTCGCCTTTATGCGCAGGGATGCCTGATCCAACTGCGCAAAACGGACGCCGGGCATCCGCTGTTGGGTCCGTTGGAAAATATCGACCGACAGGCTCAGCGCGGCGGCGAGACGATTCATAACCTGCGCCAGTGGGTGCAGCCCACCGCTGAGGCGATAGACCAAACACGCTGGCGACCCGCGGCGGTAAGCGAAACCGCCGAGCGGGTGTGGACGCTGCTGCGCCTGACGCAGCGCTATCCCGACCTGAAACTGTTCAACAACGTGGCGCCTTCGCTGACGCTAACCCTGCCGCCGGCGCTGCTGGAACAGTTGCTGGCGAACCTGCTGCTGAATGCGGCGCAGGCCGGAGCCAACGCCGTCTGGCTTTCCGCCGTCCAGAGCGAACGGGCGATCGAGTTGCATCTGCAGGACAACGCGGGCGGCATGACAACGGCCGGGCTGGAACAGGCTTTTCGCCCCTTCAACACCACCAAAGCCGGCGGCATGGGGCTGGGGTTAGCCATTTGCCGGCGCCTGGCCCGCTACGGCGGCGGCGAAATCCGCCTGGCTAACCGCCCCGCCCCCGACAGCCGCAATGGGCTGTGCATAACGCTGCATTTCATATTGAACGATGAGGAAAACCATGTCGCTAATTCATCTGGTGGACGATGACGCCGCCGTCACCGACGCCTGCCATTTTTTGCTGACCAGCTTCGGTCACAACGTGCAGTGCTGGAATGACAGCGCCGACTTTTTGGCGCGGGCCGACCTGTTTCAGACCGGGATCGTCTTGCTGGACATGCGGATGCCGAAACTCGATGGGCACCAGGCCTACGCTGAGCTGCGCCGCCGCAGCAGCACGCTGGCGGTGGTGTTCCTGTCCGGCCATGGCGACGTGCCGATGGCGGTGGAGCAGATGAAGTACGGCGCGGTGGATTTCCTGCAAAAACCGATCGCCGCAGAACCGCTGATCGCCGCCCTCGAACGGGCACAGCAGGTCTCGGCCAAAGCCCAGCAGCGCCATGAAACTTGCGGCCGCTACCATACGCTCACACCGAAAGAACGCGACATCGCGCAGCTGGTGGTGCGGGGCATGATGAATCGGGAAATGGCGGAGCGGCTGAATATCGCCCTGCGCACCGTAGAGGTTCACCGGGCAAAAGTGATGGAGAAAATGCAGGCCGCCAGCCTGGCGGAATTGGTGATTCAGCTGCAGGCTCTGCCGCACACGCCCCGGGAGTGAATGCATAAAGCCCTCATCAAGCTAACGTCCCGTATTCCTCTTTCCTTGATTGACACAGCGCGATCCAGGCAATATATTTATTAGAAATATTAATGCATTACGGTAGAATCACCTTTTCTCAACCAACAGGCTATCAGCATTCTCCGCAAAACCCAGCGTAGCGCTTTCGCCTTCAGGAACCCCGTGTGGGAAAGAAGGGGCGTTGCCTTGAATAAAGAGAAATGATGACCATGCAACATGGCTCGAGCATCATTACGCCACTATCTGACCGCCCGGTTGACGTTTTAAATAAGTATGGATTATGAATAACAGAAGAACACGGACTAAATAAGGAATAAAAATGCAAGGAAATCTCAAGCTCTATGGCCTTTTTGTTGGCCTGACGGTGACCATTATGATCACCTGCGACACGTTGGTTTATAAGGTCTTTGATATCTATGGTTTTAAAATAACGGCAAGCGGCATTGTATTCTCCTTGTGTTTCTTGATATCCACATTGCTGACTGAGGTTTACGGCTATAAATTGTCGGTAAGAGCAATATGGATCATGGTGTTCTGCCAAAGCTTATATGTCATAATACTTAATCTCTCAGCTGTTATTCAGCCAGAAAACAATGATATCGCCACGCACTATTATTCTTTATACCATGAATTCTGGCGAGTCATGATAGGCACCTGGGTGTCCGTTCCGGTCGCTTATTTCGTCAATGGTTTTATTATTTCAAAGATGAAGATTATCTTCTCCGGCAAATACTTCTTTATCCGATATATTGTGGGCTCCATGTCTACACAGGCCGCCCTGTTGCTGACAGCCTATCCGATCAGTCTTTCAGGAAAATACACCTTCATGGAGTTGGTTAACATCATAAGCACGACGTGGTCTTATAAAGTTGTCGTCTCTATTGTATTACTGCCGCTCGCCATCGCCTTAGTCGAGTGGGTGAAGAAGATAGAAAATACCGATCATTATGATTGGGGCACCTCATACAATCCATTTAAGTAATATCAACAGGGTCTCGCATGAAAGTAATTCAGATTAGCGACATACATATTATGCCTAATGAAAGCGCGCTGGCTTCGAAGCATCTTGCTAATTTCGACAGGGCCATTGACTTCATTAATGCCAATGCCGATAAAATCAATGCCGACTTAATCATTGTGACGGGTGACATCTCTCATGATGGCGATATCCCCTCTTATGAGCGCTTCTTTAAGATAATGAACCGCACTTCCTTACCTTTCTATTTTTTCCCAGGCAACCACGACAACAAAAAGAACCTGGACGTTACAGCCCGTAAACAGGGCGGCAGCTATGATATAAACTCGTTTGAAGATGACGAATGGCGCATGCTCAGCATCGACTCGGTGGTTGATAATGAAGATTTCGGCAGAATCTCGACGCAATCGCTCGACATGCTTGAAAAAGCCATCGTCGCAAGTGACAATAAAAAGGTCGCCGTCTTCTTGCATCATCACCCTATTCCGGTAGGCACCCCGATTGTTGATAGCTGTATGTTAAACAATGCCGAGGAGTTTTTGAGCCTCTGCCAACGATTAAACGTTAAGTTTATCGGCTCAGGCCATGCACATACGCTATTCCAAAGAAAGCTGGGGGAAACCTTAGTCTCTGTTTCCCCAGCGATTTGTTCGCAATGGAAGAACGGCACAAGCGCTGTCAGCAGCATAGACAATTCTGCCTTCAGCGTGATTACGTTCGATGAGCATATTCACGTCGAACCCTGGTTTATTTAATCAACGTCAGTATTGTTTTTTTAGATCTGTCGCTTTTCTTAGCATTTTTCAATGAGGCAGAGAGTGCTCTGCCTTCCTTTACCCCGGCATAGAAGGCTATTTTCGTCGCATCCAAGGACTCGGTTTTGTCGACAAGATCGCGATCCCTTAGAAAATCCGCCCCTGATATTGATATCGAGTCAACATCGTTTTTCAACGTCCACATACAGTTTCGTTTCTCTTCATGAATCGACAGTTTGGCCGAGGCGATTTTTATTTTAGATTCGGTCTCGGCGATAAAAGCGATATCTTTCGGGTTAACATGCCTGAGAAAATCGCCCTCGATGAGTTGCCCCCAGTTTTTTTTCACGAAAGTATGGGTGCCAAACTCTTTGAAAAGCCAATATCCATCCGCCGTTCGGATCACGCTACGATCTAACGTATAGAGGTAACTGGGAGAGTATATTTTTCTTAACCTTCTCATTATGTTAAATAAGTCCATTTATTTCAGCCTCTTTATCGTTTTCAATAGAACACCGACGATCGCATAATCGCTATAGGACTTCACACTGCTATCTGAATCTAATGAGATGTTTGTAAACAACAAGTCGCCGTCGGAAACAAAAACTCGCCTTAAGCATATTGGGTAATTTTTCAGCTTAACCAGGACGATATCGCCATCGCAAAATGGCTCCTTGAGCGAGATCACACAATACGTTCCACGGTCTAATTCAGGCGACAGTGAATTATTCGTTATCTCTACCACAAACAGCGAATCGTCCGTCATGTCATCGACTTCTGTCGTATAGGTATCTGCCGTTCTGATCGTGTTGGCCAGAAAACGTTCTACATCGCTGTAGCTAATGAGCGGAAGCGATCTCACATTGTGTTTGGCCTCTCCCGTGACGCTTAAATCCTTGTCAGTCAGCTCCCCTACTTTTACGCTGAAAAATTCACCAATGGACGCAAGCGTAGAGATCGTGGGATTCCCCACGCCTTTCCTCAGATTATTGATCGTGGCAATACCTATCCCTGTTTCGCTGCTCAACCGACTGGCGTCAATCCCGTGCATGCGCATGAGGTAAGTAAGGTTTTCACCTATCATTTTCAATGACATACCATTTTCTTCTGATATTTTAATGTTGTTTGGTTGCATTATAATGTTTTAAACCTATACTTTAGTGTCATTAAAGTGAATTAAAAACATTAAACCACTTCTAGGGTGGCTATGACAATGACTCGGGGCCTTTTGTATACGAAATATAAATATAATACATTGTAATATAATAATTTTGTTGTAAATCACCGGTCTTGCCGAACATGACTGGCTGCCTTTTAAATGATTCAATTTACTTATAAAAATGCTGTCTGCACAGGCTAACTCATATGCCCGTTCATCAAACATCAGAGGCGCTTTACAACGCCCGGGATATCTTCATCGCATTCACGCCATAGCCGACGCGGGAGAAACCCAAAATGCTAAACATTAACCCCGCAGCAATTTAACGCACAGAAGCCAACCTGGAGAGCAAACCGCATCCCGGTTCGATAATTTTAAAGGAAATGAGATGAGTGCTTTATTCATCGCTCTTCGAGCGACCATTGGCCAACACTCGGGATTTTTTCTCTGTCAGAACGCGAAGAAGCTGCGTCAGCGCCCGTAGCGCCGAGTTCCGGCGCATACCTGCGTTGATCGATATTATGCCAAGAACGGCGACCAGAAAGGTGGCGTCGGGCCCCCAACACCAGGGAGCCCCCAGCCCGACGCCACCGCCTTACGTACTGATTAGTAAGGGAGAAAAATGTAGGTTGCGGAGGATAATCGTGCCCTTTGAATATTCACGCACGAAGTGAGCGAGGAAAATGCAGACCACTGACCAGACGTAAAGAAAAGATTCAGTGGCAGGCTTGGCAGCCCGCTGCGCAAGTAAGAATAAACGCCTTATGCAAAATTGCGCCCCCCTCTTGCCAACCCGCCTTCCTCAGGCCAGAATACTGTACATTAAATCAGTGTTTACAGGTGAGTCATGTTTGTAGAATTAGTGTACGACAAGCGCAACGTCGCTGGGCTACCCAACGCCGCCGAGATTATTCGCAACGAGCTGGAAAAACGCGTACATGTGCTGTTCCCGGAAGCGGAGGTGCGCGTGAAGCCGATGCAGGCCAACGGCCTGAACTCCGACGCCAGCAAAAGCGATCGTGAGAAGCTGAACCGAATGTTGGAAGAGATGTTCGAAGAAGCGGATCAGTGGCTGGTCACTGATATTTGAACCCTGTCTGATAGCCGGACTCGCCCACCGGCTATATTTCCAGCCAAAACTGATGACCAACGCCGCCCCCTTGTTCTGCCAGCAACATTTCGTACCCCGCTCTATGCTAGAATAAAATGTAAACCCTAGGCTGGAATGATCATGAAAAACGGATTGGCAGAATCCTCCGACTACCCCGTCAATCAGTGGTCACAGGAACTTGAGGGGTTACGCGGCCTGGCATCACTTTGGGTTGTTTTGGGCCATATCTGCATTTTAACCCGCTTCCGTCCCCCCATTCTTTCTGATCCTGCAATCGGTGTAGATCTTTTCATTTTGCTTTCGGGTTATCTGATGGCCAAAAATTATGTTGAGCGTAAGGAACGGGAACCTTGGACCGACGCGTCGACTTTCAAAAAATTTTGGACTCGGCGGTTCTTTCGCATCGCACCGCTTTACTACGTCTTATTGGCTGTGGCAATTGTATTTGGTAGCTACTTCGGTGAGGCCAGAGACATCATTGGCCACTTCTACAGCGAAACGCAAACCAACAGCTCACGCTATAGCGATCATTCATTCTTGAATGTATTTACACATGCCACCTTTATGTTTGGCTTTCTGCCTGATTATTCCTTCAATACGGTGCTCCCCGACTGGAGCATCGGTTTGGAAATGCAGTTCTATTTACTTTTCCCATTCATCATGTTGACAGTCTTGAAACTGGGATTTGCCCGAGCATGCCTCGCGGTTGTCTTGTTCTGCGGACTCGCCAAGTTTTTAGTACCGGACTACTTTGCTGCATTCCCCATGCCCTCCATGATCCTCATAAAGCTGAACTTATTTATTGGTGGCATGCTGATGGCTGAATCAATCCGCAGAAAGAGTGTTCGCTATGTCGTTTTTGCTTTATTGACCGTACTGGGTAGCGCGTATCTGCCAAACGAATTGAATAAATACCATTTGCTCGCTCAAATAGGTCTTATCTTAATGATGGTCACGATGCTTTGGGCTAGGAGTGAAGATAGCAAGTGGTCGCGCGTGTTGCGCTTGCCGCGCTGGTGCCTGACAAACCGTTTCAGCGTATTTCTGGGAGATGTCTCATACTCAGTCTATTTGCTTCACCTATTGATAGTCCTACCGGCCATCGCCTATTTGCTCTCAACCACATCATTTGCTGAACTTTCTTCAGTGATGCGGTTCATTGTTGCATCAGGAATCATTCTCCCGCTCACTTATGGTATCGCAACGTTGCTGTACCACTTTGTTGAGAAACCAGGTATCAAACTCGGCAAAATGCTTATTAGCCGCAGCCAAACGAAAGCTGTCGCGTTAAGGTAATTGCCTATCGACACTCAATCTGATAGCTGCTTATCGGTTAACTTCAGCGCCACCCGAGAAACTCCTTCTCGTGGCGCTTCTAGTAAAAAATCCATAACAAAAAGCCCCAGCATCGCTGCTGGGGCCTCTGTCATGGTGCCGGCTACCGGAATCGAACTGGTGACCTACTGATTACAAGTCAGTTGCTCTACCTACTGAGCTAAGCCGGCTGAATTTGGCGGAAGGACAGAGATTCGAACTCTGGGAGCTGTTACACTCGACGGTTTTCAAGACCGTTGCCTTAAACCACTCGGCCATCCTTCCAATGGGCGCTGATATTAGCGATACCGTTATGAAATGTCTATCGTTTTGATGCAAAAAAATGGCACAACCGGTGCAGTTGCCTAAACTTCAGGCCTTAAACGCTTAAAAAATGAAAAGCCCCGCGCAAGCGAGGCTTTTTTGGTCGGCCGAAACGCGATTATTTCGGCTGAGAATCGTAGTCTGAACAGGTTTGATAGCCCTTGTTCATGACATGGCCCGTGTCGTTGTAGCTGACAAAGTAGGTTTGCACCTTGCCGTCGCGCGGCGCCACCGCATAGGTGTCGCAGGTGCCCTGCGCATGAACCAGTGTGGCAGTGGTCGACGGTGGACCCGCGATAGCCCGCACCTGCTGCTTGGTCATCCCTACTTTGACATCGCTGACCACCGGCTCATTGACATAGCTGGCTGCGCGATCATAGGTGGTACAACCGGCAAGAATGGAGAATACCGCCGCAGTGCCGACGGCCAAAACCAACTTCTTCGTCATAGCTTGTCCTCTTGGAGTGCATTTGTTGTTCCCTAAGTCTAGAAGCGGGAAGGCTTTTCTACAAATTCCCCTTTGTCGATCGGTGCGCTTTTGCTCTCAAAAGGCCATCGCAGCATCCCATCAGATTCAAAAACCGAAATCGCTCAGGGCCGGGACATCGTCCGGGCGCCGGCCGAGCGGCCAATGAAAACGCCGATCCTGTTCGCGGATCGGCATGTCGTTGATGCAGGCGTGACGGTTGATCATCAGCCCCTCCTGATTGAACTCCCAGTTCTCATTGCCGAAGCTGCGATACCAGTTGCCGGAATCGTCGCGCCATTCATAGGCAAAACGCACCGCGATGCGCGCGCCATCAAACGCCCACAGCTCCTTAATCAGCCGATACTCCAGTTCTTTCGCCCACTTGCGTTGCAAAAAGCCGACCACCGCCGCGCGGCCATCGACAAATTCCGCGCGGTTACGCCAGTGGGTATCGAGGGAATACACCTGCGATACACGTTCGGGATCGCGGCTATTCCAGGCATCCTCCGCCAGCCGCACCTTCTCGATAGCGGATTCGCGGGTAAAAGGCGGCAATGGGGGTTTAATGCTCATGTTTATCTCCTGAGTGAAGGCGTGTAGACAACTCTGTCTACGTCATTACGCTAGCGTATGTAGACAGAGTTGTCTACAATCACTCGGAAATAGCCTGGGAGAAAATGATGACCGCCGATCTCAACGCCTTACCCGCCCGCCAGCGCATCCTGCTGACGGCGCACGATCTGTTTTATCAAGAAGGGATCCGCGCCACCGGTATCGATCGCATCATCAAAGAATCGGGCGTGACCAAGGTGACCTTCTACCGCCACTTTCCCAGCAAGAATGATTTAATTACGGCGTTTTTGACCTATCGCCATCAGCAGTGGCTCACCTGGTTCAGTACAGCGTTGGATCGACATGTGGCACAGAGCGGCGGGTTACTGCCGGCGCTGGCGCCCTGCCTGGCGGAATGGTTCGACGATCCGCGTTTTCGCGGCTGCGCGTTTATCAATACGGCGGTGGAAATCGCCGATCTGCTGCCGGAAAGCCTGCACATCGCCAGCCGGCATAAGCGGCAAATGGCGGAGGAACTGGCACGTCACCTGCCCGCCGGCCCACGGCGGGAACAGCAGGCAGCAATGCTGGCGATGCTGATCGACGGCGCCATCGTCAGAGTGCAGATAGAGCGGCAACCGCAGGCGGCGCTGCAGGTGCTGAATGCCGCTCTGGCGTTGCTGGCACAAGGCGGGTTCGATCAGTAATTGGCCCAGATGCCCGGCGTCACCAGTTCTAACAGGTGGGCGTCGGGATCGCGAAAATAAATACTCTCCCCGCCGTGTTCCCAGCGCATCCGCCCCTCAATCTCCACGCCGTTGGCCGTCAGATGCCGTTCCCAGTGTGGCAGTTGCGCTTTCGCCACCGCCAGCCCGATATGCGCTGGCCCCACGCCATCGTGCGCAGGAATAAACCCGGTAGGATAGTGCGCCCCGCGCAGCGAGTCGCCCTCGATAAACAGCAACAGTACGCTTCGATCGCCGACGTTATAGGCGCGAAACCGTTCGTTAGCGACCATCGCCGGCAGTTTCAGCACCTCCCGGTAAAAAGCGTCCGCGCGTTCAATATCGCTGACGTACAGCACCGTTTCGATCACCTTGTCGATCTTGAGTTCCATATCATCCCCCTCTTTTTCTGTACTGACAGCGTAGGCTTAGAGGAGGAAAACCACGGTACTTCCCGTGCCGATAGCGGATCAATCCGTGCTTTTTTACCGGCTTACAGGCAAAAAAAACGCGGCCCGAAGGCCGCGCGATGACGTTCACACTGAGGTGCTTAGAACTGGTAAACCAGGCCCACGGCAACCACGTTGTCGGTGTTGATACCGGCAGCGTCGGTGAAGTCGTTGTTGTCCACCAGGTTGATTTTGTAATCAACATAGGTGGACATGTTTTTGTTGAAGAAGTAGGTCGCACCCAGGTCGACGAATTTGACCAGATCTTGATCGCCGTAGTCCTTGCCGTTGCCGGCGCGGCCCAGGTCTTTACCTTTGGTCTGGTTATAACCCACGAACGGACGCAGACCGAAGTCGAACTGGTAGTGCGCGTAGGCTTCGAAGCTCTGCGCCTTGTTGGCGTAGCCATAAACGCTGCTGTCAGAACTACCGAAACGCGCCGCATTGTAGGACTGGGTGAACATCACCGCCAGGTAGACGTCGTTGGCGTCATATTTCAGACCGCCGGAGTACCCTTCGGCCTTGTCGCCGCGACCCATGATGTTCTGGTGACCGTTACCGCCGTTCTGCTCGCTGGTGCGACGCGAGTTGAAGAAGGCACCTGCGGCGCTGATGCCGTAGCCCATGTCATAGCTCATGGACATACCGTAGCCTTCGCCGTTTTGACCCAGAACGTCACGACCGTTGTTGGTCTCTTCGCCGTTGCCGTTTTTACCCTGGTACTGCAGGGCGAAGTTCAAGCCGTCAACCAGACCGAAGAAGTCGTTGTTACGGTAGGTCGCCAGGCCGCTGGAGCGCTGGAACATGAACTGGTCGGCGCCGTAGGTCATACCGTCGAACTCAGGCTGCAAGTCGGTATACGCCGCGACGTCGTACAGCACGCCGGTGTTACGGCCGTAGTCGAAGGAGCCATAGTCGCCGAATTTCAGACCGGCGAAGCCGTAACGGGTGAAGTTCTTGTTGTCCTGGCTTTCAGCGTGATTCAGGTTCGCCTGATATTCCCACTGGCCGTAACCGGTCAGCTGATCGCTGATTTGCGTTTCGCCGCGCAGGCCAAAACGCATATAAGACTGATCGCCGTCCACGCCGTTGTTGCTGGAGAAATAGTGAAGACCGTCGACTTTACCGTACAAATCCAGTTTATTACCGTCTTTGTTGTAGATTTCCGCCGCGCCTGCTGTGCCTGCAACCAGCAGTGCGGGTACCATCAGAGAGAGTACTCGAAGTTTCATCGTTATTATCCTCGTTAATTATGTCGAGCTACGGCCACTGCCCTTTTCGAGCATTATTAGCACGACTGTGCATTACCATTCTGGTAACAAGGGTTATATTAATCCAGAAAGAAAATGATACCAAGTATCCGATAGTGTTTCAGTGTAATTAATAAAGGTTTCCAAATGTAAATACGCGCGAACTTTCACAAAACATTACAGACAAACAAAATAAAGCACTTAAAGACAAAGAATAGATTAATTGATAAAAAATCATGTAGTTATACATATCTTTAAGAAAAAAAAGCCAACCATACAATTGAGCCAGACAATAAGCACATTGTGCCAAAACGCCGTCCGCACGCAGCCGCTATAATCACCTCGCTATCATCATTATTTTCATTATTACCTTCATTATCCGAGATCCGAGGATAATTTCTGCACTCCTTTAACCGGCTTCTGGCCGGTTTTTTATTTTTCTCCATACTCTCCTCACAATTCCGACTCGTACAAATAGCACGCAAATAAATAACCTAATGATATAGTTTCATTAATTTACTTTCGCACTAATTGCTAATCTTTTCCCTTATTTTAGTCTACAAATTGAAATTACTTTTCATTTCGTGCTTTATCCCATCGATTATTTCCCGCCGCAGGCACAATTAGCCGCAGAGTTTCAATTCTGATAACCTGGAAAAAGTGCACCTCCAGCGAGTAAAATTCATGATGCCCTTTCAACCCGACGTGCTGTGGCGGCGGCTACAAACCTCCCCCTTCCGCGCTCGCTTCCGTTTAAATGCCAAAGACCAAACTTATCTCGACGGCAAGGGATTGCCGCTGATACTCAGCCATGCCCGCGATTTTATCGACCGCCGCCTGGCCGCCGCCCATCCTAAGAATGACGGCAAGCAAACACCGATGCGCGGCCACCCGGTGTTCGTCGCCCAGCATGCCACCGCTACCTGCTGCCGCAGCTGTCTGGAAAAGTGGTACGGCATACCGCAAGGCGTCGCACTGAACGAGCAGCAAAAGGAGTATATTGTCCAAGCTATCGCGCTGTGGCTGGTGCGCAGAGGCGGTGCCAGGGACATGTCAGGCGCGAATATTTTCGATCCGGATCGCGGATTGTGATAAAAACTGTCAGTAACTTTCACCATTCTTTTGACCCAAGATCCTGACGCTTACATGACAGCTACCTTGTGCAATGAACAGCAAACGCCCGGCATTCCTCAACAGATCGCCACCCGTCTGGCCTTTTTCGTCGCCGGTCTCGGCATGGCCGCCTGGGCGCCGCTGGTCCCCTTCGCCAAAGCGCGCATCGGTATCGATGACGGTTCGCTCGGCCTGTTGCTGCTCTGTATCGGCGCCGGCTCCATGCTGGCGATGCCGCTGACCGGTTTCCTGACCGGCAAACTGGGCTGCCGCGCGGTGATCCTGATGGCGGGTCTGGGATTGTGTATTGATCTGCCGCTGTTGGCACTGATGGATTCCCTCGGCGGCATGGCCGTGGCGCTGCTGCTATTCGGTGCGGCAATCGGCATGATCGACGTAGCGATGAACGTTCAGGCGGTGATCGTCGAACGCGCCAGCGGCAAGGCGATGATGTCCGGCTTTCACGGTTTCTTCAGCATCGGCGGCATTGCCGGCGCCGGCGGCGTCAGCGCGTTGCTGTGGTTGGGGCTGACACCGCTGCAATCCACCCTGCTCACCGTGCTGGCGGTGATAGTCCTGCTGGCGCTTGCCAGCCGCCATCTGCTGCGTGAGAGCGGCGCCGACGACGGCGGGCCGATGTTCGTCTTGCCGCGCGGTTGGGTGATGTTCATCGGCATTCTGTGCTTTATCATGTTTCTGGCGGAAGGATCGATGCTCGACTGGAGCGCGCTGTTCCTCACCACGTTGCGCGGTGTCGAACACAGCCAGGCCGGTCTGGGCTATGCGCTGTTTTCCATCACCATGACGCTCGGCCGCCTCAATGGCGATCGGGTGGTGAACTCGCTGGGCCGCTACCGGGTGCTGCTGCTGGGCAGCCTGTGTGCCGCTTTCGGCCTGGGTCTGGCCATCGCCTTCAATCACGCCACCGTTTCGCTGGCCGGTTTCATGTTGGTCGGCCTCGGCGCCTCGAACGTCGTGCCGATCCTGTTCAGCGCCGCAGGCAACCAGCGCGACATGCCGGCCAATTTGGCGATCGCTTCCGTCACCACCGTCGGCTATGCCGGTATTCTGGCCGGCCCGGCGCTGATCGGCTTCATCGCTCAGTTTTCCAACCTGACGGTGGCCTTCGCCTGCGTAGCCGCTCTGCTGTTGGCGGTGACCGCCAGCGCCAGGGCCGTCACTCGCTGATTCAGGAATGCGCAGCCACTATGCAAAATAAACAACTGACCATAAGCTCCAGCAACATTACCCGCTGCTTCCTGCTGTTTATCGTGCTGCTGACGATCGGCATCGGTCTGTATGGCTACAACTACACCAATGCCTGGCTGGCGGAAAAGAAGTACACGCTCAATAGCATCGCCGGTTCGCTGCAAAAGCGTATCGATACCTACCGCTATATGACCTATCAGGTCTATGACAAATTCGGCAATGCGCCGGCGCAGAATGTCGATCCTGGTTTGCAGGAAACCCGCCTGCGGCCCGACGTCTATTATGTCGAGAAACCGCACAAGAAAACCGACGCGGTGATCTTCGGCAGCCATGACGAGAACACGCTGGCGATGATCGCCAACATCTCGGACTACCTGGATACCCGCTGGGGCGCCAAGACCGAGAACTACGCCATGTATTACCTCAATGGTCAGGACAACAGCCTCAGCCTGATCACTACCCAGCCGCTCAAAGAGCTGGCTTCGCGCTTTCGGGAAAGCTACCTGACCACCTCGGCGGACGAACGCCGCGCCGAGATGCTGCAGCAGGCCAATATGCTCGACGAACGCGAGAGCTTTTCCGATCTGCGCAAGCAACGCTTCCAGAACGCCTATTCGTTTTCGATTCGCACCACCTTTAATCAGCCGGGGCATCTGGCGACGGTGATCGCCTTTGATTTGCCGATCAACGACATCATTCCGGCCAATCTGGCCCGCGCCAATTTCCTGCTGCTGCCGGATGATGTCGATCTCGACGACAGCACCATCCCGTCGGAAACCGTCCTCGGTACCCATGCAACGATGAGCGGGGGCTGGGTGGAGTTCAGTGCCGCCCTGCCCAATGCGCCGCTGAAGGTGGTGTATCGCGTTTCGGCTATCAATCTGGCCATCGATCTGCTGCGCAACAACATCTGGCTGATCGCAGTCAACTTGCTGCTGCTGGCGCTGTCGATGCTGAGCATCTACTTTATCCGCCGCCAGTACATTCGCCCGAGCGAAAACATGGCAGTGGAACTGGAGGCCGAGCGCGCGCTGAATCGGGAGATCGTCTCCAGCCTGCCCTCCGGCCTGCTGGTCTACAGCTTCGCCAACAATACGGTGATCGCCAGCAACAAAATCGCCGAGCACCTGCTGCCGCATCTCAGCCTGCAAAAGATCGCCCATATGGCCGAACAGCATCACGGAGTGATCCAGGCGACGGTCAACAACGAGGTGTATGAAATTCGCATTTTCCGCAGCCAGCTCTCACCGGACACCTACCTGTTCCTGATGAACGATCAGGATAAAGAGGTGATGGTGAACAAGCGGCTGCAGCAGGCGCGGCGCGAATACGACAAAAACGTTCAGGCGCGCAAACTGATGCTGCACAATCTGGGCATCGAGCTGAATCAGCCGGTACGTCAGATGCACGATCTGGTCGACCGCCTGCACAACCGGCCGGATGAGGAACAACAGCAGGCGCTGCTGGGCCAGCTGACGACGGCGTCGGCTTCGGTACTGGAGTTGATCGATAACATCACCCTGCTGACCCGGCTGGAAACCCAGGACTGGCAACCCACACGCGAGCCGTTCAACCCAACGGCGCTGATCGACGAGTTACTGCTGGAGGCCCTGCCTGCCCTCAATCAAAAGGGGCTGGCGCTGTTCAAGCATTTCCAGCTGGACGTCGAGCAGAACTATATCGGCGACGCCAACGCGCTGCGCAAGGTGATCTCGTTGCTGGTGCATTACGCCATTATCACTACCGCCTGCGGCAAGATTTCTCTGGTCATCGACCATGAGCCCGAGCACCCTGACCGCCTGATTTTCCAAATCAACGACACCGGCTCCGGCATCTCCAACGAAGAGATCAGCAACCTCAACTATCCGTTCCTCAGCCAGACGCTGGTGGACCGCTTCAACCACGGTTCCGGCCTCACCTTCTTCCTGTGCAATCAGCTGTGCAAGAAGCTTAACGGCCAGTTGGACATTCGCAGCAAGGTGGATATCGGCACTCGCTACACCATTCGCGTCGCCATGGAGATGGAGAAAAAAGAACCGCAGGAGCAGGAAAAGCTGCTCGACGGCGTCACCGCCCTGCTGGACGTCACGTCGGATGAAGTGCGCGGCATCGTGACCCGCCTGTTGCAGGCCTACGGCGCCGACTGTCTCGTCGCCGAAGATCGCGCGGTCAATCGCGATTATGACGTGCTGCTGACGGATAACCCGCAGCGGGCCGATGACTACACCCTGCTGCTGGCGACCGATGAGCCGGGTTGGCAAGCGCTGGATAAACGCTACATTCGGGTGAACTACAACCTGAACGGCGCATTAATCGACGCCGTGCTGATGCTGATCGAACAGCAAATGGCCGCGCTGGAACAGGAAGAAAGCCCGCTTTCATTGAGTTCAGAAGATATCCAACTCTATGAAAAACAATTGAAATCAAGTGATTACTATGGGCTGTTTGTCGATACAGTACCCGACGATGTCAAAAAACTGTATACTGAGGCGGGCAGCAGTGATTTCAATGCGCTGTCACAAACCGCACACCGCCTGAAAGGCGTGTTTGCCATGTTAAATCTGCTTCCCGGCAAGCAGCTGTGCGAATCGTTAGAACAGCGTATCGCAGAAGGTGATGCGCCCGAGATCGAGAATAACATCAGTCAGATTGATTTTTTCGTCAGCAGACTGCTGAAGCAAGGTAGCCAACAACATGAATAACCTGAACGTAATTATTGCTGATGACCATCCTATCGTACTGTTTGGCATCCGGAAGTCACTTGAGCAAATTGAATGGGTGAATGTCGTTGGGGAGTTCGAAGACTCAACCGCACTGATCAACAATCTGTCCAAGCTGGACGCCAACGTGCTGATCACCGATCTGTCGATGCCGGGTGACAAGTATGGCGACGGCATCACGCTGATTAAGTACATCAAGCGTCACTATCCGCAGTTGTCGATCATCGTGCTGACCATGAACAACAACCCGGCGATCCTGAGCGCGGTATTGGATCTGGATATCGAAGGCATCGTGCTGAAACAAGGCGCGCCGACCGATCTGCCGAAGGCGCTGGCCGCCCTGCAGAAAGGCAAGAAGTTCACGCCGGAAAGCGTCTCTAAACTGCTGGAAAAAATCAGCGCCAGCGGCTATGGCGACAAACGCCTGTCGCCGAAAGAAAGCGAAGTGCTGCGTCTGTTCGCCGAAGGTTTCCTGGTGACCGAAATCGCTAAGAAGCTCAACCGCAGCATCAAAACCATCAGCAGCCAGAAAAAATCGGCAATGATGAAGCTGGGCGTCGAGAACGACATCGCCCTGCTCAACTATCTCTCGTCCGTCAGCATGACGCCGTTGGACAAAGACTAAAGCCCGCCTCACGGCAGGTGAACGCCAAACAGGCACGGCATCCGCCGTGCCTGTTTGTTTTTCAAGCCTCGCTGCGGCTGTAGCGCACCTGTTGACTGTAGTAAGCCAGCGTCTGTTCCAGCGTCTCCAGCGTAACCGGTTTCGACAGGCAATTATCCATGCCCGCCTCGAGACAGCGCTGCTTCTCTTCCGCCAGCGCGTTCGCCGTCACGCCGATTACCGGCGAGCTGAACTGCATCTGTCGCAGTTCCTGCGTCAGGCGATAACCGTCCATGTTCGGCATATTGACGTCGGTCAGCACAATATCGACGTGATGCTGTTTCAGTACGCCGAGCGCGTCGACGCCGTCGTTGGCGGTCACCACCTGATACCCCAGCGACCCCAGCTGATCGGACAACAGGCGACGGTTGATCGGATGATCGTCGACCACCAGCAGATGAATATCGCCGTTGTCCGCCGCGCTGGCCTTGGCGGGCACCGGCAGCTGCACCAGCCCCTCTGCCGCGCCGCCGCCGACGCCAAACAACCGGTTGAGCAAGGTCAACGTTTCACGCGGCGTGGAGGTGCTGTGCATCCAATAGCCTGGCCGGGTTTCCTGCGACGGGCCGATATGCTCGGTGGAGAATTGGATCTGAGCCAGCAGCGGCGTGTCCAGCATCAGCGGGTAATCGCTGAGCAGCACCTCACCGGCAGCGGTCTCCTGCCCGTCATAGCGTTGGATATCGGCGCCGTAACCGCCCAGGATCGCCATCAGGTAGCTTTCCAGCCGCTGATTGCGGATATCCAGCCACAGCCGCCGGCCCTGCCAGGTATCGCTGGCCTGCGGGATCGGGAACTGGGCGTTGAACAGCGGAATGCGAATGCTGAACAAGCTGCCCAACCCCGGTTCGGACTCGACAGAGACATCGCCGTCCATCAGGTTGACCAATTTTTCGCAGATCGCCAGCCCCAAACCGGTTCCCTGGAAGTGGCGCTGAACACCGGTCCCCACCTGGAAGAACGGGTCGAACAGGCGCGAGACCTCTTTCTCCGGAATACCGACGCCGGTATCGCGCACGCTGAACTCCAGGTAGCTGCCGCGGGTGCAGACCTGCAGCACGATACAGCCGGTATCGGTGAACTTGATGGCGTTGTTCACCAAATTGGAGAGCACCTGCTGTAACCGCACCGGATCGCCGAAGATGCGCTCCGGCACGTTCTGTTCGATAAAGCAGTACAGCCCCAGACGTTTCTTGACCACCAGCGGCAAATAGTTGCCGGCGATATGGGTGATCACCTCCAGGCAGGAGAACTCGCGCGGTTCGATCTTCAGCTGCTCGGACTCGATTTTGGAGAAGTCGAGAATATCGCTGATGATTTTCAGCAGCAGGCCGGAAGAGTTGTTCATCGCATTGACCAGCCGATCGACCCCTTGCGGCAACGCCTTGGTTTGCAGCAGATCGAGGTTGCCGATAATGCCGTACAGCGGCGTGCGCAGCTCATGGCTGACGGTAGCCAGGAACATCGATTTGGACTGACTGGCCTGCTCCGCCGCCGCCGCCATCTCCTGCAACGACTCTTCCATCTTCACGCGCGCGCTGACGTCCACCAGCACGCAAATCGCCACCTCTTCGTTACGGTAGCGCGAGTGAACAAAGCTGATCTGCAGGTTGTTGTTGTTGCTGGTCATCACATCGACGAAATTCGCCTGCTGTTCGCAAATGATGCGCGTAATGCGATCGCGATCTTCGTGGGTCAACAGGTTGATGTAGTTATGCGCCAGTTCGTTACTCAGGATATTGGTACCGTCGCTGATGCGCAGGATACAGATACCCACCGGCGCCGAGGCGACGATCTTGCGGTTGAACTGCTCGTGCTCTTCCAGGCGAAACGCGTTGTCCTCCGCCGGCAGGAACATCTTGCGCTCAAACAGCCACGCCAGCGTGAACAGCACGATGGCTGACAACAGGTTCAGCAACAGCGCGTTGAGGATCAGCATTTTGAAGCGTTCCACCACGCTTTTCACCGGCAGTGCATAGACGATGCTCAGCGAAGAAGGTGGCAGCGCTTTCTTCAGAATCAGGTCGCGGTAATTGTCGACATAGCCGAAGTACGCGTGCTCTACGGGATAGCTGTTAAGTGAGGCGGCATAACGATCGCCGTCCGCCAGACGCAGCACCGGCTCGTTGTTCTCATCCAGCAGCGTGACGCCGATCGGCAGGTTGCCGGCGGTAACGAAATCCTCCAACCGAACGGTTTGTTCGATGCCCAACAACGCCTCCAGCTTGTTGCCGATATAGATCGGCGTCAGTACATACAGATAACCGACGTCCGGCCGCTGCGCGCTGGGGCTGATCCAATACAGGTTGTTGTCTTTGTCCTGATTCTTGGCGTTGCGGTATTTCAGAATGCGCTCGTGCAGTGACTTCAGCACATTTTCCCGATTGGCACTCGCATTGCCGCCGCCGAATTCTGCCATACACAGGCTGTCGCCGCCGATGAAGAACACCCGGTTGAGATCGTAGGCCGCTACGAAGTTCTCTTTCCAATACTGGATCAGGCCGCTCAGTGAATCGAGCGAACTGCGGTAGGTGGTGCTCAGCGCACAGTTGGACTCCGGGTACAGCGGAAAGAATTGCGGCGGGCTGCCCTTGCCGGGAAACACGCCGCTGAACATGTCCAGGCTGCTGACTGACCCGTTGAGGCGGTTCTCCGCCATATACTTGATGTCGCGGATGATGTCGGCGGAATGGCGGATATAGCCCTGTGCCTGGTCGAAATTGAGGTTGTACTCCTGCCGGATGTCCGATTCTTTCTGATGCAGGATATTCAGAATATAAAAGGTGGTGAGCAGCGCTCCCAACGACCACAGCAAAATCGCCAGCACCCGGAACAGATAGCGGGATATCTTCAGCGTAGTTCGAAAAGAGGCTAAGTATTTCAATCGGATACCATACGAAAGTCAGTGGCGGCGCACGCTATCGCCGGCACGGCGGCCGGCGGCTCGGTGCGCCAATTAAACCATATAACTGAAAAAGGGCCTAGCATCGCTGCCAGGCCCTTTTGTCTCAGTGCATTACGGTGTCGGCATGCCGACGCCCTCACCTTGCTTTAAACGTTGTCGTCGTCCATCGGCTCAGCCGCGTCGTCGCCATCGTCCAGCGGCGTGGTGTCTTCTTCCACCGCTTCCGCGCCCGGTTCCAGGCTATCCAACTCTTCGTCTTCCACCGGTTCGGCCACGCGCTGCAGACCGACGACGTTTTCGTCTTCCGCCGTGCGGATCAGCGTCACGCCCTGGGTGTTACGGCCCACCACGCTGACTTCCGAAACACGGGTGCGCACCAGCGTGCCGGCATCGGTGATCATCATGATCTGATCGCTGGTTTCCACCTGCACGGCGCCAACCACCTGGCCATTACGCTCGCTCACCTTGATGGAGATAACCCCTTGGGTGGCGCGTGACTTGGTCGGATACTCGGTCACGGCGGTACGTTTACCGAAGCCGTTTTGCGTGACGGTCAGAATGTCGCCTTCGCCGCGCGGCACGATCAGTGAGATCACGCTGTCGCCTTCGCCGAGGTTGATGCCGCGCACGCCGGTCGCGGTACGGCCCATCGAACGCACCTGCGCTTCCGGGAAGCGCACCACTTTACCGTTGGCGGAGAACAGCATCACTTCGTTGCTGCCGTCGGTCAGATCGACACCGATCAGCTCGTCGCCCTCGTTGAGGTTGACGGCGATGATGCCGGCGCTGCGCGGACGGCTGAACTCGGTCAGCGCGGTTTTCTTCACGGTACCGCTGGCGGTGGCCATGAACACGTGGCGCCCTTCTTCATACTCGCGTACCGGCAGGATGGCGGTGATACGCTCATCGGCTTCCAGCGGCAGCAGGTTGACGATTGGACGACCGCGCGCGCCACGGCTGGCTTCAGGCAGTTGGTACACCTTCATCCAGTACAGGCGGCCACGGCTGGAGAAGCACAGGATCGTATCGTGGGTGTTGGCCACCAGCAGGCGATCGATAAAGTCTTCTTCTTTAATACGCGCGGCGGACTTGCCTTTGCCGCCGCGGCGCTGGGCTTCATAGTCGGACAGCGGCTGATACTTCACGTAGCCCTGGTGAGACAGGGTCACCACCACGTCTTCCTGGTTGATCAGGTCTTCGATGTTGATGTCGGAAGTATTGGCGGTGATCTCGGTGCGACGGCCGTCGTTGTACAGCTCTTTGACCGCCACCAGCTCTTCGCGGATCACTTCCATCAGGCGCTCTGGGCTTTCCAGAATAAAGATCAGCTCGGCGATGAAGTTGAGCAGCTCTTTATATTCTTCCAGCAGCTTTTCGTGCTCCAGGCCGGTCAGTTTCTGCAGACGCAGATCCAGAATCGCCTGAGCCTGCTGCTCGGTCAGGTAGTACTTGCCGTCGCGGATGCCGAACTCCGGCTCCAGCCACTCAGGGCGGGCGGCGTCGTCACCGGCGCGTTCCAACATGGCGCTGACGTTGCCCAGATCCCACGGCTGAGCTACCAGCGCGACTTTCGCTTCCGCCGGGGTCGGCGCACGGCGAATCAGTTCGATGATTGGATCGATGTTGGCGAGCGCGATAGCCAGCGCTTCCAGGATATGGGCGCGATCGCGGGCCTTGCGCAGTTCGAAGATGGTGCGGCGGGTGACCACTTCGCGGCGGTGGCGCACGAAGGCTTCGAGGATGTCTTTCAGGTTCAGCAGTTTAGGCTGCCCCTGATGCAGCGCAACCATGT
Source organism: Serratia sp. PL7 (assembly GCF_945957435.1). NCBI lineage: Bacteria > Pseudomonadati > Pseudomonadota > Gammaproteobacteria > Enterobacterales > Yersiniaceae > Serratia > Serratia sp. PL7. Next base: position 230,487 of record NZ_CAMFLB010000001.1, on the reverse strand, counting down.
TGATGCCGAAGGTGACCTGCAGTTGCGTCAGCGCATACAGGTTATTCAGCACCACTTCGCCGACCGCGTCGCGTTTGACTTCGATGACGATGCGCATGCCGTCTTTATCGGACTCGTCGCGCAGCGCGCTGATGCCTTCCACGCGTTTTTCTTTGACCAGCTCGGCGATCTTCTCGATCAGACGCGCCTTGTTCACCTGATACGGGATCTCGTGAACGATGATGGTTTCGCGCCCGGTCTTGGCGTCGGCTTCCACTTCCGCGCGCGCGCGCAGGTAGATTTTACCACGCCCGGTGCGGTAGGCCTCTTCAATACCGCGGCGGCCGTTGATGATCGCCGCCGTCGGGAAGTCTGGCCCCGGAATATGTTCCATCAGCCCTTCGATGCTGATGTTTTCATCGTCGATATAGGCCAGGCAGCCGTTGACGACTTCCGCCAGGTTGTGCGGCGGGATATTGGTGGCCATGCCCACGGCGATGCCCGATGCGCCGTTAACCAGCAGGTTCGGGATCTTGGTCGGCATGACGGCCGGGATCTGCTCGGTGCCATCATAGTTAGGCACGAAGTCGACGGTTTCTTTTTCCAGATCCGCCAACAGTTCGTGAGCAATTTTGGACATGCGCACTTCGGTATAACGCATCGCCGCGGCGGAGTCGCCGTCGACGGAACCGAAGTTACCCTGACCGTCCACCAGCATGTAGCGCAGTGAAAACGGCTGAGCCATACGCACGATAGTGTCGTAAACCGCGCTGTCACCGTGCGGGTGATATTTACCGATCACGTCCCCGACGACACGGGCCGATTTCTTGTATGGTTTATTCCAGTCGTTACCCAATACGCTCATCGCGTACAGAACGCGGCGGTGAACCGGCTTCAGTCCATCACGAACATCTGGCAGCGCACGTCCGACAATAACGGACATCGCATAGTCCAGATACGAGTTTTTCAACTCGTCTTCGATGTTTACCGGTGTGATTTCTCTGGCAAGGTCGCTCATGGAGCTGCTATCCCTCTACTAATGATTCATCTGCCCGCTGCCATAGTGGCAAAGGTGTAAAACTATATCACAAAGCACGCTTTACGGGAAAATAACCGCCGCTGTTTCACGGAAATTGTGCAGATAAGTGCGCTAAAAACGCATCGGCGCAGACGATGCCGCGCCGGAACATGTATAATCCGCGCAACGAGAACAAGGAGCCAGACAAGCCCATGAACGCAGAATCATCCAGCCGAGTGCAAAACGTTGACCACCAGGAAATCGCCAAGTTCGAGGCTGTCGCCTCCCGCTGGTGGGATCTGGAAGGCGAGTTCAAACCGCTGCACCGCATCAACCCGCTGCGCCTGAACTACATCATGCAGCGCGCCGGCGGCATCTTTGACAAGCAGGTGCTCGACGTGGGCTGCGGCGGGGGCATTCTGGCGGAAAGCATGGCGCGCGAAGGCGCCAAAGTGACCGGCCTGGACATGGGCGCAGAGCCGCTGCAGGTCGCCCGGCTGCACGCATTGGAAAGCGGCATGGACGTCACCTATGTGCAGGAGACCGTAGAAAGCCACGCTCAGGCCAATCCGCAGCGCTACGACGTGGTCACCTGTATGGAGATGCTAGAGCACGTGCCCGATCCGGCCTCGGTGGTGCGCGCCTGCGCCCATCTGGTGAAACCGGGTGGTCACGTGTTCTTTTCAACGATTAACCGCAATACCAAAGCCTGGCTGATGGCGGTGATCGGCGCCGAGTACGTACTGAAGATGGTGCCGCAGGGCACCCACGATCATAAGAAGTTCATTCGCCCGTCCGAACTGATCGGCTGGGTCGACGGCACGCCGCTGCGCGAAAAGCACATGATCGGCCTGCATTACAACCCGATTACCGATCATTTCAAGCTTGGGCGCAACGTTGACGTGAACTACATGGTGCACACCCAGCACGAAGGTTAAGCACGGTAAACCGCGCCGGCCCTGCATTACCGGGGGGCGGCGCCAACGCGGTATTAGGAAAAATACCTAATTTCCGCGACTTCGATCAAAATAGCGGTTGTAGACAGTTTTTTAGAATATTAAATCAGATCAATATGCCGTTTTTTTCTAACGTTTAATAAAGCGCCAAACGATCGGTTTTTTCAGTTTTTCAGTAAAATCTGATCGTGCTTATTGACAAGCTTGTCGCGCCAGTCACGGCGCGCACTGCGAACGGCAAGTGGCATTTCACCCCCAAGTTATCCACAAATTAGGCCGGTTTTGTTCACTTGCAAACGCCGTTTTTTCTCACTATCTTGTTACCTCACCGACATACAACCCCTATATATAGTGTTTACATACTGAGCAGAGCGACTACACTTCTGCTTAGGGGCACCATACGGACAGGTAAAACACCACATGAACCAAAGTCTGCTTGTAACTAAACGCGATGGCCGTAAAGAGCGCATCAATCTCGACAAAATCCACCGGGTCATCGATTGGGCCGCTGAGGGATTACACAACGTCTCGGTTTCTCAAGTAGAGTTGCGTTCACACATTCAGTTTTATGACGGCATCAAAACCGCCGACATTCACGAAACCATCATCAAGGCCGCAGCTGACCTGATCTCCCGCGATGCGCCGGACTATCAGTACCTGGCCGCTCGCCTGGCGATCTTCCACCTGCGTAAAAAGGCTTACGGCCAGTTTGAGCCACCGAAGCTGCACGCCCACGTCACTCGCATGGTCGAGATGGGCAAATACGATAAGCATCTGCTGGAAGACTACAGCGCTGAAGAGTTCGAGCAGATGGATTCCTTTATCGATCATTGGCGCGACATGAACTTCTCTTATGCCGCCGTCAAGCAGCTGGAAGGCAAATACCTGGTGCAGAACCGCGTCAGCGGCGAAATCTACGAAAGCGCCCAGTTCCTGTATTTGCTGGTGTCTGCGTGCCTGTTCTCCAACTACCCGCGTGAAACCCGTCTGGACTACGTCAAACGTTTCTACGATGCGATTTCCACCTTCAAGATTTCGCTGCCTACGCCGATCATGTCCGGCGTGCGCACCCCAACCCGCCAGTTCAGCTCCTGCGTGCTGATCGAGTGCGGCGACAGCCTGGACTCCATCAACGCCACCTCCAGCGCCATTGTGAAATACGTTTCGCAGCGCGCCGGCATCGGCATCAACGCCGGCCGCATCCGCGCGCTGGGCAGCCCGATCCGTGGCGGTGAAGCCTTCCATACTGGCTGCATTCCGTTCTACAAACACTTCCAGACCGCCGTCAAATCCTGCTCACAGGGCGGCGTGCGCGGTGGCGCGGCAACGCTGTTCTACCCGATGTGGCACCTGGAAGTAGAAAGCCTGCTGGTGTTGAAAAACAACCGTGGCGTTGAAGGCAACCGCGTGCGTCACATGGACTACGGCGTGCAGTTGAACCGCCTGATGTACCAGCGTCTGATCAAGGGCGAAGACATCACCCTGTTCAGCCCGTCCGACGTGCCGGGGCTGTACGACGCGTTCTTCGCCGATCAGGACGAATTCGAGCGCCTGTACACCCAGTACGAGAAAGATGACAGCATTCGCCAGAAACGCGTGAAAGCGGTTGAGCTGTTCTCGCTGATGATGCAAGAACGTGCCTCTACCGGCCGTATCTACATCCAGAACGTCGACCACTGCAACACCCACAGCCCGTTCGATCCGCAGATCGCGCCGGTGCGTCAGTCCAACCTGTGCTTGGAAATCGCCCTGCCGACCAAGCCGCTGGAAGACGTCAACGATGAAAACGGCGAGATCGCGCTGTGTACCCTGTCTGCCTTCAACCTGGGCGCGATCGACAGCCTGGACGACCTGGAAGAGCTGGCGACCCTGGCGGTGCGTTCACTCGACGCCCTGCTGGATTATCAGGATTACCCGATCAAGGCTGCGCACCGTGGCGCGATGGGTCGCCGCACCCTGGGCATCGGCGTCATCAACTTCGCTTATTACCTGGCGAAGAACGGCGTACGCTATTCCGACGGCAGCGCCAACAACCTGACCCACAAAACGTTCGAAGCCATTCAGTACTACCTGCTGAAAGCCTCCAACCGTCTGGCTCAGGAACAAGGCGCTTGCCCGTGGTTCAACGAAACCACTTATTCGCAGGGCATCCTGCCGATCGACACCTACAAGAAAGACCTGGATGCGATCTGCAGCGAGCCGCTGCACTACGACTGGGAAACCCTGCGTAAAGAGATCCAGGAAACCGGCCTGCGCAACTCGACGCTGTCTGCCCTGATGCCATCGGAAACCTCTTCGCAGATTTCCAACGCCACCAACGGCATTGAGCCGCCGCGCGGCCACATCAGCATCAAGGCGTCGAAAGACGGCATCCTGCGCCAGGTGGTGCCGGAGTATGAGCGTCTGAAAGACAACTACGAGCTGCTGTGGGAAATGCCGAGCAACGATGGCTATCTGCAGCTGGTGGGGTTGATGCAGAAATTCATCGACCAGTCGATTTCGGCCAACACCAACTACGATCCGACCCGCTTCCCGGGCGGCAAGGTGCCGATGAAGCAGCTGTTGAAAGACCTGCTCACCACCTACAAGTTCGGTGTGAAAACGCTGTACTACCAAAACACCCGCGACGGTGCGGAAGACGCCCAGGAAGATTTGCAGCCTGCCAAGGCCGGCGATGACGACTGCGAAAGCGGCGCCTGCAAGATCTAAAGTTTGACCTAGCGGGCCGGAATTTTCCGGCCCCTTCATTTAGCCACGTTACGATGGATTCAGGCTTATGGCTTACACCACTTTTTCTCAGACCAAAAACGACCAGCTGCAAGAGCCGATGTTCTTCGGCCAGTCGGTAAACGTTGCGCGTTTCGACCAGCAAAAGCATGAAATCTTCGAAAAGCTGATCGAAAAACAGCTCTCCTTCTTCTGGCGCCCGGAAGAAGTTGACGTCTCCCGCGATCGCATCGATTACCAGGCGCTGCCGGAGCACGAGAAGCACATCTTCATCAGCAACCTGAAATATCAGACGCTGCTGGACTCCATCCAGGGCCGCAGCCCGAACGTCGCCCTGCTGCCGCTGATCTCGATCCCTGAGTTGGAAACCTGGGTGGAAACCTGGTCGTTCTCCGAGACCATCCACTCCCGTTCCTACACTCACATCATCCGCAATATCGTCAACGATCCGGCGCTGGTGTTCGACGACATCGTCACCAACGAAGAGATCAAGAAACGCGCGAAAGACATTTCCGGCTACTACGACGATCTGATCGAGATGACCAGCTACTATCACCTGCTGGGTGAAGGCACCCACCAGGTGAACGGTAAAACCGTCACCGTCAATCTGCGCGCGCTGAAGAAGCAGCTGTACCTGTGCCTGATGAGCGTGAACGCGCTGGAAGCGATCCGCTTCTACGTCAGCTTTGCCTGCTCCTTCGCGTTCGCCGAGCGCGAACTGATGGAAGGCAACGCCAAGATTATCAAGCTGATCGCCCGCGACGAAGCGCTGCACCTGACCGGCACCCAGCACATGCTGAACCTGATGCGTTCCGGCGCCGACGATCCGGAAATGGCGGAGATCGCCGAGGAATGTCAACAGCAGTGCTACGATCTGTTCGTGCTGGCCGCCCAGCAGGAGAAAGAGTGGGCGGAATACCTGTTCCGCGACGGCTCGATGATTGGCCTGAACAAAGACATCCTGTGCCAGTATGTGGAATACATCACCAATATCCGCATGCAGGCGGTCGGCCTTGGTCTGCCGTTCGAAACCCGCTCCAACCCGATCCCATGGATCAATGCCTGGTTGGTGTCCGACAACGTGCAGGTAGCGCCGCAGGAAGTGGAAGTGAGCTCCTACCTGGTTGGCCAGATCGACTCGGAGATCAACGCCGACGACCTGAGCGACTTCGAACTGTAAGCGATGGCGACGCCAATCGTAACGCTGCGCGCCGCCGGCACGCAGCTCTCCTGCCCCAACAGTGAAAACTGTCTGCTCGACGTGCTGGAACTGCACGACGTGCAGGTGGAGTATCAGTGCCGATCCGGCTATTGCGGTGCCTGCCGCCTGAAGCTGGTGAAAGGTGAAGTGACCTACCGCCAGCAGCCGCTGGCGTTTATCAACGCCGGCGAGATCCTGCCCTGCTGCTGCATGCCGCTGACGGATATCGAGCTGGAAATGTAAAGTCGGGTGCCGGAAACCGCGCCTGGAGACCAGAAGGCGGGGTTGCCCCCGCCCTATGATTACCGCTTCACCTCACACGCCAACCTGATCAGGATAGTGATATTTTCCTGGTAGATTTTCAGCTCGCACAGCGAGTCTCTTATCATCCAGATAAATAACAAAACCGTAATACATACAACGGTTAGCGAGTGAAACACATGCCTTAAGCGCATGCTTGCCTCCTTGCTGTGAAGGGGCTACCATAACGGTGTCTAGGCGTTAGGGCAGCCCCATTCTGATTGAGAGTCAGTTTGGGGCTTTCATCTATCCGCCTTGTCACACAATGCCCAAGACGAACAGTCTCAAGCACCCGCCAAAAGAGTAACAGCATTCCCTCGCCGCGAATATCCCCTATAACCTTATGATTAATTAGGAATATATAACTATCCTCAAAGTATTTCGCTTAGCGCCCCTTGCCTGCCGATGCGGAAAAATAACGTGCCGGAGAATCGCCAAAGGCTTTGCGAAACATGGCGATAAAATTACTCGGCGAGGCATACCCCAGCGTTTCCGCTATCTGCAGCACCGTCTCGCCTTCGGCCAGCTTCGCCAATGCATATGACAACCGAGCCTGCTGGCGCCACTGGGCAAAACTCAGCCCCGTTTCGCCGATCATCAGCCGGCGCAGGGTACGCGGTGACATCGCCCCCCATTCGGCCCAGGCTTCCAGCGAACGCTCGCTTCCCGGCTGCGCCAGCAAGGCCTGCAGAACGCCGGCCAGGCGCGGATGGGACGACATCGGCAAATGCAGCGGCTCCGTTGGCGCCAGACGTATCTCGTCCCGCATCACCTGCGCCATGCAATCCTGCTCCAGGGTGAGCGCGCTGCGTTTATCCCAGCCTTCTGCTCGCTGAGCCAGCGCCTGCAGCACGGCGCTAATGCCGATGACGCAGGGTACATTCGACAGATCGTTGCAGGCCTCTGGCGCCAGCAGCAAACTCCAGCCGCTCAGCGCGCCGCAGACCTGCACCCGGTGCTGCGTCGCCGGTGGGATCCAACCCGCCCGCTGCGGCGGCAGCACCCAATCGCCGTGCGCCGTGCGTACATGCAGCAAGCCGCTTTCGACGCACAGCAGCTGCCCGCGCGCATGCTGATGCCAGTCGTATTCGCGCGTGCCCAACCGATACTCCCGGCCTGCCGCGTCGCGGCCGCCAAGGGCGATCAGCCAGGGGCCCGCCCGCCATTCGCTACAGTCAGCGTCGGCGAAGTGAGGATTATCGTTCATATTGGCCACTTATCACTATTTTTAGTCCAGATACCGTTATATCAACCTTTTCCTGCGCCGACATAATGAAATGCTTCCGGCCGCTCCCGTTTGTGGCCACTGACTCACGAGGGAACATGATGACAACACTCAGCATTGGCATTATCGGCGCCGGACCCGGCGGTCTGTGTCTGGCTCAGGGGCTGAGCCGCTTCGGCATCCACGCCACGGTGTTTGAACGCGGCACCACGCCGCAAGCGCGCGATCAGGGCTACCGGCTGCGCATCGATCCGTCTGGCCAGCAGGCGCTGGCCGCCTGCCTGCCGCCGGCGCACTACCGGTTGCTCTGCGCCGGCAGCGCGCAAAACAGCGGCGAGAGCAATCTATGGGATCCGCAGCTTGCCCCACTCACCGGCCGGCGCCCCGAGCACTGGTTGCCGTCCAGCCAGCGCCAAACGCAAGAACCGAGCGGCGATCTCGGCATTCATCGCCAAACGCTGCGCGAGATCCTGCTTGCCGGCCTGCAAGACCGGGTGCGTTTCGGCCATACCTTGCGTGAATTTGCACAAACGCCGCAGGGCGTGGAGCTACAGTTCGCCAACGGCGAGCAAGTGCGAGTCGATGTGCTGATCGCCGCCGACGGCGTCAACTCGCTAGTGCGGCGGCGCTGCCTGCCCGAGGCGGGGCCCGAAGACAGCGGCGCGGTCACCCTCTACGGCAAAACACCGCTCGATGCGGCAACCCGGGCCCAATTGGCCCCTGAGCTGCTGAACGGCGTATCGGTGATCTTCGCCGACGGCGTATCGCTGGTGATTGAACCGATGCGCTTTCAGGCGCCCATGGCGCAGCTGGCGGCCGACTACGCGCCCGATTGCCGCCTCACGCCGGTCGACGATTATCTCTATTGGGCCTGTATCGGATCGGCTGAACGGCTCGGCGGGCCGACACGGGCGAAGGGAAGCGCAACGCTGCAGGCGCATGTACGGCATATCTCGCAGGGATGGGCGCCCGCTTTGCAAACGGCGTTAGCGCTGGCGGATCCCCTGTCGCTCAGCGTGCGGACGGTGCAGGTTACGGCGGCAATGCCGGAATGGCACAGCGAACGCATCGCCTTTCTCGGCGACGCCGTGCACGCCATGAGCCCAGCGGGCGGGCTTGGCGCCAACACCGCGCTGGCGGACGCCGCCAGCCTGGCGACGCATCTGGCGCAAGCCGGCAGCGCCGCGCAGGCGCTCAGGGACTACGGTCTGGAACTGCACGTGCGGGGTGCCGCGGCGATTCGCCTGTCACGGCTGGCGTCCGAACGGCTGCAGCAAAGCCGTGACGCCGGCAACTCGGCGCCATGACCGTCACTCGATAATTTCCACCACCTCCAGCCAGGCGTTTTTACCGCACGCCTGGCCCCCATTCAGCCAACGGCGCAGCATATCCAGCGCCAGCATCGCCACCGACTCCTGACGCAGCCGCAGACCGTGGCGCGACGCGCGATAACACACGGTCTGGCCAATGCCGCCGCGCGGCGTGTGCAGCGCAATGCTCACCTGCTCATCGCGCATGGCGCTGACCGCCAACACCAACGGCGCACCGGTCAATTCCGCCAGCGAGCGGGCGCGGGCCAGCGTCGTTTCCAGCGTTTCGATACAGTGCGCCGGCAGCAGCTCGCCCCCCGCCAGCGGTGCACCCTCGCTTTGCAGCTGCAGATTGATCAACCCGCCGCTGAATTGCTCGCTCAACGCCAGCTTCAGCCCTTGCTGACTCAGCCGCTGCGTCAACAACGCCGGCAACCCGACGGTGCCTTCAAAAATGCAGTTGTCCCCCGCCACTTCGCGCACGCGCCGCCATGCCTGCTCCATTTCCGCACGCCGGCTTTCCGGCCCGGTCAGCTTCAGTTCGATAATCGGGCTGGATGAGCGGTAACCCAGCACCACTTCCGGCGGCAGCGGCATGCCATCCAGCTCGGCGGCCAGATCGCTCTCGGAAGTGCCAAACGTCGTCAGGCGCAGGCATAGCGGCGGCGCCGGTAAGGTGAAGCGCTGGCGCAGGCGCGGCACGATCTGCTGTTCGACCATCACTTTGAATTCCGACGGTACACCGGGAGTGAAGAACATCTGACATTTGTTCAGCTGCAATGCGAAACCGCAGGCGGTGCCCACCGGGTTATCCAGCATTTCCGCGTTGGCCGGGATCTGCGCCTGCTTGCGATTGGAAGGAGCCATCGGCCGCCCACGCTCGGTGAAATAGGCTTCCATGCGCGCCAGCCAGTCGGCCCGTTCGACCAGCTCTACGCCACAGGCTTTCGCCGCGGCCAGCGCGCTGAGATCGTCGCTGGTCGGCCCCAGGCCGCCGTTGACGATCAGCACATCGGCGATATGGCTTCGTTCCTGCAGGATCTCGATCAACGCAGAGAGGCTGTCTCCGACCGTTTCACGCCCGCTCATCGGCAGCCCCTGCTGGAACAGGTAGTCCGCCAGCCAGGCGGCGTTGGTATCAATAATTTGCCCGTGCAGCACCTCATCGCCGGTACTGAGCATCTCTACCCTTAACATTGATCTCTCCCACATTTTTTGGTCATTCCACTATAGAAGCCCGTAAATAACTTTTCACTAGCCGCCTGCGGATAATTTCAGCCATGGGTCCGTTTCTCATGTGCGATGCAGGTCTGCGAGATGTAAACATTAATGTACATCATGCGTAACGTCGGTTTGACACAAATTAGGGCTTCCACTATCCTGCCATCCTCATAAATCGTTACCTATAATTTTCAAAATCTTTCGGCTGGTAGAGAAAAAACGTGAAGAATCGCACTCTTGGCAGTGTTTTTATCGTGGCGGGCACCACCATTGGCGCCGGGATGCTGGCGATGCCGCTGGCGGCGGCCGGCGTCGGTTTCGGCGTCACGCTGGCCTTACTGGTCGGGCTGTGGCTGTTGATGTGTTACACCGCGCTGTTACTGGTGGAGGTTTACCAGCATGAGCAGGCGGATACCGGTCTGGGCACGCTCGCCAAACGTTATCTCGGCGGCGGCGGCCAGTGGCTGACCAGCTTTAGCATGATGTTCCTGATGTACGCCCTCACCGCCGCCTATATCAGCGGCGCCGGCGAACTGCTCGCCACCAGCATCAGCCAATGGACGTCGCAGGACTTCCCGGTGTCGCTCGGCGTCCTGCTGTTCACCCTGGTGGCCGGCGGCGTGGTGTGCATCGGCACCCACTCGGTCGACTTGTTCAACCGCATCCTGTTCAGCGCGAAAGTGGTGTTCCTGGTGGTGATGCTCGGCCTGATGTTGCCGAATATCCACCAGACCAATCTGATGACGTTGCCGCTGGAGCAAGGCCTGGCGCTGTCGGCCATTCCAGTGATCTTCACCTCTTTCGGCTTCCACGGCAGCGTGCCGAGCATCGTCAACTACATGGGCGGCAACATTCGCAAACTGCGTTGGGTGTTTATCATCGGCAGCGCGATCCCGCTGATCGCCTATATCTTCTGGCAGCTGGCGACGTTGGGCAGCATCAGCTCCGACACCTTCGTCGGCATCCTGGCTCAGCAGGCCGGGCTAAACGGCCTGTTGCAGGCGGTGCGTGATGCAGTAGCTTCACCGCACGTTGAACTGGCGGTGCACCTGTTCGCCGATCTGGCGCTGGCGACCTCGTTCCTCGGCGTCGCGCTCGGGCTGTTCGATTTCCTGGCTGACCTGTTCAAGCGTCAAGATAACGTGCGTGGCCGCCTGCAAACCGGCGCCATCACCTTCCTGCCGCCGCTGGCCTTCGCGCTATTCTACCCGCGCGGTTTCGTGCTGGCGCTGGGTTTCGCCGCCATCGCCCTGTCGGTGCTGGCGCTGCTGCTGCCTTCGCTGCTGGTGTGGAAAACTCGCCAAAAGCATCAGGCACAATATCGCGTCTGGGGCGGCACCCCTGCGCTGGCGTTGGTGTTTGTCTGCGGGGTAACGGTGATCGCCATTCAACTGGGCATCGCCAGCGGCATGCTGCCGGCCGTAGGGTAACGTATTCGGGGGCCGTTTCGGCCCCCGAATCTGTTCAAGCGGGTGGATTAAGAATAGCGTCAATCTGCGCCGCAGTGAGCGACAGACCGAAAAAGTCCCGATAAAAACCTCTCGTCTCTTCCCGCATGTCAATGTCGGCAAAACGCGCCGGGTACAGCGTTTTCGCCAACCATAAAAACTGCAGCGCCTCTTCGCTGGTCTCGCGACACCACCAGAACATCCCCTTCGGATTGACCACGACCCGATGCCGCAAAACGGCATCGATGCCCTGCCATTGCGCAGACGTGCGTATCTCTTCGGCATCGCGCCTGTTCATCGCCACGATCACCTGCGGATTGGCGGCCACGATCTGCTCCAGCGCCACTTCGCCCGCCCCCTCTTTTTTCAGGCCAAACCACGTTTCCGCCACGTTGGCGGCGCCGGCCAGATCCATCCAATCCTGGTTAAGCGACGGCCGCCCTGAGGTGATCAGCGGATTGCCCATGCTGTGATAAACGCGAATGCGCTGCCCTGGCGGCAAATCCTTCAGCCGCTCGGCGACGCGCGCCACATTACGAGAAAAATAGCGCTCGTAAGCCAACGCTTTTTCCTGCGCATCCGGCCCCAGCGCGGCCCCCGTTTTTAACACTCGCTCGCGCAGCGCCGCCATCGAATTGGCTTTAAACGCCAATACGCGCACCCCAGCCCGTTCGAGTAAATCCAATTGCGGCACTTTCATGCTGTCAGGCACAAACAGCAGCCGAGTGCCAAGCGCGATGATTTGTTCCGGATTCAACGCTTGCCCACTATTCACACTCACTACCGGAACGGCGTCAATGCGCGGCAGGCTTTGGCGAAACAGCGGGATCTGTTTCGCGACATTCGAGGTGCCGACGATGTTATCGCCATAACCCAGCATCGCGATGATGGCGTTTTGCGCGGGCCACGGCGAGGCAATGCGCATTTCGCTCGCAGGCGGCGCAGCCCACAAACTGCCGTGCAACAACACGCCAGCCAACAGCCCCCATACGGGCAACGATACGATTCTCATAGCGCCCTCAGAAGTCGAACGTGACAGATGCGCGCACTTCACGGCCGTTGCCGAGAAAGGCGCTCGACGAACCGCCATTGCCATCCGTGCCCGACGGGAAAATAGAGGCCCAGTAATGTTCGTTAGTGACGTTATTGACCGCCAGCCGCCAGGTCGCAGGCACAGAATGAATCCGGGTAACGTAGCGGGCCCCCAGGTCCAGCGTGGTGTAACTGTCAGCCCAGGTGCTGTTGGTGTCGTTCGCCGCTCGCTTGCCGGTATAGTGCACGTTGGCGCTATAGACCCATTGCGGCATCGACGGCAAGCTGTACTCCACCAGCATATTGGCCTGCACCTTCGGCACACCGACCACGCGTTTGTCGCGTGTGCTGTCGGAAACCGTCTCTTTCAGTTGCGGATCGAGCAGAGTGACGCCGCCAAAAAGGCTCAGCCCGTCACCCACGCGCCCAGCGGCCGTCAGCTCCAGGCCATTGTTAACCTGTTCGCCTTGCTCCTTGTACACACGGTCTTCGGCGTCAACATAAGCGAACGGCCGCTTGAGGCGGAACAACGCGGCGCCGAGGTTCATTTCCCCGACGTCGGCTTTCAGGCCAACCTCATACTGCCGGCTGCGGTAGGGTTTGAGCGTCTGCCCTTCGTTCTTCACGCCTTCCCCCAACGGGGCCGTACCGCCTTGCTCCAACGAGTCGGCATAGCTGACATAGGCCATCAGCGTCGGGGTGATTTTGTACATCAACGCCGCATTCGGGCTGAAACCCTGCTGATTGTCTTCTTCGATTTTCTTGCCGTCAGCGCTGTAATTCCGCGTCTGCAACCAGCTTTCGCTTAAATACAGCATCGCCGACCACTGCGGATTGAATGTCAGCGTATCGCCGAACGTCACGCTCTGCTGGCTGTTCTCGCTGGATTTATAGCGCGCGCCGTTCTTGGGGATTTTTCCGTCGCCCGGCTCATGCAGCGCCGACGGATGGTACATATTGTCGATGCCCAAATCGTAGCGCCGGCTGGCCCCCTTGCCGCTGTAGATAGACCAGACGTAGCCCGTCGTAGCGAGCGCCAACTCATGCCCCACCGAACCGGTATCGACATGGCCGTTCAGCGCCAGCGTATTGCTCAACACCCGAAATCGCCCCGAAGCGCTGGAGTCGCTCATCGACCGTTTGATATCGCCGCTGCCGTTGAGCAGAGTGCTGGATACCGAACGCATGGCGCGATCTGCCTGTTGCCACCCTATGCCGCCCGTGACTGACCAATCGTCATTGAAGTAATGAATCAGGCGCGTGCTGAGGGTATCGGTGGTTAAATCGTTGCCCGCCGTCTCGAGCGCCAGGTGTTTATTCTGCGGATTAGGGGCGGAGGGCAACGGAACATTCGGCCCATAGCTGAAGCCGCCGGGGTAACCCTTTTGCAGAAACTCGTAATGGCTGGCGTCCAGCTGCAGCTGCGTGCCCGGCTTGATATTCCAATCGAACGCCACGGCCAACAGCCGACGGCGCAAGGTACTGTCGTCAACGCTGCCTTCGCCCTCTTCGTTGAGGGCATTGATGCGATAGCCAAACATATTGTCGTCGTCGAGATGGCCGCCGAGATCGACGTGGCCGCTGAAGGCGCTGCGGCTCTGATACCCGAGCGTCACCTCGCGTAACGGTTGCGGCGTCGGGCGTTTCGCCACAAAGTTGAACTGCCCGGCCGGGCTCGCAGGGCCATACAACGCACCGGTCAGGCTGTTGAGCACGTCCAGCCGTTCCAGCATTTCAACGGGAAAGGCCGTGGTGGAGACAATGTTCAACCCATCCAGGCGGCTGTTCGCCACCGCGCTGCCCTGCATACCGCGGCTTTGAGGCCGCCCGACGTCCATGCCGCCGCGAGCCTGCATCTGCGTACTCGGTGAATATTTCAGCAATTCGGCGACGCTTTTCGCCTGCTGATTATTGATCATCGGTTGGGTCACGGTGGTGGAAGAATAAGGCGTATCGATCCAGGCCCTGGTACCCAGCGGCCCGAGTTCAATCTCCGGCGTTTTAAAACCGGCGCCGGATGCGCTTTCCGTCGCGGGGGATAACGCGTGGCCGGTGACGGTCAACACCTCGTCACGATCGGCCTGCGCCGCAGCGGTATAAGGAAAGAGTGAGGCAAGCAGCGGCATCAGCGCCGCCAGTGGATTTCGGTAAGTCATGACGTCCATATCGTTATATAAATATTTATATTACGTATTTTACGGCATGTGCTCGCCTATGGCGATGCCGATCGTCGAGTCTTTAAATTATTTAATCTTTTGCCATTCAGAGTCCGGATGGATTTCCCGTTGATGGCACAAATAAAAATCCCCCGGCCAAGGACCGAGGGATTCGGAAAACGCGATGGGCCGCAGCCCGTCAGCCGGCCTTAGAAGCTCAGGCCGACACCGACATAAGGGCCATCGGCCAGGGTGTTGTCGCGACGCCCGTCTTTGCCTTCCATCTGCATGTAACGGTAGCCCACGTCCACGCTCAGCGGACGGAACTTCCAGCGCAGGCCGCCGCTGGCTTCGTTATAGGCCTTCACGCCGCTGGTGAAAGAGTCAGGCGCAAAGTAACCTTCGCCGTGCAGGCTGAAGTAGCGGTTGATCTCCCACTCCAGGCCGCCGCCCAGCGCGACCGCCCCGCCGCTCTTCCCGTCTTTCGGGCTGAGGTACAGCGCTTTGGCACCTACGGTCGCCGTCAACGGCCCCAGCGGCACACCGAAGTTCAACCCCACGCTGCCGACGTTGCCGTCGTGGTCGCTGCGCGCCCAGTTGCCGGTCAAGCCCAGACCTGAAGAGCCGGTGCTCATGCCAACGCCCAGGTTGGTGTAGTGTTGCCCGGCTTCGCCCGACACGCTGATGGCGTTCGCCGCACCGGTCACAAACAGCAATCCTGCCGCGCACGCGACCCAAGTCTTTTTCATCATCTTTCCCTCTGGTTTGTCATCCGTACCGAATGATCGAATCAACGCATAATAATAACGTCATGAGTCTATACCAAAGCGCAATGAGTATTTAAGGGATAAAAGCGAAAAAATTCTTCAATAATCAAATAAATGTAAAAATTTGCAAACAAAAATCCATATTCGTCAAGGCGATGCCAACGATAACCGAGACCTATTTGCCGTCGCTCGGCAATAGGGCTACAACTAGTAGTGGCTTTGACCAAGGTCAGGGGAAGAAGCCCCGCCAAAGGACTATGCTGATGAACGCTTAAACCGCCCGAGTCTTTACTTAACTGCACTACGATAAGGAGCAAGTGATGAGCAAGAAAGGACTGACCACCGCAGCCGGCGCCCCGGTTGTCGATAACAATAACGTGATCACCGCAGGCAAACGCGGCCCGATGCTGTTGCAGGACGTGTGGTTCCTGGAAAAACTGGCCCACTTCGACCGTGAAGTCATCCCCGAGCGTCGCATGCACGCCAAGGGTTCCGGCGCCTACGGCACCTTTACCGTTACCCACGACATCACCCGCTACACGCGCGCCAAGATCTTCTCCGAAATCGGTAAGCAGACCGACATGTTTATCCGCTTCTCCACCGTCGCCGGTGAGCGCGGCGCCGCCGACGCCGAGCGCGACATTCGCGGTTTCGCCATGAAGTTCTATACCGAAGAAGGCAACTGGGATTTGGTGGGTAACGATACGCCGGTGTTCTATCTGCGCGATCCGCTGAAATTCCCCGATCTCAACCACGTGGTGAAACGCGATCCGCATACCAACCTGCGCAACCCAGTCTACAAGTGGGACTTCTTCTCCCACCTGCCGGAGTCGCTGCACCAGCTGACCATCGACTTCAGCGATCGCGGCATTCCGAAATCCTACCGTCACATGCACGGTTTCGGCAGCCACACCTTCAGCTTTATCAATGCCGCCAACGAACGTTTCTGGGTGAAATTCCACTTCCGCTGCGAGCAAGGCATTGAAAACCTGATGGATGAAGAAGCGGAAGCGATCATCGCCAAGGATCGCGAAAGCTCACAGCGCGATCTGTTCGATGCGATCAAACGCGGCGACTTCCCGCGCTGGAAGCTGCAAATTCAGATCATGCCGGAGTATGAGGCCTCGCAGACGCCATACAACCCGTTCGACCTAACCAAGGTGTGGCCGCACGGCGACTACCCGCTGATCGACGTCGGCTTTTTCGAGCTGAACCGCAACCCCGACAACTACTTCTCCGAGGTTGAGCAGGTGGCGATGAACCCCGCTAACGTGGTGCCGGGCATCAGTTTCTCGCCGGATAAAATGCTGCAGGGCCGCCTGTTCTCCTATGGCGATGCGCACCGCTACCGCCTGGGCGTCAACCACCACCAGATCCCGGTGAACGGCGCCAAATGCCCGTTCCACAACTACCATCGCGACGGCGCGATGCGCGTGGACGGCAACAGCGGCAACGGCGCCACCTACGAACCGAACAGCTTCGGCCTGTTCCAGGAGCAGCCGGACTTCAGCGAGCCGCCGCTGAGCATTGAGGGCGCGGCCGACCACTGGAATCATCGTGAAGACGACGATTACTACAGCCAGCCGCGCGCGCTGTTCAACCTGCTGAGCGCCGAAGAGCACCAGCGCATGTTCACCCGCATCGCCGGCGAACTGTCGCAGGTGCCGGAACACATCCAGCGCCGTCAGGTCGAGCTGTTCACCAAGGTGCACCCCGACTACGGCGCCGGCGTCGCCAAGGCGTTGGGGCTGAAATAATCCCCCTGCATCATTCACTCAGCCGCCCTTACGGGCGGCTTTTTTATGCCTCAGAGAGACGCTGCGCCACCCACCGCTGCAACCGGCGGCGCGAAATCTTGATGCCGCCGTTTTTCAGCTCGTCAGGCAGCGGGAGCAACGCCGTCGGGCGTTGGAAATTGGCCAGCTTATCCTGCGACCAGGCAAGCAACGCCGCCAACGACAGCGACGGATCGCCATCGATTACCGCCACC
Organism: Serratia sp. PL7; assembly: GCF_945957435.1. NCBI lineage: Bacteria > Pseudomonadati > Pseudomonadota > Gammaproteobacteria > Enterobacterales > Yersiniaceae > Serratia > Serratia sp. PL7. Next base: position 213,157 of record NZ_CAMFLB010000001.1, on the reverse strand, counting down.
GGCCGCTGGCCGAACTCGGCGTCCGCCACCGGCACCACAAACGCCTGCGATATCTGCGGGTGCGCCGCCAGCACGCGTTCGATATCTTCCGGCTGCACCCCTTCGCCGCCACTGAAAAACAGGTTGTCCAGCCGGCCGAGAATGCGTAGCTCCCCCTCGATCATCGCGCCGCGATCGCGGGTCGGGAACCAGCCCTGTTCATCGGCCAACGGCTGCAGATGGCCATGACGCCAGTAGCCAAGCGCCAGGCTGTCGGCGCGGATCCAGACCTCTTCATCCACCAGTTTTACCTCGCGGCCGCCGAGCGGCAGGCCGACACCCGGCCGCGCATCGGCGCGCTTGGCGCACACCGTGGAGGCCAGTTCGGTCAGCCCGTAGCCGCACCAGCAACGGATCCCCGCCGCCTCCGCCCGCTCGGTCAGTTCCACCGGGATCATCGCGCCGCCGAGCAGCACCGCCTTCAGCGTCATGTCCGCCAGCGGTTGCGCCAGCAGCCGCCACAGCTGGGTCGGCACCAACGAGGCATGCGTGCATCCCGCCAACGCCTCGTTCAGCGGGTGCATCTCGCGCACCGCCAACCGGGCGCCCGCCGCCAGCCAGCGCCAGACGATACCCTGGCCGGAGACGTGAAACAGCGGCAATGACAGCAGCCAGCAATCCTCGCGCTGAAACGCCATCAGCCCCAACACCCCGGCGGCGCTGGCCAGATGGTTGGCATAGCTGTGTGCGGCCGCTTTCGGCATGCCGCTGGAACCGGAGGTCAACGTCAGCGTCGCCAGACGCTGCGCATCCCACGTCGGCAGGTCTGGCCAACGCGGCTCGGTCGACGGCGGGGTCAATCGAATCACGTCTTCCGGCAGCGCCGGCAACGAGTCCGGGCCGAAGACAAAGGTCATATCCAATTCCGGCAACAGCTGCGCCAGCAGCGGCGTCGGCAAGGCGGGATTGAGCGGCAACAGGCGTGCGCCGCACTGCAACAGCGCCAGATAGGCCAGCAGCAGCGGATAGCTGTTTTTACCGCACAGCGCCACACCGCAGCCCGGTTCAACGCCCTGATGCTGGAAATCCGCCGCCAGCTCATCCACCTGGCTCTGCAACGCCAGCCAGCTCAGCGGTTGTTCGCCGAGCATCAGCGCCGTCGCCTGCGGCTGAGTGCGCGCCCAGTGTCGCCACGGCCAATCGTTCAACGGCGCCATAGGCACTCCAGCGCCGAGACATCCAGCAGCGGCAACGCGCTGCCCGGCCACGGGCGCAGCACCTGCGCCTGCATCAACCCCAGCGTGTCCAGGCCCGGCACGGTATCCGGCGTCAGCCAATGGGCGATGCGCGCCAGTTGAGTCAACCCCAGGCTGGATTCGAGGCTGGAGCTGATCACCGCCGTCAGGCCCGCCGCGTGCGCCTGCGCCACCAGCGTCTGGCAACGCGCCAGGCTGCCGACCAGCGTCGGCTTGATCACGATGGCCGCCACGCCCGGCTCGGCCTGCACCACAAAGTCCGCCTCCCGCACGCTCTCATCCCAGGCGATGGCGATACCGGTCGCCCGGGCGAAGTCGCGCGATTCATCACGGGTCTTGCAGGGCTCTTCCAGGAAGGCGATACGATCGCGCCACGCCGGGTTAACATACCTGGCGAAGCCGTCGGCCTTGGCGCGGGTCCAGCTGCGGTTGGCGTCCAGCCGCAGCCGCAGATCCGGCAGCGCCTCCAGCAACACGTTGACGATCATGCCGTCCCGCACTGCCTCATACAGCCCCACCTTCACCTTGGCGACTTTCTCGCCCGGCAAAGCGCTCAATGTCTCGAACAGCTCATCCGGATCGCCGGTGCACAGCGGCGCCTTGCGAAAATCCGCCTGCATCGGCAAACGCTGCTCCAGCTCGGCCTGCGCACAGCTGAGCCCAAAGGCCACCGAGGGCAACGCGCTGTGCTCCGGTTCGTTGCCCGCCAACCAGGCCTGCAGCCAGCCCAACGCGGCCTGTTCGGCCTGCGCCGGCGTTTCCCGGCTGAATTCCGGCAGCGGCGCGATCTCGCCCCAACCTTCATGCTCGCCCTGACACAGCTGCACCACCCACCCGTCACGCGTTTTCAACCGTTGATTGCGCAGCACCACGCCCGCCTCCATCGGCAGGCTGTAACGGTATAGCGCCGCGCTGCGGTTTGTTCCGCTCATTACGGGTTACGCTTGAATTTGCTGAAGTCCGGTTGGCGCTTCTCGTTGAACGCGTTGCGCCCTTCCTGCCCTTCGTCGGTCATGTAGAACAGCATGGTGGCGTTGCCCGCCAGCTCCTGCAAACCGGCCTGGCCGTCGCAGTCGGCATTCAGCGCCGCCTTCAGACAGCGCAGTGCCATCGGGCTGTTCTGCAGCATTTCGCGGCACCAGCGCACCGTCTCTTTTTCCAGTTCGGCCAGCGGCACCACGGTATTGACCAGGCCCATGTCTAGCGCGGCGGCGGCATCGTATTGGCGGCACAGGAACCAAATTTCGCGCGCCTTCTTCTGGCCGACGATGCGCGCCATGTAAGACGCGCCCCAGCCGCCGTCGAACGAGCCCACTTTCGGACCGGTCTGGCCGAAGATGGCGTTATCCGCCGCGATGGTCAGATCGCACATCATGTGCAGCACGTGGCCGCCGCCGATCGAATAGCCGGCCACCATCGCTACCACCGGCTTCGGGCAGGTGCGGATCTGGCGTTGGAAGTCCAGCACGTTGAGGTGGTGTACGCCGCTGTCGTCGCGATAGCCGCCGTAGTCGCCGCGCACTTTCTGATCGCCGCCGGAGCAGAAGGCCTTATCGCCGGCGCCGGTCAGAATAATGACGCCGATGCCGTCGTCGTAACGGGCGTTGGCCAGCGCGTCGATCATCTCTTTGACCGTTTGCGGGCGGAACGCGTTGCGCACCTGCGGCCGGTTAATGGTGATTTTGGCGATGCCGTCGGTGGATTTGTGATACAGGATGTCTTCGAAATCGCCGGTGCAATCCTGCCAGGCGATAGCGGCATACAGGTGTTCTTCATTCGGATAAAGCATGTTCGGTTCCTTTAACCAGGGTTAACGAGAAAGGTCTGCAGCTCGGCGACGAAATCCTGCGGATTGGCCAGATGCGCGTTGTGGCCGGCCTGCGGCACGATGCGCAACGGCAACCCGGCGTCGCGCGCCAGCCGTTGAAATTTGGGATCGTTCTCACCGCACAGCACCCGCAGCGGCACGGTCAGTTGGCGCAGCTGCGGCGCCAGATAAGGCTGCCGCCCGAGCGAGGTGGCTTCGAGCATGTCGGCAATCGCCGGGCCGCTGTTGACCGAACGCGCGGCGATCAGCGCCTGGCGGTGCACATGGCTAAGCTCTTTGAACACCGGCTGCTGATACCAGTCCGCCAAGACTTCGGCAATCAGCTCACTGCGAAAACGCGCCGCCCATCGCGCATCCTGCTCGCAACGATCGCGGCGCTGTTGTTCGTCCTCAAGCCCCGGATTGCCGCCCTCGGCGATCACCCCTTGCAGGCCGTCATGGAGGCCGTGGCAAGCGTGATACATGGCGATGCGCCCGCCGAGCGAGTAGCCCACCAGCCAATAACGTTCAATATTGCGCAGTTGCAGGGTCGCGGCGATTTGCGCGCTGATGTCGTCGAAGCCGCGGCAGCCCACCGCCACGGAATCGCCGTGGCCGGGCAGATCGATGGCCAGCGACGGCCATTCCGGGCAGCGCGCGGCGATCACCCGCCATTCATTGTTGTTGCCGAGCAGGCCGTGCAGCCACACCAGCCACGGACGCCCCGCTTCGCCCTGTTGCAAAATTCGCGTCGCCAGCATCATTGCACCGCCATCTGTTGTACCAGGTATTGCAGGCTTTCGGCCCCTTCACTCGGTGACACCTGCAGTTCTATCAGCGTGGCGCCGCCGCGCCGCCAGCCTTGCTCAACCGCCTGTTGCAGCTGGCTCCAGTTCTCCGGCCGCGCGTAGTCAAGCTTGAACATCGCCGCCGCATGGCTGAACTCGACGTTCTGCGGCATGCAGTAAAAGCGCTGACGATCTTCTTCAGGCGTCGGCAGCAGCGAGAAAATTTGGCCGCCGTTGTTATTGACGACGATCAGCACCGTCGGCGCCGAGCAGTGGCGCAGCAGCGCCAGCGCATTGAGGTCATACAGTGCGGAAAGGTCGCCCACCACCGCCAACGTTGGCCTGGCGGTGGCACGTTGTACGCCGGCGGCGGTGGAAATCAGACCGTCGATACCGCTGGCGCCACGGTTGCTGAATACCGGGTAAGCGACGGGCAATGGCGTTAACGCGTCGATCAGTCGCACCACCAGGCTGTTGCCGAGAAACAGCTGGCCGTTCTCCGGCAACAGTTCCGGCAGGCGGTGCGCCAGCTGCGCTTCGCCAAAGTTATCGTACAGATGCGTGGACGCCGCCGTCAGCGCCTTATCCGCCAGCGCAGCCAGCCCGGCGGCCCACGGCGCGCGCGGTTGCGCCGGATGCTGCGCCAACCACTGCGCCACGCAGGCGCGCAGGCGCCGCCCCCGGTGCTGGGCCGGATCGAGCCGCCCCGGCAGTTCGTCGATGACCCAATACTCTTCCGGCCGGCACTGCGCCTGCCACTGCAGCAGGCGTTTGCCGGTCAAGCTGCCGCCGAACTGCACCACCAGCTGCGCGTCTTGCAACAGGCGCTGCGCCTGCGGATGCGCGAGCCATAAATCGGCACAGGGCAGCGGTTGCCCGGTCTGCGACAGTACATCGCCGATCAGTGGCCAACCCAGCGTTTCGGCCCATTCCGCCACCTGTGCGCCCTCTTGTGCGTTCATGCGGCCGGCGAGCACCACGCCGCGCTTTTGTCGCCAGAAAAACCAGTCCGGCTGCGGCAATGGCACTGCATGCGTCTCGCTTTCCTGCAGCCAAGGCCGATCGCTCTGCCACCAGTCGCCCAGCGCGGCGGACCAATCGGCATAGTGACGCTCATCGCCGCCGTACAGCGGTTCGGCGAACGGGCAGTTGATATGCAAAGCGCCATGCTGCAAGCGCGCCATCGCGCTGTCGACGCTGGAGGCCAGCCACGCGGCCGGAATATCCGGCGTAGGACGCGGCAGATCGATCGCCAGCGTCGGGTGGCTGCTGTAGAGGCCGTTTTGACGGATCGCCTGATTGGCGCCGCAGTCGATCAGTTCCGGCGGCCGATCGGCGGTGAGAAACACCAGCCGTTCACCGGTCAGGCCGGCTTCGATTAAAGCCGGGTAAAGGTTCGCCGCCGCGGTGCCGGACGTGACGATCACCGCCACCGGCTCACGCGCCGCCTTCGCCAGCCCGAGTGCCAGATGACCGAGCCCGCGCTCATCAAAATGGGTATGGCAGATAAACGATCGGTTGGCCGCGGCGGCCAGCGTCAGCGGCGTGGAGCGCGATCCCGGAGCGATACAAACATGCCGCACCCCATGGCGGGCCAGCGCCTCGAGCAGCACAGCCGCCCACCGGCGATTAAAAACACTTGTCGACATAGTTCGCTCACAAGTCAGTTAGCAGAGATCGTCTCCGACGCAGCCGACAGACGCCGCGCCTGTAGTTACGCTCTGTATTATATGAGGTGTTATTTTCACGGCTTTTGCGCCAGCGCAAGAACGCCGTATATCCCTGGGTGTTTACACCAGATAATTATTTGATTTATAACAAAAAACAAACAATAAATACACAAACACTTTACACTTGCGGCGGCGTCGGCTCAATCCGTCCATATAAAAACAAGGGAAATAGGGGTGCTCCAACGGCGGCTAGCGGGAAGTATAGGCGGGATAAGGAAAAGCTTTCGGTAAAACGGCGGAATGAACAACACAGTCTGAAGAAAAACACGGGGCGGCCTGCGCCGCCCCGATGGCATGGTTTATTTGCGAGCCAGCAACAATCCCAGCACCAGCCCGACGGTGGCGCCGATGCCCACGCTGTGCCAGGGTTTGTCCCGCACGTAGTCGTCGGTGCGGTGCACCGCTTCTTTGGCGCGCGCATAGTAAGATTCGCCGGTGTTCGCCCAGCGCGCTTTGACCTCACTCAGCGCCTGCTCGGCGTGCGACTTGATGTCGATGTAGGCCTGATCCGCGCGGTCGCCGGTGTATTGCAGCACTTCTTCCAGCGTCTCGGTCAGCATTCTCAGATCGTCATCCAGCGTAGTTTGCTCAGCATCCGTATGTCTTGCCATCGTGAGATCTCCGTGGTTGAAAAATTAAGCGTTCCTACACTATAGACAAGGATCGCCGCCTGCGGCCATCGGACTTTTACCCTAAAACACCAATTGCACCTTGGCAGCCTGGCGTTTATCGCCGGCAAACGTCAGCGCCTGCGCCAACTGCCCGCTGGCGAATTCCGCCGACAGCAACGGCAGCGGATCGATCACGCCGTCGGCCAGCCAGGCCACCGCCAACGCGAACTCCGCCACGAAGCGGAACGATCCAAGCAGATTCAGTTCCTTGGCAATCAACAACATCAGCGGAAAATCGGGGAAGCTGCCGCCCATGCCCACCTGCACCACAGTGCCTTTGGCGCGGGTGATCTCCAGACAGCGCTGCAGCGACTGCGGGTGCCCCGCCACTTCAAAGGCGACCTCAAAATACCCCTTGTCCTGCAGATAATCGCTAAAATCGTCGTCCGCGGCATGCAGGCACCGATCGGCCCCCATTTGCCTCGCGATCGCCAGGCAGCGCGGACTGAGATCGGCGCAGACAATCTCGGCGGCGCCCAGCGCTTTCAGCGCCGCCACCAGCAGGCAGCCGATCGGGCCAACGCCGGACACGAAAATCTTTTTCCCCGTCACATCGCCGGGCTGCTTCGCCGCGTGGACAGCCACCGCCAGCGGTTCGGCGAACACCATTACCCTGTCGTCGCGATCGGCAGCGTAAGGAATGCACTGCGCGCTATCCACCACTTTGTATTGGGTAAAAGCGCCGTCGACGTGCGGAAAATACATCGCGCTGCCGAAAAAGCGCATCTCGACGCATTGATTGCTTTGCTGCGCCAGACAGTATTTGCACTGCCCGCAGGGTTTGCTGGGATTGAGCGCCACCTTCTGCCCGACCGGCAGCTGCGGCGAATCGCTGGCGACCACCTCACCGATCACCTCATGGCCCAGCACCATCGGCTGACGCACCTGAAAATTGCCGACCTTGCCTTCCTGGAAGTAATGCAGATCCGAGCCGCAGATGCCGCCGCGGCTGATTTTTACCAGCGTTCCCTGCCCCCGATAATCCACTTCTTGCGCGATCACCGCCACGTCTCGCTTGCCATTGACCATGCAGGACTGGGTTTGAATTTTCATCTCCAGACTCCACGAAAAAAGATTACACCGCCGCAGACATGCCGCCATCGACAAACAGCAACTGCCCGTTGACGAAGGCGGAGGCGTCGGCGGCCAGGAACACCGCCGCGCCGATCAACTCCTGAGGATCGCCCCAGCGCGCGGCAGGCGTGCGTTGGGTCAGCCAGGCGGTGAAGGCCGGATCGTCGGCCAGCGCCTGCGTCATCTCGGTTTTGAAGTAGCCGGGGGCGATGCCGTTGACCTGAATGTTGTAGCGCGCCAGCTCCACGCACATGCCGCGCGTCAGCATTTTCACCGCGCCCTTGGACGCCGCATAAGGGGTAATGGTGTCCCGCCCCAGCTCGCTTTGCATCGAACCGATATTGATTATCTTGCCGCGCCGGCGCGGCACCATATAACGCGCTACGGTCTGCGACACGATGAAGACCGCCTTCTGGTTGACGGCGATGATGTCGTCCCAATCTTGCTCCGGAAATTCGGTGAACGGGTGGCGGCGCTGGATACCGGCGTTGTTGATCAAGACGTCTATCGCGCCGATGTCCGCTTCGATACGGTCGATGGCGGCATGCACCGCCTGGGAGTCGGTGACGTCGAACGCCGCCGCATCGGCGCGCAGCCCCTCTTCACGCAGGCGATCGGCGGCGTGCCGGGCATGTTCTTCGGTGGTGGCATTGATCAGAATATGCGCGCCTTGCTGTGCCAGGCCGCGCGCCAGCAGAAAACCAATGCCGCGCGAGGCACCAGTGATTAAGACGGTTTTGTTATCCAGAGAAAACAGGTTGTGCATGGTGATTCCCGGCCTTCAGGCCTCCAATCGGACAGACCTCTATCTCAGCCGATTGTTACCGGTAAAAACGTGATGGGAATCACTGAAAATAATGTTACGAAACCCTGTTACTTTTAACGTGATCTCACGCAATCCCTACAGGAAGAGTCAATACCTATCCCTTTTAAAATAGACAATTTTCAACAGCGTTACCGTCCTGGTTATCAGGAGATACTGCCGCACAGCGGCGCGGCAGCAACTCACTCGGCGGCACCGTTTGAGCCGGCATTCGGGTCCATCGGCGGCGTAGCGCGGGCTTTATCGCTGCGTGCCGCCCACCACAGACCGCTGTTTTTCATCGCATAGCCGAACAGCAGGCCCACCAGCAGGGAAAGCGTCACCAGCGGCCAATCGCCGCCGCCGGCGAAGGTCGCACAGGCGCCGATAAAGGTGCCGGGTACGAATCCCAGCCACTGCTGTTTAGCCTGAATGCACATCAGGAACGCCACGATGCCGGTCAGCAGATACCCCAGCAGATTCCACTGCGGCGCCAGTTCGCTGCCGTGGATGATCGCCATTGCCCAGAAGACGCCGCTGCAGCAGGTCAACGCGCCGATCAACAGCCCTTTCAGTCCGCCCTGCGGGCAGGCGAAATACGCCGTGCAGCCGAGAAAGCCGGCCCAACCGATCAGGCCCAAACTGACGGCAACCCATCCCCAAACGCCGGACAGGATCCCGGTGGTGACGGCAATGGCGAAAAGAACGTTCATAAAGTGACCTGCAGCAAAAAGAAAGCGCGCAGTTTACCCGAAAACAGGCCAATTTATGCGATTAAAATCACATTATAAATGTAATTAAAGAATCATTAATTATAAAAAATAGACATTCATCACAAAGTAATTAGCGAGGGAACCCCACCCGGGACGTCTTCCATGCCAACAACAGGCACACCACGGTGCTGCCCAGGAACAGCAAATGGGTTGCCTGATTCAGATCGACGCGATCGACCACCACGCCCAGCAAGATCGGCACCCAGTTGGCGATATAAGCGATAACGTAAAACAGCGAAAGCAAACGCGCATGGCTGGTCGGCGGCGAAATCAGGTTCACTAGGGTCGCGCTGCCGACGAAAATGGCGCCATAAGCATAGCCGGCCACCACCAGCCCCACCGCCGCCAGCCCAAGAGAATGCCACTGGATCGCCATGGTGAACACCACTGCCGCCAGCACCTGCGCCAGGCAACCGAACAACAGCGAATGACGGGCGTTAACGCGGCGGCTCAGGATCTGGCTGATACCGGCGATCAGCAGATACACCGCAATCGCATAGCCAAAGACGCCACGAGCGTGCAGGCCTAACAGCGTTTCCGCCACGCCGGGGCCGATTGCCAAAATACTGGCGGCCAGCGCCCAACAGATAAATAAAGCCCCTGCACACACAAAGAATTTACCGCCGGTGGCGCGCAAGCCATCGAGCAGCGAGCTTTTTTCTGTCTCGGCCGACGTAACATGGCTCGGCGCCGTAACCACGCCACGCGGCCACGAGAACATCACGCCCAACGCAGCCACGGCGGCCATGACCATGATGAAAACAAATGGCAGCGTCGTGGGATGGAAACCGGTCTGCAAGGCGATGCCGCTGAAGATCGGGCCCAGCGCCAATCCGGTGGTGAATGACAGCGTCGCGATCAACGCCGCATTTTTGCCGCCGTCGCGCGGCCCAAACCGCACCAACGCGATGTTCGCCGCGCCGGTTAGCGCCCCGGTGCCCACCCCGGCCAACAGCCGCGCCATCAGCATCATGGCAAAGGTATCAGCCCGCGCGAACAGCAGGGCGCCGCTCAACACCACCAGCAATGCCGGCACGATCATGCTGCGTAAATCCTTTACTTTGCCGGCCAGATTGCCGACGCCGAACAAAGAGATCAGCACGCCGGCGGCATAGGCGCCGTAGATGACGGTCAGACTGACCGAGCTTAGCGCAAGCTGCTGCTGATACAGCGGATAAAGCGGCGTCGGCGCGCTGCTGTTCAGCAATGCCGACATCAAAGCCAGCGCCAGGAACAATAAAATTGTCCTGCCCGACGCCTGAGCATTTTGCGGCGCCGCAATCTGGCTGGCGGTATTTTCTGACATGTTTCAACTCCCAAAGACGGCAGACGGCGGCCTGCCGTCGACATTTTCCTCACCCGGCCTGCCGGGAACGGCGCTTATCATAGCGTTCCGGCGACGGGCGAAGTATCGTCAAGAATGAATCACCCTGATGCATTCTTGCATCACCAGAGAAATAACCGCCGATGTGCAGCCCGCTAACCGTCTTTCTCTCCCCCCGGGCAGAACAACGCTTTATGATAGAAACCGTTATTGTTCGCCTGGCTCGGCCTGTGCCCCACGGCGCCGACAAATCTGCAGAGAGGAAATGGCATGATGAATTGGGACGACGCGCGCTTCTTTTTGGCCGTCGCACGCTGTGGCACGCTACGCAAAGCCGCCAACCAGCTGCATGTCGATCAGGCGACCGTCGGTCGACGGCTCTCCGCTTTCGAAGACGCTCTCGGTTCCAAGCTGTTTATCCGCACGCCGAAATCCTTCGCCCTCAGCCCGTTGGGGGAAGAAATGCTGGCGGACGTGATGAAGATGGAGAATGCGGTGCAGGCGATCAACCGCAAAGCCGCCAGCGGCGATGACAGCCTGCACGGCCACGTGAGCATCGCCACCACCGATACCCTGGCCGAAGCCTTCGTGATACCCGCGCTGCAAGATCTGCGGGAACGCTATCCGGCCATCACCGTCACGCTGTTGACGGCACTGAACATCGCCGATATCTCTTATCACGGCGCGGATCTGGCGATCCGCGGTGCACGCCCCGATGACGATGAACTGATCATCAAGCGGCTGGCCACCATCGAGATGGGCCTGTACGCCAGCCCGCACTATCTGGCTCTGCGAGGTATGCCGGTCAAAGGCGAGCAGCTGCGCGGTCACGATCTGCTGATGTTCCCGCGCGAGCTGGTGCCGCGCCACTGGAACAATTTCTGCGGCGAAGCCCTGCACGAGCCCAACGTCGTGCTGCAATGCAATTCACAGCTGCTGCTGCGCTCCGCCACTCGCAGCGGGCTAGGCATCGGCCTGCTCTCCGCGTTTCTGGCGGATAAAGACCCGGAGCTGGTGCGCCTGTTGCCAGAGAATAAAGACTGGGTGGATATCTGGCTGGTGCTGCATCCCGATTTGCAGCGTGCCGCCCGCGTGCGCGCGGTGGTGCAGGCGCTGGAAACGTCGTTTAGCGCCCATTACGGCTAAGTGCCGTTTCTCCATAAAAAAGGCCGCCGAAGCGACCTTTTTACCGTCTGAAGCGTTATCAGAACGTCGGCTGCGCCATCTGCACCAGCGAAATCAGCGGCTGAGGATAAACCCCCAACAGCAGCACCAGCGCGGCTGAGATCAGCACCACGACGCCACCGGCAGTCAACGCCCAGTTGTTCGGGGTGTCGCGCTGCAGCGATTCCGGCGCGCTGAGGAACAGGCTGACAGTCACGCGCAGGTAGTAGTACAGGCCAATGGCGCTGCCTACCACGACTGCGCCGGTCAGCCACCACAGGTGTGCGCTGACGCCCATCGCGATCACGAAGAACTTACCGATAAAGCCCAGCGTCATCGGGATACCGGCCAGCGACAGCATCATCACCGTCATTACCGCGGACAAGATTGGCTTATGCCAGAACAGACCACGGTAAGAGAACAGCGAATCCGCATCCGGGCCGCGGTACGGGCTGGACATCAGGCTGACCACGCCGAAGGCGCCCAGGCTGCTGAACAGGTAACCGGCCAGGTAAACGCCGGCGGTTTCCAGCGACAGCTGATGGGTTTGCACCGCAATCAGCGCCACCAGCAGGTAGCCCAGGTGAGCGATCGACGAGTAGCCCAGCAGACGCTTGATGTTGGTCTGGCTGATGGCCATCAGGTTACCGAACAAGATAGAGCAGAACGCGATGATCGACAGCACCAGACGCAGCGCTTCGTTGTCGGCGGCCGGGGCATACAGGAACAGACGCATCACGACCGCGAAGATCGCAATCTTGCTGGCGGTTGCCAGGAAGGTCGAGACCGGCGCAGGCGCGCCCTGATACACGTCCGGCGTCCACAGTTGGAACGGCACCAGCGACAGCTTGAAGCCCAGACCGACGATCATCATGCCCATACCGGCCAGGATCAGCGGCTGGTGCATCATGTTTTCCTGCAGGCTCTTGCCGAGGCCGGCCAGCGACAGATCGCCGGATTCAGCGTACAGCAGCGCCATGCCGAACAGCAGGAACGACGACGCGGCGGCGGACAGCAGCATGTACTTGATGGCAGCTTCCAGCGGGCGCTTCTGACGATAGGCGTAGCCCACCAGGCCGAACAGCGGCAGCGAGATCAGCTCGATACCGATGAACAGCGAAGCCAGATGGTTGGCGCTCGCCAGCAGGATGCCGCCCATGGCGGCGATCAGCACCAGCAAGTAGAACTCTTCGCGGTTATCCGGATAGCCGACCAGCCACGGATAGGCGAAGGTGCAGGTCGCCAGACTCGCCAGCAGCACCAGCCCGGTGTAGAACATCGAGTAACCGTCAACCCGCAGCAGCGGGGTGACGTCCATTGGGCCTGCCTGGCCGACAAAGTACAGCGAAAGCAGCGCCAGGTTGAGACCGATCACGGTCAGGGTGGCGTTGATAAAGTGGTCGCGTCGCCACGCAATGCCTAGCATCACAACCACCACCGTCAATCCGACGATCAACAGCGGCAGCAGTGCGATCAGTTGTTGAGGAGTTATTGTCATGGCGAATTACGGCCTTGTTGTTGAAATTGCTGAAACTGACGAACCAAACCAGTGTTGCACGTTGCTCATCGCCGCGTTGGAAGTATCCAGAATCGGCTGCGGGTAAACCCCCAGCAGAACCAGCAACACCACCAGCAGCAGAATGATGAACAGTTCGCGCGCGGTCATGCCCTGCAGCGGCTGGTCGGATTTAGGCGCACCGTAGTAAGCGCGCTGCATCATGATCAGCGAGTAAACCGAAGCGAACACCAGACCGAAGGTAGAGATCACGGTGATCACCGGCACCACCTGGTAGCTGCCGAACAGAATCATGAATTCACCGACGAAGTTACCGGTACCCGGCATCCCCAGCGTAGCCACGGCGAAGAACAGCGACAGCGCAGGGATGAACTTGATACGCCCCCACAGGCCGCCCATCTGACGCATGTCGCGGGTATGCAGACGCTCATACAGCTGGCCGCAGATAATAAACATACCGGCGGCGGACAGACCGTGCGCGATCATCTGGATCACGGCGCCCTGGTAAGCCAGCTGGCTGCCGGTGTAGATGGCAATCAACACGAAGCCCATGTGCGATACCGAGGTGTAGGCGATAAGACGCTTGATGTCGGTCTGCGCGAACGCCATCCAGGCGCCGTAGAAGATGCCGATCACGCCCAGCCACATGGCGATTGGCGCGAACTCGTGCGAAGCCTCAGGGAACAGCGGCAGGCTGAAACGCAGCAGGCCGTAGGCCGCGGTTTTCAGCAAGATGCCCGCCAGGTCGACGGAACCTGCGGTCGGTGCCTGGCTGTGCGCGTCCGGCAACCAGCCGTGCAGCGGCACCACCGGCATTTTCACCGCGAAGGCGATGAAGAAGCCCAGCATCAGCAGATATTGCACGTTGTGGGACATCGGCGTTTGCAGCAGGTCTTCGTAATCGAAGGTCCACACGCCGGTGGCGTTGTAATGCACGAACACCAGGCCCAGGATCGCAATCAGCATCACCAGACCGCTGGCCTGGGTGTAGATGAAGAACTTGGTCGCCGCGGTGATACGGGTTTTACCGTCCGACGCTTTGTGCCCCCACAGCGCGATCAGGAAGTACATCGGCACCAACATCATTTCCCAGAAGAAGAAGAACAGGAACATGTCGATGGCGAGGAACACACCGATAACGCCGCCCAGGATCCACAGCAGGTTGAGGTGGAAGAAGCCCTGATACTTCTGGATTTCACGCCAGGAACAGAGGATCGCCAGCACGCCCAGCAGACCGGTCAACACCACCATCAGCAGCGACAGACCGTCCAGCGCCAGGTGGATGGAGATGCCGAAGCGCGGGATCCACGGCAGCAGGAATTCGCTCTGCCACTGCGGAATGCCTTTCGGCGTGGTCAAGGTATAGCCGCCCTGCATCCACAACTGCAGAGAGAGCGCCAACGTCAGCCCCATTGCGATCAGCGCTATCCAGCGCGGCACCTTAGTACCGAAGCGCTCAAGCTGCCAGCACAGCAGACCGCCGATAAAGGGGATAAGAATTAGCCAAGGTAATAGCATGGCGTTTTGTGTCCCTTATACGAATAATTTCAAACTTTGTACGTAGCGCCTGCCCGGCGCTACGCCCGAAAAATGCGTCTGTTTAAATTATTCAATTAAACCAAAATCAACAGAGCCAATACGACCACTGCACCCACACCCATAGACGCTATATACCAACGCACCTGACCGTTCTCGCTCACCGTCAGACCGCGGTTCCCCCAGCGGGAGAAGACGGCCGGCAGGTTCATCAGCGAGTTCAGCGGATCACGCTGCAGCAGCTTCGCAATGCCCAGATACGGCTTGACGAACACTTTGTCATACAGCCAGTCGAAGCCCCAGGCATGGAACCACCAGGTCGAGAAGAAACGACCCGGCGCGCTGTTGGCGATGCTGTTGACCAGGCTGCGTTTGCCCAGCCACAGCGCGGCCGCCAGCAGAATGCCGACGATAGCCACCACGCCAGAGGTGATTTCCAGCGTCAGCACGCTGCCGTGCGCCAGTTCGGTGGTATCCGGCAGCACGCCCTGCAACGGCGGCACGATCATCGCGCCGACGAAGGTAGACAGCACCAGCAGAACCAGCAGTGGCAGGTGGTGAGTGATGCCTTTACCGGCATGCGCTTTGATTTTCTCTTCGCCATGGAACACGATGAAAATCATACGGAAGGTGTACAGCGAGGTCATGAACGCACCAACCAAGCCGGCAACCATCAGGTTGATGTGACCGTTGGCCATCGCGCCCGCCAGGATCTCGTCCTTACTGAAGAAGCCGGCCGTGACCAGCGGCAACGCAGACAGCGCCGCGCCGCCCACCAGGAAGCAGACGTACACCAGCGGGATGCTCTTGCGCAGGCCGCCCATCTTGAAGATGTTTTGCTCGTGGTGGCAAGCCAGGATCACCGAACCGGACGACAGGAACAGCAGCGCCTTGAAGAACGCGTGGGTCATCAGGTGGAAGATCGCCGCGTCCCATGCCTGCACGCCCAGTGCCAGGAACATGTAACCGATCTGGCTCATGGTGGAGTAAGCGAGCACGCGCTTGATGTCGGTCTGCACCAGCGCGGCGAAGCCGGCCAGCAGCAGAGTGACCGCACCGACGATGCCCACCAGGTGCAGCACTTCCGGCGCCATCAGGAACAGGCCGTGCGTACGGGCGATCAGATAGACGCCCGCGGTCACCATGGTCGCCGCGTGGATCAGTGCGGAAACCGGGGTTGGGCCCGCCATCGCGTCCGCCAACCAGGTTTGCAACGGCAGCTGCGCCGATTTACCGACCGCGCCGCCCAGCAGCATCAGGGTCGCCCAGGTGATGGCCGTGTCGCCCACCGCCAGTTTCTGCGGCGCCAGGATCATCAGCTCGCGGATGTTCAGCGTGCCCAGCTCGTTGTAGAGGATGAACAGCGCGAACGCCAGGAACACGTCGCCCACGCGGGTGACGATAAAGGCTTTCATCGCCGCCGCGCCGTTGGCCGGATCTTTATAGTAGAAACCGATCAACAGGTAGCTGCACAGGCCCACGCCTTCCCAACCCAGATACATCAGCAGCAGGTTGTCCGCCAGCACCAATACCACCATGCTGGCGATAAACAGGTTGGTGTAAGCGAAGAAGCGCGAATAGCCCTCTTCACCGCGCATGTACCAGGAAGCGAACATGTGGATGAAGAAGCCGACGCCGGTGACCACCGACAGCATGGTCAGCGACAGGCCGTCCAGCACCAGGGTCACGCCGATATTGAAGTTACCGACGGCCATCCAGGTCCACAGGCTTTGCTCGAACAGCTGCACGCCGGCGGCTTTCTGGGCGAAGAAATCCATCGCCACATACACCGTGACCAGCGCAGCCAGGCCGATAGAACCCACGCCGACGGTGGCCGCCGTGTTTTCAGACCAACGACCGCGGGAAAATGCCAACAGCAGGAACCCGATCAGCGGTAGCAGAATTGTTAAATATAATAGGTTCATCCGCGCATCTCACTGACAGTATCAATATTCAGGGTATGACGACGACGGTAGAGCTGCAGCAGCAGCGCCAGGCCGATACTGGCCTCGGCTGCCGCCAGGCTGATCGCCAGGATGTACATCACCTGCCCGTCCGCCTGGCCCCAGTAGCTTCCCGCCACGATAAACGCCAACGCCGCAGCGTTGATCATCACTTCCAGGCTGATCAGCATAAACAGCAGGTTGCGGCGCACCAGCAGCCCGGTCAGCCCCAGCACAAACAGGATAGCCGCCAGGATCAGGCCATGTTGAAGAGGGATCATGCTTGCTCCTCCGATTTTCTTCTCGCCATTTCGCCACTCGCCGGCGCGTTGCTCAGCACCTCGCCAGGCTTGTGCTCGCGGCCGATATGGAAGGCGACAACCAGACCCGCCAGCAGCAGCATTGAAGCCAGCTCAACCGCCAGTACGTAAGGCCCGAACAGGCTGATGCCCACCGCCTTCGCGTCGACCATCTCGCCGCTGATACCCTGATCGGATACGCTGCGGATCGCGACGATCAATACCACCAGCAGCGCCAGTGACAACAGGCCAGGCCCGATCCACACCGTCGGCTTCATCCAGTCGCGTTCTTGCTGCTGCACGTTGCCGAGGTTCAGCATCATCACCACGAACACGAACAGCACCATGATGGCGCCCGCATAGACGATGATTTCCAACGCGGCGGCAAAGTAGGCACCGAGAGAGAAGAAGACTGCCGAGATCGCCAGTAACGAGACGATCAGATACAGCAGCGCATGCACAGGGTTGGTATGGGTGATCACGCGAATCGTCGCGGCCACCGCAATCAAACCTGCCAGATAAAATGCAATTTCCATGCTTGCTGGCTCCTTAGGGCAACAGACCTTTGACGTCGATCGGTTTGGCTTCGTTTTCGGCTTCGCCTTTGGCTTTGCCGTCAATCGCCATACCGGCCATCCGGTAGAAGTTATATTCCGGATATTTACCCGGCCCCGAGATCAACAGATCTTCTTTTTCGTACACCAGATCCTGACGCTTGTACTCACCCAGTTCGAAATCCGGCGTCAGCTGGATAGCGGTAGTCGGGCAAGCCTCTTCGCACAGGCCACAGAAAATGCAGCGCGAGAAGTTGATGCGGAAGAACTCCGGATACCAACGGCCGTCTTTCTGTTCCGCTTTTTGCAGCGAGATACAGCCGACCGGGCAGGCAACCGCACACAGGTTACAGGCGACGCAGCGCTCTTCGCCGTCCGGATCGCGCGTCAGCACGATGCGGCCGCGGTAGCGCGGCGGGAGGTAAACCGGTTCTTCCGGATACATCTGGGTTTCGCGCTTGGCGAAGGCATGCATGCCAATCATCCAAATGCTGCGCACCTGGGTGCCGAAACCAACCACTAACTCTTTCAATGTCATGGTTTATTCACCCCTTATTGAGCGTTGTACAAAATGACCGCGGCGGTTGCCAGCAGGTTCAGCAGCGTCAGCGGCAGGCACACTTTCCAGCCGAAGGACATCACCTGGTCATAACGCGGACGCGGCAACGCGGCACGGATCAGGATGAACATCATCATGAAGAAGGCCGTTTTCAACGCGAACCAGATGAATGGCGGCAGGAACGGACCCTGCCAGCCGCCGAAGAACAACGTCACAATCAGGGCGGACACGGTGACGATACCGATGTATTCCCCCACGAAGAACAGACCGAACTTCATGCCGGAATATTCGATGTGGTAACCGTCAGCCAGTTCCTGCTCGGCTTCCGGCTGGTCAAACGGGTGGCGGTGACACACCGCCACGCCGGCGATCGCAAAGGTCACGAAGCCGAAGAACTGCGGAATGACGTTCCAGACGTGCGCCTGGGATTCAACGATGGCCTGCATGTTGAACGAATCCGCCTGCATCACCACGCCCATCAGCGACAGGCCGATGAACACTTCGTAGCTCAGGGTTTGCGCGGAGGCGCGCATCGCGCCCAACAGCGAGTATTTGTTGTTGCTCGACCATCCGGCGAACAGCACGGCGTACACCGCCAGGCCGGCCATCATCAGGAAGAACAGAATGCCGATGTTGAGATCGGACACCGCCCAGGTCGGGCTGACCGGAACGATGGCAAATGCCAGCAACAGGGAAGTAAAGGCGATCATCGGCGCCAGGGTGAAGATCACCCGGTCGGAGAATCTCGGTACCCAGTCTTCCTTGAAGAACATTTTGATCATGTCGGCGACCAGCTGCAGCGAGCCGCCCCAGCCTACGCGGTTCGGTCCGTAGCGGTTCTGGAACAGGCCGAGCAGGCGGCGTTCGCCGAAGCTCATGAATGCCCCGCATGCCACGACCACCAACAGGATCACGACCGCTTTAAGAATGGCGATCAGAATGTCGATCACCTCAGGGGTAAACCAGCTCATCGTGCCGCCTCCCGCAGATTGTCTACCTTAGCACCCACCAAGATCGGCGGGATCCCTGGCAAGCCGAGCGGCAAACCAACCTGGCCCTGGGTCAGGGTTTCACTCAGACGCACCGGCAGACGCAAGGTCTGGCCCGCGCAGCTGAACTCCACCAGGCTGCCCGCGTTGACGCCAAGCGTCGCCGCGTCGGCCGGGTTGACCATCACGTAGGCTTCTGGCATGCGCTGCTGGATCACGTGAGAGCGCTGCGACATTTCATCGCTGCCGAACAGGTGGTAGTAAGGCGCGACACGCCAGCCGTCGTTCGGATTGAAGGCGGCTGGCACGCGGTCGAAGTAACCGAGGCTGCCCTCCCCCGCTTCGATCAGGCGCACGCCCGGATCGCCGTGGCGCAGTTTGCCGCCCACTTCGGCCTGGAACTTGTTCCATGCCTGCGGTGAGTTCCAGCCTGGCGCCCAGGCGAACGGGATCTGCTGACGATCGGCCAGCGGGCTGTTATTCCCTTCCATCGAGAAGGCGAACATGGTGTCTTTATCCTGCGGCTGACGCGGCTCGTGCACGCTGATGTTGGCGCGCATGGCGGTACGGCCGCTGGAACGGTGCGGCGAACGCGCCAGCTTCTGACCGCGAATGCGGAACGTCGCGTCCGGCGCGGCATCGACGATGCCCTGCAGCTGCGGCAATGCGGCGACGCAAGCGGCGATCACGTCATCGAGCTGGGTCCAGTCCACGTGGCGGCTGGTGTAGGTGGAGTGCAGCGAGTGCATCCAGCGCCAGCTTTCCAGCATCACGGTGAACTGATTTTTCTTGGCGTCGTCATAGTAAGCCGGATCGTATACCTGGAAGAAGCGCTGCGCGCGGCCTTCCTGGTTGATCAGCGTACCGTCGCTCTCGGCGAAGCTGGCCGAGGAGAGGATCAGGTTGGCTTTGTCCATGATCGCGGTGCGCTGGTGGTCGGCGACGATCAGGTTGTTGACCTTGGCCAACGCTGCGTCCACCTGCGCCGCCGGCGCATGACGATAGAGATCGTTTTCCATCACGATGGCGGTGTCGGCTGCGCCACTCGCCAGCTGTTCCAGCGCTTGATCGAGCGAACCGCCGCCGATCATCGCCAGGCCCATGCTGTTGGCAGCGCCCGCCACGAAGGTGATGCCGACATCGGAACCGCGGCCCTTCAACGCTTTGGCGATGTTGGCCGCCGCTTCGATGATGGCTTCGCTGCCGGCGTTGCTGCCGGTCACGATAAGCGGTTTGCGTGCGCCGGTCAGCGCCTGCACGATGATATCGACTTTCTTGTTCAGGCCGTCGGCCAGATCGTTCACCGCCGGCGCTGCGCTATCCAGCGCGTGCGCGATGGCGAAGCCGAAGCGTGCCTGCTCGTCCACCGGCGCGCGGTAGTTCCAGGCGGCAATGTCGTCCAGGCGGGTGTTGTCGATGTTAGTGGTGAACAGCGGGTACTTGGCGTGCTGACCGATGTTCTGCACCGCCGCGATCTGCCAGTCGGCAACACGTTGCGCCGCCGCCATCGCGCGAGCTTTTCCCTTGACGGCCTGGCGCACGGACAGCGCGATACGCGCACCGGTTTGCGTCAGGTCTTCGCCCAGCACCAGCACCGCGTCGTAATCTTCGATCTCACGCAGCGCCGGCGTATGGACGCCGCCGTTTTTCAGCACGTTCAGCATCAGCGCCAGGCGTGATTGCTCCGCCTGAGCGATCCCGGTGTAGTAGTTCTCGGCGCCGACCAGCTCGCGCAGTGCGAAGTTGCTTTCCAGGCTGGCGCGCGGGGAGCCGATGCCGATGGTTTTCTTCGCCTGACGCAGGATGTCCGCCGCGCCCTGCATCGCCTGCTCGGCGTTCAGGGTGATCCAGTCATCGCCGCGCAGCTGCTGCGGTTGACGCGGACGATCTTTCTGGTTGACGTAGCCGTAACCGAAACGACCGCGGTCGCACAGGAAGTAGTGGTTCACGCTGCCGTTGTAACGGTTTTCGATACGGCGCAGCTCGCCATAGCGTTCGCCCGGGCTGGTGTTACAGCCGATGCTGCACTGCTGGCAAATGCTCGGCGCGAACTGCATGTCCCATTTACGGTTGTAGCGTTCGGAGTGCGTTTTGTCGGTGAATACGCCGGTCGGGCACACTTCCACCAGGTTGCCGGAGAACTCGCTTTCCAGCGTGCCGCTTTCCGGGCGACCGAAGTAGACGTTGTCGTGCGCGCCGTACACGCCGAAGTCGGTGCCGTCCGCATAGTCTTTGTAGTAACGCACGCAGCGGTAGCAGG
Source organism: Serratia sp. PL7 (assembly GCF_945957435.1). NCBI lineage: Bacteria > Pseudomonadati > Pseudomonadota > Gammaproteobacteria > Enterobacterales > Yersiniaceae > Serratia > Serratia sp. PL7. Next base: position 192,133 of record NZ_CAMFLB010000001.1, on the reverse strand, counting down.
CGATGCAGCGGTTCATCTCGTGCGAGATAAACGGCCCCAGCTCCTGGTTGTTGTGGGTACGCTTGGTGAAGCGGTAGCGGCGGAAGCTGTGGCCGGTCATTACCGTCATATCCTGCAGGTGACAGTTACCGCCTTCTTCACAGACCGGGCAATCGTGCGGGTGGTTGGTCATCAACCACTCGACCACGCTTTCACGGAACTGCTTCGCTTCGCCGTCATCGATGGAGATGAAGGTGCCATCGGATGCCGGGGTCATACAGGACATCACCAAACGGCCGCGCGTATCTTCCGCGTTTTGGTATTGCTTTACCGCACATTGGCGGCAAGCGCCGACGCTTCCCAGCGCCGGATGCCAGCAAAAGTAAGGAATATCAAGGCCGAGGGAAAGACAAGCCTGCAGCAGGTTGTCCGCCCCGTCTACCTCATACTCTTTGCCGTCTACATGAATCGTAGCCATAGTCAGCATGCTTCCAAGTGGCCTGCCTTGCGGCAGGCGTTAATCAAAAATTCTGGCCGTGTTCGGGCGAGTTCGGCTTACCAGCGCTGCTTCAGCAGATTGTTCGGCTGAATGCCGCCAATCGCATGGGCGTTGCCGAAGTGCTGCACGGCGATACCCGCCTCGAACTCTTCACGGAAATATTTAATCGCGCTTTGCAGTGGCTCTACGGCACCTGGCGCGTGGGCGCAGAAGGTTTTGCCCGGGCCGAGGGAGCGGCACAGCTGTTCGAGGGTTTCGATATCCCCCGGCTGCCCTTCGCCGTTTTCCAACGCACGCAGGATCTTCACGCTCCACGGCAGGCCGTCGCGGCATGGCGTACACCAGCCGCAGGACTCGCGGGCGAAGAACTCTTCCAGGTTACGCACCAGCGGCACCATGCCGATCTCGTGGTCTACCGCCATCGCCAGCGCGGTGCCGAGACGGCTGCCGGCTTTGCCGATCGCGCCGTATTCCATCGGCAGGTCGAGGTGATCGGCGGTCAGGAAGTCGGTGCCCGCGCCGCCCGGCTGCCAGGCTTTGAAACGCAGACCGTCGCGCATGCCGCCGGCGTAGTCTTCCAGGATCTCGCGCGCGGTAGTGCCGAACGGCAGCTCCCAGACGCCCGGATTTTTCACCCGGCCGGAGAAGCCCATCAGCTTGGTGCCTTTGTCTTCACTGCCGGAGATGCCGGTGTACCACTCCACGCCGTTCGCCAAAATGGCCGGCACGTTGCACAGCGTTTCGACGTTGTTGACGCAGGTCGGCTTGCCCCAGACGCCGGCACTGGCCGGGAATGGCGGCTTGGAACGCGGGTTGGCGCGGCGGCCTTCCAGCGAGTTGATCAGCGCAGTTTCTTCGCCGCAGATGTAACGGCCGGCGCCGGTGTGCACGATCAGCTCGAAATCAAATCCGGTGCCGAGAATGTTCTTGCCCAGATAGCCGGCTTCGGTGGCTTCCGCGATGGCGCGACGCAGATGCGCCGCTGCTTCGATATATTCGCCGCGCAGGAAGATGTAACCGCGGTAGGCTTTCAGCGCGAACGCGGAGATCAGCATGCCTTCCACCAGCAGGTGCGGCAGCTGCTCCATCAGCAGACGATCTTTATAGGTGCCCGGCTCCATCTCATCGGCGTTACACAGCAGGTAACGGATGTTCATGGATTCGTCTTTCGGCATCAGGCTCCACTTCAAACCGGTGGAGAAGCCCGCGCCGCCACGGCCCTTCAGCCCGGAGTCTTTCACCAGGCCGACGATCTCGTCCGGGGCCAGGCCTTTGAGGGCCTTTTCTGCGCCGGCATAGCCGTTTTTGCTGCGGTATTCGTCCAGCCACAGCGGCTGCTTGTCATCGCGCAGACGCCAGGTCAGCGGATGCGTTTCGGGAGTGCGTACAATGTGCTTGGTCATTGATACTGCTCCAGTAGCGTCTCGATATCTTCAGGCTTCAACTGACTGTGAGTGTCCTCATCAATCATCATGGTCGGCCCTTTATCGCAGTTGCCCAGACAGCAAGTCGGCAGCAGCGTGAAGCGGCCATCAAAAGTGGTTTGACCCGGCTTGATGTTCAGCTTCTTCTCGATAGCGGCCTGAATGCCCTGGTAACCGGTGATGTGACAAACAACGCTGTCACAATAACGGATCACGTGACGTCCTACTGGCTGACGGAAAATCTGGCTGTAGAACGTGGCCACGCCTTCTACGTCGCTGGCGGGGATGCCCAGCACTTCCGCGATGGCGTAAATCGCACCGTCCGGAACCCAGCCGCGCTGCTTCTGCACAATTTTCAGTGCTTCGATGGAAGCGGCGCGCGGATCCTCGTAATGGTGCTTTTCGTGCTCGATCGCATCACGTTCTTCCGCGCTCAGTACAAATGCATCAACGCCGCTCTGAGGAGCGGCTGCATTGATGGGCTCGAGCGCATCGTTGACTGCGTGATTGTCTTTTTGATCATGCATAGTTAGCGGTCCACATCTGACATTACAAAATCGATACTACCCAGATAGACGATCAGGTCGGAAACCAGGCTGCCTCGGATGACCGATGGGATCTGCTGCAGGTGCGCAAAGCTCGGCGTACGTACCCGGGTGCGGTAGCTCATGGTGCTGCCGTCGCTGGTCAGGTAGTAGCTGTTGATCCCTTTGGTGGCTTCAATCATCTGGAATGATTCGTTGGCTGGCATCACCGGGCCCCAGGAAACCTGCAGGAAGTGGGTGATCAGCGTTTCAATGTGCTGCAGCGTGCGCTCTTTCGGCGGCGGCGTGGTCAGCGGGTGATCGGCCTTGAACGGGCCTTCCGGCATGTTGTTCAGGCACTGTTCGAGGATGCGCAGGCTCTGGCGCAGCTCTTCCACCTTCAGCATCACGCGGGTGTAGCAGTCGCTGTTGCCGTCGCCCACTGGCACTTCGAAGTCGAAGTTCTCATAGCCGGAGTAAGGACGCCATTTACGCACGTCGAACTCAACGCCGGTAGCACGCAGGCCGGCACCGGTCACACCCCACTCCAGCGCTTCCTTGGCGTTGTAAGACGCTACGCCGATGGAACGGCCTTTCAGGATGCTGTTCTTCAGCGCCGCTTTCACGTAAGAATCCAGACGTTTCGGCATCCAGTCGAGGAATTCACGCAGCAGGCGATCCCAACCGCGCGGCAGATCGTGCGCGACGCCGCCGATGCGGAACCAGGCCGGGTGCATACGGAAGCCGGTGATCGCTTCCACCAGATCGTAGATTTTCTGACGGTCGGTAAAGGCGAAGAACACCGGGGTCATCGCGCCGACGTCCTGAATAAAGGTGGAGATATACAGCAGGTGGCTGTTGATACGGAACAGCTCGGACAGCATCACGCGGATAGTGTCGACGCGCTCAGGCACCTTAATGCCGGCCAGCTTCTCGACCGCCAGCACGTAAGGCATTTCGTTCACGCAGCCGCCGAGATACTCGATGCGGTCGGTGTACGGAATGTAGCTGTGCCAGGATTGACGCTCGCCCATCTTCTCGGCGCCGCGGTGGTGATAACCGATGTCCGGCACGCAGTCGACGATCTCTTCGCCGTCCAGCTGCAGAATGATGCGGAACGCACCGTGCGCAGACGGGTGGTTCGGGCCGAGGTTGAGGAACATGAAGTCTTCGTTCTCGGTGCCGCGCTTCATGCCCCAGTCTTCCGGCTTGAAGGTCAGCGCTTCCATCTCCAGATCTTCTTTCTGCTTGGTCAGCACGAAAGGATCGAATTCGGTGGCGCGCGCCGGGTAGTCCTTGCGCAGCGGGTGCCCTTCCCAGGTCTGCGGCATCATGATGCGCGACAGGTGCGGGTGGCCGTCGAAGGTGATGCCGAACATTTCCCAGGTTTCGCGCTCATACCAGTTGGCGTTCGGGAATACCTTGGTCGCCGTGGGCACGTGCAGGTCTTTTTCAGACAGCGCCACCTTCAACATGATGTCGCGGTTGCGCTCGATGGAAATCAGATGGTAGAAAACGGAGAAATCCGCAGCGGGCAGGCCGTCGCGGTGGGTGCGAAGACGTTCGTCCACGCCATGCAGATCGAACAGCATGACATACGGCTTCGGCTGTTTTCTCAGGAACGTCATTACTTCCAGTAACTGGTCAGGTTTAACCCATACCACGGGCATGCCGGTACGGGTGGCCTGAACAGTAAAGGCTTCCGGCCCAAAACGGTTGCGCAGTTCGCCGATCACCGGGTCGTCAAGGTGATCTCGGGTCTGCCAGGCAGGCAAGGCGTCGTGCGTCGTCAAATCTGTCATAATTTTTTTTCACCACACTAAAGGGTTATTCGCCGCAAGTTTCACTTTTCGCTGTGTTAACCAATAGCGCACTAAGATGGACGTTAAATGAACGTCTTAAATCTCGTCAGGCGTCCGGAGGTTGGTCACCGCGATGCGCTCGCCGTGTTTACGCTCTCTTTCAGACTGCATATTGGCGCGGTAAACGCCCTGATCGCCGACAACCCACGACAGCGGGCGACGTTCTTTGCCGATAGATTCCTGCAGCAGCATCAGCGCTTGCATGTAGGCTTCCGGACGCGGTGGGCAGCCGGGAATGTACACGTCGACCGGCAGGAACTTGTCCACGCCCTGCACCACGGAATAGATGTCGTACATACCACCGGAGTTGGCGCAGGCGCCCATCGAGATCACCCACTTCGGTTCCAGCATCTGCTCGTACAGGCGCTGGATGACCGGGGCCATCTTGGTGAAACAGGTACCGGCCACCACCATCAGGTCAGCCTGACGCGGGGAGGCGCGCAACACTTCCGCACCGAAACGCGCCACGTCGTGAACGGCGGTAAACGACGTCACCATCTCCACGTAACAGCACGAAAGGCCGAAGTTATACGGCCAAATAGAGTTTTTACGCCCCCAGTTCACCATGTCATGCAGCGCATGTTCGAGTTTACCCATGTAAACCGTGCGGTGGACCTGTTGTTCCAGGGGATCGGCGACGATCTCCTGTTTTTGCAGGGGATAACGGTCGTTCTCACCGTTCGGGTCTATGCGGGTGAGCGTATAGTCCATCTTAATGCCTCGCTGTTACTGCGGATGACTGTTGGTGTTAGTGATCGTGCTCGGTTTGCTGCGGCGTTGGGAACGCGCCGGAGTCCAATCCAACGCGCCGATGCGCACCAGATAAACCAGACCGGCCAATAGCACCAAAATGAAAATGGCGGCTTCGATAAAGCCTACCCAACCGCTCTCGCGAACCGAGACCGACCAGGCATACAGGTATAAGGCTTCAACGTCGAAAATAACGAAGAACATGGCCACCAGGTAGAACTTGGCGGACAAGCGCATGCGCGCCGTGCCGACCGAGTCGATGCCTGATTCAAACGGGGTGTGTTTGGCGCGCGCCCGGGCTCTCCCGCCCAAGAAGAACGCGCCCAGCAGCATTAAGCCGCAGAGCCCGATAGCCACAACGAGAAATACGGCGAGCGCCCAGTGATGAGCGATAACTTCAGTGGTTGTTGACATACTCTATGCTTACTCATCAAAAGTGGCGTCGATCGCACTGCTCTTGTCACCGGCAGTTAGTGCGCCACATCGATTTAAGGGAAGGATAAATAACCACACAAACAAACTGCTTTTACAGCGAGTTAGGCAGCGTTTTTCTGTGGGCTTTTTACTCCTTTCTATAACCTTTTGTCAACTTTGACAAAAGTATCTACACACTAGTTTACATACGTATCATTTGATTAACATTTGATGCGCCAGGGACAGGCTAAATCGTGTCAGTTAATTTTTGTGTAGAAACAGATAGATATAAACCAACATGCACATTTCAGTTTTACTATACCATTGTCTCAGGAATTCCCTGTTCTTCCACTCACTACCTAGGGGTATTTTTTTGATCCAGGACACGTTTTCAGCATAAATCCTCAAAAAAAGTGTGGCCCTTTAACAATTTTCCTCAAATTGAGCCGCAAAAACGGCCGCTATAAGCTAACAAAATACCCCTGCTATTACCATGCCTTTAACCCATTCAATCTTATTGCTCAAAAAACGAACTTAGCGTATTAAACCCGGCCAAACTCTCTTTTCATTAACGCTTAAAAGTTAACAAAACAGCCAACTCAATTGAAAATACAAGCCAAATACATATAAATAAATTTTTAGGTAAAAAAGGGCAAAAAAAACCTCCGCCGAAGCAGAGGTTTTTCATCAGATATCGCGCCGCGACGTTATTCTTCTTCGTCCACCAGGCTGGCGTCATCCTGATCGCTCTGGAGACCGCCTTCCGCACCGTTGAAGCCATAGCCGTCATTGCCACCCTGCATCGCGCTGAAGATGGCCATCGCCAGCTCGTTGCTGCACTGCGCGTTTTTGCACAGCGCATACTGGGTATCCGGCAGCGGCGGCAAACCTTCCACCGCGCCCAGCACCCGCAGATCGGGGCTCATCATCTCGATCGGCCGTGCGGTCACGCCCAGGCCGGCTTTACAGGCCGCCCGCACCGCGGACAGCGTGGAGGCGACGTAGGCGATACGCCACGGAATACCGGCTTCGTCCAACTGTTTAATCGCCAGCGCGCGGAACGGGCTTGGCTCATCCATTACCACCAGCGGGATCGGTTCGCCGGCCTGATAGTGATAATCGGCGGCGCAATACCACAGCGTCGGCGACGTGCGCAGCACGATGTGCGGGTGCCCGGCCGGATCCGCCGTGGTCACCGCCAGATCGATCTCGCCCTCTTCCAGCAGATCAACCATCGTCGTACTGCGCTTTACGCGCACGTCAATGGCCAGCTTCGGATAGATGGCGGTCACGCGGTTCAACAGGAAAGGCAGAATGGTATCGGCGGTGTCGTCGGAAGCACCGATGGTCAGAACACCTTTTATATTGTTGTACATCAGCGAGGTACAGGCTTCGTCGTTAAAGCGCAGGATCTTCCTGGCATAACCGAGAAGCTGAATACCATGCTCAGTCAGGAGTTTGTTGCGCCCATGGCGGGCAAACAGTTCTTTGCCGACCAGTTGCTCTAATCGCTGCATTTGTTGACTGACGGCTGATTGAGTACGGCAAACGGCAACAGCCGCCGCGGCGAAGGTATTCAAATCAGCAACCGCAACAAAGGTTCTTAGCAGATCGAGGTCGAGATTAAGTATCGGACGATTTGCAGTTGTCATAGTGTATTCTTCACTTTTTTAAATTCTAATTTACGAACTACTACCCTGGTGTGTTTCTCAGACGCCGTTGAAAAGGACGGCGCCTGTTATGACAGTACCCCACTCATAAGTGGAGGGCAAAAAAATTACTTATGATTCGTTACCTCTATCGCTTTTTAAAATGCGATCTATCGATGGTGCTTATAGAACGCGGGGGACTGAATACCGGTGAAAAGGGAAAACCCCCACCGAACCTGAGATTTTACTCATTCATACTGCCTAATTTCCACTCCATTCGTGCTACTGAGAACCCTTATCAACCGGCCTTCAGACTGCATTCCAGAGCAAAAAAGATAAATAATTAACGGTACCGACTTCTTGTGACTACTCAATGAATTTAATAAATTCAATCATTAAGATTTTTGCTTTAAATAATAATCTTATAACCACATAAACAATGCTTAAGGTAAAATATAAAGTAAAGCTAATGTAAATATGTCATTTTCCTTAGTGTGGTGCGCGAACCGACACCCCGCTATCAGACTACTCCGGTATTATCGTTCCTTTACAGTTTATTGAAGCCTATTCTCCCTTTCGGCTTATCAGTTCACTGCTGCCGGCCGCGATCGCCGGCACGTCTCGTTTATCGACGCTTGATTTAACAGAACAAAACCCTAGTAAAATTATAGTTCATGAAATTATGAACCACAAAATAACTTTACCTTTGCTTATCATAACTAAAATCCCCCGTTACGACATGCATTTGCACCAAAGGCGTGCAAAACCCTTCAAAAGCAACTACGCCAGGAGTACATTGGGCGGGTTGCGGCGTCCCACGGTAGGAGCGCCCCTATCCCAGCAAAAGGCTCAACTTTTTATGTCCCCCATTGAGAAATCCAGCAAACTGGACAACGTCTGCTATGACATTCGCGGCCCGGTGCTTAAAGAAGCTAAACGTCTTGAAGAAGAAGGCAACAAAGTCCTGAAACTGAACATCGGCAACCCTGCCCCGTTCGGTTTCGACGCCCCGGACGAAATCCTGGTCGACGTGATCCGCAATCTGCCCACGGCGCAAGGCTACTCCGACTCCAAGGGCCTCTTCTCGGCGCGTAAAGCGATCATGCAGCACTATCAGGCGCGCAACATGCGTGACGTGACCGTTGAGGATATCTACATTGGCAATGGCGTCTCTGAGCTGATCGTCCAATCCATGCAGGCGCTGCTCAACAGCGGCGACGAAATGCTGGTACCGGCGCCGGACTACCCGCTGTGGACCGCTGCGGTATCGCTGTCCGGCGGCAAGGCCGTGCACTACCTGTGCGATGAGCAGGCCGGCTGGTTCCCGGATCTGGACGATATCATCAGCAAGATCACCCCGCGCACCCGCGGTATCGTGATCATCAACCCAAACAACCCGACCGGCGCGGTTTACAGCAAAGCGCTGTTGGAACAGATCGTCGAGATCGCCCGTCAACACAACCTGATCATCTTCGCCGACGAGATCTACGACAAGATCCTGTACGACGACGCCGAACACCACTCGATCGCCGCACTGGCGCCAGATCTGCTGACCGTGACCTTCAACGGCCTGTCGAAAACCTACCGCGTGGCGGGCTTCCGCCAGGGCTGGATGGTGCTGAACGGGCCGAAGAAGCACGCCAAAGGCTATATCGAAGGGCTGGAGATGCTGGCTTCGATGCGCCTGTGCGCCAACGTGCCGATGCAGCACGCCATTCAGACCGCGCTGGGCGGTTATCAGAGCATCAGCGAATTCATTCAGCCCGGCGGCCGCCTGTACGAACAACGCAACCGCACCTGGGAATTGCTCAACGACATCCCGGGCGTCTCTTGCGTGAAGCCGCAGGGCGCGTTGTACATGTTCCCGCGCATCGATGCCAAACGCTTCAACATCCACGACGACCAGAAGCTGGTGCTGGATCTGTTGCTACAGGAAAAAGTGCTGCTGGTGCAAGGTTCGGCGTTCAACTGGCCTTACCCGGATCACGTGCGCATCGTCACCCTGCCGCGCGTAGACGAACTGGAAATGGCGGTCGGCAAGCTGGGCCGCTTCCTTGAAGGTTACCACCAGTAATCGCCTGGGGCGCAGCGCCTTGCTGCGCCCTTCTCTTATTGCCCGGTTGCAAAATTCGCCGTCACTGCTTCACAATGGGGCCCTCACTTGCCGTTAAAGAGAGCACCATGAGCCAGAGCCATTTCTTCGCCCATCTGTCCCGCCTGAAACTGATCAACCGCTGGCCACTGATGCGCAACGTGCGTACCGAGAACGTCTCCGAACACAGTCTGCAGGTGGCTTTCGTCGCCCACGCGTTGGCGGTGATCAAGAACCGCAAATTCAACGGCAACCTCAATGCCGACCGCGTTGCGCTGTTAGCGATGTATCACGACGCCAGCGAAGTGATCACCGGCGACATGCCGACGCCGATCAAGTACTACAATCCGCAGATCGCCCATGAATACAAGAAGATCGAAAAGATCGCCCAGCAAAAGCTGCTGGACATGATCCCCGCTGAGCTGCGCAACGATTTCCGCACCATTCTCGATGAGCACTACTACAGCGAAGATGAAAAGCAGGTAGTGAAGCAGGCAGACGCGCTGTGCGCCTACCTGAAATGTCTGGAGGAACTCTCTGCCGGCAACAATGAATTCACCCTGGCCAAGGCGCGGCTGGATAAAACCCTGGAACAGCGCCGCAGCCCGGAAATGGACTACTTTATGGACGTGTTCATTCCCAGTTTCAGCCTGTCATTGGACGAAATCAGCCTCGACAGCTCGCTGTAACCCCACCGGCGCAGCCTCGCTGCGCCGTTAAAAACCGTAGAGCCACGGCACCACAATCACGCTGACCGCCATCACCAACAGGGTGAACGGCACGCCGAGACGCACGAAATCGCCGAACTTGTAATTGCCCGGCCCCAGCACCAGCGTGTTGACCGGTGAAGAGACCGGCGTCATAAAGGCGGCGGACGCGGCGATGGCGATAATCATCGCGAACGGGTATGGCGAGACGCCCATTTCGCGCGCGGCGGCAATGGCGATCGGCGCCATCAGCACCGCCGTCGCGGTATTGGAAATAAACAGGCCAATGGTGGCGCACAAGACGAACAGGCACAGCAGCATCACGCGCGGCCCCGCGCCGCCGGCGACGTCCATCAGCCCGCGAACGATCAGATCCACGCCGCCGGTCTTTTGCAGCGCCTGCGCGAACGGCATCATGCCGACGATCAAAATGATGCTCGGCCAATGGATCGATTTATAGGCGCTCTCCATGTCGATACAGCGGAACTTGCCCATCAGCAGGCAGGCGATCAACGCCGCGATCGGGTTGGGGATTTCGTCGGTCAGCATCATCGCCACCATCAACGCCAGGCAAAACAGCGCGTGCGGCGCCTGGGTGATGGCCGGCGCCACTTCGTCCACTTCGGCCGGCAGGTTGAGCACGATAAAGTCGTGGGTTTTGGCCTGCAGCTGACGAATCGCCTTCCAGTCGCCGATCACCAGCAAAATGTCGCCCAGCTCCAGCGGCTCGTCCACCAGCTTGCCGCTCAGAGTCTCGCCGTGGCGGCGGATGCCCACCACATTCAGATCGTAGCGGCTGCGGAACGCTGCTTCACGCAGGCTTTTGCCCAGCAGCGCCGAGTCCGGGATCAGCGACACTTCGGCCATGCCGACGTTGCGCGACTGTTCAGAGAAGTAATCGCCGCGCAGCACCATCGGCTCCAGCCGCTGCTCGCCGCAGAATTCGCGCAGATCGACCTGGCTGTCCGACATGTCGATCAAGAGGACGTCGCCCTCGCGCAGCTCGGTGCTGCCGGAGGCGCTGACCATCACCCGCCGGAAGCGTTTCCAGCGCTCGATGCCCACCACGTTGGCACCATAGCGCGCACGCAGGTGCAGTTCATCCAGCGAACGTCCGATCAGCGGCGAAGCGCTGCGGACAGCCAGCCGCCGCGCGCGGCCGGTCAGCTTGTAATCACGGATCAGGTCGCGGAAGGTGCGACGCTGCCAGCCGTCGCCGGCTTTGCCGGTGTCACCGCTGCCCAGCCAACGCCGGGCGATCAGCATGTAGCCGACGCCCAGCGCCAGCACCACCAGGCCAATGGGCGTCACGTTGAAGAAACCGAAACCATGGATGCCTTCCCGCACCAGTTCGCTGTTGACCACCATGTTGGGCGGCGTGGCCACCAGCGTCATCATGCCGCTGATCAGCCCGGCGAAGCTGAGCGGCATCATCAGCCGCCCCGGCGCGATCTTCATTCTGGCCGTCACGCTGAGCACCACCGGGATAAAAATCGCCACCACGCCGGTCGAGCTCATGAACGCGCCCAGCCCGGCGACCGTCACCATCAGCAGCATCAACATTTTGGTTTCGCTGCTGCCGGCCACTTTCACCAGCCAGTCGCCCACCTGATAGGCCACGCCGGTACGCACCAACCCTTCGCCGATCACGAACAGCGCGGCGATCAAAATCACGTTGGGATCGCTGAAACCGACCGTCGCTTCCTGCAGGCTGAGCGTGCCGCTCAGCACGAAGGCGATAATCACCAACAGCGCCACCACGTCCATCCGCAGCTTGTTGGTGGTAAACAGCACGATGGCAATCAGCAGTAAACTCAGCACCCACAGTAATTCGCTGTTCAAAACGGCCTCATCCGGCAAATGTCCAAGGGTCTAAAAAATAGCATAAAAAAACCCCGCCGAAGCGGGGTCTAATCAATTAGGGTGAAGATAATGCCACTCAGGCCAGCCGGCGAACGATCGCGCCCTGCGCCGTTTTATCGACGGCGATCTGCGCCAGCGAATCCAGCCGCAGGTCGACCTGCTCCAGCTTCGGCGCATCGGCCGGGGCGTTGACCGCAATCACCTGACAGCCCGCAGCCAGACCCGAAAGAATGCCGGCCGGCGCGTCTTCAACCACCACGCACTCGTGCGGCGCCAGCCCCAGGCGCTCGGCGCCCAGCAGGTAGGCATCGGGCTGTGGCTTACCGTGTTTAACCTGCTCGGCGGTGATGAACACCGCCGGCTGCGGCAAACCGCCGGCCTGGCGGCGAGCGCCGGCCACTGGCACCGAACCGGAGGTGACGATCGCCCAAGGGATGCCGAGCGCGTTCAGGCGCTCCAGCAGCGCGATGGCGCCCGGCAGCGCGCGAACGCCGTCGGTATCCTGCGCTTCCACCTGCTCCAGCAGTTGGAACTCGCGCTGAATTTCCGCTTCGCTTTCGTCCGGCATAAAGTGGCGCAGAGAAGTAATGGCCTGTTTACCGTGAATGAAGTCCAGCACCGCTTGCGGGTCAACGCCGCGGCGCTCGGCCCAGTGCGTCCAGGCACGCTCTACCGCCGGCAATGAATCCACCAGGGTGCCATCAAGATCGAACAGAAAACCCTTACACTCCACAGAAAACCTCTTCTTAATCAAGCATTGATGATTTGCGCTATCTCAACGGCGCTCAAGTGATACTGGCGCGGACAGGCCAGCCAGATCGCCAGCATACGCTGGTACTTTTCCCACATTTTGGTCTGGGCGTTAAAACCGTGGCTACCGGAATCGAAGTGAGTATAACGCCCCTCGGTGCTGACCAGGAAACGCACGTAGCTCAGGTAGCGCGCCTCGGTAGCGGCGTCGAAGCCGAGAAACGCCAGGCGGCGCTCGTCCAGATCCTGCTTCTCTTTCAGGTTGCCCCAGGAAACCTGCAGCGCATGGTGCATCTCCATCACGTTGATGATGGTGCGGCACACCTCTTCGCTCAGTTCGCCGAAGTCGCGATCCAGTTCGCGCATTTGCAAACCGAAGCCGCGTTCGACGATGGTTTGCAACCGGCGATAACGGTCGCCGTTGTCCGGATCGAGCAGGGTCATCATCTTGTACTGGTTCGACAGGATCAGCCGCTGGGCGTTGGTCATTTCCATCAGGATTTCCTCATTTCTGTGTGATGGCGGGAGCATCGCACAGCGCAAGAACGCAGGAAATCACAACTCGACCGTTCTTTGATTTAAACCGGGGTTATTGCCGCTTTGACGAGAAAGGCCGCATCAGCGCGGCCTTTTTTCATTTACAGATCGTCGAGGAAGGTTTTGTCCAACTGCTTGAAGGCGCGCTTGAGCAAATCAGCCAACGACTGATAGGTCGGCGTGCCTTCGAGCGGCGCCACCGCCTGCCCGGCTTCCGTCAGCTTGTTGCGCACCTCATGGAACCATTGCAGCAGCGTCGGCGGCAGCGGCGTGACCGAACGACGCCCCAGCCACCACAAGCCCTGCATCGGCAGGCTGCAGGCGAACAGCGCGGTGGCGATCGCCGGGCCCAGCTGGCCGCCCAGCGCGATCTGCCAGGTCAGCGTGAAAATCGCCAACGGCGGCATGAAACGGATAGCGAAACGGGTGGCACGCGCAACGCGATTCTCCGGAAAGACCGGTGCCAGACGTTTGTCCGACGGCCAGGTTTTCATATAATGCTGCCCGCGCTGGAAGACCTGAAACCAGCTTACGGAACCGGACGGTTTGCTCGTCATTGCGTACCTCAACGTCACGTAAAGAAACTAAAAGCGTGCTGCCAGAGACCATACTAAAAAATTTGAAGCTTTAAATTTATTTTGTGTTTGCACCGGGCTATCGGTATCCTAAGCCGGCCTTGTGGCCGGTAGAAGATGACGTAAATTTTGTCAACTTTTAGCCCTATAAAAATCAAGATTATTTAAACCGCAGAGAAATCATCGGTTTTTCCATCATCCTGTGATTTGTGCACTTCACATGATGTTAATCATAAATGTCATCGGCACTATGCGCTACGCTTGTTGTCTGATTGACGATTAATTCACCACGTGTGTTCGATTTTCTTTTAACAACACGACTATTTAAGTAGGTACTTCCATGTCGAGTAAGCTAGTACTGGTTCTTAACTGCGGCAGTTCTTCTCTGAAATTCGCCATCATCGATGCCGTTAACGGCGACGAATTCCTCTCCGGTTTGGCCGAGTGTTTCCACCTGCCTGAAGCTCGCATCAAGTGGAAAATGGACGGCGCCAAACACGAAGCTGCCCTGGGGGCCGGCGCTGCACACAGCGAAGCGCTGAACTTCATTGTTAATACTATTCTGGCACAAAAACCAGAGCTTTCCGCGCAGCTGACCGCTATCGGCCACCGCATCGTGCACGGCGGCGAGAAGTTCACCGCTTCTGCCGTGATCAACGACGAAGTTCTGCAGGGTATCAAAGATTCCGTGCCGTTTGCACCACTGCACAACCCAGCTCACCTGATCGGCATCGCGGAAGCGCTGAAATCCTTCCCTAACCTGGCCGACAAGAACGTTGCCGTGTTCGACACCGCGTTCCACCAGACTATGCCGGAAGAATCTTACCTGTACGCCCTGCCGTACAGCCTGTACCGCGACCACGGCGTTCGCCGCTACGGCGCACACGGCACCAGCCACTTCTACGTGACTCAAGAAGCCGCGAAGATGCTGAACAAGCCGGTAGAAGAAGTGAACGTGATCACTTGCCACCTGGGCAACGGCGGCTCCGTCACCGCAGTGCGCAACGGCCAGTGCGTTGACACCTCCATGGGTCTGACCCCGCTGGAAGGCCTGGTGATGGGCACCCGCAGCGGTGACATCGATCCGGCTATCATCTTCCACCTACACGATTCTCTGGGCATGAGCGTTGACCAGATCAACAAGATGCTGACCAAAGAATCCGGCCTGCTGGGCCTGACCGAAGTCACCAGCGACTGCCGTTACGTTGAAGACAACTACGACAGCAAAGCCGACGCCAAACGCGCCATGGACGTGTTCTGCCACCGTCTGGCCAAATACGTCGGCGCCTACAGCGCGCTGATGGAAGGCCGTCTGGACGCGGTGATCTTCACCGGCGGCATCGGCGAGAACGCCGGCATGGTGCGTGAGCTGACCCTGAACAAACTGGGCCTGCTGGGCTTCGAAATCGACCACGACCGCAACATGGCCGCTCGCTTCGGCAAATCCGGCGCCATCACCAAAGACGGCAGCCGCCTGGCGCTGGTGATCCCGACCAACGAAGAGTTGGTCATCGCGCAGGACGCATCCCGCCTGACCGCGTAATGCTCTCAAAACACCGTCAGCCCAGGCTGACGGTGTTGTTTTAGCCTCATGTTAATCGTGAAGAGGACTATTCTGTGTCACGTACTATTATGTTGATCCCCACCGGCACCAGCGTCGGCCTGACCAGCGTCAGCCTGGGTGTCATCCGCTCCATGGAGCAAAAAGGCGTTCGTCTGAGCGTGTTCAAGCCTATCGCTCAACCGCGCACCGGCGACAACGCGCTCGACCAGACCACCACCATCATCCGCAGCAGCAACTCCACCATTACGGCGGCCGAACCGCTGCGCATGGACTACGTTGAGGGCCTGCTGAGCTCCAACCAGCAAGACGTGCTGATGGAAGAGATCGTGGCGCGTTACCACGAGAACACCAAAGACGCGGAAGTGGTGCTGATCGAAGGCCTGGTGCCGACTCGCAAACACCAGTTCGCCAACGCGCTGAACTACGAGATCGCCAAAACCCTGAACGCCGAGATCGTCTTCGTGCTGGCGCTGGGCAACGACTCCCCGGCGCAGCTGAAAGAGCGCATCGAACTGGCGCGCACCAGCTTCGGCGGCAGCAAGAACAAAAACATCACCGGCGTTATCATCAACAAGCTGAACGCACCGGTCGACGATCAGGGCCGTACCCGTCCTGACCTGTCCGAAATCTTCGACGACTCCACCAAAGCCAGCATCGCCCACGTCGATCCTGCGCAGCTGTTCGCCAACAGCCCGCTGCCGGTTCTGGGCTGCGTGCCGTGGAGCTTCGATCTGATCGCCACCCGCGCCATCGACATGGCTCGCCACCTGAAGGCCCGCGTGGTCAACGAAGGCGACATCATGACCCGCCGCGTGAAGTCCGTGACCTTCTGTGCGCGCAGCATCCCGCACATGCTGGAACACTTCCGCCCAGGCTCTCTGCTGGTGACCTCCGCAGACCGTCCTGACGTGCTGGTCTCCGCCTGCCTGGCGGCGATGAACGGCGTGGAAATCGGCGCCATCCTGCTGACCGGCGGCTACGCCATCGACGAGCCGATCAAGAAGCTGTGCGAACGCGCCTTCCAAACCGGCCTGCCGGTGTTCATGGTTGACACCAACACCTGGCAAACCTCGCTGAGCCTGCAGAGCTTCAACCTCGAAGTGCCGGCGGACGACCACCAGCGCATCGAGAAAGTGCAGAACTACGTGGCCAGCCACATCAACACCGAGTGGATCGACTCGCTGACCGCCACCTCTGAGCGTTCACGCCGCCTGTCTCCACCGGCGTTCCGTTACGAACTGACCGAGCTGGCGCGTAAAGCCGGCAAACGCATCGTGCTGCCGGAAGGCGACGAGCCGCGTACCGTGAAAGCGGCGGCCATCTGTGCCGAACGCGGCATCGCGGAATGCGTGCTGCTCGGCAACCCGGACGAGATCCAGCGCGTAGCGGCAGCACAGGGCGTTGAGTTGGGCAAAGGCATCGAAATCGTCGATCCGGTCGCCGTACGTGAAAACTACGTGCCGCGTCTGGTTGAGCTGCGCAAGAGCAAGGGCATGACCGAAGTGGTCGCGCGCGAGCAGCTGGAAGACAACGTGGTGCTCGGCACCCTGATGCTGGAACAAGGCGAAGTCGACGGTCTGGTCTCCGGCGCGGTTCACACCACCGCCAACACCATCCGTCCGCCGTTGCAGCTGATCAAAACCGCACCGGGCAGCTCGCTGGTGTCCTCCGTATTCTTCATGCTGTTGCCTGACCAGGTACTGGTCTACGGCGACTGCGCGATCAACCCGGATCCGACCGCCGAGCAGCTGTCTGAAATCGCCATCCAGTCTGCGGATTCCGCCGCGGCCTTCGGCATCGAGCCGCGCGTAGCGATGATCTCCTACTCCACCGGTAACTCCGGTGCGGGCAGCGACGTCGAGAAAGTGCGCGAAGCGACCCGTCTGGCGCAGGAAAAACGCCCGGATCTGATCATCGACGGCCCGCTGCAGTACGACGCCGCCATCATGGCCGACGTTGCCAAGTCCAAGGCGCCGAACTCACCGGTAGCCGGCCAGGCGACCGTGTTCATCTTCCCGGATTTGAACACCGGCAACACCACCTACAAAGCGGTACAGCGCTCCGCTGACCTGGTTTCCATCGGGCCGATGCTGCAAGGCATGCGCAAGCCGGTGAACGACCTGTCGCGCGGCGCACTGGTTGACGATATCGTCTACACCGTTGCGCTGACGGCGATCCAGTCTTCCCAGGCTGACGCTGCCGCCAAGGCGTAATTCATCGCCAAACGAAACAAGGGCCGGCATTGCCGGCCCTTGTTATTTAATTCATCCCTTCTCTGGCTTTATTACTCCGCACTGGCAATAACCTGCAAAATCTGGCCGTCACTGATTTTCAGCGAGAAACTGCGCTGCCAGAAACGTTTGGAATCTGCATCCTGAGGATCTACGGTACTGATTGCCACGGTGTATGGCACATTGCTCTCAAATGCCTTGAACGAGTATGGGATACATTGGCCGGGCGTAATCGTCTCAACGGGCTTCGGTGGTAGAGTGGTCCTGCGCCAGAGCTCATGCGTTTGACTATCCAACCGTTGTTCAATAGCAATGCTGACCAGATTGACCCTGCCACTCTGTGTTGGGTAGGCTTGTGGTAAAGAGAAACAGAGATCATTTCCCCGCAGCGTAATATCCGCAGTGTAAAAACGTTGTTTTTCAAGCATACAGCCACTGAGCAACATCATCATGATGAGGGTATAGATTCTTCTCATTTCAGGTTTTTCCTGTCGGCAGGAGTATTAAGAAATCCTTTCAAAACATGCTCATAACGGCTTTTCAAATCTGGACCTATAATACCTTGCATCAGTTTCACCTCAAACCACCGTTCTTTGCCATAACGAGAAAGGATGAAATAATCTGCAAGAAGGCTGGCTTGTGCCTCCATACCGTAATCAGCTAAGGAGTAGTAATCAGGCAGCGAGTATTTATAAGTTACCGCCCAGCTCATTATTCCCCGCAGCCGGACGTTCATCCCCATCTGATACTGCCATACGTGGGCCATTTCATGCATGAACCACCATAGGTAGCGCGTTGTTTCTGTAGAAAAATCTTCCCTGAAGTGTTTTTCAGGCCAATAAAGTTCACCATTAGGCGTAACGGCCGTTTCCTCATTCTGCAAACCAAACGGGAAATAGCTCGCGTTATGCACTTTAACAAGACTGTAGTCGATGGCATTTTTATAGAGAAAGCGGGATAGCGTGATCTCGCCTAGCGTCAGCCTTCTGAACGAGCCTCTTGCTGTTATCATTATTCACTCCATGAATATAACCAATTGTATTTATTATACTATTTTTAGTATCTCTTTTTACCTAAGCATTGGCCATCTATTATCCATTAAAAACAAAAAGCCCCCTAAGGGGCTTCTCAGTTGATAACATGTGAGTCATGACTCAGATACTGGGCAGGAAGCTATGTGCTTTGTCCAGACCACCAGACCCCATTCGTTACAGCAGTTGTTATTGACTCGAGAACTATTTTTGCAGCAACTGCCCGGCGGCCTCCAGAATATGCTCGGCGGTCAGGCCGTACTCCTGCTGTAAAAACGCCTGGGTGCCCACCTGACCGTAACGCTCCTTCACCCCCACGCGCCGCATCGGCGTCGGGCACTCTTCCGCCAGCACCTCCGCCACTGCGGATCCCAGCCCGTTATGAATGCTGTGATTTTCACAGGTGACGATGCGTCCGGTCTTGGCCGCGTAGGTTTTGATCAGTTCACGGTCGATAGGCTTGAGGGTGAACATATCGATCACTGCCGCGCTGACGCCCTGCCGCGCCAGCATCTGCGCCGCCTTCAGCGCCTCCGCCACCATGATGCCATTGGCAATCAGCGTAATGTCGTCGCCGTCGCGCAGCAGGTTGCCCTTGCCGATGGTAAAGCGCGAGCCTTCCTGGTAGATGCGCGTCGCCTGCTTGCGGATGGTGCGCACCCAGTAGAAGCCGCGTAGATCCATCAGCTGGCGCAGAATGTCGGCGAACATGGTAGCGTCGGTCACTTCCAGCACCACCGAGTGCGCCAGCCCGCGCACGATGCCCATGTCCTCAAACGACATGTGGGTGCCGCCGTTGTGGCAGGCGCTCACCCCGGCGTCGGAGGCGATCACCTTGACATTGTTGCGCTGATAATCCAGCGACATGAACAGCTGATCGAAACAGCGGCGGCTGGCGAAGGCGGTAAAGGTATGCACGAACGGCACCCTGCCGGTGAGCGACAGCCCGGCGGCGACGCCGATCACGTTGGCCTCCATGATGCCGCAGTTAATCACGTGCTGCGGGTGATCCTTGTGCACGCCGTCCATCGCCATCGAGCTCATCAAATCGGCCTCCAGCGCGATGATCGGCGCGCCCGCTTCTATCTGCCGACGCACCGCGCCGGCATAGACTTTGCGCATTTCGACGGCGTCGTTTTCCAACTGGGTCACTACGTTAAACATGGGCGGCCTCCAGTTCGGCGATGGCTTTTTCGATTTCCAGCTGCACGTCCGGCGTCAGGCGCAGGTGGTGTGAGTTCGACAGGTTTTCCAGATAGGTCACCCCCTGTCCCTTGATGCTGTCGAGCACGATCGCCAGCGGCCGCTGTTCACCGCCGCGCGCCGGCGCCACCGCCGCCAGCAGCGCCGCGATGTCGTCGCCCTTGATGGTCTGCACCTCAAAACCGAAAGCGCGGAACTTGGCGGCCAGATCGAACGGTTGGATCACCTCGTCCAGCGCACCGTCTAGCTGTTGCTTGTTGTAATCGATGAACAGCGTCAGGTTGTTCAGGTTGTGGTGGGCGATAAACTGGAACGCCTCCCAGCACTGCCCTTCGTTCAGCTCACCGTCGCCGAGGATGCTGAACACCCGGTTACGACGCCCCGCCAGCCGATGGGATAACGCCATGCCGGCGGCGATCGACACGCCCTGCCCCAGTGAACCGGTGGTGGCGTCCACGCCGCGCGTGCGCAATCGGTCCGGGTGGCTAGGCAGACGCGTGCCGTTCTGGTTGAGGGTCTTCAGCTCCGCCAGCGGGAAGTAGCCCTTGATCGCCAGCGTGCTGTACAGCGCCGGGCCGGCGTGCCCCTTCGACAGCACGAAGTCATCGCGCTCCGGCCAGTCCGGATCCGCCGGATCGATACGCATCACGCTGCCGTACAGCACCGCCAGCGTCTCCACCACCGACATGCAGCCGCCGTAGTGGCCGAAGCCCAGCCCGGTCAACGCCTTCAATGTTTCCAGGCGGATCGCGCGCGCCAGGGTCTGCAGCTCTTCAATTTCCGTTTCGCTCGTTGTGTCGTTCATCAGTCTGCCTCGTTATTTCTCGACGCGGTCAGCGGCCGGCGCGCCTTTGCGTTTTCCCAGGAAGTTATGCGCCACCAGCAGCGCGAACACGGCGACGATCGCCAGCATGATCATCTCCTTCGACATAAAGCGCGCCATGTTGCCCAGCAGGATGCCGATCACGCCGAAGTCGGCGTCGGAGAAGGTGGTGTTGGCAAAGCCCAGCGCCCCCAGCACCGGCAACAGCAGCACCGGCAGGAAGGTGATCAGCAGCCCGTTGGCGAAGGCGCCCAGCATCGCGCCACGCCGCCCGCCGGTGGCGTTGCCGAACACCCCGGCGGTAGCGCCGGTGAAGAAATGCGGCACCACGCCGGGCAGGATCAGCACCATTTTCAGCTGCCCCAGCAGGAACAGCCCGGCCAACCCGCCAAGGAAGCTGAACAGGAAGCCGATCAGCACCGCGTTGGGGGCATAGGGATAGACCACCGGGCAATCCAGCGCCGGCCGCGCGTTAGGCACCAGCTTTTCCGAGAAACCGGTGAACGCCGGCACAATCTCCGCCAGAATCAAGCGCACGCCTTGCAGAATGATGAATACCCCGGCGGCGAAGGTGATGGCCTGGATAATCGAATACACCAGGTAGTTCTGGCCGCCGCTGAGCTCGCTTTCCACATAGGCCCGCCCGGCGCAGATCGCCAGGATCAGGTAGATGACAATCATGGTCATCGAGATCGAAATGGAACTGTCACGCAAGAAACTGAGGTTTTTCGGCAGGTTCATCTCCTCGGTCGAGCGCGAGTTTTTGCCCACCTTCGAGCCGATCCAGCCGGACAACACATAGCCCAGGGTGCCGAAGTGGCCGAAAGCGATATCGTCGTTGCCGGTGATGCGGCGCATATAGCGCTGGGCGATCGCCGGGAAGAACGCCATCACCAGCCCCAGGGTCAGCGCACCGGTAAACACCAACTGCACGCCCTCGAAGCCCGCCACCGTCAGGATGATGCCGATCATGCAGGCCATGTAGAAGGTGTGGTGGCCGGTCAGGAAGATGTATTTCAGCCGGGTGAACCGTGCCACCACGATGTTCGCCACCATGCCGAACGCCATGATCAACGCGGTGGAGGCGCCGTATTTCTCCAGCGCGATGGAGACGATCGCTTCATTGTTCGGGATGATGCCCTGAATATTGAACGCATGTTCGAACATGCCGCCTAGCGGATTGAGCGATCCGACCAATACCGTGGCACCGCCGCCCAAAACGATAAAGCCGAGAATAGTTTTTACCGTGCCTTTCACCACGTCGGAAAACGATTTCTTTTGCGCCAGCAAACCGATCAGCGCAATAAGCCCGACCAGCACCGAAGGCACCTTTAATATATCCACCACAAACTTAAGCGTTTCCTGGATAAACATATCCACCTCGCCAATCGTTTTATTTAGATGATTGAGTGGGCTTCGAAGTAAGCGCGCAGCTTGGCTTCCAGCTCATTAATGTCGATGATGTTGCTGATCACCACCAGCTGCTCGGCCGGTACGCTGGCGCTGTCGGCGATGTCTTTCGCCATCACGAACACGTCGGCGGCACCGGGGGTAGCGGACGACAGATCGGAGTGTTCGACTTCGGCCTCCACGCCCATCTTTTTCAGCACTTTTTTAATGTTCATTTCCACCATAAAACTGCTGCCGAGACCGGAACCGCAAATCGCCATGATTTTCATAATATCCACCTGTTGAATTTAGCGTGTAGGGTAGCGCCGCCGGTCATATTCCCGGCGTTGTTAGCATTAATCGTGTTCCTGGTGATTAAACGTTAATAGCGGGCGATAATTTCCTCAATTTGCCGTTTATCTGTGGCGTGAAATAAAGCCTCCATCGCCGAGTTATCGGAAAATAATTCCGCCAACTGCGAAATCATTTCAATGTGGCTGTTGCCGTCGGGCGCCGAAAGCATCACCACCACCTGAACCGGATCGTTATCCGCGGAATGGAAATTCACGCCCTGATGGATCTTCAACAGCGACAGCCCCAGCGCGTTGGCGCCCTCCTCCGGCCTGGCGTGCGGCATGGCGATGCCCGGCGCCAGGACGAAGTAAGGGCCGAGCTTCTCCTGCTGATGAAAGATAGCCGTCAGGTAATTCGGCGTAATCACGCCGCCTTGCAGCAGCGGCTGCGCGCTCAGCGTGACCGCCTGGCGCCAGTCCTCCACCCGTTCGCACAGCTGTATATGATCGGCGGTCAGCCACTCTTTCAGCACATTACCCTCCCAAACGTTGATGGTTTCGGCCGGTGATTAATTCACCGACGACGGTAAAACTTTAATCAACCCCTCTCGGCGACACAGTGATGGATATCACAAAGATAGCGCTACCAAAGCGCTATCATGCGAATCTGTGATAGCGCTATCAAAACACCGCGTGGCGGCATGGCGTTAACCACAATTTTTTCTCGCTCTTTCGGGTAACGGGGTAGAATGTGCCGCATACGGGGATCGTCGAAGCCGCGCCGTCGGCTTCCCACCCTCACCATTTTTATGCGCCGCTCGCGCATTTCAGTCGGGATTAGGCATGTCGATCGGTAAAAAACGACGCAGCACAGGCAGGGTGACGTTGGCTGACGTAGCGCAGCTGGCGGGCGTCGGCACCATGACGGTGTCGCGCGCGCTGCGCACGCCGGAGCAGGTTTCAGACAAACTGCGCGAGAAGATTGAAGCCGCGGTGAGCGAACTGGGCTACCTGCCCAATCTGGCCGCCAGTTCGCTGGCGTCGGCCTCGTCCTACACCATCGCCATGGTGGTGCCCAGCCTGTCCGAATCTGGCTGCGCCGAGATGTTCGCCGGCCTGCAGAAAGTGCTGCAGCCGGCCGGCTATCACATCATGCTGGCGGAGTCGCAGCACCACCTGGAGCGCGAAGAAAAGCTGCTGGAGACGCTGCTCTCTTACAACCTCGCGGCGGCGGTGCTGCTCAGCGTCGAGCATTCGCAAAACGCCCGCAACGCGTTGATCGCTGCCAACATTCCGGTGGTGGAGATCGGCGCCGTGCGCGCCGATCCGATCGATATGAGCATCGGCATCGACTATGTGGCGGCCATGTATCAGCTGACGCAAACGGTGATCGCCAGCGGCTATCAGAATATCGGGCTGCTGTGCGCCAATCAGGAACAGTGGATTTTCCAGCAGCACCTGCAGGGCTGGCACAAGGCGCTGCTGCGCAACCATATGTCGCCGCATCGGGTGATCAACGCCGCGCAGCCCGCCAGCTTCAGCACCGGTGCGCAGCAGCTGCCGGAATTCTTGCTGGCCTGGCCGGAACTGGACGCGCTGGTGTGCGCCTCGGACGAACTGGCCGGCGGCGCACTGTACGAATGCCAGCGGCGGCGCATCAGGGTGCCGGACAATCTGGCGGTGGTGGGGTTCGGCAACAGCGAGTTCGGCCGGGTGTGCCAGCCGCCGCTGACCACCATGACCATTCCGCATCGCGATATCGGCATTCAGGCCGGCCAGGCGCTGCTGGCACGGCTGAACGAGCAGCCCTGGCAGCAGGCAGGCTCCCTGCCCGCCACGCTGTGCCGCCGCGACAGCTGCTGAATCCGAACCGTAAAAAAAGCCGGTCGATGACCGGCTTTCTCACGCGTTGGCGCCTCAGTGGTTGTCGAGCGGCTTACCGTAATCCTGTTCGTTGTTGCGCGTCAGCCACAGCGACAGCGCCTTCAGCGAATCCGGGGTAAACTCGTCGCAGCGAGCGGTGATCTCTTCCGGCGTCAGCCAGCACACCTCGGCCACTTCCTCTTCCTGCAGCGCGAACGGGCCGTGCGACACGCAGCTGAACAGCGCGCCCCACACCCGGCACTGATCTTCTTCGAAGTAGAACAGACCGTGCTCGGCAAAAGGCACGCCGGCGATGCCCAGCTCTTCTTCCGCCTCGCGGCGCGCCGAATCCAGCACGTTTTCACCGCTTTGCACTACGCCACCCGCCGTCGCGTCCAACCAGCCCGGGTAGAAGTCTTTAATCTCGGTGCGACGCTGCACCAGAATTTTTCCCATCCCATCATGCACCACAATATAGGTCGCACGATGACGCAGCCGCTCCGCCCGCATCTGTTGACGACTGGATTGCGCAATCACCTCGTTTTGCTCGTCGACGATATCAACCCATTCGGTATCTGCAGCCTGACCCTGTTCCGCCATCCTCTAAAACCTTCTATTTTGGCGCGATGCATCCCGCGCGCTGGTTAATCAATGAGTGTTTTTCAAAGATTTTTATTGTGTGTGTATAAATTAGTGCGTTTAGCGTGTTAACGCCACCTCCGCGACGACCTTGCCGTCGTCGAGCGTCAGCACGCGCAAAGAGCCCCGATCCAACATGCCGTAGCTAGCCGGGAAGCCCCCTTTCGGGATGCTGACCGAGCCCGGATTGAAGCAATAGATCTCACCCTGCCGCTCCGCCTGCGGCAGATGCGTATGGCCGTAGGCCAGGATGTCACCGCGGGATAACGGCGGCAGTGCCGAAGGATGATAAAGGTGACCGTGGGTCAAAAACAATCGTCTTTTTTGCAGTAGAACCTGTTGCCACGGCGCCTCGATAGGAAACGTCAGCAGCATCTGATCGACCTCGCTGTCACAATTGCCGCGAACGGCGATGATCTTGTCGCTATAGCGATTCAATCGTTCGGCAACCTGAGCGGGCTGATAGCCGGCCGGCAGCGCGTTGCGCGGGCCGTGATTTAGCAAATCACCCAGAAGAATCAGCCAGTCAGCGCCGTGTTGTGCGAATAATTCCAGCACGCGTTCGGTGGCCGGCAGCGATCCGTGGATATCCGAGGCGAACATCAGCTTCATAACCTTGTCCTATAGAGGGAAATAAGCGCCATTTTACCGCGCCGGCGCCGTACGGCAAACCACCGCCCGCCCCGGTGGAGAATTGTGATCCAACTGCGCAGATAGCATCGGACGAATCCCACATAGCCTGCTATCCTTAGCTGCTATTGTTGGATCTCTGATATACCTTTGTGCGCGGCGAAGACCGCAGCAACGTGTAATGAATTACAGATCACCTTACCGCAGGAGGCAACATGATTGACCTGTATTACGCGCCTACTCCCAATGGTCACAAGATCACCTTGTTTTTGGAAGAGGTCGGCTTACCCTACCGTATCCATCGCGTAAACATCAGCGCCGGCGACCAGTTCAAACCGGACTTTCTGAGCATTTCTCCCAACAACAAAATCCCGGCGATCGTCGATCAGCAACCGGTGGACGGCGGCGCGCCAATCAGTCTGTTCGAATCCGGGGAAATCCTGCTGTATCTGGCGGAGAAGACCGGCAAGCTGCTGAGCACCGGCCTGCGCGAACGCGCCGCGACCCTACAGTGGTTGTTCTGGCAGGTGGCGGGGTTCGGGCCGATGCTCGGGCAGAATCACCACTTTAATCACTACGCGCCGCAGCCGGTGCCTTACGCCATCGAGCGTTACCATCTGGAGACCAAGCGGCTGTACGGCGTGCTGGAAGCTGAACTGCAAAAACACCCGTACCTGGGCGGCGACAACTACAGCATCGCCGATATCGCCACCTATCCGTGGGTCGTATCGCATCCGCGTCAACGCATCGATCTGGCAGATTACCCAGCGGTGCGCAACTGGTTCGAGCGCATCAGCAACCGCCCGGCGACCGAGCGCGCCTACAAACTGGCCGAACAAGGCTAAGCGCCTTCCCCGACTCCCCGTCGGCCGGGGAGTCACATCGACCCCTCGTTATCTTTTCCTTACTTTCCGTGTATTCTGAACGCTAATAATCAGACCTATGGAGAATCTCTGATGTCTTTCAGTCAACCCGACGCCGTTATTCGCATTAAAAATCTGCGGCTGCGCACGTTCATCGGTATCAAGGAAGAGGAAATCAACAACCGACAGGACGTCCTGATCAACGTGGTGATCCACTACCCGGCGGACAAAGCGCGCAACAGCGAAGACATCGCCGATGCACTCAACTACCGCACCATCACCAAAGCGATCATCCGCCATGTGGAAGATAACCGTTTCGCGTTGCTGGAAAAATTAACGCAGGATGTGCTCGACATCGTAAAAGAACACGCCTGGGTAACCTATGCTGAAGTGGAGATAGATAAACTTCTGGCCCTGCGCTACGCCGATTCGGTTTCCATGACCATGAGCTACCGCCGGGACTAACTCAGGGAGGTCGACCATGCGGATCCTGATCACCGGCGCAACGGGATTGATAGGCAGCAGTCTGACGGCCAGGCTGCTGGCGCTTTCTCACCACATTACGGTGTTGACCCGAGACGAGCGGCGAGCCCGAGCCCGGCTGGGCGATCGGCCGAACTATTGGCAAACGCTGGACGACCGGCAGTCGCTGGATGAATTCGACGCGGTGATCAACCTGGCCGGCGAACCTATCGCCGACAAGCGCTGGAGCGCACAGCAGAAAGAGCGCCTGTGCCGCAGCCGTTGGGATCTGACCGAACGATTGGCGCAGCTGATCAAGGCCGGCAGCACGCCGCCCGGTGTGTTGATTTCCGGTTCCGCCGTCGGCTACTACGGCGATCAGGGGCAGGCGGTGGTGACCGAAGAGGAGCCACCGCACGACGAATTCACCCACCAGCTGTGTCAACGCTGGGAAACGCTGGCGCTGCAGGCGCAAAGCGATGCCACCCGCGTCTGCCTGCTGCGCACCGGCGTGGTGCTGGCGCCACAGGGCGGCGCGCTGGCCAAAATGCTGCCGCCGTTCCGCTTCGGGCTGGGCGGCCCGATCGGCGACGGTCGCCAATATCTGCCGTGGATCCATCTCGACGACATGGTCAACGGCATTATTTATCTACTGGATCACGCCACGCTGAGCGGCCCGTTTAACATGGTCGCGCCCTACCCGGTGCACAACGAGCAGTTCGCCGCCCAATTGGCCAACGTGCTCGATCGCCCGGCGTTTCTGCGGGTGCCGGCGTTCGCCATGCGGCTGTTGATGGGGGAAGCGGCGGTGCTGGTGCTCGGCGGCCAGCGGGCGGTGCCGAAGCGCCTGGAAGAGGCCGGCTTCCACTTCCGCTATCTGGAATTGGAACAGGCATTGGATGACGTGATTAATCAGCGGGCCGAAGCCCGCTGATCTGAGGTTACTTCAACGCGCCGGACAGGAACTGCTGCAGGCGCGGGCTTTTGGGGTTGCCGAACAGCTCGGCCGGCGGCCCCTGCTCTTCGATCAACCCTTTGTGCAGGAAGATCACGTGGTTGGAAACGTGGCGTGCAAATTCCATTTCGTGCGTCACCACCACCATGGTTTTTCCCTCCTCCGCCAGCTTCTGCATGATGCGCAGCACCTCGCCCACCAGCTCGGGATCCAGCGCCGACGTCGGTTCGTCAAACAGCAGCACCTCCGGCTCCATCGCCAATGCGCGAGCAATGGAGACGCGCTGCTGCTGGCCACCCGACAGGTGCACCGGGTACTTGCCGCGCGCCCGCTCGTCGATGCCCACTTTATCCAGGTAACGCACCGCGCGCTCATGCGCGTCGGCCTTGCTCAGCCCCAGCACCTGCACTGGCGCCTCCATCACGTTCTCCAGCACCGTCATATGGCTCCACAGGTTAAAGTGCTGGAACACCATGGTCAGGCGGGTGCGCAGCAGCTGCAGCTGCTTCTTGTCGAACACTTTCAGCTGGCCGTCCTTGTCGCGCACCATGCGAATATCTTCGTTGTTCAGGCTGATCGAGCCTTCGCTCGGCTTCTCGAGGAAGTTGATGCAGCGCAGAAAGGTGCTTTTGCCGGAGCCAGAGGAGCCGATGATGCTGATCACATCCCCGGCGTTGGCCGCCAGCGAGACGCCTTTCAGCACTTCGTGGTCGCCATAGCGTTTGTGCAGTTCCGTGACGGCTAATTTATTCTCAGACATGGTTTTTCTTCCCGTCATTTATCAGTGACTAACGTGTGCCATCCAGCGTTTTTCAGCTTTGCGGAACAGGCTGATTAACACGTAGGAGATGATCAGGTACAGCACCGCCGCGATGCCGAAAGCGTAGAACGGCTGGTAGGTCGCGGCGTTGATGTCGCGCGCGATCTTCAGCAGATCCGGCACGGTGGCGGTAAACGCCAGCGCGGTGGAGTGCAGCATCAGGATCACTTCGTTGCTGTAAGCCGGCAACGCGGTGCGCAGTGCCGAAGGCAAAATGATGCAGCGATACATCTTGAAGCGCGAGAAACCGTAGGCGTTGGCGGCCTCGATTTCACCGTGCGGCACCGCGCGGATCGCCCCGGCGAAGATCTCGGTGGTATAGGCGCAGGTGTTGAGCGTCAGCGCCAGGATGGTGCAGTTAAGCCCGCTGCGGAAAAACGCATTAAGAAACTCGGTGCCGCGCACGATCTCGAGGCTGTACATGCCGGAGTAGAACACCAGCAGCTGCACGTACAGCGGCGTACCGCGAAATACATAGGTGTAAAGCCACACCGGGAAACGCACCCAGCGAAGGGAAGAGACGCGCGCCACCGCCATCGGGATCGCCAGCAGCCCGCCCATCACCACCGAGGCGATCAGCAGCCACAGCGTGACTGCCACGCCAGTGAAACGGTAGCCGTCGCTCCACAGCAGCGACTGCCAATACTGTTGCAAAATCTCGATCATAGCTCGGCCCTCTTGACGCCCAGTGAGTAACGCCGTTCAAGCCACAGCAGCACGCCGTTGGAAACGGTAGTGAAGATCAGGTACACCACGCCGGCCACGATGGCGAAGAAGAACGGCTGATAGGTGCCTTTCCCCGCCAGCTGCGTGGCTTTCACCACGTCGTTCAGGCCGAGGATCGACACCAGCGCCGTCGCCTTCAGGATCACCTGCCAGTTGTTGCCGATGCCCGGCAAAGCGAAACGCATCATCGCCGGGAACAGAATGCGCCGAAAGATCTGCGCGCCGCTGAAGCCGTAGGCCGTCGCCGCTTCGATCTGCCCTTTCGGCACCGCCAGATAGGCGCCGCGGAAGGTCTCAGTGAAGTAAGCACCGTAGATAAAGCCGAGGGTAATGATACCGGCGCCGAGCGGATCGATATCGATCTGCGAGAAGCCGAGCAGCGTGGTGATGTTGTTCAGCGCGATTTGCAGGCCGTAAAAGATCAGCAGCATCAGTACCAGATCGGGCACGCCGCGGATCAGCGTGGTATAGGCGCCGAACAGACCGGAGATAAAGGGGTTATGAGACAGTTTGCCACCGGCGCCGATCAGGCCGATCACCACCGCCAGCAACACGGAACTGAGGGCCAGCTCCAACGTCACCAGAGCCCCCTCGAAAATCAGTTGGGAATAGCCTTGCAGCATCTACTTCACCCTGTGGTCTAGGATCCGAACCATCGGGGCCGGCACGCCGGCCCCGCAGTCACAGCATGGAACGGTAAGCGGATTACCCGCCGTAGACGTCAAAGTCGAAGTACTTTTTCGCGTATTTGTCGTAGGTGCCGTCTTTGCGCATCTCGGCGAAGGCTTTGTCCAGCGCCGCTTTCAGCTCGGTATCGGTCTTGCGCAGCCCCATGCCGGTGCCGACGCCGAAGAACTTGTCATCCTTCACCGATTCGCCGGCGAACGCATAGTCTTTGCCCGGCGGCTGTTTCAGGAAGCCGTCGCTGCCCGCCACTTCATCCTGGAAGGCGGCGTCAATACGGCCGGAAGCCAGATCGGCGTAAACCAGATCCTGGTTCTGGTAAGGCACGACGGTGATGCCCTTCGGCTGCCACATGGCGTTGGCGTAGGCTTCCTGGGTGGTGCCCTGCAGCACGCCCACGCTCTTGCCTTTCAGAGCGTCCACGGTAGGCAACAGCTTGGACCCTTTCGGCGCGATCAGACGCGCGTTGGCGGCATACAGCTTGTCGGTAAAGGCGATTTCCTGCTGGCGTTTTTCAGTGATGGACAGCGAAGAGATGATGGCGTCGATTTTCTTCGCCTTGAGGGAGGGGATCAGCGCGTCGAAGTCGCTCTCCACGAAGGTGCATTGGGTATTGATGCGTTTGCACAGCTCTTTGGCCAAATCAATGTCAAAGCCAACCAATTCGCCTTTGGCGTTTTTGGATTCAAACGGTGCGTAAGTCGGATCGGTGCCAATCTTCAGCGTGGAAGGAATGGCGGCAAAGGCGCTGCTGGCGGCGCTCAAAGCCAGAACTAACGGCAAAATCAAAACCCGCTTTTTCATAAATTACCCTCAAATTGATTTTTTTGATGCCACTACGGGCATTACTTTCCCCACCAAATCAATTTGCAGTAATCGTGCCACATTAGGTGCTACGGGCGGAGGGAACGGCTCCGGCCTTCACAATACTGTTTCCTGGGACGATAACCGCAAAATTAAATCGGCCGGTTGGGGCCGCGCCACTGGCAACCGCAATAAGGCGGCGCCATGAAACAGTGAGCGTGATGAAGTGGGATCATTATGGTGCATACTCCGCCCCAATTCAGTGCGGTGTTGCACAAATGTACCAATTTAGGGATAAAACTGTTAATTAGCACCCTGCCAGCGGGTGAACAGATCGGTCGGCAATTCGATATCAAACTGGTCGATCACCCGATTGACGGTCTGATCGATGATGTCTTCCACGCTTTTTGGCTGGTGGTAAAACGCCGGCACCGGCGGCATGATCACCGCGCCCATCTCTGCCGCCTGCGTCATCAGCCGCAAATGACCAAGATGCAACGGCGTTTCCCGCACGCACAAGACCAAACGGCGGCGCTCTTTGAGCACCACGTCGGCGGCGCGGGTCAGCAATCCGTCACTGTAGCTGTTAACGATGCCGGACAGGGTTTTGATTGAGCATGGCAGGATCGCCATACCCAGGGTTTTGAAAGAGCCGGAGGAGATGCCGGCGGCGATGTCGCGCGCATCGTGCACCACGTCGGCCAGCGCCTGCACTTCCCGTAGGCTGTACGGCGTTTCCAGCGCCAGCGTCTGTCTTGCAGCATTACTCATCACCAGATGGGTTTCCACCTCTGCGACGTCGCGCAAAACCTGTAACAGGCGCACGCCGTAGATCGCGCCGCTGGCGCCGGAAATGCCGATGATGAGTCGTTTCATGAAGAATGGCCTCTGCCGTAAAAAGTAAGATCAGGCAGACTTTGCCGCAATGGCGAGGGATAAGCAAGTCAGAGGAACAAGGTGCACCGCCGCAGACGCGGCGATGCACCTTGAGGGATCAACGCAGACCGTTAGCCTTCGTTGTGCAGTTCCAGATTTTCCGCTTCGGTTTGCACCCGCATCGCCTTGGCATCGTCGCTGCGCAGCGACTCCAGGTATTCCAGATAGCTTTGGTCAACGTCTTTGGTCACGTAGATACCATTGAAGACCGAGCATTCGAACTGGATGATGTCCGGGTTCTCTTCGCGCACCGCTTCGATCAGATCGTCGAGGTCCTGGAAGATCAGCCCGTCGGCGCCGATAATCTGACGGATTTCATCCACTTCACGCCCGTGGGCGATCAGTTCGTTGGCGCTCGGCATGTCGATGCCGTAGACGTTAGGGAAACGCACTTCCGGCGCGGCGGAAGCCAGATACACTCGCTTAGCGCCCGCTTCGCGCGCCATCTCGACGATTTGCTCAGAGGTCGTGCCGCGCACGATGGAGTCATCCACCAGCAGCACGTTCTTGTCGCGGAACTCGGCACGGTTGGCGTTCAGCTTGCGGCGTACCGACTGGCGACGCGCCTGCTGGCCCGGCATGATAAAGGTGCGGCCAACGTAGCGGTTTTTCACGAAGCCCTGGCGGTAGGGCTTCTCGAGAATACGCGCGATCTCCAGCGCGATATCGCAGGAAGTTTCAGGAATCGGGATCACCACGTCGATATCCAGATCTTCCCACTCGCGGGCGATCTTCTCACCCAGCTTCTGGCCCATGCGCACGCGGGCGCTGTAGACCGAGATCTTGTCCATAAAGGAGTCTGGGCGCGCAAAATAAACATATTCGAACAGGCACGGGTTGGTTTTCGGGTTCTCTGCGCACTGGCGGGTGAACAGCTGGCCCTTGGTGGTGATGTACACCGCTTCGCCCGGCGCCACGTCGCGCAGGAACTCAAAGCCCAGGGTATCCAGCGCCACGCTCTCGGAAGCCACCATGTACTCGCTGCGGCCATCCTCCAGCGTGCGCTTGCCGATCACCAGCGGACGAATGCCGTTGGGATCGCGGAACGCCAGCAGGCCATGGCCGATGATCATCGCCACGCAGGCGTAAGCGCCGCGCAGTTGCTGATGCATAGCGGCGACCGCGGTAAAGATGTTGTCGGCTTCCAGCGGATAGTGCGGGAAGCGATCCAGCTCGCTGGCCAGCACGTTCAGCAGGATTTCCGAGTCGGAGGTGGTGTTGACATGGCGGCGGCCGCTTTCGAACAGCTTTTGGCGCAGCTCATGGGCGTTGGTCAGGTTGCCGTTGTGGGCCAGCGTAATGCCGAACGGCGAGTTGACGTAGAAAGGCTGGGCCTCAGAGGCGCTCGAGCTGCCGGCCGTCGGGTAACGCACATGGCCAATGCCCATGTTGCCCTGCAAGCGTTGCATATGGCGCGCCTCAAACACATCCTTCACCAGGCCGTTGGCTTTACGCAAACGGAACCCGTTGTGGGCGTCAATGGTGACGATGCCTGCGGCATCCTGGCCACGGTGCTGAAGCACCGTCAGCGCATCATAAATCGACTGGTTTACCGGCATGAAACCGGCGATACCGACAATACCGCACATGTTGTCTTTTCCTCATCAGCGCTACCGCCCCGGCAATTGGGTCGGCAAGAAACTCGACGTGCTCTGCAGGTAGTCAAAGAACCACCTGATGACGTAACTGAACTGGGGGATCAGCTGCGACTGTTTCCAGTCGGCACTTTGTGAAAAGCCGGTAAAGGTATCCAGGAAGAACAGGATCGCCGCGACAATCAACACGCCGCGCAGTGCGCCGAAGCAGATGCCCAGCACCCGGTCGGTGCCTGACAACCCGGTTTTCTCTACCAGTGAGCTAATCACATAGTTAACAATAGCCCCTACGATCAGGGTCGCGATGAACAAAATCGCGATCGCGATGCCGTTTCGCACCAGTTCATCTTCAAAACGAGTGAAATAGACCGCAAGGTAAGAGTAGAAATGGCTGGCAACAAAAAACGCACATCCCCATGTCACAAGTGACAATGCTTCGCGAACAAACCCTCGGATCAGGCTCACCAGAGCCGAAAATCCAATCACCGCTATAATGACGTAATCAATCCAGACCATGAACTATTCCAATGATGAATCGCCCCTGCATCCAATTCGCGGCGAATTCTAACAGAAAAAGAAAACGTTTGCGTAGGGGATTTCCTACCACGTTACAAATAAAAAGCGGCGATTAAAAAATTCCCAATCGCCGCGCCTACATAGGTGATTTCGCCTGTAAAAGGCGCGGTTTCTCTCGCTTTCTCTCCACCATTCCTGAATTCAGGGGCGCATCCTGCTGCGCCCCCGCGGGGTTTAACGGCCGTACGGCTTCACCTGCCCGCTCAGCCCGCTGATCGAGTTCAGCGACGGCAGCGCCGCCTGCAGCTTCTGCTTGGAAGCGTCCGGGCCAACGTAGATGCGGGTGATCTGCCCTTGCACCGGCGTTGACGGCACGGTAAAGGCGCGATAGCCCGAGAGACGCAGCGAAGCGACAATCTCGTTCGCCTTGGCGGCGTTCTTCAGCGCCCCGAGCTGCACGACATAGGCTTGCCCGGACGGCGCTTTTTCTTCCGCCGGTTTTGGCTGCGGCGTCGGTTCTGGTTTCGGCGTCGGTTCCGGCTTCGGCACCGGTTTCACCTCCACCGGCTTCGGCTGCGGTACCGGTTTTGGTTTCACTTCCACCGGTTTGGTTTCCACCGGCTTCGGCTTAGGCTGCTGCACCGGCTGAGGACGCGTCTCGACCGGCGGCGGCGCCACCTGCGTCGGTTGCTGAGCGCTCTGCCGCACCGCCTGTTGCGCCGCCGCTTCGTTGGCCGCCTGCTGCTCGACCAGCGCGCCCGCCCCTTCCGGCGGCTGCGCCGGCAACGGCTGCGTCACCGGCGGCAGCACGTCGTTCTCTTCGACGTCGCCCGCCTTCGGCACCAATGGAATGGCCGCGAACTCATCCTCGTAATGCTTCTTTTTGCCGTCCAGCAACCCTGGCAGGATGATTACCCCCAGCGCCACCAGAATCACGGTTCCAACCAGTCGGTTCTGAAATTTACTCGCCACTCACACTCCCCGCATCTCGTCTAACGCCGCCATCACCTGCGCCACGGTGTGGAACGATCCACAGACGATCACAATATCCTGTTTATCAGCATCCTGCATAGCCTGCCGCCAGGCAGTTTCGACATCATTAAAGCGGCGCGGTTCCGTCAGATGCTGCGCCAGCTGTTCGACGCTGGCACCGCGCGGCCCGTCGAGCGGTGCGCAGTACCATTCATCCACCTGCTCGCTGAGGCAGGCCAGCGTGCCGGCGATATCCTTGTCGGACAGCATGCCCACCACCGCGCGCACCTTGCCGCCGTCGCGCGGCAGCTTGGCCAGACGCCCGGCCAGATAGCCGGCGGCGTGCGGGTTGTGTGCCACGTCGAGGATCAGCATCGGCTCCCGCCGCACGATCTGGAAACGCCCCGGCAGCGTCGCCTGCTGCAGCCCGGTGAAGATCGCGCGTTCGTCGATTTCCAGCGGCGAACAGTTCAGCGCCGCCAGCGCGGTAGCGGCGTTGGCCAGCGGTACGTTCGGCGTCGGCAGATCGGTCAGCTGCGTGTCACCGCCCTGCCACTGCCAGCGATCGCCCTGCTCGCTGAAGCTCCAGGCTTCACCGCGGCGATACAGCGGTGCGCCCAGCGTTTCGGCGACCTGGCGAATGCTATCCGGCATGTCGGGTTCGCCCACCACCGCCGGCTTGCCGCTGCGGAAAATACCGGCCTTTTCACGGCCGATGCTTTCGCGATCGTTGCCCAGCCAGTCGGTATGATCGAGCGCAATGCTGGTGATCACCGCCACGCTCGGATCGACGATATTGGTGGCGTCGAGACGCCCGCCCAGGCCCACTTCCAGGATCACCACGTCGAGCCGCGCCTGTTTGAACAGCTGCAGCGCCGACAGGGTGCCGAATTCGAAATAGGTCAGCGACGTTTCGCCGCGGCCGGCTTCAATGGCGGCGAACGAGCGGCTATGCTCTGCTTCGCTCAGCTCTTCCCCCTGAATGCGCACGCGTTCGGTATAGCGCACCAGATGTGGCGAACTGTAGACGCCGACGCGCAGGCCGGCGGCCAGCAGAATGGCTTCGAGGGTACGACAGGTCGTGCCTTTGCCGTTGGTGCCGGCAACGGTGAACACCGTAGGAGCGGGGGTCAGTAAATCCAGATGCGCCGCGACGCGCTGTACGCGCTCAAGACCGAGTTCGATCGCCTGGCTGTGCAGACGTTCCAGATAGTAAAGCCACGAGCTCAATGGCGACGTGGCTTGGGGAATTTGGTGGTTTTGCATGAGTCCCGTCACTGAACTTGGGTTCATTAATCCATCAGGGCACCACCCTCACCGCGGTAAAGGCGATGCGCTTCGTAACCGCCGCCAACCCGCAAACCATGGCGCGATAGGCCACGGCCGGCAGGGAACGGGCATCAGCCGTCACTTAGCCACAAAGTGGCGGCTGAACCCGGGCGGGATCTGTCTTTGCCTCAGGCGTCGGCCTGCGGCTCCGGCTCAATGACCGGCGCGGCCTCATCGAAATGCGGCTGCGGTTGGTTGGTCAGCTTGGACAGAATGCTCGCCAACGTTTGGCGCATCTCCGGACGGCGAACAATCATGTCGATCGCGCCTTTTTCGATCAGGAACTCGCTGCGCTGGAAGCCAGGCGGCAGTTTCTCGCGCACGGTCTGCTCGATGACGCGCGGGCCGGCAAAGCCGATCAGCGCTTTCGGCTCGGCGATATTGATGTCGCCCAGCATCGCCAGGCTGGCGGAGACGCCGCCCATGGTCGGGTCGGTCAGCACGGAGATGTACGGCAAGCCGCGCTCCTGCATCTTAGCCAACGCCGCGCTGGTTTTCGCCATCTGCATCAGCGACATCAGCGCTTCCTGCATGCGCGCGCCGCCGCTGGCGGAGAAGCACACTAGTGGACAGTTGTCCTCCAGCGCCTGCTCAACCGCACGCACGAAACGCGCGCCGACCACGGAAGACATTGAGCCGCCGATGAAAGCGAATTCGAAGGATGCGGCGACGATCGGCATACCGTACAGCGTGCCCTTCATCACCACCAGCGCATCTTTCTCGCCGGTCGCTTTCTGTGCGGCGACCAGACGATCTTTATAGCGCTTGGAATCCTTGAATTTCAGAACGTCCTTCGGCTCCAGATCGCTGCCCAGCTCCACTTCACTGCCTTCGTCCAGCAGGGTATGCAGACGCGCGCGCGCGCCCATACGCATGTGGTGGTCGCACTTCGGACACACTTCCAGATTACGCTCCAGCTCGGCGCGGTAGAGAACCTGGCCGCAGCTGTCGCATTTGGTCCAGACCCCTTCAGGAATGCTCGCCTTACGGGTTTGTGTGATATTGCTCTTGTTAAGAATTCGTTCAATCCAGCTCATCGATGACCTTTCTGTTTGAACCTGGCACACGCCAGTCCGCTGTTCATGCTTTAACAATCCCCCTGAAAACACCCCAATGAAAAAATGCCCGTTCGCGGCGCGGCAAGCGCGGCGACTGAGGCATCGGCTTCAGGGTTGTTCGCAGGAACAGACCATAATGTCGCTCATTAAACCATATCGGCCCGGCGCTGTGGACAAAAAACTGGTCGAACCGACAGGTTAAGCGATGTTTTTACTGTTTTTGCTGGCGGGCGGCCGCGCGCTTGTGACGCCAAATTTCAATCACGCCCGGCAGAATCGAAACGATGATGATCCCGACGATCAACAGTTTCAGGTTCTCCTGCACCACCGGCAGATCGCCGAACAGGTAGCCAGCATAAGTGAAGAGCAGCACCCAAACCAGTGCGCCAATCACGTTGTAGGCGGCGAAGTGGCGATAGGACATATGCCCCATGCCGGCGACGAACGGCGCAAAAGTACGCACGATCGGCACGAATCGCGCCAGAATAATCGTTTTCCCACCGTGCTTCTCATAGAACTGATGCGTCTTGTCCAGGTAGCTACGGCGGAAAATTTTCGAGTTCGGGTTGCTGAACAGCTTCTCGCCGAACAACCGCCCGATAGTGTAGTTCACCGCATCGCCAATGATCGCCGCTACGGCCATCAACGCCACCATGGTGTGCACGTTGAGATCGTTGGTCGGCAACGCCGCCAGCGCGCCGGCGACAAACAGCAAAGAATCCCCCGGCAGGAACGGCGTCACCACCAGGCCGGTTTCGCAAAACAAGATCAGGAACAGAATAGCGTAGACCCACATGCCGTATTGTGCGACCAGCTCGGCCAGGTGCACATCAATATGCAAAATGAAATCAATAATAAACTTGATGATGTCCATAAATTCTCTCATTGATACCGGGTGTTTCAATCACCCGGCAGAAGCACAAGGGAGCGACGCTTTCAGGCGTGCCGGCGTTTAATCGTCGGGCAAAAACAGCGGCCCTATCGGCGGCCGCGGTAGACCAAAATGATCGGGATAGTCCACGGCAACCAGATACAGCCCCTCGGCTCGCGCCGTCGCCGCCGCCAGATTGCGATCCTTCAGCGCCAGCAACTCGGCCATCCAGTTCTCATCCTGATTGCCGCAGCCGATCTCCATCAGGCTGCCGACGATATTGCGAACCATGTGATGCACAAAGGCATTCGCCTTGATATCTACCACAATATATTCGCCGTAGCGCGTAACCTTAACGTGTTTTACGCAGCGCCACGGGGTGCGCGACTGACACTGCACCGCGCGGAACGAGGTGAAGTCATTCTCGCCCAGCAGCGCCTGCGCCGCCCGGTGCATGCGATCGGCATCCAGCGGGTGATAAAAGTGCGTCACCCCCTGTTGCAACACCGCCGGCCGGTAGCGATGGTTGAAAATAATATAGCGGTAACGGCGCGCGGTAGCGCTGAAACGCGCGTGAAAATCGTCGGCGACGGGGCTCACCCAGCGCACCGCGATGTCCGGCGGCAAATGGGTGTTCACGCCCATCGTCCAGGCGGCGTCCTTGCGACGCGCGGTGGTTTCGAAATGCACCACCTGCCCGGTGGCGTGCACCCCGGCGTCGGTGCGCCCGGCGCACAGCACGTTGATCGGCGCATCCGCCACCTTGCTCAACGCCTGCTCAAGGCGCTCCTGCACGCTGGCCACTTCTTGCTGCCGCTGCCAGCCGTAGTACCGGCTGCCGTCATATTCGATGCCCAGCGCTACCTTCAGCGTCGGCTGAGCGGGCGAGACCACCTCTGACATCAGTACATCTGCTCCTGCACCAGACGCTCGGCGGTTTCGATCGCCATTAACGCGCCGCCGAAGCGCACGTTGTCCGCCACCGTCCAGAACTGCAGCAGCTCGGGGATGCCGTAATCGTTACGCAGGCAACCGATGCTGAGCGCATCGCTGCCGGAGGCTTCGGTTACCTGAGTCGGGTAATCGTCCTCTTCGCTCAGCTGAATGTCCTCGACTTCTTCGAGCTCGCTGCGCGCCTCTTCGGCGGACAGCGGGCGCAGCGCTTCCAGGTGCACCACCTGCGCATGGCCGTAAAACACCGGCGACTGAACGCAGCTCACCGAAATCGGCAACCCTTCATCCTGCAGCACCTTGCGCACCTGATCGACGATCAGACGCTCTTCGCGCACGCTGCCCTGCTCGTCGGCAACGAGCGGCAGCAGGTTAAACGCCAGCTGTTTAGCGAAGACGCCTTCCTCGGCAGGAATGCCGTTCAGCAGGCGCGCGCTCTGGCCGGCCAGATCGTCCACCGCGGCCTTGCCGCGCGAGGATACCGACATCAGCGTGGTAACGTGCAGACGCGAGAGCCCCGCCTGTTCGGTCAGCGGTTTGATCGCCGTCAGCAGCTGGCTGACCATGCTGTCAGCCACCGCGACGATATTGCGGTTGCGGTAATCCGCCAACACCTGCGGGTTAACACCCGGTACCACCAGCGGCACATCCGGCTCCATGGCGAACAGACCGCTGGTGTCGATCACCAGGCAGCCCATGTTGCCGGCCTCTTCGGCATAGCGAGCGGAAGCGTCGCTGCCGGCGACGAAGAAGGCCAGTTGGGCCTGCGACCAGTCGAACTCTTCGGCGTTCTGCACCAGAAGAGACTTGCCGTTGAAGCGCACATTGGCGCCCGCACTGCGTTCGCTTGCCAGAGGATAGAGCTCACCCACCGGGAACTGGCGTTCCTGCAACAATTCCAGCAACGCTTCACCTACCGCGCCAGTGGCGCCGAGCAGCGCGATATTCCAGCCGTCAGACATCGGGTTTTCTCCAGAGTATTTCATTCATAAAAGCAGACGGGCAGTGCAATCACCGCCCGATAATCTTTACCGCTCACTGTAGCGGCGTTGGCTTAAGACAACCTTACGCGCTACGCCAGGCTAAAACCCAGCTTGCCGAGCAGCTCGGCGCTGGCGCTGTCATCGCATTGCACGGCCAGCGAAGACCACTCGCGGCGCTCCTGGTAGTGCTTGCGCAGGCGATCGAATTCGCCCGGTTGCCCAGCGACTTTGCGCAGCGGCGCATCATCGCGGCGCACATCATACACCAAGTGCATCAATCGTTTTAACCGCGCTTCATCCAGCGGCCCATTGAGGCGGATCTGGCTGAACTCCGGCACCGGCAACAGCGAGGCCAGCGCCACCTGTTGCGGCTGCCCCAGATGGCGGCTGAACGCCTCGAACACCTGGGTGGTACCGCGCGCCTTGCCTTCCAGCGTATACCCAGCGATGTGCGCGGTACCGATATCCACCCGCGCCAGCAGCGGTAAGGCGAGATCCGGCTCCGGTTCCCACACGTCCAGCACCGTGCTCAGCTTTTTGCCCTTTTCCAGCGCCTGCAGCAAGGCGGCGTTATCCACCACCGGCCCGCGGCAGGCGTTGATCAGAATGCGGTTGTCCGGCAGGGCCGCCAACAGCTCGGCGTCCGCCAGATGCAGCGAATGGTATGGGCCGGATTTATTCAACGGCGTATGGAAGGTCAGCACGTCGGCCTCGGCCACCAGCTTCTCCAACGGCCAGAATTCCCCGGCGTCGCCGCGATCGGCACGCGGCGGATCGCACAGCAGCGTGCGCACGCCCAGCGCTTTGAGGCGAGCGTCCAGACGGGAACCAACGTTGCCCACGCCGACGATGCCGACGGTTTTATCCCGCAGGTGGAAGCCGTCGCGTTCGGCCAGCAGCATCAAGGCAGAGAACACATACTCGACCACCGCGATAGCGTTGCAGCCCGGCGCGGCGGAAAAGCCGATGCCCTGACGTTGCAGCCAGGCTTCATCGACGTGATCGGTGCCGGCGGTGGCGGTGCCGACAAAGTCGATATGGCTGCCGGCCAACAAGGCTTCATTGACCTTGGTGACCGAACGCACCATCAGCGCATCGGCATCCGCCAGCGCCTCGAGCGGGATCGGGCGGCCCGGTACCGCCTGCACCTCGCCCAGGCGGCTGAACAGCTCGGCCGCGTACGGCATATTTTCATCAACCAGAATTTTCACTGCGTTCTCCGACGGTTTACGGCTATTTGTCTGCGAAATAGTGTGCCACTGAATCAGGCACGGCGAAAGCGCTCAGGGGTAGTGCCGGCGATCTGCTGGAACATGACGATAAAGGCCGACGCGGAGCTGTAGCCGACGTCTAACGCCACGTCCTGCACGGTCTTGCCCTGCTCGAGCAGGGAGACGGCATGCAGGAACCGCAGGCGCTGGCGCCATTCGCTGAACGACATGCCCAGATCCTGTTGGCAGCGTCGCGACAGCGTGCGCTCGGTGGTGTAGACCCGAGCCGCCCACGCCGCCAGCGAGGTGTTGTCCGCCGGACAATGCTCCAACGCTTCCAGCACCGGCGCCAAGAACTTGTCGTCCGACGACGGCAGATAGGTTTGCTGGCGCGGCGACAGGCGCAGCTGATCGATCAGCACCTGGCAGAGACGCAAATCCGCCTCCGCCTGCGGAATGTACTGCTTGCGCGCATAGAAATCCTCGGCGATGGCGCGGAATATCGGCGTTACGCTCACCAGACAGGGGTCGGCCGGCATGCCGGTGCACAGCGCCGGCGTGATGTCCACCATGCGGCACTGCGCCAGCCGCTGGTTATAGCAGGAGTGTTCGATGCCAGCCGGCGCCCACAGCACGAACTCCGGCGGCGCCAGAAAGCGCTGCCCGCCGATGCGCAGCACCATCACCCCGGCTTTAACCCACATCAACTGACCCCAGGTGTGGCTGTGCGGCTGGAATTCGGTGCGCGCGTTGAACTCCTCGCAGCGGAACTGCACCGGGTTGGGCGCCGGGATCAACGACTCGGGGAAATGGCGGATTTCTGGCATGGTTTCGTCCCGTGATTTGTCTTGTTTACGCCGATTTTTGTCTGGATATCGCTATATATGATAAACCGGACACGCGTAGACTAGCCAGCATGTTGGACGTTATTGAGAATAATTATCATGAATATGCTCTTCCCGCTGTTGGCCGTGCTGATTTGGTCGATTAATGCCGTCGTCAGCAAACTCTCCGCCACCGCCATCGATCCGGCGGCCATCTCGCTCTACCGCTGGCTGCTGGCGCTGATTGCCCTCACGCCGTTCGTGCTGCCGGGCGTGCTGCGCAACTGGGCGCAGGTGCGCGCCAACTGGTGGAAGCTGATGATCCTCGGCCTGCTGGGCATGGTGCTGTACCAAAGCCTGGCCTATTACGCCGCGCACAGCGTCAGCGCGCTGTTTATGGGCATCATCGTGTCGCTGATCCCGCTGCTGACCATCCTGATCAGCATCGTTCTGCTGCGCATTGCGCCAACCGTCGGCGTGCTGCTCGGCAGCATACTCTCCTTCTGCGGCCTGATCTGGCTGGTCAGCGGCGGTCAGCCCGGCGTGCTGTTGCAGCACGGTATCGGCAAAGGGGAATTGATGATGCTGCTCGCCACCGCCTCGTACGCGCTGTATGGCGTGTTGACCAAACGCTGGGCCATCGCGCTGCCGAACTGGCAATCGTTGTACGTGCAGATCCTGTTCGGCGTGCTGTTGTTACTGCCTAATTTCCTGATGGCGCAGGATGTCGGCTTGAACGGCCATAACCTGCCGCTGGTGCTGTTCGCCGGCATTCCGGCTTCGATCATCGCCCCGTTCCTGTGGATCCAGGGCGTGATGCGCCTGGGCGCCAACACCGCCTCGATCTTCATGAACCTGGCACCGGTGTTTACCGCCGCTATCGCCGTGCTGTTCCTGCATGAGCAGTTGCACGGTTACCACCTGATCGGCGGCGGCATTACCCTGCTGGGCGTTATCCTGTCGCAGCGGCTGCGCACGCCGCTGACGCGTAAAGCCAAAGCCCCGGCGGCCAACGCAGAGTCCTGCAAAGAACAGGCTTAAGGCAGCAGCCTGAAACGCACCCGCACCAACAGGCCGCCCAGCGCGGCAGAGCTCAACAGCTCCGGGCGGGTGCCGTGATACGCGGTGATGTCTTTCACCAACGCCAGTCCCAATCCGGCGCCCGGCTGATCGCCCACGTTGTCCAGCCGGTGAAACGGCTGCAGCGCCAGCGCCTTGTCCTGCAAGGCGATGCCGGGGCCGCTGTCTTCTATCTCCAGCACGCCTTCCCCTGCCGCCTTATCCTGCGTGAGGCGCGCGGTCACCACGCCCTGACGCGGTGTATATTTCAGCGCGTTGTCCAGCAGGTTGGCGCACAGCTCGGCCAACAGCAGCGGCTCCCCCGCCACTTGACACGCCGCCTCGCCTTCGAACCCGAGATCGATCTGTTTACTGCGCGCCTGCGGCAAGCGGGAAAAGCAGGCGTCGCGCAGCACCTGCGCCAGGTTGACCGGTTGCAACTTACGATCGGCCTGGTGCTCGCTGGCCTTCAGGCGTGAAAGATGCAGCAGGCGGTCGGTCAGCGACACGGTATTATCCAGCGTCGCGCTCATCGCCTGCAGGCTTTCGCGCCACTGCTGCGGCCGGTCACTGGCCAGCGCTACCCCAACCTGAGTCTTCAACACCGCCAGCGGCGTGCGCAGTTGGTGCGAAGCGTCGGCGCTGAAGCGCTCCTGACGTGCCACCATCAGCCGCAGCCGTTCGATGTAACGATTAAACGCCACCAGCAGCGGCTGCATCTCCGACCATGGCAATACCCGCGGCAAGGGCGTCAGCTCGCCCGGATCGCGCCGAAGCATGATACCGGAGAGCTTACGCATCGGCTTCAACACCCGCTTGAGCAATGCGAACGCCAGGATCAGGGTTAACGCCACCACCGTGCCCTGGCTCAGCAGCGCCGCGATCATCATCTGCCGCGCCAGGTAACGGCGCGACTCCAGGGTTTCCGCCACCAGAATGGTCGCCATGCCGCTCACGCCCGACTCGTTGACCGGTTGAAACAGCGCCGCCACGCGGATCGGCCTGCCGAGGTATTCCGCATCATAAAAATGCACCAGCGCCGGGTAGAGCGTGGAACGCGGGATATGGGGCGGCAAAGGCGGCAAATCGTCATAGCCCGAGATGCTTTTCCCCTGCGGCGAGATCACCTCGTAATACAGCTGATCGTTCATGTTGCGCTCGAAGCTGTCGAGCACCACATAGGGCACATCAACCGCCAGCTTGCCTTCGCGCACCACCAGTCGCTCCGCTACGGTGCGCGCCGACGCCAGCAGCGTGCGATCGTAAGCCAGGGTGGCGGCGCTCATGGCGCTGAAATAGTGGGTGTAGATAGAGATGCCGCCCAACGCCAGCAGCGGCAGGCCAAAAAACAATAGCAGTTGATAGAACAGCGAACGCGGCGCGTTAAACCACCGCATCGCACAGCTCCAGGCTGTAACCCAGGCCACGCAGCGTGACGATCGCCACGTCGCTGCCCTGCAGCTTTTTCCGCAGGCGGTGTACGTAAAGCTCGATGCTCTCCGGATTGGCCTCGTCGGACAACGTAAATACCTGCTCGAACAGCTGTTGCTTGG
This sequence comes from Serratia sp. PL7, assembly GCF_945957435.1. Classification (NCBI taxonomy): domain Bacteria; kingdom Pseudomonadati; phylum Pseudomonadota; class Gammaproteobacteria; order Enterobacterales; family Yersiniaceae; genus Serratia; species Serratia sp. PL7. The sequence continues at coordinate 147,670 of NZ_CAMFLB010000001.1, read as the reverse complement.
CCACCGGGCGGCCGCGCCGGTGCATCAACGCGGTCAACACCGCCAGCTCACGCGGCGTCAGCGCCAGCGGTTTGCTCTCCAGCAGAAAATAGCCTTCGTCGTGATAGGTCAACGCGCCGTACTGCAACGCCGGCTGCGGGGCGCCGACGCTGCGGCGCAGCAGCGCCCGAATACGCGCTTCCAGCTCGTCCAGTTCGAACGGCTTGGTGAGGTAATCGTCCGCCCCCAGATTCAGGCCTTTTACCCGGTCGGCCACGTCGGTGCGCGCCGTCAGCAGCAGCACCGGCAGATCCTGCCCGCGCTTGCGCAGGCGCGCCAGCAAATCCAGACCGTTCATACGCGGCAGCGCCACATCCAGCACCGCGAGCGCATAGCGTTCGTTGAGCAGCAGGTGATCCGCTGCCACGCCGTCCGGGGCGACGTCGACGGCAAAGCCGGCGCCGGTCAGCGCCTTTTGCAACCAGTGAGACAGCTCGGGGTGATCTTCAACCAATAACAGTCGCATGTTCCCATTCCATTGATTTATCTGAACAACCTGGCGCCAATATCGCGCTTGTTAACAGGTCGATAACAGAGAATGGCATGGAAAATAAGGGGATAAAAGAGCGCCGCGCCGCCAGTTTTGGGAGCTGGCACACAATTATGCGTATAGAGCGCGATCGCAGGACGATGTCAGATCAGCGGAATGGGGCTATCGGCCACGGCAATGTCCAGTACCGGGCGCAGCTTGTCGGCGGTAAACGGCGAAGAAACCAGCACGGAGCGATTGTTGACGGCAAATACCAGATCGATGCCGGTCACGCAGGCGGTCATCTGGCAGGCATACTTTTCACCGTCGGCGTTGACGAAATGCAGTTCAAACACGCCAACGTCGGCACGCAGTCGCTTCAAACGGCACTGCCCGGTTTCACCGACCATCTCCGCATAGACCTCAGGCAACCGTTTAATCGCGCATACTTTGGCGCTGTCCCTACCACCAAATAATTTCCCTAACGAAAACATATCACTGCGTCTCTATTCATTTCACTGATCATGATTTTATCGCGAAAGCAGAACGGCAAACCTGATATTACGCAGGATTTTGGCCGGTTTTGCGCCCTGTTCCTGCCCGCATTTCTATGGTAGCGCACCCGTGATTCACTGGCGACAAGAGACCCTAATCACAGACTGGAAACTTTTCCGGCCACTGAAAGGTAAATGAAAGGTTGTTGTTTTAACAATCCTGCAACCGCGCTCTGCGGGATTCACAACCAGAACAATACCGAGGGCAAGCCACAATGAAAAAAATAATGACCCGTACCTTTACCGCCGCCGCACTGTTGCTGGCAGCCTCTCAGGCCTTTGCCGTGGAAGCGCCCAAACGCACCGAATGTATTGCGCCGGCCAAGCCCGGCGGCGGCTTCGATCTGACCTGCAAGCTGATTCAGGTGTCGTTGCAGGACACCAAGGCCATCGATAAACCGATGCGCGTCACCTATATGCCCGGCGGCGTCGGCGCGGTGGCCTACAACGCCATCGTCGCGCAGCGCCCGGCGGAGTTCGGCACCGTGGTGGCCTTCTCCGGCGGCTCGCTGCTCAATCTGGCCCAGGGCAAGTTCGGCCGCTATAACGTGGACGACGTGAAATGGCTGGCGGCGGTCGGAACCGACTACGGCATGATCGCGGTGCGCGCCGACTCGCCTTACAAGACTCTGAAAGACCTGATGGACGCCTTCCAAAAAGATCCCAACAGCGTGGTGTTCGGCGCCGGCGCCTCCATCGGCAGCCAGGACTGGATGAAAACTGCGCTGCTGGCGCGCGAAGTCGGCGTGGATCCGCGCAAGATGCGCTACGTGGCGTTCGAAGGCGGCGGCGAGCCGGTCACCGCGCTGTTGGGCAATCATATTCAGGCGGTTTCCGGTGATCTGAGCGAGATGGTGCCTTACCTGCAGGGCGACAAAATCCGCGTGCTGGCGGTGTATGCCGAGCAACGTTTGCCTGGCCAGTTGGCCGACATTCCAACCGCCAAAGAACAGGGGTACAGCCTGGTGTGGCCGATCATTCGCGGCTTCTACGTCGGGCCGAAAGTCAGCGATGAAGAGTATCAGTGGTGGATCGACACCTTCCAGAAAATGATGGCGACCGAGGAATTCAAGCAGCAACGCGATCTGCGCGGCCTGTTCGAATTCAACATGACCGGCAAAGAGCTGGACGCCTACGTGAAGAATCAGGTTGCCCAATACCGTGAGCAGGCGAAAGTGTTCGGCCTGGCCAAATAACCGCAGGGGAAAACCATGAGCGATCGTATTTTTGCCGGCTTTTGGCTGCTGCTGTGTATCGGCGGGCTGTTCATCGGCTGGGGCATTCAAAGCGAATACAGCTATGAACCGCTGGGGCCGCGCCCTTTCCCGCTGGCGATCCTCAGCCTGATGGCGCTGTGCGCGGCCCTGTTGCTGCTGCGCCGCCCACAGGCGGTGGACTGGCCGCACCACAAGGTGCTGCAGCGGCTGCTGGTGCTGGTGATCACCCTGGTGCTGTATGCCTGGGGCTTTGAATGGCTGGGCTTTCCGCTGGCGACCGCGCTGCTGACGTTCAGCATCGGCCTGTTGTTTCAGGCCAGCCTGCCGGCGGCGGCCCTCTCCGGCGTCGTCATGGGCGCAGCGCTGTACTACGCCTTTGACCAACTTCTCGATGTCACACTGCCGCTCGGCATCTGGCTGAGCTAACGGGAGCGATGATGGATACCTGGATGTATTTGACCCAAGGGTTCGAAGTGGCGCTGGTGCCGCAGAACCTGATTATCGCCCTGATCGGCTGCTTCGTCGGCACCATCGTCGGCCTGCTGCCGGGCCTCGGGCCGATCAACGGCGTAGCGATCCTGCTGCCGCTGGCGTTTGCCCTCAAGCTGCCGGCCGAATCGGCGCTGATCCTGCTGGCGACGGTGTATATCGGCTGCGAGTACGGCGGACGCATCTCGTCGATTCTGCTCAACGTGCCGGGCGATGCGGCGGCGATCATGACCGCGCTGGACGGCTACCCGATGGCGCAGCAGGGGCGCGCCGGCGTGGCGCTGTCCATCTCGGCGGTCAGCTCGTTCGTCGGATCGATGATCGCCATCGGCGGCATCATCCTGTTCGCGCCGCTGCTGGCCCGCTGGTCGCTGGCCTTCGGCCCGGCGGAGTATTTCGCCCTGATGGTGTTCGCCATCGCCTGCCTCGGCAGCATGATGAGCCAGAACCCGCTGAAATCGCTGCTGGCGGCGCTGATCGGCCTGGGGCTGGCGACGGTGGGCGTCGACGCCAACACCGGCGTTTACCGCTTTACCTTCGACAGTGTGCACCTCTCCGACGGCGTGCAGTTTATCGTGGTGGTGATCGGCCTGTTCTCGGTCAGCGAAATCCTGCTGATGCTGGAAAGCACCAGCGCCGGGCAAAAGCTGGTGCGTAAAACCGGCCGGTTGCTGTTCAACCGCAAAGAGGCGGCGCAGTGCGCCGGCCCGACCCTGCGCTCGTCGGTGATCGGTTTCTTCGTCGGCATTCTGCCGGGCGCCGGCGCCACCATCGCCAGCGCGTTGACCTACATGACCGAGAAGAAAATCAGCGGTAACAGCGACACCTTCGGCAAGGGCGACATCCGCGGCGTAGCGGCGCCGGAAGCGGCCAACAACGCCTCGGCCTGCGGCTCATTCATTCCGATGCTGACGCTGGGGGTGCCGGGTTCCGGCACCACGGCGGTGATGATGGGCGCGCTGACGCTGTACAACATCACCCCCGGCCCGGCGATGTTCACCGAACAGCCGGATATCGTCTGGGGGCTGATCGCCGCGCTGCTGATCGCTAACGTCATTCTGCTGATCATGAACCTGCCGCTGGTCGGCCTGTTCACCCGCATGCTGACCATTCCGCTGTGGTTCCTGGTGCCGGCGATCGCCGCAGTTTCCGCGGTGGGGGTTTATGCGGTGCACAGCACCACCTTCGACCTGCTGTTGATGGTGGGGTTGGGCGTGTTCGGCTATATCCTGCGGAAAATGCACTTCCCGATGTCGCCGCTGATTCTGGGCTTTGTTCTGGGTGAGATGCTGGAGCAGAACCTGCGCCGCGCGCTGTCGATCAGCAACGGCGAATTCGGCATCCTGTGGAGCAGCAGCATCGCGCAAACGCTGCTGGTGCTGGCGGTCGCGGTACTGGCGCTGCCGCCGCTGCTGCGCCTGATGCGTAAACGCCGCCAACCGGCGGCCGAGGCCAAGGCCGAGTAATGCGAAACGGGCGGTGTTATGATCTCTGATGCCGATCGTTTGAGAGAGCTTGAATAAGCCGACCAGAGAAAAAATCCAGAGCCAGACTTTTGACTCTGGATTTTTCATGTCTAAACACGCAAAAACTTTTGTTGTCCGCGATTGATCCATTACAGATGTCCGTTACCTTTTTGATACCGTTTTTTAACCTGATAACGGCTATCAATTTTTGCCACTACATTTGGCCCCTCCTCCTCCCCCCCCACACACTCTACGTGACCCTTTTATATCGTTATTGACGGAGAGAGTGAAGAAAGTAACCTGAGCTATTACATTGTCATTAATTATACTTTTTATTTAATCATAAAAATAAAAACCCAGACTAAATCAACCAGCTAATTCGAGAACCCACATTATTGCTGTTCACTCAGACACATGATAATGTGATGCCGATATTCTCTATAAATCCACCAAGACATGGGCGGCATTATAGATGACAATCAATAGGGAAGATAAATATAAAATCAGGAGTTATAATGTTTAGAATATTTATTTTTTGCTGCACATTTTTATTATCTCAACAAGCTATAGCTGGCGCATATATGCTTCCCGTATCTTTTGTTAACCTAACGGTTGTTCAATCGTTGGTTGCGTGGGATGAGAACCCTTCCGATCTCAATCCTTGTTATGGATGGTCGTCTTGTTTTATTGGCCCTGATGTCAAATACAGTACCCGAAATCCTGGGCTACATGGCTCATGTATAGACTCTAAAAATTGTCTTCGAATTGAAAAATATAGAACCGCAAAAGAAATAGAGATCGCCTGGAAAAACTCCTTTGGCATTCCATGGACCTCGCGACCCTACCTGGTGAACGGTAGGGATGCCAGTTGCGTTGGGCTTTTTTATGTACATACGCCATCACTAGCCGGGGGGGCGTTTTTATGGCCTAATTCTGTTTGCGGCAAATTGCCTCCCCAAAACCAATCTTGTGATGTGAATCTCCCTCCTGTGATAGATTTTGGTACGCTTTCGCAGGACGAGATTTCCGGGATGGAGAGAACGATTTATGGAACAATCGGATGCACTCAGTCAGGTACGGTAAAAATATATGCCCAATCTACATTAGGCGATGGAAATATTTATTTCAGAAACACCAAAAATTTTTATTCGACGCTTTTTTTAGATGGAAATTCCGCATGGACAGGCGTGGATTATTCTTTGACTGGCGGCCAACAGAAAAATATCAATCTAAAAGCAAAACTGACAGCCAATAATACCGTAGACCCAGGACCTTTCTCAGGCAATGCTATTATATACATTGCATTTCTATAATGCAGTTATACGGCTGCCGTGGAGCGAGGATTAACAGTCGGAGAGTTTCTGGTACACTTGGCCCGATTATCTCAGTCACACTCGGACGGGGTCATTACCCCGTCCTTTTCATTTAATAACGCTTAATGTTGCATATCGCCCGCTCTACGGCCGCAATATCATTGTCGACCAGCAAAGGCTGTACCACCGCAAAGTCCGCCTCGGACAAGTCATAGAGGCGCAACGCAAGCAACCGCGCGATGATTTCCGGCGCGAATCGCCAACGGATAAACCTCGCCGGGTTACCGCCGACGATGGCATAAGGCTCAACATCGCCGGCCACCACGCTGCCAGCGGCGACGATCGCCCCTTCGCCTATCGATACCCCTGGCATCAACATCGCCCGCATGCCAATCCAGCAACCGTCCCCCAGCCGGGTGTCGCCTTTGGGGCGGTACGCCCGTTTGATGGTTTCCATAAAGGGGTACAGGCTCAACCAGTCGATACGGTGGGTGTGATTGCCCCCCATCAGGATCACCGCTTCGGCCGCGATGCACACATAATCGCCGATCAGCAAGCGATCTATGTCACCCAGCGGCTGCCATTGCCGGCTGACCGCGTCGCCGTGCAGATAGCGCACTACCGAGCGTTCGAAGCCGTTATCCCAACAGTCGCTGTAGTAGCTGTGGGTGCCTTTGACGATGATATTCGGGTTGGTCACCGTCTGATGCAGCAGCTCGGTTTTAGACCAGTGTTTTTCGGACATGGCGTATTCTCTTGTTACGGGAATAAAAGCCACGGAACGGAATGTCTGTGGCCGTGTTGTCGTTCACTCAACACGGCCATTCAAGCGATAAGCGCTCGTTTCAATCTCGGGTTATTCATCATTACCGCCTCTCTTGCGAGGCGTAATGGTAGCCGATCACGCCTCGGCGGTCTTGCTTTTCAACAGCAGCACCCCGCCCATCACCAGCGCGCTGCCCAGCAGCTGCAGCTGATTCATGCTCTCCCCCAGCAGGAAATAGGCGATTGCCGCGGTGAACACCAGTTCCAGCGACAGGATCAGGTTGGCTACGGCCAGCGGCAGCGTTTTCAGGCTGATATTGTACAGCCCGAAGCCCAGCAGCGTCGGCCCGGCGGCCAGCGCCAGCAGCAACAGCCAGCCGCTCCACTGAATGCCCTGCGCGCCGTGCGACAGGAACCACAGAGAGCCGGCCATGCCGTGGAACGCCGCCAGCGGGAACGCCGTCAGCGCCGCGTTGAACACCAGCTGATACAGTGCCGAAAAACCGAAAACGTACAAAATGGTGTTCCACACCGGATAGCCCCGTTCGCTGGCCACCCGCCCGCCGAGGGTATACAGGGTATAGCCGATGCCCGACAGCATCCCCACCAGCAGCCCCAACAAGTCGAAGTGCTGGTTGCCCATGCTGTCGCCGTTGCTGACCAGGAAACAACCGCCCAGGCTGATGGCGATCACCAGCAGTTGGCGCAGCGTCAGGCGTTCGCTGTACATCACCCAGCCGAGGAACACGGTAAAGCCCACCGAGCAGTAGGTCAGAATGGTCGCCACCGATGCGCCGTTCAGCGCCACCGACAGCGTCCACAGGCTGTTGAACAGCGCCAGCAGCAGCCCGTAAAGCGCGTAGAACAATACCTGTTCACGGCGCAGGCGCGCCCACTGCGGTTTCACCACCAACAGCAGCGGCAACAGCACCAGCGCCACCAGCGCCGCGCGCCAGAACGCCAGCACGAAAGTCGGCAGGTGATAGTACTCGGTCAGTGCGCGAATGATGATGGCGGTAAAGGCCAGCAGCATGGCGCTGATAATGGCGATGACGTAACCCTGGCGGCTGCCCTGAAAGAGACGCGCGCTGGGCAGCAAAGGCCGGGCGGAAACGCCTGACGGTAATGACATGAGATCCTCGGAGAAATGGCGACATAAATACTCAGGCACAGAGTGTAACTCGGCCATTTTTTCTCACTATAGCCACTTTACGGCGTTGTCATGCAGGCCACTTTTCTGCGCTTGAAGCCCCGTTGACATGGGTTATAGTAAAAAGCTCTCTCCTTAACCGGGCCAATTTCGCATGCACATTCCGTTAGATCGCGAGCAGGACGTTCCGCTCTATTTACAGATCGAAGAAGCGCTGCGGCGCGCCATCCTTACCGGCGTGTTCGTCGATGGCGACAAGCTGCCCTCGACGCGCACGCTGGCGGCCGAGCTGGCGGTCAGCCGTTTAACGGTGGATAACGCCTATGCCGAACTGGCGGCCAAGGGCTTTTTGCATCAGCGGCGCGGCAGCGGCGCCTATGTTGCGCACCCGCAGGCGCAAACGCGCCCGGCCCGGCCGACCAGCGATACCCCCTTCCCGCTGGAGAGCTTCACCACCCTCACCTCGCGGCTGGACGGCTATGCCGACGCCCCGCTGCCCGAGGGGCTGATCAACTTCGCCGCCGGCGTCGGCAGCCCTAAGGTGTTTCCGCTGGAGGCGTTTCGCAAAGTGCTGCTGTCGGTGCTCAGCCGCCATGCGGAAGAGGCCTTCAGCTACGGCGAATACTGCGGCTACTACCCGCTGCGCGATACGCTGAGCCGCATCCTCAGCGCACAGGGTATCCCCACGCAGGCGGAACAGGTGCTGATCACCAACGGCTCGCAGCATGCCATCAGCCTGGTGGTGCAAAGCCTGCTGACACCGGGCGATACGGTGATCGTCGAAGAGCCGACCTACGCCGAAGCGCTGGGCCTGCTGCGCCAGCACCGCATCAATATCGTCACCGTGCCCGGCGATCGCCACGGCATGCTGGTCGAACGATTGCCCGAGTTGCTGGAACGCCACCGCCCTAAACTGATCTACACCATCCCCAATTTCCACAACCCGACCGGCCGCTGCCTGAGCGAGGTGCGTCGGCGACGCCTACTGGCGATCGCCCAACAGGCCGGCGTGGTGATCCTGGAGGACGATTTCGTCGGCGATCTGCGTTACCAGGGCAAGCAGCTGCCGTCGCTGCGCGCGCTGGCGCAGCCGGGCGCGGTGATCTACGTCAGCACTTTCTCCAAGATGCTGCTGCCCAGCATGCGCATCGGCTATCTGGTGGCGGACAGCGAACACTATCAGCGTTTCGCCAGGCTGAAACACGTCGACAGCTTCACCAGCTCCAGTCTGATCCAGCGGGCACTGGACGCGTTCGTCACCGTCGGCCGTTACGACAAGCAGCTGCGGCGCGCCGGGCGCGTCTACCGCCGCCATCTGGAAGTGATGATCGACGCGTTGCAACGGCGGTTGCCGCCGGGGTGCCGTTTCGAAACGCCGCAAGGCGGCTTGTTTATCTGGCTGACGCTGCCCGCGACGGTAACCACCACCGAACTGATGCCGGTGGCCTGGCGACACGGCGTCACTTTCGCGCGCGGCGAATGCTTTTATGCCCAGGAACAGCTGGGCGCGCACAGTCTGCGGCTAAACTTCGCCGCCAACTCGCCGCCGCAGATTGAAGAAGGTATCGCCCGGCTGGGCCGGGCGATTGAGGAAGTGATAACAGAGAAAAACGCCGGTTAGACGGCGGCCCACCACAGCCGCAGCTTCATCCCCCAGTAACTGGTCCAGCCGGTGGTGCTCTGCACCACTTTGCCCTGCGAGATCACCACGAAGGTCGGCGTCACACCAATCTGCCACTGCGCCGACAGCGTACCGGCCGGATCGTTGACCACCGGCAGCGCCAGCCGTTTGCGTGCCAGCCACTGTTTCACCTGGGTATCGTCGCCCGAGCGCAGCGCGACGGTCAGCACGTTGCCGCCCGTCGCCTGCAAACGGGCGACGTCCGGCGTGGTGAAACGGCAGACGCCGCACCAACTGGCCCAGAAGTAAACCAGCAGCGGCCGCTCATGGCTGAGTTGCGCCAACGATACGCGCTCGCCGTCCAGCGTGGTCAGGGTCTGAGCATCGAAGGCCGGCGGCGCCTGCGGCGCGTTCAGCCAATCCATTACCGTGACCACCGCCAGTACGATCAGCGCCAGCAGCAGCAACTCGCGCCCCCAGCGCTTGAGCTTAGCCATGGTTGGCCTTCGCCAGCTGCTGCTTCACCATCGTTTCCAGCTCTTCATAGGACACCGCCCCCGGCAGCATTTGATCGCCGATCAGCGTCGCCGGCGTCCCTTGTACGCCCAATTGTTCCGCCAATTCCATATTGGTGCGCAGCGTGGTCATGCTTTGTTCGCTCGGAGCCACCGCCTTGACGCCGGTTTTCTCCTGCGCGGCGGCGATGCTGGCCTTGTCGTGGAAGCCCTTTTTCGCCATCAGCCGCTGGTGCAAAGCCCAGAATTGATCCGGATGCTGCTGCCAGGTGGTGAGCGCCACGCGCGCCGAGCTGACCGAGCTTTCGCCCTTGAACGGCAATAGCTTCACCACCAGCGCCACATCCGGGTATTGCTTGACGATCTTCTCCAGCATCGGATCAAACCGCTTGCAGTACGGGCAGTTATAGTCGGTAAAGGTCACCAGCGTCAGTTTGGCGTTGGCGGCGCCCAGGCGCGGGCTGGCCGGATCCTGATACAGCGTTTTGGCATTCTGCTTGATAGCCTGGCTGATTTGCTGGCCTGCGGTCTGCTGCTGCCAGGCGTCCACCGCCTGCGCCAGAATGTCCGGGTTGGACACCAGCGTTTCGCGGATCATCTCTTTAATGCGCGCCTCTTGCGCCGGGGTGAAAGGCTCGGCGGCCCACGCCGGGGCGGCGATGATCATCAGTAAAATCAGTAGCTTTTTCATTGTTCGGTTCCTTTGGCATGGGAGAGCGTTTGCAGCACGGCGTCACGGGTCAACAGCGGGGATAACACCTCGCCGTCCGGGCTGCCGGGGCCATAGATTTGGTTGAAAGGCACGGCGACGCTGCCGCGCTTTTGCAGGAAGGCGCTGATGTCGGCCGACGGGCGGCTCCAGTCGCCGCGCAGCGCGACCACATCGTCGGCGCTCAGCGCGCGCTGTACGTCATCGCGCAGCAGCACATTGAATTTGTTGGCTTTACAGGTCACGCACCAGTCGGCGGTCACGTCGACGAACACCCGCTTATGCTGGGCCAGCGCCTCGGCAATCGCCTGTTCGCTCAGCGGTTGCCACTGCACCCGATCCTGCAACGGTTGGCGCCACAGGCCGGCGGTCAGCGAGCCGGCCAACAAGGCCACGCCAGCCAGCACCAACGTGCCCGCCGCCAGCTTGGCCGCTAACCGTGCTCCCTGCTGACGCCATACTGCCAGCAGCAACGCCAGCAGCGCCAGCGCCCCCAGCCACAGCGTGGCCTGCACGCCGATATGATTGCTCAGCAGGCTCAGCAGCCACAGCGACGACGCCAGCATCAACAACCCCATCGCCAGCTTGACGGTATTCATCCAGCGGCCGGGGCGCGGCAAGCGCAGCGCCAGCGAAGGCCAGGCGGCAATCAGCAGCCACGGCAGGCTCATGCCGATGCCGAGTGCGATGAACATGCCCCACAGCACCGGCAGCGACGCCGCCAGCGCGAAGGCCACCGCCGTGCCGAGAAACGGCGCCGAGCACGGCGTCGCCAGTAGCGTAGCGAACGCGCCCTGCCAGAAATGGCCGCTCAGACCGTGCCCGTTATGGGTGGCCAGTGAGGTATTCAGATCGGATGAGAGGCGCAGATGGAACAGGCCAAACAGGTTGGCGCTGAACAGCAGCGTCACCAGCACCATAAAGCCGATAAACCACGGATTCTGGAACTGAATGCCCCAGCCAAGCGCGTGGTTGCCGAGTCTCAGCAGCGTCATCAGCAAGGCCAACGCCATAAACGAGGCGACGATACCCAGCGACGACGCCAGGAACTGCAAACGAACGCTGCGCCGATCGCGATGCTCCACCTGCAGGATAGAACCGAGCTTGATGCCCAGCACTGGCAGCACGCACGGCATCAGGTTGAGGATTAACCCACCCGCCAGCGCCATCAATACCGCTTGCCATAACGGGAACGCCGCACCGGCAGGCGCGGCCAGCGGATCGCCAATCGGCAGCGTAATCTGCTGCGCCATGCCGCCGTCGTCAATCACCAACGTCAGCGTTTTGCCGCGCAGATCCGGCGCCGCATCGCCCCAACCGTCGCTGACCGGCACTCGCGCCAACAGCTGAGCACCGTCGGTCTTGACCTGCGGCTTGCCGAGATCGGCATCCGCTAGCGTATCGAAGAACAGCGCGGGTTGCTGCCAACCGGCGGCGCGTTCGGCGGAAATCTGCAGCTCGCCGCTGCGGTAACCGGCCTTGACGCTTTCCGCCAACCCGGCGGCGATCGGCACCTGCCCCATCGCCTGCGCGAAATCGTGGTTAAACAGCGGATCGTTCGGCATGGTCAGATCCAGGCTGAACGGGTAGTCGGTCAGAATGCAGACATTACTGCAAGTGGACAGCGTCAGGGTGCCCGCCAGCGGGCCGGACACCTGGCCTGGCATCACGATCGGCAGCGTGACCCGATCGTGATAGCCCTGGGTGGAAATGCCGGCCACCTCGAAACGCTGCGGCGTCGGCCAGTGCCAGGTTGCGGGCGGCGGGTTGCCCTGCCAGACGATAGCCGGCGCGATGCCGCCTTCGCCTGGAGAGCGCCAGTAGGTTTTCCAGCCTTTTTGCAGCTCGACCGACAGCAGCAGACGGGTCTCTCCCGGCTGTGACGTGTCGGCGCGCAGCCGCACCTTGGCATGATCGTTGGCCGGGTTCTGCAGCCAGCCGCTGTCCGCCGCCTGCAAGGCAGGCAGCCACAGCATAAACAGGCAAGCGCAGGCCAGCCTGATAATTTTCAACATGTTAATTCTCCATAAATGATTAATTCACCGCGAAAAACGGGCGATTAACTCATTCACGGAAGACGCATAATCGAAGGTGCACCCTGAGGGTGGGCGGTGAGATGACGCGGGGAGGAGGAATGCGCAGGCGCGCGGCCATGGTCGGCGCCAACAGCGCCAGCAGCAGCCCCAGCCCGAACAGCACGGTTTCGAACATTACCGGCGGCGCGGCCAGCAATGATTTGGCGCTCAGCTCACAGGGCGTCGGCTGCGCTTCGGCGGCGGCGTCGCTGGGCTGAACGGCAGTGGCCGCCGGGATCCCCAGCGTTTGCTGCAGCGCATGCAGGCCCGCCATACGCTGGGTCATGCACGTCAGCACCACCAGGCAAGCCAGGCATAAAAACCATTTTGCAATCCGCTGCCGTTTAACCATGCCATCCTCATGTTTAGATCTGGGGTTATCTTAGCGGCGCGGCCGCGATTAGCAACGTTTTGTCGGTAAAGAAATGTCTGAGCGACGTATTGATGGCGGCGATTTACAGGTATCATAGACAGTAAGCCTGCGCTTTTCGCCGGGTACGATGACGATTCTCTCCTCCAGGCACACTGCGGGGATACACAGCGAAGGACTGGTGATATGCAACCTTTGAGTGGGCCGGGCGCCCCAATCGCCGGCGAACGCCCTCCCTCCCCGGGCAAAACGGCGGCCACTGACGATCAACCCCTCTCTCCGGCGCAGCGCACGACGCTGGAAAAACTGATCGTGAAAATCATGACGCTCAGCCCGGCAAAGTCGGCGGAGATCTGGGCGTCTCTGCGTCACGATCTTGGCGCCGACAACGGCGGCGAACTGCTGGCGCGCCATTTTCAACCGGCGGAACAGCTGCTGCAAACGCGCCTGACGCAGGCGCAGCAAAACCACGCCGGGCGCCAGCTGTTGCAACAGCTGGCCGAATTACTGCCCCTGGGCAACAACCGCCAGGCGGTCAGCGACTTTATTCGCCAGCAGTTCGGCCATACGGTGCTGAGCCAGTTGAGCCCGCCGCAGCTGCAGCAAGTGCTGAATCTGTTGCAGACCGGCGGCCTGACCATTCCCCAGCCGCAGCAAACCGCCACCAGCGATCGCCCGCTGCTGCCCGCAGAGCATCAAAGCCTGCAGCAGCAGATCACCAAACTCAGTGCCGCCACCGGCGAAGCGCCGGCTAAAATCTGGCAAACGCTGTTCGATCTGGCGGGTGTGAAAACCAACGATCCGCTGCCGGCGCGCCACTTCCAGCTGCTGAACCAGTTTTTACAGGTGAAAGTGGCGCTCAGCCCGCAGAGCGCACCGACGCTGAACAACCTGCTGGCGGCGCTCAAACAGCCGGCGGACGAGCAAGAACTGCAGCAGATGAACGACTATTGCCAGGCGCGCTTCAACTGCGGCGCCAATGCGCCGCTGACGCACCCGCAAATGAGCGACGCCATTCATCAACTGTTTGCCCGCCGTCTGGAGAAGGCCGGCCAGGCGCAGCCGATCGCCAGCCACCCTGTCGAGCCACAGCCGCTGCTCAACCCGCTGATCGCCGCCCTGCCTCTGCCACTGCAAAAAGCGCTCAGCAAGCCGGCCGTGGCGCTGATCCTGCTGCTGTTGGTGCTGGCCGTGGTGCTGGCGCTGGTATTTTAACGCCTCAGGCGCAGCCGCAGTCCGCAACAGCCGCCCGATCGCGCAGCGATCCCGGCTGTTCGCCGATGGCCAACGGATGGCCGTCGCGCAGCCAGAAATCCAGCCCGCCAATCAACTCCTTCACCCTGAACCCCAACGTCGCCAGCTTGTAGGCGCCTTTGGTGGAACCGTTGCAGCCAATGCCGTCGCAGTAGGTCACATACACCTTTTGGCGATCCAGGTGCGCCGTGCCGGCTTCATCCATCAGGCGATGCGGCAAGCTGAACGCGCCGGGGATATGCCCGGCGGCGTACAGCGCCTCCGCACGGGTATCGATCACCACCATCCCGTCCACGCCATTGCGCAAATCTTCCGCCACGTCCCAGGCATCCGCATAGCGGCTCAGTTTGGCCGCCAGATAGGCCAGGCTCTCTTCCGGCGCCGCTGGCGGAAAAGCCAGCACCAAGGATTCTTTCGGCATATCACTCACTCCCGTTGATCAAGACAGATGACAATAGTGCCCGATTTTGGTCTTATGATTGATACCCATTTTTTACTCATGATAAGACCCATTATGCGGCACACGCTGATCACGCTGTTTCAGCAATCGCCTCACGCCGCCGGCACGCTGCGCGATCGTCTGTGTGCGGCATTGCGGCAGGCCATCCACCACGGCGCATTGAGCGTTGGGCAACGGCTGCCCTCCAGCCGAGTGCTGGCTGGGGATCTGAGCCTCTCGCGGGTGACCGTAGAAGCAGCGTACGGCCAGTTGGAGGCGGAGGGGTATTTGCAGCGCCGCGTCGGCCAGGGCACATTTGTGGCGATCCGCATCGCCAAGTCGCCACCACCGGCGACCGGCTCCGGCATGCCACGTCTTTCGCTGCGCGGCCAACAGATCGTGCAAACCGGCGGCTGCCGCGATCCGCAGTATCCTCAGGCCTTCGCTGCCGGCTCGCCGGACCTGCGCGCGTTTCCGCTGGCCTTATGGAAGCAGCTGACCGCGCAGCGCCTGCGGCTACAGGGAGAAAGCCTGCTGCGCTACGGCGACCCGCAGGGCTATTTGCCGCTGCGTGAAGCGATTGCCGCCCACGTCAACCAAACGCGCGGCGTAATCTGCGATGCAAACCAGGTTATCGTGCTGACCAGTTCGCAGCAGGCGCTGCAACTGATTGCCACGTTACTGCTGGACAGCGGCGACAGCGTCTGGATGGAAGAGCCGGGTTACGCCGGGGCGAGAAATGCCTTCATCAGCGCCGGCGCCGCGCTGACGCCGGTGGCCGTAGACGGCGACGGCCTGCGAGCAGAACCTTCCTTGCCCGATCCGCGTTTGATTTATCTGACGCCCTCGCACCAGTACCCGACCGGCGCTGCGCTCAGCCTGGCGCGCCGGTTAGCGTTGCTGGCGCTGGCGGAAAGGCAGCAGGCCTGGATCATCGAAGACGATTACGACAGCGAGTTTCATTACGACGGCCAGCCGATACCGGCGATGCAGGGCCTGGATCGCCGTGGCCGGGTGTTATACCTCGGCACCTTCTCCAAATCGCTGTTCCCTTCGCTGCGGCTGGCGTACCTGATCGTGCCACCCGCGCTGGTCGAACCGTTCGTCACCGCGCGCACGGTCTATGACGGCCATAGCGCGCAGCTGATGCAGGCGATCACCGCCGAATTCATCCGTCAGGGGCACTTCGCCGCGCATATTCGCTATATGCGCCAGCTCTACCACAGCCGGCGCGATGTGCTGCTGACGGAAGTACGCGAAAAACTCGGCCACTTCGCCACACCCGCCCCTGCCGCCGGCGGTCTGCAGCTCAGCGTTTGGCTGCCGCCCGGCCGGGAGGCGGCACTCAGCCAACAGGCGCGGCGGCTCGGCGTCCTTACGCCCGGGTTAACTGCGCAATACCAAACGGTTCAGGCCCAGCGCGACGGATGGCTGCTGGGCTTTTCGGCCCTGACACCGGGCGAGATCCGCAGCGCCGTCGAGCGGCTGGCGCGGATCGTTGTGGCTTAGCCCTGCCCTGGAAAGACGCCGGCCGGCTTATTGCTCGGTCAGGCGCATCTCCGCCACCAGCGGCAGGTGATCGCTCACCGCCGGCCAGTGCACGCCATTCCAATCGCCGCTGGCGTTCGGCACCGTCAGGCTGTCCAGATGCCAACGCTGCGCATTGCCGGTGAAGATATAATCCACCTTGATCTCGGCGTTTTCCGCCGGCCAGCTGCGACCGTCCTGCCCGTTGGGCATGATGTCGTTCCAATAGCGGCTCAGCTCCAGCCAGGTGACGCTGCCCGGCACGTCGTTCATGTCGCCGAACAGCAGTTTGATGCCGCGCACTTCGATAGTGCGATCGTTCAGCTCCCGCACCTGATCCAGACGCATCGTCGGATCTTCCTTGGTATCGAGATGGGTGTTGAACAGGGTGATCGGCGTCGGGAACTCCGGCACGTCAACTTTGGCGCTGAAGGCGATGCGCTGCTCGCGCTGGCCGGACGGCAACGGATAGATTACGGCATCGTGCAGCGGATACTTCGAGAGAAACGCCAGGCCGTATTCACCGCCGTCGAAATCGATCGCCCGGCCAAACACCGCCTGCATGCCGGTCAGCTTCGCCAGTTCCGCCGCCTGATCGACGCGCCCGCTGCGGGCGGTGAGTTTATCCACCTCCTGCAGCGCCACCACGTCGACGTTCATCGCGCGAATCGCCTTGGCGATGGCGGTCATGTCGCTGACCTTGCCGGCGGCGATATTGAAGCTGGCGACGCGGATCTTCGGCGCCTGCTCCAGCTCGTAGGTTTTGTTCTTCAGGCCGCCCAACGCGCTGGCCACTTCGCGGCTGTTGGCGTTGCTGTTGGCATGCCCGGTATCGGCGGACGCCCAGGCGCTGTGAGAGATACCCAGGGACAGTAAAGTGATAAGCAGAGCGTGACCGGTGTGCATGAATTCTCCTTGAGGGACAGATAAGTGTTATGTAGGCGCTTCCCGGCCCACAGCTAACACCGATTTTGCCGCAGAAACCTGCGACTATTTCCTAGTTGCACCGCTATTTTTCGTTTCTGCGCGATGCTTCGCATTCTGGCGGTTTACGCATTGCGCCGTTGGACAATCGGCTGATTTCGTTTTAAAACCGGTAGATTGCCAACCGCGAGGAGTTCCGATGACCAGCCCGATTGCCGAACAGCTTACCGAACGTTTCTTCCGCTATCTGGCGGTGACCAGCCAGAGCGACGCCGCCGCAACCGCCCTGCCCAGCACGCCGGGGCAGCATGAGATGGCGCAACTGTTGGCGGACGAGCTGCGCCGGCTCGGCCTGGCCGACGTGCAAATCGACGAGCACGCCACCGTGACCGCCCGCAAGCCCGGCACCCAACCCGGCGCGCCGCGCATCGGCTTCATCACGCATATCGACACCGTGGACGTCGGCCTGTCGCCCGAGATTCATCCGCAGCGCCTGCGCTTCACCGGCGAGGATTTATGCCTGAACGCCGAGCAGGACATCTGGCTGCGTACCGCCGAGCATCCGGAGATCCTGCCCTACCGGAACGAAGAGATCCTGTTCAGCGACGGCACCAGCGTGCTGGGCGCCGACAATAAGGCGGCGGTCACCGTGGTGATGACGCTGCTGGCCAACCTGACCGCGGCCGATCGCCACGGCGATATCGTGGTGGCGTTCGTACCGGACGAAGAAATCGGCCTGCGCGGCGCCAAGGCGCTGGATCTGCAGCGTTTCCCCGTCGATTTCGCCTACACCATCGACTGCTGCGAACTGGGTGAAGTGGTGTACGAGAATTTCAACGCGGCAGCGGCGGAGATCCGCATCGAGGGAGTGACCGCCCACCCGATGTCGGCGAAAAACGTATTAATCAACCCGATACGCATCGCCAACGACATCATTAACCGATTCGATGTACTGGATACCCCGGAGCACACCGAAGGGCGCGAGGGCTATTTCTGGTTCACCGATCTGGCCGCCAACGCCAATCAGGCGACGCTGAAGGTCTCGATTCGCGACTTCGATCGCGCAACCTTCGAGGCGCGCAAAGCCCGCCTTGAGGAGACGGTGCGCCAGGTGGCGGCCAACTATCCGCGCGCCAACGTTAGCTGCAACGTCAGCGACATCTACAGCAACATCAGCAATGCCATCGGCGAAGATCGACGCGCTATCGATCTGATCTTCGGCGCCCTTGCCGCCCACGGCATCCCGCCGAAGGTGATCCCAATGCGCGGCGGCACCGACGGCGCGGCGCTCTCCAGCCGCGGTATCCTGACGCCCAATTACTTCACCGGCGCGCATAACTTCCACTCGCGCTTCGAGTTTTTGCCCGTCAACGCCTTCGTGAAATCTTATCAGGTGACCCGCAGCATTTGCCTGCTGGCCGCGCGGCAGAGTGGCAATCCGGGCTAGCTCATCACCCAACCGAGCAGCGCGGCCCACACCAACAGCGGCAGCGAGTAATAGTGGAAGCGCAACCAGATCTTGCGCTCCCCTGCCATACGCAGCGCAATCAGGTTGGCGAGCGATCCGACCGCCAACCCGAAGCCCCCGGCGTTGACCGCATAGGCCAGCTGCGGGCTGGAAGGCACATAGTTGAGCAACAAAATGGTGGCCGGCACGTTACTGACGATCTGCGACAGCCCAACCCCCAACGCATACACGCTCCCCTCGCTCAGCCCGGCGATGGCGGCAAATGCCGGCTGAAGCGGCGGCAAGCGGGTAAACAGGCCGACATCGATGAACATGGCGGCGAACACGAAAATCAGACTCCAGTCGATCTGCAACAGTACCCGGCGCGCCAGCAGCAAGAAACCGGCGAACACCGCCAGCAGCCCGTACAACGGCAGATCGAAATCAAGACACAGCAGGAAAACTGCATACAGCCCTACGCAGCTCAGCAACAGCGGCCGCTGGTACGGATACCCCTCGGTATTCGGCGTTTTCACGATGTCGCGCGCCGGGAAGCTGAACCAGGTCAGCGCCAGCAGGCTCAACATCATTGCGGCGCCAAACGGCGCCATCTGGCCGATAAAATCGAGGAAAGAGAGGCCGGATCGGCTCCACAGCAGGATATTTTGCGGGTTGCCGATCGGCGTCAGCAACGAACCGGCGTTCACCGCCAGCGCCTGGAAGATGATCAAGCGGCCAACCGGCAGCGCCGACAGCTTTTTTAGCGTGATGGTGAGCGGAATGACGATAAACAGCGCCACGTCGTTGGTCAGAAACGACGACAGCAGCGCGGCTGAAAACACCAGGAACAGCGCTAGCCGTCGTTCGCTGTGCAACCGGTTGATAATCTTACGGCCAACGAAGTCGAAGTAGCCGCTGACCTCAACGCCTTTGGTCAGCAGCATCAGCCCCAGCAGGGTGATGAGGGTGCGGCCGTCGATAAAGCCGCCCAACGCCGCCAATGGCTGCGGATGAAAGACGAACATCGCCACGCCGGCCAGCAGCAATACATGCAAGAAGCGATCTTTGACAAAGGGATGGATAATCCGGGAAATGGCGGTTGCACTCATGGTGGCAGCTTGAAACCTCAGCGAAAAGCATGAGCGAGACGTTAGCTCAGGCGCGGCTTCAGCGCCAGCAAAATGCTATTTTACCTTTATCCGCTTTTCATTTGCCGCGCTTTACTTTATTTGTAGCGGCTTTCACGATTTCAAAGGACATGTTATGGCTTCCCTGTTCGCCAAAGGGGCGTTGCTCAGCGCCTTATGCGCCCTGCTCGCCGCCTGCGACGATGCCGCCTCTCGCCCGCAAATCGATATCGACGGCAAGACCATGGGCACCTTCTACAGCGTTAAGGTCAGCGGTGACGTCGCGATCGGCAAACAAGAGTTGCAGCGGCAGATCGACACGGTGCTCGAACGGGCCAACGACGATATCTCTACCTACCGCGCCGATTCGGTGCTGTCGCGGTTTAACCGCAGCGCCAACCTCGAGCCGCAGCCTATCCCGCGCGGCATGGCGGACATCGTGTTGATGGCCCAGCGTATCGGCCGTGATACCGGCGGCGCCATGGACATCACCGTCGGCCCGCTGGTAAACCTGTGGGGATTCGGCCCAGACAAGCATCCGGTCAAGGTGCCGGAACAGGCGCAGATCGACGCGGCGAAGCAGCGCACCGGCCTGCAGCACCTGAAGCTGATCAGCGACAGTCGCGGGGAGTGGCTGCAAAAAGATCTGCCGGGCATGTATGTCGATCTCTCGACGCTGGGCGAAGGCTATGGCGCCGATGAGTTGGTGCGCCTGATGAACCGTAACGGCATTACCAACTACCTGGTATCGGTCGGTGGCGCGGTCTCTTCGCGCGGCGTCAACGGCCAGGGCAAACCCTGGCGGGTAGCGATCCAAAAGCCGACCGATCGTGAAAATGCGGTGCAGGCGCTGGTGGATCTGCACGGTTACGGCATCAGCACCGCCGGCAGCTACCGCAACTACTTTGAACAAAACGGCCAGCGCTACTCCCATGTCATCGATCCGGCCACCGGCAGGCCGATCAACCACCGGCTGGTTTCCGCCACGGTGATCGCCCCCACTGCGCTCGAGGCCGACGGCTGGGATACAGGCTTGATGGTGCTGGGCCCGGAGAAAGCGTTGCAGCTCGCCGAAGAGAAAGGGCTGGCGGTCTACCTGATCAGCAAAACCGACGACGGTTTCAGCGCCGTGATGACGCCGCAGTTCAAAGCGTTTTTGGTGCAGTGAGATAAAAAAGCCCGGCGCGCCATGGCCGGGCTTATTCCTGTTCCGCGCCGATCACTTGGTCAGCGCGATGATACCGAGGGTCAGACCGGCAACCGCCGCCGCGCCGCCGGCGATCGCGCCTGCGGTTTCCCAGTTATCCTGAGTGGTGCCCTTCATACAGGTGTTGGTGTGCACCAGACGCCCCTGGTCATCGTAGACCGGCACGCAGGGAGAATCGGTGGCGCATCCGGCCAACACGGCCGACAGTAACCCAACCGCAATTAACTTTTTCATACTTCTTGCCTCAATGTTCGATCACTTTAGAAAGCTACGCCGAGCGATAATCACGCTACCTGGCTATTGTATGCTCAACGCGTGTAATGGCGAGGTAATGATGTGTCAGGGGATGTGATTTGGGAAAACTCCGAGCGCTCGCCCGGCGGGCTTTGAGCAGTAAAAAGCCCGCGAAAACGCGGGCTTGATGGCGAAATGAAGCTCAGGCGGAATTATTTCGCCAGTTTGCGCATCACCAGGGTGGCGTTGGTGCCGCCGAAGCCGAAGCTGTTGGACATCACGGTGGTCAGCTCGCGCTGAGTCGGCTGGGTCACGATGTTCATGCCGGCCGCCTGCTCATCCAGGGTTTCGATGTTAATGCTCGGCGCGATAAAGCCGTGCTCCAGCATCAGCAGGCTGTAAATCGCTTCCTGCACGCCCGCGGCGCCCAGCGAGTGACCGGTCATCGCCTTGGTGGAGGAGATGGCCGGGGTATTGTCACCGAACACTTCACGAATAGCGCCCAGCTCTTTCACGTCGCCTACCGGCGTAGAGGTGCCGTGCACGTTGATGTAGTCGATCGGCGCATCCAGATCCTGCATCGCCATCTTCATGCAGCGCACTGCGCCTTCGCCCGAAGGGGCAACCATGTCGGCACCGTCGGAAGTCGCGCCGTAGCCAACGATTTCTGCGTAGATGTGCGCACCGCGCGCCAGCGCGTGCTCCAGTTCTTCAACCACCACCATGCCGCCGCCGCCGGCGATGACGAAACCGTCACGATCGGCGTCGTAGGTGCGGGAGGCTTTTTCCGGCGTGTCGTTGTACTTAGTGGACAGCGCGCCCATCGCGTCGAACTCGCAGGCCATTTCCCAGCACAGCTCTTCACCGCCGCCGGCGAACACGATGTCCTGTTTGCCCAACTGAATTTGCTCAACCGCGTTGCCGATGCAGTGCGCGGAGGTCGCGCAAGCGGAGCTGATGGAGTAGTTCACGCCATGGATTTTGAACGGCGTTGCCAGGCAGGCGGAAACGCCGGAAGCCATGGCTTTGGTCACCACGTACGGGCCAACCGCTTTCAGGCCGCGCGGGCTGCGCATCGCATCGGCACCGAACACCTGGAAGCGCGGAGAACCGCCGCCGGAACCGGCAATCAGGCCTACACGCGGGTTGTTTTGATACTCTTCTTCCTTCAGGCCGGAAGACGCGATCGCTTCTTGCATCGCCAGGAAGGCATAAATGGAAGCATCGCTCATGAAACGCACTGCCTTGCGGTCGATCAGGCCGGTCGTGTCGAGCTTAACTTGCCCCCATACGTGACTACGCATGCCGGAATCTTTCAGCTCCTGGGAGAAAGTGATCCCAGAACGTCCTTCCTGCAGGCTTGCCAGGACCTCCTGCTGGTTATTACCAATGCTGGAGACAACTCCCAGGCCAGTAATCACTGCACGTTTCATTCAATACCTCTTCCACTATTTACCTACGGGATTTTGCATCGCACTTTAGCGTACAGATGTAAGCCGAACAAGTCCGATCAGCGTTTTTCAGCTTTATTGTTGTCCAGTTTGCGCCGGGGCGCCAGCGCCGTTAGAATTCGCGGCATCCCTTGAATTTCGAGCCATTGACCGTGAATCACGCCCCCATCCAAACCGCAACGCTAACCTGGAACGAACAGGGTACACCTGTTTCGAAACAGTTTGATGACGTCTATTTTTCCAATCAGGATGGGCTGGAAGAAACCCGCTACGTCTTCCTGCACGGCAATCGGCTGCCGCAACGTTTCGCCACCCACCCGCGTCCGTTGTTGGTGGTGGCGGAAACCGGGTTCGGCACCGGGCTCAATTTCCTCACGCTGTGGCAGGCCTTCGCCGGCTTCCGCCAGGCCGAGCCGGACGCCGCGCTGCAACGCCTGCACTTTATCAGCTTCGAAAAATTCCCCCTGCAGCAGGCTGACCTGGCGGCGGCGCATGCGCGCTGGCCGGAGCTGGCGCCTTATGCCGACGAGCTGCGCGCCCAATGGCCGCTGCCGCTACCGGGCTGCCATCGTCTGCTGCTGGCCGAAGGCCGCATTACGCTCGATCTGTGGTTCGGCGACGTCAACGACCTGCTGCCGCAGTTTGACGCCAGCATGAATAACCAGGTGGATGCCTGGTTCCTCGACGGTTTCGCGCCGGCAAAAAATCCCGACATGTGGACCGATCAACTGTTCGCCGCCATGGCGCGTTTCGCCCGGCCGGGAGGCAGCTTCGCCACCTTTACCGCCGCCGGCTTTGTGCGCCGTGGCTTGCAACAGGCCGGTTTTCAGGTCAACCGCTGCAAAGGCTTCGGCCAAAAGCGTGAGATGCTCGCCGGCGAGCTCCCGGCCGATGCGCAGCCCGCCGTACATCCGGCGCCCTGGTATCGGCGCCCGGCGGCGGACAACACCGCCGACATCGCCCTGATCGGCGGCGGCGTCGCCAGCGCGCTCACCGCGCTGGCCTTGCTGCGGCGCGGTGCCACCGTCACGCTGTACTGCGCCGATGAGCAGGCGGCGGAGGGGGCATCCGGCAATCGCCAGGGGGCGATTTATCCGTTGCTGAACGGCAGCGGCGACGCGCTGGAGAGCTTCTTCAGCGCCGCGTTTCCCTTCGCCCGCCGCCAGTACGACGCGCTGTTGCAACAAGGCGTCGCCTTTGATCATCAGTGGTGCGGCGTCAGCCAGTTGGCCTATGACGACAAGAGCGGCGCCAAGATCGCCAATATGCTGAAAACCGACTGGCCGCAGGCCTTGGCGATGGCGGCCGACCGCGAGACGCTCAGCGGACTGTGCGGCGTCGATACCGGCTTTGGCGGCATCACCTACCCCCAAGGCGGTTGGCTCTGTCCGGCCGAGCTGACGCGCGGCGTTCTCGCGCTGGCGCAGCGCCAGGGCTTGGTCTGCCACTACCGGCACGATGCACAGAGGCTGACGCAGGAAGAAAACGGCTGGCGCATCGACTTCGCCCACGGCGAAAGCCGCAGCCATGCGACGGTGATCCTGGCCAATGGCCATCGGCTGGCCGAACTGGCGCCGACGGAAGCCCTGCCGCTGTATTCGGTACGCGGACAGGTGTCGCATATCCCAAGCTCGCCGGCCCTCGGTCAATTGAAACAGGTCTTGTGTTACGACGGCTACCTGACGCCGGTTAATGCCAACAACGGCCACCACTGCATTGGCGCCAGCTACCAGCGCGGCGACATCACCACCGACTACCGCGAGCAGGAGCAACAGGAAAACCGTGAACGCCTGCTGCGCTGCCTGCCGGAGCAGGCCTGGCCGCAGCAGGTGGACGTCAGCGCTCATCAGGCGCGCTGCGGCGTGCGCAGCGCCACCCGCGATCATTTGCCGATGGTCGGCGCGCTGCCGGACTATCAGGCCACGTTGACGCAGTATCAGGATTTGCAGCGGCAGAACCAGCGCGGCGAAACCGTCGCCGATGCGCCGGTCTATCCCGGCCTGTTCGCTATCGGTGGGTTGGGATCGCGCGGGCTGTGTTCGGCGCCGCTGGCGGCGGAAATTCTGGCGGCGCAGCTGTTCGGCGAACCGTTACCGGGCGACGCGCGCCTGCTGGCGGCGTTGAATCCGAATCGAATGTGGGTGCGAAAGTTACTGAAAGGACGTGCGGTTTAATTCATGGATGAGGGGCGCGGCGACGCGCCCCGGCATGGCGGTCAGGCGGCAGGGGTGGCAGCCTGATAGAGGTTTTCCCACATGCCGCGCACCAAAATCTGATCCGGCGGCGAGAGTTCCCCAGCGGCGATCGCCTTGTGCAGGCTCTCTTCCACCCGCGCTTTCAGCGCTTCGGCAGTATGCTCGCCCTGCTCTTCCGCTTCGGCCACCGCCAGCGTCAGATGACCGCGCAGGTAGCCACCGGCAAACAGTTCATCATCGCTGGCGTGCTCTACCATGTCATCAATCAGCGCCAAAATGCGCGCTTCAAATTCTGCGATCATCAAATTTCCTCATTAAATAACGGGCTGTGGCGTCAGTTGAGATCTTCCGGATACGGAAAATGCTCGGCCGCCAGCGGTGGCGTATTGTAGAACGATTGCAACGCCTGAATAAAGCGCGCAGGCCGTGTGGGTATTCCCTGCTCCAGTAGCATCAATACCCGGGCGCGCACCTTGCGCTGGAACGCGATGCGATCCGGCTCGCAGTCGCCGTTCAGGTTGTCGCAGCTGACGTTGAACGGGAAACCGGCCGCCACGCAGAACATCCATTCCAGCGCCTGCGGTTTGATCTCCACCGCTTCGAATTCACTCTGGGTTTGCGCGTCGCGCCCGTCCGGGCAATACCAGTAACCGAAGTCCACCAGTTGGCGGCGCGCTTCACCGGCGATGCACCAGTGCGAGATTTCATGCAGGCCGCTGGCGTAGAAGCCGTGGGCGAACACGATGCGGTGATACGGCAATTCGTCGTCGGCCGGCAGGTAGATAGGTTCGTCGTCGCCCTTCACCAGGCGGGTGTTGTAGTCATCGCTGAAGCACCGATTGAAGATCTCGATCAACTGCTCATAGTGATGGCGGGTCTGCATGTCTGACATAAAAACTCTATAACCACAAAAATAAAGAGGCCATTATACCCGATAAGACAGGGCGCGTAAGCAACGCCCCCTCTTCATCTTTAACCGTGCACCAAGGCGGTCAACCACTGCTGAATTTCCGCGCCGTGATTGTCGTACAGCAGCTTGAGGCTCATCACCAGCGAGACGATCACGATCATCGGCCGAATCAATTTCTGGCCGCGGGTCAGCACCATGTGCGCGCCCAAACGCGCCCCCAGCACCTGCCCCACCAACATCACCAGACCAATGCTCCACACCACCTTGCCGCCGATGATGAACAGCGCCAGCCCGCCGACGTTGGAGGTAAAGTTCAGCACCTTAGCGTGCGCCGTGGACTTGGCGAGGTTGAAACCGCACAGCGTCACGTAGGCCAGCGCGTAGAATGACCCGGCGCCGGGGCCGAAGAAACCGTCGTAAAACCCGACGCAACCGCCGGCCACCAGCCCGAACGGCAAGGCCCCGAGACGGCGTTGACGATCTTCCTCACCCAGTCGCGGCATCAACAAGAAATAGAGACCGATGCCGATCACCAGCAGCGGCAACATCTGCCGCAGCAAATCGGCGCGCATATGCTGCACCAAAATGGCGCCGGCGATCGAGCCGATCAGCGTCAGAAAAATCGTCAGCTTCTGGTCGTTGAGGTTCACCGCTCGCCGACGAATGAAGTACAGACTGGCGGAGAAGGAGCCGCCGACCGACTGCAACTTATTGGTCGCCAGCGCCTGCGCCGGAGGAACCCCCACCGCCAGCAGGGCCGGCACCGTCAGTAATCCGCCGCCGCCGGCGATGGAGTCGATAAACCCCGCCAACAGCGCTACCGCAAACAACACCCCGAGCATCTCGGGGCCAATGACGAACCAGTCCATGTGTTATTCCGCTGAGAAATGGTGATCCAGCAATGCCTGACAGGTCGGCGGTAACGGCGGCGGCACGGGTTTGCCCGGCTTCGCGTTCGGCTGATGCGGCACGAACCAGCTCGCCAGTTCGGCGCCGCAGCCGTCGCCCGGCGGCGGCGTATCCTGCTCCTGGCACTCCAGGCTGCCGGCCGGACAACGCAGACGCACGTGCATATGCGCACGGTGGCCGAACCACGGCCGCACCTTGTGCAGCCAGGCGCGATCGGCGCCGGCGTCCAGGCACAGACGCTGCTTGATCGCCGGGTTGACGAAGATGCGCGTCACGTCCGCGTCCTGCGCCGCCAGTTTGATCAGCGACTCAATTTGCGGCTGCCATTGGCTCGCCACCACCTGCTTGCCATCCCCTGACACCAGGTCGATCGGCTGCGGTTTGAGCAATTGCTGCGCGCTCCAGCGTTGGCGCGGCAACTGCAGCCAGATGTCAACGTCGAGCCCCGACTGGTGGCTGGCGTGGCCGCTGCTGAAGCGCCCACCGGCCGGCATCGCCATGTCGCCGATCAGCACCGTGCCCAGTGCTTTCTGGTTCGCTTGGCTGCTGAGGCGCTGTATGAACGCCAGCAGATCCGGATGGCCGAAATAGCGGCGCTGGTCGGTACGCATCACCTGGTAGTCCGGTGAATTCAGCGGCAATGGCTGCGCGCCGATGACGCAGCCGTTGGCGAAACCGCCCACCGCCTGCGGCGCGCCGGCCACCGGATGGTCGATTTTCTGCCACGGCGTCAGCGCCATGGCGGAAGCGGAGGCCGTCAAGGCCACCAGGCCCAACATCCAGTTTTTCATGGCGATTACCAGCGAGGTACGTCGGAAACCACATCACCGTTTTGCGCACGCTGGCGCAGCAGGTGATCCATCAACACGATTGCCATCATCGCTTCGGCGATCGGCACGGCGCGGATGCCCACGCACGGATCGTGGCGACCGCGGGTCACCATTTCCACCGCTTCGCCCTGGCGATTGATGGTGCGGCCCGGTACCATGATGCTGGAGGTCGGCTTCAGCGCCAGATGCGCGATCACCGGTTGGCCGCTGCTGATGCCGCCGAGAATGCCGCCGGCATGGTTGCTCTGGAAGCCTTCCGGGGTGATTTCATCGCGGTTTTCGCTGCCGCGTTTGGTCACGACAGCAAATCCGTCACCGATCTCCACGCCTTTCACCGCGTTGATGCTCATCAGCGCGTGCGCCAGATCGGCGTCGAGGCGATCAAACACCGGCTCGCCCAGGCCAACCGGCACGTTCTCCGCAATCACGCTGACCTTGGCGCCAATGGAGTCGCCCTCTTTTTTCAGCGCGCGCATCAGTTCGTCCAGCGCTTCCAGCTTGTCCGGATCCGGGCAGAAGAACGGGTTCTGTTCGACCTGATCCCAGTCTTTCAGCTCACAGGTCACATCGCCGATCTGCGCCAGATAGCCGCGCACCTGCACGCCGAACTTCTGCTGCAGGTATTTCTTGGCGATGGCGCCCGCCGCAACGCGCATGGCGGTTTCGCGCGCCGAAGAGCGGCCACCGCCGCGATAGTCGCGCAGACCGTATTTCTGTTCGTAGGTGTAATCGGCATGCCCCGGACGGAACACGTCTTTGATGGCGCTGTAGTCTTGCGAGCGCTGATCGGTGTTTTCAATGATCAGACCGATGCTGGTACCGGTGGTCACGCCTTCGAATACGCCGGAGAGAATGCGCACCTGATCCGGTTCGCGACGCTGGGTGGTGTAACGCGAGGTGCCCGGACGACGACGATCCAGATCGTGTTGCAAATCGGCTTCGGTGAGCGGAATGCCGGGCGGTACGCCATCGACGATACAACCCAGCGCCACCCCGTGAGATTCACCGAAGGTGGTGACGCGGAAAATCTGCCCAATACTGTTTCCTGCCATCACGGCTCCTTACCGTTAGTCTTTTATCGTTATGAGGCCCGCCGTGCGGGCCCTGGAAATGCGGTTTAGCTGCGATAGAGGCTGAAGTGATCCTTGCAATCCACCAGCTGCTGTTTGGTCAGCATGAACACGCCGTCGCCGCCATTTTCGAATTCCAGCCAGGTGAACGGGATGTCCGGATATTGTTCCATCAGATGTACCATGCTGTTGCCCACTTCACAAATCAGCACGCCGTCGTCGGTCAGGTAGTCCGGCGCGCAGGCCAGGA
Source organism: Serratia sp. PL7 (assembly GCF_945957435.1). NCBI lineage: Bacteria > Pseudomonadati > Pseudomonadota > Gammaproteobacteria > Enterobacterales > Yersiniaceae > Serratia > Serratia sp. PL7. Next base: position 119,144 of record NZ_CAMFLB010000001.1, on the reverse strand, counting down.
TGCGGCGCACCAGCTTCAGGCCGTCGCTGCCCGCCGCCAGGCCCAGTTCCGGCTCAAAGCGGAACTCCTGCGGCAGATCGGACATGTCTTCCGCATCGACGTACGGCGGGTTGGTGACGATCAGATCGTACTGGATCGCGGGAACGTCGCGGAACAGATCGGAACGGATCGGGATCACCTGATGTTCGACGCCGTGCGCCTGAATATTGCGCTCGGTCACCGCCAGCACTTCGCTGGAGATGTCCACCGCGTCCACTTCCGCTTCCGGGAAAGCGTAGCCACAGGCGATGGCGATGCAGCCGCTGCCGGTGCACATGTCGAGAATATGGCGTGGCGGGTGCGGGATCAGCGCGCTGAAACGATCGTTGATCAGCTCACCGATCGGCGAGCGCGGCACCAACACGCGTTCGTCGACGTAGAATTCCATGCCGCAGAACCAGGCCTTGTTGGTCAGGTAAGCGACCGGGATGCGTTCGTTGACGCGGCGGATCACGCGCTCAACGATGCGATGGCGCTCGCTGGAGGTCAGACGGGCGGTGTGCATGTCCTCCGGAATGTCCAACGGCAGGAACAGGCTTGGCAGCACCAATTGCACCGCTTCGTCCCACGGATTGTCGGTTCCGTGACCATAATAGATATTGGCGGCGTTGAAGCGGCTTACCGTCCAGCGCAGCATATCTTGAATGGTGTGCAGTTCGTTCACTGCTTCGTCGACGAAAATTTTGTCCAATTTGCCCTCCGGCAGGCGCTGTGTTTCATGATTTAGCCGCATAGTTTGCCATGAAGCCCGCGACAAATCACGCGCGCCCCTCGCGCTTTTCACTCTGGCCCGAGTTTTGCGTCGACAGCGCTCATTCACAAGGTAAACTAGCGAAATAAACGATTTCCGGTGAATGAAGCATGAAGAACAAGCCCCCTCTGAGCAAAGACGAACAACAGCTCTTCAGAGAGTCGGTGGCGGGCGCAAAAAAGCTGCGCCAGGACACTATCGTCCACCGCCCGCCGAAGCTCAAGGTCAAACAGGTTGCGCCGCAGCGGCTGCTGCAGGAGCAGGTCGATGCCAGCTATTATTTTTCAGATGAATATCAGCCGCAGCTGGAAGAGGAAGGCCCGACGCGCTACGTGCGCCCCGGCAGCAGCCCGTATGAGCTGAAGAAGCTGCGACGCGGCGATTATTCGCCGGAGCTGTTTCTCGATTTGCACGGCCTGACCCAGCTGCAGGCCAAGCAGGAGCTGGGGGCGTTGATCGCCGCCTGCAAACGCGAGCACGTGCACTGCGCCTGCGTGATGCACGGGCACGGCAAACACATTCTCAAACAGCAAACGCCGCTGTGGCTTGCGCAGCATCCCGACGTGCTGGCGTTCCATCAGGCGCCGAAGGAATGGGGCGGCAACGCCGCCGTCCTGCTGTTGGTGGAGCTGGCAGAATAGCCCCCCGCAGAAACGACTCAGGGCGATGTCAGACATCGCCCTGAGTTTATTCCGCACCGCATCCGCGGCTCACACTTTGGCCATCACCTGCGACGGGCTGACCTGCCATTCAAATTTGCCGTAGCTGCCGTCCGCCGGCAGATCGACGTTAGCGATCGCCGAGGTCGCGAACATCGGCGGGCACTCGCCCGGGCACAGTTCAGCCACCAGGTAGCCCACCAGCGGCAGGTGCGACACGATCAGCACCGAGCTCACCCCTTGCATCGCCAGCGCCTGCAGATAGCTGCCGACCTGTTCGGCGTTGCCGCCCGGCGTCAGCTCGGGCAGCACTTCTTCGCCCTCCGGCAGCGTCAAGGCTTCACGCACCGTCGCCAGCGTCTGTTCGGCCCGCAGATAGGGGCTGACCAGCACGCGTTCAATATCCACAGACTTGGTGTTCAACCAGGCCGCCATCTGACGGGACTCGTCGCGGCCGCACAGGGTAAGGGGCCTTACCGCATCGCTGGCTGCCTCGAGCGCCGCCTCTCCGTGACGCATAATCAAAACTTGCATATTGCACCGCTGTTGTTGACAAAGTAACGCTATACAGAAACGCCGTGCGTGCTGTACCGCCGAGTTTTACAACCCAAAGCCAAAGCTTTAAAACGATAACGCGCCGTCTCTTTATGGCGGCCGGGCATTTTGCCTGAAAGTTTGCCTAAAGAAAATGCTGTTTTTTACAGCAACCCTCCCCTGGCAAACCTCGATTGCTCACAGAACAATCAATTCAACGGGTTAAATTTTAACCTTACCGCCATGAAATTTATTGATGGCGGTCAAGCTAACTTACCGCTGCCTACGCCTTGCTGTACAGCCTCACCGGCTGACGCTGTTACAAGGAGTGATGGCGATCACAACGCGGCCCTGTTGCAACTATAGTGCAAATCGGGCCGCCCTGCGTTCAGCTCCCCAGCGGGTAAAAACGCTCGCCCTGCTGCGCCATGCGCTGCAAGCGTTCGCACGGCGCGAAGTGCTCGCCGTGCTGCTGGCGCAGGTATTCCAACGTTTTCACCACTTTTTCGGCGCCGAGCTGGTCCATATAGCGGAACGGGCCGCCGAGGAACGGCGGGAAGCCGATGCCGAACACCGCGCCGATGTCGCCGTCGCGCGCGCTGCGGATCACGCCTTCATCCAGGCAGCGCGCCGCTTCGTTCAGCATCATCATCACGCAGCGCTGGGCGACGGTCGCCGGCAGCATGTGCGCCTTCGGCGTGACGCCGAGCAACGTATACAATGAGGTATCCGCACGTTTACGCCGCTGCCGCTGCTGCCCTTCGCTCGGGTAAAGATAGAAGCCGCGGCCGTTCTTGCGCCCTTTACGCCCGTCCTTCAGCACCGCATCGAACGCAGCCGGCGCGGCGAAGCGCGGCCCCAGCGCCTCGACCAGCACCGGAATGATCTTGGTGCCGACGTCGATGCCCACTTCGTCCAACAGGGTGATCGGGCCGACCGGGAAACCGAAGTCCACCAGCGCCTTGTCCAGCGACTCCATCGGCTCGCCTTCCAGCAGGCAACGGGCCGCTTCGTTGATGTACGGCGCCAGGATGCGGTTGACATAAAAACCCGCGCTGTCGCCCACCACGATAGCGGTCTTGCCCTGCTTGTGCGCCAGCGCCACGGTGGTCGCGATAGTCTCTTCGCTGGTGCCGGCGTGCGGGATCACTTCCACCAGCGGCATTTTGTCCACCGGGCTAAAGTAGTGCAGACCGATCACCTGCTGCGGCCGCTGGGCTTTTTCGGCGATGTGGCCGATAGGCAACGAGGAAGTATTGGAGGCAAACACGGTATGCGGCGCACAGTTCGCTTCGACCTCGGCCACCATCTTCTGCTTCAGCGCCAGATCCTCAAACACCGCCTCGACCACGATATCCACCTGCTCAAAGCCGGTGTAATTGGTAGAGCCGGAGATCAGCATCATCTGTTTTTGCCGTTCCGCCGGGCGCATGCGCTTGCTGCGTACCCGTTTGCCAAGCACGTCCCAGCTGTATTTCAGCGCGTGATTGATGCCGGTTTCATTAATGTCTTTGATACGAACCGGCAAACCGCCGCGCGTGGCGGTGACGCAGGCGATGCCGCCGCCCATCAGGCCGCCGCCGAGAATGCCGACACGATGCAGGACATGCGGCTTGGCATTGCCGCCCCGCTCTTTTTTCAGCGCAGTGGAGGCGAAGAACAGGCTGCGCAGCGCCGCCGACTGCGGCGTCATCGCCAGTTCGCCAAAGGCGCGCGCTTCGGCTTCATAGCCGCTGGCGCTGCCGTGATCCAGCCCGGTGCGCACTACCTGAATGATGCGTTCCGCCGCCGGGTAGTTGCCGTGGGTTTTCGCCAACGTTTTTTTGCGCACAATGCTGAACAGCAGATTTCTGCCCAGCGGGCCATTGAGCAGGCGATCCTGCCACGGCAGCTCGCGCTGATGCTTCCAGCCCTGTTTCACCCGCTCGATGGCGGTCTGCAACAGGATCGACTGCGGCACGGCGTCGTCCACCAGCCCCATGCGCAGCGCCTGGCGGGCGCGAATGTGCTTGCCGGTCAGGATCATGTCCAGCGCCTTGGCGGCGCCAACCAAGCGCGGCAGGCGCTGAGTGCCGCCGGAGCCCGGCAGCAGGCCCAGCTGCACTTCCGGCAGACCGAGCGCGGTTTTGTCATCCAACGAACAGACGCGGCCGTGGCAGGCCAGTGCCAATTCCAGGCCGCCGCCCAGGCAGGCGCCATGAATGGCGGCCACCACCGGCACCGGGAAGGCGGCGATCTGCGCTAGCGTGCTCTGCCCTTTCTTGGCCAGCGTTTCCGCCTCTTTGGCGCTGGTGCAGGCGGCAATCATGGTGATGTCGGCGCCGGCGATAAACGAGTCCGGCTTGCCGGAAACGATCACCAATCCTTCCAGCGCGGTATGCTGCTGCGCCCGGATCAGCACGTCGTTCACCTGTTCGACGAACTCGGCCTTGAGCGTATTGACCTTATCGCCCGGCACGTCGATGGTGATCACGCCGATGTTGTCGGGGCGAATCGTCAGCTGAAAGGCCGACGGTTTGGCCCGCTGTTCGTGCAATGCGTTTTCGGCACTCATCATTCCACCTCCACGATCATCGCGGCCCCTAACCCGCCGGCGGCGCAGGCGGTGGTCAGGCCCAACCCGCCGCCGCGGCGTTTCAGCTCACGCAACGTCTGGGTGATCATGCGCGCGCCGGTGGCGGCGAATGGGTGGCCATAGGCGATGGAACCGCCCAAGACGTTGAATTTGTCCATGTCCACCTCACCGATCGCCTGGCTGCGGCCAAGCTTCTCGCGGGCGAACGCTTCGCTGGCAAACATCTTCAGGTTGGCCAGCGTTTGCGCAGCGAAGGCTTCATGCATGTCGATGAGCGTCAGATCGGCCAGACCGATGCCGGCGCGATCCAGCGCCAGCGGCGTAGCGTAGGAAGGCCCCAGCAGCATGTCTTCCCACACGTCGATGGCGGCAAAGGCGAAACTGCGTAGATAGCCGAGCGGCTGCAGCCCCAGCTCTTTGGCGCGCGATTCGCTCATCATCAGTACCGCCGCCGCGCCGTCGGTCAACGGCGTGCTGTTGGCCGCAGTGACGCTGCCGTGTTTGCGATCGAACGCCGGTTTCAGCTTGGCGTAGGAAGCCAGGCTGGAGTCTTTGCGGATATTGTTGTCTTCAGAAAGCTGCGCGCGGTAAGGCGGCACGTAGGCCGTCATCACCTCATCGCGCAGCCACCCCTCACGCCAGGCCCTGGCCGCCAGTTCGTGGGAACGGTGCGCCAGCGCATCCTGCGCTTCGCGGGTGATGCCGTGGCTTTTCGCCATTTGCTCAGCGGTATCGCCCATGCGCAGACCGGTGGAATACTCCGCCACCGCCGGCGGCACCGGCATCAGATCGCGGAATTTCAGCCGGCTGAACAGTTTGAGACGCTGCGACAGCGTGCGCGCCTTGTTGACGTCCACCAGCGTGCGCGCCAACGCCTTGCTGACGCCGATCGGCAAGACGGAAGAAGAGTCCGCCCCGCCGGCGATACCGACGCTGATGCTGCCGGCCATGATGCTCTCCGCCACGTTGGCGATCGCCTGGAAGCTGGTGGCGCAGGCACGCGACACGCTGTAAGCGTCGGTATGAACGCTCATACCGGTACCGAGCACGATTTCACGCGCGATGTTCGGCGCCTCGGGCATTTGCACCACCTGGCCGAACACCAGCTGTTCGATCAGCTGCGGATCGATGCCGCTACGCGCCAACAGCTCGCTCACCGCCGTTTTCCCTAAATCCACCGCCGGAATGCCGTGATAGGCAGTTGCCTGTTTGGCAAAGGGGGTACGCAGTCCATTCACAATCGCAATGCGGTCACCATGACGGGTCACCAACGGCAGTGCCTTACTCATAAATGCTCCTGAAGAAAATAACGTCAGCGCAATGGGCAGAAAGAGGTCTGACCTGATGAGGTCATTGTTAACCAAACGGTTACATTTGGCAAACCGGCAGAGATCAAAACTGCGAGCAGGCGCACTTTCTATCGGGGCGGCACGGGGAAGGAAATCCCCGGCGCGCAGCAGGCGGCGCCGGGGGTAAAGCGGGGATTAACGCAGGCCGAGCTGGAAGATCAGGGTTTCCGCCTGGCAGGCGAAGGTGAAATCGGCCTCCAACTGCACGCCACCGTCAACCGGTTTAATGCTACTGCTGATGTCACAAGGATCGGATTCGACCGCGCGCGCCTTTTCGCTCAGGGCGGCCAGCATCGCTTCCGCATCTTGTTGATTACTGAACACCTGGCTGTAGGACGCGGTGCAATCGGTGTTATCCATCACGGTGCCGACATCCACGCAGCAACACGCGGCGGTTTCCTGGGCGCTGCATTTATTAATTGCATCTGACATGATTGGTTCTCCTCAAGGGCCTCTGTTATCAGCCCAAATTGCCGTTTCACTCACCGGCACAAAGCCACAAAATTCTGCGGGTATTTTACGCTTCCACGCCGGCAATCACTAGCACTTACTTTTACTGGGTGTTTTAAGTGATGGAAATCACAAATAAAAATGAGCGTCTGGTAAGGAATGGTAAGAATTTTGTTATTTACCGCTGGCTTTTTGTTAAGCAGATCTCTTTTTTGATATCAGGTTGGAAATATTTCAAAAACAAACTTGCAACATTTTCACAGGTCAGACCTATACTTCAGCCACTGGTCTGATTTGTCTGAACGATAACGGACCCTACAATCCCGCGCTCCTTGTTACTTCGTGTAACAATAGTTTAAATAATAAACACATAATGAGGTTTTGGTCATGAGCCAGAAAAACCTATTGACTAAATCAGCTCTCGCAGCTGCAGTGGCAATTATTTCTTCAAACGTGTCTGCCGCAGGATTCCAGCTGAATGAGTTCTCATCAGCTGGTTTAGGACGTTCGTATTCTGGCGAAGGCGCCATGGCGGATACGGCGGCCTCCGCAAGCCGCAACCCGGCATTGCTGATGATGTATACCCGCCCGGAACTTTCTTTCGGCGCAGTCTTCATCGATCCGGACGTCGATATCAGTGGCCGATCTCCTTCCGGCGCCAGCCTGGATGCGAAAAACATCGCACCGACAGCCTGGGTGCCGAACCTGCATTATGTTCACCCAATTAACGATCAATTCGCCGTAGGCGGCTCGGTCACCAGCAACTTCGGTTTGGCGACCGAATATAACGACGGTTACGCGGCGGGTTCCATGGGCGGCAAAACCGATCTGGAAACCCTGAACCTGAACCTGAGCGGCGCTTATCGCCTGAACAAAAACTTCAGCTTCGGTCTGGGTTTTGACGCCGTCTACGCCAAGGCTAAACTCGAGCGTTACGCCGGCGATCTGCCAAAATTGATCGCCGGTTCAGGCAAATTGCCGCCACAGTTGGCCGGCCCGGTTTCGCAGATCCCGGCAGATACCCAAATTTCTCATCTGAAAGGCGACGAATGGGGCTTCGGCTGGAACGCCGGTATTCTCTACGAAGTGGATGAAAACAACCGTTACGGCTTCACCTATCGCTCAGAAGTGAAAATCGACTTCGACGGCGATTACAAGAGCAGCCTGCCTTCAGCCTTCAACCCGTTGCTGGCCTCTCAAGGTCTTCCGTGGGGCACCAACGGCACCACCATTCCGGGTTCTCTGAGCCTGCACCTGCCGGAAATGTGGGAACTGTCCGGCTATAACAAAGTGGCGCCGCAGTGGGCCATCCACTACAGCCTGGCCTACACCAGTTGGAGCCAGTTCCAGGAGCTGAAAGCCACCGGCAACAACGGCCAGACCCTGTTCCAGAAGCATGAAGGCTTCAAAGACGCTTACCGCATCGCGCTGGGTACCACCTACTTCTACGACGATAACTGGACCTTCCGTACCGGTATCGCCTTCGATGACAGCCCGGTGCCTGCCCAAAACCGTTCGATCTCCATTCCCGATCAGGACCGTTTCTGGCTGAGTGCCGGTACTACCTATGCGTTCAACAAAGACGCCTCGGTCGACGTCGGCGTGTCCTACATGCACGGCCAGAAAGTCACCATCAACGAAGGTCCTTATACCTTCACCTCCGAAGGCAAGGCCTGGCTGTACGGCGCCAACTTCAACTACCGCTTCTAATCTCACTTGAGATGGATGCCAAAGCGCCCCCTGGGGCGCTTTTTCTTTGCCTGTCGCTCGCGCGGGCATAAAAAAACCCGCCTGACGGCGGGTTTTCATTGGCATAATGCCCGGGATTACTGCGAGTCGATCTCGTCCAGTTCGCCCTGAATCGCCTTGGCGTTCGGGTTCTCTTCCGGCTTGAGCGAACCGCCGTTGGCGATGAAATCGTGGCGCTGGAAGTAAGCTTCGCGCACCATGATGTAAGGATCGGAGGAATTGCGCAGCAGACCGTCGGAATCCAGCAGTTGAGCGCGGGTTTCGATACCCTCGACCACCCATTTGCCCGCCGACATCCAGAAGGTCAGGTAGCTCAGCATCGGATACAGCGTATCCGCAAAGTCGCCACCTTCGTCACGCAGCGTGAAGCTGCCGTAGCCCGGCAACATCACGTACGGGCCGTAACCCACATCGTAATGCCCCAACGTGCTGCCGAAGCGATTCGGCTCTTCGCGCGCCAGTTTCGGGTTGGCCATGCCGGCCACGTCGATCAGGCCGCCCATCCCGAGTAGGGTGTTCAGGAAGAAACGGTTGAAGTGGATCATCCCGCGGTAAGGATCGCCCTTCAGGAAGGCGTTGACCATGCTGGCCGGCTCTTCCAGGTTGGAGGTGAAGTTGCTGATGCCGTTACGCGCCGGCATCGGCACGTAGTCACGCCAGGCCACCGCGACCGGACGCAAGATATAAGGATCCAGGACGTTGTAGTTGAAGTCGAACATCGTCCGGTTAAATCCTTCCAGAGGATCAGAACGCCCTTGCGGCTCATTGTCTGGCGCGCTGGCACAGCCCACCAGTAATGCCGCTGCGAATGCCACCCCAGTCAGGCGAAAGTTCATATTTTTCTCCATAAAAACACGTTCGGTCTTATTTTTCAGGGACCTGCTTGTTTATCTGAACGCTAACCTGCTCTTTACCGCTGAATGTCTGCAGCGAGCTTTCGCCGAACCAGTCCCCCGGTTGCGGCGTGGCCAATCCGTCCTGTGAGAGGCGCACACGCACCTGCACCTGATGCTGCGCCGAGAGCAGACGCTCGGGCATCATGGCGTTGCTGTCATCCAGTGAGAAAGACAGCGGAAAACGGCTCAACGGCAATTGTTTTACTGCGACCGGCACCGGGCTGACGCCGTCGGTCACCGAGATAACCAGCGTCCCCTGCGGCGGCATGGCTTTCACCGCCTGCGGTGACAGCGCAACGGTCACATTCAGTTTAACAGTTTCTCCGCCGGCCTGGGCTTTTGCTTGTGCAATACTGCGCTTTATCACTTCCGCGCGCGGATCGTTGGCCGGCAGCAGCTGCAGCATCACTTGCCAGGCGCCAATCGCCTGTTTGAAATCGCCCTGTTCGAAGGCATTGAACGCCAACAGGCTGAGCACCCGCGGATCGCTGTGGTTTTCCGCGATCATGCGCCGCAACAGCTGCGTCGCCTGCTTGTTATCCTCCGGATCGTTGGAGCGCGTCAAGACCTCGGCATAGCCGAGCCGCACTTCCAGACTATTCGGATCCAATTGATAAGCATGAGCAAAGGCCTGCGTGGCGGTAGTGGCATTGTTCAACGCCATGCCGACGCGCCCCAGCATCATCCAGTCGTTGATATTGCGATCGTCCTGCTGCAGCGCGGTGCGCAGCCCCAGTCCGAGACGGGCAATCTCTTCCATGCTCAGCGGTTTGGCGCGCTCGTTGGCGACGCGCTCGCGCAATTCCGGCATTTGTGCCTGCACCAGACGCCAGTCCAGCACCTGTGCCAACCCGCCGGTTTTCAGATAAAAGCCAACGGTCACCGCCAGTAATAACAGCACGCCCGGCGCCAGCGCCCAGCGGTTGATCGGCTTCGCCTGCGCCATCTGCTCGGCCGGGATGTCGTTCAACAGGTTCTGTTGCAGCTCTTTGACCAGTTCCGGGCGCTCGGCCACCACGCCCTGCTGCTCATCCTGCTCCAGCTCGCTGAGGCGATCCTGATAAAACGCCTTGTTCAACGCATCGCGCGTGGCGGCGCTCTGCTTGCCGTGGCGCATCGCCGGCACCACCAGCAACGCGGCGGCGCCGGCCAACAACACGCAAATAATCAGCCAAAAAGCCATTAGGGTTTCTTCCTGTCAGTCTCTTGCAACAGCGCCGCCAGGCGCTGCCGTTCCCGTTCGGAGAATGCATCATCCGCCGCCGCATCGGGCCGCCGACGGGTGCGCAGGATCACCACCGCCCCGCCGATCAATACGAACAGCAGCGGGCCGATCCACAAGATCAGCGTCGCCGGCGTTACCGGCGGCTCGTAGGTGACGAAGTTGCCATAACGCGCCACCATGTAATCGATGATCTGCTGCTTGTTTTGCCCCTGCATCATCAGTTCGTACACCTTGGTGCGCATGTCGGCGGCGATGATGGCGTTGGAATCGGCAATGCTGTTGTTTTGACATTTCGGGCAGCGCAGCTGTTCGGTCAACTCGCGATACTGCTGCTCTTGCTCGACGGAGTTGAAGCGATAGGTATCGATCGCCGCGGCGGCGCTCCAGCTCAGCAGTGCGGCACACAGCAGAACAATCAGCCTCATGCCTCACCCCCGTACTTTTTATACAGCGGCAGCACTTCCTGCTGCCAGACGCGCTCGTTCATGTCGCCGGCGTGGCGATAGCGAATGATCCCCTGGCCGTCGATAAGGAAGGTCTCAGGCGCGCCGTACACCCCGAGATCCAACCCCAGCATGCCGTCGCCGTCGTACAGGCTGAGCGCATAGGGATTGCCGAGGGAATTCAGCCAGGTCACCGCCTTGGCACGATCGTCTTTATAGTTCAGACCGACCACCCGCACGCCGCGCGCCGCCAGCGTATTGAGATACTGGTGCTCCGCGCGGCAGGTCGGGCACCAGGTGGCCCAGACGTTGAGCAATATCGGCTTGCCGTCGCGCAGCACCGCCTGATCGTAGGTTTTGCCGGGCTGATCCAGCGATTCCAGCCTGAAGGTCGGCACCGGTTTGCCGATCAGCGCCGACTCCAGCATGGTCGGATCTTCGCCGCCGGCGTTGCGCGTCAGTTGCACCATCAGGGCCGCCACCAGCAGCAGGAAGAGCACCAACGGGATAAACAGCAGCTTACGCTTCATGATTGCGCCTCCAGCTTGCCTTCACGCTTGAGCTTTTTGCTCATGCGATAACGCGGGTCGAGAATGCACAGCAGGCCGCCGATCGCCATAAAGACGCCACCGAACCAGATCCAGCGCACGAAGGGTTTATAATACAGGCGCACCGCCCAGGAGCCATCTTCCAGCTCCTCACCCAGCGCCGCGTACAGATCGCGGCTGAACCCGCCGTCGATCGCCGCCTCGGTCATCATGCTGCGCGCCACGCTGTAGTAGCGTTTCTCCGCATGCAGCGTCGCCTCCGGCTTGCCGTTGCGCGTCACGTCGATGATACCGACGCCGCCGCTGTAATTCGGGCCGCGGATGTCGTGCACGTCGCGGAACACGAAATGATAATTGTGGATATCCACGCTGTCGCCGGCCTTCATCCGCACGTCGCGCTCCACGCTGTAATTCTGGCTGAAGGCGATGCCGATCACCGTCACCGCCACGCCGAGGTGGCCGAGCACCATGCCCCAGTGGCTGCGGGACAGCTGCCGCAGGCCGCGCCAGAAACCGTGACGATGGGTGGCGCGCTCATGCAGCTCCATCAGCGTCAGGATGATCACCCACAGCGCCATGATCAGGCCCACCACCGTCATGCCGGCGATGCTGTCCTGCAGCAGCCACGGCAGCAGAATCGACAGCACCAGCGTCGCCAGCAGCGCTACGCCGAGGCGCCGCCACAGCTTGCGCGGCTCATCGCGGCGCCAGCGCACCAGCGGCCCAATGCCCAACAGCAGCGCCAGCGGCGCCATCAGCCAGGTGAACATGGTATTGAAGAACGGCTCGCCGATCGAAATGCTGCCCAGCCCCAGCTGTTTGTGCACCAGCGGCAGCAGCGTGCCCAACAGCACCACCAGCATGGCGGCGATCAGCAGCACGTTATTGCCCAGCAGGAAGGTCTCGCGCGAGAAGGTCTCGTGCTGTACACGGCTACGCACCTGGCCGCCCTTGACCGCGTACAGCAGCAGCGAACCGCCGATGACGATCACCAGATAGGCGAGAATAAACATGCCGCGCGCCGGGTCGGAGGCGAAGGAGTGCACCGAGACCAGCACGCCGGAGCGCACCAGGAAGGTGCCCAGCAGGCACAGCGAGAAGGCGGTGATCGCCAGCAGCACCGTCCAGGCTTTGAACGTGCCGCGTTTCTCGGTCACCGCCAGCGAATGCATCAGCGCGGTGCCGGCCAGCCACGGCATAAAGGAGGCGTTCTCCACCGGATCCCAGAACCACCAACCGCCCCAGCCCAACTCATAGTAGGCCCAGGCCGATCCGAGCACGATGCCCAGCGTGAGGAACACCCAGGCGGCGGTAGTCCACGGGCGTGACCAGCGCGCCCAGGCGGTGTCGAGCCGGCCGGCCATCAACGAGGCGATGGCGAACGCGAAGGCGACCGAGAAGCCGACATAGCCCATGTACAGCAGCGGCGGGTGGAAAATCAGGCCGATATCCTGCAGCAGCGGGTTGAGATCGCTGCCGTCGATCGGGAAGTTCGGCAGCGTGCGGGTGAACGGGTTGGAGGTCATGATGATGAACAGCAGGAAACCGGCGGTGATCATGCCCATCACCGACAGCACCCGCGCCACCGCGTCCTGCGGCATCGCCCGGCTGCACAACGCCACCGCCAGCGACCAGCAACTCAGCAGCAGCACCCACAGCAGCAGCGAACCTTCGTGCGCCCCCCAGGTGGCGGCGATGCGGTAATACACCGGCAGTTGGGTATTGGAGTTGGTGGCCACGTAGGCGACGGTAAAGTCGTTGACCACGAAGGCATGCACCAGGCACAGGAACGCCAGCGCAATCGCCGCGAACATGCCATAGGTCAGCGGCCGGGCCACCGCCATCATGCGGCTGTCCTGCCGCGCCGCGCCCCACTGCGGGTAGATGCTCAGCAACAGCGCGATCGCCAGCGCCAGGCACAGCAGAAAACTGCCCAGTTCCGGCATCATGACTTGGCACCCTCCGCCTGCGGCGCGTTATACGCTTCCGCCGGCCCTTTGTGATTCTCTTTCATCGCGTCGGCCACTTCTGGCGGCGTGTATTTCTCGTCGTGCTTGGCCAGCACTTCGCGCGCATTGACCACGTTGCCCTCGCCCAGCACGCCCTGCGCCACCACGCCCTGCCCTTCGCGGAACAGGTCCGGCAGAATGCCAGTGTAGGTCACGCCGATCGCGCCGCGCGCGTCGTAAATCTTGAAGCTGACCTGCAGCGTATTGGGATCGCGTTTCACCGAGCCGGGCATCACCATGCCGCCGATACGCAGCCGCTGGCCGACCTCGGGCTTCTCATGATTTTCGCCCTTGCCCTGCAGGATTTCACCCGGGGTATAGAACAGATCGATGTTGGAGCGCAGCGCGTACAGCATCAGGGTTGCGGTCAGCGCAATGCCGATCAGCACAACGATCGCCAGATAAAGGCGGCTTTTACGACGTGGATTCACAATGATTTCTCCCGCGGTGCGGCGGATTTTTGTTTTGATTGTTGCGCATGGCGAATGCGCCGCTCGCGCGCCTGACGGCGGCCGATCTCGGCGAGCAACTGCCGCCGCTGCCAGACGGTGTGTGCCACCAGCCCCAACAGCGAAATCAGCGTGACGGCGACCGCCAGCCAGACATAGAAGGCATAACCGCCCATGGCGAAAAACGCCGGCCAGGAATCGAATGCGGCATTCATGACTGACGCTCCTTATTCACCAGCCCGGCAACCCACGGGCGCTGGCGCTCCTGGAACAGAATCAAATTGCGCAGACGCATCAGCGTCAACGTAACGAACAACAGTAGATAGCCGAGGATCGCCCAGCGCAGCGGGGTGCGCATACTTGGCGCGATGGATTGCTGCATGTTGGTCGAGCCCTGATGCAGCGTATTCCACCATTCGACGGAGAAATGGATGATCGGAATGTTCACCACGCCCACCAGCACCAGAATGCCGGCGGCCCGGCCCGCCAGGCGGCGGTCTTCGAAAGCGTTATACAGCGCGATGACGCCCATATAAAGGAACAGCAGCACCAGCTCGGAGGTCAGCCGCGCGTCCCACACCCACCAGGTGCCCCACATCGGCTTGCCCCAGGCGGAGCCGGTCACCAGCGCGATAAAGGTGAACACCGCGCCGATCGGCGCCATCGCCGCCACCACGGTATCGGACATTTTCATCTGCCACACCAGGCCGATAAACGCCGCCACCGCCATCGAGGCATAGATGCCCATCGACCACATGGCCGCCGGCACGTGAATATAAATGATGCGGAAGCTGTCGCCCTGCTGATAATCCTTCGGCGCGAAACCAAAGCCCCATGCCCAGCCAAGCAGCAGGCAGGCCGCCGCCGCCAGCCCCAGCCAGGGGGTAAAGCGGCCGCAGACGTGATACAGCCGTTCAGGCCGCGCCAGTTGATGTAACCATTTCCACATTGTCGTCAGTGCTCACGGTAATTTTTATGCGTCGGCCGCCCCGAGCGATCGAAACGGCGAAAATCTTCTGCAGGGTACGCTCTTGTCGGCCTTGCCCCATCTGTTCATTCAATACGTTAGCTAGTGCACGCTCACTCGCAGCGCCGCTGCGGTGGCAAACGGTGCCAATGTCACGCTGCCCGCCAGCATCGCACCGAGTATCGCCAGGTAACCGTCGATCGGCATGCCCATCGAGGCGGCGTCGATCGCGCCGGTGGCGAAGATCAGCACCGGGATATACAGCGGCAGCACCAGCAGGCTGAGCAGCACGCCCCCTTTGCGCAAACCGACGGTCAACCCCACGCCGATAGCGCCGATCAGGCTCAGCGTCGGCGTGCCGAGCAGCAGCGTACCCGCCACCGCCAGCCAGGTTTGCATATCGAGCGACAACAGCAGCGCCACCAGCGGCGACAGGATCAGCAGCGGCAATCCCGTCACGACCCAGTGAGCACACACTTTGCCCAGCACCGTCATCGGCAGCGGCGTCGGCAGCAGCAACAGCTGCTCCAGCGATCCGTCGAGAAAGTCGTCGCGAAACAGCCGCTCCAGCGACAGCAGCGAGGCCAGCAGCGCCGCCACCCACACGATGCCCGGCGCAATGCGCGCCAGCAGCTGCGGTTCAGGGCCAATCCCCAGCGGGAACAGCGTGATCACAATCAGGAAAAACCACAGCGGGTTGACGATCTCCGACCCTTTACGGCAGGCGATCTTCAATTCGCGACGCACCAGAGTCAAAAACATCACAAACTCCCCGCGTCGTGTTCCGCCAAACGAATTTTGCCCACCGTTTGGCTGACGCCGGCCAAATCCTGATGCGTGGTCAACAATACCATGCCGCCCCGCTGCGCATGTTGTTCAAAAAGGCTAATCAACTCGGCCACGCCCTGTTTATCGATCGCCGTCAAGGGTTCATCGAGGATCCACAGCGGCGCCGCGCTGAGCCACAATCGCGCCAGCGCCACCCGCCGCTGCTGCCCGGCCGAAAGCTGCGCCACCGGCAGATCCTCGTACCCCACCAACCCGACCTGCTCCAGCGCGTGCCAGATGGCCTGATGCTCGGCCGCGCCGCGCACCGCCTGATAAAACTGCAGATTTTCGAAGGGTGTCAATACGGCTTTGATGCCAGGTTGATGGCCGATAAACAGCAAATCTTGCTGATACGCCGCGCGATCGCGCAGCGTGTTGCGCCCGCGCCAGCACACCTCACCGCCGTCCGGCCGCGCCAAACCGGCGAGGATGCGCAGCAAACTGGTCTTGCCCGCGCCGTTCGGCCCTTCTACCTGAATGATATCGCCCGGCTGAACTGAAAAGCTTAGCTCGCTAAACAGGATGCGCTCATCGCGCACGCAACTCAGACTTTTGGCTTCCAGCATCAGGGAACTCATATTTTTCTTTGGGATAGCGAATCATAGCATAAGCCTTTCCCCACACGCAGCCTGCGGCGGGCGCGCCGAGGGGCCAATATGGCGAGCAGGATCAAGAATGCGTGGAAAAAATCGGCGGATTTTAACTCTTGTTACCTTTTTCTGTATTTCGCCGCATTTTGGCCGGGCAACTACGCTTAATGACGTGACCTCACCCTTATTGAGCAGGAGCGACAGCATGAACGACCAGCAACGCCAGCAGCACGAGCCGGATGAGACAATGCAGGTAGAGAGCGAAGAGCAGGAACAGGGCAAACGCGAAATCGAAGTCAGGGAAGAGAATCTGCCGTCACGCGCGGCGGCGGTGCATGAACAGATCCGAATGGAAGGCGAAAAAGAGCTGGAGCGCGACGGGCTGGCGCTGCTGTGGTCGGCGATTGCCGCCGGGCTGTCGATGGGCGCCTCGCTGGCGGCGAAAGGCATTTTCCACGCCCGCTTGCCGGACGATCCCAGCCGCTTTTTCATTGAGAACCTCGGCTACACCTTCGGTTTTATCATTGTCATCATGGCGCGCCAGCAGCTGTTTACCGAAAACACCGTCACGGCGGTGCTGCCCATTATGCATAAACCCACGCCGCGCAACCTGCTTATCCTGCTGCGCCTGTGGGGCGTGGTGCTGCTCGGCAATCTGATCGGCACCGCGCTGGCGGCGCTGGCGTTTACCCATATGCCGCTGTTCGACGCCGAAACGCGCCGCGCCTTCATCAGCCTGGGCGAAGAGGTGATGCGCCATACGCCGGGAGAAATGTTCGCCAACGGCATCCTGGCCGGCTGGATCATCGCCACCATGGTATGGATGTTCCCGGCCGCCGGCGCGGCGAAAATTTGGGTGATCGTGTTGATGACCTACCTGGTGGCGATTTGCGATTTGACGCATATCGTGGTCGGCTCGGTGGAGATCCTGTATCTGGTGTTCAACGGCGCGATTGGCTGGCAAGCATTCGTTTATCCGTTCGCCCTGCCGACGCTGGCGGGCAACATCATCGGCGGCACCTTTATCTTTGCGCTGATCAGCCACGCGCAAATCCGCAACGATTTGAGCGCCAAAAATAAGGCGGCGCGCCTGCAAGAGGAAAAACGGCGCCACGGCGGGGAAAAACCGTGATCGCCGTCGGTTAGCCGAGGAAATTTCGGCGCGAACTGGCGAGGTATTGAGCAAACGCGCCGCTAAGCGCTTATTCTGCGGGTAAAAAAAGGTATAATGCCCCGGCAGCTTCGGTTGCCGGTCCGCAGCGTCCCCGTAGTTAAACGGATATAACAAGCCCCTCCTAAGGGCTAGTTACTGGTTCGATTCCAGTCGGGGACACCATTCTTTCTCATCAAGCCATTCCCCATCATCTGCACCCGCAATCCCCCTTTTCCCTTGTTCAGTCACGGATTCCTCCAAGCGTTATGATGGGCATTAGTTGAAAAACTTGATATCCGTCGGCGTTGAGATCGTCGCCGCCTCACCTCTGGCCTGCAACTCGCCCGTCTCATCATCGAAATCGAACAGCGTAACGCTATTGGTGAACACATTCGTGACATAGAGGCGGTTGCCGTCGGCATCAAAAGCGAGCGCCCGCGGTTCAATGCCGCCGGCCTCATAGCGCGTCGGCACGCCTGGCAGACCGTCCCTGCCTATTTTAAATACCAGCAGGTGGTTATCGGTACCGCGATGGGTGGCAATAAGATATCTGCCGCTCGGGCTCAGGATAATAGCCCCGCCGCTTTTCTCCTCCGCCGAATCGAGGCCGCCGTTCAGTTTCACTTTCCCTTGCCGCGTCAATCGATGATCGCTGACGGCAAACGCCTCGATCTCGCCCGCCATTTCAGTGATGACATACGCATATTCGCCTTCTGGCGAGAACACCATGTGCCGTGGACCGGCGCCGGGCGCAAAGCCGACATCGCGCGAAGCATCCGCCTGCAGCGGCTGCGCGTTATCCGGGCGATAGCGATAGGCGTGCAACTTATCGCCGCCGAGATCCGCCGCGTACAGGTATTGGCCATCACGGCTGAAGGTGGTGGAGTGCGTATGCCCGCCTTCCTGGCGCCCCTGCACGATGCCGGAGCCGGGTATAAACGGGTAATGCTGCACGCGTTCACCCAGTGTGCCGTCGCTGCGAATCGGCAATACCGTCACCCCCGCGCCGCCTTTGGCGACGGAGTAGTTGGCGACAAACAGAAACTTACCGTCCGGGCTGAGTGTGGCATGCGTCGGCTGCTGGCCCGCACTGCTCACCGTATTCAGCACCCGCACGCTGCCTGCGTCGTCTATTGCCAAGGCGGTCACCGTTCCCGCATCCTCTTCATTGGTGACATAGGCGAAACGACCATCGCGAGATTTTGCGATCCATGACGGGCTTTTCATCTTGATAACATTGAGCAGCGTTAACGTGCCGTCGACATTTACCCTCAGACGATAGAGCCCTTCACTGGGGAACGCCGGTTTCTGCACCGCAGGCGCATCCGGAATATGGGTCCAGGTACCGACTAACGCTATTTGTTGAGGCTCCCGATTATTGGCCATCGCATTTCCTGAAAACATGAAGAGGGTTAATGCCAGCATTAATTGAATGACCTGCCAGCCTAAACCGGCAACGTTCACCCAGCCAGACACAGACAACGTTAAAGGTAGCATACCGAAAGCGTAATGGTGTTTATTCATTGAACCGGGGGATTTCTCTACACTCATGATGTCTCCTTTTCTCAACGCTACACCACAGGAATCAGTATATCGACATTAACAACTTCGCTGTTTAAATGCTCGTTTCTATATAGCTCGATAAAAAAGCTTTCCCTCATTTTGACATTAATGGCCGGAAGGTAAGCGTCATAGATGCTTTCAAAAAAATCAATGTACTCAGGCAACGCTCCCATAAAGGGAATAACAATATATTTCCCTCTGGGTATGTAGAAGTTAAAAATAGAGTGAAAAACCTCTTGTTCCTTACTATTTGAATGCCATTTACCCGCTCTGGTTTTTTCCACACCATAAGCTTTTCCATTCTTGCTTAACCATTTTTCATTAGTCTGCGTAATGTCACTGGCATCTCTGTATTTCCTTATGGAATGGAAAATCAATGCTTTGTACTGCTTTAACAACTCAATATCATCCGGCATGACCGTGTGATAAAAATAGGGCTTATTGTCATTGCCATACGGTGGGATCTGGATGGAGAAATCCCATCCCCGGCTGTTTCTAAAGCTGTTGGGCGTTTCGCCAAAGAAACGTTTGAATGCCCGCGTGTAACATTGCTGAGAGGCAAAGCCCGATGCCAAGGCGACATCCAGTATGTTCCCTTGATGTTGTTTAAGCAAAATTGCGGATCGGCTCAGCTTTCTGTGCCTGATATAAGTTCCGAGCGTCATACCAAAATAATGTTTAAACAGCCGTTGCAAATGCCATTTAGAATACCCTGAGATAATAGACACTTTCTCAACGGAAAGGCCCTCTATAATATTCTTCTCCATATACTCTAACACCTGTAAAAGAATATCTTTCCGATAGTCCATGCGCGCTCCTTGCTTTTATAAAAATTGTGTCCTTTTCATTAAAATCGTTAACCAACCAAACCAAGTCATTAAGATTAATCCTAAAAAAAATCACCTTGGCAGCGCCATTTTTGCGGCATAGGAAAAGTCATTACTTAAATAACTGAAAATGATCATGTTATATAAATCCACCCGCAAAAAAACGGCAAAACAAAAACAACCCACATAAAGTGCTCCCGTCAAAGATGCATTTACATCTCCAGGGAGAATCACACTTTTTGCCAATTGTTTTATCTTAACGTGTTTTTTTACACTCCACTGGCATGGCCGAATAGGAATTTCATCATCACAAATTAAATCGTGAATTTATTGTTTGGTCGGCTGATAAAATTATTGAACCTAATGCGAAGAAGTAGGAACAATGTCGAGGGAGGATGCGGTGGATAAACGCAAGGCCTTAACCTCGGGCCAGATAATCGCAGAGCTTCATAGCGCGTTTCTTTTTTATCTTTTCCCATACAAAGCAGAATCGATGTTTCAACAAACCTTGTTCGATGCCCTACGTTACCCTCCACGCCAATTGGGGCGCCATTTATGCCTCGCTCTTCCCTCGTAACAGTGCCGTGTCTGCATACGCTGTGCTTTGTTGCCACAGCACGGCAAAAAGCCCGGCTCGCCAGGACGGGCTTTTCATTAACGGACTGATTAATCAGCCAGGTTGTCGATCTCTGCCGATCGGTGCTTGCGCAACAGATACAGCAGCAAAGATACCCGCCGCTCGGTGCGTTCCGGGGTATCCGGCGGCAGGTTGTAGCGCAAGGTGTAGCGCTCGTTGTTCTCGTTGCAAAAATCGATGACGAGCACGGGAGCAGACGCTCCCGCCACTTTTCGATAGTTCAGCGAGATGCACGACAGGTTTTTTCTCATCTCAACTTACCGCGACGGTACGGCGGGTTGATTCGGCAATCCGCCCCACGCCGGCGCTCAGCGCAGCGCCCAACAGCAGTATCAGCAGTGAGCCCCATGCGGCGCGAGACAGTTGTTTGGCCGCTTCATCAGCCGCTTCACGCGCTTTATGCTCGGCCTCGGCCTTGAGTTTCTCCACTTTCTGCACCGCCTGCTGATAAGCCTGAGCATAATTATCGACGATTTGGCTCGCTTCATCGCGGCTCTTGCCGGTGCGTGCCGCAACGATATTCACCAACGCATCCTTGTCGGCGGCGCTCAACGTCGGCTCACCGGACTGCTTGACGCGCTCGAACCACTGCTTAAGCTCGGTGGCGGCCTGCGCCGGATCTGCCGCGGCATCCACGGCCGACTGTTTGCCGTCGGCGGTCGCCCTATCGGCCTTCTGTTCCAACCGAGCCGGATCCAATTCCGGCTTGCCGGTCTGCTTGAGCGTGGCGTTCAACTGATTTTCCAGGCTTCCCCAGTCAAGGCTGATGCCCTTTTTATCCAGCTGTTGCTTGAGGCCTTCACCCACGTTTGGCGCTGCCGCCGCCAGGCCGCTGCCCGCCAGTGAGAGCCCTTTACCCACCGCGCTGCCCGCCAGCCCCACCACGCCGCTTGCCAATGAAACCATCAGCCAGGTGGTCAGCAAGGTGGTGATCGCCCAGCTCAGCAGGCCATGCAAACCGCCGCGGTTCGGCGCAGTGCGTCCGGCGACGAACGCACCGGCGGCCAGCGATGCCAGCGTGGAAACCAGCAGCCAGATCCCGGTGCCGGTGCCAAAACCGCTCAGCGGATTGCCCTTTTGCATCATATCCACGGCCTGGGCGCCGATAGCCGTACCCAGCACGCTGAAGATAAGATAAGTCACCAGCGCCACGGCACTCCCGGCCAATATCGAGCCCCATGACACCTGAAACGCAAAGCGATTTGATTCATAGACAGTGGTCATCGTTGTTCCTTATATTTTCTGGACAAGTGATTGCACGCACGGTGGATAACCGCGCAGACAAATTCAGTCTGCCGCGCGGCGGCGTCGGCCGTCCCAGTTCATTTGCGCCAGAATGCCTAGTGCATTCACACCCTGCGAATACGCACCTTATGCACTAAGCTGCTCAGCGAGTAGCGTAACCCGCGGCCCCGTCAGAGGCCGCTCCCCTTCTGTCTAGCGGAGAGCACATGAACCCATCCGTCCTGGCCAGCGAAACCCACCGCGGCCACCTGCAGCAAATCATCTCCGGCTTGTCCGACGGCGTGATCCTGACGGATACCGATCAAACGCTTCTCTGGGCTAACGAAGCCGCGTTGGCGATGCACGGCGTGAGCCACCAGAAAGCCCTGGGGGCTGATGCCGGCGAGTACGCGGCGCGTTTTGCACTGCGTTATCGCAACAACCACCCGCTGGCGCTGGAACAGTACCCGCTGAGCCGGGTTGCCGATGGCGAAACCTTCACCGATGTGGTGGTGGAGGTTCGGCAGGTCGACGATCCGGAGAGCTTCTGGGTGCACCGCCTGCGGAGCCTGATCATCACCGATGCGCAGGGGCAGCCGGAGCTGCTGGCGCTGATCCTGAGCGACGCAACGGAGTGGGCCAGCGCCGAACAGCGCTTTGAAAAAACCTTCAACGCCAATCCGGCGCCGGCGGTCATTTGTCGGCTAAGCGACCTGCGTTACGTCAAGGTCAACCAGGGGTTCCTCGATATGACCGGTTACCAGCGTGAACAGGTCATGGGGCGTTCGGTTTATGAACTCGACGTCTTGGAACAGGCAGAGCACAAAGAGCTGGCGGTTCAGCGCCTAGGGGAAGGCGCCACCATTCCGCAGATGGAGGCCGAGCTGAAACTGCCCGGCGGAGGAAGCAAGCTGGTGGTGGTTGCCGGTCAACCGCTGGATATCAATGAAGACGACTGCATGCTGTTCACGTTTACCGATCTCGAACCCCGGCGCCTGGCGGAATCGGCGCTACGAGAAAGTGAAGAGCGGTTCGCCAAGGCATTTCGCCTGAGCCCGGTGCCGACGTTGGTGTGTACCGCAGACGAGCGGCGCGTGCTGGACGTCAACGAAGCGTTCACCCGCACCACCGAGTACGACGCCGAAGCGTTGATCGGCAAAACGGTCGATGAGATCCAGTTTATTGACGATCCCGAGGCGAACCGCCGTTTGTTTGCCGCACTGGAAAAAAGCGGCAACGTCGAAGGGTTGGATATCCAGGTGCGAAAGAAAGGGAGCGAGCTAATCGACTGCGTGGCCTCGGCGGATGCCGTCAGTATCCATAATGCGCCCTGCTACCTGTTGGTGCTCATGGACATTACTGAGCGTAAACGATCGGAGCTGGAGCTGGTGAATGCCATCGAAGAAGTGATGCAGGATGCCTCGTGGTTCAGCCAAACTTTGATCGAAAAACTGGCCAACGTAAAAAGCATCAACCGGCCCGACCAGGCTGGATTCACCGCCAGCGACCTCACGCCGCGCGAGCGCGATGTGCTGGAATTGATTTGCGAGGGGCTGCCGGACAAGAAAATCGCGGCGCGTCTCAATCTGGCGCTCAACACCATCCGCAATCATGTCGCGACGGTCTATTCCAAACTCGGCGTGCACAGCCGCAGCGAAGCCATCGTCTGGGCCAGAGAGCGCGGGCTGTTTACCGGCGGAGCGGCCTCTAGGAACGGCAAGTAGCCTGCAAATGCACTACCCGCACCGATGCAAACGCCCCTTATGAGCGCAGAGTGAAGTGCATAACATGGCGGTGCAAATGCAGGCTTTCGCTCTGTGCGAACGCCAAACGGATCGAACCTTAGGAGCACATCATAATGAACAGCGAAAAAGCCAATGGCATGATGGACAAAGTGGCGGGCAAAGCGCAGGAAATCGCAGGCGACGTCAGCGGTAACGAACGTTGGCAGGCCGAAGGCGTCACGCGCCAGGCAGTGGGCGCGCTGCAAGAAAAATACGGCGACGCCCTGAGCTGCGCCGGCAGTATGATGAAGAAAAACCCCCTCGCCGCGTTGGCACTCGTTGCCGGCGCAGGTTTGTTGGCCGGCCTGCTGCTGCGTCGCCGTTGATTAGCGCCGACGATCAACCTGCTTTTCCCTGAATGTTGTGCCCAGTGGGTAACCACTGGGCACGGTTCTCTGGCCAGGCGGGGCTCAGCGTTATCGATTGCTACCTCCATCTCGTTGGCATCCGGGCTTAACGCGTACTCAACGTCGCCATGCGACGGATGATTATGGCGAAACCGTTATATCCCGCAGGGAATATGAGCTTTTATCGTTCAGGCTGCGGTACACCGCCTTTACTCGCTGCTTAACGGCACCTCTTTTTATTATATTCGTCCTATTGCTGATTATCATCGCCCCCACCGCCTGTTATTTCCGGTTGTTATGCAATTCTCTTCAACATATCGAAATCCCTCGGTATAAAAACCGAATAGATCAATCAGGCTGGGTTTATCCTCCGCGCCATTAAATGTTAATATTGCCAGATTGTGCGCACGGAGAAATAGCATGTTCCCCAGTAAAAAACATTCACAGCGGGCGACCCCGCTGACCAGCTATCAATTTTCCCGGCTGCATACTTTTGAATGCGTCGCCCGCCATTTATCTTTTGCGCTGGCGGCGCAAGAATTGTCGATCACCCCCAGCGCCGTAAGCCACCGCATTAATTTGCTCGAAAAGGAATTGGGCTTTCTGCTGTTTCAGCGCTTTCATCGCAGAATTACCCTGACGCCGGAGGGCGAGCGCATGCAATGGGCGCTGGACAGTTCCTTCAACACCTTGAATCAGGAAATTCTGGACATTAAAAATCGCGAGTTGACGGGAACATTGACCCTCTACTCACACCCGTCTCTGGTGCAATGTCTGCTGCTGCCGCGCATCGGCGACTTTATCGCCCAGCACCCCACCATTCACCTCAACATTTTGACCGGGCAGGAAATCATCAACCTGGCCAACCGCGGCGTGGACCTGGCGATGTACTTCGGCAAACTGCCCTCGGGGCGGCATCTGGACGAGGCCTTTATGCAGGAATCGATGGTGCCGATTTGCACGCCGCAGTACGCCGCTGCACATAACCTGTACGATGCGCCGGAAAACCTGGCTCACTGTACGCTGCTGCACGATCGCTACAACTCCGGCGAAGATGAGTGGCAAACCTGGTCACAACACTTTGCGTTGGGGCTGGATACCGACAGTAAAAGCATGGAGTTCGACCGTTCCGATCTCGCGGTACTGGCCGCCACACGGCACCTTGGCGTCGCCATGGGGCGGCTTAATCTGGTGCAGGACTGGATAAAAAGCGGCGAACTGATCATTCCGTTCACCAACATGACCGTGCCCTGTGAGCACTGCTATTTTACCTCGACCATTTCCGAACGGCAGTGGCCCAAGATCCTCGCGTTTAAGCAGTGGATCATGAAAATCTCCCCTCTGGTCTGATGGCCAGAGGGTTAGCGCTCTACTTTGGGGGAATAAGAAAAATGCAGCGCGCAGGCGTAGAGCCGGCCGGCCTTTGAATAAGAAATATATTTTCGACTTTTATCCCAGGTCAGCAGGGAATTATTGGCAAAATAATAAACCTCCAATCGCATCCCATTCGCCAACCTCGACCAGCCTCGGCTTCTTATCACGGTAAAATCACCGTTATCGCTGAGCGTAATCAGCGGCACGCCCCAAGCATAGCGGGATATTTGCAACTGAATAATGAATTGGCTTTCGCAGCTTATTTGGTAGTTCTGTACATCAACATCCATAATTTATATTTTTGGTGCCACCCTTCGGTCAAAATAAAGAAGATATGAACAACTCACCACGATTAACCCCAGCACGATCAGCACAGCACCCAATACAAACTCAATTTGCAGTGGTTCGCCGAGAATGGCGACCCCCGCCAGGATGCCGAATACCGGCGTCATAAAGGTGAGAATGCCCAGCGAGGAAGCCTGATAACGGCGCAGCAGTGAAAACCAGATCAGGTAGCTGAAGAACGACACGATCAGCGTTTGGAACAGCAGGCTGCACCAGGCCACCGGGCTCAGGACGACGTGCAAATTGCCCGTCGCTATCGCCAGCAGCGACAGCAGCACGCAGGCGCCCGTCAACTGGAATAACAACGTCTGTTTGGCCGGGCACTCCGCCAGACGCGTGGTACGGATCACCAGGGTAGAACCGCCCCAGGCGATCCCCGCCAGCAGGCCATAGAAATCGCCTTTCAGCCGATCGGCTCCGCCACTTCCGTCAGCCATGCCCGATATGGCCAGCACCACGCCGCCAAAGGCGATGAGCATGCCCAGCCACTGCACCGGTGATAGGCGCTCCTGAGGAAGGAGAAAATGCAGACCGAGGGCGGAAAATAGCGGCGCGGTGTACAAAAACACCGCCATATGCGAGGCGCTGGTGTAGCGCAGCCCTTCGGAGACAAAAAAGAACTCCAGCGCGAACAATGCCCCTACGCTCAAACCGGCGCTCAGCGTGGCGCGATCCCAGGTGAAACACTCGCCGCGGCAACGCGCCAACAGGTATACCCCCAGCGCGGCGAGGCCCGAGCGAATGGCAATTTGCAGCACCGCCGACACATCCTGCTCGGCGGCCTTGATCGCCACCTGCTGCATCCCCCAGATGGCGCAAAGCAGCACCATGGCGGCGGCGGCCCTGCCGTCAATACCGACTCTTGCATTCATAATAGAATTCTCGCCACCGTTGAAATAATCACAGGCCACCGTAGAATTATTCTTTATACACCACGATTTCCTGATAAAGTTTAATAACCTCACCATCGCTGTCGACGGAGTCGGTATATTCAGTTTGCTGCGCTAAATGAATCACCCGCCATCCTTTACGCGCCAATTCCGGGATCGTCAGGCGCCCCACGCCGCGGCAGGTAAACAGGGTATCGTCAGATAACCTGAGTTTGCTAACCTCTGCATAATCATAAGCTTGAGAATGGCAAACGTGCGACTCCGCCGCCATCGTCGGTAATGAAAACAGCCCCACCAACAACATTAACAGATTTCTCATGGCGACCTCCCAATCGCTTATTCCTGCCGACCGTTTACGCAGAAGAAGGCAAACGTTAATACGGCGGTGACAGGCTGAAATTAATTATCTCTTGCACGACTAAAATTACAGGCTGACGCCGATGACTGACAAATGAAAAATATAAACCTTGGCGTTAGATGAATTCATCCGAATCGAGAGACATAAATAATGGCGCTTTTCACCGCACGAAATGGTCAAAAACCGGCCAATAATTAGCAAGAAAAGTAATTATTTATCTCACCGTTTATGTTACAAATGCCGCCCGCCGCTAAAACACCAAAAAAACCGTCAAAATGCGTGAAAACGCAGCGTTCTGCGCAAAACATCGGCATGGCGGCGCTGATGGGGCGGTCATACATAAAACAGGGATAACACATGGCAATGAAATTGCGCGTAGTGACTCAAGCGGTGGCGCTGGGTCTGGCGATCGGCAGCGCGTCGTTCGCCGCTCAGGCAGAAATCACTCTGCTGAAGCAAGATCCACAGGCCGGCGATCCGCTCAGCCGCCTGAACTTTACCGTTGGCGGCAGCATCCGTCCGCAGTTCAACAACATGACGGGCGACGGTGACAAGGGCTCGTATAAGCGTAACGGCTTCGATGGCGGCACCCGTTTCCGTTTCGCAGCGGACTACTACCTGTTCGACGATATCAGCTGGATCAGCTACTACGAGCTGGGCGTGAACATTCCGGCGCTGTTTGACTGGGATCACCACTATGCCGACGGCGCGAGAAACACCAGCCGCCGTATGCTGTATACCGGCCTGAAAAGCAACACCTGGGGCCAGATGACCTTCGGTCAGCAAAACAGCGTTTACTATGACGTGGTTGGCGCCAAGACCGATATCTGGGACTACGACATGCTGGCCCAGGCACCGGGCAACGGCATCAACGGCGACTACGACGGCTCTTACCGTTCACGCAAAATGCTGAAGTACAAGAACCGCTTCGGCGATGCGGACGTTTACGCCTCGTACCTGTTCAGCGACAGCGACTACCTGCCGGGCAACGGCCTGCGTTATAAGCGCAAAGGCGGCGGCTCACTGGGTGTGGATTACCACATTACACAGGATCTGACCTGGGGTACCGCCTGGAACTACACCCGCGCCGAAATGCGCAACCCGTCCACCAGCGGCAGCAAGAGTTATGACCAGAACATTTTCGGTACCGCCATCAGCTGGAAACCGGACAACTGGACGCTCACCTTCGGCGGCGGTTACTACAACGACTTCCTGACCACCAAGAAAGCCGACGTCAACAATTACTTCGCCGGCGATGCGTGGGGTATCGAATACCTGGCCGGTTATACCGTGCCGGTGAGCCAGTACGCGGTGAAATCGGTGATGCCGTACTTCATGGGCGACCGCCTGGAATACATCAGCGGCCGCAACTACCAGCGCATCGACAACGGCCTCGGGGTTACCGTACAGTTTGACTACGGTTTCCGCGTTGACGTAGAGCACGTGCTGACATCGAGCACCGACAACCTCGGCGATATGACCGTGGTCCGTCTGCGCTACGATTTCTGATTGCTCAGAACGTAAAAAAGGCCGCGCAAGCGGCCTTTTTCGTTGTTTGAAGCAGCGGTCAGAAGCCGCCGCGCGCCGAGCGCCCTACCGCTTCGCCCAGTTGCCATACCGCCATGGCGTAATGGGTGCTGTGATTATAGCGGGTGATAGTGTAGAAGTTCGGCAGACCGTACCAATACTGGTAGCCGGTGCCGACGTCCAGCCGCAGCAGGCTGGCCTCTTGGTTATCCCCGAGCGAACCCTGCGGGCTCAGGCCGGCTTCAGCCAGTGCGGCGACCGAGTAGCGGGTCTTGAAGCCGTTTTCCAACCCCGGCGCCTGGCCGTTGGCCTGAATGGCGACCGGCTCGCCCTTGGACCAGCCGTGCGCCTTGAAGTAATTGGCCACGCTGCCGATGGCATCGACCGGATCCCACAGGTTGATATGCCCATCGCCGTTGAAGTCGACCGCGTAGCTTTTGAAGGAAGAAGGCATGAACTGCCCATAGCCCATCGCGCCGGCGAAGGAGCCGCGCAGCTCGAGCGGATCGTCACCTTCGGTGCGCGACATCAGCAGGAAGGTTTCCAACTCACCGGCGAAGTAATCGGCGCGGCGCGGGTAGTTGAAGGCCAGCGTCGCCAGCGCGTCGATAATGCGGGTTTTACCCATTACGCGGCCCCAGCGGGTCTCCACGCCAATAATCCCCACGATGATCTCCGGCGGCACGCCGTACACCTGCCAGGCGCGCTGCAGCGCATCCTGATATTGATTCCAGAACACCACGCCGTTTTGCACGTTATCCGGGGTGATGAACTTGTTGCGGTAGCGCAGCCAGGAACCGTTCGGCCCGGTTGGCCCCTGCGTAGACGGCGTCGGCGCCTGTCTGTCCATCAGCCGCAGCACCGAGTCCAATCGCCGAGCCTGCGCCAGCACGTCGTGCAGCTGCTGCCGGTCAAACCCGTGTTCCTGCACCATCTTATCGATAAAGCGCGCGGTATTCGGGTTATTGGCGAAATCCCCTCCCAGCGGCGCGCCGCTGTGCGCCGGGCTCAGCAAAAAGCCGCCCTTTACCGGGGTGCTCTGCGGCGTAGCGGTGGTACTGGGTTTCGGCGTGCTGCTACAGGCAGCAAGCAAGGTAATCAGCGGTAAAAGCGCAACCAGGTGACGCATCGGATATCCATAGCCATGCAAGAGATAAGTGGGAGTTATGTTAATGCATTGTTCAACGCGAACAAACAGGATTATGCCGCCAATGACCGCGTCAGGTAGCCAAACGTGCCAAATTGTGACGTTTTGCTCGGTGAAAGGACGCCCTGTGCGGCCGCGTGGAATCTCAACCGCGACTAAATGAGAAAAATTATCACCTTGACGCCCCCGTTTACCCCGCTAGAATGCCCGGCTGCTTGCCATCCGGCCTCCGCCGGGCGGCCAATGATGACGACAACGGACTGTGATGGAATCTCTCGGACAACTCACCAAAGACCTTTACCGCGGGCGCATCTCGCGCAAACCCTTTGTTTTCTCGCTGGCGATCTTCGCCGTTGGCATCGTGCTGCTGTTGTTTCTGTCGACCTATCTGGATAAAAACCATTTTCGCGCCCATGCGCACGGCGACACCGAGGAATTCGTCTCGGTGCTGCTGTATCTGCTGTGCATCATGGTGTGGGCGCTGTTCTGTTTTGGCCTGGTGGCGTGGTTTATGGCCAAAACCGCGTTTCGCCTTAATGATATCGGCCTGCCCGGTTGGGTGCTGGCCGTCACATGCTACGTTTGCTCGGTGCTCAACAACTACTCCCCCGGCCCGGTGGCGCGCTGGCTGCCGCTGTTCAGTCTGGCCGTCATGATCTGCGCCCTACTGTTGCCGCCCGACGGGCTGCGTCGCAAGCCGCGTGAACATGCCGATTGAGCGCCATTCCGCTCAAGGCTATGGCTATCCGCCGGCCGCGCCGTCACAATAGCGCCTCATTCAGGTTTCAATCAGGGATTGCCATGTACAGCCACTACCCCGCCCATTACACCTTCGATAGCGACAGCGACGCCTGGCAGATCGGTTTCCACGACTTCCCCGAGTGGCAATCTGCCTGCTATAAACGCGAAGACATCGAGCTGGAAGCGCAGGAAAGCCTGCTGGCCGCCATCGCCGCCACGATGGATGAAGGCCTGCCTCTGCCCGCCCCTTCTCCTGCGCAAACCGATGACGTGAAAGTACACCTGCCGGCGCTGGTGGCGCTGAAGATCGAGCTGCACAACGCCATGCTGCGCAAAAACACCGGCAAAGCACAGCTGGCACGCAAGCTGGGATTCAACGGCGGGCAAATGGAGCGGTTGCTGGATATCGGCTACGCCTCGAAGGTTGAAGCGCTGGAGCAGGCGTTGTATCTGCTGGGCTACGAAGTGCGCGTGACGATAAACGAAGTTTGCCAATAGGTTAGCAACAGGTAAGCAAAATATTATCCGCAGGGGCTAAATTTTCCTCCATTCGCGCCGATGTGATCGTTACCTAATCACTTGTCGCAACAACGAAGGCTAAAAATGGAGTGGAGTCGCCGTCATATTTGGGCCGTTATTCTGCTGTCTTGTCTCGTTTTTTGGGGCATTCTGGCGACCGGCATCAACGCCGTCGCCTGAGCGCCCGCCGCTGCATTGCTTCATCCCCTATTTTACAGCCCGCCACGGCGGGCTAGTTACTGTCGCCCGCCCATAAAAAGCGTTATAAAACAGCGCACCCTGTTCAAAAAACAGCCGAAAATTGTGATCAAAAACACAGTATTGAAATCAGACCAGTATTGAGAGTACATTAGCGCCGATCCTGTCGCGGTTCGGATTTTACCTCACGGAGCATGAGGCGCGACAACCGGACAGCCCGCGCTCGAGGACGTTGTTCTTTCGCTTGGAAGAATCCGCCCGACAAGCAGGTTGCCCATAAAATACTCAGCACAACAATCGGGATCATTGCTGGCGAGGACTCCAGACAGGAGTTGTTCAGTGAAATATTTTTTGATGGGCGTGTCATTCATGCTGGTTGCCTGGGTTGGCACCTTCATGTTGATGGTTGCCTGACGGTAGCCAGACCAGGAACACAGCCAAAGGGACGCGCAAGCGTCCCTTTGTCGTTTCTGCTGACGATCATTTGCCCGGCATCATGCGGCGCAGGGTGTCGTCTTTACGCAGGTAGTGATGATACAGCGCCGCCAGCGCATGTGCGCCAATGATAA
Source organism: Serratia sp. PL7 (assembly GCF_945957435.1). Lineage (NCBI taxonomy): Bacteria > Pseudomonadati > Pseudomonadota > Gammaproteobacteria > Enterobacterales > Yersiniaceae > Serratia > Serratia sp. PL7. The sequence continues at coordinate 87,880 of NZ_CAMFLB010000001.1, read as the reverse complement.
AGTAGCCGATGTTCGCCAGCGTCTCATGAACCGTTTTAACCAGCTTGCGCATCACCGGATCCGGTGTCACCCACTGCGGTATCGGCCACCCCAGTAAAGTCCACGATTTCCCGCCGTAGGCCAGGGTTAACACGCCCAGCAGCGGCAACATCAGGAAGACCACGTACAGCAGCCAATGGAAGATCTTAGCACCCACTTCCTGCCATTCCTCCAGCGGCGGCGTGGTCGGCGGCGCAGCGTGGAAAGCGCGCATGGCCAACCGAATCAGCATCAGGGCAAAAACCGATACCCCAAAATTAAAGTGCAGAGTTTTGACCAGCGGCGCCCACGCCTCCGGCACTGAATCCTTCAGCAACATCGCCGCATAGGTGAGGATCACCATCAGCAAAGTCAGCCAATGTAAAACGATTTGCGATCGCGCGTAGCGGTTGCTCATACACTCTATCCAAAAAATAAAATTCAGCGTAGTTGAGCATAATGGGGAAATAATGAAGAAAACCTTGGGACGGAAAAAATAAGGCCGGGCGAACGCCCGGCCTGACAGGATTATTTGGCGCTGCCGGCTTTGCCCGGCTTCAGCAGCCCGTCCGCGCGGAACATCGCCTTGATACCGCGCACCGCCTGGCGGATACGGTCCTGGTTCTCGATCAGCGCGAAACGCACGTGGGTATCGCCGTAGTCGCCGAAGCCGATGCCCGGCGAGACGCAGACCTTGGCTTCCGCCAGCAGGCGTTTGGCAAATTCCAGCGAACCGAGGTGGGCATAAGGCTCGGGAATTTTCGCCCACACGTACATCGACGCCTTCGGGTTTTCCACCATCCAGCCCGCCTCATGCAGCCCCTTCACCAACACGTTGCGGCGCTGCCGATACTGCTCGGCGATATCGCGCACGCACTGCTGATCGCCTTCCAGCGCGGCGATGGCCGCCACCTGCAGCGGCGTAAAGGTCCCGTAGTCGTGATAGCTCTTGATGCGCGCCAGCGCGCTGACCAGTTCGGGATTGCCGACCATGAACCCGATGCGCCAGCCGGCCATGTTATAGCTTTTCGACAGGGTGAAGAACTCCACCGCGATGTCTTTCGCCCCCGGCACCTGCATGATCGACGGCGCTTTCCAGCCGTCATAAACGATATCGGCATAGGCCAGATCGTGGATCACCAGCACGTTGTACTGTTTGGCCAGCGCCACCACCCGCTCGAAGAAATCCAGCTCCACGCACTGCGCGGTCGGGTTGGACGGGAAGCCGAGGATCATCATTTTCGGGCGCGGAATGGTTTCCCGAATGGCGCGCTCCAGCTCACCGAAGAAATCCACACCGTCCACCAGCGGCACCGAGCGCACCTGGGCGCCGGCGATCACCGCGCCGTAAATGTGGATCGGGTAGCTGGGGTTCGGCACCAGTACCGTATCGCCGTGATCAAGGGTCGCCAGCATCAGGTGCGCCAGCCCCTCTTTCGAACCGATAGTGACGATGGCTTCGCTTTCCGGATCGATATCCACCTGATAACGATCGGCATACCAGCGCGAAATGGCACGGCGCAGGCGTGGAATGCCGCGCGAGGTGGAATAACCGTGGGTGTCGTCGCGCTGGGCGACGGCGCACAGTTTTTCCACGATGTGCGGCGGCGTCGGGCCGTCGGGGTTACCCATGCTGAAGTCGATAATATCCTCGCCGCGACGGCGTGCGGCCATCTTCAGTTCGGCGGTGATGTTGAATACGTAAGGGGGAAGGCGTTCAATGCGCGTGAAACGGCGCTGTGGACTGTTATCAGCCATAGGGGATTCCTCGATAGACGTTAGCGCCCGGACCGTCCGAGCGACGCAGGCCAGCGAACTGACCGAATATCGAACATAGCGCAGCGCCGACGAGCTTGTCGATACCCTGCGCGATATTTTTATTTAGCGCCCTGAAACTCCGCCGCCAGCAGCCCGAACAGCCAGTCGTCGCACCACTGATCCGCCAGACGGTAGTTGTCGCGCAGCGTGCCCTCCAGCTGGAAACCACACGACTCCAGCAGGCCGCGCGAGGCGACGTTACCGGCGGTCACGGTGGCGGTCAGCTTGTGAAAACCGCAGGCGTTCACCGCAAAATCCAGTACCGCCCGCAGCGACTCCTTGCCATAGCCCTTGCCCTGCCCGGAAGGCAAACTCCCGTATCCCACTTCCGCCTGCCGATACGGCGCCCAGTGCGGACGAAAGCCGGTAATGCCCACCGCCTCTCCGCTGTGCTTCTCACGCATCACCAGACACAACCACTGCTCGCCGTGTTTGTCCCAGGCCGGCAGCCGCTCTTCGAACCGAGCGCGGATCTCCGCTTCGCTGCGCGGATCGGAGATGTAACGGATCACCTCGGGATCTTGGTACAGGCGCAGAAACAGCGGCCAATCCTCGACGGTTATCGACTGTAAGTGCAGACGTTCAGTGACCAGCTTCATAAAATCTCCGAAAAACGAAAAAGAGGAACTTACGAATGAAAGATATCTCTTTATTTTCCCCGATTGGTTGCCGATAATCATTCACGTTAAAACCACAAAACCTTAACGTCTTGCCCGATTCCCTACAACTGCCCGCCGCCGTTATCCACGCGGCACCAGGAGAACACCATGGCCTCTTTAGTCATCGACGATATTCCGCAGACGATCGTTAACGTCAAGCGCCAGCTGCGCCAGGCATTGCCGAACTACCGCGACGTCTTTCTAGCGCTGGAAGAGAACATCCGCGGCCAGGTCGAACAGATCCGCCGCGAGCTGGCCGCCGGCCATAATCCGGTGCCGCAGATCGACGCAGAAGATATCCTGCAGCAGCGCGTCAGCGAGCAGCAAATAGCGCTGATCAAACAGCGCGGCGCCTGCGCCATTCGCGGCGTGTTCCCCCGCGCCAAGGCCGAAGGCTGGAACCGGGAAATCGGCGACTACCTTGAGCGCAACAACTTCGTCGAACGGTTGAAAAACGCCGCCGAAGACAACTATTTCGGCAAGTTGGCCGCCAGCAAGCCGCAGATTTACGGCATCTATTGGTCAAAACCGCAGGTTGAAGCGCGGCAGGATGCGCGCATGCATGCGGTGCAGGTGTTCCTCAACAGCCTGTGGGCCACCGAGAGCAACGGCAAACAGCATTTCGATCCGACCCGCGTCGCCACCTACGCCGATCGCACCCGCCGCCGCCCGCCGAACTCCTCGTCGCTGGGCCTGTCACCGCACGTCGACAGCGGCACCATTGAGCGCTGGCTGGACGAAAACTTCCGCTATGTATATCGCCACGTTTTCTCCGGCGACTGGCAGCAGTACGATCCCTTCGCCGCCGACGGCCGCACCGAGGTGCGCGAAATAGCCTCCCCGGCGGTCTGCTCGATGTTCCGCACCTTCCAGGGTTGGACGGCGCTGACGCCGCAGCGCACCAACGCCGGCACGCTGAACCTGGTGCCGATCGCCAACGCCATGGCCTATGTGTTGCTGCGCGCGCTGCAGGACGACGTCGCCGACGACGATCTGTGCGATGCGGCACCGGGCCGCGCGCTGTCGATCTCGGAAAAGTGGCATCCCCTTTTATTAAGTGGGATTTCCCCCATTCCCGATCTGGAGCCGGGCGACACGGTCTTTTGGCACTGCGATGTGATCCACGCGGTGGAGAACGAGCATAACGGCGAGTTCGACAGCAACGTGATGTACATCGCTGCCGCGCCGGGCTGCGAGAAAAACGACGCCTATCTGCAGCGCCAGCTGCCGAGCTTTATCGACGGCAGAACGCCGCCAGACTTCGCCCCTGACGACTTCGAGGTGGATTTCGACGGCCGCGCCACCGTCGACCTGCTGACGCCACTGGGCAAAGCGCAGCTCGGCATGGGCTGATCCCCCGCCCGTGGCGCACGCCACGGGCCCCTTTCGCTGTGGTATACTGCCACCATCCGTAAGCCGCAGCGAGAACCCGTCGTGCACCCTTTTTTTGAAATGCTGTTGGCGGTGTTTGATCGCGCCGCGCTGATGTTGATCTGTCTGTTTTTCCTGACCCGCACCCGGCTGTTCCGCCAACTGCTGCAAAAAGAAGACCATACGCCGCTCGAGCTCGGCATCGTCACGGCGATCTTCTCGCTGTTCGCGCTGTTCAGCACCTACTCCGGCATCAACGTCGAAGGATCGCTGGTTAACGTGCGCGTCATCGCCATCATGGCCGGCGGCATCCTGTTCGGCCCCTGGGTGGGGATCGTCACCGGCATCATCGCCGGCGTGCACCGTTATCTGATCGACATCGGCGGCATCACCTCGGTGCCTTGTCTTATCACCAGCATCATCGCCGGCATCAGCGCCGGTTACATCAACCTCAAGGTGAAAAAAGAGCAGCGCTGGCGTGCCGGCATCGTCGGCGGCATGCTGTGCGAATCCCTCACCATGCTGCTGATCGTGCTGTGGGCCAAGCCGACCGAGCTTGGGCTGGATATCGTGTCGCAGATCGCCCTGCCGATGATCCTCGGTACGGTGTGCATCGGCCTGATCGTGCTGCTGGTACAGAGCGTCGAGGATGAGAAAGAAGTGATCGCCGCGCGCCAGGCCAAACTGGCGCTGGATATTGCCCACAAGACGCTGCCCTATTTCCGCAACATCAACAGCGAATCGCTGGCCACCATCTGCGATATCATTCGCCAGGACATCCGCGCCGACGCGGTGGCGATCACCGATACCCACCAGGTGCTGGCCTACGTCGGCGTAGGGCGTGAAGCCTACCCGATCGGCCGCGAAGGGCTGAGCCGCGTCACCCGCGAAAGCATTCGCCACGGCAAAATCATCATCAAGAACAACCTGGAAAACCCGGCCGCGCCGCAGATCCATTCGCAGCTGGTGGTACCGCTGTGGGAAAAAGGCGAAGTGACCGGCGCGCTGAAAATCTACTACTGCCACGCCCACCAGATCACCAACACGCTGAAGGTGATGGCGGTCGGGCTGTCGCAGATCATCTCCACGCAGATGGAGGTTTCGCGCATCGAACACCTGCGCCAGATGGCGGATAAAGCCGAAATGCGCGCGCTGCAGAGCAAGATTAACCCGCACTTCCTGTTCAACGCGCTGAACGCCATCTCTTCCTCCATTCGCCTGAATCCGGACACCGCGCGCCAGCTGATCATCAACCTGTCGCGCTACCTGCGCTACAACCTGGAGCTGAACGATGAACTGATCGATATCCGCAAGGAGCTGCATCAGATCCAGGATTACATCGCCATCGAACAGGCGCGTTTCGGCGCCAAGCTGACGGTAATTTACGACATCGACGACGACGTCTCGGTGCGTATTCCGAGCCTGCTGATCCAACCGCTGGTGGAGAACGCCATCGTGCACGGCATCCAACCCTGCAAGGGGAAAGGGGTGGTGGTGATCGCGGTGAAAGATCAGGGCGACCGGGTGAAGATTTCGGTGAAGGATACCGGCCACGGCATCAACCAGGAAACCATCGACCGGGTGGCGCGCAACGAAATGCCGGGCCACAATATCGGCCTGCTCAACGTACACCACCGCGTGTCGCTGCTGTACGGTGAAGGGCTGCATATCCGCCGCCTGGAGCCGGGCACCGAAATCGCGTTCTACATCAGCAAAAACGGCGGCAAGCTGCATCAGGAGCCGAGCGCGCCGCCGGTCGGGGAGGCCTCATGAAAGCCATCATCGTGGAAGACGAATTCCTCGCGCAGGAAGAACTCAGCTACCTGATCAAGAAACACAGCAATATCGATATCGTCGCCACCTTCGAGGATGGCCTCGACGTCCTCAAATACCTGCAGACTCACCAGGTCGACGCCATTTTCCTCGATATCAACATCCCGTCGCTGGACGGCGTGTTGCTGGCGCAAAACATCAGTAAATTCGCGCATCGCCCGTCGATCGTGTTCATCACCGCCTATAAAGAGCACGCGGTGGAAGCGTTCGAGATCGAAGCGTTCGACTATATCCTCAAGCCCTATCACGAGGCGCGCATCGTCACCATGCTGCAAAAACTGGAGGCGCTGCATCATCGCCCCGCCGGCGCGACGGAGCCGGCCAGCGCGCCGAGCCGCGGCAGCCATAGCATCAACCTGATCAAAGACGAGCGGATCATCGTTACCGACATCAACGACATCTATTACGCCGCCGCCGATGAAAAGGTGACGCGGGTCTATACCCGCCGGGAAGAGTTCGTGATGCCGATGAACATCACCGAGTTTTACGGCCGGCTCCCGGAAGAACATTTCTTCCGCTGCCATCGCTCTTACTGCGTTAACCTGGCGAAGATCCGCGAGATCGTCCCCTGGTTCAACAATACCTACATTCTGCGGCTGAGCGATCTCGAGTTTGAAGTGCCGGTCAGCCGCAGCAAGGTGAAAGAGTTCCGCAAGCTGATGCGCCTGTAAGCGCTTACCAGCGCGGGCCCGGACGGTAGTAATACCCCGGCGGCGGCGGTGGCGGCATGCGGTAATGCGGCCGGTCGCGCCAGTCGCGCCAGTCGCGCCGCGGCGGCCCGTAGTAAATCACCCGGGGCGGCGGGCCGTAATAGTACCCGCGCGGGCGTTCATACCGGTGATGATCGGCCCACCAACGCGGATCGCGCCAGCGATAGCCGTCCCAGTAGTGGCCGCGATTATCGCGATCGCCGATATGCAACGACAGGCCAGGCACGTTCACGCCGATGGACACGTCGGCCTGGCTCGCCAGCGGCAGCGCCAGCAGCGCGGCCAGTAACAACAGCGTTTTTTTCATTTCATGGACTCCTGCAGAGCGGACCTCGTCCGATCGCAGATAACATAGTCCCGCGCTCACCGCCGCTCTATAGGCGCAATGCCGATTTACGCCTTTCAGACGCATCCTTCACAATTCCACCACAATCGTTCACCGGCGATTAACAATAAATCGTTGATATCTTTGATGTAGATCACGTGTCACCCCCGGCATTTCACGCGCTTTTCGGCGCAAAAACGGCAACTCACGCCGCATAACATGCATTTCATTCCTTCCGTCGTGCAACTCATTCCCGATCCGCCGCCCGCCGGGGGTGCCGGCCATATAATAAGCCCATACCGCGGGAACACAGATTCACCCCGCAAATTTCAGCCAACGGCTCACGCCCGGCAACGCACACACAGGAAGGAGACCGGCCATGAACACCAAACCGGCAAATCGCAGCTTAATCGTTCTCGGCACCATCATCTGTCAGATGGGTCTGGGCACCATCTACACCTGGAGCCTGTTCAACCAGCCGCTGGTCGACAAGTTCCACTGGGGGCTGGCAGACGTTGCCACCACCTTCTCCATCACCAGCTTCTTCCTGGCCTTCGCCACGCTGTTCGCCGGCAAGCTGCAAGAACGCTTCGGCATCCGCAATCTGACGCTGTGTTCCGGCATCCTGGTCGGCCTGGGTCTCATCGCCAGCGCCCACGTCAGCTCGCTTGACATGATTTACCTGCTGGCCGGCGTGGTGGTGGGCTTTGCGGTCGGTATCGCCTACATCTCCACCCTGTCCAACCTGATTAAGTGGTTCCCCGCCAACAAAGGCCTGATTTCCGGCATCTCCGTCGGCGCCTTCGGCAGCGGTAGCCTGCTGTTCAAATACGTCAACGCCGCCCTGATCGCCGACGTCGGCGTTTCCGGTGCCTTCTTCTACTGGGGTGCCATCGTGATGGGCCTGATCGTCGTCGGCTCCCTGCTGCTGAAAGAGCCGGTGCTGGCGACCAACGCCGCACAGCCAGGCGCCAACGGTCTGGGTAACGACTACAGCGTGCGTCAGATGCTGGCCACCAAAGAAGCCTACCTGCTGTTCACCATCTTCTTCGCTGCCTGCATGAGCGGTCTGTATCTGATTGGCATCGTGAAAGACATGGGCGTTCAACTGGCCGGGATGGACTTGGCCACCGCCGCCAACACAGTGTCCGCCGTCGCCATCTTCAACACCGCCGGCCGCATCATCCTGGGTACGCTGTCCGATAAAGTGGGCCGCATGCGCGTCATCAGCTTCACCATGCTGGTTACCGTGCTGGCGATTGTCGCCCTGAGCTTCATGACCCTGAACCACACGCTGTTCTTCATCTGCGTCGGCGCGGTGGCCTTCTGCTTCGGCGGCAACATCACCGTGTTCCCGGCGATTGTCGGCGACTTCTTCGGCCTGAAAAACCACAGCAAGAACTACGGCATCATCTACCAGGGCTTCGGCCTGGGCGCGCTGGCCGGTTCGTTCGTCGCCAAATACTTCGGCGGCTTCCACGCCACCTTTATGGTGATTGGCGTCCTGTCCGCCGCTTCTCTGCTGATTACGCTGTTCATCAAAGCGCCGAAGGCGGTGGCAGCGGAAACGGTAGAAACCGCCCAAACGGCGGAGCTGGCCAAAGCCTGATACCCTACGAAAAAGACAAGGGGCGCAATCTGCGGATTGCGCCCCTTTTTTATCGTGCCGCCGCGTTGCTTACAGCTGCATGCCCAGCGTCTGGCGCAGATGCGCGCCGGCCCCCAGCAGGCCCGGTTGGCCATGGGTTATCATGAACACCGGAATGTCTCGCACATAGTCGCGGAAGCGCCCCTTGTCTTCGAAAGCGGCGCGGAAGCCCGAGGCCTTGAAGAATTCCATAAAGCGCGGCACGATGCCGCCGGCGATGTACACGCCGCCAAAGGTGCCCAGATTCAGCGCCAGGTTGCCGCCGAAGCGCCCCATGATCACGCAAAACAGCGACAGCGCACGGCGGCAGTCGATGCAGCTGTCGGCCAGCGCCCGCTCGGTAATGTCCTTCGGCTCCAGTTTCTCCGGCAGGCGGTTGTCCGCCTTGACGATGGCGCGATACAGGTTGACCAGGCCCGGCCCGGACAGCACGCGCTCGGCGGAAACGTGCCCCACTTCACCGCGCAGCACCTCCAGAATAATGTCTTCTTCTTCGCTGTTCGGTGCGAAATCGACATGGCCGCCCTCGCCCGGCAGGCTGACCCAGCGGCGATCGACCTGCACCAGGTGGGCAACACCCAGCCCGGTGCCGGCGCCGTACACCGCGATCGGTTTGCCCGGCTGCGCATCGCCGCCGCCAAACTGCAGCACGTCGTCCGGCGAGAGCATCGGGATCGCCATCGAGACAGCGGTGAAATCGTTGATCACTTCCAGATGACTCAACCCCAGGTTGGCCTTCATTTCTTTGATAGAGAACGCCCAGCTGTGGTTGGTCATCGCGACCCAGTCTTCCGTCACCGGGCAGGCAATCGCGATACAGGCGTCCTGCACCTCGATATCGCACGCTTTCAGGTAGTGGCGGATCACCGCCTCCAGGCTGTCGAACTCCAGACCGGAATAGGTTTTCGCCTGGGTAATCTCACCCGTCGCAACAGTGCACAACGCCAGGCGGGCATTGGTGCCGCCAACATCACCCACGAGGGCATAGGTCATTGATTTCGTCTCCGCAAAATGAAAAATAAAAAGCTGCCCACACTGTAAAATCCTGCTGCGAAAACAACAATCACCCGCCTCGGATCTGCGCCCCAATAGCGATCCGGATCACAAAAAACGTTTCAGCTTGCCCGTGATGCCGCGATTTGAAACAAATTGCGGCAAAAAACGCGCCGCCGCGACTGTTAACCGTCATCGACGCCGGGCAATATCAATGCGTGCCTGCTCGCCGATAGTCTGGCAAGCTGTGGCCACTGCCCAACCACCCGCTCTCCCTGCCCTGCATGGAGGCATCGACAAGGGATTATCCATGCTGCATCCGCGCGCCAATGCCATGTTGGCCTTTGCTTTGCCTGCGCTGATTATCGGTTCCGCCTCCAGTCTGGTGCTGCTATTGATGATGAAAGTCGCCGCTACGCTGCAGCAATGGCTGTGGGTGACGCTGCCCGACGCGCTGAGCCTGGATGCCCAGGCACCCTGGTGGCCGCTCGGCATGCTGACGCTGACCGGCGTGGCGGTCGGCCTGATCGTGCGCTACATGCCGGGCCACGCCGGGCCGGATCCGGCGACGGAATCGCTGATCGGCATGCCGCTGCCGCTCTCCGCCCTGCCGGGGCTGGGATTGGCGCTGATCGTCGGCCTGGCCGGCGGCGTCAGCCTGGGGCCGGAAAACCCGATCACCGCCATCAATATCGCGCTGGTGGCGGCGGCGGGGGCGCGCCTGCTGCCGAAGGTGCCGCGCATGGACTGGATCATCCTGGCGGCCGCGGGCACCATCGGCGCGATGTTCGGCACGCCGGTCGCCGCCGCACTGATCTTCTCGCAAACCCTGGCGGGCAATAACGAAACGCCGCTGTGGGATCGGCTGTTCGCCCCGCTGGTGGCCGCCGCCGCCGGCGCGGTCACCACCCAGATGTTCTTCGTACCCAATTTCGCCCTTCAGCTCGACGCCTACGACGTAACGCGACTGCCGGACATCTTCAGCGGCGCCATCGTGGCGCTGATCGCCATCGCGCTCGGCATGGTGGCGCTGTGGTGCTTCCCACACGTTCACCGCCTGTTCCATTCGATGAAGAATCCGGTGTTGATGTTAGGACTGGGTGGCTTTGTGCTGGGCCTGCTGGCGCTGGTGGGCGGAGAGATTACCCTGTTCAAAGGGCTGGATGAAATGAAGCGCCTCGCGGCAGACGGCAACTATTCGGTGCCGGCGCTGTTGACCGTTACCCTGACCAAGCTGGCGGCGCTGGTGATCGCCGCCGCCAGCGGCTTTCGCGGCGGGCGCATCTTCCCAGCGGTGTTCGTCGGGGTGGCGCTGGGGCTGATGCTGCACCAGCACGTTCCGGCGGTGCCGGCGGCGATCACCGTCTCCTGCGCCATTATGGGGCTGGTGCTGGTGGTCACGCGCGACGGCTGGCTCAGCCTGTTCATGGCAGTGGCGGTGGTGCCGGATCTGCACCTGCTGCCCGTCTTATGCATCGTGATGCTGCCCGCCTGGCTGACGCTGGCAGGCAAACCGCTGATGCTGGTGAACCGCCGGCAACCGCCGCACGACGATTAGTCCAGCGCGAACGCGGCGGCAGCGCGGGCGTGGATCGCGGTGGTGTCGAACACCGGCACCGACGCATCCCGCTCGCTCACCAGCAACCCTATCTCGGTGCAGCCGAAAATAATCCCCTGCGCTCCCTGTTGCTCCAGATCGCTGATGATCCGGCGATACTCATCGCGCGAGGCGTCGCGAATGTTACCGAGGCACAGCTCGTCATAGATGATGCGGTGCACGATGTCACGATCGGCGCTGACCGGCGTCACCACATCAATGCCGTGCAATTCCTGCAGGCGGCCGCGGTAGAAGGTCTGCTCCATGGTAAAACGCGTGCCCAGCAGCCCGACGCGGCGAATGTTTTTTTCCCGCACCTGCAGCGCCGTGGCGTCGGCGATGTGAATCAGCGGCAGGCCGCTGGCCTGCTCGACCGCCTCCGCCACCTTGTGCATGGTGTTGGTGCAGATCACGATGGCTTCGGCGCCGGCGGCGCGCAAAGCCACGGCGGCCTCGGCCAGCAGCCGGCCGGCACCATCCCAATCGCCCTGATGCTGCAAGCGTTCAATTTCCTGAAAATCGACGCTGTAGAGCACGATTTTGGCCGAATGCAGCCCGCCGAGGCGCGCCTTTACCTGCTCGTTGATGGTGCGGTAATACGGAATGGTGGATTCCCAACTCATGCCGCCCAGCAGACCCAACACTTTCATCCTTCGTTCCTCAGCATTTCCGACGATCCTCTGACCTTACCTGAGAATCGCCGGGCTGACGACGCCTTATTTGACGCCGGAATTGATCGGCTGGCGCGCTTCGAACCAGCGCTGGCGCAGCGTGTCGTACAGCCAGTTATAGGCCATGGTGTACGGCAGGAAGAACAGGAAGAAACCGATTTCCAGCATAAACGCCTGCGCCCAGGAGATACTCAGCATCCAGGCGGCAATCGGCACGCCGATCAGGATAAAACCGGCTTCAAAGCCGACGGCGTGCAGCGCACGCACCTTCAGGTTACGCACCACCCGGCTGACCGGCCACAGGCGGTCGAACACCGTGTTGTAAACCATGTTCCACAGCATCGCGACGGTGGAGAGCATCACCGCCAACGCACCGACCTGCACCATTGAGCGGTTCAGCAGCCACGCGCCCAGCGGGGCGCAAACCATCACGGCGATGGCCTCGAAACCGACGGCGTGGACGATACGTTCAATGAGAGACTTGTTTTGCAGTTGCATACATCACCTTTTTTTCAACAGTTGTTGCGAAAGCCAGGTGATTATCATCGCTTTTTTGGGTAGATTAAAAATAGATTCCATCGATAAAGTAGATATATGCACTATTCACCGGAAGCGTTACAGGCGTTCGTGGAAGCCGCCGCCCTCGGCTCATTTTCCGCCGCCGCGCGCAAGCTGCGTAAAAGCCAATCCACCGTCAGCACCGCCATCGCTAATCTGGAAGCCGACCTGGCATTGACGCTGTTCGATCGCAGCGCGCGCCAGCCGGTGCTCACCGCCGCCGGCCGCAAAGTGCTGGGGCACGTACAGGCGATCCTCGCGGCCAGCGAACGGCTCGACGCCCTGAGCATTCAGCTGGCGGGCGAGGTTGAACCGCGCCTGAGCATGGTGTTTTCCGATACCTACCAGCCCAAGCATCACGATCGGTTAATGCAGCTGTTCGAACAGCGCTACCCGGAAATTGAGCTGGAATGGATGATCGCCGAGGAAGGCGACGTTATCGATCTGCTGCAAAGCGGCCGCGCGCATTTGGGCATGGTAGAAGTGCAAAAACGTTATCCGCCGGATATCGCCTTCTCCCGGCTGCCTGAGCAGACCGAAATGGGGCTGTTCGTCGCCCATCAGCATCCGCTGGCGCAGGTCGCCGCGCCGACGCCAGAGCAATTGTCCAGCACCCGCCAACTGATCCTCAATACCTACACCGGCGCCGAGGCGGCCAGACAGGGTGGCCTGGTCTGGTCGGCGCCCAGCTATCTGCTGTTGCTGGAGATGGCGGAACAAGGATTCGGTTGGGCGGTGTTGCCGCACTGGCTGGTGCAGCAATACGGCCACGGCAGGCTCACCCAGCTGCGGCCGCGCGGCTGGCCAAAACTGATTTCGGTGGATGCGGTATGGTCCAAACTGACCCCGCCGGGCCCGGCGGGGTTCTGGATGCTGGAGCGCCTACTGGGCGATACCCTGCCCTAAGCGGCGGCGTTGCGCGCCTGAATGGCGCGGGAGACGGTATCGAGAAGTTCCGGAATGTCCATCTTCGGCAGCATCACTTCGATGAAGGCCAGCCGTTCGTCGTCCGCTACCTCGCGCAGCGCCTGACGCAATCCGTCCGGATCGCTGACCCGCAACGCCTTCACCGGCCGCTCACCGGCCAACGCCGACGGCAGCTGCGTCCAGTTCCAGCGCGCGATATCGTTATAACGTTGCTCCGGCCCGTGGATCGCGCGTTCAACGGTATACCCCTGATTGTTCAGCACGAAGATCACCGGCTTAAGCCCGTCGCGCAACATCGATCCCAGTTCCTGCACGGTCAGCTGCGCGGCGCCGTCGCCGATCAGCAATACTGCCCGGCGCTGCGGTTCGGCGGTCTGCACGCCGAACGTCGCCGGCAGGGTATAGCCGATCGATCCCCAGAGCGACTGCACGATCAGCCGGCAGCCGCGAGGCAACGTCAGCGCCGCCGCGCCGAAACAGGCGGTGCCCTGATCGGCCAGCACGATATCCCCCGGCCGCAGGAAATCCTGTATCTGCCGCCAGAAGGCGTGCTGATCCAACCCTTCCCCATTGCCTTCCGGCAGGGCCGGGCGGACGATCGGCGGCAACGGCCAACGCGACGCCAGCGACAGACTCAGGCGATGCAGCGCCTGTACCGCCTCGCGCATCGGGATGCGGCTAAAACACCGCCGTCCAACCCAGGCTTCGAACGGCTGAATATCGATGCATTTTTCCACCGGCAGATGATGCGTGAAACCGGCGGTAATGGTGTCGGTCAAACGCACCCCGACGCTGATCACCACATCGGCGTTTTCGATAAGCTGTTTCACCGCCGGATCGCTGGCGCTACCGCAGTAGGTACCGACAAAACCGGCGCGGTTTTCATCCAGCACGCCCTTGCCGAGCAGCAGCGTAGCGTGCGGAATGTCGACCTCCTGCAGCCACTCGTCCAGCACCCCTTCGGCGCCGAAGCGATCGGCCAGGAAATCCGCCAACAATGACACCCGCCGCGCCGACAGCAGCTTTTCGCGCGCCGCGGCGATAAATGCCTGCAATGCGCTCTGCGACAGTTTGGCCTGGCGCAGCATCAGCGGCGCCGGTTTACTCGGCAGCGGCGCCTGCGCGACGTCGCTGGGCAACATCAGATAAACCGGGCGATGTTCCAGCAAGGCGACGCCGATCAGGCGGTCTATCTCCATCGCGGCGTTATCGGCGGTCAGATTGGCCTGCGCGACGGTCACCTCTTTGGCGATCCGGGCGAAGTGGGTGAAGTCGCCATCCCCCAGCGAATGATGCAACAAATCACCGGCGCGCTGGGCGCGCTGCGCCGGGGTGCCGACCACGTGGATCACCGGCAGGTATTCGGCGTAGCTGCCGGCCACCCCGTTCAACGCGCTTAGCTCGCCGACGCCAAACGTGGTGAGCAGCGCGGCCGCCGGTTTGCAGCGCGCGTAGCCATCGGCGGCGTAGGCGGCGTTCAATTCATTGGCGCAGCCTACCCAGGTGATTTGCGGATGAGCGAGAACATGATCAAGAAATTGCAGGTTGTAATCCCCCGGCACGCCGAAGAAATGACGGATGCCGATTTGGGCCAGACGATCGAGAAGATAATCGGCCACCGTATAGGTCTGAGTCATGATCATCACCTGTCTGCAGCTGGAGCGATTATCTTAATTATCGAAGATGCCGTTCAAATTTCGAACAAACGCTCCGGCATCGAACGGCAACCTGGCGTTACATGCCGGCGCTGTGATCGCTCCCCCGGCAGCGTGGTGTGGAAACGTATACACTCAAAGCACTTCACCTCTCGCCGACAAGGATAACTATGTCCTACCAAGCCTCCCCTACGCGTTATCAAGATATGGAATACCGGCGCTGTGGCCGCAGCGGGCTGAAGCTGCCCGCCGTCTCGCTCGGGCTGTGGCACAACTTCGGCGACGCCACGCTGTATGACAACGCCCGCGGCCTGATCCGCTGCGCCTTCGATCGCGGCATTACCCATTTCGATCTGGCCAATAACTACGGCCCGCCGCCCGGCGCCGCCGAGGAGAACTTTGGCCGCATGCTCAACGCCGATCTGCGGGCCTGGCGCGATGAGCTGATCGTCTCATCCAAAGCCGGTTACACCATGTGGCCCGGCCCCTACGGCGATTGGGGCTCGAAAAAGTACCTGGTCGCCAGCCTCGATCAGAGCCTGAAGCGCATGGGGTTGGAGTATGTGGATATCTTTTACCACCACCGGCCGGATCCGGACACGCCGCTGGAAGAAACCATGGCGGCGCTGGATTTGTTGGTGCGCCAGGGCAAAGCGCTGTATGTCGGCCTGTCCAACTACCCGGCCGAGCGCGCGCGGCAGGCGTTCGACATTCTGCAGCGGCTCGGTACGCCGTGCGTGATCCACCAGCCCAAGTATTCGATGTTGGAACGCACGCCGGAGGCGGAATTGCTGGATACGCTGGCGGAGCATGGCGTCGGCGCGATCGCCTTCTCGCCGCTGGCGGGCGGCCTGCTGACCGACCGCTACCTGCACGGCGTCCCGCAAGATTCCCGCGCCGCCAGCGGCAGCCGCTTCCTGCAGCCGGAGCAGTTGACCGACGAGCGGCTGGACAAGGTGCGCCGCCTCGATGCGCTGGCGCGGCAACGCGGGCAGAAGCTGTCGCAGATGGCGCTGGCCTGGGTGCTGCGCGGCGATCGCGTTACCTCGGTGCTGATCGGCGCCAGTAAGAATGCGCAGATAGAAGACGCGGTGGGCATGCTGGCCAATCGTCACTTCAGTGAAGAAGAGCTCGCGCAGATCGAGAAAATCTTATTGTAATCGTTTACAAATTCCGCCGCTCAATCGAGCGGCGAGACTCCAGAAAAATCTCAAATCTTGGCCTCCCGCACCGTTTTCAGAGTGGCTCTCAGATTCAACCCTATGCGCTGGCGCTATGATGCCGATATTGCAGCAAAATAACGATAAGGCCGCTTTTTTAAACTGATGAACGCGCTTCATAAAGTGACAAACGGCCAAGCCGCGCAAGCGGGAAGGAGAAGCCATGTTTAAACCTCTGCTCTTGGCCGCCATCTTGGCGGCGACGGTACTGCCCGCCGCACAGCAAGCACACGCCGAAGGGATCAGCATCGATCTGATGCCGGGCGTTTCACTGCGCATCGGCGATCAGGACAATCGCGGCCGTTACTGGGACGGTTACGACTGGCGCGATCGCGACTGGTGGCAAGGCCATCAGGGGCGCTATCTCGGCGACCGCAGCCGTCGCGGTTACTACTGGGACGGCTATCGCTGGCGCGACCGCGACTACTGGCGCAAACACTATTACTATCATGAAGGACGCTATCGTAAATACGACAAGCATTACGATAAGCACCATTGGAAGAAAGAGAAAAAGCACCACCACGATCATGACCGCGATCGCTGGCGCCGCCACGGCGATGACGACCGCGATTAACGACGACGGGCCGGCGTAATGCCGGCCCGCGTTTTTTTTGCCTACAGCACGCTGCCGATCAGCAGGTAGCCGTTCAATCCCACCACCACCAGTACGATCAGCTTGCCCAGGTTTTGCACCAGCGGGCCGTTGACCATTTCCCCCATCAGCGCCCGATTACCGGTGAAAGCCAGCAGCGGCACCAGCGCCAGCGCAATGCCGAAGCTGAGCAGCACCTGGCTCAGCACCAGAATGCGCGTGGCGTCCATTCCCAGCATGATAACGATAAACGACGGCAGCATGGTCACCGCGCGACGCAGCCACAGCGGGATATGGAAATGCACAAACCCCTGCATCACCACCTGCCCCGCCAGCGTGCCCACCACGGTAGAGGAGAGACCGGCGGCCACCAGGCTCAGGCCAAACACGGTGGCGGCGGCTTGCCCGAGCAGCGGTTGCAGCGTCAGATAGGCCACGTCGAGATCGGCGATGCCGCTGTGGCCGCTGAAATGAAACGCGGCGGCGGCGGTGGCCATCATCGCCAGGTTGACGAAACCGGCGATGGTCATGGCGACGGCGACGTCGACTTTGGTGGCGGCATAGCGCTCCGCCTTGTCATGCTCGCCGCCGACTTGGGTGAGCGACGAATGCAGGTAGATCACGTGCGGCATGATGGTGGCGCCCAATACCCCGGCGGCCAGAAATACCGCATCGCCGTTAGGCAGATCGGGCAGCGCCATGCCCTTCAGCAGCGGCGCGAGCTGCGGCTGGGAAAATGCCAGCTCGACGATGTAAGCGGCGGCGACGAACAGCAGCAGGCCGCCAATCACCCGCTCCAGCGGCTTTTGCCCGCGTTTTTGCAGCATCAAAATTAAAAAGGTGGCGATGCCGGTCAGCACCGCGCCCTGCAACAGGGACACGCCGAGCAGCAGTTTGAAGCCGATCGCCGCGCCGATAAACTCGGCCAGGTCGGTCGCCATGGCGATGATCTCCGCCTGCACCCAATAGGCCCACACCGCCGGCCGCGGAAAGCGATCGCGAATGTGCTCGGCCAGGTTTTTTCCGGTGGCGATGCCCAGCTTGGCAGACAACAGTTGGATCAGCATCGCCATCACGTTGGCCCAGACCACGACCCACAGCAGGCTGTAGCCGAACGAGGCGCCGGCCTGGATGTTGGTGGCGAAGTTACCGGGATCGATATAGCCGATAGCGGCGATGAAGGCGGGCCCCATCAGCGAGAGTTTGATTTTTCTGGCGGAGCGACCGGGGGTGGTTTCAACCACGCGACTGTTCAGCATATGTTGAACCCTTACTGAAATTACGTTTATCTCCACTCTATATAAATGATAATAATTATCAAGCGCATTTAGAGCGGTAAAACTTATCTCTGTAATAGCCAACATTAATGGTTTTATCGAAGGGTCCGACACCAAGCATGCCGATTTCCGTGCTTTTGGGATGGGATTTTAGCTGCAATACCCCTGAAAGACAGGTTAGCACAAGAATACGAATTTCCTATCTCTGCGTTAACATCTTGATTTTTTATGCTTTTGCGCAACACTTTAGGAGAATTCCCGCTATGATTTTCCATATTTGCAATAGAAGTCTCGTTTTTAAACGTAGCGTTACATAAAATGACAGCCGAAATTCAGCCTGCCTCAAATTTGGAGCAAACATGTCCCATATTGCGCACTTTGCGTTGGCGATAGTAGTGGTGGCGATCCTGGCCCTGTTGGTGTGCCGCGATCGTAAAAGCATCCGCATTCGCTATGTTATTCAATTACTGGTTATCGAAGTACTGCTGGCCTACTTTTTCCTGCATTCGGAAGCGGGTTTGGGCTTCGTAAAAGGATTCGCCGCGCTGTTTGACAAACTGCTCGGGTTTGCGGGACAAGGGACTGATTTCGTGTTCGGCGGCATGGGCGACAAAGGCCTGGCGTTCTTCTTCCTGAAGGTGCTGTGCCCGATCGTCTTCATTTCGGCGCTGATCGGTATTCTGCAGTACATCAAAGTGCTGCCTTTCATCATCCGCATTATCGGTACCGTGCTGTCGAAAGTGAACGGCATGGGCAAGCTGGAGTCGTTCAACGCCGTCAGCTCGCTGATCCTGGGCCAATCCGAAAACTTCATCGCCTACAAGGATATCCTGGGCAAGATGTCGGAAAAGCGCATGTACACCATGGCGGCAACCGCGATGTCTACGGTGTCCATGTCTATCGTCGGCGCCTACATGACCATGCTAGACGCCAAGTTCGTGGTGGCGGCACTGGTATTGAACATGTTCAGCACCTTTATCGTGCTGTCGTTGGTCAACCCGTACGATACCAATAAAGAAGAAGAGCTGCATCTGGGCAATCTGCACGAAGGCCAGAGCTTCTTCGAAATGCTGGGTGAATACATCCTGGCCGGCTTCAAAGTAGCGATTATCGTCGCCGCGATGCTGATTGGCTTCATCGCCCTGATCGCCGCGCTCAATGGCGTATTCAGCGCTATCTTCGGCCTGAGCTTCCAGGAAATCCTCGGTTACTTCTTCTATCCGTTCGCCTGGATCATGGGCATTCCTAAACACGAAGCCCTGCAGGTCGGCAGCATCATGGCGACCAAGCTGGTTTCCAACGAATTCGTGGCCATGATGGAGCTGCAGAAAGTCTCTGCCGAGCTGTCGCCGCGCAGCCTGGGGATCCTGTCGGTGTTCCTGGTGTCCTTCGCCAACTTCTCTTCCATCGGCATCGTGGCCGGTGCGATCAAGGGCCTGAACGAACACCAGGGCAACGTGGTGTCGCGCTTTGGTCTGAAGCTGGTGTACGGCTCTACGCTGGTCAGCATCCTGTCCGCTTCCATCGCGGGTCTGGTGCTGGGCTAAGCCTCGAACCGACGACGATAACAAGGCGCCTGCGGGCGCCTTTTTTATTGCTTGGCATTCGGCGAAGGATAAATGACGAAAAGCAAAAAGCCGACCCTAAGGTCGGCTTTTTAAATGGTGGTGGAGCTAGACGGGATCGAACCGTCGACCTCTTGCATGCCATGCAAGCGCTCTCCCAGCTGAGCTATAGCCCCACAAAAGTGGTACGCGTTGACCGGCGTTACGGTATTCCCCAACCTCTCTGAGAAGAAGGTTGGTGGAGCTAGACGGGATCGAACCGTCGACCTCTTGCATGCCATGCAAGCGCTCTCCCAGCTGAGCTATAGCCCCGTTCCACAATCACTTTGTGCTGTGAACGGGGCGCATAATATGAAACCCATTCAAAGCTGTCAACGGCTAAATTGAATTACTGAATCAAGCGTTGAAAAAGCCGCCAAATCAGCATGTTTGGCGCCAAAAAATCATCAGTTTGTGCAGAGTTCATCCATTTTGCGCGCTACATCTCAAAATAGCAAAAGACCCTGCATATCACGTTGATTTTTAATTAACGGAATGTTAGCGAAATGCGCTTGAGTCGGGCTCCCGAGCGGCATAGACTGCCCGCGCCATAAACTTTATTACTATAAACCGAGTCCGTCATGTCTTTGCATTCACCAAAAGAAATCGCCGCCCTCGCCGTTCAGGCCGGGGTAAACAAAAGCCGCGCCCCTCTCGCTAATCTGTTGATTCTGGGCTTTCTCGCCGGCGCCTTTATCGCCACCGGCTTCCTGCTGGATATTCACGTCATCGGCACCCTGCCGGCTGAATGGGGCTCTTTCGGCGCCCTATTGGGCGCCGCGGTCTTCCCTATCGGTTTGATCCTGACCATTCTGGCCGGCGGCGAACTGCTGACCGGCAACATGATGACCTTGCCGATGGCCTGGTTTGCCCGCGAAATCCCCGCCATCGCCGTGCTGCGCAACTGGTTTTGGGTCACTCTGGCCAACCTGGCCGGCAGCGTGGCCGTCGCGTACTTCTTCGGCCATTTGCTGGGCCTGACCGAAGGCGCGTTCTTGCATAAGACGCTGGCGATCGCGCAGGCCAAAGTGGATGCGGACTTCCTGCACGCCTTCATTTCCGGCGTCGGCTGCAACTGGCTGGTGTGCCTGGCGGTGTGGTTAGCCTTCGCCAGCAAAGATGTGCCGGGCAAAGTGATCGGCATGTGGTTCCCTGTCATGGCTTTTGTCGCCATCGGCTTCCAGCACGTGGTGGCGAATATGTTCATCATCCCGGCGGCCATCTTTGCCGGCGGCATGGGTTGGGAACAGTATCTGCCTAATTTCGTCGCGGTATTTCTCGGCAATGCGCTGGGCGGCGCCGGCTTTGTCGGGCTGATGTATTTCATCGCCTACCGTCCGGGTTTGCCGGCCGGCGAACAAGCCTGACAGCAAGCAATAAAAAAGCCCCGGGATCGCTCCACGGGGCTTTTTCATTTACGGCGTATCAGCCTAATCAGGCCTGGGCTTCACGCTCGGCGATGTAAGCCAGCGCCATATCGATACGCTGTAGCGAGCGCTTCTGGCCGATCGCATGCACGGTCACGTCCATGCCCGGCGACTGGCCGGCGCCGGTCACCGCGACGCGCAGCGGCATGCCGACTTTGCCCATGCCGACACCCAGCTCATCCGCCGTGCCCTGAATGGCGTCGTGCACATTTTCCGGCGTCCAGACGGTGATGACGGCCAGCTTGGCACGCACCGCTTCCAGCGGCTGACGCGCGACCGGGCGCAGGTGCTTCTTGGCGGCGTCGGCGTCGAACTCGCTGAAGTCTTCGTAGAAGTAACGGCAAGACTCCGCCATCTCTTTCAGCGTCTTGCAACGCTCGCCCAGCAGCTTGACAAGGTCTTTCAGTTCCGGACCGTTGCGGGTTTCAATGCCCAGTTGCTCAACGTGCCATGCCAGATGCACCGCCACTTCTTCCGCCGGCATATGGTTGATGTAGTGGTGGTTCAGCCACTGCAGCTTCTCGGTGTTGAAGGCGCTGGCGGATTTGTTGATCGCTTCCAGCGTGAAGAACTCTTTCATCTCATCGATGGAGAAGATCTCCTGATCGCCATGGGACCAACCCAGGCGCACCAGGTAGTTCAGCAGCGCCTGCGGCAGATAGCCGTCGTCGCGGTATTGCATAACACCCACGGCGCCGTGGCGCTTGGACAGCTTTTTACCGTCGTCGCCGAGGATCATCGACACGTGCGCATATTCCGGCACCGGCGCGCCCAGCGCTTTGAGAATGTTGATCTGGCGTGGGGTGTTGTTGATGTGGTCTTCACCGCGGATCACATGGGTGATTTCCATGTCCCAGTCATCGACGACGACGCAGAAGTTATAGGTTGGCGAACCGTCGGTGCGGCGGATGATCAGATCGTCCAGCTCCTGATTGCTGAATTCGATCGGGCCGCGAATTTTGTCGTCGAAGATCACCGACCCTTCCTGCGGATTGCGGAAACGCACCACGTGCGGCTCGTCGTCGGTGTGGCTGCACTGGCTGTCGCGGCAGTGGCCGTCGTAACGCGGCTTCTCGCCGTTTTCCATCTGCTTCTCGCGCAACGCTTCCAGACGTTCCTTGGAGCAATAGCATTTATAGGCCGTGCCCTGCTCCAGCATCTCGTCGATGACCGCGTTGTAGCGATCGAAACGCTTGGTCTGGAAATACGGGCCTTCATCCCAATCCAGGTTCAACCAGTTCATGCCATCCATAATTGCGTCGATCGCGTCCTGGGTCGAACGTTCCAGATCGGTATCTTCGATACGCAGAACGAACTCACCGCCCGCATGGCGGCTGAACAACCAGGAGTAAAGTGCGGTACGCGCGCCGCCGACGTGGAGATAGCCGGTCGGGCTCGGTGCAAAACGGGTTTTGATTTTCATTGGGTTCACTGCCTTATTACGCAACGCGTGTCGGCGATGGCCGACGATTGCTCGGAATTGAAAAAAGAGTGGACGACATTGTATCACCACGCGCTAATTCCTCAACGCCGACACGATATTGCGCCGGTCGATTTCGCGCGTTTTGCGGCGAGTTTCGCATAGCGTTGCGCAAAGAATCAGCGCTACTGGCGATAATTATCGCGCCCTGCCTAAATTTGCGGCGAACGATTGAAATCATTTTAAAAAGCGTTGACTCACTTTGAACTATCCCTATAATGCGACTCCAACAAGACGGGGCGATTAGCTCAGTTGGTAGAGCATCTCCTTTACACGGAGGGGGTCGGCGGTTCGAGCCCGTCATCGCCCACCATCTTGTTGAGAAAAATGAGAACGAATGAGGGTGATTAGCTCAGTTGGTAGAGCATCTCCTTTACACGGAGGGGGTCGGCGGTTCGAGCCCGTCATCACCCACCATCATTCTCTCGTTTAGCAGTACCTGGAAGTCCTGAAGTGGGTGATTAGCTCAGTTGGTAGAGCATCTCCTTTACACGGAGGGGGTCGGCGGTTCGAGCCCGTCATCACCCACCACTTCTGCGGGTCGTTAGCTCAGTTGGTAGAGCAGTTGACTTTTAATCAATTGGTCGCAGGTTCGAATCCTGCACGACCCACCAATTCAGAAAAAAGCGCCTTTTGGCGCTTTTTTCGTTTCTGCGCCACCTGACTCTGCCTTTATCTTCTTACTGACATGGCCCACTGAGTCGTGCGGGTGAGATCCTGCGTTCAGGTTCGAGCATCGCGCAGCGACACGACAACGCGCAGCGTTGCCCGTAGGGTGAGGCAACAGGCCGAATCAATCCTGCACGACCCACCCATTCAGAGAAAAGCGCCTTTGGGCGCTTTTTCCGTTTCTGTCTCACCCACTTCCCTTTTCTTCGTATTCTTTCTTTATTCACCACGCGCTGAGATACGAATGGTTATCATTTTGGCGGCTTGAATGGTAAATTAGCGGGCATCCACCACGCAGCCAATCCGCCGCCGGATTGATACGCCTTAGTTCAAGGAAAGAAAGAGCCCGCTCATGACCCTATCCTTACGCCAGCTGTTCATTGCATTCATCGCCACTTCCAGCCTGTTGCTCAGCGGCTGTGGCCCGGACGACAAGAACGACGAGCAGAAACCTTCCGCCCCCGCTGCCGACAGCAGTTGGCCGCGCACCATCGACAGCGCCAAAGGGAAATTCACGCTGGAAAAACCGCCGCAGCGCATCGTGTCCACCAGCGTCACCATCACCGGTACGCTGCTGGCGATCGACGCCCCGGTGGTCGCCAGCGCCGCCACCAGCCCAAATCCCCTGGTAGCCGACCAACAAGGCTTCTTTACCCAGTGGAGCGAGGTGGCCAAACAGCGCCACGTCGAACGGCTGTATCAGGTGGAACCCAATGCCGAAGCCGTCGCCGCTGCCGCGCCGGATTTGATCGTCGTCGCCGCCACCGGCGGGGATTCAGCGCTGAAGCTGTACGATCAGCTGTCCGCCATTGCGCCGACGTTAGTACTCGATTATGGCGACAAAAGCTGGCAACAGCTGGCCAGCGAGCTCGGTGAGATCACCGGTCACGAAGCCGGCGCCAAACAGGCGGAAGATCGTTTCGAACAGCGCGTGGAGCAAGTGAAGCAGGCGATCACCCTGCCGCCACAGCCGACCACGCCGCTGGTGTATGCCGACAACGGCCGCGAGGCCATGCTGTGGACACCGGGCTCCGCCCAGGGCAAGCTGCTGACCCAGCTTGGCTTCCAATTGGCCATCCCGCCGGAAAGCGCCAAAGGCAACGCCAGCATGGGTAAACGCCATGACATCATCCAGATCTCCGGCGAAAAAATGGCCGAAGGCCTGAACGGCAAAACCCTGATCCTGTTCGCCACCAATGAGCGCAAAGTGCAAGAGGTGCTGACCAACCCGTTCCTTAAACATCTGGAGCCGGTGGAACAGCGGCACGTCTATGCCGTCGGCAACGACACCTTCCGCCTCGATTATTACAGTGCCACCAACATGCTGAACCAAATCGAACGGCTGTTCAAAAAGCCCTGAACCACGCCGTCGGCAGGCCAGGCTCCTGCCGACGCTTTCAACAAGCGGGGCGACCGTTCACATTCAATCAATTGAAATATCAATAGTTATTAACATCGTCAACGCACCTTTGCCACCAACCGGCGGGTGCATGCGGGCGTAAACTCGTGCTACTATTAGCGCCCGCATGAACGCAAATAACAATGAGAATAAAAATCATACAGGAGTTACCGGTGTGAACGTACCCACTCCGACTGAGCGGACGCTTTCGTCCGCACCGCACGCAGCTTACGCCAGTGGCTTCAAACGCCTCGCCGGGTTCGGTATCGGTTTGGCGCTGTTGCTGCTGTGCATCATTGCCAGCCTGATGCTGGGTTCCAAGGCCATCCCCTTCCATACCGTCTGGCTCAGCCTGCAGGGCGCCGCGAGCGGTTCCGACAGCACCATCATTCTCAACGCCCGAGTGCCCCGTACGCTGGCGGGCATTTTAGCCGGCATGGCGCTCGGCGCCGCCGGCGCGCTGATTCAGGCGTTGACGCGCAATCCGCTGGCCGATCCCGGCGTGCTCGGCATCAACGCCGGCGCCAGCTTCGCCGTGGTCATCGGCATCATGTTTTTCGGCGCCGCCACCACTGAAAGCTATATGGCCTATGCCTTCGTCGGCGCTGCCCTCACCACCCTGCTGGTCTACCTGATCGGCACGCTGGCGGGTGGGCGCATCAACCCGGTGCGGCTGACGCTGGCCGGCGTGGCGATCGGCGCGGTACTGCTCGGCATCACCACCGGGCTGTCGCTGATCGATCCGCAAACCTTTGACCAACTGCGCTTCTGGCAGGCCGGCACGCTGGATATCCGCACGCTGTCCACGCTGCCGGTCACCGCCCCCGCCATTTTGCTCGGCTGCCTGCTGACGCTGCTCATCGCCCGGCCGCTGAATACCATCGGTATGGGGGAAGATTTGGCTATCGCGCTCGGCGCGCGCGTAGTGCTGACTCAGATTGTCGCGGTGATCGCCATCACGCTGCTGTGCGGCGCGGCGACCGCCACCGTCGGCCCAATCAGTTTCATCGGCCTGATGGTGCCGCATATCGCCCGCTGGTGGGTCGGCCCCGACCAGCGCTGGATCCTGCCCTACTCCATGCTGCTGGCGCCGATTTTACTGCTGTGCGCCGACGTGGTCGGCCGCTTGCTGGCGGCCGGTGAACTGCGGGTTTCCATCGTGGCGGCCTTCATCGGCGCGCCGGTGCTGATCTGGCTGGTGCGCCGCAAGAAAACGCTGGGGGGTCTGTGATGAGTCTGCCCCACACGTTGCATATCGGCCGCCCGGACGGCGTCATCAACTGGCGCATGCCGCTGCGCCTGCTGCTGGTCAATCTTTCGCTGCTGGCGTTGTGCCTGGCGATGGCCGTTGCCGCGCTGTGCTACGGCACACTGCAACTTTCGCTGGAACAGGTCTTTGCCGCGCTCAGCGGCGAGGCGCCGAAAAATCTGGTCACCGTGGTCACCCAATGGCGTTTGCCGCGTATTGCCATGGCGCTGTTGTTAGGTGGCGCGCTCGGCATGAGCGGCGCCATCTTCCAGTCGATTATCCGCAACCCGCTCGGCAGCCCGGACGTGATTGGCTTTAACATGGGGGCTTACACCGGCGCGCTGATCGCCATCACCCTGTTCAACGGCGGCTATTACTACATCGCCGGCGGCGCGCTGGCCGGCGGCATTCTCGCCGCGCTGGCCATCTACCTGCTGGCCTGGCGGCAAGGCATCGCCGGCTTCCGGCTGATCATCGTCGGCATCGCCATCAGCGCGGTCTTGGTCTCCACCAATACCTGGCTGATCATCACCGCTTCGCTGGAGCGCGCCATGGACGCCGCCATGTGGCAGGCCGGTTCGCTCAACGGCATGACCTGGCAGAAAGCCCAGCCCGCCACGGCGTTCATCCTGCTGGCGGCCGCGGCCGCGCTGCTGATGGGCAAACGGCTGCAGCTATTGGAAATGGGCGACGACACGGCGCGCGCGCTGGGCGTGAACGCCGAAGGCAGCCGGCTGTGGCTGATGCTGTTCGGCGTTACCCTCACCGCCGCCGTCACCGCCACCGCCGGGCCGATTTCCTTTATCGCGCTGGCGGCGCCGCAGATCGCCCGCCGCCTGGCCGGACAATCCTCGGTCACCCTGACGTCATCGGCGCTGATGGGCGCAGCGCTGCTGCTCAGCGCCGACGTGGTGTCCCAACATCTTTTCGCGCCGATCCAACTGCCGGTCGGGGTCGTGACCGTCTGCATCGGCGGCCTGTACCTGATTTGGCTGCTCATCCGTGAGGCCCGCAGATAATGAAGAGTGATAATGCCATGAGCCACCGCCTGCACGCCTCGCACCTGAAGCTGGGCTACGACAATAAAATCATCGCTGACGATTTGAGCGTGGCGATCCCCGATGGCGCCTTCACGGTGATCGTCGGGCCGAACGCCTGTGGCAAATCGACGCTGCTGCGCGCCCTGTGCCGCCTGCTGAAACCCAGCGCCGGCGAGGTGATGCTGGACGGCAAAAACATCAGCAGCTTCGCCACCAAAGCGCTGGCGCGCGAGCTTGGGCTGCTGCCGCAAACCTCGATCGCACCGGACAGCATTACCGTGGCGGACCTGGTGTCGCGCGGCCGCTATCCGCACCAGAGCCTGTTGAAACAGTGGACGCAGGCCGACAAACAGGCGGTGGAAGCCGCCATGGCGGCCACCAACGTCAGCCAGTTGGCGGATCGCAGCGTCGACGAGCTGTCCGGCGGACAGCGACAGCGCGTCTGGGTGGCGATGGCGTTGGCGCAGCAAACGCCGCTGCTGCTGCTGGATGAACCGACCACCTACCTCGACATCGCGCACCAAATAGAGTTGCTGGATCTGTTCCGCCAGCTCAACCGCGAGCGCGGCCAAACCCTCATCGCGGTGCTGCACGATCTCAACCACGCCTGCCGCTATGCCGATCACATCATCGCCATGCGCGACGGCAAGATCGTGGCTGAGGGGAAACCGGCGGAGATCATTACCGCCGAGCTGGTGGAACGGGTGTTCGGCATGCCATGCATGATCATCGACGATCCGCTGTCCCACACGCCGCTGGTGATCCCGCGCGGCCGCTACCACTGCGACGCGCCGCACGCATGAAAAAGGCCGGGTTACCCCGCAATGCCGCTCACTTAAGCCTGAGTGGCATTTTTTTATCCAGCCTCTGGGCGTTCTGTGCTGGGGAATTGCCGTAAATGTCCGCATTTCTCTGTGGCCAATATGAACGGCAATTGGAGGGGCCGATAGCGCGGCCCCTCCACCCGCGCCTTCGCTTAACACCATCTGTCCGCTACGCGGATACCCTCGCCGCGTCTGCGTTGTCGGGCGGGTCGGCTGCGACAAACGTCCCTGTTAGTCTCGCCTCAACCGGCCTTCCCTGGCCGGTTGACCCTGACAACGCCGTCTTGCTCGGCAGCCGGTGATGCGCGCCCAAGGTCAACACCTGAGCTGGCTGCTACCGGGAAATCTGTCGCTTATGAGGTTCTGGTAGAGAAGTTGGAGATGAGCGCGGTGTTGGGCGCCCTTGAAGACGCCGAACGCAGGCATAGCGCATTAGGCGAAACCGCCATGGACGGCGGTTTCAGGTGAGACAGGCAGGGACGCCTGTCGCAACCGGCCTCAATGCGGTATGGCGGAGAGAGGGGAGTTGGCAAAGCCAACCGTCTGATAGGGCAAAGGCGCGGGTTGCCAGGGGCCGCGCCTTCGGCTCCTGGCTCGGTCGAGGTGCGTGAGCCACATGGGGCATCTCACTTTTATCGACCGAAAATGTCACGAACGCCTGCAGAAAAACGCTAACTGATCAGCATTGGGGTTACCCCGGCCTTTTCGTTACTTCTCCAGCGACACCTGCTTGAAGATGTGTTTGCCGAACGGGTCTATTTCGTAGCCTTTCACTTCCTTGCGCACCGGTTCGAAGATGGTCGAGTGCGCGATCATCAGCGCCGGCATCTGATCGTGCATCATCACCTGCGCCTGCTGGTACATCGCCACCCGCTTGGCATGATCGTTCTCTTCACGCGCCTGCAGGATCAGCTGGTCGAACGGTTTGTAGCACCATTTCGCCGAGTTGGAGCCGCCGAGCGAAGCGCAGGTGAACAGCGGGCCGAAGAAGTTGTCTGGATCGCCGTTGGCGGTGGTCCAGCCCATCAGCGCGGTCTGGTGTTCGCCGTTTTTAATCCGCTGCAAATATTCGCCCCACTCGAAGGTGACGATTTTGGCGCGCACGCCGATTTTAGCCCAGTCGGCCTGGATCATCTCCGCCATACGCTTGGCGTTGGGGTTATAGGGCCGCTGCACCGGCATCGCCCATAGATCGATATCGAAGCCCTGCCCCAACCCGGCCTCCTGCAACAGCTGCTTCGCACGCTCCGGCGAATACGGGTAGTCTTCAAGCTGCGCGTTGCTGCCCCATTGGGTCGGCGGCAGCAGGTTCTTGGCCGGCTGGCCGGCGCCGTGGAACACCGCGTCGATGATCGCCGGCTTGTTGACCGCCAGCGCCAACGCCTGGCGCACCTTGACGTTATCCAACGGTTTCTTCTGGGTGTTGAACGCCAGGAAGCCGATATTCAAGCCGGATTTTTCCATTACCTGAAGGTTGCCGTCCTGCCGCATGCGCGCCAGATCCGCCGGATTAGGGAACGGCATCACCTGGCACTCGTTCTTTTGCAGCTTGGCGTAACGCACCGTCGCATCCGGCGTGATCGAAAACACCAGCCGATCGATCTTCGGCTTGCCTTCCCAGTAGCGGTCGAACGCCTTGTAGAGGATTTTCGCGTCTTTCTGGTACTGCACCAGCTGGAACGGCCCGGTGCCGATCGGATCGTTGTCCACCCGCTGCGGCGTGCCGGCCTTCAGCATCGCGTCGGCATATTCCGCCGATAATAGGGTGGCGAAATACATGCCCAGATCGGCGACGAACGGCGCCTCGGCGCGGGAGAGTTCAAAGCGCACGGTGTGGTCATCCACCTTGACGATCCGGTCAATCAGCGTGCCGAACTCCATCGACTCGAAGTTGGTGTAGGCGCCGTTGGAGACCTTGTGATACGGGTTGTTGGCGTCCTTCTGGCGCATAAACGAGAAGATGACGTCATCGGCGTTGAAATCGCGGGTGGGCGTGAAATATTTATTGCTCTGGAATGCCACGCCCTTGCGCAGATGGAAGGTATAGCGCTTGCCGTCTTCGCTCACCTCCCAGCTTTCCGCCAGGCTGGGTTGCAGCTCGACGGTGCCGGGTTTGAAATCCACCAACCGGTTGTAGATCGCCGCCGAACTGGCGTCTACCGTGGTACCGGAGGTGAACAGCTGCGGGTTGAAGCCTTCCGGCGAGCCTTCGGAACAGTAGACCAGCGTATTGGCCCGCGCGCCGCCGGCAATCGCCAACGCCAGCAGCCCGATCGTTATTGCTTTTCTTTTCATTGCGCTATCCCCAGTGGTGAAAAAACAGCCCAACGGATAGCAATAAATCATGCAGTTAGCGATGTAAAGGACAAATTCCGCGCATAAAAACGGGCAGGCGCGCAAGCGGCCTGCCCCGGTGAAACGGCACGATGATGATGAAATTAAATCATCTGGCTGAAGTTCATCTGCGCCATCAGCTTATAGTTGTCGGCATAGTCGACCGGAATGGCCACCACCACCGGCCCCTGGATCGCCATCGCCTTGCGCAGCATCGGCCGCAGGTCGTCCACCGACTGCACGGCGAAGCCGACCGCGCCGCAGGATTCCGCGTAGGCCTTGAAGTCAATGGGCCCGAACTCCACGCCGGATTTGCGCTGATATTTGTTCACTTCCTGCATTTCCACCATGTTGTAGGCATTATCGACCCAGATCACGTGCACGATGTTGTTTTTCAGCCGCACCGCGGTCTCCAGCTCCATGCTCGACTGCATGAAGCCACCGTCGCCGGAGATTGACACCACCTTGTCGCCGGGGCGCACCAGCGCCGCGCCGATGGCCCACGGCAGCGCCACCCCCATGGTTTGCTGGCCGTTGGAGATCAACAGCTGGCGAGCGCGGAAGCTGTAAAGATAGCGGGCGATCCAGATGTGGAAACTGCCCATGTCCACGCACAGCGTCACGTCGTCACTGACGATGTCCTGCAGCTCCTTGACGATGCGCAGCGGGTGGATCGGCATGCCGCCGCGGCGCGCGGCGCGCTCCGCCAGTTCAGTACGCTGGCGGCCAAGATCGGTGAGGATCAGCTCCACTTCCGGCGGCACGCAGACCGCCTCAGTGAACGCTTCGGTCATCATGTTCAGCGTAGCGCTGATGTTGCCCACCAGCTCGACGTCCGGCCGATAGCAGGTATCGATATCCGCCGGCAGCACGTCGATATGCACCAGCTTCAGCCGCCCGTGGCTGTTCCACATGCAGGGATCGTATTCGATCGGATCATAACCGACGCTCACCACCAGATCGGCCTTCTGCAGCAGCTGATCGGCCGGCTGGTTGTTAAACAGGCCGACGCGGCCGGCGAAACGGGCAAAGTGGTTGACGTCGATCACCCCCGCCGCCTGATAGGTGCCAACCACCGGCATATGGGTGCGGTACAGCAGATGGCGCACCGCCTCGCTGTTCTCCGGCCGGCTGGCCTGCAAGCCCAGCAGCAGCACCGGGCATTTGGCCTGGCGGATCAGTTTCACCGCCGCCTGAATGTCGTCCGCCGCCGCGGCCCCCATGCGCGGCAAGCGGCAGCCCGCCAGCACCGGCGCGCTGACCGGTTCATTGACGATATCCATCGGCAGGCTGACGAACGACGCCCCCGGCCGGCCGAACTCGGCGCGGCGGAAGGCGTTGGCGATCACCTCGGAAATCGCCGAACCGGCATGCACTTCGGCGCAGTACTTGGTCACCGGCCGGAACATGCTGACGGTATCCATGCTCTGGTGCGTCTGCTTCAGGCTGTCGGCGCGCTTCACCGCCCCGCCGAAGGCCACCACCGCGTCCCCTTCCGAGGTGGCGGTCGCCAGCCCGGTGATCAGGTTGGAGCTGCCCGGCCCGGAGGTGACCAGCGCCACCCCGGCCTTGCCGGTCAGGCGGCCGACCGCCGCCGCCATAAAGGCCGCGTTGGCCTCATGCCGCACCACCACCGTTTCGATCGATGGCGCGTCCTCCAGCGAGTCGAACACCCGGTCGATCTTGGCGCCCGGAATGCCGAAAACGTGTTTGACGCCCTGCGCCTCCAGGTTTTTCACCACCAAATCGGCGCCGCATTGCCAGTCATTGCCTGTTTTTTCCTGTGCCATGGTTCCACCTCCTAAGAAAACAATCGCCGGGGTTAGCCCTCGGCGGAACGAATCGCGCGGTCCAAATCCTCTGGGCAGAGGTTGGCGCGCAAGAAATCCGCATCATGCGGCAACTGAAGATTGAGACGCGTGATGACGCCGAACTGCAAACGGCCATGATCGAGCTGGTAGTCCAGTACGTGGCCGCCGCCGCTGCGGTCGTCGGTAACGAAGTGTTCGTGATAGCCGGCCACGCCGATGCCCTGCATGTAATCCGGCGATCGGAAGCCGACCAGCGTGCCGCGCCGCTGATGGAACGAGAAGGTCGGCTGCTCTTCTATCGCTTCCAGCATTGGGCGGTAAGGCCGTTCCTGACGCGGTACGGTGCGGGTTTCGACATGGCTGAACTCACCGTCCACCCGCACCGCGCAGAACAGGTTCGGCGAGGCGACCTGTTCGTCGATGCACTGGTGCAGCTGTGCCTTGGTGATCGGCCGGTCGAATTGCTGGCTGACGCTGGGCTGGAAAAAGGTGACGACGGCGAAGGGGGTTTTCTGTTGCAGGCAGGCCGGCCGGGCGCTGCCGTCGGCGCGCAGCTGGTGTATTTCCCGATCGAAAGCGATCAGTTCACCGTCCAGATGATTGAAGGTGCCGAGGCCGAAGTTGCCGTGTTTGAGCAACTCGGCAATGGTGGTTTCGCCCTCGTAGACCCCGTCGATGAGCGCGCTCATCAGCGAGATTTGATAGATTTCGCCCTCCCCGGCGTTGATTGACTGCCTGGCAAAACCCTGCGCCAAATGGCGCGCACAGGAACACCCGTGTTTTTCGTTCATGACTAACTCCTCCACCAGCGCGGGATCGCGGTTCCGCGCGTTCAAAAGACCCACCGACGGCGGGCCAAGATGCCTCTCAGGCACGTTCATCAGTTGGAACGATTCAGCCTGAGGCGACAAAAAAACCGGCACGGCTGGCCGGCCGATATCCAGAGTCAACAGCATGATGAGTGAAAGTAAAGGCTCACTAATCATTAATGCTGGATCGGATATCAAATTGAACGGTTAATCTGGTGTTGGAGCGACTATCAACTCCGCAGGCGGCTCGCGCAGCCTGGGAAAAACATCTGTTATTTAGTGCTAAGCGCCGCGAGGTTTATGCGTTTTCTCTCTATACGGCCGGGATAAGGCGGCGTTGAAGCCCGTCGTCAACCCGCAGCCAGAGTAGCCGCCGCGCCGCCGGCAGAGAAGCGGGTATTCATAAGAAACGCTTTTGCATATAATGCAAAAATGAATGACGCCCGCTATGTAGAACATCTGCCAATTTTTCTCGACGTGGCCCACCTGGGCAGCTTTTCCGCCGCCGCGCGCCAGCTGGGTATGGTGCCTTCTTCGCTGGTGCGCCATATCGATGCGCTGGAAAGCGCGCTCGGCGCGACGCTGTTCGTGCGCTCCACCCGCGGCCTGTTGCTGACCGACGCCGGCGAGCTGCTGCTGACACGCGCCGCCGCTCTGATGACGGACATTACCGGCCTTCGCGCCGAGCTGAACGCGCTGAACGAAACGCCGCAGGGCACGCTGCGCATCAGTTGCCTGCCGACCTTCGGCAAAACCTATGTGCTACCGCTGCTGCCGACGCTGGCGGAACGGTACCCTCAGCTGTGGGTCGATCTCGATCTGACCGAACGCCAGACCGATCCGACCCAGGAACGGCTGGACGCCGCCATCCGCATCGGCGAGCAGAAGGACAGCGCGCTGTACGCCAGCCGCATCGCCACCCAACGCTGGGTGATGTGCGCCAGCCCCGGCTACGTCGCCCGCTATGGCCTGCCGAGCGATCTGGAGGCGCTGCCGCAGCACCGGCTGATCGCCCGCTACCACAAGCAGCAGCCGGCCTGCTGGGCGCAGATCCTCGACGCGGCGCTGATGAGCCGCTGCACCATGGCGCTGCGCTGCGACGACTTCACCGCGCAGCGTCAGGCCGCACTGCTCGGGCTCGGCATCGCCTTTCTGCCCAACTGGGTGGTGGGGCCGGACGTGCAGCACGGGCAACTGGTGCAAATGCTGGAAGATCCGCGCCATGAGCAGCAAGGCATCTATCTGCTGCGCCCGATGGCGAAGGTGTCCGCCCGGCTGGCTGCCTTCACTGCCCTGCTGCAGCAAACCATCGGTCAGCCGCCCAGCTGGGGGTAAAGCGGCGTCACTCGTCCATGCAGGGCCGGGTTGTCGCTCTCGTCCTTCAGCTCGATGCCGCTCAGCCGCCGCTGGAACGCCTGCTCCAGCAGCCAGGCCAGGCGGAACGCCGCCTGCGGGTAATCCAGCCCCTCGGGCCGTACGTTGGAAATACAGTTGCGCTCGGCGTCCGTTCTGCGCGCGCTCGGTCCCCAGGTCAAATAGATGCCCAGACTGTCCGGCGACGACAGCCCCGGCCGTTCGCCGATCAGCATCGCCACCGCCCGAGCCTGCAGGCATTCACCGATCTCATCCCCCAGCGCCACCCGCGCCTGATGCGCCAGCACCACCGGTGCCACGGTCAGCCCCAGCGTATCGAGATAGGGCCGCAGCGCTTGCAGCAACGGCAGCGCCTGGCGGTGCACCGCCTTGGAGGAGAGGCCGTCCGCCACCGCCAGCAGCAGATCGACGCGGCGCGGCGGTAAACCAAGCAGCAGGCTGCGGCTGTCCGGCGCCAATCGCCGCCCCAGATCCGGACGGCGCAGGTAGGCGGCGCGGTCGCCAGCCTGGCTGTGCACCGCCAGCGTGGGCCAACCGGCATCGTGCAGATCCGCCGCCAGCCGCTCGCTGTCGAAAGGCTGATGCACCGCGTCGCGCGCCTGGGCATGGGCCAGGCCGAAGCGCAGCAGCTCGTCGGTCGGCAGACTGGCGCCGGTGCGCCCCAGCGCGATGCGCGCGTCGGTAAAGGCGCGCAGCGCATCCCAACTGTTGACGTGAACCGGTTTGCTCATGTCCGTTCTCCCTGCAGCGCCAGCAACAGCGGGTGATTGGCGGCGGCGTCGCGCAGCCGCCCGCGTTCGTCGGTGATGTTCATCGCCGCCAGCCAGGCGGCGAACTCCGGCGCGTGCTTCAGCCCCAGCAGCTCTCGGATATAGAGCGCGTCGTGGAACGAGGTGCTTTGGTAGTTGAGCATGATGTCATCCGCGCCCGGCACGCCGATCAGGAACGTCAACCCGGCGGCGGCCAATAGCGTCAGCAGCGTGTCCATGTCGTCCTGATCGGCTTCGGCATGGTTGGTGTAGCAGACGTCGCAACCCAGCGGCAGGCCGAGCAGCTTGCCGCAAAAGTGGTCCTCCAGCCCGGCGCGGATAATTTGTTTGCCGTCATACAGGTATTCGGGGCCGATAAACCCCACCACGGTGTTGATCAGCAGCGGTGAGAAATGGCGCGCCACCGCATAGGCACGCGCCTCACAGGTCTGCTGATCGACGCCGTGATGCGCGTTAGCCGACAGGCAACTGCCCTGCCCGGTTTCGAAGTACATCACGTTATCGCCCAACGTGCCGCGCTTGAGGCTCAGCGCCGCCTGCTGCGCCTCCGCCAGCAGCGCCAGACTGATGCCGAAACCGCGATTGGCCGCTTCGGTACCGGCGATCGACTGAAACACCAGATCCACCGGTGCGCCGCGCTCCATCAGCCGCAGCGTGTTGGTCACGTGGGTCAGCACACAGGATTGGGTGGGAATGGCGAAGCGCTGGATCACGTCGTCCAGCATGTAGTTGAGCTTTTCCAGCAGCGGCAGGCTGTCGCTGGCCGGATTGATGCCAACCACCGCGTCGCCGCTGCCGTACAGCAGGCCGTCCAGCATGCTGGCGGCGATGCCCTGCAGGCTGTCGGTCGGGTGATTGGGCTGCAGCCGCACGCTGAGGTGGCCCGGAAGACCAATCGTATTGCGAAAGCGCGTCACTACCCGGCACTTCTTCGCCACCAGGATCAGATCCTGATTGCGCATGATCTTGCTCACCGCCGCTGCCATCTCCGGCGTAATGCCGGCGGCCACCTGCGCCAGCATGGCGCTGTCGGCCTGCTCGCTCAGCAGCCAGTCGCGAAAATCGCCGACCGTGAGGTGCGAGATGGGCTCAAAAGCGGCGGCATCGTGATTATCGATAATCAGGCGCGTCACCTCGTCCTGCTCGTACGGCACCAGCGTCTGCTGCAGGAACGCCTTGAGCGGCAAATCCGCCAGCGCGATACGCGCCGCCATACGCTCTTCGGCGCTTTGCGCCGCCACCTCCGCCAGATAATCGCCGGAACGCGCAGGCGAAGCTTTCGCCATCAGCTGACGCAGATCGCCAAAGCGATAGCCGCGTTGGCCCACCGTTGCCTGATACATAACCCCCTCCCTTGCCCCGAGTGACGAGATAACAGCCCTGCACCAAGTGTAGTCAGTGGGAAAAGAAAATTATTTTGCACGCGATCGCCGCCACCACGCGTCCCCCCATTTCACCCGCCGCCGCTTCGGGTTACAGTAGCCGCGAAAACAGGAGGGGTGATGGATCCGCAACGGCAAATTATCGACTGGCTGCAACAAGATAACGCGCGCATGGCCGCCCTGCGCACCGTGCGCCGGCTCGGCCTGAATGACTGGTGCCTCGGCGCCGGCTTCGTACGCAACCTGGTGTGGGATCGGCGCCACGGCTATAGGGAGCCCACGCCGCTCAACGATATCGACGTGATCCACTTCGATGCGCAGCGTGCGGACGCCGAACGCGATCGCATGCTGGAGGCGCGGCTGCAACAGTGGCTGCCGCAGCCGTGGTCGGTCAAGAACCAGGCGCGCATGCACCTGCGCGGCGGCCGGGCGCCCTACCGCAACAGCGAAGAGGCCATCAGCTTCTGGACCGAAGTGGAAACGGCGATCGGCGCGCGCCTGAACGCCGACGACAGCATCACGCTGGTCGCCCCTTTCGGGCTCGCGGCGCTGTTCAACGACACCATTACCTTCAACGTGAAAAATGGCGATCACACGGCCTATGCCCAGCGCGTGGTCGACAAAGGCTGGCTGCTGCGCTGGCCGCGTTTGCAGCAGGTAAAGATTTAGCCGCCGCTGCCGATACCCTGAACAGCGAGATCCAGACTCAGGGAGAGCAACCATGTCGACCACCATCACCATGATCGTACCGATCAAGAATACCGTTCCCGGCGTCAGCAACGTCTTTAGCGCGCCGGGCCATCAGGGCGAATTGCTGATGGCCAAACCGGTCAACAACCAGCCGCAAGGCGGCAAGATGGAGAAAAACGAACGCGCCAACGGCAATGACGAACCGGTTAACCTCAATGAAAGCCGCGCTTCGGCGCGCATCAAGGCGCTGAACCGGCAGATTCAGGCGCTGCAGCAAAAGCTGGTGGAACTGAAGGATTCCGACGCCGATCCCAAAGAGATCGAAAAGCAGAAACAGCTGATCGAAGCGCAGATCAAGATGTTGCAAGCCGAGATCGCGCGCATCCAGAAAGAAGAAATGGAAAAGCAGCAGCAGGAGCAAATGGAAAAAGCCGCGGCGCAATCCGGCGACGGCGTAAACCGCCCAACGCCGCTCAACGCGGTGGACGTCTATATCTGAGTCAATATGCCGCGTTTTCCCGCCGGCGCTGTTGCAGCAGCGCCGCCTGCTGACGCGCCACCTGCCAGATGGCCTCCGCCGCCGGCGTCAGTGAGCGGTTCTTGCGCCGCACCAGCATCAGCGCGCGGTTAATTTCCGGCACCAGCCGCCGCACCCGGAGCCGCCCCCCTTCCGGCAACGGCAGCGCCAACGCCGGGAAAATGCTGATGCCAATCCCCTCCGCCACCATCGGGAACAGCGTGGCCGGATGGCCGATTTCCTGCACCACCTGCGCCTCCACGCCCTGCTGTCTCAGCGCACTGTCGATCAGCGGCCGGCTGCCCGACGCATAATCCTGCAACACCAGGCGGCAACCGTTCAACGCCGACCAACGCACCGCCGGCTGCGCAGCGAACGGATGATCGTCGCGGCACAGCAACAGGAAAGGTTCATGCAGCACCGCTTCGCACTCCAGATCCACCGCCTGTACCGGATCGACCACGATGCCGAAATCCACCTCGGCGTTGCGCACGCTGTGCAGCACCTGCTGCTGCGCCTGATCGCGCAGCATGATGCGGATCTCCGGATATTCACGCTCGCCGGCGGCGATGCACTGCGGCATCAGATGGGCGGAAATGGTTTGGCTCGTCGCCACCCGCACCGTGCCGCTGCGCTGTACGCCAAAGCTGCGCGCATCCAGCAACGCGGCCTGCAGCTCGTCCAGCAGCCGCTCGACCCGGTTGGCCAACCGCAGACCGGCGTCGGTCAACACCACTTCACGCGTGGTGCGATCCAGCAGCCGCACGCCGACCTCCGCTTCCAGCTCTTTCACGCTGTGGCTGACCGCCGATTGCGTCAGGCCGATCGCCTCACCGGCGCGGCTGAAGCTGCCGTGGCGGGCGATGGCGACGAACACCCGCAGCTGTTTGAGTGAGTAATTCATGTGTTTTATTCATGGATGAATTAAATAAATCAATTTTATTATTATATGCCCGCGCGGGAGAATAGCCCCATCGATTTTCTACCCGAGCGCATCGCCATGAGATTCCTGCCCGATCGTTTTACCCTGACGCTGATCGCCACCGTGCTGCTGGCGTCGTTCCTGCCGGCGCGCGGCGAGTTCGTCGGCTGGCTCAACGCCCTGACCATCGCCGCCATCGCCCTGCTGTTTTTCATGCACGGCGCCAAGCTGTCGCGCGAGGCCATCCTGGCCGGCAGCAACAACTGGCGGCTGCATCTGTGGGTGATGTGCAGCACCTTCATCATTTTTCCGGCGCTGGGCGTGCTGTTTGCCTGGTGGGCGCCGATCGACGTCAGCCCCGAGCTGTACGCCGGTTTCATCTACCTGTGCATCCTGCCGGCCACCGTGCAATCGGCCATCGCCTTCACCTCGCTGGCGGGCGGCAACGTCGCGGCGGCGGTATGCAGCGCTTCCGCCTCCAGCCTGCTCGGGATCTTCGTGTCGCCACTGCTGGTCGGCTTGTTGATGAATGTACACGGCGATACCGGCGGCCTGCGGCAGGTCGGTTCGATCGTGCTGCAGCTGCTGGTGCCGTTCGTCGCCGGTCACCTGCTGCGGCCGCTGATCGGCGGCTGGATCGAACGCCATCGGCCACTTATCGGTAAAACCGATCAGACTTCAATTCTGCTGGTGGTGTACGCCGCCTTCAGCGAGGCGGTGACGCACGGCATCTGGCATCAGGTAGGGATGGGCTCACTGGCGTTTATCGTCGGTGGCAGCATCGTGCTGCTGGCGATCGTGCTGGTGGTGAACACTTACATGGCGCGCTGGCTGGGGTTCAGCAAAGCAGACGAGATCACCATCGTATTCTGCGGTTCGAAGAAGAGCCTTGCGAACGGCATTCCGATGGCCAATATCCTGTTCCCGGCGGCGACGGTGGGGATCATGGTGCTGCCGCTGATGGTGTTCCATCAGGTGCAACTGATGACCTGTGCGGTATTGGCGAAAAGGTATCAGCGCAAGCAGCAGGCGCAACAGGCGGTGCCCAACGCGCAGGCGTCGCGCGGGTAAAAAAAAGACGGGCCAAGGCCCGTCAGTTCAGCTTTTCTTCAGCGGCTTGACCAGGTGGTCAAGCCCTTCGATTTTAATCGCCAGCGTCATCTCCATCAGCATGCCGAGCTTGCCTTTGGGGAATTCGCCCTTGCGGGCGAACCACAGCAGGTACTCTTCGGGCAGATCGATCAGCACCCGCCCTTGGTACTTGCCGAACGGCATCACGGTATTGGCGATCTCCAGCAGGTTTTCTTTTTCCATCACTCACCCAGCAAGCGGATCATCTCCGCTTCGTCGATCACGGCGATACCCAGCTCCTGCGCCTTCGCCAGCTTGGAACCGGCCGCCTCACCGGCGATCACCAGATCGGTTTTCTTCGACACGCTGCCGCTGACCTTGGCGCCCAGCGCCGTCAGGCGATCTTTGGCCTCGTCGCGCGACAGCTGGCTCAGCGAGCCGGTCAGCACCACGGTTTTGCCGGCGAACGGGCTGTCTATCTCTTCCGCCGCCACCACCACCGGCGCCGGCCAGTGAATGCCGATCTCGGCGCCCACCAGCTCGTTGATCACCTGCTGATTGAGCGCTTCATCGAGGAAGTTGCGAGTGTGTTTGGCCACCACTTCGCCGACGTCCGGCACCTCTTTCAGCGCCTCGATGTCAGCGGCGAACAACTTCTCGAGCGATCCGAAATGCGCCGCCAGGTTGGCGGCGGTCGCTTCGCCGACCTCGCGAATGCCGAGCGCATACAGGAAGCGGGCGAAGGTGGTCTGTTTAGATTTCTCCAGCGCATTGACCAGGTTCTGCGCCGATTTCGGCCCCATGCGATCCAGACCGGTCAGAATGCCGGCGGACAGCCGGAACAGATCGGCCGGGTTCTTCACGTACTCCTTGTCCACCAGTTGCTCGATGATCTTGTCGCCCATGCCTTCAACGTCCAGCGCGCGGCGGGAAACGAAATGCTTCAACGCCTCTTTGCGCTGCGCGCCGCAGATAAGACCGCCGGTGCAGCGCGCCACGGCTTCGCCTTCCACGCGCTCAACGTCGGAGCCGCACACCGGGCAGTGCAGCGGGAACACCACTTCGCGCGCATCCTGCGGCCGGCGGTCTTCCAGCACCCCCACCACCTGCGGGATCACGTCGCCGGCGCGGCGCACGATCACCGTATCGCCGATGCGCAGCCCCAACCGCTCAATTTCATCGGCATTGTGCAAGGTGGCATTGCTGACGGTCACCCCGGCCACCAACACCGGCTCAAGGCGGGCCACCGGCGTAATCGCGCCGGTGCGGCCAACCTGAAACTCCACTTCGCGCACCACGGTGATCTGCTCCTGGGCCGGGAATTTGAACGCCGTTGCCCAACGCGGTGCTCGCGCCACAAAGCCCAGCGTTTCCTGCAGATCGATGTCGTCAATCTTGATCACCACGCCGTCGATGTCGAAACCGAGCTGTGCGCGTTCCTGCTCGACCTGACGATAAAACGCCAGCACTTCCTCGCTGCCGGTGCGGCGCTGGGCGCGATCGCTAACCGGCAGGCCCCAGGCCTTGAACTGCATCAGGCGCTCAAAGTGGCTGCGCGGCAGCTCGCCGCCTTCCAGCAGGCCGACGCCGTAGCAGAAGAAGGTCAGCGGCCGTTTAGCGGTAATGCGCGGATCGAGCTGGCGCAGCGAACCGGCGGCGGCGTTGCGCGGATTGGCAAACACCTTGCCGTCTTTGCGCCGCGCCTCTTCGTTCATCTGTTCAAAACCGGCCTGCGGCATGAACACTTCGCCGCGCACTTCCAGCCGGCGCGGGATGTTGTCGCCGGTCAGGCGCAGCGGGATGGCGCGAATAGTGCGCACGTTGGTGGTGATGTTCTCCCCGGTGGTGCCATCGCCGCGCGTCGCCGCGCGCACCAGTTCGCCGTCTTCATACAGCAGGCTGACCGCCAGGCCATCCAGCTTCAGTTCGCAGCAGAAGGTCAGCGGATCGCTGCTTTTGAGCCTGTCCTGCACGCGCTTGTAAAACGCCAGGAAACTTTCTTCGTCGAACACGTTGTCCAGCGACAGCATCGGCACTTCGTGACGCACCTGGTCGAACGCCGCAAGCGGCGCCGCGCCCACGCGCTGGGTCGGCGAATCGGCGGTGATCAGCTCCGGATGCGCGCTCTCGAGCTCGCGCAGCTCACGCATCAGGCGGTCATATTCCGCATCCGGCACTTCGGGCGCATCCAGCACATGATACTGGTATTCATGATGGCGCAATGTGGCTCGTAGTTGATTGATTTGTTGGATTATCGATTCCATGGCTCACCATCAAAGATAAAAAACCCCCGGCTAGCGGGGGCTTTGTTGTTACGGATGTTCAGTGCGCGCGGCAACCCGGTCAGGCGTTGTTTTCCAACACTTCACGGATACGCGCTTTGTAGGTTTCCAGCTTCTGCGGCGTCATCATGCGGCGCTCGTCGTCCAGCACCACGCCGCCCACGTCGTCGGCGATGCGCTGCGCCGACTGCAGCATCAGCTTGAAGTTCTGATTGGCGTCGCCGTAAGACGGCACCATCATGAACATCGACACGCCCGGCGTGGAGAAATCGGACATCATGTCAGGATCGAACGACCCCGGCTTGACCATGTTCGCCAGGCTGAACAGTACCGGGCCGCTGCCGGCCGGGCTGATATGGCGGTGGAAGATGCCCATCTCGCCAAACTGGAAGCCCGCCTGCAACACGCTCTGCAGCAGCACTTCGCCGCCGATCACGCCGCCCTGATGGGCCGCGACGTGCAGCACCAGCACGGTCTCTTTCAGCTTAGCCTGAATTGGCGCAGCCGCAGGCTGCGGTGCAGGTTCCGGCGCAGGCTTCACTTCCGGCGCTTGCTGCACAGGAGCCGGTTCGGCGTGGAATGCCGGTTCTGCCCCCTGCGGCGCCTCATGTTCATGCGGCAGATCGTCGACGCGCGGCTCACGGCGCACGGCCGGTTGCGGTTGCTGCGGTTCGGCCTGTTCTTCGTCCGGCGCGTAGTTGTTCAGCAGGATATCATCATATTCCGGCCGCTGAGACAGCGGAGGCGGCGTCTGATGGGCAGCCGGCTGAACGGCGTGGGGCGCTGGCGCAGCCGCCGGAGCGGGCTTCGGCGCGGCCACGGGTTCTTCGCGTGCGGCATCGAAATGGCCGAATGACGGCTCGTCTTGCGGGTGAGCGGCGCGTACGCGCACCTCACCGACGCCTTCTTCGAGATCGTCGATCGGAGTTTGTTCACGTTCCTTTTGGGAACGTTTGGCTGGGCGATCGCGGAAGAGCGCTGACCGTTCTTTGCGACTGGTCCACAGACCGTGCAATAACAGCGCTATTATGGCGATCGCGCCAACAACGATTAATATCAGACGCAAATCCTGCATCATTGCTATCTCTGTTGTTCCAATACATTGCCACCGCGGCAAACATTCACTCTTTAACTCTATTTGCCCGCGCACACAAGTGCAAGTCCGTGCTGAACTTTATGCCAATAAAGATGATTATACTGCCTTTTTCTGCTGGTTTTTCAGCCAACCCTACCCTAGCCAGTGGAAAATCATCCCTATATGATAATGATGCCTGTTCAGACAACGAGATAACTTAAGATATGTCCTATACGCAGCTCCCTTCCCGCTCGACCAGCGGCATTCACTATTTCGCCGAAGGCTGGCGCCTGATTTCGCGCCCGGGGATTAAACGCTATGTGGTCCTGCCGTTGCTGGTCAACGTGCTGCTGATGGGCTCCGCTTTCTGGTGGCTGTTCAGCCGGCTTGGCGATTGGATCCCGGCGATGATGAGCCACGTTCCCGACTGGCTGCAATGGTTGAGCTACCTGCTGTGGCCGCTGGCGGTCATTTCGGTGCTGCTGGTGTTCAGCTATCTATTCAGCACTATCACCAATCTGATCGCCGCGCCGTTCTGCGGCCTGCTGGCCGAGCAGCTCGAAGGCAGCCTGACCGGCAAACCGCTGCCGGACACCGGCCTGCTCGGCATCGCCAAAGATCTGCCGCGCATCATGGCGCGCGAATGGCGCAAGCTAATGTATTACCTGCCGCGCGCGCTGCTGCTGCTGGCGCTGTACTTCGTGCCCGGCATCGGCCAGACGGTGGCGCCGGTGCTGTGGTTCCTGTTCAGCGCCTGGATGCTGGCGATCCAGTATTGCGACTACCCGTTCGACAACCACAAGGTGAGCTTTGCCGACATGCGCCGCGCTTTGCGCCAGCACAAAACCGACAATCTGCAGTTCGGCGCGCTGGTCAGCCTCTTTACCATGATCCCGATCCTCAACCTGGTGATCCTGCCGGTCGCCGTCTGCGGCGCCACCGCGATGTGGGTCGATCGTTATCGCACGCAATTCGTCCGATAATCGCTGTTTTTTACCGCCGACAGCGCGGGAATTTTCGACAGGGCGCGCATTTCGCGCCCTTATCATTGTGCTTAAAACTTATTTCCTAATAACATATAGATATACCAATTCTTTACTTCCCTGCCGGTACTGTTAGCGTATGCTTTCGATGTTCCCCACATTTTCATAGAGTTAAAGGACGGGCTATGAGCAAGATATATGAAGACAACTCATTAACAATCGGCCATACGCCGCTGGTTCGTCTGAACCGTATCGGCAACGGACGCATTCTGGCCAAGGTTGAATCACGCAACCCGAGCTTCAGCGTCAAATGCCGCATCGGTGCCAATATGATTTGGGATGCGGAACAACGCGGCGTGCTGACCGCCGGCAAGGAACTGGTGGAGCCGACCAGCGGCAACACCGGCATCGCGCTGGCCTTCGTCGCCGCTGCGCGCGGTTACAAGCTGACGCTGACCATGCCGGAAACCATGAGCATCGAGCGCCGCAAGCTGCTCAAGGCGCTGGGCGCCAATCTGGTGCTGACCGAAGGGGCGAAAGGCATGAAAGGCGCCATCGCCAAAGCCGAAGAGATCGTCGCGACCGATCCGAACCGCTACCTGATCCTGCAGCAGTTCAGCAACCCGGCCAACCCGGCCATCCATGAAAAAACCACCGGCCCAGAAATCTGGGAAGACACCGATGGGGAAGTCGACGTGTTCATCTCCGGCGTCGGCACCGGCGGCACATTGACCGGCGTCAGCCGCTACATCAAGAACACCAAAGGCAAGGCCATCACCACCGTGGCGGTCGAGCCGACCGACTCGCCGGTCATCAGCCAGGCGCTGGCCGGTGAAGAGCTGAAACCGGGCCCGCACAAGATCCAGGGCATCGGCGCCGGCTTCATTCCGGGCAACCTCGATCTTGACCTGGTGGATCGCGTCGAGAAAGTCTCCAACGACGAAGCCATCAGCATGGCGCGTCGTCTGATGGACGAAGAAGGCATCCTGGCGGGCATCTCCTCCGGCGCAGCGGTCGCGGCGGCGGTGAAACTGGCCGAAGAACCGGCGTTCGCCGACAAGACTATCGTGGTCATCCTGCCCTCTTCCGGCGAACGTTATCTCAGCACCGCGCTGTT
Source organism: Serratia sp. PL7 (assembly GCF_945957435.1). Taxonomy (NCBI): domain Bacteria; kingdom Pseudomonadati; phylum Pseudomonadota; class Gammaproteobacteria; order Enterobacterales; family Yersiniaceae; genus Serratia; species Serratia sp. PL7. Next base: position 43,179 of record NZ_CAMFLB010000001.1, on the reverse strand, counting down.
CGCCGATCTGTTCACCGAGCAGGAATTGCAGCAGTAATTCCGCAACTGCACAAATCGCTAAAAAAGCACCCTGCGGGGTGCTTTTTTGTGGACTGGATCAAACTTTATAGCAGTCCAAGATTGCTTTTGCCCGTCGCCTTTAGTATTTAACGTTGCATTATTTCGATGCGCAAAATTAATCACTCTCCGAGCACGGTCAAGGCTGAATCGATTTACTCATCTGTCGCCGACGCGGCGAATCGGGCATAATGGGGAGCGGATTGGAACGACGTCTAAAGCCGAGTTTTTTGATCTGAAGTGCCTAACGCGTCGTTTTCTGTTGCATCAACGTTCGCCCCTGTCCATAGTCAGGCGCTATAACCAGACAAGTTAAAGTCAGGCCCCTGGGCTAAACTTTAACTCCACAACATTAATCCAATAAGTTGGGGAAACATCAATGTTCCAGCAAGAAGTTACTATTACCGCTCCGAATGGTCTGCATACTCGCCCTGCCGCTCAGTTCGTTAAAGAAGCCAAAGGCTTCACGTCTGACATCACCGTGACCTCCAACGGCAAAAGCGCCAGCGCTAAAAGCCTGTTCAAACTGCAAACTCTGGGGCTGACTCAAGGGACCGTAGTGACCATCTCAGCTGAAGGTGAAGACGAGCAGAAAGCCGTTGAGCACTTGGTAAAACTGATGGCAGAGCTTGAGTAATCGGCCCGTCTTTTTAGTTAACACCAGTCAAGAGTAAGGTAGGGTTATGATTTCAGGCATTTTAGTATCACCGGGCATCGCTTTTGGTAAGGCTCTCTTGCTGAAAGAAGACGACATCGTCATCAACCGGAAAAAAATCTCTGCTGATCAAGTAGAGCAGGAAGTCTCGCGTTTTCTGGCCGGCCGCGCAAAAGCGTCCGAACAGCTGGAAGCGATCAAGACCAAAGCTGGCGAAACCTTCGGCGAAGAGAAGGAAGCTATCTTCGAAGGCCACATCATGTTGCTGGAAGACGAAGAGCTTGAGCAGGAAATCATAGCCCTAATCAAAGACGATCTGGCCTCCGCAGACGCCGCCGCCTACACCGTGATCGAAGGTCAGGCAAAAGCGTTGGAAGAGCTGGACGACGAATACCTGAAAGAACGCGCCGCCGACGTGCGCGACATCGGCAAACGCCTGCTGCAAAACATTCTGGGCATGCCGATCGTCGATCTGGGCTCCATTCAGGACGAAGTGATCCTGGTGGCCACCGATCTGACCCCGTCCGAGACCGCGCAGCTGAACCTGGACAAAGTGCTGGGCTTCATTACCGATCTCGGCGGCCGCACCTCCCACACCTCTATCATGGCGCGCTCCCTGGAGCTGCCGGCGATCGTCGGTACCAGCGACGTGACCAAGCAGGTGAAAAACGACGACTACCTGATTCTGGATGCGGTTAACAACAAAATTTACGTTAACCCGACCGCTGACGTTATCGATCAGCTGAAAGCCGCCCAGAACCAATACATCACCGAGAAAAACGATCTGGCCAAGCTGAAGGACCTGCCGGCGATTACGCTGGACGGCCATCAGGTTGAAGTCTGCGCCAACATCGGCACCGTGCGCGACGTCGCGGGTGCAGAGCGCAACGGCGCGGAAGGCGTCGGCCTGTATCGTACCGAATTCCTGTTCATGGACCGTGACTCGCTGCCGACCGAAGACGAGCAGTTCCAGGCTTATAAAGCCGTGGCGGAAGCCATGGGCTCGCAGGCCGTGATCGTCCGCACCATGGACATCGGCGGCGACAAAGACCTGCCGTACATGAACCTGCCGAAGGAAGAGAACCCGTTCCTCGGCTGGCGCGCCATCCGCATCGCGATGGACCGCCGTGAAATCCTTCACGCCCAGCTGCGCGCCATCCTGCGCGCCTCGGCGTTCGGCAAACTGCGCATCATGTTCCCGATGATCATCTCCGTGGAAGAAGTGCGCGATCTGAAAGGCGAAATCGAGACGCTGAAGGCGCAGCTGCGCGAAGAAGGCAAGGCGTTTGACGAGAGCATCGAGGTGGGCGTGATGGTGGAAACACCGGCTGCGGCGGTCATCGCTCACCACCTGGCGAAAGAAGTCGACTTCTTTAGTATTGGGACAAACGATCTAACCCAGTATACTCTGGCGGTAGATCGCGGCAACGAGCTGATTTCTCATCTCTATAACCCGATGTCCCCATCAGTACTTAGCCTGATCAAACAGGTTATTGATGCATCTCACGCAGAAGGCAAGTGGACCGGCATGTGCGGCGAACTGGCTGGCGATGAGCGTGCTACACTGTTGTTATTGGGCATGGGGCTGGATGAGTTCAGCATGAGTGCGATTTCAATCCCGCGCATCAAGAAAATTATTCGTAACACGAATTTCGAAGATGTGAAGGCGTTGGCAGCGCAGGCCTTGGCACAGCCAACGGCACAAGACCTGATGAATTGCGTCAATAAATTCATCGAAGAAAAAACGCTCTGCTAAACTTCCACGACACTGGAACGCCGCCCAATTTAATGCTTAGGAGAAGATCATGGGTTTGTTCGATAAACTGAAATCTCTGGTTTCTGATGACAAGAAAGACACGGGCACTATCGAGATCGTCGCTCCCCTTTCTGGCGAAATCGTCAATATCGAAGATGTGCCGGACGTAGTGTTCGCTGAAAAAATCGTTGGCGACGGTATCGCCATCAAACCGGCCGGTAACAAAATGGTTGCTCCGGTTGACGGCACCATCGGTAAGATTTTCGAAACCAACCATGCATTCTCTATCGAATCCGACAGCGGCATTGAGCTGTTCGTCCACTTCGGCATCGATACCGTAGAACTGAAAGGCGAAGGCTTCAAACGCATCGCCGAAGAAGGTCAGCGCGTCAAGAAAGGTGACGTGGTTATCGAGTTCAACCTGCCACTGCTGGAAGAGAAAGCCAAGTCTACCCTGACGCCGGTCGTTATCTCCAACATGGACGAGATCAAAGAGCTGATCAAACTGTCCGGCAGCGTGACCGTTGGCGAAACCCCGATCATCCGCATCAAGAAGTAAGCGCGGATGAGCAAGAAAAACGGCGCCCTCGGCGCCGTTTTTTTATCCCCTTCGTCGTATCCCAATCTCGCTACGTTATGACGACCAGCGCGGGATACGCAGGGTAATGACCAGCCCCTCTCTGTCGCCGTTGCGCGCCTCAACCTGGCCGCCGTGCGCCAATACCACCTTGCGGGTGATCGCCAGCCCCAGGCCGTAGCCCTTGCCCGACTGCGCCGACTTCACGCGTACGAACGGATCGAAGATGCTCGACAGCTTCGCCTCTTCGACCCCCGGCCCCTGATCGCTGACCGCGATCTGGAACTGGTTATCGACGCGCGACAGCGCCACCGTCACCCGCTGGCCGTGGCTGGAAAAGCGCAGCGCATTGCGCACGATGTTGTCCACCGCTCGCCGCATCAGTTCCGCATTGCCCTTGACGGTGTACTCCACGTCCGACTCGGCCTGCAGCACGATATCCACGCCGGGCACCTGCGCCTCGTAGCGTGCATCGCTCACCACCGCATCCACCAGGCCGTACAGATCGAAGTACTCCTCGTCCGGCAGGCTACTGTGTTCGGTACGCGACAACGCCAGCAGCTCGCCGATCATTTTGTCCAGCCGCCCCGACTCGTGTTCGATACGTTTGAGCGAGGCTTCGACGTTACCGGCATTCTGCCGCGCCAGGCCAATCGCCAGCTGCAGGCGCGCCAGCGGTGAACGCAGCTCGTGCGAAACGTCATGAAGTAACTGCTCGCGGGCGCTAACCAGCAGTTCCAGCCGCTCGGCCATGGTGTCGAAATCGCGCGCCACGTCGGACAGCTCGTCATGGCGGCGCCGCATGTTCGGGAACAGCCGCACCGACAGATCGCCCTGCGCCACCCGATCCAGGCCGCCGCGCAGCTGACGCATCGGCCGGGTCAGGTTCCAGGCCAGCACGGCGCTGAACAGCAAACCGCCCAGCCCGCCGACCCACAGCATCGGCGCAGGAATGTTGAAGAAGTGGGAACGCCGCTCCGGCCGATACTCTTCCCGCAGCCCGCGCACGTCATAGCTCAGCCAGTAACCTTGCCCTTCTCCGGTCTGCACCCAGGCGGAAATCGCTTTCGGCATACGACGCCCTTCAAACACCGGTTCTTCCGGCGCGGGCGGCGGCGGTTGGGTCATCGGCGTAACCGACAGCAGACGCCTGTCGTCCTCGGGCCAGTCGCGCATCAGGGCTTCCAGCGCCGGCATACCGCCGCTGCGCAACTGGGTGGCGGCGGAGGTCAGTTGCAGGCCAATGACCCGCCGCGCCATGGCGTTCTCCGGCGGCACATAACGATCGCCATAAAGAGAAAACGCCACCCACAGCGCCTGCGTCATGATGAGGAAGGTCAACCAAAAGCCGAGTAAAATTTTCCAGAACAGTCTTCCGCGCATATCAGGTTACCGGATGCGATAGCCGATGCTGCGCACCGTCTCGATGCTGAGCTTACTGCCGGCCAACGCGCTCAGCTTCTGGCGAATATTGCTGATGTGCACGTCCACGCTGCGGTCATAGGCCTCACGCGGGCGCCCCAGCCCCTTCTCGGACAGCTCGTCCTTCGACACCACGCGATCCGGCGCGCGCAGCAACAGCTCCAACAGATTGAATTCCGAAGCGGTCAGATCAAACGCCTTACCGCGCCATTCGCTGCTGCGGGTTGAAGGGTTCAGCGTCAGCTCGCCGAAGCTGATGGCGGCTTCGTCGTCCGCCTCTTGCGGCCGCTCTTCGAAACGGCGCAGCACCGCGCGCAGACGCGCCACCAATTCGCGCGGGTAGCACGGTTTGGGCATGTAATCGTCAGCGCCCATCTCCAGGCCAATCACCCGATCGATGTTGTCGCCTTTGGCGGTCAGCATGATGATCGGCAGCCGGCTCTTTTTACGTACGTCCCGCAGCACGTCAATGCCGCTCATGTCCGGCAGCATGATGTCGAGGATCATCGCGGTATAGTCGCCCGACAGCGCGCCCTCTACCCCCGCCTTGCCCGTCAGCACTAGCGTGGCATCGAAGCCTTCGCCGGTCAGGTATTCGCTCAGCATGGTGCCAAGCTCCAGGTCATCGTCGACCAGTAAAATTTTCATGCCTTGCTCCTTCACCGATTTTCGTTATTTTCCCGCCAATTCCGCCGGCCCGCAGCCGGTTTTACTCAATCCTTACACATCGCTCTTTGCGTCTCGCCACCGTTATTGTGGCCGCTGCCGCGCAATTTCTCTACTTCAGTCATGGCATTGGCGCACGAGCAAGCGGCAGCTACCACGCAAGCGGGGCTGCCGTCTGTCGAAAGGAAAGGGGGAAAGATTCTCCCGACGGAACACACCGCCGGGAAGGAGCGATCAGTCGAACACGCCGGTAGAGAGGTAACGGTCGCCGCGATCGCAAACGATCGCCACCACGACGCTGCCAGGGTGGGCCGCCGCGATGCGCAAGGCGCCGGCTACCGCACCGCCGGAGCTGACGCCGCAGAAAATGCCTTCACGCTGCGCCAACTGGCGCATGGTCTGCTCGGCATCGCCCTGTTCGATATCCAACACCTGATCCACCAGCTCCGGGCGGAAAATCCCCGGCAGGTAAGCAGGCGACCAACGGCGAATGCCGGGGATGCTGCTGCCCTCCGCCGGCTGCAGGCCGACGATCTGCACCTGCGGATTCTGGCTCTTCAGGTAACCGCCCACGCCGGTAATGGTGCCGGTGGTGCCCATGCTGGAAACGAAGTGCGTGATGCGCCCTTCGGTCTGGCGCCAGATCTCCGGGCCAGTGGTGGTGAAGTGGGCATAAGGATTGTCGAGATTGTTAAACTGATCCAGCACCTTGCCCTGCCCCTGGCGCTGCATCTCCAACGCCAGATCGCGCGCCCCTTCCATCCCCTGCTCACGGCTGACCAGGATCAGTTCCGCACCGTAGGCGCGCATCGCCGCCTGCCGTTCCAGGCTCATGTTCTCCGGCATCAGCAGCTTCAGCGTATAGCCTTTCAATGCAGCGATCATCGCCAGTGCAATGCCGGTGTTGCCGCTGGTAGCCTCGATCAGCACGTCGCCGGGCTTGATCTCCCCGCGCAGCTCCGCCTGCTGGATCATCGCCAACGCGGCGCGATCCTTCACCGATCCCGCCGGGTTATTGCCTTCCAGTTTGACCCATACTTCGCTGCCCGCCTGGGCGGCCAGCCGTTGCAGTTTTACCAGCGGGGTATTCCCGATGCATTGTTCGAGCGTTGTCACGATCTTTGCCTGTGTGTTGGTGTGCGTAAAGTAAAAAGGCAACCCTGGGGTTGCCTTGAAAAAAAGGGCTGTTAAAACCTATCAGGCGCTTTTGGCTAACGCAACAGGTTGCAGCAGTTGATCGCCGGCATACAGCCGCGCATTGAGGCTGCCGACGTAATAACGGCCGCCGCGCACCGGCGTGGCGTTGCCTTCCGGCAGCACTATGCTTATCGGTTCCTGATGCCAGCCGATCGGCTGCACCGTCAGCTGCCAGAAATGGCCGCGCGGGCTGACTTCCAGCACCTGAACCGGCAGCGGGCAACGTTCGCTGCTTTCGGTCGCCACTTCCATTTCCCACGGGCGCAGGAACAGATCGACGCTGCCCTGGTGCATCGGCTGGAACGACAGCGGCCACTGATGCGCGCCGACGAACAGCTGGGAGCCGCGAATTTCGCCGTTCAGGCGGTTCACTTCCCCCATGAATTCCAGCACGAAGCGGCTGGCCGGCTCGCGCATAATCTCCTCCGGCGAGCCAACCTGTTCGATATTACCCTGGCTCATCACCACGATGCGGTCGGCCACTTCCATCGCCTCTTCCTGATCGTGGGTGACGAATACGCTGGTGAACTTCAGCTCTTCGTGCAGTTGGCGCAGCCAGCGACGCAGCTCTTTACGCACCTGCGCATCCAGCGCGCCAAACGGCTCGTCCAGCAGCAGAATTTGCGGTTCCACCGCCAGGGCGCGCGCCAGCGCCACGCGCTGTTTCTGGCCGCCGGACAGCTGCGACGGGTAGCGATTGGCCAAATGGCCAAGCTGCACCATGTCCAGCAACTGAGTGACTTTCTGTTTGATCGCCGCGGCGTTCGGCCGCTCGCGGCGTGGCAGCACGGTCAGGCCGAAGGCGATGTTGTCGAACACCGTCATGTGGCGGAACAGCGCATAGTGCTGAAACACGAAACCCACGCGCCTGTCGCGTGCATGCATGTGGCTGACGTCGGTGCCGTGGAAGCCCAGCTTGCCGCCGCTCTGGCTTTCCAGCCCGGCGATGATGCGCAGCAGCGTGGTCTTGCCGGAACCGGACGGCCCGAGCAGCGCCACCATCTCGCCGGAAGCAATATCGAGCGAGATATCGTTCAATACCTTGGTGCGACCGAAGTACTTGTTGATGCCGTTAATCTCAATGCTCATGATTTTCCTCCCGCTCGAGACGCGCGTTTTGACGTTCCAGACGCCACTGCAGCGCACTCTTCAAAAATAGGGTAACGATCGCCATCAGGGTCAACAGCGCGGCAGCGGTAAAGGAACCGACGGTGTTGTAATCCTGCTGCAACAGCTCGACCTGCAGCGGCAGACTGTAGGTTTCTCCGCGAATCGAACCGGACACCACCGACACCGCGCCGAACTCGCCGATGGCGCGTGCGTTGGTCAGCACCACGCCATACAGCAGCGCCCAGCGAATATTGGGCAGCGTCACGCGGCGGAACATCTGCCAGCCGGACGCCCCCAGCAGAATGGCGGCCTCGTCTTCCTGGCTGCCCTGGCTGAGCATCATCGGCACCAGCTCGCGCACCACGAAGGGACAGGTGACGAAAATAGTCACCAACACCATGCCCGGCCAGGAGAACATGATCTGGATGTTATGCGCATCCAGCCAGCCGCCCAGCAGGCCGTTGCTGCCGTAAAACAGCAGGTAAATCAGCCCCGCCACCACCGGTGAAACGGCGAACGGGATATCGATCAGCGTCAGCAGCAGCTGGCGGCCGGGGAAGGTGAAACGCGTCACCAGCCACGCCAGCAACGTGCCGAACACCAGGTTAAACGGCACGGTAATCAGCGCGATCAAGACCGTCAGCCAAATGGCGTGCAGCATGTCCGGATCGAGCAAGTTGCTCCACATCGCGCCGAATCCTTTGGAAAAGGCCTCGGCGAAAATCGACATCATCGGCACCACCAGCAGCAGCACCGAGAACAGCGTTCCGATGGCGATCAGCGTCCACTTGCCCCAGTTAACGCGTGGGCGCTCGGCGCCGTTGAAGGCGGAAACATCAGCCATCAGTGCCCTCCTCCCAAACGTCTGCCGAAGCGGCTTTGCAATACGTTAATGCTGAACAGCAGCAGCAGCGACGCCGCCAGGATCACCGAGGCGATGGCGCTGGCCGCCGGGTAATCGAACTCCTGCAAACGCACAAAAATCATCAGCGAGGTCACTTCCGTCTTCCAGGCGATGTTGCCGGCGATGAAAATCACCGCGCCGAACTCGCCCAGGCTACGGGTAAAGGAGATGGCGGTGCCGGCCAGCAGTGCCGGCGCCACCTCGGGCAGCACCACGCGGCGAAAACTCTGCCAGCGCGTGGCGCCCAGCGTCTCGGCCGCCTCTTCGTATTCCGGCCCCAGCTCTTCCAGCACCGGCTGCACGGTGCGCACCACAAACGGCAGGCTGGTGAACGCCATCGCTACCGCGATCCCGAGCCAGGTAAAGGTAACCTTGATGTCGAAGTGCGCCAGCCACTGACCGTACCAGCCGGTGGTAGAAAACAGCCCCGCCAGCGTCAGGCCGGCCACCGCCGTCGGCAGCGCGAACGGCAGATCGATCAGGCCATCCAGCAGCGAACGGCCGGGAAAACGGTAGCGCGTCAGGATCCAGGCCATCAGCATGCCGAACACCGCATTGAACAGGCTGGCAACGCCGGCCGCCAGCAGCGTCACTTTATACGCCGCCACCACCTGCGGGTTGGCTATCACTTCCCAATATTGCGCCAGGCTCATCTGCGCCAGCTGCATCACCAACGCACTGAGCGGCAGCAGCAGGATCAAACAGGTATAAAACAGGCTGCTGCCGAGGCTGAGGCCAAATCCGGGCAGCACCCGCTTACTGGACGACAACGCCAACATTTACTTGCGCCCTGCCGCTAACAGCTGATCCAGCTCGCCGCCGGTGGCGAAATGGGTTTTCATCACCTGCGGCCAGCCGCCAAATTGATCTTCCACCCGGAACAGTTGGGTGTCCGGGAATTGCCCCTTGGCCGCCGCCATCGCTTTCTGGTCATACACGCGGTAGTAGAAGCTGGTGATCACCTGCTGCGCCGCCGGGCTGTAGAGATAGTTCAGATAGGCTTTGGCCGCCTGTTCGGTGCCGTTGCGCTCGACGTTTTTGTCGACCCAGGCCACCGGGAACTCCGCCAGAATATCGACCGGCGGCACGATCACTTCGTACTTGTCTTCACCGTATTGCTTGCGGATGTTGTTCACTTCGGACTCGAAGCTGATCAGCACGTCGCCCAAACCGCGCTCGACGAAGGTGGTGGTCGCGCCGCGGCCGCCGGTATCGAACACCAGCACGTTCTTCAGGAAACGGGTCATGAAGGCACGGGTCTTGGCCGCATCATTGCCGTCGGCCTGGCTGGCGGCGCCCCAGGCGGCCAGATAGGTGTAACGGCCGTTGCCGGAGGTTTTCGGGTTCGGGAACACCAGTTTCACGTCGTCACGCACCAGATCGTTCCAGGTGTGGATGCCCTTCGGGTTGTCCTTGCGCACCAGAAACGCCATGGTGGAATAGAACGGCGAGCTGTTGTTCGGCAGGCGCGACTGCCAGTCCGCCGGGATCAGCTGCCCGCGATCGTGCAGGATCTGTACGTCGGTGACCTGGTTGTAAGTCACCACGTCAGCACGCAGGCCCTGCAGGATCGCCAGCGCCTGCTTCGACGAGCCGGCGTGCGATTGTTTGATGGTCAGCTTGTCGTTCGGATGCTGTTGATTCCACTGCTGTTCAAAGCCGGGATTCAGCGCGACGAACAATTCACGGGAAACGTCATAAGAGCTGTTCAGCAATTCCGCCGCCGACGCGGCGCCGCTCGCCAACAGCGCAGCCGCCAGCCAACCTTTCAGCACGAGATTTTTAACCCGGTTTTGTTTCATTCTGCACCTTATCACTGAGTCATTCCTTCAGGCTTTCGCCTTATTGACGACCAGTGTATTTATAACTCGGTGCGGAGCTGTAACGCTTTTATATACCGTTTGGTGATTTACAAGCATCAAACGCTATAAGGCAGGGAATGCGAGGCGTTTTCGGGACGGAAAAACGGGCCGAAGCCAGGTGCACCGGCTTCGGCAACGGCGTCAAAGTGACAACAGGCGCGTCAGCGATGGCGCAAAGTAGTAGCTGCCGGTGACCGCACGGCTGAAACGCAGCATCGCGTCGCGTTTGCCGTCCAGATCGCCGAACATGCTTAGCAGCTGCTGCTCGATATTGTGCAGGCGCGCGCAATAGGCAATGAAGAACAGGCCGTGCTTGCCGCTAGCGGTGCCGTAAGGCAAGCTCTGGCGCAGAATTTTCAGGCCCTTGCCATTCTCTTTCAGATCGACGCGGCTGACATGGGAGGTATCCGGGCGCTGATCCGCAGGCAGTTCTTCGCTGTCGTGCTTGGTGCGGCCGATGATCTGCTCCTGCTGCTCGGTGGTAAAGCGCTGCCACTGGCGCAGGTTGTGCTCGTAACGTTGCACCAGCACGTAGCTGCCGCCTGCGTCCTCTTCGCCTTCGGCGATCGTCGCCACTGCCGGGCGCTGATCGCCCTGCGGGTTTTCGGTGCCGTCGATGAAGCCGCTCAGATCGCGCTCTTCCACCCAACGGAAACCGTGGGTTTCCTCTTCAATCTTGATGACGTTGCCGAACGCCGCCAGCGCGGCCTGCGCCAGCGTGAAGTTGACGTCGTGACGCAGCGACTGGATGTGGATCAGCATATCGCGTTGGGTGGCCGGCGCCAGCCCTTTGCCGAGCGGCGTGAACGGCTTCAGCTCTTTCGCCCCCTGGCCGCTGGAGAGATCGTGCCAAACGTCGTAGCCGAAAGCGATCACCGCGCCAAGGCGCGCATCGGGGAACTGCTGCTGCAGCTCGCTCAGCGTCTGACAAAACTGCTTGCAGCCCTGGCGCAAGTCGGCGAATTCGCCCTGTACGCTGGCTTCCATAAAAATGGCGAAACGGCAGTGCTCCAGCAAAATGCCGCTCTGAACCTGTGTCATGTTGTTATCCTCGATACCAGAATCCGGCAACAGGTAAGGTATGGCGGTTGACGCGCGGGTTCCCTGTTACAAACGCGCGCTATCATACCGCAAGCACGGGCGATTGCCTTGCAGCAGCGCAAAGAAAATAGGGGTAATGGCTTGAAAAGGCAGGCGCCGTGAACCGGCGCCCGTTGAACGCATTACTGCTGCGGCTTGGCGTGCCAGATGATTTTGCTGACCGTCCAACTTTTCAGGGTGTCGTCCGGCGGAATGATATCCTGCGCCCCGGCCCACTTGCCGCTGAAGATGTAGGTGACGTACTTGCTCTGCTCCGCCACGCACTCCACTTTACCGGCGTCTTCGCCGCTGCCCGGTTTACAGGAGCCGAACGCCTTGCTGTACATGTCGCCGAACGGCGTGCCGAGCTTGTTGCCCCACTCCGTCGCCACTTTCGGATCCAGCACGTCCACCCGCTGCAGGCGCCCCTTCGGTTCGCCGGTGATCACCAGCTTCACCTCGTCGCCGGACAGCGCCTGGTAGTAAGAGACGATCTGGCCGTTGTTGGTCGCCATGCCGCCGCGCAGACGGTAGTTGCCGTCCAGCCCGTCGTTGATGGCGCTTTCCGACATCGGCGTGCCGGCGTTGAGCTTGCCGACGCCCTTGGCGCCGACCTCCAGGCTGCTGCCGAACCAGTTGAACGGCGACAGACTGGACCAGGAGAAATTGGACATGCTCGAACAGCCGGTCAATAACAGCGGAAGCCCTAACAGCAGGGGGCGAATATTCATCTCTAGCTCCTTAAACATCAATGGCACGGGGCGGTAACCCGCCCCTGCCGCACTCGGCGTTTTGCTGCGTGCCAGCCTCTCACAACGGCCCGCACTACGCCAACGGTTGCCAGCTTGGAGTGCGGAAAATGCGAAAAGTGCCGCACTTCTCGGCAATTAGTCGGCGTGCTCCACCGGCGCGAAACAGGCTTTCAGACGCGCATTCAACAGCAGATAGCTCAGCGCGAGCGCATCGAGCAGCGCCAGCGTCAGTTCCAGCCCCGGCGCATCGCCGTCCTGGCGCCACAGGCTGAACAACGCGCCGCAGAGCGACGCCAGCACGGAGATAACCAGCCCCCAGCGCCAGCCGCGCCACAGCCGCGGCCATTGATGGCGACGGCCGCTCAGCAAAAACGCCAGCGCTGCCGGCAAGCCGAGCAACATGCCGTACCAAAAACGTTGGGTATCCGGATAAAACAGCGCCAGCAAGCTTTCGCCCTGTTCACGCGAAACGCCGGCCATCACGAACAGCAGCCAGGTGCGCGCCTGCAGAATCAGCACGGCCCAAAATCCCAGCGGCAGTCGCAGCGCGCCGTGCTGGTCGTAATCGTCCGGGGAAAACCGGGGTGAGAATGGCTTCAACGATCGTTCCTTGCCAACAGAATAAAGACTATGGCTACAGATGGGCGCCGGCGATGGGAATTTCAATATGTCGGCTTAAGAAGCTCTTAAGATCGGCGTGTTTTAATGCTTATCACTAAGCAAGCAACCCGATATCAGCGGGATGTGATTTTCGATAACAATAAGGAAGCGCAACATGAAAAAACTGACTCTGGCCGCTCTGATCGCGCTGTGCAGCGCACCGGTACTGGCGCAACAAGGCGGGTTCCTCGATCCGGCCGCGCCGCAGGCCCAAACGCAAACCACCGCACAAGGTGGTTTCGCCGGCCCCAGCGCAGCGCTGACCACCGTGGACAAGGTGAAATCGCTGAGCGACGACACCTGGGTGATGCTGCAGGGCAACATCGAGCAGCGCATCGGCGACGAAACCTATACTTTCCGCGACGCCACCGGCACCCTGACGGTCGATATCGATCGCAAACGCTGGAACGGCCAAACCGTTACGCCGAAAGACAAGGTGCAGTTGGAAGGCAAAGTGGATAAAGACTGGAACAGCCTCGAAGTGGACGTGAAAACCGTCAAAAAGCTGCCGTAATGCACTGCGTCGGGCGGTGCAACACCGCCGCCCGACGCGCGATCAATATTCCTGATCTTCGATCAGCCGCTTGCCCAGGCTGGTGATGCCCTGGATCTCGTAGCCGAGCTTCTCGTACATCTCGACCACCGTGTCGTTGTCTTCGCGCACCATAATCTGGATCTTCGGGCAGCCACGGGCGATCAGCTTCTTCTCCAGACGATTGATCAACGCATTGGCGATGCCGCGTCCGCGATAGTCGGGATGCACCCCGAGGTAATACGCCGAGCCGCGGTGGCCGTCATAGCCGCCCATCACCGAACCGACCACTTCGCCGCCGACTTCCGCCACCAGGAACAGCTCAGGATCGTGGTTCAGCTTGCGCTCGATGTCCATTTCCGGATCGTTCCAGGGCCGCAGCAGATCGCAGCGCTCCCACAGGGTAATGACTTCTTCAAAGTCGTCTTGTCGAAATACGCGAATTTCCATCGATGTTGGCCGCTGTTAATTAAGGTGTTTATCTGATTATCGCGTGATTATTCACTTACGCAATATCAAACTGCGATTTACCGCGCTATTTACCCGGAAATCGCCGGTAACAGGCGTAATAAATGGAAATAGTTATCGGGTCGATTAATGATTATCAATACGATATAACGTCGCAAAATAGAAACGTCGATGGAGCGTTGCGTAATGAAAAAGCAGGGTAAACAATTCCTCAATTTTAAGCCGCTTGCCGTTTCCCCGACGCGACGCCAACTTTTGCTTTCCGGCCTGGCGGTCGCGCTGTTCGGCGTGAAAAGCCACAGCGCCAAGGCGGAAGGCCTGCTGCGCAATCAGCACAGCAAACCGGCGGCGAAACCGGCCGGCGGCAAAAAGCGGGTGATGATCGATCCCGGCCACGGCGGCATTGACTCGGGCGCGGTCGGCCACGAAGGTTCGCAGGAAAAACACATCGTGCTGGAAATCGCCAACCACGTGCGCCGTTTTCTGCATGAGCATGACCACGTCGAGGCGCGCCTGACGCGCGAAGAAGACGAGTTCATTCCGCTGTTCCAGCGGGTGGAGATCGCCCACCAGCACCAGGCCGATCTGTTCATTTCGATTCACGCCGACGGTTTTACCAGCCCGTCGGCCTCCGGCGCTTCGGTGTTCGCCCTCTCCAACCGCGGCGCCAGCAGCGCCATGGCGCGCTACCTGTCCAACCGTGAAAACGCCGCCGACGACGTGGCGGGCGGCAAGTACAAGGATCAGGACAACTACCTGCAGCAGGTGCTGTTCGATCTGGTGCAAACCGACACCATCAACAACAGCCTGACGCTCGGCCGCCACGTGCTCGGCCAAATTCGCCCGGTGCACCATCTGCACAGCGACAGCACCGAACAGGCGGCGTTCGCGGTGTTGAAATCCCCGTCCATTCCCTCGGTGCTGGTGGAAACCTCGTTCATCACCAACCCGAACGAAGAGCGGCTGCTGGGCACCACCGCGTTTCGCGAGAAAATCGCCCGCGCCATCGCGGACGGCATCGTCAACTTCTTCGACTACTTCGACGCCCACCAGCGCAAACCCCGCTGATGCCGCGGGCGGCGAATAAGAGTATACTCAGCGCCTTGTTCAGCCAGACGCTATAAAGACCCCGCATGAGTTTACCTAACATCGCTGAAGTAAAATCCTTCCTGCTGGCGCTGCAGGATCATATCTGCGCGCAGCTCGCCCAGGCCGACGGCGGCGCCGTGTTCACCGAAGACCAATGGACGCGTGAAGAAGGCGGCGGTGGCCGCAGCCGCGTGCTGACCAACGGCGCGGTGTTCGAACAGGCGGGGGTTAACTTCTCGCACGTCTCCGGCGCCACCCTGCCGGCCTCGGCGACCGCGCACCGTCCGGAACTGGCCGGGCGCAGCTTCCAGGCGATGGGCGTCTCGTTGGTTATCCATCCGCTCAGCCCTTACGTGCCCACCAGCCACGCCAACGTGCGTTTCTTCATCGCCGAAAAACCGGGCGAAGCGCCGGTGTGGTGGTTCGGCGGCGGCTTTGATCTGACGCCGTTCTACGGCTTCGAAGAGGATGCCGTGCACTGGCACCGCACCGCGGCCGATCTGTGCGCGCCGTTCGGCGACGAGGTCTACCCGAAATATAAACAGTGGTGCGACGATTACTTCTTCATCAAGCACCGCAACGAAGCACGCGGCATCGGCGGCCTGTTCTACGACGATCTGAACACCCCGGACTTCGACCACTGCTTCGCCTTCACCCGCGCGGTGGGCCAGGGCTTCCTCGACGCCTACCTGCCGATCGTCGAAAAACGTAAGGCCTTGACCTGGGGCGAGCGCGAGCGCCAGTTCCAGCTGTACCGCCGCGGCCGCTACGTGGAGTTCAACCTGGTGTGGGATCGCGGCACGCTGTTCGGGCTGCAAACCGGCGGGCGCACTGAGTCCATTCTGATGTCGATGCCGCCGCTGGTGCGTTGGGAGTATAACTACCAGCCGGAAGGCGACAGCCCGGAAGCGGCGCTGGCGCGCGATTTCCTGCCGGTGCGCGACTGGCTGCAGGAGGCGAAATGATGCAGGTTTGGGTCGATGCAGACGCCTGTCCGAACGTAATCAAAGAGGTACTGTTCCGCGCCGCCGATCGTACCGCCATCACCGTGACGCTGGTGGCGAACCAACCGCTGCGCACGCCGCCGTCGAAGTACATCCGTTCGCTGCAGGTGGCGGCCGGCTTCGACGTGGCCGACAACGAGATCGTGCGCCGCTGCGAAGCGGGCGATCTGGTGATCACCGCCGACATTCCGCTGGCGGCGGAGGTGATAGAGAAAGGCGCGGTGGCGCTGAACCCGCGCGGCGAACGCTATACGCCGGACACCATTCGCGAGCGCCTCAACATGCGCGATTTTATGGATACCCTGCGCGCCAGCGGCATTCAGACCGGCGGCCCGAACGCCCTGAACCAGCGCGACCGCCAGCAGTTCGCCAACGAGCTGGACAAATGGCTACTGCAGGCGAAACGGGCGCAGTGAGAGTCTCCCCAAGAATAGGCGCTTTACTTTAAAACTTACTGCGCCTCAATCTTTATACTACGCAATCCAACGTAACATATTTCACGGCAAAGGATGAGGTTACCGCATCGTTCAAATAGCAATGGTCCATTTCGCCTTCTTTCCCTACATCCCACAGTAACGCCCACGACTCACCATCAGGACACTTTATTACCCGAAAGTTTTGTCTCCTCAACCACACAAATGAGAATAGCTCTCAACAATTGACACATCAAAGCCCAACCGATAGAGTCAAATCACTGTGTAAATAACCATGTTTATATACACAGCCATTGAATGAAGTTTCTTTTACAGTTCTATTTCGGAAATAAGAGGTTTATATGAACAATGAAACATTGGTTTCTAAACACTATTTTATGTTTATCCTAAAAAACAATAATGGTAGTGACATCAGTTGCGTTTCAGAAGTTATCGCAACTAAAGAACAAGCCCTAAGCTATTTTTCATCCGCTGTAGAAGGATTAAATATTGAGATTATAGAAATATCAAATGAGGACAACTGGAAAGAAGAACATAACCATTGAAATAAATAACATTTTTTAAATCATAAAATTATATTCTATCGATAAAAGTCAAACAGGAGAATTTATGAGCTCAATCGTTATCTGGGCACCACCAATGTTTTGGGGGCCTTGGATGAAACTAGGTGGCCACACTGGCGAAATCACATATAATGTAAACTTTGATACGGTTTCCAATGCCCCCTCGGCCTGTGTTATTCGTGTTAAATGGGCTAAGTTGGGTCCTAGAATCACTGAGATTTTAGGCCCACCAGGAAGTGCGACGATTACATGCTATGGAACAGGAACAGATATGGTTCAAGCAAAGAGTTTCTCTTTAGGGCAAATGCTCAGGGTTGACTCTGGTTTGCCAAAACAATTTTAATTTATTAATGAAACCCATCGGGGCTCTATAATCCCCGATGGGTTTTTATTATAATTAATTTTATAACTTATTTTTACATACGTATTCATTTCACTGATGGTGTGATCCGCAGGTAGTCTGCGGTGTTCGCATCGACTTGTACGCCTAGCTCCGCCAGCATCAGCACCGCCGGCTATGCATTCCATTGAAAAAGCATTGCGGGTATAACCAATAGCCATTCAGATATTTAGGTGCCTATATGGTTAGATTATTATGCAACCATCGGCACCCGCTGCTGAACAATTCAAACGCAGCATGAAGGCCCGGCACCTGGCGATGCTGTCGCTGGGCGACATGATCAGTATCGGACTGTTTTTCAACACCGGCCACATCATTTCCACCATCGGCACGCTGCCTATCCTGATGACCATGATGGCGGTGAACTTCGCCTTCTCCGGCACGGAGCTGATCGGCATCGTCGCCTGTGAAACCGAGAATCCGGAAAAAGTCGTGCGCTGGCGAGCCGCACCACGATGATCCGCCTGATGCTGTTCTACAGTCTTCGTGCAGGTATTTGAACACATCGGCGTGCCTTACGCCGCCGATATCTTCAACTTCGTGATCCTGACCAACATCCTGTCGGCGACCAACTCCGGCCAGTATTCTTCTGGGCGCATGCTGTAGCCGCTGGTCCACCAGCGCCACCTGCCAGCCTACTTTGCGCGCGCCACCGTGCGCGGCATTCCGAGCAACGCCCTAACCTTCAGCATAAGAGACGAATAATCTTCTGCTCAACCTCGTCGGACTGCGTGATCTGGTACTTCTTCACCAGTTGAGGTTCGAAGGCCCCATTACGACTCTCACATCGTCCAACTTATGGGGTGCAGTTCATGACTGCACCCTTCTCCGCTGCGGTTTAGAAGCGCACCTCCCCGCCGAAGATATAGGTGCGTCCACGGGCAGTGTTGGCGGCCGTCGCGTCATCCCCTTGGATCGGCAACATATTCAGTTTGTTCAACGCCTCGGAATAGCTCTTGTTCATCACGTTTTGCACGCTGAATTTCAGCATGACGTTGCGGTTGATCTGATAAGTGCTGTACAGGTCGATAACGGTAGGAATATTCGGCATTTCCTGCTTGAGGATTTCACCGGTCGATTCACTCTGCTCATAATCCGGCGACAGGCGACGCGTCTTGCCCGTATATTTCACGATGCTGCCGACGGTTAGCGATTCATCAAGAAAACGCACCCCGGTATCCAACGTAAAGTACATGTCCGGCAGTTCATTGATATCCCCGGCGCCGAAATAGGTGCTAGCGATGGAGGTCGGCTGCTCGGTGTGCTGTTTGCTGAAAGAGACGCGCGCGAAGGCTCGGCCGGCATCATAGTTGGCTTCAACCTCAACACCATGCATACGCACCGGCGTCAGAGAGTTGACGTAGATATACATATTGTCCGAGTAATCTTCGCTCGCATCGGCCCAATCGTTTTCCAGATTTTCGCGATAGCTGCATTTCCGTCCATTGCGGCACACCATGTAAGATTCACTGAAGATGTAATTGCGCACTTTACTGGTATAGCCCACGACCTTGAGGCGTAAAGAGTCTTCCTTCACCAGCAGATCGTGTCCGTTGGCGTTGAAGCCGGCCTGCCAGGTTTCCGCTCGTTCACCTTTGAGGAACGGGTTCATCGATGCGCCACCCGAGTTGGAATAGAACACTTCTTGAATGTTCGGCGCACGCATCGACTTGCTGTAGCTGACGAATGGCTGCAACCACGGCGTCACCTGTGCCGATAGCATTACCGAAGGATTGAACCCTTGCTCTTTCAAATTGATGCTAGCGGCCCCTTGCGGGAAGCACTCCACGCGATAATCGCATTCAGGCTTGTAACCGGTCAGCTTGTTGCTGGTGTAGTTCAGGTTGAGATCGAGCTGATAGATATCCCGGTTAAGCTGCAGGCCGGTATATAAACTGCCGATTCGCTGCTCGCCGGATGGCGCAAAGGTATTATTTTCTATTGCTTCCTGCGCCGTCTGCGAATTCTCTATAGCCGATTCTACATGCTTGCGGTATTGGTTGCGCATCAGTTTGCCGCCATAGCTGAAGGCTACATCGGTATCCAGCAGGCTGAATCGGCTGGTGTTATTGATATCCAGCGCATCGGAGCGGTTTTCCGCGTTGGTGTTAAAGAAGGTGAACAGCGAACCGCCGTCGTATTTTTGATTGCCTTTACTGGTGCTGACGGTGAGGTTTAAATCCACCAGCTCCGAAAACGGCGCATAGTGATATTTGAGGTAGAGGTCATGGCTATCGATATCGCGCCGAGAAAAGCGGTTTTGGTAGTTTCTGGCGGAAAACTCAATGCTATTGAACTCGTTCGGTTTGATATCCAGTTTGAACAGCTGTGACTTGGGATTTTGCTTCATAAATTCATCGTACCCAAAATCTTCGCTGCTGATACCGTCGCCATTGTTGAAGTTCGAGTAAATGGAGCTCCCACTGACCGCGGCCATCGCGCCAATGCTGCCGGTATCGGTAAACGCCTGCCCCTTACCGGCGACGGCGATCATGCCGCTGCGGCCAATGCCGTTGCTGCCGACCGAGAATTTGGTTCTCACCCCGAAAGGATTGCCAGAAAAGATCACATCATCGACACCGATTGTGCGGAAGTTAGCACTGCCTGCCAACGCATTTACGCCGCTGCCGCCACTGTTCTCACCGCGCGCCACGTCCACTCCGACGATAAAATTGGGATCTATCAAGACCCCCGCCTGGTTATTGGTCGAACCATGTGACATCACACCAGACGTGGAAGTACCGTAATAGTTCTGGGTAATGCCGTCGACCATGGTATTGACCCGGCCGAAACCGCTCAGGCCGCGAATATTGACGCTGACGGCCCCCTGACTGGGATCGATCTGGGTATAGGTGCCCGGCATGCTGCGCAGAATGCTGTCCACCGACTCCAGATTCTTGTTTTCGTCGCGCGAGCTGAACGCGCCCGGCCGGGCCAACGCCTCTTTTTCGCTGCTTTTGCCGCTGTCGGCGGCCGAGACGTTGAGCGGGCTGAACGCCACGCTGCCTTTATTATTTTCCGCCTGTTCCTGCGCGGCCGCAGCCGACCCGTACAGCGCCAGTCCCGCCCCGATCAGGCTCGCTATCATTTTGATTTTCATATATCCCCAGAAATAGCCAATAAGGTTTGATGGCCGACAATGCCCAGCAAAAAGCCCGCCGAAAGCGCGGTAAAAGGTTGTTATTGTTTTATTGCGCCGCAGCGTGCCGCGGCGCTGAAGGTTATTTCTGCGCCTGCCGATCCGCCGCCAGAATAAAGGCGAACTCCAGCGCGCCGTTTTCCAGCCGCGCGAGGCGGCCCGATTTGCCGCCGTGGCCGGCGGTCATGTCGGTGGAAAGCAGCAGCAGCGAATCGCCCTGCTTGAAGCGCCGCAGCTTCGCCACCCATTTGGCCGGTTCCCAATACTGCACCTGCGAGTCGTACAAGCCGCTGGTAACCAGCAGGTTCGGGTAATGCTGCCGGCGCACGTTGTCGTACGGGCTGTAGGATTTCATCAGCGCATAGGCGGCCGGCTGGTGCGGGTTGCCCCACTCCTCGTACTCGCCGGTAGTCAGCGGAATGCTGTCGTCCAGCATGGTAGTCACCACGTCGACGAACGGCACCTGCGCCACCACTGCGTTGTACAGCTGCGGCGCCTGATTGATCACCGCCCCCATCAGCAAGCCGCCGGCGCTGCCGCCCATGGCGTAGATGCGCCCCGGTTGGCCGTAGCCGTCTTTGATCAGCGCCTGGGTAGCATCGATGAAGTCGTTGAAACTGTTCGGTTTGTGCGTCAGCTTGCCCTGTTTGTACCAGCTCTGCCCCAGCTCGCCGCCGCCGCGCACGTGGATCAGCGCATAGACGAAGCCGCGATCCAGCAGGCTGATGCGGTTGGCGCTGAACGCCGGATCCATGCTCATGCCGTAAGCGCCATAGCCGTACACCAGCAGCGGGTTATGCCCGTTTTTGAACAGCGATGTGCGGTACACCAGCGAGACCGGCACCTTCACGCCGTCGCGCGCCGTGACCCAGATGCGCTCGCTGTGATACAAGCTCGGATCGACGCCTTTCACCTCCTGCTGCTTCAGCAAGGTGCGCTCGCCCTTGTTCAGATCCCACTCATAGGTGCGGGTCGGCGTGGTCATCGCCGAATAGCCGTAGCGCAAGCGATCGCTGTCCGGCTCCGGGTTATAGCCCAGCCAGGCCATGTAGCTGGCGTCGTCGAACGGGATGGCGCGCTCGGTTTTGCCGTCCCAGCTGATTTGCCGCAGCTGCACCAGCCCGTTGGCGCGCTCCTGCACCACCAGCCAGTCGCGGAACAGGCTGAAGCTCTCCACCTCGTGCTGCGCCTGCGGCGCGATCAGCGTCTGCCAGGGTTTACCCGCCGCCGCCGTGTGGTACAGGCCGAAGTTCGGGTCCTGATGGTTAGAGCGCAGGTAGAACTCGCCGCGGTAGTGATCGAGATAATACTCGCGGCCGTTCTGCCGGGCGGCGAACAGCTGCGGCTCGCGCTGCGGCTGGTTGGCGTCGATCAGGCGCACCTCGGAGGTGGTGTTGCCGCTGATGGTCAGAATCAGGTAATCGCGCGAGGACGAGCGGCCGAGGCTGAGGTAGAACGCCGGGTCGTTTTCCTGGTACACCAGCTTATCTTCCGCTGTCGGCGTGCCGTACTGATGGCGATAAACCTGGTATGGCAACAGCGTTTGCGGGTGGTTGCGCACGTAGAACAGGGTTTGGTTATCGTTGGCCCACACCATATTGCCGGAGGTGTTTTCCAGCGTTTCCGGCGACCAACGCCCACTGTCTATCTGGCGCAGGGAGATGCGGTATTGGCGGCGGCCCTGCAGATCTTCGGCCACCGCCAGGTGGCGGTTGTCCAGGCTGACGTCCATCGCCCCCAGACGATAATAGGCATGGCCGGCCGCGCGCTGATTGGCGTCCAGCAAGGTTTGCCATGGCGCGTCGGCGGTGAGCGCCTGGCGTTGATACAGCACGAAATCTTTACCGGCGGCGTAGCTTTCCTGATAGCGATAGCCGTTGAGCTGATACGGCACCGAACGATCGTCAGGGTTCATGCGGCCCAGCATCTCCTGATACAGCGTGGCGCGCAGCTTCTGGTACGGCGCCATCATCTGCTCGGTATAGCGGTTCTCCGCCTTCAGGTAGTCCAGCACCTTCGGTTCTTTTCGGCTGTCGTCGCGCAGCCAGTAGTAATCGTCGGTGCGCGTCTCGCCATGCGCCGTCAGCGCTTTCGGCGCGCGTTCCGCCAACGGCGGCTGCGGTTGCGCCAGCGCGGCGCCGGCGAGGCCTAAAGAAAGCCAGAGCGCGGCCGCGATGCGACGGCGCGGGGTGAATAACAGCGGATTCATAATCCCTCACGAAGTTTGAAGAGGCGCACGACGGCGATGCGGCGCCTGCGGGCATTAACGGCGGGCATTCAGCTCCGCCAGATTGAAATCGATCGGCATCGTCACCTTGACGGCCCCCTGTTGCAGCATCTCCGGCGGCGGCGGCGGCAACGGCTGGGCGCGCGACACCACCGCCACCGCTTCCCGATCCAGCGACGCGGTGCCGGAACGCACCTGCAGCATGACGTTCGAGACCCGTCCCTGCGCGTCAACGCTGAAACTGACCTGCGGCATGCCGCTGCGCCGCCGGCTGCGGGCATCCAAAGGGTAATCCTTGATGCGGTTCAGTTTGCCTTTCACCAGGCTCTCCCACGACAGTTTGGCCTGCGCATTGCTGTTGGCGTCGCTGTTGATCGGGGCGGCGGTCTGGTGGGAGATCGTCTGCGCCTGCGGCGCGGCGGCGCTGGACGCGGCGGCATTGCGCGTCTCTTTGGCCTGTTCTTGCGGCTTCGGCTGCGCTTTTTGCGGGGGACGGTGTTCAGCGCGCTTCTTCTGCGCCGTCACGATTTTTGCTTTATCGGCGCGCGCCAGCTTGGGCAGATCCGGCTGTTGCTGCTGCTCCGCGGGCTGCGCCGCGGCGGATTCCGCCTGCTGCACGCCCAGCGGCAGCGGCTTGCTTTCCGGCGCTTCAATCTGCGCCGCCCAGCTCATCATCACCGCCGGCGGCGGCAACACCACCGGCTCCAGCGCCGTCTGCGGCCAGTAAAACAGCAGCACCAACGCCGCGTGCGCCGCCAGGGCGAGCAGCAGGCCGCGCGCCCAGCGCGGCTGCGGCAGTTCAAAGGCCGGGAGGGAGTAAGACTGACTTAACATAGGGGCATTAGCTTGCTTAATTGCGAATGATTGCAGATCACATTTACTAATGATAATCATTTGCAACTATAATTAACACCCCTTTTCACTCTCTTAACGTATTCATTTCACTGATGGTGTGATCCACAGGTAGTCTGCGGTGTTCGCATCGACCTGTACGCCCGGTTCCGCCAGCATCAGCACCGTCGGCACCGCCGCCGGTTGCAGATCCCGCACGTGCAGCGGCACGCCCACCGATTTGGCGGCGTGATAGCCACCGGCGATCAACAACGCGGGCGTCGGTGCCGCCAGCAGACGTTCCGCCATGCGCCGATCGCGCTGCTGCTGGATCGCCAGCATCGCGTGCAGTTGGTCGGCCTCAATCTTGCCGCCGTGCGAAGTGCGGATGGTCTCTTCCAGCGCCTTGCGCACCGCCGGCTGCGCCGATAGCTGCCCCGCCGGGAACTGCGGCTGCTGATAGAACGCCGTAATCTCGCTGCGATCCAGGTTGGCCGACCACAGCGGGTAAGGCGCACGCATCGCCGCCATCGTCACCCCGCCATACAGCTCCCACTTCCAGCCCGGCTGCCAGGCGATCAGTTCCGCTACGCGGCCGTCACGCACCGTGGGATCGCTCTGCAGCCACTGTTTGACCTTGTCGACCTGCGCCTGCTGGTTCGGGTTGATCATCTCCATCAGCACGCTGCCCTGCGGCCGCCGTTGCGGCAGCTGCTGCACCAGCCATTGCTCAATCTGATGGTGGTAAGGATTGTCATGCTTCTCCCCCAGGATCACCCGCGGCTGCTGCGCCAATCGCGTCAACAGCTGCTCCGGCGTCAGGGTCGCGCCGCTGTGCAGATCGGTGATGCTACCCAGACTCACGACGTCGCTGGCCGGCGTCTTAACCGGCGTTTGGCTGCAGGCGCCAAGCGCCAACGCCGCCAATAAAATCAGATATCTCATCATGTTGCCCCATTATCGAAAATGGCGACATTATAGATAATAATTATCATTTGCATATAGATTTGGCTTAACGATTTTTTTACGCGGCGATCGCCGGCTGCGCATTGCGTTGAAAAAGCATTGCGGGTATAACCAATAGCCATTCAGATATTTAGACGTCTATACGGATAGATTATTATGCAACCATCGGCACCCGCCGCAGGACAGTTCAAACGCAGCATGAAGGCCCGGCACCTGGTGATGCTGTCGCTGGGCGGCGTGATCGGTACCGGGCTGTTTTTCAACACCGGCTACATCATCTCCACCACCGGCGCGCTCGGCACGCTGCTGGCCTACCTGATCGGCGCGCTGGTGGTGTATCTGGTGATGCTGTGCCTGGGCGAACTGTCGGTGGCGATGCCGGAAACCGGCGCCTTTCACGTCTATGCTTCGCGCTATCTGGGGCCGGCCACCGGCTATGCCGTCGCCTGGCTGTATTGGCTCACCTGGACGGTGGCGCTCGGCTCCAGCCTCACCGCCGCCGGATTCTGCATGCAGTACTGGTTCCCGCAGTCGCCGGTGTGGCTGTGGTGCCTGATCTTCTGCGCGGCCATTTTCCTGCTTAACGTGGTGACCACCCGCTTTTTCGCCGAAAGCGAATTCTGGTTTTCGCTGATCAAAGTGGTGACCATTCTGGCGTTCATCATACTGGGCGGTGCCGCCATGTTCGGTCTTCTGCCGATGAAAGACGGCACGCCGGCGCCGTTCCTGCATAACCTGACCGCTTCCGGCTGGCTGCCGCACGGCACGCTGCCGATCCTGATGACCATGGTGGCGGTGAACTTCGCTTTCTCCGGCACGGAGCTGATCGGCATTGCCGCCGGTGAAACCGAGAACCCGGAAAAAGTCGTACCGCTGGCGATCCGCACCACGGTGATCCGCCTGATGCTGTTCTTTATCGGCACGGTCTTCGTGCTGGCGGCGTTGATCCCGATGGATCAGGCGGGGATCGTCAAAAGCCCGTTCGTGCTGGTGTTTGAACGCATCGGCGTGCCTTACGCCGCCGATATCTTCAACTTCGTGATCCTGACCGCCATCCTGTCGGCGGCCAACTCCGGCCTGTACGCTTCAGGGCGCATGCTGTGGTCGCTGGCCCACCAGCGCACCCTGCCGGCCTACTTTGCGCGCGTCAATGCGCGCGGCATTCCGATCAACGCCCTGACCTTCAGCATGCTCGGCGGCGTGCTGGCGCTGCTGACCAGCGTGATCGCGCCAGACACGGTGTTTGTCGCCCTGTCGGCGATCTCCGGTTTTGCGGTGGTGGCGGTGTGGCTGAGCATCTGCGCGGCCCACTATGCTTTCCGCCGCGCCTACCTGCGCAGCGGCCAGCCGATAAGCGGCTTGAAATACCGCGCGCCCGGCTACCCGCTGACGCCGATCCTCGGCTTTGCGCTGTGCCTGCTGGCCTGCATCGGGCTGGCGTTCGATCCGGAGCAGCGCATCGCGCTCTACTGCGGGCTGCCGTTCGTCGCCCTGTGCTACCTCACCTATTTCCTGACCCGGCGCGCCGGGCAAAAAAACGCTTTGGGAGAACAACATGTCGGTTAACAACCCTGTCGCCCGCCTGCTGGCCGAACACCCCACGCTGATCCTGGACGGCGCGCTGGCCACCGAGCTGGAAGCGCGCGGCTGCGATCTGACCGATCCGCTGTGGTCGGCCAAGGTGCTGATTGAAAATCCCGAGCTTATCTATCAGATACACCTCGATTATTTCAACGCCGGCGCCCAGTGCGCCATCACCGCCAGTTATCAGGCCACGCCGCAGGGCTTCTTGCGCCGCGGCCTGGATCAGGATCAATCGCTGGCGTTGATCGCCAAAAGCGTGCAGCTGGCGCAACGCGCGCGCCGCGATTATCTGGCCGCGCACCCGCAGGCGGCGCCGCTGCTGATCGCCGGTTCGGTGGGCCCGTACGGCGCCTATCTGGCCGACGGCTCGGAATACCGCGGCGACTACCGGCTGGCGCAGGATGACATGATTGCCTTCCACCGGCCGCGCCTCGCAGCCCTGGCCGCCGCCGGCGTCGATCTGCTGGCCTGCGAAACGCTGCCGTCGTTCACCGAACTGCAGGCGCTGCTGACGCTGCTGCAGGAGTTCCCGACGCTCGGCGCCTGGTTCGCCTTCACCCTGCGCGACAGCCAACATCTCAGCGACGGCACGCCGCTGACGGAAGTCCTGTCCGCGCTGCGCGGCAATCCGCAGGTGCTGGCGATCGGCATCAACTGCATCGCGCTGGACAAGGTCGCCCCGGCGCTGCGCCAACTGGGCGCGCTGGCCGACAAACCGCTGCTGGTTTATCCGAACTCCGGCGAGCACTACGATGCGATCAGCAAAACCTGGCACGCGTGCGGCGGCGAGCACGGCAGCCTGGTCGATCAGGCGACAGAGTGGCGCGCGCTCGGCGCACAATTGATCGGCGGCTGTTGTCGCACTACGCCGCAGGATATTCGCGCCATCGCCGCGCGCTGTAAGAAATGAGCAGGGGGGTTATTCGGTTAGCCGGCGTAAGTGTTCAGCGGCTTGTTCAACGTTGAGGCGGCCTTGAGCTGCTTCAACCGTAATTTCGACCAGTTCTGCGTCTTCCCGCAGTGCAATGCCATTAATACCGAGAAATAGCGCCATGCTTTGGAAGGCCGTACGTTTGTTGCCATCAAGAAAAATGTGACCGTGGCTGATGGCGATGAGATAGAGCGCGGCCAAGCGGTAAACGTCTGTGACGTTCTCGTAGTGGTAAGCATTGAGCACGCGGTTGGCTACAGCCTCAACTTTGCTGCCTTCCTGGCGGCCGTGAGGCACAATTTCAGCATTGAACTCCGCAATATCCTCTGCGGTCAAAAAGATCATCTATTCGCCAGCGCCTTAATCGTATCCGCGTGTTTAGCCTGAATGCGCGCTTTCACTTTGGCTTTGACCAAAACCTCATAGTCGGCCTTACTGATGATGTAAACCTCATCGTGTCCGCGGCGCGTCACTTCCACCGGCTGTTTTTGCGCTTCCAAAAGCACCTCGGCCAAATTGTTTCTCGCCGCCGTGTAGCTAATCGTAGTCATTTTCTTTACCTGTACATGTACATATTTGACGATTATTTGTACCACGTCCACTGGAAATAAAAAAGCCCCCGGCGCCAACGGCGCAGGGGGCCAGTCACTCAACCCGGGCTTACAGTGGTTCGGTCTGGGCTTCCACTACCGCCAGCGCCACCATGTTGACGATGCGGCGCACCGAGGCGATCGGCGTCAGGATGTGCACCGGCTTGGCGACCCCCATCAGCACCGGCCCGACGGTCACCCCTTCCGAGCAGGAGACGCGCAGCAGGTTGTAGCTGATGCGCGCCGCTTCCATGTTCGGCATGATCAGCAGGTTGGCTGAGCCTTTCAGCGGGCTGTCCGGCATCAAATCGTGACGGATGCTTTCCACCAGCGCGGCGTCGCCGTGCATTTCGCCGTCGATCTCCAGCTCCGGCGCCAGCTCATTCACCAGCTCCAACGTTTTACGCATCTTGCGCGCCGCCGGGCAATCAGACGAACCGAAGCTGGAGTGAGACAGCAGCGCCACCTTAGGTTCGATGCCGAAGCGGCGCACGGTTTCCGCCGCCATCAGGGTGATCTCCGCCAGCTGTTCCGGCGTTGGATCGTCGTTGACGTAGGTGTCGGCGATGAAAGTGTTGCCGCTCGGCAGCAGCAGCGCGTTCATCGCGCCGGCGACGTGCGCGCCTTCACGGAAGCCGAACACGTTCTTCACCACGTCGTAATGCTCGTGGTAGCTGCCGATGGTGCCGCAGATCATCGCATCCGCTTCGCCGCGGTGCAGCATGATGGCGGCGATCAGCGTCGGGTTGCCGATCACCGCGCGGCGCGCCTGTTCCTGCGAAACGCCGCGGCGTTTCATGATCTGGTAGTACTCGCCCCAGTATTCGTTGAAGCGCGGGTCCGACTCGTTGTTCACCACTTCGAAATCTTTGCCCGGCGTTAGCTGCAGACCCAGCTTTTTCAGGCGCATCTCGATCACGCTCGGGCGGCCGACCAGGATCGGGAAAGCCAGCCCCTGCGACACCAGCTCCTGCGTGGCGTGCAGCACGCGCTCTTCCTCGCCTTCCGCCAGCACCACCCGCTTCACCTCTTTGCGCGCCTGCGAGAAGATCGGCTTCATGAACAGGTTGGTTTTGTAGACGAACTCCGCCAGCTTCTCGACATAGGCGTCGAAGTCTTCGATCGGGCGCGTCGCCACGCCGGAATCCATCGCCGCCTTGGCCACCGCCGGCGCGATCTTGACGATCAGGCGCGGATCGAACGGTTTCGGAATGATGTATTCCGGGCCGAAGGAGAGATCCTGGTCATCATAGGCGGAAGCCACCACGTCGCTCTGCTCCGCCAGCGCCAGATCGGCGATGGCATGCACGCAGGCCAGTTTCATCTCTTCGTTGATAGTGGTGGCGCCCACGTCCAGCGCGCCGCGGAAAATGAACGGGAAGCACAGGACGTTGTTCACCTGGTTCGGGTAGTCGGAACGGCCGGTACAGATGATGGCGTCCGGGCGCACCGCTTTGGCCAGCGGCGGCAGAATTTCCGGTTCCGGGTTGGCCAGCGCCATGATCAGCGGATCGCGCGCCATGGTTTTCACCATATCCTGCGTCAGGACGCCCGGGCCGGAGCAGCCGAGGAAGATGTCGGCGTTCGGGATGGCGTCGCCCAGCGTGCGCTGACCGTTATCCTCGATGGCATAGGCGGCTTTGGTCTGCTCCATGTTGGCGTCGCGGCCTTTATAGATGACGCCTTTGGAATCGCAGACGGTGATGTTCTGTTGACGCAGCCCCAGCGCCACCAGCAGGTTCAGACAGGCGATAGAGGCCGCACCGGCGCCGGACACCACCAGCCGTACGTCGGAGATGTTCTTCTTCACCACGCGCAGGCCGTTGAGCACCGCCGCAGTGGTGATGATCGCCGTGCCGTGCTGGTCGTCGTGGAACACCGGGATCTTCATGCGCTCACGCAGTTTCTGTTCGATGTAGAAACACTCCGGCGCCTTGATGTCTTCCAGGTTGATACCGCCGAAGGTCGGTTCCAGCGCGGCAATAATGTCGATTAATTTGTCAGGGTTATGCTCATCCACTTCGATATCAAATACGTCGATACCGGAAAACTTCTTGAACAAAACGCCCTTGCCTTCCATCACCGGCTTACCGGCCAACGCGCCGATATTGCCCAGCCCCAGTACCGCCGTGCCGTTGGAAATCACCGCCACCAGGTTGCCGCGCGCGGTGTATTTGTAGGCCGCCAGCGGATCTTCGGCGATCTCGAGGCAAGGCGCGGCGACGCCCGGCGAATAGGCCAGCGCCAGATCGCGCTGGGTCGCCAACGGTTTGGTAGGGGAAACCTGGATCTTCCCTGGGACAGGAAACTGATGGAAATCAAGGGCACTCTGTTTGAGCTGTTCGTCCATTATGGATTCCTTTGTTTTTTGCTTTTATGTTGAGGTAAGGCTTTGAGGCTGCGCCCTGCCGTGGGCCATGGCGCCCAAGTACAATGACAGGGCACAGCCTTGAAGTATAGTGAGAGAAACCTCACAAACTTTGAAGCGCGCCATAACCTTGGTCGAAATTCCGTTTTAAAAGTAAAAAAAGAAGGTCTGCGGGACGAGCAAAGAAACGCCGCCGTCAGCGCGGCGGCAGCATGGCGCGCCAGGCGTTGAGCGTATCCACCTGGCCGGCGCAAATGTGTAACGAGGTTTGTAACGCCAGGGCATAGCTTACCGCATCGCCCCAGGTCTTCCCCTGCAACTGCGGCTGCTCACAGGGAGCGAATACCGACTCAGGGGGCAACAGCGGCACGGCCTGCGGCGCCGGCGGCCGGGCGCAGGAGCTCAAGCACAGCGCCAGGCAGAGGCTGAGCAGCGCAGGGATCGTTTTTAATCGCGTCACGGTATTTCCTCTGATAAGCCTCGTGTTGTTGGCGCAGCTGCTGTTCCTGCCGCTGCTGCGCCGCCATCAACGCACGGTTTTGCGCATCCTGAGTCTGCAGGGTGGCGATTAGTCCGGCCTGCTGCGCCAGGCTTTTTTGCAGTTCCTCCGCCTGCTGGCGCACAGACGCCAACTGGTGCGACAGCAGCGAGCTGTAGCCACCGAGGCAAATGGCCGCCAGCAACAGCAGCAGCAACCCGCCCTGCATCAGTTTTTGCAGCCAACCGCTCATGCCGGGTAGTCCCGGAACGTCAGCTGGAAGTGCGGGCCGTCCTTGAGGGTTTTCCATTCGCCGCCCCATTCGACGATGATGCCGCATTCACGCGCCGCGCGCCGCACCGCCACCGCAATCTGCGCGTAGTAATCCCACTCCCAGGAGACCACACCCGCCGGCATCGCCACCACATCCACCGCGTGACCGGTCAGATGGCGGCTGCGCAGCGTTTGGCTGCTGCCGGCGCGCACCATTTCCCGCTGGCGCGCCATACTGCGCAGCCCCTCGCTGACGGAAAACGGCACCAGGGAATAACGCAGCGCCAGACGAATAACGCGCACCAGATCCGGGTGTACGCCGCGCAGGTTTTCTTCGCTGCGGGCAGTAAAGCGAATCTCTTCGATGTCATTTAACATTTTTAAACCCCGTCTTTTTGCCGATGAATTTTTTAATTAAGGCGTTGATGTAATCCGCCCCCATAAAACCAATCAGTACGCTGGCCAAATTCGCCCAGTTTAATTCCAGGCCCATCAACGCCAGCGCATCGCGCACCGTCCAGGCCAATAACGCGCACATCGCCGCATTCAATAAACGGCGCCGAATACCCACGTTGCGATAGGCACCGTGTAATAGCGCCATCACGCCGGCCAGAATGGCGTTCAATACCGGCTGAAGATATTCACATACTCGCTGGACTATTAAGCCAACAGCGTCAGGCTCTATGCTGGACATAGCTCATCTCCTTTTTTATTTTTAATTAAATGCCAATCACGGCCGGTGGGACATCGGATATTCAGAATCTAATTAAGGATGCTATTACAAAGCAAATGAATAAATACAGCCCCTATGGTCGAATTCATTCATGCTGAGCGCTGGCACAACTCATCAGCGCCAATTTGTGCAGCAGTGAATAAAAATTCATTGTCATTGTGATTTATTTCGACTTTTGTTTTCACTAAAAATAAACATTAATGGCAACGGGAAATATTTCCCCATCATAAAAACATCCACTCTGGAGAAATGCCATGTCCACACGTAAAGCGGTTATTGGGTATTATTTTATTCCGACCAACCAAATCAATAATTACACCGAGACCGATACGTCTGTCGTGCCGTTCCCGGTTTCCAACATCACGCCGGCCAAAGCCAAACAGCTGACGCACATCAACTTCTCGTTCCTGGATATCAACAGCAATCTGGAATGCGCCTGGGATCCGGCCACCAACGACGCCAAGGCGCGCGATGTGGTCAATCGTCTGACCGCGCTCAAAGCGCACAACCCCAGCCTGCGCATCATGTTCTCCATCGGCGGCTGGTACTACTCCAACGATTTGGGTGTGTCGCACGCCAACTACGTCAACGCGGTGAAGACCCCGGCGTCGCGCACCAAGTTTGCCCAATCCTGCGTGCGCATCATGAAGGATTACGGCTTCGACGGCGTGGACATCGACTGGGAGTATCCGCAGGCGGCGGAAGTAGACGGTTTCATCGCCGCGCTGCAGGAGATCCGCACCCTGCTGAACCAGCAAACCGTCACCGACGGCCGCCAGGTGCTGCCGTATCAATTGACCATCGCCGGCGCCGGCGGCGCTTTCTTCCTGTCGCGCTATTACAGCAAGCTGGCGCAGATCGTCGCGCCGCTCGATTACATTAACCTGATGACCTACGATCTGGCCGGCCCTTGGGAGAAGGTAACCAACCACCAGGCGGCGCTGTTCGGCGACGCGGCCGGGCCGACCTTCTACAACGCGCTGCGCGAAGCCAATCTGGGCTGGAGCTGGGAAGAGCTGACCCGCGCCTTCCCCAGCCCGTTCAGCCTGACGGTCGACGCTGCGGTGCAGCAACACCTGATGATGGAAGGCGTGCCGAGCGCCAAAATCGTGATGGGCGTCCCCTTCTACGGCCGCGCCTTCAAGGGCGTCAGCGGCAGCAACGGCGGCCAGTACAGCAGCCACAGCACGCCGGGTGAAGATCCGTATCCGAATACCGATTACTGGCTGGTGGGTTGCGAAGAGTGCGTACGCGACAAGGATCCGCGTATCGCTTCCTATCGCCAGCTGGAGCAGATGCTGCAGGGCAACTACGGCTATCAGCGGCTGTGGAACGACAAGACCAAAACCCCTTACCTGTATCATGCGCAGAAAGGGCTGTTCGTCACCTATGACGATGCCGAGAGCTTCAAATACAAAGCGAAATACATCAAGCAGCAGCAGTTGGGCGGCGTGATGTTCTGGCATCTGGGGCAAGACAACCGCAACGGCGATCTGCTGGCCGCACTGGATCGCTATTTCAACGCCGCGGACTACGACGACAGCCAGCTGGATATGGGCACCGGGCTGCGCTACACCGGCGTCGGCCCCGGCAACCTGCCGATCATGACCGCGCCGGCCTACGTGCCGGGCACCACTTACGCGCAGGGTGCACTGGTGTCCTATCAGGGTTACGTCTGGCAGACCAAGTGGGGTTACATCACCTCGGCGCCGGGCTCAGACAGCGCCTGGCTGAAGGTGGGCCGCGTGGCGTAAGTCGTAAAAAAACCCCGTAGCCGAATGCTGCGGGGTTTTCATTGAGTTAACCGTTTGATTTTCGCGTCCCTTCGTGTCTATTCCATCAGTTGTGGCACCACGGATAGCCGCCATCCCGTACCACTTCGCGGCCCATCAGGCTGTAGACATCGCTTTTGCGCGTCAGCCGCTCATGCCACCAGTTAAACCCGGCGCCCTTGCTGGCCGGGTGCCACGCCAGCCAAATCATTTCGTCGCCCTTTTGCATTTCCACCGGCACCGTCACCAGTTCGCCGCTGGCCAATTCCTTTTCGATCAAAGCAGGCGGCAGAAAAGCGTGGCCGATGCCGCGTTTGAGCAGCGCCAGGTTGCTTTCCACGTCGCATACCACCAACTGACGCTGCAAGGGCAGCGTGCCGTGATTGCGCTTGGGCAGCTCGTGGCTGCTGTCGGCGATCACCACCACGATGTCGTTCAACCGCTGTTTCTTGCACACCGGTTTTCTCTGCGCCGCGAACGGGTGCGAAGGCGACACGCATAGCACAAAGTTGAGCTTGCCGAGCATCAGGGTTTTGGCCTGTACACTGTCGGGAATTTGGCCGATGGCGATGATCAGATCCGCCCGGTTGTTCTTCAGCGCATCCCAGGTACCGTTCAACGCTTCCCGCTGCACCGAGATACTGGCGTTCGGGCAATGCTGAATATAGTCGCGGATATCCTGCGTCAGGGTTTCCAACGGGAAGAAGGTGTCTACCGCCAAGCGGATATTATTGTCCAGCTTGGGGATGTTGCGCACCCGGCTTTCCAGATCCTGCACCGCATTTAATATCCAGCTGCCCTCCTGCAGGAGAAACTCCCCTTCATCCGTCAGGGTAATCATGGGGCCATTGCGATGAAAAAGTTTCACGCAGAGTTTGCTTTCAATATTGGAAACCCGATAAGAAATCGCCGAAGGCGTTTTATGCAGTGCCTCCGCCGCCATAGAGAAAGATCCGGTGCTCTTGATGGTGCTGATTATTTTAATCGCGTCCAGGGATAATCTAGTCATACAAATTCCTCTTTAAAATAAAATAAGAAAAATGACACTAAATTCCCAAGGTGGTGGCGCACAAAAATCGATCAAATCGAACAAGGGTACTCATAGCAACAAGCAATATACTTCATAAATGAGAGCGCTATCTTAAATACTATTCATCACGACCTGATATAAAATTCATCATAGCGCCCTACTTTTACACAGCGACAGTTAAATAAATTCAGCCTAACGATCAAAGATCGTCATCATAATAATTTTCGTTAATAGCCGTTAAAACATTCCGCTCTATCGCATGACCAGAATGATAAAAATAAAACAAGCCGACAAGAAGGGTTATTTCCAATTGCGTTATTACTCTCTCATTTTGTCGGTGAAATACGCTCAACTTACAACATTATTTCAGTCAGGAGTGACTTATGAACAAAACTTCCCGTACCCTGCTCTCTCTGGGCCTGCTGAGCGCGGCCATGTTCGGCGTTTCGCAACAGGCGAATGCTCACGGTTATGTCGAGTCGCCAGCCAGCCGCGCCTACCAGTGCAAACTGCAGCTCAACACGCAGTGCGGCAGCGTGCAGTACGAACCGCAGAGCGTCGAAGGCCTGAAAGGCTTCCCGCAGGCCGGTCCGGCTGACGGCCACATCGCCAGCGCCGACAAGTCCACCTTCTTCGAACTGGATCAGCAAACGCCGACGCGCTGGAACAAGCTCAACCTGAAAACCGGCCCGAACTCCTTTACCTGGAAGCTGACCGCGCGTCACAGCACCACCAGCTGGCGCTATTTCATCACCAAGCCGAACTGGGACGCTTCGCAGCCGCTGACCCGCGCTTCCTTTGACCTGACGCCGTTCTGCCAGTTCAACGACGGCGGTGCCATCCCTGCCGCGCAGGTCACCCACCAGTGCAACATACCGGCAGATCGCAGCGGTTCGCACGTGATCCTTGCCGTGTGGGACATAGCCGACACCGCCAACGCCTTCTATCAGGCGATCGACGTCAACCTGAGCAAATAATCGGTCAAATGAGGAGATCGTTGAGGGTTCAGCCTGGCGCTGAACCCTTTATTTTTGCAGGTGCCGCTATTGCGACATGTTGAGGATAGTGCGCACATTGAGCGCGCTGGTGGCGATAATGTCGATGGCACCGGTACGCAAAGCGCCCAAAATCGCCAACGCCTTGGTATTCTCGGAAGCAATGGCGATCACGCAAGGGATTTTGCGCAGCTCATCGATGCTTAGCCCGATCACTCTGTCATTCATTACCGTGTCGACATGCTGCCCCTGGGCATTGAAAAAGTCATAGCCGGCGATGTCGCCGATCACGCCCTGATTAAGGCTGGCGTCGATAATCTCGTGCGGCGTGAACCATCCCAATTTCACCATATAGCTGTTTTCATTCATGTCGCCAATGCCGACTAACGCCACATCGGCCTTACGCGCGCGATCCAGGGTTTCCTTGATCGTGCCGTTCTGCATGAAGGCGTCTTTCAGCGCGCGATTTTCAACGTAGGCCGGCGCGTAAAGCGTCTCGCTGCTGCCGCCGAACTTCTTCGCCAAGCGCCGGCTGATATGGTCGGCATTGATCGCATCGCCCGGACGGTGAGTACCGCCGATGCCGCAGATGAACTTGCAGTTGCGCTCCGTCACGTTGCCGACGTGATCGGCAATCGCCGCCACGTTGCGTCCCTGGCCAACCGCCAACACCATATCGTCTTTCAGCGACATCGCCAGATAGTTGGACACCAGCGCCGCCACTTGCCGACGCTGTTCCTCTTCGTCCTGATGGTCGAGCGCGATCAGCGCGCGGCTGATGGGAAAACGTTCCATCATCTGCTGTTCCAGCCGGGTGCTGAATACCGGGTGATAACGCACGTTGATCTCGACGATGCCTTCTTCCTTGGCGCGCTTGAGCAAACGACCGACTTTGATCCGTGAAATGCCGAATTTTTTGGCGATCTCTTCCTGCGTGATCTCATCCTGATAATAAGCAACGGCGATTTCGGTCAGCAGT
This sequence comes from Serratia sp. PL7, assembly GCF_945957435.1. Lineage (NCBI taxonomy): Bacteria > Pseudomonadati > Pseudomonadota > Gammaproteobacteria > Enterobacterales > Yersiniaceae > Serratia > Serratia sp. PL7. The sequence continues at coordinate 7,095 of NZ_CAMFLB010000001.1, read as the reverse complement.
TCGTTATCCTGGGACACAGTTTGTTTTTCCATCCGTTAGACGTTTCCCCACGGCAGGCCGGTTAATCATGTCGGAGGGACGATACACGCCCCTCCGACAATGCTGAATGCCCGCTAGTATAACGCGATCAGGCGGCAACGGTATTCAGTCGTTGCTCCACCTCGTCCGCCAATCGGGTCAAGAGCAGACAGCAAGATACCGCGCCGGCATCCAATACGCCGCGCGAACGCTCGCCCAGACGGCTGGCGCGGCCGATTTTCGCCACCAGCTCGCGCGTGGAATCGCGCCCGCGCGCCGCGGCGCTCCTCATCTGTTCCAGCGCAGCGGCGAAGTCGTCACCGCGCCCCGCCGCCTGCTCAAACGCCGCTACCGCCGGTATCAGCGTATCCATCAGACACTTGTCCCCCACGCTCGCGCTGCTGATGTCCTGCAGTTCGCGCAATCCGCCGTGCAACATCGCCAAAAATGCCTGCTTATCCAGCACGCTGCGCTCGCGCACGCTCTCCGCCATGCCCATGAACAGGCTGCCGTACAACGGCCCCATCGAACCGCCGATGCCCTCCATCAGCGCATCGGAAACCGCATCGAACGCCTGCGCCAGCGTGAGCGTGCGGCCGCGAATGGCATCGCCGCACATCGCGAATCCCTTCGACATGTTAATGCCGTGGTCACCGTCGCCGATGGCGCCGTCTATTTCGCTCAGGTATTCGCGGTTGCTGACAATGGTGTCTATCAGCCCCGTAACGATCTCACTGCCGTACCGGGTTGAAATTTGTTCCGTCATGATTCACTCCACCTGAGTTAAGCCTAAAGATTGCGCCGGCATGTCCAGCAGCGTTTTCAGTTCGTCATCCAGCGTCATCAGCGTCAGCGTCACGCCCATCATTTCCAGCGACGTGAAGTAATTGCCGACGTAGCGCCGATGCACCCGCACGCCTTTCGCCGTCAATCGGCGCTCTATTTCGGCATAATAGATATACAGCTCCATCACCGGCGTGGCGCCAAGCCCGGAGATCAGCAACGCCACCTCCTGCCCCTGTTCCAGCGGCATGTCGTTGAGCACGAAATCGAGCATGGTGCCGGCCATCGCCGACGCCGACTGGATCGGCGACACCTCAATACCCGGTTCGCCATGATGGCCAATGCCGATCTCCATCTTGCCGTCTTCGATATGAAAATTGGGTTTGCCGACCGCGGGAATGGTGCAGGAACTGAGGCCGACGCCGATCGAACGACACCGGTCGATGGCTTTTTGCGCCGCGCCGATCACGCCGTCCAGATCGTATCCCTTGGCCGCCGCCGCCGCGCCGACCTTCCACATCAGAATTTCGCCGGCCACGCCGCGCCGTTTGTCGATCTCACTGGCTGGCGCCGAGGCGACATCATCGTTGGCCACCACGGTTTTCACCCGTATGCCGGCCGCCGTGGCCTTCTTGATCGCCATCTTGACGTTCATGTTGTCGCCGGCGTAGTTGCCGTACAGGCAAGCGACGCCCGCACCGCTGTCCGCCGCCTTGAAAGCGTCGAGAAAAGCCCCCGCCGTAGGCGATGAAAAAATCTCGCCAATCGCGACGGCATCCAGCATGTTTTTGCCGACATAGCCCAGGAACGCCGGCTCATGGCCGGAACCGCCGCCGGTGACGATGCCGACTTTGCCGGCGATCGGCGCCGGCGGATATTTCAACACCCGCGCATTGTCGGTGGCGGCGTAATAGTCTGGGTGGGCCAGCCTATAGCCCTGAATGGCGTCTTCCACTACGTGATCGGGATCGTTAATGATTCTGTTCATCGCGGCCTCTCTGTCGCCTGAATAAGAAATTATTGAATGGTGTAACCGCCGTCGACCACCAGGTTGGCGCCGGTGATCATCGCCGCCGCGTCGCCGGCCAAAAACAGGGCGCTGGCGGCGATATCTTGCGGCTCAGCAAAGCGCCGCAGCGGGATTTTCTGCTTCATCTGCTCAGCCACCTCGCCAGACCAGGCCTTACGGCCCAGCTCCGTCAAAACGACGGTGGGTGAAATGGCGTTGACCCGCACGTTGTGCGGCCCCCACTCCAGCGCCAGCACCTGAGTCAACCCGATCACGCCCGCTTTGCTGGCGCAATAGGCCAGGTGATTCGGCAATGCCACCACCCCCGCCTGCGAGGCGAGATTGATGATGCTGCCGCCGCGCTGACTAATGAAACGGCGCCCTACCGCCTGGCAGGTAAGAAACACGCCTTTCAGATTGACCGCCAGGGTTGCATCCCACGCCGTTTCCGGCAGTTCCTCAGCAGGATGCAGCGCGACGATGCCGGCGCTGTTGACCAGCACGTCCAGCCGCCCGAAATGCGCCTCAATCTGCGCCACCGCCCGCTCCACCGACGCGGCATCGGTGACGTCGGCCACGACGCCCAACGCCGCCTCGGCGTCCAGCTGTCGCGCCACTTCCGCAACCTGTGGCGCCCGATCGAGCAGCGCCACGCACGCGCCGTTTTGCAGATAGCGTTCGGCGATAGCGAGGCCGATCCCCGCAGCGCCGCCGGTAATCAGCGCCACCTTGCCCTGCAGCGAGAGCTCGCGCGGCGCCGTAGTTTGATGATTAATCATATATTTCCCCTTAAAACTGTGAACTTCACCCTCGGTCAGGATATTTTCGCCAAACTCGCGCCGCGTTCTTCCGACGCCGTCGCGCTTTCCTTCGGCAGCGTGACAAATTTCATCAGCACGCCGCTGAACAGGTACAAGCCGGTAAAGATCCAGATCACGCCAACGGTGCCGAGACTGCCGATAAACAGCCCCACCACCGCCGGGCCGACAAAGGTGCTCAGGCCGGCGCCCAGATTGAGAATCGACATCGCCGCGCCCTTATTGTTCGGCGCCAGCGACGGCATGATGGCCGACAGCGGCACGAACGCCGCCAGGCAGGCGCCGAACAAACCGGCGGCACAAACGGTCAGCAGGTAGTTGGCGCCAAAGAATTGCGGCACGTAGTAGAACATCAGCGTGGTCAAGGCGCAGCCGACGCAGCCGAACCACATCACCACATTGCGCCAGCCGAGACCGTCGCTGATCACGCCGAAAATCAGGTTGAAAATGATGTTGACCGTCCACAGCGCGGCGTACATCTGCAGCCAATGCGTGCGGGTGAACCCCATATCCATCATGTACATGGGCATGAATACGACGAAGCCGTAAGCCGCAGAGGTATTAATGGTGCGCACGATGCCGCCCAGGCCAATCTTCGGGTTTTCAAACGCGATGGTGATGCCTTTCAAGACGTAACCCAGCGACGCTTTTTCCCGGTTGCCGCTCTGTGCCGCGCCGTCGTCGCGATTGAGCATCAGCGCAATCACCGCGCCCAGCACGACGAAAATCAGCGCGCTCCACAGCGTGTGGATCTCGCCGAGATAAGGCAGCATGATGCTGGAATACAGCACGCCCAGCACGCTGAGCCCGCCGCTGTAGACGAACCAGAAAATCCCCACCGCCGACCCCAGCCTTTCCGGCGGCGCCTCATACGCCACCCACACCAGAAAACCGTAGGCAAATAGCGGATAGCCCAAGCCGCGCAGCGCATAGGTCGGCACCATGATCGCCAGGTTGTTGCTCGGCAGGCCAAACGTCAAAAAGCACACCGAACCGAACAAGAACAGCAGCAGGCCGGCCAACATCACCCGCCGGGCGGTAAAGATTTCCGCCAGCACGCCGGAAAACCAGGCGGCGATCGCGGCCGCAAAGCCATAAACGCTGAACAGCAGCGCCGATTCCTGAATGCTCAGCCCTTTGCCAATCAAATAAGGCGACAGCCATCCTTGTTCCAGCCCTTCGCCCATCATGAACACCAACACGCCGGCATAGCCCAGCAGCAGTTTCGGTGACAGACCAATGCGATGAATCAGTCCATGCAACATAGAACACCCCAGCACATGTGATTATGGAGGCGCAGGCTCGCCCGCACCCGAAGAACGATGCAGGTTTCAGAGGTTTGGATTAAGCACCACTTTGATTGAACCGATGCCGCGCTTCATCAGCTCGAAGCCCTCGGCGAACTGTTCCAGCGGCAGCGTATGCGTCACCACGCCTTCGGTCGGCAGATCGCCATTGGCGATGCCTTCTATAACCAGCGGGTAGCAGTAAGGGCCGAGGTGCGAACCGAGCACGTCCAGCTCCTTGCGGTCGCTGATGATGCTCCAGTCGACGGTCACCGGATCCTTGAACACGGAAAATTCGACGAAGGTGCCGAGTTTGCGGATCAACGTCAGGCCCTGTTCCACGGACTTTTGGGCGCCGGTCGCCTCTATGTAGATGTCGCAGCCGTAGCCGTCGGTCATCGCTTTAACCGCCGCGGGCACGTCGTCACGGGTCGGGTTCAGCGTCACATCCGCGCCGAAGCGCTTCGCCAGCGCCAGACGCTCGTCGGACAGATCCAGCACCACCAGCTTCGAGGGCCCGGACTTTTTGATCGCCCCGATCATGCCCAGCCCCAGGGTGCCGGCGCCGGCCAGCACCACGACATCGCCCAGTTTGATATTGGCGCGTTGCACCGCATGGAAGGAGCAAGCATAGGGTTCGATCAGAATGGCTTTTTCGATCGGCAAGTCGGCCGGCACGTGATAGTTAATCGCCTCTTTGGTGAACTTCATGTACTCGGCCATGCCGCCATTGACGTTTTTCTGGAAACCGTACAGGTCATGCTTTTCGCACATCCAATACTGACCGCGGTTGCAGAAGCGGCATTGCCAGCAGGGAACGATTTGTTCTGATATCACGCGATCGCCGAGATTGAAGCCCTCGACGCCTTCGCCGTATCCCACCACGTGGCCGATAAATTCATGGCCGGGGATCATCGGCGCCTTGATGTATGCCGGTTGTTTTTCATCGCCCCAGAAGCTGGGCGCCCCTTCGAACGCTTTAACATCGCCGGCGCAGATGCCGCAGGCCTCGATCTTCACCAGGATCTCTTTCGGGCCAATCTTCGGTACCGGCACCTGTTCCAGGCGGTAATCTTTCGGGGCGTACGCCACAACCGCCTTCATGATCTCGGGGATACCGGCCGCCATTTTCGCCTCTGTCATGCAGGTCTGACACATAGCACTCTCCTCTGGTAGGGGAACTTATTTTGATCATTAACACACACAAAGAACAAATGAACACTAACGCCACGCGTTCAATTTGCCCACAGTGAACTTATCAAAGTGTGATATCGCTCAAAAACCCGTCTACATGAGGATGAATAACGATTAAAACCTCTTTTTTAGTGACGAAAGTCACCTTTTACAGGCGCAAACAGAAAACACGACGAAAAAACAAAAGAACACAGATTGAACATTTGATTAAACAGAGATACGGTAATGAACGTGGCGCCACCGAGGATCGCCGCCCTTTTCGTTACCAATCAGGAGACCGCTATGCTGCCTATCGCCATCGGCGCCGACGATGCCGCCATTGAATTGAAGGATCTGATCGTCGCCCACCTGCAACAACGGGACATTCCCGTCATTGACTACACGACGGATCGCACCGCAGAAACGGGGATCTATCCCGATATCGCCTATCGCGTCGCACAGGCGATACGGGAGGAAAAACATCGGCGGGGCATCCTGCTGTGCGGCACCGGCATCGGTATGAGCATCGTGGCCAATAAAGTGCCCGGCATTCGCGCGGCGCAATGTCACGATACCTACTCCGCCCAACGGGCGCGCAAAAGCAATGATGCTCAGATCATCACGCTGGGCGCGCGGGTCATCGGTGCCGAGCTGGCGAAAACCATCGTCAATGCCTGGCTGGAGTCGGAGTTTGAAGGGGGAGGTTCGGCGCCGAAAGTCGAGCGAATCGGCTATTACGAAAACGCGGTCGGACGGCGTTAAATCGCCTGCAGCCATGATGGCGGTCGTGCATAAGCCGCGCTCCGCCTGGGTTTACTCGGCATTCATTGTTATTATCCATCGCAACAATCAGAAAAAGCGCATTTTCATTCTCGACCCGATGATGCAGTGTGTTCCCCCTATGATGAAAAAGGTTCTCATTTCCCTACGTTGAGCTTGGTCAAGGAGCTTATCAATGAATCAATTAGACGCACTCAAGCAGCTGACCACGGTGGTCGCCGACAGCGGCGATATCGAATCCATCCGCCAGTTCGAACCCCAGGACGCCACCACCAACCCTTCGCTGATCCTGAAAGCCGCCGCGCTGCCGCAGTACAAAGCGCTGATCACCGAAGCGCTGGAGTATGCCCGCCGCCAGGGCGGCAGCAAGGAAACCCAGCTGATCAACGCCAGCGATAAACTGGCGGTCAACATCGGCGTCGAGATCCTCAAAAGCGTGCCGGGCCGCATCTCCACCGAAGTGGACGCCCGCCTGTCGTTCGACCGCGGCATGTGCGTCGCCAAAGCGCGCAAACTGATCGGCATGTATCAGGAACAGGGCATCGACAAATCGCGCATCCTGATCAAGCTGGCTTCCACCTGGGAAGGCATCAAAGCCGCCGAAGAGCTGGAAAAAGAAGGCATCAACACCAACCTGACGCTGCTGTTCTCCTTCGCACAGGCCCGCGCCTGCGCCGAAGCCGGCGTGTATCTGATCTCGCCGTTCGTCGGCCGCATCTATGACTGGTACCAGGCCAAACAGCCTGCCGCCGACTATGACGCCGATCAGGATCCGGGCGTGAAATCGGTGCGCACCATCTATGAATACTACAAGCGTCATCGTTACCAGACGGTGATCATGGGCGCCAGCTTCCGCAAAGTTGAGCAGATCCTGGCGCTGGCCGGCTGCGATCGCCTGACCATCGCGCCGAACCTGCTGGAGCAGCTGAAAAACAGCGAACAGCCGGTCGAGCGCAAGCTGACCCCGTCGACCGAGGGCTTCCACCAACCCGCTCCGCTGGCCGAAGCGGAATTCCGCTGGCTGCACAATCAGGACGCCATGGCGGTAGAAAAACTCGCCGAAGGCATCCGCCTGTTCGCCGTCGACCAGCAGAAGCTGGAAGACATGTTGGCCGCTCAACTGTAACCGCACTGGAGTTTCGTTATGTCTTCTCGTAAAGAGCTTGCCAACGCCATCCGCGCACTCAGCATGGACGCCGTACAAAAAGCAAATTCCGGCCACCCGGGG